>NZ_JAANZA010000003.1 GCF_012274275.1 Cryobacterium sp. BB307 | reverse complement strand
GGACCGGACCATTTGGGCAACTACTCCCGACTCAATGGGCGGGCGGCCCGCAGGTAGCCTTGGGGGAATGGCCCACCTGCTCGGCGCGGAAGCGCTGCACCTCGAGTACCCGACCCGCGTGATCTTCGATTCGGTCACCGTCGGCCTGAACGAGGGCGACCGCGTCGGCGTCGTCGGCCGCAACGGCGACGGCAAGTCGACCCTGCTGCGCCTGCTCTCCGGTCGCCTCGACCCGGATGCCGGACGCGTCACCCGCCGCGGCGGCGTCACCCTCGGCATGCTCGACCAGGCGGACGAGCTCCCCGACGACCTCACCGTCGGCGCCGCCATCGTCGGCGACCGCGCCGAACACGAATGGGCCGGCGACCCGCGCGTGCGCGACGTCATCGCCGGGCTGGTCCGCGACATCCCGTGGGAGTCCCGGATGGCAGCCCTCAGCGGCGGGCAACGTCGCCGGGTGGCGCTCGCCGCCCTGCTCACGCGCGACTGGGACGTCATCTTCCTGGACGAGCCCACCAACCACCTCGACGTCGAGGGCATCGCTTGGCTCGCCGAGCACCTGAAGCGGCGCTGGCCGTCCGGCCAGGGCGGCCTGGTCGTCGTCACCCACGACCGCTGGTTCCTCGACGAGGTCTCGACCGCCACCTGGGAGGTCCACGACCGCATCATCGAGCCGTTTGAGGGCGGCTACGCGGCCTACATCCTGCAGCGCGTCGAACGCGACCGGATGGCGGCAGCATCCGAGGCGAAACGGCAGAACCTCGCCCGTAAGGAACTCGCCTGGCTGCGTCGCGGAGCACCGGCACGCACGGCCAAGCCGAAGTTCCGCATGGACGCCGCGCTCGAGCTCATCAGCAATGAACCGCCACCGCGGGACACCGTGCAACTGCAGCAGCTCGCCGTCGCGCGGCTCGGCAAGGACGTCGTCGACGTGCTCGACGCATCCGTCAGCTTCGACGGTCGCGAGATCCTGCGCGACGTGACCTGGCGCATCGCGCCGGGCGAGCGCACCGGCATCCTTGGTGCGAACGGCGCAGGCAAGTCGACCCTGCTCGGACTGGTCGGCGGCACCATCGAGCCGACCGCCGGCAGGGTGAAGCGCGGCAAGACAGTGCGCATCGCGATGCTCGACCAGCGGCTCGGCGAGCTCGCCGACATCCTCGACGACCGGGTTACGGATGTCGTCTCCCGCCAGAAGCGCTCCTACGTCGCCGGCGGCAAGGAGCTCACGCCCGGCCAACTCCTCGAGCGGCTCGGTTTCTCCAGCGCGCAGCTCGCCACCCCGGTGCGCGACCTCAGCGGTGGGCAGAAGCGCCGGCTGCAGCTGCTGCTCATCCTGCTCAACGAGCCGAACGTGCTCATCCTCGACGAGCCGACCAACGACCTCGACACGGACATGCTCGCCGCGATCGAAGACCTGCTCGACGACTGGCCCGGCACCCTCATCGTCGTCAGCCACGACCGCTACCTCATCGAGCGGGTCACCGACCAGCAGTACGCGGTGCTGAACGGGCACTTCCGGCACCTGCCGGGCGGCGTCGACGAGTACCTGAAGCTGCGAGCGACCGCGCGGACCGGGACGACGACGAAACCGGATGCCGCCAAACCGGACGCGGGAAAGGCCAACCAGGCGGTCGCGTCGGACACCGGCGCCGCGCTCTCCGGCGCCGACCGCCGCTCCGCCGAGAAGGAGGTCTCGGCGATCGACCGCAAGCTCGCGAAACTCTCCGACCAGATCGCGAAGAAGCACGAGCAGCTCGCCGCGCACGACCAGAGCGACTACGAGGGGCTCGGTACGATCACCGCCGAACTCACCGCCCTGGAAGCGGAGACCGCAGAACTCGAGAACCGCTGGATCGAGCTCTCCGAGCAACTCGAGTCCTGACCCCAGCATCCAGTAGCTGCATCGAGTCGGGAGTCTTACCCGGTATGCCCGCCCAAGCGGGCAAATGTCCCGACTCGATGCACCGCCATCGCCCGCCAGAACCGCTTTGCGCCGATGAGAGCGCCATTTCGTCGCGGGTCTGCCACACTGTCATGCATGGTTCGAGCGAGGATGCTTCGATGAGTCGGCTGGATGTCGACCATTACCGCGACCTGCTGCTGAAGGAGCGGGACGAGACCGTGAGCCTGCTCGGCGAGCTAGGCGCGGACATCAGCGCAATCGTCGACGCGCGGCAGGGTTCGAACAACGATGACGAACATGACCCGGAAGGTGTCACCCTCGCCTACGAGCGGTCGCAGACCGACGCGCTGCTCCGCCAGTCGCAACGCCGCCTGCACGAGATCACGGATGCCCTGAAACGCATCGACGAGGGCACCTACGGCCTGTGCCAGGTGTGTGGCAAGCCGATCGGCTACGAACGCCTGGCCGCCAGGCCGTACGCGCGCGCCTGCGTCGAGCACGCCGACCTGATGTAGTCCGACGTCCGCGACGTTACTGCTCGAAGTCCAGGCTCAGCTTGCGCAACAGGGTGGCCAGCCGGTCCTGCTCCGCGGGCGACAGCGCACCCAGCAGCTCGCGCTCGTGCTGCAGCAGTTCGCTGATCGCGCTGTCCACGCTCTCCCGCCCGCGGGTGGTCATCGTCACGATGATGCCGCGGCCGTCGTTCGGGTCGGTGCGGCGCTGCACCAGGCCACGTTCGACCAGGCGGTCGATGCGGTTGGTCATGGTCCCGGATGACACGAGCGTCTGCTGCAGCAGCTGCTTGGGGCTCAGCTGGTACGGCGTGCCTGCCCGGCGCAGGGCGGAGAGCACATCGAACTCCCACGATTCCAGGTCGGATGCGCCGAACGCCTCCCGTCGCGCCCGATCCAGGTGCTTCGAGAGTCGGCCGACGCGGGACAGGATCTGCAGTGGAGCGAAGTCCAGGTCGGCCCGTTCCCGGGACCACGCATCGACGATCCGGTCGACCTCGTCGTGTGAGCGCATCCACTCATTATCCCGCCCGCCGCATCCGGATGAGCGTTGCTCCGCCCCCAGGATTCGAACCTGGACCTAACAGCTCCAAAGGCTGTCGTGCTGCCGTTACACCAAGGCGGACCGCGCTTCGCGCGCACTCAAGTCTGCCAGAAGCATCCGTCTCCACTCGTCGGTTCACGGCGCACGCGGCGGCCGCCGGGGAGGCGATCGGTAAAGTTGTGCGCATGACCGACCAGAATCTCGCCGTCGTCGTGCTCGCCGCCGGGCAGGGCACCCGGATGAAGTCCTCGACGCCGAAGGTCCTGCACCCGCTGGCCGGCATCCCGCTGCTCGGCCACGTGCTCGCCACCGCGCGGGCCCTCGAACCGTCCCACATCATCACCGTCGTCCGCCACGGACGCGACCAGGTCGCCGAGGCGGCCAGCGCCCTGCTGCCGGAGTGCGTGATCTGCGACCAGGACGACATCCCCGGCACCGGCCGCGCGGTCGAGGTTGCGCTGAACGCGCTACCGGGTGACTTCGACGGAGACGTCGTGGTGGTCAGCGGCGACGTCCCGCTGCTCGACGCCGACACCCTCCGCGAGTTCATCGCCGCGCACCGCAGCGCCCGCGCCGCCGCGACCGTGCTGTCCGCGCTCCTCGACGACGCCACCGGCTACGGCCGTGTCGTGCGCGCCGCCGATGGCAGCCTCGACCGCATCGTCGAGCAGAAGGACGCCGCCGAGGACGAACTGGCCATCACCGAGGTCAACTCCGGCAGCTACGTGTTCTCCGCCCGCGCGCTGCGGGAGCAGCTGCCGCGCATCGGCACCGACAACGCGCAGGGCGAGAAGTACCTGACCGATGTGGTCGGCTTGCTGCGCGCATCCGGATCCACCGTCGAGGCAACCCCGGTTGCAGAGAGCTGGATGGTCTCCGGCGTCAACGACCGGGTGCAGCTGAGCGAGCTCGGCGAGCGGCTGAACCGGATGATCGTGCGCGGCTGGCAGCGCGCGGGCGTCACCGTGCAGGACCCGTCCACCACCTGGATCGACCGCAACGTGACCCTCGCCGAGGACGTCGAGATCCTCCCCGGCACCCAGCTGAAGGGTGCCACCAAGGTCGAACGTGGCGCCACCATCGGCCCGGACACCACCCTCGTCGACTGCGAGGTGGGCGAGGGTGCGACCGTGAAGCGCACCGACGGCACGCTCGCGGTGATCGGCGCCGGCGCATCCGTCGGCCCGTTCAGCTACTTGCGGCCGGGCACCTACCTCGGCGCGGGCGGCAAGATCGGCACCTTCGTGGAGACCAAGAACGCCACCATCGGCGAGAACAGCAAGGTGCCGCACCTCAGCTACATCGGCGACACCGAGGTCGGGGTCGGCTCGAACGTCGGCGCAGGAACCATCACCGCCAATTACGACGGGGTAAACAAGCACCGCACCGTGGTCGGCTCGCACGCGCGCACCGGCTCGCACAACGTGTTCGTCGCCCCGGTTAGAATTGGCGACGGAGCCTACACGGGCGCCGGCACGGTGGTCCGCAAAGACGTCCCAGCGGGTGCGCTGGCCCTCAACGTTGCTCCGCAGAGGAACATCACGGGGTGGGTCGTACAGAACCGTGCGGGAACCGCTGCGGCCGACGCCGCCGCGGCTGCTGACGGCGAGCAGGACTAACAAAGCGTCGGTTCACCGGCAGAGAGCGAGAGACGTGTCCGGCATCAAGATCAGCGGTCAGAAGAGGCTCGTGCTCGTCTCCGGACGGGCGCACCCCGCGCTCGCGGAGCAGATCGCTGCGGAGCTGGGCTCCGAGCTGGTGCCGACGGATGCGCGCACCTTCGCGAACGGCGAGATCTACGCGCGCTACGACGAGAGCGTGCGCGGATGCGACGCGTTCGTGATCCAGTCGCACACCACACCGATCAACGAGTGGCTCATGGAGCAGCTGATCATGGTGGACGCGCTCAAGCGAGCATCCGCCAAGCGCATCACCGTGGTTGCCCCGTTCTACCCGTACGCCCGCCAGGACAAGAAGGGCCGTGGCCGCGAGCCGATCTCGGCGCGACTCGTCGCGGACCTGTTCAAGGCCGCAGGCGCCGACCGCATCATGAGCGTCGACCTGCACGCCGCCCAGATCCAGGGCTTCTTCGACGGTCCGGTCGACCACCTGTTCGCGATGCCGGTGCTGCTCGAGCACTTCAAGGCGAAACTGCCGAAGGACCTGCTCACCGTCGTCTCGCCCGACATGGGACGCGTCAGGGTGGCCGACCTGTGGAGCGACAAGCTGGGTGCGCCGCTGGCGATCATCCACAAGCGCCGCGACCCGCTGGTGCCGAACAAGGTGTCGGTGCACGAGATCGTCGGTGAGGTCGAGGGTCGCGTCTGCCTGCTGGTCGACGACATGATCGACACCGGACGCACCATCGTGCATGCGGCGGAGGCGCTGAAGAAGGCCGGCGCCATCGGCGTCGTCGTCGCAGCCACCCATGCGGTCTTCTCCGACCCGGCTACGCAGCTGCTGCAGTCCGAATTCATCGACTCCGTGGTCGTCACCGACACCCTGCCGGTGCCGGAGGAGAAGCGGTTCCCGACCCTCACTGTGCTGCCGATCGCGCCGCTGCTGGCGCGAGCCATCCGCGAGGTGTTCGACGACGGGTCAGTGACCTCGATGTTCGACGGCGCGGCCTGATGGACTACCCCAGGCCCTGGCTCTCCAGCTACGCCGACGGCGTGCCGGAGGAGCTGGAGCTTCCGACCGGGTCGCTCTACGACCTCGTCGAGGAGTCGGTTCGGACCTACCCCGACAACGTCGCCCTCCAGTTCTTCGGGCGCACCACCAGCTACGCCGAGCTCGGTGAGCAGATCGAGCGTGCCGCGGAGGGATTGCGCCGACTCGGCGTGCAGAAGGGCGACACCGTCGCGCTGGTGCTGCCGAACAGCCCGCAGCATGTTGTCGCGTTCTACGCGGTGCTGCGGCTCGGCGCGATCGTCGTCGAGCATAACCCGCTGTACACGCCGCGTGAGCTTCGCCACCAGTTCGAGGATCACGGCGCGCACACCGTCATCGCCTGGAACAACGTCGTCGCCACAATTCAGGACTTCCCGAAGGACCTCGGCGTCGCGCGCGTCATCTCGGTGGACATCGCCGAAGAGCTGCCGTTGGCGATGCGTGCCATGCTCCGCCTGCCGGTTGCCAAGGCCCGCGAGTCCCGCGCGGCGCTCACCAGCAAGGTGAGCGGCACCATCCTGTGGAAGGACCTGCTGAAGACCGACCGGATCGAGCCGCGGATTGTGCGCCCGACCGCCGACGATGTCGCGATCCTGCAGTACACGAGCGGCACCACCGGCTACCCGAAGGGTGCGACGCTCACCCATCTGAACCTCACCTCCAACGCCGCGCAGGCGCGCGCGTGGGTGCCGACCGTGCCACGCGGAACCGCGGTGGTGTACGCAGTGCTGCCGATGTTCCACGCCTACGGGCTCACTCTGTGCCTGACCTTCGCCATGAGCATGGGCGCCCGGCTGGTGCTGTTCCCCAAGTTCGACCCCGATCTGGTGCTGGATGTGGTGAAGAAGCATCCGGCGACGTTCCTGCCCGCCGTCCCGCCGATCTACGAGCGGCTGATGAGCCGGGCCAAGGAGAAGGGCGTCTCGCTGAAGGGCATCCAGATCGCCATCTCCGGGGCAATGCCGCTGCAGGCATCCGTTGTCGAACCGTGGGAGGCGCTCACCGGCGGCTACCTCGTCGAGGGTTACGGCCTGTCCGAGGCGAGCCCGGTGCTGATGGCGAACCCGGTCGGTCCGACCCGGCGCGCCGGCACGGTCGGCCTGCCGCTGCCTGGCACAGAGGCGCGCGTCGTCGACCCCGAGAACCCGACCGTCGACCGGCCGGCGGGCGAGGAGGGCGAGCTGATCGTCCGTGGCCCGCAGGTGTTCAGTGGCTACTGGAAGAACCCGGATGCGACCGCCGCGGTGTTCGTTGAGTCCACCGACGGCGGGGCGCCGTGGTTCAGAACCGGCGACATTGTGAGCATCGACGATGCCGGGTTCGTGCGGATCGTCGACCGGATCAAGGAGCTCATCATCACCGGCGGCTTCAACGTGTCGCCGAGCGAGGTGGAGGAAGCTGTGCGCGCCTACCCGGGTGTCGCGGAGGCCGCGGTCGTCGGGCTGCCCAGCTCGCACTCCGGCGAAGAGGTGGTCGCCGCGGTGGTGATGGCCCCCGGAGCGAAATTCGACGAAGCGGCGATCCGGGAGCAGGCACGGTCGTCGCTTGCCGCCTACAAGGTGCCGAAACAGGTCATCCACGTGGACGAGCTGCCGAAGTCGCTCATCGGCAAGGTGCTCCGCAGGAAGGTGCGCGAGCGGCTCATCAAGCGCTGACGGCGCCGGGTTCCCGGTGACCTCTGAGGTGAGGGTCGTTGACACCCGAGAGCCGCCTTGTTGGACTGGCCGGGGGAGATTCTCAAAGGAGCGATCATGGCCGACGACGGCTACGCCCACGGTGATGACCGGGAGATCCTGACCAACCGCCAGGGGCATCCGGTCTACGACAACCAGAACCAGCGCACGGTCGGTCCGCGCGGACCAGCCACCCTCGAGAACTACCAGTTCCTCGAGAAGATCAGCCACTTCGACCGGGAGCGCATCCCGGAGCGCGTCGTGCACGCGCGCGGCTTCGTGGCCTTCGGCGAGTTCGAGGCGACCGGCAAGTGGGGCGACGAGCCGGTGTCGACCTACACGCGCGCGAAGCTGTTCCAGCAGCCGGGCAAGAAAACGGAGGTGGCGATCCGGTTCTCGACCGTGATCGGCGGCCGCGACTCAGCCGAGACGGCCCGTGACCCGCGCGGCTTCGCGGTGAAGTTCTACACCGAAGACGGCAACTGGGATCTCGTCGGCAACGACCTCGGCGTGTTCTTCATCCGGGACGCGATCAAGTTTCCCGACGTGATCCACTCCTTGAAGCCGGATCCGGTGACCTTCCGGCAGGACCCGAGCCGCATCTTCGACTTCATGTCGCAGTCGCCGGAGTCGTTGCACATGCTGGTGAACCTGTTCAGCCCACGCGGCATCCCCGCCGACTACCGGCACATGCAGGGCTTCGGGGTGAACACCTACAAGTGGTGCAACAAGGCAGGCGACACCGTGCTGGTGAAGTACCACTGGCAGCCGCATCAGGGTGTCAAGAGCATGACCGAGGAGGATGCCGCGCGTATCCAGGCGCATGACACCGGGCATGCCTCAAAAGACCTGTACGAGGCGATCGAGCGCGGCGACTACCCGAAATGGGATCTCTACGTGCAGCTGATGAGCGATGACGAGCATCCGGAACTCGACTGGGACCCGCTGGATGACACGAAGACGTGGCCGGAGCAGGACTTCCCGCCGAAACTGGTCGGCACCATGACGCTGAATCGCAACGTCAGCGACCACCACCTCGAGAACGAGCAGATCGCGTTCGGCACCGGCGTGCTCGTCGACGGGCTCGACTTCTCCGACGACAAGATGCTGGTCGGTCGTACCTTCAGCTACAGCGACACGCAACGGTACCGGGTGGGTTCGAACTACCTGCAGCTGCCGGTCAACGCGCCGAAGGCGCAGGTGGCGACCAACCAGCGCGGCGGCCAGATGGCATACCAGGTGGACCTGGGCGACAGACAGAACCCGCACGTCAACTACGAGCCGTCGATCACCGGCGGCCTGCGCGAGGATCAGTACCAGACCGAGGACATCGAGGGTCCGGAACTCAGCGGCCGGCTCACCCGCGCCCGCATCCCGCGCATCAACGACTACCTGCAGGCCGGGCAGCGCTACCAACTGCTGGAGCAGTGGGAGAAGGACGACCTCGTCGGCAACTTCGTGATGTTGATCGGCCAGGCGGCGCGCGCCGTGCAAGAACGGATGCTGTGGCACTTCTACCTGGTCGATGACGAGCTCGGGCAGAGGGTGGGCGATGGGCTCGGCATCGGCATCGACGAGGTGAAGGGGATGGACCCGCTGCCAGGGCAGACCCTCACCGACGAGGATCAGCGCCGCCGGCAGAACCTGGGCAAGAACGGCCCGCGCGAAGTGGAAGGACTCACCATGACCCACTGCGTGCCCGACGAACGGGTGATGCACGCCGCCTGAGCCCGGGGGACTCGATTTCCGCCCCGTCTCACATCGCGTTCACCGCGCGTTGGGTCAGCCGTGGGCGCTCGTTCACCCGGTTTCGATTGGATAACGGCAATCAGGGGGTGATCAGTCGATGGGGACAGCGCGAATCGTGTTCACACGTTTCCCGTCGCCGCGCCATCCGCGGCTCGCGGCGTGGGCCGGCCACCTGAACCGGGTCGCTGGTGTCGACGAGACACTGCGCGCCGGAGCCGGCAGCGCGGTGGTGTGGCAACTGGTATCCGGCAACTTCCGGCCGCTGGGGCGCCGCACCGCGGTGTTCGCCTCCGTCGATGAGGCGCGCGCCGACGCCCTGCGGATGGTCGAAGAGGAAAACCGGATGCTCCCGCAGGCGCGCAGCGAGCAGCGCTACGGCGGGTTCGGCTGGTATTTCACCCTCGATGGGTTCCCGGTGCTCGCGTGCGCGCGCTGGTATTTCAACGAACGCGACCGCGCGCACGCGATCGAGTTGGCGCGTGATGCGCTCGCTCACGCTGTGCTGAAGGACACGGTCAACGACATCCGCCCCACCTTCGCCGCCGAATAGGCTGGGGGAAATGAACACGCTGCAACGCAGCCTCGGGATCCGTCAGGCGGTCGTCATCGGGCTCGCCTCGATGGTCGGCGCGGGGGTGTTCTTCGTCTGGTCGCCCGCGGCGCAGGTCGCCGGCGGTGGGCTGCTGATCGGCCTCGCCATCGCGGCGGTGATCGCGACCCTCAACGCGCTCAGCTCGGCGCAACTGGCGATGGTGCATCCGGTATCCGGCGGAACCTACGCTTACGCGCGCGCCGAGATCAGTCCGCTCGCGGGCTTCACCGCTGGCTGGCTGTTCCTCGCGGGCAAGACCGCGTCGGCGGGGGCGATCGCGCTCATCGCGGGCAGCTACCTGTGGCCAGAGCAGGCCCGTGCGGTCTCCGTAATGGTGATCGTCGTGCTCGCGGTGGTGAACATGACCGGCATCCGCAGCACCGCCGCGATCAGCGCGGGCATCGTCACCGTCGTGCTCTGCGGCATCGTGGCGGTCGTCATCGCCGCGCTCGTCTCGCCGCCCGCGGATGCGCCCGGGCTCGGCGCGCTCACGCCCGGCAGCCCGTACGGCATCCTGCAGTCGGCCGGACTGCTGTTCTTCGCGTTCGCCGGGTACGCGCGCATGGCAACTCTCGGCGAGGAGGTGCGCAACCCGAAGCGCACGCTGCCACGGGCCATCATCACCGCGCTGGCCATCACGCTGCTCGTCTACGGCACCCTCGGCGTGCTGTGCGTCGCACTGCTCGGCACGGATGCGCTGGCCGCGACGGCCACGCCGGTCGCCGACCTGGTCGGCAACGCCGCACCCTGGGACACCATCATCCGCGTGGTCGCCGGGATCGCGTGCCTCGGTTCGCTCGCCGGCATCCTCGCCGGCCTGTCGCGCACCTCGCTGGCGATGGCGCGCGACCGTGAACTGCCCGCCGGCCTGGCCTGGATCTCGCCGCGCACGCACGCGCCGGCGCTCGCCGAGGCGGTCATCGCGTGCCTCGCGATCGCCGGTGTGGTCTTCCTGCAGCCGGAACGGCTTGTGGGCTTCAGCTCGTGCGCCGTGCTCTGCTACTACGCGCTCGCGCACGCGTCCGCACTGCGGCAGCGGGCATCCGATCGGTGGCTGCCGCGCGTCGTGCAGATCGCTGGCCTGATCGGATGCCTGGTGCTCGCGTTCACGCTGCCCTGGCAGGCGCTCGTCGTGACCGCGGGCGTGCTCGCGCTCGGGCTGACGCTGCGGATGCTGACACGCATGCTGACAAAAAGGCGGATTCGCACCTAGTCTCGGGACATGGGCGATCCTGTGGTCGACGGCTTCTGGTCCGCGCTCGGCGGCGGGCACGACCTGGTCGAGCGCCTACAGCCGACCACCGGGCGAGGCTCGCTGCGTTCGGCGTTCCCGGTCACCGAGCTGGCGGTGGCGTCCATCGGCGCGGCCGGGCTCGCGGCATCCGAGCTGGTCAGCGCCACCGCCGGGGCAGCGCCCACCGTGACGGTGGACCGGGCGCTCGCCTCCGGGTGGTTCGGGATGACCTTGACGCCCGTCGGCTGGCAGGTGCCGTCACCGTGGGACCCGATCGCGGGCGACTATCGCGCATCCGATGGCTGGATCCGGCTGCACACCAACGCGCCGCGCCACAAGGCGGTGGCGCTCGAGGTGCTCGGCGTCGCGGACGATCGCGAAGCGGTGGCGCGGGCGGTCGCCCAGTGGCCGGCGCAAGAGCTCGAGGATGAGGTCGTCGAGGCGGGCGGATGCGCGGCAGTCATGCGGTCGACGATCGAGTGGCGGCGACACCCGCAGGGCATGGCGGTGGCCGAGGAGCCGCTCGTGGCGTGGCGGGACGGACTAGCCGGGCGTCCAGGCGGAGGCTGGCAGCCGACGGCCGGGCGGCCGCTGGCCGGCCTGCGCGTGCTCGACCTCACCCGGGTGATCGCCGGCCCGGTGGCGACGCGGCTGCTCGCCGGGCTCGGTGCGAGCGTGCTGCGCATCGACCCGCCGGACTGGAACGAGCCGGCGATCGTGCCGGAGCTGACGATCGGCAAGCGCACCGCGCGGCTCGACGCGCACGAGTTTGCCGGGCTGGAGCAGTTGCGCGCGCTGGTCGCCGAGGCGGATGTCGTGGTGCAGGGGTACCGTCCCGGCGCGCTGGACGGGTTCGAGCTCGGAGCGCGCGCACGCTCCGAGCTGCGGCCCGGACTCGTCGACGTGTCGCTCGACGCCTACGGCTGGACCGGACCGTGGAGTCACCGGCGCGGCTTCGACTCCCTGGTGCAGATGTCGGCGGGCATCGCCGAGCGTGGGATGCGCTGGGCGGGCGCGGACAAGCCTGTGCCGTTGCCGGTGCAGGCGCTCGACCACGCGACCGGGTACCTCGTGGCGGCCGCGGTGCTGCGGGGACTCACGATGGCGGTGACGGAGGGGCGCGGGTCGATCGCGCAGCTGTCGCTGGCGCGCACGGCGCTGGTCCTGACGTCGGCGGGCGAGGGCGACGATGCCGCCGAGGCGACGCTGGATGCGCTGCCGACGCGGGATGAGGCGACCCAGTGGGGACCGGCGAAGCGATTGCTGCCGCCGCTCACGATCGAGGGCGCCCCGCTGGCCTGGGGCCTGCACGCGCGCGACCTCGGCTCCGACGCAGCCACCTGGTGACCCGTCCTCGGTGGTCGCGCCCCGGTGGTCGAGCCTGTCGAGACCCTGAAGGGTCGAGGACTGCCCTTCGTGCCGCAGTGAAGGGCGCTATGTGACCCCTCGGGATGCTGGCGCTACTCCTCGAGCTGCTCCTCGGTGCGGTCGCCGCTCCACAGCGTGTGGAACGTCCCCGGCATGTCGACGCGCTTGTAGGTGTGGGCGCCGAAGAAGTCCCGCTGCCCCTGCACCAGCGCGGCGGGCAGCCGCTCGGACGCGAGCGAGTCGAAGTACGCCAGCGCAGACCCGAACCCGGGCACCGGCACCCCCGACAGCGCAGCGGTCGACACCACGCGCCGCCAGGCGACCTCGCCGTCCTTGATCGCCTGCATGAAGTAGTCGTCGGCGAGCAGGGTCGGCGCATCCGGGTTCGCGGCGTACGCGTCAACGATGCGGTTCAGGAACTGCGCCCGGATGATGCACCCACCACGCCAGATCGTCGCGATCGCGCCGGGGTCGATCTCCCAGCCGTACTTCTCGGCACCAGCGAGGATCGCGTCGAAGCCCTGCGCGTACGCGACGATCTTCGACGCGTACAGCGCGGCCTGCACATCCTCCTCGAAGGTGTGCCCGACGACAGCAGTCTCCGGGCGGGCGTCGACCTTCGCCTGCACCGCCTTGCGCTGCTCCGGATGGCTGGACACCGCGCGCGCGAACACCGCCTCCGCGATCCCGCCGACCGGAATACCCAGGTCGAGCGCGTTCTGCACGGTCCACACGCCGGTGCCCTTGGACCCGGCCTCGTCGAGCACGACGTCGATGAACGGCTTGCCGGTGCGGGCATCCACCTGGCGCAGCACTTCGGCGGTGATCTCGATCAGGTACGACTCCAGCGGGCCCTTGTTCCACTCGGCGAAGATGTCGGCGATCGCCGCGGGGGAGTGACCCGCGACGTGGCGCAGCAGGTCGTAGGCCTCGGCGATCAGCTGCATGTCGGCGTATTCGATGCCGTTGTGGATCATCTTCACGAAGTGCCCTGCGCCATCAGTGCCGACGTGCGTCACACACGGCACGCCGTCGACGCGCGCGGCGATCGACTCCAGGATCGGTCCGAGCGTGCGGTACGACTCGGCTGACCCGCCCGGCATGATGCTCGGCCCGGTCAGCGCGCCCTCCTCGCCGCCGGAGATCCCGGCGCCCACGAAGTGCAGCCCGGTCTCGGTGATGGCCTTCTCGCGCCGGATGGTGTCGGTGAACAGCGCGTTGCCGCCGTCGACGATGATGTCGCCGGGCTCGAACACCGCGGCCAACTGGTCGATCACGGCATCCGTCGGCTCCCCGGCCTTGACCATGATGATCGCGGTTCGCGGGCGGCTCAGCGACGCCGCGAACTCCTCGATCGTCTCGCTGGGCACGAACCCGGCTTCCGGATGCTGGGACGCCAGTTCGCGGGTCTTCTGCGGTGAACGGTTGTAGATCGCGACCGTGTTGCCCTCGCGACTGGCGAGGTTGCGGGCAAGATTGGAGCCCATCACCGCCAAGCCGACGACGCCGATGTTTGCCTTGCCCGTGTTGTCCATGCTCGCTCCCTGATCGGTCTCTCCTCAAGGCTAGTAGGGCGCGAGTGGGTGCTACATCGCGCGAGCCTTGCGACCGGGTGGTCCGCGGATGCTGGCTGGCTAGGATCGCTCCATGGATCTGGTCGTGCTGCTCCTGGTCATTGCGGCGCCGCTGGCCGTCGGGATCACCATCACCGTCGCGGTGCTCCGCTCGCGTGCCCGCAGAAACCAGCAGCGGATCGAGCAGGAGCGTCAGGTCGCCGGGCAGCTGGCGGAACTGGAACAGCGGGCGGGGTCCGCGCTCGTGCGTGCCGACGAGCGTGTCCGCCTGGCCAGCGACGACCTGGGTTTCGCGATTGCCGAGTTCGGCGATGCCGCTGCCGCCGAATTCGGGGCGGCGCTGCAGCGCGCCAAGCAGCGCTTGAGCGAGGCGTTCCAGTTGAACCAGCGCCTGAGCGATCACGTGCCGGACACCGACGAGCAGCGGCGGGACTGGAACGAGCGGATCATCTCCCTGTGCCAGTCGGCGGAATCCTCGCTGAGAGAGCAGTCCGACGCGTTCGCCGCCCGCCGTGCGGAAGCGCACAGGGTCCCGTCCGAGATCGACCGCGTGCGGGCGGAGGTCGAACGCATCCGGCAGTCGCTGCCGTCCGCCCGGGCAACCCTCGCGAGCCTCGCCGAGCGGTACTCAGCGGGCGCGCTCGACCCGATCGCGGCAAACGCGGATCAGGCCGAGCAACTGCTCGAGTTCGCCCAGCGCAGCACCGAGGTGGCGGATGCCCGCCTGACCGCGTCCCGCGGCTCCGAGGCTTCAGCGGCGCTGCGGGCGGCTGCCGAGTCGACGCAGCGCGCCGAGGCGCTGGTCGACGCCGTCGACAGTTTCGAGGTCGAAGCGATCAAGGCCGAGGCTGCCCTCGCCGCGATGGTCGCCGAGTCGAACGCCGAACTGGCCGCGGCCCGGCAGCTGCCTGAAGCGACGCGGCGCGCCACCATCGATCCGGCGATCGAGCGCCTCGAGCGCGCGTTGGCGAGCCTGCCGGCACCCGGCTCGCTCCGCGATCCGGTGGGCGCGCTCTCGGCCATCCGCCAGGCGAACACCGCGCTGGACGATGCGGTTGCGGAGCACACCCAGCAGGCGGATCGGCGTGAGCGGTTGCGTGCGCAGCTCGTCACCGCGATGGATGACGCCGAACGACAGATCGCCGCGGCGCGCGGGCTCGTGCTGGACTACGGGGCACCGGTGGGTCCGGATGCCCGAACCCGTCTCGCCGAGGCGGAGCGTGAACTCGCTGAGCTTCCGACAGAGCGGGAGCCTGAGCCCGCGATCAGGCGTGCCCGCCGCGCGGCCGCCCTGGCGGCGGAGGCCGCAGCCATCGCCCGAGCCGACCTTGAGCACATGCAGGCGGCCCAGTACGGGGGCTATGGCTATGGCGCCCCGCGTGGCTACGGCTCCAGTGGTTCCGGAGTGATCGGCGGCGTTCTCGGCGGCCTGGCCATCGGCGGCCTGCTCGACGGGCTGGGCGACCTCGGCGACTTCGGCGACTTCTTCGGCTGAGAACAGCGGGCAGCCGCGACGCGATTCGAGGAGGAATGGTTCTGCCGACGCGGTTTCAAGGATCTTTCGTCGACGGGGGAGTAGTTGCTCCTCGAATTCGGTCAGCTTGTCGCCGGGTACACGATCGGCGCGGCGTGCACGCGCGCGCAGGCCTCGGTGAGCACACCGAGCAGGTCGCCGCTCGCCGCGCTGAATGATTCGCCGTCGATCGCGAGCGGCGCGCCGAACACGACGATGGGCGCCCCGATCTCCGGGCAGCTGACCGCCTGATCGATGCTCAAGCCGCCGACCGCCTGCACGGGGACTGTGGTGGCTGCCACGATCGCCGGCAGGTCGGTGAGCGGAGTCAGGCCGAGCTCGGGGTGCATCCCGCGGTGGTCGTAGCCGATGTGGTGGATGACCATCCCGACACCAAGCTGCTCGAGCCGCGCGCACTCGGCGACCCGATCGGGTGCGCCCAGGTCGTCGCCCATGACGAGCATCCCGAACTGCTCGCCCGCCTCGATCACGCGCGCGATAGTCGCATCGTGCGCGCGCCCCATGACGATGACCGCGTCCGCGCCCGCGTCGCCCATCATCTCGGCTTCCAGGTAGCCGCCGTCCATGGTCTTCAGGTCGACGATGATCGGGTGGTCCGGGAACTCCTTCCGCAGCGCCCGCACCGAGTGCAGCCCCTCCGCGAGCACCAGCGGCGTGCCCACCTCGATCCAGTCGGCGCCGGCCTCGACGGCGATCGCGGCGGTGCGCAGCGCCTCATCGTTGTTGGTGAGGTCGAGCGAGATCTGCACGAGCGGGCGCTCGAGGGTCTCGCGGGTGATGTCGCGGATCGACGTTGACACGGTTCTCCTTAGTTTTTCGCGAAGAGAAGACTCGACTGACGGATGCGGCTTGTCTAGCGCTCGACGAGGTTGCGCGGCGCGCTCCCGGCCGCGATCGCCGCGATGTTCTCGCTGATCAGGGCGCTGGCGCCGAGCGGTCGCCCGCCCGCGGCGTGCGGCGTGATGATCGCGTTGGGCAGGTCCCAGAGCCTCGAGCTCGGCGGCAGCGGCTCCACGCTCGTGACATCAAGGGCGGCACCGCCGATGCGGCGCGCGGCCAGCGCGTCGATCAGGGCATCCTCGTCGACTGTCGAGCCGCGGCCAACGTTGACGAGCCAGGCGTGCTTCGACATCAGGGCGATCCGCTCCGCGCTCAGCGCGTGCCGGGTGGATGCGACCGACGGCAGGATCATCAGCAGCACGTCGGCCGTCGGCAGCTCGGACTCGATGTCATCCACCGCGATCACCCGGAAGCCGGAGTCCTCGCGTGCGCTCGTCGCGACTCCCGTGACGTTCGCGCCGAGCGCGGTGAGCAGCGGCGCGAGCGTGCGCGCGATCCCGCCGAAGCCCCAGATCAGCACGTTGGCGTCACGCAATGTCGTGAACACGTCCGGGTTCTTCTCCGGCTGCATCCCACCGAGCTCGGAGGCCCAGCGGTGCCCCAGCTGCGCCCGCACCAGAGTGTGCAACTGGCGCGCAGCGGCCAGCACGAGCGCGAGCGCGTGCTCAGTCACCGGCCTGTCATGCAGCGAGCGCCCGGATGCGATGTGCGCGGCGTCGACGAATCCGGCGGCGACCACGGCATCCGGCCCGGCTGCGAGAGTCTGGACGAGCCGCACCGACTGAAGCCGCGCTGCCGCATCGCGCAGCTGGTCGTCGGGGTTGCCCCACACGACCAGCACCTCGGCGTCCTCGTGCTCTGCTGGCACCGGCAGGCTGGGGTCGTAGAGCACCGGCTCGACGCCGTCGGCGTCCAACGTCAGTTCGAGCGAGGTGGGCAGGAGGACCTTCATGCTGCGGCTCCGGGGAAATCGGTGTTGTAGGTGCGGCCGAGCTCGGTCAGCTCGGTCACGGTCTCGTCGGCAAGCGGGATCCCATCGCTCAGCCGTGCGCGGCGCGTGCGCTCCTCCGGCTCACCGGGGACCAGCACCTCGCTGTGGCCCTCGGCGGCAGCGGTGCCATGCGCTGCGTCGATGAGCTCTCGCATCCGCTCGGTGAACACGTCGAGCGGCATGATGCGCTTGATGTCGATGGCGAACATGAAGTGCCCGACATCCTGCGGCTTGCTGAAGTCCTGGTACATGTTGCCGATGCCGTGCGCGATCGCGGCACCGCTCAGCACGCCGGCGAGGATCTCGATGAGGAAGCCGAGCCCGTACCCCTTCGGCCCGCCGGCCGGCAGCAGCGCCCGGATGGCGTTCGGGTCGGTGGTTGGCGTTCCGGTCGAGTCGACGCCCCAGGTATCCGGGATCGGCGCGCCTGTGGCCTGGGCGATGAGCACCTTGCCCATCGCGCTCGTGCTGGTCGCCATGTCGAGGCTGATCGGGTCGCCGGTGGTCGGCGCCGCGAAGGCGAACGGGTTGGTGCCGAGCAGCGCGTCCCGGCCGCCGAACGGCACAACCGCCGGCTCCGAGTTCGATACGACGAGCGCGACCCTCCCGTGCGCCGCGAGCGAGCGGGCGTAGTAGCCGGCGGTGCCGAAGTGGGCGCTGCCATGCACGACGGCGGTGCCGACGCCGGATGTCTCGGTCGTCTCGAGCAGCGCGTCCACTGCGGCGCGCGCGGCGAGCTGTCCCGCGGTGCCGTTCGCGTTGACCACCGCGATGGCGCCGTTGACCGTGACCTCGGGTGTCGCGGTCGGGTCGACGAGCTTCGCGGTGATCCGGCGCTCGTAGGCCGGCAGTCGCACGACACCGTGGGAGTCCACCCCGCGGGTGTTGGCGTCAACGAGGGAGCCGGCGAGGTACGCGGCATCCGCCGGTGCATAGCCCCACTGCTCGAGCAGCCGAGTCGCCCATTGTTCGAGTTCGCTCGCGTCGATCACCATTGGCCGCTCAGCCCTTCTCGTCTGCGCCGATGCGCATCGCCGCCATTCGCGTGATGCACGGCATTAATCCTATACGTCATACTTATCTCGTACAGCGCGCAAGCGCGGCTTGTGAAACGGGGTATTTCAATGAGGATCAGTGTCTTCCCGAAGGGTGACCTTGACGCAATCGCGGTCAAGCGCACCATGACCGTGTTCGAGTGGATCGAGAAGGCGCGCGTGCTGCCCGCCGACGGTCTCGAACTCTACTCGGGCATGTTCTGGGAGACCGGCGACGATTTCGTCGACCGCGTCGGCGACGACTTGGCGGCGGCCGGCTTCGAGATGCCGATGCTGTGCGCATCGCCCGACTTCACCAACCCCGACCCCGAGGTGCGCAAGGCCGAGCTGGACCGCGAGGCCGAGATGATCCGCATCACCTCGCGGCTGGGAGGGCCCGGCGCGAGCACGCGCGTGCTGTCCGGCCAGCGCCATCCGGAGGTCTCGCTCGAGCAGGGACTGGACTGGGTGACCGAGGCGATCGAGTCGCTGCTGCCGCTCGCGCGCGAACTCGACATCACCCTCGCGATCGAGAACCACTACAAGGACGGCCACTGGAAGTACCCCGAGTTCGCGCAGAAGAAGGAGGTCTTCCTCGAGCTGGTGAACCGTATCGACGACCGCGTGCACTTCGGCGTGCAGTACGACCCGTCCAACGCGATCGTCGCCGGCGACGACTCGGCCGACTTCCTCGACCTGGTCATCGACCGGGTCGTGACTATGCAGGCATCCGACCGTTCCCTCGCGCCAGGCGGCTCGCTCGACGACCTGCGTCAGAGCGACGGCACCATCGGCTACTCGCCGCTGCTGCAGCACGGCGTGATCGGCAAGGGCCTCAACGACTACGACCGCATCTTCACGACCCTCAGCGGTGCCGGCTACGACGGCTGGATCAGCATCGAGGACGGCGTCAACGGTATGGGCGAGATGCTCGAGTCGGTCGAGTACCTGCGCGAGGCGCGCGAGCGCTACTTCGGCGGCTCGACCGCGGTGCGCGTCGAGAACCACGAGCGGGCACGCGCCGCGGCGGGACTGCCCAGCCTCGCCCAGCCGGCGCTCACCAAGCAGCGGGAGGCGGGCGCGTGAAGGCGCTCGTCAAGTTCGGCGAAGCGGATGGCGACGTCGAGGTGAGGGAGGTCCCCGAGCCGCAGTTGGCACCCGGCACGGTGCTGATCGCGGCGCGCGCGGTGGGAGTGTGCGGTTCCGACATCCACATGTGGCGGAACAAGCAGAGCTGGGAGACCCGGCTTCCCGTCGTGCTCGGGCACGAGACGGCCGGCGTCATCGCGGCCGTCGCCGACGACGTCGAGGGCTGGGCGGTCGGCGACCGTGTCGTGTGCGAGACCGCGGCGTCCATCTGCGGCACGTGCGCGCTGTGCCGCACGGGCCGCTACAACCTGTGCCCGAAGCGGCAGGGCTACGGCGCGATCCGCGACGGCGCGTTCGGCCAGCTGCTGCAGGCGGAGCCGCGCGTGCTGCACCGCATCCCGGACAACGTCACGTTCGAGCAGGCCGCGATGACCGAGCCGTTCGCTGTCGCCTACAACGCGCTCGTCGAGCGTGCGCCAGTCAACCCGGGCGATGTCGTCGTCATCCAGGGCATCGGCGCGATCGGCGCGCTGTCGCTGCAGATGGCCAAGCTCAGGGGAGCGGGCACCACGATCGTGCTCGGCACCCCGGTCGACAAGGAGCGGCTCGCGAAGGCGAAGCTGCTCGGCGCCGACATCACCGTCGACATCACCACGGAAGATCCGGCCGACGTCATCCGGAGCGTCGGCGACGGTCTCGGTGCCGACCTGGTGGTCGACGCGACCGGGGTGAGCGCGGCGCTGAAGCAGGGCCTCGAGCTGGTGCGCCCGCTTGGTTCGATCGTGAAGATCGGATGGGGCCCGCAGCCGCTGGGCTTCAGCCTCGACCCGCTCGTCGCCAAGGCGGTCACCCTCTACGGCTCGTTCTCGCACACCTGGACCACCTGGGAGCGCGTGCTCGAACTGTTCTCCACCGGTCGCCTGGACACCGCGACGGTGCTGGGCGGGGTGTACGACCTCGAGGACTGGGAGCAGGCGTTCGAGCACATGGAGTCGGGACGGAACATCAAGTCCGTCATGGTGATGCCCGGCTGATCACGCACGGTCTGGGCCCGATCGGCTGATCGGGCCCGACTCGTCATCAGCCCTGGTCGCCGCCGAACTCCAGCAGCGTGCCCTCGACCAGTTCGAGGGCGGAGGCCTGCGCCTGGTCGGTGTCGCCATCGATCAGCGCCTGGGCGAGTGCGATGTGCCGCTCGACCGCCTCGATCGTCAGGTCGTGCATGCCCGGCCGGGTGTCCGCGCCGCGTACGTGCAGCACCGCGCCGATCGTGTCCGCGAGCTGGGCGATGACCGAGTTGTCTGTGCCCTCGAGCAGCAGCCGGTGAAAGACAGCATCCGCCTCGAAGAACCGCCTGGTGTCGTGGCCGTCGAACGCGACCTTCATCGCTTGCGCTGCGGCCATGACCGCTTGGGCGTTCTCCGGCGAGATGCGCTTCGACGCGAGCCGCGCCGCGGTGCGCTCGAGACCCAGCCGCAGCTCGAGCATCTCGCGCATCTGGCGAACGTAGTCGGGTCCCTGACCGCGCCACTTGACCACGTGCGGGTTCAGCAGGTCCCAGCTCGATTCCGGCAGCACCCGGGTTCCCACCTGGGGTCGGGCCTCGATCAGCCCCATCGAGCTCAGCGTGCGCAGGCTCTCCCGCACCACCGACCGGGAGACGCCGAGGCGCTCGCACAGCTGGTCGGCGAAGACGATCGCGCCCTCCGGCAGGTCGCCGTTGATGATCTCCTGGCCGAGCACTTCCACGACGTGGGCATACAGGCCGGTGCCGATGCGCGAGCGCGAGCGAAGCGCTTGGATCTCAGGGGAGGTCAGCTCAGACATCCGCACTCCTAGAACGTGTACTCGCCGGCCGCGGCGGCGTTATCGTATGCGACGCGCGGTATCTGAGTGGCGAGTTTACCTCCGCTGATGTCGATCAGCGTGCCGGTGATGTAGCGCGCCTGATCGGATGCGAGGAAGCAGATGAGGTTCGCGATGTCCTCCTTGCTGCCCCACTCGCGCAGGCTGAGCGTGTCGAGCAGGCGGTCCTGCTGTTCCTGCGGCAGCTCGGCGAAGTGGTTGAGCGTGGTCGGGATCATCCCCGGCGCGTAGGCGTTGACCGTGATGTTCCACGGCCCGAGCTCTCCGGCCAGGCCGCGTGTGAAGTGCGCGACCGCAGCCTTGGACGTCGCGTAGGCGACGCTGCCGATACTCGGGACGATGGCCGCGAACGAGGCCGCGTTGATGATGCGCCCGCGCTTCTGCTCCTTCATCGTCGGGATCACCGCCTTGCACATCAGGAAGGTGCCCTTGAGGTTCACGTCGTGGCTGAAGTCCCAGACCTCCTCGCTCAGCGACTCGATCGGGCCGTTGCCGCCGACGCCGGCGTTGTTGACCAGCACGTCGATCTGGCCGAACTCATCGCGCACCGCTCGGATGACCTCGTCGATCCGGGCGGAGTCCCGGATGTCCACCTGGTACTGGCGGTGGACGCCGAGTCCGGCCAGTTCATCGCCGACCTCGGCGAGGTCGCTCTCGCTGACATCCAGCGCGACCGTGGTCATGCCCTCTTCCGCGAGCGTCCTGACGATCGCTCGCCCGATGCCCTTTCCGACTCCGGTTATGATTGCCAACTTGCCGCTGAGGTCGATCTGCATTTCGGTGGTGCCCTTCTGGTCCGGCTGCTTTGCCGGGATCACTTTCCGGTCTCGGATGACCATTCGTATGATTTATTAGAGTAGTCTTACTTCTCGGCATCTGGGTGATGCCACCCCCGGGTAATGCGCGACACAGCACGCGCAAGACAGAAGAGGAGATGCAGTGAAGCATCAGTCAATGTTCAAGGCAGTCGGGGTAACCGCGGCCGCCGTTCTCGCCATGGGTGCGCTGGCATCCTGCACTTCCGTTTCAGCGGGGGAGGGCTCGGATACCGTCCGCGTCACCCTCGCCAACCACGTCTGGACCGACATCATCAAGGACCGGATCTCCGAGTTCGAGAAGGACACCGGCCTCACCGTCGAGCTCACCCAGCTCGGTGAGGACCAGCTGTCCGACCAGTACAACGTGAAGCTCAACGCGGGCACCGACGAGATCGACGTCATGATGTACCGCCCGCTGCAGGAGGGCAAGCTCTTCGCGCAGAACGGCTACCTCGCTGACATCAGCGACCGCGTCACCGCGAACTCCGATTGGAACTGGGACGACTTCCAGTCCGGCCCGGTCGGTGCCACGACCTGGGAAGGCTCCGTCGTCGGCGTTCCGACGATCACCGAGCAGGAAGTCCTCTACTACCGCACCGACCTGCTCGAGGCGGCCGGGCTCGACGTGCCCGCAACCCTCGATGACCTCGAAAACGCCGCCAAGGTGATCTCCGAGGACAACCCCGGTGTCGCCGGCTTCGTGGCGCGCACCGCCCGCTCGGCCGCGGTGACCCAGTTCTCCAGCTTCCTGTACAGCTTCGGTGGTGACTTCATCAAGAACGGCAAGTCGGTCATCGACTCGCCCGAGGCCAAGGCGGCGTACGAGTACTACGGCGGCCTGCTGAACAACTACGGACCCGAGAACGTCAGCACCGACATGAGCTGGCCCGAGGCCGCAGCGATCTTCGCGCAGGGCAACGCCGCGTTCTACACCGACGCGAGCAGCCTGTACAAGAACCTGACCGAGGCCGAGAACTCGACCGTCTCCGACAGTGTCGGGTTCGCGCCGTTCCCGGCGGGTCCTGCCGGTTCCAAGCCGTACAACGTCCCGTCGTGGGCTCTCGGCATCAACGAGGCGTCGCCGAACCAGGACAACGCGTGGAAGTTCATCGAGTGGGCCACCAGCCCCGAGATGACGCTCGACATCCAGGAGGCCGGCGTGCCCGGTGCACGTGACTCGGTCTGGGCCGACCCGGCTGGCACGGCATCCTTCCCGCCTGCGCTCGCCGAAGCGGTCGCGATCGGTTCGGAGACCGGCGTCGGTTACGACCGTCCGCTCGTGATCTCGGTTGCCGAGGCCCGCGAGATCGTTGGCGCGCCGATCGTAGAGGCGATCACCGGCGGTGACGTCGACTCGGTCATCGCTGACGCGCACGAGAAGTTCCAGGCGTTCCTGGACGGCGAGAACAAGTAATACCCTCGGGGGTCGGGCGAGCAGGCCAACTGCCTGCCCGACCCCCAGCAATTCCCCCTACTGCATTACCCCAGTGCCCCCACGCCCTGCGGGAAGAGAGGTGAGACGTGAGCGCTACCGCCACCACCCGGAAACCCGGTATCGGGCACTCGCTTTCCAGCTGGGCCAACCAGCACCGTAAGTGGGTCCTCGCCGCCCCCGCCATGGCGTTCGTCGCCCTGATGATCGTCTTCCCGGTCGGCTGGACCCTGTACCTGAGCGTCACCGACGCATCTGGGTCAGTGCGCGCTGAGTCGGACTTCGTCGGCCTCCAGAACTACCTCACGGTGCTCAGTGACACCGAGCGGTTCTGGCCCGCGGTCGGACGCACCGTGTTCTTCACCGTCGGCGCGCTGAGCATCGAGATGGTGCTCGGCATGGCGATCGCGCTGCTGCTGTGGCGCCCGTTCCGCGGTGAGAAGTGGGTGCGCGTCGCCATCCTGCTGCCGCTCGTCGCCACCCCGGTCGCGGTCGGCATGATGTGGCGCCTCATCTTCGAGCCGAACATCGGCTTCGCCAACCAGCTGCTGAAGTGGATGGGTCTGCCGGCGCAGCCGTGGCTGTCCGGACAGGACACCGCGCTGCCGACCCTGATGTTCGTCGACATCTGGCAGTGGACGCCGATGGTGGTGCTCATCCTGCTCGCGGGCCTGACCTCGCTCTCCGACGAGCCGGAGGAGGCAGCACACGTCGACGGCGCGAACGCCTGGCAGCGGTTCTGGTACATCACCTTCCCGCTCGTGATGCCGACCTTTATCACCGCGATCCTGCTGCGCGGCATCGACGCCATCAAGACCTTCGACATCCTGTACGCGACGAAGGGCAAGGGCGGCGGCTCGTTCCACGAGGTCGAGACACTCAACGTCTACGCGTACGGCCTCAGCTTCGACTACAACCGCTACGGGCTGTCCTCTACGGTGCTCATCCTGTTCTTCCTGATGATCATCGGCTGCATCTGGATACTGACCCTGCGCAAGAAGAGGAGCTCGCTATGACCACCACGACAGCTCCCGCCGTGGCCGCTGAGGTCACCGCTCCGAAGCCGCTCAAGCGTCGCAAGCGCGGCGGCGGCTACAAACTGTTCCGGGTGACGATGCTCGTGCTGGTCGTCATCACGTTCGTTGCGCCGATCATCTGGATGCTGCTTGCGTCGTTCAAGACGAACGTCGACATCTACAACCCGGCGGCGGCGTTCAACTTCACGCCCACGCTCGGCAACTACGAGACGGTGTTCGGCCAGGCCAACTACACGCAGTACATCTTCAACAGCTTCTGGATCGGCCTGTGCTCGACGGTGCTGTCGCTCATCCTCGGCCTGCCCGCTGCGTACTCGATGAGCCGCTTCGTCATGAAGAAGTCGGCTGCGCTCGTGCTGCTCGCGCGCGTCATCCCCGGCGTCAGCCTGCTCGTGCCGTGGTACTTCATCTTCTCCAACATGCGCATGGTTGGCGGCTACGAGGTGCTGATCCTGTCGCACATGTTCGTCTCGCTGCCGCTCATCGTGTACATCATGATGTCGTTCTTCGACTCGCTCCCGATCGAGCTCGAGGAGCAGGCGCAGGTCGACGGGCTGACCCCGATCGGCGCGTTCATGCGCATCGTGCTGCCGCTGTCGGTGCCGGGGATCGCGACCGCGAGCATCCTGTCGTTCATCTTCTCGTGGAACAACTTCATGTTCGCGCTCGTGCTCTCTGGCTCCCGCACCAAGACACTGCCGGTGGCGATCTTCGACTTCGTCGCCTACGCGAGCATCGACTGGGGTGGCCTGATGGCTGCCGCGGTGGTCGTGACGGTGCCGATCATGGTCATCGCCCTGTTCACGCAGAAGTACATCGTGTCCGGCCTCACCGCCGGCGCGACCAAGGGGTAGACGCGTGAAGGCACCACTTCCGCCCATCGTCGTGATGGGCGTGCAGGGCTCCGGCAAGTCGACCATCGGGACGCTGCTCGCGCGGCGACTGGGCGTCCGGTTCATCGACGGTGACCGGCTGCATCCGGATGAGAACATCGTCCGGATGGCGGCCGGGGTGCCGTTGACCGACGAGCAGCGGCGCCCATGGCTGCAGGAGGTCGGCCGGGTGCTCGCCGACGGCTCCTCGTCGGGCATCGTCGCCGCGTGCTCCGCGCTCAAGCGCGAGTACCGCGACCTGCTGCGGGAGAGCGCACCTGACCTGTTCGTGGTCGACGCCGAGGGACCGATGGAACTCGTGGAGGCGCGGATCATGGTGCGCGAGCACGAGTTCATGCCGCACGAGCTGCTGAGCTCGCAGTACGCGATCCTCGAGCCGCTCGCCGCCGATGAGACCGGCGTCGTGGTGGACATCAGCCGGGCACCGGCCGAGATCGTCGACGACGTGGTGGCGACGCTGGCTGCCGCGCCCTCCGTGTGACGGGCACCGCGCCGTCCGCTACACTGACTGATTGAACTTCGGCGAGGGATGCTCTCACGGCATCCGTTATCGACGCGGTGAGCGGGCACTCCAGTCTTTCGCCTAGACCAGGGTTTTTCCTCACGCGGCAAGCGTTCGAGTTGACAAGCAATCCACTTCAATGAAGCGGGCTGGGCCCGCGAAGGAGACAGACATGGCTGAGAAGAAGGCCGACACCACCGACAACCACCTGGTTGCCGAACTGCGCGAGAACTTCGGCAAGGGCTACGCCCGGCGCCTGCGTGCGGCCGGCCGGATCCCCGCCGTCATCTACGGACACGGCACCGACCCGCAGCACGTGAGCCTCCCCGGCCACGAGACCATGCTGCTGCTGCGCAAGGCCAACGCGATCCTCGAGCTCGACATCGCGGGCAAGAACGAGATGGTCCTCGTCAAGGACGTGCAGAAGGACCCGGTCCGTCAGCTCATCGAGCACCTCGACCTGATCATCGTCAAGCGCGGCGAGAAGGTGCAGGTCGAGGTCCCAATCCACCTCGAGGGCGAGTCGTTCAGCGGCACCATCGCGATGCAGGACCTGAACACCCTGCGTCTCGAGGCCGAGGCGACCCACATCCCGGAGCGCATCACCGTCGACATCGAAGGCGCCGAGGAGGGCACGCAGATCCACGCCAAGGACCTCGTGCTGCCGTCCGGCTCGATCCTGCTCGACGACCCTGACGCGCTCGTCGTCAACATCATCGTGCCCGCCGCCGTCGTCGCCGAAGAGGCCGAGGGCGAGGCCGAGGAGGCCGCCGAGGCCGCCGAGGGCGAGGAAGCCGCCGAAGAGGCTGCAGAGTAACCCGCGCCGATGAGCGCGGATGCGTGGCTCGTGGTCGGGCTCGGGAATCCCGGGCCCGGCTACGCCGCGCATCGGCACAACGTCGGCGAGATGGTCGTCGAGGAACTCGGCAAGCGCACCTCGGCGAACTTCAAGCGGCACCGCGCCAACGCGATGGTCGCCGAGGTGCGTTCGCCGGCCGGCCGGATGATCCTGGCGGGCACCAACACCTACATGAACCTGTCCGGCGGCCCGGTCGCCGGGCTGCTGAAGTACTACAAGCTGGGCCCTGAGCGTCTGGTGGTCGTGCACGATGAACTCGACATCCCGTTCGATTCCGTGCGGCTGAAGCTCGGTGGCGGACCCGGCGGCCACAACGGCATCCGGGACATCATCGCCGCGGTCGGCACTGGGGACTTCATCCGGGTGCGCGTCGGCATCGGCCGCCCGCCAGGGCGTCAGGATGCGGCGGGCTTCGTGCTGAGCAACTTCACGTCGACCGAGAAGCAGTCGCTGCCGAATCTGCTGGCGGATGCCGCAGACGCCGTGGAGGCGATCGTCGCCGACGGGCTCACCTCCGCGCAGCAGCGCTTCCACTCGCCTGCCTAGCATCCGCCCGCCCACAGCCCTCGCTCGATTTGCTGCGGGCATCCCCGAGGGGTCGCAAACTGCCCCTGCCGCGCACGCGGAAGGGCCGTTATCGACCCCGCGAGACCAGTGACGCGTCCAGATAGACGCGCGGTGAGGCGTGGCCAGCTGGACAGGAACAGGTCAGTGGGCGCCGCGTACAATTGTCCGGTGATACTCGAGGGCTTAAGTGCCAGGCTGAACCGCGCCCGCACGTTCGAGGACGCCCTCGCGTATGCGACGCGCAGCGCCGACTTCTCGCTCGTCGATGGGCTGCGCGCGCCGTTGCTCGGCGGCCTGCTCCAGCGCCAGCAGACCCCGGGCGCGCTGTTCGCGATCACCGCCACCGGGCGCGACTCCGAGGCCCTGCGCGATGCGCTCGGCAGTGTGCTGCCGGATGCCGAGGTGCTCGAGTTCCCGGCGTGGGAGACCCTGCCGCATGAGCGCCTCAGTCCCAGCGCCGAGACCGTCGGCAAGCGCCTGCGCACCCTGCGCCGGCTGCACGCGTGGCAGCAGGACCCGCAGCATCCGATCATCGTCGTCTCCAGCGTCCGCGCCGCGCTGCAGCCCCTCTCCGATGACCTGCTCAGCATCGACCCTGTCGTGCTCACCGAGGCCGGCCGCGGCTACAATCTCACCCAGCTCGCCGAGCAACTGGTCGCCCTCGCCTACACCCGGGTCGACATGGTCACCCGGCGCGGCGAGTTCGCGGTGCGCGGCGGCATCCTCGACGTGTTCCCGCCCACCGCCGAGCACCCGGTGCGCGTCGACTTCTTCGGCGACGAGGTCGAACAGCTGCGCTGGTTCTCGGTCGCCGACCAGCGCTCACTCGACGAGCCGCTGAGCGAGCTCGAACTGCCGCCCAGCCGCGAACTGCTGCTCACCGAGTCGGTCAAGCAGCGCGCGCGGGAGATGCAGCACGAGTTCCCGGGTCTCGCCGGCATGCTCGCGAAGATCAGCGAGGGCATCCCGGTCGAGGGAATGGAGTCGCTCGCACCCGGGCTGGTCGAGCGGCTCGTCCCGATCAACCACTATCTGCCCGAGGGCACCTCGTTCGCGGTGGTCACGCCCGAGCGCGTCGCCGCCCGCGCGGTCAGCCTCATCGAGACCAACCGCGAGTTCCTCGCCGCCGCCTGGGATGCCGCGACGCTCGGCGCCGGTGCACCGATCAGTCTCGACGCGGGCGACTTCCTCACCCTGGAGAAGCTGCGCGAGCGCGCGGACGGCCCGTGGTGGACGCTCAGCGGGTTCCACAGCGGCGCCAGCGAAGACGACGACTACTTGGCGGTCGAAGCGGCGCCGGTGCCGAGCTTCGCCGGACACGCCGAGGGCGCGCTCGAACACGTCGGCGGCCTGCTGCAGGGCGGCTGGACCGTGGTCATCGCCGCAACCGGCCACGGACTCGTCGAACGCGCCTCCGACGTGCTGTCCGAAGCGGGGTTGGCCGCGCGCATCGTCGACGCGCTGCCACCGGATGCCGAGGGCGGGGTCGCCTACCTGCTGCAGGCGTCCGTCGAGGCCGGCTTCGAATCATCCGAAGCCCAGCTCGCGGTGCTCAACGACACCGAGTTCTTCGGCCGCTCGGTCGGCTACGACAGCCGGCAGGTGAAGAAGCTCGCGAGCCGCCGCCGCAACGTGGTCGATCCGCTGCAGCTCAAGGCCGGCGACTTCGTCGTGCACGAAACGCACGGCATCGGCAAGTTCATCGAACTGGTGCAACGCGAGGTCAGCACCGGCGGACGCAACCCGGTGAAGAACAACCGCGAATACCTGTTGCTCGAGTACGCGCCGTCGAAGCGTGGCTACCCCGGCGACAAGCTGTACGTTCCGACTGACCAGCTCGACCAGCTCAGCCGGTACGTCGGCGGGGAGACGCCGACGCTGAGCAAGATGGGCGGCAGCGACTGGTCGGCCGCCAAGGGCCGCGCCCGCCGGGCAGTGCGCGACATCGCCGTCGAACTGGTCAAGCTGTACTCGGCCCGGATGGCAAGCAAGGGCCACGCGTTCGGCCAAGACACGCCATGGCAGAGGGAGCTCGAGGAGGCGTTCCCGTTCGCGGAGACGCCCGACCAGCTGACCACCATCGACGAGGTGAAGGCAGACATGGAGCGGCCGATCCCGATGGACCGCCTGCTCTCCGGCGATGTCGGCTACGGCAAGACCGAGGTCGCGGTGCGCGCCGCGTTCAAGGCCATCCAGGACGGCAAGCAGGTCGCGATGCTCGTCCCGACGACGCTGCTCGTCAAGCAGCACTTCGAGACCTTCGCGGAGCGGTTCGCCGGGTTCCCGGTGCACCTGCGCGCACTCAGCCGGTTCCAGACCGACAAGGAGAGCAAGGAGACCCTCGCCGGCCTGCTCGACGGCACCGTCGACATGGTCATCGGAACGCACCGGCTGCTCAGCTCGAGCATCCAGTTCAAGGATCTCGGCCTGGTGATCGTGGACGAGGAGCAGCGCTTCGGCGTCGAGCACAAGGAAGCGCTCAAGAAGCTCAAGACCAACGTCGACGTGCTGGCGATGAGCGCGACCCCGATCCCGCGCACCCTCGAGATGGCGGTCACGGGCATCCGGGAGATGTCGACGCTCGCCACCCCGCCGGAGGACCGGCATCCGATCCTCACCTATGTCGGCCCGTACAGCGACAAGCAGGTTGCCGCAGCCATCCGGCGCGAACTGCTGCGCGAGGGGCAGGTGTTCTTCGTGCACAACCGGGTGTCGTCCATCAACCGGGTCGCCGCGCAGATCGCCGAGCTGGTGCCGGAGGCACGCATCGCGGTGGCGCACGGCAAGCTGTCGGAGGGCGTCCTCGAGCAGGTCATGGTCGACTACTGGGAGCGCAAGTTCGACGTGCTCGTGTCGACGACCATCATCGAGACCGGCATCGACATCACCAACGCGAACACCCTGATCATCGACCGCGCCGACAAGTACGGGCTGAGCCAGCTGCACCAGCTGCGCGGGCGGGTCGGCCGTGGTCGCGAACGCGCCTATGCCTACTTCCTCTACGACGCAGAGAAGCCGCTGAACGAGACCGCGCACGACCGGCTGGCGACGATCGCGGCGAACAACGAACTCGGCGGCGGCATGCAGATCGCGCTGAAAGATCTCGAGATCCGCGGCGCCGGCAACCTGCTGGGCGGTGAGCAGTCCGGGCACATCGCCGGTGTGGGCTTCGACCTGTACCTGCGGATGATCGGCGAAGCGGTGGGCGCCTTCCGCGGCGAGGTCGCGGAGGGGCAGACCGAGCTGCGACTGGAGCTGCCGGTCGACGCGCACATCCCCGAGGAGTACGTCGAGAGCGAGCGGTTGCGGCTCGAGGCGTACCAGAAGCTGTCGGCGGCCAGTGGCCCTTCGGCCGCTCCGGATGCCCTGAACCTCGTCCTCGAGGAACTGGCCGACCGGTACGGTGAACCACCGCAGCCCGTTCACAACCTGATCGCGGTGTCGCGGCTGCGCCGGCAGGCGCAGAAGGCCGGGCTCAGCGAGGTCGTCAGCGCCGCAGGCAAGCTGCGGATCGTCGGGCGGGAGCTGGTCGACTCGATCCAGGTGCGACTGCAGCGCATGTACCCGGGCGCGCGCTACCTCGCGCAGCCACGCACCGTGATGCTGCCCCTGCCCGAACTGGACTCGGACGCCGCCCTCATCGAGTGGGTGACGACCCTGCTCGGGGCGATCTACCCGGCCCTGGAGCCGGCGCCGGCCGAGTCCGCCGCCGAAACCGCATCCTGAGCCTCTGCCCGCGTTGTGAGGCGGGGAGCACAGCACCGGTGTAGCGTGGATCCGCCGGACGACGCGGCTGGCTGTCGGCTCACCTGAGGAGGAGGACCTGTCCATCGGCTTGCGGTCCGAGCGCGGACCGACACTGCTCGCCGTCCTTGTGACGATCGGCCTGGTTGCCATCGATTCGACCGTCTTGGCGACCGCGATCCCGACCATCGTGGACGAGCTCGGCGACTTCTCGCTGTTCCCCTGGCTTTTCTCGATCTACCTGCTCACCCAAGCGGTCACGGTGCCGGTCTACTCGAAGCTCTCGGACATGGTCGGGCGCAAGCCCATCATCCTGCTCGGCATCGGCATCTTCCTGGTGGGCTCGGTGCTGTGCGGGCTGGCGTGGAGCATGCCCGCGCTCATCGTGGCCCGCGCCATCCAGGGCATCGGCGCAGGCGCCGTCCAGCCGACCGCAGTCACCATCGTCGGGGACATCTACACGGTGGCCGAGCGCGCCCGGGTGCAGGGCTACATCTCGGCCGTGTGGGGGATCGCGGCGGTCGTCGGTCCGACCCTCGGCGGGGTGTTCGCCCAGTTCGGCTTCTGGCGCGGCATCTTCTTCATCAACGTGCCACTGGGCCTGTTCGCCGCCTGGCTGCTCGTGCGCCACCTGCGCGAGACGGTGCCGCGCAAACAGCACAAGGTCGATATCGCCGGTGCGATGCTCCTGATGAGCACAATGTCGCTGCTCATCCTCGGTCTGCTCGAGGGCGGTCACGCCTGGGCGTGGATGTCGTGGCAGAGCATCGGATGCTTCGGCGGCGGCCTCGCTCTGCTGATCAGCTTCGTGGCAGTGGAGCGCCGTGCTGCCGAACCGGTGTTCCCGCTGTGGGTGTTCTCGCGCCGCTTGCTGCGGCAGACGGTGCTCATCAGCCTTGGCATGGGGGCGATCCTGATGGGTCTGACCAGCTACGTGCCGACCTACCTGGAGGGCTCGCTGGGCGTGGCGCCCATCGTTGCCGGTCTCGCCCTGGCGGCGCTGACGCTTGGCTGGCCGATCTCGGCGGCGTGGGCGGGTCACCTGTATCTCCGCTTCGGCTTTCGCTTCACGATCTTGATCGGCCTCGCCGTTGCGATTGTCGGCGCCGCCGTGCTGGTCGCCTTCGCCTCGACGCCATCGGTGTGGATCACTGGCGCCGCCTGCTTCATCATCGGGCTCGGCATGGGATTCATGGGTGCCTCGACGATCGTCTCGGCCCAGTCGAGCGTCGGCTGGAGCGAGCGTGGAGTGGCCACCGGCGCCAACATGTTCGCCCGGTCGGTGGGCAGTGCCGTCGGCGTGGCGATCTTCGGCGCGATAGCGAACGCGATCTTCGGCAGCACCGCCACCCAGCCCGGCGCCGACGACATCATCGCCGGATCGACCGCGGTGTTCGCCGGTGTTCTGGTCGTGGCGATCGTGACGGCTGCTGCGGGACTCGGGATGCCGAAGACCACCGTGCCCGGTTCGGAGCCGGTCGAGGACCTGCGCCCCTGAAGCCGAGTTGCCCACTTTCGCCCCACTTTTCGGCCCGAACCGGGGCCGAAGTGGGCAAGTCGACCGGGCAGGCCGCTCAGCCGCGCAGGCCGATCGCGAACGGCAGTACGGCGGTAGCTCCTGCCAGCCGCAGTTCACGCGCCGCGACCGTGAGGGTCCACCGGCTGTCGGCCAGGTCGTCAACGAGCAGGATCGGCCCGGTGGGCAGCGTGCCGGCAGGCGGCAGCTCGAACGCGCCCCAGACGCTCGAGAGCCGGTAGGCGCTGTTGCCCCCCGGTTCGCCCGACGGCCCCGACCCGGTCAGTGCGAGGGCGCCAAGGTACGGCAGTCGTCCCGCGCCGGCCAGAGAATGCGCGACCGACTCGATCAGGAGCGGCCTGCTGCGCGACGGGATCGACATGACCGCTGCCGGTCGCTCGTCCCAACCCCAGTCGGCCAGTACCCGGATGCACGCGGCAATCAGTGCCTGGCTGGCGGGCGCGTCCGGCGTGCCCGGCGCGAACAGCTCACGCAGTGTGTTGCCCCAGCCGAGGTCGGTGAGTCTCGCGAGTGCGCGACCCTCCAGCATCCGCTCTGCCGGCGCGATGTTCCCCCGCACCGGAACACCGAGCCGGTCGGCGCCGGTCGGCCACTGCGCCCGCGGCTCGAGAGCCACCCCAACGCGATCGAGTGACGAGGAGGCGCGACTGGCGGCATCCGTCTCCACCGCGCTCGGAAACCACACGCCGGCGCAGTTGTCGCACCGACCGCACGGCGCGGCCGTCTCATCGTCGAGCGAGCGCTGCAGGTACTCCATGCGGCAGGCATCGGTGCGCTCGTAGTCGAGCATGTGCTGCTGCTCGGCGACCCGCTCGGCGGCGATGCGGTCGTATCGATCCGCGTCGTAGACCCAGGGCTGCCCTGTCGACACCCAGCCACCGCGAACCCGCCGCACCGCACCGTCCACGTCGAGCACCTTGAGCAGCAACTCCAGCCGGGTGCGCCGGATGTTCACCCTCGCCTCGAGCGCGGGCGTCGACAGCGGGGCGCCCGCCTCGAGCGCCAACTCCTCGAGCACCCGTTCGGCGCGCTCCTGCGTCGGCATCGATGAGGTCGCGAAGTACTCCCAGATCGCCTCGTCCTCGCTGCCGGGCAGCAGCAGCACGTCCGCGTTCTCGGTGGCGCGGCCGGCGCGACCAACCTGCTGGTAGTACGCGACGGGCGAGCTCGGCGCGCCGAGGTGCAGCACGAAACCGAGGTCGGGCTTGTCGAAGCCCATTCCGAGCGCGCTGGTGGCGATCAGCGCCTTCACCTCGTTGGCCTTGAGCGCGCGCTCGGATTCCTCCCGCTCGGCCGTGTCGGTCTGCCCGGTGTAGGCGCGCACGCTGTGCCCCGCCTCGCGCAGCAGCCGCGCGGTGTCCTCAGCGGCCGCGACCGTGAGCGTGTAGATGATCCCACTGCCGGGCAGGTCGCCCAGGTGGCTGAGCAGCCAGCCGAGGCGAGTCGCAGCATCCGGCAGTCGAAGCACCCCCAGGCGAAGCGACCCACGCGCCAGCGGGCCGCGGATCGTGACGACGGACGCGCCGCCGAGCTGCTCCGCGACATCCGTCACCACTCGGCTGTTGGCGGTCGCGGTCGTGGCGAGCACCGGCACGCCGTCGGGGATGACGGCGATCAGGTCGCGCAGGCGACGGTAGTCGGGTCGGAAGTCGTGTCCCCAATCCGAGATGCAGTGGGCCTCGTCGACGACGAGCATGCCGATGCGCTCGATGAGCGAGGGCAGCTGCTCGTCGCGGAACGTCGGATTGTTGAGGCGCTCGGGGGAGACCAGCAGCACGTCGACCTCGTCGTCGCGCAGCAGAGTCTGGATCTCGGCCCACTCGTGCGGGTTGGTGGAGTTGATCGCCACCGCACGGACACCGGCGCGGCGCGCGGCCGCGATCTGGTCGCGCATGAGCGCCAGCAGCGGGGAGACGAGAATCGTCGGACCCGCGCCCCGCCGGCGCAGCAGCAGCGTTGCGACGAAGTACACCGCCGACTTGCCCCATCCGGTGCGCTGCACCACGAGCGTGCGACGACGATCGTCGACGAGGGTGCTGATCGCCTCGAACTGGCCATCGTGGAAATCGGCGTCATCACGGCCGACGAGGGTGCGAAGGATGTCGAGAGCCTGCTCGCGGGTGCCGGTCATCCAACGAGCTTGGCAGGTGCCGCCGACACGCGCGCTGGGCGGCTACTTCTCATGCACCCGGTAGACCACGACCGGGATCAGCACGAGCGAGCGCAGGTCGAACAGCGCGTGCACGATGATCGGCCACAGGATGCTGCCCGTGAGCAGGAAGATCGCCATCAGGATCGCGCCGACCACCAGGCTGGCGATCAGCCCCGGAGCGCCCTGGTAGGCGTGCAGCAGCCCGAAGACCAGGACGCTCGCGACCACAGCGGCGAACGCGTCCCCGACGACCGCGAAGATGAGCACCGGCAGCGCGAGCCGGAACAGCAGCTCCTCCACCACGCCGGCGTTGACCGACAGCAGGGCACCGAACCGCAGCTCGGCACGGTTGCGGGGCAGCAGCGCATGGATGTCGCCGATCGTGGGCACCTGCTCGGTCGCGTTCCTGGCCAGGAACACCGACAGGGTGATCACCGCCAGCAACGCCAGGGAGCCGCCGCCGATCAGCCACTGGGCGAGCGCGCCGCCCTCCTCGAGCAGGTCGTGGAAGGCGCTCACCGCCGGCCAGTGGTCGACCTCCTCAAGCATCAGGGGCAGGTACGGCCACACCAGCAGGAGCACGACCAGCGCCGAGCCGCCGAACCAGGCGAACGACTCGATGAGCCACTTGCGGTACAGCGCCTGCCTGCGCCGGGTGGTCCGGTACCGCTTGAAGCGCTGGTACTCGCGCCGGTCCTTCCGGATGGCCCGGGTCACGAGCACCGCGATCAGACCGACCAGCAGCACTCCGTAGGTCGCCGGGGCGAGCGGGTGGTCGACGGGCAGCACCGCCCCATTGTCGCAGTCGCTCGGCTGCCAGCACGGCGGTGGCAGGATTGACGCATGACTGCCGCCCCGCATCCCAAGCTCGATGAACTGATCGCCGTGCTCGAGCGGCTACGCGCGCCAGGCGGATGCGCGTGGGACGGCGAGCAGACCCACGAGTCGCTCGTGCGCTACCTGATCGAGGAGTGCTTCGAGCTGGTCGACGCGATCGAGTCCGGCAGCCGCGACGACCTGATCGAGGAGCTCGGGGACGTGCTGTACCAGGTCATCTTCCACTCCGACATCGCCGCGCACACGCCGGGCGAGGAGTTCACCATCGAGGATGTCGCGGAACAGATGACCCGCAAGATGGTTGGCAGGCATCCGCACGTCTTCGGTGAAATCGTTGCGGATACACCCGACGCGGTGATGGCCAACTGGGAGCACCTGAAGGCGGCTGAGAAGCCGCACCGCACGAGCGTGCTCGACGGCATCCCGCACGGCATGCCGTCGCTGCTGCTCGCCGACAAGCTCGTCGGGAAGGCCCACGGCGTCGAGGTGGAGTTGCCGGATGTGCCGGTCCCATCCTCCGAAGATGAGCTCGGCGACGTGCTGCTCGCAGTCGTGACGTCGGCGAAGGCCCGCGGGCTGGACGCGGAGCGCGCGCTGCGGGCGCGGCTGCGGCTTCTGCAGGACGAGATCCGGGAGGCTGAGGATGCGGCCGAGGCGCAGACGTCACGGGGGATGAGCCGGTAGCGTCGAGGCATGACATCCTTCGACCAGTTGTTGCAGACGCAGATCGGCAACGAGTTCTCGGCCTCGCAGCAGTACATCGCGATCGCGGTCTGGTACGACAACCGGGACCTGCCCCAGCTCGCGAAGCACTTCTACCGGCAGGCGCTCGAGGAGCGCAACCACGCGATGATGCTCGTGCAGTACCGGCTCGACCGGAATCTGGGGATCGAAATCCCCGGAGTGCCGCCGGTGCGCAACGACTTCGCGAACGAGCGTGAGCCGATCGCGCTCGCGCTGGATCAGGAGAAGCGCGTGACCCAGCAGATCGAGGCGCTGTTCGCCGCCGCGCGGGCGGAGAACGACGCGCTCGGCGAGCAGTTCATGCTGTGGTTCCTGAAGGAGCAGGTCGAGGAGGTCGCGTCGATGTCGACGCTGCTGACCATCATCGAGCGGGCCGAGAACCTTTTCGACATCGAGAACTACCTGGTGCGCGAAGCGATCGGCGAGGGCGAGGATCCGAGCGCTCCGGCCGCGGCCGGCGGCGGCGTCTAGGCATCCGCAACGCTGCTCCGCTTGTTATCGATGCGGGTGCTACAGCGGGCGCATCGATAACAAACTGCAGCACCGTCGGGCGGGTTCAGTGCGCGTCGGCGCGGTACACCAGGTCGGCCGCGGAGCGCGGGTCGAAGCGCTCGGCGAAGTCGCGGTCGTTGGGCATCCACACCTCGTCCCAGAGCCGGTCGTGGTCGTTGCCGTCGGCGCGATCCCGTGCCTTGCCGCGTGCGGTGGCGACGGCAAGCTCGCAGTCGACCCAGACAGCGAGATCGAACGCGCCGTCCAGCTCCGGATGGAACAACCCCACCGAGTCGACGATCAGCACAGCTGCATCCGGCACCGGATGCGGGTCGCCCAGCCCACCGGTCACCCAGTCCGTCGGTCGGTACGCGGAGGCGCGCCCGGCACGAAACGGCACGATGACCTCCTCGAGCAGCCGCGAACGGTCAACCCCGTCCCAGTCCACCGACCGGTGCTTGGAGCGCTCCGGGTCGAGGAAGTCATCCCCCCGGATGCGCGCGCTGCCGTCGACAGCGGATAGCAGGGCGCGCACGAGCGTCGTCTTGCCTGCGCCGCCGAAGCCGGACACGCCGACCACGACGCGTCCGCGGGCGGCGCGGAGCCCCTCGACGGCTCCCACCAGTTCGTCAAGCGAGGACATGGGTCGATCGTAGGCACGTCCGGCGACCTGCCAGAATCGATGCATGGCGAACCCGGTGAACCCCCCGCGCGGGATGCGCGACTTTCTGCCCGCAGAGAAGGCCCGCCGCGAGCGGGTGCTCGCGGTCATCCGGGAGCAGTACCGGGCGCACGGCTTCGACGAGATCGAGACCCCGGTGATGGAGGACAGCTCGCGTCTGCACGCGGGCCTCGGCGGCGACAACGAGAAGCTCGCCTTCGCCGTCATGAAGCGCGGCCTGACCAACGACGACCTCACAGCCGCGACCGACCCGCTCGAACTCGCCGACCTCGGCCTGCGCTTCGACCTGACCGTGCCGCTCACGCGGTTCTATGCGAGCCACCAGGCCGAGCTTCCCGCGGTGTTCCGCGCCATCCAGATCGCTCCGGTGTGGCGAGCAGAGCGACCGCAGAAGGGGCGCTACCGCCAGTTCATGCAGTGCGACATCGACATCATCGGCGAAGCCGGTCCGCTCGCGGAACTCGAGCTGCTCACCGCGACCGCGGCGACCCTGCGCGCCCTCGGCCTCACCGGCTGGTCCATCCGGATCAACGACCGCCGCATCCTCGTCGCCATGCTCGACCACTTCGGGATCGCCCGCGAGAACCACGAGCGCGCCATGATCACCATCGACAAGGAAGACAAGATCGGCGTCGACGGTGTCGTCGCCGAACTGCGGGAGCACGGCATCACCGACTCCCCGGTGGTCGGCCCGACCCTGCAGGCCGCGGCGACCCTCGCCGACGACGGTTGGTCGCTGCTGGACGAGCCGCCCGCCTGGCTGGACATCGACGCCTACCGCACGCTGCGCTCGATCCGCGCGGGAGTCCCGGATGCGCGGCTGGTCTTCTCCCCAAACCTGGTGCGCGGCATGGGCTACTACACCGGCGCGATCTTCGAGGTCGCGCACCCGGAGTCGAGCAGCTCGCTCGGCGGCGGTGGCCGCTACGACGGCATGGTCGGCCGCTTCCTGGGCCGGGACGTCCCCGCCACCGGCTTCTCAATCGGCTTCGAGCGCATCGTCGACCTGGTCGAGCTGCCCGACGAGGCGGCGGGCGAGACCGTCGCGCTGCTCTACGACGCGGATGTCGAGCCGGCGACGCTGGTCGCCCTCAAATCCAAGCTCGCCACGGTCGGCTACCGGGTGCGTCTGGAGAAGCGCCCCAAGAACGTGAAGTCCGCGCTCGACGCGCTCGCCGCATCCGGGTTCAGCCGGTTCGCGTTCGTCGGAACCGATGTCACGTCGGCCGCCGAGCTCGAGCTGCGCGACCTCGGCTGACCCCGGACTTCACGCAAAGCCGGCCAGTAGGATTGCGCCGGCAGCAAACCCACACCAACGAAGGAGGCCCGTCGTGGCATTGATCGAGGCAATTGGCGCACGGGAGATCCTGGACTCACGAGGCAACCCGACGATCGAGGTCGAGGTGCTCCTCGATGACGACACGGTGTCGCGCGCTGCTGTCCCGTCCGGTGCGTCGACCGGCGCCTTCGAGGCCTACGAGCTGCGCGACGGCGACAAGGGCCGCTACGGCGGCAAGGGCGTGCTGAAGGCCATCGACGCCGTGCTCGACGTGATCGGGCCGGCTCTCGAGGGCTTCGACGCCACCGACCAGCGCCTGATCGACGCCGCGATGATCGAGCTCGACGGCAGCGATAACAAGTCCACGCTGGGCGCCAACGCGCTACTCGGCGTCTCGCTCGCGGTCGCAAAAGCCGCGGCCGACTCTGCCGACCTGCCGCTGTTCCGCTACCTCGGCGGACCGAACGCGCACGTGCTGCCGGTGCCGATGCTGAACGTGATCAACGGCGGCGCGCACGCCGACACCAACGTCGACATCCAGGAGTTCATGATCCTGCCGGTCGGCGCGGACAGCTTCAGCGAGGCGCTGCGTTGGGGCGTCGAGACGTACCACGCGCTGAAGGCCATCCTGCACGACAAGGGGCTCAGCACCGGCCTCGGCGACGAGGGAGGATTCGCCCCGGATCTCGCCAGCAACCGGGCAGCGCTCGACCTGCTGATGGAAGCCATCCAGAAGGCCGGGTTCACCCCCGGCAGCGATATCGCGCTGGGACTGGATGTCGCCTCGACCGAGTTCTTCGAGAACGGCAAGTACCTGTTCGAGGGCAAGCAGATTGGCAACGACGAGCTCGTCGCCTACTACGGCGAACTGCTCGGCGCGTACCCGCTCGTTTCGATCGAGGACCCGCTGTCGGAGGACGACTGGGACGGCTGGGCCGCGCTCACCCGCGAGCTCGGCAGCCGCGTGCAGCTGGTAGGCGACGACTTCTTCGTCACCAACCCGAAGCGCCTCGCGCAGGGTATCGAGCGGCAGTCGGCGAACTCGATCCTGGTCAAGGTGAACCAGATCGGCACGCTCACCGAGACCCTCGACGCCGTCTCGCTGGCTCAGCGCAGCGGCTACACAGTCGTGATGTCGCACCGCTCCGGCGAGACCGAGGACACCACCATCGCCGATCTCGCCGTGGCAACGGATGCCGGCCAGATCAAGACCGGCGCGCCGGCCCGCAGCGAGCGGGTCGCCAAGTACAACCAGCTGCTGCGCATCGAGGAGGAGCTCGCGGATGCCGCGGTGTACGCGGGCCGCAGCGCCTTCCCGCGCTTCACCGCCTGATCGCGCCGTCGCACAGCTCCCCGAGGGGTCGCTAACTGCCCTTCGCGTGGGCGGGAAGGCCGGTTTCCGACCCCTCGGGGAGCTGCGCGGGCGCTGTTGCGCCAACCAGCCACACCGGGCGCCACGTCACGCTCACCCAGCGAACGGCCTTTAGGCTCGATACATGCCCAGGCGTGAGAGAACTCAGCGCGTACCCGTGCGCTTGCCGCAGGAGAGCGCGCACGCACGCTGGTTGCGCAGCATCCGGATGTCTGGGTTCACGATCGCGACCCTGGTCGTGCTGGTGCTGACCGTGGTCGTGCTCGCGCCGTCGCTGAAGGTCTTCATCGAGCAGCGCCAGCAGATCGCCCAGCTCGAGGAGCAGGTCAGGCAGCAGGAGGCCGGCGTGGAGGAACTCGCCGACGAGAAGGCGCGCTGGGACGACCCCAGTTACATCGAGACCCAGGCGCGCGAACGCCTCAACTACGTCTATCCGGGGGAGTACAGCTACCTGGTGATCGACGACGGCCAGACGCTCAGCACGCAGGACGGCCAGCCGATCAGCGACGAACTGCAGACCACTCAGGTCGACTGGGCCGCGATGATGCTGTCGTCCTTCCTGACCGCGGGGCTGTCGGATGCTGCACCGGACGAGCTGGTCGCCCCGGTCATCCAGGGTTCGCCGGGGGCGCCATGACACGCCCGCCCTTCGACCCGCCGACCGAGCGGGACATCGCGATTGTCTCCGCGCAGCTGGGGCGACCCGCGCGCGGGGTCGTCGGCATCGCCGCGCGCTGTGTCTGCGGCGCGCCGACCGTGGTCGCGACGGCGCCCCGACTGGATGACGGCACCCCGTTCCCGACCACCTACTACCTCAGCCATCCGGTGGCCACCGCCGCCATGTCGACCCTTGAAGCCGACGGGGTGATGGCCGAGTTCACTGAGCTGCTCGCCGACGACGCGGCGCTGCGCGACGCGTACGCGGCAGCCCACGACTCCTACCTCGCCGACCGCGCACAGCTCGGGCACGTCGACGAGATCGACGGCATCTCGGCCGGCGGCATGCCGACCAGAGTGAAGTGCCTGCACGCGCTCGCCGCGCATGCCCTCGCGACCGGGCCGGGGGTGAACCCGATCGGCGACCGCGCCCTCGACCGCGGCAGCTGGTCGCCGCAGGTGTGCGAGTGCGCCGACTACGGCATCGACGAGGTGGCCGAGTGAGGCGGGCGCTCGCCGGCATCGCGGCGCTGGGCGTCGCCGCATCCGTGCTGCTCGTCGGACCCACCGCGTCGGCCGACGCGGTGCGCGACCGCCAGTATTGGCTCGCCGACTACGGCATCAGCCAGGCATGGAACACCACGCGTGGTGCCGGGGTGACCGTCGCGGTCATCGACACCGGCATCGACGCCACACACCCCGACCTGGTGGGTGCGGTCGCTGGCGGCACGGATGTCTCGGGCGTCGGCACCCCGAACGGCCAAACCCCGGTCGGCAACAACAGCGAGCACGGCACCATGGTCGCCTCGCTGCTCGCCGGTCGCGGACACAGCGGCAACAGCGGCATCATCGGCGCTGCGCCCGAAGCCAACCTGCTGGCGGTCTCGATGGGCTTCGGCGCCGGTCAGCTGGGAGCGGATGAGCAGATCGCGACGGCGGTGCGCTGGGCGGTCGACAACGGAGCGGACGTCATCAACATGTCCCTCACCCGCAACACGCTCGAGTGGCCGGAAAGCTGGGACGAGGCGTTCCTGTACGCGATGGAGCACGACGTGGTCGTGGTCGCCGCAGCAGGCAACCGCGGCAGCGGCACCACCGAGGTGGGCGCACCGGCCACCATGCCGGGCGTGCTCGTGGTCGGCGGCGTCGACCGGAGCCGAAAGGCCAGCTGGGACGCCTCATCGCAGGGCATCACCATCTCCGTCTCAGCCCCGAGCGAGGAACTCGTCGGCGCGGCGCCCGGCGGCGGCTATTACTCATGGGCGGGCACCAGCGGCGCGACCCCCATCGTCGCCGGCGTTGTCGCGCTCGTGCGGGCCGCGCATCCGGAGCTCAGCGCGGGCGACGTCATCAACAGGGTGACGGCGACCGCCCGCCCGGTCGGCAGCGAAGTGCCGAGCCCGATCTACGGGTACGGACTGCTGGATGCCGCAGCCGCGGTGACCGCGGACGTTCCCGCCGCCGACACCAGTCCCGCCGCCCAGCTCACCGAGTGGATCCGGCTGCACCGGCGCGCCGCCGTCGAGCCCGAGGTCACCGCAGTGCCGGTTCCGGCGGCCCCGGAGCCCGCCCCGGCCGAGGATTCCGCCGGGGTGCCCAACCCGATGGGCAGCGTACTGCCCACGCTGCACGAACTGCGCGATGTCGGCATCCCGCTGCTGGTTTACGCCGGATTCGGCGTGGTTGTGGTCTGGTGGACCGTGGCGTTCGTGCGCCGGGTCAGGGGCACTCGATACGAGGGGTAAGATAGATCAGTGCCAAAAATCCTGATCGTCGGCGGTGGCTATGCCGGCTTCTACACAGCGCGCAAGCTCGAGAAGTGGCTGCGTCGCGGTGAAGCCGAGGTCACTATGGTCGACCCGCGACCCTACATGACCTACCAGCCGTTCCTCCCCGAGGTCGCGGCTGGTTCGATCGAACCCCGCCATGCGGTGGTCGCCCACCGGCGTCACCTGAAGCGCACCAGGGTCATCACGGCGAGCGTCACCGGTATCAACCATGCCGAGAAGAAGGCCACCGTCTCACCCGAGGGTGCGGAGCCGTACGAGCTCGACTACGACATCATCATCGTGACCGCCGGTTCGGTCTCGCGCACCTTCCCGATCCCGGGTGTCGCCGATGAGGCCATCGGCATGAAGAACATCGAAGAGGCCATCGCCGTGCGTGACCGTCTCATCACCAACTTCGACCGGGCAGCGAACCTTCCCCCCGGCCCCGAGCGCGACCGCCTGCTGACCTTCGTGGTCGTCGGCGGCGGGTTCGCCGGCATCGAGACGTTCGGTGAGCTGCGCAGCCTGGCGAGCTACCTCATCCGGCACTACCCGAACCTCTCGTTCGAGGACACCCACTTCCACCTCATCGAGGCTATGGGCCGCATCATGCCCGAGGTCTCCCTCGAGACCAGCCACTGGGTATTGAAGAACCTCGCCCAGCGCGGCGCGCAGGTGCACCTCGACACCCAGCTGGTGTCGGCGGTCGACGGCAGGATCGAGCTCTCCACCGGTGAGTCGTTCGAGTCGGACACCATCGTGTGGACCGCCGGTGTCATGGCCAACCCGGTCCTGCGCAACACCGACCTGCCCCTGGAAGAGCGCGGACGACTGCGCGTGCAGGCCGACCTCAAGGTCATCAATGACAACGGGGTCGTTCCGGATGCGTGGGGCGCTGGCGACGTGAGTGCCGTTCCGGACCTCACCGGCGGCGGCGTCGGCGGGTTCTGCGTTCCGAACGCTCAGCACGCTGTCCGGCAGGGCAAGCGTCTGGCCAGGAACGTTGTCGCGGAGCTCCGCGGTGACGCGCCCGTGGACTACTTCCACAAGAACCAGGGTGCTGTCGCCGGTATCGGCCTGTACGAGGGTGTCTTCCAGTCCGGTCGGCTCGCGGTGAAGGGCCTGCCCGCCTGGGTCATGCACCGCGGCTACCACGGCCTCGCCATCCCGATGTGGGAGCGCAAGGTTCGCGTGTTCGGGAACTGGATCGTCAACTTCCTGTTCCGCCGCGACGTCGTCTCCCTTGAGGACCGCATCACCCCGCGTGCGGCTTTCGAGGAGTTCGCGTCCCGGCCGAAGGCCTGAGCGTCCCGCAGTTGACTCGGTAGGCTCGGGGTTGCATTCGTGCGCCCCCATAGCCCAACTGGCAGAGGCAGACGACTTAAAATCGTCCAAGTCAGGGTTCGAATCCCTGTGGGGGCACCCCGGCGGCCCTCGGCGGTCGGCCCCCGCTCGGTGATCGAGCCTGTCGAGATCCCCGTCACGCGGGTCGAACTTCCATCCGCGGGTCGAATTGGACCCGCGCGTGGATAAACTACCCGCGCGCGGGACTTCTGTTCACGCGCGGGTGTTGCAGCACCCGCGCCTGCATAATGCACCCGCGCGACGCGAACGCGAGCGAAACGGGGACGGAGTGCGAGGCCGCGGGTGCGGTGGGCGTCTACGGGCGGCGGTCTCGTGCTCCGTCCACGCGTAGCGGCAGCCGCCAACCTCGCACTCAGGCACCGCCGGTACGCTTTCGCGTATCCCATGATTCTTCTTCCTACTTCCACCGCGCCCGAAAACGCCCTCACCGGCATCGCCGGCTGGGCTGTCAACCTCATGGAGACCCTCGGCGGTCTCGGCGCCGGCATCGCCATCGCAGCCGAGAACCTGTTTCCGCCCCTGCCGAGCGAGGTCATCCTGCCCCTCGCCGGCTTCACTGCGAGCCAGGGCAGCCTCGGCCTCCTCGAGGTCATCGTCTGGACGACCCTCGGCTCCATCGTCGGCGCGCTCGCCCTCTATGCGATCGGCGCGATGCTGGGGCGCTCCCGGATGCGCTGGCTCGCCGAACGCATCCCGCTCATCCGCGTGGAGGATGTCGACAAGGCCGAGGCATGGTTCGACCGGCACGGGGCGAAGACCGTGTTCTTCGGCCGGATGATCCCGATCTTCCGCAGCCTGATCTCCATCCCGGCCGGCGTGAAACGCATGAACCTGCCGCTGTTCATCGCACTCACCACGGCGGGCAGCCTGATCTGGAACACCATTTTCGTGCTCGCGGGCTTCCTGCTGGGGGAGAACTGGCACCTCGTCGAGGGCTACGCCGACGTGCTGCAGTACGCCGTGATCGGCGCCGTGGTCATCGCGATCAGCCTGTTCCTGGTTGTGCGCATCCGGTCCATTCGCGCCGAGAAGAAGCGCACCCCGGAACCGGTCGGCAGCCGCGCCGACCGCGGCTAGTCGGCGGGGCGCACGAACCGGGTCCAGCCCCACGCGGCGACAGCGAACGCGGCGAAGACGACGGCGACCGACGACAGTACGATCGCGTTGACCGGATGCAGCGCCTCGCCCACCAGCACCGCGGCGCCGAGTGTCGTCAACGCCAGAGCCGCGACGAGCCAGCCGAGCTTCGACCATTCGAGCAGGACCCGCCCGGGCAGAGCGCCGACCGGCAACAGCAGCATGATGACGGAGCCGAAACCGGCGATGGTGATCGTCGCCAGCACTTCGCTCGGGATCGAGCCCCAGAAGCCCTCGACCGGTCCGATCGCGGAGTGCAGCACCCACGCGAGCGTGGCCAGCAGCGCGAGCGACACCAGCACGGCGAGCGAGACGATCGCGCGCTTCACGACCGGCAACGCGACCGCGTATACCGCAGAAATGATGACGCCGACGATGAACGGCGGGTTCAACTCGAACCAGCGGGAGATGATCGCCGTCACGCCGGCGCCGATCAGCAATGCCGGCACGAACACCAGCCTGCCGCTGATCCGAACCGCGCGGGACGCCAGAGCGCTGGCCACCGCAACCCCGACCACGTTGAGGATGGTCAGGCCGACTGCGACGGAGAAGGCCAGCCGAAGGTAGCGCACCTCCCCGGAAAGCCCGCCGGAGAACACCACAAGCGCCGCTGTCACCGCAAGCGGGACGATCCCCGCAAGCCACGGGCGGATCCCGGTCGCGGCGGTATCAGCGGGCAGGGCGCCCCGGTTCCGGCCGGTCAGCCGAAGGCCGCGCAGGTGCGGGCGCACTGTGGTCGCGAAGAGTCGCATCGGCACGGCGATGAGCGCGATGAACCCGCCGGCGATGCCGAGGGCGAGCAGCCAGTTGCCGCCCGCGAGTGTGCCAGCGGGCGTCATCAACCGGGTGCCGAACCCCGTGGGCGTGCCCCAGTTGGTGAGCGCCTCCTCGAGGGTTGGCGGCGCAGCACCCGACGGCGGCCAGTCGGGCAGCGTCGGCTCGCCCGGCGTCGGCGCTGGAGTGGGTGTCGCCTCGGGTTGCTCCTCGGGCTCCGGCTCGGGCGCGTCCGTGGGCGGATCGCCCGGCTTGGGTGCCGTTTCTCGCGGACCGATCCACACGGTGATCGGGGTGCTCGGCGAACTGAAGTTACCGGCCATGTCGCGCTGCAGCGCCTGCAGCGTGTGCGAGCCGTTCGGCACGTTCGCAAACTGGCAGGACCAGCGCGTCCCCTCCACGGTGGCCCGGCAGACGATCAGGCCGTCGAGGTAGACGTCGACCCGCGCACCCGCCTCGCCGATTCCCGTCACCGTCGCGGGCAGTCGCTCGAGCCGCGACTGGGAGCGGGGAGAAGTGATGATCGGCGCATCCGGCAGCTCCTTGTCCACCATCACCTGAACGGTGCCCGACTGATTCGATCGCTGCCCGCCGCCGATCGTGGGATGGGACTGCGAGGCGGACACCATGTGCTGGCCGGAAGTGGGAATCGAGCAGGACCAGAATCCGTCACCGCGCGCGACGCCCGGGCACACCTGATCCGACCCGCTGACTCGAAGCACGATCGTCGACCCCGGATGCGCGGCGCCGGAGATGATCCCGGTGGTCAGGATCGGCCCATTGGCGGCGATGCTGGGCGGCGCGAGAACATGGATCGTCACCGGATCCAGTGCCGTCTCCTCGCCGTCCGCGGCGATGTGAACGGCCTGCAGCACGTATCCGGCGCCGTTCGGCAAGCCGGTCGCGGTGCAGCTCCAGGTCAGCTCCGCGTTCGCTGCGATCGCGCAGCCGGCGGGGCCATCCTCGAAGCGGATGCCTGCACCGACCTCCTTGGTGCCGCTGATGGTCACCGAGTCGGTGCCGATGAACGCTCCATCGGCTGGGCTGGTGATCCGCGCTGCCTGAGCGGCGGCCGCCTCCTCGCCCCGCTCTTCATCGCGCACCTCGAACCCGGTGGCACCGGTCAACGTCAGGACAGCGCCGACAGCGATGAAGGCGGCCACGATCGTGGTGCCGCAGCGCGAGGTTACTCGCTGCATCGCTGTGGTGTGCACACTGGTCCAAGGGCTGTGGTCGGGTGGTGTCGTCTCAAGGGTACTCAACACCCCTGAGACTCCCTCGGTCGGTTGCCGGTCACCCGCGTCACACCATGAATAGTGTTGAGTCGACAGGCACTCGAAACTTAGGCGGTGAAGCGATGGAGCTCACTCGACCAGCGACGGCTGCGTGGCGTGACGACCCGGCCGCCTACTGGGCGGCACTCGAGTCCGCGACGGCGCACCTCGATCCGCCGTTCGCGGTTCTCTCGTTGCCCGCGCTGAGCCACAACGCGTTCGACATGCTCGGTCGCGCGAACGGGACGAGAATCCGGGTGGCGTCGAAGTCGGTGCGGGCGCGCGGTGTCATGGACGCGGTGCTGCGCGTGCCCGGCTATCGCGGTGTGCTGGCCTACACGCTCGCCGAGGGGCTGTGGCTCGCCACAGAGGCGCTCGCCGCCGGGTCGACGCCGGATGTCGTGGTCGGCTACCCGAGCGCCGATCGGTGGGCCATCGGTGCACTCGCGAACGACCCGCGGTTGGCGTCCACGGTGACGCTCATGGTCGATTCGCTGGACCAACTTGACCTCATCGACGCGGTGGTATCTCCCGCCCGGCGGCAGGCAATGCGGCTGTGCCTGGAATTGGACGCGTCCTGGGACTCGCGCCTGCTCGGCCATGTCGGCACCTGGCGATCACCAGTCCACAGCCCCGAACAGGCCAGAGCGCTGGCCGAGGCGATCGCGAGGCGGCCCGGATTCCGGCTCGTCGGGATGATGGCCTATGAGGGACAGCTCGCAGGCGTCGCCGATGCCCCGGCCGGCAAGCCGGCGCGGGCGGCCATGCTGCGCTGGATGAAGCGCCGATCCGCTGCAGAGCTGGCGGAACGCCGGGCTGCGGCGGTCGCCGCCGTCCGCCACGTCGCGGACCTCGAGTTCGTCAACGGGGGCGGCACCGGCTCACTCGAGACAACCAGCGCCGAGCAGGCGGTCACCGAGATCGCGGCCGGAAGCGGGCTGTTCGGCCCGCACCTGTTCGACGGGTACCGCTCATTCCGACCGGCGCCGGCCGCAGCCCTCGCGCTGTCGGTGGTCCGCAAGCCACGATCGCGCATCGCGACTCTGCACGGCGGCGGCTGGATCGCATCCGGACCGCCCGGGGCCGACCGGCTGCCACGCGTTGCCTGGCCGCGGGAGTTGCGGATGCTTCCGCGCGAGCAGGCAGGGGAGGTGCAGACACCGGTCACGGGCCGTGACGCGACAAGCTTGCGCATCGGCGACCGGGTCTGGCTGCGCCACACCAAGGCCGGCGAGCTCAGCGAGCACGTCAACACCCTCCACGTGATCGACGGTGATCGGTTGGTGGAGAGCATCCCGACCTACCGAGGCGAGGGGAAGGCGTTCCTGTGAGCACGCCGCGCGCCGGGACGGCGCCCGCGTGGAGCAACTGGGGTCGATCGGCCATGGCGCAGCCGGCCGAGCGGGTGTCGCCGACGACCACCGATCAGGTCGTGGCGATCGTGCGCCGCGCGGCCGAGCAGCGGCGACGCGTCAAGGCGGTGGGCGCCGGGCACAGCTTCACGGGCATCGCGGTGGCCACCGACATCCTGATCGAGCCGGACGGGCTCGCCGGGGTCCTCGCGGTGGACGGCAACCTCGTCACACTCGGCGCGGGCACCCGCCTGTGGCAGCTGCCCGACCTGCTGGCGCCCCTCGGGCTGGCGATGCAGAACCTCGGCGACATCGACCGGCAGACCATCGCCGGCGCGATCTCCACCGGCACGCACGGTACCGGCGCCCGCTTCGGTGGAGTCTCGACCCAGGTGCGCGGGCTCGTGCTCGTCACCGGCGACGGCACTGTGCTGCGTGTCAGCGCGAGCGAGAACGCTGACTTGCTGCCGGCGGTCGCGCTCGGGCTTGGGGCCCTGGGCGTCATCACCGAGGTGACCATCGAGTGCGTTCCCGCGTTCGTGCTGGGCGCGATCGAACGGCCGGAACCGTTCGACGCCGTCGTCGATGCATTCGAGCACCGCGCGGCATCCGTCGACCACTTCGAGTTCCTGTGGTTCCCGCACACCCGAACCGTGCTGACGAAGAACAACACCCGCCTGCCGGCCGACTCGCCCCGCGCCCCACTGGGACCGGTCCGGCGCTGGTTCGACGACCGGGTGATGTCCAACCGCGTGTTCGGCCTGACCTGCGTTGTCGGCGCCGTCGCGCCGCGGCTGGTGCCGGGCATCAACCGGCTCGCGACCCGGCTCACCGGGAACCGCGAGTTCACCGACGTGTCGACCTCGGTCTTCACCACGCAGCGCAGTGTCAGGTTCCGTGAGCTCGAGTACAGCATCCCGTTGGAGCAGGTCCCGGATGCCCTGCGCGCGCTTCGGTCGCTCATCGACTCCCGCGGCTGGCGCATCTCGTTCCCAGTCGAGGTGCGCGCGGCGGCACCCGACGACCTCTGGCTGTCGACGGCAACCGGCCGCGCATCCGGGTACATCGCCGTGCACCGGTACTTCCGCGAAGAGCCGACCGAATATTTCCGCGCGGCCGACGCGCTGTTCCGCGAGTTCGAGGGCCGCCCGCATTGGGGAAAGATTCACTTTCAGGATGCAGAATCTCTATCCATGGTCTATCCGCGGTTCGGTGAGTTCGTTCAGCTTCGGGATCGACTCGACCCGGAGCGGCTATTCGCAAACGAGTACCTGGACACAGTTCTCGGCCGATGACTGGAGATTACGCACACGATCCGGAAGCGCTGGGCGCCCGGATCCCGCCAGGCTTCACGATCGGGGTGTCGACCGCGGCCTTCCAGGTCGAGGGTGCAGTGCGGCGCGGAGGTCGCGGCCCGTCGACGTGGGACTCGTTCATGACCCAGGCCGGCCGCATCGAGGATGGCAGCACCGCCGAGGTCGCGACCGGCCACTACGAGCGCTACCGGGACGACATCGAACTGATGAAGCAGCTGGGCATCGACTCGTACCGCTTCTCGCTCGGCTGGCCGCGAATCCAGCCGGATGGCATCGGCGCCGGCAACAAGGACGGCATTGCGTTCTACGACCGGCTGATCGACGCGCTGCTCGACGCAGGCATCCGGCCGATGGCGACGCTCTACCACTGGGATACGCCCCTGCTGCTGCAACAACGCGGCGGGTGGATGAACCGCGACACCGCGTATCGGCTCGGCGACTACGCGCTGCTCGCCGGTGAAGCGTTCGGTGACCGGATCGATTCGTGGGTAACCATCAACGAACCGACGACCGTGACCTTGAACGGCTACGCGCTCGGCCTCCACGCGCCCGGCTCGACACTCCTGTTCGACGCGCTGCCGGCCGCGCACCACCAGCTGCTCGGCCACGGCTTCGCCGTCCAGGCGCTCCGCGCGACTGGTGTCGCCGGCGGGGTCGGCATCAGCAACGTGCACGCGCCCGTCGTCCCGGCACGGGGGATCAGGGCCCGGTACTTCGCGAAGCTGCTCGACCTGCTCCACAACCGCATCTTCGCCGACCCGGTGCTGCTCGGGCACTACCCGAAGCCCCCGTTCGGCGCGGGCAAGCTGTTCCGCGCGCTCACCGAGGTCGACTCGTTCGACCTGAAAACCATCCATCAGCCGCTGGACTTCTACGGCGTGAACTACTACATGCCGATCCGGGTGCGTTCCGGTGCTCCAGCCGATGAGGACACTCCGGATGGCACAACCCCCGACGTCAAGAACATCCCGTTCTCGCTCGCGCCCTGGCCGGAGTACGACGAGACCGGGTTCGGCTGGCCGATCGCGCCGGACTACCTGACCGTGACCCTGAAGCAGTTGTCCGAGCGGTATGGAGAGGTGCTGCCGCCGGTGTACATCACCGAGGGCGGCGCGAGCTTCCCCGACGAACCGGATGACGACGGCGCCGTCAGGGACGGCAAACGCATCCGGTACCTCGCCGACCACCTCGCCGAGGCGATCGAACCGGTTCCGGGCATTGACCTGCGCGGCTATTACGTGTGGACGCTGCTCGACAACTGGGAGTGGGCTGCCGGCTACTCGCAGCGGTTCGGCCTCGTCCATGTGGACTTCGACACCCTCGACCGCACCCCGAAGTCGTCATTCCAGTGGTTGCAGCGCGTACTCGCGGCGCGCTGAGAGCTCACGCGGTGCGGCGACGCAGGGTGATCGCGCCGAGAATCACCGCGCCCAGCGCGAACGCGCCAATGATGAGCAGCTTGCCGCCGACGTAGGCGGCATCTTCGGTGTCGCCCGCTACGGCGTTGAGTGCGTCGATCGCGTGCGACAGCGGCAGCCAGTCGGAGATTGCGTACAGCACATCCGGCATGTCCTCGCGGGGCAGGAAGATGCCGCCGAGCAGCACCTGCGGGAACACGATCAATGGCATGAACTGCACGACCTGGAACTCGGTGCGCGCGAACGCACTCGCGAACAGGCCCAGTGTCGTGCCGAGCACGGCATCCGCGAGTGCGACACAGAGCAGCAGCCACAGCGGCCCGTCGATCTCGAGGCCGCACACCCACACCGCGAACGCGACAGCGATCGAGGCCTGCAGGACGGCCAGCAGTCCGAACGCGAAGGTGTAGCCGAGGATGAACTCGAGCTTGGCGAGCGGCATCGACAGCAGTCGCTCGAGGGTGCCGCTGCGCCGCTCGCGCAGGGTGGCGATGCTCGTGACCAGGAACATGATGATGAACGGGAAGAGCGCCAACATGGCCGGCCCCACCTGCTCGAAAACGTCGGTATCGGAGAACAGCCACGCGACCAGGCCGATGAGCAAACTCGGCACCACGAGCAGCAGCGCGACCGTTCGTGGGTCGTGGGAGATCTGGCGCAGCACCCGCCCGGTCGTCGAGAAGGTACGGCGGATGCTCATGACCGCTCCTCGGTCCGCTCGCCCGGGTGCCGTTCGATCAGCACAAGGAAGGCCTCCTCGGCATCGCTGGTGCCGGTGTCCGCGAGCAGTTGTCGCGGTGTGGTGTCGGCCAGGATCTCGCCGTCCCGCATGAGCAGCAGGCGGTCGCAGCGGGTCGCCTCGTCCATCACATGGCTGGACACGAGCAGGGTGACGCCACCGCGCGCGAGCTCACGGAACAGTCCCCACAGCTCCGATCGCAGGACCGGATCCAGGCCGACCGTCGGTTCGTCGAGCACGAGCAGTTCCGGCGTGCCGAGCAGTGCCGCGGCGAGGGATACCCGGCTGACCTGCCCACCGGACAGGGAGCCGGCGAGCTGCTTCAGCTGCCCGCCGAGGTCGGTGGCAGCCACGACGCGGTCGATCTCGGCGCCGCCGACGCCGAGCACCGTGGCGAAGTAGCTCAGGTTCTCCCGCACGGTCAGGTCCGAGTAGACGCTGACATCCTGGGTGACGTAGCCGACGCGATGGCGAAGCGGCGGCGATCCGGCGCTCTGCCCGAGCACGGTGACGGTGCCCGACTCGAGGCGTTGCACACCGACGATCGAGCGCATGAGAGTGGTCTTCCCGCTCCCGCTTGGTCCGAGCAGTCCGACTAGCTCGCCCCGGGCCAACGAGAGGTCGAGATCGCGAACCGCGACGTTCCTGCCTCGGCGGACTGTGAGCCCGTCGATTCTCAGCGCCAGTGCCGAGTGCTCCATGCCAGAACAGTAACCCCGGATGTTCCCCCAGTGTTGGCCTGACGCAGGCGGGATTCGGCGGCCGCACAGCCCGCGCTCGATATAGTTGAGTAGCCCACGAGGGGTGTTCGCTGCGGCACCCGCAGCCAAGAGGAGACTTCAAGACCATGGAAATACTCATCGTCGTCGGCATCGTCGTTGCCCTCGCCGTGATCGTCGGCATCTACCTGTGGGCCACCTACAACGGCCTGGTGAAGCTGAACGTTCGCGTTGACGAGGCGTGGAGTGACATCACCGTTCAGCTGAAACGGCGTGCCGACCTCATCCCGAACCTGATCGAAACGGTCAAGGGCTACGCAGCGCACGAGAAGTCCGTCTTCGAGAACGTCACGAAGGCGCGCGCCGAGACCCTCACGGCACAGACGCCGGGAGAGGCATCCGCCGCGGAGAACCACATGCAGCAGGCGCTGAAGAGCATCTTCGCGGTCGCCGAGGCGTACCCGCAGCTGCAGGCCAGCCAGAACTACCTGCAGCTGCAGGGCGAGCTGGTCGACACCGAGGACAAGATCCAGGCCAGCCGCCGTTTCTATAACGGTGGTGTGCGCGAGCTGAACACCAAGATCAAGGTCTTCCCGAACACCCTGTTCGTGCGTGGTCTCGGCTTCCACGAGCGCGAGTTCTTCGAGGTCTCGGAGCCGGCAGCGATCGCCGAGCCGCCACGCGTGCAGTTTTGAACTGAAGGTTGACGCTTCGTAGAAGCCTCAACCGTAAGTTCAAGATCGAGGAAGCGCCGCCAGGCGCGCATCGAGATCCTCTCCACTACACACACGACAGACAGGGTGACATGTACAGCGCTATAGCGCGCAACAAGCGCAACACTGTGCTGATCATTCTGGTGTTCCTGCTCATCATCGGCGGGCTCGGGTTGATTGCCAACTACATGTGGGCCGGCACGGGCAATTGGTCGATCCTCATCGGCACGATCATCGGCGCGCTCATCTATGTCGTGATCCAGTACTTCGCGGCGAGCAGCCAGGCGCTTGCGATCGCCGGCGGGCGGCAGATCCAGAAGCAGGACGACCCGCGGCTGTATCGCACGGTGGAGAACCTCGCGATCACCAATGGCATGCCGATGCCGAAGGTGTACATCGTCAACGATCCGGCGCCGAACGCGTTCGCCACCGGACGTGACCCGGAGCACGCTTCGGTCGCGGCGACCACCGGCCTGCTCGAACTGCTGAGCGATTCCGAGCTCGAGGGCGTGATGGCCCATGAGATGGGCCACGTCAAGAACTACGACATCCGGGTCACCATGATCGTGTTCGGGCTCGTGGTGGCCATCGGCTTCATCAGCGACATCCTGCTGCGGATGACCTGGTTCTCGGGCGGCAACCGCAACAACAACAGCGGAAACCCGATCCTGCTCATCCTTGGTCTCGCCGCGATGATCATCGCGCCGCTGGTCGCTGGGCTCGTCCAGGCCGGCGTCTCACGTCAGCGCGAGTACCTCGCCGACGCCACCGGTGCCCTCACCACCAGGCACCCGGAGGCCCTGGCCAGCGCGCTGCACAAGATCAGCCAGGCCGGTCGTCCGATGAAGCGGCAGAACTCGACCATGGCGCATATGTGGTTCAACGACCCGATCAAGCCCGGCGTCATCGACCGGATGTTCTCGACTCACCCTCCGGTGCAGGACCGCATCCGTCGACTGCTCGACAACGCGACGAAGTTCTAGAGCGCGCGGGCCATCGCAGCGAGGGCCTGCGGAAGCGTCGGCACGCCCTCGGAGCGGAACACCTCAGCGCCGTCGTCGGTGCTGATGATCACGGTCGGCGTGCTCCGGATGTCGGCCGCCTCGGCGTCCTTGGGGGCCTGCGCGACGTTCAATTCCTGGATCTCGGCAGACGGCACCCACGTTCCCGCCTGCGTCAGCACCTCGCGGGTCGCGGTGCAGGCACCGCAGAATGACGACGTGAAGAGCTGGACTCGCATGATGGCATTAACGCGCAGCGAGCTTCGAGGATTCCGAAGCCGGGAAGAGCTGCGCAAGAGCGGATGAGAGGTTCCCGGCGCCCGCGAACTCGACACGCTCCAGTCCCTGCCACTCGGCGGTCGTCGTAAGCAGGGGAGCGAGGCGGTCGGCCACGGCGCCCGGGTCGGCATCCGGCTCGTGCCACGCCGACTGCACCCGCAGCGCGCCCGCCTGCCGGTCGCTCTTCAGGTCGATCCGTCCGACGATCTCCTCGTCGATGAGGATCGGCAGGCTGTAGTAGCCGAAGATGCGTTTCGGCGCCGGTGTGTAGATCTCGATCCGGTAGTGGAAGCCGAACAGCCGCTCGGTGCGTGCGCGCTCCCACACCACGGGGTCGAACGGTGAGAGCATCGCGGTCGCCTCGATGCGGCGTGGGATGCGCGCGTCACGATGCAGCCACGCCGGTGCCTTCCAGCCGTCGACGCGGACATGGCTGATGATGCCGTCGTCCTCTAGCGCGCGCAGGGCCGCCAGAGTCTCGTCGTTCCGCATGCGGTAGTAGTCCGCGACGTCGCGGGTGGTCGCGATGCCGTGGGCGCGGGTCGCGTGCTCGACGAGCATCCGCTGCGCCTCCTCGCGCGGCACGGTCCTCTCCAGCACGTCGCCGGACAGCACCTGCTCCGGCAGCGCGTAGGTGCGCTCGAATCTGGTACGCCCGGCCGTGACGACATCGCCGTAGAGGAACATCAGTTCCAGCAGTTGCTTCACGTCGGACCAGCCCCACCATGGACCGCTGCGCTTGTTCGAGTCGTGTTCGATGTCGCTCGCGCGCATCGGCCCGTTGTCGCGCAGCTCCGCGAGCAGCCAGTCCCGCAATCCGGTGTGCCCCGCGATCCACTGCACACCCTCGCGCTCGCGCATCCGGTCCATCCGCCACCGCCACAGCGGTCTGGTGTCGACCGGGATGATGGCGGCCTGGTGCGCCCAGTACTCGGTGTGCGATGCCCCTCGGGCGAAGGTGAGCCGGTCGAGGGCTGCCCGGTCGTACGGGCCGAGCCGAGCATAGAGCGGCAGGTAGTGGCTGCGCTCGAACACGTTCACCGAATCGAGTTGCAACAGCCCGAGCTTCCGGATACCGGCTGCCAGCTGCCGGGTTCCGGCGCCGCCTGACGGCTGCCTTCCGAAGCCCTGCGCAGCCAGCGCGACACGGCGCGCTTGCGCGAGCGAGAGGGAGTCCACCACAGAATCGACCCTAGTCGGAGCCTCCGACGCTGCCGCAACAGAGTCTGGCGGCGCACAAGGCCGGTCTGCATTCCGTTACCGGAATATAGCGTCGGAGGCGGAATCGTCCCATTTAGACTGAGACGGTGATTTTCGGCAAACGATCCCGTCCGGCACGGCCGCAGGTGCCGCTGTCACGGCGCCGGATCGTGGAAGACGCCGTCCCTGTCGGCGTGCAGATCGCGGGCGCATGGTCATGGCGCATTCTGCTCATGGCCGGAGTGGCCGCGCTGCTGGTCTTCCTCGTGATCCAGCTGCGTGTGATCGTCGTGCCGCTGATGATCGCGGTGCTGGTCTCCTCGCTGCTCGTGCCGTTCGCCGGGTGGCTGCAACGGCAGGGATGGCCGAAATGGCTTGCGGTGATGACGGCCGCGCTTACCGCCGTCGGCGTCATCACCGCGCTCATTTTCCTCATCGTCACCCAGATCCGAGCCGGCTGGCCGGATCTTCAGGCGCAGTCCCTCGTCGCATGGGAGCGGCTCAAGGACGTCCTGCTCGAGTCGCCGTTGCACATCACCGAGGAGCAACTCTCGGAGTTCGGCGAGGGCTTCGTCGATACGATCCAGCGAGATGCGAGCGTCTGGGTCAGCGGCGTGCTCTCGGTCGGTTCCACCGCTGGACACCTGGTTGCCGGTCTCCTGATCACCCTGTTCGCGTCGCTGCTGATCCTGATCGACGGCCGCAACATCTGGCACTGGGTCGTCCGGCTGTTCCCGCGCCGGGCGCGCCTGGCGGTCGACGGGGCAGGTGCGGTCGGGTGGGTCACCCTGAGCAACTTCGCGCGGGTGCAGATCTTCGTCGCCGCGATCGACGCCATCGGCATCGGGCTCGGGGCATTCTTCCTTGGCCTGCCACTCGCGGTGCCCATCGCGATCGCGGTGTTCCTCGGCTCCTTCATCCCGATCGTCGGTGCGGTCGTCACGGGTGCGCTCGCGGTGTTCATCGCGCTGGTCTACAAGGACATCGTGATCGCGCTCATCATGCTCGCGATCGTGATAGCCGTGCAGCAACTCGAAAGCCATGTGCTGCAGCCGCTGATCATGGGCAACGCGGTGAAGGTGCATCCGCTCGGAGTGGTCCTGGCGGTCGCCGCCGGCAGCTACGTCGCGGGCATCCCCGGCGCGCTGTTCGCGGTGCCGATCGTGGCGACCGCCAACGCGATGATCCTGTACGTCGCGAGCGGCCGATGGCGAACAGACAACAACCCACAACTCGAGGACATCCCACGGTGATCACTGACAACGCGCCTTCTCTCATCCGGATCGAGGAGGCGCGCGAAATCGTGTCGAGCGTGGCGCAGGTCACGCCGATGGAGAGTTCCCACTACCTGGCCGAGGTGCTCGGTTCGCCCGTGTACCTCAAGTGCGAGAACCTGCAGCGCACCGGTTCGTACAAGATCCGCGGCGCCTACTATCGGCTGTCCCGGCTGACGGAAGAGGAACGCGCGCGAGGCGTGGTGGCAGCATCCGCCGGGAACCACGCGCAGGGCGTCGCGTTCGCCGCTCGCGAGCTGGGCATCCGCGCGACGATCTTCATGCCGGTCGGCGTTGCCCTGCCGAAGCTTCAGGCGACGCGCGGGTACGGGGCGGAGGTCATCCTTCGCGGGCACACCGTCGACGAGCCGTTGCGCGCCGCCGCCGAATTCGCCCAGAGCACCGGTGCGGTGCTGATCCACCCCTTCGACCATGAGGACGTCATCGTCGGGCAGGGCACTCTCGGCCTCGAGATGCTCGACCAGGTGCCGAACCTCGACTCGGTGATCGTCCCGATCGGCGGTGGCGGGGTGATCTCCGGCATCGCGGTCGCGATGAAGGAGCGGGCCCGGGCTCAGGGGCGGGCGATCCGCGTGATCGGCGTGCAGGCGCAGAACGCCGCGGCCTATCCGCCATCGCTGGCGGAGGGTAAGCCGCTCGAGGTGCCGATCGCGCCGACCATCGCCGACGGCATCGCGGTCAGCAAGCCCGGCAAGCTGAACTTCGAGCTCGTGCGTTCCCTGGTCGACGAGGTCGTCACCGTCAGCGACGATGACACCGCCCGGGCGTTGCTCGTGCTGATCGAGCGCGCCAAGCTCGTAGTGGAGCCGGCCGGCGCTGTCGCCGTCGCGGCCATCCTCACCGGGGCGGTGAAGAACCTCGGCACAACCGTGGCGCTGCTGTCCGGCGGCAACATCGACCCGCTCGTGATGGAGCGCGTCATCTCACAGGGTCTCGCCGCATCCGATCGCTACCTCAAGCTGCGCATCATGCTGCCGGATCGACCAGGCCAGCTCGCGCGCGTCGCGGAGTTGATCTCGGATGTCAGCGCCAACGTCGTCGAGGTCATGCACACCCGGCACGGCAAGGGCGCGCTGCTGAACGACGTCGAACTCGAGGTCAGCCTCGAGACCCGCGGCCCCGAGCATGTCCAGCAGGTGTTGGACAAGCTGCGGTCGGCCGGTTACGACCCGCGCGTCGACTTCTGACTCGACTCGATGCGGTTCAGAAGGAGTAGGTCTTCACCGTGAGCAGCTCGACCGTGATCTCCCGGCCGTTCGGCGCGGTGTAGGTGACAGTCTCGCCCTGCTTGTGGCCGATGATGGCGGCACCAAGCGGGCTCTGCTCGCTGTAGACGTCGAGGTCGGAGTCTCCGGCGATCTCTCGATTGCCGATCAGGAACGTGGAATCGTCGCCGGCGATCTTCGCGGTGATGATCATGCCCGGCTCGACGACACCGTCATCCGGGGGTGTGCCGACGCTGGCGGTGCGCAGGAGCACCGTCAGTTGGCGGATGCGGGCCTCGATCTTGCCCTGCTCTTCCTTGGCGGCGTGGTAGCCGCCGTTCTCCTTCAGGTCGCCCTCGTCGCGCGCTGCCTCGATACGCTTCGCGATGTCGTCGCGGCCCTTGCCGCTCAGGTACTCAAGTTCGTTGGTGAGACGGTCGTACGCCTCCTGGGTCAGCCAGGTGACGGCAGTGTCGTCAGCCATAGTGCTCTCCTCGTGCTTTCGTCGCTGTCAAAGAAATGAGACCGGCCACACGACCGGTCTCTCTAGCGATTCGGACTATCTTATGTTAGCCAGCAACGGTAGATCAAGCCTGTGACAGCCAGCTCGCTCGTGCGAACCTCCTCGGTGAAGCGGCGTGTGTAGGAGTCGGATGCCGGCAGCTCGACGATCTTCCAGCCGACGATCGCGTGCTTGTCGTTCTGCGCCTGCAGCGCGCAGCTGACCTCGGTTCCCTGCGGCACCGTCACCTCGTACTGCACGTCCACGCTGAACTCGTCGTTCACCTTGTGCCCGAGATCGCGTGTGTCCAGCCCGCCGGAGACGCTGTCGAGTCCCGCCCAGATGACCCACGCGCCGACGACCAGGCCGAAGAAGACCCCGGCGACGATGAGGATGAGGCGCTCGCGTCGAGCGCGCCCCGGTGTGCGCCCGTAGCGCTCCTCGATCGTGGTGTCGGTCACATGTCTCCCATGCCGATTAGGGTTGAACTGTCCCGGATGCCGGTGCGGATCCGGACCCTTCAAGGCTAGGCGTATTTGTAAGGAGCGGCGTGACACCCAGCGAGACCGGCCGACCGGCCGACCGTCGCTTGCTTGCCTTCCATGCCCACCCGGATGACGAGTCCAGCAAGGGCGCGGCCACGTACTCGCGGCTGACCGACGACGGTGTGCATGTGCTGGTGGTGAGCGCCACCGGCGGCGAGGCCGGCGACATCCTCAACGCCGGGCTCGAACACTCCCACCCGTCCGATTTCCGGATGGCGCAGCGCGACATGGCTGGCCTGCGCCGGCACGAACTGCAGCGCGCCAGGGACGTTGTCGGCTTCGATCATCGCTGGCTCGGCTACACCGACTCCGGAATGCCCGAGGACGGCATCATCCGCCCGGACAGTTTCGCGTCCATCCCGATCGAGATCTCCGCCGAGCCGCTGGTGCGCATCATCCGTGAGTTCCGGCCGCAGGTTCTGGTCACCTACGACGAGAACGGCGGATACCCGCATCCGGACCACATCCGCACCCACCAGGTGGGTGTCTTCGCGCTCGAAGCCGCCGCCGACCCGGCGCAGTACCCGGATGCCGGCGAACCGTGGCAGGTCTCGAAGCTGTACTACGACCGCATCTTCAACGCCTCACGCTTCCGCGCCATCCTCGCCGAAATCGAGCGACGCGACCCGGAATCGCCCAAGGTGGAGGAGCTGAAGGGCTACCTCGAGCGGGTCGGAGATCGACCTGACCTGGCGACGACCCACATCCACTGCGGAGACTACTTCGAGCGCCGCGACCAGGCACTGCGCGCGCACGCGAGCCAGGTGGCGCCGGACAGCACCTTCTTCTTCTGGCCCAACGACGTGCAGGCGGACGCCTGGCCGTACGAGGACTTCCAGTTGGTGCGCAGTCTCGTGCTCTCCGACCTCCCCGAAGACGACTTCTTTGCCGGCATCCCACTGAACTCGGAGCACCCATGACCGTCATCCAGCAGCTAGGGCTCGTCCTCCTCGCATCCGAGGAATTCGACCCGAACGATGTGACACCGACCTGGATCGGCTTCGCCATCACCTTCCTTGTCGCGGCCGCGACCGTCCTGCTCATCCTGGACATGACACGCCGGATGCGCCGGACCCGCTATCGGGGCGAGGTCAAGGAGAAACTCGAGGCCGAGCGGCTCGCCGCCGAGACGGGGGAGCACCCGGACGGCGGCCCCGACGGCGGAGCGCCCGATGAGCCGGTGGACCCCGACGTCACACCACGGGCGGGTTGACCGCCACCAGGAAAATGCCGGTCCAGTGGCAGAGGAACGCCAGCAGGGTCAGCGTGTGGAAGATCTCGTGGAAGCCGAACTTACCCGGGAACGGGTTGGGCTTCTTCATCCCGTAGACGACCGCGCCGGCTGAATAGCAGATGCCACCAATGATGATGAGCGTCATCATCACCCAGTTGGCGGCGAAGAAATCGGCGATGAACATCACCGCAGCCCAGCCGAGCAGCAGGTACAGCAGCACGTAGAGCCAGCGCGGGGCGCCGATCCAGAACACACGGAACACGATGCCGAGCAGCGCGCCTGTCCAGACGAGGCTGAGCAGCAGCATCGCCTTCTCTTCCGGCAGTGCGAGCACGCTGATGGGCGTATACGAGCCGGCGATGAGGATGAAGATGTTGGCGTGATCGAAGCGCTTCAGCATACGCTTCGCCCGCTCGCCCCAGTTCAGGCGGTGGTACAGCGCAGAGACGCCGAAGAGCAGCATCGAGGAGAACACGAACACCGCCGAGCTCCATCTGGCTGCCGTACCGTCGGCCATGCCGATCAGGATGACGCCGAGCACGATGGTCAGCGGGAAGGTTGCCGCGTGGATCCACCCGCGCCAGGTCGGCTTGATCTCCACCGGGTGATCACGAGCGTCGTCAAGCAGCGGAACGTTGGGCAGGTCCTCGCCCGGATCGTTCTGGGTGCCCTGGTGGCGTGAATCGGCGGTCATTGCCAAAGACTATTGCGCGAGAGATAACGTCAAGCTGAGAGTCACTAGCGGCAATTGGTGCACTAGCGTAGGCACGTGCGAAAGCGGGAAGCGCAGTGGGGGCCCGGATTCCTCTATGGGCTCTATCAGCGACGGATCCGGCGCTGGCTCGCTGGCCAGCAGTTGCCGAAACACGTCGCGATGATCCTGGACGGCAATCGTCGTTGGGCCAGGCAGCGGGCACTGGAAACCGCCGGTCACGGTCACCGTGCCGGCGCGGCCAAGTTCCGCGAGTTCCTCGTCTGGTGCGACGACCTGGGCATCCAGGTCGCGACGCTCTACCTGCTGTCCACCGACAACCTGCAGGGCCGCACGAGCGACGAACTCGACGACCTGTTCGAGATCATCGCGGACCTCGCCGACGACCTGTCGCACTACCGGGACTGGCGGGTGCAGCATGTCGGCTCCACCGAAGGGTTGCCGCCCGCGCTGGTCGCCGCGTTGAAGGGCGCCGAGGAGCGCACCGCGAACAAGAACGGGCTGCACATCAACCTCGCCGTGGCATACGGTGGGCGACGCGAGATCGCCGATGCCATGCGCAGCATCGTGCGCAAGCAGGCGACGGAGGGCGGCACCCTCGACTCGCTCGCGGAGATCCTCACCCCCGAGCTCATCGGAGAGCACCTCTACACCGGGGGGCAGCCCGATCCGGATCTCGTCATCCGCACGTCGGGTGAGCAGCGCATCAGCGACTTCATGCTGTGGCAGAGCGCACACAGCGAGTTCTACTTCGTCGAGGCACTCGGCCCCGACCTGCGCGAGGTCGACTTCCTTCGCGCGCTACGCGATTTCGCAACCAGGCACCGCCGCTTCGGCCAGTAGTCGAAGGAGACGACCATGACCACGATTGACGAATACGCCGATCAGTTCGAGGAGGAGCCCGGCTACCTCGACTTCGCCCGAGTCGGGCCGATGGGACGCGCCGCCGCCGAGGAGGAGCAGGCGCACGTCGAGCTGCTGCGCCGGGCGCGCTTCGGCTCGATCGAGCGCTTCCTCGATGAGGACGCTCGCGTGCGGGAGGCCGTCGCGACCCTCACCGGGTTCCCCGCCGAGCAGGTGACCTTCCAGCCCAACACCAGCACGGGCCTCATGCATGCGATGTTCGGACTCACCGGCGGAGTGCTGCTCTCCGGCCGCGAGTTCCCGAGCCTGACGTTCGCAGCCGTCCGCGCATCCGAGGCCCTCGGCGTCGTGGTGCCGCAGTTCATCGAATGGGATGACGACGTGAACGCCGGCCGGGTCACCGCTGGCATCGTGAAGGAGCAACTCACCCCGAAGACTGTCGCGGTCGCCGTGAGCCTGGTCGACTACCGCACCGGCTACCTCGCCGACCTCGAGGGCATCCGCCAGGTCATCGGCGACCGGCTCCTCATCGTGGATGCCGTGCAGGGTTTCGGCGTCGTGGACGCGCCGTACGAAGTGGCCGACGTCATCGCGTCGGGCGGCCAGAAGTGGGTGCGCGCCGGCTGGGGCAACGGCTTTCTGGCGATGAGCGACCGGGCGCTCGAGCGGCTCACCCCGGTCTTCTCCGGGTTCGTCGTCGGCGAGGAGTTCCCGGATGGACCGGATATCCCGGCACCGCCATCCGGTATCGACGCGTTCCAGGTGACCCGCGGCAGCCCGGTAGCCCAAGCGCGGTTCGCGTCCGCGCTGGAATCGATCGCAGCGGTCGGCGTCGATACGGTCAACGAGCGCATCGCTGAGCGGGTCGATCGGGTGATCGAGGTGGCCGACGAGTTCGCCATTCCGGTGTCGTCGCCCCGTGACAGGCGCGAACGGGCGGGAATCGTGGTGCTCGAGCCCGCTCCCGACCAGCTGACGGCGCTTGCCGCGGCGCTCTTCAACCAGGGCCTCAGCGCAACCGTCCGCGACGGTCACGTTCGCCTCAGTGCCCACGTCAGCACGAGCGATGAGACGCTCGGAATGCTCCGGATGGCGCTCGCCGCATTCGCGACGTCGACCACGATCTGAACAGAAGGTTTCGTCGGGCGTGTCGCTGGACGCCCAGAACGCTCGGCACCGTAGCGTCAGTGACATCAGGTAGGGCACCTGGTCGAAGCGGCCACATAAGTTCGCTTGTCGATGCTAGTGGCCGTTGGATGAGTTCCGAGCGTGCAGCGCTCGGGAACGGAGTCGCAATTGGCCTCGAGCAACACCCCCAAGAAGTTGTCCGGCACGACCAAGGCGACGGGGGTGACAACGCCGCAGGCTGAGAAGACGTATGTGCTCGACACGTCGGTGCTGCTCTCCGATCCGCGCGCCATCTTCCGCTTCGCGGAGCATTCGGTCGTTCTGCCCGTCGTCGTCATCTCGGAACTCGAGGGCAAGCGACACGATCCGGAGATCGGATACTTCGCGCGCCAGGCACTCCGCATCCTCGATGACCTTCGGGTTGCCCACGAACGACTCGACTTCCCGATCACCGTGGGGGAGGGCGGGTCACTGCGGGTCGAACTGAATCACACGAGCATGGATGCGCTGCCGTCGGGGCTGAAGCTCGGCGACAACGACTCGCGCATCCTGGCGGTCGCGCTCAATCTGGCAAACGACGGGTTCGATGTCACGGTGGTCTCGAAGGACCTGCCGCTGCGGGTCAAGGCCGCGTCGGTCGGTCTCGCTGCCGAGGAGTACCGGGCCGAGTTGGCGGTGGACTCCGGGTTCTCCGGGATCGCCGAGATCGATCTCGGCTCCGCACAGGTCTCCGAGTTGTACGACAACGAGACTCTCGAGCTGCCGCAGGTCGCCGACCTGCCGGTCAACACCGGGCTCGTCATCCACTCCGACCGCGGCTCGGCGCTCGCCCGCGTCAGAGGCAAGGGCACGGTCCGGCTGGTGCGCGGTGACCGGGATGTGTTCGGGCTGCACGGTCGGTCCGCCGAGCAGCGGCTCGCCATCGACCTGCTGCTCGACCCGGAGCTGGGCATCGTCTCGCTCGGCGGGCGCGCGGGGACCGGAAAGTCGGCTCTCGCCTTGTGTGCCGGCCTCGAGGCGGTGCTCGAACGGCAGCAGCACCGGAAGATCATGGTTTTCCGCCCTCTCTACGCGGTTGGCGGGCAGGAGCTCGGCTACCTGCCAGGCGACGCCGCCGAGAAGATGAACCCGTGGGCCCAGGCGGTTTTCGACACACTGGGCTCTGTGGTGTCCCAGAACGTGCTCGACGAGGTGCTTCACCGCGGGCTGCTCGAGGTGCTGCCGCTCACGCACATCCGGGGACGCTCGCTGCACGACGCGTTCGTGATCGTCGACGAGGCCCAGTCGCTTGAGCGCAACGTGCTGCTGACGGTGCTCAGCCGTGTCGGGCAGAACTCGCGGGTGGTGCTCACACACGACGTTGCACAGCGGGACAACCTGCGCGTCGGCAGGCACGACGGTGTCGCATCCGTCATCGAGACACTCAAGGGCCATTCGCTGTTCGGGCACATCACGCTCACCCGCTCGGAGCGCTCGGAGATCGCCTCACTCGTGACGCAGCTGCTCGAATCGAACGAACTGGCCTGAGTCAGCCGGGTGGTGCGCGGAGCGAATAAAGTCGAGTGGTGATCGCCCTGCCACTCGTCCTGCTCGTCAGCCTCGCGGTGCTGTTCGTCTGGGGGCTGTTCTGGCCGCGCGGCCAGTGGCGGGTGCTGGTCGCCTGGAGCTATCGCGACCCGCACGTCAACGAGCCGAGCGGGGCAGCGTTCGCCGTCTACCGCGCGATCGCCGGTGTCGGCGTTGTCGTGCTCGCGGTCAGCGGATTCGTCGCGTGGCAGTCGTATCAGGCCGCGCTGCCGGTGGAGGAGCCGCCGCCATCCGCCATGCAACGCATGTGGGGCGAGGAGCCGCTGGTCGTCAACCGGGTCGTCACCTCGGTCGGCGCCGCCTCGAACGACCTCGTCTACGTCGCGCCGATCGCGTACCAGAGCGTCGACGGCGAACGGCGGCAACCGCCGTACCTCTATTCGCTCGCAACGCTCGAGCTCCCGGAAGGCGACACCGCCGGCGGCATCATCGGTCGCCAACCGTCGCCGGGCTACGCAGCCCTCGACTTCGCGAACCTGGTGGTGCTCGTCGAGGGCGACCCGAACTGCATCCCGCGTCAGGCGGTGGTGGTCGAGAATGCCGATTCCGTCGAGGTAGCCGTCTACTACGGCCGGCCAGACAACCCGGACGGCACCCCGAATGCGGATGGCATCGGCGCGTGCGAGCCGAACCCCCGCGATCGGGTGCCGCTGCTGCTGCCCATCCAACTCTCGGACGAACTGGACGGTCGCCTTGTCACCGCGATCGACGGTGAGGTGCTGCGCAAGGCGCCCGTCGTCACCGACTGACGGTGAAGCCGCCGGTGATCGAGCCTGTCGAGACCTCGCCCTGTTATGCAGGACATCCCTTGTTGTGCAGGAAATTCGGCCCGTCGCGGGGGTCTTGTCAGGCATCCGAGCCCATAAGCCGCCGAATGTCCTGCATAACAGGGATGCGAAAGGCGCCCGTCGTCACCGACTGACGGGCGCCTCGCGCGAAGACAACCGACCTAGTTGGGGTGGGTCATGCTGAGCACGTCGAGCAGCGAGTCGAGCTGTTCGATGCTGATCTCGCCGCGCTCCACGAAGCCGAGTTCGATGACCGACTCGCGCACCGTGATGCCCTTGGCGACGGCGTTCTTGGCGACCTTCGCGGCGGCCTCGTAGCCGATCACGCGGTTGAGCGGGGTGACGATCGACGGGCTCGACTCGGCGAGGGCGCGGGACCGTTCGAGGTTCGCCTCGAGGCCGGCGATGGTCTTGTCGGCGAGCACCACCGACGAGTTCGCGAGCAGCCGGATCGACTCGAGCAGCGCGGTTCCCATGACCGGGATCGCGACGTTCAGCTCGAAGGAGCCGCTCGCGCCCGCCCAGGCAACCGTCGCGTCGTTCCCGATCACGCGTGCACACACCATGAGCACAGCCTCCGGAATGACCGGGTTGACCTTGCCGGGCATGATCGACGAGCCGGGCTGCAGGTCGGGGATGTGCAGCTCAGCGAGACCGGTGTTCGGGCCCGAGCCCATCCAGCGCAGGTCGTTGTTGATCTTGGTGAGCGAGACGGCGAGAACGCGGAGTGCACCGGATGCCTCGACCAGCCCATCGCGGGCGCCCTGCGCCTCGAAGTGGTCGAGTGCCTCGGTGATCGGCAGGCCGCTGTCGTCGGCGAGCACCGCGATGACCTTCTGCGGGAAGCCCTTCGGGGTGTTGATGCCGGTGCCGACCGCGGTGCCGCCGAGCGGCACCTCCGCGACCCGGCCGATGGTGGACTGGACCCGCTCGATGCCGAGGCGAATCTGGCGTGCGTAGCCCGCGAACTCCTGGCCGAGGGTGACCGGGGTGGCGTCCATCAGGTGGGTGCGGCCGGCCTTCACCGCGTCGGCCCACAGCGCGGCCTTCTCGTCGAGCGCGCCGGCAAGGTGCTCCAGCGCCGGGATGAGGTCCCCGAGCAGCGCGCCGGTGACGGCGACGTGCACTGACGTGGGGAACACGTCGTTTGAGGACTGGGAGGCGTTCACGTGATCGTTCGGGTGCACCGTGCTGCCGAGCGAGGCGGATGCGAGGTTGGCGAGCACCTCGTTCATGTTCATGTTGGAGGAGGTGCCGCTGCCGGTCTGGTAGACGTCGATCGGGAACTGGTCAAGGTGCTCGCCCGCGATGATGCGGTCGGCTGCCGCGACGATGGCGTCAGCGATGGACGAGTCGATGATGCCCAGCTGCCCGTTGACAATCGCGGCCGCCCGCTTCACCCGCGCGAGCGCGATCACCTGCGCGGGCTCGAGACCCTTGCCCGAGATGGGGAAGTTCTCGACAGCGCGTTGCGTCTGCGCGGCGTAGAGGGCGCTCTTCGGGACGCGCACCTCACCCATCGTGTCATGCTCGATCCGGAACTCTGTGTCACTCACGGACTTCAACATCCTTTGCTGCTAGCGATGATCGGCTGCCGGCTCGCCGATGTCGCCGATGACGACATCCGGAACTGCCATGCCTTCGAGTAGGCGGTAGTTCGCGCCCACGATAGCCAGCGTACCCGCGGCGATTGCATCGCTCAGAAGCTCGGAGCCTCGCACGAGGTCGGCCACCGTGTCGCGGAGGTGCTCGCGGCCCACCTCGGTGGCATCCGGGCGGCCGTCACCGTTGCTCTTCACCCGGTTGACAGCGGGCAGAATCGGCTCGATCAGGTTCCGGATGTGCGGGGGCAGGTCGCGCGCATCCGGTTCAAGGCAGTCGATGGCCGCCCGGACAGCGCCGCATTCGTCATGACCGAGCACGACGATGAGGCGCACTCCGAGCACCTCGACCGCGTACTCGAGCGAGCCGAGCACAGAGTCGGAGATGATCTGCCCGGCGTTGCGCACGACGAAGATGTCGCCGAGGCCGAGGTCGAAGATGATCTCGGCAGCCAGCCGGGAGTCGCTGCAGCCGAAGAACGCGGCGTACGGTTCCTGCCGCCCGACGAGCTCTCCACGGCGTTCGACATTCTGCCGCGGATGGCGCGGTTTGCCACTGATGAAGCGCTGGTTTCCCTGCTTGAGCTCGTGCCAGGCCCTCGCTGGCGACGTATCGGGCATCAGTCGTTCCAGCCCAGCTGCTCTGCGATTGCGGTTGCGAGCACGTCGAACTCCTCATCGTCGGCGGTTCCGTGCAGAGCGAAGCTGTCGCCCTCGGTCGTGGTCATCGAGTACGCGAAGTTACCCGTGGGGTCGACGCTGCGGCGGTCGTACACGTCCCAGACGGTGCCGGCCACGCTGCGTTCGCCGGTTGCGCGATTTTCTTGCACTGCGTTCGCCAGCCAGGTCGCATTGGCGTCGACGCCTTGGCGCACCGCGATGAATTGGTTGTCCGGTGTGATGAAGCCGATGTACCAGCTGGCGATGTCGTCGGCACCGGTCTCGACGCGGGCGGAGTTCGCTGTCCACCCCTCGGGCAGGTCAGGGGCGGCGAGGTCGGCGCCGAGGCTCGCCTCTGCCTCGGCGGCGAGGCTCTGGTAGTCGATGGGCTCGCGGGGTTCCGGGTCGGGACGAACCACGACCAGCACGATCAGGATGACGATCGCCAGCGACGCGAGCAGTGCGCCGATGAGGCCGTACAGGGTCTTGCTCTCCCGGTGCGCGCGGGAGGACTCGGCCTTGCGCGCCGCGGCCTCCTCCGGCGTCTCCGGGCGTCCGAGCTCAGCGACGATCCGGGGTTGCTTCGGTCGGCTCATGTGCCTGGTTCCGCCGCTGCACGTGCGGCGTCGAGTCGGGCCTTGGCTCCGATGAGCCATTCCTCGCAGCGGCGCGCGAGCGCCTCGCCGCGCTCCCAGAGGGCGAGCGACTCCTCGAGTGTCGACGAGCCCTGCTCGAGCTGGGCGACGACTCGCACCAGCTCGTCGCGCGCCTGCTCATAGCTGAGGTTCGCGATGTCGTCGTTTGCTGTGTCCGCCACGAGATCAAGACTACCGAGCGTCGCCGTCACCGGCGTCAATGCCCGGATGCACACCGTCGACAGTTGTGTCCAGCTTGCCGTCGGCGAGGGTGAGGAGGAGTGCTGTGCCGGTGGGGGCGTCGGCTGCCGCCTTGAGCACGGAACCGTCGGGCAGTTGCGCGATCGCGTAGCCGCGGTCCAGGGTGCGCTGGGGGGAGAGGGCGCGCAAGCCCGACACCAGTTCGGCGACCTGCAGCCAGGAGCGTTCGAGCAGGCGGTCGGTCAGTTCCGCTCCGCGTGCCACCCAGCGGGTGATCTCGTCCGCGCGGGTGTCGATGAGCCAACTGGTCGAGGCCAGCACCGGGCGCGAGCGCAATTGGGAGAGGCGGTCGATCTCGTGGTTGACGGTGTTGGTGACGCGCATGAGTACGCGTGCGCGCGCTTGCTGCACGCGGTTGAGCTCTTCGGCGACATCCGGCACGACTCGCTTGGCCGCATCCGTCGGCGTGGATGCCCGCAGATCGGCGACGTCGTCGAGCAGCGGGCGGTCAGCCTCGTGGCCGATCGCGCTCACGATGGGGGTGTTCGCTGCGGCTGCGGTGCGCACGACCTTCTCGTCGCTGAAGACGAGCAGGTTCTGGAAGTCGCCTCCACCGCGCGCGACGATGATGACGTCGACATCGGGGTCAGCGTCCAGCCTGCGGATGGCGCTCGTCACCTCGGCGGCGGCGCGGTCGCCCTGGACCGCGGTGTGTACGACGCGGAAGGCAACCGACGGCCAGCGCAGCTGCGCGTTGCGCAGGACGTCCTTCTCGGCGTCGGAGTCCTTGCCGGTGATGAGGCCGATCACGCCGGGCAGGAACGGGAGGGGCTTCTTGCGGTCGGCGTCGAACAGCCCCTCCGCCTTGAGCGTCTGCCGGAGCCGCTCGAGCCGCTCGAGCAGGTCGCCGAGTCCGACGTGGCGCATGTCGAAGACCTGCATGGTCAGGGTGCCGCCCTTGACCCAGTAATTCGGCTTGACCAGGGCGATCACGCGGTCGCCCTGAGCGAGGTCGGCAGGGATCTTCGCCTTCACCGAGGACCAGATCGTGAAGCTGATGGTCGCGTCGGCGGTGAGGTCCTTGAGCTTGCCGTAGACGTTGCCGCCCGACACGCCCCACTGGGTGAGCTCGCCCTCGACCCAGACGGTGCCGAGGCGGTCGATCCAGCCCTTGATCTTGCTTGACAGCAGGGCAACGGGCCAGGGGGCGTCGACCGTCGCCGGACCGTGCACCTGGGAGGGCTGGCCGGCCTGGGTCGCATCGGTCATGAATTCAGGCTAGGGGATCCCACCGACGCATCCGGTCACCGTCCCCAGCCCGTGCCCCTGCTATGTAGGACATCCCCTGATGTGCAGGAGATAGTGCCGCCCGGTGGCAAGTTGTCGGGCATCCGGGCGCTTAGCGACCGGATGTCCTGCACAACATGGGTTCGAAGGTCTCGACAGGCTCGACCACCGAAAATGGGCCGACTGCGCCGCCGATTGCTGACCGCGCACCCATTTGAAGTGGCGCGCGGTCAACAAGCCGGCGCGCGGATGGCTGCCACTCAGTCCCGGGCGTACGCACTTCTGCCGTTCGCGCCCGCTCCGGACATCCGCGCCCTGCGCACCGGGCGCGGTTGTCCGGAACAGGCGCGGCACGGTCACCTGGGCGCGGAAGTCCGAAACGGTGCACCAGGTCCCGACGAGCACCCGCCACCCGGATCCGGCACCCAGCGACCCGCCAACCGCCTCGACCTAGACTGGAGGCGTGACAATCACGAACGGCGCGGTCACTCTTCAGACCCCGCGGATGCCGATCCAACGTGGCCGACTGGCCAATGTCGCGGTCGACGGACCCAAAAAGGTGCTGCTCGCCGCCCCGCGCGGCTACTGCGCCGGGGTTGATCGTGCCGTCGTTGCCGTAGAGAAGGCGCTGGAGCACTACGGCGCTCCGGTGTACGTCCGCAAGCAGATCGTCCACAACGTCCACGTCGTCTCCACGCTCGAGCGGCAAGGGGCGATCTTCGTCGACGAGGTGGACCAGGTCCCCGAGGGCTCGCACGTGGTGTTCTCCGCGCACGGGGTCTCCCCGGCCGTGGTAGCCGGAGCGCAGGAGCGCAACCTGCAGGCGATCGACGCGACCTGCCCGCTCGTCACCAAGGTGCACCGTGAGGCGGTGCGCTTCGCGCGCGACGACTACCAGATCCTCCTCATCGGACACGCCGGCCACGAAGAGGTCGAGGGCACCATGGGTCACGCGCCCGAGCGCACCATCCTCGTCAACGGACCGGAAGATGTCGACACCGTCGAAGTCGACAACCCTGACCACGTCGTCTGGCTTTCGCAGACGACCCTGAGCGTGGACGAGACGATGGAGACGGTGCGCCGGCTGCGGGAGCGCTTCCCCAACCTGCAGGACCCGCCCAGCGACGACATCTGCTACGCGACCCAGAACCGCCAGGTGGCGATCAAGAAGGTCGCGGCGGAATCGGATGTCGTCATCGTCGTCGGTTCCTCCAACTCGTCGAACTCGGTGCGGCTCGTCGAAGTCGCGCTCGAGTACGGCGCCAAGGCCGCGTACCGCGTCGACTACGCGGATGAGATCCAGCAGGACTGGCTGGACGGCGCGCGCACGATCGGGGTCAGCTCCGGCGCATCCGTTCCGGAAGTCCTCGTGCGCGAGGTGCTCGACCAGCTGTCCGACGCGGGCTACAACGACGTCGCCGAGGTCGTCACCGCAGAGGAGGACCTGATGTTCTCCCTGCCCAAGGAACTCCGCAAGGACCTGAACGGCAAGCAGGACGAGCGCGCCCTCGGCGGGCGCACGCGCCGTCTCGACTGGCAGAAATGAGCACCGATAGGCAGCGTCCCGAGTTCGGGGAGTACGCGACCCCGGCTGAGCAGCAGGCCGCCATTCGCGCATCCGGGGGCCGGATGCCGGAGCCCGCCACTCAGGAGGTGCACGAGGCGAAGTTGCCGATGACCCGCCCCGTGCTGCCGGAGACCACTGGGGCAGGGCTGGCCAACCGCTTCTTCACTGTCATGCTGCTCGCGGTCGGCGTGATCAGCGTGTTCCAGTCGGCGCCCGGCTATCTCGCGCTCGGCGACACCGTGCAGACTCTGTACACGCAGCAGGGCATCGGCGACTACAAGCCGACCGAGCTGACCGCGGTGCTCGGCGTCGTTGCGCTGGTGCTGCACGGCCTCATCTGGGCGGCGACCGCCTACTTCGCGGTGAGGCTGCTCATGCGGGGCAAGCAGTCCTGGTGGGTTCCGCTTGTCGGTGCGGTGGTGGGGATCGTGGCGGTCTCCATCGTCATCTCGGTGCTGCTCCTCGGCGATCCGGCGTTCATCGACTACATCACGTCGGCCGCCGTACCGGGCTAGCCGTCCCGCGCACTGCCCGCTAGTAGCATGTGCTCGTGCAAGCTGGACGCGTGCGGGTAGCGGTGCCACCACGTGATTTCGCTGCCACCGTCAGCGCACGCTCGATTGTGCGCGCGGGTTGGGCGATTGCCGCGGTCTACCTGCTCGTGGCCGCCCTCATCGCGCTCGACCTCGCGGTGGCCGGATCGGACCCCACCGGCGCGATAGTGCCCGTGCTGACTCTCGCCGCGACCGCCGCAACCCTGTTCCTGCTCGTCCTACGCCCGAATCGCGCTGGTGGCTCGCTGTTCCTAGGCATCGGCACCGTCGCGAACTTCGTCTACCAGGTGTCCCTGCTGACCGCAGAGCCGGAGCTGGCGACCGATGGCGCCTACTTGCTGAATCGGTTGTCGTGCGCGCTGGTGCTGGTCGGCCCGATCGGGCCTCGGCTGATCTCCGGCATCAGCTGGTGCTCGGCCGGCTTCGCGCTCGGCGCGCTCTCCACTGTCGCTGCCGCGCTCACCGCCGGTGCGCCGATCGCCTTCGGCAACGGCCCACTGCTCACCTGGATCCTGTATCTCATCATCATCGTGGTGCTGGACCGCATCCGGGAATCGCAACCCGGCCGGGTGCCGAATCTCGATGAACTGGAGGCGGAAACCGCTCGGCTCGCCGGGCAGCGGCAGCTCGAGGAGAAGGTCGCCGCCCTCGTTCACGACACCGTGCTGAATGACCTGAACGCGCTCGCCGCATCGCACGGGAGGCTCGACGCACGCGCCGCCGATCGCATCCGGAGCGACCTGGAGGCGCTCGCGGAGGCCAGCATCGCCAGCGAACCGACCGACGAGCACCCGAGCGACGGGTTGCGCGACGAGCTGCTCGCCGTCATCCGGGAGCTGCAGTGGCGCGGGCTGACCGTGGATGTGACCGGCGGCGACGCGGTGCACGTGCCGCTGACCAATGATGCCCTCGAGGCCACCGTTGGGGCGCTCACCGCGTGCCTCGACAATGTGCTCAAGCACGCCGGGGTGACCGAAGCGCAGGTCTACCTCGAGGCGAACGACGGCCGGCTGACCGTGATGGTGACGGATGACGGTGCGGGCTTCGACCCCCACGCGATTCCTGCCGACCGGCTCGGCATCCGCGGCTCGATCATCGGCCGGATCGAGGCTGCCGGCGGGCAGGTACGGCTCTGGTCCAGCCCGGGCAGCGGCACGTCGGTGATGATCGCGGTTCCGCTGGCGGAGGAGCGGGTGCCGGATGCGTGAGGAGTGGCGCCGGTCGCCGCACGAGGTGGACCCGCTGAGCTGGTTCACCGGACCGGTCGTCCCGCTCGTGTTCGCCGCTCTCGCCTGCGGGTACGGGCTGGTGACGATTGTCTCCGAGCTGGAGTCCACCCCGCGCGCGTGGCTGCAGCTCCTCGCGCTCGGCAGTTGCGTGGCCGCCTGCTCGCTCGTGTTCGTGATGACCCGACCGCAGCGGGGGGCGTTCACGCCGCGCCGGACCCTGGTGCCGCTCGCGTTCGCATGGGCGGGGCTGTTCCTCTCCGCGTTCGGCTACGTCGATGCCGAGATCCGGATCGAGCACTGGTGGACCAGCCTCATCGCCGCGTTCGCGCTCGCGTCGCTGACTCCCTATACGTCGGCCTACCGGATGCTGTGGATCGGCGGTACCACGACCCTCGTGACCGCCGCGGCCGGCGCGCTCGTGTACTCCGACCAGGACGGCGTCTGGCCGCCCGCGTCCCGACTGGTCATCGCGGCGGCGCCGCCGCTGATCGCCACCGTGGGCGGGGTGGTCTTCCAGCAGCAGTGCGTGCTGCGGGTGCTGCGCTGGGCGGGGCGGCGCTCGCGGTCGCCGATCTCGAGTCAGCTGCTCGGCGAGTCCGTGCGGTTGCGCCTGCTGCGCTCGGAGCTGACCGGCATCCGGATGCGCGTTGCCCCTGTGCTCGAGCGCGTCGCGGCGAGCGGGCAGGCAACGGAAGCGGACCGGGCCGAGGCGGCCGTGCTGGCGCGGGCGCTGCGCGAGGAGCTGGTGGAGCGGTCCAACCGCAGTTGGCTTGACTCGATCGCGCGCGGGCGCCGGATGACCGTCGTCGACCCGGAAAACCTGGCCGACCTGATGACGCCGTACCAGCGCGCTGCGCTGCACGGGCTGGTGCGCGCGGTGCTGGACGACCCGAGCCTTGACCGCCCGCAGCTCATGATCGAGCTGCGGGACGAAGTGGACGGCAGCGTCGCTGTCGCGATGAGCATCGACGTGCACCTGCCGGAGGGGCGACGCGTGACCCTGCTCGCACCGCACTACCTGACCCTGAAGACCGCGGTGCACGACCTCAGCTGGCAGGGAGGCGAACGCATCCGGTTGCGGTTCCGGGTGTCCCCCGACGACTGACGCCGTGCCGCTCCTAGTTGAACGCCGCGCCGGTTTGTTGACCGCGCGCCGGATTAAGCCCGCGCGCGGTCAACAAACGGCGGCGCGGTTAGCCCGAGCAGCGCGTCCGGCCGACAGTGCCCGGCCCGCGAGCGACCGGCTCAGCCGATCGACTGGCCCGCTGAACCGAGGTGCTGGGTCGACTCCACCACACGCCGCGCCATCGCCGACTCGGCGACCTTCCCCCACGCGCGCGGGTCGTAGATCTTCTTGCTGCCCACCTCGCCGTCGATCTTGAACACGCTGTCGTAGTTTTTCAGCATGTAGTCGGCGATCGAGCTAGTGAACGCGTACTGGGTGTCGGTGTCGATGTTCATCTTGATGACGCCGTTGCGCACCGCGGTTGCGATCTCCTCGTCGCTCGAGCCGGAACCGCCGTGGAACACCAGATCGAGTGGATTGGTGCCGTTGCCGTACTTCTTGGCAATACCCTGCTGGATCTCACCGAGGATTTCCGGGCGCAGCTTGACGTTCCCCGGCTTGTACACGCCGTGCACGTTGCCGAAGGTCAGCGCCGCCATGTACCGCCCGTTCTCGCCGAGACCGAGTGCCTCGACCATGACCTCGGCATCCTCGAGCGTCGTGTAGAGCTTCTCGTTGATCTCATGGCTGACGCCGTCCTCCTCGCCGCCGACCACACCGATCTCGACCTCGAGGATCGAGTTGATGTTCTTCATCCGGGGCAGCAGGTCCCTCGCGATCTGCACGTTCTCCTCGAGCGGCACTGCGGAGCCGTCCCACATGTGCGACTGGAAGATCGGGTTGCCGCCGGCGCGTACCTGCTCCTCGGATGCCTGGATCAGCGGCATCACGAACCCGTCAAGGGCGTCCTTCGGGCAGTGGTCGGTGTGCAGGGCGATGTTGATCGGATAGTTCTTGGCGGCCTCGGTGGCGAATGCGGCGAACGCGAGAGCGCCAGATGCGCGGGCCTTGACGCTCTGGCCGGCGAAGTAGTCGGCGCCACCGGTCGAGACCTGGATGATGCCGTCGGAACCGGCTTCGGCGAGGCCCTGGAGCACCGCGTTGACGGTCTGGGATGACGAGACATTGAATGCCGGGTAGGCGAATCCGTTGGACTTGGCCTTGTCGAGCATTTCGGCGTACTGATCCGGGGTGGCGACGGGCATTGCATCTCCTTCTACGCAGACGGTCGTGCCCCGAGTCTATTGAGTGGTCATGGTGAGAGCACTGGGCGCATGCTGTAAAGCGCGCTCAACTTGCCTCTCGGCGAAAGTTACTGAGTTCTTTCGGGCGCTCTGCCCGTGAGGAACCCGCAATCTGTCAATAGGGTTGCCGTGTGAGCGCAGATACAGCCGACAAGATCAAACAGCCCGACCGCAACCTCGCCATGGAGTTGGTGCGCGCGACAGAAGCGGCGTCGATCCGCGCCTGGCCGTACATCGGCAAGGGAGACAAGCTCGCGGCGGACGGTGCCGCGGTGGATGCGATGCGCAAGTTCCTCGGCACGGTCGAGTTCGACGGTCTGATCGTGATCGGCGAGGGCGAGAAGGACAAGGCGCCGATGCTGTTCAACGGCGAGCTCGTCGGCAACGGCGAGGGCCCGGCGTGCGACATCGCGGTCGACCCGATCGACGGGACGTCGCTCACCGCGGCGGGGCGACAGAACGCGCTGTCGGTGCTCGCGGTCTCCGAGCGCGGGACGATGCTGGATGCGTCATCCGTGTTCTATATGGACAAGATCGTCACCGGGCCGGAAGGGCACGGTGTCATCGACATCGACCAGTCGATCGGGGACAACATCCGGGAGCTGGCGAAAGCCAAGGGCAAGGAGCCGAGCGACATTATCGTCGCCGTGCTGGACCGGCCCCGCCATATCGGGCTGATCGATGAGATTCGTGCTGCCGGCGCCGGCACCCGGCTCATGCTGGACGGCGATGTGGCCGGTGGCATCAACGCGGCACGCTACGGGTCGCGCATCGACCTGTGCGTCGGCATCGGCGGCAGCCCCGAGGGCATCACGACCGCGTGCGCGATCAAGGCGCTTGGTGGTTTCATGCAGGGGCGCCTCGCGCCGGGCGACGACGCTGAGCGGCAGCGCGCGATCGCGGCCGGACTGGATGTCGACGCGAAGCTCAGCCTGGACGACATGGTCAAGGGCAACAACACCTTCTTCGTCGCGACAGGCGTCACCAACGGTGAGCTGGTCGCGGGCGTGCAGCGCAAGGGGCCGATCATCCACACCGAGAGCATCATCCTGCGCTCGAAGTCGGGCACCATCCGTCGGGTTTCGGCGGATCACCTGGTCTCGAAGTGGTTGGACGAGTAGGCCGCTAGCGCTGCGGATGCGCGTGCCACGAGACCCTCGCGCGGGTGCACCTTCCGCGCGCTGGTCGAATTCGACCCGCGGATGACTCAGGCGCGGTCGGTCGGGGCGGTCCGCGCGTAGGACGTTCCGGATGGCGTGCGCTCGAGCAGCCGGGCATCCACGAGGTAGCGCCTCAGGGTTGCGAAGTCGTCCGTCAGCTCCGCAAGCCGTTCGTTGACCTCGGACTCGGTGAGCACCTCATCCGGTGTCACCGCCGTTCCAACCGCCCAGCGCAGCACCTCCAGGCGCTCCGTGGGACGTGCCGGGTACTGGGCGATCCGCCCGTCGACGATGAACCGGTCGACCCCTTCCTTACGCGGTTCGGCGGCTTCGGCAAGCAGGTCGGCGAAGACTGTCGGGTTGGTGCGTGGGGTTCCGGATGCGTCGGGCTCGATCAGTCCGGCTGTCGCCAGTGTTCGGATGGCCCTGTCGCGCTTGGCGACACTTGGCGCTGCCGTTTCCGCGGCGACCAGTTCCGCGTAGACGCGCCTGGCATCCGGATTCGCGAGGGCGGCAGCTACACGCCTCCACTGATTCGACATGCCTTCGATCGTAGGCGGGCTCGATCCGCCCAAGCGCGCCTCGTGCGGACATCCGCGCCCCGCGGACCTGGCGCGAATGTCCGGAACGGGCGCGGGGGAGCGAAAGGCCCGCGGATGTCCGGAACGGGCGCGTATGGTGCATCCGGGGTTGGCGGGGTGTGAGCGCGGCCCGATTGTGCGAGAGCACCGGATATTGCACGCGCTCTCGCACATTCGCGCGGCGTTCGCCGGCCGCGGTCAGTCAGCCGCGTCGGCAGCGCCCACCGCGGTCAGCTCGAACGCGGTCAGCTCGCGCGGCGCCTCCTCGATGCCGGTGAGGGTGCCGAGCACGCGCGACTCGTCCAGCGCGCTGAGCTTGCGAGCGCTCGGCAGCACCTGGCGCTCCATCGAGCCGACGAATGCGTTGTAGTCCTTGACGCTGCGCTCGATCGAACGCCCCAGCTTCTCGATGTGGTCGGACAGCCGGGACAGGCGCCCGTACAGTTCGCGGCTGAGGTCGAACAGCAGCTTGGCATCCTCGGTCAGCACGTTCTGCTGCCAACTGAACGCCACCGTCTTCAGCACCGACCACAGCGTCACCGGCGACGCGAGGGCGACCCGCTTGCCGAACGCGTAGTCCATGATCGCCGGGTCGGCTTCCATCGCGCTCGACACCAGCGACTCGCTCGGGATGAACGCGATCACCAGCTCGGGCGACGCATCCAGCCCCGCGTAGTACGCCTTGCTGGCCAGCGCGTCGATGTGCGACCGCATCGCCTTGACGTGCTGACCGAGCAGCGCCTCCCGCTTGGCGCCCTCGTCGCCGGTCGCGGTCACCGGGATCTGGCTCGCCTCCAGGTAGGCGTTGAACGGCACCTTCGCGTCAACTGCGATGTTCTTGCCTCCGGGCAGGTGCACGACCATGTCGGGGCGGCCGACCCCGGCATCCGAACTCACCTGCGACTGCACGTCGAAGTCGACCCGCTCGATCAGCCCGGCCGCCTGCACGACGTTCCGCAGCTGCGTCTCGCCCCACACGCCGCGCGTGCTGTTGCTCTTGAGCGCGGATGCGAGCGCCTCGGCGGTGCTGCGCAGTCGCTCCTCCGACTCGGTCGCCGACTTCAGCTGCTGCGACAGCTCGCCGTGCTGGCGCTCCCGCTGAGTCTCGAGCTCGGTGACCTTGTGCTGCATGGTGCGCAGGGTCTCCTGCACCGGGGTCAGCAGCTGCAGCACCTTGCTCTCGGCGCGCTCGCGCTCCGCCTGCGCCTGCTGCTCGGCACGCTGCCGCTCGGCCAGCTCCCGCTGCTGGGTCTGGAGGGACACCACCTGCTCGCGCAACGCATCCGCGGTCGCCTGCACCGACGCCAGCTCGCTGCCGAGGGCGGCCTGCGCGGCCAGCTCCTGCGCGCGGAGCTCGGCCAGCGCCGCCTGGTGCTGCGCCTGGAGCACCGCCGGGTCGGCACCGTTGGCAGTGCCGGCCGAGCGCGAGCGCACCACCAGTGCGCCGACGACCGTACCGATTGCGAGTCCGACGACGAGTCCGAGGAGAAGAGCGATGATCGGGTCCATGGACCCAGTGTCTCAGCGGCCTCGGACATCGGCGGTCACATCCGTCGGCGTGCGGCGTCCTAAAGTTGGCTCATGACCCGTGGCACACCCAGCGAGGTGAGCGTCGATGACATCCGGTTCCTGCTGGCCGTCGCGCGCACCGGCCGGCTGGTGACGGCCGGCTCGCTCCTCGGCGTCGACCACACCACGGTGCGGCGGCGCATCAGCCGCCTCGAGCAGTCCCTCGGCACTCGCTTGCTCGACCGCGGCGCCGACGGATGGGAGCTCACCGCCATCGGCCGCGAGATCACGTCCCGCGCGGCAGGCATCGAGCAGATCGTCGAGCAGGTGCTGGCCGCCGCGTCGGGCGGCGCCGGCCGGGCGCTTGGCACGGTGCGTGTGGTCGCTCCGGATGCGTTCGGTGCGGCGATCGCGGCACCCGCCCTGACGAGGGTGCGGGATGAGCATCCGGGCATCACGATCGAGCTCGTCACCTCGACCCGTCCGCTCAGCCTGCGCAGCTCGGGCTTCGATCTGGCGGTCACCATCGGCGGCGCCTCCAGCGTGCACCTGCCGCTCGAGCCGCTCGCCGAGTACGCGCTGCGCCTCTATGCGTCGCAGTCCTACCTGGACGCGCATCCGCCGATCCGCTCGCTCGCCGACCTGCACGCGCATCCGCTTGTCTACTACGTCGACGCGCTGCTGACGGTGCGCGACCTCGACCTGGTGCCGGTGCTCGGCGGCCACGTCGGATTCGGGTCGACGAACGTGTTCGCCCAGCTCGAGGCGACCCGTCGCGGCGCCGGGATCGGCCTGCTGCACGCGTTCATGGCCGAACCGGATGCGGCGCTGGTGCCTGTGCTGCCGCGTGAGGTCGACATCCGGCTGCAGTACTCACTGGCCGGCCGCCGCGACAACCTCATGCTCGAGCCAGTCGCGATCGTGCGTGAGGCGTTGCACCGCGAAGTGCGGGAGCGCAGCCACGAGTTGGTGCCGCCCGTGCGCTGAGGCGTGCACAAACGCACACGCACAGTGCGCCTTCTCTCCTTGAATGCAGACTCGCGGCCGAGCAGACTGGGTGCAAGGCACTTCAATGACGAGAAAGCACGGTTAGTGATGACCATCCTCAACCACTGGGTTTCCGGTCGCCCGTTCGAGGGCGAATCCACCCGCACCGCGCCGGTGTTCAACCCGGCGCTCGGCACCACGTCCAAGGAGGTGCGGATGGCCACCGCTGGCGATGTCAGCGATGCCGTCGCCTCCGCTCAGGCCGCTTTCCCAGCGTGGGCAGAGACCTCGCTCGCGAAGCGCCAGGCGATCCTCTTCAACTACCGCGAGCTGCTCAACGCCCGCCGCGACGAGCTCGCGCAGATCCTGACCTCCGAGCACGGCAAGGTGCTTTCGGATGCGCACGGCGAGATCTCGCGCGGCCTAGAGGTCGTCGAATTCGCGGTCGGCATCCCTCATCTCCTCAAGGGCGAGTACAGCGAGAACGTCTCCACCGGTGTCGACGTCTACACGACGCGCGAACCGCTCGGCGTGGTCGGCATCATCAGCCCGTTCAACTTCCCGGCGATGGTGCCGCTGTGGTACTTCCCGCTCGCGATCGCGGCGGGCAACACCGTGGTGCTGAAGCCGAGCGAGAAGGACCCGAGCGCATCCGACTGGCTCGCCCGTCTCTTCACCGAGGCCGGTCTGCCGGAGGGCGTGCTCAACGTCGTGCATGGCGACAAGGTCGCGGTGGATGCGATCCTCGAGCATCCGGACGTCAAGGCGATCTCGTTCGTCGGCTCCACTCCGATCGCGAAGTACATCTACGAGACCGCGGCCAAGCACGGCAAGCGCGTGCAGGCTCTCGGCGGCGCGAAGAACCACATGCTGGTGCTTCCGGATGCCGACCTCGACCTGGCCGCGGACGCCGCCGTCAACGCGGGCTTCGGCTCGGCGGGCGAGCGCTGCATGGCGATCAGTGCGCTGATCGCGGTGGACACCATCGCGGACGAGCTCATCGCAAAGATCGGCGAGCGGATGAAGGGGCTGAGGACCGGCGACGGGATGCGCGGCACCGACATGGGCCCGCTCATCACGCGCGAGCACCGGGACAAGGTCAAGAGCTACATCGACTCGGTGAACGGTGACGGCGCCGAGCTGGTCGTCGATGGCCGCGACCCCGAGGTCGACGGCGAGCCGGACGGGTTCTGGCTCGGTCCGACCCTGATCGACAAGGTGCCGGCGACATCGAAGATCTACCAGGACGAGATCTTCGGCCCGGTGCTGTCGGTGCTGCGTGTCGGCAGCTTCGAGGAGGGTGTCGAGCTCATCAACTCGAGCCCGTACGGCAACGGCACCGCGATCTTCACCAACGACGGTGGTGCCGCACGGCGCTTCCAGCGCGAGGTGTCGGTAGGCATGGTCGGCATCAACGTGCCGATCCCGGTCCCGGTCGCGTACCACTCGTTCGGCGGCTGGAAAGCGTCGTTCTTCGGCGACACCAAGGCATACGGCCCGGATGGGGTGCGCTTCTTCACGCAGGAGAAGGCAGTGACCCGCCGCTGGCTCGACCCGTCGCACGGTGGCATCAACCTGGGCTTCCCGGAGCACAACTAGGCACGCTTAACCCGTCTCAAGGAGACTTCGGTCACCGGAGCATCCGGATGCCCCAAACAGGGCGCTTGAAGCCAAAATTCCTTGAGACGGGTTAAGGCCCAAGGCCTCAGCTGAGCGCCATGCTCCCGGTGCGCTCGGCGGCCGCGGTGAGGGCGCCGACGCCGATCGCGCCCATCCGCACCCCGGCGATCTGCGCGAGGTGCGCGACGTCGAGCGCGTCGTGCCGCTTCGCCGCGTGCACCACGATGGCCGCGCACGCTTCGGCGTCGGCGAGCGCGTTGTGGTGGTCGAAGTCCTCGAATCCGGCAGCCATCGCCGCGACCGGCAGTCGGTACGAGTCAAGGTTGTAGGTACGGCGCGCCACCTGCAGGCTGCACAGGTACTCGAAGTCCGGGCAGGCGATCAGGCTCGCCGCACACGCCGACTTGATGACGCCCATGTCGAAGCCGGCGTTGTGGGCGACCAGCGGATCTCCGTCGGCGAAGGCGATCAGGTCGGGGAGTTGCAGCTCCCACAGCGGCGCGTCCGCGACATCCGTCGGCGTGATGCCGTGGATGCGCACGTTCCACTCGTTGAAGTGGTCGACACCCAGCGGAGGCTTGATGAACCAGCCGGTCTTGTCGACCACCTTGCCGTCGCGCACCTTCACCAAACCGACCGAACAGGCGGATGCCGGGCTCCCGTTAGCGGTTTCGAAGTCGATTGCGGTGAAGTTCAGTGCCATGGGCGCATCGTCTCACGGGCCTCGGACGCCACAGGAAGCGACGCCCCGCTCACCTGCGGATCGGCGGCGGAACGGCGCCCCGATACGCAACGATGGTGTCGTGACGAAACAGCAACCGTTGTCTCAATCCTTCGGCCGGGCATCCGGCAGCTACGAGCGCGCCCGCCCGGGTTACCCGGAGGAGGCGGTCGCCTGGCTGCTCGACGATTCACCCAAGCGGGTTGCCGACATCGGCGCCGGCACCGGCAAGCTCACCCGCCAGCTGGTGGCAGACGGTCGCGAGGTGGTCGCGGTGGACCCGGATGCCGAGATGCTGCGCAGCCTGCACGACGCGGTGCCCGGGGTCCCCACCTTCGTCGGCTCGGCCGAGCGACTGCCGTTGCCGGATGCGAGCGTCGACACGGCCCTGTTCGCGCAGGCGTGGCACTGGGTGGAACCGGTGGCCGCCTCGGCCGAGGTGGGCAGAGTGGTGCGACCCGGCGGTCGGCTCGGACTCATCTGGAACGTGCGCGACGAGAGCGTCGAATGGGTCCGGCGGTTCGGCGAGATCTGCCACGTGAGCGTCGCGGAGCGCATGATCACGAACGGCGACACCATCGTGCACGAACCGTTCGGCGTGCTCGAGGAGAAGACATTCCACTGGGCCAAGCCGTTCTCGGCCGACGGCATCCTGGATCTAGCCCGCTCGCGCAGCTTCTACATCGGGGCGGACGCCGCAAACCAAGAGCGCATCGACCGCGAGCTGCGCGAACTGACCGACGCCCTGCCCGAGCTGGCCGACAGCGGCACCATCGACCTGCCGTATGTGACGCACGCTTACCGAGCCGTTCGCCTGTAGCGTCGGGGTCGAGGGGGGTCCGGATGCGCGCTCGCAGGCTGCTGGCGACGGTCACCATTGCGGTGGGTGCGCTGCTGGTGACCGGCTGCGTGGCGCCAATGGAACGCCCGCCGGTGTTCGACCTCTTCAGCGGTGAGCAGCGCACCGTTGACCGATTGCCTCATGCGCTTGTTACCTGGGTGAGCCTGCTTCAGGGCACATCGCGCATGCTGGGCGAGGTTGAGGGCTACCGCTAGCTACTACCTTGTGCTGCAAAGCATGCCGTTGGACCAGCCGTACTGCGTCGCCGTGACTGACGTAACCGGTGCACTCACGACGTTCGCCTGTGGGAGCGATACCGTCGCCGCCGAGATGCAGCAGGGTCCTGGTTTCGTGTTCACAGTGGAGCCGCAGGCAGCTTCGAACGGCCTGGGCTGGTTGCAGCTGAACCCCCACTTCCAGGTGAGCAGACCGAAGTACCGCCTGGGAATGCCGCAGCCCGCGATCTTCGATAGGGAGCAGGGGGTTTGGGATCTTCTCGCCGACGACTCACCTTCACTGGACCATGTGGTGCCCGAATCGACGCGCATGCTTGGCGAGTTCATGGGATACCGCTTCTTCGCCGCGCGCTCGTCGCATTCGGCTGCGCAATTCTGCGTGATCCTGGCCTACGTGGACGGCCAGGAAATCTCGTCGATGTGCGGGGGCGGGATCCTCGGCTACGAGGGCGGCCAGGGCGAACCGAACTTCGAGTTCTCGCCGGCAGGTTTTCCGCCGGACATCAGTCGCCCGGGATGGTTCCTGCTGGGCGACCACCTGTTCATTGAGGACCCGTTCGCAAAGCCCTGACCCGCCGCACCGGTACGATTGACCCCCGTGGCTCTCACTATCGCGATCGTCGGTCTCCCGAACGTCGGCAAGTCAACCCTGTTCAATGCACTGACGAAGAACACGGTGCTCGCCGCGAACTACCCGTTCGCGACGATCGAGCCGAACATCGGCGTGGTCAACCTGCCCGACCCGCGTCTGGACACGCTCGCCGGAATCTTCGGCTCCGAGCGCATCCTGCCGGCCCCGGTCTCCTTCGTCGACATCGCCGGCATCGTGAAGGGCGCCAGCGAGGGGGAGGGGCTCGGCAACAAGTTCCTTGCGAACATCCGGGAGGCGGATGCGATCGCGCAGGTCATCCGCGGATTCAGCGATTCGGATGTGGTTCACGTCGACGGCGAGGTCGACCCGGCCAGCGACATGGAGACGATCAACACCGAGCTGATCCTCGCCGACCTGCAGACCCTCGAGAAGGCGATCGCGCGGTACGAGAAGGATGTGCGCGGCAAGAAGGTCGAGCCGGTCGTGCTGGAGACCGCGCAGAAGGCGGCCGAGGTGCTCAACGCGGGGACGTTGCTGTCGGCATCCGGGCTGGACATCGAGCCGATCCGCGAACTCGGCCTGCTCACCGCCAAGCCGTTCATCTTCGTCTTCAACGTCGACGAGGACGTGCTGATGGACGAAAACAAGAAGAAGGAACTCGCCGACCTGGTCGCGCCGGTGAAGGCCGTGTTCCTGGATGCGAAGCTCGAGAGCGAGCTCATCGACCTGGATGCGGATGATGCCAAGGAGCTCCTGGAGAGCACCGGGCAGAGCGAGAGCGGGCTGGACCAGCTTGCGCGCATCGGCTTCGACACTCTCGGGCTGCAGACCTACCTGACCGCCGGGCCGAAGGAGGCTCGCGCGTGGACGATCGGCAAGGGCTGGAAGGCGCCGCAGGCGGCCGGCGTGATCCACACAGACTTCGAGAAGGGCTTCATCAAGGCCGAGGTGATCTCGTTCGGTGACCTGGTCGAGACCGGCTCGGTCGCCGAGGCGCGCGCGAAGGGCAAGGCCCGTATGGAGGGCAAGGACTACATCATGCAGGACGGCGACGTGGTGGAGTTCCGCTTCTCACGTGCATGACGGATTAGCACAATAGGACGCCCGGCAGCCTGGCGACGGGGCGACGCCACTTATTTTGGGCACGAGTTCTTTTCCTAGACAGAAGTGATTCGCCGCGGCTAGCGTCGGTCAGCATGGTCGGCACACCCCTCGAGCGTCGGATAATCCGTCTCTCCCCGGACTATTCCCGCGACTGGCCGCTCTGGGAGGAATCCACACCGACGCGGGACTTCGGTTACACGACCTCGCCCGAGATGTACGGGCTGTCCGACGAACTGTCTCAGGACATAGCCCGGTGGAACGCATTTTGGGAGTCCCACTTCGAGCCTTTCGAGGGGTGGGATTCGGACGAGAGCCGCGAGCGTTGGCGTCTTGATGGCCGGGGGATCGTGGCACGGCTGCGGAAGGAGGTCGCGTCCTTCGCAGACGTACAGTACGAGCCGTGGCCGCTCGAAGTCAGCGGCGAGCAGTAGTGGAGTTCCGTTACGGTGGTGGCCCAATGTGCGACCACTCAGGATCTGTTTCGTGCGCCTCGCGCACGGATCCAGAACGTTGCCCTCACTGTTTTGGGACGCTTCCGCCCGATTCGACATGTTCTGAGTAAGAGCAGAAATCGAGGTGTGAAATGGACCTGCTGCACAAGTCGCTTGAAGAGGCCGATCCGGCGCGTGGGGAACAGGACGACGAAGCGCGAGAGCTTATTTTGCGCATGTCCGTGGAGGCCGAGCGCGCGATTTTCCAAAAGGCCCCAATCCGGTGGTGGAAGAACCCCAAGGTGATCGTCCCACTGTCGATTGCAGGGGTGATTGCTCTGACGGGGGCAGCTGCGCTTGCCATGCCAATCCGATTGTGGGTTGGCGGTCAAGAGGTGGAACTTGATGGCGAGATCCCGATCATCTACACAACCGACACCGGCGTCTTCGTCCACTGCACATATGGGATCCATTTCGGTGATCCGGCGGAAAGGACGGCAGTCGACGAACGCGCAGCTCAGTTCATGAAGAACCACGACTGGACTGGAATTGGGCAGCGCATCTACGACGAAGCAATCGCGAACCCATTTGTTCCGGGCCCGAACGACGACTTCCAGACAGACAGTCAGCAGATCCGCGACATGTTCTCGTTCCAGCAAGCAATGCATCTCATTTGGACGGAGATCCCCGACGACATAGATGGGGCAGTGCGGGAGGCCGGGGGCGCCTCGGACTGCAAGGGACAGCTCCGATGACACGACCTCGTCAGCTACCGGCGGCTCTTCGCGACTGGGTCGAAATTGTCGTGCAAGACAACGCGGGCGATGTCCTGCGGTACTTGCGGCGACGTACAGGCAATCCCGAGGACGCCGCGGATCTTCTTGGGAAGGTGCTGTTGGCGCTGTGGGAAGCCGGCGGAAAGGTCCCGACGACGGATGAGGGGGCGCGGATGTGGTGCTTTGGCATCGCCCGCAACGTTGTGCGCGAGTACTACCGACACGGTGTCAAACACACGGAGTTAGCGAGCGCCCTGCGTGATCGGATGAGCGAGATCGCGGCCCGAGGAAACGCCGCCGATGACGCCGCGGAGTCAGCGATGAAAGTGCGAGAGATCCGGGACGCCCTTGGTGCCCTGGACGCCCGCTCCCGCGAACTCGTCGTCTTGCTTCATTGGGACGGGTTCAGCATCGCCGAAGCTGCTCGTCATCTCGGGATGAACGAATCCACCGCTCGCACACGCTACTCACGGGCACGCCAACGACTCGCCACACTCGTGGCTCCGCCGGAATCAGTCGATGCCTGGCACACATCGCCGATCACGACATAGCCGCGGGGTCGAGTACAAACCCGCAACTTCGGAGTGGCGACCTGGTCGATCTCCGTTCTCAAGCACATCTGTGGAGAAGGAGAAGTAGCGAGACGATAGGTTGAGTTCATGTGGCGGAGGTACTGGCGGGCGGCTGCATGGGCCGTCCCAACCGGTGCCGCAATCGGTATCGCGATCTACCTCGCGATTTACCTAACCGGGAACTCCGCCTACCGAACCTATGGCGGGTGGGGCGCGTTCTTCCACGCGCTCGCTGGTGGATGCGTGATCGGCGCGGTCACAGCACTCGCGGGCGTGGTCGGTGGCGCACTCTCCCTCGTGATTTGGGATCGCAAGCTTCTGCGATCTGCCGGCTCTCGCAAGGCTGTCGGCAGCATCGGCGCGGCCGGGGGCGCGGCGCTTTTCTGGCTCTGTGTCGGCCTGGTCAGCGCACTCGTCTCACCGACGGACTGGTCCTGGTTCGGAGTGACAGGCATCTTCATGGCTGTCGCGGCCCCAATAACGTGGATCGCCGCTGACACGCTCATCGGTCGTGCCGAGGAGAGGGCCGAACGGGACGGTGTGGAGTTCCGCTTCAACGTTTAGCAGCACGATCCTTTTTATCGGAAACAGCTCAACGAGTACCCCGGCCGCCCGTTCCTCATCTCAGGTCGCCGACCGGGACGAACGTGTAGCCGAGGTCCTTGATGCCGGTGACCGTCTGCTCGAGCGAGTCCAGGCTCAGGTAGGGATGGAAGAAGAAGCTGGCCGTGGACTCTCTGACGACCAGGTGCGCCTCGGCCCGTTGAATGATGAACTCCGGATCCCGGATGGCGTGGTTGTTCTGCTCCGTCTCGGTGATGTTGCCGAGGTTCTCGGGGTACACCGTGGTGCCGTAGATGTCGTGGACGGTGTACGGGAAGTGCTGGCTGTAGTAGGACGCCGGGGTGATCTCCTCACCCGAGATCATGCCGGCGTAGTAGTCGGACTGTTCGTATCGTGCGTCGTACACCTCAGCGATCGCGGCATAGGCGTTGACGGACGCCGCGTAGTGGGGAGTTTCGAAGATCGTCGGTGCGCCCAGGCCGGCGTCGATCATCACCTGCCGGCCGTGCTCGATCCGGGCGACGTGCTGCTCGACACTGTCCTCCGCGACCGGGCCGATCTTGGTGATGTAGGACTCGGCCTCGCACTCCCTGAACTCGTGGGGCGGCCGGGCGGTCTCCGTGCAGCCGTACTGGTAGAACTCGTAGTCCTCGCCCGTTCGGCCGCTGTACGGATTGTCGAGGGTGCCGTACTGGTGGCTGGTGCCGTGCTGGATGAGGGTTCCGCCCCGGGCCTGCATGTACTTCAGTGCGTCGACCACTTGCGGGGTATCGAGCAGGCTGAGCCCGTACCATCCGTCCTTGTCCGGGGTGCGGGCCACGTGCACGGGCATGACTGCTACCTGGAAGGGCACCCCTGCATCGTGCAAGTAGTCGGCGACCTTCCGCAGATCGTTGGGATCGGCTTCGGGGCCTACATCCTCCAAGCGCAAAGCAGCTTGCCGCACCGGTTCCGTCCCCGGCGCGAGCAGGTCGTAGTACAGATCCGAGAAGATCAGATAGAGGTCGTTCTGGTCGATGTAGTTGAGGGGCACCTCGGCCAGGTAGGTGAGGTGGCCTGAGCGGACGGCCCAGGCCGGTGCCGTCGTCGATGGTTCGCCGGAGACGTCACACGGAACAGGGTGCTGCGGGTCACCGCATACGACAGTCGCGAGGACCTGGGCCTTGCCCGGGTCCACGACGCGCGGACTGTAGACGGTGTCGGAGTTCAGTTTGTTACGGTGCACGGAGCGGTCCTCGTAGGAGACGGCTTCCACCTGCTCGGTGGTCACCTCCAGAGGGGCGGTGGGGTCCCAGCCGTACCGGGACACGAAATCCTCGGTGGAGTCCGGCTCGTAGCCGACGAGGTCGTCGATGTTCTGCTCCACCCAGAGCACGGGCACGGTGCCCTCTCGGACGTCGGTGAGGAAGGCCTCCGGCGGGGAGGCTGAGTAGTCCGTTCCGAGGTAGACGACGGCGTCGAAGTCCTCCATCGTGTCCGCGGTGTAGTCGCCCACGACCGCGACCTCGGCCTCGCCGAAGTGCGTGGCCAGGTTCCCGGCGGCAATGCTGTAGAGCTCCGCGTCCTCCGGAGCGGTACCGGTGCCGTCGTAGAGCACCAGCGTGCGCGCCCCGCCCGGTCGGCCGAAGCGCGGTGAGAACGTGGCGGTCTTCCCCTCCGACACGTCGGCTCCGGATTTCGTCACCGTCGTGTAGCGCTGAGCCAGCGGTGAGTTCTCCCCGTTGACGAGGCTGTCGTCGGTGAGGCCGAATACGGCGCCGGCGGCGACCAAGGGCAAGGAAATCAGGGCGGTCACCCACCCCATGCGTCCTCTCCTCGACAACTGGTACTGCTTCTCCATGGCTCTTCCTCGGGGTGTGGGTGACGACGGCTCCGTGGACCGGTGTGAAGCCCGCGTGCGGCGGTTCTCAGGCGACGGGGACGGCTGCTGCCCAGTCATGGAACTCCTGCACGGTGTCGTCGTGTCCGTAGTGGCGGGCCAGGGCCCGGACGGTCCGCTCGGCGGCGTGACCGTCGCCGTATGGATTGAGCGCCCTCGCCATGCGCTGGTAGGTCCGTTCGTCCTCGATGAGGGTGGACACCGCGTCGACGATTTCTCCCCACGACTCGCGGCGGTGTGCCGTCACGAGCACCACGGGACGTCCGGCCGCCAGTCGCGCGCCCTGCGCGGGGTTCTCGATCCTCGGCCGGGAGGCGACGGTGATGAACAGGGCATCGATGACCGAGTTGCCCGTCACCACGATCGAGCCGGGAGTGATGTTGTCCCGGTCCGGGACGATGCCGAAGGACTGGTTGACCTGGTCCAGCATCTCGCGGTGCTGGCCCGTGACGACCACGCGGACCTCGAAGCGCGGATCGTCGCGCAGCGCGATCACGAGAGGTGCCATCTTGATGGCCTCGGGCCGTGTGCCGTAGATCGCCAGACGGAGATGGGCGTCCTGGAGGATGAGTGAGACATAGGTTGCTTCTGGTGCGATTGGTGTCCGGTGGGAGCCCGAAGGCCTTGGTCAGTCGGGGGCGGCGTCGAGGATGTCCAGGTCGGTGAAGCGGACTCTCGCGTCCTCGGTGTACAGGCCGATGGTTCCGCCGCGGTACGGTCGTTCGTCGTCGGTGATGGTCGCGAGTTCCCGCCCGTCGACGCTCACCGTCATGCGGGGCCAGTCGTGCTCCACGCGCACGCGATAGTCCTCGCCGATGGGGAACTGCGGTTCGGAGCCGGTGGCGATGAACCGCTGGTTGCCGGGGTAGGCGGGATCCTGCTTGGAGATCTCCCACCCGTTGGGCTTGAGCGCCACGGCGTAGAAGTGCTCGTCGTCGCGGAGGTTCCACAGCACCCAGCCCACCTCCCAGACGTTGGGCGGGCCGTCCCGCACTTGGGCCTCGGTGTGCACCGTCACCTCGAAGGTGGGGTCGGTGTAGGAGCGGGTGGTGTGCACGAGACCGCCGTGGCTGATGTCCGCGGAGACGGCCGACCGGGGATGGAGCACGACCTCGTCGTCGTGGCCCGAGGCCTCACCGTACCCGGTGTACATCACGGTCCACCGTCCGATGACCTGCCCGTCCGACCAGGGGCCGGTGTGGCGCTGGCCCAGCCCGACGGCGGCGGCGATGGAACCCACGAGCAGGATCGTGGCCCCGAGGAACAGTGCTGTCCTCATGGCGGTGCCGTCAACGGGTGGTCCAGCTTCTGCGCGGCCGAGTCCTGGTCGTCCGTGGTCCGGTCCGTCTTCGCCCAGGAGTTCCGGCCCGCGAGGGAGCGGAAGGCAGCTTTCCACCCGGCGACGTACCAGAGGACGACGTAGCCGACGTAGACGTGTAGGACCACGAGGGCGCTCAGCGGCCCGAAGCCGTGACCGCGTTCGTGGTGCCAGTAGACGACCCCGAACATCAGCGCGGGTCCGAACGCCAAGGCGTAGGCCGAGACCCACCACCACGAGAAGTCCACGGACCCCGTGACAACGCCGATGCCGATGCTGACGATCCACAGCAGGAAGGCGGCGCTGAGGAAGGAGGCGAGCAGGAGGAGGTAAGGGCTGGTCAGGTGGTAGAGCAGGTCTAGGCGGCGCGCGCCGGTCAGGTCCCGCAGCACCCAGGGGACCAGTGTCCAGGACTGCAGGTGCCCCTGGAACCACCTGGTCCGTTGTTTGACCCAGCGCCGGGCGTCCACGAGACCCTGCTGGTGCACGGCCGAGGTGGAGCAGAATTCCATGTTCCACCCCCTGATCAGCAGTCGCACGCCGAGGTCGAGGTCCTCGGATAGGCTCCTGGACCAGGGCGCGGGGCCGAGGCTGATGAGGGCCGAGAGCCGCACGAACTGCCCGTTGCCACCTAGCCCCACGCTCCCCAGGTGCCGGCGGCCGCGTTGGAAGATCTCTGTGTAGAGCACGAATTCGATGTCCTGCATCCGGGCCAGCAGGTTCTGGTGGCGGTTGTTGATCCGGACGCCGATCTGGACGGCGCCCAGCCGGGGATCGGCGAAGAGCGGCATCACCTCGTCCAGGGCCTGCGGCTCCATCATCCCGTCGGCGTCCACGACGCAGACGACGACGTCCGAGGCGTCGGTGTAAGCGCCGAGCGCCCCGGAGCGGATGTGCCGGATCGCCGCGTTCAGCGCTTCGCCCTTGCCCTGCCGGGCGCTCGGCAGCCGTCGTTGCAGCAGGCTGACCCGGGGATCGGGGTGGGCTCGCACGATGGCCGCTGTGCCGTCGTCCGAACCGTCATCGATCACCAGGACCTGCATCCGCGGGTGGTCCATCTCCACGAGCCGATCGAGACTTGCGGCGAGGACCCGCTCCTCGTTGAGACAGGGCACCACGAAGATGACGGCTTTCTCGGCCGCGGTTCCTGGGAAGGTCACCGCTCGACGTCGCGCGTACGCCGGTTCGAACCGGGACAGCACGAGCATCAGCACACCGTACAGAACCGACAGGAGCACCAGGCTCACGGCCAGGATCAGGACGAAGTCGATGCGCTGACCGTACAGGATCATCATGGTCTTTGTTCCCTACGCCCGTGCTCCACGGTGGTCGGCCTTGGAGTCGACCTGCCACATCGGCGTCGCGGCCGCGGAGCGCCCGACGCGGCCGGCCTGTTGTGCGCGAGGCGCCGGCGGTCGGAGCGAGCCGTGCTCAGAAAGCCTGACACCACGACGGCCCCGATCATGAAGAGCACGTAGGACAGGAACAACGTCATCGAGACCATGAGCAGGAATCGTCCCCCCAGGTGGAGCGCCGACTGTGCGGCCTCCGCCCACATGAACACGCTCATGGGCATGACAAAGTACGGCATGTGAGGTGCTCCGCCACTGCTTCTCGAGCGGGGATGGCGAGCCTGACTGCCCCGGATGGCCCTCGGCAAAGAAGAAAAAGGAACACGGTCTGCCTCCAAATCACAAACGGCTTGGGATTGTGGAGGTTAGTTCCGGAGCCGTGACACACGCGTGACTGAGGCGTGACTGAGGCGTGACTGAGGCGTGATCGCCGGCTGGAGCGTTCTAAACAGGCAGGGCAGTCTGCAGGGAAAGCTCAGGGCTACGTGTTACTACTCCTGCGCCTCGGCCAGTCCTTGGTACCAATCGGTCACGTGCGCAAGGACGGTGTCCAGGTCAGCGGCATAGCTCGTTGTCGCCTCGGAGTCATCCTCAGTCCGGGAGGAAAAGCGGGCCCGGAGCGGCTTCGCGTGCTCGGCTTCACGCCACACGTTGATCACCAGAGTGCCCAGGTTACTGGAAACTATGCCGCCGTCTGACCCTTCCGAAGCTGATTCGTCTGTCAAAGATTTGCTCCTGCTAGTCGTCGATACAAGGCAGCTGCTTGACAGTCACCGTGTCGGTTAATTCCAACATCAAGTCTTATCATGGAACCTGAAGAACCAGGCTCCTGCGCGACACCGATATAACACCTTTTGTAAGCCTTTCCATAGTTTCGTAAATGTCCGCCGTCTCCATTTCCATTGGCTGGCTGATGCGGTACTTTGTCTCAAACAAGTAGAAGAGACGGACTAGAAGCGACGCTTGCCTGCCAACGGCGGCAGAACGAGTGCGCTGATGAGCTAAGCAGTGCTCACCATCGCCGGCGTCCCTTGAGGGGGAGCCGCAGGGTATGTGGACTCACGCGAACTTCTTTTTACCCCGTGGACGTGATTCAGCCCTTGTTGGGAAACGGTATGGCGCAGGACAATGACGGACAGTTCAAGTTAAATCTTCTTCAGTGCTTCCAGCTGTGGCGGGACGGGACAGAAATCCGCGTCGCGTCACGGCAGCAACGGTTGATAGCTGCCTTGGCCATCTATGGCCCCCGGCCCCGTCGTTATTACAGCGGACTTTTGTGGCCGGACAGACCCGAAGCACGTGCAATGGAAAGTCTGCGAACATCCGTCTACTTGACATCCAGCCAGGTTCCGGGGCTTTTGGTAAACGACGGCCAAGTGCTGTCTTTGTCAGACCGCGTCACTATTGACCTGCACGATGTGGTCAGTAAGGTCAAGCGTCTTGGCGAATTTGGCTCGGAGTTATCGGACGATGCTTGCCTCTCGTGCCTGCACTGCGGAGATTTGCTGCCGGGCTGGTACGACGACTGGGTGTTCGTGGAGCAGCAGCGGCTGCGGAACGTACGTCTGCGCGCATTCCTTATGCTGGCCCGCCGCTGGATCGACGAGGGCGACGTTCACAAAGCTGTCGAAGCGGCCGAGAGCGCCCTCGAGCTGGAGCCGCTGCATGAAAGCGCCGTCGCGCTGCTCATCAACGCGGAGCTGAAGGCGGGAAACCGTGCCCGTGCTTTACGCACATTCCAGGCTTTCAGGACCAACTTGGCCGTCGAGTTGGGAATAGAACCATCAGAGCACCTCGCGAGAGTTGCTGCAGGTATCAATTGAACAGAACGTAAAGTCCACCGACCACAAAAAGGCACGCTGGAGCCTTCTCATCATCAGTAGACATGCCCCAGCAGCCTCAACGTGTAACCAGCGCTGAGCGCCGCTTCGCGGCATCCATCGAGTGGTCGGGATGCGATACGGGCTGCCCGGCAATAGGCACCGAACTGCCCGCTCCTGACATCGTCTAGCGGGTTGTCCACCTGCGCCGGCTCAGAATCAGCAGGACCCCGACAGCGATGAGGCCACCACCTGCATGCAGCGGGGACAGGTCAGCTCCGGTGCGCGGCAGGTTCGACGAGGCACCCGGCCCAGCAACAATGGTGACCGCGACCGTGAGGTGGATCGGTGTTCCGTCGACTGCGGTGCCGAACACATGGAGGGTGTGCTTCCCAGCAGGGGTGTTCGCCGGGATCCTCACGTTCAGGACTGCGGTCCCGTCAATGCCCGCGGTCACAGAACCGAGCAGAGTCGGCGTCGAGTGGAGCTCCGCCCTGAACACGCTTCCGCCTTCGACCCGTTCACCAGCAATTGTCAGCTCGGCACCAGCCTGAACCGACAGCCCGTCCTTGGCTGGCAAACCTCCTACTGTGATCAACGGTGGTGTGATCTCCAGCCTGTGGATCGCGTCGGTGATCGCCTGCGCCGCGGATGCGATCTCCGCCCTTGTGATCGGTACGTTCGGATCGGCTGTGTCGGCGAGCAGCAGCTTCCCCGCGGCGACACCGGTAGCCAGTTCCGACCAGAGGGCAACCTCGTATAGCCGCTCGTCAAGCGCCGCAGCGGCAATCAGGCTGTCCTCGAGCGGGGTGACGCTGACCAGTGCGTTCTCCAGCGCTTCCAGCAGGAGGACGAAGCCTTCAACGTCAGCGTCGGTCACCCGGTGGTTCTCCACCGCGTCTTCTACTGCGAACCGCTCTGAGCGGAGCGCTGCGACACTGTGAGCCGTGTGCGAGCGGCTGGCCACATCGATCCGGTCGAACAGGGCGGTGAGCGCCCGGATGTCTGCCAGCTCATCCTTCTTCGCCCAGTACCGCGGCAGCAGGAACTCGTCACCGGGCACACCCATCTTCGCCGGGTCTCCGGAGTCGGCGATCACTCGGTCGATCCCAGCGGCGATAGCTGCGAGCTCGGCGAACGCGACGGTGGCGTAATGGTTTGCGTCCAGGCTGGCGAAGTCGTCGGCGGCTGCGTGCAGCGGCACGGTCTCCAGCAGGCCGGCTTCCGCGGTGTAGTAGTCGTTCAACGCGTCGAACACGTCACCCTCAGGGATAAGGTCACCGGCGAGATCACGGACCGCGAGCGCCTCGAGCACAGCGACAGTGTCCATGAACCGTGCCCAGGTCGCAGCCCCGTAGTCGGCCTCATCCTTCCACCTCACGGTCTGGAGGACCTCGTGGAGCCAGCCGCTGTGCACCAGCGCAGACTGAGTGTCGATGAGGTTCTGCGTGACTGCAGCGACCTCCGCAGTGGTCGGGCTGGGTTGCGCAAGGACATCAGCCGCGGCACTGAGAGCGGCCTCGAACCGAACCCACCCGTGTGTGAGGTAGTTCGACCGGGTGTGGAGCATCGCGTTGCTGTAGGCGTGGCGCAGCCCGGACAGGTCAGCCAGTGCGTTGTATGCGTTGACGAGGTCAGCGGTGAGTGTGTCCACATTAGCTTGGCTGATATGGAACCCGGGGCGAGCCGCTTTGTCTAGGGCTTCGAGCGCGACGTTCAGCACGTCGCTGTAAGCCCTGTGGCTGAAGTCGGTGTACTCACCGTTCCACGGTGCGAGTGTCTGAGCCCGGAGCCTGCTGAGGTCAACGAGCACAGCCTCCGAGTCGGTCAACGCTGTGACGACCGCGTCCGCGTACCACTGCGTGGTCACGAAGCTGGGTGATGTCGCATCGTCCAGGAGGCGGGCCGCTGCGGTCAGGGTTGCCTGATGGGGGGTCCAGCTCGAGAAGGTGTAGTCACCGCTTTTCGGTGCATCCCTGTACGCGACCCGGACACCGCTGAGGTCAACGAGAAAACCCTCCGTTGCGATCAGCGCTGCTGTGGCGTTGTCCACGAACACCTTGGATGCGATGACTTTTTCACCGGGTGTCGTCCAGCTCAGAATCATGGCCGCATGGTTGAGGCTTGCCTCATGGGCGGTCCAGCTGTGCGCTGTGAAGTCACCAGTTTTCACTGCTGCATTGAACGTTGACCGGAGGGTGGACAGGTCAACGAGCAGGCTGATGGCTTGGCTGAGCTGATCGAAAGCGTCGGAGACCCGTGGTTCGTCCACGGGGTCTTCAGCCAGGACATCCTTCGCATGTGAGAGCGCCGCGAAGAACTCCGTTCCAGCCATTGCTGTGTACTCACCGCCGGTGAGTGTCTCCGCGTGGGCGACCAGGGCTGCGAGGTCATCTTCCGGTGCGGCCGCGGCTGGTGCGACACCGGCGAACATGAGCACGCCGGTCAGGGTAGCAACTGCCGCTTGCTTGAGGAGGCGCGGGATGGAGAATCGACGCTGAGGGCGTGTGCTCGGGTGCATCGGTGTCCTTGATGTCGGGTTCTGGCAGACACCACGCGTAGCCCAGTGCGATCTGCGGTATATTGGCTCTTCTGGTAAGGGTAGTTCAACCCGCGAATCCTCACGCCCAACGGAATGGCCCCAGTTCTGGCGCCTCAACCCCACCTGCATAGCCCCCGGGCATGGCCAACAAGTCAAAGGACAAGGCGACCGTTTCGAGCACGCAGGTTGGAATGGCATTCGGTCGAGTTCCGCTTCAACGTGTAGTAGTCAGGGCCGCTTCAGCGTGCAACGCGGCGTTTCTATCGGCCATCTGGATAAGGGTTGGTGGTCCGCTCCTGCCAACGAGCCGTCGGCCGAGGTTAGGCTCCGGGAGCAACTGAGTTGCGCCTGTCTGGATGTACCGGAACTATTGCGCGTATGACACAGAACGCGGCATCAGCGGCGCCGGTGTGCACCTTCTGCGCCATCGTCGCCCGACAGGGCGAGGCAAGTGTGGTGTATGAGGACGAGACCGTTGTGGTCTTCATGGACCGGTACCCCGTCACGCCTGGCCATCTTCTCGTCGTGCCACGCAGACACGCGATCGGCTTAGAAGATCTCGATGAAGCCACTAGTGCTCACGTCTGGTCAGTCGGTCATGACATGGCGCGAGCCTTGCGACGCTCCAGCCTGCGCTGCGAGGGGATCAACATCTTCCTCTGTGACGGCGAAGCCGCCTTTCAGACGGTCTTCCACTTCCACCTTCACATCATCCCCCGTTACGCAGGAGACGGCTGGAACGTCAATCCCGAGTCGGGGGAGGAGCGGGAGAGGTCGCTCCTCGACAGCGATGCGCAAGCGATAAAGGCCGCCATCCCGTCGACAGCCTGAATGGTGACTTGGCTCATGCTGTGTACGGCACACCGGTGGGCGACTTTCGAAAACCTCAAGCGTCCAGCAGCGACATCAGCGTTGCGTTGTCGGAACGTGGTCGAGTTCTGTCACGGAAAACGTTGCGCAGGTCTTCCTGACGGATGAGGACTGGGAAGCAACTCTTCGGGCGGTGTATCGCGCGCTGCGGCCTGGAGGAGAGCTTGCTTTCGAAACTTGCGTGCCAGAAGCCCGCGTCTGGGAGTCGTGGGTGCCCGACTCCCCGACCACGACCGACATGCCGGGGCTGGGGCCCGTCACGGAATGGTACGAGGTCAATGAGGTCCGCGAGGACCCTCTGTTGGTGACTTTACAGCGCACAACGAGTTCCCCGACGGGCAGGACGTGCTCTCCACCTCGACTCTGCGTTTTCGCAATCGCGAGGAGATCCTGTCGAGCTGGGAACGCACAGGCTTCACCGATATCCGCGTGGGCGACTTGCCTTATGCCCGGGGGATGGGTTGGCTCGTGCGTGCACGGCGCGCATCGTGATGCCTAATGTGCACGTGACGAGGTCGAGTCTCCGCTTTGCGTGTGGCTGTCGTGCGCTACCGCTTGAGTTAGAGGTCGCTGAAGTCGTTTGCAGGCACAATGATCCGCTCGACGGTGTCGCCATAAATCACGAGAAGAAGGAATTCCGCGCCCACGAAGCCGTCGCGGTCAAGTGACCGAGTGCCGGGCACCTCGCGCGAGCCCAATGCCAGATGGTCCGCAACTCCGTCGTCGTCCTCATCCATGTAGTCGCGAACCCCGGCAGCCACGACCTCCGAGCGGGAGGAGCCGACCGCGATGCCCTCTGTCGTTTGAATCGGCACGCCGTTGATGGTCGGCGAAAGGATCACGAAGTCGGCCGGCCCCTGATCGGACACTGCGACGATCACCTCGCTCCATCTATACGTGAATAGACCAGTGGGATATCCGGGAGGGTATTCAATTTCGGTGCCCGTCGGCAGGAAGCCATTAATCGATTCGAATAGGGCGAGGACGGATGCGCCGTCGTCCAGCGCGATCACGTCCACCCTGCCGTCGTGTTCGTACGAGACGCTATCGAGCCCGATGGTCATCCGCTCAACCGGCGTCGGAGTTGAAGAGGATGTCGGCGGCGGGGTTGATGCGATTGTCCCGCCCGGCGGTGTAGCAGCAGTATTGACGCAACCGGCCAACCCGACGGTGAGACTGATGGCCATCACAAACATGAGGGAACGGCGCATGGGCCGAATCTAGCGGGGATTCGCCCTGCCATGCTTCTGCCGGCGCCTGCTAGCCTCGAACCGTGACCCGGCTCAACCGTTCTCTCCCTCTCTACGGGGATGACATGAGCCGTCGCGACTTCAGATAGGTGAGGGCGCTCGCGTCCACCATCCACTGTTCTGAAGTCATGGGGTCATCTTGTCCGAAACGCTTGATGTAGTCGCTACGTCGTGGGGTCTTGTAATGGCCCTCGCGCCAATCCTCCAGATCCGCGTCATCGTCCGTAACCGGGATGCCGGTGGCACGTCGCCTGCCTGGGTGTGCATCCTTCTGGTCGGGTTCCTGCTCTGGTTGGCGTACGGCATCGTCAACGGAGCCCTCCCGCTGATCATCGCCAACGTCGCCGCGGTGCTGACGGCGATTGCGCTGCTCATCACGATGTACATCTACCGCCGCCGAGTCGCGCCCGCCCGCGAGGGGGCACCAGATCATCGCTGAGTAGGCCTGTCGAGCTTGAGCGGCAAGGGGGGTGCGCAGGCGTCGCCTTCGCGCGACATTGGGGGAGTAGGGTCACCACCATGGGAGGCAAATCTCCGGGTCGGCGAGTCATTCGGCTCGTTCCCGTTTTAGTGACCTCCCTGCTCGTCGCGTCGACGCTTGCGTCGTGCGGTGGGGAGCTACGTGATGCCGCATCGTTGGTGGCTGCGACGAGTGCCGGAATCTCCTTTGTCCGCGACCGCGGCGCGGAGGCGGTCATCGACGACGTTCGCTACGAGGGTGTACTGACCGTCGGGGATGATGGGTGCCTGTACGTCGAGGTGGTGGAGGGACCGGGCGATCTGTATCGGGTGGTGGTCCCCCGGGACGTGGAAGTGACGGCAGGATCGGTGGCGGCCGAGGATGGTCCGGAGTATCGCTTTGGAGAGCCGATTCACTTCGCGCGTAGCTATGCGCCGTATTTCGATGAGGGCGTTTTCGGGGACTCCGGGTGCAACGGCTCCCTGGAACTCTTCGGTGTGTCACGGCCACGGTAGAGCCGCCCGCCCCACATTTCGCGGGCGAGTGTCACAGACCGGCGCCGCCCGGTGTCTCCATGTTGAAGGACACAATCCATCGACACATTGGAGAAAGAAATGACCGGCGACACCCGCGTCCCCCTGACCGAGATCAACGGCGTGTTCGGAGCGCTCGTGAAGTTCGCGGCCCGCAAGAAGATGGGCTTCGTACCCAAGTCCGTCGGCGTGCTGTGGCACCACAAGTCCGTCATGAAGGACGCTATGGGCATCGGCGGCAAGGTCGAAAAGTGGGGCGAGCTCGATCAGAACCTCGCATCGTATGCCGCCATGGCTGCGGCCGCGACGATCGGCTGCAGTTTCTGCCTCGACTTCAACTACTTCATGGCGCACGACCGTGGACTCAACGAGGCGAAGGCACGCGAGGTGCCGCGCTGGCGGGAGGCCCCAGTCTTCACCGCCACCGAGCGCAGGGTGATGGAGTACGCGGAGGCCGAGAGCCAGACGCCGCCGGCGGTGACCGACGAGCTGTCGGATGCCCTCCTCGCTGATCTCGGTCCGGCCGCGCTTGTCGAACTCGCCGCGCGCGTTGCCTTCATGAACATGTCCGCACGGATGAACGTCGCGCTCGGCATCCACTCCGAGCAGTTCGCGGATGCGTGCGGTCTCCCGCCGCTTGCCGTTCCGTCAACCGCCTCGGACACCGCGTAGGCTCCCGGGATGGGCAGCATCGCGCACGCCGGGGACGATCCGTTCGTCGTCCACCGGAGGCTCCTGTTCACCGTCGCGTACGAGCTCTTGGGGTCGGCCGCGGATGCCGAAGACGTGCTGCAGGAGTCCTGGATCCGCTGGTCGGCGGTGGACGCATCCGAGATCCGTGAACCGCGCGCCTACCTGGTGCGGATCGTGACGCGCCAGGCGCTCAACCACCTGCGCACGGTGACGCGGCGCCGCGAGGAGTACGTGGGCGAGTGGCTGCCGGAGCCGCTGCTGACGAGTCCGGATGTCGCGGACGACGTCGAACTCGCCGAGAACCTCTCCATCGCGATGCTCACCGTGCTCGAGACGCTCGGTCCGGCCGAGCGCGCGGTCTTCGTGCTGCGTGAGGTCTTCGACATGCCGTACGACGAGATCGCGGATGCCGTCGACAAGTCGCCGGCGGCGGTCCGGCAGATCGCACACCGGGCCAAGAGCCACGTTACGGCGCGGCACCCCCGCGTGCGCGTGGTCCGGTCCGAATTTGAGGAAGTGGTAGGCCGGCTGGTCGCCGCCCTCAACACGGGCGATCTGCAGGGCCTCATGGATGTGCTCGCCCCCGACGTGGTTTCCGTTGCCGACGGTGGAGGAAAGGCACGCGGCGCCGCGCAGCGGCCGATCGTCGGCGCCGATCGGGTGGCCCGATACGTCATTGGCGGGATGGCGAAGGCCAAGGGCGCGCTCGCCGCGGTCATGACGTGGGTGAACGGCGAGCCCGGCATTCGGATGGAGCTGGATGGGCAACTGCTCGGCGTCGTCAGCCTCGCCATCGAAGACGGGAAGGTCACGCGGATTTTCTCGATCGCGAACCCCGACAAGCTTGGCCGACTCGAAGTGGAGGCGGCCGTCAGCCGATGACGGCGCCGGTCTCTCGCTTCACGACCGGGAGCACCTCGGTCATGAAGAGCTCGAGGGACTCGTTGATCATCGGCCAGGGGAGGTTGCCCACGTCGATCTGGCCGAGGAATCGGTCGATCCCGAGCAATTCCACGCGTTTCATGATCTCGTCGGTGACCTGCTGCGGGCTGCCCACGGGCAGTCCGCGCTCGATCCAGTGATCGTAAGCATCACGCGGAAATACCGTGCCTCCGGTCAGGCCCATCTGCCGCATGTACTCGGCGTAGTAGGGATAGAAGGAGTCGCGGGCGCCCTGTGATGTCTTCCCGATGAACATGTGCCCGCTGGCTCCCAGTCGCAACTGGGCAGGGTCGTGTCCGGCCTGCTCGGCCGCGCGGCGGTAGAGCTCGACGCGCGGGACGAATTGCTCGGGTCCGGTGAAGAAGCCCATCATCATGGGCAGTCCAAGCAGGCCGGCGCGCATCGCGGATGCCGGGGTGCCGCCGATCGCCACCCACACCGGCAGCGGTTCTTGCTTGGCGCGCGGGACGATCGATGCCTGGTTCAAAGAGGGCCGGTGCTTTCCCTGCCAGGTGAGAGTGTCGTGTTGGCGAATCTCCAAGAGCATCGAGAGCTTCTCCTCGAAGAGCTCGTCGTAGTCGGCCAGGTCATAGCCGAAGAGGGGGAAGGACTCTGTGAAGGCGCCGCGCCCGGCGATGATCTCGGCACGGCCGTGCGAGAGATGATCGAGGGTGGCGTACTGCTGGTACACGCGAACGGGGTCCTGGCTGGAGAGAACCGTGACGCCGCTGGTGAGGCGGATGCGTTCGGTCACGGTGGCCATGGCGGCGAGGACCATCTCGGGGGCCGACAGCACGAAGTCGGGTCGGTGGTGCTCGCCCAGGGCGATCACGTCCAGTCCGCCGCGGTCGGCGTTCTGCGCCAACTCCACGAGCTGGTCGAGGCGCGTCGTCACATCCGTGGTCGCCTTGCCATCCGGATGCTGGTTGATCTCGCCGAAGGTGTAGATACCGAGTTCCATGGATCGTCCTTTTGTCTTTGGGTGGTCGGTGAAGGTCTCTATTGCGCTTTCAGGAGTCGCTCAACGCGCGGCTTGACCTCGGTTGCCAGCAGCGTGAGTGATTCGATGAAGTGTTCATGGGGCAGCCCACCGATGTCGGTTTGCAGGAAGTGGCGCATTTGCCCGAGGTGGCCGTGCAGGTGAACGATTCGTTCGGCGACATCGTCCGGGTCTCCGACGTAGTAAGCGCCGGGGGCTTCCGCTTGAGCGAGGTAGGCGCGTTTGTCGGGTGCGGGCCAGCCTCGCAATCGACCCATTTCGACATTGAGGTTGTTCCAGCCGGGGTAGAACCGGTCAAGCGCTTCGCCCTTGGTTGGGGCGACCAGGCCGAGGGCGGCCACAGAGACCTTGGCATTCTCGGCAGGATGGCCGGCTTGGGCGGCCGATGCCCGGTAGAGCTGGGCCAGCGGGGCGAAACGGTGAGGGGCCCCGCCGATGATGCCGTAGGAGATGGGCAGTCCCAGGCTGCCGGCGCGGGCGGAGGACGCGGCGTTGCCGCCGGTGGCCAGCCAGATCGGCAGCGGGCCGTTGACCGGTCGGGGCACGACAGCGAGATTGGCCAGAGCCGGGCGAGCGGTACCCGCCCAGCTGACGTGTTCGGTTGTGCTGTCGTTGATGGTCATCAAGAGCTGGAGCTTGTCGGCGTACAGCTCGTCGTAGTCGGCCAGGTCGTAGCCGAACAGCGGAAAGGTCTCGACCGAGGATCCGCGCCCGGCAGTGATCTCGATCCGTCCGCCGCCAGAGATGGCATCGGCGGTGGCGAACTGCTGGAACACACGCACCGGGTCATCAGTGCCGATGATGCTGGCCGCGCTGCCGAGGGTGATCTGCGTGGTCGCCGCCGCCGCGGCGGCGATTAGTGTCCCGGGCGAGGAGGCCGGCATGCTCGTGGTGTGGTGCTCACCGACGCCAAAGTAGTCCAGGCCGACCTTGTCCGCGTGGACGATGGCCTCGAACAGGTTCCTGATCGCCTCGGCGGTCGGCCGCGGCGTGCCGTCCGGGTTCAGTGGGGTGTCGCCGAAACTGTATGCGCCGATTTCCATGGGGTTTTCCTTGCTGGTTTTGATAGTGCCGCGCGAGCTTGTCGCCAGAACGGATGTCAGGAGGCGGAGGAGGCCAGGGCGGCGGCGAGCACTGCGTGGAGCTGGTCGGCGGTGTGGGATCCGTTGAAGATCTCCGTTCCGGGCTGAAAGGCTCGCCCAGCGCAGAGCGGTCCGGCATCGACGGGGTCGTAACCAAGCCGGTCCAAGTACGCCGCCACCATCCGCTTGGCGTGGTCGTCGTCACCGGCCAACGCAAGAGCGCGCCGGTCGACGGCCCCGGCCTTCTTGCCGTCTTCCTCTAGCTCGTGATAGCCGATGTGGTTCAGCGACTTGACCAAGTGCGCCTCGGGCAGGAACGCTTGGATGATTTCACTGCTGGTGCGCGGATCATTCTCGAATTCATCGATCAGTCCATCGACTGGGGCCCAGTAGTTCATCACGTCAATCACCGTCTTGCCAGCCAGCAGTCGCGGGTTCAGGGAGCGGTACTTATGCAACGGGACCGCAATGACCACCAGGTCCGCGTTTGCCGCCTCGGAGGCCTCGACAGCGCGCGCGCCCGGGGTGATGATGTCAACCAGCATCGCAATCTCCTCGACGGGTTTGGTCGTCGCGATCTTCACCGGATAACCGGCCCTTAGGGACTGGCGGGCGACGGCGGTGCCGACCCGCCCGGCACCGAGGATGCCGATACTTCGCGGGCCGGTAGCGGCGGTGTTCATGTGGAGACCCTTCAAAACATGCTGGCGTCGGACTAGTGGCGCGACTCCGTTTTTACCAAAATATGTTGTGGAACAGACTATCTCACTAAAATATGATCTGTTGAACAGCACATCGTGCGGTATCATGAGCACATGACGACCAGTCGGCTCTCCTCACGCAACCCCTTGGCGGCAGCGCCGCCCGGGGATCTGGGCTGGAATCTGGGCATGGTCCTGCGCGACTATCACGCCCGCTTTGAAGAAGCAGTCGAAGGGATGCCGGGTGGAGTTCGCGGGTACCAGGTGCTATCGACGGTCGTCCACCGCGACCCGCCGAACCAGCAAGCGCTGGCCGCGCATCTGGTCATCGACCGCACCGTTTTGACGTACCTGCTGGACGCCCTGGTCGAAGCCAAGGTTGTCGAGCGGACCCCGGACCCCGCTGACCGCCGTTCACGCAAGATCGTGGCCACTTCCCACGGAAGGAAGCTGCTGGAACGCTACGAAGGGCGTGTCGAGGCAGCCGAGGCCGAACTGCTCGCCGGACTCAACGAAGACGACGCGGAAACCTTGGCGAGACTGCTCAGTGGACTCGCAATGGACGTGCACCGCGCACAGCCCAACTCCAACCCCTGCGAAGCCATTGACTATCTGCCCTGAGCAAGTGGGATGCGGACATGCGGCGCTGGGTTCGCGCTCAGCATCCCGTACTTGACTCGCTGGCCCGTGAGTAACCTCGGCGATGAGGTTCCAGGAGCGGAGGGATCGAGAATGATTGAGAAAGCTGACGCCCAGGAACTGCTGGTGGATTTCATCATCTCGCTGGACGGTTATGCATCGGCGGAGGGCTGGCCAGGATGGTGGGGGCTGCAGGGCCCGGAGTATCTGCGCTGGCTCGCCGAGCAGCCCGAGAGGGACTGGACGCTGCTGATGGGAGCCAAGACCTACCGTCAGATGGCGGGGTTTGTCGCTCTACGAGACGATCCGGAGGCAGGCTTCTCGGCGGAGGAAGAGGCATCCATCGAGGAGGTCGCCGAGGCTCGCAAGGTGGTCTTCTCTTCGTCCTTGAAGCAGCCGCTGGCACTGCCGAACACCGAGGTGATCAACGGAGATGCAGTCGAGGCCGTGGCGGAGCTGAAGCGAAGCGGCGCCTCACCGATGCGCACCGTCGGTAGCCTCAGTGTGTGCCGGGCGCTCCTGGCAGCCGGCCTGGTGGACCGATTCCGGGTGGTCCTTTTCCCTGTTATCACAGGCAAGACGGGGAGCGAGCGCATCTACGACCAGTATCCGGATGTCGCTCTCGAACTCGTGGAGAGCCGAACGTTCGACGGCCGGCTGCAGCTCCTCGAATACGTGCCCACCGTGCTGGCCGCCCCGCCCGGAGCAGCTGCGCCGTGACGTGGTGTGGACATGCTGCAAATCGCTATTATCGGGGTCCCGTTCGACGGGTACGGCCGTGCAGCGAACCAGACTCTGGCCGCCCAGGCCATCAGGGACGCAGGAATCTCGGCCGCGTGGGCACCGCTGGAAGTCGTCACTGACGAAGACATCCTGCTGCCAGCGCAGAGTCCTGAGCGCGGGACCGACACGACGCTCGTCAACGAATCTGCTCTGATCGCCATGACCCGGGACCTCACGGTCAGGGTCGCGGGGGCGGCCGCATCCGAAGCCTTTCCCTGCGTCATCGGCGGCGACTGCTCGTCCCTTCTCGGCATCATGGCCGGTGCGGTGCAGACTGCGGATCGGGTCGGTCTGCTGGTGCTCGACGGCCACGAAGACACCATGCCGCTGGACGTGTCGGAGGACGGCGAAGCGGCGAACACCGAGATCGGCCTCCTCCTGGGGTTGACCGGCAAGACGCTGCGCGGTCCGCTTGCGGCTCTGGTGCCCACTGTTGCCCCGGGCAGCCTCGCCATCCTGGGCCCCCGGGATGACGCCTGGCGACGGAGATTCAACGTGGCCTCGGCTGCCGGCCTGGGTGCCTACGTTCGGGATGCGACGGCGGTCGCCTCCCAGCCCGGACAGGTTGCTCGCGAGGCCGCCGAGTTCGTTACCCGCTCGAACCAGCGCTGGTGGATGCATGTTGACCTGGACGTGCTCGACCCCGAGCACTTCCCCGCCCAGGGAGTGCCGGACGTTCCCGACGAGCCTGGCGGGCTCAGCCCGGACCAGCTGTCCGCGGTCATGGCATCAGCGGCGCGGCATCCGGGGCTCATCGGGATCAGCCTGGTCATCTACGACCCTGCCCAGGATGCCGACGGAGCATGCGCGCGGACGATCATCCGCTTGGTTCAGGATTTGGCCCAGGTGCTAGCAGGCAGCCGTTAGTCCCAGACGGTAAAGGACTCACGCCGTCGCCAGGTCACCCGCGTTGGGTGATGCCTGTCCCAAGTTCGCGAGCGAGGTTCTTTCTTAAGCACCCGCAGACAAGGGAACGACGTGACGGCTGAAACGGTTCACACGGCAATTCAGCCGGCTGAATTCCGGCAGCGACGCGAAGCGGGGCGGGCCGCCCGCAGCCGAACACCACGATCAGCGCAACGCGATTGGGGAGACGCTGCAGCACGGGCCGATCCGGTAGCGCTGCTCGAGTTGCAGGAGACCACGCGCGTCCCGGAGCTTCTTCCCGTGCGGCACGCACGAATGATGGTCTCCCCGTTCACGTTCTATCGGGGCGCGGCACTGCTCATGGCCGCCGATCTCGCGACCGCAGCCCACAGCGGCCTCATCGTCCAACTGTGCGGCGACGCGCACCTGTCGAACTTCGGCCTGTTCGCCTCCCCGGAACGACAGTTGGTCTTCGACATCAACGACTTCGACGAGACCCTCCCCGGACCATTCGAATGGGACGTCAAGCGGCTCGCCGCCAGTTTCGAGATCGCCGGACGACACCGTGCTTTCTCGGATGCCGAACGCCGGATGCTCGTGCTCGCATCCGTTCGCGCCTACCGGGAGCAGATGCTCCGCGCTGCCGATGCCTCGGTGCTCGACGCGTGGTACGACAGGCTCGACGCCCCGCAAATACAGTCGTGGCTGCTCGGCGAACGCGACGCCAAGCGCGCCGGCAGTCGACAGCTCAAGGGCTGGGGCGACATCGTCACGAAGGCTCGGACCAAGGAGCGCCTGCGGGCGTTCTCCAAGCTCGTGACGGTCGAGGATGGACGGCTGCGAATCAAGGCCGACCCGCCGCTGGTCGTGCCGGTGGAAGATGTCGTGGCGCAGCACCAGGCAGCGGACGACATCGAGGACCGGATGCACGAGATGCTGACGTCCTACCGCCAGACACTGCTCACGGGGCGCCATCCGCTGGCCGAATACACGTACGTGCACATGGCCAGAAAGGTCGTCGGGGTGGGCAGTGTCGGCACGCGCTCGTGGATCATCCTGCTGACCGGCAAGGACAACTCCGACCCGCTGTTCCTCCAGGCGAAGGAGGCGGGCGCTTCGGTGCTCGAGGGCTATCTGGGGCCGAGCGAGTTCTCCCACCATGGTGAGCGCGTGGTCAGGGGACAGCGGGCCATGCAAGCCGCCAGCGACATCTTCTTGGGCTGGCAGCGGGTTCGCGGCGAGGGTGGCATCGAGCGGGACTTCTACGTCCGCCAGCTGCACGACTGGAAGGGTTCGTTGGATCCCGAGCTGATGATGCACCGGGGCGGGATGCTATACGCGCGTGTGTGCGGCGAGACCCTGGCGCGCGCGCACTCGCGCACCGGTGATCGGGTCGAGATCGCGGCCTACCTCGGAAAATCGGATGCCTTCGACGAGGCGATTGGGGACTTCGCCGAGTCGTACGCCGACCAGAACGAGAGCGACTACCGCGCGTTCATCGCGGCAATCGATTCGGGACGCCTCGCCGCCCCCGCCGCCGTTCAGTAACGCGCTGCGTTAGCGGTCGATGCGCACGACCGAGTACTCGGTGTCGGGGGTCGGGGGAGTGTCGAAGCGCGCGTTCGGCAGGTAGAGCCCGTTGCCGAACCGGGCGATTGTGGTCGGCACCTGGAAATCGGGGTCGGTGAGCTGGTCAACGAGTTCGCCGCTGGTCCCGGAGGCGTTGAGCTTGACTACGGCGACCGTGTTCTGGAAGTTCTGCACCACGTACAGAGTACGTCCCACGACCAGCAGTCCATCGCCGTCGGTGAGTGTCACACCGCCGAGGTCAACTGCGGTGGCGACACCGGTGTCCGGGTCCACGCGGAACAGGATGCCGGTGGCCGACTGGATCACGAGAAATGCCTGGTGGTTGGGTGTCTCCTCGATGCCGTTGGCATTGAAGCCCGCCTGCTGCACCCAGTCCCCGGTCAGCGGAAGCGTTTCTACGGCATCCGGGTCCGGTAGCGCGCCGCCGGGACCGAGCGGGAGCTTGTACAGCTGCGCCTGCTGGCTGTCGGTGAACCAGGCGGCGTCGCGCGTGAGGACGACGTCGTTGATGAAGGACGGCTCGGTAGTGAGCTGGTAGCTCTGGATCAGGTCGCCGGTGGCGGCATCCACTACTCGAGCTTCGCCTGTGGGCCCGCCGGCGATGAACAGCCGATCGTGCTTGTCGATTTTCAGTCCGACCGACGGTGTGCCGGGACCCTCGAGCGTTGTGATCTCCTCGCCGGTGCGCACGCTGAAGACGTAAATGTCACCGTCCACTAGTGAGCCCACGTACCCGGTGCCGCCGGGCCCGATGTCGATTCCCTCTGGCTGGAAGCCGTTGGGCAGCGCGATCACGTCCGGGAAGTGGCCGGGCGGCGACTGCTGAGCGGCGAGGGCCATCTGCGTTCCCGAAAGGGCGAGGAGCGCGCTCAGTGTGGCGGCGAACAATGTACGTGCGACGATGCGACCGGACATGCGGGCCATGCTACGACTGCGTTCCCGCGCATGGTTAGGGTTCGCACCTCCCTCTCAGGCGGGGGTTCGCGGCGTAGGCCGCGATCCGCGCGCCGGTTTGTTGACCGCGCGCGGGTTCAAAGTGGCGCGCGGTCAACAAACTGGCACCGGGATGCTGCGCTTTCGGTCCCGGGCGGTGATCGCGAGTCGTGGCGATCACCGTTCGAGTTGCGCTACCGTCCAACTCAAGATCGGTGATGCTCGTGACCCAGTACACGCGTCAGGCGTCTTGGGAGGCTGGAGTCGAATGGAAAAGTGGGCTAGCGGGGGCGGCTATGACCCTAAGGACTATGGGCCCGTGTACCGACCGGTGGTGTCGTTCCTCGCGTTGCTCGCCGCGGTCCTCGCCTACTTCTCCTTGATTGCCAGTCTCGCAGGCCTCGCCAATTACACCGGCGACTGGGCTGGTCCGCTTGTCGTCTCGCGAAAGCTCGAGATTTACGTCGATGTGGCCTGGACCTACTTCGTACCCGTGGTCTTGTTGTTGGTCGTCTCAACCGTGATCATGTTCGGTTGCCTGATCGCCCTTGTGCAGTATCCGCCGCTCCGGACCAAGCCGCCGCGTGCTGCTGCCGAGACCACGGAAAGTGACTGAAAGAAGCCAACGTGGCTACCGGCCCGACCTGTGAGTCCGGGCCGGTGTAACTTTGATTAGAAGTGAGCGAATGGCAGGGATCGGCCATGAAGCGCGGTTGGCTACGTCGTCCGTATCGTGCTCATGGCCGATTCCCAGTTTCGGCGCGGCCGCACCGTGCTCTTGGGGGATGCCGCGCACGCGATGACCCCGGACCTTGGTCAGGGCGGCGGGCAAGCGCTGGAGGATGCGGCCACGCTCGCGGTCCTGCTCGGTGCAGTCGCGGCGAGCGCGGTGCCGGATGCGGCGGTGATGGACCGCGCACTCAACGCGTACGACCAGCTTCGGCGGAAGAGGACGCAGCCGATCGCCCTGGCCTCGCGCAGGGTCGGCGCTCTCGCGCACGTGCGGGGCGGGCTCGCGGTCGGGCTGCGTGATCTGGCGTTGCGCGCGACGCCCTCCGCAGTGCTGCGCAAGCAGGCGCTCAGCGTGCAGGTGTGGCAGCCGCCGTCGGCCTCCGTCGAACCCCCCGCGTAATCCGCGCGGCGGTTTGTTGACCGCGCCGCGGTTCAAGGTGGCGCGCGGTCAACAACGGACGGCGTGGATGCGCGAGGCCGGTGCGCCGTGGCTGCGGCGCACCGGCAGACAGCGTCAGGCGTTGTCGTACATCGCGATGAAGCGCCCGACGACGCCTCCTGCACGCAACTTGTCGATCGCATCCGGGATGTCGGCGTGCGTGATGAGATTCATCGGCGGGTTCAGCTCGCCCGACCTCATCAATGCGTAGAGGTTCTCGAGGTCTTCCTTGGTGCCCGACTTCGAGCCCTTCAGCGTCAGCTGGTTTATGATCAGCGGGTACGTGTTGATGGTCGCTTCCAGCCGGCCCATGCCCACTTGCACGAAGGTGCCGAATTCTGCGAGCGTCTCGACCGCGGCCGCGGTGGTGGTGCCGAAACCCGCGTAGTCGACAATAAGTTCGAGACCCTTGTCCTTGAACGCGTCGATCGAGTCGGCCACGTCCTTCAGGCCGATCTCGTCCTTGAGCTTGCGCGTCTCCGGATTGACTTCGGCACCGTAAACCTCGGCGCCGGACAGCGCTGCGACCCGGGCGCCGATGTAACCGAGACCGCCGAGTCCGATCACGCCGACCTTCATGCCCGCTTTCGCGCCGCCGACCGCCATGATGGCGTGATAAGCGGTCAGTCCGGCATCCGTCGCCATCGCGCCGAGGTCGAACGGAACCTCATCGGGGAGCTTCACCAGGTTGTCGGCGGTGGCGACCATCCTGGGGCCGAAGCCGCCGTCCCACTTGCCGTAGCCGAGGGCGTCGCCGTCGCTCATCACCGGGGCGAGACCGACCCGGTCGCCGACCTTCCACTGATCCATGCCTTCGCCGACCTCGGTGATGATGCCCGCGTTCTCGTGGCCCATGGTGCGCGGGAGGGTCGGGAAGAGGGCCATCCAGCCGGGGTCGTCAAGGGTCGAAACGTCCGAGTGGCACACCCCCGCTGCTTTGACCTCGATCACGACCTGACCGGGACCGGCGCTGGGCTCAGGAACCTCGTTCAGCTCGAGCGGCTTATCCGTGCCGGTGAATTGCCATGCCTTCATGAGAGTGCCTTCCTAGGGGTGGGTGATTTCGCCGGTCTAGCAAGCAAGTCCGGAGTTCGCCTGACGGTCTGCCTTGTGCCTGCCGCATGTCTCCGCCGCACGCTGGAGGACTCGGCAATCCCCGCTCGACGACCCTTCCCGGATGCGCGACCCGGGCGTATGGTCAGGGCATGGCCAAGTTCAGAGAAAGCGTCAGGAAGGCTGCAGCGAAGCTGCGCCAAACCCGCTGGCCGAAGCGCGACCAATCCAAGGCGGACAAGCGTCAGCTTGACCGGTGGGAGGGGGAAGGCGGGGCGATTCGTGACGAATCCGACGACTCGGATGACCCTCGGGGACGGGAATAGAGGCGTGATGACGAACGACGGGCGGGACGCGGATCCGGAAACCATCGCGGCGATCGAGCGTGCGCTTCAGGCCGCGCAGCTTCGCGCCGCCGACTCGCCCGGGGAATCCGTCGCATCCACCACCACCGACTGGGAGCCGTCCGCCGCAGAGGCCGGCGACTTCGGTGAGGGGGTCGACGGTGATTGATCGGCGGCCGTCGACATCCGGAGCAGACAGCGAATGTGGAGGGACAAAATGACCAGCACCACCGATCAAGTCGACACACCGGCACCATCAGCTGCGGCCACGAGGTGGCTGACTTTTGCATGGGGCCTGGCCATCGGAGCGGGCTCAGCTCTCGTGGGCTTGCTGCCCTGGCTCATCACGGGGATGCGCCTGCCGTTGCAGAACCTGTGGGAGACAACCGTCGACCCAGAGGCGATGCCCATCGCGCTCGTGCCGTTCAGCCAGTATTCGATCACGCTCATCGTGGGACTGATCGTGTTCGGCTCTGCTGTCGCCGGTCTCCTCGGCCGCACATTTCGTGAGCGGCTCTCCCGGCGCGGGTTCCTTGGGATCGCACTGGGGGCGTTCCTCGTGCAGATCGGGGCGGCCACTCAAAGCACGTTGGTGGTAGCGAGTGGATTGCCGGGCGATAGCCTGGCGGCCATCTATCTCACCGGGCTGATCGCGGTCGCTGTGGTGTCGATCGGCGTCGGCGCACTCGTGATGGTTCTGATCGGCAGGGCCGCTCGCCCCGGCGCAACGCTGGGATTCGCCATGGCGGCTGTCTCGGTCGAAGCATGGCTGAGCGCGCTCGTCGTGCCGCCTGGCACTTTTGTGACCGAGGCATCGATGTGGTGGCTCGACCTGGCCCGCTACCTTCCGGCCATCATTGTCGGAGTTGCGATCGCTTGGTGTGGGATCCGCTCCATCGGGGGCGTCATTGCCGCTGTCGGCAGCCTGCTCATCCTGTGGATCGCGCCGGTCGCCCTCGTGTCGGTGTCGGTTGCGGTGGGAAGCCGGGCGATCGCATCGCAGCCCGACCAGATGCTCGACTACGGCGGCGAGGTGTTCATCAGCGTGTTGATGACGGCACAGAACTCGATTCCACCATTGGTCATCGCGATCGTGGTTGCCGGCATCGGCCTGGCCTCTCGCCAGCTCATCTCCTCGTGGCCGCGGAGGTCGCGGGAGGCTGAGTAGATGATTGACGATTCGGATCGCGCACACCTGCGCCGTTGTATAGAGCTCGCCCGGATGGCGCTGGACACGGGAGACAAACCCTTCGGGTCAGTCCTGGCGAGCGCCGACGGTGAGGTGCTCTTCGAAGACCACAACCACGAGTCGACTGGGGACCGGACCCAGCATCCCGAGTTCGCGATTGCCCGCTGGGCGGCGGCGAATCTCACCCCGGGGCAGCGTGCGGCCGCGACGGTCTACACCTCGGGCGAGCATTGCCCGATGTGCGCCGCCGCGCATGCTTGGGTTGGGCTCGGCCGGATCGTGTACGCGAGCTCGTCGGCCCAGCTGAGCGACTGGCTGCAAGCGATGGACGTCCCGCCCTCTCCGGTGAAGTCCATGCCGATAACCGAGGTGGCCCCGGATGTGGCTGTCGAGGGCCCTGTTGAGGATCTGGCCGACGAGGTCCACGCACTCCATCGGCGCTATCACCAGCGCTGACGGTCGCTAGCGCCCCGGGTACAGGACTTCGATCGGGGCGATCTGCACGACGCCTTCGACCGCCTTGCCCAGCTTGGGTTCGAGCGTGATCAGGGCATCCGCCTGCAGCTGGGTGAGCGCAACGTACTCGGCGTCGTAGGTCTCGGACCAGCCGAGCCTGTCGGCGACCTTCCAGGCGACGTCGCGCAACACCCGGTCGCCGAGCAGCCGCAGGCGCATCCCGGTGACGTAGTCGAGCCGTTCCTTCGCCTCGGCCGACGTCAGCTCTCCCTCGCCGACAGCCGCGTGCAGGATCGACAACACTTGCGAACGCAGAAGCGTCGGCGCAAGCAACTCGTGCTCGTCGGGCACGACGTGCCTGTCGGCAGCAAGCTTGATCGCGACACCGGCGTCGATCACGTATTTCGTCATCTGAGCTCCTTCAGTCTCGGCAGGTAGCGCGGCACAGCGGCGGTGTAACGCCGGAACGCCTCCGGGTCCTGCCCCGCCAGCTCCCGTTCCTCGCGCAGGACGTCCCGGTGGACCAACGCTGCCGCCACAGGCACGCTCACGAGCAGCCATCCCGAGTTGCGCAAAAGGGCCACACCCGTCGCGAGCAGCACCCATGCCACGTACATCGGGTTGCGGCCTCGCGCGTATGGTCCGGTGGTGACGAGATGGTCCGGATGCTCCAAATCAACGTCACGCGTCGCCCGCAGCGCCCAGCCGGTCAAAGCCACCGAGCACGACACGAGCACACCGCCGAAGGGGAGCCGCGGGCTACGTGCTCCGCCGAATGGAAGAGGTCGCATCCGGTGCAAGAGTTCGCCGCAAGCGAGCGCGGCCAGGTACGGCTTCGGAATCGGCACGTTGCGCAGCACCGTTCGGGCGCTCATGTGGTGAGGTTACCCCTGGTCGTCGATCGACAGCCCGACCTCGACAATGTCGTCGACGTCGATGTCCTCAGCGCGACGCACGCCGGCCTTGAGCGGCACGATGTAGCCGCCGTCTTTCGGCCACAGCGCCGTGTACCAACTGGTTGCGCCGATAGTGACGATGGCCGGGATCATGCCCCAGCCGTACGTGACCAGGCCCGCGACCTCGTGGATGTCCTCAGCGGCATCGTCCGGGACCGTCACGAAGTAGAACGGGGCCGGCCCGCGCCAGTACCAGATCTCGCCGGTGAATCTCAGGTCCACGGCTTCTTCTCCGCTTCGCGCGGCCACCACAAGGCGCCGTCCAGGCTCGCGTGCCATTCGACGGGCTGTCCCGCTTCCACGAGCGCGTCGGTGAGCCAGTAGGCCTCGTCCGGGCCCCAGCCTGCAAGCACAGTATGCCCGCCGTTAACCGGCAGCGCTCGCCCGGCAGTCGCCAAGTATCCGGTAGCCGAGAGGTGCACCGCGTCGAAGTCCGCCGCGACCGCCTCCCAATCGGGGATGAACCACTCCGACTCGATCCCGGTCACACGCCACCAGTCGTGCCGGCGCGAGTTGGTGACGCGCAGCGCATACCGCTCGACGAGGCGAATCCACGCATCCGGTGCCGACAGCTCGTAGACCCGGATGCCCTCGCCTGCCCGAACCGGCGCTGCCAGCGCCTCCGTCCATCCCAGCGTGTCCTCGATCAGCTGCAGTCTCACGGGTCCCGTCTGCGGGAGGGCGCGAGTGGTGATGGGAAGCTCGGTCAAGGCGGGTGTCGACCACCACTCGCCGGTCCACGGTGCTCCGGGGGACTTCGGCCACTCAGCATCCGCGCGCCTCTCGCCGGCCACGGTTCCGCTCTTCCATGCGCGGAGTTTCGCATCTGCCCCCGACATTTCAAGTTCGGATGTCGGGTGCTTGCCAAGCCACTGCACGAAGAACTGAGCCGGAGCGTCGAGTGGTTCGACGAGCCAGGTCGCGCTCAGTGCCGGCTCGAGCGCACGCGCGAAACCGGCCAAGGCATCAGCGATATCTGGCCGGGCGAGAACCTGATCCTCTCCATCCTCCTCTTGCCAATACATGGCCGTCCGGGTTGCTTCGGCCAATGCCGCCAGCAAGTCGGCCCCTGCAATGTCGGCATCCTGGTCGCGGATGCGCTGCGCCGGTGACACCGGCGTCACCGGAGAACGGTCGATTCCTGGATCACTTTCATCGACCTTGGAAAAGACGACGTGAGCCGAGCCGGTTGAACTGTCTGCGGCAATTGCCTCCCGCATGACTTCGCTCGCGAGTTGCTCGTCTCGCTCCGCGAGCAGTGACATGAGGAACCGGCGGCCGCGAGGTCCGTCCGCGATGGACGCGAGAGGCTGCATGCGACGAGCATAGGCTCAGACACCGAATAGTCGAGCACAACTCTTCATGGCCGATACAGTGTTCAAATTCATACGGACACGATGGCGTAGCTCTTGGGGAAACGAGTGACCAGGACCCTGCAGCAACTGTTCGCGGATGTCTTTGGCATCTTTCGCGTTCGCTCACCCAAGATCGAGCACGCTGTCCTCCGTTACCTGTCTGGCCGGGAGCCGATCGATTGGGTACCTGTCATTGGCGCGCGCGATCGAGCAGCGCTTCAGAAACTGTTGCCGGAGCACGGCTGGGGAACCTCGGATAACGCCGTTGAACAGTCGATAGCGGCTGTGCGCGCTGGCTGGGGAACGATCGAATTGTTTCTGGCGCGCCGGAACCTGCACGCGGCGCTCGCGACTCTCGAGCAACGAGACCAGCACTACCTCCTTCGCTATTCGCGAGTCCTTGCGGAGGTGCGATCGGACAATCCTTGTGCAGACCGGGTTCCTGAATTGCCGAGGAGCGTCCGCGCGCTGCTCGACGACGCCGGTCAGGTGAACCGTGGGCCCAAAGAACGCCTCCATATGTCCGTCGCCCAACTCCATTGGTTACTCGAGGAGGAAGGGCTGAGTGGCGATGACGCCCGCGACATGACTCTGATGTTGCTTCTCGATTTTGGCAACTTCCAACTGTTCAACAGCAGGGAAGCGGTCAACCTAGAGGGCGCGGCCGCAATGCTCCGTGAGCACCAGGAACTAGTGCGTGGGCTGCTCGATATCCTGCCGCCATGGCATGCTGACCATGTCGTTGAGTGGGCAGAGCGAAGCACGCAGTTCGCGCGAGTGGCGGCACCATTCCTGGTGCACACAACAGTCGACACTGAATCGTCGTGGCTGCGCCAACGCGTCATGGCGGTGCTGCACGCCACCCCCTTCGAGGCGTATTCCGACACGGTGCGGGAAGTGCTCCGCACCTGCAACACCCGCCACCTGCCTCGGGTCATCGCTATCGTCGAGCAATTACCTGACAGCATTGCTGCCGCCCAAGCGCTTGCGGCCGTTCGGGCGGCCACCCGCGGGAGCGCTCGAATCCGGGTTCTCGACGCCGCCATCGCTCGTATGGCTGCTGTCAGTTTCGCGCCGCTCGCAGCGGTACACCGAGAACCAGAGCCAGCAAGACCGATCCTGGACGGGCCAGTCTCCGCGACTATGGCAGACGCTCTTCGTCTCGCGCTCGAGAATCGTCGCGCTCGTGCGCTGGGCACAGCTCGGAAGAAGAGGACCGCGCCCGAACAATACGGGTGGACCCCGCGAATGGTTGCGCGTGAAGAACTCATCGCGTCGCATTGTGACGATCTGCTCGCCGACCTTCCTGGCCTGCTTCGCGCGCTAGAAGGCGGAAGCACGGTCCCGGCACCGATGAGCATGGTCCTGGATGACACCCTGATCGGTCGTTTGACGGAGCTGACGGTCGCCCAGACCATCCGCCTCGTGACCAGTCGGGAAGGTATCCGGTGGAATTCACTCCGGAGGCTGTGTCCGCTGCAGAGTGTGACGGCCGCCGACATAGTCAACTTCGCGCCAGCCCTGGGGCTGACAACCGACGAAGTTGCAAGGTCCGTCCTTTTCGCTACCTTCGGAGACCTTTCATCCAAGCCCTTCGCCGTGGTCCGCGCCGAAGCCATGTGGCCCATGCTCGAGGCGCATCCGGACGCTCTGGATGGGGTCTTGGCCATAGCAGCGCACGGTGGAGGATTTTCGAGGCACGAAGCGGTTCACATGGCCATAAGCCTCATCGAAACTTCGCCAACACCATTGCCCCAGTTCCTCCCTGCGCTGAATAGCATCGCCCGCGCTCGCCCGAGCGCTGTACGGGATGCGGCTCGGCGTGCACTCGAACGGCACGGCGTCACAAGCGTGTGATGCCACGAACGCCCAGCGAGCGTCCCCATCAAGTCGCGTCAGCAATCTCGCGGGTGGCTGATCCACAGTTGAGCCATGTCGATCGCAACAAACGTGTTGACGGATGCTTTCGGCCGGGTCCGCGACTCCGTCCATCACGCGGTGTCCGGGCTTGGTGCTGACCAGCTTGCGCACCGCCTCGACCCTGACGCCAACTCGATCGGGTGGCTGGTCTGGCACCTCACCCGCATTCAAGACGACCACGTCGCTGGCGTCGCCGGGACCGAGCAGCTGTGGACGTCCGCGGGCTGGGCGGACCGATTCGGCCTGCCCTTCAACGTCGCCTCAACCGGCTACGGGCACCGCTCGGCCGACGTCGCGGCGCTCGCCGGAGTCACCGCTGAGCAGCTGCTCGGCTACCACGACGCCGTCCACGCGCGCACCGTCGAGTACATCGGCACGCTCGACGACGCCGACTTCGACCGGATCGTCGACACCTCCTGGGACCCGCCAGTCACCCTCGCCGTGCGACTCGTCAGCGTGATCGCCGACGACCTCCAGCACGCCGGGCAGGCCGCGTTCGTGCGCGGCATCATCGAACGCCGACGCTGAAGCTCAGGCGAGCGCTTCGCCGCGGCGCTTGTGCCCATGCGCGAAGTGATACAGGGCCATCGCCACGACCACGACGCCGGCAAGCAGTCCGTACATGCCGTGATATCCGGTCTGCGGAATGAGCAGACCGAGAACTATCGGGCCGAATCCGCTGCCTAGATCGAGCATCAGGAAATAGGTCGCCGTTGCGGTGCCGACCCGATGGTCAGGGGCAAGACTGACTGCGATCACCTGCCCGGAGGGCAGCAGCCCGCCGAACCCGAGTCCGAGCAGCACGCCACCGAGCATCAGCACGATGCCGTCCGGCGCCATCCCGATCACTACCAGCCCGGCGGCGAACAGCGCGAGCGTCGGGTAGATCACGACGTTGTCGCCGTACCGGTCCTGCATCCGCCCGACAATGAGGCGGGACACGACGACGCCTCCCGCGTAGACCAGGAAGAACAGGCTCGCCGCTTCGACCAAGTCCTTCGCGTGCGCGTAAGAGTTCAGGAACGCCAGAACACCCGAGATCGCGATTCCGCCGAGCAGCATCACCAAGGAGATAGGCAACGCCCACGGGTCGAGCACGTCGCTCCAGCGCATTCGCCAGCGGTTGGCGCGCTCGTCGTCGGATGGGATGCGCTCCGGCAGACGCAGGAACAGCCCAAGCAGCAGCGCAACGACCGCGCATCCGGTGGTGAATGCGAACAGCCACTCGTAGCCGAACGCGTTCACGAGCACCACCGCGGCGAACGGGCCGATCGCTGTCCCCAGGGTCGCCGACAAGCCGAAGTAGCCCACGCCTTCTCCGCGGCGCGTGAACGGGATCAGGCTGATCACGGATGCCGCGAGCACAGTCGCAGCGGTGCCGAATGCAATGCCGTGGACGACGCGAATGACGATCAGCACTGTGAGATCGCCTGTCGGCGCGTAGAAGAGCGCCACCACCGAGTACACGAGGAGCGCCGCCAGGAGCATCCGGCGCCGACCGACAAGATTGAGCAGCTTCCCTGCGAAGACTCGAGCGATGACAGCGCCGATGATGAACGCGCTCGAGGCAAGGCCGGCGAGGCTGTCGGATGCGTTGAAACGCTCGACCGCATAGAGCGCCATGGTCGTCATCGGCAGGTAGAAGACCATCGCGACGAAGAAGTTGGTTGCGATTGCGAGCAGGAAGCGGCCGCTCCAAAGTCTCTGGTTGCCGCTCTCCACGCTGTGCCCCTCTCGCTGTCTCGCCGCTGAGGAACACCGTCGTTCTAGTGCTGACCTCGCAACTATACGGGAGGCCTTTCGCCGGTTGACGGGAGCATTTCTCGTACGCTCGTCGGGCATCCGTCGCATGATGGACACATGGATCCGGTTGCCGCGCTCGATGAGATCGCCTTCTGGCTGGAGCGCGACCTCGCGCCGTCGTTCAAGATCCAGGCGTTTCGGCGTGCGGCGAAGGCGATCGGCGAGTTCGACACTGACGAGCTCACTGACCGCCTGCACGATGGTCGGCTCAAGCGAATGAAGGGCATCGGCGACCGCACGTTCGAGGTGATCGGGCAGGCGCTCGAGGGGCAGGTGCCGGATTATCTCGAGGACCTGCGTCAACGAGCGCGGCCGCTCACCGAGGGCGGCGGCGAGCTCCGTGCAGCGCTTCGGGGGGACCTGCACACGCACAGCGAGTGGTCAGACGGGTACGCCGCGATCGAGCTCATGGTCGCCGCGGCGAAGGCGCTCGGCCGGGAGTACATCGCGCTCACCGACCACTCCCCGAACCTGACTATCGCGAACGGGCTGAGCGCGGAGCGACTGACTGAACAGCTCGGCATCGTCGACGGTATCAACGCCGGCGATGACGGCTTCACGCTGCTGAAGGGGATAGAGGTCGACATCCTGGAGAGCGGAGAGCTCGACCAGACCCCGGACATGCTCGACCGGCTCGACATCGTCGTGGCGAGCGTGCACTCCAAGCTGCGTGCGGACAAGGCGACGATGACGAAACGCATGCTCGGCGGCATCCGGGATCCGCACACCAACGTACTCGGGCACTGCACAGGGCGCCTGGTGATGGGTTCGCGCGGCACCCGGCCGCAGTCGGAGTTCGACGCCGAGCGTGTGTTCGCGGCGTGCGCGGAGAACAACGTCGCGGTCGAGATCAACTCCCGGCCGGAGCGGCAGGACCCGCCGGATGAGCTGATCGACCTGGCGCTGGAAGCCGGATGCCTGTTCAGCATCGACAGCGATGCGCACGCGCCCGGGCAGCTGGCCTTCCTCGACTATGGTGCGGAGCGCGCGGCGGCGCGGGGCATCCCGCCGGAGCGCATCATCACCACCTGGCCGCGCGAGCGCCTGCTGGAGTGGGCACAGGCGCGCTGACCCGTCTGTTTGTCAGCTGATCACAGCCACCGCGTCGAGTTCGATGAGGGCCTCCGGCCGCCCGAGGCCGGCGACCTGCAGCATGCTCAACGTGGTCGGGTGGGAACCCCACACCTCGATCGCCGCAGTGTACGCCGCCTGCAGGTCCGACCCGGTGACGAGATAGATGGTGAGCTTCACGATGTTCTCGACCGTGCCGCCTGCCTCGCTCACCACTTGGAGCACATTTCGGGTCGCTTGAGCCGATTGCTCGGCGACGTCCCCGGTGATCGCGCCGGACGCATCCGTTCCATTTTGGCCGCCGACGAAGAGGAGGTTGCCGCCGCCGCTGACGAGGATGCCGTTCGAGAACGCCGGGTTGGAGTGCAGTGCCGCGGGGTTGATGTGCGTGATGGTCATGGTGTTGTCCCTTCGCGTGAGTGCTGGGCATCAGGTCCGCGCATTCTCGGTCATCCCGTGGGCAACCGGCCGTGAGCGCAGGCTGAGAAGTACGGGGGAGCTTCACGAGATTCCGACCGTGCGCGTGGGCGCCGTGTGACGCTGGCCGGGATCGGCCAACCCGGAGGCTCTCATGCGCGCAATGGTGTACCGCGGACCGTACAAGGTGCGAGTCGAAGACAAAGAGGTACCGGCGATCGAGCATCCGAACGACGCGATCGTGAGGGTCGCCCTCGCGGCGATCTGCGGCTCTGACCTTCACCTGTACCACGGCATGATGCCGGATACGCGGGTCGGCTCCACGTTCGGGCACGAGTTCATCGGCGTCGTCGAGGAGGTCGGCGGCTCGGTGCAGAATCTCAAGGTCGGCGACCGGGTGATGGTGCCGTTCAATGTCTACTGCGGCTCGTGCTACTTCTGCTCCCGCGGCCTGTACTCCAACTGCCACAACGTGAACCCGAACGCGACCGCCGTCGGGGGCATCTACGGCTACTCGCACACCTGTGGCGGATATGACGGCGGGCAGTCTCAGTTCGTCCGGGTCCCGTTCGCGGATGTCGGGCCGATGGTCATCCCGGAGTGGCTGAGCGACGAAGACGCGCTGATGATGACCGACGCGCTGCCCACCGGATACTTCGGCGCCCAGCTCGGGGACATCGAACAGGGCGACACCGTGGTCGTCTTCGGAGCCGGTCCCGTCGGGCTGTTCGCGGCTCGCAGCGCCTGGTTCATGGGCGCCGGCCGGGTGATCGTCATCGACCACCTCGACTACCGGCTGCAGAAGGCGCGCGACTTCGCCTTCGCCGAGACCTACAACTTCAATGAGCACGACGACGTGGTCGTGCACCTCAAGAAGATCACCGACTACCTCGGGGCCGACGTCGCGATCGACGCGGTGGGCGCCGAGGCTGACGGCAACCTGCTGCAGCACATCACGTCGGCCAAGCTCAAGCTGCAGGGCGGCTCTCCGGTCGCTCTCAACTGGGCCATCGACTCCGTGCGGAAGGGCGGGACGGTGTCGGTCGTCGGCGCGTACGGACCCATGTTCAGCGCGGTGAAGTTCGGCGACGCGATGAACAAGGGGTTGACGCTCCGGATGAACCAGACCCCGGTCAAACGTCAGTGGCCGCGGCTGCTCGAGCACGTCCAGAACGGGCACCTGAAGCCGAGCGACCTCGTCACCCATCGCATCCCGCTCGAGCACATCTCGGAGGGTTACCACATCTTCTCGTCGAAACTCGATGACTGCATCAAGCCGGTCATCGTCCCGGAAGCCGCCTAGGAGCTCCCATGATTCCGTACACGAAAGAAGCACCGCAGCAGATCGCGTCGGAGGAGGAGCTGCGTGCGCGCATCCCCGGATGGGGCGCCGACCTCGACCGGAAAGACCGCCCGGCCGTGCCGAGGGAGCAGTCGCTGACCACCGGCGCGCACTGGGAGTTCCCCGACCGGCAACCGGAGAAGGGCAGGCGGGAGCGCTCGGTCGAGCACCGCTTCCTAACTCCGGTGTTCGGCACCACCGTCCCGCTCAAGGGCCTGTCGGGAGGCATCCGGAGGCTGGCCTATGCGCGCTACAGCGAGGGTCGCGCCGCGCATTGGCTGCTGCTGATTCTCGGAGACCGAGTGGATGCCGTGGAGAGTCACGTGGCGTCGCTGGCAACCCGCCGACCGGATGAGCCGATCACACAGTCGGGGGTGGTCAGCGAGCTCTCGCACGACGGGCTTCGGTCGCGCTTCGGGCGGGGGCGGGCGGACGTGAAGCACGTGTGGCTGGATCCGGTTCTGGTCGTCGGGCCCTGGCTGATGGCCGGCGGGCTCGTGTTTGCGCTCGGGAGAACGGTCGTCCGGGCGCTCCGCTGACTCGTCGTCGGCGGTCGCCTAACCTGCGTTCGACGTCGTCAATTCGAGCTCGCGGGACGCCGTCCTCCGACGCTGCAGCGCCCGGGTGACGATCGGCTGCCCGATGAGAATCCCGGCGAGCACGATCGCGATCCCGGCACCCTGCAGCAGGCTGAGCGACTCCGACGCGACGAGGACGCCCAGGAGGACTCCCGCGACCGGGTTGAGCAGTCCGACCAGTCCGACCGCGCCGGCGCTGAGGTGCTTCAGTCCGGTGAACCACGCCACGTAAGCCAGCCCGGTCGCAATGAATGACAGGAAGCCGAACGCGAGCAACTCGGTGCCGCCGAGGGCAGGCGGGGCGCCCTCGAGCGCGAACGCGAAGGGAATCACGAAGAGCCCACCCGCGATCAACTGCCACGACGACTGGGAGTACACGTCAACATCCGTTCCCCACTTCTTGGTGAGGATGTAGCCGACAGACGACATCAGCATTGCGGTCAGTGCTGCCGCCGCGCCGAGAAGGTTCACCTGCTCGGTGCCGGTGAGCAGCGTGGCGCAGACGCCGACGAAGCCGAGGATTGCGCCGACGAGGGGCAGCAGCTTGGGGCGTTCGGCGAGCAGCGGCCAGGCGAGGAACATCATCACGGCCGGGGAGGTCGCCATCAGCGTGGTGGCGATACTGGACGGCAGCAGTTGCGCCGCGACGTAGACGAGCACGAAGAACGCGCCGACGTTGAGGATGCCGAGCACCGCCGACTTCCACCACCAGGACCCGGTCGGCAGCTTCCGCGAGAGCAGCCAGACGACGATCCCGCCGGGAAGCGCCCGGATGACCGCGGCCCACAGCGGGTAGTCGGGCGGGAGGAACGCCGCCGTCACCCAGTAGCTTGCGCCCCACGCGATGGGAGCGATCGCGGTGATGAGGAGCCAGCGCGCATTACCTTCCATGGAAGATATAATAACTTCCTTGGAAGATATAATCCAGTCATGGCTGAAATGACCGATCACGTCGCCCGGATTCAACAGGCCTGGGCGGTGGAGCGGCCCGACCTGGACGTGAGTCCGCAAGGCGTCATCGGGCGGTTGCACCGGCTCGGCAACTTCCTCACCGAGGAGCTTGTTGCGTTGTATCGGGATTTCGGGCTCGGCGAAGGCGATTTCGATGTGCTGGCAACGCTGCGGCGCTCGGGCCCGCCGTTCGAGCTGGCGCCGGGGGAGCTCGCTGACCACACCATGGTGACGACCGGCGCGATGACGAAGCGCATCGACCGGCTCGTCGAAGCCGGGCTGGTCACTCGGCGGCGCAGTGAGGCCGACGGGCGCGCGCGGGTTGTGGCGCTGACGGATGCCGGGCGCGAGCTGATCGATCGCGCCTTCACCGCACACGTGGACAACGAGCAGAGGCTGATTGAACCACTCAGTGCGGCAGAGCGTGAGCAACTGCAGACGCTCCTCATCAAGTGGCTGGCTGAATACGAGCACTGACCGCGCGCGCGGGTCGAACCTCCGCGCGCGGGTCGAATTCGACCAGCGCGTGGAAGGTGCACCAGCGCGAGGGGCGGATGCGGCGGTCGGGGCCCCAACCCGGGGGTAGACCAACATGGTGTACACAGGCGATTCTCAGGTGCTACAGTCCACCTGAAGCGTTCAACTCTGGGGGGAAAACTTGAAGCGCAAACTCATCGGCCTTGCCGCAATCGGCTCGCTCGTCGCTAGCTCGTTCGGCATCGCATCCACAGCACAGGCGGCGACTCCTGAAGAGGTCTCCAGCTGGATCGCCGAGGCAGCATTGGAGAACCTCGGCCTCACCATCGAGGACCCGTCGTTCGCGGCCGCGATCGCCGCGGCAGTCCAGCAGGCATTGGATGCCGGCCTCATCTCTGTCGCGGTCGAGGACATCGCCGAGGGGGAAGTCGATGAGCCGGGAACGCTTCCCGAAGACGAAGTTGACGGCGTGCTCGATGAAGAGCTCGAAGAGCAGAAGAACGTCTGGGACGAGATCAAGGAAGCGTGGCGCACCGGCCACGACGAAGCTCACGCTGCATTCACCGAGTGCCGTGACGCAACCGAGGGTGGCGCGAACCTGTGCGCCCACGAGTTCCGTTACGCGATGCAGGTCAACAACATCGCCGCGTTCCAGGCCCGACACGAGGCGCGACTCCTTGCCGACGCCGAGAACATGACTGAGGAGGAGCTGGCGAAGGCTCAGGCCAAGCTCGCGCACCACGAGTCGGTCGCCAAGGCGCGCCTCGACCGCGCCAAGGCTCATCTCGAGAAGAAGACCGGCATCGTGATCGAGGACGACGTCGTCGAGGGTGACGTCGAGGGAGCCACCGAAGAGGCGCTCGTCACCATCCAGGAGACCTCGTCGGTGGAGCCGCGCGGCAACAACGGCAAGGGCAACGACAAGTCGGACAAGCCCGGCAAGCCTGCCAAGTCGGACAAGCCCGCCAAGGGCAACAACGGCAATAACGGCAAGGGCAACAACGGCAACAAGGGCAACAACGGCAAGGGCGGCCCCAACAAGTGACCCGTCGGCGCAACCGGTCAGGACTGTTCAGCGCCGTCCTGACCGGTTTCGTCGTTGCCGGTCTGCTTGCCGGCTGCACGACCGCGCCCGCTGAACCGGAGTCGGAGGCAGTCGTCAAAGCTCCGGATGCGCTCACCGCCGAAGGTGTAGTCCTCGCGGCGGTGCTGCTGTCGACGGCGGACATCACTGCGGCAGTGGCCGAGGGTCTGGTGACCCCGGCCGAGGTGGATGCCGCGCGAGCCGCCATCGAGGACGGCACCCTGGACGAGTGGCGGGTGCGCGCAGAGAAGGAACGCTCCGAAGCCAACTGACGCACCGCGGGGTCGCTCGCGCGGGTCAAACTTCCTCACGCGGGTCGAATTCGACCCGCGTGAGGAAGATGCACCCGCGCGAGCACAAGACACCCGCGCGCGAGGGTCTCGACAAGCTCGAGCACCGAATGGGGGCGTACCCCCGACCAGCGGCTAGTTCTTCGTCACCTTGCCGGTGAGCTGCGCGATCGGCCGCAGGATGATGGGCCTCGCGGCGAGCCACGCACCGATCATCACCACGACGCTCGCGGCGAAGATCCACAGCCCCCACCACGACTCGTCGTCGCGCATGGCGTACATGTGGTTCAGGTTCCGCAGGATGCCGGTCGCGAACACCAGCGCGACGTGCACGATGATGAACAGCACGAAGTAGAGCATCACCGGGAAGTGGATGGCTCGCGCCCACTCGATCGGGTACGCCTTGTTCAACCGGTCGGCGTCACGCGGCCACAGCGGCGACATCCGCAGCCCGGTAATGACCGCGAGCGGCGTCGCGATGAACACCGTCACGAAATAGGCCAGCACCTGCAGGCTGTTGTAGTTCACCCAGCCGTTGTCCGTCGGCCACGACAGTGAGGCGTACTGAATCGCCGTCGACAGCGCATTCGGAAACACCTCCCAGCTCGTGGGCACGATCCGCATCCACTGGCCGGTGAGGAACAGCAGCACGAAGAACACCACGCCATTGATCACCCACAGCACGTCGATCGAGAGGTGGAACCACAGGTCAAGGCTGATCTTCTTCGGCGAGTTCCTGGTGCGGAATGGGATCGCCGGGTTGCGAGTCCAGTACGCATCCGGCCGCTGCACGGTGCGAACCATCCATCCGGAACGGATGATCAGCAGCAGCATGAGCGCGTTCAGGAAGTGGGCCCAGCCCAGCCAGGCAGGGAACCCGACCGGCGCCGACTCCGGCAGCTCGGTGTGGCCGGGGTAGGTGGTCATGAAGTCCTGCACCAGCGGCGTCTCGCGGATGGTGATGGCGATCAGCACGACCGCTGCGACCATGATGATGCCGAACGGGGCCAGCCAGACCAGCGGCCAGTACTGGCGAAGAGCGTCCTTGACCTTCGGCGACATGCAGTCAGACCCTTTCCGCGCCTACTTGGCGCGCGCCTCGATGGCTTCGACGAGTTGCGGGACGATCGTGAAGATGTCGCCGACGATCCCGAAGTCGGCGATCTCGAAGATCGGTGCGTCCCCGTCCTTGTTGATCGCGACGATGGTCTTCGCGGTCTGCATGCCTGCGCGGTGCTGGATCGCGCCGGAGATGCCCAGCGCGATGTACAGCTGCGGCGACACCGAGACGCCGGTCTGGCCCACCTGGTAGCTCTGCGGCACATAGCCCGCGTCGACTGCCGCGCGGGATGCGCCGACGGCGGCGCCGAGCGAGTCGGCCAGCTTCTCCACCAGGTCGAAGGCCTCCTTCGAGCCGAGCCCGCGACCGCCGGAGACCACCTTGGAGGCGCCGAGCAGTTCCGGCCGCGTGGTCTCGGCCTTGACGTTGTTGAACGAGTCGATGGCGGCGTACTTGCTCGCGTCGACGCTCACGTCGGCGTTCACGACCTCCGGGGTGGCGGCATCCGCCGTCCCTTCGACCGCGCCGTGCCGCACCGTGACGATCGCGAGCCCGCCCTCGACGGTGGATTCGACGGTGTACGCCCCGCCGAACACCGAGTGGGTGGCAACCACCTTGTCGCCGTCGGCGCGCACGTCGACCGCGTCGTGCACCAGTCCGCCGTTGGTGCGAACGGCCAGCCGGGCAGCCGCCTCCCGACCGTCGATCGAGCCGGCCAGCAGCACAGCGGATGGCTGCAGCGCCTCGACCGCGGAGGTTAGGGCGTCGGCGGCGACGCCGGAGAGCACGGACCCGGCGGCATCCGTCTCTGCCAGGTAGACCTTCTGCGCTCCCAGCGAGCCGAGCTGCTCGGTCAGCGCGCTGCCGACACCGGGCGCGGTGGCGACGACTGCGACCGGGGTGCCGAGCTTCGCGGCAGCGGCGAGCAGGGAGGGAACAGTGGCGCTGAGCTCGCCCGTCGGGGTGACCTCGGCGAGTACAAGTACGTTCGACATTGTTCGGTCCCTCTCTAGATCAGTCGCTCTGCGGCGAGGAAGTCGGCCAGCTGTGCGGCGGCGCTTCCGTCATCGACGATCTTTTTGCCGGCGGTACGTGCCGGTCGCTCCTGGGTGGACAGGACCACCGAGCGGCCACCGGATGCCTCAGAAAGGCCCAATTCGGACAGCGACAGCACTCCGATCGGCTTCTTCTTGGCGGTCATGATGCCCTTGAAGTTGGGGAAGCGCGGCTCGGCCGCCCGCTCGGTCACCGAGATCACCGCGGGAAGCGCGGAGCTGACCGTCATCGAACCGGACTCGGTCGCACGCTCACCGCGCACCGACCCGTCCGACAACTCGACCGAATCCAGGGAGCCGATAGCCGGCAGCCCGAGGCGCTCGGCGATCATGATCGGCACGACCCCGCCGCGCCCGTCGGTCGACTCGTTGCCGGCGACCACAAGGTCGAACTGCTCGCGCTGCAGCGCTGCGGCCAGAACCTCCGCGCTCCACGCCGAATCCGAGCCGACCAGCGACGCATCCGCGATGTGGATGCCAGAATCGGCGCCCATTGAGAGGGCCTTGCGGATGGTGCCGGTGGCATCCTCCGGGCCCATCGTCATGACGACGACCTCGGTGCCTTTGTTCGCGTCCTTGTAGGCGAGTGCGACCTCGAGCGCGCGCTCGTTGATCTCGTCGATGATCTTGTCGCTTGCATCCCGGTCCAGGAGGCCGGTCGTCAGGTCGAGACGTCGCTCACCGCCCGTATCCGGAACCTGCTTGATCAGCGCGATTATCCTCACTCGCTTGCTCCTTTGCATTGTCGCCGGTGGCCTTGTCGCCGATGCGCGGGCACAACGCTGGCCGGGTCGCGACCGAACGTGCGCCGAGCGCCAGTGTACCGATGACTGGTGTGCTCGTCGCGCTGAGTGCGTGGGATGCCCGCGTTCAGTTGCTAGGCTGTGCGAAGACAATCGAATATCGGGCCAGCAATCGATGCGGGAGAGTTCGTCGCAGGCGACGAACACCGAAGGAGCAAGCCTCCCCGCCAATCTCTCAGGTCTCATGTACCGCATCGGCACGGCCACTCTGGAAAGTGGATTCGCTATGCGCATCCCGCCCACGGTGAAAACTGGCTACAGCCGGTGAAACTCTCAGGCCCATGACAGAGGGGGAGTTCTTGTAGCCGCACAGGCTCGTCGCCGAATAAGTGCCAGGAGAACTCGTGTCCGATACCCCGTCCGTAGACAGCAAGCAGTCACCGCTCCACGAGCTGCACGTCGCTGCCGGCGCCAGCTTCACCGATTTCGGCGGCTGGCAGATGCCGGTCAGCTACGGCTCAGATCTCACCGAGCATCACGCCGTCCGCAACGCCGCGGGCATCTTCGATGTGTCGCACATGGGCAACATCAGCGTCACGGGCGAGGACGCCGCGGCCTTCCTTGACTACGCGCTGGCAGGCAAGCTGTCGACGACGGGGCTCATGCAGGCCAAATACAGCCTGCTGCTCGATTCCAACGGCGGCATCATCGACGACCTCATCGTCTACCACAACGCCGCCAACGAGTACGCGGTAGTCGTGAACGCCGGCAACCGTGACGCTGCGTTCGCCGCGTTCAGCGAACGCGCTGCGGGTTTCAAGAACCTCACCGTCCGTGACATCAGCGATGACGTCGCGATCCTCGCCATTCAGGGGCCGCGGGCGCTCGAGGTGCTCGAGACCACAGAGGGCTTGCGCATCATGGAAGGGCAGCCCGCCCTGCGCGACGTCAAGAACTACTGGTCCACCGCCGGATGGTTCGGTGACGGTTCGGTGCTCATCGCCCGCACCGGCTACACCGGCGAGGACGGCTTCGAGCTCTACGTCGACGAGGCGGATGCCGTAGGGCTCTGGCAAGCACTGCTGGTCGCGGGCGAGCCGCTCGGGCTCACCCCCGCCGGACTCGCCAGCCGTGACACCCTTCGGTTGGAAGCCGGCATGCCGCTCTACGGGCACGAGCTCGGCCGCGACATCCGGCCCGCGCAGGCCGGCCTCGGGCGTGTCGTGGCACTCACCAAAGAGGGCGACTTCGTTGGCCGGGGGGCGATCGAGGCGGGACTTCCGGATGGCGCCCGTGTGCTCGTCGGGCTCGTCACCGAGGGCCGCCGCGCGGGTCGAGCGGGCTACGCCGTGTTCGACGGCGACACCGACGTGGGCGTGATCACGAGCGGCGCCCTGTCGCCGACGCTCGGGCATCCGATCGCCATGGCAATGGTCGACCCAGCACTCACCGAAATCGGAACCGAACTGACCATCGACGTGCGCGGAACCAGGATTCCCGCGACCGTCACCGCACTGCCGTTCTATAAGAGAGAGAAGAACTGATGGCCAACACCGCCGACCTCAAGTACACGCGCGACCACGAGTGGATCGCGCTTGACGGCGAGACCGTCACCATCGGCATCACCGATTACGCCGCCGACCAGCTCGGCGATGTCGTCTACGTCGACCTGCCCGCAGCTGGCAGCGCCATCGAGGGCGGCAAGGTCGTCGGCGAGATCGAGTCGACCAAGTCGGTGGGTGAACTGTTCGCGCCGGTCGATGGCACGGTCGTGGAGTCCAACCAGGCCGTCATCGACAACCCGCAGCTCGTCAACGACGACCCGTTCGGCGAGGGCTGGATGATCAAGGTCACCATCGACCCGAGCACGCTCAGCGGCACACTCACCGAGGACGAGTACCGCGCGCTGGTCGCAGAGTAATGCGCACAGACTTCGACGCTTTCGCCTCACGGCACATCGGCACCGGCGAGGACGCCCAGGCCACGATGCTCGAGGCCATCGGCTACGGCTCGGTCGAGGAGCTGGTCGACGCGGCGGTCCCCGGCTCGATCCGCACCGACCACACCGACACGGCGCTGCCTGCCCCCGCCACCGAGCGTGAGGCGCTCGCGGAACTGCGCGCCCTGGCCGCACGCAACCGAGTCAACCGCTCGTTTCTCGGGTTGGGCTACTACGGCACCATCACTCCCGCGGTGATCAAGCGCAACGTGCTCGAGAACCCGAGCTGGTACACCGCCTACACGCCGTACCAGCCGGAGATCTCGCAGGGCCGGCTCGAGGCGCTCATCAACTTCCAGACCATGGCCTCCGAGCTCACCGGCATGGCCACCGCGAACGCCTCGATGCTCGACGAGGGCACCGCGGTCGTCGAGGGGATGCTCCTCGCCCGTCGCGGCTCGAAGTCCACCTCCAACGTGTTCCTAGTCGACGCCGACACGCTCCCGCAGACCAAGTCACTGCTCGCGGGGCGTGCGGATGCGGTCGGCATCGAACTCGTCGAGGTTGCCTTCGCCGACGGTGCGGGCGAGCTGCCCGATGACTACTTCGGCATCTTCGTCCAGTACCCCGGCGCATCCGGCCGGATCTGGGACCCGTCAGCGGTCATCGCCACCGCGAAGGCTGCCGGTGCACTCACCGTCGTCGCCGCCGACCTGCTCGCCATGACGCTCATCGCGAGCCCCGGCGATCTGGGCGCGGACGTCGCGGTTGGCACCACCCAGCGCTTCGGCGTGCCGATGGGCTTCGGCGGCCCGCACGCCGGCTACCTCGCGGTGCGCGCCGGGCTGGAGCGCCAGCTGCCCGGCCGGCTCGTCGGGGTGTCCAAGGATGCCGACGGACGGCCCGCCTACCGCCTCACCCTGCAGGCGCGCGAGCAGCACATCCGTCGTGAGAAGGCCACCAGCAACATCTGCACCGCGCAGGTGCTTCTCGCCGTCATGGCGTCGATGTACGCGGTCTACCACGGCCCGGGTGGGCTCAAGACGATCGCCCAGCAGGTCACCCTGAAGACCCGGATGCTCGCCGACGCGGCGGCCGACGGGGGCCACACGGTTGTGCACGGCAACTACTTCGACACGATCACGCTGACAACAGCGCGCGGCGCGGACGCGCTGGTGCGCGACGCCCACGAGGCAGGCTTCCTGCTGCACAAGGTGGACGACGACCACGTGAGCATCTCGGTCGACGAGACCACCACGGCCCTGGACCTCACCGGTCTCGCGGCGGTGCTCGGCGGCAGGCTGGCCGACGGCGACGCGCCGACGCGCAACGACATCGACGGCTGGATCCCACGTGACCTGTGGCGGACGAGTGAATACCTCACCCACGCGGTCTTCAACACCCACCGCTCCGAGACGAGCATGATGCGGTACCTCAAGTACCTCGCCGACAAGGACTACGCGCTCGACCGCGGCATGATCCCGCTCGGCTCGTGCACCATGAAGCTCAACGCGGCGACCGAGATGGAGGCCATCAGCTGGCCCGAGTTCGGCGACCTCCACCCCTTCGCTCCGGAATCGGATGTCACCGGCTCGCTCTCGCTGATCGACCAGCTCGAGCGTTGGCTCGCCGCCGTCACCGGGTACGACACCGTCTCGCTGCAGCCGAACGCGGGCAGCCAGGGCGAACTGGCCGGACTGCTCGCCATCCGGGGATACCACCGCTCACGCGGCGACAACGAGCGCACCATCTGCCTCATCCCGGAGAGCGCGCACGGCACCAACGCCGCCAGCGCTGTGCTCGCGGGCATGCGCGTCGTGGTTGTCGCGTGTGACGAGCTCGGCAACGTCGACCTGGGCGACCTGCGCGCGAAGATCGCCGAGCACGGCGAGTCCCTCGGTGCCCTGATGATCACCTACCCGTCCACGCATGGCGTGTACGAGCATGATGTGCGCGAGATCTGCGACGCGGTGCACGATGCCGGCGGCCAGGTCTACATCGACGGCGCGAACCTCAACGCACTGCTCGGCTACGCGCGGTTCGGCGAGTTCGGTGGCGACGTCTCGCATCTGAACCTGCACAAAACCTTCTGCATCCCGCACGGTGGCGGCGGTCCCGGCGTCGGCCCGGTCGCCGCAAAGGCGCACCTCGCGCCGTTCCTGCCGTCGCATCCGTTCGCGCAGCGTGCAGAGCACTTCTCACGCGCCGGCGGCACTGTGGAGCACGCCGGAGCCCAGGTCTCGGCCGCACCGTACGGCAGCCCGCTCATCCTGCCCATCTCGTGGGCGTACATCCGGATGATGGGTGCAGACGGCCTGCGCGATGCGACCGGCGCGGCGGTGCTCGCCGCCAACTACATCGCGGTGCGGCTGCGGGAGCACTTCCCGGTGCTCTACTCGGGCGAGAACGGGCTGGTCGCTCACGAGTGCATCCTGGACCTCCGTCCGCTCACCGATCGCACCGGCGTGACCGTCGACGACGTGGCGAAGCGACTGGTGGACTACGGATTCCACGCGCCTACCATGTCATTCCCGGTGCCGGGCACCCTCATGGTCGAGCCGACCGAGAGCGAGGACCTCGGCGAGATCGAACGCTTCATCGAGGCGATGGTCGCGATCAAGGCCGAAGCGGACGCGGTCGGAGCGGGCGAGTGGCCCGCCGACGACAACCCGCTGAAGCACGCGCCACACACCGCACGCGCCCTCATCGAGGGGGAGTGGGATCACGCGTACTCGCGCGAGACCGCCGCCTACCCGGTGCGGTCGCTGCTGCGGAACAAGTACTGGCCCCCGGTGCGTCGCGTCGACCAGGCCTACGGTGACCGCAACCTGTTCTGCGCGTGCCCGCCGCCCGAGGCGTTCGCCGAACTGTCCTAGCTCGTTTTCTTAACCCGTCTCAAGGAAATCCGGGCATCCGGAAGCTGCTGATAGGCATCCGGATGCCTGGATCAGCAAGTCTCCTTGAGACGGGTTAAGTCGTCTCAGGGGAGGGACTAGAGCCAGGCGAAGGTCGCGGCCGCCCACGGGTAGCCGACGAAGATGGCCGCGTCGATGACGACGTGCGCGATCACGAGCGGCAGCACCCGCCCGAACCGCGAAAACAGCCAGCCGAACAGGATGCCCATGGCGATGTTCCCGATGAACGCGCCGAAGCCCTGGTACACGTGGTACGTCCCGCGCAGCAGTGCGCTGCCGATGATGATCGACCAGGTGCTCCAACCCAGGTCACGCAGCCGCGCGAACAGGTAGCCGACAGCGATCACTTCCTCGGTGATGCCCGCGCGTGCGGCCGACAGCAGCAGCACCGGCACCGTCCACCAGTACTCGTCGAGCGCCGTCGGGACAACCTGCACCGTGACCCCCAGTTCGCGGCCCGCGAGGTAGAGCAGGATTCCCGGGATGCCGATCACCAGGGCCAGGCCGAGTCCGGCGAGCGAGTCGCGCCCCGGACGGGTGAAGTCGATGCCGAGCCTGCCGAGGTGCGGCCGGCTGGAGCGCCAGAGCAGGAACGCGACGAGCGCGACGGGCACCAGGTCGAAGAAAATGCCGAGCAGCTGGTAGATGAGGTCGAACACCTCGCGCTCGCTGAGCGGCGCATTCAGTGTTGCCGTCTGGTCGCGCAGCGCCTCCTCGCGCGTCAGGCGATTCGCGATCGCGACCACCGAGTAGACGGCGGATGCGCCAAGCGACAACCCGAGGACGATGAGCACTTCCGCGCGCAGCCTGGCACGGTTGGCTTGACCATATTCGCCGGTCGCGGGCTGTGCTGATGAGACGGACATTCCCATGATGGTACGCGGCCTCACGGCGCGTCGTTTCCGCTCAATTTTTCGCACATTAGCGTCGGGATGCTGCGGACGGAGCGGTTTTCACGCAACACAGTTCGTATTAACGCAGGTATCCGGCGCAACCGTTACCAGTGGGTAACGTTTGGCCATACAGTTTTGCCAGCGGAGTCGACCCCACCTAGGGTTCTCTATAACAAGCGTGGGTTGGTGCTAGGAAGGCCTGCCTGCGATCCATCTTGCACAGGAGGAAAATTGAAAATCAGTCGCATAGGAGCGCCGATTGCGGTCGCTGCCGTTGCCGCTCTTGCGGTAGCAGGCTGCACCCCGCAGGCGGAATCCGGCCTCGACGAGGGAACGAAGGTCACGATCGCGTGGAACCAGGCGTTCTACTCGTACAACGGCAACACCTCGTTCGGCAACGCCACAGCGAACAACAACATCAACTACATGGCACTCAGCGGGTTCAACTACTACAACAACGTGCCTGAGCTCGTGCAGGACGAGTCGTTCGGAACCTACGAGATGCTCTCCGAGGACCCGCTCACAGTGAAGTACACGGTCAACGAGGACGTGAAGTGGTCCGACGGCACGCCGATCGACGCAGCCGACCTTCTGGTGCACTGGGCCGCGCTCTCGCGTGCGCTCGACACCCCGGACTTCGACCCGGCCGAGTTCACCGACCCTGACACCGGTGAGTTCACCGACGCCTTCCCGACCGACGTCGTGTACTTCGACTCCGGCGCGACCCCGGACGCTGGCCTTGGCCTCGTCCAGGAGACCCCGGAGATCGGTGACGACGGCCGTTCGATCACCATGGTCTACGAGGCACCGTACGTCGACTGGGAGCTTGCTTTCTCGGCGCCGCTGCCGGCTCACGTCATGGCAAAGAACGCTCTCGGCATCGAGGACAACGAAGAGGCGAAGCAGGCAGCCATCGAGGCCATCCAGAGCGAGGACGACGCGGCGCTTGCCGGCCTGTCCGCTTTCTGGAACTCGGGCTTCAACTTCACGTCGCTGCCCGACGACCCGGAGGTCTACCTCTCCAGTGGCCCGTACGTCATCACTGACTTCCAGGCGGACCAGTTCATCACGCTGAAGGCGAACCCGGAGTACGTCGGCGACAACAAGCCGGCCATCGAAGAGGTCACCGTCCGCTTCATCCCGGACCCGCTGGCAGCAGTGCAGGCGCTCGAGAACGGCGAGGTCGACGTGATCCAGCCGCAGGCAACCGCTGACATCAAGACCGCGCTCGACGCGATCGATGGCATCACGGTCTCGACCGGCCTCGGTGGCACCTACGAGCACGTCGACCTTCAGTTCACCAACTCGAAGAGCGGCACGTTCGAGAACCCGCTGGTTCGTGAGGCCTTCATGAAGGTGATCCCGCGTGCGGAGATCGTCGACAAGCTGATCAAGCCGATCATCGGTGACGACGCGCTCGTGCGTAACTCGCAGCTCTTTGTGCCTGGCGCAGCTGGCTACGATGACTCGATCGCGAACAACGGTTCGGCCGCTTACGAAGAGACCGACATCGAGGGCGCGAAGGCGCTGCTCGCCGAGGCTGGCGTCACCAACCCCGAGGTCTGCATCCTCTACGCATCGAACAACCCCCGTCGTGTCAACGAGTTCCAGCTGATCCAGGCCTCCGCGGCCGAGGCCGGCTTCAATGTGACCGACTGTGGTAGCGAGCAGTGGGGTGGCCTCCTCGGTACGCCGGGCGCGTACGACGCATCCCTCTTCGGATGGCAGTCGACGAGCCTCGGTGTCACGAGCTCCGGCCCGACCTTCCAGACCGGTGGCATCAACAACCTCAACTTCTACAGCAACCCTGAGGTTGACAAGCTGATCGTGGAGCTCAACACCGAGTTCGACGCCGACCGCCAGATCGAGATCCAGCAGGAGATCGACAAGCTCCTCTGGGAGGACGGCTACGGAGTCACCGTCTTCCAGTTCCCTGAGGTCACGGCCTACAGTGACCGCATCGAGGGCGTTGACGCCTCGATCCTCGCACCGACCATCTTCTGGAACGTGTGGGACTGGAAGGTCTCCGAGTAACAATCGAGTCGGAGCGCCCCAATAAGGGCATCTGACACGGAGGCGGGGCACAGGCCACACAGCCTGTGCCCCGCCTAAAACTCGCCGTCTGCCGTGTGAACTGTGTGCGTTCTCAGCGCACGCGTCTATCGTTAGGCGGCTGGATTGAACAGGTAGGCAGCCGCACAATGGCTTCATTCATCATCAGGCGATTGATCGCATCGATCTTCGTGCTCTTCGCCGCCACGTTCCTCATGTACCTCCTGACAGCGCTGTCGGGCGACCCACTACAGGAACTGCGCGAAAGCAATGCACCCAACAAGGCCGAGCTCATGGAAGCTCGCACCAAGCTTCTGAACCTCGACGTTCCGCCGTTCTTCCGCTACTTCCTCTGGCTTGGCGGTATCTTCCGGGGCGACTTCGGCATCAGCGTGCAGAACCAGTCCGTGAACGTAATGCTCGGCAACGCGATCGGCGCAACCCTGCAGCTGGTCACCATCGCGACGGTTGTCGCAATCGTCCTGGGCATCATCGTCGGCATCGCATCCGCCCTCCGTCAGTACAGCGGATTCGACTACAGCGTGACGTTCATCTCGTTCCTCTTCTTCTCGCTGCCGATCTTCTGGGTCGCGGTGTTGCTCAAGCAGTACATGGCAATCCAGATCAACAACTGGCTACGTGATCCGGTGATCGCGACAGCGACGATCATCATCGTCGCCCTCATCGCAGGTTTGCTCTGGATGTCCATAGTCGGGGGCAGAGCGCTCAAGAAGCTCATCACCTTCGGTGTGTCCGCTCTGGCGACAGCCGGGCTGCTGCTCTACTTCAGCCTCACCGGCTGGTTCAACACCCCGAGCATCGGCATCGTCGGTGTTGCCATCACTGGGGTCGCGGTCGCGTTCGGCGTCACCGCCATCTCGACCGGGCTCAGGAACAAGAAGGCCCTGTACTCGTCGCTCATCGTGGTGGGCATCGGCGTCGCGCTGTACTTCCCGATGATGAACGGCGTCTTCAATTTCATGACCATGCCGCTCTTCCTCACGCTGATCGTCGCCACGATCTTCCTGAGTGGCGCGGTCGGCTGGCTCATGGGTGGACCGGACCGTTGGCAGTCGGTGCGCACTGCGGCCATCGTGGGCTTCATGGTCGCCAGCGTCGTGGCGCTCGACAAGTACATGTCGTACTGGGCGGCGTACTCGAACTCGTCGCGCATCAACGGGCGACCGATCGCAACAGTGGGCGCCGCGACACCGAACCTGGGCGGCAACTTCTGGATCCAGGGCATCGACACGTTCACGCACCTGCTGCTGCCGACGATCGCGATCGTGCTGATCTCCTTCGCCGGCTACACGAGGTACTCGCGTGCGAGCCTGCTCGAGGTCATGAACCAGGACTACATCCGAACGGCTCGCGCCAAGGGCCTCACCGAGCGCACCGTCATCGTGCGGCATGCCTTCCGTAACGCGCTCATCCCGATCACGACGATCATCGCATTCGATGTCGGCGCGATCGTCGGTGGAGCCGTCATCACCGAGACAGTGTTCGGCTGGACAGGGATGGGCCGATTGTTCGTGGAGGGGCTCAACAGAGTCGACCCGAACCCGGTCATGGCGTTCTTCCTTGTCACCGGAACGTTCGCGGTGGTCTTCAACCTGATCGCCGACCTCCTCTACGCTGCCCTCGACCCGAGGATCAAGGTTTCCTAATGAGCAACATCACAATGCAAGAGCCGGGTCAGCACGACCCGGGTGTCGTCCAGAGCGAAGCCTCGATCGAGCAGAAGGAGACCGAGGGTCTCAGCCAGGGGCAGATCGTTCGCAGGCGGTTCTTCCGTCACCGGGCTGCGATGGTCGCCATTATCGTGCTCGCGTTCATCGTGCTGCTGTCCTTTACCTCGGTCGGCATCAGCCTGTTCGGCATCCGAATCCCCGGATGGTGGCCGTACAGCTGGACCCAGCTGCCCGACATGGAGAACCGCGGAGTGCCGACGCTGAGCATCCTGCCGGAGTTCCTCGGCGGAAACGGCTTCCAGCTCGGCAATCACCCGTTCGGCCAGGATGAGGTCGGCCGCGACATCTTCGCGGTCGTCATGCGCGGTGCGCAGCAGTCGCTGACCATCATGGTGATCGCCGGACTCGTCGCCACCATCATCGGTGTCGTCGTCGGTGCGGTCTCCGGGTACTACCGCAAGTGGGTCGACTCGGTGCTCATGCGCTTCACGGATGTCATCATCACGATCCCGCTGATCGTCATCGGCGCCGTGCTCGGTCGTACCTACGGCAGCCTCGGCGTGGGTGTTCTCGGTGTCGTTATCGGTGCCTTCGCGTGGACCGGTCTCGCGCGGCTCGTTCGCGGTGAGTTCCTCACACTGCGTGAGCGGGAGTTCGTCGACGCAGCTCGCGTATCGGGGGCGAAGGACAGCCGGATCATCTTCCGCCACATCCTCCCGAACGCGGTGGGAGTCATCATCGTCAACGCGACACTGCTGATGGCTGGTGCGATCCTGCTCGAGACCTCCCTGAGCTTCCTCGGCTTCGGTGTGCAATCACCCGACACGTCGCTCGGCAAGATCGTGTCCGACAACCAGGCCGCCTTCGCGACGCGTCCATGGCTGTTCTGGTGGCCCGGTATCTTCATCATCGCGATCGCGCTGTGCGTCAACTTCATCGGCGATGGTCTGCGTGACGCGTTCGACCCGCGCCAGAAGAAGATGCCGAGCGACCGCGCGATGCGCCGTGCTCAGCGCACCAATGGCCCGAAGCCGGGCAGTCTGGCCGCTGCCGGTGACCTCGACGGCGCTGCCGCGATGGTCACAACGCGAGGCCAGCACATGCAGGACGGCGGCAGCACCGCGCGCGGATACCACGCGGACAAGCCGCGCGATCCGAAGGGCTGACCGGAATGGTGCTACAGCAGCAGGCCGACGAGCGATGCGACGAGCAACGCGATCATCGCAGCGATCGTCGCGCTGTGCCACGTCACGCGCACGCTGCCGGGCTCCACGCCGTGCTCGAACATGCCGGCGTCGCGCAGCTTCTCCCAGTGCAGGCGAAGGATGTGGGCGGCCGCGCCCGATTCGGTGGTCAGCGCATCGCCCGGGCGCAGGCTGCCGGCCTTTCCGTAGGCGGAGCCGCTGATGCCCGTGAAGTCGCTTCGCGTCACCCTGGTGGCGCCGTGGCGACCGGGAGCGGGCGACGCCCACACGCTCACCTTGCCGTCGGACGTGTGCAGTGTCACGGCGAAGCGCGTCTCGATGTGCTGGATGGCCGGCCACGGCACGAAGTAAGTGCGGAAGACGTTCACAACAGTGATGCCGTGCTCTTCGATGATGAGCTCGGGTCGCAAGTACAGCGCCCAGGCCAACACGCCGACCAGCAGCACGGGCCACGCGTAGCGGGCGGCGCCAGCCAGGTCTCCGGCGATGAAGAACCCGGCAACGCCGAGCACCGCAATCACACAGACGATCACCGCGAGCACGCGTCCGAACAGTGGGCGGAATCGCACGGTCTCCATGACTCAAGCTTTGCAGATAGGAACGAAACCCATGACTGATCAGGCCACACTCCAGCCCCACGAGGGCGAAGCGGCCAGCGGGCTGCCAGAGACGATCCTCGAGGTGAAGGATCTGGATGTCGACTTCTGGGTCGACGGGGAGTTCTACCCCGCGGTCATCGGGATGGACTTCGAGGTCCGTCGCGGTGAGGTTCTCGCCATCGTGGGCGAGTCCGGCTCCGGCAAGAGCACGAGCGCAATGTCGCTGCTCGGTCTCCTGCCCGACAACGCCAAGGTGGGTGGCTCGATCAAGCTGCTCGGCAAGCAGTTGCGGGGTGTCGACCCGGCGACCGCCAGGCGCATCCGCGGGAACGACATCGCAGTGATCTTCCAGGAGCCGATGACGGCTCTCAACCCTGTCTACACCGTCGGCTTCCAGATTGTCGAGGCGTTGCGCTCGCACGACCCGCTGCTCGGCCCGCAGGAGGCAAGGAAGCGTGCCGTCGAACTTCTCGCCATGGTCGAGATGCCGAACCCGGAGCAGTCGTTCCACAAGTACCCGCACCAACTCTCCGGCGGCCAGCGCCAGCGCGCGATGATCGCCCAGTCGATCTCCTGTGACCCCGTGCTGCTCCTCGCCGACGAGCCGACGACAGCGCTGGACGTCACTGTGCAGGCCGAGATCCTGGACCTGTTGCGCAACCTGCACAAGCGCCTCGACAGCGCGATCGTGCTGATCACCCACGACATGGGTGTCGTCGCCGACCTCGCCGACCGGATCATGGTCATGAAGAACGGTGTCGTCGTTGAGACCGGCACCGTGCTCGACGTGTTCCACCGCCCGCAGCACCCATACACGCAGCAGCTGCTCGCATCCGTGCCCCACCTCGGCGTCGGCATCGAGAACGCGCCCATCGTCGACCCGATCGCGGCCGAGCATCACGAGGCGATCGGGTCCCCGGTCGACCTCGTCGTCAAGCCGCGGGAGCCGCACCAGGCAACACCGACCGGAACGCCGATCCTCAGCTTCGAACACGTGGCGATCGAATACCCGAAGCGCGGACGAATTCCCGCGTTCCGCGCAGCGGACGACATCAACCTGCAGATCTTCCCCGGCGAGATCATGGGTCTCGTCGGTGAGTCCGGCTCCGGCAAGACCACGCTGGGTCGCGCTGCGGTCGGGCTGCTGCCGATCGCCGAGGGCACCCTCACCGTTGTCGGCACCGACATCTCCCGCGCCAAGCCGAAGGACCTGCGCCCCATCCGGCGGCGCACGGGCATCGTGTTCCAGGACCCGGCATCGTCGCTCAACCCTCGTCTGCCGATCGGCCAGTCAATCGGTGAGCCGATCTTCCTCGCCGGCGAGGCGAAGGGCGCAGAGCTCGACAAGCGCGTCGAGACGCTGCTGGACCAGGTCGAGCTGCCCACGAGCTACCGGAACCGGTTCCCGCACGAGCTGTCCGGTGGTCAGCGTCAGCGCGTCGGTATCGCACGCGCGCTCGCGCTCGCCCCGGAGCTGCTCGTCGCCGACGAGCCGACGTCGGCCCTCGACGTGTCGGTTCAGGCGCGCTTCCTCGACCTGCTGCAGGAACTGCAGGGCCGGTTGCAGTTCGCGTGCCTGTTCATCAGCCACGACCTCGCGGTCGTCGACGTGCTCGCCCACCGCATCACGGTGATGCACAACGGCAAGCTCGTCGAGCAGGGCTCTCGCGATGACATCCTGCGCAACCCGCAGGACCCGTACACTCAGCGACTGATCGCGGCCGTCCCTGTGCCCGACCCGGTCGTGCAGCGTGAGCGGCGCGAGTACCGCGCGTCGCAGCGTTAGAGGCACTCGGCGAAGTGGGGTAATTTGAACCCCGCCGAGTGAGGGGAGTCACAGCATCAACAGGGTCAGTACGGCGCTCGTCGTCGCCAGTGTCCTCGTGCTGCTTTCCGGATGCACCGGTCAGAGTGTTCTCGAGGACAGTCGCGTCACCGTCGCCACGAGCGGCTCGTTCTTCTCCCTCAACGACCACTCCGGCTACGGCAACACGCCCGCGAACCGCGCCATCGCACAGACCGTCAACTCGTCCTTCGCCTACTACAACGATGAGTCCGAGCTCGTGCTTGATGAGTCCTTCGGCCGCATGGAGGTCATCTCCAACGACCCGTTCAGGGTGCATTACGAGCTGGCGCAAGACGCGGTCTGGTCCGATGGCGTGGCGGTGGACGCATCCGACCTGTTGCTGGCCTGGGTCGCGAACTCTGGCGCGCTCAACACTCCGGACTTCGATGACGACGCGTACGTCGATCCGGCGACGGGGGAGTACACGAAGGAGTTCCCGGACGGCGTGGTGCACTTCGACGGCGCGATCACCTCCGGGCTGCAGTACGCGAACGAGATCCCGGAGCTCGGGGATGACGGGCGCTCGCTGACCCTGACTTACGACCACTACTTCATCGACTGGCAGCTCGTGCTCGACGTCGGCGTGCCCGCTCACGTCGTCGCGGGGCGGGCGTTGAGCATTGACGAGCCGGATGCGGCGAAGCAGGCTCTCGTCGACGCGGTTGAGTCAGCCGACGAGGAGGACCTGGCCGCGATCGCCGGGGTGTGGAACAGCGCCTACAACTTCGCGGAGGCCCCGGCCCAGGACTCCGACCTGCTGGTCTCGAACGGGCCGTACGTCATCAGCAACCTGGTGCCCGGGGACGAGGTGACCCTCACCGCCAACCCGCGCTACCGCGGCGAGAAGCAGCCCACCTACGAGACGGTCGTGGTGCGCACCATCGCCGACCCGCTCGCGCAGGTGCAGGCGCTGGAGGAGGGCGACGTCGACGTGATTAGCCCGCAACTGAGCGCCGATGTCGCGGCGACGCTGGACCGGCTCGACGGCATAACCATCGCGAACACGGTCAACGGCAGTTACGAGCACCTCGACCTCACGTTCGGCGCGAGCCCCAACGGCGTCTTCACCGACCCGCGCATCCGATCGGCCTTCCTGATGACCGTGCCCAGGGACGAACTGGTGGAGCAGACGATCGGCGACCTGACGTCGGAGCCGGTGCGGCGCGACTCCCAGCTGTTCCTGCCCGGTGCGCCCGGCTACTCGGGTGCGGTCGAGCAGAACGGGTCCGAGGAATATGCCCGGCCCGACATCGAAGGTGCGCGGGAGCTGCTGGCCGAGGCCGGGGTGTCGGCTCCGACGGTGTGCCTGCTCTACGACCCGAGCAATCCGCGCCGCCTGCTCGAGTTCCAGCTGATCCGGGACAGCGCGGCTGAGGCTGGGTTCCGGGTCACCGATTGCTCGAGCCCGGACTGGCTTGGCCTGTTGGGCACCGCCAGTTACGACGCGGCGCTCTTCGCGTGGGACTACTCGAACCTGTCGGTGACGGCGGTGCGGTCGATCTTCGGTACCGGCGAGAAGGGCAACCTGAACGGCTACTCGAACGAGACGGTGGACGAGCTCATCCTGCAACTCTCGGTGACGCCCGAGGATGACGAGCAACTCGAGTTGCGCATCCGATTGGACGAGGCCCTGTTCGCCGACGCGTACGGGGTGCCGCTCTACCAGTACCCCGCGACCGTGGCGTTCGACGACTCGGTGACCGGTATTGCCCCGGCGCCGCTGGCGGCCGGCGTGCTCTGGAACGTGTGGGACTGGGCACCGGCCGACGCCGCCGACTGACCCCGCAGAGCGCCCAGCGGGTTCCAAGTAGTATTGACTGCCCCCCAAAAAAACCTTAGGACGCACCCCCATGGCCATTGCCACTCGTAACGACGTGAGAAACGTAGCGATCGTCGCCCACGTCGACCACGGCAAGACGACACTCGTCGACGCCATGCTGCGCCAGACGAACTCCTTCGACTCGCACGCGCACGTCGAGGAGCGGGCCATGGACTCCGGCGACCTGGAGCGGGAGAAGGGCATCACGATCCTGGCCAAGAACACGGCCATCTCGTACAGCGGCGCCCACGCCACCAGCCCGATCACCATCAACGTGATCGACACCCCCGGCCACGCTGACTTCGGCGGCGAGGTCGAACGCGGCCTCAGCATGGTCGACGGCGTCGTGCTGCTGGTCGACGCGAGCGAGGGCCCGCTTCCGCAGACCCGCTTCGTGCTGCGCAAGGCGCTCGAGGCGAAGCTGCCGGTGATCCTCCTGGTCAACAAGACGGACCGACCGGATGCGCGCATCGACGAGGTGGTGAGCGAAGCCAGCGACCTGCTGCTCGGCCTCGCAAGCGACCTGGCCGAGGACGTGCCCGACCTCGACCTCGACTCGGTGCTCGACGTCCCCGTCGTCTACGCATCCGGTCGCAACGGCATGGCCAGCGTCAACAAGCCGGCCAACGGCAGCCTGCCGGACAGCCCCGACCTGGAGCCGCTGTTCGAGGCGATCCTGAAGCACATCCCAGCACCGACCTACGACGACGCACACCCGCTGCAGGCCCACGTCACCAACCTCGACGCGAGCCCCTTCCTCGGCCGCCTCGCCCTGCTGCGCATCTTCAACGGCACGCTGAAGAAGGGGCAGACGGTCGCTTGGGTCCGCCAGGACGGTGAGATCCACAACGTGCGGGTCACCGAACTGATGATGACCAAGGCTCTCGACCGCTACCCGGCCGAGAGCGCCGGCCCTGGCGACATCGTCGCCGTCGCCGGCTTCGCCGACATCACGATCGGCGACACCCTCACCGACCCTGAGGACGTCCGGGCGCTGCCGGCGATCCACATCGACGACCCCGCCATCTCGATGACCATCGGCACCAACACCAGCCCGCTCGTCGGCAAGGTCAAGGGGCACAAGCTCACCGCGCGCATGGTCAAGGACCGACTCGACCGCGAACTGGTCGGCAACGTCTCGCTCCGCGTGCTCGATATCGGGCGCCCGGATGCTTGGGAGGTGCAGGGCCGCGGGGAACTGGCTCTGGCCATTCTGGTCGAGCAGATGCGCCGCGAAGGCTTCGAGCTCACCGTGGGCAAGCCCCAGGTCGTCACCAGAATGGTCGACGGCAAGGTGCACGAGCCGTTCGAAGAGCTCACCATCGACGTGCCCGAGGAGTACCTCGGCGCGATCACGCAACTCCTTGCCGCACGCAAGGGACGCATGGAGAACATGGCGAACCACGGCACAGGCTGGGTCCGGATGGACTTCATCGTGCCTTCGCGCGGACTCATCGGCTTCCGCACCGAGTTCATGACGCTCACTCGCGGAACCGGGATCGCCAACGCAATCTCCCACGGCTACGGCGAGTGGGCCGGCTCGATCGTCACGCGCAACACCGGCTCCATTGTGGCCGACCGGACCGGCGTCGTGACGCCGTTCGCGATCATCGCGTTGCAAGAGCGGATGTCGTTCTTCGTCAACCCCGGCGAGGAGGTCTACGAGGGCATGGTCATCGGCGAGAACTCGCGCGCCGACGACATGGACGTGAACATCACCAAGGAGAAGAAGCTCAATAACATCCGCTCGTCGACCGCAGAGTCATTCGAGTCGATGACTCCATCGCGCCAGCTGAGCCTCGAGGAGAGCCTCGAGTTCGCGCGCGAGGACGAGTGCGTCGAGGTCACGCCCGATTTCGTGCGCATCCGCAAGGTTGAGCTGGATTCCAACGCGCGTGCGCGTTCCGCGGCGGCGGTCAAGCGAGCAAACAACGCCTGACGTGGGCGGGGTCACCCGAGACTTTCGAGTTCTGGGGTGTCCTCAGGTAGGTGCGATCGCCCGAGTTCTGGAATCATTGCTCCGTTCGGCCCAGCCCACCTAAGGAAGTCATGTTCAAGCCTGCCCGCAAGCTCACCACAGTCACCGCCGCGATCCTCCTGAGCGGCGGCATGGTCTTCAGCCTCAGCGGCTGCTTCAGCAACCCGCTCGAGAACCTCGTAGAGGACGGCCTCGGCGTCAACGTCGAGGACAGCGGTTCGTCCATCCCGGGCGACTTCCCGAAGGCTGTGCCGCTGTATGACGGGCCGGTGAAAGAGGGCTCGTCGCTGAAGATGGGCGATGTGAAGACGTGGACGGTCGTCATCGGAGTGAGCGGCCTTGAGGCCGGCGCGAAGATCGAGGCTGACCTGAAGGCAGCCGGGATCGACGGCATGCTGATCCAGGACGACAAGGCTGCGTCAGGCGTCTTCGGCAACGACGACTACGGTGTGATGTTCACCGTCGAGAACGCTGACGGCGGCTGGCAGGTCTCCTACCTGGTCACCGAGGGTGGCAAGACGGAGTGAGGCTCCCCACTCGCCTATCCTGAGCACTGTGAATCCAGTCGATAGGCAGCCGGGCGAGCGTGTTCTTTTCGTGCACGCGCATCCGGATGACGAATCGATCACGACCGGCGGCACTATCGCGACACTCGTCGCCAATGGTGCCGCCGTCGCCGTTCTCACCTGCACGCGCGGCGAGCTCGGCGAGATCATCGATCCGGAGCTCGCGGGTCTGAGCGCGGATGCACTCACCCGGCAGCGCGAATCCGAACTGCGGGCAGCGCTCACGACCCTCGGCGTCGGCGACCACTGGTTCCTCGGGGATGCGGGCGCCAGGCTGGCCGGTCGCGCCCCGCGTCGGTACACCGACTCCGGCATGGTCTGGGGCGACGACGGCCGGCCGCTTCCCCTTCCGGATGTCGCCGATGACAGCCTGTGCGCGGCAGAGTTCGGTGATGTGGTCGCCGACATCGCGACCGCGATCGCAACGGTTCAGCCCACCGCGGTCGTCAGTTACGACGCGGACGGCGGATATGGGCATCCGGACCACGTCCGCGTGCACGAGGCGACCGCGCAGGCCACCGCGGTCCTCGGCGTGCCGTTCTGGGTGATCGTGCCGGATGCCGGCACATCCAACACCGCCCGCCGCGTCGATGTGCGGCCGGTGGTCGACACCAAGAGGGCCGCCCTTCGCGCCTACCGGTCGCAACTGCGCCTGGACGGCGACACCATCACGCATCCCGGCGGGCAGACCGAGGTCGTCACGACCCTCGAGTCGTTCGAACGCCGGGGAAGGCACGTGCCGCCCACACCGGGCTGGGCCGGTCTCACCCGCAGCGGAAAGGTGACAACCGGGGTCATCGCCGCCGTGCTCGGCGCCGCGATCGGCGCGATCGCGACCGTGAACCACCAGCTCGCGCTCACACTGCCGAGCGGACCGCTCTGGGTCGGCGTCGCCGCATCGCTGCTGGTGATCAGCGCGCTGCTGGTCGGGATGCGCCTGTACTTCGGCAGCCGCATCCCGGTCGCCATCAGCGCGGCCGCCATGCTGCTGACCATCGGGCTGTTCGCGATGGTCGGGCCGGGCGGGTCGGTGCTGATTCCCGCGAACTTCGCCGGCTGGTTGTGGGCATACGGGCCGATCGTGATCGTCGCGCTCGTGATCGGCTGGCCCCGATTGTCGTTTCCGGCGAGGGGTAGCATGGGTGGCAGCCCCAAGTCGAAGGAGAGCGACCCACAGTGACGTACGTGATCGCGTTGCCCTGCGTCGATGTGAAGGATCGCGCGTGCGTCGACGAGTGCCCGGTCGACTGCATCTACGAGGGCGACCGGATGCTTTACATCCACCCCGACGAATGCGTCGACTGCGGTGCGTGCGAGCCCGTCTGCCCGGTCGAGGCGATCTACTACGAAGACGACGTGCCCAGCGAGTGGGCCGACTACTACCGCGTGAACGTGGAGTTCTTCGACGACGTCGGGTCACCGGGTGGGGCCGCCAAGGTGGGGGTCATCCACAAGGATCACGCGGTCGTCGCCGCGCTTCCGCCGCAGGGCGTCGGCGCGTAGCACGGTGACGCTCGACCTACCCGACTTCCCGTGGGATGCGCTCGCGCCGTTCGCTGAGAAGGCCCGATCGCATCCGTCCGGCATCGTCGACCTGTCGGTCGGCTCCCCGGTGGACCCGACCCCCGAGATCGCGCGTGCAGCCCTCGCCGCCGCGGCGGACGCCCCCGGCTACCCGTCGACGGCCGGAACCGCCGAGCTGCGGCGCGCCATCATCGACTGGCACGCCCGCCGCCGCAACGTCTTCGAGCTGCAGGACCGGCACGTGCTGCCCCTCGTCGGCTCCAAGGAGTTCATCGCGGGCTTGGCGCTGTGGCTCGGACTCGGGCCAGACGACACCGTGGTGCAGCCATCCGTCGCCTATCCGACCTACGCGGTCGGAGCGCGCCTGGCCGGCGCGAAGCTGTTCACGGGCGACGACCCGAGTAGCTGGCCCGACGACACCAAGCTGATCTGGCTGAACAGCCCCGGGAACCCGGACGGCCGGGTGCTCGGCATCGACGAACTGCGCGCGGCCGTGCGGCGCGCGCGCGAACTGGGTGCGGTCATCGTGAACGACGAGTGCTACGCGGAACTCGGCTGGGGTTCCGAGCCGTCGACACCGTGCATCCTCGACGACCGGGTCATCGATGGCAGCCGGACCAACATCCTCGCGGTGTACTCACTCAGCAAGCAGTCGAACCTCGCCGGGTATCGTGCAGCGTTCGCTGCCGGATGCGGCGATGTGCTCGAGCGGGTGCTGACCGTCCGCAAACACCTGGGGCTCAACCCGCCCGCCCCGATCCAGGCCGCGATGGCGGCGGTGCTGGGCGACGACGCCCACGTCGCCGAGCAGCGCGAGCGTTACCGGAAGCGTCGCGAGGTGCTCATCGGCGCATTGACTGGTGCCGGGCTGCGCATCGACCACAGCGACGCCGGCCTGTACCTGTGGGCCGGCGACGGCTCCGACGCGTGGCGGCTGGTCCAGCGGTTCGCTGACCTCGGCATCCTGGTCACGCCGGGGACCTTCTACGGCGACGACCGGCACGTCCGCATCGCGGTAACGGCCACCGATGACGCGGTCGCGGATGCCGTGCGGCGGTTGGCGGCATCCGTTCGCTGAGCCGTTTGGTGACAACCGCCAACCAAAAGGGTGAACTATTGGTGGAGTCCATGATGGCCTGTTCGTCCAATTAGGCTGTACGCGTGACAGAAGCCAACGACGCCACAGCGACCCTCCACTTCCCCGGAGGATCCGCAGAGTTCCCGATCCTCGCTGCCAATGACGGCAAGGGATCGATTGACATCTCGACCTTCACGAAGCAGACCGGCTACACCGCATTCGATCCCGGTTTTGTGAACACGGCGTCGACCAAGAGCGGCATCACCTACATCGACGGCGATCAGGGCATCCTGCGCTACCGCGGCTACGACATCGCCGACCTCGCGAAGCACTCCACCTATCTCGAGGTGGCCTGGCTGCTCATCTACGGCGAATTGCCTACCGCGGTGGAATTGGACCGCTTCGAGGACCGCATCCGCCGTCACACGCTGCTGCACGAGGACCTGCGTCGGTTCTTCGACGCACTTCCGCACAACGCACACCCGATGTCGGTGCTCTCCAGCGCTGTAGGCGCGCTGTCGACCTACTACGAGGACTCACTCGACGTGCACGACCCGGAGCAGGTGGAGATCTCCACCATCCGGCTGCTCGCGAAGCTCCCGGTTATCGCCGCGTACGCGCACAAGAAGAGCCTCGGCCAAGCGTTCCTCTATCCGGACAACAGCCTCAACTTCGTCGACAACTTCCTCAAGCTGAACTTCGGCAACATGGCCGAGCCGTACGAGGTGAATCCGGTGCTGTCCAAGGCACTCGACCGCTTGCTGATCCTGCACGAGGACCACGAACAGAACGCCTCCACCTCGACCGTGCGGCTGGTCGGCTCGACCGAGGCGAACATATTCGCATCCGTCTCCGCCGGCATCAACGCGCTCTACGGCCCGCTGCACGGCGGGGCCAACGAGGCGGTGCTGAAGATGCTGCGCGAGATCAAGGAGTCCGGCGAGAGCGTCGAGCGCTTCGTCGAGCGGGTCAAGAACAAGGAAGAGGGCATCCGGCTCATGGGCTTCGGCCACCGGGTGTACAAGAACTTCGACCCGCGCGCGAAGCTCGTGAAGGAGAGCGCCGACGAGGTGCTCGCGTCGCTCGGCGTGAAGGACGACCTGCTCGACATCGCCAAGCAGCTCGAAGAGGTCGCGCTCGCCGATGACTACTTCATCGAGCGCAAGCTGTACCCGAATGTCGACTTCTACACCGGGGTCATCTACAAGGCGATGGGCTTCCCTGCCCGCATGTTCACGGTGCTGTTCGCGATCGGGCGCCTGCCCGGCTGGATCGCCCAGTGGCGCGAGATGAATGACGACCCCACCACGCGCATCGGTCGGCCACAGCAGCTGTACACAGGCAAGGGCTCGCGCCCGTTCCCGCGCTCGAACTAGCCCGGGCGTTCCCGAGCGAACGCTGACCGAATGTGCGAACGCGCAAGCAATTCCCCGCGCACTCGAGTATTTCGGCGGCGCTCGCGCTAGGCACCCGCGGCCGTGCAACGCGTCATCGCGAGTTGCCCGCTTCGGCCCCTATTTCGGGCCGATTTGGGGCGGAAGTGGGCAACTCGGTGACTTGCGGCGGGGCTAGGCGTGCAGGGCCTCATTCAGCTGCACGCCAGCGCCTGAACGCTCCAGCACCTCGACCGCTCCGGTGAGCGAGTTGCGGCGGAACAGCAGACCGGGCCTACCGGACAGCTCCTTTGCCTTGACCGAGGCCGGCGTGCCATCCGGACGCGGGGCGGCATCCACCAGCTGCACCTTGGTGCCCGCGGTGACATACAGGCCCGCCTCGACGACGCAATCATCGCCCAGCGAGATTCCGATCCCGGAGTTCGCGCCCAGCAGTGCGCGCTCGCCGATGCTGATGCGCTCGGTGCCGCCGCCGCTGAGCGTGCCCATGATCGAGGCCCCGCCGCCGATGTCCGAGCCGTCACCGACCACGACGCCCTGCGAGATCCGGCCCTCGACCATGGAAGCGCCGAGCGTCCCGGCGTTGAAGTTCACGAAACCCTCGTGCATGACGGTCGTCCCGGGGGAGAGGTGTGCGCCCAGGCGCACGCGGTTGGCGTCGGCGATCCTCACTCCCGCAGGCACGACGTAGTCGATCAGGCGCGGAAACTTGTCCAGGCTCGTCGCGGTGATGCCCGCGCGTGAGAGCACCGGACGCAGCCGGGAGTAGGCATCCGGATGCACCGGGCCGGCGTTCGTCCAGACGACGCTCGGCAGCTGGCCGAAGATGCCGTCGAGGTTGATGCTGTTCGGCCTGACCAGCAGGTGGCTGAGCAGGTGCAGGCGGAGGTAGGCGTCTGGGGTCGACGAGGCCGGCGCGTCCAGCTCGATCCGCACGGTCATGAACTCGAGCCGCACGTCGCGGCGCTCGTCCGGGCCGGTCAGCGCCTCCAGCTCGGCTGGCGCGAAATGCGGGTCGCGGTCGGCCGGAAACGTGCCGAGCGCAGGCTCGGGAAACCAGGTGTCGAGCACCGTCCCGTCGCCAGCGATTGTCGCAATCCCGTATCCCCACGCATTTCGTTCGGCCATACCTCAAGGCTAGCGACCAATAAACTGGCCGGATGACCCGCCTTGACCTGTCCGCAGCCTCCACCGAGATCATCAGGGCGGTGTGCGACATCGAGTCGGTGTCCGGCAACGAGCGAGCGCTGGCGGATGCGATCGAGCAGGCACTCGGGCCACTCGCCCATCTCGAGGTCATCCGGGACGGCGACGCGGTGGTCGCCCGCACGCGGCTGGGTCGTGAGCGTCGTGTCGTCATTGCCGGCCACATGGACACTGTGCCGGTGAACGACAACCTGCCGACCCGGCTGGAGGGCGACGTGCTCTGGGGCAGGGGCACCGTCGACATGAAGGGAGGGGTCGCGGTGCAGTTGAAGCTCGCCGCCGAGCTCACCGACCCCAGCGTCGACGTGACCTGGATCTGGTACGACAACGAGGAGGTTGCCGCCGACCTCAACGGGCTCGGGCGTCTGGCGGCCAACCGGCCGGACCTGCTCGCTGGCGACTTCGCCATCCTCGGTGAACCCACCAGCGGGCTCATCGAGGGCGGCTGCAACGGAACCATGCGGGTCGACATCCGCACCACCGGGGTGCGTGCCCACTCGGCGCGCGCGTGGGTGGGGCGGAACGCGATCCACGCTGCCGCGCCCATCCTGGCGGCGCTCGCCGCGTACGAGCCGCAGGAGATCGAGGTCGACGGGCTCGTCTACCGGGAGGGTCTCAACGCCGTCGGCATCAGCGGCGGTGTCGCGGGCAACGTCATCCCGGACGAGTGCGTCGTGTCGGTCAACTACCGCTTCGCGCCGAGCCGCAGCATCGATGACGCGTTCGCGCATGTGCGCGGGGTGTTCGCCGGGTTCGAGCTGACCCTGGTGGACGCGGCCGACGGTGCACGCCCCGGGCTCACCGATGCGCTCGCGCAGGAATTCCTCGCCGCGGTCGGTGGAGAGCCGAAACCGAAGTACGGCTGGACCGACGTCGCACGATTCGCCGCGCTCGGCATCCCAGCCGTGAACTATGGTCCCGGCGACCCGCTCCTCGCCCATACCGACGATGAGCGGGTCGAACTCGCGCAGGTGACGGAGGTCGAGCGGGGACTGCGAGCGTGGCTGACCGGCGCCTGACGACCGCCGCCCGGGTCCGCTACCGACTGACCCCGGCATGGGTCAAGGTGGTCGTCATCTGGGCGCTGTCGCGGGTCGTCAGCACGAGCCTGCTGCTCTGGTTCGCCGCCAGGCAGCCGGCGAACGCGTGGACGGATGCGCATCCGGACTACTTCTCCTTCGCCCAGCTGTGGGACGCCACCTGGTACCACTACGTCGCCGTCGCGGGCTACCCGACCGAGTTGCCGCTCACCGACGACGGGCAGGTCCGCGAGAACTCGTGGGCGTTCATGCCGGTCTACCCGTTCCTGGTGCGCGCGCTCATGCTGCTCACCGGGCTGCCATGGTCGTTCTGGTCGGTTGTGGTGTCGGTGGCGTTCTCGCTCGCGGCCGCCCTCGCCTTCCATCGGCTCATGCGAATCGTCGGCCTGCAGGCCGGCACCGCGCTGTTCTCGGTTGCGCTGTTCTGCTTCGCGCCGCTGTCGCCGCTGCTGCAGGTCGGCTACGCCGAGGCGATGCACCTCTTCCTGCTCATCGTCGCCCTGACCCTCCTGGTGCAGCGACGCTACCTCGCGCTGCTGCCGATCGTTGCCGTGATGGCGCTCACCCGGCCGAGTGGGCTGGCGTTCGCGCTGTTCCTGGGGCTGCACGTGATGCACCGCTGGTGGATCCGGTACCGCGACCCGTTCCCGGCACACGAGCGGATCGCATCCGTCGTCGCCACGGCGTTCAGCGCGGTGATGGGGTTCATGTGGCTGATCATCGCCTGGTCGGTCACCGGCTCGTTCACCGCGTACACCGACACCGAACTGGCGTGGCGCGCGCCGTACATCGGCTACAGCGAGCTGGTGCCGTTCACCCCGTGGATCCAGAGCGCCGGATGGTGGATGACCGGACCGATGGGGTTCATCGTTCTCGGACTGGTTGTCGTGGCGTTCTTCGCCTTCCTGTTCACGCCGTGGGCGAAGCGCATCGGCGTCGACCTGCGGTTGTGGGTAGCCAGCTACGGCATCTACCTGCTCGCGGTGTTCTTCCCGCAGTCGAGCACGTTCCGCCTGCTGATGCCGATGTTCCCGCTTGTCGGGGCGCTTGCCCAGCCGCGCTCGCGCGTCTACCGGGTCGCCATCCTGATCGTCTTCATCATCGGCCAGTGGGTGTGGTTGTACTACTGCTGGTGGATCGACGGACGCGACTGGACACCACCGTGATCGGCCGTTTTTGAGGGTCCGTTTCATGACCCGCCCAGAATGCGAGATAATGGAGACTACAAATCCACGAAAGGGGACCATTCATGGCAGCCATGAAGCCGAGGACCGGTGACGGACCGATGGAGGCTGTTCGCGAGGGTCGGCTCATCATCGTCCGAGTGCCGCTCGAGGGCGGTGGCCGCTTGGTGGTTTCAGTCAACGACGCAGAGGCCAAGGAGCTTCACGACGCGCTCGCGGGCGTTGTCACCGCAAGCTGACCTCGACAAGTCGATACCTCTTCGGCGCGCCGGTCCATGGACTGGCGCGCCGCAGTAATTCCGGGCGGCTAGTCCATTCCGGGCGCTGGCCGGCGGTGCTATTCGACCCGCACGAGTTGGAGCAGCCCGTCGCCGACCGGCGTGAGCGCGCTGATCACGGCATCCGACGCGGATGTCTCGCGCAGCAGCGTGCGGAACGCTGCGACCGTGTCGTCGCGCCGCACCGGGTCCGCGACGTGCCCGCGCCAGAGCGCGTGTGCGACCAGCACCGTGCCGCCCATCCGCACCAGGCGGAGACCGTGCTCGACGTACTCGATGACCGAGGCGGGGTCGGCGTCCACCAGGACGATGTCGTAGGCCTGCTCATTCATGCGCGGCAGCACCTCGCGCGCGCGACCGGTGATGAGCCTCAGCCGATTCGCCGGGATGCCCGCGTCGAGAAAGTTCTTGCGCGCCGTCTGCTGGTGCTCGGCTTCGATGTCGATGGAGGTCAGGACCGCGTTCGGGGCGCCGGCCAGCAGCCACAGTCCGCTCACGCCGACACCGGTGCCGATCTCGATGATGTTTTCGGCGTTCGTGGCCGCGGCGATCACCGCCAGCTGCGCACCGGTGGCAGGGGAGACAGCTTCGACGCCGAGCTCGATCGACTGCGCGCGCGCGTGCATGATGTCCTCGTGCTCAAGCACGAGATCCTCGGCGAACTTCCAATCGGACACTTTGTCGGTCACATGCGCTCCTTGTCGCCCACCACTCTACGGCCGCCGGAGGCCCGCAACGGTTAGTCTGGTGGAGTGTTCGGGTTGACCTTCGAGAAGCTGCTGCTCATCGGCGTGCTTGCGGTCTTCCTGCTCGGCCCGGACCGCCTCCCGCACTACGCGTCGCAGCTCGCCCGGCTGGTGAAATCGCTCAAGCGAATGGCCGATGGCGCCAAGGACCGGATGCGAGACGAGCTCGGCCCCGACTTCGACGACGTCGACTGGAAGAAACTGGATCCGCGCCAGTACGACCCGCGCCGCATCATCCGGGAAGCCCTCATCGAGGAACCGGAGCCCGCCCCGGCCATGCCCCGGATGGAATCGGCTTACGCGAAGCGCAAGCGTCGCCTCGAGGAGCAGGGCAAGCAGGCTCCGTTCGACATGGAGGCCACCTAGCCGGAGCGGCTCGCGCGGGTCGAACACCCGCGCGCGGGTCAAATTGGACGCGAGAGTGGAAGATGCACCCGCGCGAGCGGGAACGGGCGGTCAGCGGGCGCGCAGGAACTTCAGCGCCCTGAGCGCCGCGAGCGTCAGCCCGCCCAGACGCGCAGCTTCGGCGCCCGTCCGGGGCAGGGTGAACAGCCCGGTCGCCTCGGACACGGTGCGCGCATCGACGTAGCGCAGCAGCCCCTCGGGACCGTTGCGGCGGCCCAGTCCGGAGCGCTTCACTCCACCCATCGGCGCGTCGACAGAGGAGAAGGTCGCCCGGAAGCCCTCGTTGATGTTGATCGTCCCCGCCTGCAGCCCATCGGCCAGGCGGCGGGCCCGCGCCCGCGACCCGCTGAAGATCGACGCGTTCAGCCCGAATTCCGAGTCGTTGGCCGCGACAATCGCTTCCTCCTCCGAGTCGACGACGCTGATCGCGACAACCGGCCCGAAGGTCTCGGCGGCGAAGCACTCCATCTGCTCGGTGACGCCGGTCAGCACCGTCGGCTCGTAGAACAGCGGGCCCAGCTCCGGCCGACGCTTGCCACCGGTGAGCACGGTCGCTCCCTTCGCGACCGCATCCTGAACGTGCGCCTCGACGTGTTCGAGCTGGCTCGGCAGCGTCAGGGAGCCGAGATCCACCGAGTTGTCATACGCCGCTCCCAGCGTGAGGCTTTCGGTGCGCGCAACGAACTCGGCGATGAACTCCGCAGCTATCGGCCGCTGCACGTAGATGCGCTCGATCGACACGCACAACTGGCCCATCGACGAGAAGCACGCGTTCACCGCATCCTTCGCCGCCGAAGTCACGTTGACGTCGTCGAGCACGATCATCGGGTTCTTCCCGCCCAGCTCGAGCGACGCGCCCTTGAGCGCCGCTGCCGCCTGGGTGCCGACCCGAATGCCGGTGGCGGTGGACCCTGTGAAGGCGACGTAGTCGGCGGCGTCGATCACCGCACCGCCGATCTCAGTTCCCGGCCCGGCGACAACACCCCACAAGTCCGACGGGAGCCCGGCGTCGATGAACGCCTGCCGCACCGCCAGAGTCGTGAGAGCACCCTGGTTGTCCGCCTTCTGCAGCACGCCGTTGCCGGATGCGAGTGCGGGCACGACATCCATCAGCGCCAGTGCGATGGGGTAGTTCCAGGGCGTGATCACGCCGATCAGGCCCTTGGCGCGGTAGCCGACCCTGGTCCGGTAGGCGAGCGGGACGAGACCGCGGCGGGCGCGGGTGCGGAGGGTGTCGCGCGCGATGATGGCGTAATAGCGCGTCGCGGTGACGCCCATGCCGAGATCCTCGAAGGCGTGCAGGCGGGCCTTGCCGGTCTCCGCCTGCAGGATGTCGAGCAGCTCCTCGCGACGCTCGAGCAGCAGGTCGTGGGCCCGCAGCAGAACCTCACGGCGGTGCTCGAAGCCGGCGTGGCTCCAGGACAACTGGGCGAGGCGGGCCCGCGCCGCGGCATCCGCGACGTCGTCGAGGGAACTGAGCGGAAGCTCGTGCAGCAGCTCGCCGGTGAACGGCTGGTTGACCGCGGCGGTTTCGCCGCTGGTTGCGGTGAGGCCGCGGTGACCCTCGGTCGCGGCGCGGGTAACGGGCAAGGCCGACATGAGGGTAACGCTACACTTTCTTCGCATGACCGCACCGTCGCGCTCCGCCCAATCGACGCTGCCGAAGAAGACCATCGCGAGGTATGCGATCGGGTCGATCGGCACCGGCGGCTTCGGCACCCTGCCAGGGCTGGTGCTTGTCTACTACCTGACCGACACCCTCGGGGTCGCGGCGCTGCTCGCCGGCGTGCTGGTGACCGCCGCGAAGATCTGGGACGTCATCATCGACCCGATCCTCGGCGCGCAAAGCGACCGCAGCCTCGCACACACCGGGTCCAGGCGCCGCTTCATGGTGATCGGCGCGGTCACGCTCCCGGTGTTCTTCGCGCTCACCTTCGCGGTGCCGGCCGGGCTGGACCCGGTGGTCTCCGGCGTGTGGGTGCTGCTGGCTTTCATACTGACTGCCACCTCGTTCAGCCTGTTCCAGGTGCCCTACATCGCCCTTCCCGCCGAGTTGACCAGCAGCTACGACGACCGGACACGCCTACTGACCTGGCGGGTTGTTGTGCTCACATTCGCGATCCTGCTGTTCGGCGCTGGTGGCCCAGAACTGCGCGCGCTCGGCGGTGGCGAGCACCTCGGCTACCTGCTGATGGCGGTCGTGGCCGGTCTGGTAATCGGTGCCGGCATGTACGTGTCCAGCTCGGTCGCGCCGCGCGGCGTCGACCTGGCCGGCCCGGCGCCGAAGGTGTCGATCGCCGAGAACTATCGCAGCGGCATCCGGGCGCTGCAGCGCAGTCAGCCGTTCCGGGCGCTGCTGCTCACCTTCGTGCTGCAGGGCCTGGCAACCGGGCTCATGCTCGCCGGCGCGCAGTACGTCGCGACCTGGGTGCTCGACAGTGAGCGGGCGGTGACGCTGCTGTTCGTAGCGCTGATCGCCCCGGCGCTGCTCGCCGCCCCGGTGTGGGGTCTCATCGCGCGCGGCATCGGCAAGGAGCGCGCGTTCATGTTCGCGAGCATCCTGTTCGGGCTGGCCGCGCTCAGCCTCACCGGGATGTTGTGGGAGCCCGGCGTTTGGGTATACGTGCCGGTCGCGGTCGCCGGTGCCGCTTACGCGGGCATGCAGTCGCTGCCGATGGCGATGCTGCCGGATGTCATCTCGCACGACGCCCGCCGCGCCGGCGAGGGCAAGGCCGGCGCCTTCAGCGGCGTGTGGACCGCCGGGGAGACCGCGGGCATGGCGCTCGGCGCGACCGTGCTGACCATCGTGCTCGCCCTCACCGGATACGCCGAGTCGGTCGCCGGTGTCGACATCGAACAGACGCCGCGCGCGGTCGCCGGTATCGTGCTGAGCTTCAGCGTCGTGCCCGCGGCGATCATCGCCGTCAGCCTGGTGTCGCTGTCCCGGTATGGGCTGCGCCGCGCGTTCATCGAGCAGCCGGCGGCGGAGGAGACGCAGGATGCTTGAACGGCGGCCATCCGACCTGCTGGCCCGGCTCGGCGAGCTGCGCGCTCTTGACGCGCCGACGCACGGCGGGCGCGTGCTGTCCTACGTCTACGACTCCGGGCTGGCCGAGCTGGACGAGCTCGCGGCCGACGCGATGCGCCTGGTCCAGCCGGTCAATGGGCTCGACCCGACCACCTTCACCTCGGTCGCGACGATGGAGCGCGAGGTCATCGCCTTCGCGCGTACCATGCTGCACGGTGACGACGACGTCGTCGGCAACGTTACGAGCGGCGGCACCGAGAGCTGCCTGCTCGCGGTGAAGACCGCGCGCGACTTGTGGCAGCGGGAGCATCCGGATGCCCGGGGTCGCCTGGTTGCGCCGGTGACCGCCCACGCGGCATTCCAAAAGGCGGCGCACTACTTCGGGCTCAAGCTGGACCTGGTTCCAGTCGATGCCGACGGGGTGGTGTCCGCCGACGACCTGATCGATCGGCTCGGCCCGGATGTCGCGCTTGTGGTGGTGTCGGCGCCGAATTATCCGTTCGCCGGGCTTGACCCGGTCGGGCGGGTGGCGGCCGCCGCTGCCGAGCGCGGCATCTCCTGCCACGTCGACGCCTGCATCGGCGGGTGGGTGCTGCCCTGGCTGGACACGCCCGAGCCGTGGGACTTCCTGGTGCCCGGTGTCACGAGCATCAGCGCCGACCTGCACAAGTACGGTTACGCACCGAAGGGTGCATCCGTGCTGCTGCATCGCGGACGCGACCGGCATCGGGCCCAGTACTTCGCGACCACGCTCTGGCCGGGATATCCGGTCGTCAACCCGACGATGCTCGGGTCGAAGTCGGCCGGCGCGCTCGCCGCGGCGTGGGCGATCATCGGCGCGCTCGGACGGTCGGGCTTCGCCGAGCTGGCCGCGTCGACGGCGGCGTCGACCGCCGCGCTGGTCGCGGTGGTTGAGGGCACCGAGGGGTTGCGGGTGGTCGGCGATCCGGTCGGGCCGCTGTTCGCCGTCGCGACCGACGAGTCGGTGGATGCCGACCGGCGGGTCGACCCGCACCACTGGGCCGACCGGGTCCGCCAGCACGGGTTTCTGCTGCAGCTGCAGCCGGGATTCCAGCAGCCGGATGGCAGCAGGCTGCCGCGCACCACCCACCTGACCATCACCCCGGTGACCGCCGAAGTGCTGCCTGAGCTGAGTGCCGCCCTGATCGCGGCCGCGGCTGAGGTGCGGGGTGTGCCGCCGGTGTCAGCGGAGCAGGTGCTGGCGTCGCTGCCGGCCGGGCTGGTCGGGGTCGCCGGTCTCGGTGCCGCCGACCTGCTGCCGCTGGATTCGGATGCCGCCGGCGCGATCCTCCAGGCGATCGGCCTCGGCGCGGACGGTGGGGCGCTGCCCGACCGGATGGCGCCGTTCATGGCGCTCATCGAGGCGTTGCCTGCTGCCCTCACCGAGCGGCTGTTGACCGAACTGCTCGCGCGGCTGGTCGAACCCGCCGCCTGAGCCTGGTCACACCGGGTCGCCGGGCCGAACCAGCCCGGACTCGTAGCCGAGCACCACCGCCTGTGCCCGGTCGCGCAGATTCAGCTTCGCGAAGATGCGCGTCACATGGGTCTTCACGGTGGCCGCGCTGATCGAGAGGCGCGCGGCGCACTGGGCGTTCGAGAGCCCGCGCGCCACCAGGGTGAAGACCTCGAGCTCCCGCTCGGTCAGCACGCGCAGCGAGGGGTCCAGTGCGCCGGGCGCCGGCCCGCGGGTGAACCGCTCAACAAGCCTGCGCGTCACCCCGGGCGCCAGGAGCGCACCGCCCCGGGCAACAGTGCGTACGGCGTGCACCAGGTCGACCGGATCGACATCCTTCAGCAGGAATCCGCTCGCTCCGGCGCGCAGCGCCTCGTGCACGTACTCGTCGGCGTCGAAGGTCGTCAGCACCAGCACCTTGGCCGCAATGCCCTGCGCCGCTAGGGTGCGGATCGCCTCCAGACCGTCGACCTGCGGCATCCGGATGTCCATGAGCACGACGTCGACGCTGTGGCTGCGCAGATAATCGATCACCTCGCCGCCGTGCGCCGCCTCGCCGACGACCTCGAGGTCGGGCTCCGATTCGAGGATCATGCGGAATCCGCTGCGGACGAGCGGGTGGTCGTCGGCCACGAGGACGCGGATCACGCCGTCGCTCCGGTCGGCAACAGTGCGCGCACCGTGAACCCGCCGGTCGGATCCGGCGCTGCCGTCAGCTCGCCGCCGCAGAGTCGCGCTCGTGCTCGCATGCCGTCGATGCCGTGACCGCCCCCGGTTGCCGACGGCTGGCGCGGTTGCCCGCCGGTGTCGGAGACCAGCACGTCGAGGCGATCGCCGGTGATGCCGATCGTCACGGTTGCGCTGGCGCCAGGGGCATGACGGAGCGTGTTGGTGAGCGCCTCTTGCACGATCCGGTACGCCGCGAGGTCGATCGGCTGGGGCAGCCGCTCGACACAACCGTCTCGAATGTCGAGGCAAATGTCGGTGGGAAGACCGGAGCGGCGCATCGCCTCTGCAAGTTCTTCGATCCGCGCCAGGCCCGGATTCGGCGCGCTCCCCGGCCCCGACCCGGTGGACTTCAGACCGAGCAGGAAGCGCAGCTCGGCCAGCGCATCCTTGCCGGTAGAACGCACCGACTCGATGGTCGACCGAGCCGCGATCGGGTCGCGTTCCAGGATCCGGGTGACGGCACCCAGTTGCACGACCATCACGCTCAGCGTGTGCGTGAGCACGTCGTGCATCTCCCGCCCCATCCGCTCGCGCTCGGCGATCGTCGCCTCGCGCACGCGTTCCTCGCGCTCTCGCTCGAGTGCGGCGGACAGCGAGCGCAATTCGTCGATGTGCTGCTGGCGATCCCGGATGATGCGGCCTGCGCCCCAGGGAGCGATCACGATGAGGGTGGTGAATGCGAAGCTGGCGACGGACGGTTCGTCGGCGAGTGCGACGGCGAGCCAGTCGCAGAGCAGTGCGACAGCGAGGGCGGCGAGAGCGCGCCGTCGTTCGGTGTGCGCCGCGGCTGTGTAGAGCGTCAGGATGAGCGCGATCACCGCGCCGTAGCCCTGACTGGTGATGTCCCCGCCGAAGCCCTCCTCTAGGAGCAGGACGCTCCAGCCGACCGTGACGGCGGTGAACGGGGCGGTGTGCCGCCAGGCCACCGGAAGTGTCATTCCCAGCATTCCGAGCACGCCGAATTCAGTCAGAGAGCCGTCGCTGGCGAGTTGGACGAATCCCGCCGCCACAAGCAGGCCGGCCAGCACGAGATCGACAATCCACGGGCGAATGCGGGGCATCGAACGCCCACGCGGAAGCCGGCTGAATCCTCGACCCGGCTGCGACATTCGATCACCGTACCAACGGATGCGCCACCGGGCCATCGACCGTGGGGGTAGAGCGTGTACGACCAGGGTCGTACCGGGTTCGCCGCGTCAGCCGACGACAGCGTTCCGGGCCGTCCGTACCGTGAGGTGTTCCGATTCACCTCGACAAAGGAGTTTCCATGTCGCACCGCGCGGGCGCTATCGCCCTCATCGCTGCACCGATCTTCGGCCTCGCCGCCACCCTGACGCTTCCGGAGCTGCCGGCTGACGGCGCAGCGCGACTGGGGGTGATCGAGGCTGAGTCGACCAGGTTCCTCGTCGCCAACCTGCTGCTGCTGGTGTCGTTCACGTTGTTCGTGCTTGCGGTGCTCGCGTTGCGAAGGCGGCTTGCCGAGCGCGGATCCCGGTGGGGCGCCGCGGCGGCACTCGCGGCAGCCGTCGGCTGGGTCATGCACAATGCCATCGTCGGCATGGTGATGTCGCAGCTTCCGATGGCGCAGGCCGAGGATCGTGCCGGCGCGGGGGCGCTCTCCGAGGCGCTGTTCGAGGGCGTTGGGTTCACGGCGGTCCTGCTGCCGATGCTGGTGCTCACCGAGATCGGCACGATTCTGCTGGTCATCGCGCTCTGGCGCGCCGGCTTGGCGCCGCTGTGGGCGAGCATCGTGGTGATCCTCGGACTGGTTTCCGAGTTCGTCGCACCAACGCCGTTCGATGGCATCGCGCTGTACGCGCTCCTCACGGTCGGCTTCGGCGGGATCGCGCTCCGGCTGCTGGCGATGCCGCAGGTGCCCGCACCCGACGCGTTGCCCTCCGAGGCGGCCAACGCCTGACGGGCGGGCCGGCAGGGGCAGCCGCGGTCAGGTGACGCGTAGGCCGAGTTTCCGGCCGGCGAGGCCGCGCGGGCGCACCGCGAGCGTTGCGGCCAGGTCGGTGATCGCTCGGGCGGCCGGGTCATCCGAATGCGTCAGCACCACGGGAGCGCCCGTGTCGCCTCCCTCGCGCAGCGGCACGCTGAGTGGCACCGACGTGAGCAGCGGCACCCCGAGGCGCTCCGCTGTCGCCGCACCGCCGCCGGTTCCGAACAGGTCGAGCACCGTGCCATCCGGTTGCACCAGCCCGGCCATGTTCTCCACAACGCCGATCACCTGCTGCCCTGTCTTGCGGGCGACGACGCCGCTGCGCTCGGCAACGTCAGCTGCGGCTGCCTGCGGTGTGGTCACCACGACCACCTCGGCCTGCGGCAGCAGCTGCCCGATCGAGATCGCCACGTCGCCGGTGCCCGGCGGCAGGTCGAGCAGCAGCACGTCCAGGTCGCCGAAATACACGTCGGTGAGGAACTGGTTGATCGTGCGGTGCAGCATCGGCCCGCGCCAGGCGACGGCGGTGCCGGAGCCATCGACGAACATCCCGATCGAGATGACCTTCACGTCGTGCGCGATCGGCGGCAGGATCATGTCGCCGACCTTGGTCGGCTTGGCGTTGGCGAGGCCCAGGATGCCGGGGATCGAGAAGCCGAACACGTCGGCGTCGACGATGCCGACGCGCAGTCCGCGGGCCGCGAGCGCGACGCCGAGGTTCGCGGTGAGTGTCGACTTGCCGACACCGCCCTTGCCGCTCGTGATCGCGTAGATGCGGGTCAGCGAGTCGGGCGGGAACTGACTGCCGCGGCGTGCGCCGTGCAGCCGCTCGGTGAGCGCGGTGCGCTCCTCCGGGGACATGACGGACACGTTCACCGTGACAGCCGTGATCCCCGCGACCGAGCCCGCCGCCTCACGCACATCGCGTTCGATCGTGTCGGCCGCCGGGCATCCGACGATCGTCAGCTTGATGTCGACCGTCGCATGCGAATCGCTGACCGCGACGCCACCGATCATCCCGAGCTCGGCAATCGGCTTGCGAATCTCGGGATCGATGACCCGGGTGAGGGCGGAGCGGACGGATGCGACCAGGTCAGTCAACCGTCGGTCTCCGCCTTCTCGGTGTCTTTGTCGCGCTCCAACTCCTCGAGCAGGGCACGCAGCTCGGCGCGGATGAAGTCCTTGCTCGCCAGGTCGCGCACCATGAGCCGGAGGGCGACGACCTCACGCGCCAGGTACTCGGTGTCGGCAAGGTTGCGCTCTGCGCGCTGCCGGTCCTGTTCGATCTGCACTCGGTCGCGGTCGTCCTGCCGGTTCTGCGCGAGCAGGATGAGCGGTGCAGCGTAGGACGCCTGCAGCGACAGGATCAGGGTGAGCGCGGTGAACCCGAGCGCGGCGGAGTCGAAGCGCCACTGCACCGGGGCGATCACGTTGTAGAGGAGCCACGCGCCGCAGAACAGGGTGAGCGCGAGCAGGAACCAGGGGGTGCCCATTGCGCGCGCGACGGACTCGGTGAACCGGCCGAACCGATCGCTGGGCTGGCCGAGCCGGTGCACGAAGGGACCGCGCAGACCCTTCGGCGAGGAGAGGTCGTCACGGTTGTCACGTGCCATCGGTCGTCCTCCTCTTCGGCCTGTTCACCACACTGATCGGGCTGGTATCCGCGCGGATGAGCTTCGCGGGCTCATCCTCGTCGTGACTTCGCCAGTCCTCAGGCAGCAGGTAGTCGAGCACGTCGTCGATGGTGACGACGCCCACGAGGTGGTGCTGATCATCGACGACCGGCACGGAGACCAGGTCGTAGCTGGCGAGGATGCGGCTGACCTCCGCCGCCGACGTATCGGCGCGCACGGGGTCGAGCTTCTGGTCCAGGATGGTGCCCAGCCGTTCCATGGGCGGGTAGCGCAGCATCCGCTGGAAGTGGACGACACCGAGGAAGCGCCCGGTCGGCGGTTCGTACGGCGGCAGGGTCACGCAGATGGCGGCACCGAGGGTGGGGGCCAGGTCGGCGCGCCGGATGAGGGCGAGGCCCTCCGCAACGGTCGTGTCGGCCGAGACGATCACCGGCTCGGTCGTCATCAGACCGCCGGCGGTGTCCGGGGCGTAGGCGAGGAGCATCCGGACGTCCTCCGCCTCCTCCGGCTCCATGAGCTCGAGGAGGGTCTCGCCGCGTTCCTCGCTCAGCTGGGCGATCAGGTCGGCGGCGTCATCCGGCTGCATCTGGTCGAGGACGTCCGCTGCACGGGCATCCGGAAGGTTGTTCAGGATCTCGACCTGCTCTGTCTCCGGCATCTCCTCGAGCACGTCGGCCAGTCGGTCGTCGCTGAGTTCCTCGGCAATCTCGAGCATCCGCTGTTCTGGCAGGTCGAGGAGTGCATTGGCGAGGTCGGCCGGCAGCAGGTCTTCGTAGGTGGCCAGCAGCTGGCTGGACGACTGGGCCTCGCCTGGGTGAGTGCGCTCGCGGACCTCCTCCCAGCGGGCGAACACGGTCGAGCCCTTGGCGAACGGCGATGGGCTGGTCTTCGGCCGGCGCAGGAACAGCTCGCCGATCGCCCATTCGCCGGGCGCCGCCTCTTCGATCGCGATGTCCTCGATGGTCGCGGTGCCCGACCCATCGGCGAGGGTCACATTGCGGCCGAGCATCTCCGCGATCACACGCACCTCGCCGCCGCGCTGCTCGAAGCGGCGCAGGTTGATCAGCCCAGTGGTGATGACCTGCCCGCTGCCGATGCTCGTCACCCGGCCGATGGAGAGGAAGATGCGACGACGTCCGGGGACTTCAACGACGAAACCGACCACGCGCGGAGCCAGCTTTCGGCGGTACACGACGAGCACGTCGAGCACGCGCCCGACCTTGTCGCCGGCCGGGTCGAAGACCGCGCTGCCGGCGAGCCTGGCGACGAAGACTCTGGTGGCGTTCACGCTATAACCGTACCCGCCGCATGGAAGAATGACTGAGGTGACGAGTCAGAGTGGTGTGCCGCGTCGTGGGCGGCTTTTGCCCACGGTTCCCAAAGGGGACGTGCTCGGCGGTTTCGACAGCTATGAGGAGGCGCAGGCGGTCGTCGATCGTCTGGTGAAGGCCGAATTCCCGGTGAAGCACATTTCCATCGTCGGCAGCGACCTGAGGTCGGTAGAGCGGGTGACCGGTTCGATGTCGTACGGCAGGGCGGCGCTGGCCGGCGCCGCGAGCGGCGCGTGGCTCGGGCTGTTCTTCGGTTTGCTGCTGTTCATCTTCACGCCGACCCCGAACGCGGTGCTCTACATCGGTGCGGCGGTGCTCATCGGAGCGGGCTTCGGGATGATGTTCGGCCTCGTCAGCTACTCGCTGAACCGCCGTCGGCGCGACTTCACCTCCACCAACCAGGTGGTCGCCAGCCGCTATGAGGTCATCGTGGACCCGGCGTTCACCATCCGGGCTCAGGAACTCCTGACCCGCGCCGCGCCGTAGTGCCGCGTCATTTGAGTGGGCCCGTCATTGAGTCGGGAGTTGTTGCCGTTTTGACGCGCGGATAAGGGCCACAACTCCCGACTCGATGAACTGGCGGGGTCTCAGCGCAGCCACGCTTCGACGTCGTCGACGGTGCGCGGGATCCCGATGGACAGGTTCTCGGCGCCGTCGGCGGTCACCAGGATGTTGTCCTCGATCCGCACCCCGATGCCGCGGAACTCCTCTGGCACCGTCAGGTCATCCGGCTGGAAGTACAGGCCGGGCTCGATGGTGAACACCATGCCCGGCTCGAGCACGCCGTCCAGGTACATGTCGCGTCGCGCCTGCGCGCAGTCGTGCACGTCCATCCCCAGGTGGTGGCTGGTGCCGTGCACCATGTACCGGCGGTGGTACTGCGCATCCGGCTCGATCGACTCCTCGGCCGACACCGGCAGCAGCCCCCACTCGGCCGTCTTGCGCGCGATGACCGCCATCGCCGTCTGGTGGATCTCCCGGAACCGGATGCCGGGACGCACGATCGCGAACGCTGCATCCGCCGCCTCCAGCACGGCCTCGTACACCGTGCGCTGCACGTCGGTGAAGGTGCCGTTGATCGGCAGGGTGCGGGTGATGTCGGCGGTGTAGTAGCTGTCCAATTCGATGCCCGCGTCCAGCAGGATCAGGTCGCCCTCACGCACCGGGCCGTCGTTGCGGGTCCAGTGCAGGATGCACGCGTGCGCGCCGGATGCCGCAATCGTGTCGTAGCCGACCGTGTTGCCCTCCGCGCGTGCGCGCCGGTTGAAGGTCCCCTCGACCAGCCGCTCACCGCGCGGGTGCGCGATGATCTCCGGACGGTCGGCGATGACATCGTCGAAGCCCTTCTTCGTCGCGGCGACGGCGAGGCGCATCTGCTCGACCTCGAACTCGTCCTTGACCAGACGCAACTCGGAGAGGTCACGTGCGAGCTGCGCATCCCCATCGTTGTCGACCGACTCGGCATCCGCCGCCAACAGCCGACGCCCGTCGATCTGGTCGGTGAGGTCACGATCGGCCTCACGCACGATGAGCGTGTCCGCGTCGACGCTGTCGATCACGCTCTCCAAGTCGGCGATGCCGCGTGACTCGATGCCGAGGTCACCGGCGACCTGCGCGAGCGACGGGCGCGCCCCGATCCAGAACTCGCCGATGTCCGGATTGGCGTAGAACTCGTCGGAGTCGCGGCCGGCCCGCTCCCGGAAGTAGAGGGTCGCCTCGTGGCCGTAGCCGGTCGGCTCGAGCACGAGCACAGAGCCCGGCTCGGAATCGGAGCCCCAGCCGGTCAGGTGGGCGAACGCGGAGTGCGCGCGGTAGGCGTAGTCGGTGTCGTTGGACCGCACCTTCGCGGCCCCGGCCGGGATGATCAGCCGCTTGCCCGGGTACAACTCGGAAATCCGGGCGCGCCGCTTCGCCGCGAACAGCGCGTGCTCGCGCGGTGACGGAACGCTGTCCTCCCGGTCGGCCCAGTGCTGCGAGATGTAGCTCTTGAAGACGTCGCTGCCGGGCGTCGTGGAGCGGTTGCTGGTCGCGCGGGGAGCGGGGTTCTTGGATTCGGCCATGCTCTATTCTCCCTCAGTGCGACTGAGCTGCACCACGATGGGGCGGTGGTCGCTGCCGGCATTGTCGACCGTTTGGATCACGGCACCGCCGGTCGCCCGCCAATTGTCGGTGGCCATCACGTGGTCGATGGGCGCGCCGACCAGCGCGGGAAGCGTGGTCGGCCAGGTTCCGACGGCGGCGTTGCCGGTGGCGTCGGCGCCGTTGTAGCACGCGCCGAGGTCGCCGCCATCCGGATGCCCATAGTTGCTGAAGTGGTCCAGGGTCGCGTTGAAGTCGCCCGCCATGATGACGTTGCTGCCGTTGCAGAGGTCGGCGATCAACTGCAGGTCTTCGCGCCAGTTCTGCAACTGGATGGTGGTGGGGGACACGGCGTGCACCGCGACGATCGTCGGGCCGTCGCCGTTCAGCGGGGTTGCAACCAGGGTCGGCAGCACGCTCGTCGTGCGCGCATGCGGATCGGACGTGTATTGGCCCAGCTCCACGCTGGTCAACAGCGACGTCGACCGGGCCTTCGAGATGAGGTCGTAGGCGAGCGAGTGCACCCACATCGGCCTGCCGCTGTCGCGCATGAGTTCGGCGACCGCGACCGCGGTCTGCGCGGTGGTTTCCGGCAGTGAGACGATGTCGGCGCCGGTTTCCAGCGCGACTCGTGCGATCTCCTCGGCGCCGGGGGCGTCGCCGAGGGTGTTCCAGGCGAGCACGGTGACGTCGCCGGGCTGCTTCTCCTCGAAGGCGGTGTCGCCGAAGCCGCGGGTGCCGAGCACCGCCGCCGAGATGCCGATGAAGAGGGCGAGCAGCGCCGACAAGGCCATGCAGAACCGGCGGGCGGCGGGCACGAGGAGCGCGACCAGGAGCAGCACCGCCAGACCGAGAACAGCGCACAGCCCAGCCAGCGCGCGCAGCGAGACGACCTGGGCGAAGAACGGCGCATCCTGCAGGCCGAACAGCTGTGGCCACGCGAAACCGAGCAGCACCAGGCCGACCACTGCGAGCACAACGGCGGCGAGAACACGGCGAATCATGGCCTCATGAGAGTACCGGTACGGCGACGTAGAGTTGCTGAATGCGGCAACCGATCGATCTGCATACTCACAGCAACGTCTCAGACGGCACTGAGACGCCTGCCGAGTTGGTGCGAGCCGCGATCGACGCCGGGCTGGGCGTGGTCGCCATCACCGACCACGATTCGACCGCCGGGTGGGAGGAAGCGGCCGCTGCGGCATCCGGCACCGGGCTGACCGTGATCCCGGGGATGGAGTTCAGCACCCGGCGAGATTGGATGAGCATTCACCTGCTCGGCTATCTCATCGATCCGGAGGACGTCGACCTGCGGGAGGAGACGCTGCGCATCCGGGAGTCGCGGCTGAAGCGCGCCGAGACGATCGTCTCCCGGCTGGCCGCCGACTTCGCGATCGAGTGGGCGGATGTCGTCGCCCAGACCACGGACGGGGCGACGGTGGGACGCCCGCACATCGCCGACGCGCTGGTCGCGCGCGGGCACGCGCTGGATCGCAGTGCCGCGTTCGAAGGCATCCTGCACCCCCGGCATGGCTACTCGGTGCCGCACTACGCGCCGGACCCGCTCGAGGCGGTGCGGATGGTGCGCGCGGCAGGCGGGGTGCCGGTGCTCGCGCATCCGGGGACGCGGGGAGCCCTGTCGGTCCTTGACGAACGCAGCCTCGCTGAGCTGGTCGACGCCGGACTGTTCGGGCTCGAGCTGCACCACCGGGAGAACACCGAGTCCGGCAAGCGGAAGCTCGCGCGCTTCGCCGAGAAGTTCGGGCTCGCGGTGACCGGGTCAAGCGACTACCACGGCGACGGCAAGCCGAACCGGCTCGCGGAGAACACCACAGAGCCGGAGGTGCTGGAGCGGATCATCGCCGAGGGCACCGGGTCGGCCCCGTTCGCCTGATCCGTAATTCGCGCCCGTACCGGACATCCGCGCCCGGCGCACCGGGTGCGTGCGTCCGGAGGTGCAGCGCCTGGGCGAACACGCGCCCCTGTCCGGAACTGCGCGCGCGTCCGGAACTGCGCGCCCGTCCGGAACTGGCGCGGTTGACGCGGCCGCCTACGCGGCCGGCGGAGTGGACTTGTCGCCGGACGGGCGGCGGCGGCGCTGACGGCGACGCGCTGGCGTCGTGCCGTCATGCGTTCCGGCACCCGGCTCCTTGGCGGCGGGCTGCTGCTCGGCCGGGCGTCCGCCGCGGGTGCGGTTGCGCTGGCGCGACCGTGCCGGGCGCTCGCCGCCCTCCGCGTGCTCGCGGGGCTGGCGCTCACCCTCCTCGCGCCGCGCCGGCGGCGTGTGCTTGAGGCGGCCCTTCGAGCCGGCCGGGATGTTCAGGTCCTCGAACAGGTGCGGAGACGACGAGTAGGTCTCCACCGGCTCCGGCATGCCCATGTCCAGGCCGCGGTTGATGAGCGACCACTTGTGCAGGTCGTCCCAGTCGACGAAGGTGACGGCGATGCCGGTCTTGCCCGCGCGTCCGGTGCGGCCGGCACGGTGCAGGTAGGTGTCAGGGTCATCCGGAACCGTGTGGTTGATCACGTGCGTGACGTCGTCGACGTCGATGCCGCGCGCCGCGACATCCGTTGCGATCAGGATGTCCTTCTTGCCGGCCTTGAAGGCGGCCATCGCCCGTTCGCGCTGCTCCTGGTTGAGGTCGCCGTGCACCGCCGCAGCGTTGAAGCCGCGGTCGTTGAGTTCCTCGACCAGCTTCGCGGCGGCGCGCTTGGTGCGCGTGAAGACGACGGTCTTGCCGCGTCCCTCGGCCTGCAGAATGCGGCCGATCACCTCGTCCTTGTCCAGCGAGTGCGCGCGGTAGACGATGTGGCGGATGTTCGCCTGTGTGAGTCCCTCATCCGGATCGGTGTGACGGATGTGAATGGGCCGGTTCATGAAACGACGCGCGAGCGCGACGATCGGGCCGGGCATGGTTGCCGAGAACAGCATGGTGTGGCGGGTCGGGTCGGTCTGCGCGAACAGCTTCTCGATGTCGCCGAGGAAGCCAAGGTCGAGCATCTTGTCGGCCTCGTCGAGCACCATCACCTTGACGTTCTTCAGGCTCAGCATGCGCTGGCTGGCGAGGTCGAGCAGGCGACCCGGCGTGCCGACGACGACCTGTGCGCCGTCCTTGAGCTGCTCGATCTGGCCCTCGTAGGCCTTGCCGCCGTAGATCGCGACGACCTTGGTGGGCCGATTCGATGCGGCGGTGACCAGGTCTTCGGCGACCTGTACGCACAGTTCGCGCGTCGGGACCACGACGAGCGCCTGCACGCCGGGCTCCGGGTCGGGGCCGAGCTCCTGCAGGAGCGGCAGGCCGAACCCGAGGGTCTTGCCGGTGCCGGTCTTGGCCTGCCCGATGATGTCCTGACCGCCGAGACCCATGGGAATGGTCTGCGTCTGGATGGGGAAGGGTTCGGTGATGCCGCGTGCGGCAAGGGCGTCAACCATGTCCTGGTCAACGCCGAGTGCTGAGAATGTCAAGTTATATGCCCCGTCTGGGTCGAAAGTTGCGCCCGTTTTCTCGTGGGGCACAATGGCCCCGTCCTAATTGGGGCCGGAGGACAGTCTACTCTGCACACTGCCGGTAGGCTGTGGCGAGTGGCGAAACGATTCCCGTGGCTTGGCAGGCGCAAACCGACGTCGCGACTTCGGCCCCGTCGCCACAGCGATCTTCCGGTCAACCGGGTTGACATCAGCGAACTGACGCCACCGCTCGAGCGCTACCTCGCTCACGCGGCATATATCCAGCTCTCGGTATTCCAAACCCTCGGCAAGGCGGTCGCTTCAGCGCCGACGACCAAGGCCAAAGAGGCGGTGAGCCGGGCGACATCGCTGATCCTGCAGCGTCAGCAGGCGATCGTCGTCGAACTGGAGCGACTCGGCGTCGATGCGGGCGAAGCGATGGAGCCGTACGCCACATCCGTCGACCACTTCCACAACCGCACCCTGGGCAGCGACTGGTACGAGATGCTCATGACCGCATATGTCTCGGCGGGCATACTCGACGACTGCTTCGTGCGGCTCGCCGAGGGACTGCACGGCGACTACCCGCAGCGGATGCGCACCATCCTTGGCGGGCAGGAGGACCAGGAGCTGCTCGCCACCGAACTGTCGGCCGCCATCGACACCGATCCGAAGCTCGCGTCGCGGTTGGCGTTGTGGGGCCGCAGGCTCGTGGGTGACACGCTGCTCATCGCGCGCTCCGCCCTCGCGCTGCCGGAGAACACCCTGACGACCGACGAGCGCCTCGAGCCGGTGTTCACCGAACTCATCGCCGATCACACGCGCCGGATGGATGACCTCGGCCTCACGGCCTGAGCGCCTCGCGCGGGTTCGTCCGCGCATCCGGAATTCCACGCGCGGGTCGAACACCCACGCGCTGGTCGAATTTGACGCGCGCGTGGAAGGTGCACCCGCGCGAGCCCCATACGTTGGGGGGAAGCGTTACGGGCGGCTGAGGCGCTCGTAGAGGGCAGCGTCGCCCCGCTCGCGCGCCTTCGGAAGCCAGAGCGCGACGAGCACAGAGGCGATGGTGCCGGCCGCGAGGCTCGCCACCCAGATCCAGCCGCCGTCGAAGGTCAGCCCGACCCAGGTGAGCGCCGCCCAGACCGCGCCGGAGACGGCCGAGCCGATCGCCGGGAGCAGCAGGATGCCGTACGTGTCACGTCCGGGCAGCAGGTAACGCAGGATGCCGCCGATCGACGCCCCGATCACCATGACGAACAGGAGTTCCATGTCAGGCGACGAATCCGACGCGACGTGACGCCTCGGAACCGACCTCGACGTAGGCCAGTCCGGCCACCGGGATCAGGAACTCGCGCCCCCTGTCATCGGCCAGCTTGAAGTACTTGGCGTCGGTGTCGAGCGCGGTCCGCACGATCGATTCGATCTCGGCCGCGGGCTGGTTCGACTCGAAGTTCAACTCTCGGGCGCTGTTGATGATGCCAATGCGAATCTCCACTCGCCCAGAGTACGACAGATTCGCATCCGCCCGGCTCGCCGTTCGTTGTCGGCTGAACCGGTCGTGTCGCCGGTGTCCGTTACCGTTGCCTGCATGACGGTCACTGGCTTCGTGCGCTCGGTTTCCCGACCCGTCGTGCCGGAGTTGGATGACAGCCAGCGAGCCGTGGTCGGGCTGCCGGATGCCGCATCCGCCGCGATCCTCGGGGCGCCGGGCAGCGGCAAGACCACGACGCTCGTCGAAGTGGTGGCCGACCGCGTGCTGAACCGCGGCTGGGACCCGTCGCAGGTGCTCGCGCTCGCCTCGAACCGCACGGCCGCGACCGCCCTGCGCGACCGCCTCGGAGTACGACTCGCGGTGCCGACCCGCGGTCCGCTCGCACGCACCGTCAACTCGCTGGCGTACGACATCGTGGCGAGCTCTCGCCGCGCAGCCGGGCTCGAACCGCCTCGGCTGCTGACCGGTGGCGACCAGGACAGCGACATCGCCACTCTGCTCGACGGCCACCTGGAAGACGGCACCGGCCCCGATTGGCCCGAGCTCCTCGGCCAGCCGGTGCGGCGTCTGAGGGCCTTCCGCACCGAGCTGCGCGAGTTCATGATGCGCGCGACCGAGTACGGCGTGCCGCCGAGCCGACTGCGCGCGATGGCGGCGGCGCTCGAGCGGCCGGAGTGGGCTGCGGTCGCCGAGTTCATGCACGAGTACGCCCAGGTGATGGGCGGCGCGCGCCCAGACCAGCTCGACTCGGCCGAACTCGCGAGCGCCGCGAGCGCGATCCTCGCGGCAGACGACCCGGGGGAGCTCGCATCCGGGCTGCGGCTGGTGCTGGTCGACGACCTGCAGGAGGCGACCCGCTCGACGATCAACCTGCTGGCCGCGCTCGCCGCGCGCAACATCGCCATCATCGCGTTCGGAGACCCGGATGTCGCGACCAGCGCGTTCCGCGGCAGCGACCCGACCGTTCTCGCCCGACTGCAGCCGCTGCTCGCTGTGGACGAGTTCAGCACGCTCACTCTGTCCACGGTGCATCGCCAGGGTGGTGCCCTCCGATCCTTCACGAGCGCCATCACCGAGCGCATCGGCAGTGCAGGCAGCTTCGCGCAGCGCAAGGCCCAGGCGGCCGGGGCGGACTCGCCAGAACCGGTCGTGAAACTCGAGGCGCCGACCTCCGGGCGGGAACAGGCGACCATCGCCCGCATCCTCCGGGAGCAGCACCTCCTGCACGGCACGCCGTGGAGCGACATGGCCGTCATCACCCGATCCGGAGCGGCCGTCCCCGGTCTGGCGCGAGCTCTCGCGCTCGCGAGCGTGCCCACCCGCACCGCGGTAGGCGGCACGCCGCTGCGCGACGACCCGACCGCTCGCAGCCTGATCGCGGTCGTCGACATCGGCATCGGCAGGTCGCCGCTCGACGCCCAGGTGGCATCCGACCTGCTGCTCGGCCCGTTCGGCGGCCTCGATCGGATCACCCTCCGCCGGCTTCGCTTGGCGCTGCGGGCGGAGGAACTCGCCGGTGACGGTCGCCGCTCGAGCGACGAGCTGCTCATCGAGGCGCTGTCGGCGCCCGGGCGATTCGCGACCATCGACCACCGCATCGCGCGCCGGGCGGAGCGGATGGCGAAAACCCTCGACGACGTGCGCACTCAGGCCGCGGAGGGCGCGTCGATCGAAGAGCTGCTGTGGCATGTCTGGGAGCGCAGCGGCCTCGCCGACGGCTGGCGTGCCCAGGCGCTCGGGGCGGGGGTCATCGCAGCCGAGGCGAACCGGAACCTCGACGGGCTTCTCGCCTTGTTCACCGCCGCGCGCCGGTTTGTCGAGCGGCATCCGGAGCTCGGCCCGTCCACCTTCCTCGACGGTGTGCTCGACGCCGAGGTGCCAGAAGACACCCTGTCCCCGCAGGCGGCCGCCGATTCGGTGCTGGTCACGACCCCGTCGGGCGCTGTCGGCCTCGAATTCGAGATCGTCGTGGTCACCGAGCTGCAGGATGGCGGATGGCCGAACCTGCGCATCCGAGGCTCGCTGCTGCACCAACAGGAATTCCTTCGCGCGCTCACCGGGCTCGACGGCGTGACCATCGACGAGCGTCGGGCCGTGCTCGATGACGAGTTGCGGATGTTTGCGCTCGCCGTCTCCCGCGCCCGCAACAGGGTCGTGCTCTCGGCCGTGGCGAACGAGGACGAGTCGGCGAGCGCGTTCCTCTCCCTAGCGCCGAGCGACGCGGGGCTCGCGGACATCCGGGCCATGCCGCCGCTCACGCTGCGTGGCATGACCGGCAGGCTTCGCCGTGAGCTGACCTCGGGGCTCGACCCGCGGGTGCAGGCCGAGGCAGCATCCGCGCTCGCGCGACTCGCGGCGGAGGGTGTGCCCGGCGCGCATCCAGATCAGTGGCAGGGTCTGCTCGAGCCGTCCACGACCGAGGCCCTGTTCGCCGACGACGAATACGTCCGAGTGTCGCCGTCCCGCTTGGAGGCGTTCGAGCAGTCTCCGCTGGACTGGTTCATCGACTCCATCTCCGGCTCGGAGCCGAGCACCGCGATGGCGATGGGAACGATCGTGCACTGGGCGATGGAGACCACCGCCAACTCGACCACTGAATCGGTGTGGTCGGCGATCGAGAGTCGCTGGAACGAGCTGCTATTCGAGGCGCCGTGGCTCGCCCAGCGGCAGAAGCGCCTGGCCCGCGACCTCGCCTCCGCCGTCGCCGAGTACCTCGGCGACTTCGACCGCGACGGCAAGCAGCTCGTCGGTGCCGAGAAGAGCTTCACCCTGCACATCGACCGGGCGCTGGTCAGCGGGACCATCGACCGGGTCGAGCGGGCGTCGGATGGGAGTGTAGTGATCGTCGACCTCAAGACCGGCAGCCCGGAGACGTCCCAGACCAAGATCGACGCGCATCCGCAGCTCGGCGCATACCAGCTGGCCTACCTGTCCGGGCAATTGGACGACGCGCTGGCCGGGTTCGGTGCGCACACCAGCGGCGGCGCGAAGCTGCTGTACGTGAAGGACGGCAAGGGCGGCAAGTCGTATCGGGAGGGCATTCAGGCGCCGCTCACCGAGGAGCAGCTTGAGGGCTTCCGGGAGCGGATCCGGCTGGCCGCGATAGGCATGACGGCAGCCGAGTTCGAGGGTCTGGTGGAGCTCGACGAGTACCGAAGCTCGCCGGCCCAGCGGCTGCACCGGGTCAGGGCGGTGACCAGTGACTGATATTGACGTGACCATCGTGGCCGACGGCCAGCATCCGGTGGCGCTCTCCGCCGACCAGATCGCCGACGCGCTCGGCCAGCCGCGCCCGACCGCCCAGCAGCGCGCCATCATCGAGTCACCGCTCGAGCCTGCGCTGGTGATCGCGGGGGCAGGCAGCGGCAAGACCGAGACGATGTCCAATCGTGTGCTCTGGCTGCTGGCCAACGGCAAGGTGCAGGCGGGGGAGGTGCTCGGCCTCACCTTCACGCGCAAGGCAGCGGGGGAACTGGCCGCGCGCATCCGCACCCGCATCGGGCAACTCGCCGACAAGGGTCTCGTCCCGCACAGCTTCGACCCGCTCGACCCGCCGGTGGTCGCCACCTACAACGCATTCGCGAACTCGATCTACAGCGACCACGCGGTGCTGATCGGCCGGGAAGCGGACAGCGCGGTGCTCGGTGAGGCGTCGGCGTGGCAGCTCGCCCGGTCGGTGGTGCTGGGCAGTGACGACGAGCGCCTGCCTGATCTCGAGCGCAACGTCGACCCTGTGACCAAGGCGGTGCTCGCCCTCAGCAGCGCGCTGAGCGAGAACATCGCCGACCCCGACGAGGTTCGCGCGTTCGCCGAGCGGTTCGCCGCCCTCGAGGAACTGCCCAACGGGACACGCTTCGACTACAAGGATGCGGTGAAGTTCATCCGCAATGTCGGCGCGCTGCCCGTCCTGCTCGACCTGGCGAAGCGGTTCGCAGAGGTGAAGCTCGAGCGCGGCTTCGTGCAGTACTCCGACCAGGTGGCGCTCGCGCTGGAGATCGTCCGCCGGGTGCCGAAGGTGCGCGACGAACTGCGCGGGCGCTTCAAGGTCGTGCTGCTCGATGAGTACCAGGACACGAGCACGGTGCAGACCTGGCTGCTGTCCGAACTGTTCGCCGGGCACGCCGTGATGGCGGTCGGCGACCCCAACCAGTCGATCTACGGATGGCGCGGTGCCAGCGCCGCGAACCTCGAGTCGTTCGGTGAGCAGTTCACCGGCGATGCCAGTTTCGGCCAGTTCGCGCTCAGCACGAGCTGGCGCAACGGGCACCGCATCCTCTCCGCGGCGAACACGCTGGTCGAACCGCTCGTGGCGGCCACCCGGGTGCGGGTCGAGCCGCTGACGCCGAGCCCGGTGGCAACGTACTTTCCGATCGAGTCGCTGTTCGTCGAGGACGTCAGGCAGGAAGCCGACGCGGCGGCCCTGTGGTTGAAGGACAAACTCGCGACGTCGGACGGCGCGAGGCCACCCACGGCGGCGATGCTGTTCCGGGCGCGCGCGACCCAGCGGTTCTTCATCGAGGCGCTGCGCAGACGCGGTGTCCCGTTCCACGTGCTGGGCATAGGGGGACTGGTGGCCGAGCCGGAGATCGCCGACCTGGTGTGCGCGCTGACGGTCATCAGCGACCCCAGCGCGGGATCCGAGCTGGTCCGCCTGCTTGCCGGCGCGCGCTGGCGCATCGGGGTGAAGGACCTGCACACGCTCAGTCGGGTTGCGTCCTGGTTGCGCGCGCGTGACCTCGCGCAGCAGCCGTACGACGACGAGACCAACCAGAAGCTGCGCGCATCCGTCGCCGAGGGGGAGGGCGGGTCCATCGTCGACGCGCTCGACTTCGTCGCGACCGCAACCGACGGGCACAGCCAACTCGCCGCCTTCAGTGCGGCCGGGTTGGAGCGGCTGCGCGACGCCGGCCGAACGCTGGCCGCGTTGCGCTCGCGGTCGACCCTCGACCTGGTCGACTTCGTCACACTCGTCGAGCAGGAACTCATGCTCGACATCGAGACGACAGCCAACGAGACCCGCCCGCTCGGTAACGCCAACATGGAAGCGCTCATGGGCGCGCTGCACGACTACCTTTCGGTGAGCGAGGTGGCCGGGCTCACCGGTTTCCTGGCCTGGCTTCGCGAGGCGGAGTGGCGTGACGGCCTGTCGCCTCGGCCAGAGGAGCCCGAGCCGGGAACGGTGCAGCTGCTCACCATCCACGGTGCGAAGGGACTCGAGTGGGACCACGTGGTCGTGCCGCGACTGGTCGAGGGCGACCTTCCCTCCCGGTCCAAGGATGGCTACAACGGCTGGCTCGCGTTCGGAAACCTTCCGTATGAGTTCCGGGGTGACGCGGCGGAGCTGCCGATGCTCGACTGGCGCACCGCGACGACCCGCAAGGAGATCAGCGACGCGTGCAAGGCGTTCAACGCCGATGTTCGCGAGCACAGCGGCCTCGAGGAGCGCCGGCTCGCGTACGTTGCTGTCACCCGCGCGCGGCACACGTTGCTGCTGACCGGTTCGTTCTGGTCGACCGGCTCGAAGAAGTGCGAGCCGAGCCGGTTCCTGTGCGAACTCGCCGAGCGCGGGACAATCGGGCAGTTGCCCGACGCGCCGGAGAACGACGAGAACCCGCTCGGCGACGAGATCAACCTGATGGTGTGGCCGCTCGACCCGCTCGGCGGCCGGCGACCGACGCTCGAGCGTGCCGCCGACCTGGTGCGCGCGGCACGGCCGGGCGCCGCCGGCCAATGGGAGTCGTACCTGGACCTGCTGCTCGAGGAGCGACGCCGGCTGGAGCAGGCGGGTGGGCTCACCGAGCTGCCGGTCCGCATCTCCGCGTCGCGGTTCAAGGATTATGTGACGGACCCGGCATCCGTCGCCGAGGAACTCCGCCGACCGATGCCCGCCCGGCCGTACAGGGCGACCAGGCTGGGAACCCTTTTCCACTCGTGGGTGGAGGAGCGCTCCGGCCTGGGGGCGGCCAGCGAACTCATCGACTCGCTCGATTTTGGACTGGACCCGGATGACGTCGGCGTCGAGCAGGAGCAGCTGGCGCGGCTGCAGGAGATTTTCGAGCGGTCGCCGTTCGCGAGCCTGAAGCCGGTGGAGGTCGAGCGCGAGCTGCACCTCCCGTTCGAGGACCGGATCGTCATCTGCAAGATCGACGCGGTCTATGAGCAGGACGGGCGGTTCCGGGTTGTCGACTGGAAGACCGGGAAGGCTCCGAAGTCGGCCGAGGAGCTGGAGCTGCGGCAACTGCAGCTCGCCCTGTACCGGCTGGCGTTTGCCCGCTGGAAGGGCATCGACCCGTCGCTGGTGGATGCGGTGTTCTACTACGTGGCCGATGACCTGATCCTCGAACCGGACCGCCTTTTCGACGAGGAAGAGCTGCGCGCCCTCTGGCGGCGCACCACCCAGCCGCCTCGCTGACCCCGGTGATCGAGCCTGCCGAGATCCTCCCTCGTTATGCAGGACTTTCTACCCAATCTGAGCCCAGGCCTCAACAAACGCCCTGCGACATGGCTGGATGTCCTGCACAACGAGGAATGTCCTGCACAGGGCGTCCCCTAGGCGCCAGCGCGCATGATCGCCGCGGTCAGCGCCTCCACCGCGTCGGTGGCCGCCTTCGGGCCCGCCACCAGCGCGAAGTCGATATCACCCAGCTGCGGCAAGTCCGCGCCGCTCGGCACCTGGACCAGGTCCGACGGGATGAGCGACTGCGGAAACACCGCGATGCCGATGCCGGCCCTGGTGGCAGCGAGCGCGCCGTTGACTTCCTTGACGTTGCAGGTGATGCGCCAGGTGCGGCCGTTGTCCTCGAGCGCCTGAATGGACAGCTGCCTGCTGAGACTCGGCGACTGGTACACGATGAGCGGCAGCGGCGCATCCGGGTCGATTGTCACGCTCGGATGCATGACCCACACCATCCGGTCTCGCCTCACCAGCCGGCCGACCGTGCTGCCCGGTTCCTGCTTGACGAAGACCAGGTCCAGCTGGCCGGCCTGCAGCCGGCGCATGAGTGCTGAGCTCTGACTCACCGTGAGCTCCAGGTTGATGTGCGGGTAGAGCTGCCGGAACTCTCGCAGCACCTGGGGGAGTTGGGTGAGCGCGAGGTCGTCGGCCGAGCCGAACCGGAGCCGCCCGCGCATCGCCGAGCCGGTGAAGTAACTCGCGGCATCGTCGTGCGCGGCGAGGATCGTGCGCGCGAACCCGAGCAGAGCGTCGCCGTTGTCGGTGAGCCGGACGTCGCGGGTGTCCCGCGTGATCAGGTGCCGGCCTGCGGCCTTCTCCAGCTTCCGGATGTGCTGGCTCACGGTGGGCTGACTCAGGCCGAGCAGCGCGCCGGCGTTGGTGAAGCTGAGGGTCTCCGCAACGGAGATGAACGTCTTAAGCAGCACGGGATCGAACACGCGCGTCCCCCCTCATTACGAAACACAATGCGACTTATAACCACGATAACGATGATCAATGATCGCGGCCAGCATACGGTGGGGTGATGGCACCGGATCACGACCTCGACGAGGCCGCGACCGCGCCGATCCCTGTGCTGACCCAGCGCCCGCAATGGCGGGACACGTTCAGTTCGCTGCGCATCCACAACTACCGGCTCTACGTGACGGCCCACGCCATCTCGACGACATCCGGCTGGGCGATGCGAATCGCCATCGACTGGCTCGTCTTCGAACTCACCGGCAGCGTGCTGCTCGTCGGTCTCGTCGTCGCCCTGCAGTTCGGACCGACCCTGCTCTTCGGCCCGCTGGGCGGGCTCATCGCCGACCGCTTTCCGAAGCGGCGGCTGCTCGTGATCACCCAGTCCAGCACGGCTGTCGCGAGCGGCGTCCTCGCGGCGCTGACGCTCCTCGAGGTCGTCACGGTCGTGCACGTGTTTGCGATCACGCTCGTGCTCGGCCTGCTCGCGGTGGTTGAAGGGCCGGCCAGGGCCGTGTTCGTCACCGAAATGGTCGGCAACCAGCGGCTCGGCAACGCGATCAGCGTCAACGCATCGATCTTCCACCTCGGCGGGATGCTCGGCCCGGCGATCAGCGGTGTGCTGATCGCCCTGGTCGGCGCCGGCTGGTCGATCGGCGTCAACGTGCTTGCCGCGGCGGTGGTCGTGATCACCCTGCTGAGCATGCGCGGCTCCGAACTGCTGCCGACCGTGGTTGCGAAGAGGGCCAAGGGTCAGATCCGTGAAGCGATTCGCTACGCGAAGCGCAAGCCGACCATCATCTGGCCGATTCTGATGCTCGCGTTCGTGGCGACGTTCGGCATGAACCTCCCAGTGCTTCTCGTCGCGTTCGCGGACGACGTGTTCGATTCCGGCGCGCCCGGGTACGGGCTGTTCAGCTCGGCCGCGGCCCTCGGCGCATTCGCCGGGGCGCTGCTCTCCACCCGGCGCACCGGCTACCGGCTCCGGATGATCATGCTCGCCGCGGGCGTGTTCGGCATCATGCTCGTCGGTGCGGCGATCTCACCGACGCAGCTCTTCTTCGTGTTCTTCCTGGTCGGCATCGGCGTCTGCAGGCTCTTGTTCGCCACCACTGCGGAGTCGGTGGTCCAGTTGTCGTCGAACCGCGCCATCCGGGGCCGTGTCACGTCTCTCTACGCGATGGTGCTTCTCGGTGGGCAGGCCATCGGCGGTCCTGTCACGGGGTGGATCGCGAGCGAGTGGGGTGTGCGCGCGGCGACGCTCGTGGGCGGACTCGTCCCCACCATCGCTGCGATCGTCATCGCCGCGGTGCTGGCCCGGTCGGGTCGCCTGGCGCTGCGCTTCAGCGCCGGGTCGCTGACAATTCAGCCCCGCTGATTGGCGGGCGCTACGCCTGCCGGCTGTCCAGCAGCCGCTCCACCTCGTCGACCGCCAGCACCGGCATGGTCTCGTGCGTGAGTTTCTGGCTCATGTCGCCCTGCACCCGGTCGAGGAGGTTGTGCAGCATCCCGACGGCGTCGTCGACGATCTCGGTGCTGCGCACCTGGGTGCCGTGCAACAGCCACTTCGCGAGCTCGAGCTCGGCGTAGAGCATCGCGCGCATCCCGAGTTGGCGATCACGAGTGCCCCGCGCCAGCTGGTAGGCGTCGATCGCGCTGTCGGCGACTCCCGGATGCGGTGAGCCGAGCAGCCAGAACAGGTCGCGGGCCGGATCGCCGACGCTGAGCGCCTGCCAGCCGAGGAGCCCCGTGACCGTCGACCCCTCAACCAAGAAGGAATCGGCGGTGAGCGCGCCGTTGACCACCGCCGGGGCGTACTGCCAGAGCGCGCTGTCCTCTGTTGCGGTCTCCCAGCGGGAGAGGAGCGCCGCCGGCACCAGCCCGGTTGCCGAGGCGCGGTCCATGATCGTCGTCACGGTGCGTAGCGCGTCGGCCGGGGTCAGCACGGGAAGTCCGGCATCCGCCACAAAGCTTGTGGGGAGCGCATGGATGGCTGCGATCGCGCGTCCGATCGATTCGGCGAGGCCCTCACCGGCCGGAATGTCGCCGAGCCCGATCTTGCGGCCCCGCACGAACTCGTAGACCACGGCCCGGGTGCCGCTGATCGGCGTCTGGCCGGCGTAGGTCGTCACATCGAAAGGCAGCCGCCCGCGAACCCCGGCGCTCAGCGCGCGCAACGCCACGAGGTCGGCGGATTGCTCCGCTTCGGCCCGTTCCGACGTGGGCAACCGGATCATCCAGTACCGGCCGTCGGCACCCGAGATGAGCGCCGACTCGTAGTCACCGTGCACTCCAGAACCGACCGCGCGGGCACCAGAGACCTCAAGGCCGGGCACCGCCGCCGTCGCGAGCGCGGCTAGAGTGAGATGTGATCTGGCCATAGTCACTTCAGGGTAGGTCGTAGCCCGCTGGCCGCGGCCCAACGCCACGCAGTTACCAGCTTTCACACGATGGGTCACACCGAATTGCTCCCACCGACGCCGCGTCTGACGAACCTCCCGCTCGCGCGCGGCGACATCGATCGTGACAACCCGTCTCGGAGCAACCCGGAGCTGCTCGGCCAGCTCATGGCGGATGAGCGCACCAGGGTTCTCGCCATCTCGCGCGCACGCGGTCTGATCGCCGAGGATGGGCCGAGGCTGCAGCTCTTGCCTCCCGCCGAGATTCCGGATGCCGCGGTGCTGGTCTACCTGGGCCGCTCGATCGCCGAGAGGGATGGCGACCCATCCGGCACACCGCTCGTGGCGGCAGTCCTCGCCGACGAGATCGCCGCCGACTTCGCCCCGGACGAGCGCTGGGGCAGCTTGCGCGCGGTCGGCGCGGAGCTCGACCACCGCGACGCCGGGCTGCTGGTCGAGGCCGTCGCCATGGCGCACTGGCACAGCAGCCACCGCTTTTCGCCGCTGACCGGACAGCCGCTCACGCCCGAGCAGGCGGGCTGGGTGCTGCGCAGCGCAGACGACACGATCGAAATCTTCCCGCGCACCGATCCGGCGGTGATCGTTGCGGTGACGGATGCCGACAACCGCCTGCTGCTCGGCTCGAACGCGCTCTGGGAGGTGAACCGGTACTCCCTGCTCGCGGGCTACGTCGAACCGGGCGAGTCGCTTGAGGCAGCGGTCGCCCGCGAGGTGTTCGAGGAGTCTGGCGTGCGCGTCATCGATCCTGTCTACTTGGGATCGCAGCCGTGGCCGTTTCCGCAGTCGCTGATGATCGGCTTCCAGGCACTCGCCGACCCGAACCAGGACTGGGAGACAACGGCGGACGGCATCGAGATCCTCGACCTGCGCTGGTTCACGCGGGACCAGCTGCGGGACGCGCGCGACATCATCCTGCCCGGCCGCACCTCGATCGCCCGCTCGATCATCGAGCACTGGCTCGGCGAGCCGCTCGGGGACGACCGGTGAGCGCCGCGCTCACCGGTCTCGACGACGATCAGCGGGCCGCGGCCGAGGCCCTGCTCGGGCCGGTCGTGCTGCTGGCCGGAGCGGGCACCGGCAAGACCCGCGCGATCACCCACCGCATCGCGCACGGAGTTTCGACCGGCGTGTACTCGCCCAAGCGGGTGATGGCGCTGACCTTCACCAACCGCGCCGCAGCCGAGTTGCGCGGCAGGCTCCGGCACCTGGGCGCGGGCGAAGTGTCGACACGCACGTTCCACTCGGCGGCGCTTGCCCAGCTCAACTTCTTCTGGCCGGATGTCGTGGGCGGCACCATGCCGCGCATCCTGGAGGGCAAGGCTCGCCTGCTCGGTCAGGCAGCGGAGACGCTGAAGCTGAAGGTCGACACCGCGGCGCTGCGCGACCTCGCCGCGGAGATCGAGTGGCGCAAGGTCAGCGGTCTGACCCTCGACCAGTACGCGGAGGCCGCGCGCGGCAGGGCGCTGCCGCCATCCGTCGGCCCGGACGGCGCGGTCGAGCTGCAGCGCACCTACGAGCGCATCAAGGACGACCGCCGTCAGCTCGATTTCGAAGACGTGCTGCTGGCCTGTGCCGGGATGATCGACTCGGAGCCGCGCGTGGCGCAGCAGGTGCGCGAGCAGTACCGGTTCTTCGTCGTCGACGAGTACCAGGACGTCTCGCCGCTGCAGCAGAAGCTGCTTGACCTCTGGCTCGGTGACCGCCGCGACCTGTGCGTGGTCGGCGACGCCAGCCAGACGATCTACTCGTTCGCGGGCGCAAGCCCGTCGTTCTTGCTCGGCTTCCAGCGCAAGCATCCGGATGCCACCGTGGTGCGTCTCGAGCGCAACTACCGGTCGAGCACCGCGATCGTCGCCACCGCCAACCGGCTGATGCACGGCCGTCCCGGTTCGCTCGAGCTGCACAGCGTCGCCGACCCGGCCGGCGCGGTGGAGCCGACTGTCGAGTCGTTCCAGTCGGATGCCGCGGAAGCGCGGGCGATCGCCGCGAGCATCCGGCAGCAGTTGGATGCGGGCGAGCGGGCGCAGGACATCGCGGTGCTGTACCGCATCAACGTGCAGGCCTCCATGATCGGAACGGCGCTCGACGACGCCGGCATCAGCTACCACTTGCGCGGTGGCGCGCGATTCTTCGACCTGCCGGAGATCAAGCAGGCGCTCATGATGCTGCGCGCCTCGGCCGTGGCGGGCAGCCCTGAGCCGCTGTTCAAGACGGTCAGCGATGTGCTGCGCTCGCTCGGCTGGACGCAGGTGCCGCCCGAGGCGCGAGCCGTGCGCGACCGCTGGGAGGCGCTGAACGCGCTCATGACCCTCGCCGATGGCAAGCCGAAGGGCACCAGCCTGCGCGCGTTCGCGGACGAGCTGTTCGAGCGGGCGGCCGGGCAGCACGAGCCGACCCGGGAGGCGGTGACCCTCGCGACACTGCACTCGGCCAAGGGCCTCGAGTGGGACACGGTCTACATTGCCGGGCTCACCGAGGGGCTCGTGCCGATCAGCTATGCGTCCACCGAGGATGCGATCGACGAGGAGCGCCGGCTGCTCTACGTCGGCATCACGCGGGCACGGAGGCGGCTGCACCTCTCCTGGGCGCGCGGGGAACGGCGCCGCGAGCGGCAGCCGTCCCGGTTCCTCGCCGAGTTGCGCTGATCGCGTCCACACCGGCGCATCCGCAGTCCGGATGCCTGGACCAGGCCTGATAGTGACGCTCGCCGGTGGCGGCGTCGATGGTCACCGAGGTGGCGGTGCCGGGTCGGCCCGCGGCGAAGCGGTTCAGCACCAGCCGGGCCGCGGTGCTCGCGGCTTCGGCCGCCAGCATCGCCGTTTCGGCGAGGCCGCGTTGGCCGAGCAGCTGGGAGGCGATCGCAGGCCAGGCGGGATCGGCATCAGCGCGGTGACGCTCGAGGCAGTGCAGGCACGGACCTAAGCCGGGTTCGATCAGCGGGCCGACGCGCACGCTGGTGTCGCCGAAGACGACCGGCAGGTGCGGGATATCGCGCCGGAGCCACAGCCCGTGGAGCTCCGGCTCGAGCACGAAGTGAGCGAGCGCGATGGCGGCGTCGGCCTTGCGCGCGGCGAGGCCGACATCGCTGCCGGCCACTCGGGGGCGATGCCCGGACTCGGCGATCAGCGTAGCGATGGCATTGGCGGTCGGGCCGGTTCCGAGCACGGTGATCGACCGCGTGACGGACGGTTGTGGCTTGGGCAGCAGCGCCGGTTGGACGGCGCTGAGGAACCGCTCAATTCGCAGTTCGGTGTACCCGGCTTCAGCGGCGACGACGCTGATGCCACCGCGGGTGGCGCCGAGCGTGAGCGAGTAGAGCATGCGCTCCTCGGCGAGCGGCACATGCTCGAACGTGACCACCGGCCGGTCGATGCCGAGCTGGGCGCTGTCGGGGCTGCGCCAGACGAGGGGGAAGCGGGGATCCAGTCGTAATGTCATGCGGCCATGATCCCCGCGCGCCGCGTCGCCCATCCGAATCCATCCACACACTCGTCGGGTCGGGAATAGTTGCCCTTATGGGTGACCATATTTGGGCATCTACTCCCGACTCGATGCTCCGCGCATCCGGATGCTCCGGCGTGCTCTTCGGGTCGGGAGTTTCGCCCGCTTTGCGCGCTAGTTAGCGGGCATACGTCCCGACTCGATGAGGGCTACTCCTTCGGACGGTCCGGGTTGTCGTCGCCGAGCAGGTCGGCGATCGCCTGATCGACATCGTCGGGCTCTGGGGCGGGGCCCGTGATGCGCGCGATCAGTGCGGCGGGGTCGTCGATGTCTTCCGCGGTGGGAATCAGGTCAGGGTGCGACCACAATTCGTCACGCTTCTCCTCGCCGACCGCGTCGGTGAGCTGCTGCCACATCGCGGCCGCCTCCCGCAGCCGCCGCGGCCGCAGTTCCAGCCCGATGAGGGTCGAGAACGCTGACTCGGCGGGGCCACCGGATGCGCGCCGCCGGCGCACCATCTCCGCGATCGCGCCGGACTTCGGCAGGCGGCTGGTCGCGGTTGCAGTGACGACGTCGACCCAGCCCTCGACGAGGGCGAGCGTGGTCTCCAGCCGTGCCGCCGCGGCCAGCTGCGACTCGCTGCGCGGCTCCAGCAGTTCGCCGCTGCGCACCGCGTCCTGAAGCGCTTCCGGGCTGGTCGGGTCGAAGTTCTCGGCGATGCGCTCCATCATGTCCTGGTTGATCCGGTTGCCGCGGACGATCTCGGTGATCGACGTCAGCACCTGAAGCCGCAGCCAGCGCGCGTGCCGGAACAGCCGCGCGTGGGCGAGTTCGCGCACCGCGAGGTAGATGGAAACCTCCTCGGGCTCGACATCGAGCCCTTCCCCGAACGCCTTCGCGTTCTGCGGGAGGATCGCCGCCTGCTCCGACGTGTCGGTTCCGCCGAGCAGCGGGATGCCGATGTCGCCTCCGGACACGGCCTCGGTCGAGAGCTGCCCGACGACCTGGCCGAGCTGCATCGCGAACAGGGTGCCGCCGACGCTGCGGAACATCTTGCTCGCCCCGGCGATCATCTCGCCCATGTCCTCTGGCGCCTGCTCCTGCAGCACCTCGGTGAGCGCATCCGCGATGCTGTTCGCGACCGGTTCGGCGAGCTGGGTCCAGACCGGCATGGTCGCCACGACCCATTCGGTGCGGCTCAGCAGCTTCGGGGTGACGGAGAGCTCGGAGATCGAGGTCGCTTCGTCGAGCCATAGCGCGGCGATGTGGAAGGCCTGCAGCAGGCGGTCCCGCTCATCCGGCAGCGACGGCTGGCGGCCGCGTTCGGCGACGGCCTTGCCCTGCTCTAGCGAGAGCGACCAGTTGATGCCGTCGCCGCTCAAGTCGAGTGCGCTCTGGAACTGGCTCAGCAGCTGCTGCACCACCGCAGGGTCGTCGCCCAATCCGGCGGCGCGCGCCAGCTCGCGCGGGTCGATCTCCGAACCGCCGCTCAAGAACTGGCGGAGGAGGTCACGGAACTCGTCTTCCGGATTCTGATCCGGTATCTCAGGCATGAAAACTACGCTAGTCCCCGGTCCGCGGACGCGTCTGAGATTTGACCTAGGCTTGACGTCCAGTTGTGCGCCCGTGGCGAACATCCGCGTGAAAGGAAACCTGTGGCCCTCTTCGCCGACGACGGTTACGTCCCCGGGCGCAGCCGACGAAGCGGTCGGATCGGCTCGTGGCTGATCGGAGCCGCAGTGTTCGGCACCTTCCTGCTCGGCCTGGTTCCCGCCCCGTACGTGATCGAGCAGCCGGGGCCGGTCTACGACACGCTCGGCGACGTCAGCATCGGCGGCGAAGAGACGTCGATGATCGAGATCCCGGAACAGCAGACCTACCCGACCGACGGTTCGCTCAGCCTGTTGACGGTGCGCACGCATGGGAGCCCGGATGCGCTGCCCAACTGGTTCGAGGTGGTCACCTCCTGGTTCGACCCCAGTCGCGCAGTGAAGCCGGTCAATGAGGTCTATCCGCCCGGATTCTCGGTCGAGGATTCCAACGAGAGCGGCCGCATCCAGATGGAGAACTCGCAGAAGAACGCCGTCGCCGCAGCGCTCACCTACCTGGGCCACGAATTGCCGTCCCGCATTGTCGTGGCCGGCTTCTCTGACGACTCGCCATCCGAGGGCATCCTCGAGAACGGCGACCAGATCATCCTGGTCGACGGTGAACCGGTGCGCGATGTCGATGCGCTGCGCGAGGTCATCGCCGACGTCGGCAGCGGCAACCCGCTGGAGCTGACCATCGTGCGCGACGTGGAGACCAAAGAGGTCACCGTCACTCCCGAGGCGAGCCCGGATGACGAGAAGACACCGGTCATCGGGGTCTTCCTCTCCATCGAGTACGACTTCCCGTTCGATGTCGACATCCAGCTCGAGAACGTCGGCGGTCCGAGCGGCGGACAGATGTTCGCCCTGGGGATCATCGACAAGCTCACCCCTGGCGAGCTGACCGGCGGCGAGGAGATCGCCGGCACAGGAACGATCGATGCGGATGGTGACGTCGGGCAGATCGGCGGCATTCGTCAGAAGATGCACGGCGCCCAGCAGGCCGGGGCGAACTGGTTCCTGGCACCGGTGGAGAACTGCGACGAGGTCGTAGGGAACATTCCGGACGGGCTGACCGTCGTCGCGGTGGACACGCTCAAGGATTCCGTCGCCGCCCTGGAGGCAATCGCATCCGGAGACACCGCCGCACTTCCCAGCTGTTCGTAGCCCAGAGGCTGAATCGCGCTCGCTCCCGGCGGGTACGATAGCTGTACCCCCTTCACCCAGGAGATGCATTGACAGCAACGCAAGCCAGGCGCCCGTCTGCCCGCCGGTCGAGAACACCCCTGGTGGTGTCCATCGTCATCATCGCAGCGCTGGTGATCGCGTTCTTCATCTTCGCGGGCATCTACGCCGACTGGCTGTGGTTCCAGCAGCTGGGCTTCCTCAACGTGCTGACCACCCAGTGGATCGCAGCCGGTGTCATGTTCGTCATCGGGTTCCTCGCCATGGCCGTGCCGGTCTGGGCGAGCATCGAGATCGCCTACCGCTGGCGGCCCATCTACGCGAAGCTGAACTCCCAGCTCGACCGCTACCAGCAGGTGATCGAGCCGCTGCGCCGGCTTGCGATGTACGGCATCCCGATCGTGCTCGGCATCTTCGCCGGCGTCTCCACCTCGTCGCGCTGGGAACTGGCGCTGCTGTGGCTCAACCGCACGCCCACCGGGACGACCGATCCGCAGTTCGGCCTCGACGTCTCCTTCTACCTGTTCGAGCTGCCGTTCTACAGCGCGGTGCTCGCGTTCGCCTCCGCAGTGGTGCTGATCAGCGTCATCGCGGCGCTGGCCACCAGCTACCTCTACGGGGCGATCAGCTTCAACGGCCGCGAGGTGCGCATTTCCCGCACCGCGCGCATCCAGCTCGCCGTCCTGGGCGCGATCTACCTCGCGCTGCAGGCGCTCAGCATCTGGCTTGACCAGTACCAGACTCTTGTCACCAGCACCTCCACCGACCTGATGACCGGTGCGTCCTACGCTGACGTCAACGCTGTCATTCCCGGCCGGGCGATCCTCGCCGGCATCGCCGCCCTGGTAGCCGTGCTCTTCATCGTCACCGCGGTCATCGGACGCTGGCGCCTGCCGATCGTCGGCACTGCACTGCTGATCGTCAGCGGCATCCTGATCGGCACCGCCTACCCGACGATCATCCAGCGCTTCCAGGTCGAGCCGAGCGCGCGTTCCCTCGAGGCCGAGTACCTGCAGCGCAACATCGAAGCGACCCGCGCCGCGTACGGTGTCGACAACGTCGAAGAGATCCACTATCCAGCCGAGACGGATGCCACGCCGGGCGCCCTGCGCGAGGATGCGGCGACGACCGCCAACATTCGCATCATCGACCCCGCGCTGATCTCCGACACGTTCCGCCAGTTCGAGCAGGTGCGGCAGTTCTACCAGTTCTCCGAGCACCTCGACGTCGACCGCTACACGATCGACGGGCAGACCCAGGACACCGTGATCGCCCTCCGCGAGCTCGACCAGAGCGGCCAGAGCTCGCGCGGCTGGTACAACGACACGATCGTCTACACCCACGGCTTCGGAGTCGTCGCGGCCTACGGCAACCAACGCGCGGGCAACGGCCTGCCGGTGTTCCTCGAGTCGGGCATCCCGAGTGTCGGTGAGCTGGGCGACTTCGAAGAGCGCATCTACTTCGGCGAGCACTCGCCTACCTACTCGATCGTGGGGGCGCCGGATGGCGCGACACCGCTCGAGCTTGACTTCCCGTCGGGCGGCGAGAACGGCACCCAGAACGCCACCAACACGTTCGAGGGTGACGGCGGTCCGCAGCTCGGCGGCATCCTGAACAAGCTGGTATACGCCATCAAGTTCCAGTCGGAGCAGGTGTTCCTGTCCTCCGCGGTGAACGACGAATCGCAGATCCTCTATGACCGCGACCCTAAGACGCGCGTGCAGAAGGTCGCCCCATATCTGGACCTCGACAACGACCCGTACCCGGCGATCGTCGACGGCAGGATCGTCTGGATCGTCGACGGCTACACGACCAGCGACCAGTACCCGTACTCGGACATCCGGTCGCTCAGCGAGTCGATCGCGGACACTTACACGCCGCAGCCGGTTTTCCCGATCGATGACGTGAACTACATCCGGAACTCGGTGAAGGCCACGGTCGACGCCTACGACGGTTCGGTGACGCTCTACGCGTGGGACACCGAGGACCCGATCCTGCAGACCTGGCAGAAGATCTTCCCGAACACGCTCGAGCCGATGGAGAACATGAGCGACGAACTTCTGTCGCACGTGCGCTACCCGGCGGACCTCTTCAAGATGCAGCGCGCCGTGCTCGGCACCTACCACGTCACCAACAGCGACACCTTCTACTCGGGTGACGACGCGTGGATCACGCCGAACGACCCGATCTCGGACCCGCAGGCGCCGACCCTGCAGCCGCCGTACTACCTCACCATGCAGGTGCCAGGCAGCGATGCTCCGGCGTTCACGATCTACTCCACCTACATCCCGGATGCGGGGGAGCAGGCCAGGAACGTGCTCACCGGCTATCTGACCGCGAACGCGGATCCGGGACCGGACTACGGCAAGCTCACTCTGCTCACGCTGCCGAGCCAGGACACCGTGCCTGGACCGGGTCAGGTGCAGGCCCAGTTCGACTCTGACGACGTGGTCGGCCAGCAGCTGAACCTGCTGCGACAGGGCCAGACCGACGTCATCAGCGGAAACCTGCTGACGCTGCCAGTCGGTGGCGGCCTGCTGTACGTGCAGCCGGTGTACGTCGAGTCGACCGGTGACACCAGCTACCCGCTGCTGCGGAAGATCCTCGTTGCCTTCGGTTCGGAGATCGCGTTCGAGGACACCCTCGACCAGGCCCTCGACGCGCTGTTCGGCGGCGACTCGGGTGCGCCGGCCGGTGACGAGAATGTCGACGAGAACGAGGCTCCGCCGACGGATCCGAATGCGCCGGAGCAGCCGACGCCTCAGCCGCCGACCGCTGACAACCCCGAGCTGCAGCAGGCGCTTCAGGACGCCGTGCAGGCGCTCCGTGACCGCGAAGCCGCCTACGCCGCCAACGACCTGGTAGCGGCAGCGCAGGCCGACCAGCGCCTGCAGGATGCTCTCGGACGGGCGATCGCGGCATCGGACGCCGGCGCCCAGTAAGCAGCGACCGCCGCGCATTTGTGCGAGCGCGCGGGCTAGATCCCGTGCGCTCGCACACTTCGGCGGCGCTCGCTCGCGTGGTCGATCCGATCAGCGGTCTCCACGAGTGTGCTAGGGTTGACTCTTGTGCCGCGGGGTGGAGCAGTTCGGTAGCTCGCCGGGCTCATAACCCGGAGGTCAGAGGTTCAAATCCTCTCCCCGCAACCACGAAGGCCCGGAATCGCAAGGTTCCGGGCCTTTTTCTTATGTCGGCTTCTGCTCGTAGGCTGGCCTGCATGACGGATGTTCCCGGCACCGCGGTCGCGGTCGCCCAGTTCGCCCCAACCAATGATCGTGACGCAAACCTGGCTCAGGTGAGCCGGATGGCCTCACTCGCTGTCGATCGCGGCGCGCGGCTGGTCGTTTTCCCGGAGTACTCGTCGTTCTTCCTGCCGGAGCTCGGCCCCGAGCTGGTCGCTGCCGCAGAGCCGGTCGAGGGTGGAGCCTTCGTCACCGCGCTCTCGGAGCTCGCCGATTCGCTCGACGTTCACCTGGTGGCCGGCATGGTCGAGGAGGCCGGCGGCGGCCGCGCCCACAACATGGTCGTCGCGGTCGATCCGGCTGGAGCGCTGGTGGCGACCTACCGGAAGCAGCACCTGTACGACGCGTTCGGGCAGAAGGAGAGTGACTGGATCGCGCCGGGAGAGTTGGGGGAGCCCCAGACGTTCGCCGTCGACGACCTGACGGTCGGTTTGCAGACCTGCTACGACATCCGGTTTCCCGAAGTGTCGCGCCGGCTGGTTGACGCCGGTGCCGACCTGCTCGCGGTGCCCGCAGAGTGGGTGCGCGGGCCGCTCAAGGAGCACCACTGGCGCACCCTCGTGACCGCTCGCGCGCTGGAGAACACGGTTTATGTCGCTGCCGCCGACCAGGCGCCGCCGATCGCGGCGGGCAACAGCATGATCATCGATCCGATGGGGGTCGAGCTGGCTACGATCGGTGAGACGACGGATGTCGCGCTCGCGTGGGTCTCTAAGGAGCGCATCGGCGAGGTGCGGCGCATCAACCCCGCGCTCGCGGTGCGCCGGTATGCGGTGAGCGAGCGCTGGTAGCCGCGATCAGGGACGGATGCGCGCGCGCCTGAACTCCTCGACCACTTTGGCGTTGCCGGTGATCGTGAGCGCAGAAGAAGCGGGCGTGTAGCGGTTCCACGCGAACAGCAGCAGGGCTCCAGCCGGCCCGGACACCACCGTCGAGCGGGACAAGGTCTCGAAGTCGCAACTGAGGTCGCGGTGCACGGTCCAGAATCGGTCGGTGTCGGTCGCGCGCAACGTCAACGGTGCAGGCAGCGACGCCTGGTTCTGTTCTGCTGCTTTCGGCACGAACACATCGAACAGCTCGTCGATGCCCTCGGCATGCGTTTCGGCGTCGACCTCAGGCGGAGGGGCCGCATCCGGATCTGCGGTGCTGCGCAGGTCCCAGAGGTGCACGATCGTCTCGTGCAGTTGGCGTCGATGCCAGAAGCCGGCTGTGCGGTCGGAGCGCTTGAGTGTCCACACCGCGTCGCTGGCTGGGCGGGACTCGAGTGAGTTCAACAGCATCCGGCGACCACCGGCGTACCAGTCGGCGGCCGGCTCGGTGAGTTCGGGCACGTTCGTTCGCGTCTGGCGCTTGCCGGTTGCTACGATCGCGGCCGCCCAGCGGTGGATCTCCCCGAGATGCGCCACCAGATCGTGTCCGGTCCAGCGCAACGCGGCGGTGGGGTGGCTGAGATCGAGGGCGCGGGCATCCGCCTCGAACGCTGCGGTCACGACGCGCAACTGCTGGAGGTGGTCCATGGGCTGAGCCTAGGTCAGCGCCGCAGCTCGGCGAGTTGCGCGGCGGCGCGTTCGAGCACGTCAGCGCGCTTGCAGAACGCGAAGCGGAGTTTGGATGCGTACGGCCCCCGGTTCTCTGGACGCACGAATGCGGTGAGCGGGATCGCGACCACGCCGGCGAGGTGCGGCAACTCTCGGGCAGCGGCCTCGGCATCCGTGAACCCGAGTGGAGCGGCGTCAGCGATGACGAAGTACCCGCCCTGCGGTCTGCTTACCGTGAACCCGGCCTTCTCGAGGCCGGCGGACAGCAGCTCGCTTTTCGCCTTGAGCGCCGCTGCGGCACCCGCGAAATAGGAGTCCGGCAGCCCGAGCCCGACCGCGATCGCAGGCTGGAACGGTGCCCCATTGACGAAGGTCAGGTACTGCTTCACCGCGAGAATCGCCTCGACGTAGTCGCGCGGGCCGGTGACCCAGCCGATCTTCCAGCCGGTCGTGTTGAAGGTCTTCCCGCCGGACGAGATCGTCACGGTCCGCTCCCACGCGCCGGGCAGCGTCGTGATCGGCACATGGGGCTCGTCGAAGGTCAGGTGCTCGTAGACCTCGTCGGTGACGATGATGGCGTCGTGCTGGTGCGCGAGTTCGACAATCAGTTCGAGGGTCTCGCGCTTCAGGATGCTGCCGGTCGGGTTGTGTGGGTCGTTGATCAGGATGATGCGGGTGCGGTCGGTGACGGCAGCGCGGAGTTCGTCGTGGTCCGGCTGGAAGTGTTCGCCGCGCAGCGGCACCGTGACGTGTTTGAGGCGGTTGAGGCCCGCGATCGCGGCGTATGAGTCGTAGAAGGGCTCGAGGGTGACGAGTTCGTCGCCGTCGTCGGTGAGCGCGAGGATGGTCGCGGTGAGCGCCTCGGTTGCGCCGGCGGTGACCAGCACCTCGTGGTCCGCGTCTACGGGCAGGCCGTAGAAGCGCTTCTGGTGGGCGGCTATCGCGTTGCGGAGTACGGGCAGGCCGATTCCTGGCGGGTACTGGTTGATCCCGTCGCTGATCGCCTGTCGGGCCGCTTCGAGCACCTCGGGCGGGCCGTCCTCATCCGGGAAACCCTGACCGAGGTTGATCGCGCCCGTCGAGGCGGCCAAGGCGGACATCTCGGCAAAGATCGTCGGACGCAATTCCCCATCCGCCCCGAGGAGCATTGCTCCTCTGGCAGTGCGCTCCCACGCGCCGTGCACCGTCATGCTGACCAAACTAGCCCCAGAGCTGCCCTCGGGGTCGCAAACTGCCCTTCCCGGAGCCGGGAGGGCCTTTTTCTGGCCCCTCGCTAGTTCATCGCGGCTGTGGAGAATTCGCGCGCCCGCGACGACGTGTCATTTACCGTGACTCCATGGGGTTTCGGATGCGTGCCGTCGCGCTCACCGCTGTGGCGTTGCTCCTGGCGGGCTGCGTGCCGAATGAACCGACGGTCACCGCCCGGCCGCCGGCGGTGGACCCGGTCTTCGCCTCGGACGAAGAGGCGCTCGCCGCAGCGGTCGAGGCGTACGAGCGGTATCTGGCTGTCGCCGATGAAGTGCGGGCTGATGGTGGTGCCGATGCAGACCGAATCTCTTCGGTTGTAACGACCAATCAACTACCGGACGAACTGGAATCGTTTGAACGGCTACGTGAACTCGGTCTTATCACGAGGGGCTTGTCGATGTTCGACTCTGCCGAACTCCAATCGATGGCACCGGCCAAGGGCGGGATCGCAGTGACGATTTACGCTTGCTACGACGCTTCGGGAATTGAGGTCGTTGACTCCGTGGGGAGTGTTTCAAGACCGAATCCAACTCGCCAACTATTTGAGCTCACCTTCGAGTCTGACTTGACCAACGAAAAACACTTGTTGCTTGCGAGGAGCGCGCCATGGGATCAGTCACAACCCTGCTGATCGCCGCATTGGTCGCATTTCCAAGCGGCCTTGCTGGTGTTGCACCGGACTGCACAAGCACTGACTGGCTGATCGGAGAGTGCCCATACATCTCCGCCGGCATCGAGGGTGACGGGGTCGTCGTCCGCGGTGAGCAGAACAGTCCGGGCAACTCGAGCGGCGGTTCCGGAACCGGCACACCCGGAACGAACTCCGTAAACGGCCAGGGCACGGGCTCAGGCACGGGGACAACGACCTGCGGCTTCGCCGTCTGCCGCGACAACTACACGGCAACTGCGCCTGTCACGCTCGCGGATCTGGTCAACTTCCGCCCGACGCCGGGCACCGACAGCATGCAGCCGAACGGCTGGATGGTCGTCGGGCTCCACACGAACTTCTACGCGCAAGCATCCGTCCAGGTGCAATCCGGTCAACTTCTCGGCCAAGCAGCCACGGTGCGCTTCACACCGGTGCGTTACCACTGGACCTACGGCGATGGCAGCGCCAGGTCGACAGCGACGCCCGGGGCGACCTGGCAGGCGCAAGGTCTGGGCGAGTTCGAGCCGACCGCGACCAGCCACAGCTACCGGTCGCCCGGAACCTACGTCATCGATCTCACCATCGATTTCGCGGCCGAGTACCACTACGGAGCGAGTACCCAGTGGGTCCCCATCGCTGGTGTTCTCCCTGTGCCGGCGAACCGGCTGGTCGCGGTGGCGGGTCACGCCAAGACCGTGCTGGTCGAGCATCACTGCGCGGCCAACCCCTCCGGACCGGGCTGTTGAGACAGCGCTCAGCAGACCCTCAAGCCAGCAAAGGCGCGCTCACAGAGTCCTCCCAATAAAATTGAGACTCGTTGCGGACACCACGTCCGCTGAAGGAGCCTCCTCATGACCGACACCCCTGTGCCCGGCACGCCCGATGGGCCGCGGCAGCCATCCGACGCTACGCCGGAGAACAGGGCTCCCCAAGGTCCCCACGAACCAATCGAGAACGCGCGTACACCGCAGCACGACCCAGGGTCGGGGCCCGAGCCAATCGCTCAGCCCGAGCCGACCGCTCAGTACGACCCGACCGCTCAGCCCAGCGCCGCCCAGCCGCAGCCTACGGAACGGCAGCGCACCGAGCCGATCCCCCCGGGACTGCCGTACGGCGCTGACGGGCTGAACCCGCCGGTTGGGGCGACCACTGCGCCCGAGAAGAAGCGCAGCAACATCGGCACGGTCGCGGCCCTCGTGATCGGCGCGCTCGTCGGAGGCGTATCCGGTGCCGGCGTCGCGACGTGGGCGATCACATCCGGCAATGACGGCCAGGCTGGCGGGCCGGGAGCTTCACCGGCCACCATCACGGTCAACGATGGGGCGGATGCGACACTCATCACCGCGATTGCCGCGGAAGCAGGGCCGTCGGTGGTCACGATCTCGGTCGCTGGGGGATCCGCTTCCGGTACCGGATCCGGCGTGATCCTCGACAACGATGGACACATCGTCACCAACACGCACGTCGTCACGCTCGACGGTGAATCGGCCGACTCCCAGATCCAGGTGCAGACCTACGACGGTCATCTCTACCCCGGAACGCTCGTTGGCACCGATCCGCTCACCGACCTCGCAGTGATCAAGATCGACGCCCAGACCGACCTTCAGCCGATCAAGTTCGGCGACTCAAGCAACCTCAACGTCGGCGACACCACGGTCGCCATCGGCGCGCCGCTCGGACTGTCCAACACCGTCACGAACGGCATTGTGAGCGCGCTCAACCGCAGCATCACCGTCGCGTCCTCGGCCCCGCCCGAGGGCGACACGCCGGAGAGTCCCCAGAGCCCGTTCGACTTCTGGGAGTTCGGACAGGACCAGCCCCAGCAGTCTCAGCAGTCTTCGCAGATCTACCTGCCCGTCATCCAGACGGATGCCGCGATCAACCCCGGTAACTCAGGCGGCGCGCTGCTCGACGCGAAGGGTGACCTCATCGGCGTCAATGTGGCGATCGCCAGCACCGGTGGCGCCGCAGCCGGGAACATCGGGGTCGGCTTCGCTGTCCCTGCGAACGTCGTCAAGCGAATCGCGGATGAGATCATCAAGAACGGTGAGGCAACCCACGGCCTGATCGGCGCATCCGTCATCAACGTCACACTCGACCAGGACATCAGCGAAAAGAGCATCGTCGGTGCGAGCGTCAAGGAGATCTCCGGCGGCGGGGCGGCGGAGGCGGCCGGCCTGCGCGAGGGCGACATCGTCACGAGTTTCAACGACGTGCCGATCACGGGCAGCATCGACCTGACCGCGCAGGTGCGCGCTCTCGCTCCCGGCACGACCGTGCCGATGACGTTCGTGCGTGACGGCGAAGTTCAGAAGGTCGACATCACCGTCGGCTCGCTCGAGTAAGACCGGTCGGCAGGGGTCGCTCCGATAGGCTGGGGCGACCTTAGAAACACCGACCGAGTGGACCAAATGGCCGACGCCCCGACACCGGGAATCTCCTATGTGATCCCCGTTCTCAACGAGGTCGGGTACATCGAAGCGGCAATCGGGTCGGTGCTGCACCAGGACTACCCAGGGCCGCTCGAGCTCATCCTCGCCCTCGGACCCTCGACCGACGGCACCACCGAACTGGTCGAACGGCTCGCGAGAGACGAGCCGCGCATCCGGATCGTGGAGAATCCGGATGCCGACATCCCGATCGGCCTGAACCTCGCCATCAAGGCGAGCACGATGCCGATCATCGTTCGCGTCGACGCGCACTCGGCGCTGCCCACCGATTACGCCAGCACGGCCATCGCGACGCTGCAGCGCACCGGCGCGGCGAACGTCGGCGGGGTCATGCTCGCCAAGGGCAAGAACGCGTTTCAATCGGCCGTCGCGCGCGCCTACAACAGCCGGTTCGGGCTCGGTGGCGCGAGCTACCACGGCGGCGCCGAGGAGGGGGAGTCGGAGTCGGCGTACCTGGGCGTGTTCCGTCGCGAAGCTGTCGAGAAGGCCGGGTACTTCGACGAGACGATCCGCCGCGGTGAGGACTGGGAACTCAACCTGCGCATCCGCACCGGCGGGGGACTGGTCTGGTTCGACCCGGCACTCAAGGTCAGCTACTGGCCGCGGGAGAACTGGCCGAAACTGGTGCGCCAGTTCTTCGCCACCGGTGTCTGGCGCGGCGAGCTGGTGCGCCGGTACCGCGGGCGCAACCCGTGGCGATTCTTCGCACCGCCTGTGCTGGTGCTGTCGGTGGTCGCAAGCATCCTGGTCGGGATCCTGCAGCTGACCGGCGTGCTCACCGGCTGGCCGAGCGCCATCGCCAGCATCGTCTTTCTAGGTCCGATCCTGTACGTGCTGCTGGTCATCGCCGTCAGTCTGCTCACGGATGCCGTGGAGCCGTGGTGGCATCGGCTGCTGTTCCTGATTGTGCTGCCCACCATGCACCTCGCCTGGGGCGCCGGCTTCATCGTCGGCCTGCTGCGGGGGGCAAGCGGTATCAACGACACCTCGCGCACTGAGATTTGAGCGGCGAACACGGCGGTGCTCGAGCTCGTCGAGACCAAGGCCGGGCTCAGTCCAGCAGACCGTCCCGCAGGATCCGGTCCACCACCCGCTGCGCGGCCTGGCCGTCGTCGCGCGGGTTGAACCGCTCGCGCCACGCCTGGTAGCGCTCCCGGTACTCCTCGGCGACAGCATCCGGATTTCGCACGAGCTCCAACAGCTCGGCCGAATCCCGCACGACCGGACCCGGTGCGACCGCCAGCAGGTCGAAGTAGAACCCGCGCAGCACCTCCCGGTATCGGTCGAGGTCGGGCGTGAAGAAGAAGATCGGCTTCCGGGTCACGCTGAAGTCGAACATGACGCTCGAATAGTCGGTGATGAGCGCATCCGCGACCAGGAACAGCTCGGCGATGTCCGGGTAGCTTGTGACGTCGACGACGCCGCCGCCGCGCACATCTTCGCCCGGGCGGAGGGTGCGCGAGTGCCCCCGGATCAGCGTCACATACCCGTCGCCGAGCTGCTCGGCGAAGCTGGCGACGTCCAAGTGGTCGACGTGGTCCGGCCGGTCGTCCCGCCAGGTCGGCGCGTACAGCAGCACCCGCACGTCATCCGCAATCCCGAGCTTGGCGCGCACCGCCGCGGCATCACCGGTGACCAGGATGTCGTCGCGCGGGTAACCCTCCTCCCACACCGGACCCAGCCAGGCATATGAACGGCGGAAGATATTGGCAGCGTACGAGTTCTGCGCGAGCAGGATGCTCCACCGAGCGCGCTCCTTGAGCGTCGCAAGGGCGGGACGGAGTCCTAGCCGGCGCCGGCTGAGCGCGAGCCGCTTGAGCATGGTGCCGTGCCAGGTCTGCAGCACCTTTTGATGGGAGCGTTTGCGGTAGCGCCCGCGCAGCCAGTCGTTGATCACAATGAGCCTCGCTGCCGCCCGGATGCGCCACCACTCACGGCTGCCCTCGATGACGGCGATCCCGCCCAGAGGCACGTCGACGGATGCGTCGGCGACGCCCCAGTAGCGGGCGATGTCCGGCCGGGTTTCCGCCAGAGCACGTGCAATGGCGAGCGGGTTGCAGGATGCGTTCTGTCCGTAGAAGCTCTCGAAGAACACCGCGTTCTGGGGCTCAGGGTTGGCTGCGTGGTACTCGCGTTCGAGTCTGGCCTGATTCTCCGGCCCCACCTCATCGTCGGCGAGCGGCGCAGAGAACTCCGCGACCACTCCGCTGTCGTCGGCTTCGAAGGCGACGCGAAACAGTCCGCGCAGAAACGCCGCTTCCGGCAGGACGATCCCGCGCGCGGCGACGCCTATCCGGTACCTCCCGCTCGGCGGCGGCAGTGCGGGACCGCCCCAACGCGAACTGAGCAGCGGGATCGTCGCGGTCCACCGCTCACCGTCGACCGCGATCAGCGCAGGCAACCGCAGCCGCGAGCCAACCAGCTCCAGCTCGACGGGCGCGGTGCCCTCGCCGCTCACGACGAGCTGCGGTGGTTCACCGGCGACCAGGTCGATCGTCGAAGCGGTGACATGCTGCGTTGCGGTCATTCCTGCCCTTTCAGCCGGGCGGCGATCTCGGTGTACACCCTCTCGGTGTTGCGGCCGTCGCGGTAGGCATGGTGCCGCTGTGCGAGCCTACTGCTGTGCTCCCGGAGGGCGCCGAGCGCCGCCGGGTCGTCGAGTTGTCGGGTGACGCCGCCCCAGTTGCTGACAGTGTGCCCGCCGCTGAACTGCTCGTACGGCTCGTACAGTCCGCGTGTCGCGGCGTACTCGGCGACGTCGGGCGCGAAGAACACGATCGGGCGCGCGGTGAGCGCGAAATCGTAGGCAACGGAGGAGTAGTCGGTGATGACGACATCGACCCCGGGCAGCACCCGGTTAAGGTCCCCGATCACCGTTGATGGCAGCATCCGGATGCGCGGGCTCACCATCGTGCCGCGCTCGTAGTCGCCGACGCCGTGCGGGTGCGGGCGCAGCGCCAGCAGGCTGTTCGAGCGCTCCAGGTAGTCGGCGATCGCCGCCCAGTCGGATTCGGTGGGCACGCCGGGGTCGGATGCGCCGTCCCGCCAGGTCGGCGCGTACAGCAGCACCCGGCTGTCCGCGAGCGGGCCGAGCGCGCTCTCGAGCAGGTCCCGAGCGCCATCGGGTCGCAGCACGGCGTCGTCGCGCGGGTCGCCGGTCACCACCACCGTGCCCGCGGGCAGCCCGAACGCGGTCCGCAGCCGCGCCGCGGAGGTCTCGGATGCCGCAGGCAGCAGGTCGATCGCCGCTGCGCTGCGCCGGTACAACGCGCGCAGCAATCCGGCCGGCGCCAGCGAACTGGTGAAGGTAACGGGGGAGTCGAGCTGGATCTTCTTGAGCGGGATCCCGTGCCACAGCTGCACCACGAAAGCACCGCGCGTGCCGAATCGGTTCACGTCGCCGAAGCCGTGAGTGATCACGATGACGCTGGCGCGCAGCGTTGCCCGGAACCCGCGCCAGGTTGAACGCAGTGCGCTCGGCAGCCCGAGAGCCAGCGCCGCCTGACGCTCCCGCTCGTCTGCGGCCAGCCACAGCACGCGCGCGGCGGGGTCGGTGGCGCGCACGTGCAGCGCCAACGGGAGAGCACCCTCGCCCAGTCCCGAGCCGCTGCCGAACACCCACCGGTCGCCGCGGCGTGGCACGACGAGACTCGCGAGCCCGCCGAGCGCGTACAGCGGCGCCGAGAGAAGCTTCGCCGCGTTCCCCCTCGCGAAGGTGAAGCGTGCGGATGCACCGGCTCGAGTCTCGCGTTCCACAGTGAGTTCAGCGTAGCGTCGGCCACCGCCGGGCCATGGCGAGGCGTGCCCGATACCACTGGTTTAATCGATGGATGCCGTTAGTCAACGACCTCAAGACAGCGCGTCGCATCGTCCGGAATCTCTTCCGGACGCGAATGAGCCGCAACCAGCTCGCGTCGATCGAGTTGCCAGCGCCGCCGGAGAACGCTGTCGTCGGTGTGCACTTCGCCGACGGGCGGGTCAACCTGTACCAGTTGCGCCAGTGGTACGGGCCGCTGCTTGAGCTCGCGAAGACGCATCCGGTCGTCATCATCGCCCGCTCGCCGAGTGCGACCCTTGCTCTTCTCGAAGAGTGCCCGCTGCCGGTCGTGCACCTGCGCGAGATCCGTGAGGTCGAGAGTTTCCTCGCCTCCCAGGAACTCAAGCTGATGTTCTATGTGAATCAGAACATGCGGAACTTCCCCATGCTCCGGTTCGGTCGGCTGTGGCACGTCTTCATCAACCACGGTGAGAGCGACAAGTCGTACATGTCGAGCAGTCAGCACAAGGCCTACGACTACGTGATGGTCGCCGGTGACGCTGCACTCGACCGACTGCGGGCGGCGCTCTGGAACTATGACGTCGACAAGCGGGCGCTGGTGATCGGTCGCCCACAGGCCGATCACTTCGAGGGTGAGCTGCCGTACACGCCAGACGACCGCACCGTGGTGCTGTACTCGCCGACGTGGGAGGGTGACCGCGAGTCGATGCGGTACGGATCGATCCGCTCGCACGGAGAGGCGTTGGTGGCCTCCCTGATCTCGGATGCCCGCTTCCGAGTCATCTACCGCCCGCATCCTCGAAGCGGGATTCAGGACTCGGAGTACGGCGCCGCCAACACCAGGATCAAGGAGGCGTTGCGTCGCGCGAACTCGCTTGATCCGAGCGCCAATCACATCGTCGACACCGGGGGAGACGTGGGCTGGCAGCTGCAGGCGGCTGATGTGGCGATCTCCGACGTATCGGCGATGGTCTACGACAGGCTGGCCACCGGCAAACCGCTGTTGATCACCCGCCCGGTGTCGCCGGATGCTGAGATCGACACATCCGGCTACCTCGGGGCGGCAGAATGGCTCGACGCCTCGGACGCCCAGAACGTCGTTGAGGCTGTCGATCGCGTCCAGCACGACGAGGACGCCCGCCAGCGCCTCAACTTTTGGGTCACCCGACACTTCGGTGACACCTCACCCGGCGCGGCGACGGCACGCTTCCGCGGCGCGGTCGAGCAGCTCATCGAGGAGTGGCACAAGCACGCGGCCCTGCACGAAGCCGACCCGAGGGTCTTCGCCAGCGATGACGATGACGACGAGGACGACGGCGCCTCAGCCGGGGACTGAGCCGGTCAGCCGGTTGACGTCGACCCGGGAGCCTGCCCGCCAGCCTCGGGTGCTTCGGCGGGCTCCTCGGGGAGCATGGTGGGTCCCAGTCGGGACTTCCCGCCCGAAACCACCTTCAGCCGGATGGCGCGCTGCTTGCGCGGTCGCGGATCCAGGTTCGGCGGGAACTCGGCCGGAGGCGGGCCGAACGCGATGCGAGAGCTCTGGATGATCTTTCGCCCGAGCACGTTGCTGCCCACGCCGCCGACGACCGCACCGATCCCGAACGGGATGATGCGCCCGATGGCGCTAGTTGCCGTGTTGCGCGTGAACCGCCTCATGAACGACCGCCGCACCTTTGTGGCGATCGGGCCGACAACGGCCTGAGGCAGGTTGCGGCCGACCAGGTCCCCCCAGAAGGCGTTGCGGGAGACGCCCGTTCCGGATGCCTGTGCCGCAAGATTGCGGACCAGATCGCCACCCGACTTGCCGAGCACCATCGCCATGACGATGGTGCGGGCGCGGTCCGGGTCGGTGACGGCGATTCCGTGTACCTCGCTGACTGCCTGCGCCAACAGTGCGCAGGACTCGAGGAAGATGGCCGTCTCGACGCCCGTGATGGCGAGGCTGATGGTGGTCCCCACCCCCGGAACGATCGCCGCAGCACCGGCGGTGGCGCCGCCCGCGGTGACAGTGGCGTGGAAATGCTGCTCCAGAATGCGGATGACCTCGCCGGGTGTCGCATCCGGATGCCGACGACGGATATTCCGGATGTGCGCGAGCACAGCGGGGCGCTGTGCGGTAAGCAGCCGGTCAAACCCTTGTACCGGCATCAAGCCGGCAGCCATCTTCTCGCTGTAGCTCACGGTCATCCTCCCGTTCGGGATTCCGATGATAGGTGACCGAGTCTGGGAGTCAGTGCGTGACGAGCCCGTAGTCGGAGTTGTAGCGGTCGAGCACGTCTTCGATGCTCGAATCGAGCACGAGCTCACCCTTGTCGAGGTACAGGCCGCGACGGCAGAAGCGCTTCAGGTCTCGCTCGTTGTGCGAGACGAAGAACAGCGTCCGCCCGCCCTCGAGCATCTCCTCGATGCGCCGGTAGCACTTCTCGCGGAACGCCTTGTCGCCCACCGCGAGCACTTCGTCGACGAGCAGAATCGGCTCCTCGAGGCGCGAGATGACCGAGAACGCGAGCCGCACCTTCATGCCGCTGGACAGGTGCTTGTACGGGGTCTCCTGGAAGTCCTCGATCTCGGCGAACCCGATGATCTCGTCGTAGCGCTCGTCGATCTCGCGCTTCGACATGCCGTGCAGACCCGCGGTCAGGTAGACGTTGTCGCGCACGGTCAGGTCCTCGACGAAGCCGCCGGTGATCTCGATCAACGGGGCCACCCCGGCGTGCACCTCGACGTTGCCCTCATCCGGAAGCAGCACACCGGTCACGAGCTTCAGCAACGTGGACTTTCCCTGCCCGTTTCGCCCAACGACGCCGATCGCCTCACCTTGCTTCACCGTGAATGACACGTTGCGCAGCGCCCAGAATTCGCTCGGACGCGCCCGCCGGTTCTTGCCCGCGAACAGATCCTTGAAGTTGCGCCGGGACCGACGGTTGCGCCGGAACCGGATGCCGACATCCGACACCTCGATGACCGGCGTGCCCTTCAGCTCGGCGGGAATGACCTCGACCATCAGATCTCCTTCAGCACCGAGCGTTGGGTGCGGGAGAACACCAGCAGACCGACAACCAGGATGACGACGCTCACCAGTGCGCCTGCACCCACCGCGAACCAGTCGAGCTGGCCCGGGAAGAAGGCGGAGCGGTAGAGCGAGAAGATGCCGGCGAGCGGGTTGAATGCGGCCCACGGCTGCAGCTCCGGCGGCAGGTTGGACAGACCATAGATGACCGGCGAGGCATAGAACAGGAATCGCAGGACGAGCTTCACCGCCCGCTCGAAGTCCCGGAAGAAGACCACGAGCGGGGCGACGATCAGGCCGAGGCCGACGAGAAGCACGGCCTGCAGCAGGACGGCCAGCGGGAAGAAGACCACCTGCCAGTGCAGCTGGGTACCGGGTGTGAACACCGCGAACAGCGCGAGCACTGGCATGCTCAGCAGGAACTCGATGCCCTTCGACAGCACGATCCGGTTCACCCAGATGGTGCGGGGCATCCGGGTTGACCGGATGAGCTTGGCATCGCGGATGAACGCACGCGTGCTGTCGCTCACGGTGCCGTTGAACCACATCCACGGCAGCAGCGCCGTGAGCAGGAAGATGATGTACGGCTCTTCGCCCACCGTGCGGTTGAACACCTGGGTGAAGACGAACCAGTAGATCCCCGCCATCAGCAGGGGGTCGAGAATCGACCAGACGTAGCCGAGGACGGATGTCGAGTACCGCACCCGCAGGTCGCGCTTTGTCAGCAGCCACAGCGACTGTCGGTAGCGTCGGCTCGCAGACGGCTGCGGACGCGACGATACGGTGGCTGACACGACTCTTATCGTAGTGATCGGTGTCCGCTGGTTGAGTGATCGCGCCAGCGATCGTCTCGAAACCAGCCTTGGCAGAGCGCCGGAGCTACACGAAGAGGTTCGCGCGCTCCAGGTCTTCGGCGAAGTCGATCTCGACCGCGTACAGGTCCGAGATGTCGAGCGGCTCGAGACGCAGACCGTCCTGCTCGACCGCGAGCTCGAGGCCCCGCTCGAAATAGTCCTGGTCGTCCACGCGGTTCAGGTGGCGAACCAGGGCCGCCTTCGCGTCACGCGAGATGTAGTTGATGCCGACAGCCTCGCCGAGGCCGCCCTTGACTGTCTTCGAGAGCTCGCGGATGTAGCCGTTCGCGTCAGTCGTGTACTTGACCTCCTCGTCGGAGACCTTGGAGGTGTTGACCGTGACGAAGGACTGGTCGCGCGCGACAAGCTTCGCCGCACGCTCAAGCGCCTCAGGGTCGAAGACCACATCGCCGTTCATCCACAACACGCCACCCGGCGCGGAAGCGCGCAGCGCACGAAGCAAGCTCTTCGAGGTGTTGGTCTGGTCGTACTGCTCGTTGTAGACGAAGTTCGACTCCGGGAAGGCCTCAATGATGTGCTCGAGCTTGTAGCCGACCACGATCGTGACCTGCGCCTCGTTTCCGAAGGCGTGACGGATGTTGTCGAACTGCTGCTGCATGATCGTGCGGCCGTCGTTCAGTTCGGTCAGCGGCTTCGGGAGGGACCGACCGAGCCTGCTGCCCATCCCGGCTGCCAGGATGACGATCTGGGTGGTCATTGAACTCTCCTTTGGTGTCTTCTCTTGCCGCGAATTCATGTGGAATTCATGTTGCGGTTTTCGTTCGGACACCCCGTTGTGCTCGCTAGAGTTTACCGGTGGGTCTACGTCCGAGCCTGTGAGCTTGGTGCAACGTAGTCATTTCGTGATAGAACGCCGAGTTTTGGCCGTGAGAGTTGTGATTGCCTTGTACGGTGGGGTCTGTGGAGCCGGAGTCGACGATCGCTGACGTACGAGAGTCAATCGACTCGCGTGAAGTCTCCCATGTCGAGTCGGATTCCGGCCGCAACATTGAGGCACCCATCCAATCGCCTGAGAGTCCTCTGTCAGTCGACCGCTTCCTCGACCGCTTTGATGCGCTCATCGAACGGCTGAAGGCCGAATCTGAGGCGTCCGCGGCCGCCGTCGAGTCGCATCCGAGCGTGGATATCGTCGCGCCAGTGGTCCGTGCAGACGAGCTCGTCGTCGTGGAGAAACCCAAGCCATCCGTCCCGGATGCTGTTTCCAAGCCGGTTCGCGCGATTCCGGCCGCCGCCGAGACTCGTGCGCCGGCGAAGCCGAAGACGCCAGCTCGTTCCAAGACGCAGTCTGCGGTTCGTCCCGCTCCTGCCCGCTCACCACGGGTCAAGTCGGAGCCACCGCCAGCTCCGCCGGCGACAACGCCCAAGCGAGCACCGCGCCCGCGTCCCACCGGCAAGACGCTCGTGAGCTTGCAGGGCCTGAGCAAGGACTTCGGCGGCTCTGTGGCCGTCGACAACATCGACCTGGATGTGCCGGCGGGCTCGATCTTCGGCATCGTCGGACCCAACGGCGCAGGCAAGACCACGACGCTTGGCATGATCAGCGGCATGCTGCGCCCGAGCGCGGGCCACATCACGATTGCCGAGGCGGACGTCTGGAAGGACACCGCCATCGCGAAGCAGCAAATGGGCATCCTCCCCGACCGGATGCGCGTGTTCGACCGCCTCACCGGACGCCAACTGCTGCACTACTCCGGCGTTCTTCGCGGGCTGCAGCCATCCGTCGTCCGCCAGCGCACCGCAGACCTGGCGGCCGCGTTCGGCATCGAGGAGGCGCTCACCCGCCTGGTCGCCGACTACTCGGCGGGGATGGCCAAGAAGGTCGCACTCGCAGCGGCGATGATCCACTCTCCGAAGCTGCTGGTGCTCGACGAACCGTTCGAAGCAGTTGACCCGGTTTCGGCGGAGCGCATCAGCCACGTGCTGCGCCGGTTCGTTTCCTCTGGTGGAACCGTCATTCTCTCCAGCCACAGCATGGAGCTGATCGAGAACCTGTGCGACTCCGTTGCGGTCATCGTCGAGGGCAAGGTCATCGAGTCCGGCTCGATCGAGGAGGTAAGGGGCTCGGTCACGCTTGAGGAGCGCTTCGTCGAACTCGCGATCGGTGCGGATGCGGCGGAAGGACTGGAGTGGTTGCACACTTTGTCCGACTGAAGTTCGACCTTCTCCGCAACGCCGCCCGCCGCGAACCCCGCCACCTGATCGGCGTTCTGCTCATGCTGATCTACGGGCTCGGCGCTGCCTGGTTCGTCACCGTCGGCCTGGCGCGGCTGAAGGATGCCGACCCGGTCTTCACCGGTGACGTGACCGTCGCGGCCGGCACGGCCATCCTCGCGCTGTTCATCCTCGTGCCGCTGGTCTTCGGCGTCGATGACCCGCTGGACCCGCGCCAGTTCTCGGTATTCGGACTGAAGCCCGGCCAGCTCGCGGTCGGCTTGGGGGTCGCGTCACTTGTCGGCATCCCCGCGTTCGTGATGACGGTGGTCGGACTGGCGCAGGTCGTCGCGTGGAGCGCACATCCGGGCGCATCCGCCGTCGCCATGCTGTGCGTGCCGCTGATTGTCGCCACGTGCGTGTTGTGTGCCCGCATCACCGCGTGTCTCGCATCCCTGTTCCTCGCCACCCGACGGGAGCGCGAGACCAGCGGACTGATCGTGCTGCTCGCCTTCGTGGTCGCCTCGCCGATCGCGGTGGTGATGCTCTCCGCGCAATGGCGGCCGTCGGCGGTCGCCGCCCTCGGGAAGGTCGCGGATGTCACCGCCTGGACGCCACTCGGGGCCGCCTGGGCAGCGCCCGGCGATGCCGCGGTCGGCAACGGCGGCGCCGCCGTCGGCAAGCTGCTGATCGCGGTGGCGTTCCTGGCCGGCCTGTGGCTTGTCTGGCAGTTGCTCGTCGAGCGGATGCTTAACTCGCCGGTGAGACGGCAGCGGGTGCGGCCGTACCTCGGGATGGGCTGGTTCCGCGCCCTGCCGGGCACCGCATCCGGGGTCATTGCGGCGCGCAGCCTGAGCTACTGGGGCCGCGACGTCCGCTACCGGGCCTCGTTCTTCATCCTCCCGTTCGTGCCGGTCGTGCTGATCGGCGTTCTCGCGATCGCCGGGGTGCCGCTGTCGGACCTCGTGCTGCTGCCGGTCACGATCCTGTGCTTCTTCCTGGGTTGGGCCACCGTGCACAACGATGTCGCCTACGACAATTCGGCACTGTGGTTGCATGTCTCGGCCAACGTCTCGGGCACCGCCGACCGCTTCGGCCGGACGGTCCCTGCGCTCGCGCTCGGGGCGCTGGTCATCGGGTTCGGCTCGCCGCTCACCGCGTGGCTCTTCGGCGCCCCGGATGCCTTGTGGACGATCGCCGCGGTCGCCGCGTGCACCCTGCTCGTCGCCTTGGGCGTCTCGAGCGTGGTCTCGGCGTGGACGCCGTACCCGGCACCGCACCCGGGGGACAGCGCCTTCGCGCAGCCGCAATCCGGTGGAAGCCGGGCGTCGACGGTGCAGGTCATGTCAATCCTGGCCATCGCTGTGCTCGCGGCGCCGACGGTGTATTTCGCGGTGCAGTCCCTCAGCAGCGGCGGGGATGGGCAGTTCCTGGTGGTGCTGCTCGGCTTCGGCAGCGGGCTGGCCGTGCTGACGGCGGGCGTCCTGGTCGGTGGTGCGATATTCAAGCGGCGGGCACCCGAGCTGCTCGCATACACCATGCGCTTCTAGTCGATTAAGCTGGAGCCATGAGCAGCATCGAACCGGACAAGACGGGCGGCGGCGTCGACACGCTGGACCGCGAACTTGAGGAGCTGCTGAATCGGGAGCAGATCGAGGAGGGCGACCACGAGCGCTTCTCCCACTACGTGCCGAAGAACAAGGTGCTCGAGTCGGCTCTCACCGGCAAGCCCGTCCGTGCGTTGTGCGGGAAGCTGTGGACGCCCGGTCGCGACCCGGAGAAGTTCCCGGTCTGCCCAACCTGCAAAGAGATCTACGAGAAGATGAAGCCGTAGGGTTTCACCAACGTCCCTCTCCTGCCCGCAGTCACTCTGTCTCCGTCCCACGCGAATGCGCGTGAATTGTGCGAGCGAGCGCGCAATCTCCCGTGCGCTCGCACTATTGGGCGGCGTTCGCGGGGAGTGGGCTACTCGTACACCGTCGGGATGGCCGGCTCTCCGCGCGTGAGGCGGAACGCATCGGCCGGCAGCTCGTGGAGCACCAGCTCCCGGTGCTCGCGCGCGAGCCTGGTCCCCGCAGCGCCTAGGTACTGGGGGTCGGCCTCGCCGTCCGTCATGAGCGGCACGAGTAGTTCGCGGCCGACATCCTCGGCCGGCGGGTCAACGCTCACCTGCAGGAGTTCCTGCGTCGCCTTGTTGTCCCGACCGTAGGTTCGCGTCGCCCACTTGCGACCGGCGATGGAGACCTTTCCGGTCGACTTCTTGGCGACAGGCACCCAGCCGCCGTCGCCATCCTCGTGCGCCACGAGCTTGTAGACCATCCCGGCGGCGGGGGAGCCCGACCCGGTCACGACCGACGTGCCCACCCCGTAGGCATCCACCGGCGCAGCGGCAAGCGCGGCGATCGCATGTTCGTCGAGGTCATTGGTGACGGTGATCTTGGTGTTGTGCGCGCCCAGCTCGTCAAGCTGCCGGCGCACGTCGGTGACCAGCGACGGCAGGTCGCCGCTGTCGATGCGGACGGCACCGAGCTCAGGGCCGGCGATGGCGACGGCACGCTCCACCGCCGCCGCGATGTCGTAGGTGTCAATGAGCAGGGTGGTGCCAGGGCCCATCGCTGCGACCTGGGCGCGGAACGCGTCCTCCTCCGTGTCGTGCAGCAGCGTGAAGGAGTGGGCAGCGGTGCCCATCGTCGGGATGCCCCAGGTGCGCCCAGCCTCAAGGTTGCTGGTCGAGGTGAAACCGGCGATGTAGGCGGCGCGGGCCGCGGCAACCGCCGAGTGCTCGCCGGTGCGGCGCGACCCCATCTCGGCGAGCGGACGACCGGATGCCGCGGTGACCATCCGGGATGCGGCGCTGGCGACAGCGCTGTCGTAGTTGAGCACGCTCAGAGCGAGGGTTTCGAGCAGCACCGCCTCGGCGAAGGTGCCCTCGATGACAAGCACCGGCGAGCTGGGGAAGTACGCTTCGCCCTCGCGATAGCCCCAGATGTCGCCGCGGAAGCCGTAGTCGGCCAGCCAGTCGAGGGTGGGCGCGTCGACTACGTCGTTCTCGCGCAGCCAGTCGAGCTCCGGCTCGGTGAAGCGGAACCGTGAGACCAGCTCGAGCAGCCGTCCAGTGCCTGCGACGATGCCGTACCGGCGGGCGCCGGGCAGCCGGCGTCCGTACACCTCGAAGATGCACCGGCGGGAACCGGTTCCGGAGCGGAGGGCCGCCTCCACCATGGTGAGTTCGTAGCGATCGGTGTGCAGTGCGGTCGACGTCACACCCCCGAGCCTAGATCAGCACTCAGATGGTCGCCGCTAGAATCGTCTATCGTGACCGACGCACCCATAGGGATCTTCGACTCTGGCGTCGGCGGGCTCACCGTGGCGCGGTCGATCATCGACCAGCTGCCGAACGAATCGATCGTCTACGTCGGCGACACCGCACACTCCCCGTACGGGCCCAAGCCGATCGCCGAGGTGCGCGAGTACGCGCTCGCGGTGACCGACGACCTGGTCGCGAAGGGCGTGAAGCTGCTGGTGATCGCCTGCAACACTGCCTCCGCCGCGATGCTCCGCGACGCGCGTGAGCGCTACACCGAGGGCATGGGCATCCCCGTCGTCGAGGTCATCCAACCGGCGGTCCGCGCCGCCGTTCGGCAGACAGCGAACAAACGAGTCGGCGTGATCGGAACGGTCGGCACCATCAAGTCGAAGGCGTATGAGGATGCCTTCGCCGCGGCATCCGACATCGAACTGATCACTCAAGCCTGCCCCCGCTTCGTCGAGTTCGTCGAGGCCGGTGTCACGTCCGGCCCTGAGCTGTTCCGCGTCGCCGACCACTACCTGTCGCCGCTCAAGGAAGCGGGGGTCGACACCCTGGTGCTCGGCTGCACCCACTACCCGCTGCTGCGCGCGCCCATCCAGTTCGTCATGGGCCGCGAAGTGCGTCTGGTGTCCAGTGACGACGAGACCGCCTACGACGTGTTCCGCACGCTCGTCAAGCACGACCTGCTGCGCCAGGCATCCGAGAAGCCCACCTACCATTTCGAGGCGACCGGCAGCAGCACGACCGAGTTCATGCGCCTCGCGCGGCGCTTCCTCGGCCCCGAGGTCTCCGAGGTCGAACTGGTCGAGACTGGAACCATCAGCCAACACGAAGGACTAAACGAATGACCCAGCGCCACGACGGCCGAGCAGCCGATGAGCTGCGCCACATCACCATCGAGCGCGGATGGAGCGAGCAGGCCGAAGGGTCGGCGCTCATCTCCTTCGGCAAGACGAAGGTGCTGTGCACCGCGTCCTTCACCAACGGGGTTCCGCGCTGGATGACCGGCAAGGGTCGCGGCTGGGTCACCGCCGAGTACTCGATGCTGCCGCGCTCCACCAACGAGCGCATGGACCGCGAGTCGGTCAAGGGCCGCATCGGCGGTCGCACCCACGAGATCTCCCGGCTCATCGGGCGCAGCCTGCGCGCGGTGGTCGATACAAAGGCGCTCGGCGAGAACACCATCGTGATCGACTGCGACGTGCTGCAGGCCGACGGCGGCACGCGCACCGCGGCCATTACCGGCGCCTACGTCGCGCTCGCGGATGCGCTCGAATGGGGCCGCTCGCAGGGCTTCATCGGCAAGAACTCGCGGCCGCTGCACGACAGCGTCGCCGCGGTCAGCGTCGGCATCGTCGACGGCACGCCGATGCTGGACCTGGCCTACGTCGAGGACGTCCGCGCGGAGACCGACATGAACGTCGTGGTCACCGGGCGTGGGCTGTTCGTGGAGGTGCAGGGCACGGCCGAGGGCGCACCGTTCGATCGCGGTGAGCTCGACTCGCTGCTTGACCTCGCGGTCGCCGGGGGAGCCGAGCTCACGGCGCTCCAGTCGGCGGCACTCGCCGGCTAGCTGCGCTTCCGCGAGACGATCGCCTTCCGCGCCTTCTCGATCAGCAGCGTGGCGGTTCCCCAGATCCCACGGCGGAAAAGCAGCACGACGACGATGAAGATGCTGCCGGTGATGATGCCGATGCCGTCGAATCCGGATGTCGCGAGCGCGTCTTCGAGGAGCACGATCAGAGCCGCTCCCACCGGTCCGCCCCACAGCGTGCCCATCCCGCCGATGACGGTCATCAGCACGACCTTGCCGGAGGTGGTCCAGTCCAGCTCCTGCAGCGAGACGAAACCGTGGCTGATGGCGAACACGCCGCCGGCCAGCCCGGCTAGACCAGCCGACAGCACGAACGCGGCGAGCTTGTACTTCTCGACGTCGTAGCCGAGGGCTCTGGCGCGTGCCGGGTTGTCGCGGATCGACTGCAGCACCCGACCGAATGGCGAATGCACGATCCGCCACGCTGCCCACGCGCCGAGGATGATCAGCAGCACCGCAACGTAATAGAAGTAGAACGAGTCCGACTCGACCAGTTTGATGCCGAAGAAGTTGCTCGGCACACCCTGCAGGCCGTTCTCGCCGCCGGTCACGTCCTTCCACTGGTTCGCGACGAAGTAGATCATCTGCGCGAACGCGAGCGTCACCATCGCGAAGTAGATGCCAGCGCGGCGCACCGACAGCCAGCCGATCGGCACCGCGATGATCATGGCCGCGAGCATGCCGCCGAGGATCGCCACCGGGAACGGCAACCCGGACTTGATCGCGATGAGCCCGGTGACGTAGGCCGAGCTGCCCCAGAACGCCGCATGCCCGAACGACAGCAGACCGGTGTAGCCGAGCAGCAGGTCGACCGAGATGGCGAACAACGCCCAGGCGGCAATGTCCATGGCCACCGGCGGGTAGATCATCCAGGGCAGAAGGAATGTCGCAATCAAGCCGACGGCGAGCAGCACGGTGCGCCGGATCATCCGGGAGCGGCGCGCGGCGGGATCCAGGAGGTAGCGGGTCTCCTTGGGCGATTCGAGAACGGTCTCGCTCATACTGCTTCCTGCCGCCTTCCGAAGAGCCCGGCGGGTCGCACCAGGATGACGATTGCCATGAGGATGAAGATCACCAGTTGCGAGAAGCTGGGCGCATAAGCCTGTCCGTAGGCTTCGACGAGGCCGACCAAGAAGCCGGCCACAACCGCGCCGAGGATCGAGCCGAGCCCGCCGATCACGACGATCGCGAAGAGGACGATGATGAAGTTGCTGCCCATGCTCGCGGTGATGGCCCGGAACGGCGCGGCCAGCACGCCGGCGAGGCCCGCGAGCGCGATGCCGAAGCCGAAGATCGGGGTCACCCAGCGGCCGACGTTGATGCCCAGCGCGCGTGTGCGCTCTGGCTCCTCAGTTGCGGCACGCACGATCATGCCGACCCGCGTCCTGGTGAGGAGCAGCCACACCGCAAGGCAGATGACGACTGAGAACGCGAACACGAACAGCTGGTATTTCTGAATCGACACCGACCCGATCGTGACAAGCCCCTCCAGGCCCGGTGGCACCTCGTACGGGAGGCCGGAGACGCCGTACTCGCGCTTGACGAGGTCGACCAGCAGCAGCGCGAGGCCGAACGTGAGCAGGAAGTTGTACAGGATGTCGAGCCGCAGCAGCCATTGGATCAGCAGCCGCTCGATCAACACACCGAACCCGAACATCAGCAGCGGGATGATGACGAGCGCCGCCCAGAAGTTGATGTTGAAGGTGCCGAGCAGCACCGCCGCGCCGACGGCGCCGAGCATGTAGCAGGCGCCGTGGGCGAAGTTCACCACGCCGAGGGCGCCGAAGATCACCGCAAGGCCCAGCGCGGCGAGGGCGTAGAACCCTCCGGCCGACAGGCCCTGGACGGTGTACTGGATGAAATCTTCCATGTCCCGGTTTTCTTGGGTCTCGAGGGGGTGGACGGATATGCCGCCCACCCCCGGTTGGTCAACTAGCTCAGAGCGAGCAGGACTCCTGCACCGGCGCGTACGCCTGCGCCGCGGGGAGAGTGGTGATGATCTCCTCGTAGTCCCACTCCTCCTTGACGTCGCCCGGGCTCTTCACCTTCGCGAGGTAGGTGTCGTGCGCGACGCTGTGGTCGGCGCGGATCTCGCCGTTGCGCAGGAACACATCGTCGATCTTCTGGCCCTCCAGTTCGGCGACGACCGCATCCGCGTCATCCGTGCCTGCCCGCTGGATCGCTTCGAGGTACTGGAACGCCGCGGAGTAGTTCGCCGCGTGCGCGAACGACGGGCGCGTGTCCGTGATCTCCATGAAGCGGTCGGCCCACTCGCGGTTCTGGTCGTCGTAGTTCCAGTACCAGGCGTCGGTGAAGGTGGTGCCGGCGAACTCTTCGACACCCAGTGAGTGGATGTCGGTGATGAACATGAGCCCGACCGCGAGGGTCGTGGTGTCGCGGGCGCCCGACTGGTTGAACTGCTTGACGAAGTTGATCAGGTCACCACCGGCCTGCATGGTTCCGATGACATCCGGGTTGGTCGACTGCGCCTTGGTGATGAAGGTCGCGAAGTTGTCGTTAGGGAACGGGGTCGCGATCGACTCGTTGACCGTGCCGCCCGCACCCTCGACCGCCTCCGAGAACGACTTCAGCATGTCCTGGCCGAACGCGTAGTCGGGGTAGACGATCGACCAGGTCTCGCCGCCGTCCTCCACCAGACCGGTTGCGCCCTTCGCGAGCATCTGGGTGTTGTAAGCCCAGTGGAAGGTGTACTTGTTGCAGGATGCGCCGGTCAGCTCCATCGTCGCGGCACCGATGTTGATGTACAGCTTCTGCTTCTCGGCGGCAACGGTGGACACCGCGAGCGCCGCCGACGAGGCCGGCACGTCGAGGATGATGTCGGCGTTCTGGCGGTCGTACATCGCCTGGGCCTGTGTGTTGGCGACATCCGGCTTGTTCTGGTGGTCAGCGGTGACCACCTCGATCTCGGATGCGACGGCGTCGTCGCCGTACTTCTCCTGGTAGTCCGCGATGGCCATCCGGACCGCCTCAACGCTGTTGGGACCGGACAGGTCCTTGTAGACGCCGGACTGGTCGTTGAGCACACCGATGACAACCTTGTCGTTGGTCAGCTCGCTGGTGGCGCCGGTCGACGGCCCGCCGCCGCCCGCACAGCCGGCCAGCAGCACGCCGCCGGCGACGAGCGTTGCAAATGCGGTGCCCGTCCTCTTGGTGATCCCCATTACGTATCTCCCTTGATCGGTGCTTGGTGTTGTGGTGGTCAGATCCCCAAGTGCACGAGAAGTTCGCTCTCGCGGGCCTGGAAATCGGCGTTGTCGAGCTGTTCGACAACACGTCCTTGGGCGAGCAGATAGTGACGGTCGGCGACGGTGGAGGCAAACTTCACGTTCTGCTCAACGAGCAGCACTGACACGCCCTCCTTCTTGATCTCGCGGATGATCTCGCCGATGCGCTGCACGATCACGGGGGCCAACCCCTCGCTCGGTTCGTCGAGGAGGAGTAGGCGGGACCCCATCCGGAGCACGCGCGCGATCGCGAGCATCTGCTGCTCGCCGCCGGAGAGCTGCGTGCCCATCGAGTTGCGGCGCTCGCGCAGCACCGGGAAGGCGTCGTACACCTTGTCCAGCGACCAGCCAGAGGAGTGCACGACCGGCGGCAGGGTGAGGTTCTCGGCGACGGTCAGTGACGCGTACATGCCGCGGTCATCCGGAACCCAGCCGATGCCCGCCTTGGCACGCTGGTCGGGGGAGCGCTTGTCTACGGGTGCGCCCGCAAGGCTGATGCCGCCCTCGTAGTCGCGGTGCAGCCCCATGACGCACTTGAGCAACGTTGTCTTGCCTGCGCCGTTGCGACCGACGAGGGTGACGACCTCGCCCGGATTGACGGTGACCGAAACGTCGGTCAGGACGCGGGCCTCGCCGTAGGACGCGGAGAGATTCGTGATGTCAAGCATGTGCCTGCCCCAGGTAAGCGGTGATGACCTTTTCGTCCTGCCGGACCTCCTCGTAGCTGCCCTCGACCAGGATCTGGCCCTGCTGCAGCACGGTGACCCGGTTCGCGAGGCTGCCGACGACGTGCATGTTGTGGTCGACGAAGACGATGGTGCGACCGGCGGCGATCCGGATGATGAGTTCGATCGTGCGGTCGACGTCGTCGATGCCCATGCCCGCCGTGGGCTCGTCGAGCAGCAGCAATTGCGGGTCGAGGGCGAGAGCGAGTGCGAGCTCGACCGCTCGCTTCTGTCCGTACGCGAACTGGCCGACCTCGCGCGTGGCATGGTCGGCCATCCCTACCTGATCGAGCAGTTCGAGCGCGCGGCCATGGAACTGCTCAAGGCTTCGCTCGCTGCGCCAGAACTTCAGGCCGAGACCGGTCGGGCTCGCGAGCGCCAGTTCGAGATGCTCGAGCGCGGTCATGTTGTCGAACAAGCTGGTGATTTGAAACGAGCGCGCAATGCCGAGGTGCGCGATGTTCTCGGGCTGCAGGCCGGTGATGTCCTTGCCGTCGAACGTGATCGTGCCCGAGGTCGGCGTCAGGAATCCGGTGAGCAGGTTGAAGAGGGTGGTCTTACCTGCGCCGTTCGGTCCTACGAGGGCGTGCACCGTGCCGCGCTCGACACTCAGGTCGACCTGCTTGACGGCGGTGAAGCCTCGGAAGTCCTTGGTAAGCCCGGATGCGGTCAGAAGGTGGTCGGTCACCGCGTTACCCCCGAGATGGGGTTCACAGACGGGGTAGAACTGTGGACTTCCGTGAGCACGGTATATTGCCTTCCCTACAGCGTTGGAGGGTTAAGACATAAACCTGACAACCGGTTCATGTGTCAGCGATCGTAGATCGGGCCGCGAGCGCTTGTCAATCATTCGGCGGCGCGCCCTAGGCTGAGCGGCGTGAAGCTTGTTCTCGCCACCCACAATGCCCACAAAGTCGAAGAGCTGCGCCGGATTCTCCACAGCCAGCTGGAGGGCATCGAGCTCGTCGGCTATGACGGTCCGGAGCCGGTCGAGGACGGAGAGACCTTCCAGGAGAACGCGCTCATCAAGGCGCGCGCCGCGAACCTGCACACCGGGCTGCCGGCGATCGCCGATGACTCCGGGATCAGCATTCCGGCGCTGGGCGGCGAGCCGGGCATCCATTCGGCCCGCTACGCCGGCACCAGGAACGACCGCGACAACTACGAGCTGCTCCTCGAGCGGATGCGCGGTGTGAGTGATCGCGCGGCCAACTTCATGTGCGCCGCAGCGTTCGTGAACGGCGACACTGAGCACGTCGAACTGGGGGTGTGGCCGGGCACCGTGCTCGAGGAAGCGAGCGGCACCAATGGCTTCGGCTACGACCCGGTGTTCCGTCCCGAGGGCTACAAGGTCGCATCTGCCGAGCTCACCGCGGACGAGAAGAATGCGATCAGCCATCGGTCGCGTGCCTTCGCCGCGCTCATGCCGGTCGTGCGGGAGCGGCTGGGACTCTAGTCGCCGATGGCGTTGGGAGGGGAATCGCACTCCGGCGCACCACCGGCTAGCCACCCGTATCCGGCGCCGGTGCCTACGCTGGTACCGTGAGCCACACGCACGATCACTCGAGCACCAACCGGACTCGACTGGCGATCGCGCTCGGCATCACCGCGATCGTGATGGTCGCCGAGTTCATCGGCGCGCTGCTCACCGGGTCGCTCGCGCTGCTGGCTGACGCCGGGCACATGGTTTCCGACTCGATCGCGCTTATCGTCGCGCTGACCGCCAACGTCATCGCGGCGCGCCCGGCGACCGACCGGGCCACGTTCGGGTTCCAACGCGCCGAGGTCTTCGGCGCGCTCATCAACGCCATCGTGCTCATCGTGATCGCGGTCGTCGTGTGTGTGCAAGCGGTGGAGCGGCTGGTGGATCCCGAGCCGGCGGACGTTCTCGGCCTGCCCATGCTGATCGTCGCGAGCATCGGCCTGGCGGCGAACATCGCATCCGCGCTCGTGCTCCGGCCCCAGGCATCCACCTCCATCAACATGCGCGGTGCCTACCTCGAAGTGCTGGGCGACATGCTCGGCTCACTCGCGGCGATCATCGCGGCGGTCGTGCTGCTCACCACCGGGTTCGTGCAGGCGGATGCGATCGCCTCCATCGCCATCGCGCTGATGATCGCGCCGCGCGCTCTGCTGCTGCTGCGGGATGCGGTGCGTGTGCTGAGCGAGTCGGTGCCGGTTGACACGAGTGTGGCCGAGATCCGCGAGCACCTGCTCGAGACCGAAGGCGTCGTGGACGTGCACGACGTCCATGTCTGGGCGATCACGTCCGGCCAGCCGGTGTTCTCGGCGCACGTCGTGGTCGAGCCCGCGGTGTTCGCCGAGCAGGGGGCGGGGCGGATGCTCGACAGTCTCTCGGCATGCCTCGCCGACCACTTCGATGTGGCGCACTCGACGTTCCAGCTGGAGCCGGCCGAGCACGCCGGGCACGAGGAGCACTTCCACCCCTGACCCCGTTCGCCGTCCAAACCGTCCCCGCACCCATCGAGTCGGGAGGCTTGCGCTTTTTCCGCGCGTCATGACGTGCAAACATCCCGACTCGATGGAGGTCGGCCGGGGAAGGAGCGTATTATTTCGGCATGCCGAAATTTGGGACGCGAATGGGCCGAATTCTGGCGAGCGTGGCGGCCGTCGCCGTGGTCGCCGGCTGCAGCACAGCCAACAGTGCCCCCGGCGACCGTGCGGACGACGGCACCCCGCTGGTGCTCACCACCTTCACCGTCATCGCCGACATGGTGCGCGCCGTCGGCGGCGACGACGTCCGGGTGGAGTCCATCACCAAGGTCGGCGCGGAGATCCACGGCTACGAGCCGACGCCATCGGACCTGCGGAACGCGGCATCCGCCGATCTCATCTTCGACAACGGGTTCGGCCTCGAGCGCTGGTTCGAGGACTTCGTGGCGACACTCGACGTGCCCCACGTCGTCCTCACCGAGGGGATCGAGCCGATCGCCATCTCCACCGGCGACTACCAAGGCCTCCCGAACCCGCACGCCTGGATGTCGCCGATCGCCGGTCAGACCTACGTCGACAACATCGTCGCGGGGCTGAGTGAGCTGGTCCCGGATGCCGCGGCGCGGTTCGAGGAGCGCGGAGCCGCCTACCGCAATGAGCTGCAGGGCGTCGCCGAGCAGTTGACCGTGTTCCTCGCGGCCCTCGACCCCGACCACCGGCTGCTGGTCACCTGCGAGGGTGCTTTCAGCTACCTGGCTCGCGACCTCGGCCTCGACGAGGCGTACCTGTGGCCGGTGAACAGCGACACGCAGGGCACCCCGCAGCAGATCCGCAAGGTCATCGAACTCGTCCAGGACCGCAACGTGCCCGCCGTGTTCTGCGAGACCACGGTCAACTCCGCCTCGCAGCAGCAGGTGGCGAGCGAATCCGGGGCGGAATTCGCAGGCAAGCTGTTCGTCGACTCGCTGAGCGAGCCGGATGGACCCGTACCGACCTACCTCGACCTGCTCCGCTACGACGTCAACCTCATTGCTGACGGGCTGATGCAATGAGCGATCCGGTCATCGAGGTACGCGACCTGTCGGTGCGCTACGGCCAGGTGCAGGCACTGGACGAGGTGGATGTCGTGCTCGAGCCAGGGCGCATCACCGGGCTGCTTGGCATGAACGGCTCCGGCAAGAGCACCCTCTACAAGGCGATCATGGGCACCGTCCGACCCGCGGCGGGCAGCGTCACGCTGTTCAGCGGCACGCCGGCCGCGGCGCGCGGCAAGGGACTCGTCGCCTACATGCCGCAATCGGAATCTATCGACTGGGACTTCCCGCTCTCGGTGCACGAGGTGGTCATGACCGGCCGCTACGGCAAGCTCGGCCCGTCCCGCCGGCCGCGCGCAATCGACAAGGCGGCGGTCACGGATGCCCTCGCCCGGGTTGGTCTGACCGAGCTGGCCGGACGCCAGATCGGCGAACTCAGCGGCGGCCAGCGCAAGCGCGTCTTCGTCGCGCGGGCGATCGCGCAGGAGGCGCGGCTGCTGCTCCTGGACGAGCCGTTCGCCGGGGTGGACAAGGCCTCCGAGCGCCGCATCATCACCCTGCTGCGCGAACTGCGCGACACCGGCTGCGGCATCCTGATCTCCACCCACGACCTCGCCGGTGTGCCGGAGCTGTGTGATGAAGTGATCCTGCTGAAGAACCGGGTGCTGTTCCACGGGCATCCGGATGTCGCGCTCAGCCCGGAGAATCTGGCGCGCGTCTTCGGGTTGGAGGCGGCGTGATCGACTGGATCCTCGAGCCGCTGCAGTTCGCGTTCATGACCCGCGCGGCGCTCGTAACGCTGATCGCGGCGGTCACCTGCGCCATCCTGAGCTGCTGGCTGGTGCAGATCGGCTGGTCGCTGATGGGCGACGCGGTGTCGCACGCGGTGCTGCCAGGGGTGGCGATCAGCTACATCCTCGGCTGGCCGTTCGCGGTCGGCGCGTTCATCTTCGGCGCGGGCGCGGTGGCGCTGATCGGCGGCGTGCGCGCGACGACGAAGATCAAGTCGGATGCCGCGATCGGCGTCGTGTTCACCGGACTGTTCGCGCTCGGTCTAGTCATCATCTCGAAGACGCCCAGCCAGACCGACCTGGGGCACATCCTGTTCGGCAACGTGCTGGGGGTGAGTGACGCCGACATCTGGCAGGTGGTGATCAGCGGTGTGCTCGCAACCGCGGTGCTGCTGTTCAAGCGCCGCGACCTGACCCTGTACGCGTTCGACCGCGGCCACGCCGACGCGATCGGCATCAACACGCGCTGGCTGAGCGTGCTGCTGCTCGGGCTGCTCGCCCTGACCGTGGTGGTCGCGCTACAGGCGGTAGGCATCATCCTGGTGGTCGCGATGCTGATCACGCCGGGGGTGACCGCGTACCTGCTGACCAAGCGGTTCGACCGGATGCTGTGGCTTGCGGTGCTCATCACGGTGATCGCCGCGCTCGCCGGACTGTACGCGAGCTACTACTTCGACGCGTCCACCGGCGGCTGCGTCGTGCTCGCCCAGTCGGTTGCGTTCGTGCTCGCCTACCTGTTCGGGCCGCGCGGCGGAGTGGTCGTGAACTGGGTGCGTTCGCGGAGGGTGGTGGTTGCGTGAACGGGTCGACGACGGTCGAGGACTACGTCAAGACGATCTACGGGCACACCGAGTGGCAGCCGGAGTCGATCACCCCGTCAGCGCTGGCCGCGCGGATGGGGCTCGCGGCGTCATCCGTCACCGAGATGGTGAAGAAGCTGGCAGCGTCCGGGCTGGTGACGCATGTGCCGTATGGGGCGATCACGCTCACCGACCAGGGGCGGGCGCTCGCGCTGCGGATGGTGCGCAGGCACCGGCTGATCGAGACCTGGCTGGTGGAGTCGTTCGGCTACGGCTGGGACGAGGTGCACGACGAGGCGGAGGTGCTCGAGCACGCCCTGAGCGACCGGATGCTGGACGCGATCAGTCGGCAGCTCGGGCAACCCACGCGCGACCCGCACGGCGACCCGATCCCGGCCGCAGACGGCACGGTTCGGCTGCCGGACGCGGTGCTGCTGTCTCAGGCATCCGATGGGCACCGCGGCGCTGTGGTGCGCATCAGCGACCGCAACCCCGAACTGCTGCGCTGGTTGGACGAGCACGCGGTCCGGCTGGATGCGCCGATCGAGGTCATAGAACGCCGCCCGTTCGGTGGTGCGCTCGCGGTGCTGGTGGACGGGCATCCGCTCGACCTCGGCTCGGACGCTGCCGCCGCCATCTGGCTGGCTGCGTAGCCCCGCGACCTCAGTGCTTGGGGTTGTTCGTGGGGTCCTGGTCGAAGAGGCTGGGGTCCAGCACGGCCTCCTCGGCGGTGAGCGGCTGGATGCCCTCGAGCCGGGCCTTTTTTGCCTTGCGGCTCGACTGCCAGTAGTGGAGCACCGTCGGGATGAGGGTGAGCAGCACCGCGCCGAGCAGGATCACGTCGATGTAGGAGCGCACGAAGTCCGCGACCGGCGGGATGTAGCCGAGCAGGAACCCGAAGTAGGTGAGACCAGCACCCCAAATCATCGCGCCGATGAAGTTGTACAGCGAGTACTTCTTATAGTTCATGTGCCCGACGCCCGCGGCAACCGGCACGAAGGTGCGCAGGATCGGGATGAACCGGGCCAGGATCACGGACAGGCCGCCGAAGCGCTCGAAGAACGCGTTGGTGCGTTCAACGTTCTTGCGGCTGAATAGGCCGCTCTCCTTGCGTTCGAACACCCTCGGCCCGAACTTGTGACCTATCAGGTAGCCGACCTCGCCGCCGAGGAAGGCCGCGGCGCCGATCGCAAGGCACACCCACCAGATGTCGATCTCGATGACACCGGCGAAGGTGAGCAGGCCGGTGATGACCAGCAGCGTGTCGCCGGGCAACAGGAAACCGACGAGAAGGCCGGTCTCGGCGAACACGATCGCGCACACGCCGATGAGCGCGAACGCCCCGAAACCGTTGATGAGGGTCTCAGGGTCGAGCCACGGGATTAGTGCTGAGGGGACCAGGGGAGTGCTCCAGACGATCGGCGACGGAAGCCGTGAAAGGCTCTCGGTTAGCGTACTGCGTGTGGCTTTCGGATGCGCGCGTGCGACGACCCTCGACCCGGATCAGCTACCCTGCCGAACATGCCCATCGAACCGGCGCTGGCGGACTGGCTGCTCGACTCGGATCCGGCGTTGCGCTGGCAGGTGGAGCGCGACCTGGTCGGCGCGCCGGACGCGGTATGGACCGCCACCCGTGCCCGCGTGGCGACCGAAGGGTTCGGCGCGCGGCTGCTCGCGCTGCAGGATCCGGACGGGCAGTGGGCCGGAGGTGCGTACTTCCCGAAGGTCTACGACGGTTCCGGAGAGGGGCAGCCGTGGACAGCGACGACCTGGAGCCTGAACTCGCTGCGCGAGTGGGGCGTTGATGCGGCCGTGCTGACTGGCACAGCCGAACAGCTCGCGGCGAACAGTCGCTGGGAGTACAACGATCTTCCGTACTGGGGCGGCGAAGTCGACTGCTGCATCAATGCCTACACGCTCGCCAACGGCGTCTGGCTGGGCATGGACGTCACCGGCCTCGCCCAGTGGTTCCCCGATCACCGGATGGCGGATGGCGGCTGGAACTGCGATTGGATCGAAGGCTCCACTCGGTCCTCGTTCCATTCGACGCTCAACTCGCTGAAGGGTCTGCTGTACTACGAGGCCGCGGTCGGGGCCAGTGATGAGTTGCGGGAGGCACGAAGGGCGGGCGAGGAGTACCTGCTGCAGCGTCGGCTGCTGTACCGGCTGTCCACCGGAGAGCTCGTCGCGCCCTGGGTGGCCCGGTTCGCTTACCCGTTCCGCTGGTTCTACAGCGTGCTGAATGCGGTCGACTACTTCCGGGCCGCCGTGCTGCACGACGGCACCGAGCCCGACCCGCGGCTCGCCGAGGCGATCGAGGTGATCCGCGCCGCACGCGAACCCGACGGCACCTGGCTGCAAGAGCGCCGGCATCCGGGCGACGCGTGGTTCGAGGTGGATGTCCCGCCCGGCGAGCCGTCCAAGTGGCTCACGTTCTACGGCATCCGTGCCCTCGACTGGTGGGATGGGACCATGCCGCACGGGGACGCAGCGCAGCGACTCGTCTGACTGCATCCGGAAGGCTACGAGCGGAACCACTCCGGGGTCAGTTGGGCGAGCGAGGCGGCCAGCTCGTCGGGGTCACGCGCGCGCCCGTGCTGGAACCAGTCGATGATGACTCCGACGAAGCCGCTCGCAACGAAGCGGGCGGCGACGGGGATGTCGACGTCCGGCGGATGGGGAATCGCGCGCATCGTGCGGTCGAGGAGGTCCGTGATGAGTTGGACGATACCGTCGCGAGCTCGCGAGAGCTCTTCGGAGGTGAGCACGTGAGTGAACAGAGTGGCGTGCTCCTCGAACTGGGCGATGACACGTCGATGGCCGAGAACCGTAATGGCAAGGGGGTTGCCTTCGCCGTGTCGGGCAACCAGGTCGTCATAGTTGATCGACCCCAGTGCGTCTTCGAGGAGCAGGAGAAGCACGTCGTCAAGGCCGGTGAAGTGCTGGTAAAACGTGCTTTTGCTGATGCCCGCCTTGCTGACGATGTGTGCCACGGTGAGCTCTCCGACGGGACCGCCGGAAAGCTCCCGAGCCACGCGCATGATCGCGTCCCGACTGCGCTGCGCACGAGGGTCGTTCTGGTTGAACGACCTCGCTGAAGCGGCCAGATCGCGCTGAGTCGTCATGATTCCACCTTGGCATCGAATCCCCTGTGCCCTCGGCGCAAGGTCGCAGTCAGGCTCTATCGAACTGCAGTTTGATAGATTGGTCTGACCGAATATTTCATAGTTCGCCTGGTCGCGCAACGGCCGGCGGGAATCGAGGAGGTACGCCGTGAAGGCTTGGCAGTTTGTAGGAGACGGGCAGCCGCTGACGCTGAACGAGGTTCCGGAGCCGAAGGCGGGACCGGGAGAGATCGCGATCGACGTGCTCGCGGCTGGCCTTTGCCACTCCGACGTCGGCTACCTCGAGGGCTCCATCCCGTCGATGTACCTGGGAGAGCTGCCGCGCACGCTCGGCCACGAGGTCGCCGGCCGCATTACCGAGGTCGGTGACGGAGTCGAGGGCCTTGCCGTAGGTGACCTGGTCGCTCTCGTCATGAACTTCGACGGCCCGGGCGTCGCGCGAGACGGAGGCTACGCGCCCAAGGGCGTGTACCCGGCAGAGCAGGCGGTCAAGGTTCCCGAGGGCGTGAGCGCTGCGGCAGCAGCCGCGGCGACGGATGCGGGGCGCACCGCCGTGCACAACGTCAAGAATGTCGCCGGTGTCACCAAGGGCACGAAGCTCGGCATTGTCGGTCTTGGTGGGCTTGGTCTCATCGGTCTGCAGGTGGGCATCGCACTGGGTGCGGAGGTGTACGCAGCGGAGCCCAAGGAGGACGCGCGCGAAAAGGCGCTCGGCCTTGGCGCGAAGGCGTGCGTGACGGATGCCGCGGAGCTCGCCGAGTATGAGTTGGATGTGATCGTCGACTTCGCCGGTTTCGGGACCACTACGAGCGGCGCGCTCGAGTCGGTCAGGCCGGGAGGCACGGTCGTCCTCGTCGGGCTGAGCCGGAACGAGTCCACGATCAACACGGCGGACTTCGCGCTGCGCGGTCTCACCCTGAAGTCGGACGCGAGCTCCACGAGGGAGCACCTGATCGACACGCTCGACTTCATCGCAAGCGGTGCAATTGTGCCGGTGACGACCGAGATCGGCTTCGACGATATCGGCGAGGGCATGGAGCGCGTGGCTCGCGGTGACGTTCTGGGCCGCCTGGTGGCGGTCTACCCAGAGAACGGCTGACGCTTGGTCACGGTGCGGGGCGGCTGACGCTCCGCACCGCAAGCGCACCAGCGGCCTGTGGGATTGACTCGCGCCGAATCGGCTTGTCATGACTGTTGCTCATGGCTTCCAAGGCGTGTGCCTTCCCTGGCCCGAGTCGGCGCTTGTTCGCCTCGACGTTGAGAAGAGCGCGGACATCCTCGAGCTCGATCGTCTTGAGCCCCTGAGGACGGCTGCCGTCACGAGCAACAGCCTTGGCCACGCGAAGTGAGGCGAGACGTGGCGTCGCTGATACTCTTGCCCAGGTGATCGCTCTGGTGTGGCTCGTTGGCGCGTCAGGCGTGGGGAAGACGGTGACCGGCTGGGCGCTGCAGCAGCATCTGTCACGACGTGGCATCTCTGCGGCGTTCGTCGATGCCGATCAACTCCGCAATGCGGTGGGCGCGGACGTTTCAGAAGACGAGCTCATCGCCGCTGGGTTGGGAGCTGTCGAACCCGCCTTCCGTGATGCAGGCGCCACAGTGATTATCGTTTCGGGAATTGTGGACAATGAGACCCAGCTCGAGCGACTGCTGCCTGACGGTGCGCGGGCGCGCACCCTCGTGGTGCACCTGCACGCCTCGGGCGACGCCATCACCGAGCGCGTCCAACGGCGCAACTGGAACGTCCATCTCGCTCCAGACTCCGTCGCGTACGCCGCCCGGTTCGACGGCGGGTGGGCGGACATTTCGCTCGACACCACAAAGCGGACGGTTGGACAGCTGGTTGAAGCCCTCGTCGAGCCGGTCGAGCATCATCTCCGTGCCGTACCTCCGAGTCCTGTGGCGCATGCGCGTAAAAGGACTGCCACCTCGGGTGTGACCATCGTAACGGGGCCTGGGGGAGTGGGGCTATCGACCGCCGGCTTCCTCGCGTTCCTTCACAGCGTCTGGGCGGGCGAGCGTGGTGGCTACATCGACAGCCACCAGGTTGGGTTCCTCGGCGCTGCGCCGCGATCAATCGAGCTGGCGGCGCTGCGAGCCGCGAACACCGCGGCGCTGGTCCAGATAATGGCAGCGCACGGCATCCCAAGTGTCCTGGTGACCGCTGATCCGCCCACCGCCCGGGAGCTCATGACCCAGCTCGATGACCCAATGGTGATCTGGTTGGACGCCTCAGCCGCGACACTCGAGTCACGATTGCATTCCCGCGCTGCCGGCGGCGGTCCCCCGCTCGCGGGAGACCATCGTCTTGGCCTCGACGAAGCGCAGGTGCAAGAGGTGCTGAAGGCATCCACCGCAGAGTCACAAGACCTGGCATTCCGGCCTGCGGAATGTCAGGTAATCCCGACGGACGGGAAGACGGCAGAAGAGGTCGCTCAGCAGATTCGGTCGACGGCTGCCTCCTGATCCCAGTCCGCCACGGAGAAGTACTTCTCCCAGAGCCGTCGCCTGAACTCTTCCGCCTGCCATCCGCTTGACGCGAACAAATCCGAATACGTTTCTGCGAGCGACGTGTAACTATTGGGCCAGGTCCGCTGCGCAACCGGATCCATCCGAAGCACGGCCGCCCGCGCCAGGGTCTCGTACGACATCGGTGCTGTCGATCTGGTTTGCCGGGAGATGCCCGAGTGTGGGCGGCGCGATTAGCCGCGCATACATCGAGGCGTATTCGCTCGGTGTCTTCGGCTCCGGCCCGCTCCCGGGAAGCGAGGAACGACTCAGCCACCTGGCGACAACACAACCTCGTCAACACTGTCCAGTTCAGTCTTAGAAAGTGCGGAAGGCGGGACTTGAACCCGCACGCTCGAAAGCACAGGAACCTAAATCCTGCGTGTCTGCCAATTTCACCACTTCCGCGAGGCGAATCCAGTGTACTGGCGACCGCGGCGGGCTCCGGCCTGTGGATAATCGCAGCCAGGCGCATCCGGAATCACGCATCATGCTCAGGTGAGCAAAGCCGCCCAGATCATCGCCGAGCGGGTCAGGGAGCGTGTGCGTCGCAACGGCGTCGACTTGGGTGGCAACCCGATGCTCGCCGACGGGCTCGTTCGCGATGAGGTTCAGCGCTACAGCGAACGGGCCCTTGGCGGCTCCCAGCCGCTGCTCGCCGACGAGGCGCAGGTCGTCCGCGAGGTCATGGCGACCATCATCGGCTACGGCCCCCTGCAAAGGTTCTTCGACGACGACACTGTTGAGGAGATCTGGATCAATTCGCCGTCCGAGATCTTCATCGCCCGCAACGGCATCGCCGAACCGTCTGGCGTTGAGCTGACCGACTCGCAAGTGCGCGACTTGGTGGAACGGATGCTGCAGTCCACCGGCCGCCGAGTCGACCTGTCCAGCCCATTCGTGGACGCCTCGCTGCCGGACGGGTCCCGGCTCCACGTCGTGATCCCGGATGTCACCCACCGGCACTGGGCGGTCAACATCCGCAAGTTCACCCACCGCATCCGGAATCTGCAGCAGCTCGTCGAGCTCGGGTCTCTCAGCCAACGCGCGGCCGAGTTCCTACGGATGTGCGTGCTGTCCGGCCAGAACATCCTCGTCTCCGGCGCCACCCAGAGCGGCAAGACCACCCTGCTCGGCGCGCTGCTGTCGCTGTCCAGGCCTGGGGAGCGCATCGTCACGGTCGAGGAGACCTTCGAGCTGAGCGTCACCGCGCGCGACGCAGTGGCGATGCAGTGCAGGCAGCCCAGCCTCGAGGGCACAGGCGAAATCTCGTTGCGACGCCTCATCAAGGAGGCACTCCGGATGCGCCCCGATCGGCTGGTGGTCGGGGAAGTGCGCGAGGCCGAGTCGCTCGACCTGCTTATCGCGCTGAACAGCGGTCTGCCCGGGATGTGCTCCATTCACGCGAACAGCGCACGGGATGCGCTGCGCAAGCTGTCCACGTTGCCGCTGCTCGCCGGGCGGAACATCGACGCGGCGTTCGTCGTGCCGACCGTCGCCAGCAGCATCGACGTGGTGGTGCACTGTGCGCTGGAGCGCAGCGGGAGGCGCCGGATCGCCCACATCGCGACCCCCACCGGCCAACTCAGCGACGGGGGCATCGACGTCGATATCGTGTTCTCCTGGCGCGACGGTGCGCTCGCGCCGACCGGGGCGTTGCCGGCACGCGCGGAGAAGTTCCTCGATGCCGGTTTCGACCCGGCGATCCTGCTGCGCGGTGCGGCATGATCCTGATCCTCGGCCTCACGCTCGGGCTCGGGCTGCTGCTCGCGGCGTCGCCGTTCCTCTGGCCGGCGCGGGACAGCATCCGGAGTACACCGTCACGGCTCGGCGTGTTCCGCGACCGGCTCGCGCAGGCGGGCCTCGGCTCGGTCAGCCTGCCGCTGTTCGGGGTCGTCTCTGTGGTCGTCGGGCTGGCGATCGGGGCGGTGGTTTTCGCCTTCGTTCCGGTGATCGCCCTTGCAGTTGCCGCTGCCGTGGCGGCGACCGCGCTCCCGGCACTGCTGGTGAACTCACGCGCTCGCAAGCGACGCAAGCTGAGCCGGATGCTGTGGCCGGATGTCGTCGACCACCTGGTGTCGGGCGTGCGTTCCGGGCTGTCGCTGCCCGACAGTGTGTCCTCCCTCGCGGCCACCGGCCCCGCCACAACACGTGCAGAGTTCGCCAGTTTCGAGCAGGATTATGCGGCCACAGGCAACTTCCAACTGTGCCTGGATCGACTGAAGGCCCGGCTGGCCGACCCGACCGCCGACCGGCTGCTGGAGACGCTCCGGATGGCGCGCGAAGTAGGCGGCAGTGAACTGCCCGCGGTGCTGCGCTCGCTTGCCGCCTATCTGCGGCAGGAGTCCGCGATCCGGGGCGAGGTCGAAGCACGCCAGTCGTGGGTGATGAACGCCGCGAAGCTGGGCGCTGCCGCTCCGTGGGTGGTGCTTGTCCTGCTCGCGACTCGCCCGGAAGCCGCCGCAGCGTACAACTCTCCGAGCAGCATGGCGCTCATCGTCGGCGGGTTGCTTGTGACGGTCATCGCCTACCGGCTCATGGTCGCTCTCGCCCGGCTGCCCGAAGAGCGCCGGTGGTTCGCATGAGCGGGCTGGCCGGATGGGCGGTGTTGTGCGGCATCGCACTCGGTCTCGGCCTGTGGTCGTTGGTCAGCCTGGTGCCGCGCATCGGACGGCCGCGGCTCATTCACCGGGTCGCGCCGTACCTCATAGACGTGTCGGACGGCGCGCGCGAGCTGGTCGCGCGCCGTCCGGCCAACCCGTTGCCTGTGTTCGGCGCCTTGCTCGAACCGCTGAGCGCGCGCATCCGTTCCGAGGCCGGAGCGGCAACGACGCAGCTTCGGCTCCGGCAGGCCGGCTCCGACCTGAGTGTCGAGTCGTTCCGGGCAAGGAAGCTCGCGTGGGCGGTCGGCGGTGCTGGCGTAGGGGTGGTGATCGCCGCCGCGATGTCCCGGACGCAGACTGCCCCTGTCGTCGTGAGCATCGTCATTGCGGTGCTGTCCACGGTTGCGGGTTACCTCCTGCGCGACTGGTTGCTGCAGCGCGCCGCCAAACGCCGGATGTCGCGGATCGCGAGCGAGCAGCCGACGGTGCTGGAGTTCCTCACGCTGAGTCTCGCGGCGGGCGAGGGCATCCTCGACTCGCTGCGCCGAGTGGCGCGGGCCGGCAGCGGCGACCTGTCCTCCGAACTCGGGCGGGTGGTGTCGGAGGTCAACAGCGGCATGGCGCTGTCGGTCGCGCTCAACGGGCTGGTCTTAGGCATCCGGCTGCCCGCGTTGAGCCGCGCTGTCGATCAGCTGGTCGGCGCGCTCGAGCGCGGCAGCCCGCTCGCCGACGTCCTGCGGGCGCAGGCGCAGGACGCGCGCGAGCAGGCCAAGCGCGAGCTCATCGAGGTCGCGGGCAAGAAGGAAATCGCGATGATGGTGCCCATCAGCACGGGACTAAAACTCCAACACTTCCCGCTAGGAGAAAGGGGAAGAACCTGATCTATGGGAAGGCATGATCCCGTTACCCGACAACCCGCTAATTCGAGATTGCGGCTTGGGTTCAAAGATGTGTCGCATGGGTGGTTGATAGCAGCGTTATCAACCTGGACCCATCGGTGACTCGTCTCGTTGGGAAAAATGAGAGTGAGAAGACCGCCATCCCATACGGTCATTCTCATCCGGTCAGTTGGCCCCCGGCGCGACGGTGTATGCGGTCGGGTCAGCCAATCCCGCAGCCCGAAATGCCTGGTGCCGAGAGGAACATCGCGAACATTCACCACAGTGAAGTGCCGTGGCTTGCTGACACGTCCTGGTGGCGTGAAGCGGAACTCCTAGCTCCGTCCCGAGCCGCAGCACCTCGGACTTGCGCTTCCGCAAGAACGGTAATTCGATGCCAGCATTCTCGTCAGAGAGGAACAGCCGAAGGTTTGGATTCCAATTTTCGACGAATGGGATCATCGCAGGAAACTTCTCCACGTCCTCGGCGATCGTTGCTACTTGGATCCGGGATGATTGGGTGAAGACCGCGTAACTACAGGCGACCGCGATCGGAAGGAATGCGCCCCCGCGGGACAAAGCCTCGGCGTCGCCGCCCATGGCCACATAGGGCGCAGGCACGAATCCGATCATGACGTCACGAAAGGCGGAGAGTCGCGCGATCTCAAGGTGGATACCCAAAGCTTTCGCCACGGTCTTCGCACCCGCCAATTCTGCGTCTGCGAACAACTGACCGCTATCAACAAACAGACCGATGACATCTTCACCAAGCTGATGCTTCGCGTGGAAGGCGAGGGTGGACGAGTCCGGGCCACCGGACATGAGAACTATGACGGACATGAGTTTCCTTTCACTGGGTGAGGAGAACCTACTCGTAGCGTCTCGCAGTCGCTAGCGTTTTCCACATTTGATCGGGACCCGCTGAAGCTGGCACGGGTTGCCAAGGGGACCTGACGGCCTCCGGAAGCTCGCGAGTCGGACGACCGCGATGCACGCACGTGTCGAGGTAGCCGAGCGGGTCGAGGGGAAGCGGGTCCTTGCGCGAGCGGCTGAGGAGCTCTCCACGCCTTCGCCCCGCACAAATGCGTAAACGTACCTTTCTACGGTTGCCCGCGAGCCTCCGGCCGTGACAGCATCCTTGCATGGGCATCTTCGACTCCATTGCACGCGGCTTGGGTAGCCTCCGCCCGCTGTCCGACGCGGAACTTGAAGACGACCGCGAGGCGCTGCGACAGAGTTATGTAGCTAGCGGGGATCTCGACGAGGCGTCGAGACTCTACGATGAGCTGCACCGCTACGACGAAGAAATGACGCGCCGTGCGAACGAGGCCTACGCCCGCGAACACCCGAACCCACCGGAGCCCCGGCGCCGCGAGCACGGTTGGTACCTACCCAACGACGACTAGCTAGCGAGGTTGCCTGGCCCTTGGGCGCGGGCCGCTGTCGGCGCGAGCGGCCCTGGGCGGTCGCTGAGAGGCCTAAGCGCTACCAGCCTGCCCACCCGGCTACCCCCGGCAACCCAACGCGGCAACGGGGCGTAGGGCAACGCGGTTACTGGGGTCGGGGAACCCGCCGCCTGACCAGGGCTTTTCCCGCCAATTTGCCAAATAGGCGGGGGTGTAGGGCAAACTGTGTAACAGCAACAGCAACAGCAACAGTAACAGCAACAGCAACAGCAACAGCAGGGCGGGATGCCCTGATACGGCGACGAGTGATTCGTCAAAGAGCAGTACGCCGAGAGATTCGGCAAAGTGAAGTACGTCGAGTGATTCGACAGCTGGCCACCGAGATGGTGGGCCAGGCAGTAAGGCACTGACAGACGCCGGTGCGGGCGAGATGCCCCCGGCTGAAGCAGAGCCCCCATTGTCGAATCACTCCGGATGCTCGACCCTGTCATGGGGTCCTCCGGGTCAGTCCTAGGGGACCAGATGTCTTCCATCAAGCAACATGCCGCCACGAGGGTGGCGCGGGCAGTACGTGCCCAAGACCAAAGCCAGGTATTCGAAGCTCGGCAAGAGCTAGCCACAGCCAACATCGAGGCAGCCATCGAGCGTGCGCTCGCCGCCGCTCCGCCGCTCACCCCCAGCCAGGTCAAGCGTCTGACCGGCCTGCTGAAGGGTGGCCAGCGATGACCAGTCGAGGGCGTGCCACGACTTGGACCGTAGCCAACTACCCGAGTAAGCGGAGGCTGTCACGGGCTGAGGCCATGCGCGTGCTTAGCACCGGACCTGACCCTAAGTGGTTCGAGCCGTGGGCTGAGCACGGGGTCATGCTCCCCGGTCTGGCTGAGCACGGATACGGGTACATCCACACGCATGGCGGCCAGGAATCGTTCCAGTGCGACGTAGCCACGTGGGCCAGCCAGGAGGGCCTGAACTGGGGCCTAGAGGCCCTGCACAAGTCTCACTCACGGTGTGACGAGTGCCAGGGTGTGCTCTACTTCATGCCGGATGAGCCGCTGCGCCTGCGACTTCTGGTTGAAGAGGACGACCTCGACGAAGAGGAGGTCGACAAGTGAGCACCGTGGACATCGCGCTCAGCTTGGCGGCTGCCGGATGGTACGTCTTCCCATGCTCCGCCGATGGTAAGCCGCTGGCCAAGTGGGGAACCGAGGCCACGACCGACTGGGCAACCATCAAGGGTTGGTTTAAGCGGGACGAGCGCATCGGCGTTCACTGCGGCCTCAGCAGGCTGGTCGTCGTTGACCGTGACCGCAAGGGCGGCCGTGATGGCTTCGCGAGTCTCAAGCAGGCGGGAATCAGGCTGCCAGCGACGATGCACTATGCGAGCCGCAGCGGCAAGGGTCGTCACGACCTGTACGCGGCCCCAGACGGCGTGGACTGCACCATCGCCACCGACGTGCACGGCATGCTAGGCGTGGACATTCGCGCGGGTGTCGGCATGGTCATCTACAACGGGCCAGCGCTAACCGAGGCTCCGGACCTTGCCCCGGCACCGGCTTGGGCAGTGGTGCGCCACAAAGCGACCGCCTACTCGTCCACGGTGTCGCTGGAGGACTGGCTCGCGGATGAGCGCACCCCGAAGCCGAGCACGAAGGCGCACAAGCTGGCCAAGGCGGTGCCGCTCAAAGGCGTCAGTAACGCCGACCTACTGCCGCTGCTCACGCCTCTCGTGGATGCCCTGTCGTGGGGCAATGGTCGCCAGCAGGCGTACGACGTCGCGCGTGAGCGGTACACCCGCAACTATCCCGATGCCGGCGACGCGTTCGACCAGGCATGGACCAAGGGCATTGCTCGGGTGGAGGCCGACTGGGACGCGGTGATGCATGCGCCCCCGACCGAGCACGTGCAGGACAAGCCGAACGTGAAGGGTTCCCGGCCGCGGGCACGCTCGCTACAACTCACCCCCGCCTCGGCTATCAAGCCGCGCCCGGTCGTGTGGCTGTGGGACGGCAGGCTCGCGCTTGGCACGCTCGCACTGCTCGCAGGCCGTGAGGGCATCGGCAAGTCGACCGGTGCGTACTGGATCGCCGCACGGGTCACCCGTGGTGAACTCCCGGGCGAGTCCCATGGCAAGCCGAGGGGCGTGCTCATCGCGGCTACCGAAGACTCGTGGGAGCACACCATCGTCCCGCGGCTCATGGCAGCGCAAGCTGACCTAGACAGGGTGTTCCGCGTAGAGGTGCGCACCGCCGACGACATCCACCTTGGGCTGTCGCTGCCGCACGACCTCCGCGCGCTGGAAGACGCTGCACTGCAGACGGATTCGGGGCTGCTGCTGCTGGACCCGCTCATGAGCAGGCTGGGCGAGCAGGACACGCACAAGGACTCCGAGGTTCGCATCGCGCTGGAACCGCTGGTGGCCCTCGCTGACCGTACTGGCATGGCCATGCTCGGCATCATGCACCACAACAAGTCCGGCTCCACCGACCCCTTGCAGCTTGTCATGGGCTCGAAGGCGTTCACGGCAGTGGCGCGCTCTGTCCACACGGTCGTGATCGACCCGGACGACGATACCGAGCAACGCAAGCTGTTCGGCACCCCGAAGAACAACCTAGGCCGCACCGACCTGCCCACGCTGACGTTCACGATCGTCTCGACACCCGTGGACACCGACGAGGGCACCGCATGCACCGGGCGGCTCGTGTGGGGAGCGGACCTCGAAGAGTCCATCGGTTCGGTAATGGGCCGCGCTGGTGAGGGCACAGACAAGACCGCAACTGGTGAGGCGGCTGACTGGCTGCTCGACTTCCTGACGATGGAAAGCCCGGTCGCATCCGCGCTGGTCAAGAGCGAAGGGGCAAAGGTGGGGCACTCCTTGGACGCACTGAAACGGGCGCGTCAGCGCATCAAGGCAGTGATTACGTCGGCTGGGTTCCCCAGGGTCACTTACTGGGACTTGCCAGTGGGCGCACCAGTTGGCGCAGCAGCTAGGGGAGAGCAACCAACTGCACTAACTACACCAACTGGGGGCACGAAAAGCGCAGTTGGCGCCGTTGGTGCTGCTGGCGCAGTTGGCGGGGCACCCCGCGCGCGCAAGCCCACTAGGGCACCTGGCGAGCAGAAGAGGAAGCCCAACCGTTCCACGGGGGCCGACTCATGAGCACAGAACTCTCCGGCTTGTGTGGACACGTCACGAGCGCCGCAGGAGGAGACCGCTGTGAACGCTGACGCCGCGCTGACCTGGCCAAACCATCAACCACCGCACCGGGCGGTTCCCGGTAACCAAATGGAAGGAAACACCATGAGCAAGTCAACCGCCGCGTCCGTCGAGAAGAGCCTGCCCTCGGCGCTGAACAGCTACAAGGACAGCGCCGCTGCCGTCAAGGAAGCGCACCGCAACGCCCGCCAGGCGATCCTCGATGACCCGATGACGTCCGACCTCGCCAAAAAGGAGCACCTGGAAGCCCTCGACACATCCACCAGGAGCAAGCTCGACGGCATCAAGGCCGACCAGGAGTCCTACGTCAAGAACCTGCGCGACAAGGTCGAGCGCGAGCTGCGCGGCAGCCAGCCCAGCGATGCGAACAGTGTGCTGCTGCGTCGGGATGCCGCCGACCGCGCCCGCAAGATCACAGACAAGCAGGAGGCGCTGGAAGTGCTGAACGACGCCATCGCCAACGGTGACGACAGCCTGGCGCATGCAGTCGGCAACCGCGCTCGGAACTCCGTGTGGCTCGACGTGGCTGAGGTCTACCAGGCTGCGCACCCGGACACGGCGGACTCGGCAGCGGCGCTCGCGTATGTGGAGGGAGTGACCAGCGGGCCTGCATTCAACATCTCCAACCAGATGACGTACGCGGCACCGAACGTCTGACCTGCACGGCACCCCCACTCGAGAGCCCTTTGGCAGTCGCTGGGGGGCTCTCTGCGTGTGGTGCAGGTCCCTCCCGGCCATGCCTGCGAGCGCTAGGTCGGGACTAGCGACAGCCGCGACGCACCGGCCACGCCGTCAGGATCCCAGGGCTGAATTGTCGAAACTAACCTGCGTCCCCCCGCGGTACGTCCAGTCATACACAGAACCGTTCGCTATCAGTTTGATCCGCACGTCCGCGAATCCTGGCACTCGCTCCGCTACAACCTGCAGCAAGAGCCCCACGTCCTTAGTGCTCCTGAATGCCAGACAAAGGTTCGATCGATCAGCGAATGGGCTGTGACCCAGTATCTGCTCGGGCTTGGTCGCGCGCAATTTCGACAGGGGCACTGGAGGCATGCGGTCTTCGTGGTCGCGGAAGGGGTACCCCGAAGCGGGATCGGGGTGCTCTCTCCACTGCAGACCTTGTTGCTCGACCAGATCGAGCAAGACCTGCAGCCACCCCACGCCGTCGACGTCATCTTGGGCCACGGCGATGCTCCGTGACAATGGCTCAAGGAATGCACGCGGACCCCAGAACGTCACGTCGTGGGCATGCGAGTCGTCCTGCTGTTGGGCGTCCCAGTATTGGCGGACCGCTTCGCGCGCATGCTCCGGAACCTCCGGCCACTGCCAAAGACCTTTCTCCACCGGCACGCCGGGCTGTCTGAGAGCCTGCACCCTGACGACCTGTCGGACGTTGACGTCGTCGATGTCGAAACTCGGTTGGCCGCTTGAAACCTCCATTAATACCTCCTCAAGCGCAAGTGTGGCAGGTGGTAGGCGCGACCCAAGCGCAGCGCCGCACGCCAGAACCTAAGCGGCATGCCGCAGCGCATCACAGACAGTCAGACACCGACCCTGTTTGCCAGAAGGGTCCCCTTCAGGCAAAGTGCCTGTTTATTCGAACACATGTTCGATTCTCATGGCGCAGCGAAGGAGAAATCATGGCCACCAAGAACACAGTCCCCGTCGAGGTCGAGGCAGTGGAACCCACCCTCCAGCAGATCGTCAACGAGGGCATTGCGAAGGTTATCGAGGCTCACGGCATCGACGTTCAGAAGAACCGCTATAAGGCCATGCGTGCCATGGCCTGGCAAGCGTTCGTGGAGGTTATCGAGGCTGACGACTTTGACGCTCTCGTCCAGCGGGCCATCGCCAACGTCGGAAACCTGCCCTCCGGGTGGGAGATCGAGGCACCTGCCAAGCGCGTCGCCACGGGAGGAAAGCACGCGGCTAACCTAGCTTCACGCGTGGTCGCGCACGAGGCGAACGCCAACGCACTCAACGACTGCACCTGCGGGGAGCAGTTCGCCAACAAGGGCGCACTCACTCGCCACATCCGCCGCAACATCGTGCCCCTCGTCAAGAAGGCGTGACCAATGACCACGATGATCGGCTACCTGCGGGTGTCCACTGAGGAGCAGGCCGACAGCGGCCTCGGCCTGGATGCTCAGCGCGACGCGATTCAGCGCTACGCTGACGCGCACAGCTGGGACGTGGTCTGGTACCTGGACGAGGGCGTGTCGGCCAAGTCGCTGGATCGTTCGCAGTTACAGGCCGCGCTCACCCGGCTGCAGGTCCTGCCGAAGCGCCGTGATGTGGACGGCATCGTGGTGGCGAAGCTTGACCGCCTGAGCCGCAGCGTGCATGACTTCTCGGGCATCTTGAAGCTTGCCGCTGCGCGCAAGTGGGCTGTTGTGGCCATTGACCTCGGTGTGGACACCAGCAGCCCGACCGGCAAGCTTGTGGCCAACGTGATGATGTCGGTTGCCGAATGGGAGCGCGAGGTAATTGGTGAGCGCACGTCCGCCGCCATGCAAGCCGCCAAGCGTCAGGGCAAGCATATGGGCCGCGTGTCCGCACTGCCGCAGAGCACCGGCCATCGCCTGATGACGCTGCGAACCACACACACCATCGCCGGCACGGCGAACGCACTCAACGCCGAGGGCCTCACCACGGCGACCGGTGCACCGTGGTCAGCCAACACAGTAGCGAAGGTGCAGAAGCGCCTGCTCCTCAATCATTCTGCGCCTGTTAGTCCTCGGACTTGAGCACTGCGTCTATGAAGCCTTGCAACGCCGACTCACGCAGCGTGAGCTCCCGCATCTCATCGCGCGCCGCGTCGGTATGCCGGGACTTGAGCGTGCGCAGTCGGCGCCGCGTCTCTAGCAAGCGGAGCCGCAACTCGCTAACCGCGCCACCGCTTCCTCGGTAATCCGCATCAGGTTCCAACACTGGAACCCTCCCCAGCTTCGGCTTCGGAAACCGCGGCTGGCCCGTTACGAGGCGGACGACAGCTTCAATGGAGTCGGGGTCGCTGAGGTCAACGTAAAGGCGACTCACTCGTTCAAGATCTGGGGGGACAACGGTGTCTGGCACGCCTGGCAGCATGATGATGACGACCCGTCGTTGCCACTCGGCCTGGTTACGCGCGAACAGTCCTCGCAGCGTGTCAGCCTCGGCGGCCGCCCCAGCCCCGACCGTCGGCTCATTCCTCCCGCTCCATCGTTCAGCCCAGGCTGCCGACATGACCACCGCAGTCACATCGGCACGCTGAATCCCGCTCGGCCCGAAGCGCGTCCAGTCAATTGCCTCGTCCAAGTGGAACAGGTCTATATCGGCGTCGATCCCGAGCTCGACGAGCGTTGCCGCCAGGTCCGCAACCTGCGCCTGCCATTCCTTCGTCTCGTCACTTGACCAGTCTGTGTTGGAATGTGCCCAGGATATGAAGACCGTTCGAACCGCTATCGCCTCATCCGCTGGTGAATCGACACCTATGGGCAACGTTCTTTGAAGACTCCGGTAGGCGGGGTTCGATCGGATGCCGATCGCGGCGGCAACCATATGCTCGCGAGATGACTCAGCGTCCATACAGGTGTTTGGACATGCTTTCGAACACAGCCTCAATCTGGTCTCGCCCGGCGTCCGCAGAGATGTGAATCTGCAAGTCGATATGCAGCGAGGGACCGTCAGCTCCCTGCCGCCCCGAACCTCCGCCGCCGTTGTCGTCAGGGCCCTGGGGAGCGTCGCTCTCGGACTGTTGTTTGATCTCGGGGCGCTTGAGTGCGGCTGCAGGCTTGGCGCCTCCAGCCTTCGGCGTCCTTTCCTTTGGCTTCCGGCTCCCCGTTGAGCCGTTCTTCACATCGTCCGGCGAAGGCAACTCGCCTTTGAGCAAGGTGAGGTAGAGCTTCGCCTGCATGCTCGCCGTTGCTTGTCCAGTCTTGGCGTTGCGCATGAACCACGAAGCGACGCGCGAGGCGTCCACGGACGGATCGTCATAGGCCGAGCGCAGGCTGTCCGGGTAGAGCGCGTCCAAAATTTGCTTGGCCGCTTCGGCGTAGGTGTCGTCGTCACGGAGATCAAGCGCAAGCTCAGACGGCGAACCATCGGGGGCCACGAGACCTACCGCTCGCAACTGAGGGAGGATGTTCCGTGCGCCCTTCTCAGAGGTACCCAGCGCCGACATGACCCAGTCAATATCAATGGCCTTGGGGACAGATTGACGGAGCTTGGCACGGACACCGAACCAATGCCCAGCCGTCATGTATGGGAACGACACCTTGGCGTCGGGCGTCTCGTCTGCCATGCAAGTCTCCAGTCTGGGTCGGGCCCGATACTAGAACCGAACAGACCTCATCAGATGGCGGCGCGCCGAATGAAGGACACGTTGAGCGAGTTCGCGGTATGGACCCGCACGTGAGTCGCGCTACGAAGCCGGGAGCGAATAGCGCAGATGGGTCGGACTATGCCAGTGGAAATCCCGGTCGACCGGCTGACGCGCGTGGTCAACTCGGGCGACCACGATGGGTTGCCATTGCCCGCTGCTTTCGGCGCGCGCAGATAGTCGCCCAAAAACGATTGGATCTTGCCTGATCTCCAACCCAGTAGATCTCGTCGGCGGTGTCCGCATCTCACCAGTTGCTTGTGGCCATTAGTCGACTCCGGCGGACCCGTGTGCCTGAAGGGTGCCCTTCTGGCATTAGACCGGTGGGCGAGACTTCGCGAGCTTCGGCCTAGGAGCGACCGGCACGACGCCCCTACGCTTCCGGAGGATCGCCTCGTCTTTGGAATTCTCGCGAACGACCAACTTGCTCAGCATTCGCTGCTGAACCTCGGCGCTCCAGAAGATTTCAAGGAACTGACGGGCACGCGTGATCGCGGTGTAGAGGATCGCATGCGTGATCCGGTCCTCGTTCGCGTCGGTAATGACCACTTTGACCGAGTTGAACTCGAGACCTTGTGCTTTATGAATCGACACCGCGTATGCGATCTGGAACGGGACGATGGTCACCGAGGCATCGTCATCATCGTCCGTGTTGCCACGTTGGAGTACGTCGAACTGTACGACCGAGCCCCCCAGCCATTTGATGTCGAGCACGAAGAAGAAGTCCGCAGCCGTGAGCGTCTTATCGACCTTCACGTCGAATGTGATCCGGCCCTTATCGGTGGCGATGTTGACGATCGTTCCCTTGAGGTTGTTGTGGACGATTCCGCCGAACCGGTCCGTCTCGCCGAAGAGGATTGGATCGTTGACTTTGAAGGTGGCGTCACCCCAGTGAACGGCCGGGCTTGGGTTGCTCGCCTGCAAGAAGCGGTTAACGTTGTTGATCCCGTATAGCCCGTCGTAGTTCAGGCAAAGGACGATCTCGTCCGCGTGACGCGCCTTAAAGAGCGAGTCTCCGAGGACGGTGGCGTAGTGGTTCTTCGAGATCGACTCTTCGATCTTGTCGTCCAGGCTGCGCACTCGGTCCCAAAGCAGGCGCAGGTTGGGGTCGGTGGTACGGAAGGGCTGAGTCAGCTCGAATACCGACTCCGGCGGAAGGTACGACCGGATGGTCGAGAACCAATTGCCGAACTCGATGGATTCGATCTGGTAAACGTCACCGACGAGGACGAGCAGGTCGAAATCTGTGCATTGCAGCACCTTGAGGAGGCTGGCGTTGCTGACCGTGCTGCACTCATCGATGATCAGCAGGCGGTAATGCCGACCAGTCGGGTACTTCGTGTGGCTGTAGATCGTGCTGAACTCTGAGTTCGTCTTCGCAGTGACGCGTTTCTCCAGATTTGCTACGGCCGGATTGGTGTGGGCGAGGAACAGCTTCGAGTCATTAGCGAAGTAGTTCGCGATCAGGTCGACCATCGTGGTCTTGCCGGTTCCTGCCGCGCCATAGATGAGGGCGACTGTTGATTTCTCAAATAGGTCGGTTAGAGCATTCGCCTTGAACGGATCATCGAACTTTGCGGAGTTGGCGGAGACCCAGGCTGCGGCGCTCGCGGCGTGGCCGGCCAGACCCCCCGCTGCAATGCTCTGCAGCTGGTCGATGATCGATACGGTGCCATCTTCGTACCCGACCATGAACACATGGCCTACGTCACGGCAAAGCTTCCGGGGTGCATGCTTCGGGGTCGGGGGCAGCAGGCGGTTGTATTTCTCGATGAGGGGATCGAGGTCACCGAAGTGAGCAAGGTCGGTTTCAGCGGTGTAGATCTGACCGTGCTGCTCGACGTTCGTGTTGATCCGTCGCGCGAGGAGCTCGTGTTGGCGCTTCGATGAATCGAAAGCTTCCATCAAATCGCCGAAGCTCGGTACATGACCCCTGGGGCTCGTGCAAAGCGGCATGGTGTCGAATGGCTTGCTTTGCGACGTGATGTGCAGATTGGACAACCAATCCTGCGGCGTCGCGTCGTACTGACTCTTAATTGTCTCGTTCCGCATACGCAGCAGTAGGTAGCGGAGAACCCTTGAGCCGTTTGCATCACGCTGGATGAGGTCGCGAGCCCGATCCAGCACGCTGAAGATCAGAGAGTCCCCCTTTGTTTTCTCGAGCGCCCACGTCCGGACTCGCAAGTAGTCGGGGTCCGTCAGATCGACAAGGTCGAGCAGGCTCGAATGCGTCTTGGTCAGGTACTCCATCAGACGCTCATACTCTGGCTGCTTGGTCGATACCCTGCTTGTGACCGGGGAGAACAGGCGCGAGAAGTTGTCCAGCTCGCATGGCCGGAGCGAGACCGACCATGTTCTGATCACGGTCACGGGCATCGTTTCGCTGAAGACGGAAATGGTGCCGGTCGCTAGCTCAAGATTTGCCGCATACCTATCCGTCATGTCGATGTCGGTGAAGGCGATATTGCGGTCGAACTTGTTTGTCCGGTTGTGAGCGAGTGAGAACGTCACTTCGTAGTAAATGCGACCGTGAACGAAGAACGGCCGCGAGTGGTGTACGTAGTAGCGCTCGGTTCGCTGCGTCGGCACTAGCGTGGCCGTCATCGTGTTGATCAGGCCGGCGATTTTCTCGTGGTACTCGCTCAAGGCTGGGTCCGTGTTAAGCGGGAACTTGTGCAGATTTTCGAGTATCGCGATGCCCAACTGCGCCTTGGCAAGATCCCGAGTGCGAAGCAAGTACTCGTAGTACTTGAGCATCAGTCGCTCGGAGGGGTCCTCGCCAAGCGTGTAGTGCGAGACGCTGGCTTGAAGCATGTCGTGGAACCGGCTCAGCAGCCGGTACTTCGCCGTGGCCTTGACGACAGAGGACGCCGCCCCCACCTCGCTATAGTCGAAGACGTCCGCGGGCTTTCCGTTAGCTGCCCAAACGATGAGCCCTTCGACGAGGTGGCGAAGCTGCTGGAGCACGTTCTGCGACAGGAACCCTCGACTAGTCGTCAGTGAGTCGATGTTCTTGACAATTACGTCGCTCGTGTCGCGCACCTGCTCTTCGACGGTCGCCATTGCTCCTGCTTTCGAGGCCCGCTTTGGCCCGCCTAGGTCTCGCGACGTCGAGACCGACCGATCTGGTTCTCACGATTATGGAGCAGATCTCGCAGAAGCGGGAAGACTTACCACTCGGAGGCCAGAAGTCACACCGCGGAACTCTGACGCGCCTGAAGGGGACCCTTGCGGCAAAAGTGTGTCTACCTCTCGTGCCCACTGTCGTTACTGCGGGTACCGGGCCAACCGTTTTCGGCTAGGTCGTCGTTCCACTTCGCGACGATGCGCTTGACGGTTAGAGCTGACTTCTCTGTCTGGCTGAGAAGGGGTGCACCTTCGAGCAGACCGGTCACCATGTCGTTGACGGTGATGATCTCGCGCAGTTCATCCCGAAGCACGTAGTTCTTCGGGAGCCCGCCGTGAACGAGGTCGTTCCTGACGGTGAGCATCCGCTTGATCTGGTCCGCCTGGTACTCGGTCAGGGTGCCGTCGTAAGTCAGCTGCTTGATAATCGTTCCTATGGACCGTCGACCGGTGTCGGGGAGAACGCGGGCAGCGAGTTCTTCGAGCTGTTGTTCCAGGAAGGACCACAGACTCATGAACCGGATGTTGATCTCTTCCAGGCCAGGCTCGCTGTGAGCTTCTTCGCCGGCCCAGTCAAGGTGGGCCGCCGAGAACCGTGCTGGGAGATCAAGCTCCATCCTGCGCATCAACGTACTCTCGCGCTCTTCACTGATCGCGAAGTAGCGACCGATCGCGAGCGCGATGACCGTAACTGTGGGAGTCGCGACGAGCGGCAGGATGTTGAGCAGAGAGACGTCGAACAGCGTCACGCAGAGCACGACGGTAAGCCCGCCGATGAGAATGCCGAACGCAGCGGTCATGGTTGCTATTCGTCGCGCACGGCTGAGCCTGTAGCGCGAGAGGTCGACTTCATGCTCGGCTCGAATGCGCGCGCGCATTGACTCGTCCGCTTCCGGGTTGGCGTAGACAGACCGCATGAAGTCGATCGCGGAGATTTCGCCGTTCCGGGTCCCGATCATTGCCTGCTCGATTAGACGCGCGCGGTAGGCCGCGGTCAGTTCGTCCAGCGACTGGCGGGCGGCCGGGGTAAGGCGGCGCTCGCCTTCGCGGGCGCTCGTGGCGTTGAAAGTCATCAGGTGTCCTTTCTGCCCTGTCGAACGATCATGGTGAGGGCGATGCCTAGGAGGAGCGAGAAGAAGCAGACCACGCCCCAGTTGCTCGGCTGGAGCCAGAGCCACTCTTTCTCACCTACGGCAGCTCCGCCCGCCACGCCGAAGAGCCCCGTGAAGAAGTACTGTCCGACCTCAGCGGGGATCACCCATTTCGGCGGCTTACGTCGAAGCGCTTCGCGGTACTCGATCTCCCGTGCCTCAGACTCGGCCAGGACTATCATTTTTGTAGTGAACTGCGCCTTCGGGGATGTGTCGTCGCGGTGGACGGCCTCAAGGCGCTCAGCCTCGCTCATCATCCGATCGCCGAACGCTTTCATCGCGATGTCGAATGCCTCGCGCGCTTCAGGCAGCTCTATGGCGGAGACGCCGGGTACCTCGACCGATACGGTGTCGTCAGGCGGCATGCCATCCAACGCGGCTGCTAACGCGACCTTCTCGGGCTGGGGCGCGAGAGCCTTCAGGTCCTGCTCAAACTTCGCCAACTCGCCTCCACGGATCGTTGAGAGAGACTCTATCGGCGTTGAGTGTCCGTGCTGACCTTTCGGGCTTCTGTGAGTGTGTGGACAACTCGTGCGCGGCTGGGCGGTGCTCGGTACGGTCGCCTAATGCAGGACGATCTGAAGGTCCTGAGCGATCCATCTTGCGCTCGGTGCCTCGTGCGCCTCCAGATCGCCGGCACTCCCGAGCGCCCGTTCTGGCTCTGCCCTGTCTGCGGCATGGTCAGGCTCTAGCGGATGTCCTCGATCTGCAGCTAGCTGCGCCAGGTGATGCGCACGGTGTCCGGGTCGAATGCCTTGCCGCTGCCGCTCGGCAGGATCGTTACAGTGACCAGCGCGGTTAGGACGGCACGCTTACTGTCCATGCTGAGTGCGGCCCATGCCTCGGCAGCATCGCTACCCACCAACTCGGCAGGTACGGCGGCAGGGAGCGCGGCCTCCACGGCAGCGGCGGCCAGGGTGCGGTCGGCCCGCAACCGCTCGGTGATGCGCGTCAACTGCGCCGCGTCAATGTCGCCTGTGGCAAACATGTCGGCAGCGTTGGCTAGCCGGGCGTCTATCGCCTCGATCGTGTCGCGCGCCTCTTGCAGGGCGGCAGGGTCGCCCGTGGCGAACAACTGCGCAGCGTCGGGCATCTGCAACCGGCCCACCACGATGCCCTCTACCACTGCATCGACGTCAGACTGCTTGCGGCGCACGCGGTAGCACTCACTGCACACGTAGCCAGGCGGCTGGCGTTTGACGTTGCCGTTGGCCTGGCGCTGCATCCTGCCGATCGCGCGCGCCATGACGCCGCCACAGCGGCCACACCGGGCGATGCCTCCCAGTAGGTACTTGGGTGCCCTGCCGGGGGTGCCGGTGCGGCGCGCGGGGTCAGTAAGCACGGCCTTGATCCGTTCGTGAGTGTCCTCGTCGATGACACGTGGGGACTCGGCGGGGGTGCGGCCCACTACCTGCCCCCGATGGACAGTTAGCCCAGCCAGGCTCGGTCGCAGCAGCAACTGCTTGAGCGTGGTCGAGTTCCAGCGCGCGCCCCGGCCAGGGGTGGGAACCTCCTGGGCGTCGAAGTCCTTGCAGATCGCCCGCAGCGACTCTCCGTCCAGCACCCGCTGCACCGCCGCCCGGATCGTCGTGGCCTCACTGGCGTGAAGCTGAAGGGCAGTACCCTCGCGCCGGTAGCCGTAGCCCACACGCCCCGAGTGGACGCCATTGGCTGCCCGCTGCACGTTGGCGGCGACCTGCCGTGTGGCCTTCTGCTCGCCCTCGTACTGGCTCCAGGCGGCCACGGTACGCGCCACGGCACGCCCTGCCGGTGTCGTCAGGTCTAGGGTGCCCGCCGTCACGGTGTACACGGGCACATTCAGCGTGATGACCCGCTCCAGGTCACGGGTGAGGCGTAGCAGCCGGTCCTGATGCCAGGCGATGATGGCCGGGGGCTGAGCGTCGAGCATGGCCTCGAAGCCCGGCCGAACTTTGCCGTTGGTGGCACTGATGTCGTTGTCGGTGTAGGTGTGGATGACTGTTAGGCCTAGGCGCTCAGCCAGCGCCCGGCACTCCTGCTCTTGGCGGGCAACGGCGAGCGCTTCACCTGTGCGGTCGAGGCTTACGCGCGTGTAGATGACACATTGCATAAAGGTACCTTATTGCAATGTTGGTGCCGCTGGTGTTCCTCATCATGCCGATCACCGTCGCGTTCGCGATCTTCCCCGGCGTCTTCGTGCTGCAACTGGGACTGTGAGAGGAGCAAGCATGCAATTGCTACGACGGATACGAGATGAGCGCGGCGACGTGCCCGGCTGGGTGCTGATCACACTAATGACCGCCGGGCTCGTGATCCTGATCTGGGCGCTCGCCGGACCGGCGCTCAGCGACGTGTTCCAGCAGGCGATCAGCCGCGTCACCGGGTTCTGACCGATGCGGTCCCGGATGCTCGCCCGTCTGGAGCGCGACGAGTCCGGGTCCGCGGTGGTCGAGTTCGTGCTGGTCGGCGCCCTGCTGACCATGCTGACTCTCTCAGTTCTGCAACTGGGGCTCGCGCTGCTCATCCGGAATACGGTGCACGACGCGGCCGCCGAGGGTGCCCGTTTTGCCGCGCTCGCCGACAACACACTCGCCGACGGTGTCGCTCGCACGACCTCTCTGCTTGAGACAGCGCTCGGGCCGACCTATGCGGGCGACGTAAGTGCCGCGTACGGGACCTACCTCGGGCATCCGTCCACGGTCGTGACCGTGCGGACGCCGCTTCCGCTCATCGGGCTCGTCGGCATCGAGGGAGGGCTGGAGGTGGACGGCCATGCCGCGGTGGAAACGCTGGACTGACCGCCTGGCCCCACTCGCCTCGCAGCAGGGCGGCACCGCGTCGCTCGAGTTCATCACGGTCGGCATGATCCTGCTGATCCCGCTCGTCTACCTGGCCCTCGCGGTGGCCGCGATCCAGGGCGGTGCGCTCGCCGTCGAGGGCGCCGCACGGCAGGCTGCGCGGGTGTACGTGCAGGCGGAGACACCGGCAGAGGCAAGCGCGAGAGCCGAACGCGCCGTCGCCTTCGCGCTCGCCGACGCCGACATCGCCGACCCGCGAGCCGCCATCTCGATCGCCTGCTCACCCAACCCAGCCGACTGCCTCACCCGGCGGGGCGTCGTGACGGTGACCGTCAGTATCCGGGTGCCGCTTCCGCTCGTGCCCGCCGTGCTCGACTTCGATTCGCCGCTCGCAGTGCCGCTCGAAGCCTCCGCGACCCAGCAGGTCTCACGCTTCTGGGGTGCCGGATGAACCGCCGTCTGCTTCGCGACGAGGACGGCACGACCCTGCTCTTGACGATCTTCTACGGAGTGCTCGCGCTCGCGCTGATCCTGCTTGTGGTCGCTGCGACCTCGCTCTATCTCGAGCGCAAGCGACTGTTCACCCTCGCCGACGGTGCCGCGCTGGTCGGCGCTGAGGCGTTCGAACTGGACGATGTCATCGTCACCGCCGAGGTTCCCCGTGTCGAATTGCGCTCGCCGGATGTCGCCGCGGCCGTGTCCGACTACCTCGCCAGCGCTCCGGATGCCGCCGACTTCGAGCAACTCGGGTCGAGCGCGCCGAGTCGGTCGACGGCCGCAGCGCCACCGTCACCCTCTCCGCGTTCTGGCGTCCCCCGATCGTGTCGCTGCTGGTGCCGGAGGGCTTCCCGCTCGAGGTGACCGCGAACGCCCGCAGCGTGTTCGGCCGCTAACCCGAAGGTGCGGCATTATGGTGCTCACCGATCACCCTGAGCCCGGGAGGCAGTGTGCAGTGGAGAATGCCGGCCGAGACCGCGCGTCAGGAGCGGATCTGGATGGAGTTTCCGCGCGACGGCTACACCCTCGGCACTAACGCCGAGTCAGCCGAAGAGGCCCGTCGCACCTGGTCGGCCGTCGCCCACGGCGCCGCCGAGTTCGAGCCGGTCACCATGTTGGTCGATCCAAGCGCGCGCGACCACGCCGCACGGCACCTGTCCAGCGACATCGAGGTCATCGAGACGCCGCTCGAAGAGTTCTGGATGCGCGACACCGGCCCGACCTTCGTCCTCGCTGAGGACGGCCGCCTCGGCGCCGTCGACTGGACCTTCAACGGCTGGGGCGCGACCGACTGGTCGGCCGGCGCCGCCGACCAGCACATCGCCGGGTTCGTCGCCAGGGCGGTGGGCGCCGAGGTCATCCCGTCCCTGCTCGTGAACGAGGGCGGTGCCATCCACGTCGACGGCGAGGGCACCGTGCTCGTCACCGAGACCGTGCAACTCGACCCCGGCCGCAATCCGTACGCGGACAAGGCGCGGGTCGAGGCGGAACTCGCCCGCACGCTCGGCGCCACCCACGTCATCTGGCTGCCGCGCGGACTCACCCGCGACTACGAGGAGCTCGGCACCCGCGGCCACGTCGACATGGTCGCCGCGATCCCGTCGCCGGGCACGATCCTGCTGCACCAGCAGACCAACCAGGAGCATCCGGACTTCAAGGTGTGCCGCGACCTGCGCGAGTTCCTGCAGGGCACGCGCGACGCCGCCGGACGCGAGTGGACCATCATCGACCTGCCCGCCCCCGACACCCTGCGCGACGACAAGGGTTTCGTGGACTGGAGTTACGTCAACCACCTCGTCGTCAACGACGGCGTCATCGCGTGCGGCTACGGTGAGGAGCGAGCGGATGCGCGGTCGCGCGAAATCCTGGAAGCCGCCTACCCGGGGCGGCGGGTCGTGACGGTCGACGCGCGGTCGATTCTCGCTCGCGGCGGCGGCATCCACTGCATCACGCAGCAGCAGCCGGCCACTTCGGTCTGAGCGGGGTCTCGACCACAGAGCGAAGCGCACCCGCCTAGGCTGGTTGGGTGAATCGCACAACCCTCGACGAGCGCGGCATCCCCGTGCGCCGCGAGTCCGGGTTCAAGCGCGCACTGAGCTGGCTGCCGGCAGCGATCCTGGTGCTGATCATCGGCGGCATCGTCTTCGCGGTCTTCGCCTTCGAGAACTCGTGGTGGACTGCCGACCGGCCCGTCGCATCCGCCGACCAGCAGGCTTCCGACGGCATGTCGACCTTCACCCAGCCGGGCCTCGACTTCCTGACCGTGCAGGGCTACGCGAAGATCAAGCTGCGTGAGAACGCGCTTCCGGCGTCCGAACTCGGTCTCGAGGCCGACGGGGCCAAGGAAGTCGAGCTGCTGCGTCCGGTGCAGGTGCGGCTGCTCGGCGAGGACGACGTCGTGGTGGTCGACCTCATCGACCGGCTCACCATCACGACGGAGAACGACACCGTCACCTCGGTCTCGTTGTACCCGTCTGGCACGAACCGGTACCCGGATGCGATCGCTTTGGTCCGCGGGCTCGCACCGAGCGTCGGCTGGACCGAGTCCGACATCCTCCGCTTGCAATCACAACTCACCGATGACGCCCGCGCATCCGAAAGCGGGCAGATCACGGTGCAGCTGCCGGTCGTGACCGACAGCGGGTTGGCGGTCTCGGCGAGCTTCTTCGTCGACGTGAAGGCCGGCTACACCATCTTCAGCATCGACGTCGCGCGCCCCAGTTAGTGCTGCGGCAGTTAGTGCTGCGGCCGGTTCGGCACGAACCGCGCCATGATGCCCGCCCCGGCCAGCCCGAGCACCCCCATCAGCGCGGCGGCGACCGACACCGATGCCACCGCGGTGACGCCCGCGACGACGAGCGGTGCTGCGGCCGCCCCGGATTGGGTGGTGAACCGCCACGCGCCCAGGAACGGGGCCGGATCGCGTTTGTCCGCGAGGTCTGCGCCGAGCGTCATCATGATGCCGCTGCCGAGTCCGTTCGCGACACCGAGCACCATGGTGACGGCGATGAACCAGGTCACGTTTCCGGGCAGGTCGTGCGTGACCGAGAGCACCAGGTGGCCGACACCGAGTCCGGCCATCGACGGCAGAACGCTCCACAGCCGGCCCCAGCGGTCCATGATCTGCCCGCTCGCGTAGAACAGCGCAAAGTCCAGCGCGCCGCCGAGGCCGATGATGAGCGCCGCATTCGCATCCGTCAGCCCGATGCTCACCGCCCACAGCGGCAGGATCACCTGACGACTGGTCCGGATCGCGGCGAACAAGGCGCCGCCGACACCGATGGTGAGCAGCGTGGCGCGCCGGTCCCGGATGGTGCGGAACAGCCCGGCCGACTCCCGGGCGACGAACTCCTCGCCCTCATGGAGACCGGATGCCGTAGCCCGGGCGGCGAACAACGCGGTCGGATCCGGCATCACCAGGAGAGTCACCGCCGCCAACAGGCAGGCGACCGCGTGCACCCAGAACACGGCCTGGGCCGAGCCGGTCAACCCGATCACCGCAGCGGCAACGAACGGGCCGATGAACATCCCGAGCCGCAGGGTGCCGCCGAGGGTCGACAGCGCCCGCGCGCGGTAGGCGAGCGGCACGAAGCTGGTCATGAACGCGTGCCGTGCCAGTGCGAACGCGGCGGTCGAGAGCCCGATCAGGAACACGCCGACCGCGAGCACCGCGATACCCTGCGCCAGCAGCGCGACACCGACCCCGACGATGGAGAGCAGTGCTGCGCCGATCATCGAGGGGCGTTCACCGAGTCGCGCGACGATCCAGCCGCTCGGGATGTTTCCGATCAGCCCGCCGATGACGAACAGTCCCGCGATCAGACCGGCAACAGCCAGGTCCGCACCGGCGTTGCTCGCCACGATCGGGATGATCGGGATGATCGCGCCCTCACCGATCGCGAATGCCAGGGTCGGCAGCAGCACAGGCACGGCAAGCGAGCCGAAGCGGAAGGACTGTCCTGAACTCACTCGCACAACTCTATTGAGGCCCGCGACGGTAGGCTTTTGCGCGACATGATTGATCTGGACATCTCGCAGGAGCTCGCCGAACTGCGCAAGACCTTTGCGGACATCCGATCCGTTGTGGGCGTCGAGCGCCTGCAGCAGCAGATCGCCGAGCTGAGCGAGCAGGCGGGTGCTCCGGATCTCTGGGATGACCCGGATGCCGCGCAGAAGGTCACGAGCGCACTCAGCCACCGTCAGTCGGAGCTCGCGCGCGTGATCGAACTCGAGCGTCGCATCGACGACCTCGAGGTCATGGCCGAGCTGGCGAACGAGGAATCCGATGAGAGCGTCGCCATCGAGGTGCGCACCGAACTGGAGTCCATCGAGCAGGTGCTCGGCGACCTCGAAGTGCAGACCCTCCTGAACGGTGAATGGGACGAACGTCCCGCCGTCATGACCATCCGCGCGGGCGCGGGCGGCGTCGACGCGGCCGACTTCGCCGAGATGCTGCAGCGCATGTACCTGCGCTGGGCGGAGCAGCACGACATGCCCGCCCGCGTGCTGGACACCAGCTACGCCGAAGAGGCCGGCATCAAGTCGACCACCATCGAGTTCGACGCCGCGTACGCATTCGGCAAGCTGAGCGTGGAGGCCGGAACGCACCGGCTGGTGCGGATGAGCCCGTTCAACTCTGCGGGCAAGCGACAGACGAGCTTCGCGGCCGTCGAGGTCATCCCGCTGATGGAGGAGACCGACCACATCGACGTGCCGGAGTCCGACATCCGAATCGACGTTTTCCGGTCATCCGGACCCGGCGGGCAGTCGGTCAACACGACCGACTCCGCCGTGCGCATCACTCACGTGCCGACCGGGATCGTCGTGTCGATGCAGAACGAGAAGAGCCAGATTCAGAACCGCGCTGCTGGAATGCGCGTGCTGCAGTCGAGGCTGCTGCTGCTCAAGCACGAGCAAGACGCGGCGCAGAAGAAGGAACTCGCCGGGGTGATCACCGCGAGCTGGGGTGACCAGATGCGCAGCTACGTGCTCGCGCCGTACCAGATGGTCAAGGACCTGCGCACCGAGTTCGAGGTTAACAACCCGTCCGCCGTCTTCGACGGTGACCTGGACGGGTTCATCAGCGCCGGCATCCGCTGGCGCAAGCGCGACATCGAAGAGTAAGGGTCGGGCGGCGCCGCCGGTGGGGTGAGTCGCTACGCGCATCCGGAATGCCCGTCCGTAGGCTCGAAGGCAAATGATTCGCTTCGACCAGGTCACCAAGCTGTACCCCGGCAACACGCGGCCAGCCCTCAATTCGGTGTCGCTCGAGATCCTGCCCGGTGAGTTCGTGTTCCTCGTCGGCGCGTCCGGGAGCGGCAAGTCCAGCTTCCTCCGCCTCGTGCTGCGGGAAGAGCACCCGACTCGCGGACAGATCCACGTGCTCGGGCAGCACCTCGGCAAGCTGTCGAGCCGCAAGGTGCCGTACTTCCGGCGCAACCTCGGGGTGGTGTTCCAGGACTTCCGCCTGCTGCCACAGAAGACCGTGTTCGACAACGTCGCGTTCTCGCTGCAGGTGATCGGCAAGAGCAAGGGATTCATCCAGGAGGCGGTCCCGGATGTGCTCAAGATGGTGGGCTTGGCCGGCAAGGCGAGCAGGTTGCCGCACGAACTCTCCGGTGGCGAGCAGCAGCGCGTGGCAATCGCGCGCGCGATTGTGAACAAGCCGTCGATCCTGCTCGCCGACGAGCCGACCGGAAACCTCGACCCCTCGACCAGCGCCGGCATCATGACCCTGCTGGAGCGCATCAGCGCCGGCGGCACCACCGTGATCATGGCGACCCACGACGCGGGCATCGTCGACCAGATGAAGCGCCGCGTGATCGAACTGATCAGCGGCCAGGTCGTGCGTGACGAACGTCAGGGCGGCTACCTCACCCAGGCCGTGCCGGTGCAGCGCGAAAGCGACCTGTACGACGCGGGAACCGACATCGAGGCGGAGGTCAAGCGGTGAGGCTCGGGTTGATCCTCTCCGAGGTGGGGCAAGGCATCCGTCGCAACCTGTCGATGGTGATCGCGGTCGTTCTGGTGACCTTCATCTCGCTGAGCTTCGTGGGCGCCGCCATCCTGCTGCAGATGCAGATCGGGCAGATGAAGGGGTACTGGTACGACCGCGCGCAGGTCGCCGTCTACCTGTGCACCGAGTACGTCGATTCGGCGAACTGCGGGCAGACCGAGGCGACCGCGGAGCAGAAGGCGTTCGTCGAGCAGCAGCTCAAGACGGCGCCGCTAGCATCCCTGATCAGCAAGTACGCGTTCGAGGATCACGAGCAGGCGTACGAGAAGTACCTGGAGCAGTTCGGCGAGACCGGTGAGTCGAGCTTCGTGACCGCGGACTTCCTGCCCGAGACATTCTGGGTGAACCTGAACAACCCGGAGCAGTCGGATGCGCTCGTCGAGCGGTTGTCCGGACTGCCGGGGGTTGAGGAGGTCCTCGACCAGCGGGAGTACCTGCAGCCCATCTTCGACGCGCTGAACGTCGCGAGCTACACGGCGATCGGTGTGGCCGTCCTCATGCTCATCGCGGCGGTGCTGCTCATCGCGACCACCATCCGGTTGAGCGCGTTCAGCCGGCGTCGCGAGCTCGGAATCATGCGCCTGGTGGGCGCCTCGAACCGGTTCATCCAGACGCCGTTCGTGCTTGAGGGGGTTGTCGCCTCGTTGATCGGGTCGATCCTGGCCGGAGCGGCAATCGTGTCGCTCGTGCACTTCTTCGTGCAGGGCTACCTGAACGCGGTCCCGGGCACGACACCGTACGTCGGGCTGACAGATGCACTCATTGTGGTGCCCATCCTGTTGGTGGTCGGCGTCGGGCTGGCGGCCATGTCGGCGGCCATCGCCATCCGGCGCTACCTGCGCGTGTAGCCGCGCACTGGCCATTCCGGATACACTGGTGGGCTTTGTCAAACAAGAACCATTGGAGTGAGCCGTGCCCAGGGAACGTGGCCAGAACGTGGTGGCCACCAATCGTAAGGCCCGCCACGACTACACCATCGAAGACACCGTCGAGGCCGGACTGGTCCTGACCGGGACCGAGGTGAAGTCGCTGCGGGCCGGTCGTGCATCCCTTGTCGACGGCTACGCGTTCATCGACGGGGGAGAGGCGTGGCTGGATGCCGTGCACATCCCCGAGTACAACCAGGGCACCTGGACCAATCATCCGCCGCGCCGCAAGCGCAAGCTGCTGCTGCACAAGGCGCAGATCCTGAAGCTGCACAGCAAGGTCAAGGAGGGCGGCTACACGCTCATCCCGCTGTCGCTGTACTTCAGCGATGGGCGCGCGAAGGTCGAGCTGGCGCTGGCCAAGGGCAAGCGCGAGTACGACAAGCGGCAGACGCTGCGTGAGCGTCAGGACAACATGGAGGCGCGTCGCGCGATCGCCTCGAAGAGTCGCCTCGGCGAGTAGGCGCTCAACACTCCCGCACGCCGAGTTGCCCACTTCGGCCCTGGTTTTCGGGTGATTCGGGGGCGGAAGTGGGCAACTCGATGGTCAGCTGGCCACGAACCTCGCGTCGACTACGGATGCGACCTCGATCTCCTCGGGTTTGAGCGACAGCTCGCTCACGCCCGCTCCGTCCGCCATCAGCGCGGCTTTCGACATCCGGGCACGCGCCAGTTCGCTGGCACCGGATGCCTCGCTGCCGAGCATCCCCGGATCCGCGAGGGCGATCGCCTTCACCTGCCCGAGCCCGATGCTCTGCGCATAGACGCTCGCCTTGGCAACGGCATCCTTCACCGCGCGGGAGCGCACCTCTGCGGTGAGGGCGGTCTTACGCGATTCGGTGAGGTCCCACGCGATGTGGCTGATGGTCACGCCGTCGATGGCCGCGGTCTCCTCGACCCAGCGGGCGAGCGCCTCGAAGTCGCTGAACTTCGCCGAGAAGTTGATGCGTGCATGGTAGACGAGGGGCAATTGCTCGCCGGTGTTGCTCCACGGCTTCTCGCTCCACACCTGAACCATGTCGCTGGCCCACCAGGTGATCGGCCCGGCCTGAGAGTCATGCATGTCGACGATCGACTCGCGCACGGTGACGGCCGAGGAGGTTGCCGAGTTGAAAGCGCCGTCGCGGGTGTCCGATTCGAAGTGCACGCTCAGCGTCACTGTGGCCCGCTCGGCGGGGTAGTAGGTCGAGTACGACCCCTGCACGGTGATGATGGTGTCGGTCATCGAAGCCCCTTCCGCGGTTGCCTTATCTTGGCATGCGAGAGGGAATAGCCAACCAGCGGCATCCGTTGTAGAATTCAAGGCTGCATCAAATAGCATGCAGGTTTGGCAACTCAACAGCGCGCGATAGTGACTTGGCTCTAGTGAGCTCGAGCATGGGGATGATCGGTTTCGACATTGCCTGAGCGAGTACGAGAAGCGGGTCGAGGATGCAGGGTTATCTCGTTAACGATCTCTGCAAAAAACAAGTGCCAATAAATCACGCACTGACTTCACCCTCGCTGCCTAAGCAAGGGAACTAAAAGTCCGTCAGCCCGGGGATGCCCTCTACCCGGATGCTGGCGTCATCTAGAGGGATTGCTTCCGCGTTGCGCCTAAGGGCGCGGAGGGACTTGCACTTGGGCTGGGCTCGTCGGTTTAGCTGCCAGTGGCAAATTCCGGGGCCGAGTAGAACGCTTCACTGGATACGCCCGTAGAAGACGTACGACCACAGCAGTGGACGGGGGTTCAATTCCCCCCATCTCCACCATTTAGGTCGCTATCGCGCGCTGTTGCCATCTTGGCGCCTCGGCGTCAGCCGCCTAGTCGGCGGCCGGGCTCTGGCACACGACTTCAAGTTTGAAGCCGTGCGGGTCCAGGAAATAGGTGGCGTAACAGTGCTCGCCGAACTGCGGGAACGGTCTCGGCGCGTGCAGAACTTCGTCACCCCGATCGCGGACCCACGCGTGCACCGTATCCACTTCCTCCCGCGTAGCGACTAGGAACGCGAGGTGCTGCAGCCCGCTTTGGTGTCGTGAGTAGGCTCCGTCCGCGCTCGATTCGTAAAGGAAGAGCTGGGCGCCGTTCCAGTCATTCGGGCAGTAGCCGTTGCCGAAGCAGGGCTGGAAGCCGACCATTGGCATCAGCTGGTCGTAGTACGCCTTCGCAGACTCCACGCCGGGGACGCCCAAACCAATGTGGTCGATTGGCATCGTTCTCCTTTGAATGTCCCGCGGCGGAGCGCGTCAGAACGCGCCCCAATTTACGCCCCGCCTTAGCAGGTAGGCGTGGAGGGGTGCCAACCGCCGGTTTGACGGTTTTTCGAGGTTGCATGACTGTGGGTTCCGTTGGGTGGAACCGAGCCGTGAAATAAGGTCGGGGGATGACCGGTCTAACTCCGTACCTTCACTTCGATGGAACCGCCCGTGAGGCGCTTACCTTCTACCGCGACATCTTCGGCGGCGAGCTTGAACTTCACACGTACGCTGACTTCGGCCGCACCGACGGCCCTGGGGATGCCATCGCACACGGCGAGCTGAACGGCAGTGTCCAATTGTTCGGCGCTGATGCAGGCAAGGACGATGTACCCCTGAAGGTGCAGGGAGTCATGTTCTCGCTGCTGGGCACCGCCGACCCGGCGACCCTCGAATCCTGGTTCGCTGCCCTGGCCGAAGGCGGCGAAGTCAAGGACCCACTTCAGGAGCGACCGTGGGGCGGGCACGACGGCCAGGTGGTGGACGGCTTCGGTGTGCCGTGGCTCATCGGCTACGAGGACTGAACCGCCGGTCGCGCTGACGGGCGGAATCATTCACTCGTAGGTGTCTGTCCACGCCGCTATGTCGACTCCGTGGTTGTCGGGCGAGGCGAGCGTCCACCACATCGGAGCACGGGAGTCATCGGCGAGGCGGCCGCCGGCGGCAAGAGCGGCGGCGACCCGAGCTTCCGCCTGGTCAGCAGGAACAGAAACGTCGATGTGAGTGCGGCCGCGACGGCGCGCATCCCGCTTGTTCGGCTGGAACGACAACTGTGGGCCACGGCGCAGCGGATCGATCGAGTCGTACTCGCCCGAGATCTCGTATCCCAGTGCTGCCGTCCAGAACGGCCGGGTGTCGACCTCCGAGTGCTGCGCGACAGCGATGTCGACGCATTGGATGAGCGTTAGATCGGCGCGCAACGACAACTCCTTGGCGGCAACAGACACCGCCGCCGCGAACTCGGCCGCACGCGCTGTGATGCTGTCGGCGCCTCGGTACGGGACACGGACGACAATCGCCTCCGGCCGCAGATCGACATCCGGCTCGATCGAGAGCCGATCGGACTCCGCCACGATCGCAGGCACAAGACGCGAGGCATGAGCGAGTGATTCTGACACGAACACCGCCTGTGGTCCCCAGGCAGTCACGCGCCATTCCGTCACACCGGCTTGGCGATGGAACTCTGCCGCCGACAAACCCGGAGAACCGCCTTCAGTTGTGCTCATTTTGGCTACCCCTCTGCGCTGGATGACCTAGACCGTATGTGTCAACGGCAGACACAGTAGCTGAGGCAGGCGAGGTCAGCCTCTGGGCGCCGCTGACCTCATGGCACGATCACGGTCATCCCGGGATGCCCGCCGGCGTCCATCGTTGCGAGCGCATTTGAAGCCTCCTCCAGCGTGATCGTGCGTCCGACCAGCACTGTCGGGTCGATGCGACCCGAGCGAATCGCCTCCAGCATCGCCGGGTACTCGTGCGCCGCCATCCCGTGGCTGCCGAGCAGCTCCAGTTCGTTCGCGATCACCAGATCCATCGGCATCGGCGCAAGCGAGTGCTCCGCGAGCATCAGCCCGACCTGCACATGCCGCCCGCGCTTACGCAGGCTGCGCACCGAGTTGAGGCTCGTCGCGCTGCTCCCGTAGGCATCCAGCGACAGGTGCGCGCCGCCATCCGTCGCCTCTCGCACCGTGGATGCGACGTCACCGTCTCCGCGTACCGCGACAGCGCCCAGACCTTCGGCGAGCGCCAGCGCATCCGCCGACACATCCACCGCAACCACCCGCGCACCCGCCGCGACCGCGATCATGATCGCCGACAGCCCGACACCGCCGCAGCCGTGCACCGCCACCCACTCGCCGGCCTGCACGCGACCCTGAGTCATGACCGCGCGATACGCGGTCGCGAACCGGCACCCGAGCGCCGCCGCGGACACGAAGTCCTGCCCATCTGGCAACGCGATCAGGTTGGTGTCTGCCTCGGCGATCGCCACGAGGTCGGCGAACGAGCCCCAGTGCGTGAACCCTGGCTGCTCCTGGTTGTCGCACACCTGCTGGTTGCCGGCCAGGCACTGCTCGCACCGCCCGCACGCGCAGATGAACGGCACGGTCACGCGGTCGCCGGCCTTCCACCGAGTGACCTCGGCGCCGACCTCATCCACGACGCCGGCGAGCTCGTGGCCGGGAACGTGGGGGAGCCGGATGTCGGGGTCGTGTCCCATCCAGCCGTGCCAGTCGCTGCGGCACAGCCCGGTCGCCTCGACCCGGATCACCGCACCGGTCGGCGCGCACACCGGCGCCGGCACATCCGTCACCGCAGGTAACTGACCGAACTCACTGAACAGCACCGCGCGCATTCGCACCCCCGATTTCTTCCCCCACAGTAGCGAGGGCGCTGAGAGTCAGTCGTCGCGCGACGTGATCTGCAGATTGCCCTCAGCCACGGCCTCGGGCATGATGTCACGCTCAATCGTCGTAGCCAGCGGTACTTCCTTCACAAAGAACAGCAAGATGACAGCGACCACCGCGAGCGGCACCATGAACAGGTACAACGGCATGAGCGCGTCGTTGAAGCTCAGCACAACGACGTCATAGATCGGAGCAGGCAGCGCGGCCAGCGAATCCGGCGTGAGCGAGTTGACGCCGCCTGTCGCCGCTTCCGCATCCGGCAGGCGCTCGCCCAGCAGGGCGACCAGCCGCGACGTGAACACGCTGCCGACCACCGCACTTCCGAGCGTCGCACCGATTTGCCGGAAGAAGTTGTTCGCAGCAGTCGCGGTCCCGACCTGGGAGTTCGGGAACGAGTTTTGCACGATCAGCACCAGGATCTGCATGCCCAGCCCGAGGCCGATGCCGAACACCGCAATGTAGGCGCAGAACAGCCACACCGAAGTCTGCGGCGTCAGGGTGCTGAGCAGCGCGAGGGCGACCGCGACGAGCACGGTGCCGACGATCGGCATCCACTTGTACCGCCCGTACTTGCTCACCAGCACGCCGGAGCCGACGGATGCGATGAGCAGCGCCCCCATCATCGGGATCATGAGCAGTCCGGCTTCGGTCGCATCCGCACCGACCGTCATCTGCAGGTAGGTGGGCAGGTACCCGATCGCGCCGAACATCGCCACGCTGGTCAGCAGACCCGCGATCGTGGTCAGGTTGAAGTTGCGGTCACGGAACAGCGACATCGGGATGATCGGCTCCGCGGTGCGGCGCTCGACGAGCACGAACGCGATCGCGGTGACTACGGTCGCGATGATCAGCCCGATGATCACGGGGGAGTCCCACGCGAAGTCCTTACCGCCCCAGGATGCGACGAGCACCAGCGACGTGGTGGAGGCCGCGAGCAGCGCCATGCCCCATCCGTCGATCTTCGGACGACCTGTCCGCGGCCGGTGCAGATGCAGCAGGAACACCGCCGCCGCGAGCGCCAGCACCCCGAGCGGAAGGTTGATCCAGAACGCCCAGCGCCATCCTGGACCCTCGGTGATCCAACCGCCCAGCAGCGGGCCGGCCACCGATGACACCGCGAACACCGCTCCCATCGCGCCCATGTACTTGCCGCGCTCGCGTGCGGGGACAACGTCCGCGATGATCGCCTGGGACAGGATCATCAGCCCGCCGCCACCGAGCCCCTGCACAACGCGAGCCGCGATTAGCCAGTTCATGTCGCCTGCGAGAGCGCCGATTACCGAGCCGGCCATGAACAGCGAGATCGCCGCGATGAGCAGTGACTTGCGCCCGATCAGGTCGCCGAGCTTGCCGTAGATCGGCATCACTATGGTCGACGCCAGAATGTACGCCGTCATCACCCACAGCATGTGCTCGACGCCGTTCAGCTCGCCAACGATGGTCGGCATCGCCGAGCTGAGCACGGTCTGGCTGAGGGAGGCGAGCAGCATCGACAGCATGAGGCCGATGAACAGGAGGATGATGCCGCGCCGGGAGTCGCTCGACTGCTTGCGCGTGGTGGTGCCTGTGGTCATTGGAGTGAGCGGGTTACCTCTCGAAGTGTGTTGAGCATGTCGGCGATTGCCGAGTCGGTATCAGGGGCGGCGGATGGGTCCGCCAGGAGCTTGCGCACCGCGAGTCGAACGACGCCACTGGCGATCATCACGAGCACGGCTGCCGCGTCGCCCGGATCGGACGCGTCAGAGTATTCTCCTGACGCGCGCATCCGCTTTGCGACGGCCGACGCGATGCGCAGCTCGATCGCCAACATCCTCGCGAACCGGTCTCGGAACAGCTCCGGATGCTCAAAGAGCAGCCTCCGACGCTGTTGCAACACCTCGTTGTCGGACGAGACGAGCACGTGGCGCGCCAGTTCGACGAGGTCGGCCAGCAGTTCGCCTGTTCCAGCCACGAAGGCCGCCAGCTGCTCATCCGTCGGCTGTTCCTCGTGGAAGCCGAGGATCGCGTCGTCCTTCGTCGCGAAGTAATTGAAGAAGGTGCGCGCCGAGACTCCGGCCTCGGCGCTGATCGCCGCGACAGTCGCCGCATCCGGGCCGAGCTCCGCGGCTTGCCGCAGAGCAGCCCGGTGGATCGCCTCGCGGGTCTCACGCAGCTTGCGCTGCCGGAGCCCCTCGTTCGTCGTCACTCCATGAATTATTGCACAGGGTGCAAACTTGCACTACTGCAACCTTGCGGCAGCCTGCGCAGAGGTTTGTGCCAATAGCAAGGGAACAATCGCTTGCCTATGGCACAAACCTCTGCCGAAGGGCTAGGACTGCGGTCCGGCGTTCTTCACGCTGCCCTTGCGCTCGCCCTCGAGGTCGACCACCAGGCACAGGATCTCGCGGTCGTCGGCGTCGTTCCAGGTCTCAGTGGTGGGCACGAAGTAGCTGTAGTCGAGGCTGCCGCTCTGCTCCCAGGAAGCACCGATGTAGTCCTCGAACGCGACGAAGCACTCGTCCTCCGCCTGCCCGACGACCTCATCCTCACCGGGGTAGTCGCCGTCTTCCAGGATCACGCTCTTGGTCACCTCGTAGAGGTGCGGTTCGCTGCATTCGACGATGGGAACATCCGCGACCTCGTCGTTCACCAGCGTGCCCTCGTTGAAGCAGTCGCCGACCTTGAGGGTGAACACATTGTTGCCACCGCCGAGGAGCCCGCCGATCACGCTGCAGCCGCTCATAGTGACGGATGCTGCCAGAACAGCGGCGATTCCGAGGACACGACGGCTGGGGCTAACCATGAAAAAAGACTCCTAATCGACTGTGAATGTGGCGAGAACCGCCTCGTGGAGTCTACCGTTCGTCGCAAGCGCCGAGCCGCCCCACGGTCCCTCCTCACCGTCGATCGAAGTCATCGTTCCGCCCGCCTCGTGGATGATCGGGAACAGCGCCGCCATGTCGTACGGCTGCAAACCGAACTCGCCGGCGATGTCGACCAGACCCTCCGCGACCATCATGTACGGCCAGGCGTCGCCGTAGTCGCGCGTGCGCCACACGCGACGCGTCAGCCCGAGGTAATTCTCGAGGCGACCGGCCTGCTCGAACCGGTCGATCCCGCTCATCGCCAGTGAAGCATCCGCCAGCTCCGACACGGCGGAGACCCGGAGGCCGCGCTGTGCACCGTCGCGGTCGGTCGTGTAGGCGCCGTGGCCGATTGCTGCCCACCAGCGCCGTCCGAACGCGGGCATGCTGACGACGCCGACCACCGGATGGCCGTCCACCGCGAGCGCGATGAGCGTCGACCACACCGGGACGCCGCGCAGGTAGTTGGCGGTGCCATCGATCGGGTCGATGATCCACTGCCTGCGCGCCTCGCCGACGGTGCCGTACTCCTCCCCGAGGATCGAGTCCTCCGGCCGAGCCTGGGCGAGCTCGTGGCGGATGGCCTCTTCGACAGCTTGGTCCGCATCGGTCACCGGGGTGCGGTCCGGCTTCGTGTCGATGCGGAGATCAGTGGCGCGGAACCGCACGAGCGAGATCGTGTCGGCGAGGTCCGCGAGTCGGAGGGCGAGTTCTAGATCGTCTTCGGAATGACCGTTCACGACTCTCAGGTTAGCGTCGCGAGCAACCGCTGCAGGGAGTCGAGTCGTTTCGCCCCGAATTCACCGAGCCGACCCTCCTCGACCCGCTCGATGATCGCGCAGTCCGGCGCATCCGGAAGGTGGGTGCAGCCGCGCGGGCACTCCTCGGCGACCTCCGCCAGGTCGGTGAACGACTTCAGGATGTTGTCGGGGTCGACGTGGCCGAGGCCGAAGGAGCGGATGCCGGGGGTATCGATGATCCAGCCGGTGCCGACTCGGTACGAGACGCTCGACGACGAAGTGTGGCGGCCGCGTCCGGTCACCGCGTTGACGTCACCGGTGGCGCGGTTCGCATCCGGAACAAGGGCGTTCACGAGTGTCGACTTGCCGACTCCGGAATGGCCGACAGCGACCGCGGTGTTCCCGGAGAGCAGGGAGCGGAGTTCGGCCAGCGGGAAGGCGTCCTGGGAGCTTTTGACCACCGTCAAGTCGAGGCCGGCGAAGTTCGCGAGGAACGGCTCCGGGTCGGCGATGTCGGTCTTGGTGATGATGAGGATCGGCCGGATGCCGGCGTCGAAGGCCGCCACGAGGTAGCGGTCGACCAGCCGGGGGCGCGGCTCCGGGTCCGCCGCCGCGACGACGATGAGCATCAGGTCGGCGTTGGCCACGATCACCCGCTCCACCTCGTCGGTGTCGTCGGCGCTTCTGCGCAGCACGGTGTCTCGGGGCTGGATGCGCACGATGCGGCCGAGGGTGCCCTCGTCGCCGGTGGTGTCGCCGACAACATCGACACGGTCACCCGTGACGATCGCCTCCTTGCGCAGCTCGCGCGCCCGAGTGGTCGTGAGGTCGCGTTCGTCGTCGGTGCCCTCCGCGATGAGCACCCGGTAACGACCGCGGTCAACCGCGAGCACGCGCGCGGTCAGCGCATCGCTGTGCTCCGGCCGGATCTTGGTGCGAGCCCTGCTTCCCTTCGGATTCGGGCGCACCCGAGCCTCGAAGTCGGCGTACTTGTCGTCGTCATCGTCGTCGACGTCGGTCAGCCAACTCATCGGCGGCTCACATCAGCCCCAGGTTCAGCGGGTCGACCGGCTTCGCGCTCGGACGGATCATCTGCTGCCACAGTTCCGGGAACTCCGGGAGGGTCTTCGCGGTGGTGCCGATGTCGTCGATCGCGACCCCGTCGACCGCGAGCCCGATGATCGCGCCGGTTGTCGCCATCCGGTGATCCTCGTAGCTGCGCCAGAGCCCGCCGTGCAGCGGCTGCGGGTCGATTGCGAGTCCGTCCTCAAGCACGGTGACCTTGCCGCCGAGCGCGTTGACCTCGGTCGCGAGCGCGTCGAGGCGGTCGGTCTCGTGGCCGCGGAGGTGGCCGATGCCGGTGAACCGGCTCGGGCCGTCGGCGAGTGCCGCGAGCGCGACCAGGGCGGGCACCAGTTCGCCGCCGAAGCTCAAGTCCAGCTCGACACCGTGGATGGTTCCGGAACCCTCGACGGTGAGGTTGCCGTCGGATCGCGTGACGACGCCACCGAAGAGCGGCAGCAGCCGCTCCAGTTCCGCGCCGACCTGGCTCGTCGCATCCGGCCAGTTCTGAACAGTGACGGAACCGCTCGCGACCAGCGCGGCCGCCAGGAATGGTGCCGCGTTGGAGAGGTCCGGTTCGAGGGTCACGCCGAGACCGGCGACCGGGCTGGGCGGCACGATCCACACGCCGGGGCTCGGGTTCTCGACCCTGACGCCGCGACCGGCGAGGGTTGCGATCGTCATGTCGATGTGCGGCAGGCTGGGCAGCTTGTCGCCCGTGTGACGCAGTTCCAGTCCGTTGTCGAACCGAGCGCCGACGAGCAGCAGCGCGGAGACGAACTGGCTGGATGCCGACGCGTCGACCTCGATGGTGCCGCCGGCGACGCGTCCGGTGCCGTACAGGCTGAATGGGAGGGTGCCGCGACCGTCATCCGAGACCGAGACGCCGAGGCGGCGCAGCGAATCGATGGTCGTGCGCATCGGCCGCTTGCGTGCGTGCGGGTCGCCGTCGAACGCCACCGGCCCGAGAGCGAGCGCCGCCAACGGCGGGACGAACCGCATCACCGTGCCCGCGAGACCGCAGTCGATGGATGCGCCGCCGCTGAGCTCGCCGGGGGTGATCACGAGATCGGGCCCGTACTCGCCGGTGCCCGGTGTCTCTTCGATGCCGACGCCGAGGGCCTTCAGCGCCTGCACCATGAGCGCGGTGTCGCGCGAGTGGAGGGGGGAGCGGAGCCGCGACGGCCCGGATGCGACCGCAGAGAGCACGAGCTCACGGTTGGTGAGCGACTTCGAGCCGGGGAGCGAAACGTGCGCGCTCAGCGGCCCGGCGGAACGCGGCGCCTCCCACGGCCCGTTCTCGGTCGCGTCGTCTGGATCGTCGTTTCCGTACGGATTGAACTCAGGTTTGGAATATCTAGAAGTCAGCATCGGTTATCAGGGTAGTATCCCGCCGCTAAGAAAGGCCCAGTGTGACCGCGATCCTCGCACCCGATGCGCCACCATCCACGGTGGATGTTCATGCTCTGGAACTAAGCTTGGCGGCGATGACAAGCACGGATAACGCGGAGCCCACCCCCGTCGACGATGACCGCCTGCGGGCGCTCTTCGAGGAGCAGGCGATCCCGTTCATGGATCAGCTGTACGGCGCCGCCATGCGCATGACGCGCAACCCGGCCGACGCGGCCGACCTGGTGCAAGAGACGTTCGTGAAGGCGTTCGCCGCCTTCCGCCAGTTCAAGCAGGGCACGAACCTGAAGGCCTGGCTGTACCGCATCCTCACCAACACGTACATCAACAGCTACCGCAAGAACCAGCGCAACCCGTACCAGGGCACCATCGACGAGCTCGAGGACTGGCAGCTGGGCGGCGCGGAGTCCGCCACCTCGATGTCGTCACGCTCGGCCGAGGCCGAAGCGATCGACCGCATGCCGGACTCGGCCGTGAAGGAAGCGCTGCAGTCCATCTCCGAGGACTTCCGGCTCGCGGTCTACTTGGCCGACGTTGAGGGCTTCTCCTACCAGGAGATCGCCGACATCATGAAGACTCCGGTTGGCACCGTGATGAGTCGCCTGCATCGTGGCAGGCGGATGCTTCGCGAGCTGCTTGCCGGCTACGCGCGGGGTCGTGGGCTCGCGACCGCTGCACAGGTTTCGGGAGAGAAGAAATGACCGACTGCGGATGCGAGAAGGCCAAAGCCGAACTCGAGGAATACCTTCACAACGAACTGTGCCGTGAGGATGTCGCCGACATCACAGAGCACATGAAGTCATGCGATGACTGCTCCGCAGAGGCGGAAGTGGGTCGCGTGCTCATGCAGGCGATCCAGCGCGCCTGCCAGGAGAAGGCACCCGCGGATCTGCGCTCGCACGTGCTGGAGCGCATCCGAGAGGTTCAGTCCTCCCACTGAGCGACGCGCCCGTTCCGGACGGTCGCGACAGGTGCGCCAGGCGCGGATGTCCGGAGCGGGCGCGTTCGCCCGCAGCGGGACCGATCAGTCAAGGATGACGATCGCCGACTGGAAGTTGGTGCCACGCGTGAACTGCAGCTGCATGTGCAGCCAGGCGATTGCTTCCATGACCGAGGCTTGAGCAAGCGCACCGATGTCGATCACCCGGAACCCGATCTTGTCGCCGAATTCAGCGACCGCAGCCTTGGCATCGGCATCATCGGCTGCGATGAACAGGTCAAGCTGGTGACCGTTTTTGGTGCCCGCGATCACATTCGGAGCGAAGACCGTATTGAACGCCTTCACGACCCTCGCGTTTGGGGCGAGCTTCTGAATCTCTTCGGCACCGGATGTTCCCGGCGCAGTAGCAAGGCCCGTGAAGTCATCATTGATCGGGTTCGACGAATCGACGACCACCTTGCCGGTGAAGCCATCGAAGGCCCTGACCAGCTCGGGCGCGGCGGAGAATGGGACCGCGAGGAACACCAGTTCACCGTGCACCGGTCCGCCGATCATCGCGGCGGTGACTTTGCCGCCGAGCTCTCCAGCTAGCGCGTTGCCCTGTTCCTGATTGCGCACAAGGAGTTGGACGTCGTCACCGGCGGCGACGGCACGAGTGGCGATACCGCGGGCGACGTTACCCGCTCCGACGATGCTGATGGTGGTCATGCGATGCTCCCACTTCGTTGATCGACCGTAACCGAGATACCCGACCGTCACCCGTTTGTTTGAACATTCAAGTAAAAAGCTAGAATGGATACGTGACCGACGAGCAGAAGCCCTTCCGCTGGCTGAACGACCGCGAGCAGCGCGCGTGGCGTGCGTACCTGGTGGCGTCCGGCCAGTTGCAGCAGCTGCTCGATCGAGACCTGCAGCGCAAATCCGGCATGCCGCATGCCTACTACATGATCCTCGCGATGCTCTCCGAGGCACCGGATCGCGCTCTGACCATCAGTGACCTTGCCGACGTCCTTCTGTCATCCGTCAGCAGGCTTTCGCACGCCGTCCGCAAGCTCGAGGAACTGGGCTGGATCCGCAAGGACGCCGACCCCGCGGACAAGCGCGTCACTTACGCGTGCCTCACCGACGAGGGAATGCGCGTGCTGGTTGATGCGGCTCCCGGCCACGTCACCACCGTCGTCGACCACGTCTTCGATCGACTCACCGACGCGCAGGTGGAGCAGCTCTACGAGCTCTCCGCTGCGATCCTCGCCGGCGTTGCGCCCGACGAGGAACCGGAGAAGGCTCTCCGGCCCCTCACCGACTAGCTACAGGGCGAGCGCGCGGTCCAGGATGTCCGTCTGCTCCTGCGCACTCCGCTTCGACGAGCCGGTTGCGGGTGACGCGGATGCCGGACGGCAGACGACGCTCAGGTCGCGCTTGCCGACGCGCAGCAACTCGATGCAGATGAACGGCCAGGCGCCCTGGTTCTCCGGCTCTTCCTGAACCCAGACCAGCTCAGCATTCGGGTACTGGCCGAGCACCGAGACCAGTTCGCGCAGCGGCAGCGGGTAGTACTGCTCAACGCGGACAAGCGCGATGTCGTTCTGCACTCCGCGCTTCTCGCGCTCCGCGAGCAGGTCGTAGTGCACCTTGCCCGAGTGCAGCAGCACCTTCTTGACTGCCGCCTTGTCGGCGATCGTCTGGTCGTCGATCACCGGCTCGAAGCGACCCGAAGTGAAGTCCGCGACCTCGCTCGTGGCGCCGCGCAGGCGGAGCATCGACTTCGGCGTGAACACGACCAGCGGGCGACGGGGACGCGCGTACGCCTGCCTGCGCAGCAGGTGGAAGTACGAGGCAGGCGTCGACGGGCGTGCAACGGTCATGTTGTTCTCGGCGCACAGCTGCAGGTAACGCTCGATGCGTGCGGACGAGTGGTCAGGACCCTGGCCCTCGTAGCCGTGGGGGAGAAGCAGCACAACGCTTGAGCGCTGGCCCCACTTCTGCTCCGCACTCGAGATGAACTCGTCCACAATGATCTGCGCACCGTTGGCGAAGTCGCCGAACTGTGCCTCCCAGAGCACGAGCGCGTCGGCACGCTCGACCGAGTAGCCGTACTCGTAGCCCATCGCCGCGTACTCGCTGAGCAGCGAGTCGTAGATCCAGAAGCGCGCCTGGTTCTCGCTGAGGTTCGCGAGCGGCAGCCACTCCTGGCCGTTCTGACGGTCGTGGATGACCGCGTGACGCTGCACGAAGGTACCGCGACGCGAGTCCTGACCGGCGAAGCGCACCGGGGTGCCCTCGACGACCAGCGATCCGAGCGCGAGGAGCTCGCCGAACGCCCAGTCGATGCCGCCGTTGCGGCTCATCTCGACTCGCTTGGTGAGCAGGTTCTGGATCTTCGGATGCACGGTGAACCCGGCAGGCGGGTTGGCGTGTGCGTCGCCGATTGTCGTGATCACGCTCGGGTCGACACCGGTGGTCTCCGGTTCTCCGGCGGCGTCGTCCTGCTGCGAGTCCGGACGCTCCAGGTCGGATATGGCGTTCTCGTCCTGCGAGATGACCGGGATGGAGCCGGTCTGCGCCGCGTGCGTCTCGGCGAACGCGCGCTCGAGGCGGTCCTGGAAGTCGGCCTGCGCCGCCTCGTACTCCTCCTGGGTGATGTCACCACGACCGACCAGGGCCTCGGCGTACAGGGTACGCACGGAGCGCTTGGCCTCGATCAGGTTGTACATCAGCGGCTGGGTCATCGACGGGTCGTCGCCCTCGTTGTGGCCGCGGCGGCGGTAGCAGACGAGGTCGATGACGACGTCCTTGTGGAACTCCTGGCGGAACGCGAACGCCAACTGCGCGACACGCACGACCGCCTCCGGGTCGTCCCCGTTCACGTGGAAGATCGGTGCCTGGACGGTCTTGGCGACATCCGTCGAGTACACCGAGGTGCGTCCCTCGTTCGGAGGCGTGGTGAAGCCGACCTGGTTGTTGACGACGATGTGCACGGTGCCACCGACGCGGTAGCCGCGCAGCTGCGACATCTGCAGCAGTTCGACCACGATTCCCTGGCCGGCCATCGCCGCGTCGCCGTGGATGACGAGCGGGAGCACGCGGAAGCTGCCGATCGGCTTGCGGTCCTGCTTCGCCCGGACGATGCCGGATACGACGGGGTCCACCGCCTCGAGGTGCGACGGGTTGGCCGCGAGGTAGACCGGGATCTTCTCGCCGGTCCCTGAGGTGAAGGTGCCCTCGGTGCCGAGGTGGTACTTCACGTCGCCGGAGCCCTGAACCGTGCGCGGGTCCTGGGTGCCCTCGAACTCGCGGAAGATCTGACCGTAGGTCTTGCCTGCGATGTTGGTGAGCACGTTGAGGCGGCCGCGGTGGGCCATGCCGATGGCGACCTCCTCGAGGTTCGCCTTGGCTGCCTCGTGCAGCGTCGAGTCGAGGAGCGCGATGAGCGACTCCGCTCCCTCGAGGCTGAACCGCTTCTGCCCGACGTACTTGGTCTGCAGGAACGTCTCGAACGCCTCCGCCTCGTTGAGCTTCGCGAGGATGCGCATCTGCTCGTCGTGGTTGGGCTTCTTGTACGGCGTCTCGACGTGATCCTGGATCCACTTGCGCTCGGTCGGGTCCTGGATGTGCATGTACTCGATGCCGACCGTGCGGCAGTACGCGTCACGAAGCATCCCGAGCACATCGCGCAGCAGGGCAGCGCGCTTGCCGCCGAAGCCGCCGACCACGAACTCGCGGTCGAGATCCCAGAACGACAGTCCGTGGCTCGCGATGTCGAGATCCGGATGCGTGCGCTGACGGTACTCGAGCGGGTCGACGTCGGCCATCAGGTGGCCGCGCACGCGGAACGAGTTGATGAGCTCCTGCACACGCGCGGTCTTGTCGACCATGTTGGCCGGGTCGATGTGGATGTCCGGCGCCCAGTGGATCGGGTCGTACGGGATCCGCAACGCGGAGAAGATGCCCTGGTAGAAGCCGCGCTCGCCGGTGAGCAGCTCGTGCACCTTCTTGAGGAACTCGCCGGAGCCGGCGCCCTGGATGACGCGGTGGTCGTAGGTCGAGGTCAGCGTCACGGTCTTGCCGATCGCCAGATCGGCGAGCGTGGTCGGCGACATGCCCTGGAACTCGGCCGGGTAGTCGAGGGCACCGGCGCCGATGATGCTGCCCTGACCGCGCATCAGGCGGGGGACCGAGTGTTCGGTGCCGATGCCGCCTGGGTTTGTGAGCGAGATCGTCGTTCCGGCGAAGTCGTCGGCGGTGAGCTTGTTGGCGCGAGCCTTGCCGACCAGCGCCTCATACTCGGCGAGGAATTCGCCGAAGCCCATGGTGTCCGCACGCTTGATGTTCGGGACGAGCAGCGCGCGGCTGCCGTCGGGCTTCGGGATGTCGATCGCGAGGCCCAGGTTCACATGAGCCGCCTGCACGAGTGACGGCTTGCCGTCGACCTCCTCGTAGTAGACGTTCTGGCTCGGGAACTCCTTCGCGGCCTGCACGATCGCCCACCCGATGAGGTGGGTGAACGACACCTTGCCGCCGCGGGCGCGCTTCAAGTGGTTGTTGATGACGATGCGGTTGTCGATCATCAGCTTCGCCGGGACCGTGCGCACGCTGGTTGCGGTCGGCACCGTGAGGCTCTGATCCATGTTGGTCGCGAGCGACTTGGCCATGCCACGCAGCGGGCTGACCTTGTCCTGGGGCTCTTCTGCGGGCTCCTCAGGTGTCTTGTCGATCGGCCCTGTGGGCGGCACCTCGGCCGGAATCGGCTGGGGCTTCGGCTCAATCGAGGTGGTCCTCGCGATGGGCTGGCTGCCGGCCGGGGCCGGCGCAACGGCCGCCTGGACGTCAGCCGGTGCGGCCTCCATGACCGCTTCGGGGATCGCGGGCTCGCCGGTCACCTGCTGCTCCGGATGCCCGGGCTCGGTGGCCTGCTCCGGCGCAGGGGCCGGTGCGGGCGCTTCCTGCGTGGCGGGAGCCGGTGCGGCGGTGCTCGACGCCGAGGTCACCGGTGCGGCATCCTGCTGGGAGGCTGCCGTCTGCCCAGCGTCCTGCTGGTCTACCGGCTTGTAGTTCTCGAGGATGGGCCACCACGACCGGTCGACCGAGTTCTTGTCCGCGAGGTACCGTTCGTACATCTCGTCGACGAGCCACTCATTGGCTCCGAACTCGCCCGAGGATGCATCCTCCGGGGCCAACCCTGTTTCCTGGCTTGACACAGCCGACCGCCCACTTTCATTGTCACTGCTGGGTGCTCTCGCGCGTGGCCTCCGAGCGGCCACATAGTGGTCAAGCGTAATCGGTTTGACTGCTCTCTGCCGACGGGCAGGGCGAGAGGCTAGCCTTAAGAACATGAGGTTTTACGAAGCGGCTCCGACCCACGATCTGACCTACTCGGACGTGTTTCTCGTGCCGAGCCGGTCGGACGTGACCAGCCGCCTCGATGTCTCCCTCGCGACCGATGACGGCACGGGTGCGACCATCCCCCTCGTCTCGGCGAACATGAACTCGGTCACCGGTGCTCGGCTCGCAGCGACGCTCGCCCGCCGTGGTGGTCTGGGCGTGCTTCCGCAGGACATGCACCTGCAGGAACTGGACACCGCGATCCGCTGGGTCAAGGACCAGCCGGTCGCCTACGACACCCCGATCGAACTGCACACGGGTGACACCGTGGCGAAGGCGCTGGGGCTCGTGCCTGCCGCAGCAGGACACGGCATCGTGCTGCTCGACGGTGGTGGCAAGTACGCGGGCTGCATCGACGCATCCGAATTGTTGAAGGCGATGCCGGATGCGCGGCTCGGCGACCTCGTGCGAGAAAACCTTCCGGCGATCGACGTCGAAGACGTCGGGGACCCGCGCGAGGCATTCGACCTGATGATCGCGGCGGACCTCGCGTTCGCCCCGGTCATGCGGCACGGCGCGGTCGTGGGCACACTGAGCCGCACGAGCGCCCTGCGTTCGACGCTGTACCAGCCGAACGTCGACGCCGACGGCAAGCTCAAGGTTGCCGCAGCGCTCGGCATGAACGGCGATGTCGCGGCCAAGGCGCGTGCGCTCGCCGGCGCCGGTGTCGACGTGCTGGTTATCGACACCGCGCACGGGGCTCAAGACGGCATGGTCAAGGCAGTCCAGACCGTGACGGCGCTTGGTCTCGGTGTGCCGATCGTGGCAGGCAACGTGGTCACCCCGGATGCGGTGCGGGACCTCGCCGACGCCGGTGCGACCATCATCAAGGTCGGCGTCGGACCCGGCGCCATGTGCACGACCCGCATGATGACGGCCGTCGGCCGTCCGCAGTTCTCGGCCGTGCTGGAGACCGCGGCCACCGCGCGAGAGGTCGGTGCCTCGGTGTGGGCGGACGGGGGAGTGCGCTATCCCCGCGACGTGGCGCTCGCGCTGGCCGCAGGTGCGGCATCCGTCATGATCGGCTCCTGGTTCGCAGGCACCATCGAGGCGCCGGGCGTCCTGCAGCGCGACGACGACGGCAAGCTGTACAAGGAGAGCTGGGGCATGGCCTCGACCAAGGCTGTGCACGAGCGGTTCGACCGGCTCGACGCCTACGAACTCGCGCGGAAGACGCTCTTCGCCGAGGGCATCTCGTCTTCCCGCATCTACCTGGATCCGCAGCGCCCCTCCGTCGAGGACCTGATCGACATGATCACGTCCGGCGTGCGCTCGTCGATGAGCTACGCGGGCGCGCGCAGCATCCCGGAGTTCCGCGACCGCGCGGTTGTGGGCCTGCAGTCCGCCGCGGGCTACGAGGAGGGGAAGGCCCTGCCGGTCGGGTGGTAGTAAGTCCCTAGCTATACTCGATCGAATAATGGACGACCCCCCTTATAGTTGCCGGGCCGGTGGCACCCATGTATGAGCTGATCATGCTTGGGATCGGGCTCCTGCTGACCATCGGTACCGGATTCTTCGTCGCCTCCGAGTTCTCCCTCGTCAACCTCGACCGCTCCGAGCTTGAAGCTCGCGCCGCTCGGGGTGAAAAGGGCCTGAACATCACCATCGGTGCGCTCAAGATCACCTCGACGCACCTCTCCAGCGCACAACTCGGCATCACGCTGACCACGCTGCTTACCGGCTACACCATGGAGCCGGCGATCAGCTCGCTCCTCAGCGGGCCGCTGGAATCGCTCGGGCTGAGCGAGGGAGCCGTCCGCGCTGTCGGCAGCGTCATCGCCGTTCTGATCGCAACACTCCTGTCGATGATCGTCGGCGAGCTGGTGCCGAAGAACTTCGCGCTCGCGCTGCCCCTGCGCACGGCGAAACTCGTCATGCCGTTCCAGGCCGGTTTCACCTGGCTGTTCCGGCCGGCGGTGGTGCTGCTCAACAACACTGCGAACGTCATCCTGCGGGCCTTCGGCATCGAGCCGAAGGAGGAGCTGTCCTCGGCGCGCACCGCGGAAGAACTGCGGTCACTCGTGCGGCGAAGCGCGACCCAGGGCAGCCTCGACGCCGACACCGCGACGCTGCTCTCGCGCACTCTGGTCTTCAGTCGCCGCAACGCCGGCGACGTCATGACCCCGAGGCCGCGGGTCTCGAGCGTCGACCGCTCCGACTCCGCCGACAGCGTCATCGAGCTCGCCCGCAAGACCGGGCTCTCGCGCTTTCCGGTGATCGACGACAGCGTCGACGACGTCGTCGGTCTGGTGCACGTCAAGCAGGCGGTCGCGGTGCCGCGCGAGCGGAGACCGGATGTGCCGGCATCCGCCCTCAAATCGGACGCGCTTCGCGTGCCGGAAACCATGAAGCTCGACACGCTGCTCGGTGAGCTGCGCGGTCGCGGCTACCAGATGGCGGTCGTCGTCGACGAGTACGGCGGCACCGCCGGCGTTGTCACCCTCGAGGACCTCGTCGAGGAGCTGGTGGGCGAGGTCGCCGACGAGCACGACCGCACCCACGCGGGCGTTGTGCGCTCAAGCGACGGAGTGACCTTCCCCGGCATCCTGCGACCGGACGAGCTGCTGGAGCGCGCCGGCGTGCGAGTTCCGGATGACGGACCGTACGAGACCGTCGCGGGCTTCGTGATGAGCGAACTCGGCCGGCTGGCCCTGGTTGGCGACACCGTTGCTACCGACGCGGGCGAGTTCCGGGTCGAGCGGATGGACGGACGCCGCATCGATCGACTGCGCTTCACACCGAACCCGCCCGAAGGCGGTGAAGAAGAATGACCGACTGGTGGGGAATCGCCTGGCTGGGCATCCTGTTGCTGATAAACGCGTTCTTCGTCGGCGCCGAGTTCGCGGTCATCTCCGCGCGGCGCTCCCAGATCGAGCCCAGGGCGGAGGCAGGCAACCGCGCGGCCAAGACGACACTGTTCGCGATGGAGCACGCGACCCTCATGCTGGCGACCAGCCAACTGGGCATCACGGTGTGTTCGCTGCTCATCCTGAACGTGTCCGAGCCAGCCATCCACCACCTCCTCGAGATCCCGCTTCAGCTCACCGGCTGGCCGGAGGAAGTGATCGGCACGATCGCGTTCGTCATCGCCCTCCTCGTCGTGTCCTACCTGCACGTCGTACTCGGCGAGATGGTGCCGAAGAACCTGTCGTTCTCCATGCCCGACCGGATGGCGCTCGTGCTCGCCCCGCCGCTGGTCGTCGTGTCGAAGATCTTCGCGCCCGTGATCGTTGCGCTGAACGCGACCGCAAACGGTGTGCTCAGGCTTTTCGGGGTGACCCCGAAGAGCGAGGCGACGAGCTCGTTCACGATCGACGAGGTAGCGAACATCGTCGCGCAGTCGACTCGCGAGGGCGTGCTCAAGGACGATTCGGGCGCGTTGAACGCCGCGTTCGAGTTCACTGAGAAGAAGGCGCGCGACATCGCCATCGGCATGGAGCAGCTGGTGACGCTCCCCGAGGCTGCGACGCCGAGCGAGGTCGAGCGTGCCGTCACCCAGCACGGCTTCTCGCGGTACGTGCTCGTCGATGGTGAGGGCGAGCCGACCGGTTACCTGCACCTCAAGGACGTCATCGACCTCGAGGATGACGACGAGATCGACGAGCCGGTGCCGGCCAAGCGCATCCGTCGCCTGATCTCGGTGTTCCAGGATGCCGACCTGGAGAACGCGCTTGCCGCGATGCGACGCTCCGGCGTGCACATCTCGCGCGTCTTCGACGAGCAGGGCATGACGCATGGGGTGCTGTTCCTCGAGGACATCATCGAGGAACTCGTCGGCGAGGTGCAGGACGCGACCAGGCGGAAGCTCGCCTGACGCGTCGTCGATGCCGATACGCAAGGGTCTGTGGATAACTTCCCCCCTTCAATGTCGCAATGTCGGTGGCCGGGTGTCCACTGAATACATGGAGAACATCAGCGACAGCAGCCCCGAGGTCGAAGCCTCGAGTCGGCGTAGTTCGCTCGCCGAGCTGGGGTGGAACACGTTGCCGGCCGAGGAGGTCGAGACGAGATTCCGGGCTCTCGTAGCCGGGCTGGTGGAGGAGCATCCGATCGACGCGGCCATCCAGCGGGTGGCCCGGCTGCAGGCCCGCAAGGCTGCGTTGGAGGCCGAGGAGGCCCGGGAGCTGGCGGCGCTGGCTCGCCTATACGTGGCTGAAGAGGGCCCGGGCGCGCGGATAGACCTGGTTTACCGGTCGCTCGCGGCCGAGCTGGCGCTGGCCTGCCGGGTGTCCGATCGCACCATGGAGTCGCGGATCCTGCGCGCCGAGGAGCTGGTCGACGAGTACCCGGCGACGCTGCAGGCGTTGGAGACCGGAAGCATCGGCATCGGCCACGCCCGGGTGATTGTCGAGTGTGGCGATGCGATCAACGATCCGGAACTTCGCAGCCAGTACGAGGTTGCCGTCGTCGAGCGGGCCGTGAAGGTCACCCCCGGCCGGTTGCGCCGGTTGGCTCGGCAGGCGGCAGAGAAGCTGGCCGCTGTGACCTTCGAGGATCGGCATTTGAAGGCCAAGGAATCTCGCTCGGTGCGCATCTTCGAGATCGGTGACGGGATGTCCGAGCTGGTTCACATCGTGCCCTCCGTGCTAGCCGTGGCGATGTTCGATCGGCTCACCGCCCAAGCCAAGGCGGTCAAGGCCGCCAACCCGGCAGATGCCCGCACTCTGGATCAGGTGCGTGCCGACCTGGCCTGCGAGCTGGTGCTCACCGGGCAGCCCTCGGGCGACCCGGATGCCCCACACGCCGCCGGGATCGGTATCCGCCCGGAGGTGTCGATCCTCATTCCGGTCCTCACCCTGCTCGGGGAAAGCGACGAGCCGGCGAGCATCGCCGGACGCGGTCCGATCGGCTTGGACGATGCCACCCGGCTGGCCGGGAACGCGCCCAGCCTGATCCGGGTGCTCACCCATCCGGTCAGCCAGCAGGTCCTGGCGGTGGACAGCTACCGGCCGTCAAAGAAGCTGCGCCGCTACCTGCACCGCCGCGACGGGCGATGTCGATGTCCGTCCTGCACCAAACCACCCGGCGACTGCGACCTCGACCACACCACCGCCTGGCAGCACGGCGGCAAGACGGAGGTCGGCAACCTCGCCGACCTGTGCCCGAATCATCACACCATCAAGCACCTACCCGGCTGGAGCGTGAAACAGATCAGTCTCGGCGTGCTGGAATGGACCAGTCCTCACGGCGTCACGGCGATTGACACGCCCGATACACCCGTCACCTTCCAGTGAGTCAGGCGCGCCAGTGAGTCAGGCGCGCCACTTGGCTCGCAGGTACTGGTTCGGCCAGTAGTCGATCTCGACACCGAGCTCGTGCGCGGCGCGGAGCGGGAAATGCGGGTCGCGCAGCAGCTCGCGCGCCAGCATCACGGCATCCGCCTGTCCGGATGCGACAATCTCGGCCGCCTGTGCGGGCTCGGTGATGATGCCGACGGCACTGACCGGCACGCCGGCGGTCTCGCGAACCGAGGCCGCGAACGGCACCTGATAGCCGGGACCGACCGTGATCTGCTGATCGGGGTGCAGGCCGCCGCTGGAGATGTCGAAGAAGTCGGCACCGGCGTCGGCCGCCCACGCGGCGACGGTCGCCGTCTGCTCGGCATCCCAGCCGCCCGGGACCCAGTCGCTCGCGGAGAAGCGCACGAACAGGGGTGCGTCGCCGATCTCGTCGCGCACGGCACGCGTGATCTCGAGCAGCAGGCGCGCCCGGTTCTCGAGAGTGCCGCCGTACTCGTCGGTGCGCTGGTTCGAGAGCGGGGACAAGAACTGGTGCAGCAGGTAGCCGTGGGCGGCGTGCACCTCGACCAGGTCGAAACCCGCACGCATTGCCCGACGGGCGCCCGCCCGGAACGCGGCCACGATGTTCCGGATGCCGTCGCGGTCGAGTTCGGTCGGGGTCGTGTACCCGTCGAAGGCGATGGATGACGGTGCGACGGTCTGCCAGCCGCCGTCCCCTGCGGGCACCGTACCGTGCTCGGTTTCCCACGGCCGGTAGGTGGAGGCCTTCCGCCCGGCATGGGCGAGTTGGAGGCCGACGACAGCGCCCTGAGCCTTGGCGAACGCGGCAATCGGTGCCCAGGCATCCGCTTGCTCGTCGGTCCAGATGCCCGTGTCGTGAGGGGAGATGCGTCCGTCTGCGGTGACGGCCGTGGCCTCGGTCATGACGAGCCCGGAACCGCCGACAGCGAGCGAGCCGAGGTGCACAAGGTGCCACTGGCCGGGCACACCGTCCGGGGTTGAGTACTGGCACATCGGGGAGACCCAGATGCGGTTGCGGAAGGTGACGTCCCGGATTGTGTAGGTGCTGAAGAGCGCCCGCCCGGCGGATGTGGGGTCACCGCCGTCGGCTATCTCCACGTTCGATGGTGCGGTATCCGTCGCTTCGGTTCCTGACAATTTCTGGTCACCTTTCTTTGTTCCAAACTATCGTGAGTCCATGACCGAGTTCGCCGGGTGGAGCACCGCTGAGGCCCGCGACTGGGTCGCCGTGCCGTTGCCGCGTGACGACAAGTATTCGCGTGGCGTGCTCGGCGTGCTCACCGGGTCGCATCGCTTTCCCGGGGCAGCGGTCATCGGGGTGGATGCCGCGCTGCACACGGGCGTCGGCATGGTCCGCTATCTGGGGCCGGAGCGCGCCACGGACCTGGTGCTCGCGCGGCGGCCAGAGGTGGTGATCACCGAGGGCCGGGTTCAGGCGTGGCTGATCGGCTCCGGGATGGACGCGGAGGCCGTCGAGACCGCGAGTGAGGACCTGGTCGACGCGCTCGAGTCCGGCGTGCCGCTTGTGATCGACGCGGGCGCCATTGACCTGGTGCGGAGGGTGTCGTCGCCCGCGATCATCACCCCGCACGCGGGGGAGCTTGCGCGTCAGCTCGGCGCCGAGCGGGCTGTGGTCGAGGGGGATGGCGCGCGTGCCGCATCCGTCGCCTCCCGCCGCTTCGGAGTTACTGTGCTGTTGAAAGGCAACACCACCCACGTCGCCGCCCCGAATGGCGTTCATCTCGCGGTGAAGTCGGGCTCGACCTGGCTCGCGACCGCGGGGACCGGGGATGCGCTCGCAGGCATCGTCGGGGCGCTTGTCGCCACGCACGCCGACGAGGTGGCCTCGAACCCGTCGGCCCTCGCGCGATTGGGGGCCACTGCCGCCGTGGTGCACTCCATGGCGGCCGAGCGCTTCGCTGGGCCGTTCACGGTGCTGGACCTGAATCGGGCGGTGGCCGACGTCATCGCCGAGCTGATCGCCTAGCTCGACCGCCGAACGCGGGTCGAACTTCCACCCGCCCCACGAATTCGACCCGCGCGTGGAAGGTGCACCCGCGCGAGCAGAAAGATTTCGCGACACGCGTGAAATAAGGGTTGCCCTCAGCTACCGTTCCCCGATACGGTGTTCCCCGCGCCAATTACAAGAAAGGAGCCGAGCGTGATTACAAACACAACGGGAATGCCCCGTACAGCTGCCGCCGGCTTCGTCGGCGTCCTCACCGCATAACGGCTGACAGATTCCGCTGCCGGCTCAGACGGTGGTGACGCTCTCGAAGCCCAGTCGGCCGGGCAGCCTCTTGCTCGGCTGAGCACCCCTCTCCACGACGCGTCTTGTCGGATGTCGTCGCTCCCATTTCGCCGCCACGAGCGGCATCGTCGGACAGCTCCCGCGCGCCCACAAGCGCGCCCGCGGTCCGCAACCAGTGAGGCTAAACAAATGAACTCGACCATGACGACCATCCGGTCTCGCCATGAAAACCCGCCCGAACAGGCGCGGGTGCACGACCTTCGCCCGGTTCGCCGGGTGAGCACCCTCGACCGACTTGCCCTGCACGTCGGTCTCGCTCTCATCACGTACGGTCGCCGCACACTCCACCAGGAGTCGCGCGAGCGCCGCGCCAACCGGGTCGAACTGCGCCTCGCTCACCTCGAGCGCGAGCGCGATTCGGAACGGATGCTGCGGCTCACCATGCCCGTTCGCTGATGCGCGGTATCACGACCGCCGCCGGAGGTTCGCTCCGGCGGCGGTCTTTCGCGTCTTTCGAGTGCGAGGATGCCCCACGGCTACGCTTGAGCCGATGAAATTCACCAGCGGCATCGCGCACCGCGCTCGCAGACCGATCGTGCTGTGGGTGGCGGTCATCGTCGTGCACCTCTGGCTCGGCGTTTTGAACCTCACCGCCGACGGAATGCCGCTCGGCGACGTCACGCTCGTCTACCGGTACTGGACCGACCAGGTCCGTGCCGCCGACTTCTGGGTGGGCATCGACGCCGAATGGGTATACCCGATCCTCGCGATCTTCCCGATGCTTGCGGTCACGATCTTCGGGCCCGAGAACAACGAGGGCGCATGGCTGACGCTCGTCCTGACCTTGAACGCCGCAGCCTTCGCCGCGATCATCGGATGGCGTGCCCCGGCGCGCAGGCCGCTCGCCGCCTGGTGGTGGCTGGGATTCCTGGTGCTGCTCGGACCCATTGCGATGGGGCGCATCGACGCCATCACGATCCCGCTCGCGATCATCGGCGTGCTGATCGCAGTGAAGCATCCGTTGGCCGCGACCCTGCTCTTCACCGTCGGCGCGTGGATGAAAGTCTGGCCAGCGGCACTCGTCTGCGCGCTCGTCGTGACCCTCAGGGACCGCTGGCGCATCCTCGGCACCGCCATCGGAATCAGCGCGGCCATCATCGGAGTCGCGCTCCTCTACGGCAGCGGCGCGAACGTGCTCAGCTTCCTCTGGCAGCACACCGGCCGAGGACTGCAGGTCGAAGCGGTCGTCACTACACCCTGGCTGTGGCAGGCGTTCGCGGGCCAACCGGACACCGAGGTCTACTACAGCCACGACATCCTGACCTACCAGGTGAGCGGCGCCGGGGTCGAGGTGCTGAGCGCGCTCATGACGCCGCTGCTAGTACTCGCGGTGCTCGCCCTCACTCTCACCGCCGTGCTCGCGGTCAGCCGCGGTGCGCAGCCGACCGACCTGATCGCGCCTCTGTCGCTCGCTCTCGTGACCGCGCTCATCGTGTTCAACAAGGTGGGCTCGCCGCAGATCATGAGCTGGCTCGCGCCGCCCGTGATCCTCGGTCTGGCGCTGGGTGCGCGCGGTGCTGGCCGCTCGTTCGGCATCCCCGCGATCCTGAGCCTGGCGATCGCGGCGCTGACCCAGGTGATCTACCCGTACCTGTACGGTTGGTTGCTCGCACTGGACCCAGCGATGCTTGCCGCCATCACCGTGCGCAACGCGATGCTGATCGTGCTGCTCGGCTGGTCGGTCGCGGTGCTCGTGCGGCTCGCGGCCGGTCCGCCGCGCCCGTTCCGGTCATCCGCGCCCGGTGCAACTGCAGCGGATGACCGCAGCGAGCGCGGAAGCCTCGACGCGACCCGGGGCTAGAACCCGCCGGTCGGTTCCGGAGTCTGCAGCAGGATGCCGTCCTGGATGGCGCGCTTCCGCAGCGCCACCTTGGTGCCCACGTCGATGCCCGCGACGCGGTACTTCTCTCGAATGCGCTTGAGGTACGACTTCGCGGTCTCCTCCGAGATGCCCAGCTGGAACGCCACCGCCTTGACCGGCTCGCCGCCGCCGTACAGGGCCATCACCCGGCGCTCCTGCGCGCTCAGCTTCGGCGCCCCACCGACATCGTTGGCGTTGAGAGCGAGATCGAGTTCCGCCGAGATGTACGACTCTCCGGCGTGCGCCGCGCGGATCGCCTCGACGATCATCGACGCGTCCTCGCTCTTCACCAGGTAGCCGAGCGCACCGGCACCCAGCGCCTCGCGCACCACGTTGGGTTCGGAGTAGGTGCTCATGAGCACGGTCTTAACACCAGTGGTCTTCAGGGTGGAGATCTTGAGGGACACCGGCAGGTCGTCCTTCAGGTCGAGGTCGAGCAGGACGACATCGACGGGGAACTGCGGATGCGTGAGCAATTCGGGCCAGGTCGTCACTGCCGCGACCATCGAGATGTCATCCGCAGCGTTGCGAATCCACTCGGTGAGCGCCGAGAGCAGCATCCGGTGGTCGTCGACAAGGGCGAGTCGAATGGGTGCTTCTGCTGTTGCCACGGTGGTTCCTTATCTCTGGACTGCTTGTTCAGCATGGTATTGGTCTGAAGGGGCAACCACCGAGCAATTGATCTCGACCCGCAGGCTCGAGTTCTCGATGGTGGTGGTGAAACGTCCGACGCGTTCGATCGCGCTCCACGTCGCGGGCTCGACCCGGTTGCGCGAAACGCCGGTGGTCGAGATGACTATGGGAATCGTGATGGTGCGGGTCTGGGCATCCGGATCCGGCGCGGCCAGCGGACCCAACTGCAGGTGCACGGTGGGCTTCTTCTTCCCCTTGTCGGAGACCAGCAGCCACACAGCCGCGAGCAGCCCGTCGCGCTCGCCCGCGTCGAGGAGCCCGGCGAGGCTGTTGGGGTCGGTCAGCGTCACCGAACGGCCGAGCTGCTCCGACTCGGTGATCGCGTGGTACAGCCAGGTCTCACGGCGTCCCTCGATGAGGTGCAGACGCAACTCGGTGGCGAGGGATGCCGCGCGTGACGCGGTCGCCGGGTCGAGGGGCAGCTTGGTGCGGCCGCTTGCCACCGAGTCGAAGAGCTCCTCCGCGGCGAGGTCCAGCCGGGCCAGCTCCTCCGAGGCGAGCATGCCCACCGCCAGCCGTGGTGCCGACACCGTCGACTGCACGAGCACGCGGTCGAGCTCGATCTGAACCATCCGGCGGAACTGCGCGACCAGCCAGCTGCCGAAGAACGGCGGCAGCAGCACGAGGAGCAGCACACCGAGTTGCGCGGGGATGGTCTCGACGGTGAGCTGAGTGGTTGACAGGATCGCCACGACGAAAGCGACCGCGATCGCGCTGCCGGCAAGAACCAGCTCCAACGCGGGGCGCAGTGTGACGGCCAGCAGCAGCCCGAAACTCGCGGAGACGGATGCTGTGGCTGTCGCTCCGATGTTCAGCAACGGCCCAATGGCGGCGAAATCGAGGACGATCACGCCGCCCATCGCGGCCAGCAGCACCGCGAACAGCCAACCCGGCATCCGCTCGCCCGCCAGCGCAATGACCATGCCGACCGCGATCGTGGTGACGAAGAACAGCACCCAGGCGAGCGAGATGGGAATGAGGTTCGGGTACGTGTCGATGCGTGTCAGGAAGAAGCCCAACGCGAAGACCGCCTGAAGTCCGGCGATGATGCCGGCGCCGATGCCCAGGTACCCCGTGCCGAGACTTGCGCCGCCGGTCGCCGCCTTGCGCAGCGCCCGGGCGGCCGGGGAGTTCGATATGTTGCGCGGCCGGCCGCGTTTGCCGACGACCGTTCCGAGGGTGTTGACCTCGACGGGGTGGCTCACTTAGGGACCTCCAGCACGACCGTCGTCCCGGCTCCGGGCGCGGAGAACAGGCGGGCGTTGCCGCCCACTTCCCCCAACCTGCCGACCACGGATTCTTTGAGTCCCATCCTCGCCGAGTCGATGTCCTTGACATCGAACCCTACGCCCGAGTCGGTCACCATTGCACGCACTGTCGTCTCATCGTCGGTGATTGTGACGTGGGCGACCTTGACGCCGGCGTGCCTGCGCACGTTCTCGAGGCACTCCGCGAGCGCGAGCAGGAACGCGTCGAGCACGTGATGCGGAAGCAGCACCTGGCTCGTTCCGTGCCAGCTGACCTCCAGGCCGATGCGGTGGAACCTGCTCTTCACCGACTCCAGAGTTGTGCCCGCGGACGGGTCGATCTCGACCACGGCGACGGGCGAGGTCTCCGTGGCCTGGTGTGCTCCGGGGACCGGAGTCGCGCCGAGGCGCAGCTGACGCAGCAGCTGCGCGTCCTCCCGAGCCTGCTGTTTCAAGGCATCCGGTGACACCCCGACGCCCGAGTGGGCGAACAGCGTCAGCGTCGCAAGCACCGTGTCGTGCAGCAACCGAGCCGATTGGCGTCGCTGTGCCTCGATCTCGCTCGCCTGACGCTCGGCGCGGTGCGCTCGGCCGATGCTGTAGATCCGCCGGGCGGTTCGGGGAACGCTCGAGCTGAGCCAGAAGCCGAGCAGGATGATGAGCAGCCAGCCGACGATGACGATGATGGTCTTCTCCGACAGGATGCCGCTGCTCGGGCTGACGAGCTCGGTGAGCACGGTCGCGGTGCCGAACGACAGGCCGAGGATGACCAGGCGCGGGACGCTCGTTGTGAGCACCAACGAGAAGGAGGCCAGCGTTCCGCCTGCGAGCGGCGCGAGCGCAAAAGGCAGGCTCGCGGCGTGGTCCGCGGCGAACGGCAGGTTGGCGATGACCAGGATCACGATTCCTGCGAATATGCCCAGAACGGCCCATGGCAACCGGGGATCGCGCCCGAGGGCATACAGGCTGAGGAACAAGACAACAAACGGCCCGAGCATCGCGAGCCACGCATTCGTCGGCATCATGCCGGGAACGCTGAGGGCGATCAGGCTCGTGGTGGCCGTCGCCATACCCAGCGCGCGCGTCGTCCGGTACAGGAGACGGTCGCGCTCTTTAGCGATGGGTTCCACACCGGCAATCGTGGCACGTCTGTGACCTCAAATGGGGGTACGACACCGTTCTACTCCCCACATCGGCACATTAAGCTCGATAGCGAGCACAGAGGGGCACCAAGCCACACGCTCGCCCCGGAAACCCGTCCTAGCGGAGATCCGGAACACTTGCCGGAAAGCACACCGGCTTCATTGGGGAGTGCAAGCGGGTCGCGTAAAAAGCGGCCCGCTTGGCCGTTAACCGCATCGTCTGCTCAGCCCACCCGGATCAGGTGACGCAGGATGCTCCGATGTAGGCGAACAGTTCGGTGCGCATCCGCTCGCTCGTCGGCACGTAGACCGTGCCCTCCAGCCGATCGGTGCTGACGCGCAGCGGGAACCAGGTGCCGCGTTTGTCGTCGGCCATGGCGTGCAGGTCGCATCGGGTCGGGACGACGCCGACGGTGACGGTCGATCGTTCGCTCTGCGCCTGCACGGGCGTGGCGAGCGCCAATTCGTCGGTCGCCGCACCGTTCTCGTCGGTCAGCAGGAAGAGCGGTGTGCCGTGGAGCGTCTCGAGGGTGACCTCGCCGCGCGCGCCGGTCGGCTCGAGGACCAGATCGAGCAGCGCGACCTTCCGTCCGCCGCGGTCGACGACACGAAGCTCATCCGACCATTCCACCCTGACGTGCTCGGCCAGTGCCTCAGCCAGGCAGTCTTCCGCGGTGATGCCTGGCAACTGGCCCAGACGGTCGACCGGTTCCACGGATGCGCTGCCCGGCATCCCGTCATGCTCGAACTCGATTCGCACGACCGGCTTCGGGTCGGTGGCGGAGCAGTCGGCCGCCGGCAGGCTCACCCGGAAGTCCGTCGTCCGCCCGGGGCCGATCGTCGACGGGGCACGTTGGTACGCGGTCTCGGAGACGAATGCCGGTGAGTCGAAGACGAGCTCGAGGACCTCGAGCTCCGCGTCGGTTTCGTTGGTGACGGATACCTCGAGCTCACGGGCGCCGTAGTCCATCCGGGTCTGGTAGACGTCGACGCTCACACCGTCGGGCAGCGCCGTGTGCGCGATCGGCGAGCACGCGCCCAGCAGGCCGATCGCGACAATCGCGCAACTGACGGCGGCGGGTCGCATGCAGTCATGCTAATCACGGCGCTCGGGCAAGAGGGCGCTATTCGCGGTCGAGCCAGCCCTCACGCAGCGCGTGCTGCCGCAGCAGCAGCTTGGAGCCAAGCTCGACCCCCGCAGCGCGGTACTTCGCCCGAGCGCGCTTGATGTACGACTTCACCGTCTCGACCGTCGATCCCATGTCCTCGGCCACTTCGCGGATCGAGTGCCCCGACGCGTACAGTTCGAGCGCCCGGAATTCGCGCGGTCCGAGTTTCGGATGCTGAAGGGCCTCCAGCGTCGTCGGCGCGAACTCCTCCGGCAGGTAGCGCTCGCCGTTCGCCGCGGCGCGCACCGCCTTCGCCAGCTCGGAAGCCGGCGCGGACTTCGGCACGAAGCTCAGCGCTCCCGCATGCAGCGCGCGCGCGATCGACGTCGAGTCCGCATGCCGGCTGATCAGCACGACCTGGCTGCCTGCGGCCAGCAGTGCGTGCACCTTGGTGTCGATCCGAATGCCGTCGCCGAGGTTCAGGTCGAGTACCGTCACGTCGGCCGGGTACTCGGGGTGGGCGAGCAGGTCCGCCCAGGTTGTCACCTGGAGGACCACGCGGAGCCGCAGTCTGCGGTCGCGGAGATTCGCGACGAGGCCGTCGACGACCATCCGGAAGTCGTCCACGATCGCAACTCGAACTTCGGGCCGAGCGCTTCGTTGCGGCGTGCCTGCCAATTCTGCCCCCACAAGCCCGTCGGTCGGATCGGGACTCTTTCCCCGGGCTTAACTGAACAGCATAGTCAACTGCCGCCCACTCGCACGTCGCTCAGCAGCCGCTCCAGTGCGGCGCCGACAAGTTCGTTCTCGATCAGGAATGCGTCGTGACCATACTCAGAGCTGATGACGATCGGCTCGCGGGCGGTGACCCCGTTCGGCAGGTGTCGTGCGAGGAACTGCTGCTCCTCGAGCGGGAACAGGCGATCGCTGTCGATGCCGAGGACCAGGCTGCGCGCGGTGGAGCGGGAGAGCGCAAGCTCGGCCCCGCCGCGGTCGCGTCCCACGTCGTGCGAGCTCATCGCGGTGACCAGGGTGATGTAGCTGTTGGCGTCGAAGCGGCGGGAGAACTTGTTGCCGTGGAAGTCGAGGTAGCTCTCGACCGCGAAGCGACCGGTTGACCCCATCGGGCTGATGCCGCTCTGCCAGCTGCGGCGGAACCGGTCGTTGAGCTCGTCGGGGGAGCGGTAGTTGAGGAGCGCCATCCGCCTGGCGAGGGCGAGTCCGCGGTGTGGGCCCTCGCCGTCGTTGGCGTCGTAGTAGTCGCCGTCCGCCCAGCCGGGGTCGATCCGAATCGCCTCCAGCTGCACCGAGTTCAGCGCGATCTGGTCGGCCGTGCTGGTCGCGGGGGCGGCGAGCACTGCGACCGAGTCGAGCCGGTCGGGGTGGCTGACTGCCCACTCGAGGGCCTGCATGCCGCCCATCGACCCGCCGACCACCGCTGCCCAGCGTCCGATGCCGAGCCGATCCGAGAAGACCGCTTGCGCCGTGACCTGGTCGCGGATGCTCAGGTAGGGGAATCTCGCGCCCCACTCGGCGCCATCCGGTGCGGTCGACGCCGGGCCGGTCGAACCCTGGCAGCCACCCAGCATGTTGGGTGCGACGACGAACCAGCGGTCGGTGTCGATGTAGCCGCCGGGACCGACGATGCCGCTCCACCACCCGTCGGTCGGATGCCCGGGCCCCGCTTCCCCGAGGACGTGGCTGTCGCCGGTGAGCGCGTGCAGAATTAGCACCGCATTGCTGCGGTCGTCGTTCAGCGTGCCCCAGGTCTCGTAGGCGATGCGCACGGTCGGAAGCGACCCGCCGAACTCCAGCGGCAGCGCACCGAGCGAGACGAAGCGCCGGTCACCGACGGGGTCGCCCTCCCGCCACGCGCCGGTCGCGGGCGGCTTGCCCAGCACAGAGCGAAGGTTGGCTTCGGTGATGAACGCCGAAGGTGCCGAATCCTCTGCCGTCTGCCAGTCCATGTGAAGCCATTCTGCCCCCGAACGACTGAACGCAACGCGAGTGTTACGCGCCGGCCCCGCAGGGCTGTGCCGTAAGCGAGCGAGAGTTCCCTTGCTTACGGCACGGCCCGTGCGGGTCAGGCGGCGCTCACCGCCGTGCCGCGAGCCGCGGCCAGACCCTTGTCGAGGTCGGCGAGGATGTCGTCGATGTTCTCGAGGCCCACCGAGAGCCGCACCAGGCCCGGCGTGACGCCGGCGCTCAGCTGCTGCTCGGGGGTGAGCTGCGAGTGGGTCGTCGATGCGGGGTGGATGACGAGGCTGCGCACGTCACCGATGTTCGCGACGTGGCTGAACAGGTCGAGGTTGTCAACGAACGTGCGGCCGGCGTCGACGCCACCCTTGAGCTCGAACGACAGCACCGCGCCGCTTCCATTCGGCGCGTACTTGCGTCCCGCCTCGTACCAGGGGCTAGACGGCAGTCCGGCGTAGTAGACGATGTCGACGTCGTCGCGCGCGTCGAGCCACTCGGCCACCTTCTGCGCGTTGGCGACGTGCCGCTCGACCCTCAGGCTCAGCGTCTCGATGCCCTGGATGAGCTGCCAGGCGCTCTGCGGCGAGATGGCCGACCCGAGGTCGCGCAGCAGCTGCACGCGGGCCTTGATGATGTAGGCGATCGCGTCGCCCAGCACGCCGGTGTAGCTGACACCGTGGTACGACTCGTCCGGCTCGGTGAGGCCGGGGAACTTGTCGACGTGCTTCGACCACTCGAACGTGCCGCCGTCGACTATCGCGCCGGCGATGACGGTGCCGTGGCCGCCGAGGAACTTGGTGGCCGAGTGCACGACGATGTCGGCGCCGTGCTCGAACGGGCGGATGAGGAACGGCGTCGCGATCGTGTTGTCGACGATCAACGGGACGCCGGCCTCGTGCGCGATACCGGCCACCGCGGAGATGTCCAGCACGTTGATCTTCGGGTTGCCGATCGTCTCGCCGAAGAGCAGCTTGGTGTTCGGACGGATGGCGCGGCGCCACTGCTCCGGGTCATCCTGGTCCTCGACGAAGGTCGTCTCGATGCCCAGCTTCGCGAGCGTGTACTTGAACAGGTTGTAGGTGCCGCCATAGATCGTCGACGACGAGACGATGTGGTCGCCCGCCTGGGCGATGTTCAGAATGGCGTAGGTCGTCGCGGACTGGCCTGACGACAACAGCAGCGCAGCGGTGCCGCCCTCGAGGGCCGCGAGGCGCTGCTCGGCGACATCCTGGGTCGGGTTCTGGATCCGCGTGTAGATGTTGCCGAACTCGGCAAGCGCGAACAGGTTCTGCGCGTGCTCGGAGCTGTTGAAGACGTACGCGGTCGTCTGGTAGATCGGGGTCGCCCGCGCGTTGGTGACCGGGTCCGGTGCGGCGCCGGAGTGGATCTGCTTGGTCTCGAACTTCCAGTTCGCGGTGTCAGTCATAAGGGAACTCCTTGGTGGTTCACGGGGGGCGATTCGTGCGGTTGGTTGAGCCTAAGAACCACACCTGAAGCCGACAAGGGAACCCGCAACATGCCGTAACTATTGGCGGCGCCGTACGAGTCAGCGGCGCGGTGCGGGCCGATCTCGTCGTGACCCGGTCGGGTCGATTCGCGAATGCCCGGTCGGCGCATCGTCGAAGGCCCTGAAGAGCCACTTCGGCTTGGGCTCGATGACCGGACGGAACAGCCTTCGCACCGGCGGGCTCGCGAGCACGATGGAGATCGCGATGCCGGCAAGCACCATGAGCACCAGCAGGCTGCCCGAGGGGTAGCCGATGGTCAGCAGCCCGGATTCGCGCAACGGGTAGAGCAGGAAGCTGTGCAGCAGGTAGACGTACATGGTGCCCTGACCGAGCGGGGTCAGCCAACTGGCTCGTCGGGGGATCAGGGTGAGGAATGCGGCGCACAGCACCACGGCGAGCAGGATGACCGCGAGCCGGATGAGTCCGGCCCACCACTCTTCCTCGCCCAGCTCCTGGTACCCGTCGTTGAAGAAGAACCAGAAGCGGAGTTCGAACCGCCGCCACACGTCGATGTAGACCGTGAGCACCGTCACCCAGGCAGCGAGCACCGCGACCGCGACGACTCGCATCCAGAGCATCCGCTCCAGCCGCAGCCAGCGGTCGGCGATTCCCCACTCGCGCGCCCGCCAGCCGAGCACGAAGAATGGCAGGATGCCGATCGCGCGGGACAGCGAGAACGTGCTGTCGACATTGGCGAAGTAGCCGACGCCGACGGATGCGATGACCGAGATGATGAGCGGCCAGCGCAGCAGCGCAAGGTAGGGCAGGATCACGCGGAAGATGCCGAGCGCGAGCAGGAACCACAGCGTCCAGGACGGCGTCGACGGGTTGAAGTCGCTCCTGCCCTCGACCAGGAACTGCACGAGCGACCAGACCGACTCCATGATCAGGTACGGGATCAGGATGTCGGTGATGATGCGCAGCATCGCGCGCTTGTTGGGCGGGTCCGCCTTGGAGAAGTACCCGCTGATGATCGCGAACGCGGGCATGTGGAACGAGTAGATGAACAGGTAGGCGACGTGCGCCGGATCCGAATCGGCCGTCAGCCGCTGGATGGCGTGGCCTATCACGACGAGCGTCACACAGATGAAGCGGGCGTTGTCCCAGAACGGCACGCGGCGCTCGCGGACAGGCGCTGTCCCAGTGTCGGTCACACCCCTATGCCTAACACGCCTGGTTTCGCGATAACTGGCAGACTGGTGCCCCACATCAGTGCTTCGAAGGGCGGCAGGATGGCACGGCGAGTGGTTGTCACGGGAGCGAGTTCTGGCATCGGCGCCGCCACGGTCAAGCTGTTCCGGTCCCGCGGCTGGGATGTCGTCGGCGTTGCTCGACGCGCGGATCGGCTTGAGGCGCTCGCCGCCCAGACCGGTGCAGACACCTTCGTCGCCGACCTCACCGACCAGTCGCAGGTCGAGGCACTGCGCGACTATCTGGCCTCCAGCGGCCCAGTGCACTCGCTTGTCAACAACGCGGGCGGCGCATTCGGCGTCGATGCGATCGAGAGTGCAGATCCGGGCGACTGGGCCCGGATGTTCGATGTCAACGTGATCGCGGTGCAACGCGTGGTGAGCGCGCTGCTCCCGCTGCTCCGAAGCGCAGCGGCCGAATACGGCCACGCGGACATCCTGACGGTGACCTCGGTTGCCGGCCACGAACCTTACCCGGGCGGCGGCGGGTACAACGGCGCGAAGCACGCGGAGCACGCGCTGTCCGCAGTGCTGCGTCTGGAGCTGGCTGGGGAGCCGATCCGCGTGATCGAGATCGCGCCGGGCATGGTCAAGACCGACGAGTTCACGCTCAAGCGCGTCGGGGGAGACCAGGCGAAAGCGGATGCCGTCTACGCGGGGGTCGAGAACCCGCTCGTCGCCGAGGATATTGCCGAGCTGATCGTGCACGCGCTCGAGCTGCCCGGCCATGTGAACCTCGACCTGATCATGGTGCGGCCCCTCGCGCAGGCCGCCGCGCATAACGTGACCCGCCGTCCGCTCAGCCCCAAAATCTGACGATCGCTAGTCGCACCGCAGGGGCGGAGCGTATGGTGGTGCGCCTAACGGCGAGATGAGGTTTCTCATGAGTGGTTCGTCGACGGTCGCGAAGGCGATCGCAGTCGTAGCCGTCCCCGTCATCGCAGCGGCATGGTACGCGCGATTCTTCCGCCCAAAGCAGTTGCGCTGGGGCAGTGACGACTCGGAGGTGTTCGCTGACCTTCCCGGGGACGATTTCGTCCAGCATCCGAAGATGCACTCGACCCGCGCGGTCACGATCCATGCGACACCGGATGAGGTGTGGCCCTGGCTCGTGCAGATGGGATACGGCAGGGCCGGGTTCTACTCGTTCGATCAGAGCGAGAAGGCCGCCCATGACGCCGACCCGAAGCGGTCACGCCGGATCCTGCCGGAGTTCCAGCAGTTGAGCGTCGGTGACGTGATCCCGTGGGGCGAGAAGAACGAGGGAATTCCGGTGCGGATGCTCGAAGCGGGCTCCGTGTTGTCCCTCGGCGGCACCATGGACGCGTCCACCGGCAAGTTCGTCGGGGCGACCGCCGCGCGGCCGGAAGACCCTGTCGACGTGTCGTGGACGTTCGTGCTGAAGCCGGTCGGGGAGACCTCCACCCGGCTGATCACCCGCACGCGCGTCGCGTACTCCTCGCCGATGATCGGCGCCGCAGTCCGCGGGTTCGTCGAACCGGGCCAGTACCTGATGGAGCGCAAGCTGCTGCTGGGCATCAAGGAACGCGCCGAGGCGAAGTCGCGAGCCGGGGCGGGGTCGCCTAATCCGATGATCTGACGACGGTGCCGGAGGCGACCTCGTCGAGCCGGGCGAAAGCGAGCGCGGCGAGATAGGCCGACGCATCCGGCAGCACGGTGTCGTCGAAGAGCGCAAGATCGGAGTGGTTGTAGGGCGCAGTCGCCGGGTCGAGTTCCGGCGGGCAGGCGCCGACGAACACGAACGCCCCGGGGACGGCCTGCAGGATCGCGGCGAAGTCCTCCGCGCCGGCGATCGGTGTCGGCATCGTCACGAAGCGGTTCTCGCCGAACATCTCCTGCGCGACCCGGGCGGCAAGGTCGGTGTGCTGTTCGCTGTTGATGAGCGGGTCGGTCACGCTCGCGAACTCGACGTCGGCCACCAGACCGTGCGCGGCCGCGATGCCGGTGACGAGCTCCGTCAAGCGCTGCTCGATGACACCGGCCGTCTCGGCCGAGAAGGTGCGCACGGTCGCGCCGAACTCCGCCGACTCTGGGATCACGTTGGATGCGCCCGGCTCGCCGCCGGACAGCCAGCCGACGGTGACCACCACCGGGTCGAAGATGTCGAAGCGGCGGGTGACCAGGGTTTGCAGGCCGACGACGATCTCGGCGACCACCTGGTTGGGGTCGAGCGCCCGGTGCGGTGCAGAACCGTGGCCGCCGCGTCCGTGCACGGTGACCTTCAGGGTTGCCGCGCCAGCCATCCCGGTTCCGGGGCGAGTGGTGAAGCATCCGAGCGGGTACGCGGTGGTGACGTGCAGGGCATACGCGCCGACCAGGTCACCGCTCGCCAGCTCGAGCGCGCCCTCATCGAGCATCCGGTTCGCGCCGCGATAGCCCTCCTCGCCCGGCTGCAGCAGGAACAGCACTTCGCCGGCGAGCTGGTCCCGGTGGGTGGCGAGAAGGTGGATCGCACCGACCGCGATCGCGGCGTGCAGGTCGTGGCCGCACGCGTGCATCAGGCCGGGGATCTCGGATGCGTAGTCGAGACCGGTGTTCTCGGTCAGCGGCAGCGCGTCGAGGTCGGCGCGCAGCACCACCGTGGGTCCGGGGTGAGCTCCACGGACGCGGACCACCGCCGCAGACATCGTCGTCGATCGCGTGATGTCGATGGGCAGTCCGTCGATCGACGCGAACACGCGCTCGAGGGTCTGGGGAGTCTGCAGCCCGAGCTCGGGCCTGCGGTGGATGTCACGGCGCACCGACTGCAGCTCCGGCAGGTAGCCTGCGGCCTCGGTCGCCAACTCTCGATACTGCATGCTCATGCGCCTTCCGTTGCCGGTTCGATCGCGGCCTGGGCGGCGTCGTCCGCCGTGTCGGCGAATGCCTGTCGCGGCACCACGAAGAGGAGGATCGCCGCGAGGACCGCGCCCGCACCGCAGATGATCCACACCAGGTGGTAGCCGAACAGGCTGCCGGCGGTGTGCCCGGCGACCTGCACCGCGCCGATCGCCAGCACGATCGCGAAGACGCTGGACGCGAACGAGCCGCCGATGGTCTTGGTCGTATTGGTGAGGGCGGAGGCGATGCCGGTCTGTCCGCGCGGTGCGGCCGCCGCGGCGGCGGCCGGCATCGCGCCCATCAGCACGCCGGAGCCGATTCCCGCGACGAACATGTTCATGAACACCTGCCAGGTCTCATCGTGGAACGGGATGAAGAGCAGGTAGCCGGTCCCGACCAGGAAGGCGGCGATGATGAGCGCGGTCCGAGGGGACAGCATCCGGGACACGATGGGGAACGCCAGCGCACCGATGATCATCGAGATGAGATAGACGCCGATCAGAATCGAGATCGAGCCCGCCGCAAGCCCCAGCCCGTAACCGTGGACCTCCGGATCGGTGCCGGCGAACGTCGACAGTGGCGCTTGTGCGCCGAGCAGGCTGATGCCGATAAGGAACGCGGTGAGCTGCACCGGCCACATGTTCGGCTGCCTGAGCACCCGGATGTCGATGGCCGGGTCGGTCTGTCGCAGCTCGAAGCGCACGAACGGGATGAAGCTGAGGAGCCCGAGCAGAATGATGCCCCACGCCCAGAGCGCCTCGGGGCCGTTGAACTTCAGGAACGTGAGGCCGGAGGTGATGAGCAGCAGGCCGATCGAGAGCACCGAGAAGCCGACCCAGTCGAGGGTGCGGCCCGGCAGCGGCTCCGATTCCGGAACCCCGAACAGGATGACGAAGAACGCGATGGTCACCGCGACGGCCGGCACGGTGAGCGTCGGCACCATCGCCTGCGCGAGCAGTTCAGCGCCGCCGAACGCGTCGAACACCGCCGCACCGCCGAGCGCGCCGGCGATCGCCCCGGCCTCGAGGCCGACGATCAGCAGCGCCGCCGCCTTGCGCGTCGCGGACGCTGCGTGCCCCGAGCGGCGGCCCTTGTCGAAGATGAGCGCGATCTCGAGCGGCAGCCAGACGACGTAGAAACCCTGCAGGGTGAACGCGATGAGGAAGCTCGTGAAGTCGCCGGCGAACGCGAGCCACCAGGTCGCGCCCGCGGTCAGGGCGGTGGAGACCAGCAGGATGCGCTTGTGCCCGTACATGTCGCCGAGCTTGGCGAGCACCGGGACGACGAGCGCGGACAGCAGCAGCTGTGCGCCCTCGAAGATGTTGAAGTCTGCATCGGTGATGTCGAGGTAGCGCACCAGGTCGGGGATGAGGGGCACATAGAAGCCCTGCAGGATGCCGCTGACGAACTCGACCAGGAACAGGAAGCCGATGAGGCCAGCGGTGACGGCGGCAGCACTGCCGCGGAGTGCACTCGTCATGTACGGATGCTAGTGCCGCGGGCGGTTTCGGCGTGGCTAATAGGCTTTCGAGCATGGGATCGCGGGTACCGCTGCACGAGCTCGTTGACCCCGGCTGGGCTGCCGCCCTGGAACCGGCAGCCGATCGCATCCGGGACCTGCGGGAGTTCCTGCGCGCTGAAGTCGCGGCCGGTCGGGACTACCTGCCCGCGGAAGAGAACGTACTTCGCGCATTCGGCTATCCGCTCGCGAACGTCCGGGTGCTCATCGTCGGCCAGGACCCGTACCCGACGCCCGGCCACCCGATCGGTCTGGCCTTCGCGGTCGATCGCGAAGTGCGGCCGCTGCCGCGCAGCCTGCAGAACATCTATCGCGAACTGCGGGACGACCTCGGAATCGAAACGCCCGAGCACGGCGACCTCAGCGTTTGGGCGGAGAACGGGGTCATGCTGCTCAACCGGGTACTCACGGTTCAGCCCGGAATTTCGGGAGCCCACCGGGGTCAGGGCTGGGAGGACGTCACCGCGCTCGCGATTCGTGCACTGGTCGCGAGAAACACTGCGCTCGTCGCCATCCTGTGGGGCCGCGATGCCCGTATGCTCGCACCGTTACTCGGAACGACGCCGCTCATCGAATCGGTGCACCCCAGCCCGTTGTCGGCGAGTGGCGGCTTCTTCGGGTCGCGTCCGTTCAGTCGCGCCAATGAGTTGTTGCTCGCTCAGGGAGCCAGCCCCGTCGATTGGCGCATTGCTCGTTAATCCGACATACTTGTTCTATGGCAACTAGCACAACTATCGAATTCCGGGGGCTCACCAAGAGCTTCGGGTCGGTGCACGCCGTGAGTGACCTCAGTTTCACCGTCGAGCCCGGTCAAGTGACCGGTTTCCTGGGGCCGAACGGCGCTGGGAAGACGACGACACTCCGGATGCTGCTCGGGCTCGTGCGACCGACCTCAGGAACTGCAACCTTCGGCGGCGTCGCCTATCGCGACCTCGCCTCCCCGTTCGAAACCGTCGGCACCGCTCTGGAGGCGTCGAGTTTCCACCCCGGGCGCAGCGCGCGCGGCCATTTGGCCGTCTACGCCGCGGCAGCGGGCATCCGGAAGTCCCGCATCGACGAAGCACTTCGCCTGGTTGGGCTGGAGACCTTCGCCGACCGGCGCGTCGGCGGTTACTCACTCGGCATGCGCCAGCGGCTCGGCCTCGCGTTCGCGCTGCTCGGTGACCCCCGCGTGCTTGTGCTCGACGAGCCCGTCAACGGTCTCGACCCCGAGGGCATCCGCTGGATCCGCACCTTCATGCGAGAGATGGCGAGCCAGGGGCGCACCGTCCTCGTCTCGTCGCACCTGCTGAGCGAGGTGCAGCAGAGCGTCGACCGCCTGGTGATCATCTCGCGCGGGCGGCTCATGTACGAAGGCACCCTCGCCGGTCTCGACACCGGTTCGCGGGTCGTCGTCGACGCCCCCGACCGTGACGCCCTCGAGGCGGCGCTCGTGCAGGCGGGCGCCGACGTGCACGTCGCCGGCGGTGCCCTCACCGTCGCCGGGCTCAGCTCGGCAGAAGTCGGCGCGATCGCACACCGCGCCGACGTGCCGCTCAGCCAACTGGCAGCGGAGAACAACCGGCTCGAGGCGGCGTTCCTTGAGATCGTCGGCGACACAGGGCTTGGCGGAGAGGCGGAGCGCGCATGAACACCCTGAGGGCAATCGGCGCTGAAGCGCTCAAGCTGACGAGCACCCGCCTGTGGTGGGTCCTGGCGCTGGTCATGTTCATCTACGTCGGGTTCACCTCGGGACTCATCGGGCTGCTCTTCGGCGGCCTCGGCGAGGCGCTCGGCGAGACCGGCCAGACCCCCGCGATCCCCGACGAGATGCTGCCGCCGATCGTGTACAGCATCGCGACCTCGATCGGCTACGTGTTCCCGGTGATCCTTGGAGCGCTCGCCACGACATCCGAAGTCCGCCACCAGACGCTGACTCCGACGTTCCTCGCCACGCCGAAGCGCGGCGCCGTGCTCGCAGGCAAGATCGTCGCGCTCGGCGGATTCGGCGCCCTCTTCGGCGTCATCGCGCTCATTGCCTCGATCGGCCTCGGCGCGGCGATGCTCGCCATCGGCGGCTTCGACCTCGGGCTTGCGGACAGCGACAACTGGGCGCTCGCCGGACGAGCCGTCATCGCGATGGCGCTGTGGGCAATCATCGGCGTGGGTCTCGGCGCGTTGATTCCCAGCCAGGTCGCAGCGATCGTGGTCGTCGTCGCCTTCACCCAGTTCGTCGAGCCGATCCTGCGCACGGCAGCGAGCGTCTGGGAGTGGGCGGGCGAGGTCGGCCGGTTCCTGCCGGGTGCGGCGAGCGACGCCCTCGTCGGCGCCAGCTTCTACGGCGCGATCGGCATGGGCACGGCGACACCCCTCGAATGGTGGCAAGGCGGGCTGGTGCTGCTCGGCATCGCACTGCTGACAACCGTGGTCGGGTACTTCACGACCTGGCGGCGCGACGTAACCTGATTTCGTGCCCCACGAGGAAGACCCGCGTCAAGCGGACCAGAAGCCGGTGCCGGAGCATCCGTTCCAGCACCGGCTTCGGGACGCGCGCGACGAGGACCTGCCGCAGGTGCTCGCCATCTACAACCATTACGTCGCACACTCGACCGTCACGTTCGACGAAGAGCCGATGACGCTGGATACACTGCGTGACAAGTTCGCGCGGATCGGCGCGCTCGGCTTCCCCTACCTCGTCGCGCAGGGCCCGGATGATGAGATCCTGGGTTTCGCGTATGTCTACCCGTGGCGCGACCGAGCCGCGTACCGGTTCACCGCGGAGAGCACCATCTACCTGCGGCCCGACGCAACCGGCAGAGGGCTCGGGCGCGTACTGCTGGCCGAGCTGATCCGGCAGGCCGAGGCGGTCGGCTTGCGCGAGCTGATCGCGGTGATCGCCGACCACGGGGCGGATGGGTCGCTGAAGCTGCACGAGTCCTTCGGCTTCGTCCGGAACGGTCACCTGACCCGGGTCGGCTTCAAGTTCGAACGTTGGATGGGCACACTCTTCCTGCAGAAGTCGTTGCGCTAGCCCCGCGTCGGTGGTCGAGGGTGATCAGCCGGCGCGGAACAGCTGCAGCGACGTCGGCGCGATCGTCACGGTGTCACCCGGTGCGTAGGTCGCGGTCTCGATGATGTCCAGAGCACTGTCGAACAGCAGCGTGTAGCTCTCGACACCCTCGTGCGCTGGAAGCCTGACCTCCTGCTCGCGCTCGAGCCCTTGGACCACGACGAGCACCCGGTTGAACTCCTCGACCTCGGATGTCGACGCGGCGAGGTACTGCAGGGTGCGCTGCGCGGGGGAGTCCCAGTCCTCGATCGTCATCGCCTCACCGCTCGCGTTGTACCAGTCCATCTGGGTGGCATTTGGCACGGTTTCTCCCCAGCTGCCGAACCGCACCGGGCGCAGCGCCGGGTTCTCACTGCGCAGGCGCAGCAGCGACCGGGTGATCGCCTGCAGGTCCCGCTGCCAGTCCTGAAGGTTCCACGGCAGCCAGCTGAGCTCATCGTCGTGGCAGTACGCGTTGTTGTTGCCGCGCTGCGTCCGGCCCAGCTCGTCGCCCGCCGTCAGCATGGGCGTTCCCGCTGCCAGCAGCAGCGTCGCCAGCAGGTTCCGCACCGCCTTGCGCCGCGCCGTCGTCACATTCGGGTCATCGGTCGGCCCTTCCACTCCGTGATTGAACGAGCGGTTGTTGTCGGTGCCGTCCCGGTTGTCCTCACCGTTGCCCTGATTGTGCTTCTCGTTGTAGGCGGTCAGGTCGAAGAGCGTGAAGCCGTCGTGCGCGGTGATGAAGTTGACGGATGCGAGCGGCCCGCGCTTGGTCGCGAACATGTCATCGGAGCCGCTGAACCGCGTCGTCGCGCGACCGATGCCGAGCGGCGCCTCGCCGTGAGCTCGCGCGTGAGCGATGTCGCCGAGCCAGAAGTCCCGCGACTGGTCCCGGAACCTGTCGTTCCACTCGAGCCAGCCATCCGGGAAGCCGCCCGTCTTCCAGCCGTCATGGCCGACATCCCACGGCTCCGCGATCAGCTTGACACCGGCCAGCGCCGGGTCGTCCCGGATGGCGGTCAGCAGCGGGTGCGCGGGGTCGAATTCGCCGTGGGCGTTGCGCGCGAGAGCCACGGCGAGGTCGAAGCGGAAGCCATCGACCTGCACCTCGTTCGCCCAGTAGCGCAGCGAATCCAGCACGAGTCGCTGAGCGGCCGTGGTCGACGTGTTCAGGGTGTTCCCGCATCCGGTGTAGTCGACGTACTCGCCGTCGGCGTTCTGCCGGTAATAGGTGGCGTTATCGAGGCCGCGCAGGCTCGTGGTCGGGCCGCCGATGCCCTCCTCTGCGGTGTGGTTGTAGACGACGTCGAGGATCACTTCGAGCCCCGCCTCGTGCAAAATCCGCACCATCCCCTTGAACTCGCGCAGCACCGCGGCCGGACCCTCCGCCTGCGCGCGTGCGGACGCCCACGCCGCGTGCGGGGTGAAGAAGTTCAGTGTGTTGTAGCCCCAGTAGTTGCTGAGCCCGAGCTTCACCAGGCGCTGCTCGGTCACGAACTGGTGCACGGGGAGCAGTTCGAGGGCCGTGACACCGAGATCCTTCAAGTATGCGATGGTGCTCTCGTGTGCGAGCCCCGCGTAGGTGCCGCGCAGTTCCTGCGGCACCGCCGGGTTGAGCTTGGTCAGACCTTTCGCGTGGGTCTCATAGATGACGGTCTTATCCAGCGGTGTTTCCGGCTTCTGGATGCCGCCCCAGTCGAAGTGGTCATCGACCACGGTGGCGCGCCAGTCGCCGGAGCCCGTGCGGGTGAGCCCGCGCGCGTACGGGTCGATGAGGTGGAGCTCTGGGTCGAAGCGGTTGCCCGGGGACTCCGGGCCGTTTGCCCGCAGCGAGTAGCGCCTGCCCGCGGTCAGCAGCGGTGACCGGGCCGACCACACCGCGTCCTCGCCCCTGACAAGCGGGACGCGCTCGGCGACCCAGGTCGGGTCTTTCTCGTCGAACAGGCACAACTCGATCGCGTCCGCGTTGGCCGAGAAGACCCGCACCTCACCGCCGTCGGCATCCACCCGCACCCCGAGGTCTCGCAGAGTGTCGGATTCGAGGCTTTCGGTGAGGGGCATCGTTCTAGAGTAAATGAGTCGAATCTTGGGCGAATCCGCTCGGAGCCCGCGGTGAGGAGGTGCGCGATGGTGGTCTATCTCGACCACGCCGCGACGACCCCGCTGCTGCCGGAGGCGATCGCGGCCTACACCGACGCGCTCGCGGTGGTCGGCAACCCGTCGTCGATCCACAGCGCGGGGCAGAACGCGAAGCGGATGCTGGAGGACGGGCGCGAGGCGGTCGCGGCATCGCTCGGGGCGACGCCCATCGAAGTGGTGTTCACCTCGGGCGGCACCGAATCGGTGAACCTCGCCATCAAAGGCCTGTACTGGGCACGCAACGCGGACGGGACACGCCCGCGCATCCTGGTCCCGCGCGGAGAGCACCACGCGACCGTGGACACCGTCGAATGGCTTGCGAAGCACGACCGGGCGATCATCGAATGGCTCCCGATCGACGGTCACGGTCGGCTCGAGCTGACCGCCCTCGCGGACGCTCTCGAGCGCCACGACGACATCGCCCTGCTCACCCTGCTCTGGGCGAACAACGAGGTCGGCACCATCCAGCCGATCGCCGAAGCGACCGCGCTCGCCGAAGGGCGCGGTGTCCCTGTGCATGCCGACGCGGTCGCCGCCTACCGGCACCTGACGATTGACTTCGCATCCAGCGGCCTGGCGGCACTGTCGGTATCCGCGCACAAGATCGGCGGCCCGATGGGCATCGGCGCCCTCGTGCTGTCCCGCACCGCCAGCATCGAGGCGCTCATCCACGGCGGCGGGCAGCAGCGGCACGTGCGCAGCGGCACGCAGGATGCGCCAGCGGCTGTCGCGTTTGGAGTCGCCGCCCGGCATCCGGTGGCCGAGCTGTCACCGTTGCGGGACCGACTCATCGACGGCGTGCGCGCGGCAGTGCCGTCCGCGGAGCTGCGCGGCGATCCGGTGAACCGGCTGGACAACAACGCGCACTTCACCTTCCCGGGCTGCGAGGGCGACTCGCTGCTGTTCCTGCTGGACGCCGCCGGCGTTGCGGTGAGCACGGGCTCGGCATGCCAGGCCGGCATCCCAGAGGCCTCGCACGTGCTGCTCGGCATGGGGCTCGCCGAAGACGACGCGCGCGGCGCGCTGCGGTTCACGCTCGGCCACTCCTCGACCGCGGCCGATGTCGACGCGCTCCTGAATGCGCTCCCGGATGCCCATTCCCGAGCCTCCCGCGCCGGCCTCGCCGCGCGGACACCGTCGCTCGGCGGCTGAGAATCCGCCCCTTTCCGCTGTCGGTGGCAAGGTCTAGGTTCGGCACATGAACCTCATTCTGATCCCCGGTCTCTGGCTTGACGCGTCGACGTGGGACGAGGTCATTCCAGCACTGCAGGCCGCCGGACATCGCACCTACCCGCTCACGCTGCCCGGGATGGAATCGAAGGATGCCGACCGCTCCGGCATCGGCCTGCGCGACCACGTCGACGCGGTCGTGCGATTCGTCGACTCTCTGGATGCGTCCGAGGGCAAGGTTGTGCTGGTCGGTCACTCCGGCGGCGGGGCGATCGCGCACGCGGTGGCCGACGCTCGCCCGGACCGGATCGAGCGGGTCGTCTATGTGGACGCTGGACCGCTCGGTGACGGCGGAGTGATCAACGACGAGCTGCCAACAGAGGGAGTGGACCTGCCGCTGCCGGCCTGGGAGGTCTTCGACGACGAAGACCTGGTCGACCTGAACGACGAGCTCCGGGCGATGTTCCGCGAGCGGTCGATCCCATCGCCCGCGCGGGTCGCGAGCGATCAGCAGCGCCTGACCGACGAGCGCCGTTACGACGTGCCGGTCACGGTCATCGCGTGCGAGTTCCCCAGCGCGATGCTGAAGGACCTCATCACCAAGGACCACCCGTACACGCGAGAGCTGTCGAAAATCCGTGACGTGAGCTACATCGACCTCCCGACGGGCCACTGGCCGCAGTTCACCAAGCCGAAGGAACTCGGAGACGCGATCGTCTCCGCGCTCGGCTGAGGCTGAGGCGGCCGCACCCGCTCGCCCCGACCGGTCGCGCGGGTGTTCCATCCACGCGCGGGTGTTGCAACACCAGCGCACGAAAGAGACACCGCGCGAGGGGGGGATGCGGTGCGACCGGAAGACGCAGTCTTCGGCGGGTTTGGATCGCAGGTCGCCTCACCTGTAAGTTCTTACTGACAGGTGTAAGGGGATCATGGACGCGGAAACGCTCAGCACGCGACTTGCGGCCATCGCGAGCCCGCAGCGCATGCGCATCATCGCGACCCTCGCGGGGCAGCGCCTCCACGTGAGCGAACTCGCGCGTCGCGTCGAGATGTCGCGCGCGCTCCTCTACATGCACCTGAGCAAGCTCGAGGAGGCCGGATTCGTCAGCGGAGAACTGGAGTTGGGAGCCGACGGCAAGGCGCTCAAGTTCTTCGAGGTCGTCCCGTTCTCCGTGACCCTCGACGCTGACGCGATAGTCGCGGCCGTCGACCACCCCGACCGCACCCCTTCCGGACATCCGCGCCCCGCGCAACGGGCGCCAATGTCCGGAACGGGCGCGAAATCAACCACACAACAGAAGGACAGCACCTGATGGAATACATCCCCTGGTTCGCCTGGATCATCATCGTCGCGATCATCGTCGGCGGCGTCATCACGATCACGAGCGAGTTGGCGCGCGGCAGGAGTCGCGCGACTCAAGCGCTCGAAGAGAACACGCGGGCCAACGAGCGCCTGGCCGAACGGCTCGACGCGATCGACGCGCGCCTCGGCTCGGTGGAGAAGACCCTCACCGATATCCCGTGAGACGCCTCAGGAGCACCCGCCTACACTTGAAGGCATGAAGGTTCTCGCAGCGATGAGCGGCGGCGTCGACTCCGCGGTGGCTGCTGCGCGCGCCGTCGAAGCGGGCCACGAGGTTGTCGGCGTGCACCTGGCGCTGTCCCGGATGCCAGGGACGCTGCGCACGGGAAGCCGCGGCTGCTGCACCATCGAGGACTCGATGGATGCCCAGCGCGCCGCCAACATCATCGGCATCCCGTACTACGTGTGGGACTTCTCCGAACGCTTCAAGCTGGATGTCGTCGACGACTTCATCGCCGAGTACAGCGCGGGCCGCACGCCCAACCCATGCATGCGCTGCAACGAGCGCATCAAGTTCGCCGCCCTGCTCGAGAAGGCGCTGAGCCTCGGCTTCGACGCGGTGTGCACCGGCCACTACGCGAGCATCCTGACCGATGCCGACGGCAACCGCGAACTGCATCGCGCGGCCGCCTGGGCCAAGGACCAGTCCTACGTGCTCGGCGTGCTGACAGCCGAGCAGCTCGAGCACGCGATGTTCCCGCTCGGCGACACCCCGAGCAAGGCCGACGTGCGCGCGGAGGCCACGCGGCGCGGGCTGGCGGTGGCGAACAAGCCCGACAGCCACGACATCTGCTTCATCCCGGATGGCGACACTCGCGGCTGGCTCGCCGACAAGGTGGGCGCCGCCGAGGGGGACATCCTGGACCGCAGCGGCAATAAGCTCGGCACGCATCCGGGTGCCCACGCGTTCACCGTTGGCCAGCGGAAGGGTCTCAACATCGGCTACCCGGCCGACGACGGCAAGCCCCGCTTCGTGCTCGAGGTGCGGCCCAAGACCAACGAGGTCGTCGTCGGACCGAAGGAAGCGCTCGACGTCTCCGAGCTGGCTGGCAGCAAGTACAGCTGGGCCGGCCTTGGTCCCCTCGGCGCCGAGGAACCGTTCGACTGCGACGTGCAGATCCGTGCCCACGCCGACCCGGTCCCCGCGACCGCGCAGCTGCGCGACGGCGAACTGGTCATCACCCCGCGGGAGCCGCTCGGCGGTGTCGCGCCCGGCCAGACCGCGGTCGTGTACATCGGCACCCGCGTGCTCGGCCAGTGCACCATCGACCGCACCGTCTCAGCCGTGCCGGCACCCGTCGCCTGACCGCAGCCCACCCTCCCCGCCGAAAGGTGCACGTGACCGTCAACCCGCTTGCCCCGAGCTGGCTCGATGTGCCCGCCGACGCCAACGCCCTCGCCGAAGCGGTCTGGCCACGCGGCGCCGCGCGCACCACCGACGGCGAACTGGAGCTCGCGGGCGTCCGCGCACACGAACTGGCGGCCCGCTTCGGCACCCCTCTCTACGTGGTCGACGAGGCGGATGCCCGTGCCCGCGCACAGGAGGCGCACGACGCCTTCACGCGCGAGTTCGAGCGGCGCGGCGGCACCGCGACCGTGTACTACGCGGGCAAGGCGTTCCTGTCCGCGGAGATCGCCCGCTGGGTGGATGCGGCGGGCCTGCACCTCGACGTGTGCACCGGGGGAGAGCTCGCGGTCGCGCTCGCCGCGGGGATCTCGCCCTCCCGCCTGGGCTTCCACGGCAACAACAAGTCGCTCGCCGAAATCGACCGCGCAGTGTCGGTGGGGCTCGGGGTCATCGTCATCGACAGCGTGCAGGAGATCGAACGGGTCGCCGAGGCGGCGTTTCGGCACGGCCGCACCCAGCGTGTCAGGCTGCGGGTCAACAGCGGCGTGCACGCTCAGACACACGACTACCTGGCGACCGCGCGCGAGGACCAGAAGTTCGGGATCCCGCTCGCCGATGTCCCGGGGGTCGTTGCGAGCATCCGCGCGCACAGCGCACTGGACTTCCTCGGGCTGCACTCCCACATCGGGTCGCAGATCTTCGAGACCGACGGGTTCGCCGAGGCCGCGCGCAGGCTGCTCGAGGTGCACCGCGAACTCCTGGCCGACGGCCCGGTGCCCGAACTGAACCTCGGCGGCGGCTTTGGCATCGCCTACACGAGCGTCGATGCGCCGGTGCCGCTCAGCGACATCGCAGCCAGCCTCGCCGACATCGTCGCCGACGAGTGCGAGCGCCTGGGCATCCCGCTCCCGGCGATCGCGGTCGAACCTGGCCGCGCCATCATCGGACCGTCCGGGGTGACCCTGTATGAGGTCGGCACCATCAAGGACGTCGAGGTTGCACAGGGCGGCGGCACCGCCATTCGCAAGTACGTGAGCGTCGACGGCGGCATGAGCGACAACGTGCGGTCGTCGCTGTACGGCGCTGACTACACGGTGCGAATCGCCGGTCGGGTCTCGGATGCCGATGCCGCCCTCGTCCGTGTCGCCGGAAAGCACTGCGAGAGTGGCGATATCGTTGTGCACGCGGACTACCTCCCCGGGGATGTCTCGCCGGGCGACCTGCTCGCCGTGCCCGCCACCGGGGCGTACTGCTGGTCCCTCGCGAGCAACTACAACTACGTCGGACGGCCACCGGTCGTCGCGGTGCGTGACGGCGAGGTGCGAGTGATCGTGCGCGGGGAGACCGAGGCCGACCTGCTCGCCCGCGATGCCGGCATCTGACCCGCGCGCGGCGCAAAGAAACCAAGGAAAAGGAACCCAATGATCGAGTACCGCAACCTGCGCATCGCCCTGCTTGGAGCTGGCAACGTCGGATCCCAGGTGGCGCGCCTGCTGCTCGAGAACGGACGCGAGCTCGCGGACCGCGCCGGCGCGGGCCTCGAACTCGTCGGCATCGCGGTGCGGAACCCGGATGCCGAGCGCGCGGTCGACCTGCCCCGAGAACTGTTCACGACGGATGCGCAGTCGCTGGTCGTCGGCGCCGACATCGTCATCGAGCTGATCGGTGGGCTCGAGCCGGCGCGCACGCTCATCCTGGAGGCGCTGAACTCGGGCGCTGACGTCATCACCGGCAACAAGGCGCTGCTGGCCACCCACGGGGCCGAGCTGTTCGAGGCCGCTGAGCAGGTGGGCGCGCAGCTCTATTACGAAGCCGCGGTCGCCGGCGCGATCCCGATCATCCGGCCGCTGCGGGAGAGCCTCGCGGGCGACAACATCAACCGCGTCATGGGCATCGTGAACGGCACGACCAACTTCATCCTGGACCGGATGACGACCCTCGGCGAGTCGCAGGAGCAGGCACTCGCGGTCGCCACCGACCTGGGCTATGCCGAAGCCGACCCCACCGCTGACATCGAGGGCTACGATGCGGCGCAGAAGGCCTCGATCCTGGCCGGCCTCGCGTTCCACACCATCGTCCCGATCGAGAGCGTCTACCGCGAGGGCATCACCGGGGTGACCCTCGAGCAGGTGGAGGCGGCCAGTCGGGCGGGCTTCGCCGTCAAACTGCTGGCGATCTGCGAGCGCATCTCCGCAGACGGCGCACCCGATGGGGTCTCCGCGCGCGTGTACCCGGCACTCATTCCGTCCACGCATCCGCTTGCCGCGGTGCACGGTGGAAAGAACGCCGTGTTCATCGAGGCCGAGGCCGCCGGTGACCTGATGTTCTACGGCGCTGGCGCCGGTGGCACCGAGACGGCATCGGCGGTGCTCGGCGACCTGGTGTCGGCCGCGCGCAGGCATGTCATCGGCGGTCCCGGCGTGGGGGAGTCGCACAGCGCCGACCTCACCCTCCTTCCGATCGACGACATCATCACGCGGTACAACGTGCGGCTGGACGTGCTCGACAAGCCGGGCGTGCTCGCCGCGGTCGCGACGATCTTCAGCGAACACGGCGTGTCGCTCGAGACCGTCGAGCAGGCGGTCGAGGAGACGGATGCCGCCACGGCTACGCTGGTGATCGGCACCCACCGCGCCACAGAAGCCGCCCTGGCGGCGACCGTCTCGGCGTTGGCTGACAGCGACGTCGTGCGGTCCGTGACATCAGTTCTGAGAGTGGAAGGTTCCTGAAGTGGCACACCAGTGGCGCGGCGTCCTGCGCGAGTACGCGGACCGGCTGAACATCACCGCCGAAACACCCATCGTCACACTGGGTGAGGGAGGCACCCCGCTCATCCCAGCCGACGCCCTCTCCCGGCGCACCGGCGCGAAGGTGTGGGTGAAGTTCGAGGGAATGAACCCGACCGGGTCGTTCAAGGACCGCGGCATGACGATGGCCATCTCCAAGGCCGTCGAGCACGGTGCCAAGGCGGTCATCTGCGCCTCCACAGGCAACACCTCGGCATCCGCCGCCGCCTACGCGACTCACGCGGGCATCACCGCGGCCGTCCTGGTGCCGGAGGGCAAGATCGCGCTCGGCAAGCTGAGCCAGGCCATCGCGCACAACGCCCAACTGATCCAGGTGCAGGGCAACTTCGACGACTGCCTCGACATCGCTCGTGACCTGTCCGCGAACTACCCGGTGCACCTCGTGAACTCGGTGAACCCCGACCGCATCGAGGGGCAGAAGACCGCGGCGTTCGAGGTCGTCGACGTGCTCGGCGACGCCCCGGACTTCCACATCGTCCCGGTCGGCAACGCGGGCAACTACACCGCCTACTTCCGCGGCTACAGCGAGGAACTGGAGCGCGGCGTCACCACGAAGCTGCCCCGGATGCTCGGCTTCCAGGCCGCGGGAAGCGCACCCATCGTGCTCGGCCGGGTCGTCAAGGACCCGGACACCATCGCGAGCGCCATCCGCATCGGCAACCCCGCATCGTGGGAGTTCGCGACCGCGGCGCGCGAGGCCACCGACGGCTACTTCGGTGCGATCACCGACGAGAAGATCCTCGAGGCGCACCGCATCCTCTCCGCTGAGGTCGGCATCTTCGTGGAGCCCGCCTCCGCGATCAGCGTCGCGGGCCTGCTCGAACGCGCGGAGGCCGGGATGATCACGCCGGGCGCCACGGTGGTGCTGACGGTCACCGGGCACGGGCTGAAGGACCCGCAGTGGGCAGTGCAGGGCGCTGACGGCACCGAGGCGACGCCCACGGTCGTGCCGGTCGACACGGATGCCGTGGCGCAGGTCCTCGAGTTGCAGAAGGCCTGATGGGCCCCCAACCGACGAGCCTCACCGTCAAGGTTCCCGCGACCACTGCGAACCTGGGGCCGGGATTCGACACGCTCGGTCTTGCGCTGTCGCTGTACGACGAACTCACCGTGACCACCCGCGAGGCGCCCGGCGCATCCGTCGAGGTGCATGGTGTCGGCGAGGGCGAGGTGCCCACCGACGAGACGAACCTTGTCGTGCGGACGATCGCAGGGATCTTCGAGCGGGTGTCCCGCCCGATGCCGGGACTGCACCTGGTCGCCAAGAATGCGATCCCGCACGGGCGCGGCCTTGGCTCGTCTGGTGCGGCGATCGTGGCCGGGATCATGGCCGCCAAGGGACTGCTCGAGGGTGACGTCGAGTTCGACCCGCAGACGCTGCTGAAGATCGCGACCGAACTGGAGGGGCATCCCGACAACGTCGCCCCCGCACTGTTCGGCGGGCTGACCATCGCATGGACCACGGAGGACGGGCCGGCGTACAAGAAGCTCATCGTGCACCGTGGCGTCTCGCCGCTCATCGCCGTGCCAGAGCACACGATGTCGACCGAGGTCGCGCGCGGCCTGCGTCCGGCATCCGTGCCCCACGAGGACGCGATCTTCAACGTGTCGCGCTCGGCACTGTTGGTGGCCGCGCTCGTCCAGAGTCCTGAACTGCTGTTCGCTGCGACCGAGGACCGATTGCACCAGAGCTACCGGGCGGCGGCGATGCCTGACACCGAGGCGCTGCTGGCCGAACTGCGCGCGGCAGGTCACGCCGCGGTGGTCTCCGGATCCGGGCCGTCGATCCTGGTGCTCTCAAGCGACCCGGCTCAGCGTCTCGAGGCCGCCGAGCTCATCGCAGCGCGGCGCGGATCGCTGTGGCAGACCCTCATGCTGGCCGTGGACTTCAAAGGTGCTACAGTGAGTACGCGTCCGGTAGAGCCTAACGACCAGTTCGGAAACTCCCGGATCGCGTAATCACCCCGCATTCGCTTCGCTCCCGCCTCACCCGCTGAGCATCCCGCACAGTACCCGGTAAGTGGTGGCAGGCGACAAGCTCCGCTGCGTGGCGCGTAAGCACTTTCAGGTGCCGTCCGCAGGGGAAGGAATCCTCTCAGTGACCGAATCCAACGTTCGAGCCGCAGCGCCGAACTCAGGTACCACCACGCTTTCAGCACTGCGCCTGCCCGAGCTTCAGGCTCTCGCGGCCGAGCTCGGCATCAGTGGTGCCTCCAAACTTCGTAAAGGAGAACTCGTGGAGAAAATCTCCGAGGCCCAGGACGGTGCTTCAGCGCCCGAATCCGAATCGTCCGCAGGCGGCGCCGTCGCCACCGCGACTGAGCCCGCCGTGAGCGAGCCCGTGACCGAGCCTGCGCCCGCCGCAGAGCCGTCGGCCGAGCAGCCCGTTGCCGAGCAGCCCACGGCCGAGGAGGGCCCGGCTGCGGCGCCGCGCAAGCGTGCCCCGCGTCGCGCCACGGCAGCCGCGGGAGTCATCACGACGACCGAGGCGCCCGCCACAGAGCAGACCACGCCGCCCGCTCCAGCAGAAGCGGCCGGCACCGACACCGTCGTCGCCGAGCAGGCAGAGGCCGCCGACACCGCTGCGGCCGAGCCGGCCCAGCAGCGCGGACGCAAGTCGGCCGCAGACCACGTCAATCACGGCGAGACCGGCGTCAGCATCCCGACCGATGGCGAAGCCGAGGGTGCCGAGGGTGCCGAGGGTGCCGAGGCCGGCGAGGGTGGCGAGGAGCAGCCGCGCCGCGGCCGCAACCGCAACCGCCGCGGCGGCGGCGATCGCCAGCAGGGTGAGCGCCAGCAGGGCGAGCGCCAGCAGGGCGACCGCCAGGATCGCCAGCAGCAGCAGCAGCAGCAGACCGACCGTCAGCAGCAGGGTGAGCGTCAGCAGCAGGGCGAGCGTCAGGACCGTGGCCACGGCGACGGTGAGACCGAGCGCAGCGGCCGCAGCCGTTACCGCGACCGCAAGCGTCGCGGCCAGGGTGGCGGCGACGACCTCGAGCCGGAGCTGAGCGAGGACGACGTCCTCATCCCCGTCGCGGGCATACTCGACGTGCTCGACAACTACGCATTCGTGCGCACCAGCGGCTACCTGCCCGGCAACAACGATGTGTACGTCTCGCTCGGCCAGGTCAAGAAGTACAACCTGCGCAAGGGTGACGCCGTGGTCGGCGCCATCCGCCAGCCGCGTGAGGGCGAGAACACCAGCCGCCAGAAGTACAATGCGATCGTCAAGATCGACTCGGTCAACGGCATGCCGCTCGACTCGCTCGCGGAGCGCGTCGAATTCGGCAACCTCACCCCGCTGTACCCGGCCGAGCGCCTGCGCCTCGAGACGGAGCCGAACAAGCTCACGACGCGCATCATCGACCTGGTCTCCCCGATCGGCAAGGGCCAGCGCGGACTGATCGTCTCGCCGCCGAAGGCAGGCAAGACCCTCGTGCTGCAGGCGATCGCCAACGCGATCACCAAGAACAACCCAGAGGTGCACCTCATGGTCGTGCTCGTCGACGAGCGACCGGAAGAGGTCACCGACATGCAGCGCACCGTCAAGGGTGAGGTCATCGCCTCCACCTTCGACCGCCCCGCTGAGGACCACACGACAGTCGCGGAGCTCGCCATCGAGCGTGCCAAGCGCCTGGTCGAGCTCGGCCACGACGTCGTCGTGCTGCTCGACTCGATCACTCGCCTCGGCCGCGCCTACAACCTGGCAGCACCGGCATCCGGACGCATCCTCTCCGGTGGAGTGGACTCGTCGGCGCTGTACCCGCCGAAGCGCTTCTTCGGCGCCGCTCGCAACATCGAGGACGGCGGCTCGCTGACCATCCTCGCGACGGCGCTCGTGGAGACCGGCTCCAAGATGGACGAGGTCATCTTCGAGGAGTTCAAGGGCACCGGCAACATGGAGCTGCGCCTCTCGCGTCAGCTCGCCGACAAGCGCATCTTCCCCGCGGTCGACGTCAACGCATCCGGCACCCGTCGTGAGGAAATGCTCATGGGTGTTGACGAGACCAAGATCGTCTGGAAGCTGCGCCGCGCCCTCGCCGGACTCGACACCCAGGCCGCGCTCGAGCTCGTGCTCGGCCGGTTGAAGGACACCTCGAGCAACGTCGAGTTCCTGATGCAGGTGCAGAAGTCGATGCCGTCACCCGGATCGAAGGACGACTAACCGGCATGTTCGAGTCAGTGGCATCGCTGCTGGCCGAGCATGAGGACCTGCAGAGGCAACTCTCGGATCCCGCCGTTCACGCGGATGCGGCCAGGGCGAAAAAGATCAACCGGCGCTACGCCGAGCTCAGCCAGATCAAGGCTGCCCACGAGCACTGGATTCAGGCGGGGGAGGACCTCGCCGCGGCGCGCGAACTCGCCAAAGAGGACGCAACGTTCGCCGAAGAGGTCCCATCCCTCGAGGAGGCCCAGCGGGTAGCGCAGGAGAAGCTGCGCCGATTGCTGATCCCCAGGGACCCGGATGACGGCCGTGACGTGATCATGGAGATCAAGGGCGGCGAGGGCGGTGCCGAGAGCGCGCTGTTCGCGGCCGACCTGCTGCGCATGTACCTGCACTACGCAGAGTCCAAGGGCTGGAAGACCGAGCTGCTCGATCGCAACGAAAGCGACCTCGGCGGCTACAAGGACGTACAGCTCGCGATCAAGTCCAACGCGAGCGACCCCTCGCAGGGCGCCTGGGCGCACCTCAAGTACGAGGGCGGCGTGCACCGCGTGCAGCGCGTCCCGGTGACAGAGTCACAGGGGCGCATCCACACCTCGACGACCGGTGTGCTGGTCTTCCCGGAGGTGGACGAGCCGGAAGAGGTCGAGATCAACCAGAACGACCTCAAGATCGACGTCTACCGCTCGAGCGGTCCCGGTGGCCAGTCGGTCAACACGACCGACTCTGCGGTGCGCATCACCCACGTGCCGACCGGCATCGTCGTGTCGATGCAGAACGAGAAGAGCCAGCTGCAGAACCGCGAGGCGGGCATGCGCGTGCTCCGCGCTCGCCTGCTCGCGCGGCAGCAGGAGGAGCTTGCGGCCGCGGCGTCCGATGTCCGCAAGAGCCAGATTCGCACCATGGACCGCTCGGAGCGCATCCGAACCTACAACTTCCCGGAGAACCGCATCGCCGACCACCGCACCGGGTACAAGGCGTACAATCTGGACGCGGTCATGAACGGCGCGCTCGACGCGGTCATCGAATCGTGCATCCAGGCGGACGAGGAAGCGAGACTCGCCGATATCGGCGACAAGTAGCCGACAATGATGGGGTGACACCACCCCGGCTGGCTGGCATCGACATCGCCCGTGGCCTTGCGCTGATCGGGATGTTCATCGCGCATGCGGCGCCTTACCCGGATCCGGATGCCGAATGGATCGTCGACGGTCGCTCGTCGCTGCTGTTCGCCACCCTCGCGGGGGTGTCGCTCGGCTTGATGAGCGGTTCAGCGGAGCCGACAGCGGGACGTGGCCGTATGCGGCAGACCGTGGTGCTGCGTGCGCTGCTGCTCATCCTGCTCGGGCTGGTGCTGTGGATCGTGCCGACCGACATTGCGATCATCCTCGACTACTACGGCGTGATGTTCCTGCTGCTCGTTCCGCTGCTGTTCCTGCCGCGCCGCGTGCTCGCAATCGTCGCCGTCACGCTGTTCGTGATCGCGCCGCTGCTGGCGGATGCCGCGCAGCCGATCGTGGACAGTGCCACGACACCGGCCCTGGTCGTCGTGCCGGTCGAGTGGCTGCTCACCGGCTATTACCCGGCCCTGGTCTGGCTACCCGTGCTCATCCTCGGCCTGATCGCCGCGCGGAGCGACCTGCGCCGCGTCGGAACCCAGCTGCTCGTGCTGCTGGGCGGCATCGGCGGCATGCTCGTCGGCTACGGCGCAGCAGCGGTGGTCCTTGGCGTCGACGCCTCTGCGCACTCGGCCACGCACGCGGAGATCCTCGGATCAGGAGGCTTCGCGTTCACCGTGATCGGCGCCCTCCTGTTGCTCACCGGCCCCGCACTCGGCGCAATCGGGCGCGGCATCCGATTCGCTCTCGCCCCGGTCGGGGCGATGGGCTCGATGCCCCTGACCATCTACGCCGGGCAGATCCTGGTGATCGCGTCGTTCTTCATCGCAGCCGGCCGCCCGTTCGTCGTCTACGACAGCTGGGCGCTCGTCGCCTGGCTCATCATCGGCTCAGCGCTGTTCGCGCTCCTCTGGCGCCGCTTCGTCGGTCCCGGCCCGCTCGAGTGGGTGATGCGCCAGCTGACGAGCCCGCCGTCACTGGCGACGGACCGAACCCCGACAACGACTACCTAGGTCCTCAGGAGGTTGAGGGTGTGGGAGGGATGTCTGCGGGGTTGCGAGTTTTGAAGGGTTCGGGCGGCCCGCCAGGGCCTCCCGAACCCTTCAATGTTTGAGCGAGGAGCAGATATCCCTCCCACACCCGGCCAGCCGGACTAGTCAGATGTACATCGCCGGGTCGATCCACTGCTCAGGCTGATCGCGTTTCGTGCGCGGCTTGATCACGGCCGGAACCCCCACCGCAAGCGAGCCTGGCGGCACATCGTGCACGACCACGGCGTTCGCGCCCACGACACTACCCGCGCCCACCGTCACTGCGCCCAGCACCTGGGCGCCCGCGCCCACCACAACGCCGTCTTCCAGCGTCGGGTGGCGCTTGACCTTGCCGAGGTGCTTACCGCCGAGCGTGACGCCGTGATACAGGGTCACGTCGTCGCCGATCTCCGCCGTCTCGCCGATCACCACGCCCATGCCGTGATCGATGAACAGGCGCCGGCCAATGGTGGCGCCCGGGTGGATCTCGATGCCGGTAAAGAAGCGGCTGAGCTGCGACAGCACGCGCGCGAGGGTCTTCAGGTTGTGGCGCCACAGCCAGTTGTTGAACCGGTGGTTCCATACCGCGTGCAGCCCGGAGTAGCTGAGGAACACCTCAAGCCGGCTGCGGGCAGCTGGGTCCCGCATGAGGGCATTGCGGATGTCCTCACGCGCGCGTCTGAAGGGCACGTCGGCTCAGTCCTCCAGATCCTCGAAGAGGACAGTCGAGAAGTAGCGCTCGCCGAAGTCCGGCACCACCACGACGATCGTCTTGCCCGCGTTCTCCGGACGCTTGGCGACCTCGGTCGCGGCGTAGACGGCTGCTCCACCGGAGATGCCCGCGAGGACGCCCTCCTCGGTGCCGAGGCGGCGGGCGGTGCGGATAGCGTCCGGCAGCTCGACGTCGAACACCTCGTCGTAGACGTCACGGTTGAGCACGCTCGGCACGAAGTTGGCGCCGAGGCCCTGGATCTTGTGCGGCCCTGCCGTGCCCTCGCTCAGCAGCGGGGAGTCCTTCGGCTCCACCGCGACGACCTTCACCTCGGGCTTGCGCTCCTTGAGCAGACCGCCAGCGCCGGTGATGGTGCCACCGGTTCCGATGCCAGAGACCAGGATGTCGACGGCGCCGTCGGTGTCCGCCCAGATCTCCTCACCGGTCGTCTCACGGTGGATGCGCGGGTTGGCGTCGTTGTCGAATTGCTTGGCCAAGATCGCGCCCGGGGTGTTCGCCGCGAGCTCCTCGGCCTTCTGCACGGCGCCGCGCATGCCGTCGGCACCGGCGGTCAGCACGATCTCGGCCCCGTACGCGCGCAGCATCTTGCGGCGCTCCTTGCTCATGGTCTCCGGCATGGTGAGGATGACCTTGTAGCCGCGGGCGGCACCCACGAACGCGAGCGCGATGCCGGTGTTGCCGCTGGTCGCCTCGATGATGGTGCCACCGGGCTTCAACTCACCCGAGGCCTCGGCCGCGTCGACGATCGCGACGCCGATGCGGTCCTTGACGCTCGACGCAGGGTTGTAGAACTCGAGCTTCGCGAGCACCGTCGCCTGCGAACCATCCGTCACCCGGTTGAGCCTCACGAGCGGTGTGCGTCCCACTGCCTGGGTGATGTCGGAGTAGATCTGAGTCATTTCTCTCGCTTTCGTGACTGGCGCGACGGGCGGGCGCCCACGCGCGAGGGCTCGTGCGGGATAACACCGGCTGCGCGCTGGTATTCCCGACCACGACAGAATAGACGTGGCGGTCGAACGGAAGAGGAACTATGACGTCCGGTGTACGACACCTGCGCTCCGAGGCGGCCCGCGAGCTTGCCGCTGCCGGGGTGCCCGATCCCGAGGTCGACGCCGAGTTGCTGATCGGGCACGTGCTCGGCGTGGGGCGCGGCGAGGTGCAGGCAAAGGTGGCGCTGGATGCCGCACTGAGCGAGGACGAGGCCACCGCCCTGCGCGGCCTGGTCGCCCGCCGCGCCGCGCGCGAGCCGCTGCAGCACATCACCGGGCGCGCGCCGTTCCGCAATGTTGAGCTGCTCGTCGGACCAGGCGTGTTCGTGCCCCGACCGGAGACCGAGCTCGTCGCGGGCGTGGCCGTCGACGCGTTGAGTGCGGTCGCAGCGGCCGAACCGGTCGCGGTCGACCTCGGCACGGGCAGCGGTGCCATCGCGATCGCCATGGCGACTGAGGTGCCGCACGCGCGCGTGTATGCGGTCGAGTTATCCCCGGATGCTCACGCCTGGGCGAAAAGGAACATCGAGCACACGGGTGCGGCGGTGACCCTCGTGCTGGCTGACCTGGCGAGCGCGCTCGGTGAGCTGGACGGCACAGTGTCGGTCGTCGCCTCCAATCCGCCCTACGTGCCGACGGATGCCGTGCCGCGCGACCCCGAGGTGCGGCTGCATGATCCGGAGCTCGCGCTTTACGGCGGACCGGACGGCTTGGATGTCATCCGCGACCTGTCGGCGGCCGCGCTGCGGCTGCTGCACCCGGGTGGCACGCTCGTGATCGAGCACGGCGAGCTGCAGGGCGCCGCCATCCGAGCGCTGTTGACCGATGACGGCTGGCAGGCGGCAGCCACGCATCCGGATCTCCTCGGCCGCGACCGGATGACGACCGCGATCCGCTGACCGGCTACCGGCTGGTGTAGCTCTCGATGCCGTCGAGGATGCGTTCGAGGCCGAAGAGCATGTCGGTCTCGTACTCGAAGTCTGCCGGGTCACCGCCGGCGTAGACGCCGTCCCGGATGAGCGGGAACAGGTAGGGGAACGCTTCTTCGCTCACCACCTCGGTCAGGGCCGCGGTGCTCTCTGCTCCCATTGTCGCGTTCTCCCCTGCGCGAGTGAGGTCGCGCTCGAGTTGTGCGGTGGCGCGCGCGTAGCTGGTCAGCAGCAGGAGCACTTCGATCTTCTCGCCGGGATCGAGTGGCAGGTCGCGCATGGCGCGCATGGCCCAATCGACGATGACGAGGGCGGTGGGCATCATCGGCACACCGCTCACCGGGATGTCGAGGGTCCACGGGTGCTTCCGGTAGGCGCCGACGAGCGCGTCAAACCACTCGCGGAGGGCCTCTCGCCAACCCTGGGCCTCGTCGAGGGGCGGCACGACGACCCTGGCTGCGGAGTTCTGCATGAGCTGCAGCAGGTCGTCCTTGCTAGTCACGTAGCGGTACAGCGACATCGTCGTGAAGCCGAGCGACGATGCGACCCGGCTCATCGACAGCGCACCGATTCCCTCAGCGTCGGCGATCGCGATCGCCGCATCGATGATCGCGTCGAGGCTCAGCTCGCGCTTGGGGCCGCGTTGCGGCGGCTCGGCGAGACCCCAGGCGAGGGCGATGGCGTGGGGGAGTTTCGGCTCGACTGGCTCTGTCATCGGGTGGCCTTTCACGGTGGGACGCGCTCAGCTTGACAGCACTGTGTGCGTCATACACACTGTGTACATCATAAACTGCGTAGCTCATAAACAGGCTATGCCTCGTAAACAGAAAGGCTAGTCGGCTATGCAAACCCCGGCAATCGCGGTCTCCGGACTGCGCAAGACGTTCGGCACCCACCCGGTGCTGAACGACGTGACCTTCGAGGTCGCGCCAGGCGAGATCTTCGCCCTGCTCGGACCGAACGGCGCAGGCAAGACCACGCTCATCAACATCCTCTCCACGCTGGTCGCTCCGGATGCCGGCACCGCGACGGTGAACGGATTCGACGTTGGGCGCGATCCGCTGGCCGTTCGTCGCAGCATCGGTCTCACCGGACAGTCGGCAGCCGTCGACGAGGTGCTCACCGGCAGTGAGAACCTCCGGATGATGGGACGCCTGTTCGGCCTCAGCCGGTCAGCGAGCGCCGCTCGCGCCGACGAGCTGCTCGAGCGGTTCGACCTCGTCCAGGCCGCACGCAAGCGCGCGAAGACCTACTCGGGCGGGATGCGCCGCAGGCTGGACCTCGCGATCAGCCTGATCGTCGCCCCTTCCGTGTTGTTCCTCGATGAGCCGACCACGGGTCTCGACCCGCGCAGCAGGCAGGAGCTGTGGAACGTCATCCGGTCACTGAAGGAGGACGGCCGCACGGTGTTCCTCACCACCCAGTACCTCGAGGAAGCCGACCAGCTCGCGGACACCGTAGCTGTGCTGAACGAAGGGCACGTCGTTGCATCGGGAACGCCCGCTGCGCTCAAGGCGACAGTGGGCGGCGATGTCGTGGAGGTGCGGGACCGCGCCGGGAACCTGCTGCTGCAGCTGCCGACCGACGGAAGCATCCACGGTCTTCGCGCCGCGATCGCCGAGGTCGACGCATCCGGAGTGGATGGGGACGTCACGGTGCGCGAACCCAGTCTCGACGACGTCTTCCTGGCCCTCACCGACGCAGGCGCGGGACACGCAGCGCCAGAACTGATTGGAAGGACCGCACGATGACCACCCTGACCACCCAGCCGCTGCCCTTCGGCGCAGAGGAGGCGACCTTCATCCGGCGCAGCTTGCTGCACTCGCTGCGCGACGGAGAATCCATGGTGATGGCCATCATGCTGCCGGTGATCACCATGCTGATGTTCACGTTCGTGTTCGGAGGCGCGATCGATTCCTCCGGCGACTACGTGAACTACGTCGTACCCGGTATCGTCCTGCTCTGCGCGGGCTTCGGGGCGTCCTCGACGGCCGTCTCGGTCGCGCAGGACATGCAGAACGGCATCGTCGACCGCTTCCGCACCATGCCGATCCGGGCATCGGCGGTGCTGACTGGGCACGTCGTCGCGAGCCTCGTGCGCAACCTGCTCGCCACGGCGCTGGTGATCGGTGTCGGCATCGCGGTCGGATTCCGGCCGCAGGGCTCGCTGCTCGGCTGGCTGGGTGCGCTGGCGCTCGTCGCGCTCTACATCCTCGCGATCACCTACCTGTTCGCGGCGATCGGCCTCGCCGCGGGCAGTGCGGAGGCGGCGGCCAGCTACGGGTTCATCCTGCTGTTCCTCCCGTACGTCTCCAGCGCGTTCGTGCCGATCCAGACGATGCCCGACTGGATGCACTGGATCGCATCGAACCAGCCGCTGACCCCCATCATCGAGACCATCCGCGGACTGCTGATGGGTACTGAGCTGGGCAATGAGCCGCTCTGGGCGCTGGGCTGGTGCGTCGCCATCCTTGCCGTGTCGATCGTGTTCGGAGCTGTCATGTTCCAGCGCAAGGCCGGGCGCCGCTGAGTGACAACAGTCGTCAGATGGTCGCCAAGTAGGATTGTGCCGACATGGCGACCATCTACGACTGCTCCGACAGCTCGGAGCTCCTCACCGGAATGCGCCTCGCGCGAGGCGCGATCGGCCGGGGCGAGCTCATCGTCATCCCTACCGACACGGTCTACGGGGTCGGCTGCGACGCCTTCAACCCGGACGCCGTCCAGCGCCTCCTCGACGCCAAGGGCCGCGGCCGCAACGCACCGCCGCCCGTGCTCCTGCCGGGCATCCCGACGCTCGACGCGCTCGCCGAGGACGTCCCGGATGCTGCGCGCAAGCTGGTCAAGGCGTTCTGGCCCGGCGCACTCACCTTGATCCTGCCGGCACGCGAGTCGCTGCAGTGGGACCTGGGGGAGACCCACGGCACCGTTGCGCTGCGGATGCCAGCCAACAAGGTCGCGCTCGAGTTGCTGTCGGAGACCGGCCCGCTCGCGGTGACCTCGGCGAACAAGACCGGGGAGCCGGCCGCGACCACCGCCCAGGAGGCGGTCGACGCGCTCGGCGACAGCGTCAGCGTGTACCTCGACGGCGGCACGGTCGGTGAGAGCGCGGTCGAAGACGGCCGGAGCAACGGCTCCACCATCGTCGATGTCACCGGCCTGCTCATCGGCGGCGAACTGAAGATCGTGCGCCACGGGGTGATCCCGGACGACGCCATCTGGGAGGCCGTGACGTGATCTTCTACGTCCTCGCGGGGCTCATCGCCGCGGTGGTCACGTTCGCACTGTCCTTCGTCATCTGGAAGCTCAGCTCGCGGTTCCGGCTCTACCCGAAGATCCGCGAGCGTGACGTGCACACCACCCCGACGCCTCGGCTGGGCGGGATTGCCATGTTCCTCGGCATCCTGGTCGCGATGGCGGTCGCGTCGCAGGTCAGCTGGTTCCACCTCGTCTTCGCCGACCCCGGCCAGATCACCGCCATCCTCAGCGCGGCATTCATCATCGTCGTGATCGGCGTCGCCGACGACATCTGGGACCTCGACTGGCTCACCAAGCTCGCCGGCCAGATGATCGCCGCCGGCCTGCTGGTGTGGCAGGGCGTGCAGCTGGTGACCCTGCCGGTGGGTGGCGTCACGGTCGTCCCGCCGATTCTCGGTCTCGTGCTCACCGTCATCGCGGTGGTCGCGGTGATGAACGCGGTCAACTTCATCGACGGCCTGGACGGCCTCGTCGCAGGCGTTGCGATCATCGCCAACGGCGTCTTCTTCCTCTACAGCTACATCCTCGCCCGGGTGGTCGGTGAAGCCGAGTACTTCAACCTCGCCTCGCTGCTCTCCGCGGTGCTGGTCGGCGCGTGTGTCGGGTTCCTGCCGCTCAACTGGCATCCGGCGAAGCTGTTCATGGGCGATGCCGGGTCGATGCTCGTCGGCCTCCTGATGGCCACCTCGGCTATTTCGGTGACCGGGCAGGTGGACCCGAACTCGCTCGACTCCGGCCGCATCCTCGCACCGGCATTCATCCCGCTGTTGCTGCCGATCGCCGTGCTCATCGTCCCGTTGCTCGACTTCTCGCTGGCCGTCCTGCGGCGCTTGCGCGCGGGCAAGTCGCCGTTCTCGGCTGACCGCAAGCACCTGCACCACCGGCTGCTCGACATGGGTCACACCCACCTGCAGGCGGTGCTGATCTTCTACGCGTGGAGCGCCGTCATCGCAGTCGGATGCCTGCTGTTCCTGTTCGTTCCCATCGCCTGGGTGCTCGCGTTCCTCGGCATCGGCTTCGCCGTGTGCGCGTTCTTCACCATCACGCCGCTGTGGCGCAAGTCGTTTGCGGCACGCGCCCGCGGAGCCCATCCCGACCAAGTAGAGGAAATTCCATGACCGTAGTGCCGATGCTCAAGCGCACCCTGGTGCTCGACGCCCTTCTCGCGGTCGCAATCGCCGTGGTCGGCGGCGGGATCGGGTTGTGGGTTGCGGGGACCCCCGGGGTCCTCGGCGCCGTGATCGGGGCCGCGCTGACCTTCGTCTTCATGGGACTGACCGCCTTGACCGTCATCCTCGCTGCCCGGACCACCAAGGGCGACCTGCTCAGCCCCCTGTTCTTCGGGATCGTCCTCGGCGGCTGGATGGTGAAGCTGGCCATCTTCCTGGTGGTCGCGATCGTGTTCGGCAGGAGCCCCGCGATCGACCCGCTCGTGCTGTTCTTCACCGTCGTCGCATCCGTCGTCGGCAGCCTCGCGATCGACGTCTACGCCTTCATGACCAGCCGCATGGGCTATGTCTCGGACGTCAAACTCCCGCATGAAACCGGGGATTCGACACCGCCGAAGTCGTCCCCGAAAGCTGACGAATCCAGCGATTAGTTCCCTGTGTGAGGTATTGCTAAGCTTTCGCAGGTACCTCCCCCTCTTTCCGCCGCGTGTCCGCACGCCTAAATCTTGGAGACAGCGCTGCTAGTTAACGCTCTCAACACGGTTGTCCTGGCCGCTGCCGGTGAAGGGGAATTCCACGGTCCCTCGTTCGACGACTTCTTCCCGCCGGCCATCCTTTTCGAGGGCACGCCGTTCGAGATCAACCGGCTCATGCTGGTGCGTTTTCTCGCTGTCGCCGCGCTGCTGCTGCTGTTCTGGCTCGGCACCCGGCGGATGCGACTCGTCCCGGGCCGCGGCCAGAACCTCGTCGAACTGTCCATCGGTTTCGTCCGCGACAGCATCGTCTACAACAACCTCGGCGAGAAGGACGGCAAGCGCTTCCTGCCGCTGATCGTGACGATCTTCTTCTCGATCATCGCGCTGAACATCACCGGCATCATCCCGTTCCTGAACATCGCCGGCTCGTCGGTGATCGGGTTCCCGCTGGTGCTCGCGGTGGTCGCGTACATCGCGTTCGTCTACGCAGGCATCAAGAAGAGCCCGGCAGGGTTCGTGCGCAACTCGCTGGTGCCCTCTGGTGTCCCGTGGCCGGTGCTGCTCGTGGTCACGCCGATGGAGTTCATCTCGACCTTCCTGGTCCGCCCGGTCACACTGGCCCTTCGTCTTCTGATGAACATGGTCGGCGGGCACATGCTCCTCGTGCTGTGCTTCTCGGCCACCCACTTCTTCCTGTTCTCCGCCGGTGGATGGTTCGGACTGTTCAGCATCGGCACCTTCGCCTTCGGCTTCGCGTTCACCCTGTTCGAGATCATGGTGGCCGCGCTGCAGGCCTACGTTTTCGCACTACTCACAACGATCTACATCCAGCTCGCGCTGGTTGAAGAGCACTAGAGACGGATCTGGCAACCGCCCGATTCACCCAACGGAAGGAATCACTATGGACCTCGCTGAGCTCACCGGCCACATCGCCCCGGTCGCCTTCGGCATCGCAACCATCGGCCCCGCGATCGGCGTTGGTCTCGTCGTCGGCAAGACCGTCGAGGCCGTTGCTCGCCAGCCAGAGCTTCAGGGTCGCCTCACCGGCCTCATGTTCCTCGGCATCGCGTTCACCGAGGCGCTCGCCTTCATCGGCATCGCCGTCGCGTTCATCCCGTTCCCGTAAGCCACGTAAGCAAGTAAGGAGGCAAGGATGCTTGCTGGAAAGAGCAGCGCATTCCTCGCCGCGGCTGAGGGCGAGACGACTGTGAACCCGCTGCTGCCGGCGGACTACGACATCATCTGGTCGTTGGTCATCTTCGTCATCATCATCTTCTTCTTCTGGAAGTACGCGCTCCCGAAGCTGCAGGCGATGCTCGACGAGCGCTCCGCCGCCATCGAGGGCAACATCGAGAAGGCGAATGAGGCCAAGGCCGAAGCGGATGCCGCACTCGAGGAGTACCGCAAGCAGCTCGCTGACGCGCGTGGCGAAGCCGCGAAGATCCGCGAGCAGGCCCGCATCGACGGCACGAAGATCCTGAGCGAGCTCAAGGAGCAGGCTGCCGCAGAGGCCGCCCGCATCACCGCGAACGCCCAGGCGACCATCGAGGCGGAGCGTCAGGCGGCGCTCGTCTCGCTGCGTGCCGAGGTCGGGTCGCTTGCGATCGACCTGGCATCCGGTGTGATCGGCGAGAGCCTCAGCGACGACAGGAAATCAGCGGCGCTCGTCGACCGCTTCCTCGCTGACCTCGAAGCCGGCGAGAAGCAGACGACCGCCACCGCCGGAGCGACCTCCGGCAGGGCGAAGGCGAGAAAGTAAATGGGTTCAGCCACCACTCAGGCGCTCGAGGCGGCGCGTTCAGCGCTGTCAGCAGCTCCGGGTCCGGTGCCGATGTCGACCGGTGCAGAACTGCTGTCGGCAGGTCGGCTCATCGGAGGGTCGAAGCAGCTCGCGTCGGCCATTGCCGACCCGTCCGCCTCGGCCGAGCAGAAGCGCGTCCTCGCTGACCGCATCTTCGGCGCGCTCGAGGAGCAGCCGCGCGGTCTGCTCGACGTGCTGGTGGCCAACCGCTGGTCAAGCGGGGTCGACCTTCTGGCCGGCATCGAGGAGATCGGCATCCGCGCTGTCGCCCGGTCGGCCGACGCGGGAACCGACATCGTCGGTGAGCTGTTCGCGTTCGGTGCAGCGGTGACGTCCGACGCCGAGCTGGAGCTGGCGGTCGTCAGCAAACTCGGGGATGCGGACGCGAAGCTCGCGCTCGTCGACGCTCTGCTGGCGGGCAAGGCCTCCGAGCAGACGCTCGTCATCGTCCGCCACCTGGTGCAGCAGCCTCGCGGCCGCCGCATCGGCGCGCTGCTTCGCGACGCGGCCGAGATCGTCGCGAGCGAGGCCGGCAGCCGCATCGCCACCGTCACCGCAGCTCAGCCGCTCGCATCCGAACAGCTCCAGCGGCTGCGTGCCGGTCTCGCGGCACGCTACGGGCAGCTCACCATCAACCTGGTGGTCGACCCGACGATCATCGGCGGCCTGCGCGTGCAGGTCGGCAACGACGTGATCGACGACACGGTCGCGTCCAAGCTCGGGGAACTCAGACTTCAACTCGCTGGCTAGCGAGTCGACACTTCAGGGGCCTAGCCCCGCACGAAAGGGTACGACAATGGCAGAACTGACGATCAGCCCGGAGGAGATCCGCGGCGCGCTGCAGGACTTCGTGAAGTCCTACGAGCCGAACAAGGCCGCAACGGCCGAGGTCGGCACGGTCATCGACGCCGCGGACGGCATCGCTCACGTCGAGGGGCTCCCGGGCGCCATGGCGAACGAGCTTCTGCGGTTCGCCGACGGCACGCTGGGCCTCGCGCTCAACCTCGACGAGGACGAGATCGGCGTCGTCGTGCTCGGTGAGTTCACCGGCATCGAAGAGGGCATGGAGGTCACCCGCACGGGCGAGGTTCTCTCGGTCCCCGTCGGCGACGGCTACCTCGGCCGCGTGGTCGACCCGCTCGGCAACCCGATCGACGGTCTCGGCGAGGTCGCAACGGATGGTCGCCGCGCGCTCGAACTGCAGGCGCCCGGCGTCATGCAGCGCAAGAGCGTGCACGAGCCGCTGCAGACCGGCATCAAGGCGATCGACGCGATGATCCCGATCGGCCGCGGCCAGCGCCAGCTGATCATCGGTGACCGCCAGACCGGCAAGACCGCTCTTGCGATCGACACGATCATCAACCAGAAGGCGAACTGGGAGTCGGGCGACACCGACAAGCAGGTCCGCTGCATCTACGTCGCGATCGGCCAGAAGGGCTCGACCATCGCATCCGTCAAGGGCGCGCTCGAGGACGCCGGCGCGATGGAGTACACCACCATCGTCGCCGCCCCGGCATCCGACGCTGCGGGCTTCAAGTACCTTGCGCCGTACACCGGCAGCGCGATCGGCCAGCACTGGATGTACCAGGGCAAGCACGTCCTGATCATCTTCGATGACCTGTCGAAGCAGGCTGAGGCCTACCGCGCCGTGTCGCTGCTGCTGCGCCGCCCGCCGGGCCGTGAGGCATACCCCGGTGACGTGTTCTACCTGCACTCGCGCCTGCTCGAGCGTTGCGCGAAGCTGTCGGACGAGCTCGGCGCCGGATCGATGACCGGCCTGCCGATCATCGAGACCAAGGCGAACGACGTCTCGGCGTACATCCCGACCAACGTGATCTCGATCACCGACGGCCAGATCTTCCTGCAGTCCGACCTGTTCAACTCGAACCAGCGCCCGGCCGTCGACGTCGGAATCTCCGTCTCGCGAGTCGGCGGTGACGCGCAGCTCAAGTCGATCAAGTCGGTCTCCGGCACTCTCAAGATCGAGCTCGCCCAGTACCGCGCGCTCGAGGCGTTCGCGATGTTCGCATCCGACCTCGACGCCGCCAGCCGCCGCCAGCTCGCGCGAGGCGCCCGCCTCACCGAGCTGCTCAAGCAGCCGCAGTACTCGCCGTACCCGGTGGAGGACCAGGTCGTCTCGATCTGGGCCGGCACCAACGGGAAGCTTGACGAGGTCCCGGTCGAGGACATCCTGCGCTTCGAGCGCGAACTGCTCGACCACCTCGCACGCAACACCAAGGTGCTCGACACGCTGCGCGAGACCAGCAAGCTGGACGACGACACCATCGCGACCCTGGACAAGGAGGTCGACAAGTTCAAGCTGGAGTTCCAGACCAGCGAGGGCAAGTCGCTCATCCAGGCGGGCCACGAAGAGTTCGAAGAACTCGACGAGGAAGACGTCAACCAGGAGCAAATCGTCAAGGCACGCCGCTGAACCGGCCACCTGAGACCGCACGAGTAACACGAGAAGAGTAGGGACATGGGAGCGCAACTTCGGGTCTACCGGCAGAAAATTCGTTCTGCCCAGACGACCAAGAAGATCACTCGGGCCATGGAGCTGATCGCCGCTTCGCGCATCCAGAAGGCGCAACAGCGGGTCGCGGCCTCAGGACCGTACTCGCGTGCGGTCACGCGTGCGGTCTCGGCCGTCGCGACGTACTCCAACGTCGACCACATCCTCACCACCGAGCCGGAGAAGGTCGAGCGCGCTGCGATCGTCATCTTCTCCTCGGACCGCGGTCTCGCGGGCGCGTTCAACGCGAACGTGCTCCGCGAGGCTGAGGAACTCGCGAGCCTGCTGAAGAGCCAGGGCAAGGACGTCGTCTACTACCTCATCGGCCGCAAGGCTGTCGGGTACTTCGCGTTCCGCAAGCGTGCCACCGAGGAAGCCTGGATCGGCGGCACCGACACCCCCAAGGTGGAGCTCGCTCGCGAGATCGGCGATGCCCTGGTGTCGCGGTTCATCCAGCCGACGAGCGAAGGCGGAGTGGATGAGATCCACATCGTCTACAACCGCTTCGTGAGCATGCTGACGCAGACCCCCGAGGTCGTTCGTCTGCTGCCGCTGGAGGTCGTCGAGGGTGTCGAGGAGCCCGGGGAGCGCGAGATCCTTCCGCTCTACGAGTTCGAGCCCGAGGTCGACGCAGTGTTGGACGCGCTGCTGCCGGTCTACATCGAGAGCCGCATCTTCAATGCGCTCCTGCAGTCGGATGCGAGCAAGCAGGCGGCGACGCAGAAGGCGATGAAGTCGGCGAGCGACAACGCAGACAAGCTCATCCGGGACTACACGCGCCTAGCCAACAACGCGCGCCAGTCCGAGATCACCCAGCAGATTTCCGAGATCGTCGGCGGCGCAGACGCCCTCGCCTCGGCCAAGTAACCTTCTTTAGGAGAATAGGGAAGCCATGACCACGACAGCCCCCGCTGAGAACAAGAAGCCCGCGGCGCGCAAGCCCGCGGCATCCCGGGCGAAGAAGGCCGACCAGCTGCCGCTCGACAACTCCGGCATTGGCCGCGTCTCGCGCGTCACCGGCCCGGTCGTCGACATCGAGTTCCCGCACGATGCGATCCCCGACATCTACCAGGCGCTGAAGACCACCGTCACCATCGGCGACGACGCGCACGAGATCACCCTCGAGGTCGCGCAGCACCTCGGCGACGACGTTGTACGCGCCATCGCTCTGAACCCGACCGACGGCCTGGTCCGCGGCCAGGAAGTGCGTGACACCGGCGCCCCGATCTCGGTTCCCGTCGGTGATGTCACCAAGGGTCGCGTCTTCAACGTCATCGGCGATGTGCTGAATGCCGAGCCAGGCGAGACCATCGAGATCACCGAACGCTGGCCCATCCACCGCCGGCCCCCGGCGTTCGACCAGCTCGAGTCGAAGACCCAGCTGTTCGAGACCGGCATCAAGGTCATCGACCTGCTCACGCCGTACGTGCTCGGTGGAAAGATCGGCCTGTTCGGTGGTGCGGGCGTCGGCAAGACCGTCCTCATCCAGGAGATGATCCAGCGCGTCGCGCAGGACCACGGTGGTGTGTCCGTGTTCGCCGGTGTCGGTGAGCGCACCCGTGAGGGCAACGACCTCATCCACGAGATGGAAGAGGCGGGCGTCTTCGACAAGACCGCGCTCGTGTTCGGCCAGATGGACGAGCCGCCCGGCACGCGTCTGCGTGTCGCGCTGTCGGCCCTGACCATGGCCGAGTACTTCCGCGACGTGCAGAAGCAGGACGTGCTGCTGTTCATCGACAACATCTTCCGCTTCACGCAGGCCGGCTCCGAGGTATCGACGCTGCTGGGCCGCATGCCGTCCGCGGTGGGCTACCAGCCGAACCTTGCCGACGAGATGGGCATCTTGCAGGAGCGCATCACCTCGACGCGTGGTCACTCGATCACGTCGTTGCAGGCGATCTACGTTCCCGCGGACGACTACACCGACCCGGCCCCGGCGACGACCTTCGCGCACCTTGACGCGACGACCGAGCTCAGCCGTGAGATCGCATCTCGCGGTCTGTACCCCGCGGTCGACCCGCTCACCTCGACGAGCCGCATCATGGACCCGCGCTACCTGGGCGAGGACCACTACCGCGTCGCGACGACCGTGAAGCAGATCCTGCAGAAGAACAAGGAACTGCAGGAGATCATCGCGATCCTCGGTGTGGACGAACTGTCCGAAGAGGACAAGATCACGGTGTCGCGTGCGCGCCGCATCCAGCAGTTCCTCTCGCAGAACACCTACATGGCGAAGAAGTTCACCGGTGTCGAGGGCTCGACCGTTCCGCTGAAGGACACCATCGAGAGCTTCGACGCGATCGCTCGCGGCGACTTCGATCACGTCGCAGAGCAGGCGTTCTTCAACGTCGGTTCGATCTCGGACGTCGAAGAGCGCTGGGCGCAGATCCAGAAGGAGAACGGCTGATATGGCCGACCTCAACGTGAGCGTCGTCTCGGCCGCCCAGGAGGTGTGGTCGGGTCGTGCGAAGCAGATCGTCGCCCGCACGGTCGAGGGAGAGATCGGCATCCTGCCCGGTCACGAGCCGATGCTCGCGATCCTCGGCGTCGGCGAGGTTCGCGTCACGACCGAGGACGGCGCCACCGTCAGGGCAAACGCCGAGGACGGTTTCCTCTCGGTCGAGCACGACACGGTGACGATCGTGGCGCGCAACGCCGAACTGATCTCCTAGAGGCGCGCACTCTTCGAAATCGGCGGGAACCCTGGGGCTCCCGCCGATTTCGTGTCTCACCACCTGCCCATTCGCCGTCTACCTGCGAGCCGCCACGATGCTGATCCTCCTCCCGCCGTCCGAGACCAAACGCGACGGTGGCGCGCCGGACACGGCGCTGGACCTCGCGGCGCTGCGCTTCCCGGCGCTGACCGAACCACGCACGGCGGTCCTCGATGCGCTGGGCTTGCTCGACGAGGATCCCCAGGTCGCCGCGCGGGCGTTGAAGCTCGGCCCCACCCAGTCGCACGAACTGGAACGCAACCGCGCGATCAACCGGTCGCCCCAGCTGCCCGCCATGGACCGTTACACGGGAGTGCTGTTCGACGCGCTCGACGCGCAGAGCCTGTCGGTCGGTGCGCGGGAGTTCGCCGGTCGCCACCTGGTCGTCCATTCGGCGCTGTTCGGACTCGTCGGGGCGCTGGACCCGATTCCGGCGTATCGGCTGTCGCACGACTCGCGCCTGCCGGGCGTGTCGCTGCAGCGCACCTGGCGGGATGCCATCGCGGCCGAACTGGCCCGGGAGACGTTCGTGCTGGATCTTCGCTCCGAGTCCTACGTCGACATGGGCCCTGCGCCGTCGCAGGCAGCCTACGTGCGTGTGGTGTCCGCCGACGGTGACGGCCGACGGCGTGCGCTGAACCACTTCAACAAGAAGTCGAAGGGCCTCTTCACCCGGGCTCTGCTCGAAGCCGGCATCGAGCATTCGGATGCCGCGTCCCTCACCGCCTGGGCGGCCGGCGCCGGATTCGACCTGACTGTCGCCGACGGCGGCGAGCTGGAGCTGCTTGTCGCCTGAGACCCGTCAGGCTGGCTGGGGGAGCAGCACCCCTTCGTGGGCGAGCAGCCACAGCTTGGTCGGGATGCCTTGTCCGCCCGAGTACCCGATCACGGTGCCGGCGGTGGACAGCACCCGGTGGCACGGCACGATGATCGGCACCGGATTGCTGCGCACGGCCGTGCCCACCGCCCGTCCGGACCCGGCTCGACCGGCCGCCGCGCCGAGAGTCCCGTAACTGATGACCTCACCATGCTCGAGCTCGAGCAATCGATTCCAGATCGCCTGCTGAAACGCCGTGCCAGTCAGCTGCAGCGGCAGGCGAAACTTCCGACGTCGACCCGAGAAGTACTGCTCGAGCTGCTGAACAGCACGTTCGAGCACACGATTGCCCCGCTCCGGCTCACCGTCCCGCGGCAGGGTGCCGTTCGACTCGACTACCAGACGCGTGACGTTCGCCCCGTCGCTGGAGAGTTCGAGCCGCCCGATCGGGCTGTCGGTGCGGACGAGAAAGGACGGGGACGGGGCTGATGCGGTCATGGGGCGACGGTACTCGGGCGTTGTCGCGTCCGGCACGAACGGCCGGTGATCGGCGCACTCCGCGGCGGTCAAGAGCCGTGGTGAGGAGCGGATAGCGTAGGGGAATGGCAACGATCGACTACCGCAATCTCGGCCCATCCGGGCTCCGTGTCTCCACCGTCGGCCTCGGCTGCAACAACTTCGGCCGCGCCCACACGGCAACCGAGACACAGGAGGGCACCGACCGGGTCATCGGCGCAGCGATCGATGCCGGCATCACACTCTTCGACACCGCAGACATCTACGGCCACGAGCGGGGGCTCAGCGAGACGCTCATGGGCAACGCGCTCAAGGGGCGCCGCGATCAGATCGTGCTCGCGAGCAAGTTCGGCATGGACATGGCCGGCGCCAACGGTCCCGACTGGGGCGCTCGCGGCTCGCGCCGGTACATCCGTCTCGCGATCGAGGCGTCGCTTCGCCGCCTGCAGACCGACTGGATCGACCTGTACCAACTGCACGCCCCGGATGCGCACACCCCGATCGAGGAGACCATCGCGGCGCTCGATGAACTCGTCGACGAGGGCAAGATCCGCTACTTCGGCCACTCGAACTTGACCGGCTGGCAGATCGCCGAGGCTGAGTTCACGGCGCGCCTGAACGGGCACCAGCGCTTCATCTCGGCGCAGAACGAGTACAGCCTGCTCTCCCGCGGTGTCGAGAAGGAGGTGCTGCCGGCCGTGCGCCAGTATGGGCTGGGGTTCCTGCCGTTCTTCCCGTTGTACAACGGCATCCTCACCGGCAAGTACTCGAAGGACGGCGGCCCGAAGGGCGCGCGCATCACCGTCATCAAGCCCGAGCTGATGGCGACTGTGAACTGGGACGCCGTCGAGCGCTACCGCGCGTTCTGCGACGAGCGCGGCGTGAGCATGATCGCGGCGACCTTCGCCTGGCTGCTCGCCCAGCCGAACGTCACGAGTGTCATCGCTGGCGCCACGAGCGTTGAGCAGATCGAACAGAATGCCGGTCTGGGCACGCTGTGGAAGCCCACCGCCGACGAGGTCGCCCAGATCACCGCGATCTTCGCCTAGCTCGGCACCCTCGGCAGAGGTTTGTGCCAACCGCAACGGAACGTTCGCTTGCTTTTGGCACAAACCTTTGCGGGTGATCAGAGGAGCAGCACGACCTTGCCCGAGCCGTGGCGAGATTCCAGCTCCCGGAACGCATCAGCGACCTGGTCGAGAGGGAAGGCAGCGCGCACCGGCAGCACCAGGCGTCCATCGGCGAGGTCTGCCGCGAGCTCCTCGAGCTCCGCTGCGGTCTTGCCGCCGCCGCCGACCGTGTTCAGCCCATACGTCTGCGCCGAGGCGCTGTCCGCGATGGTGTTGATGCGTTCCGGCGGGATGCCGAGCGCGAGCCCGGCTTCGATCGACTCGCCCCCGATCGTGTCCAGCATCGCCGTGAACCCCTGCGGCGCGGCTTCGCGCAACCGGTCGAGCATGCCATCACCGTAGGCGACCGGGACGATGCCGAGGCCAGACAGGAAGTCGTGGTGCGCCGGGCCGGCGGTGCCGACGACCTTCGCCCCGGTGCGCAGCGCGAACTGGGCGCTCAGCAGGCCGACGCTTCCGGATGCGCCGCTCACAAACACCGTGTCGGCGTCGCCCAGGCCAAGCGATTGGGTCGACCGCTTCGCGGTGTTGCCGACGAGTCCGATCCCGGCGGCCGCCGCCCAGTCCAGCGAAGCCGGCTTGCGCGCGAGGTTCTTCGCGGGGACAACGACCAACTCGGCCTGCGCGCCGCGGCCGACCCAGCCGAGCACCTCGTCGCCTGCAGCCCATCCGGTGACACCATCACCGACCGCGTCGACGACACCGGCGAACTCGGCACCCTGCAGGCTCGGCAGGGTATGCGACGGCAGGTAGCCGCCGCGACGAACCTTGAAGTCGAACGGGTTCAGACCGGCCGCGCGCACCCGCACGCGCACCGTGCCATCGCCGACCTCCGGATCCGGCAGGTCGACCACCTGCAACACCTCGGGACCCCCGTACTCCGAATAGCTGACCGCGCGCACGCCGACCTCCTTGACTTTTCCCAAGTGTAGAAGCCGCGATCCCACCGCCGGAGTACACTCTCTTCCCTATGCTTCTTCCTCTGCTGGGGCGCTTCCTGAAGCCCCACTGGCCCCTCCTTGTCGCGGTCGCAGCCTTCCAGCTTGCCCAGTCGATCGCGTCGCTGTACCTCCCGACCCTCAACGCCGACATCATCGATGACGGAATCGCCACGGGCGACATCGGGTACATCCTGATGGTGGGCAGCGTGATGCTCGGGGTCACCCTCGTGCAGATCACGGCGGCCATCGCCGCGGTCTACTTCGGCGCCAAGACGGCGATGCTGCTCGGGCGCGACCTGCGCGACGGCATCTTCCACCGGGTGAGCGAATTCTCCGAGCGTGAGGTCGCCTCCTTCGGCGCACCATCGCTCATCACTCGCGCCACGAATGACGTGCAGCAGGTGCAGATGGTCGTGCTGATGACCTGCACGCTGTTCATCTCCGCGCCGATCCTCGCCATCGGCGGCGTGATCCTCGCGCTGCAGCAGGATGTCGGGCTGTCCTGGCTGATGGCCGTGAGCATCCCGGTGCTGCTGATCGCGCTCGGGGCGATCATCGTGCGGATGGTGCCGCTGTTCCGGCTCATGCAGAAGCGCATCGACCGGGTCAACCAGGTGCTGCGTGAGCAGCTCACCGGCATCCGGGTCATCCGCGCGTTCGTGCGCGAGAAGGCGGAGCGGGAGCGGTTCGCGACCGCCAACCGGGACCTGACTGACACCGCGCTGCGCGCCGGCCGGCTGTTCGCACTCATGTTCCCCACCGTGCTGCTCGTGATGAACGTCTCGAGCGTCGCGGTCATCTGGTTCGGTGGGCTCCGGGTCGACGCCGGCGAGATCGAGGTCGGCACGCTCGTGGCCTTCCTGCAGTACCTGGTGCAGATTCTGATGGGCGTCATGATGGCCACCTTCCTTGGCGTCCTGCTGCCGCGCGCCGCGGTCAGCGCCGACCGCATCGGGGAGGTGCTGAAGACCGAGACCTCGGTGACGCCCCCCGTATCGCCGGTGACCGAACTTGGCGTTCCCGGCTCGCTCGAGTTCCGCGATGTGACCTTCTCCTACCCCGGCGCGGAACTGCCGGTTCTCCGGTCGCTGAGCTTCACCATTCAGCCCGGCACGCGCACAGCCATCATCGGCAGCACGGGCGCGGGCAAGACCACTCTGGTGAGCCTGATCCCGCGGCTGGTCGACGCCACCGCCGGCGCGGTGCTGGTCGATGGTGTCGACGTTCGCGACCTCGACCCCGACCTGCTCTGGAGTCTTATCGGGCTCGTGCCGCAGAAGCCGTACCTGTTCTCGGGCACCGTCGCCTCCAACCTGCGGTTCGGCAAGCCGGATGCGACCGACGACGAGCTGTGGGCTGCACTGGAGATCGCGCAGGGCCGGGACTTCGTCGAGGAGCTCGACGGCCAGCTCGAGGCGACGATCGCGCAGGGCGGCACGAACGTGTCCGGCGGGCAGCGGCAACGGCTCGCCATCGCCCGCGCGCTGGTGAAGAAGCCGGAGTTCTATGTGTTCGACGACTCGTTCTCCGCGCTCGACACGGGAACGGATGCGCGACTCCGCGCGGCGCTCAGCAGCAACGTGCACGGCGCGACCCAGCTGATCGTCGCGCAGCGCGTTTCGACCATCATCGACGCCGACCAGATCCTGGTGCTGGAGAAGGGCGAGATCGTCGGGCGTGGCACGCACGATGAGCTGCTTTTCTCGAACGAGACCTACCGAGAGATCGTCTCGTCGCAATTGACCCCGGAGGAGGCGGCGTGAGCTTCAGGGACGAGGCGGAACGCGCATCCGGCGACTCGGCGGATGCGGTCGAGCCCGAGGAGGAGCGTTCGCCCGAGCGACTGCCGAAGGGCGAGCGCGGCGGCTGGAACATGGGTGCGCCGGTCGAGAAGCCGCTGAACTTCGCCCGGTCGCTGCGGCGGCTCGCCGGGCTGCTCAGTGCGGAATGGCTGAGCCTTATCGCCGTCACAGTGCTTGCGATCATCAGCGTCGTCTTTTCGGTCCTCGGGCCGAAGCTTCTCGGCGAGGGCACCAACCTCATCTTCGAGGGTGCGATCTCGAAGCAGCTGCCGGCCGGGGTCACCCAGGAGCAGGTGATCGCCCAGTTGCGTGCGGCCGGCGAGACCCAGCAGGCTGACCTGCTGAGCGGCATGCACCTGGTCCCCGGTGCCGGCATCGACTTCGCTGCGCTCAGCACGGTGCTGCTGTGGGTGCTCACGCTCTACGTGCTCGCGTCGGTGTTCGGCTGGCTGCAGGGTCTGGTGCTCAACGCCGTCGTGCAGCGCACCATCTACACGCTGCGCGCGGACGTCGAGGACAAGATCAACCGTCTCCCGCTCGGCTACTTCGACCGGATGCCCCGCGGCGAGCTGCTGAGCCGGGTCACCAACGACATCGACAACGTGTCGCAGAGCATCCAGCAGACACTGAGCCAGATCTTGACCTCGCTGCTGACGGTCATCGGCATCGCGATCATGATGTTCATCACCTCGCCGCTGCTGACCCTCATCGCGCTGGTCACCATCCCGCTTTCGGTAGTGATCACCGCGCTGATCGCGCGCCGGTCGCAGCCGATGTTCGTGGCGCAGTGGAAGAACACCGGTGAGCTGAACGCGCAGGTCGAGGAGGCCATCACCGGCCACTCGCTGGTCAAGGTCTTCGGCCGGCAACGTGAGGTGGGCAAGCGTTTCGAGGAGAAGAACCAGGAGCTGTTCGAGGCCAGCTTCGGCGCCCAGTTCGTGTCCGGCATCATCATGCCGTCGATGATGTTCGTCGGAAACCTGCTCTACGTGGCCATTGCCGTGGTCGGTGGGCTGCAGGTCGCCGCCGGCTCGATGCGGCTCGGTGACGTGCAGGCCTTCATCCAGTACTCGCGCCAATTCACCCAGCCGGTCGCGCAGCTGGGCAGCATGGCGAACCTGATCCAGTCCGGCGTCGCCTCCGCCGAGCGGGTCTTCCAGCTGCTGGACGCGCGCGAGCAGACCCCCGACCCTGAGCATCCGGCAACCCCCGGCACTCGCAGCGGGCGCCTTGAGTTCCAGGATGTGTCATTCTCCTATTCACCGGACCGGCCGCTGCTGGAGAACATCAACCTCGTCGCGGAACCCGGCAGCACGATCGCGATCGTCGGGCCCACCGGCGCGGGCAAGACCACGCTCGTGAACCTCATCATGCGGTTCTACGAGCTGGACGCCGGGCGCATCACACTGGACGGCGTCGACATCCGGGACATGACCCGCGACGACCTCCGCTCCCGCACCGGAATGGTTCTGCAGGACACCTGGCTGTTCGGCGGCACCATCCGCGACAACATCGCCTACGGCCGCCCGGATGCCACAGAGGCCGAGATCGAGGCGGCAGCCGAGGCCAGCTACGTGGACCGGTTCGTGCGCACCCTGCCCGACGGCTACGACACGGTCCTCGACGACGAGGCGTCCAACGTCAGTGCGGGGGAGAAGCAGCTGCTCACCATCGCGCGCGCGTTCCTGGCCAAGCCGAGCGTGCTCATCCTGGATGAGGCAACCAGTTCGGTCGACACTCGCACCGAGGTGCTCGTGCAGCATGCGATGGCCGCGCTGCGCAGCGACCGGACCAGTTTCGTGATCGCGCACCGGCTCTCCACCATCCGCGACGCGGACCTGATCCTGGTGATGGAGAAGGGACGCATCGTCGAGCAGGGCACCCACGCGGAACTGCTGGATGCGGACGGGGCGTACCGCCGACTTTACGACGCGCAGTTCGCCGCCCCCGTCTCTGACGAGGTGTAGTCGGCTACAGGTCGGCGGCTTCCTGGGAGCCGATGTTGAGGCCCCGCTGCAGCTCGCCGAGGGTCGCGTCGACCTCGCCGAGCTGGATCACCATCTCGTCATACTGGCCCTTGCGGTCCTGGATGGAGGTGAACAGGGCGTCGAGCGCCTTCTGGCGGGAGAGCAGCGCATCCCGTTCCCGGTTGAAGGCGAACGAGCTCTCGAAGTCGCCGCGGTCGGCGCGAGCGTTGAACACATCCACGTCGACGTTCAGCCGCTCGTAGCCGGCCGTGTACGCCTCGTAGTCGGCCTCGATCTCCAGCGCCAAGGCGTCCAGCTGCTCCACCAGCGCACTGGCCTCGGCGCGCAGTTGGGTGAGGACGGTATTGGAGCGCTCGTGCAGGCCGACGACGATGCTGCGGTCGGTGAAGTAGCGCTCGTAGTACTCCTCGAGCTCGGGTGCCAGCTCGCGCACCTCGGTGCCGATGATCGAGTGCAGTTCATTGGCGTGCTGCCCTGGCTCGGTCTTGGCGTAGAACTCCATGCGCGCCTGGAAGCGCTCGTCGTCGGCGAGGGCGTCGAACTCGGCCTCGAGCAGCACCGCAAGGCGATCGCGCTCGTCGGTGTCCATCCGGTCCCACGCCGCATGCAGCAGCTCGTGCGCGGCGGTGACCTCCTCGGCGCCGTCGAGGCGTTCGTCGGTGATGTCGAAGATGAAGATGAGCTTCTCGGCGGGCCGGTAGCAGCCGAGGATGCCGAAGTCCTCGTCGCGGCTCGGGCAACTCGCCTCGAACGCCTCTCCGGAGTTCACTTCCGGCTGGCTCGCGTAGTACAGGTATTCGCCGTGCTCGGTGAGCTTCAGGCGCTCGACATGACCGGCGACGTCCCCGGTGGGTTCGAACTGCCAGACCGTGACGCGGTCCAGGACGTGCTGCGGGTTGTTCGCGGCCCAGATTCCGGCGCCGCCCGCTCCGGCGACGAGAATCGCCACGACCACCCCGCCGACGATCGCAGGCCAGCGCCGCCGACGACGCCGAATCCGCCTGAGGGGTAGTTCGGGGTCGTCGATCATCGGTTCCTTCGGGTGAACTGGCCCGTCTAGGCTACCAGCGGGCGAATCGCGGAACCGCGCGTTTCGGCTTCGTAACGAGTTTGTTGTGCAGTTGAGTCGGGAGGTTTGGCCGTTATGAGCTAGCGGATAGGGGCCACTCCTCCCGACTCAATGACGATCGGCAGCCTCGGCGGCCGGTCACTGCCCGACGAGCGGGCCCATCGCACGCGCCACGAGGGAGGGGCGCTTCGTGACGCGCTCCTCGATGTCCGCGGCCGACATCGCGAGCAGGCCGGCGTTCGCACCGAGGAAGCGCAGCGGTTCCCTCTCCCAGTCACGGGAGCGATGCCCTACCCACGCCAGCTCGCTCAGTTCGGTGCGTTCGCCGGTGATCAACTCCGCGAGCGTGCGCCCGGCCAAGTTCGTGGTCGACAGCCCGTCGCCGACGTAGCCGCCCGCCCAGCCGATGCCGGTGTGCTCGTCGTACCGCACCGCGGCGTGCCAGTCGCGCGGCACACCGAGCGGCCCGCCCCAGCTGTGCGTGACGGCGACGTCCGCCAGCTGCGGGAACAGGTCGACGAGCGCCTCGCGCAGATGGTGGAACACGCGCGTGCTGCGGTCGTAATCGGACCGGATGCTGCTGCCCCAGTGATATCTGGCGCCGCGTCCACCGAACGCGATCCGGTTGTCGGCCGTGCGCTGCCCGTAGATCAGCAGGTGCCGGTAGTCGGAGAAGGTCTGCCCGTGTTCGATCCCCAGTTCCTCCCAGAGCGCATCCGGGAGCGGTTCGGTGGCGATCATGAGCGAGTACAGCGGAAGCACCGAGCGGTGGGTCTGCGCGATGGCAGCGCCGTAGCCCTCCGTCGCGACGATGATCGAGCCAGCCCGCACCGCGCCGCGGTCGGTGGTGACGACTCCGGGCTGCCAGGACGTGACCGTGGTGGCCTCGTGGATCACCGCGCTGAGGCGCTCCACCACTTCGGCGACGCCGCGTACGAGCTTCGCCGGATGCACGCGTGCGCACGACGGATCCAGCACGCGGTCGGGGTCCGCGAGCATCCGCAACTCGTCGACACCGAACCTGGTCGACTCCACCACGTCGGCGCGCGCGCTTGAAAGCTGGGCGGGCGTGCGTGCGAAGAGCAGCGTGCCGCCCTTCAGGAAGTCGCAGTCGATGCCCTCGGCCGTGACGACCCGGCCGACTTCGTCCACCGTGTCCACCATCGCCCGCCGCATCGCGACCGCGGCGGCGAAACCGTGACGGCGCTCCAGCGCGCTCGCCGACTTGGGAAACAGCGCAGAGCACCAGCCGCCGTTGCGTCCGGAGGCGCCGAACCCGGCGAACCGCTTCTCCAGCACCACGACGCGCAGGTCGGGCCGGTGCTGCAGGAGGTAGTAGGCGCTCCACAGGCCGGTGAGCCCGCCGCCGATGATGGCGACGTCCGCCTCGATGTCGCCGGCCAGCGGCTCGCGAATTCCGACCGCATCGCGCCCGAGCGTGTCCATCCAGAGGCTCGGGTGCGACGCGTTGTCGGTCAGAGTCGGGTCCACGCCTCGCTCAGCACGGAGCGCAGGATGCTTTCGATCTCGTCGAACTCGGCCGGACCGATGGTCAGCGGCGGCGCGAGCTGCACCACCGGGTCTCCCCGGTCGTCCGCGCGGCAGTACAGGCCGGCGTCGAACAGCGCCTTCGACAAGAAGCCGCGCAGCAAGCGCTCCGACTCCTCGTCGTTGAATGTCTCGCGCGTGTCCTTGTCCTTGACCAGCTCGATTCCGAAGAAGTAGCCGTCGCCGCGGACATCGCCGACGATCGGCAGGTCGAGCAGCTTCTCGAGCGTCGCCCGGAAGATCGGCGAGTTCTCTCGCACGTTCTCGTTGAGCTTCTCCTCCTCGAAGATGTTGAGGTTCTCCAGTGCCACCGCCGCCGACACCGGGTGTCCGCCGAACGTGTAGCCGTGGTAGAAGGCTGTCTCTCCGGTGCGGAACGGCTCGTAGATACGATCGCTCACGATGGTGGCACCTGCGGGGGAGTAGCCGCTGGTGAGGCCCTTCGCGCAGGTGATCATGTCCGGTACGAAGCCGTAGGTGGTCGACGCGAACCAGTTGCCGATCCGGCCGAATCCGGTGATCACCTCGTCGGCGACCATGAGGACGTCGTACTTGTCGCAGATCTCACGAACGCGCTGGAAGTAGCCGGGAGGCGGCGGGAAGCATCCGCCCGAGTTCTGCACCGGCTCGAGGAAGACGGCCGCGACGGTCTCTGGGCCCTCCATGAGGATCATCTCCTCGATGCGGTTCGCCGCCCATTGGCCGAAGCCCTCGATGGTCTCTCCCTCGTAACCCATCTCCTTGGCGCGGTAGAAGTTGGTGTTCGGCACCCGGAACCCGCCGGGGGTGACCGGTTCGAACATCTCCTTCATCGCCGGGATGCCTGTGATGGCCAGCGCGCCCTGCGGCGTGCCGTGGTAGGCGACGTAGCGTGAGATGACCTTGTGCTTGGTCGGCCGGCCCTGCAGCTTCCAGTACGCCTTCGCGAGCTTGAACGCCGTCTCGACCGCCTCGCCACCGCCGGTCGAGAAGAACACGTGGTTCAGGTCGCCGGGAGCGTAGTCGGCGAGCCGGTCGGCCAGTTCGATGGCCGCCGGATGCGCGTAGGACCAGATCGGGAAGAAGGCGAGCGTCTCGGCCTGCCGCGCCGCTGCCTCGGCGAGGCGCTTGCGCCCGTGCCCCGCGTTGACGACGAACAGCCCGCTGAGCGCGTCGAAGTAGCGCTTTCCGCGGCTGTCCCAGATGTGGTGTCCATCGCCGCGCACGATGATGGGCACGCCGTCGGTCTCCATCGTCGACTGGCGCGCGAAGTGCATCCAGAGGTGGTCTTTGGCCTTTTGCTGCAGGTCGGCCTCAGTGAGGTTGATCCCAGCGGAGGTTGTCGTTGTCATTTCCCTATCTCGTTCCCCAGTTGTAGAACTGCTTCTTCAGTCGCAGGTACACGAAGGTTTCCGTGGACTGCACGCCCGGAATGTTCCTGATCTCCTTGTTGAGCAATGCGATCAGGTCGTCGTCGCTCTCGCAGACGACCTCTGCCAGGAGGTCGAAACTGCCCGCCGTCAGCACGACATAGTCGACTTCGCGGATGGCGGCCAGCCGATCGGCGACGATTGTCGAATCGCCCTCGACGCGAACCCCGATCATCGCCTGCCGGTAGAACCCCAGCTGCATCGGGTCGGTCACGGCCACGATCTGCATCACGCCCGAGTCGGTCAGCTTCTGCACGCGCTGCCGCACAGCGGCCTCGCTGAGCCCGACAGCCTTGCCGATCTCGGCGTACGAGCGGCGACCGTCGCTCTGCAACTGTTCGATGATCGCCTTGGAGACGTCATCGAGGCCGCCGTTCTTCCCGTGCGTTGACATATAGCGATTCTGTCAGTGAACTGACACTTGTACAAGCGAATCAGTACATTCGCGCCACTCTCACGACGAAATCGGTTGCCTTGAGGCATGGAGTTTCCCTGAACCAGTGGCTAGGTTGGGAGACATGACCACAGAACTGCGCAACTTCATTGACGGTGACTTCACGCAGGCGAACGCCGACTCATCCTTCGCCGTCGTCGATCCGGTGACCGAGGAGACCTACGCGACCTCGCCGGTGTCGAGCGACGCCGATGTCGACGCGGCTTTCGCCGCCGCCGCCAAGGCATTCGAGACCTGGGGAGAGACAACTCCCGCCGAGCGGCAGCTCGCGCTGTTCCGCATCGCCGACGCGATGGAAGCACGGGCCGACGAGTTCGCCGCGGCAGAGTCGAAGGACACCGGCAAGCCGCTCGGGACCCTCGTCGAGGACGAGATCCTGCTCTCCGTCGACCAGATCCGCTTCTTCGCGGGCGAAGCCCGCCACCTCTCGGGCATGGCGACCGCCGAGTACATGCCCGACCACACCTCGAGCATCCGTCGCGAGCCGATCGGCGTCATCGGCCAGGTCACCCCGTGGAACTACCCGCTCAACATGGCGGTGTGGAAGTTCGCACCGGCGCTCGCCGCGGGCAACACGACAGTGCTGAAGCCCAGCGACACCACGCCCACTTCGACGCTGCTGCTTGCCGAGGTGGCCGCCGAGTTCCTGCCGCCCGGCGTGCTCAACGTCATCACCGGAGACCGCACCACCGGCGCAGCCATGATCAGGCACCGGATCCCGCAGATGGTCTCGATCACCGGTTCGGTCCGTGCCGGTATGGAGGTGGCGCGCGAGGCCGCGAGCGACCTCAAGCGCGTCCACCTCGAGCTCGGTGGCAAGGCGCCGGTCATCGTCTTCGACGACGCCGACATCGACAAGGCGGTGGAGGGCATCGCCACCGCCGGCTACTTCAACGCCGGCCAGGACTGCACCGCGGCCACACGCGTCCTCGTTCACGAGTCGATTCACGACGAATTCGTCGCGGCCGCCGTCCAGTACGTGCGCGCGAACGTGCGCACCGGCGCCCCGACCGAGGACGTGCTGTTCGGTCCGCTCAACAACCTGAACCAGTTCGAGCGCGTCAAGGGCGTCATCGAGTCGCTCCCGTCGAACGCCAACGTCGAAGTCGGCGGGCGCAGGCAGGGGGAGTCCGGCTACTTCTATGAGCCCACCATCGTCAGTGGCCTCAGGCAGAGCGACGACGCCATCCAGAACGAGATCTTCGGTCCTGTCATCACCGTGCAGTCGTTCACCGGCGAAGAGCAGGCCCTCGAGTGGGCGAACGGCGTGCAGTACGGCCTCGCTTCATCGGTGTGGACCAGGGATCACGGCCGGGCGATGCGCTTCGCCAAGCACCTCGATTTCGGATGCGTCTGGATCAACACGCACATCCCGATCGTCGCCGAGATGCCGCACGGCGGGTTCAAGCACTCCGGCTACGGCAAGGACCTCTCGAGCTACGGATTCGAGGACTACACGCGTATCAAGCACGTGATGTCCTACATCGGGAAGTAGCGCTTCCCCACCTGTTCGTGGGGTGGATGTGGAAGTATCGTCCCGTGCGCTCAGACGTCGACGACACCGTCATCATCGGGCCGATCCAGCACGCACCGGCCGACGATGCCGACGTCGCCGACGACGACACGATCATCCTGCTGCCGGATGCCGGCCATCCGGCCACCCGTCCGGTGCCGACGCCGGCTGCGCAGCCGGCGCCGGCCGGCCTGGCAGAGCCGGTCGCCGACGAACCGCAGCCGACCCCGCTTGTCAGCAGCCGCATCCGGATCGGCAGCCACGAGTTCAGCCTCGAGGTGCCAGCGTTCATCGGCCGTGCGCCGAGCACGCCGCGCATCACCGGCGGCAAGCCGTTCCGGCTGGTGCGTGTGCCGTCCCGACGGCGCGAGATCTCCGGCACCCACGTCTCGGTGCGACAGGAGGGCCGCACCGTCGTCGTCACGAGCCTCAGCCCGACCAACGGCACCACGGTGCTGCTGCCAGGGGCGGAACCACTCACGCTGAGACGCGGGGAGTCGATGGTCGCCTTCTCCGGCAGCATCGTCGACATCGGCGACGGCATCCGGATCGAGATCGAGCAGGGGGAGCGGACATGACGGAACTCGGTTCCAACACCGGAGAGCAGGTCATCCGAATTCCGGACGGCGGCGCGATCGAGTTGGCCTGGGGCGCAGCGACCGACATCGGCCGCAAGCGCACCCACAACGAGGACAGCCTGGTCGCCTTGCCGCCGGTGTTCGCGGTCGCCGACGGCATGGGCGGACACGCGGCCGGCGATGTCGCAAGCGACGCAGTGGTCAAACGGCTCGCGGAACTCGCCGGTGACGACTTCACAACACCGGAAGCGGTCATCCAGGCGCTCCGGCAGGCGACCGTCGATCTGGTGTCGGCGACGGATGTCGAGGGCGTCGGAGTGGGAACAACCGTCACCGGGGCCGTCCTCACCCGCTCCGAGGAGCAGCCGCAGTGGGCGGTATTCAACATCGGCGACTCGCGCGTCTACCTGCTCGAAGGCAATCTTCTCACCCAGGTCACCGTCGACCACTCGGTCGTGCAGGAACTGGTGAGCGCCGGACTGCTCGATCCGGCGGATGCGGAGCAGCACCCCGAGAGCAACGTCATCACGCGCGCGGTCGGCTTCAACGCCGAACCGATGCTTGATGTCTGGCTCCTGCCGGTGAAGCGGTCGATGCGCTTTCTGATCTGCTCCGACGGGTTGTCGCGCGAGGTCGACCACGAGCGCCTGCGGCTGCACCTGGCCGCGGGAATGGAGGCCGAGGAGACCGCGAAGGCCCTCGTCGACGCCGCGCTCGCAGCGGGCGGTCGCGACAACATCACCGCCCTGGTTGTCGACGTCGTCAGCGTCGACGGCTGAGCGGCCGCGGACAGCCCCCTCGGAGTGGGGTGACGGGCCACCGGATCCGGTGCCGCCGCGGCGAGTAGTGTTCGCCCTCCCTTTGCCTACAATGTAGGAACCGATGTGGCGCCCGCCCGAGGCGCCAAGGGGACACGGCAGAAGTGAGGGGGCACCATGGCGCGGCGTCTGCCTTCACAGCCTCCGGTGCTGCCCGGGTTCTCCTACGTGCACGTGCTCGGCTCCGGCGGTTTCGCCGACGTCTTCCTGTACGAGCAGAACATGCCGCGCAGGCAAGTGGCCGTCAAGGTCATGCTGAGCGAGATGGTCAACGACCACGTGCGGCAGATGTTCCAGGCCGAAGCCAACCTCATGGCGCAGCTGAGCACGCACCCATCGATCCTCACGGTGTACCAGGCGGGCGTGTCATCCGACGGCCGGCCCTACCTCGTCATGGAGCTGTGCTCGCCGTCTCTGAGCGAGCGCTACCGGCGCGAGCGGATCCCGGTCGTCGAGGTGCTGTCGATCGCCATCAAGGTCGGCAGCGGAATCGAATCCGCACACCGCGAGGGGGTGCTGCATCGCGACATCAAGCCGTCCAACATCCTGCTGACCGCGTACGGGCATCCGGTGCTCTCCGACTTCGGGATCGCCTCGACGCTGAGCGAATCCGACCAGTTCGAGGCTGTCGGCATGTCGATCCCCTGGTCGGCACCAGAGGTGCTGCTGGACCAGACGGCAGGGACGGTGGCCAGCGAGGTGTTCTCGCTCGCCGCGACGGTGTACTCGCTGCTGGCCGGGCGTTCTCCGTTCGAGATCCCCGGCGGGGCGAACGAGCCGGCCGACCTGATGGCCCGCATCACCCGCGGGAAACCGCTGCCCCTCGGCAGGTCGGATGTCCCGGCCGCTCTCGAGGAGGCTTTGCTGCGCGCGATGTCCAGGAAACCCGAGGACCGGCCCGCGAGCGCCCTCGAGCTGGTGCGGGAGTTCCAATCCATCGAATCCCAGCTGGGTGTGCGCCAGACGCCGGTCGAGGTCGCGGTGGACGACTGGGCCGCCAGGAGCGTCGGCGATCTCGGGGAAAGGACGCGCATCCGTGTCGCGGCCGGGCAGCTGACCGCGGTCCCACCGCGGCGGCGCAAACGGCTGCGGACGGCGCAGACCGCCGGGGGCATGCAGTCGCAGGAGCTGGGCACGGCGCGGTCGACCAACAGCCGTGAACCGGACGGACGACCGATCGCGGCGTTCGCGTGGATCACCGTGATCAGCGCCCTGCTTGTGATCACTCTCGGCACCGTTGCCGCGATCGTGCTGCTCAGAAGCAACCTGGCGGACATTCCGCAGGTCACCGACATCGAGGCCCAGCTGCACACGGATGCCGTGACCTTCAGCTGGTCCGACCCCGGCCTGGTTGGCGGCGACAGCTATCAGATCTCGACGGACGGCGGACGCTCCACAAGCATCCAGCAGTCCGAGTCGTTCTCGGTCGCAGCCGAGCGCGGAGACCGTGTCTGCATCACGGTCACCGTCAACCGCGAAGGCCGCACCGGGCCGGCCAGCGGCGAGAAATGCGTGCAGATAGGCCAGTGACGGACCACCGATGCTGAAGCGCTGGCTGAAGGACCACCGATCGCTCGCCGCGACGGTGACCAGCTGCGGCGTCATCGCGGCCCTGGTCGCGACGGTCGCCGTGGTCTCCGGCGGGTACGAGGCGCAGAAGGTGAACCTCAACGACGCTTCGGTGTGGGTCGCCAACGGTGAGCGTCAGGTCATCGGGCGAGCCAACACCCAGGTGCTCGAATTCAACTCGATCGTCGAGGCGGATGGCGCGGAGCTCGAGGTAGTGCAGCACGGCGCGGACGTGCTCATGCTCGACCGTGGCAACGCGCGGATCGACATCATCGACCCCGCGACGTCGACGGTGATCGACGGCGTGCCGACGCCGACGCTCGCGCCGAGGGTCTTCCTCGCTGGAGAGAACGCGGTGCTGACCGACGGGGACGGGCGCGTGTGGATTATGCCGGTCGCGGACCTCGGCACCTTCGACCTCGAATCGGAGGCCACACTGAACCTGGGCGGTGGCGCCGTCTACAGCGTCGATGAGCAAGGGCAGCTCGCCGCGTACTCGCAGGCAGCAGCACAGTTCTACCTGGTCGACGCAGCCGGCTCGATGTCGACAGTGCAAACTGTCCCGCACGCGTTCGATGAGGTCAACGCCCAACTGTCGGTCGCCAAGATCGGCGACAGCTGGCTGCTGTTCGACGCGATCTCACGCCAGCTGGTCGTCGACGGCCGCGAGCTCGACCTGTCCGACGCGTTCAGCGCCGCGGACCGGCCGAGGCTGCAGTCGTCGACCGCGTCTGGGTCGGCAGCTCTCATCGCCTTCAGCGGAGGGTTGCTGTCGGTGCCACTGGCCTCCGGCGAACCTCGCACGCTGGTCGACGGTCGCGGCGGGTTCGCCGCCGCGCCGGTCGAGGTCGACGGCTGCTCCTACGCGGCCTGGTCGGACGGCGGTGCCTGGCGAAAGTGCGGCGAAGGCGACGGCGAACTGCTCACGCTGGACGCCATGCCGGCCGGCGCCGCGCAGCTGACCTTCAACGTCAACGACGCCCGCGTCGTGCTGAACGATCCGGCGAGCGGCGCCACCTGGGCGGTGCAGCGCTCCGGTGAGCTGATCGACAACTGGGACCAGTTGATCACCGTCGCCCAGGACGACGACGAGATCGTCGTCGACGATCCGGATGCCGAGACCGAGTTCGAGAAGGTCCAGCAGCCGCCGGTCGCGGTGCCGGACGAGTTCGGTGCGCGGCCGGGCCGCAGCTCGGTGCTGCCGGTGCTGCTCAACGACTACGACCCGAACGGCGACGTGCTGGTCATCTCGCTGGTCACCCCGCTGGACGAGGCGATCGGCCGGATCGACCTCATCAACAATCGGCAGCAACTGCAGCTGAGCCTGACGCCGGCGGCATCCGGAGTCCTCACCTTCGACTACACCATCAGCGACGGCCGCGGCGGCGAGGCGACAGCCAGGGTCACCGTCACGGTCCGTTCCTCGGGGGAGAACTCGCCGCCGCAGCAGGTGCGCAACTCCTCCACGCTCGTCGCCGAAGGCGGCCGGGTTAGCACCCCCGTGCTCGGCGACTGGGTCGACCCCGACGGTGACTCCATCTACCTGTCCTCTGCCGCAGTCGCCGGTCCCGACCAGGTCAGCTACAAGCCGGAGGGGGTCGTCGTGTTCACGGAGGGCGGCGGCAGCGGGCCCAGCCGCACCGTCACCCTCGGCGTCACCGACGGCTCGGCCGAAGGCTTCGGCACGCTGACGGTCGAGGTCTCGCCGGCCGGCGAGGTGCCGATCATCGCCGAACCTTTCGTGGTGCTCGCCTACGCCGGGCAGGAGATCCGAGTGTCGCCGCTCGAGCACGTGCGCGGCGGCACCGGCGAGGTGCGTCTCGGCAGCGTCCCCTCCGTCGCCGGAGCGACCATCACGCCCAACCTCGAGCGGGGCACCTTCCGCTTCCTGAGCGAACAACCCCGCACCTTCAACCTCGAGTACGTGGTCAACGACGGGACCCAGTCCGCGACCGGGATCGTGCGCATCGACGTCGCCGCGCCGCCGGATGCCAACACCAAGCCCATCACCGTGCCGAAGACCGTGTTCGTGCAGACGCTCGGCACCGAGACGGTCGACATCGCCGGCACCGACATCGACCCTGCCGGTGGCGTACTGCTGCTCACCGGGGTGTACAACATCCCGTCCGGCTCGGGCATCCAGGCCGAGGTCCTCGAGCAGCGTGCCGTGCGCGTGACGCTGACCGCGCCATTCGACTCCGGCCCGGTCACCTTCAACTACCGGGTCAGCAACGGCCTCGCCGAGGCCGAGGGCGTCGTCACGGTCGTCGAGATCCCCAGGCCGACGCTGCTGCAGCCGCCGGTCGCCGTCTCCGATGCGACCGCGGTGCGGGTCGGTGCGGCGATCGACATTCCGGTGCTCGCGAACGACTCGCATCCGGATGGCGAAGAACTCACCCTCAGCCCGAAACTGGCGACGACCCTCGGGGACGGTGCCGGTCTGCTGTTCGCGGCGGGCACCATGCTCCGCTATCTCGCACCCCAGGAGCCGGGCAACTTCACCGCGACCTATGAGGTGACCGGCCCTGACGGTCAGGCGGCTCAAGCGCAGGTGCAGATCGCGGTGCGGGAGGCCGTGCCGGAGACCAACCAGCCGCCGGCGCCGCAGCCCGTCATCGCACGCGTGCTCGCGGGCGAGTCGGTGACCATCAGCATCCCGCTGTCCGGGATCGACCCCGACGGGGACACCGTGCAGCTGCTGGGGCAGGCGACCAATCCGCAGAAGGGCGCGGTGGTCGGTGTCACCTCCGACTCGCTCACCTATGAGGCCGGCACCTACTCGGCTGGCACGGACACCTTCACCTACACGGTCGTCGACGCGCTGGGCGCACGGGCAACCGGCACCGTCCGCGTCGGCATCACCGCCCGGCTCGACGGGCCGCGCAACCCGGTGGCTACCGCCGACGAAGTGCTCACGAGGCCCGGCAGCACGGTGACGGTGCAAGTGCTCGGCAACGACTCCGATCCCGATGGAAGCCCGCTGAGGGTGGTCGAGGTGGAGCCGAATACGCCGGATATCGTCGCCAAGACCAACGGTGAGGTCGTCACCGTCACCGCTCCGGCAGCGCCGGGCTCCTACGGCATCATCTACCGGATCCAGAATGAGCTGGGCGGCACCAGTTCGGCGTTCCTGACCGTGACCGTCGACCCGGAGGCGCCGCTCTCCTACCCGGTCGCCACCGACACCGTGCTCACCCTGACGGATGTCCTCGACCGGGACGAGGTCGACGTGAACGTGCTCGCTGGCGTCTTCTTCGCCGACGGGCCGGTGTCGTCGCTGCGGGTCTCCCTGCTGCCCGGGTTCGACAGTACGGCGGAGTTGACCGACGGGCAGCGCATCCGGGTGCGCGTGCACGACAAGAGCCAGATCATCCCGTTCGGGGTTGCGCACCCCGGCGACCCCACGATCGTGTCGTACGCCTTCATCTGGGTGCCCGGCTATGACGACGCCCTCCCTCAGGTGAACCGGCGTGCTCGGCCGCTCACCATTCCCAGCGAGTCGACGCTGCGCATCCCGCTGGCAGAATACGTCGTCGCAATCGGCGGCGGCACGGTGCGGCTCGCGGACCGCACGACCGTGCAGGCGACTCACTCCAACGGCGATTCACTTGTCATCGACGACCACACGCTCGTGTTCACCTCCGCGGACAAGTACTTCGGGCCGGCGTCGATCTCGTTCGAGGTCACCGACGGGGCGAGCGCGAACGACCCGAACGGTCGCCGCGCCACCCTCGTGCTGCCGATCAACGTCACCCCGCGCGAGAACCAGCCGCCCGTGTTCAATGGCGGCGTCATCGAGTTCGAACCGGCCGAGGAGAAGGTGCTCGACCTGCTCGAGCTCACCACCTACCCGTATCCGGATGATTTGGACGAGCTCACCTACACGGCGCTCGCGCCGTTGCCGGTCGGGTTCAGCTACTCACTCACCGGGCAGGAGCTGGTGATCCGCGCCGCGGAGAACGCGGTCAAGGGATCATCCACCGCCCTCGTGCTCGGTGTCAGGGACGAGCTGACCGTCGGCAAGGCAGGCAGCATCCAGCTCTCGGTAGTGGCGTCCAGCAGACCTCTCGCGCGACCGGCGGATGACATCGCCATCGCCGCGCGCGGGCAGACGACCGTCGTCGACGTGCTCGCCAACGACGAACCGGGCAACCCGTTCCCCGGCAGCCCGATGTCGGTGATCGAGGTGCGCGGCATCGACGGTTCCGCGCTGCCAGCCGGCGTGCAGGTCGTGCCGAGCCCGGACAGCCGCCGGCTGTCCGTGACGGTCACTGAGGACGCGGCTCCGCAGGACATCAACATCCAGTACCGGGTGCTCGATGCGACTCGGGACATTGACCGCGCGGTGTGGGGCAGCGTGCGCGTCCAGATTCAGGATGTCCCCGACCCGGTCACCGGCGTCACCGTCACCTCGTTCGGTGACCGGCGACTCACCGTCGCCTGGACCCCAGGGGCAGCGAACAACTCGCCGATCACCGGCTACGAGGTCATCGCCACTCGCGCCGGTGACGTGGTCAGCACGACCGCGTGCGCCATCACGAGCGGCTGCGACATCCCGACGCCAGGCAACGGACCCGAGAACGCGTTGACCGTCTCCGTGGTCGCGATCAACTCGATCGGCCGCTCGACTCCGGCGACCGCGCCGAGCAGCGCCTGGTCGGACGTGCTGCCGGCCGCGCCAAGCGGAATCTCCGCGGTCCCGACGAACACCGCACCGGCCGGCGGGTCCATCTCGGTCTCCTGGAACCCGGTGCCGGACCCGTCGCCGGGGTCGGCGCTCGTCGGCTACACCATCCGCATCATCGGCCCCGGCGTCGATCTGTCGCCGACGGTCGGACCGGGCACGACGACGTTCGCGTTCAGCAACAGCGGCGGGGAGCTCGCGCCGGCCACCCAGTATTCGATCAGCGTGTACGCGCGCAACAGCGCGCAAGTGCTGAGCAGCGCCGCCTGGCAGCGCAACGCCCCTGTGGCGGTGACGACGGTCGGGCCGCCGAGCCAGACCGCCGGCGGCGTCGCCGCGGCGGTCGTCAACGCGCAAGGTCACATCCGGGTCACCTGGGGAGCGAGCGCCGCAAACGGAGCGCCGTCGGTGAGCTACTCGGTCGGACGGTTCAATGCGAGCGACGCGATGCCGACGGTGTGTCGCGCACCGAACCCCGGATCCGGTGGTCCGGTGGCCAGCGGCTGGGTCGACACCTCGACCGACGACGGCGGCACCTACCGCTACGTCGTCTACGCGGACAACGGCTACTACTGCACCCCGACCGCCTCCGGTTCTGTGCTGAGCCTGAGGCCTCCCGGCCAGGCGAGCGGGAGCCTGGTGCTTGAACCCCATGGCGGCCAGTACGACGCGCGCGCGGGCGCCGACCTGGCGGTCGCGAGCCTGTCTGCCGAGAAGTTCCAGTACCAGGTGAACGGCGGCGCGTGGCGCGACGTTCCGGCCGACCGCTGGCTCACCTCGACCGCAGATTCCAGCGTCTACGGGCATCCGCTCACGGTCAGCTTCCGCGGCTGCCGTGACCTGTCCGACAGCTTCTGCGGACCGGCATCCGACCCGCAGACCGTCACCCCGGTGAACGCGCGGGCGAGCGTGCTCAGTTGTGTCGTCGGCGAGCTCGCGTCGGCGAACCCGCCCATCAACGCCGGCACTCCCACCGTCAGCTACCTGTGGTCGTTCAACGACGGCGCAGTGCTCGGGGGGTGGACTGCCTTCTCAGACGATCCGACGGTGCCATCGCCCGGACTGCTCGGCAGCCAGGTCTCCGTGCGAGTCAAGGCCGTCGTCGACTTCGGAACGGGCACGCAGCACACCGACCCGGGCTTCGCCGAGGCGGTGTGCTCGCCATGATTGACTTCGCAATGACCCGCACGACCACGACACCGACACGCACCGCGGAAGAGGCACCAGCATGACGATGACCCCAGAGCAGGCCACGCAGTTCGCCGACGTCTTTAACCGGCTCGTCGCCGGCGTCGACCAGGTGCTGCTCGGAAAGACGTTCATCGTCAAGCTCGCGTTCACCGCGATGCTCAGCGAAGGCCACCTGCTGCTCGAGGACTACCCGGGCACAGGGAAGACCAGCCTCGCTCGCGCGATGGCGCAGAGCATCGACGGCTCGACCAACCGGATCCAGTTCACACCCGACCTGCTCCCGGGGGACATCACCGGGGTGAGCGTGTACGACCAGCGCTCCGGCGAGTTCGAGTTCCACCGCGGCCCGGTGTTCGCCAACATCGTCCTCGCCGACGAGATCAACCGTGCGAGCCCGAAGACGCAGGCTGCCCTGCTCGAGGTGATGGAAGAGGACCACGTCACCGTCGACGGCGTCACCCACCATGTCGGCATGCCGTTCATGGTCATCGCAACGCAGAACCCGATCGAGCAGGCTGGCACGTACCGACTGCCGGAGGCGCAACTCGACCGCTTCATCATGAAGGCCTCGATCGGCTATCCGGACCACGCGTCCACGCTGCGCATCCTCCAGGGGGCGGGGACGCGGGCCCACGATTCGACGATCCCGGCCGTGGTCACCGCGGCCCAGATCATCGAGCTGGCCGCTCGGGCCCGCACGGTTCATGTCGACCCGTCGATCAACGACTACGTCTCCCGGCTCGTCGACGCGAGCCGCAACTCGGACGAGGTGCGGCTGGGTGCCAGCGTGCGCGCCGCTCTCGCGCTCGTGCGGACGGCGAAGACGCTCGCAGCCGCGAGCGGTCGACACTACGTCATCCCGGATGACGTCAAGGTGCTGGCGGAGCCGGTGCTCGCGCACCGGCTGGTGCTCGATCCGGAGGCGGAGTTCGACGGTGTCACGACCTCCAGCATCGTCGCCCAGCTCCTGCTCGAGACGCCACCACCGTCCGAGAGGCAAGCCGTGTGAAGAACGGCATCGTCCGCACTCAGTCGCCGCGAGGCGTCTCCGGCCGCTTCGACACGGCTTCAACGCTCGACCTGCACAACACCCGCGCCCGGATCGTCGGCGACCGCACCGGCGTGCTCGCCGACACCATCGTCGCGATCGTGCGCTTCAGCAAGTCGGTCGGCGCGCTGCTGCGCGAATCGCTGAGCAGGATCGCGGGGGTCATCACACCGCTCGGCTGGACCCTGCTCGCGGTCCTGCCGCTGAGCCTCATCGCCGGCTACCGATTCGGCTGGAGCGAACTGCTCGTCGTCGGCTACCTCTGCGTGATCCTGCTGCTGTTCGCGGTGCTCTACCTCGTCGGCCGCAGCCCATTCCAGTTCGACCTGACCCTTGAGCATCCGCGAGTCGTGGTCGGAGAAGAGGCCGTCGGGACCGTGGTCGCCCGCAACCCCACCCGCCGGCGTCTGCTCGGGACAACGGTGGAGGTTCCGGTCGGGCGGGGACTCGCAGAGTTCGCCATGCCTGGACTGAGCCGCGGGACCACTTTCGAGCACGACTTCGTCATCCCCACCGCCAAGCGCGGTGTGCTCTCCATCGGCCCTGTGCGCACGGTCCGCGCCGATCCGATCGGCCTGGTGCGGCGCGAACTGCTGTGGACAGAGCAGAGCCAGCTGTTCGTGCACCCGCGCACAATCGGAATCCCGAGCACGACCACCGGATTCATCCGCGACCTCGAGGGGAATCCGACCCGGCAGCTCTCCAACAGCGATGTCGCCTTCCACGCCCTGCGCGAGTACACCACCGGTGACGAACGACGCTACATCCACTGGAAGAGCACGGCGAAGACCGGGACCTACATGGTGCGCCAGTTCGAGGAGACACGGCGCAGCCACCTCGTGGTCGCTCTGAGCCTCGCCGAGGCGGACTACGCCAACGCCGAGGAATTCGAGCTCGCGGTCAGCGTCACCGGATCGCTCGGCGTGCGAGCCATCCGGGACGCGCGCCAGGTCTCGGTGGTGGTGGGAGAGCGCACCCCAGAGTTCGCCAAGCGCAAGCTGTTCTCGGTCGCCAAGCTGGACACGCTGACACGGCCCCGCCTGCTGGACGATCTCGCGACGGTCGAGCTCGCTCCCACCGCCCTGCAGGTGCGGGACGTGGCGCGCGTGGTCGCCGACGGCATCGCGGGCGTCTCCGTCGCCTTCCTGATCTGCGGCTCGCTGCCGACACCGGGCACGCTGCGGGCGGCATCCGCGAGCTTCCCGGTCGACGTCGAGGTCGTCGCGGTGGTCTGCGACCCGGAGACGATCCCCGGCCTGCGTCGCGTGCCCGGCCTGAGCGTGCTCACGATCGGGTCGCTGAACGACTTCGCTCGAGCCCTCGCCCGATCGGCGGCGGCATGAACCAGCAACCCGGGGTCGGCTTCATCATCGTCAGCACCGCGATGGTGTGGCTCACCATGGCGCTGGCGATCACCGCCTTCTGGGCGACCTACGGGAGCCCACCGTTCGTGATCATGGCCGTCGTCACGGTCCTCGTCGGATCCGCGATCGCGATCATCGGGGCCCGCGTGCGCGCGTCAAGCCTGGTGCTGCTGCTGGCCACAGCGGGCGCGTTCCTGCTGCTCGGCGTCCCGCTGGCAGTGCCGGGCAAGGCGATCGCCGGCCTGCTGCCCTCCGTCGACGGTCTTATCGACCTGATCGCTGGCGTGGCGCTCGGCTGGAAGCAGCTGCTCACCATCAGCCTCCCTGTTGGCAGCTTCCAGGCCCTGCTCGTCCCCGCGTTCGCCCTGATCCTCGTCACCGTCGTGATCACCCTGTCGGTGGCGCTGCGCGCGCGTTACGGCGAACTGGCCGCCATCGGGCCACTGGCCGTCTACCTCGTCGCCGGCCTCTTCGGCCCGATCGAGGCGCAATGGCCACTCCGACTCACCCTCGGGCTGGTCGCGAGCGTGCTGCTGTGGCTCATCTGGCGGCGCTGGTACCGCAGGCGGGAGGCGGTGCGGTTGCTCGCACGTCAGGCGACCGACCCAGCCGGGCCGCTCGAGACGCGACCAGACGGCCCGTTCGTCGGCGTGCGCACCCTGCTCAGCGCGGGCGCGATCTTCGCCATCGCCGCCAGCACCGGGGTGGGGGCGGCGACGCTGCTGCCTCCCGGTCATGAGCGGATCGTGCTCCGCTCGAGCATCGAGCAGCCGTTCGACCCGCGTGACTATGCGAGTCCGCTCGTCGGCTTCCGGGCGATGCTCACTCAGCCGGAGGCGACTCGCACACTGTTCACCGTCGACGGCTTGCCCCCAGGTACCTTCATCCGGGTCGCGACACTCGACACCTACGACGGCATCGTGTACTCGGTTGGGACCCCGGACGTCGAGAGCGCATCCGGTTCGTTCACACGCCTGCCGTTCCGTGTCGACCAGTCGTCGGTTGACGGCGACGAGGTGACCGCGGTGTTCACGATCCAGGGCTACTCGGATGTCTGGGTGCCCACGGTCGGCAAGCTCGTGAGCATCGACTTCGCGGGCGACCGGGGACGGCAGCTTCGCGACAGCTTCTACTACAACGACAGCACGGGCTCGGCGGCGGTGCTCGGTTCGCTGGACGGCGGCGATAGCTACACGGTCACCGCGGTGATCCCCACCCAGCCGACCGACGAGCAGCTCACCAGCCTGGAACCGAACCCGCTTCCGCAGCCGCCTGTGCAGGTCGTCCCCGACGAGCTCGCGGCAACACTGGACAGGTGGGTGCGAAACGCGAACGGTCCGGGGGAGCGTCTCGCAGCGATGCTGAACGGACTGCGCGCCGAGGGATTCGTCAGCCACGGCATCGATCCGGATGAGCCGGTGAGCCGATCGGGGCACGGCGCCGACCGCATCACCGAGCTTCTCGGCTCGCAGCGGATGATCGGCGACCAGGAACAGTACGCGGTCACCGCAGCGCTGATGGCGCGAGAACTCGGGTTCCCGGCGCGCGTCGTCGTCGGTTTCTCCACCGATCCGACCGCGGGCGGCAGCACCATCATCCGGGGGAATGACATCACTGCGTGGATCGAGGTGAACACCGCCCGCTACGGCTGGGTCGCGATCGACCCGACGCCGCCGGAGCGACCCATCCCCGCCGAGGTCCCCGAGGACCCTGCCGTCGTCGCGCGCCCGCAGTCGCCGGTCCAGCCGCCGGTGCTCGAGCCCGAGCAGCCGGACACCCAGCTTCCGCCGGAGAGCACCCAGGAGCAGCCGCCGGAGGAGAACGTGATCGTCGGCATCGTCCTCCGTGTGCTCGCCGTGCTCGGGCTCTCACTGGTCGTCGCCGCGATCGTCCTGTCTCCGTTCATCACGATCGTCGCGGCGAAGTGGCGCAGACGCCGGCTCAGGCGGAAGGCGCCGACAGCCGCACTGCGCATCGCCGGCGGATGGCGGGAGTTCGAGGACACGGCAATCGATCATGGCGTCAGCCCTGGCGCCGCCCCGACCCGGCTCGAGGTGGCGCAGGCGGTGGGCGGCACGCAGCCCCTGGTTCTCGCGTCGGTGGCCGACCGTGCGGTCTTCGCCCCCGGCAATCCGAGCGACGAGGATGCGGACCAGGTGTGGAGCGCGGTTGAGGAGCTGCGCTACGCGCTCGGTGCCGGGCTCACCCGATGGGAGCGGCTGAAGGCCCTCGTCTCACTGCGATCGCTCGGTGGATATAGTGTCAGCAAGCTGTTCCGGCGGGAGGGGAAGCCGCAATGAAGTGCAGCTACTGCTCCACCGAGCTGCCGACCGGGGCACTGTTCTGCGGCGAATGCGGCAGGGCGGTGAAGACCACCGTCGCGCCACCCCCACGCCCGATCGTCGCTCGTCCTCTGACGACACCCGCACCGCCGCCGTCGCTGGGGGCTGCGGTCGACGAGACCCGGTGCGACCAGTGTGGCTCGGCCATGCTTCGCGAGGACATCTTCTGCCCCGAGTGCGGCTTCGTGTCGCAGGCGGTGAGCAAGGCATTCGCGTCGGGTGGCGATCCGCGCGACACCGCGGTCGTGACGGCCATCCCGGTGGGCGTGCCCACCGTCACGGAGGTCGAAGAGATGCCGGAACTGGAGCCGGAGTGGGAGCCAGAGCCGGAAGCGGAGCTGGAGCCGGAGCCGGAGCCGGCTCCCGAACCCGAGCTCGAACTGGAACCGGAGCCGGCTCCCGAACCCGAGCCAGTGCTCGAGCACGAGCCGGTCCCAGCGCCCGCCGAACCGTCCACGGCCTTCGAGGACGTCGAGGCGACCCGCATCGTTGCCCTGGGGGTCACCGGCGAGCGGTTCGTGCTCCAGTTCAGCACGGGCGAGAGCTACACGGTCTTCGGCTCCGGTCTGGTCGGCCGGAATCCGCGCCCGGAGCCCGGCGAGTACTTCGACCAGCTGCTCGCGGTGGTCGACCCGACGCGCTCGGTGTCCAAGACGCACCTCGAGTACGGGCAGGAGTCCGGCGTGTTCTGGGTTCGTGACCGGTTCTCCGGCAACGGGACGGTGCTGAGGGAGCCCGAGGCCCTGCCACGCCGATTGCAAGCCGATCGACGCTACCGCGTGATCCGCGGCTCCCGCATTGACATCGGCGAGCAGTTCTTCATCGTCAGCTGATAGAGCGGCGCCCGAGGTCCGCTCCGCGCGGCACAGGATCGAGCCGGCGATGTCCCCGGATGCCGAGGCGCGGGCATCCGAGGAGCGCGGGCGTCTGGTGGGGTTGTCCAGTGCCATCGATCGCGTTGCCGACCCCACCGCAGGCGCCGGCACGCGCACCATTCCCGCTGATCGCGACGATCGCGCCCGTGGTGGTGTCCCTCGCGCTGTTCCTGCTGACCTCATCGCCGTTCACGCTGCTGTTCGCGCTGCTAGGACCGCTGGTGGCGATCGCGAGCCTGGTCGACTCGAGGCGCGGCAACACCCGTCGCTCCCGTGAGGCGCATGCCGCATTCGAGGCAACTGTGCGTCGCACGCGGGAGAGTATCGACACCGAGCACGACCGCGAGCGGGACGCGGCCGAATCCGCGGCGCCGTCGTTTTCGAGGCTCCTCGGAAACGGTCACCGGGATCCGGAGCGGTGGCGAGCGCGAGGCGGCGATGCGCTGCCGGTGCGCATCGGCAGCGGCACGCTGGTCAGCGGACTCGACCTCGCGCCGACGCTGTCCGACGATCCGTCGCTGCTCGAGTTGCTGGAGCACGCGACCCGCCTTCCGGACGCCCCGGTGAGCGTCGATGCTCGGCTCGGCATCGGCTTCTGCGGGCCGCTCCCTCTCGCTCACGCCGCCGCGCGAGCCGTGACGTTGAGGCTCGCCTTTGCGCTTGGGCCGGGTGACGTCACCATCCGGGCGGCAACCGAATGGCGCTGGCTGCGTGACCTACCGCACCGGGTCGAGCTGTCGTCGGAGGTGCCTGGCGTCGAGTTCGTCTCGGACGACGACACGATCGTCGTCGCGGTGGCCGCGACCGCCGACACGCTCCCAAGCTCGTGCCGAGTAGTTGTCTCGCTGACTGCTCCCGCTGGGATCCTCAGCCATCCGGAAGTGCCCGACGTTCGCGACCTTGTTCCCGAGTTCGCGTCGCTGGAACAGGCCGTCGCGTTCAGCCGGCGACTGGCGCTGGCGGCGGAGCAGGATGGCCTGGGCGCATCCGCGGGCCTCCCGGAGTCCGTCACGTTCTCATCGATCGGCCGCGTCGGCGGTGGCGTGTTCGGCTGCGCGATCGGGGTCGGTGCGGCTGGACCGGTCATCCTTGACCTCGTGCGGGACGGCCCCCATCTGCTCGTCGGAGGCACGACCGGAAGCGGCAAGAGCGAACTGCTCGTCACGCTGGCGCTCGCACTGGCTTCGACACGCTCTCCGCTGGAGGTGAACTTCCTGTTGGTTGACTTCAAGGGCGGTTCGGCGTTCGCCCCGCTGGCGGTATTGCCGCACTGCGCGGGTGTCGTGACCGATCTGGACGAGCGGGAGGCCGGCCGCGCACTGGAGAGCCTGCGCGCGGAGCTGAGAAGGCGTGAGGCGGCGCTCGCGCGCGCCGCGGTGAAGGACGTGGCGGAGCTCGCGCCTGGGGTCTTGCCGAGACTAGTGATCGTGGTCGACGAGTTCGCTGCCATGGTCAGCGAGCTCCCCGGCCTGCATGAGCTGTTCGCCGATATCGCCGCGCGCGGCCGGTCGCTCGGCCTCCACCTGGTGCTGTGCACGCAGCGGCCATCCGGCGTCATCCGGGATGCCGTACTGGCGAACTGCTCCCTGCGCATCTGCCTGCGGGTGAACAATCCAGCTGACAGCGCGGCGGTGGTGGGCGTGCCGGATGCGTCGCGACTGCCGCGTACGCCCGGTCGGGCGCTCGCGGCGGTCGCGGGGGAGCGACCGACTATCGTGCAACTAGCTCTGGCCGGACCCGCGGACGCCCGGGAGGTCGCCGCGGTTTGGCGGGACCGCGAATGGGAGCTGCACCGCCCGTGGCTGGACCCGCTGCCGCCGAGACTCCCGTTCTCGGCCTTGCCGGCGCTGCTCGGAGGGGACGCCGACGCAGACGAGATCGCCGTGCCGATTGGCCTGTTCGACCTGCCCGAGCGGCAAGAGCAGCCGGTCGCGGTCTACCGTCCGCGTCAGCACGGGAACCTGCTTGTGCTCGGCGGGGCGGGTTCAGGCAAGAGCGGGGCGCTGGCCGCCATCGGCTCAGCAGGCAACGCGCAGCTCATCCCGGCCGACATCGAGGGAGCGTGGGATGTCGTGTTCGGCACGCTCGCCGCGGTGAGGGCCGGACAGCGAACGGTTCCGCTGCTGCTGGTCGACGACCTGGACACCCTGTGCTCGAGGTTCACCATCGACTACCAGCAGGCTTTCGTGGAGTTGCTGGCCGCGGTGCTGCAGGAGGGGCCATCGGCCGGCGTGCGTGTCGTCGCGGCGGCTCGACGGCTCGGATCGAACGCGATCTCGGCGTTGTGCGACAGCCGGATCCTCCTGCGGATTCCCGATCGAGCGGACTACCTGCTGGCGGGTGGTGAGCCGGGGCTGCACGATCCGACGCTGCCGCCCGGCGGCGGCCAGTGGCAAGCGAAGCGCATCCAGTTCGTGCTCGCCGATCCGCTGTCTCCCGCGCCCCGGCCGGTGACACCACCCGTCGCGGAGCGGCTGGACGGATCGTTTGCTGTTGTCGCTGCGGCACCTGGCCAGCTCGGCGACCTTCTGCGCACGCTGGGGTCGGACCTCGAGGTCGTCGAACTGGATTCGGCGGCGGATGGCCTGGAACCGGCAAGTGGTGGACGCCGCACGGTCATCATCGGTGATCCGGATGCGTGGCAGGCGCGCTGGGGTTTGCTGCCACGCTTGCGGTCAAGGCTTCCTGTCCTCGTGCACGGCTGCTCCACTTCCGAGTTCCGTGCAGTGACGAGACTCGCTGAACTGCCGCCGCCGCTGGAGAACCCGCGCCAGACGGCGTGGCTCGTGCCCGGCGACGGGCCGGTGGAGCGGGTCGCCCTGCCGATGCCTAAACAGGGCTAAAACCTGTCAAGTTCGTCGGTGTGCAACGATGTGCAGCGATCCGGGAATGAAGAGGCAAACACCACTGGAGGATCCGTGAACGACGACCGACTCGACGAACTGCTCTCAGCCGCCATCAAGCCGATGACGCCGGCCGCGTTGCGCGAGACCGCGATGCTGGTTGACGCATCGATGCCTGCACAGCTTCGGGAAGGTCGTCCGGTGAGGTCACGATGGTTCGTGCCCATGCTCGTTGGCGGCTCATTGGCTCTCACGGCGGGTGCGGGTGTCGCTGTGGTGGAGATGTCACACTGGGCGGGCGTGAGCATGCCACTGGAGAACGCAAGAAACACGACTCCAATCCCGGTGAACTGGACCACCGACGATGGGCATTCCGAGACCTGTCGCGCTTGGATCGAATTGCGCAACCCGGGTCCGGGAGATCGCGCAGCGCTGGACGAAGCGATCGAAGCTCGTGATTGGGCGGGCTTCGGGCAGCACCTCTATGACGCCGGGAAGCCGGAGCCGTTCGATCCCGATGGCGAACGGCGCGTAGCCGATCAACTTTCGCCGTTTCTCCAGAAGTTCGCCCGCGAGGTCGTACCTGGAGTGCTCTGGTTCAGCGAGCCAGGCGACACGGTCGGGGTGGATGCCCACGGGATGACCTGCGTCCCGGCAGACCTGTGAGAGAACACTCGGAGTCGCGTCGTGCACGCATCGAGCGAGCGGTAGCGGACCATTCTCCGGCTTTGCTCGCGTACTTGTCCCGACGTGTGGAGCCGTCGCACGACGCGGCGGACCTACTCGCGGAGACCTTCATGATCCTTTGGAAGCGTGCGGCATCGCTGCCCCGATCGAATGACGAAGTCCGGCCATGGATGTTCGGAATCGCCCGGAACGTTCTCCTGCACCATCGACGCAGCGGGTATCGCCGCCGTGCAGTTGCTGACCGGCTCAGGAGCGAACTCCTGACGAACCACGACTCAGGATTCGTTGACTCGTCCGAGTACGCCGAATTGCACGCGATGCTTCGAGAACTCGACCCAGTCGATCGCGACATCATCGGCCTCGTTCACTGGGACGGGTTCTCGCTTGTCGAGGTGAGTCGCATCCTTCGCATCAAGGAGGGCACGATTCGCAGCCGCTATCACCGTGCGCGCGCTCAGTTGCGCAGTCGATTGATCGCCGGGACCCCTGTTGTGCAGGACATCCGCCGTCAAACGCGCCCGGATCCCCGACAATCCATGGCAACCGGGCCACATGTCCTGCAGAACGAGGAAGCTCCTGCATAGCAGGCGGCCGACCCGCCACGGCCCGCCGGCGGCGTTAGGCGATCGCCTCTTCCAGCTGCACGTGGTCGTAGCCGAGCGCCTCGGCGACCGGCCGGTTGACAACCCGACCGCCGTGCGTGTTCAGGCCGAGCGCGAGACTCGGGTCAGCCTGCAGCGCGACTTGCCAGCCGTTGTTCGCGACCGCGCGCACGTACGGCATGGTGGCGTTGGTCAGCGCATACGTCGACGTGTTCGGAACCGCTCCGGGCATGTTGGCGACACAGTAGAACAGCGAATTGTGCACCCTGAAGGTCGGGTCCGAGTGCGTGGTCGGGCGGGAGTCCTCGAAACAACCGCCCTGGTCGACGGCGATGTCGACGAGCACGCTGCCCGGACGCATCCGGGACACCAGGTCATTGCTGACCAGCTTCGGCGCCTTGGCACCCGGGATCAGCACGGACCCGATGACAAGGTCGGCAGGCAGGACAGCACGCTCGACCTCGAACGCGTTGGACGCGATGGTGCGGATGCGCCCGCTGTAGAGCGCGTCGAGTTCCTTCAGCCGCTGCAGGTTGGTGTCGAGCACGGTGACCTCGGCGCCAAGGCCGACCGCGACCGAGATCGCGTTCGTGCCAGCGACGCCACCACCGAGCACGACCACCTTGGCGGGAGCGGTGCCGGGTACGCCGGGGACAAGGAGACCGGGGCCGCCGGCAGGCTTCAGCATCGAGTAGGCGCCGACGATGGGGGCGAGTCGTCCGGCGACCTCGCTCATCGGGGCGAGCAGCGGCAGGGCCCGCGACGGCAGCTGCACCGTCTCGTAGGCGATCGCCGTCATACGGCTCTGAACAAGGGCCCTGGTCAGCTCGGGCTCGGCGGCAAGGTGCAGGTAGGCGAAGAGAGTGAGGTCCTCACGGAAGAACCCGTACTCGCTGGGCACCGGCTCCTTGACCTTTAGCAACAGGTCGGCTTCGCCCCAGGTGCTCGCTGCATCCGGCGCGATAGTCGCCCCCGCGGCCGCGTACTCGCTGTCGGTAATCGATGACCCCAGCCCAGCGCCGGTCTCGACAATGACGTCGTGGCCGTTGGAGACGAGGTCATGAACCCCCGCCGGCGTGATCGCGACCCTGAACTCGTTGTTCTTGATCTCCTTGGGGATGCCGACCTTCATTGCTCTCCTGCCGTAGACATGACGAAACGCGGGCCCGTCATTGGATCACCGCTCAGCTACAACCATAGCTCGGATGCCACGATGGATTCCGAACGTAACCCCCGCACATTTGTGCTGATTTCGTCACAATCGTGAAAAGAACCTGCCGTAAACAGCCGTGAGTGGTGCGATATTGCGCGGGAGTGTGCAAGTATCTTTCCACGGCACGTGTGATGCGTGACTCCGACCCCTTGCAGCGTTGCTTGAGAGAAGAGGCAAAGCTAATGAACCGCCAACTGCCCGAAGACCCGATCATCCGCCGTCTTGTCCAGCAGGCTCGAGCGCACCAGCTGTCCCGTCGCACCATGTTGGCTGGCACGGGTGCAGGCGCGGTCGCGCTGGGACTCGCCGCCTGCACCCCATCAGGACGCACCGTGCTCACGCCCGCCGAGGACGTCTCCGACACCGATAAGACAGTGCGCTGGGCGAACTGGCCCGCCTACATCGACGAGGATGACGACGGAAACTACCCGACGATCGAAGGCTTCCAGGAGAAGACCGGGATCAGCGTCGAGTACCTGATCGACGTCGACGACAACAACACCTACTACGCGAAGGTGCGCGACCAGCTGGCGCTCGGTCAGGACATCGGGGCGGACACGGTCTGCCTCACCGACTGGATGATCACCCGCTGGATCAACCTCGGCTTCGTCCAGGATCTCGACCACGCAAACATCCCGAACATCTCCAACCTGACGCCGGAGTTCGCTGACACCGACTTCGACCCTGGCCGTCAGAAGAGCATCCCGTGGCAGGGTGGTTTCGCCGGGATCTGCTGGAACATCGAGAAAGTCCCGAACGGCCTCAAGTCCGTGAGCGACCTGTGGGACCCGTCCCTCAAGGGCCGCGTCGGCGTGCTGTCCGAGATGCGCGACACGATGGGCGTGATCCTGCAAGACGAGGGCGTCGACATCTCGGGAGACTGGGGTGACGACGAGTGGGCGAAAGCGATGGATGTCTTCCGCGAGCAGGTGGAATCCGGTCAGATCGGCGCCGTCCGCGGTAACTCCTACTTGGAGGACCTCGTCAACGGTGACACCCTCGCGGCCATCTGCTGGTCGGGTGACATCACGCTGATCAACGCCGAAGCAGGCGAAGAGAAGTGGAAGTTCGCGATTCCGGAAGCAGGCGGCACGCTGTGGAACGACAACTTCGTCGTGCCGATGGGGTCGCCGCACAAGAAGAACGCCGAGGCGCTCATCAACTACTACTACGAGCCAGAGGTGGCAGCAGAGGTCGCCGCGTGGGTGAACTACGTGACACCGGTCGTGGGGGCGAAGGAGGCCGCAATCGCCATCGATCCCGAGCTCGCCGAAAACCAGTTGATCTTCCCCGACGACGACACGCTCTCCCAGGTTCACGTATTCCGCAAGCTCTCCAACGCGGAGGAGCAGCAATACGGCAGCGAGTTCCAGAGCGTGCTGCTGGGCTGACAATGGCAAGAGGGCAATTCGACGAGGCCGGAGCCGACCTTGAACTCCAGGGAGTGACAAAGAGATTCCCGGGGTTCACGGCGGTTGACGACCTGACACTCACCATCCCCGCAGGCTCGTTCTTCGCGCTGCTGGGGCCATCCGGATGCGGCAAGACCACGACCCTGCGCCTCGTCGCCGGACTCGAGGACGCAACAGAAGGGCGCATCCTGATCGGCGGAAAGGACGTGACCTCGACCAAGCCGCACCAGCGGCCAGTCAACACCGTGTTCCAGAGCTACGCGCTGTTCCCGCATATGACCGTGCTGGAGAACGTGGAGTTCGGCCTGAAGCGACGAGGAATCTCCGACGCGGGGCAGAAGGCACACGAAGCGCTGCGCCTGGTCGAGCTCGACCACCTCGCCGGGCGCAAGCCGCAGCAGCTCTCCGGTGGGCAGCAGCAGCGTGTCGCGCTCGCGCGCGCGATCGTGAACCGACCGGCGCTGCTGCTCCTGGACGAGCCGCTCGGTGCGCTCGACCTCAAGCTGCGGCGCCAGATGCAGCTCGAGTTGAAATCGATCCAGGGTGAGGTCGGGCTCACCTTCCTGCACGTGACCCACGACCAGGAGGAGGCCATGACAATGGCCGACACCGTCGCGGTGATGAACAAGGGCAGGATCGAGCAGCTCGGCGCGCCCGAGGAGTTGTACGAGTTGCCGCACACCGCGTTCGTGGCGAACTTCCTCGGCCAGTCGAACCTGTTCACCGGCCCGGTAGCGGGCACGACAGCCGACTCGATCTCGGTCGAACTCGCGGGTCACAAGATCGTCGTGCCCAAGTCGCGCGCCAAGCGGCACACGGGCGAGGTCACCGTGGGCATCCGGCCGGAGAAGCTGCGCCTGCACACCGAAGCGCCGACGCCGGTTCCGGAGGACAACCTGCTCGGCCCCGGCCGCATCGCGGACGTCTCGTTCTCCGGCGTGAGCACCCAGTACCTGGTGGACATACCCGGCGTCGGCTCGATCGTCGTGTTCGCCCAGAACTCGACGTTCGGTCCAGTCGCCGCAGAGGGGGCAGAGGTCTGGCTGACCTGGCACATCGAGCACGGCTTCGGCCTGCTGGACGAGCCGGGCGAGGAGTCCAAGTTCGCGTCGGACACCGACACCCAGACCCTCGCGGTGCAACGCAGGAAGCGGCTCGAGTCGGAGCTCGAGGCGGGCTGAGATGGCCTTCGGTGCATTCGCCTCGACCGAGGCGCCGGCTGTCGAGCAGGCGCCCCGGCGGAAGAGCAGGGTCGTCCTCTTCCTGCTGTTGCCCGGCATCCTGTACCTGCTGCTGTTCTTCGCCGTCCCGCTGGTGTCGCTCGCGCTCACGAGCCTGCAGCAGCCGAGCCTGACCGGGGATATCGGAAGCTACGATTACGCGTTCAACTGGCAGAACTACGTGGTCGTGATCGAACGGTACGGGCCGCACATCCTGCGCTCGTTCGGCTACGCCGTCACGGCCACGGTGTTTGCGTTGCTGTTCAGCTACCCGCTCGCGTATTTCATCGGCGTGACCCTGCGGCCCTACCGGCTGCTGCAGGGCCTCGCCCTCGTCCTCGTGATCGCGCCGTTCTTCATCAGCTTCCTGCTGCGGACGCTGGCCTGGAAGCAGATCCTCGCCGACGAGGGACCGGTCGTCTCGTTCCTGCAGGCGCTCCAACTAATGCCCGCGGATGCCCAGATCACCGGCACCGCGTTCTCGGTGATCTTCGGCCTCACCTACAACTTCATCCCGTTCATGGTGCTGCCCATCTACACCTCGCTCGAGCGCCTGGACCTGCGCTACGTGGAGGCGGGAGCCGACCTCTACGCGTCACCGGCGACAACCTTCCGCAAGGTGACGCTTCCGCTGTCGGCGCCGGGCATCATCTCCGGCGTGCTGCTCACGTTCATCCCCGCCGCTGGCGACTACATCAACGCCAGCCGCGACTTCCTCGGCTCCACCGACACGGCGATGATCGGAAACGTCATCGAGGCGAACTTCCTGGTGCTGCAGAACTACCCGGCCGCGGCCGCACTGTCGTTCATCCTGATGAGCGTCATCCTGGTCCTGATCAGCTTCTACGTGAGGCGCAGCGGAACGGAGGACCTGGTATGACTCGAGGGTTCGGTCGCTACGCGCTCATCGTGTACAGCGTCATCGCGTTCACTTTCATCCTCATCCCGATCGTCTACACGATCGTGTTCTCGTTCAACGACGCCCGGCGCACCAACATCATCTGGCGTGGATTCACGCTCGACAACTGGCTCAACGTGTGCCAGTCGCAGGGCGTGTGCGAGGCGTTCGGCACCAGCATCCTGGTCGGTGTCGTCGCGACAGTCCTCGCTACCGTACTCGGGACGATGATCGCCATCGCACTGGTCCGTTACCGGTTCCGGTTCCGCAAGGCGACGACGCTGCTGCTTTTCCTGCCGATGGCAACCCCCGAGGTCGTCCTCGGTGCCGGACTGGCCGCCGAGTTCCTCACCGCCGGTGTCCAGAAGGGCGTCGGCACGATCATCCTGGCCCACACCATGTTCTGCATCAGTTTCGTGGTGGTGACGGTGCGCGCCCGCATCGAGTCACTCGATCCGGCGCTCGAGGAGGCCGGCCGCGACCTGTACGGTTCGCCCGCACAGGTGTTCTGGCATATCACCTTCCCGCTGCTGATACCCGGGATCATGGCCGCAGCGCTGCTGTCCTTTGCGCTGAGCTTCGACGACTTCATCATCACCAACTTCAACGCCGGTCCCGCCGTCACGCTGCCGAGGTACATCTACACGGCTGCTGCGCGCGGAATCCCGCCTGAGGCCAATGTCGTCGCCAGCGCAGTGTTCATTGCGGCGATCGTCATCGTGATCGTCGTGCAGGTCTCGTCGGCGGCCAGGCGGAAGAGGCTCGCCGCTCTGTAACGGGTCGGTTCACCCGCTGTTCACCTGAGCGTCGTTCAGCGTTAGGTCGGATGCGCCACGCTCGCACCGGAAGCATCCGAGGCTTCCTAAGAACCCGCCAGAGCACGAAAGTCCCGCCCATGCTGCCCGCACACCGCTCGAGCCCGCTTCCTTCCCGTCGCAACCTTCTCGCCGCAGCCGGTATCGGCGGTGCGGTGATCGGTCTCGCCGCGTGCTCGAGCAACCAGCCTGCGAAGCCCTCGCCCGCGGCCGACCGCTCCGACGAGTGGCGCACGCTGCGCATCGACAGCTGGGAAACCTACGGCAACACGCTCGGCGAGGACTTTCCGGGCATCGAGGAGTTCGCCAAACAGTACGACGTCGATGTCTCCTACTGGAAGGCCGTCACCGACGACAACCTGTACTACAACGACGTCAAGACCCGCCTCGCGTCCGGCAGTGACATCGGCGCGGATGCCGTCGTGCTGAGCGAATGGATGGTCGCACGCTGGATCCGGCTCGGTTACACGCAGCAGTTCGCGCTTGACACCATGCCGAACACGGTGAACGTTCGGCCTCGGTTCCGGGAAGCGGCGTTCGACCCGAAGCGGATGCACTCGATGCCCTGGCGGAGCGCTATCACCGGCATCGCCTGGAACCGGGCGGAGTTCCCGGACGGCATCAGGAGCGTCTCGCAGTTGTGGGATCCGGCGCTGAAGGGCCGGGTTGGCGTGCTGTCGAGCATGCAGGAGACCATCGGCCTGATCATGCTCGACGCCGGTGTCGACATCTCGGGCGCCTGGGGAGATGCCGAGTTCACGGCGGCGACCGACACGCTCCACCAGCACGTCGTGAGCGGCCAGGTCGCGGCGATCCAGGACTCGAAGTACCTGGATGCGCTGACGTCGGGCGACATCGTCGCGGGCTTCGCGCGGTCGGCGGACATCCTGCGACTGAACCAGGCCGCTGCGGCCCGGGCGGGGTCGGGCGAAGCGTTCGACGAGCCGTGGGGCTTCGCCATCCCGGCCGCCGGTGGCGTGCTCTGGACGCAGGACCTGGTCGTCCCGATCGGATCGGCGCGCAAGGGCAACGTCGAGGCCTTCGTCAACCACTATTACGAGCCGACGGTTGCGGTGCAGGTCGCTGCGGCCACCAACTACGTGTCGCCGGTCGACATCCGCGACCAGGAAGCGTCGGCTCTCGACCCGGCTGTGGCCGCCAATCGGCTGGTGTTCCCCACACCCGTCTCCCTGCAGGGCACGAAGACGTTCCGGCACCTCGCCGCAGCGGAGGAGCAGCGTTACATCGCGCAATACCAGTCGGTGCTGCTGGCGGCGAGTTCGTAGCCTAGCGACGCCGGATGCCGCCAGACAAGCGAACAAAACGCTAACGCGGGGTTTCGCGGGAGTACCCCCAGTTTTGGTGCTCATATTGTGAGGACCGCTTCTGCCACTATCGAGCGGGGGACCATCGTGGTTTGCCCGATTCGATAGGAACCGCTCGCATGACTTCAGCACGCCCGCTCAGTCTGACCCGTCGCAACATCCTGCAGGGCGCCGGGGTCGGCGCCGCCGCCCTCACCGTCGCAGCGTGCTCGAGCAACGAGCCAGCCAGGCCGTCGCCCGCGGCGGACCTCTCCGACCAGCAGAGATCGCTGCGTGTTGACAGCTGGGAAACGTACCGCAACACCGTCGGTGAAGACTTCCCAGTGCTGGCGCAGTTCGCTGGCACGTTCGGCGTTGACGTCACGTACTCGAGTGCGGTCAAGGACGACAACCTCTACTACAACAAGGTCAAGGAGCAGCTCAGCAAGGGTCAGGACATCGGCTCCGATGCGGTCGTGCTGAACCAGTGGATGGCTGCGCGCTGGATCCGTCTCGGCTACGTGCAGGAGTTCGGTCTCGAGCGCATGCCGAACACCGCGCACATCCGCCCGCGCTTCAGTCAGGCCGCCTACGACCCGCAGCGCACGAAGTCGATGCCGTGGCGCAACGGCTTCACCGGAATCGCCTGGAACAAGGCAGAGCTCGGCGACGGCCTGACCGCCGTCTCCCAGCTGTGGGACCCGTCGCTCAAGGGCAAGGTGGGTGTCCTCTCGAGCATGAGCGAGACCATGGGCCTCATCATGCTCGACGGCGGGGTCGACATCTCGGGCGGCTGGGGCGACACCGAATTCGCCGCCGCCGTTGAGGTGCTTCGTGGTCACGTCGCCAGCGGCCAGGTCGGCGCGGTGCAGGGCGCGAACTACACGGACGACCTCAAGTCGGGCAAGACCCTCGCCACCTTCGCGCGCTCGGCTGACATCCTGCGGCTTAACCAGGAAGCTGGCGATCAATGGGGCTTCGCTCTGCCGACCCCGGGTGGCGTGCTATGGACGCAGGACCTGGTCATCCCGATCGGGTCGCAGCGCAAGACGCACGTCGAGAACTTCGTGAACTTCTACTTCGACCCGTCGGTCGCCGTGCAGGTCGCCGCGGGCACCAATTACGTATCGCCCGTCGACATCCGGGAACTCGAGTCGTCTGCCCTCGACCCTGCGGTGGCGCAGAACCGGATGGTGTTCCCGACACCGATCACGCTGGAGGATGCGAAGACGTTCCGCTACCTGCAGTCGGCGGAGGAGCAGCGGTACGTGTCGCAGTTCCAGACGGTGCTGCTCGCCGCAAGCTGAGAGGCCCGGTCAAGGGCGCTCGAAACTCGCGTCAGGCTGCGATCCGCACGCCGGGCAGCAGGTAGGCGCTGAACGACGGTCCGGTCGCCTGGATCTTCCCGCTCGGCTCAATCACCGTGTCGCCGAACAACCGCTTGGCTGAACCGATACCGGCGACGGCGTTGGGCTCCAGCTCCATCTGCAGGCTTGAGCGTGTTGCCACCACGAGGACCGACTCCCCGGCTGCCTCGCGAATGAACACCAGAGCCTCGTCGTCGACGACAAGCCAACGGAGGCCACCCGAGCTCAGCGCCGGATGGGCGTTCCGCAACGCGATGAGCTCGCGGTACAGCGTCATGGTCTCGTCATGCTCGTCGATGGTCGCCCACGGCATGGGTGTGCGCGAGTCCTCGCCGTCCATGCCCGTGAGGCCCAACTCGTCGCCGGCGAACACCACCGGGATGCCGGGAAGGGTCATGGACAAGCCGGCCGCTACCGGAACGGCAGCCTCGCGAGCGAGCGTCGCGAATCGCGCGGTGTCGTGGGTGTCGAGAGCGTTCATCGTGGCCGCTCGCACTCGCCAGGGCATTCCCGCGGTGAAACGCACGTAGGCGTCGTGCACCTCGACACCGGAGTACGTCGGCATGGTTTCGGTCGGGAGCCCGAAGTACCAGGGCGTAGCGACAGGTTGCGACAGCCAGCCCCAGACAGGGCGCGTGAAACTGGCATAGGTCATTGCCCCGTGCCAGGCGTCACCGCGGAAGTCGCCTGAGGCGTCGTTCGTCGACTCCGCAATCAGGATGGTGTCCGGGTTGACCTCGATCATCGTCTGTCGGATCGTCCGCCGCACAACAGCGTTCAGGTCCTGTTCGAGATACCTGCCGGTCATGTTCGCAACATCGATGCGCCAGCCATCCAGGTTGAACGGCGGCAAGAGCCACTTGGCGACCACCGAGTCGGGACCCTGGATGAAGCGGCGCCTCAGTTCTGTCGAGTTCCAGTTGAACTTGGGCAGGCTCTTTTCGCCGAGCCAGGCGACGTAGTCCGGATCGCCCTCGTCATCCTCGCCAAGCCAGTAGTAGAAGTCCCGCTCGACCGAGTTCTCGTCCGACAGCGCGGTTTGGAACCACTCGTGCTCGCTGCCGGAATGGTTCGATGTAAGGTCGCCGATCACCCGGATTCCCCTGGCGTGGGCAGCCTCGACCAGCCTGATGAGTGCATCGTCACCACCCAGCAGCGGATCCACCTCCCAGAAGGAAGTGGCGTTGTAGCGATGGTTCGAAGCGCCAGGGAAGAACGGCGTGAGGTACAGGAGGGTGATGCCGAGCCGCTCGAGGTGGTCCAGCCGTTCGACTATGCCATCGAGATCTCCGCCGTAGAACTGGAGCGGCGTGTGCGGGCCGCGGTCAACCACCGGATCGGTCCAGGCGGCGGGAACTGCCCACTTTGGGGTGGGGTGGTCGTCGGCAGCCGCCGAACGAGCGAACCGGTCGGGAAAGATCTCGTACATCACCTGAGACGGTGCCCAGCTCGGTGCAGGGGCGTGGGTGACGACGAGGAAGTCCTCGGCATCCAGCGGCTCAGCCGTGTGCAGTCCAGTCGCGTTGAGCCAGCGGATGCCCTGATCCGTCGTGATCATGAACCGGTAGCCGTGTTCCGGGTTCTCGACCAGAACCTCGGCCTCCCACCACTCCCAACCGTCGACCCGCGCAATGCGCTCAGCCTCGTTGAAGCGCGGTTCGTGATTGGGGTTGGAGCGCGCGTGCACTCGGGTCACCGGGCCGAATCCCACAGGGATGCGCACCCGCACCCGGATCAGCTCATCGAGCTCGGGGGAGTCGTTGGACACATAGAGGGCGGACCCATCGTGATGAGGCAGCAGGGGCATGTATTACTTCACCGATCCCGCGGTGAGACCACCGACGATGTACTTCTGGAGGAAGAGGAACAGCAGTGTCACCGGGATTGCGGCCAGGACCGCTCCCGCGGAGAACAGGGTCCAGTTCTTGGAGGTCTCCTGAGTGACGAACTGGTACAGGCCAACGGCGAGCGTTTGCGTCGATGGCTCCGTGAGCACAACGCTCGCGATCACGAACTCGCTCGTCGTGCCTATGAAGGAGAGAAGCCCGACAACCGCGAGCATGGGCGTCACCAGCGGGAGGATGATCGTGAAGAAGATCTGCGCGTGGCTGGCACCGTCGATGCGTGCCGCCTCATCGATAGAGATCGGGATCGTATTGAAGAACCCGTAGAGGAGGTAGGTGTTCACGCCCAGCGCCCCGCCGAGGTAGACGAGGATCAAGCCGGCGTGCGTGCCGAGCCCGACCGCGGGGAAGATGTCTCCGATGGCGGATACCAGCAGGAAGATGGCAACGACACCGAGCAGCTGGGGGAACATCTGCACGAGCAGCAGGCTCAGCAGCCCGAATCGCCGACCGGTGAAGCGCATGCGTGAGAATGCGTACGCCGCCAGTGCACCGAGAAACACCGTGCTCAGGGCCGTGATGGACGCGACCAGCAGCGTGTTCATGAACCAGGCCCCGTACGGCTGTTGGGGGCTGTCGAACAGTCGGAAGTAGTTGCCGAGGTCGACCGTGCGGAAGAGGGCGTTCGATCCGACGAGGGTCCCGTTCGGGTTGAGCGACGCCGAAAGCACGTACACCAGCGGGAAGACGGCGAAGATGACTGCAACCACGCCGATGACGTGTCGCCAACCTGTCTCGGCGAATCTGCGCGCCAGGGGCTTCCGCCGCTGAGGGATCGGCGTGGGGCGATCCCGGGCAGCATTCGCTGCGGGGGGTGCCGGTTTGGTGAGTGTCGTCATCAGTTCAACTCCTCGAGCACCTTCGTGCGTTTGAAGCCGTACGCCGCGATCGCGCCGACGACGATGAAGATCAGGATCGCGAACGCGCTTGCCAGTCCGTAGTCACGTCCGGTTCCACTTCCGAACGCCACCTTGTAGACGAGCGTGATCAGGATGTCTGTGGCCCCGGCATCAACGCCGGCCGACGGGTCGCGCGGACCGCCGGCGGTGAGCATGTAGATCAGGTTGAAGTTGTTGAAGTTGAACGCGAACGACGAGATGAGCAGCGGGGCAACCGAGACGAGCAGGAGGGGGAACTTGATGAGCCGGAATGCCGCCCACGGCTTGGCGCCGTCGATTGCCGCGGCCTCCATGATGTCGTCGGGGATGGACTGCAGCGCACCGGTGCAGATGAGGAACATGTAGGGGTAGCCGAGCCATAGGTTGACGAACAGGATGCTGAACTTCGCTAGCCACTCCTGGGTGAGCCATGGGATCGAAGCGCCACCGAACAGCACTTCGTTGATGAATCCGAAGTCCTGGTTGAACAGGCCAAGCCACACGAGCGCGCTGAGGAAGCCTGGGAAGGCGTACGGGAGGATGATGAGGACCCGGTAGAAGCGGCGTCCCTTCATCCGCCAGTCGTTCATGACCATTGCAAGCAGCAGTCCGAGCACGAAGGTCGACGCGACCGAGATGAACGCGAAGGCGAAGGTCCACAGCAGCACGTTCAGCAACGGGCCCCGGATGTCTTCCTCGCCGAACGCCCGGGCGAAGTTCTCGAACCCGACGTCGATCTTCCAGCCGGGGGTGAGTGACGCCCCATTGTCCGCTTGGAACGCGCCGTTGCCGCGGTCGGTGTAGACCGTGCCGTTCGCCGTGTTTGTGAATGTGTCGGCGTCTTCGTCGTAGACAAGCGACGACAGGTAGAGGAACGCGCGACTGCCGTCCGGCGTGCGCAGTGCGCCGTCATTGGGGTCGTCCGTGAGAGGAACGGCTAGGTCGGCGATCGCGCGCTGATTGCCGAGCACGTCCTGCAGCGTCAGGGTGTTGTAGCCAGTGACGGACGTTGCCTTGCCAGTTGAATCCGTCTCGGCGTTCGTCACTCGCTCGAGCGGAGCACCATCACCACCGAGCCAGATGTCGCCGTCGGGGTCGGTGACGAGGAAGCTCAACTGACCCAACTGCTCGACTACGGCGATGCCGTAGGTTGCCGAATCCGGAACGCGTTGCTGGGAGGTCAGGATGATCGCTTCGATCGCGTCTTCTTTGGTGCTGTTGTGGCCATCGCCGTAGTTCGTGAATGCGATGTAGCCGCTGTAGATGACGACGAAGATCTGGAAGACGGCCAAGAAGAGCACACCGGGCAAGAGATATTTCGCGGGGAGCAGCCCAGGTCGCAGATAGATGTAGTTGATGGCGAGGGTGACGGCAGCGGCGATCCCGAAGACCACCCACGATTCCTGCACGAACAGGGTGAAGAGTGCGAAGACGGCAATCGCGTCGACGATGCTGAGCAACACGATCTTGGTGACGATGCCGCGAAGACTGGGCAGTCCCTGACGTGTCTTGCGTTGTTCGCTGATGGTGCTCATGCCGCTCCGAGCGTTCGATCGAAAGGGGTTGACGGCGAAGAGTGGCCGGGCCCGTCGCGGACCCGGCCACTAATCGATTATCAGCCCTTGTCGATCTTGGACTGGATGCTCTGCACCATCGCTTGCCAGAGTGCGACGGGGTCGCCCTGGGCGTTGATGATCGCGGCCTCAGTGCTGCCCCAGTCGGACCAGACAACATCCATGGCAGGCACGTTCGGCATCGGGACGCCGGCTGCGCCGACCTCACCGAAAGCGGCGACATCCGGGTCGGACTTCGCGGCCTCAAACGCAGAGGTCAGCGCCGGAGCACGACCACCTACCTCGTAGAGGGCGGTCTGCACCGCTTCGGTGCCGATGTAGTTCACAAGGAACTCGTTGGCTGCGAGCGCATTCTCGCTCTTCGCGCTGACGAAGAAGCCCTGGACGCCCACGAACGGCGTTGCCGCATTGGGACCGGTGGTCGGGATCGGGTCGATCGCGTAGTTGATGCCGGCGTCGGCCGCAGCGGGGACATTCCACGGTCCGGTGAGGAAGTACGGCGACTTTCCTGCGTTGAACTCTTCCTTGGCAATGTCGCCGCTGATGTTCGTGTTCAGAATGCCGGCAGCGCCCCACTCAGCGAGCTTGGTGGCGAATGCCTCGCCACCCGCCCCACCGAGCGTGAGGTTGCTGGCGTCGTAGGTGCCATTGGCGTCGAGTCCGAACACCGGAGCGCCGAGCGACGCCTGCAGCGGGTACAGGTGGTACGGGTCGGATGCGTTCGGGTCGAGTCCGACGAGGAACGCGTACTCGGCCTTTCCATCCGCCTTGAGCTGGTTGCCGGTCGCGATCGCCTCATCGAAGGTGGCGGGCGCATCGGGTGCAAGGTCGACGTTGCGCAACAAGGCAATGTTCTCCACCGAGTAGGGGAGACCGTAGGTCGTGCCCTCGTAGCTCATGGCTTGAATCGCAACGTCCTGGAAGTCGCTTGCGGTGTCCCCGAGCTCGAGGGGAGCAACGACGCCGTTCTGGACGAGCTTGCCGAGCCAGTCGTGCGCGCCGACGATGATGTCGGGACCGCGGCCGGTGGGCACCTGGGTGATGAAGTCGTCGCGGACGTCACCGAAGTCCTTGGTGACGAGCTTGACCTCGATGTTCTTGTCCGCCTGGAACTGTTTGGCGACGTCCTTGAGGACACCGGCGCGGTCTGCATCGACCCACACGGTCAAAGTGCCGACGGGCCCCTCCGCGTCGGTTCCGGGGTTGCCGGAGCAGCCGGCCAGGACGAGCGCTGCGGCCGAGGCTGTCGCCGCAGCCGCAAGAATCCCTCGTGATTTCACCTTCATGGTGTTTCGCCTCTCTCAGTGCGCTTGGGAAGTCCGCAGTGGGAAAGAAGCCAGCGGCTCGCACTGGAGACCATCCTCCGCAGAAGCGCCTGCATATCCTGCAAGCGGTTCCACATATACCGTTTCGCGGGACGGTTTACAACTAGGCACCCCGTATTTGAACTGCATTCGTTATCCGGCGTCTCGTGCAAGCGCTTTCAGAAATCACTGACTACAGTGATCGGCATGCTCACAACCGAATGGTGGCGCAGCGCCGTCATCTATCAGGTCTACCCCCGCTCCTTCGCGGATGCCGACGGCGACGGGCTGGGCGACCTCGCCGGAATCACCCGAAGGCTCGATGCGCTCAGCGTTCTCGGCGTGGATGCGGTCTGGCTCTCGCCGTTCTACACGTCGCCGCAGAACGACGCCGGGTATGACGTTGCCGACTACTGCGACGTCGACCCGAGGTTCGGCACGCTCGCCGATTTCGACACCCTCATGGCGCGTGCGCACGAGCTCGGACTGAAGGTCATTGTCGACCTGGTGCCGAACCATTCTTCAGACCAGCACCGCTGGTTCCAGGCCGCGATTCGCGCGCCAGAGGGCAGTGAGGAACGCGCGCGCTACATCTTCCGCGACGGCAAGGGCCCGGGCGGCGACGAGGCGCCCAACAACTGGGAGTCGGTGTTCGGCGGGCCGGCCTGGTCGCGCATCACCGATGAGAACGGCAAGCCCGGCCAGTGGTACCTCCACCTGTTCGACTCGTCCCAGCCCGACCTCAACTGGGAGAACCCGTGGGTGCGTGAGCAGTTCAAGGACATCCTGCGTTTCTGGCTCGATCGCGGAGTCGACGGATTCCGTGTCGATGTCGCGCACGGCATGGTGAAGGCAGCCGGAATGCCGGACTACACTCCACCGGCCAACGCCGGGAGCATGGGCAGCTCGGCCGGGCTGGACGACGCGCTTGCATCCGGCGCGCTCGACGCATCCGGCATGAACGAGGCCGCCTCCGACCGACCGGAGCTTCCCACCCCGCCGTACTGGGCGCAGGACGGTGTGCACGAGATCAACCGCGAGTGGCGCGAAGTGCTCGACGAGTACGAGGGCGACCGAGTGCTCGTCGCCGAGGCGTGGGTCGACCCGCCGCGGAAGCTCGCGCAGTGGGTGCGACCCGATGAGATGCACCAGGCGTTCAACTTCGCCTACCTCGAGACGCCGTGGAACGCGGATGCCATCCGCCGCGTGGTCGACGCGTCGCTTGACGCGTTCTCAAGCGTCGGTGCGCCGAGCACCTGGGTGTTGTCGAACCACGACGTCATCCGCCACGCCACCCGCCTCGTACTGAACCCCGAACTCAACCCGCAGGGCGCCGGTATCGGCCCGAACTCGCCGGAGCATCCGGACCCCGAACTCGGGCTTAGGCGGGCCCGCGCGGCAAGTGCGCTGATGCTCGCGTTGCCGGGAAGCGCGTACGTCTACCAGGGCGAGGAGCTCGGCCTCCCTGAGGCCATCCATTTGCCGGACGAGTCGCGTCAAGATCCGACCTGGTTCCGCACCGACGGTGAGAAGTACGGGCGCGACGGATGCCGCGTGCCGATCCCCTGGGAGGCCGAGGCCCCGGCGTTCGGCTTCAACGACACCGGGCTCAGCTGGCTGCCCCAGCCGGAGATCTGGAGTCAGTTCGCGCGGGACAGCCAGGAGGGCGTTCCCGACTCGACGCTCGAGCTGTACAAGCGCTCGCTTGCGCTGCGCGCAGAGCACGACCTCGGCAACGGAGCGCTCGAGTGGCTCCAGGGCTACGGCTCCGAGACGATCGCGTTCCGGAACTCGGGGGTGACGGTGATCGCCAACACCGGAACTGAATCGGTACAGCTTCCCGCGGGAGACGGGCCGGGCACACGCATCGTGCTGCAATCAGCCGGTGTCGACGGCGGCACGCTGCCGCCTGACACCACCGTTTGGCTCGTCTGACCGGCACATTTTGCGATTGTCAGTCGACTGATTCGCCGCCACTGGAATGACTCGACTGGCCGCTCTGACCTAGGGAGGCGACCGGCTCCCACAACTCGGTTCCCGATTCATTCACCAAAACTTGTTAGTTTTACACAAGTTCTCCCCCTACTATGGGGGTTATCGAGTGGTTCGACGCTTGCCGCCACTCGAAACGCGTTTCGCTCAGGCGAACGATTGGATGGGGCCCGACTTGCTGTGGGAGCTGGCAATGCTCGCCACTACCGTTTCGCTTGGCGGAGTGGGCGAGTCAACAGCCATGCCGCAAATCAGCGTGGTCGTGTCGGCGGATGCCGTTGCTGGCGGTCCGGACACGCGAGCTCGTCAGGTGGATTTCGCGCCCGCCCCGCTCATCCCGGTTCCGTTCGCTGATAGTGCGCGCGAGAGCGCGGGCGCCGCGCCGACCGCGATGCTCGGCCGTCTGGCGGCCCTGCCGCGCGAACGCCTGGAGAGTTTCGTCGCCCAGAATCCGCAACTGGTCGCCGACCTGCTGCTGCGTCCGCCCACGGCACGCGACGTCTCGTCCTGGTGGGCGGGCCTTGACACGTCGGCGCGATTCGACCTGATGGCGGCGGCACCGCAGCTGGTCGGCAATCTGGACGGCATCGACCTGTCGGTCCGCGATATGGCCAATCGCCGGTTCCTCAGCCAGCAGATCGCCGCGCTCGAGGCGCAGCTCGACTCCGGGGTCGGCCGCGGCGTCGCAGTCGCGGTGGACGGCACGCTGCACATGCTGGAGGAGATCGCAAAGGCGCTGCGAACGGATGCCGGCGAGCCGCCCCGCACGCTCGTGACTCTGGACACCCAGTGGCCAGGCCGCGCGGCCATCGCGGTCGGGGACGTGACGACCGCCGACTACGTGAGCTTTTTGATCCCCGGCATGTTCTTCACCATCGATGGGCAGGTCGGCGACTGGGCCGACACAGCGACTGTGGTCTATGAGGAGCAGAACCGCTGGCTGGACCGGCTCGAGGGCAAGACGGACCAGGGCCGCAGCACCGTCGCGACTGTTGCGTGGATCGGCTATCAAACGCCGCACCTGCTCAACATCGGCTCCCTCAGCCTGGCCGAGGAGGGCGCGATCTTCCTCGCCAACGCACTCGAGGGGCTTCAGAGCATCCGCGAGGGCGACCAACCGCATGTGGCGGTGCTCGCGCACTCCTATGGCTCCACGGCGGCGATGATCGCGCTGCAGGACAGCGGCTTCCAGGTGGATGCGCTCGCCATGGTCGGTTCGCCCGGCAGTGCCGCGCAGTCCGCCGCCGACCTCGCGGTTCGCGGCGGCAAGATCTTCGTCGGTGAAGCATCCGGCGACCCGGTCGTGAACACGGCGTTCTATGGCAGTGACCCTGGCGCCCCGGGCTACGGCGCCAAGTCGATGAGCGTCGCAGGGGGCGTCGATGCCATCACCCGGGCGATGCTGACCGGCTCGCACGGGCACAACGAGTACTTCACGCCCGGCAGTGAGTCGGTGCGCAATCTCGCGCTCATCGGCATCGATCGTGCTGACCTCGTCTCGGTCGGCGGCGATCCGGGGGAGAAGGCAGGCAAGCTGCTCCTCGCGAGCCGCTGACCTGACCCGGTCCTTCGCGTCGTGTGCCACGCGAATAGAATCGTGTGGTGTCTGAAATCACTACCGAGCAGGTGGCGCACCTCGCGAACCTGGCTCGGATCGCCCTCACCACTGAAGAGATCGAGAAGCTGACAGGCGAACTCGGCGTCATCATCGACTCGATCGCGACCGTTTCGGAGGTGGCAACGCCCGATGTGCCGGCGACGTCGCATCCGATCCCGATGTCGAATGTCTTCCGGGAGGATGTCGTCGGCGCGACGCTCACCACCGAGCAGGCGATCGCGGGCGCGCCGGAGCACGACGGCAGCCGGTTCCGGGTTTCGGCGATCCTGGGGGAGGAACAGTGAGCGCGGGCGACGTTATTCGGCTCAGCGCCGCCCAGCTGGCGGAGAAGCTGACCGCGGGCGAACTCAGCTCGGTCGAGGCGACCCAGGCGTACCTCGACCGCATCGAGGCGGTCGAGCCTCGCGTGAACTCCTACCTGCACATCTCCAAGGACGCGCTCGACACCGCGGCGAAGGTCGACAGCGACCGCGCCGCGGGCGAGAAGCTCGGTCCGCTCGCGGGAGTGCCGATCGCCATCAAGGACGTGCTGTGCACGCAGGACATGCCGACGACCGCCGGCTCTCGCATCCTTGAGGGCTGGGTGCCACCGTACGACGCAACCGTCGTTGCACGGCTCCGCCGGGCGCGTCTGGTGCCGCTCGGCAAGACCAACATGGACGAGTTCGCCATGGGCTCCTCCACCGAGCACTCGGCCTACGGGCCGACTCGCAACCCGTGGGATCTCGACCGGATCCCCGGTGGTTCGGGCGGTGGCTCGGCCGCGGCGATCGCAGCCTTCCAGGCGCCGCTCGCACTCGGCAGCGACACCGGTGGCTCCATCCGTCAGCCCGGTGCTGTCACCGGCACGGTCGGCATGAAGCCCACCTACGGCGGTGTCTCGCGCTACGGGGCGATCGCGCTTGCCTCGTCGCTGGACCAGGTCGGCCCGGTCACGCGCACGGTGCTCGATGCCGCGCTGCTGCACGACGTCATCGGCGGACACGATCCTCGCGACTCGACATCGATCCCGGATGCCTGGCCGTCGTTCGCCGACGCAGCTCGTCGCGGCGCGGCATCCGGTTCGCTTGACGGTGTTCGTGTCGGTGTCGTGAAGGAACTCGGTGGCGACGGCTTCCAGCAGGGCGTCAGTGAGCGGTTCGCTCAGGCGCTCGAGGTGATGGAGAAGGCCGGCGCGCAGATCGTCGAGGTCTCCGCCCCGCACTTCACCTACGCGATCGCCGCCTACTACCTGATCCTGCCGGCGGAGGCATCGAGCAACCTCGCGAAGTTCGACAGCGTTCGGTTCGGCATGCGGGTCACCCCGCCCGGTGGTGGCACCGTCGAGGACGTCATGGCAGCAACCCGCGAACTCGGCTTCGGCCCGGAGGTCAAGCGCCGCGTGATCCTTGGCACCTACGCGCTGAGCGCCGGATACTACGACGCCTACTACGGCAGCGCGCAGAAGGTGCGCACGCTCATCCAGCGCGACTTCGCCTCGGCGTTCGAGCAGGCCGACGTGCTGGTGTCGCCCGCGGCGCCGACGACAGCGTTCAAGCTGGGGGAGAAGCTCGAGGATCCGCTCGCGATGTACCTGAACGACGTGACGACGATCCCCGCCAACCTCGCCGGCGTTCCCGGGATGAGCATCCCGATGGGGCTCGCCCCGGAGGACGGCCTGCCGACCGGCCTTCAGCTGATGGCGCCCGCGCGTGCGGATGCCCGCCTCTACGAGGTGGGTGCGACGGTCGAGGCGTTGCTTGAGCAGTCGTGGGGACACAGCATCCTCAGCAAAGTGCCCGCGCTCGTCGGAGGAGACAATTGATGGCCAAGCCAGAGCTTATGGACTTCGACAAGGCGATCGAGCTGTTCGAGCCGGTTCTCGGCTTCGAGGTGCACGTGGAGCTGTCGACCAAGACGAAGATGTTCTCCGATGCGCCGAACCCGGCGAACGATGATGGTCACGGTGCGGAGCCGAACACCCTCATCACGCCGGTGGACCTCGGCTTGCCGGGATCACTGCCGGTCGTGAACGGGCAGGCGGTCCGGTACTCGATCAGCCTCGGCCTGGCTCTCGGGTGCTCGATTGCGCCGTCGAGTCGGTTCGCGCGGAAGAACTACTTCTACCCCGACCTGGCGAAGAACTACCAGATCAGCCAGTACGACGAGCCGATCGCGTTCGAGGGTTCGGTCGAGGTGGAGCTCGAGGATGGTCGCCTGGTGCAGGTGCCGATCGAGCGTGCGCACATGGAGGAGGATGCCGGCAAGCTCACGCACGTCGGCGGCGCGACCGGTCGCATCCAGGGTGCTGAGTACTCGCTGGTCGACTACAACCGTGCCGGTGTGCCGCTGGTTGAGATCGTGACCAAGCCGATCTTCGGGGCCGAGGCGGATGCGCCGCAGCTCGCGAAGGCGTACGTCTCAACGATCCGGGACATCGTGCGCGCACTGGGCATCTCGGATGCCCGGATGGAGCGCGGAAACCTGCGGTGCGATGCGAACGTGTCCCTGCGGCCGCGGGGGCAGGAGAAGCTCGGTACTCGCACCGAGACCAAGAATGTCAACTCGCTTCGCAGCGTCGAGCGTGCGGTGCGGTACGAGATCCAGCGGCAGGCGGCGATCCTGGCTGCGGGCGGGACGATCATCCAGGAGACGAGGCACTGGCACGAGGACACCGGCCGGACCTCGCCGGGCCGGCCGAAGAGTGACGCGGATGACTACCGCTACTTCCCGGAGCCGGACCTGCTTCCTGTGGAGCCGTCCCTCGACCTGATCGAGGAGCTGCGCGCTGCGCTGCCGGAGTCGCCGGCGCTCATGCGTCGCCGGCTCAAGACGGACTGGGGCTTCAGCGATGTGGACTTCCAGGCGATCGTGAATGCCGGCCTGCTGGTTGAGGTCAGCGAGACGGTGGCGGCGGGGGCTGCTCCGCAGGCCGCACGCAAGTGGTGGATGGGTGAGTTGAGCCGTACCGCCAACGAGCGTGGAGTGGATGCGTCGACGTTGGCGACCCCGCAGCAGGTTGCGGAGTTGGTTGCCCTGGTTGATGCGGGCACGCTCACCGACCGGCTGGCTCGTCAGGTGCTGGAGGGCGTGATCGCCGGTGAGGGTTCGCCGGAGGAGATCGTCGAGGCGCGTGGCTTGGCTGTGGTGTCCGACGATGGTGCGCTGATTGCGGCGATCGATGAGGCACTAGCGGCTCAGCCGGATGTGCTGGCGAAGATTCGCGACGGCAAGGTTCAAGCTGCCGGTGCGGTCATCGGCGCGGTGATGAAGGCGATGCGGGGCAGTGCGGATGCTGCTCGAGTTCGCGAACTGATTCTGGAGCGTGCGCAGCAGTAGTCGGTTCGCGCCGCTCACTCGCGGTGAACGACTCCGTTGGAATCTACGGTGATCACCATGGTGCTCTTCTTGCGGTTGAGCACCTTGTAGATGACCACGATGAGCCAGAGGCCGAAGGTGATGATCGTGAGGACGATGTTCCAGAACCAGCCGATGCGCTTGTTCTTGGAGAGGATGGCTTGTCCGTTCGCGACGTGTTCGACTCGCCAGCCCTCTCGGGAGTAGCGCGCTAGCTCGGAATTCAGTACCGCGCTCCGCTTGCTCTTGCCGAAGGCTCCAGTGGTGGTTCGCTCGTCTAGTAGCTCGTCAGTCATGCGTGTCAGCATGCGGCGCTCACCTTGGGTTTGCCTCCGACTTTCCGTCATAGGACCCCGTTGCTGGGCAGAGTTCTCCCCGCGGTGCCTCAGGTGGCCCGATGTCGCTCGGCGGTTCGGAGGGCGTCGTTGAGTGCCGGTGATTTGGATGGCATCGGCCTGGGTGTCTGGGTGGGGTCGATGTCGCGGGGTGGGATGAGCCAGAACCGGGCTAGCGGGTCGTGGTCGCGGGTTTCGATCTCCCAGCCCTCGTCGTGCAGCAGCAGGTGGTGGTGGCAGAGGAGGATGCCGTTGTCGATGTCGGTTGTTCCGCCGTCGCGTTCCCACCAGCGGATGTGGTGGGCTTCGGTCCACTCGGGGGGTCGGTCGCAGTCGGGCCAGGCGCAGCCGCCGTCGCGGGCGGCCAGCAGCCGGCGTTGGGCCCGGTTGAAGAAGCGCTGTTCCCGGCCGAGGTTGACGGGGAGGGGGCGGTCGTCGAAGACGATCAGCTCGATGCCGTTCAGGCAGGCGTTGCGCTCCACGGTGGTGATCGACACCGGGTAGTCCTGGCCCTCGATCCAGCCCCGACCGGTCCGGTCGGTCAGGTCTGTGGCGGCCACCAGCACCCTGACCGCGGGCCGGTTCACGCCGACCACACCCTGCGGGTCGGTGTCGAGGGCCAGTTGGATCAGCTCCAGCATGCCGTCCGAGGCCAGCTGCTCGGTGGTGCGGGTGTCGGCCAGGATCTGCTCCGCCCGGGCCTGCTCCGGACCGGTGGTGAAGCGGGGTCCGCCCCGGCGTGGTGAGGTGAGCTTGTCGTAGACGTCATCGATCAGGGCGGCGCCCTCGGGGTCGAGGTCCCAGGTGTACCGGGTCATCCCGTCGTCCCGCTTCCACCTGCGGAAGGAGCGCAAGGCACGGCGCTGCCGCTCCCGCTCCACGATCCCGGCGGCGTCCAGGTCGTCCCGGGCGGTCCGGGCGATGCGCAGCAGCTGCTCGGCATCGGTGCCAGCCGCGTGCTCCACCAGCCGGGTCGCGGCGGCGGTCAGGTCGTCAGTCGTGACACCGCGTCCGGGTCTGCCCAGCCCGGTGCGGATCGCCTCGGCACCGGCCACCGAGACGGTGCCGGCCGCGACGGCTTTGCCGACCGGGGTCAGCCACGGCTCGGTCATCATGCTGGCGAGCCCTGCCGGGTCGTCGATGCCGGCGGTCTCGGCGTTCTGCAGCAGGTCGGCGTCATTCATCATGGTGCCGACCCGCACCAGCGTGGTCGCCTCCCGCGCCGTCGAGCCGGTCACCCCACGGATCAGCGCCTCCGGGGTGCGGAACCCCTCCTTCCGCGCCAACCCACCGAACCCCGCCTCCACCGATGAGCGGCGCACCACCTCACCGGCCAGCACCGAGGCGCAAGCATCAAGACTGCGCTTGGCCTCCGCCAACGACGCCTGCGCCGCCAGTAGCTGCTTGTCACCCAGCGCCCGGGCACCCGGCGCGTCGGCGCCGATCCGGGCGGCAGCAGTAAGCAGGACCTCGAGCGAGGTGCTGAACGTAGCTGCGGAAGATCTCATGCATCAATTGTCCCAGCCTCGAACACAGCTACCCAAGCATATTTGAGAATCTGTTAGAAACTACTTTCCGGGCCACCTGTGAAGGAGCAGAGCGGCCGGCGAGCTCGTTTATGGCCCCGCGGCGCACACGAAGCAGCCAAGCATTGCCCAGCCGCCCACCAGCCCACCCGACGCCAACCTCCGGCACTTTCTCAGGCCTCACCGACACAATTTTCTGCAGAGGCGGAAGGATTTTCATGAGCAACTCCCACAGCAGCGTCGGCGCGGGCGATGATGCTCGGCCGCTCATCGCCTTCCTTGGTGACAGTCTGACCGCCGGTTTCGATTGGGGCGCGTGGTTGCCCGATGCCCGCGTGGTGAATTTCGCAGTCAACGGCGCGACCACAGATGACGTCCTGCAGCGCTTCGGAGATGTCGTTGACACGCATCCGGATGAGATCGTCCTTATGGCGGGCACTAATGATCTCGGCCAGCGGTCGAGCGTCGAACACGTGGTCCGCAACATTCAGCTGATGATGGTCGAGTTGCGCCGCGAACTCCCGGGTGTCCGGATGCTCGTGCAGTCCATCCCGCCGCGCCAGCAGGAGTTCGCGGCTCGCATTCGCGAGGCGAACATCCACCTGCGGCAGTTCTGCGCCACTGTGAAGGCGCAATACCTCGACCTGTGGCCTGCTCTCGCTGCCGGCGGCACCGAGCTGAACCCGGACTTCAGCACCGATGGCCTGCACCTGAACGACGCCGGCTATCAGGCGTGGCTTGCGGAGTTGCACCCGGCGCTCGAACGACTCTTCGAGGCGCCGCCGATGACGCGCCCGCTGCAGGTCATCCGGCAGTCCGGCTAGCCCGTCACAGTCCGGCAACCAGCTGCCGGTAGAACAGCACTCCGCTCAGGTAGGTGCTCACGCGTATCCGCTCGTTCATCGCGTGCAACGTGCCCCGCTCCGCTTTCGACATCTGGAACGGGCTGAACCGGTACACGTTCGCGCTGATACGCGTGAAGTGCCGACCGTCGCTGGCGCCGAGCATGACGTACGGCGTGACGATCGTGCCCGGGTAGGTGTGCTCGATCGTCTCCTTGATGAGCGTCCACGCCGGCCCGTGCGTTGGGGACACCGGGCTCGGCTCGTTCGGGTACTGGGCGTCGAGCCGCACTTTCGGATCCCGGATGGCGCGCCGCACGTGCGCCACGGCTTCCGCGACGCTCGAGCCGACCGCGACCCGCACGTTCACGACCGCGACGGCGCGCTCCGCCAGCGCATTCGCGGCATCCGCACCCTGCAATTGCGTCACCGCACCGGTGGTGCGCACGATCGCGTTGGTCTCGTCGCCGAGCTTGGTGAACAACCCGAGCAGCAGCGGCCGGGTCAGCCACAGGTTGGTGAACACCCATTTGAACGGCTGCCGCGCTCGCGCTCCGAGCGTGCGGATCATCTCTAGGTTCGGCGCCGTGAACGCCTTCGGGAACGGTTTCGAGTTCAGCCGCACGATCGCGCGCGCAAGCCGAGCCGTCGCAGTCATCCGCGGGGGAGTGGAGGCATGACCGCCCTCCTGCTCCACGGTCATCGTGAGGCCGAGGATGCCCTTCTCGCTCACCCCGACCACCGCGATCGGGTCACCGACTCCGGGGAAGATCCCCTCAACGACCGCTCCGCCCTCGTCGAGCACCAGTCGCGGCCGGACGCCGCGCTCCTCGAACAGGTCGACGATCGCGCTTGCTCCGCCGCCGGTGGTCTCCTCGTTGTGCCCGAAATTCAGGTACAGGTCGTGCTTGGGCTGGAATCCGGATGCCGCCAGGGCCTCGACCGCCTCCAGGATGGTCGCGAGCGACCCCTTGTCGTCGAGCGTTCCGCGTCCCCAGACCACGTCGCCGTGCTCGGTGGGGACGATCTCCGCGGCGAACGGCGGATGCTCCCATCCGTCCACGTCGGCAGGGACGACGTCGTAGTGCGCCATCAGCACAGCGGGATCGCCCGGCTCCCGTCCCGCCCAGCGGTAGAGGAGGGAGTGACCAGCTACCACCTCACGCGTGAGCGCCGAGTGCGTCTCCGGGTACAGGTCAGGCAGCAGCTCGATGAACTCGTCGAAACGGGCCCACTCGGTCTGGGACTCGTCGAGCCTCGACACCGTCGGAACGCGCACGAGCGCCTGCAGCCGTTCCACCGCGCGAACCTCGTCGAACCCGACACTCTCCACCCTCCAGACCCTAGCGGCACGTGGTCACGGCAGGCTCGATCCGCCAATACAGCGAGCGAAGCGGGGACGGAACGTGAGGCCGCGGGTGTGGTGGGCGTCTACGGGCGGCGGTCTCACGTTCCGTCCTCGCGAAGCGGCCGGAGCGTCCCGGCCACGACCACCAGTACCCTTGACCACGATGACCTCCTACCCCTCACCACCGCCCTACACCCGCCCAGCCCTCGCCCCCGGCATCCTCGGGGCCGTCGTCCTTGTGGCCGGCCTGCTGCTGATCGAGGACCCGGGTGGGTTCCTCTGGATCCGCTTCGCGGTCGCGATCCTCGCGGCCATCGTCGGTGTGTTCGCGGTGCAAGCGCGGCACTGGTGGTGGCTGCCGCCGCTGGCAGCGATCGTCGTGGTGTGGAACCCGGTCTGGCCTTTCGAGCTGAGTGGTCAGTTCTGGGTGGCCGGGCAGTACGCGGCGGCTCTCGCGCTGATCCTCGCTGGTGTGCTCGTCAAGGTCCCGAATCCGTAAAGCTCGTACCCGACGCTGACTCTGCAAGTCGGCAGGGAACCGGCTGAATCCTCTGGTCGGGCATCCGGATGCCGCCTACCGTGAGTCCCACGGAGGTGCCCATGCTGACGAGACTTGAGACCTCTCTCTGGCGGGCTCAGTCACCCGGGATCGAGACGGATCCTCCACCGATCGACTTCGCGCGCCGCCGCTTCGACATCGTTGTCGCAGGCGCCGGCATCACCGGTCTCACCACGGCGCTCCTGTTCGCCCGGGCGGGCCTCAGCGTTGCGGTGCTCGAGGCGCGCTCGGTCGGTGCGGTGACAACGGGCAACTCGACCGCGAAACTGTCGGTGCTGCAGGGCACGCGCCTCAGCGACATCCTCGCCCACACGACGCTGCGCACCGCCAGGGCGTATGTCGAGGCGAACCGGGAGGGCCGCGACTGGCTCATCCGCTATTGCGAAGAGCATGGCGTTCCCGTCCAGCGCCGCGACGCGTTCACGTATGCTGCGACCCCGGATGCCGCGGATGCGGTGCGGCGCGAATACGAGGCCACCCGGCGGCTCGACCTTCCAACCGACCTCGTCGAGCCGACCGAGCTGCCCTTCGAGACTCACGGCGCTGTGCGCCTCGCCGACCAGGCGCAGGTCGACCCGATGCTCGTGCTCGCGGCGCTCGCCGCGGATGTCCGCGACCATGGCGGCGTCATCTACGAGAAGTCGAACGTCAGGAGGGTGCGGGCATCGAAGCCGGTCGACGTAGAGACCAACCGCGGTGTGGTGCTCGCAGGCAAGCTCATCCTGGCCACCGGGATGCCGATCCTGGACCGCGGTTTGTACTGGGCGAAGGTTGTCCCGCAGCGGTCCTATGCCATGGCGTTCCGGGTCCCCGGCGAGTTCCCCAAGGGCATGTACATCTCGGCGGACACGCCGACGCGCTCACTGCGAACCGCCGCCGACCGGATGCTGCCAGAGGGGAACACCGGCGACGAACTGCTCATCGTCGGTGGCAACGGTCATGTGACCGGTCGGGAACCATCACCGCAGGCCCAGTTCGATGACCTCGAGCGCTGGACCGGCGAACACTTTCCGGGGGCCGTGCCCACCCACCGTTGGTCGGCGCAGGACTATGAACCCGCTGGGCGTGTTCCCTACGTCGGCTGGCTCCCGCGCGGTCGCGGCCGTGTCTTCCTGGCGACGGGCTACAACAAGTGGGGCATGGCCAACTCGGTTGCCGCGAGCCTGACCCTGGCGTCCGACATTCTCGGCGGCAGCATCCCGTGGGCACGCACGCTGCACAATCGCATCACGAGCCCGCAGGATGTCGCGGCGGGCATCGGTGCGAACGCGGCGGTCGCGGTGCACCTGGTGCGCGGGTATCTGAGCGCGTGGCAAACGGCCGAACCCGAGACGCCGCCCGCCGAGGGCGAAGCCATCGTCACCCACAACGGGCTGAGACCTGTCGGCGTGTGCACCGTCGCCGGCGAGACCTCCCGGGTCTCAGCCCGCTGCCCGCACCTCGGCGGCGTCGTCACCTGGAACGACGCGGAGTTGAGCTGGGACTGCCCGCTGCACGGTTCACGTTTCGCGGCGGATGGTGCACGTCTCGAGGGACCCGCGCGGTGGGATCTGCCCCGCCGCTGATTTCGGAGATCTGGTGAGCAACATGCGCAACTTGGCGAGAGTGACATCAGCAGGAATCCTGGCGAGCGCAGCGGCGGTCGGGCTCGCTGGATGCTTCATCCTTCCGCAGTCGACCATGTCAGACGACACGGTCATCACGGACCGGGTCAACTCGGTACGCCTCGCGATCGATAACGATTCCGGGAGCGTCGTCATCACTGGCACCGAAGGGGCGTCCGAGGTGACGATGAAGCGCACCTTCAGCTACCGCGGCAACGAGCCGGATGAGGACACCTACAGCGTCGACAGCGGGGAACTGGTGCTCGAGGGGTGCGGCCGGAATTGCTCCGTGGAGTACGTGATCGAACTGGCAGAGGACGTGTCGGTCGAGGGTGAGACGAGCAACGGGCGGATCGAACTCAGCCACGTCGCTGATGTGGACGTGCGTACGTCGAACGGTCGAGTCGAGCTGAACGACGTCACGGGCACAGTCTCGGCGCGTACCAGCAACGGCAGGATCAGCGGCGAGGGGCTCCAGGGCGACACGAGCGTGGAAACCTCCAACGGCGCGATCGAGCTCGAGTTGGAGACCGCCCAGAACGTCTCGGCGACGACATCGAACGGGTCGATCAGCCTGACCGTGCCGGAGGACTCGTACGACGTAACAGCGGAAACCAGCAACGGCAGCGCCAACATCGGTGTGCCGGATGAGGACGGCGGCCAGTTCCAGCTCGAGCTGCGGACGAGCAACGGCAGCATCGACGTGAGACAGCGCTGAGGCCAACAGAATCCGCCGCGTGCGCCGGATTTGCCGCGCGCACTGGGCGGATTGCCCTTTTATGGCGTAAACTCGACTCGAACGTGACACCAATCGCGATTCGACCTTGCTTCACGGTGGGTTGCTCGAATCGGGTGTCGGATAGCCGCCGAATACGCGGAGTTGACCCGTGACCGCTTCGGTCACGCACAGTGGCGGAGGGGTATCCCTCCCGAGGAGGAGCATGGCTCGATCGGGCCAGAAGACGTCGGCACGATCCGGCGGAGCGCAGAGGCGCTCATCACAGCGGCGGTCCCGCCCGGGGGACGATGTCGGCATCATCCCGGTGCTCGCTCGCGCGGTGCGCGAAGTGGAGAGCTCGGTGGAGCGCGGCAAGGCCAGCCCGGCCAACCGCACCAAGTTCCAGGTGATCGCGCTGCTCATGCGCGAGGAGCGCAAGCACGCCAAGGCCGACCCCGAACTCACCGACGCGGAGCGTGCCGAGACGCTCAAGCGGCTCGATGGCGTGGCGACCATCCTGGCGAAGACGGCGGCGCGCGACACGTCGCTGATCCAGTTGCTCGCGGAGGACGCGAAGGTATCGGATGCCGCACACAAGCTCCGCCGGGACATGCTGATCGCATCCGGCACCGAGCTGTCCCCGGACGACCTCATCATCGTGAAGGAGCCGGAGGCACCCAACCCGCTCGTCGAGAAGCAGGTCGTTCCGCTGTCGGTGCGGCAGGCTCAGCTCGCGAATCCGTTCCTTGCCCCCGACCTCACCGCCATCCAGTCGCAGCCGAAGCCGCAGGCCAGCCGGCTCGCGAACTGGGAGCTGCTCGACCCGCTGTTCAAGTCGTTCGAGTACGGCGCCGGCGGGGGAGCCGCCACCATGGACCTCCCCGAAGACGGCCCGCACGCGACGCCCGGCGGCATGGAACTGATGCGGCACCAGGCCAGGCTGATGGCCAAGGTCAAGGAGGGGCACCGCACCTTCCTGCTCGCCGACGAGCCCGGCCTCGGCAAGACCGCCCAGGCCCTGCTAGCTGCTGCAGCGAGCAAGGCCTACCCGCTGCTGGTGGTCGTGCCCAACGTCGTCAAGACGAACTGGGCACGCGAGGTCGAACTGTGGACGCCGAAGCGCACCGCGACGGTCGTGCACGGCGACGGTGACGACGTCGACGCATTCAGCGATGTCGTGATCGTCAACTACGAGGTGCTCGACCGCCACGTCGGCTGGCTCAGCCGGTTCGGTTTCAAGGGCATGGTCGTCGACGAGGCGCACTTCATCAAGAACATGCAGTCGCAGCGCTCCAAGCATGTGCTCGCACTGTCGAAGAGCATTCGCACACTGAAACCGGACGCGCTCATGATGGCGCTGACCGGTACCCCGCTGATCAACGACATCGAGGACTTCCGCGCCATCTGGCAGTTCCTCGGCTGGATCGACGACAAGAAGCCGCAGCCGTTGCTGATGGACAAGCTTGAGGAGACCGGGCTGACACCGGCCGACTTCGGCTTCTTCGCCGAGGCCCGCAAGGCCGTCGTCGAGATGGGCATCGTGCGGCGCAAGAAGGTGGATGTCGCGGCCGACATCCCTGCACGCCGGATCGCCGACCTGCCGGTCGAGCTTGACGGTGAGGCCGGGCGCAGCATCCGGGCGGCTGAGGACGCCCTCGTCGCTCGTCTGCTCGACAAGTACCGCCGCGTGCTCGCCGCCAAGCCGGATGGTGCGCGCGAGGACCTGATCCGCGCGGTCGCGCACGCAGAACTTGAGGAGTCGAAGGGCACCAAGTCGGGCGAGAACGTCTTCACCATGGTGCGCAAGATCGGGCAGGCCAAGGCCGTGCTGGCCGCCGACTACACGGCTCAGCTCGCCCGGTCGGTCGGCAAGGTGGTCTTCTTCGCCAAGCACATCGACGTGATGGATGCCGCGGAGGAGCACTTCGCACGCACCGGGCTCAAGTCGATCTCGATTCGCGGTGACCAGACGAGCGCCCAGCGCCAGCGCGAGATCGACGCGTTCACCAATGACCCAGAGGTGCACGTCGCGGTCGCGTCACTCACCGCGGCCGGGGTCGGCTTGAACCTGCAGGCGGCGTCCAACGTCGTGCTCGCTGAATTGTCCTGGACGAGCGCCGAGCAGACGCAGGCGATCGACCGTGTGCACCGCATCGGTCAGTCGGAGCCGGTGACCGCCTGGCGCATCATCGCTGCCCACACGATCGATGCGAAGATCGCCGAGCTCATCGACTCGAAGGCCGGGCTCGCCGCCCGGGCGCTCGATGGGTCCGATGAGGAAGTGGTCGCCGAGTCGAACGTCCAGTTGGAGGCTCTGTCGGCGCTGCTGCGCGACGCGCTCGACGCGTCCGCTGGTTGACGGATCGCACGGCTCGCTGGTTGAGGGATCGCGAAGCGATCGTCTCGAAACCAGCTCAATCAGCGCGCTTGCGCAGCCTGTCACGCCACGATTTCCGCGGTTGCGGCTGAGCATCCTCCACCCGCTCCGCTTGCCGTGCCCGGCGCCGTGCCCTCCACGCGGCAACCTCGGCATCGATGTCGCGCGTCATCGTGACGACCGGCGGTCCGCCCAGCAGCTGACGCCGCGCCTCGATCACACGCTTGTTGAAGTCCTCGAGGATGCCACGGACGTCCGCCTCGGTGAAGGCCCGATCGAGCCTCTCCTCGAGCTGGACATCCTCGGTGCGGAGTGTCAGGGCCGGTGGCCCTAGCCCGGTGATGCGTTCGCTCTGGATCTTCTGGCGGATCCACCAGTCGGGGTCGTACACCCGCCCCAGGTTGGTCAGGGGCTTACCGGCTCCAGGCAGGTTGTCGAAGTCCCCGCGGCGGATTGCCTGCTGGATCGCCATCTCGACGGCTTGCGACCGCTGCTGCGCGGTCGGCGCTTGCTGCTCCTGCTCTTCGGCATCCGGTGTCGATTCGTCGAGGCGGTAGCGCATAGCCCGGATCCGCGCATCCTCGTCGGGGTGCTTCGCGGACATCTTCCCAGCATAGTTTCGCTGACGCTATCTGGTCACGAGCGTGAGCATCAGCCGCGCATCCGTGACAGCCTCCACCTCGTGGCGTGTCTTCGCGGCCAGGCTGATCAGCCCACCCGGCTTCAGGATCAGCTCCTCACGCGCCACGCGCACCTTGAGCTCGCCGTCAACCGCCTGCATGAGCAGCTGGCCCGGCGCGGCATGGTCCTTCAGCACGTGACCCTCGGCAAACGACAGCATGACGACGCGCACTCCGCCGTCGGAGAGCACCGTGTTGTGGCTCATCCCCTCGGCGGGCACGGGCGCGGTGGTCAGCAGATCCTCGACAAACGTGAGCACTGTATCGGATTCCATGCTCGCCACCGTAGCCGCAGGCGCTGTCAACTGGCACTGTTGACTCACAGGAGGTCGAACGTGGAACTGAGAACGAAGCGCATCTACGACGATCCGAGCCCGGATGACGGCTACCGCGTTCTCGTCGATCGTCTCTGGCCGCGAGGAGTGAGCAAGGAGCGTGCGGCGCTTGGTGAGTGGGCGAAGGAGGTCGCGCCGAGCGACGAGCTGCGCACTTGGTTCCACCACGAAGTGCCGAACTGGCCGGAGTTCGAGCGGCGCTACCGGGCAGAGCTCGACAAGAATCCGGCAGCGGCAGAGCTGCGCGACTCGCTGGCCGGACACAAGGTTGTCACACTGCTCTTCAGCGCGAAGGACGAGCACCACAACCAGGCGCTGGTGCTGGCCGACTGGCTCAGCTGACCCTCAACCATCCAGCGAGACTTTAGGGCTTGCGTCCCCCGTTTGGGGGAGTAGTCTGTGGCCACTAACGAGGTAAAACTCGACGGTATAGAAGGCCTCCTGAAGCTGCAATGCAGGTTCGGAGGCCTTCGCCATGTGCATCCGGTGCCGATGGACGCTGGATGGTCGCACACAGGTCTCGATCTCGGCAGCGCCCCCCTTTGGGGGATTATTTGCCGCTTGACGCGGGGTTACTGTGTCTCTACGCAATACGGGGGGCACCCGGGGGCGGTGAGATCACAGAAGCGCTGGACGGTACGGGGGTAACGGCCAGCCAAGGATCCCACCGCCTCCTGGCGTTTAAGCTGGAACGGTGAACGTGATCGAGTTGCGCCCGGCCACCGGAGTCTCCTGGCGCCTTCTTCCCGCCGCGCTGGTTTCTGCATCCGCGGTGTTGCTCTTCGGTGTCGGTGCTGACCACGACCTGGTCCCGCGACTGGCCGGCTACCTGCTCCTGGTGGCCGGCGTCGGTTCCGCGTTCGCCATCGACCGCGAACTCGCCGCCGACCTCGGCCTCATCGCAATCGGCATGGGGATCATCAGCACCATCCGGCTCGAGGCGGACATCAGCTACCTGAACATGGTTGTCATGGGAACGGTGCTCGCGCTCGCCGTCGTCGTGCCGTACCTGCTGTCGCGCCACGTCGTGAACCGCCGCCCGGGCACGCAGCCGATCGTCTTCCCGATTCTGACCGGGCGGCGCTGGTCGCGTGTGCAGTGGGTGTACCTCGTCGTCGTGGTTTTGCTGGGCTGGCTCATCCTGCCGACGTACTTCATCCACTCCGGCGCGTACCTGAACTGGCCGGCGGTCAGCGCACCGGATGAGATCGCGCGCCTGTTCGTCGGCGTTAACGCTGTTGGCATCTGGGATGAGCTGTTCTTCATCTGCACGGTGTTTGCTCTGCTGCGCAAGCACTTCCCGCTGTGGCAGGCGAATATCCTGCAGGCGACGATCTTCGTCTCGTTCCTCTGGGAGCTCGGCTACCAGAGCTGGGGTCCGCTGCTCACGATCCCGTTCGCGCTGCTGCAGGGCTACATCTTCATGCTGTCGAAGTCGTTGAGCTACGTCGTGGCGGTGCACCTGCTGTTCGACGTCGTCGTGTTCCTGGTGATCGTGCACGCCCACAATCCGGGCGCTCTGCCGATCTTCCTGTATTGACGACCGCGGGTGCGCAGGCCTCAGAGCAGTTCGCTCGCCGCCCGGTGGAAGAGCTCGTGCAGCTCGTCGCTGAACAGCACGAATCGCACGAGCTCGAAGTCGTCGAGCCGGTCGGCGACGCTGCTCACCGCGACGAACGCAGCGCTCTCCTTCGGCCATCCATATGCTCCCGCCGAGATTGCCGGGAACGCGACCGACTCGGCACCGAGCTCAGCCGCGACGTCGAGCGAGCTGCGGTAGGCGCTCTCGAGCAGGTGGGTGCGATCGTCGCTGGGAGAGTGCACGGGGCCGACGGCGTGGATCACCCAGCGGGCCGGAAGCCGCCCTGCGCCTGTCGCAATGGCCTGCCCGGCAGGCAACCCGTGCGGGAGGTGGTCCCGGCGCAGCATCCGGCACTCGGCGAGGATGTCGGGGCCACCCGCCGCGTGGATCGCGCCATCGACTCCGCCGCCGCCGAGCAGGGACGAGTTCGCCGCGTTGACGATCGCGTCGACCTCTTGTCGGGTGATGTCGCCCCGGATGATCTCAAGGCTGCCCATGAGCATCCCCTCCAGTCACCGAGGCCTGCTAGAACCCCAGGAACTGGCGGGCGAAGGAGATGAACATCGACACTGCGGCGACAGCAACCGTGATGACGCCGACCGTCAGCAGCAGGTTGACCCACAGCTGCCAGGTCATCTTCGACGTGTTGCGGAACACGGAGATCGTGCGCGCAATCAGGTAGACCAGCGAGCCGAGCAGCGCCCACGCCCAGTGCGCTGGTGTGATGTGCCCAAAGCTGGACAGCCGGCTGCGGTCACTGATGGCGAGCAGGAGGGTCACCGCGAACATCACCGCCGCCACAACCGCGAGGACCAGTTGCATCGGCGCTGCTTCGAGGCCGGGGATGTTGACCAGCGCGAAGATGGCGCCGAAAGTCAGCAGCGCTGTGATCAATGGCGTGAACGCGATCACCCAGGATGACGCGGTGTTCGACCGGGTCGGCCTCGTCGGACCGGACAGCCCCCGCCAGCGCGCGCCCGCGGGGTTCGCCTGGCCGGGCATCGTGCTGTAGCGAGTCGTCTCACGACCCCACTCGTAGGCTTGCTCACCCGGCTGGGAGAAATCAGCCTGCACCTCACGCAGTTGCGAGCGCGACGGCCCGTCGCCGACAGCCAGGGCAGGCGGCCAGGTCTCGGTGCCGAGGCCGGTGCCTTCCGGGTCGGTGAGAATCCCCGGCTGCTGGGTCAGTTGGGCGTCAACGAGCACGTCCAGGGCGGCGACCGGCGCTGGCACCGCGGCGGCCTCCGGCAGTGTTGCCGGCTCGGCTACTGCGACCGGCTCCGCCACGGTTGCTGGTTCGGCCACGGCGACCGGCTCGGCCACGGCGGCCGACTGCACAGCGGGTACCGCCGGAGCATGCAGCGGTACATCCGTGGGAGGCAGCGCCGGGAACACGGCCGTCGAACCGGTTGTTGGCGGAGTCGTCCCGTGAACGGCATCCGTCCACTGGGTTCCGTCCCACCACCTGAGTTCGGCGACCCCGTGGGGGTCCGGATACCACGCAGCGGGCGCGACGTCTCCCTGATCAGACAATCGTCCTCCTTGCGAATTCGGGTTAGCGAGGATTGGTTCCGAGTGTAAACAGGCTGAACCCAATCCGGATGCCCCCAGTTTGGCCGGATATATCGGTCGTAGTCGAGTTGCGGCGACCGGCAGGCGAGTCCCCACAACTGGGTACGGTTGATTCACCTTAGCGACGAATGCTCTCTGCGCGCGCGCATTTTCTGCGCCGCGCCGCCCGGCTACCATTCGTGCATGGCGCTCAACCCGGAGCTGGTCGCGGCGCGCAGGCTCGCGCGCCACCTGCTTGAGGAGCCCCATGCACCGGATGCCGCCGCTGCCGCCTCCGCATCCGTCGGCACCCACGCGCAGATCGCGTCGTCCGCGGAAGTCTCGATCGGCATCCGGATGGCGGCCGGCGGTGCTGCCGACGTGCGCGAGGCGCTGTGGCCGCACCGCACCCTGACCAAGACCTACGGCCCGCGCGGGACAGTGCACTACCTCGCTACCGACGAACTCGGCATGTGGCTGCCCGCGCTCGACGCCGTGCCGGTGACCGGGGGAGGGCCGGATGATGTGCGACTGGACGGCGACCAGACCACCGCGGTGGTCGAAGCCGTTCGCGACGCGCTCGCTCAGCCGGGCATCGAGGACGGGCTCACACTGGACGAGCTGGACAAGGAGGTCGTTGCCCGAACGGGTTCGTGGGCTGGAGAACTCGTGATGCCGGCCTTCCAGACCTGGTGGCCTCGGTGGCGACAGGTCATCTCGCGCGCCGCGGCCCGGGGCGCGCTGGCGTTCGGCCCTGGCCGTGGCCGCACCATCACCTACGTCCGGGCACCCGACTACGTGCGCGTAGAAGAACCCGAGGTTCAGTTGCTCCAGCGCTACCTGCACGCCTACGGCCCGGCAGCGCCGCGCGACTTCGCCCGGTGGTTGTCGGCCCCGATCGCCTGGGCTGACTCGGTGTTCGAGCGCGCATCCGTCGAGCGGATCGCTGACGTGTTCGTGAATGCTGGGGACACCGGCTTTCCCGACGCAGCCTCGAGCGCGGTGTTGCTCCTGCCCTACTTCGACGCCTTCGTCGTCGGCAGCCACCCCCGGTCCGAGCTGTTTCCCCGCCGGGCCTACGAGCGGGCACTCGCTCGTGGGCAGGCGGGCAACTACCCGGTTCTGGTGGTGGACGGCACGGTCCAGGGTGTGTGGCATCAGAAGAAGAGCGGCAAGCGCATCGCCATCACGGTTGAGGCGTTCAGCAGGCTCAGCGCCGGCCAGCGGCGGGAGGTCGAGCACCGCGCGGAACGCATCGGAGCGATCCAGGGAGCGTCGGTGTCGGTGAGCTTCGGCGAGGTGAGCGTCGGGCCCCACGCCTGATCGTCAATAGAGTTGAGAGCGTGAAGCGCCTCCTCACTTTCGTCTCCCTCACCCTCGCTCTCGTAGTCGGCTTCGCCGCCCCGGCCGCTGCCGACGTCGACGACTTCCACTTCGACAGCTTCACCGGCGAATACTTCCTCAGCGCCGATGAGAGCGGACACTCGACGCTGCGCACCGTGGAGACGCTCGTCGCGGTGTTCCCCGACTTCGACCAGAACCGGGGCATCCGGCGCGAACTCGTCGACCGCTACGACGGGCATCCGACCGACATCGACGTCGTCAGCGTCACAGACGAGTTCGGCGCACCACGCGAGTGGGAGTCAGAGAGCGACGGCGATTTCGTGGTGCTCACCATCGCCGGTGACAACTATGTTCACGGCGAGCAGACCTATGTGATCACGTACGAACAGCGCTTCGTGACCAGGTACTTCGACGACACAGGCGTCGACGAGTTCTACTGGGACACTAACGGCACCGGATGGGGGCAGCCGTTCGGTTCGGTCACCGCCAACGTGCACATTGCCGACGCGCTACGGGACTCGCTCACCGGTCAGGTGGCCGGCTACGCCGGCTACGAGAGCTCGACCGACCCGGCGACGATTGCGGAGTTGCCGGATGGCTTCTCGTTTTCGGCAACGAACCTGCAAGCCGGCCAGAACGTCACACTGGCGATCGCCTTCGAGCCAGGCACCTTCACCCCGCGGCCAAGCGGCTTCACCGACTCGATCTGGCCGATCCTCGCCGCGATCGGCGCCGCGCTGGCGGTGGGCGCGGCGATCGCAGCCGTTTTCGTGAGGTTGCGGCTGCTCCGCGACGCACCGAGCCGCGGGCTGATCATCCCCGAATACCTCCCGCCGAAGGGCGTGAACCTGTTCTACTCGGCGAACACGATTCACCAGGTGAGCAGGGCCACCGCGGCCGAGCTCATCAAGCTTGCCGTCGACGGCAACATCCGGATCCTTGAAGAGGAGAGGCGCGGCAAGTTCACCCTCGAGTTCCTCCACGACGACGGGCTCGACAAGGACGAGAAGTCGTTCATCAACGCGATCTTCGAGTACAAGCCGGCCCCCGGCACACGCAAGAAGCTGAAGTCGTCGGACAGCAGGGCGGCGAAGCGCATCCTGTCGCTGAACGGCCGGGTGTCCAAGTACATGGTGGAAAAGGGCTACCGGCGGAAGGTCCCGGCGATGAGGGTTGCCTGGGTGGTGATCGCGGCGACCCTCGCGTCGGTTGCCGGCGTGCTGTTCAGCATCGTCTCGTTGGATCAGGACTACGGCGGTGCGTGGCCGGTCTTGACCCTGGTCGTCTCGGTGGCTGCGGCGATCGCAACCTACATGCTCGTGTCCAAGTCGCCGCTGGCCGCCAAGGGCGTCGAGCTGCGCGACTATCTGAAGGGGCTGCACGAGTACATCGACCTCGCGGAGACGGATCGGCTGCAGTTCCTGCAGTCGCCGGAGGGCGCGTTGCGGTCCCGGGTGTCGGTGGATGACCCGGCGCAGGTCGTGAAACTGAACGAGCGGCTGCTGCCGTACGCGGTCCTGTTCGGCGAGGAGAAGCGCTGGGCGCAGGAGCTGGGCCGCTACTACGAGCAGACCGGCTCGCAGCCCGAGTGGTACTCCGGGACGAGCGGATTCAATGCGGCACTGTTCGCGAGCAGCATCGGATCCGTGTCGTCGACCGCGTCGTCATCCTTCAGTGCGTCTTCGGGTGGCTCCGGCGGCGGTGGCTCGTCGGGCGGCGGCGGTGGTGGCGGCGGGGGAGGTGGCGTCTAGCCAAGCTGAAACCCTGCCTGCCCCGTCTCGCCCAACTCGGTCACGTCGATCGCGTCGACCCGGGCGTGACTCGGCCCCTGCCGCAGCCAGGCGGTCATCCGCTCGACTGCGGCATCCGGACCCTCAATCTCGACCTCGACGCTGCCGTCTGCACGGTTCCGGGCGTGCCCACTCAGGCCGAGCGCTTCGGCCTCGCGCCCGGCCGACCAGCGGAATCCGACCCCCTGCACCAGTCCGCGCACGATGACGAGCTTGCGCACGGCTTACGGCAGCCCGCCCATGTCGCCGTCGGCACGCGGGTTCCGGGGCAGGTTCTCGAGCGGCTCATCCGGATCTTCGAGACCGAGGTCCTCGCCCGGCTCGTCGATATCCGGGCCACCGTCAGGTTCCTTCGGCGGGATCGGCACTTCTGGCGATGCCGGATTGGGGATCGACGGCACGTCCGGCTCGCTCGGAGTCTCGGGGTTGTTGGGGTCGCTCATGAAGGCTCCTGATTCTTCGTTGGCGCGGGACTTCCGCTCGTTCCCGAACGTAGGCGCGCACGGCATCCGGATGCGCAGTTGCCAGCGATCTAGCAGGTACCTGGCGCCCGGTGGACGACGCATAACGCAGAAGCGGCTCTCATCCATTTCAGGATGAGAGCCGCCTCTTCGGGTTACCTATTGAGCAGCGAAGAAGAACTTGTCTCCGAAGAGACTCGACACGGCCCACGTGCCGCTTTCGGCATCGGCCGTCGGAATGAGGATTGTGATGTTGCCGGATGCAGTGCCTCCTGGGAAGAGCTCATTGATTCCGTTGAAGGCTGGCTCAGGGTCCACCACCCACGAGTCAATCTGCGTGTGCGTCGTTCCTGCGGCCGAGACGAACTCAACGCGCACCCCCAATGACGGAAGGCCGGTCTCATCGCCGACGTAGGTGACAGTGAGTGGCACAACGGCGTACTGGAACCCATCCTTCGGCGCGTCGTTGAACTGATTCGCTGCCTTCACGGCGTCGTTAGCGTTCAGGATCGGTGCACCCAGGGTGACCTCGAACTCGGCTTCTCCGAAGTTGGCGAGTTCAATCGTTGTGCCGATCGGTGCGGGATTTTCGCGAGTACCGACCTCATCGGCCGAGTCATCCGACTGCTCATCGGCGGGAGCCTGGCCGTTGTCGACAATTTCGGTCTTGGGAAGGGAGTTGTCAACTGCCGCGATGAAGCCGGCGGTGTAAGCCGTTGCCAGGACGATCGAAAGGATCATCGCGACGAACGAAACGGCTGTTCCGGCGATCGCGACACCCTTTGACTTGTTTTTGAGGAACAGCGCGATGATGCCAAGCACCAGGCCGACGAACGCGACGAATCCTGTCACAAAGTTCAGGAAGGGAATGAAGGAGCCAACAAACGCCACGATTCCGACGATCAGTGCTGCGATGCCGAGCCCGTTGCTGGACTTAGGCTCGGCGGGCTGTGGTGCGGGGGCGTAAGGGGTCGTTGGTTGCTCAGGATTTTCGGAGACTGGTGGTGTAGGCGTCATAGTTCTTCCACTGTAGGTGCAGCCCACGACAACGGTCGTTCAAGCTCCACCCCCAATGGGGGTGGACTCAGGTCAGAACCAGATGCTCAACCAGGGCGCGACCGGCGACGCGAACGCTCGATCAACCGCCACTGCAGCGCCCGGCGTCTGTTCCAGGATCCGCCCGGCCTTGGCCAAGGTCGTCGCCGACACCGCGCCGAGGCTGATCGCGGCGAGCTCATTCACCGACAGCGCCACTCCAGCCGCATCCGGGGCGTCGCCGTCGCTGACCAGGCCGACTCCATCCGCGTCGACCTCGAGCAGGTAGTCGCCGGTGGCGAATCCGAGCGGATCGGTCACCGTGAGCCGGAACCGCCCCGGCGCGCTGTACCGCCGCGCTTCGAGCACCGCCCTCGGGTCGAGGATGCGCAACCAGAGGTGGTCGGACTCCCACGTCTTCTTCACCGCGCGGAAGTCGGCCACCTGCCAGCGGAACGGCTCGTCCACGGGGCGCAGTGACGCCGTGATGGTCGTGATCAGGTCCACCTGGAGCAAGTAGCGCCAGAGCGCCGAGTAGGCGTCATCGGTGGCGCCGATCAGGTAGCCGAGCGAGAGCTTGCCCTCTGCCTCGCCGCGGTCCGGCCGGTAGATGGCGAAACCCTGCGGTGTGCCGTGCTCGTCGTCATACCGCACGCAGCGGGCGCTCTTGGCCGCATCGTCGCTGGGGAGGCCGAAGAGCCGATCCCACAGGATGCCCCAGAAGCGGATCTGACCGGGCACCGCGAGGCGAGCGCGTTCCAGGATCGCCGGGCCGTCGTGATCGCGCAGCTGTTCGGTCGTGACCAGCTGTACCCGCCCACCGGGGATCGCGCCGCTCCATTTCGCGCGTGCGACATCGATCTCCCACTCGGCCATCATCGCGGCGGGGGAGAAGCCCCATCGTTCGTAGATGGTGGCCTCGGATGCGGTGAGAATCGCGGCCGGGATGCCCAACGCCTTCGCGGTGCGCAGCTCGCCCTCCATCAGGCTGCGCGCGATGCCGCGCCGGCGATGGGTTGGAGCCACCGTCACCGCGCTGATCGCCCATGCCGGGATGCTGGCCTCCCCGGCGACGGTGAGGTCGGTGACCCACGACCCGAGCGTGCCGACCGGTGTCGGGGCGTCCGAGAGCGTGTCATCCCAGACGCCTACCGCACGCCGTTCGAGGTAGGCGAAGCGGCGCAGCTCGGCGCTGTCGGCGTCGCCGGCCGGGTCGTGGAAGCCGCGCCCGACCGCACTGAGCCAGTGCCGGAACGCGACCGGATCCTTGGTGTCGACGAGCTCGTAGCGGAGCTTGTCATCGGCGAGGGCGGCGGCGGATGCCGCGTCAACGGGCGCGGTGCGGAAGTCTGCAGTCACCGCCCCAGTCTTGCGCAGGCGGGCCCCGGATGCGCTACTTGCGGATGCCCAGCCGACGCACCGTCGCTCCGATGCAGATGTCCTCGAGGTAGGTCATCCCCGCGTTCTCTGCCGTCGCTCGCGCGTCGGCTGAGGTGATGCCGAGTTGCAGCCAGAGCACCTTGGCGCCGACTTCCGCGGACTGCCTGGCGACATCCGGTGTCTCCTCGGACGGCCGGAAGACGTCGACGACATCAATCGGCACCGGTATTTCGGCGAGGGAGCGGTAAACCTTCTGACCGGCGATCTCGTCCGCCTTCGGATTCACCGGAATCATCGTGAACCCCGCTTCTACCAGCCAGATCGGCACCTCACCGGAGGGCTTCTCGGGGTTCGCTGATGCGCCCACAACGGCAATGGTCGTAACGGAGGTCAGGAGGGCGCGGAGTTCATCATCGGTCATGCGGAGAGTTTGCCATGCTTGTGCGGTCGTCATGGGCGAACTCGAGCGTCTCTCCGGGCGAGATCATGTGCCGTTGCCCCTGGATCTCCAACTCAATCGGTGCGGTGCCGCCCGGGTTGACCTGCACGCGCATGAGCCGCTCGTCCACCGTCAAGCGCAGCAACTGGTGCTGGAAGTTCAACGTGAAGTCGATCTGGCGCAGTTCCGGTGGCAGCACAGGGTCGAGCTTCAGTCGGCCGGCGCGCACGTCGAGTCCCGTGTAGCAACGCGTCACCATGTCGATCGAACCTGCCATCGCACCCAGGTGCACGCCCATCTGCGTGGTGCCGCCCTGGATGTCCGCAAGGTCGCTCTCGAGCGCCTCGACCAGGAATCCCCATGAGCGGGCTCGATCCAGTCTCGCCTCCACCCATGAGTGCACAACATTGCTCAGCGTCGAGCCGTGCGTGGAGCGGTCGCGGTAGTACTCCACGGTCGCCCGCACCGCTTCATCCGGGAACTCGTAGCCGAGCCCGCCGAGCACCTCCCGCAGCTCGTCGGCGCTGAACAGGTATAGCAGCATGAGCACATCTGCTTGCTTCGACAGCTTGTAGTTGTTGGTGCTGTCGCCCTCGCTCGCGAGGATGAGGTCGAGTCTTCCGATCGACCCGTACTTCTCGCGGTAGCCGTCCCAGTCGAATTCCTTCAGTGTGTCGAATCCCTCGAACTGGCTGATCACCCCATCCTCGTGGAACGCCACCCGCAACCGCCGGCCGATGTTTCGCCAGCGGGCCTGCTCGCCGGGGCGAAGCTGGACTCGGGTCCAGACCTGGGCCGAGTAGCGCACCTTCAGCAGGTCCACCACTTCCGCCGTGCGTTGCAGCACCCACGCCGCCATGACGTTGGTGTACGCGTTGTTCTTCAGGCCCAGGCCGGGGGTACCCGGGTAGCCGTCATGAAACTCGTCCGGCCCCATGACGCCTGAGATGTCGAACCGGTCGTCGACCGGGTCGTGCACCGCGAGCGATGCGAAGAACCGGCTGACCTCGATCATGAGCTCGGCGCCCTGCTCGACGAGGTAGTCGAGGTCGCCGGTGATCTCGTAGAAGCGCCACACGCTGTACGCGATCGCGAGCCCGACGTGGCGCTGCCTGGACGAGTTGTCCGGCATCCACTGCAGGTTGCGCAGGTTGTAAAGCTGCGTCGGCGTCTCCTCACGCCCGTCGATGCCGCTCTGCCAGGGGAACATCGCTCCCGCGTGTCCGTTCTCACGAGCCGCGGCCTTCGCCTCGGCGAGTCGCCGGTACCGGTAGCCCAGCAGCGCGCGGCTGATCTCCGGTCGGTGCATGGACAGCGTCGGGTAGACGAACATCTCGTCCCAGAAGATGTGGCCCCGATACCCTTCGCCGTGCAGCCCGCGTGCTGGCAGTCCGGCGTCGAGGTCGGCGGTGACGGATGCCACCGACTGCAGCACGTGGAAGGTGTTGATGTTCAATGCGAGCTGCTGGCGCTCGTCCGCCTTCAGCAGCACAGTGAACTCGTTCCACAGCACGCGCCACGCACGCTCGTGTTCGGACACCAGGGTCTGCAGGTTAGGCAGCCGCCGAATCGAGGTGGTCGCAGACAGCGACGGTGACGAGATCGCCCGGTCCCTGGAGGTGTTCACGACCAGCGTCTTCTCGATCGTCAGCGGGACGCCCTTCGTCAACTCGACGTCGATGTCCTGTGCGATCCAGCCCTTCGCATCCGTCTTCAGCGTCCTGTGCAGGTTGTGCAGCACCACGCTGTCGACGCTCACTCGAGTCCGCGCCGCCATTGCGATGCTGATACCCGACTGGTTGGTCTCCATTTCCAGCAGCAGCGACTCGGAGTCGACCTGCTCCATGGCTCGCGGCTCGAGGTGCTGGTTCGCGAGCAGCCGGTACTCGGGCACGTTGCGGTTGGCGACTCGTCCCTCGATGCCCGACCGCACGACGATGTCGCCCGACCAGTTCTCCGCCTCGATCGTCATGCCCAGTCCGGCGAGGTGCGACGCCGCCTGGGACACGAAGCGAGCCTGGGTGACCTTGGTGATCCGGCCGACGCCGTCCCGCATCCGGAGCTCGCGGGTGAAAACCGCGCGACGCAGGTCGAGGGTCTGCTCGTAGTCGAGCAGTTCCACGTCGTCGACGCTGAACCAGTTGCCGCCGTCCACTCGGAACGTCAGTTGCAGCCAGTTCGGGGCGTTGACCAGATGTTCATCTTCGACCACATGCCCGCCGAGGTCGGTCTGAAGCCGGTTGTACACCCCGGCGAGGTAGGTGCCCGGGTAGTGGGGGGCGTTATCACTCGACTCCGGCGCGGCGCCGCGGGTGGCGAAGTACCCGTTTCCGAGCGTGCACAGGGTCTCCCGAAGCGGTTCGGTCGCGGGGTCGTAGCCGGTGTAGTGCAGCCGCCACGGGTCGCTTTCGGTCTCGCCGCCAGCCCAGCCGGGATGCGCGGCCTCCAGTCTCGTGTCGAGGTTGCTCAGGTCGGTTGCGACCAGATGGGCGCCGGCAACCCGCAGGCCGCCGGCGGTTCCGCCGCGGCGGCTCACGCCGACGACCCAGCCGAAACCCCCGTTGGCTGCGGCGGCGACGCCGGCCACCGAGTCTTCGAGCACTGCCGCTCTCGCCGGCCGCACCTTGAGCTCGCGCGCCGCCTCAAGGAAGGTTGCCGGGTCCGGCTTGCCCGGCAGTCCAAGTTCACGCGCGCGGTTCCCGTCGACGAAGACGTCGAAGTACTGCTTGACCCCGGCGGCCTCGAGGACGCGGTCGGCGTTGCGGCTGGAGGTCACGAGCCCGATGGGCACGGAGCGCGAGCGCAGCCGGTTCAACAGCGTGACCGTGTCCGGATACGCCTTGACGCCGTTCTCCTCCAGATACAGGTCGAAGTGGTGCTGCTTGCGCGCCGCGAGCGACTCGATCGTCACGCCGTCGCCGGACTCGGGCACGTCGATGCCGCGAGTCGCAAGGAAGGCGCGCACTCCGTCCTCGCGGCTGCGGCCGTCGACCGATCGTCGGTAGTCGAGGGTCTCGTCGAACGGCGCGGCATCCGGGGCCAGCTCGGGGATCACCTCGTCGAAGAGCGCCTTCCACGCGCCGGCGTGAACGCTGGCCGTGTCTGTGACGACGCCATCCATGTCAAAGATGACAGCTTCGAACGTGTCGGACTCTATGCGGTCAGTCACACGGGCGATTCTAGCTTCGCGAATTGCGCGGGACTCAGGCGGAGGGCAGCGGATGGGCGCTCGCGATGCGCGCGAGCCTCGCCCGTGCGGCCTCTTCCGCTGGTGCCGAGCCGCCCAGCAGCATCCGGAGACTGCCGAGCAGCACCCCGGTCGCCCAGATCGCCGGCAGCCTGGTTGCCTTCAGCCCGAGCACCCTCCGGTACTCGGCGGGGATGGACTTCACGGCGGCGGCGAACATGATGCGGTAGGCGGGCATCATCGAGCGCTTCAGCGGAGGGTTCCGGATGAAGCTCACCGCCGCCTCGACCCTTTCGTCATGATGCAGCACGCCCGTCCGGTTGAAGGCATGCAGTTGCGCCTGCAGTTCGGCCTCGCTGCGTGGCGGGTCGGGGATCCCCAGCAGCTCGGCGGCGATGGCCCACTCGCGCACGTACGCATCGGGTCCGCCCGGGATCGGCTTGCCCCACAGCTCGTGGCAGCCGAGGAATGCGTCGGCGAATACGATGTGCACCCAGCTGAGGAGTTCCGGATCGTTGGCCGCGTAGGGCCGTTCGACCCCGGTCTTGTCAAGATAGGTGCCGCGCACGCGCTCGTGAAACCGCGCCACTCGAGCCGTTTCCTCGCGCGCGAGGTGGGTGTCTCCGAAGGTGACGATGGTGAGCCACTGCACCGTCCCCGCCAGACGGCCGAGTGCATCCTCCCGGAATCGTGAGTGGTCGTGCACGCCCGCCATCGCACCGGGGTGCAGGGTTTGCATGAGCAGGGCCCGGATGCCGGCCACCATGGTCGGGATGCCGCCGTGCACCGTCCAGGTGGCGGAGCCGGGAGCGAAGAACCCCTGATCAGAGCCGGATTCGATTTTGTCCACCCAATACGGTCGACCGTCCGGTTCGCCGGTGAGCGTGCTGAGCAGGTTCGCCCGGAGGCGGTCGGCGAGTCGAGCCATGGGTGCGAGGCTACTCGCCCGGTTCTGTGCGCTCCAGAGGAACTCACCCCAGAAACAATGCACTCGGGTCGAACCTGAACGACCGCTGGGCGGAAGCCGTGCGTCGCGGTGGCACGATAGGAGCATGACTGACGCTGAGGAGCCGCGGACGACGCCCGAACAGGAGGGCGCGCTGGACGCGACCGTGAATGAGAAGGTCGACGGGCTGGTCGAGCAGATCCGAGCCGACATCGCTAGCGGAGATGCGGAAGATGCCGCATCCATCCTCAGCCAGCGGCTGGGCGACTCCGGCATTCAGGTCACGGAGGAGGAGTTCCGCGCGCTCCTCACGCGGATCGGCGCCTGAGTGGCGGTGCCGCACTCGCCGATTCCGGTCGTGCTCGTGCACGGCATCCGGATCAGCAGCACCATGTGGCGGCCGCTCGCCGGCGAACTCGAGCGCACCAGGCGGGTCGAGCTCGTCGATCTGCCGGGCCACGGGAACCGTCTGGACGACAGGTTCACGCTCGACTCCGCCGTTGACGCTGTGCGCGATGGCATCGACCGCGCTGGCGGACGAGCGGTCCTCGTCGGGCACTCCCTGGGCGGCTTCACGAGCATGGCGACCATCTCCCGGCATCCGGAGCGAGTGGCCGGCTTCATCGGAATCGGCTGCAGCATCCGGCCGCGTGGGCTGGGGGTCGCCTTCTACCTGGGCGTCTCGCGCGCGATGGCCCGCAACCCGCAGCGCGCCGAGAAGCTCAGTCTGAAGGGCTTCCAGCTCATGCTGCCGCCGGAAGTCGCGGCGGCGATGTCCGCTGGCGGCCTCGCGGTTCAGGTCATGCCGGATGCGGTGCGCGGCATCGCGGGGGTGGACCCGATCGGGCTTCTCGGTTCGTTCCGTGGGCCGGTCCGGCTCGTCAACGGCACCCGGGACCCGTTTCGGGCCGAGGAGCGCAGGATCGCGAGAGCTCTCGACCACGCCCGGGTGATCAGCGTGCCGCGCAAGAACCATCTCAGCGTGCTCGGCGAGACTCGCCTCATCGCGTCCATCGTCGAGGACACGGCCGCGTCCCTGGACCGCGAGCAGGTCGCCTGACGCTGCCGACGACGGATGCGGTCAGTCGGCCTCACTGAGCGGCTCGCCGGTCGGGTCTTCGGCGCTCGCATCCGCCAGCACGGCCCCGCCGATCGGCTGGTCCGCCCACCGGGCGAGCGACCAGCCGTCATCGAACGAACCGTCGAGCACGACGATGCCGGTGTTGTCCAGGTGATTCTCGGCCGCGAACGTCGGCGCCACGTTCGTCGCGTGCGCGGCAACCCACACCCGGATCGCCGCCCCATGGCTGACGACCGCTGCCGAGTCCACCCCGGAGCGCGCGATCGACTCCAGGTCACCGTTGTAGCGGCCGAAGAAGTCGTGACCATCGGGACCGCCCGGCATCCGCGCGTCCAGGTCACCCGACCCCCAGGCGAACACCGTCTCCAGGTAGGTGCGCACCGACGGCAGGTCACCTCGACCCTCGAGCGCGCCGGCCTCGATCTCGTGCAACCCGCCGAGCACAGTGACGCCCAGACCGCGAGCGGCCGCGAGCGGCTGCGCGGTCAACTGGGTGCGGACCAGCGTTGAGGCGAACAGGGCATCGACACCCTGACCGTCCAAGGCATCCGGGATCGCCGCCGCCTGCGTCGTGCCCAGCTCGGTGAGGCCGGGACCCGGATGCGCGGTATCGAGCAACCCCAGGACGTTTGCGGGTGTCTGACCGTGGCGAATGAAGATGAGGCGCATCGCCCCCAGCCTAACGCGGCGACCCGCGCTCCCTCCGGGCGGTAACCTCCCAGCCACACGACGTTCACTGGGCACTCATCGCTCATGAGAGGAAGGGAGCGCAGGGCATGGACAATCGATTCAAGGGCAAGGTTGCCGTGGTCACCGGGGGAGGCTCCGGCATCGGGCAAGCGGTCGCCCTCGCGCTCGCCGCGGAGGGTGCCGCGGTCGTCGTGAACGACCTCAAGCAGGAGGTCGCCCAGGAGGTTGTCGACCAGATCACTGGAGCCGGCGGCAGGGCGCGCGCGGTAGCGGGCGATGTCGGGAATCCGGACGACGTCAAGGACACCGTCGACGTCGCGGTCGACGAGTTCGGTGCCGTGCATCTCGCATTCAACAATGCGGGGATCGGTGGACCGCTCGGCCCGCTCGCCGACATCGACATCCCGAGCTACCTGCAGCTCATGGATGTCAACCTGCACTCGGTGTTCTACGGGATGTACTACCAGATTCCGGCGATGCTGGCAGCGGGCGGCGGCTCGATCGTGAACACCTCGTCGATCCTCGGTCTGGTCGGTGACGCCAACGCGGTCCCGTATGTCACGGCAAAACATGGCGTCGCCGGGATGACAAAGGCCGCGGCGCTTGCCTACTCGTCGCTGGGCATCCGCGTGAACTCGGTGCACCCCGGTTACATCGACACTCCGCTGCTCGCGGGCCTACCCAAGGAGGCCTACGACGCGCTCGTCGGCAAGCATCCGATCGGGCGGCTGGGAACTGCGCAGGAGGTCGCCAACCTGGTCCTGTTCCTGCTCTCGGATGAGGCGGCGTTCGTCACCGGCTCGCAATACCTCGTCGACGGCGCGTACACCGCGCAGTAGCAGTCGCGTCAGCGGCTGAGCAGCTCGGCGCGCTCCGGATGCTCGTCGAACCACACGCCGACGTACCAGCACATCGGCACGATGCGGCGCTCACTGTTGGCCTCGACATCGTTGACCGCGAACTCGACGATCTCGCCGGCAAGGCCCTGACCGCGACGGTTGGGCGCGGTGTAGGTGTGGTGGAAGGAGATCTGGTTCTCGTTGATGCGGTAGTCGACGACGCTTGCGAGTTCACCGTCGATGAGCAGCGCGTACCGGCTCTGATCGCTCTGGTGCACCATTTCCTTGGCCATGCCCTCCACCATATCGGTGGCCGCTCGTAGGCTCCCTGTATGGCCATCCCGCTCGAAGACATGCTGTTTCCGGATGCTGCCGCCTGGCGCTCCTGGCTGGAGCAGAACCACGACCGCTCGCCGGGCGTGCGCCTCATCCTCACGAAGAAGGGCGGCACGGTCACGGCGCTCGACTACGAGGGCGCATTGCAGGAGGCGCTGTGCTTCGGCTGGATCGACGGGCAGTCACTGCGGCGCGACGATGAGACCTGGTTTCAGCGCTTCACGCCCCGAACCAAACGCAGTTCGTGGTCGCTGAAGAATATCGAACGGATCGAGAGGCTCGAAGCCGACGGCCGCATGACGGATGCGGGCCGCGCAGCGGTGGAAGCGGCGAAGGCCGATGGTCGTTGGGAGGCTGCCTACGCCGGTCCAGCCTCGGCTGAGCTCCCTGCCGACCTGCTCGCCGCGATCGCCGCGGTGCCTGAGGCGCAGAGGATGTTCGAGGTGCTGAACCCCCAGAACCGGTTCGCGCTGTACTTCCGGCTGAGCCAGTTGAAGACTCAAGCCGGGCGAGAGCGCCGCATCGCCGCCTTCGTGGACATGCTCGCGCGGCATGAGACCCCGTACCCGCAGAAGCGCATGCCGTGATGTGCTCATAGGTGCCACCGGCGGCTGGCCACCACCGCCGTGATCCGATCGACGACGACTCCCAGAGTGATCGCGACGACGATCGACAGCACTACCGCAAGCACCGGATGCGACGAGAACCACGCACCGAACGCCGCCCCGATGACGACGTTGTAGACGGCCCACACGCATCCGGCGATCACGCTCAGGGGAAGGAACCTCCCGTAGGCGAACCCGGTGGCGCCTGCAGTGAGGTTCACCGCGATGCGACCGAACGGCACGAATCGGGCGGTCAGCATGACGACCGCTGCTCGTCGGTCGAGCGACCGGCGCGCCCACGCGAACGCCGACGCGACCTGGCGCCGTCGCATCCAGCCGAAACGCTCGAGTCCCACCGCCCGCCCGACCAGGTAGGTGAGGTTGTCGCCGAGCATGGCGGCTATCGCGGCGATCGGGATCAGCACCCACAGGTTTGGCTGCCCGGCCGACAGCGCGAGTGCGCCGAGCGCGACCACCACCGTCTCGCTGGGCACGACGATCAGGAAGGCGTCGGCCACGATCAGGGCGAAAACGACGGGAAACACCCACGGTGAACCGGCGGCTTCGATCACCCAGTCGACGAGTTCCTGCACGGCACACGTCTACCGGCCCAAGGTGAACGGGCGGTGCCGCCAGCTAGCTGACTGTGGCCAGCGCCTGCTCGATCGCCCGGACCACTTCCGGCGCGTCGGGCTTCACCGCGCTGCGGAAGCGGCGCACGGCGCCGTCAGGGGTGACCAGGAACTTCTCGAAGTTCCACTTCACCTTGCCCGCCACGCCGTCGGCATCCGGGACGGTGGTGAGCTCGGCGTACAGCGGATGCTGCTTGGCGCCGTTGACGCGTGCCTTCTCGGCCAGCGGGAACGAGACGCCGTACGTCGTGGAGCAGAACTCCTGGATCGCCTCGGCGCTGCCCGGCTCCTGGAAGCCGAACTGATTGCACGGGACCCCGAACACGGTGAACCCGCGATCGCCGTAGGTGCGCTGCAGCTGCTCGAGCTGCTCGTACTGCGGTGTGTGGCCGCAATGCGAAGCGACATTCACCACCAAGACGACACCGTCAGCGAACTCGGCGAAGGTCGTCTCGCGTCCGTCGATGGTTGTAATCGGGATGTCTCGAAGGCTCACACCTAGAGAGTGTACGTCGTCAGCGCAGCGCGCCTCCGACATCGAGCCCGAGGGTGATCGACCCGCCCGGGAGGGTCGGGTCTTCCGCCTCCTCTGGCTGGTTCCGTCTCAGCTCTCTGACGACCGAGTACTCGAGGGTGTCCCCGTCGAGGTTCGACTCGTCGTGCGTTCCCGGGGGAAGGTTGAGGTCACTCATGTCGGGGCCCCTTGCGTTCGGTGGTCAGGTGTGCGGAGCCTACGAGCGCTCTCTGGTTCGCCTCTGAGAACCACCCCACAACTCGCCCTTAGACCGGGCGCTCCTCATCGGGCAGTGCCTCTTCGTCGTTCTCCTGCTCGACACGCTCATCCGGATCCAGGGTGGGTGGCGCGTCAAGTTGCTCTTCCTCGTCCAACTCGACTTCACGCTCGTCGTCGGGGTTCGGTTCGATCAGGTCTCGGTCCATGGCGTCAGTGTAGGCACGGATGCTGGAGAGGTGTGGGGAGTCCTCAGGCAACTGGATCGGGATGCTCGCGGTCTCATAGACCCGTACGCGACGGGGGATGATGAGCGCCAGCAGTGCGCCAAGGAAGGCGACGCCGGCGCCCACAGCGAACACTGTCTGGAAGGCGCCTCGGGTCGGGATCTCGATCCCCTGGTAGACGGTGAAGCTGGACGACAGGATCACCCCGATCAGACTCGCCGCGACGGTCGAGCCGAGGGTGCGCATCACCGAGTTCAGCCCGTTGGCCGCCGCCGTCTCCGTGGCTGGAACCGCATGCATGATCAGGGTCGGCATGGCCGAGTACGCAAAGCTCACGCCTGCCCCGACGAGCGTCGACACGAGGATGACATGCCAGATCTCCTGCATGAGGAACACCGAGATGGCGAAGGCGATGGCGATGATGAGCATCCCGAGCACGAGGCTCGTGCGCGGTCCGCGACGATCGGACAGTCTTGCGGCGACGGGGGAGAGCAGGAACATCACGATCCCGTTCGGCATGAGGCACAAGGCGGCGACGAGGATCGTCTGGCCGAGGCCGACACCGGTTGCGCTCGGCAGCTCGAGCAGGATCGGCTGCGATCCGGCGGTCACGAAGAACGCGAAGCCCGCCGCCACTGAGGCGAGGTTGGTCAGCAGCACCGGCTTGCGGGCGGCGACGCGGAGGTCTACCAGCGGGTCGACGACGCGCACCTCGTACCAGCCCCACAGAGCGAAGACGACGACGGAGCCGATCAGCAGGGTGAGGGTGAGCGGGCTCGTCCAGCCCCAGACGCTTCCGTTCGAGATCGCGAGCAGGAGCGCGACGAGCCCGATGCTGAGCCCGATCGAGCCGACCCAGTCGAAGCGGCCGGCGGTGCGCAGTGTGCTGACCGGGATGATCCGGATCACCAGCACGAACGCGAGCACGCCGAGCGCAGCCGACAGCCAGAACAGGTAGTGCCAGTCGAAGTTCTCCGCGATCAGCGCGGCAGCAGCCAGTCCGACAGCCCCGCCGACACCGAGCGATGCGCTCACAAGCGCGACCGACCGGCCGAGCTTGGACGGATGGATGACGTCCCGCAGGATGCTGATGCCGAGCGCGATCGCGCCGAGGCTCAGCCCCTGCAGCGCGCGGCCGATGACCAGCGGGATGAGCGTGTTGGAGATCGCGGCGATGAGCGAGCCGAGCACCATCAGCACGAGCAGTGCAAGGGTGATGCGGCGCTTGCCGTACATGTCGCCCAGGCGCCCGGCGATGGGTGTGCCGATGCACGCGGCAAGCAGCGTCGCGGTGAGCACCCACTGGGCCTCGGCGACCGAGGTGTCGAGCAGTGCGGGCAGCTGCGGAACGATCGGCGTCACGAGCGTCTGCATCGACGAGACGATGAGGCCGGTGCCCGCAAGGGTCGCCGTCATGGCCGTGTCGCTGGGGATGCGGGTGAGCCTCTTGCGCTCCTTGTCGCTCAGCCATCCGCCATCGTGCATCACTCAACGCTATCGCGCCGTGTGGCGGCGAAACCCGACCCTCAACGCTTCTATGCTGAACGCGTCCCTATTGTGGTGAAAGGCATACAAGTGTCCCAGCAGCAAATCGAGAGTCCCGTCAAGCGCGGATCCGGAAACTCCTTCCGGGAGAGATTCGATTCCTTCTTCGAGATCAGCCGACGCGGTTCGAACGTCGGTCGCGAGGTGCGCGGTGGTCTCGTGACATTCATGACGATGGCGTACATAGTCATCCTGAACCCGCTCATCCTCGGTGGCACGGAGGATGTCGCCGGCACCATGCTCGACGGCCAGCAGCTCGCTGCGGTCACCGGCCTGACCGCCGGCGTGATGACGATCCTGTTCGGGCTCGTCGCCAACCTGCCGTTCGGCCTGGCCGCCGGCCTCGGCATCAACTCGTTCCTCGCCGTGAGCGTTGTCGGGCAGGTCACCTGGGCCGAGGCAATGGGCCTTGTCGTCATCAACGGGCTCATCATCGTGCTGCTGTCGGCCACCAAGCTGCGTGAGCTCATCTTCAAGGCGGTTCCTGCGCAGTTGAAGACCGCGATCACCGTCGGCATCGGCCTGTTCATCGCCTTCATCGGGCTGGTCGACGCCGGCTTCGTGCGCTCCAGCGGCAACCCCTCTCCGCCGGTGCAGCTGGGAGATGGCGGCTCTGTCACCAGCATCCCGACCGTGATCTTCATCATTGGGCTGCTGATCATGGGCGTGCTCATGGCGCGCAAGGTGACGGGGGCGCTGCTCATCGGGATCCTCGCGACCACCGTCATCGCGATCATCGCCGAGGCGCTCTTGAAGATCGGCCCCTCGTTCACCGAAGACGGCCCCAACCCGTCCGGCTGGAGCCTGAATGTGCCCGCACTGCCCGAGTCGATCGTCGCGGTCCCCGACCTCGGCCTGATCGGAGCGTTCAGCTTCGGTGCGTTCGAACGGATCGGCGCACTCGCCGCGATCATGCTGGTGTTCACTCTCGTCTTCACCAACTTCTTCGACGCGGTTGGCACCCTAACCGGGCTCACCAAGGAAGCCGGTCTGCAGGACGACAAGGGCAACTTCCCGCGGCTGAAGTCAGCGCTGATCGTGGAAGGCGTCGGCGCAGTGGCAGGCGGCGCGACCTCGTCGTCGTCGAACACGATCTTCATCGACTCCGCCGCCGGCGTCGGCGAGGGTGCCCGCACCGGCCTCGCCAACATCGTCACCGGGGTGCTCTTCCTGCTCGCCATGTTCTTCACCCCGCTCACCCAGGTGGTGCCGCTCGAGGTCGCCGGCGCGGCGCTCGTCGTTGTGGGTGTGCTGATGGTGTCGCAGATCCGCTTCATCGATTGGAGCGAGTTCTCGGTTGGCCTGCCGGTGTTCCTGACCATCGTGGTGATGCCGCTGACCTACTCGATCGCCAACGGCATCGGCGTCGGCTTCATCAGCTGGGTGATCGTGCGCGCGCTGGCTGGCAAGGCGCGGGAGATCTCGCCGCTGCTGTGGATCGTTGCGGCCGGGTTCCTGCTCTACTTCGCGCGCGGCCCGATCGAGGCGCTGATCGGCTAGCCCTCACCGGGGCGTGAGCCCAGCGGTCCATCCCCAACTGGCGGCCGCCCGACGAATTCTCGTCGGGCGGCCGTTGATCATGGGCGGATGAAGCCACCCAGCCACGATGACACCCGCGAACGCCCCCTCACCAACCCGATCGAGATCGAGAACCGCGTCACCGAGCTGCTCGTGCATGCGAACCAGCGACAGCTGTGGCTGATGTTCCTCGATGACGAGCAGGTTCAGCTGCCGCTGCTCATCCCCGTCGACTCGCTGCCGGGCGAGCTGACCGAGGACGATGCGCGTGCGTTCGCGCTCGCGATCGGCGACACGGCGCGCAACCTCGACGCCGCTTCGGTGCTGATCGTGCTCGAGGAACTGCACGACGGGCAACTCACCGACCGGGACCGCGCCTGGGCACGCCTGCTGCACGCAGCCTGCGACGCGCAGGGCACAGTCGTCCGCGGCATCCTGCTCTGCCACATGCGTGGCGTCCGCTGGATGCCGCAGGACGACTATCGGTGGTGACGACCGGCTAGCCGATGGTGTAGATGCCCCAGTCGTCGACGCGCCAGTCGATCCAGCCGTTGACGCGCTCGAGGCTCACCAGTATGGAGAGCTCCGTGCCATTGGCCTGCACACCGGAGCACTCGAACTGCTGTCCGATGAGCACCGGGGGAGCGGCGGGGCAGGTGACGGTCATCGTGGAGCCGATCACCTGGGCGTCGGACATGATCGACGCCTCCGCCTCAGCGGCGAAGACCGCGGGCAGGCTGGAGATGATCAGACCGGGCACTGCGACGACCGAGCCGACCTGCAGCAAGGCGAGAGCGAACCAGACCAGGACGGGGCCGAAGCCGTTGCCGGACTCCCGGATGGAGGCCACAGCGCGCACGATCAGGTAGATCGGCGCGGTGAGGAGTGCCCACGCCCAGTGCGCGGTTTGCTGGTGGCCGGCCTTCTTGAGCGTGCGGCGGTCCAGGAACGCGAACAGCACGACGAACGGGTACGGCGCGAACCAGATGGCCGCCATCACGGCGGTGTTGTCTCCCATGCCGAACGCGGTGAGCAGCAGAAGGCTCAACACGAGCTGCAGCATCGGGATGAGCGCGATCATCCACACCGGCGTGGTGTGGGTCACGGCGTGGCGCTGCTGCTGGGCGAACTGCTGCTGGTGCTGCGGCGCCCATCCGGATGCGTCGGGCGCCTGACCGTGCACGAAGAAGTCGGCCTTCTCCTGCTGCCCGTACTGGGCCCAATTGCCCTGCTCCTGCTGGAACGGCTGCTGGTAGCCCTGCGGCGCGCCCTGGAAGTTCTGCGCCCCGTACTGGTTCTGACCGAACGGCTGCTGGGCGAACTGCTCCTGCGAGTTGTCGCGGAGGGTGTCGAAGATCCGGTAGGCGTCGTCGGAGGACTCGGTCGAGGTGCTCTCGGTGAAGGTCGCCACGAACGGTTCGTCGTCCCGGGTGGGCTGCGCCACGCCCTCGGGCTCCGGCATGTCGACCTGGATGTCCTCGCGCGACGGCGGCTCCAGCTGCAGCAGCATCTGCGCGGTCGGGGGAGCGTTGTCGATCGGGCCCTTGCGCTCGCGCTCGCGGCGCTCGCGTCGCGTGGCTGCCGAGGGCTCTTCCTCGATGTCGTCGTCCGCCCAGGCGAAGGTGGTCTCCTGCATGACCATCGGCTGACGTGCCTCCGCGGTCTGGTGCGTCCAGGACGTGCTGTCCCACCAACGGAGTTGCGGAAGGCCCAGCGGATCCGGATACCATCCGGCTGGCGCGCTGAAGTAGCTGTTATCGCTCACGGCGAGTGTCCCCCACAATGTCAGAATTTATGTCACTGAGCCTACGGGGTGAACAAAGCCCAGAGAAATAGCAAGATATGCCCCAGTGTTGGGGTCAACGGTCCCTACAATCGGCACAACGCTTTGTACCCCAACGAGCGAGACGAACAGAGGAGTTCGACATGGTTCCTGAGATCAACATCTGGGCGGTGCTGCTCGCGACACTGTCGAGCATGGTCGTCGGCGCGATTTGGTACGCGCGACCGGTGTTCGGCAACTGGTGGATCAAGGCGGCCAAGGTCGACATGGACCGCAACGCGAGCGCGGTGGTGCCGATGATCGTGACTCTCGTCGTCAGCTTCATCAGCGCGCTCGTGCTTGCCGGGTCCGCTGCGATCGCCCAGGAGTTCTACGGTGGCAACTTCCTGCTGAACGCGATCGTCACCGCGATCATCCTCTGGGCCGGTTTCACCGCAGCGCGGTTCATCACCCATGACGCGTTCGAGGGGCGGCCGGCTGGGCTGACGCTGCTGAACATCAGCCACGAACTGGTGACGCTCGTCATCATGGCGCTGATCATCGGGCTGTTCGGCATCTCGGCCGCCTAGCGCGACGCCCGAGGCGACGCACCCGCGCGAGTAGAGTTGGGGCGTAGCGCTTTCGAAGGAGATAAAGGCGAAATGAGCACCGCGTCCGGGCCAACCCGGGTCGAAACCGATTCCCTCGGGTCACTTGAGATTCCCGCAGAGGCATATTGGGGCATTCACACAGCACGGGCGTTGGAGAACTTCCCGATCACCAGGCGCCCGATCTCGGTCTACCCGGACCTGATCACCGCTCTCGCTCGCGTCAAGCAGGCCGCGGCGCGCGCGAACAAGGAGATCGGCGTTCTCGACGCGGACAAGGCCGACATCATCGACCGGGTCTGCGAGGAGATCGTCGGCGGGGCACTCCATGACCAGTTCCTGGTCGGGGTGATCCAGGGCGGTGCGGGCACATCGACCAACATGAACACCAACGAGGTCATCGCGAATCGCGGCCTCGAGCTCATGGGCAAGGAACTCGGCGACTACACGTCGCTGCACCCGATCGACGACGTCAACCGCAGCCAGAGCACGAACGACGTCTACCCGACCGCGATCAAGCTCGCGATGATCATGGCCACCCAGCGGCTGCTCGCTGAGCACTCGCTGCTGCGCGAGGCGTTCTCGCGCAAGGGTGCGGAGTTCGCTCACATCCTCAAGGTCGGCCGCACCCAGCTTCAGGATGCCGTTCCGATGACCCTCGGCCAGGAGTTCAACGGTTTCGCCACAACCATCTCCGAGGACCGCGAGCGGCTGAGCGAGGTGCTCCCATGGCTCGGCGAGATCAGCCTCGGCGCAACCGCGATCGGCACCGGCATCACCGCCGACCCGCGATACGCGGAAGCCGTGCGCCGCCACCTGGTTGAGCTCACCGGTGTTCCGATGATCACCGCTCCCGACCTGATCGAGGCGACGAGCGACGCCGGTGTCTTCATGACGCTGAGCGGACACCTCAAGCGCGCTGCGGTCAAGCTCTCGAAGATCTGCAACGACCTGCGGCTGCTCTCCAGCGGCCCGCAGGCCGGCATCGGCGAAATCAACCTGCCGGCGCGGCAGGCAGGCTCGTCGATCATGCCCGGCAAGGTCAACCCGGTCATCCCGGAGGTGGTCAACCAGATCGCGTTCAGTGTCATTGGCGCGGATGCCACGGTGACCGCGGCCGCGGAGGCGGGACAATTGCAGCTCAACGCCTTCGAGCCGGTCATCGCCCACAGCATCCTGCAGTCGATCGCGTGGCTCCGGAACGGCTGCCACACGCTCCGCGTCAATTGCATCGACGGGATCACCGCCAACACCCAGCGCCTCGCCTCTCAGGTCGAGTCGTCGGTCGGTGTCGTCACCGCGCTGACCCCGTACATCGGCTACACCGCGTCGGCCACGCTCGCGCACACCGCGCTGACGACTAACGCGTCGATCGCGGAACTGGTCGTCGACGCTGGCCTGATGACCGCCGAGGAGGTCGCCAAGGTGCTGTCACCGGAGCGGCTGAGCGGTTTGGTGGCCGCGACCGGCGTCATCGACGTGATCCCACCGCAGCAGTAGTCGCGTAGAGAAGAACCGCCTACGGGCGGTCGTCGACCTCGTCCGGGCGGTCGTCGAACTCGTCGTCGAAGTCTTCGAGGGCTTCCTCGCGGAACTCGGCGGCGGCGACGATCGCCCGGTCGCGCGCGTCCTCGCCGCGGTGGCTGATGCGCCCGCGGACGTCATCGGCGGTCCGCTGGACCTTCTCCGTCATGTCCTTCGCCGTGTCGGCCACCCGGCCTGCGACATCCTGGGCACCCTCCGCCACGCGCGCCCCGACAACGGGCGCCTTCTGACGCACGTAGTCCGCGGTGTCGTTCATCGCCTTCTGCACGCGAGGGTCCTCCCACGCGTTCTTCGCGGCGGACTTCAGCTGTTCGTACCGCTGACGACCGGCGCGCGTGCCGAAGACATAGCCGACACCGGCGCCGACCAGAAAGAGCATCGTGGTTCGCATGCGATCAACGCTACGCGGGGGCACCAGGCGCTCAGGTGGCAATCATCTGGGAAGTGTTGTGCGCACGCGCTTCGGCAATGCGAGCCATAGCACGGAGACGACGATCAGGGAGATCACTCCCGCGATGATGCCGGCCGTGCGGCCGAGCACGACATCGAAGATGAACCAGGTGGTGCCGGCGAGCACCACCGCGAGCGCGGCGAGCATGAATTTCAGCATCTGGTCGGCGAGTGCGACGATGCGCTCCTTCTCACCCTGGCGGAAGAGCCGCCTGTGCATGCTCACCGGCGCCAGGCCGAGCGTCGTCACGAGCACCGCCCCGACCACGAGCGCGAGGTAGAGCGTGAGCTGGAAGGCGTCGAGCTCTGCGAAGCGGGACTGGAAGGCGAGCGTGAGCAGAAAACCGGTGAGGATCTGGGTGCCGGTCTGCGTCACGCGCAGTTCTTGCAGGATCTCGTTCCAGTTGCGCGCGAGTCGCTCCGCCTCGGTCTCATCCGGACGATCGGGATCAGGTTCGGTCTGCCGGTGCCTCGTATCGTCGCCGCCCATGTGCACAGCATAAATGCCGAGCCTTGGCGGCTAACAGCCGGGATCACGCGGAGATAGCCTGAGAACCATGAGTCCCGCATCCGTCGCCGTGGTCGGCAGCGCCAACATGGACATCGTCTTCAGCGTCGACCGGATCCCTCAGCCGGGCGAAACCACCATCGCCTCATCGACGGCCCGCTACCCTGGCGGGAAGGGCCTCAACCAGGCAGTTGCGGCGGCTCGCGCGGGCCTGGCAACGGTGTTCATCGGCGCGCTCGGCGACGACGAGCACGGCCGCGAGCTGGCGACCGTGATGACGGACGCCGGCATCGACGGGGCCCTGACCCGCGGCAGCACCGCAGCCACCGGGCAGGCCTTCATCGCCGTCGACGCCGCGGCCGAGAACACCATCGTCATCGCATCCGGGGCCAACGCGGATGTCGAGACGCTCACCGACGCCGAGTTGGACGCGATCGCGAGCGCGTCGGTGCTGCTCATGCAACTCGAGCTGCCGCTGTCGGCAGTGGAGCAGGCAGCCGCGGCCGGCAAGGCGTCCGGGACCATCGTCATCCTCAACGCGGCGCCCGCGCATGCGCTCTCCGATGCCCTCATCGGTGACCTGGACTGCCTGATCGTGAACGAGCCGGAGGCGATCGCCCTCGCCGGCTCCGACGACCCGGAGACGGCGTCGCGCTCGCTCGCGGTGCGGGTGCCGCGTCTGGTGGTGACACTCGGCGCATCCGGAAGCGTGCTGTTCGAGGCGGGTCAGCAAGTCGCCCGCGTGCCGGCGCGGGTCGTGTCGCCGGTCGACACGACCGGCGCAGGCGACACGTTCTGCGGAGCCTTCGCCGCGGCGCTCGCCGAGGGGCGCGAGTTCGTGGCCGCAGCCGAATTCGCGACTGTCGCCGCTTCCCTCTCGGTGCAGGCTCTGGGCGCGGTGCCGTCGATCCCGACCCGCGCAGACATCGAGGCCGCGTTGTGAGCGTGCTCGACTCCCTGCGGGCCGAGTTGGGTGATGCCGTCTCGGTTGATCAGGCCCAACTGACCCAGGTGCGCACCGACAAATCGGGTCACGCCTCCAGCGCTCCGCCGATCGCGGTCGTGAACGCGCGCAACGCGGGCGACGTCCAGGCCACCCTGCGCCTCGCGAGCGAACACCGGGTCCCGGTCGTGCCGCGCGGTGCTGGCACCGGACTCGCCGGCGGAGCGATCGGCGGGGAGGGGGAGATCGTGCTGTCGACGCTGGGCATGAACCGCATCCTCGAACTCTCCGTCGCCGACCAGCTTGCCGTCGTCGAGCCGGGCATCCTGAACGGCGACTTCAACGACTCGCTGCGCGAGCACGGACTGTGGTTCGCGCCCGACCCGGCCAGCCGCGCCATCTCCACGATCGGCGGCAACATCGCCACCAACGCGGGCGGCCTGCTGTGCGCGAAGTACGGCGTGACGCGGGAGGCCGTGCTCGGGCTCAAGGTCGTTCTCGCGGACGGTCGGATGCTGACCTTGGGACATCGCACGGTCAAGGGCGTCACCGGACTTGACCTGACCGCGCTGATGATCGGTTCAGAGGGCACCCTCGGCGTGATCGTGGAAGCCACCGTGCGGGTCCGACCCCTCCCGCGGGGTGGCGCCGTCAGCATCGCCGCCTACTTCGCGGATGTGACGAACGCGGCCGTGGCATCCGCTGCGATCACCGCGGCCGGGTTGCAACCGGCCGTGATGGAGATCATCGACTCTCGTGGTCTGGAGGCGATCGACGACCATTTGGGTGTTGACCTGTCGAGCCTCGGGGCTGTGCACCTGCTCGTGCAGACCGATGGCCCGGCTGCTGAAGCTGAGGCCGATGAGGCGCTGCGCATCATCCGCTCGCAGGGCGGTGAGGCGACTATGAGCTCCGATCCCGCCGAGGCCGAGCGGCTGCTGGCCATTCGGCGCGCGTTCCACCCGTCGCTTGCCGCGCGCGGCACGGTGCTCATCGAAGACGTCGCGGTGCCGCGCAGCAAGCTGCCGGACATGTTCCGGGAGATCACCCGTATCGAACGCGAGTACGGCATCCCGATCCCCACCGTCGCGCACGCAGGCGACGGCAACCTGCACCCCAATTTCGTGGTCACCGGCGAGATCGACGACACCGTGTGGCGGGCCGCAGGCGAGGTCTTCGAGGCCGCGCTGCGCCTCGGCGGCACCCTCACCGGCGAGCACGGGGTCGGCACCCTCAAGAAGCGGTGGCTCGCCGCAGAACTCGGCTCGGACCAGCTGGAGCTGCAACGCCAGGTGAAGGCCGTGTTCGATCCGCACGGCATACTGAACCCCGGCAAAGTTTTCTAAGGAGCGGCATGGATTCGCAGGTCCTCATCGTCATCTTCGACACCGCGGCAGCACTGTGGGTGCTGCTGTTCCTGGTGCAGGTCGTCGATGTCGTCACCGGGAGGAAATTGCGCCGCGCCGGTCGCGCGACCGGGACGCGGGATCGCGACCGTCTGCTGACATGGACCATCATCGTCTGCTCGATCGTGCTGGTACTCGTCGTCTTCGGCGTCGTCCTGGCCGCCCGCATCATTCTCGACGCCGGGCAGGTGTTCGCAGGCGCTTTCGTGATGATCATGCTGATCGCGGTCACCGCGTCGAGCGCCGTGATCGCCGCGCGGGTGCTCGGCCGTCCGGCATCCGGCTACCCCGTGCTGCTGGACGAGCTCCGCAACGCCAAGGGAACGCGTGTCGCGAAGGGCCGGGTCGGCGACTACCGCCGCTGGCTGGAAACCATCGACTCACGCAGGGGCGACGTCCGCCGTCGCGTCCTGGCCGGACGCTGGTTGCGCGTCATCCCGCCGGCCGTGGGGCTGATCGGCCTCGTCACGGCGATCATGCTGGTCGTCAGCGGTGTGTTTCCCTTGTGGGTTGCGGTGGCGTTCCTGATAGCAGTGATCGCGAGCGCGGCTCTCTCCGTTGCCGGCGCACGGCGTTCCCTCGCCCGTAACCTGGCGGTGCACGCGGTGCAGCAGAAGCAGCGCACCGAGATTTTCACGCTCCTTGACGAACTGGACCGGCGGGCCCCGAAACGCTCGGCCGGCCTGACCGACCGGGTGTCGCGTGCCCTCGCCATCCTGCGCGAACAACAGGGTCAGGAGCACCGGAGGTAGCAGCCGATAGACTTGCATGCCGCAAAACCAAGGGGATGTGAGGCATAGGTGACTTCTGCCGAACTCGAACGCGAACGCCACTACGTTGGCGGACTGTACGACCGGCTCGACGAGCTCCAGCGCGAGGCGACGGAGCAGTTGAGCGCGGTGCGTCGACTCAACGTCGGCGATCACGACCAGAGCCGGTCGGAACGCGACAGTTTCGCGCGCCTGTACGAGGACCGGATCCTGCAGTTGCGGGAAGTGGGGGAGCGGCTCGCTTTCGGGCGTCTCGAACTCGAGCCCGACGACAGCCCGGAGCCGGTGCACCGCTACATCGGCCGGATCGGATTGCGCGACCGCGACCAGCAGCCGATCCTGCTGGATTGGCGCGTGCCCCAGGCGAGCGCGTTCTACCAGGCGACCGCGCGTCAGCCGATGGGCGCGAGGGCGCGCAGGCACCTGATCTCCAAGGGCCGGGAACTGGTTCGCATCGAGGACGAGATCTTCGACCCTGAGCTGCTCGACGAGTCGTCCACGTCGCTGCAGGGCGAGGGCGCGCTGCTGGCGGCGCTGACCGCGCAGCGCACCGGCCGGATGAGCGACATCGTCGCGACCATCCAAGCTGAGCAGGACCGGATCATCCGGTCCGACCTGCGCGGCGTGCTCGTCGTGCAGGGCGGTCCCGGCACCGGCAAGACCGCCGTCGCGTTGCACCGCGCCGCCTACCTGCTCTACTCGCACCGCGACCGGCTGCGGTCATCCGGTGTGCTCATCGTCGGGCCATCGCGCTCGTTCCTGCAGTACATCGAAGCGGTGCTTCCCTCGCTGGGCGAGTCGGGTGTCGTGCTCACCAGCCTTGGCAGCCTGTTCCCCGGCGTCGACGCGACCGAGGAAGATGTGCCGGCGGTTGCCGCGCTCAAGGGCGAGGCGCGGATGGCCGAGCTGATCGCGCGTGCGGTGCGCGAGCGACAGCGCATCCCACGCGAGACGCAGACGATTGAGATCGATGGGGAGCGAATCACCGTCGAGCCGCAGCTCATCGCCAACGCGATGACGAAGGCGCAGGAGAGCGGCAAGCGGTACAACGAAGCGCGCGTGGTGTTCGTCAAGCACGCGCTGAACGCGCTGACCAGGCAACTGGTTTCCCAGCTCAAGCGCCAGAGGCGAACCGTCGATGAGGCGGACCAGGCGGTCTTGCGCGAGGACCTGCGCACCAGCCACGACGTGCGGGTGCTGCTGAACACCGCGTGGCTTCCGCTGACACCGCAGAAGCTCGTGCAGGACCTGTTCGCGCGCCCGAACTGGCTTGCGCAGCTGACACCGGATTGGACCGCCGACGAACGTGCACTTCTGCTCCGCGGCCGGGACGCGCCGTTCACGATCTCGGATGTCCCCCTGCTCGATGAGGCAGCCGAGCACCTCGGGGAGTTCGAACTGGCCAGAGCCAACGCGAGCCGCGAGGCGAAGCAGCAGCGCAAGCGCGACATCGAGAACGCGAAAGCCGCGATCGGCAACATGGGACTCGACGGCTACGTCGACGCCGAGTCGGTCGCGGATGGCTTTGCCGACTTCGCACAGGGCGCCACGACCGCCGAACGTGCGGCCGCGGACCGCAGCTGGGCGTACGGTCACATCGTGGTCGACGAGGCGCAGGAGCTCAGCCCGATGCAGTGGCGCCTGCTGCTGAGGCGTGGTCCGAACCGCAGCTTCACGATTGTCGGCGACATCGCACAGGCGGCCTCGGTGACCGCGTCGGAGACCTGGCAGCACGCACTGGACGCCCTCATCGGCAACACGCCGGAAGGCGACCGCTGGCGGCTCGAGGAACTCACCGTCAACTACCGCACGCCAAGCCAGATCGCCGAAGCGGCCGAATCAATGGCTGTCGCCCATGACCTCCCCGTGACGAAAGCGACGTCGGTGCGCGAGGGGGAGTGGCCGATCGAGGTCGCCTCCGATGTCCTCGACGCGGTGCGGGCCGACCGCGAGGTCGACTCGTCCGGCACCCTCGCGGTCATCGCCGTGCCGTCCCGCCTCGGCGAGTTGCACGCCACGCTGTCACGCGAGTTCACGGTGGGCTACGGCGCCGACAACTTGATGAACCTGATCAACGTGCTGAGCCCGCGCGACGCGAAGGGTCTCGAATTCGATTCGGTCATCGTCGTCGACCCCGCGGCCATCGTCAGGGACACCGAGCGCGGCGCATCCGCCCTCTACGTGTCGATGACCCGCCCAACGCAGCGATTGACGCTCGTCAGCGACGGCGAACTGCCGGCGGGCCTGGAGTTCCTGATGGAAGAGCAGCGCCAGGCGGGCTAGAGGAAGAAGCCCGAGCTCACGAACCGCGACACCAGGTACAGCGCCACCGCGGCGAAGATGATCAGACCGACGACCGGCACGCCCCGTTTCAGCCGCCGTCCGCCGTGCGCGATGACGTTGGGCGCCAGCCGCGCCTCGCCCGGAGTTCCGGATTCCAGCGAGTCACCGACCACGCGTTCGTCTGCGTAGCGAACGGTGCGGCTCAAGGTCTTCGCGCCGACGGTGTCGACGATGCGGAACAGCCGCGACAGCAGGGTGGGGTTGGTCAACTCGAGCGGACCGGAGGTGTAGACGAACAGCCAATCATCGACGATCTCGAGATCGAATTCGCCGGACTCGTCGATCAACAGCGCCATCAGATCGGGCGTGAAGACGTAGAGCGCGTCCCGCTCATACTCCCTCGGGCAATACAGCGTGAAGTGGTCGTCGAAGTCGCCCTCGAGGGAGAGTCGCTGGTTGCGACCGAAGGACACCGGCAGGTTACTGCCGAAGAAGTTGTTCGCCTTGGCATCAAGCAGCATGTGCGGCAGCCGGCGCGGAAGCTTGATGGCCAGGTAACCCCAGTCGTGGGTGCGCTTGTTCTTGCCCGACCCGGTCGTGTACCGATAGCTGCCGAGATCGAAATACCCGTCATGGTCGCGGTAGAGGCGTTCGGTGATGGTGCGTGCATTGCCGATGCCGAAGATCGCCCCTGGGTAGTCGGTGCCCGCCTCTCGGCCCGTGTAATGCAAGCCGTTCGCCTCGGCGAACGCGTGCATCCGGAAGCTCTTCCGCAGCGCAATCGCTGTCGAAAGCCAGGTGAAGCCGGCGATACCGATCACGACGATGATGGCGAACGTCAGCATCGACAGCGAGCCAGGGCCGACCTCGCCTACGGCCATCGGAATGAGGATGACACCGATAACGGCTGCGACGACCACGATCGCGATGGCGCCGACACCGCCCAGGTGGGTGCGATTCCGCTTCGCGTAGGCGCGCAACTCGTCCCTGCTGACCGCTCTCGTCAGAGCCGAGTAGTCGACCTTCACGTGACTCCCTTTCGAAATTGGACCTCCTCATCATGTCAGCGGTCATACGGTGGTGCATGCTTGAGACGTGGCCGAATCACTGCTCAGCGACGAGCTGCTCGAGACATTCCGGAGTCGCGCTGCCGGTTACGACAGTGCCAACGCCTTCTTCGCCGAGGACCTTGATGACCTGAAAGCGGCCGGCTACCTTCGCGCGTTCGTGCCGACAGCACTCGGGGGAGCAGGGCTGGACGCTCAGGCGGTCGTGCGCGAGCAGGTGAGGCTGGCATCCGCCGCCCCCTCCACCGCGCTCGGCGTGAACATGCACCTGATCTGGACCGGCGTCGCCAAGGCGATGCTCGACCGCGGCGACGACTCGCTGAAATTCGTGCTCGACGAGGCCGCCGCAGGCGAGCTGTTCGGCTTCGGCATCAGCGAGCGAGGCAACGATCTGATGCTGTTCGGCAGCACCACGAGCGCGGCGCCGGAGGCGGACGGCGGTTTCCGGTTCACCGGCACGAAGATCTTCACCAGCCTGTCTCCGGCGTGGACCCGTCTCGGCCTGCACGGTCTTGACACGTCGTCTCCGGATGCGCCGAAGCTGGTCTACGCGTTCATCCCGCGCGGCGCCGACGGGGTCGAGACCCTCGACGATTGGGACACGCTCGGGATGCGAGCGACGCAAAGCAACAGCACACGCCTGGACGGTGTGCGGGCAGAGCCGGACCGTGTCGTACGGCGCGTCGACCCCGGCCCGAGCGCCGACCTGCTCCTGTGGTCGATCTTCGCCAATTTCGAACTGCTGTTGTCCGCGGTGTACGCGGGCATCGGAGCACGGGCACTCGAGCTCGCGACGGCTGCTGCGACCACGAGGAAGCAGCGCGATGGCACACCACGCTCGCAGGACCCGGATACGCGCTGGCGGGTCGCTGATGCGGCGATCACCATGGACGGCGTGTGGCCGCAACTGGACGCGGTCGCTCGTGACATCGACGAGCAGGTCGACCGCGGTGGCGAGTGGTATCGCTTGCTCTCCGGACTCAAGGTGCGCACGGTGCACGCGGTGCGCGACGTCGTCGACCAGGCAATCAGCCTGGCCGGGGGAGCGGCGTTCAACTCGTCGAGCGAGCTCGGGCGGCTCTACCGTGACGTGATCGCGGGGGTCTTCCAGCCGTCGACGGTCGACTCCGCCCACTCGACTGCGGCACGCCACTTGCTCGGTCCGCTCGACTGAACCACCCTGCGCATCCGCTGCCCCCAACACCCATCGAGTCGGGGGGGGGGGGGGGGGGGGGTGGGGGGGGGGGGGGGGGGGGGGGGGGGGGAAGGAAAGCGGGGGGGGGGGGG
>NZ_JAANZA010000002.1 GCF_012274275.1 Cryobacterium sp. BB307 | reverse complement strand
CCCCCCGCCGCCCCCCCCCCCCCCCCCCCCCCCCCCCCCCCCCCCCCCCCCCCGACTCGATGAAGCGGGGGCCCCAGTCGTGCGGCCTGGCCGCGAACGGACTCATCGCCCGGTGCGGCACTTGGTGCGGCTCTTCCGGGCGATGAGTTGATCTGCTTCCAGCCTGCGCCTCCCGGCGGTGAAATGCAACCCCTTCCCGCGCCAACAACAAGTCGTTGCACCCTCACTTTTGGGGACTGACCGCCAGCGAGCCCGACCTACTAGCTTCGATTCGCGCGGGATCGCGCACCGGAGGGAGAGGTGATCACGGGATGCAGACGACCGCCGTCGCGGCCGAGGTCGCCGAGGTCCTCGATCGGCAATCGGCCGTCAGAGCAAGATCTCCGATCGCCCGCGTCGTCGGCGTGAGCCCCCTGCGGGCGGAGACGCGCGCTCCGTACCGCAGCGCCCTCGCGCTCCTCGCACTGGACGACGTGCTCGCAGAGCTCGGCCCGGACTGGGTGACCCTGTGCGGGGTGCCGGTTGCGGGCGGCACAGCGCCCATCGACCAGCTGATCATCGGACCGGCCGGCGTGATCGCGCTGACCATCCGCAACGCACAGGGCCTGCAGGTGTGGGCGGGCAACGGCGTGTTCGTCGTCGACGGGCTCGAGGTGCCGCAACTGCGCGAGTCCGAGCTGGCCGCAGCGCTCGCCGAGACGGCGTTGTCGGATGCCACCGGCGATCGAGTGCGCGTAAAGCCAGTTGTCGTCGTGGTGAACGCAGCCAGTCTGATCGTGAGCAAGCCGCGACGCGGCGTGGTCGTCGTCAGTTCGCGCGAATTGCGGACCTGGCTGCTCGGGTTGGAGCCCACCATGCCGCCCGAGCTTCAGGAGCGCATTCGCGATGCGGCATCGGATGCGCTCACCTGGTCTATGGACACCTGGCCGAAAGGCGACACCGAGCGGATCCTGGAGCGATTCCACGCGCTGCGCACCGAGGTGAACAGGGCCAGACGCGCCAGAGTCATCTGGATCGTCGGGCTCGCAACGGTGCTCTGGGCGGCAGCCATCGCTGCCGCGCTCACCGACGCGTTGCGCTGACTTTCGTGTCCGGCTGCCGTCAGCCGATCAGCGACATGAGCCCGAAGGCGGCGAGGGTTGACGCCGCGATGCCGAACAACAGTCCGAGCACCATGAGCGTTTTCGAGCGGTCCAGGCGCTCGAGCGGTGTCGCCATATTGCTCTCGATGAGCTTCTCGCGCGCCCGCTCGAGGCTGCGGTAGGTTCCGACGACGTGCCCGCGACGGTCGGTGGCCCGATACCGCCCCGTCGTGGTGACGTCGATCGTGCCCGCCGCTTCGCCGTCATACTCTGCGACCCAGCGGCTTGGCAGCACTGCAACCCAATTGGGGTGCTCGTACGGAACGAGCGAGTGCTTGGTGAGCGTGGTCATCTTCACCTCCCCATCCCGCACCGCCCCCTGTGGCGGTGCGCCATGTGGGATGCGGTCGGAATTCCCTGAGTTCCCCGCGCATCTTGTTGGTGATGATACCCCGCGAATGGGGGGTGGGCTAGTGGTTGTTTTTGCCAGCTTCTTCCGGGTGGGTCAGCTCGCCCCGTGCGGTGACTCCCGGAGGAAGGATCCGGATGACGCCGGCGATGACCTTGTACCGCTTGGACGGCGTGACCACGGCCCGCCCGCGGCCGGCTCCGCGCAGCGCTTCCCGCACCACTCGTTCGGCGCTCAGCCACATGAAACGCGGCACCGCGTCCGGTGTGACGCTCATCCGGTCGTGGAACTCGGTGCGGACAAACCCGGGGATGACGGTCGTGACTCTCACGCCGCGGCCCCGATACTGCACGTGGGCCCAGCGACTGAACGAGATCAGCCCGGCCTTTGCCGCACCGTACACGCCGCGCAGGGTGAGGCCCGCGATGCTGGTGACGTTGATCACCGTGCCGCTGCGGCGGGGGAGTTGCTGCCGCAGGGCGGCGTGGGTGAGCCGGATGGGTGTGCTCAGCAACAGGTCGATCATGCGTTGTTCGTCATCGACGTTGCTGGACTCGAACGGCGTCGCGAGACCGAAACCGGCATTGTTGACAAGCACATCCACCGGGCGGACGGTGTCGGCCAATCGCCGCTCCACCGTTGCCAGGTCATCGCGATCGGTCAGGTCGGCGGGCAGAATATCGACCCGACACCCGTAGGCCTGCTCCAGCATCTTCGCCGCAGCCTCGAGGCGCGCGCGGTTACGGGCGACGAGGATGAGATCGTGGCCGCGCGCGGCGAGCTGGCGCGCGAACTCGGCGCCGAGCCCCGCGGTCGCGCCGGTGACGAGCGCCACCCTGCTCACTTCTCCACCCGCACGTGCTTGATGCGCGACGTGTGACCGCGAACGATCTCGACCCGCGACCTGGCCACTGAAAAGTGGTCGGCGAGCGCGGCGATCACCCCGGCGTTCGCGGCACCGTCCACAGCCCGCTCCCGCACGTAGACGATCAGGCCGTCATCGCTGGTCTCGACCAGCGGCCCCTTGCGGCTGCCCGGCTTCACTCGCACCGTCACGCTGGGTCCAGGGTCCATACCTCAAGGCTAGTGACCGGATGGCGAGTGCGTACGGCGCGCCGACGAGCAGGACGCCGAGCGCGGCCGCAGCGAGCGACGCAAGGTTCAGAGCGAGAGGCGGCTGCCCGGCGAGAGCCTGCACGACGCTGACCCCGAGCACGAGTGTGTAGCCGATCGCCGCGGCCAGCGACATCCGGAACTGCCGTCGAAGCGCCCAGCCGGTGAATGCGCCCAGCCACGCGAGCAGCGGAAGCACCTGGATGGCGTGCATGGCGATGCCGTGCGGCGACTTCAGGATCCCGCCATCCCCGAAGACGACGCCCTGCGGCCCGAAGACCGCGTCGTCGCCGGACGCCGCGGCAGGGACGCCGACCGCGACGATCAGCCCGCCCAGCACCTGGCCGACGAGCAGGAGCAGCATGCTCACCCGGATGGCGAGCAGCATCGCAGGCGGCCCGTCCGCAGCGCGGGTGAAGAACAGGGCGGTGATCACGAGCAGGGCAAGCGCGATGCCGGCCACCTCCACGCCCATGACCACGAAGACGCCAGAGTCGAACGCTGTGGAGAAGTTGAAGTGCGAGGGCACACCGCGCCAGGTCTGCATGGTGATGAGCGCCGTCTCTGACATGCCGAGCAACCCCAGCCCGCCGAGCAGGAGCCAGTCGAGCAGGGGCTTGAGCCGGAGGAAGGATGCAAACAGCGCGATGGTGGCCAGGGTGATCCCGAACGAGAAGCCGAACAGTATGGGCTTGCGCCAGGACAGCGGTCCATCCCACCCGGTGCCGGAGAGCAGGAAGACGACACCGTGCACGGCCGCGGACGCGAGCAGCAGGATGCCAGAGACGAGCAGGAACTTTTGGCCACCGGTGAAGCGGTTGCGCGAGAGGAACGTGGGTGCCGACGGGGCCAGTGCTGTTGCCATGACCTCAGCGTCGCAGGCACCCGGAAACCGCCGCCATCGGGATTTGCCCTGATCGCACCCCGAGCCGCGAGAAGTTCAGCCGGGCACGCACGCGCCAGTCGGCACCGCACGGTCGAGGGCAGGAGCCTGGGAGGCAACCGGGCCGAGTTGGTCCATGGTGAGCGCGTAGCCGACGTTCTGCAGGTTCTCGGAACGCGCGAAGATCACACCGGCGATGTCCCCATCGAGGGTGAGGAGGGGCCCGCCCGAGTTGCCCGACTGCACGTTGCCGGTGAGCACGAACACCTCGAGGCTGTTCGGTGCGCGGCCGTAGATGTCCGGGGTGCGGACGTTCGCGATGTCCTGGACGAGTGCCGGCTCCGAGGTGAACGGGCCGCCGAGCGGGTAGCCCTGGAAGACGGCACCGTCGCCCTCGTCGAGGTCGTCGCTGAGCGGGATGGGGTCGGCATCCAGCCCGGGAACCGCGATGACCGCGAGATCGCTGTCCGGGTCGAAGTACACGACCCGGCCGGAGCGGGCCGGCTCGCCGGTCGCCTCGATGACCGGCTCGGAGACGCCGGCGACGACGTGCGCGTTGGTGACGACGCGATCATCCGAGACCACGAATCCGCTGCCGGACTGGCCCTGGCCGCACTCCCACGCGGTGCCGGTGATGCGCACGACCGAATCGGCGGCATCCTGCAGCTCCGGCGAATCGAGGCTGATCTCGGGCGGCTGCTGCGACGGGCTGCCGAGCGCGTCGATGACCCGCGGCACGCCTTGATTGACGGCGATGGCACGCAACTGCGAGAGTCCGCGCTTGACGGGCTCGGGAGTGAGCGTGTCGATCGTCTTCAGCACGCCGGATGACGCGATCGCCTGGGTGAGGGCGGGGACTCCGATCGAGCCGACGCTGAATCCGAGGATCCAGGCGATGAGCGCAGCGACCACGAGGTTGGTGATGGCGCCGAATGCCCGGTCAACGGTGCCGGGACTCCGGCGTTCGCGGCGCCGGGTGTTCACCCCGGTGAGCCAGGCGCCGATCGACTGCCCGATGGCGATGAGCAGGATGCTCGCGACGATCAGCACGACGAGGCGCAGCATCGGCTCCAGGACGGTCGCGTTGATCAGCGGCGTGACGAAGAAGCTCGCGAGCGCTCCGAGCAGCGCGCCGAGCATCGGACCGGCGCTGCGCAGGAAACCGGCCCCGTAGCCGTATGCCAGGTAGCCGATGAACAGCAGGAACAGGGCCACGTCCAAGAACCCCGCGAGCAGCATCCGGCCTCCTCCTCATGAATGCACGCTGACAATACCCCGCCGCTCCTGTTGCCACACTGGACGCATGACGATTCCCCTGAGAACGCTGAACGACGGCAATACGCTGCCCGCGATCGGATTCGGCACGTACAGGCTGCGCGGCGAGGAGGCGATCACCGCGACCGGCTCCGCGATCGAGAACGGGTACCGCTTGATCGACACCGCGCTCAACTACGGCAACGAGAAGGAGGTCGGAGAGGCGATCCGGCGCTCGAGCGTCCCGCGTGAGGAGCTGTTCGTCACCACCAAGCTGCCCGGCCGTTTCCACGGGCTGAACGAGACGTTCGAGGGGTTCCGCGAGTCGCTGGAGCACCTCGGTCTCGACTACGTCGACTTGTTCCTGATCCACTGGCCGCTGCCGCGCGTCGACAAGTACGTCGACTCCTGGCGGGCGATGATCCGGCTGCGCGAGGAGGGCGTCATCCGCTCGATCGGGGTCAGCAACTTCACGCCAGCGCACCTCGAAAGAGTCATTGCCGAGACGGATGTCGTCCCCGCGGTGAACCAGGTCGAACTGCACCCGTACTTCCCCCAAGGCGAGCTGCGCCGCTTCCACGCCGAGCACGGCATCCAGACCGAGAGCTGGACGCCGCTAGCGCGCAAGAAGTCGCCGTTCACGAATGAGAAGATCCGGGAGGTCGCGGATGCGCACGGCGTCACGCCAGCGCAGGCGATCCTGCGCTGGCACGTGCAGCTGGGCACGATCCCGATTCCGAAGGCGAGCACCGCCGAGCGGCAGCGCGAGAACATCGACATCTTCGGGTTCGAGCTCACCGACGAGCAGGTCGAGTCGATCAGTTCCCTCGAGGAGGGCCGGCTGTGGGGCGGGGACCCCGACACCAACGAGGAGTTCTGAGCGGGGAATACTGGGCCGTGATCTGCGGTTTTCTAATACATGAGCACCACAGCGACCAGAACCACGCCGGACGGCAAGGTGCGGCTGCGCATCAACGCGGTCGGTTCGATGATCGCGGCGACGGTGGATGCTGTCGGAGCTGAGGCATCCGGATTCGAGCGCGGCGATCGCGTCGCGTTGCCGACCCCGAAGCGGCAGTTCTCCGACTCGCCGATTGTCAGCGCAGAGAACCTGATCGGCGTGCCCAAGGACGTGACCGACGCGCAGGTCGCTGAGATTCTCGCTCCTGGCTTGGTTGCGCATGCGCTGCTACTGCGCGGACGCGTCATCAGCGCCGGTGATCGGGTGCATGTCACGGTCGCACACTCGGTGCTGCGCGATGTGATCGAGGCCTGGTCTCGTGCGCTCGGCGCTCGCATCGTCGCCGACCCGGCGGATGCTTCGGTCGTGATCGACGATGCCGCCCGCCGGGCAGCGACGGAGGCCGCCTACCGCAAGGGGCGGCTGCAGCTCGCCGCAATTGACGTGTTCCACGCCATTCGCGCGGGCGTCTTCGACCGGGTGCAGCGCGCGGCCCGTACGCACTCAACGGCCGCCTGACCGCGCGAGACCGCAACGTCAGAGGACGGGCGGTCAGGGCGTCTGAGAAACTTGAGGTTCTAGGAAACGTAGGGGCAGGCAGTTGATTCGCGAAGACATCCGGAGTCTCTTCGCGTTCCGTCAAAGCCCGGTGCGGTGGCCCATCGGACTGCAAGCCGCCATCTCGGTCTCCGTGCCGCTGGCCGTGTTCCAGCTCGCCGGGTACGAGGAACTCGGCCTCATGGCGTCGATGGGCGCCTTCGTGTCGCTGTACTCGGCGGCGATGAGCAGGGTGCGCCGCGCCCAGGTGCTGCCGATCATCATCCTCGGGATGATCGCTTCATCGGCACTCGGTGTTGCCACATCGCACAGTCTCGCGCTCGGGCTGGTGACCCTGTTCGTCGTCGCCTCCGTCGCATCCGTGCTGTGCCTCGGCGCCCGGATCGGGCCACCCGGACCGGTGTTCTTCGTGCTGATCGCGGGCGTCTCCGGCTACCTCGCAGCGCCGGCGGAACTCGGCGGAGTCGAACGCGATCCGTTCGCGATCATCTCGATGGTCTCCGTCGGCAGCGTCTTCGCTTACCTGGTCGTGCTCGCGCCGCTGCTGGTGACCAAGTACCGCGAGCGCGAGCTGGAGCGCTACAACAGTGAGGAAGCGCGATCCCATCCTCGCTTCGCGTTCGATCACGAGTCCGGGCCGATCGTCGGGCGCATCATCGCGGCATCCGGCATCGCCGCACTCGTCAGCGCACCTCTCGGTATCGACCGCGCCTACTGGGTCTTCGTAGCTGTCGTGGCGATCCTGCAGAACTTCGCGCACATCCGCGTCACGGCGATTCGGGGCATCCACCGTGCCCTCGGCACCTTCCTGGGCGTCGGCGCGTTTGCGCTTGTCGCCATGCTGCACCCGCAAGGGCTGTGGCTTGCGGCAACACTCGGCATGTTGCAGTTCACCGTGGAGCTTCTGGTTACGCGCAACTACGGCCTCGCGCTGGTCTTCATCACGCCGCTCGCGTTGCTCATCAGCACCTTCGGCGCGGGAACGGATGTCGGCGCGGTGGTCCGAGAACGGGCCATCGACACCGTGATCGGGGTGGCGATCGCGCTGGGCGTTCTGCTGTTGGCGTGGACCTTCCGCCGCATCCGCTCTGCTAGAATCTCAAGGTTGCCGTCGAACGGCCGCGGATAAAGAGAGCTCACACAGTCGGGTGTCGGGCACCGCGCAACGAGAGAAAAGGGGATCACATATGGCACTTGATGCAGAGGTCAAGAAGCAGATCATCGAAGAGTACGCAACCCACCCAGGTGACACGGGATCCCCCGAGGTTCAGGTCGCGATGCTGTCGCGTCGCATCAAGGACCTGACCGAGCACCTCAAGGAGCACAAGCACGACCACCACTCACGTCGTGGCCTGCTGCTGCTCGTCGGTCAGCGTCGCCGCCTGCTGGGCTACCTGCAGGACATCGACATCGAGCGCTACCGCTCACTGATCGAGCGTCTCGGACTCCGCCGATAGATTTCTTGCTTGGCTGCGGGCCGTCATCCTCTTGGATGGCGGCCCGTTTCGCTTGTCTCGGGCACCGCGCGCACTAGCCTTGCCCCCATGACGGCATTGGCGCTGGTGCTCGCGATCGTTCTCGGTGTGCTGCTGATCGGCTTCGGTGCTATTGAGGCGTTCTTCTCCCGCTCGAAGCGCTTCTACCCGCTGTTTCGCATCCGGGAGGAGCACGCGCCGGCTGTTCGCATCTGGACCATCAACGTCGGCTTCTACAACATCGTCTGGGGTCTCGGGATCATCGTCGGCGCCATTCTTGCGGCCGTCGGACAAGTAGTGGTCGGGAAGACGATGGTGGTGTTCGTCGCAGCGGCGATGATCCTGCTCGGCCTCGTGCTGCTGCTGTCGGAACGCCGACTGTGGCGTGGTGCGGCGGTGCAGGGCGGGCTCGGCCTGATCGTGCTGGTCGCCTGGCTGGTGTGACCACCGACAGGCTCGACCACCGAAGGACCTCTCGGGCGCGTCAGCTACCCTCCGGCACATGGGCGGCGACGTGCGCATCGGGATCTCCGGCTGGCGCTACCCGCCGTGGCGGGGTGTGTTCTACCCCAAGGGGCTCCCGCAGCGGCTCGAACTCGAGTACGCGTCCCAGCACGTGAACTCCATTGAACTCAACGGCTCGTTCTACTCGCTGCAGCGCCCCCAGTCGTACCAGCGCTGGCGCGATACGACACCGGATGACTTCGTGTTCTCGGTCAAAGGTGGTCGCTACATCACCCACCTGCTGCGGCTGAAGGACACGCAAGGCGGCCTGGCCAACTTCTTCGCATCCGGGATGCTCGCCTTCGGCGCCAAGCTCGGTCCCATCCTCTGGCAGTTGCCGGCAACGCTCCACTTCGACCCCGACCTGCTCGAGGCGTTCCTGGCCCGCTTGCCGCGCACGACCGCCGAAGCGGCGACCATTGCGGCCGGGCACGAGGAGCGGATGACGGGCAAGGTGTGGTTTCAACCGGATGCCGACCGTCCGCTCCGGCACGCGCTTGAAGTGCGCAGCGCGACCTTCGAGAATCCCGCCTACTTCCGCATCCTCGAGAAGCACAACGTCGCATCCGTCGTTGCCGACACCGCGGGGAAGTGGCCGCGGCTCACCGAGGTCACCGCCGACTTCGCCTATGCGCGGCTGCACGGCGACAAGGAGCTCTACACGAGCGGCTACGACGCTGAGGCGCTCGATCGCTGGGCCGACACGGTGCGTGGCTGGCGCGTCTCCGGATACGACAGCTACATCTACTTCGACAACGACGTCAAGGTGCGTGCCCCATTCGACGCCATGGCGCTCCAACGCCGCCTCGACGGGCCGTCATAGCGGTAGCATCCGAAGCGTGAGCATCACTACGGATTCCGTGCAGAGGGGCGTCGCAGTGAGGCCGTTCGCCGCCTTCCTGCCGTACGTCGTCGTCGGAGCGGTGCACCTCGTCGCGAAGCTGGTCGACAACGTCGCGCTGGACCAGTTCACCAAGCCGCTTCTCATGCCGCTGCTGCTGGTCGGCTTCCTATTCGCGCTTCCGCGTCGACGCAGCGAAGTCGCACTGCTCGGCAGCCTCGCGATCGCGTTCTCCTGGCTCGGCGACGTGTCGCTCCTCTACTCGGGCGACCTCGGCTTCCTGACCGGCCTCGGATTCTTCCTGCTCGCGCACGTCGCCTACCTGCTGCTGATCATCCGGAAGCTCCGGATGCGCCGGCTCGGCCCGTTCGCGCTGATCTATGCCGCGTGGTGGGTGTCCCTGGTGGTGCTGCTGGCTCCACACCTGGGCAGCCTGATCATCCCCGTCGCGGTCTACGGACTGGTGCTGTCAGCGGTCGCCGCGTTCGGCACCACCGGAAGCGTCACCCTCATCGCCGGAACGGCGCTGTTCCTTGTCTCCGACACCCTGCTCGGGGTGAACCGGTTCCTGCCCGGCTTCGAACTGTGGCAGGTCGACTTCATCATCATGCTCACCTACATCGTCGGTCAGGGACTGATCGCCTACGCCGCGGTGCGTGCCGCAGCCAACCAAGAGAAGAGACTGCAATGACCCACACCCGCGCGCCGCTCGCCCCGCACGCCAACGGCCCGCGGGGAAGAGGCTTCGCCGTCGCAGCGCTGGTGCTCGACATCGTCGCCACTCTGCCGATCCTGCTCGGCACCGTGTTGTGGCTGTTGACCATGAACGACACCGGCTTCGCGTTCCTCGCCATCGCTGCTGTGCTGGTGCTCGGCGGGCCCTACCTTGCGGCACTGTTCGCGGTCGCCGCAATCCTTGGCGGTGTCGCGATCGCGCGGGGTCCGCGTGGCCTCGGTATCGCGACTCTCACCTGGGCCGTCCTCGGAATCGCAGTGAGCCTGCTGCCGTTGCTGCTGGCGACACTCAACTCGTAGCGGGCGACACACGGGCGACGGCAACCGGCGCCGCATGTTTGACTGAGGTGATGACTTCCTCCGCCCCTCGCGTGTCCGTGCTCGACCTCGTCCCCGTCCGCAGCGACCAGACGACAAGTGACGCCATCGCAGCATCCGTGTCCCTCGCCAAGCGTGCCGACACCCTCGGCTACCACCGCTACTGGGTGGCAGAGCATCACAACATGCAGGCGGTCGCAGCAACCAACCCGCCTGTGCTGATCGCAATGCTGGCGGCCGTCACCGAGCGCATCCGGGTCGGATCAGGTGGAGTGATGCTCCCGAACCACGCGCCGTTGGTGATCGCCGAGCAGTTCGCTGCGATCGAGGCGGCGTTCCCTGGCCGGATCGATCTCGGCATCGGCCGCGCCCCAGGCAGCGACCCGGTGATCACCGCGCTGCTGCGCTCCACCGGCACGACGAGCGAGGTAGACCGCTTCCCCGAGAACGTTCAGGACATCCTCGCGCTGCTGAACCCGGATGGCGCGACGCTGCGGATCGGCGGTGGCCGCGAGTACGAGGTGCGGGCGACGCCGCGCGCAGCGAGCGTGCCCGATCTGTGGCTGCTCGGCTCGAGCGACTACTCGGCGACGCTCGCCGCGACGCTCGGCCTGCCGTACGTCTTTGCCCACCACTTCTCCGGGGAGGGCACCCAGCGCGCGCTCGACCTCTACCGGGGTTCGTTCACTCCGGGGGTCACGGATGCGCCGCGCACGTTCCTGACCGTGAACGCGGTCGTCGCCGAGACGGCGCAGGAGGCCAGGGAGCTGGCCGTCCCACAGCTGCTGCACATGGCGCGGTTGCGCAGCGGACTGCCGCTGACCGCGCAATCACTGGTCGAGGATGCCCTCGCCGAGGAGGTTGCCTCGCCGCAGCAATCGATCATGGACGGCATGGCCGAGCGGTGGGTGATCGGCACTCCCGGTCAGGCCGCCGATGGCATCCGGAAGCTAGCCGAACGCTTCGCGGTGGATGAGGTGATGATCGCGCCGGTCGCCTCGGCGCGGCGTGGCACCGATCCGCGTACCTCGCCAGCGCGCGAGCGCACGCTCGAACTGCTCGCCGACGCGCTTCAGACGTTCGCCAGCGAATAGCGCAACATCGCCGAGACCGGCCCGAGGTTGCCCGCGTCACCCGGGTTGACCGCCCGCACGATGCCGCCCTTCTCGAGCACGCGTACCGCGATGGCGTCCAGGATGTTGTACGAGCGCGACGGCGACCCGTCGTCGTGGATGATGCCGTCATCGTCGATGTAGCCCTCGACCCGCGCGAACTGATCGAACACCAGCTGGTCGACGGCGCCGAACGTCGCCGCCTTGGCGACCTCCTCGAGGTGCGAAGTGCCCAGGCCATGCGCTTGCTTGGTGCCGAAATCCTCGCGCCACGCCTCGAGCTCCTCGCGGTAGTGCTGCTCCAGCAGTTCGCGGGCGCGAGCGTCCAGCGCGGCGGGGTCGACGGATTCCGGATTGAGCCGAATGCCGGTCTCGAGCAGCTTGGGGTAGCTGTTCACGACCCTGTACGCCGGTTCGAAGTCGTCGGTCGCGACCAGGATCAGCGGCAGGTCGGAGCCGTCGATCCGCTCGATCACGGCGTCCTGGATCAGGCGGCAATACTTCTGGTGCTCGATCCGCTGGCCGGAACCGCCGACGGCACCCGCGCGGTCGGCGTCGCCCTCGTTGACCGTGAACTCGAGCACCGAGTGGAGATCGTCGGGCAGCCCGTTCAGGGTCAGTTCCCGCGGGCGGCGGTTGGGGGAGAGGTGGAACAGTCGCGCGCCGCGAGCGTTGATGGCGAGCGCGTACCCGCACTGCGGATAGCTGATCGAGCGCAGCAGCGGACCGATCTCAAATCGGTCGCTCGTGACCACCGACTCACGGACGTCGCTAGCGAGGCGGTAGGCGTTCAGCATGCGGGGCGCGACCAACACGACGAGGCTGTTCGACTGGTGGTCCCAGAAGTCCTCGTCCTGGTCGAGGTCGCCGATCGCATCGAGGATCGACTGCCGGGAGGATGCGTCGATGCCATCCGATTCAAGGCGAGCAACGGCATCCGCAACCGCGGACTTCAACGCGATCCGAACGCCCGGGACTTCGTTCGGAATCGGTGAAGAGGGGAGGTAGATGCTCACACTTGCGGGGTCTCGGTGAAGCGCCAGTTTCTTGAGTTCTGTTATCTCAGGTGCTGAAGCGAGCATGCCATCACGCTAGGTCGCTTCTCGGTGGGGAAGGGGATCACTCACGAGACTCTGAGCATCTTCACGCCGGGGGTGCAACGACTCATAGCACGCTGAACAAGCGCTTCGAATAAGTCAGTTGGTCGGGCGGGAATTCTCACGTCGCCAGTGATGTTCAGTAGGATGTACATGCAAACGCATTGAAAGGCTAGCCATGGAAACCCAGACCGGAGCGTCTCGCTCTCCGATGCAGTTCGGCATCTTCAGTGTCGGCGACATCACGACCGACCCGACGACCGGGTACACACCGACCGACGCAGAACGCATCCAGAACATCCTCACCATCGCGCAGCACGCGGAGGAGGTCGGCCTCGATGTCTTCGCCATGGGCGAGCACCACAACCCGCCGTTCTTCCCGTCCAGCCCAATCTCGATCAACAGCTACCTGGCGGCCAAGACCGAGCGGCTGATCCTCTCCACCGCGACCACGCTGATCACCACGAACGACCCGGTGCGCCTGGCCGAGGACTACGCGATGCTGCAGCACGTCTCCGGCGGACGCATGGACATCACCCTCGGTCGCGGCAACACCGGACCGGTGTACCCGTGGTTCGGTGAGGACATCCGTCAGGGCATCCCGCTCGCGCTCGAGAAGTACGCGCTGCTGCGCCGCTTGTGGAGCGAGGACGTCGTCGACTGGGAAGGCAAATTCCGCACGCCGCTGCAGGGCTTCACCTCGACGCCGCGGCCGCTCGACGGTGTCGCGCCGTTCGTCTGGCACGGCAGCATCCGCAGCCCCGAGATCGCGGAGCAGGCCGCCTTCTACGGTGACGGCTTCTTCGCCAACCACATCTTCTGGCCGGCATCGCACACGCAGCGGATGGTCGAGTTCTACCGGTCGCGCTTCGAGCACTACGGCCACGGCACCGCCGCGCAGGCGATCGTCGGCCTCGGCGGCCAGGTGTTCATGCGCAAGAACTCGCAGGACGCCGTGAACGAGTTCCGGCCGTACTTCAACAACGCGCCGGTGTACGGCCACGGGCCGAGCATGGAGGAGTTCACCGCGCAGACGCCGCTGACTGTCGGCAGCCCGCAGGAGGTCATCGACCGCACGCTGGGCTTCCGCGACTACGTCGGCGACTACCAGCGCCAGCTGTTCCTCATGGACCACGCCGGCCTGCCGCTGAAGACGGTGCTGGAGCAGCTGGACCTGCTCGGCGGCGAGGTCGTCCCCGCGCTGCGCCGCGAGTTCGCGAACAACCGCCCAGCGGAGGTTCCGGATGCGCCAACCCACGCGGCCCGCGTGGCGGAGTCCCGCGCGGCGCGCGTCGAGACGGAAGCGGTGGATGCCTGATGGAAACCCGCAAGCTAACCGTCATCTCGGCTGGACTGAGCCAGCCGTCGTCAACCCGGATGCTCGCCGACAAGCTCGCGGCGGCGACTCTCGCCCGCCTCGAGGACGAATACACGGTCGACGTCGTCACCGTGGAGTTGAAGGACTTCGCGCACGACATCGTCAACAACATGCTGACCGGCTTCCCGAGCCCGAAGCTCGAGGAGGTCATCGCATCCGTCGAGACCTCGGACGGGCTCATCGCGGTGAGTCCGATCTTCACGACGAGCTACAGCGGCCTGTTCAAGTCGTTCTTCGATGTCGTCGACAACAAGGCGCTCACCGACCTGCCGGTGCTGATCGGTGCGACGGCGGGCACGCCCCGGCACTCGCTCGCGCTCGACTACGCAATGCGGCCGGTGTTCAACTACCTGCACGCGGTGGTCGTTCCGACCGGCGTGTTCGCCGCGACGGGCGACTGGGGCGACAGCGGCGACAAGGTGCGCTCGCTTCCGGAGCGGATCGACCGCGGCGCAGGCGAACTCGCCGAGCTGATGAAGGCATCCGAGCGCTCCCACACCGTGCGCGACCCGTTCGCGCTGGACACCTCGCTCAGCCCGGTCGGCGGCTTCCAGCCCAGCTGACCCGCCCGCCCTTCCGATCCGAACCATCATCGAGTCGGGAGTAGTTGCCCTTATGAGCATGCTCAATTGGGCAACTACTCCCGACTCAACGTGGTCAGAGGGCCTTGACCGCCCCGAGCACCTTGGAGAGCGAGTCCTTCGCGTCGCCGAAGAGCAGGGTCGTCTTCGGGTCGAACAGCAGCTCGTTCTCGATGCCGGCGAAGCCGGGCCGCATCGACCGCTTCAGGAAGATGACCTGGTTCGCCTGGTTCACCTCGAGAATCGGCATGCCGTAGATGGGCGAACCCGGCGCGGTCTTCGCCGCCGGGTTGACGACGTCGTTCGCGCCGACGACCAGCACCACGTCGGTGTGGCTGAACTCCGGGTTGACCTCGTCCAGTTCGCGCAGCGACTCGTACGGCACGTTCGCCTCGGCCAGCAGCACGTTCATGTGCCCTGGCATGCGTCCGGCGACCGGGTGGATGCCGAACGAGACCTTGACACCGCGCTCCTCGAGCGCCGTCGCGAGCTCCGCGATCGTGTGCTGGCCCTGCGCGACCGCCAGGCCGTAGCCGGGCACGATCACGACCCGCTGCGCGTAGCCGAGCTCGACCGCGACATCCTCCGGGCTGCCCGACCGCACCGGCCGGTCGCTCTGCGTCGTCGACCCGGCGGTCGACGTGCCGCGGAACGCTCCGAACATGATGCCGGCGACGCTGCGGCCCATCGCAGAGGCCATCGCCAGGGTCAGGATCGTTCCGGATGCGCCGACGAGCGTCCCGGCGACAAGCAGCAGCACGTTGCCGAGCACGATGCCGGATGCCGCGACCGCAAGACCGGTGAACGCGTTCAGCAGCGAGATGACGATCGGGACGTCAGCGCCGCCGACCGGCAGCACGAGCAGGAAGCCCGCGAGCAGGCCCACGCCGAGCAGCCCGAGCGCCCAGCCCAGGTCGCCGGTCACCACGACCATGACGCACGCGGCGATCGCCGCGAGCAGCACCAGACCCATCAGGAGGGGCAGGCCGGGGAACACGATCGGCCTGGTGCTGATCAGTTCCTGCAGCTTGCCGACGGTGATCGCCGAGCCAGCGAACGACACGGCGCCCACCAGCATGGTGAACACGATCGCGACCCGCACCCAGGTGTCGTCCGCGTGTCCGAGCTCGAGGATGCCGACGAGCGCCGCTGCGCCACCGCCGACACCGTTGAAGCCGGCGACGAGCTGCGGCATCTGGGTCATCTGCACGCGCCGCGCGATCGGCACCGCGATGGCCGAGCCGACAAGGATCGCGGCGACGATCAGCAGCAGGTTGTCGAGCTGCATTGAGAGGAACACCGTGACGACCGCGACGATCGCACCGGCCGCACCGATCAGGTTGCCGCGTCGTGCCGACTTCGGCGAGCTCAGTCCCTTGAGGGCGAGGATGAAGCAGACGGCCGCGATCAGGTAGAGGATCGCAGTGATTTCGGGGGATAGCAGGTTCACTTGGCTTCCCCTCCCTTGGTGCTCTTGCGACCGCCGAACATCTCCAGCATCCGGTCGGTGACCACGAAGCCGCCGACGAGGTTCGCGGTCGCGAGCACGACCGCGATGAGCGCGACGACCAGCAGCGCGACATCCTGGGTCTGCCCGGCGACGATGATGGCGCCGACGAGGATGATGCCGTGGATCGCGTTCGCGCCCGACATGAGCGGGGTGTGCAGCTTGCTCGTCACCTTCGAGACCACCTCGAAGCCGACGAACACCGCCAACACGGTGATCGTGAGCAGGGTCACGGCATCCATCAGTTGGTTCCTTCCGTGGTCAGTCCAAGCGCAGAGGCGGTCTGCGGATGCCGCACAACGCCGTCGTGGGTGAGGCACGCGCCGGCGACGACCTCGTCCTCGAAGTCCGGCTCGACGCGTCCGTCAACGGCCATCAGCGCGAGCAGGTTGGCGACGTTCTTCGCGTACAGGCGTGACGCGTCAGCAGGGATGGTGGACGGCGCGTCGGCGAGACCGACGAGCGTGACGTGCCCGCCCTCGACCTCCACAGGAGTGTCCTGGCCCGAGACGACGCCCTCGACGTTGCCACCGCTCTCGGCGGCGAGGTCCACCACCACCGATCCCGGCTTCATGCCCTTGACCATCTCGGTTGTGACGAGCAGCGGAGCAGCCCGGCCGGGGATGGCTGCGGTGGTGATCAGGATGTCGGCCTCGGCGACGTGCGGGCTGAGCAACTGGCGCTGGCGTTCCGCGCTGTCCGTGCTCAGCTCGCGCGCGTAGCCGCCCGCGCCTTCCGCCTCGAGTTCGAGGTTGATGAAGGTGCCACCCATCGAGGCGACCTCGTCGGCGGATGCGGGGCGGATGTCGTTCGCTGACACTCGCGCGCCGAGACGCTTGGCAGTGCCGATGGCCTGCAGTCCGGCGACGCCGGCGCCGAGCACGAGCACCTTCGCCGGCGGGATGGTGGCGGCGGCGGTCATGTAGAGCGGGAAGAACCGCGGGTAGCGGGTGGCGGCCTCGAGCACAGCCCGGTACCCGGCGACCAACGCCTGCGAGCTGAGCGCATCCATCGACTGGGCGCGCGAGATGCGCGGCACCAATTCGAGCGCGAACGAGGTGACCCCGGCGTCGGCCAGGGCGCGCACAGTGTCGAGTTCCGAGGCGGGGGAGGCCAGCCCGACCGTGATGGCGCCGCGCCGCAGCGCAGCTACCCGCTCCGGTTCGAGCGGCCTCACGTGGGCGTACACGTCGACGGTTCCCAGGTCGATGCGCGGCTCGACGGATGCCCCGGCGGCCCGGTACGCGTCATCCGAGTATCCGGACTCCTCACCGGCGCCAGCCTCGACGACCACGGTCATGCCTAGCCCGGTCAGTTGCTTCACCGTCTCGGGTGTGGCGGCGACCCGCCGTTCCCCGACGCGGCGTTCCCGCTCGATAGCGACTCTCATTGCGCTCCTCTCTGAACGCCTCAGAGTATGGACGGGGGATCCGGTGTTCAGCGCCGATTAAGCCCAGCGCGGCGAGAAATAAGCGTGTTTCTTTAGAGTTCGAGACTTTTGCCGCCGCCCGGCGGAGTAGAAGGCGAGTCCAACTAGGCTCCGTCCGCGTCGGCTGGTAGCCTTGACGCGGTTGCCCAACCGCAACCGAGCAACTACAACGGAGCAGGCCGGCTCGAAGCTGGTCACCGGTGGTGGCATCCCGTCTCGAACGGTGTGTTTCTACTGTTGGCCAGAACAGACGCCCGGCACAAGACGTGTCGTGTCCCTTCCTGCCCGCTCCTGCTCCGGCGTACGCCGCGCGCATCCCCATGCGCGTGAGCCATTACATAAGGAGAAAGATCCCTTGGAGGGTCCAGAAATCAAGTTCGCCGAGGCCGTTCTCGATAACGGCAAGTTCGGCACGCGCACCGTCCGGTTCGAGACCGGACGACTGGCGCAGCAGGCACAGGGTGCCGTTGCCGCCTACCTCGACGAAGACACCATGCTGCTCAGCGCGACGAGCGCGAGCAAGCAGCCGAAGGAGAACTTCGACTTCTTCCCGCTGACCGTCGACGTCGAAGAGCGTTCGTACGCCGCGGGAAAGATTCCCGGAAGCTTCTTCCGCCGGGAGGGTCGTCCGTCGACCGAGGCCATCCTGGTCTGCCGCCTGATCGACCGGCCGCTTCGCCCGTCGTTCGTCGAGGGTCTGCGCAACGAGGTCCAGATCGTCATCACGGTGCTCTCGATCGCACCCGACGAGTTCTACGACGCGCTCGCGATCAACGCCGCATCCGCATCCACCCAGATCTCCGGTCTGCCGTTCAGCGGACCGATCGCCGGTGTGCGCCTCGCGCTCATCGACGGACAGTGGGTCGCCTTCCCGAAGCACTCGCAGCTCGAGCAGGCCGTCTTCGACCTGACCGTGGCCGGCCGCATCGTCACCGACGCGAACGGCAACGAGGATGTCGCGATCATGATGGTCGAGGCTGAGGCCACTGAGGCATCCTGGAACCTGATCCAGGGCGGTGCCATCAAGCCGGACGAGACCATCGTCGCGCAGGGACTCGAGGCGGCCAAGCCGTTCCTCGCCCAGCTGGTCAAGGCGCAGGAGCAGCTCGCAGCGCAGAGCGCCAAGGAGGTGCAGGACTACCCGGTCTTCCTGCCCTACGACCAGGGCACCTACGACGCCGTCGCGCAGTTGGCAGAGGCCGAGCTCGCGGGCATCTACCAGATCGCCGACAAGATGGAGCGCCAGAACGCGGATGACGCACTCAAGGAGCGCGTCAAGGCCGCCGTCGCCGAGAACGTCGAGTCCGGTGAGCTGCCGGATTCCGTGCTCGGGCAGTTCAGCGCCGCGTACAAGTCGGTCACCAAGAAGGTCGTCCGCGGCCGCATCCTCACCGACGGTGTCCGCATCGACGGTCGTGGCCTGGCGGACATCCGCCCGCTGGACGCCGAGGTGCAGGTCATCCCGCGCGTGCACGGAAGCGCGATCTTCCAGCGCGGCGAGACCCAGATCCTGGGCGTCACGACGCTGAACATGCTGAAGATGGAGCAGCAGATCGACTCGCTGGCCCCGGTCACGAAGAAGCGCTACCTGCACCACTACAACTTCCCGCCCTACTCGACCGGTGAGACCGGCCGCGTCGGCAGCCCGAAGCGTCGCGAGATCGGACACGGCTTCCTCGCCGAGCGCGCACTCGTGCCGGTGCTGCCGAGCCGCGAGGAGTTCCCGTACGCGATCCGTCAGGTGTCGGAGGCGCTCAGCTCCAACGGCTCGACCTCGATGGGCTCCGTCTGCGCGTCGACCCTCTCGCTGCTGAACGCTGGTGTGCCGCTGCGCGCGCCGGTCGCCGGCATCGCGATGGGCCTAGTCAGCGACGAGGTGGACGGTGAGACGCGCTACGCGGCACTCACCGACATCCTCGGTGCTGAGGACGCCCTCGGCGACATGGACTTCAAGGTCGCCGGAACGAGCGAGTTCGTCACCGCCATCCAGCTCGACACCAAGCTCTCCGGGCTTCCGTCGTCGGTGCTCGACGGTGCGCTGAAGCAGGCGAAGGAAGCGCGCAACGCGATCCTCGCCGTCATCAACGCGGCGATCGACGCTCCGGACGAGATGGCGCCGACGGCGCCTCGCGTCATCAGCGTGCAGATCCCGATCGACAAGATCGGTGAGCTCATCGGCCCCAAGGGCAAGACGATCAACCAGATCCAGGACGACACCGGCGCGGACATCTCGATCGAGGACGACGGCACCGTGTACATCGGCGCCGTCGACGGCCCGTCGGCCGAGGCTGCCCGCCTGGCGGTCAACGCGATCGCCAACCCGCTGAACCCCGAGGTCGGCGAGCGGTTCCTCGGAACCGTCGTCAAGATCGCGACGTTCGGCGCGTTCGTCTCGCTCACGCCGGGCAAGGATGGCCTGCTGCACATCTCCGAGGTGCGCAAGCTCGCCGGCGGAAAGCGTGTCGAGAATGTCGAGGACGTCCTCGGCGTCGGCCAGAAGATCCAGGTGGAGATCACCAAGATCGACGACCGCGGCAAGCTCTCGCTGGCCCCGGTCCTCGAGGAGTCGGACGGCTCGTCCGACGCCTCCGTCGAGTCGGTGGAGACCACCGAGGCCTGACCCTCGCACCAGACGCAAAGAACCCGCTCCCGCTTCGGTGGGGGCGGGTTCTTTCTCGTCTCAGCATCGAGTTGCCCACTTTGGCCCCTCACAGCACCGGATTCAGGGGCCGAAGTGGGCGACTCGGCGAGTATTGCAGGGCGAGAACGCGAGTCAATTTGCCCATTTTCAGCCAACTTGCGTACGCTCGGCAGTAGCCCGGCAAGGACGCCGGGACGGAGGCGACCCCCTACCCGGATGGCCGCTTCCTCTCCAGTGGATCCTCGTCGCTCATCAGGCGGGAGGGTCGCGACGGAAGGGGCACCGATGTTGCGCGAAAGCGTCACGGAGCATGGCACAGCTGATCTTCTCGAGGACTTCGTCCAACTGCTGAAGCCTGACGGGTCGAGGGTGGCTAACCCGACGTTCGACACGTGGGTGGCGGATGTGACCGACGAACAGCTGGTGTCGCTCTACGAAGACATGGTGGTCGTCCGTCGCATCGACGCCGAGGCGACCGCGTTGCAGCGTCAGGGCGAACTCGGCCTGTGGGCCCCGCTGCTCGGCCAGGAGGCCGCGCAGATCGGCTCGGCTCGCGCGCTGCGCGACGACGACTTCATCTTCTCCAGCTACCGCGAGAACGCCGTCGCCTACTGCCGCGGCGTTGCGCTCACCGACCTGCTCAGCATGTGGCGCGGCCACTCACACGGAGGCTGGGACCCGTACACCGTCAACATGGCGGTGCCGGCCATCATCATCGGCGCCCAGGCGCTGCACGCGACCGGGTACGCGATGGGCATCAAGGCGGAAGCGGCCGATAGCGTCGCGATCACCTACTTCGGGGACGGCGCGACCAGCCAGGGCGACGTGAACGAAGCGCTGGTCTTCGCCGCGAGCTTCGACGCGCCGGTGGTGTTCTTCTGCCAGAACAACCAGTGGGCCATCTCAGAGCCGGTCGGGGTGCAGGCCAAGCGGCACATCTCCGAACGCGCCCCCGGGTTCGGCATCCCGAGCATGCGTGTCGACGGCAACGATGTCCTCGCGGTGATGGCGGCGACCCGCATCGCGCTGGACCGCGCCCGCGGCGGCGGCGGACCCACCTTCATCGAGGCGGTCACCTACCGGATGGGGCCGCACACCACCTCCGACGACCCCAGCCGCTACCGCACCAAGGACGAACTCGAGGAGTGGAAGGGCAAGGACCCGATCACTCGCCTGGAGGCGCTGCTCGAGTCGACGGGGGCGCTGAGCGACGAGGTTAGGGCTCGCGTGAAGGCGAAGGCGGATGCTGTGGCGGGGGAGCTCCGCCAGGGCGTGATTTCGATGGAGGACCCGCACCCGCTCAGCGTCTTCGACAATGTCTACGCCGAGCCGCACAGCTGGCTCGAGCGGCAGAAGAGCCAGTACGCCGCCTACCTCGAAACCTTCGAGGGGGACGAGCGATGACAACGACAACAACGACACAGCTCACCCTTGGAAAAGCGCTCAACTCCGGCCTTCGCCGCGCGCTTGCCGACGACGACCGGGTGGTGCTGATCGGCGAGGACATCGGAGCGCTCGGCGGTGTGTTCAGGGTGACCGATGGGCTGCAGGCCGAGTTCGGCGAAACGCGAGTCATCGACTCGCCGCTGGCCGAATCGGGCATCATCGGCACCGCGGTCGGGCTCGCCATGCGCGGGTTCCGTCCGGTGTGCGAGATCCAGTTCGACGGTTTCATCTACCCGGGCTTCGACCAGATCGTCGCGCAGGTGGCCAAGCTGCACTACCGCACCCGCGGCCACGTCAGCATGCCGATCACGATCCGGGTGCCGTACGGCGGAGGCATCGGCGCGGTCGAGCACCACTCGGAGTCGCCGGAGTCCTACTTCGCGCACACGGCAGGTCTGCGAGTCGTGACCTGCTCGACGCCGCAGGATGCGCACACCATGCTCAGGCAGGCGATCGCCAGTGACGATCCGGTGCTGTTCTTCGAACCCAAGCGGCGGTACTGGGCCAAGGGCGAGGTGGACGAGGATATCGCCGACGCCCTTCCCCTCGGCAAGGCGCGCGTCGTGCGTGAGGGAACGCAGGTGACGCTCGTCACCTACGGGCCGCTGGTGGCGACGGCAATCGACGCCGCGGCGGCAGCGGAGGACGATGGCGTCTCCATCGAGCTCATCGACCTGCGGTCGCTCTCGCCGATCGACTTCGACACCGTCGAGGCATCCGTCCGCAAGACCGGGCGGCTGGTGATCTCGCACGAGGCGCAGCAGCACGGCGGCATCGGAGCCGAGATCGCTGCGAGCATCACCGAACGCTGCTTCAACTGGCTCGAGGCCGCGCCGGCGCGGGTCACGGGCTTCGACACCCCGTACCCGCCCGCATCGCTCGAGGAGCACTTCCTACCGGACCTCGACCGGATGCTCGACACCGTCGACCGCGTGCTTGGACGGCCCAACTCGCTCAGCAACTGGGAGGCCTGATGGCAGTCAAGGAATTCGCGCTGCCGGACCTCGGCGAGGGCCTCACCGAGTCGGAGCTGGTCAGCTGGCGGGTTGCCGAGGGCGACACCGTCGAGCTGAACCAGGTCATCGCCGAAGTCGAGACCGCGAAAGCACTCGTCGAGCTGCCCTCCCCGTTCGCCGGTGTCATCGCGAAGCTGTACGCGGAGCCCGGCACGACCGTGCTGGTCGGCGCTCCCATCGCAGCGTTCGAACTCGCGGACTCCGGTGAGCCGGCCGACGTGCCCATGCCCGATGAGGACGCACCGACCGATGGCTCGCCGCAGCCGGTCGACAGCGGGCGCGAATCCGTGCTCGTCGGCTACGGGCCGCGCGTAGAGACCGGCGACCGCCCGAAGCGGAGAGCGCGGAAGGCCGCCGGGCCGCAGGCGCTTGCCCCGGCATCGGGCAGCGACCGTCTCGAAACCAGCCCAGCGCCGCGCGCCCTCTCCACCCCGCCCGTCCGCAAGCTCGCTCGCGACTTGGGCGTCGACCTCACGACCCTCACCGGCACCGGCGACAACGGGGTCGTCACCCGCGAGGATGTCGAGCGTGCGTCCACCGGCGCATCCGCCGCGCCCGAAACGCGCACAACATCCCAGCGCTCCGGCGACCGCGAGACGCGCACCCCGATCCAGGGCGTGCGCAAGCACACCGCCGCGGCGATGGTCGCGAGCGCCTTCACCGCGCCGCACGCGAGCGAGTTCCTCACCATCGACGTGACCCCGACAATGGAGCTGATCGACACGCTTAAGGCGTCGTCGCAATTCAGCCAGGTGCGCCTGAACCTGCTCGCGGTGGTCGCGAAGGCGGTGTGCTTCGCCGTCGGACGCAACCCGTCGGTGAACTCACGCTGGGACGATGAGGCGCAGCAGATCGTGCAGTTCAACTACGTCAACCTGGGCATCGCGGCGGCGACACCGCGCGGCCTGATGGTCCCGAACATCAAGGACGCCGACACCCTCGACCTGATCCAGCTGGCCGGGGCGCTCGCTGAACTGGTCGAGACGGCGAAGGCCGGGCGCACCGGCCAGGCGGAGCTCGGCGGCGGCACGATCTCGATCACCAACATCGGCGTCTTCGGCATCGATGCGGGCACACCGATCCTGCCGCCGGGGGAGGCCATGATCCTCGCGCTCGGCGCGGTGAAGCGGATGCCGTGGGAGCACAAGGGGGAGATCGCCCTCCGCCAGGTGCTCACCTTGAGCATCTCATTCGACCACCGCCTGGTCGACGGGGAGCAAGCGAGTCGCTTCCTCGCGGATGTCGGCCGGATCCTGGCAAACCCGGCGTCGCTCATCGCGATGGTGTGAGGGACGACATGGAGCGGCTGATCCCCGAGCAGACGAGTCCGGAACTCGCCGGCACCGCGTTCGTCCACCTCGACGGGATCCTCTACGCGTCGTTCTCCACGCCGGACTTCGCATCCGCAGCATCCCTCGCCGCAAGGGTGGGGGAGGTGGCGGAGGAGCTGAACCATCATCCCGAGCTTCGCCTCGGCTGGGGTTCGATCTCATTCGAGTTGACCTCGCACGACGCCGACGGCGTCACGCGGCGCGACCTCGAGCTGGCGGGACGTATTCAGGAGCTCGCCGACGAAGCCGGCGCCACCGGAGACACGCAGGTGCCCGCCCGCTACGACATCGCCATCGACACGGTGGATGCCGACGGCATCCGCGGTTTCTGGAAGGCGGTTCTCGACTACGACGAGGTCGACGACGACGGAGAGATCGAGCTCGTCGACCCGCGCGGCAAGGGCCCGCGGTTCTGGTTCCAACACATGGAGCCGCCCCGCACCCAGCGGAATCGCATCCACGTCGACGTGTACGTGCCGACCTCGGATGCGCCCGACCGGGTGCAGGCGGCCCTCGACGCGGGCGGCACGCTGCTGACCGACGAGTACGCGCCCGGATGGTGGGTGCTCGCAGACGCCGAGGGCAACGAGGCCTGCGTCTGCACCTCCGACCTCTAGGGGTTGATTCCCCGAATCGACGATTCTCGTCCCTTACTGCTTCGAGGTGTCGCAAAGCGCCCTTCCCGGGAGAGTTAGGGCCTCTTTCTGACCCCGCGTGGTGCTTGAAGCAGGGGTTACATTCACGCGCCCTCGGGCGCACCATTGGAACCAACACCTGCTACGGAAGCGAGGTGAGTCCCATGGGCTCGAGCGAGAACGAGGCGGTCGTCGGTCGCCTCATCGACTGCATCAACGCACGCGACACGGCGGTCATGGATGAACTGTTCCACGACGACGCCGTCATGGAATGGCCGCAGTCCGGAGAGCGGGTGCGGGGCGCCGACAATCGGCGCGCCATATACAGCGCCTTCCCGCAGTTGCCGACGATCACCCCGCGGCGCATCGTCAGCTCGGGAGACCTGGTCGTCGCTGAGGCGCACCTCGACTACGACGGCCCCACCTACGAGACCGTCTTCATCTTCGAGTTCCGGGGCGGGAAGATCGAGCGGGAGACCGCCTACTGGAGCGAGTCGTTCGTCGCGCCAGACTGGCGCGCCGACTGGGTCGAGCAGCTGGACCAGCAACTCAGCTAGCCGTCGGCGCGGTCAGCGGAGGGCCGCAAGCGCCATCCGCTCCAGCTCCGCCCGCACCGCACCGGGTTCCAGCGATTGCCCGCTGTGCGGCGTCGAGTTGAGTAGCCCGAACACTGCGTGGGCTCGCGCCCTCAGCACCGCAGTGTCGACATCGGGGTGGAGCCGCTCGAGCACACCCACCCACAGTTCGACGTAGCGGCGCTGCAGTGTTCGCACCAGGTGCCGGTCTTCGTCGCCAAGACTGTCCAGATCGCGATCCTGCACGCGGATGACCTCCGGATTCCCCAGGGCGAAGTCGGCGTGGAAGCGCACGAGATCGGTCAGCGCGTCGGATGCCCCGGATGCCGCGGCCACGACCCTCGCGCCTCCGTCGTGCAGTCCGCGGCTCACGTCCACGAGCACCGCGGCGAGCACGGCCTGCTTGCCCGCGAAGTGCTTGTACACCGCCGGACCGCTCACACCCACGGCGGCACCGAGGTCCTCGATGGAGACCCCGTTGAAGCCGCGCTCGGCGAACAGCCGCGCCGCCGCGTCGAGCAGGGCCGCGCGACGGCTCGCCTTCGCGCGACTGCGCTCGGTGGTCAGGCCATCGGACATCGGATGCTTCCCGCTGTAGACATCGGTGGGGGTGTTCACTAACCTTAGACCCAGTTAGCGATCATTAACCGAATGAGTCGACGGAGACGCATGGAAGTCCTGACCAGCTCGCTCGACACCGCAGGCGACGCGTTCCGCTCCAACGAGGCCGGACAGCGGGAACTCGTCGACGAGCTCCGCGAGCGCCTGCGCGTCACCGCCCTCGGCGGCCCGGAGCGCTCCCGCGAGCGCCACGTCGCGCGCGGCAAGCTGCTCCCGCGCGACCGCGTCGACGCTCTGCTGGATGATGGCAGCCCGTTCCTCGAGATCGCGCCACTCGCCGCCGAGGGGATGTACGACGGCGATAGCCCGAGCGCCGGCCTGATCGCCGGCATCGGCCTCGTGCACGGCCGCCACGTCATGGTCGTCGCCAACGACGCGACCGTGAAGGGCGGCACCTACTACCCGATGACGGTCAAGAAGCACCTCCGCGCGCAGGAGATCGCGCTCGAGAACCGTCTGCCGTGCGTCTACTTGGTCGACTCCGGGGGCGCGTTCCTGCCGATGCAGGATGAGGTGTTCCCTGACCGCGACCACTTCGGCCGCATCTTCTACAACCAGGCCAGGCTGTCGGCGGCGAAGATCCCCCAGCTCGCGGCCGTGCTGGGCTCTAGCACCGCCGGTGGTGCCTACGTGCCGGCGATGAGCGACGAGACGGTCATCGTGCGCAACCAGGGCACCATCTTCCTCGGCGGCCCACCGCTCGTGAAGGCCGCGATCGGGGAGATCGTCACCGCCGAGGAGCTCGGCGGCGGCGAGCTGCACTCCGGCACGTCCGGCGTGACCGACCACCTGGCGGAGAACGACGAGCACGCGCTGCAGATCATCCGGGACATCGTCGCGACCCTGCCCCGGCCCGCCGCGCCGGCATGGGACGTAATCGAGAGCCGCGAACCGGCCGTCGACCCCGGGGAACTGTACGGTGCCGTGCCGGTAGACGTGCAGGGCAGCTATGACGTGCACGAGGTCATCGCACGGCTCGTCGACGCCTCCGAGTTCCACGAGTTCAAACGTGAATACGGCAAGACCCTGGTGACCGGGTTCGCCCGGTTGCACGGGCATCCGGTCGGCATCATCGCCAACAACGGCGTGCTGTTCAGCGAATCGGCGCAGAAGGGCGCCCACTTCATCGAGCTGTGCGACCAGCGCGGCATCCCGCTGGTGTTCCTGCAGAACATCTCCGGCTTCATGGTGGGCCGTGACTACGAGGCCGGCGGCATCGCGAAGCACGGCGCGAAGATGGTCACCGCGGTCGCCACCACCCGCGTCCCCAAGTTCACTGTCGTCATCGGCGGATCGTTCGGCGCCGGCAACTACTCGATGTGCGGCAGGGCGTACGGCCCGCGTTTCCTCTGGATGTGGCCGGCGAGCCGCATCTCGGTCATGGGCGGCGCCCAGGCGTCCTCCGTGCTCTCCACCATCCGCCGGGAACAGCTCGAGGCGCGCGGCGAGGAGTGGCCCGAGGCGGACGAGGCCGCGTTCAAAACGCCGATCACTGAGCAGTACGAGCACCAGGGCAACCCGTACTACTCGACCGCCCGGCTGTGGGATGACGGCATCATCGACCCGGCCGAGACCCGCACCCAGCTCGGGCTCGCCCTCGACGTCGCCTCGCGCACCCCGCTGCCCGATTCCGCCTTCGGCCTGTTCAGGATGTGACCGGTGCACTTCGACAAGCTCAGTAACAGCATCTTCGACACCGTGTTGGTCGCCAATCGCGGTGAGATCGCCTGCCGTGTCATCCGCACCCTGCGCGAACTCGGCATCCGATCGGTCGCCGTCTACAGCGACGCCGATTCCGACGCCAAGCACGTCGCGGACGCCGACGTCGCGGTCCGCATCGGCGAGGCCGCCCCGGCTGCCAGCTACCTGAACGTCGGCGCGATCATCGCGGCAGCGATCCAGTCGGGCGCGCAGGCGATCCACCCCGGCTACGGGTTCCTGTCCGAGAACGCCGAATTCGCGCGCGCGTGCGAGGCAGCTGACATCGTCTTCATCGGCCCGACCGAGCGCTCGCTCGAGCTGATGGGCGACAAGATCCGCTCCAAGGACCACGTCTCGGCCGCAGGCGTGCCGGTGCTCGAGGGTGTGTCGTCCCGTGGCCTCAGCGACGAGCAGCTGGCAGCGGAGGCCGACCGGGTCGGCTACCCGCTGCTCATCAAGCCGTCGGCCGGCGGCGGCGGCAAGGGGATGCAGCCGGTCTACTCCGCCGAGGCGCTGCCGGATGCGCTGGCGACGGCCCGCCGCGTTGCGTCCGCAGCCTTCGGCGACGACACCATGCTGCTCGAACGGCTCATCACCAGCCCCCGGCACATCGAAGTGCAGCTGCTCGCGGACAGCCACGGCAACGTGATCCATTTGGGCGAGCGCGAGTGCTCGCTGCAGCGGCGCCATCAGAAGGTCATCGAGGAGGCGCCGTCGCCGCTGCTGGATGCCGCGACACGCGAGCGCATCGGCGAGGCGGCGAAGACCGTGGCGCGCAGCGTCGACTATCGCGGCGCGGGCACTGTCGAGTTCCTGGTGTCCGCAGAGGCGCCGGACCAGTTCTTCTTCATGGAGATGAACACGCGCCTCCAGGTCGAGCATCCGGTAACCGAGCTGGTCACCGGGGTCGACCTGGTCGCGTGGCAGCTGCGGGTCGCGGCGGGGGAGCGGCTGACTCTCGCACAGTCCGACATTCACCTCACCGGGCACGCCATCGAGGCTCGCCTCTACGCGGAGGATCCGCAGCGCGGCTTCCTGCCCAGCACCGGGCACATCCTGTCCCTGCGCGAGCCGGACGGCACGGGCATCCGCGTCGACGGCTCGTTGCGTGAGGGACTGACCATCGGCGCCGACTACGACCCGATGCTGGCCAAGGTCATCGCACACGGCGTCGACCGCTCGGAGGCGATCGCGCGCCTCGATGCCGCGCTCGCCGCCACGACGGTGCTGGGCGTTCGCACCAACATCGAGTACCTGCGCGAGCTGCTCGCGGACCCGGATGTCATCGCCGGGACCATGGACACCACCCTGATCGAGCGGCGACTGCCGGAGCTGGTGTTCCGGGGCGCCGACGCCGAGCTGCTCACTGCCGCCGCGCTCTTTCTGCACGCCGAGCGCACGAATGCCGATGCGCTTGACCCGTGGACCTCCAGACCTGGCTGGCGGATGGCGGAGGCAGCGCGGCCGAGCCGGTACCGGTTCTCGACCTCACAAAGCGACCGGGTCGACGTGCTGGTCGCCGGGACCGCCGAGGCGGCAGCCGTCACGATCGACGGGCGCGAGCACGCGGCGCGATTGGTGGGCGACGGTGGCGATCACCGGCTGACTCTCGACGGCGTCACCCGCCCGCTGGCGATCGCGCGCTCCGGTGACCAGGTGTGGATCGGATGCGACGGCGTGAGCCTGCCGCTGCGGCACCTGGACCGGTCGGCGCAGACCGCGGAAATGCTGGCCGCGATCGAGAGGGTCGCGCATCCGGTCAGCCCAGAAGTGCGCTCGCCGATGCCGGGCACGGTCGTCGCGGTGGCGGCCGGAACCGGTGACCGGGTGACGGAGGGCCAGACCCTGGTCACCGTCGAGGCGATGAAAATGGAGCACAAGCTCGCCGCCCCGGCCGCGGGCGAGGTGGAGATCACCGTGAGCGTCGGCGACTTGGTCCGGCTGGATCAGGTGGTTGCGCGCGTCAGAAGCGACGAGGAAGCGATGGAAGCGGCCCAGCCGCATCCCGAACGAGAGGTCACGCCATGAGCTGGAGCCTGACGGAAGAGGAGCAATCGCTCTACGACACGGTGTGCGAGTTCGCCGACGAGGTGATCGCACCCATCTCCTACGAGGCCGACCGCGAGCATCGGCTGCCGATGGACGTGGTCGCGCAGATGGGGCAACTCGGGCTGTTCGGGCTGCCGTTCCCGGAGGAGTACGGCGGACAGGGCGGCGACGTGATGTCGCTCGGACTCGCTATCGAGGCCATCGCGCGCGTCAACCAGTCGCTGGCCATCACACTCGAGGCTGCCGTCGGGCTTGGGTCCTTCCCGATCTTCCGCTTCGGCACCGAGGAGCAGAAGCGGGAACTGCTGCCCGACCTCACGGCGGGCACCGCACTCGCCGGGTTCGGCCTGACCGAGGCCGAGGCGGGCAGCGACGCCGGCGCGACGCGCACCACCGCCCGGCTGGACGACGGCGAATGGGTGATCAACGGCAGCAAGCAGTTCATCACCAACTCCGGCACGCCGATCACCAGGTTCGTGACCGTGACGGCGGTGACAGGCGAGCGCGAGGACCCGGACGGCCGGATGCGCAAGGAACTGTCGACAATCATCGTCCCGAACGGGACACCCGGCTTCACGGTGGAGCCCGCCTACGACAAGGTCGGCTGGAACTCGTCGGACACGCATCCGCTGACCTTCGACGACGCCAGGGTCCCAGAGGCCAACCTGCTCGGCGAGCGCGGACGCGGCTACGCCAACTTCCTGCACACCCTCGACGACGGACGAGTCGCGATCGCCGCGCTCGCCACCGGTGCGGCACAGGGCTGTCTCGACGAGGCGGTCGCCTACGCCAAGAATCGCAACGCGTTCGGCAAGCCGATCGGCTCATTCCAGTCGATCTCGTTCATGATCGCGCAGATGCAGGCGCGCGTGCACACCGCCCGGCTCGCCTGGCACGACGCCGCGCGCCGCAGCGCTGCGGGCCTCGACTACAAGCGTGAGGCGGCGATCGCGAAGCTGGTCTCAAGCGACGCGGCGATGAGCAATGCGCGCGACGCGACCCAGATCTTCGGCGGTGCGGGCTTCATGAATGAGAGCCTTGTTGCACGGCACTACCGTGACTCGAAGATCCTCGAGATCGGCGAGGGCACCAACGAGGTGCAGCTCATGGTGATCGCCAGGTCGCTCGGTTTCAATCAGTAGGAGGCGCGGATGCCCGAGGAACGCGAGGTCGTGCAGCAGCGCGGACTCTATTTCGAGGAGTTCGACGAGTCCGTTCTCTACCTGCACCGGCCGGGCCGTACGGTCACCGAGGCCGACAATGTGCTGTTCACGACCCTCACTATGAACACCCAGTCGCTGCACCTGGACGCCGCGTTCTCCGCGTCCCAGCCGTTCGGGCAGCGCCTGGTCAACTCGATGTTCACACTGGCCACCCTGGTCGGCAGTTCGGTGGCGCAGCTGACCGAGGGCACCATCGTCGCAAACCTCGGCTTCGAGAAGGTCGCTTTTCCTCATCCGGTCTTCCACGGCGACACCCTGTACAGCGAGACGATCGTCACCGGCAAGCGGCTCTCCGAGTCCCGGCCGGGGCAGGGGATCGTCACGCTCGAGCACACCGCCCGCAACCAGGACGGCGTCGTCGTCGCGACGGCCGTGCGGTCGACGTTGGTGTGGTGCAAGGAGGCGCGGCAATGAGCTTCCGGATGGGCCCGGCACTGTTGTTCTGCCCCGCCGACCGCACCGACCGGTTCGACAAGGCCGCCGAGCGGGCGGATGCGGTCATCCTCGACCTCGAGGACGCCGTCGACGCCGCGCACAAGGACGCCGCGCGGGCCGCGCTCATCGAGCATCCGCTCGATCCGGCGCGCACGATCGTGCGGGTGAACGCCCACGACTCACCGGAGCGCGCTGCCGACCTGGAGGCGCTGCGGCAGACCGAGTACCGCACGGTGATGGTCGCCAAGGCGACCGCGCCCCGTGACTTCGAGGGGCTGGACGGGTTCGAGCTGGTGGCGCTGTGCGAGACCGCCGGTGGAGTCGTTGGCGCGCCCGCGATCGCGGCGCACCCGTCGGTGGTCGCGCTCATGTGGGGTGCGGAGGACCTGATGGCCTCCCTTGGCGGGACCTCGAGCCGGTTGCCGGATGGCCGCTACCGGCAGGTGGCCCGGCACGCGCGCTCCGCGGTGCTGCTCGCGGCGGGCGCCTACGGCAAGGCCGCGATCGACGCCATCCATGTCGACATCGACGACTTCGACGGACTGCGGGCCGAGGCCTCGGATGCCGCGGCAAGCGGCTTCGCGGCGACCGCGTGCATCCACCCCGGTCAGGTCGCCACCATCCGCGACGCCTACCGGCCCTCGGATGAGGACCTGGAATTCGCGCGCGCGGTGCTCGCGGCGGCGACCGACGAGTCAGGCGTGTTCGCCTTCCGCGGTCGCATGGTGGACGAGCCGGTGCTCCGGCACGCTGCCGAACTGGTGCGGCGCGCGGGCGACTAACACCCCCGGTTGGGGGTAGGACAGGCGCGGGCCGGGTTCGTACTCTGGTCTGATGGGAAATGGCGCCGAGGCGGTCAGCAGCGTGCTGTCTTGGTTCACCTGGATCGTCGACCCCATCTTCTGGCTCGCGGTCGCGGTCATCGTCGCTGCAGCTGTCGCCGTTCGCGTCGTGCTGAGCATCCGGTTCGCGCGTCGCTGGAGCGGCCCGCAGTACCAGCGTCACTCCGAGCCGCCAGTCGAGAGCGTCCCCATCCCGGTGCGCCGCCGCCCCTGAGGCCGGCCGCCGCACCCCACAGCTTCCCGAACCTCCATTGAGTCGGGAGGTGTTGCCGTTTTGGCACGCTCATAACGGCTACTGCTCCCGACTCGATGGTTCAGTAGTTGGCTATTTTGCTAGATAGCTAGTTATAATGCTTGGATGGCAGATCTTCCCGTTGCAGCGCTGAAGGCCGAGCTGTTCAAGGCGCTCGCGCATCCGGTCCGCGTACGGGCCCTCGAGCAGCTCGTGCAGGGGGAGCGCTCCGTGGGCGACCTCGCCGACAGCATCGACGCCGAGTTGACGCAGCTCTCCCAACAGCTGGCGGTGCTGCGCAGGGCAGGTGTGGTCGTCACCCGCCGCGACGGCAACACCATCTACTACTCGGTGCGCGACCCGCGCATCGCAGAGCTGCTGGCCGTCGCCAGGCAGCTGCTCCTCAGCAATCTGCAGGACACGACAGAACTCCTCGCAACGCTCGAGCGTGAGCACGCCGCCAGCGAAGCTGCAACGGGCACGGAGGTGCGATGAGACGACGGATGTCGGCAAGCGGCCGCTTCCTGCTCGGACTGCTCCCCGGTAAGGGCGACGTCGCGGCGATGCGCCGGTCGCCGGGGCGGGACCTCCTGGCCGGACTGACCGTCGCCATCGTTGCGCTGCCGCTCGCACTCGCCTTCGGCGTCGCATCCGGGCTCGGCGCGGAAGCCGGGCTGATCACCGCGATTGTCGCGGGTGCGATCGCCGCGGTGTTCGGTGGCAGCAACCTGCAGGTGTCAGGACCCACAGGGGCGATGACGGTCGTGCTGATCCCGGTGGTGCACCAGTTCGGCGCGAGCGGCGTGCTGCAGGTCGGCGTGATGGCCGGCGTCATCCTGCTCGGCCTCGCGGTGTCCGGGGTCGGCCGCTACGTGCGGTACCTCCCTGCGTCCCTCGTCGAGGGCTTCACGGCGGGCATCGCCGTGGTCATCGCGCTGCAGCAGCTGCCGAACATCCTCGGTGTTGAGGCCGGCGACCAGGAGCAGGTGTGGGCCATCGCTTTCGACGCGATCGTGCGCTGGGCGGCGGCTCCGGATCTCGTGCCGGTGGTCATCGCGCTGGCCGTGGCCGCGGTCATCCTGATCGGCGCCCGCTTCAAGCCGGCTGTACCGTTCTCGCTCGTCGCCGTTGTCATCGCCACGGCCGTCGCCTTCTTCGCAGGCTTCGGCATCGACACCGTCGGTACCCTGCCCGCCGGCCTGCCCGCGCCATCCGTCGGCTTCTTCGACCCGAGCACGCTGACCGCGCTGCTGCCATCGGCGCTCGCCGTCGCAGCCCTGGCCGCGCTGGAGAGCCTGCTCTGCGCGACCGTTGCGGACGCCATGAGCGTCGGGCAGAAGCACAACCCCGACCGTGAGCTGTTCGGCCAGGGACTGGCGAACCTGGCTGCCCCGCTGTTCGGTGGCGTTCCGGCGACCGCGGCGATCGCCCGCACCGCCGTCAACGTGCGCGCGGGAGCGCAGTCGCGCCTCGCGTCGTTCTCGCACGCGGTCATCCTGCTGCTGTTCACGCTCGTCGCCGCGCCGCTGGTCGGGGTGATCCCGCTGGCCGCCCTCGGCGGCGTGCTGCTCGCGACTACCGTGCAGATGATCCAGGTCGGCTCGATCAAGGCCATCATGCGCTCGTCGCGTGGGGATGCCCTCGTGCTGGTGCTCACGTTCGTGGTCACCGTGGCGATCGATTTGGTCACGGCCGTCGTCGTGGGCCTCGCGCTGGCCGGCTTCGTCGCGTTGCGTGCGGTCGCGAAGGCGTCCAGGGTCGAGCGGGTGCCTCTCGACCATGCCGACCATTCCGCCGAGGAGCGCAGCCTGCTCGACGACCGCATCGTCGCCTTCCGCCTCGACGGCGCCCTGTTCTTCGGCGCAGCCCACCGCTTCCTGCTCGAACTCAGCGAGGTCGCGGATGTCGCCGTGGTCATCCTCCGCATGAGCCGGCTGACCACCATCGATGCGACCGGAGCGCTGATGCTCGACGACGCGATAGCCAAGCTCGAGCGCCGCGGCATCGTCGTGCTGCTTTCGGGCATCCGACCCGGTCACAAGAAGGTGCTCGCCGCGCTGACCTCCGCGCGACGGCTGAGGGACGCCGGTCGCGTCTTCGAGGCGACCCCGAATGCGATCGCCTCCGCGCGCGAACTGGTGGGCGCTACGCCGGGGTCTCCGACAACGTAGTCAACTGCGCGCGAGCCAGGATCACCGTCCGCAGGCTGAAGCCGAGGACCGCCGGGGTGCAGCGCGCCGGCAGGTCGAGCCGTTCGACGCCCAGCGCGGACAGCGTGAAGACGTAGCGGTGTTCGCCATGGCCGGCCGGCGGTGCGGCGCCTTCGAACCGCTCCTCGCGTGACTCGTTGGGCAGCGTGATCGCGCCGGCGGGCAGCAGCCCGGCGGCCGGGTTCCCGGCATCCTGAGGCAGCGCGCTCGCGTCGCCCGGGATGTTGTAGACCGCCCAGTGCCAGTAGCCGCTGCCGGTCGGCGCATCCGGGTCGTACACGGTGAGCGCGAAGCTCTTGGTGCCGCGTGGCTGCCCGGACCAGTGCAGGGTCGGGGAGCGGTCCTCGCCGCCCATCCCGGATGCCCGTGCCCACCTGGGCAGAATGTCGCCGTCGCGCACCTCCGGGCTGGTCAGCGAGAACGCCGGCACCTCCGGCAAACGCCAGTTCGGGTCATTGACCACGGTGAATCACCCCCTGCTCCATTGCATTCGGTTCGGTTGTGCCGATGATAGCCGTACCGGTGCGAGTCCTTCTCGCGCACGAATCGCGCCATTCGTGCCACGGAAGTGGCCTCGGCGTGCTCTACCCTCTGTGCAACACACCTCCACCGGCCGAGAGATCCCATGAACCCGACAAGCCAACTGGGCACGCGCGCGCACCAGCGCCGACTCGGGTCCACTCAGCTCCAGGTGAGTTCGCTGGCGATCGGCGGGAACGTCTTCGGGTGGACGGCGGGCGACGAGGCGACCGTCGACATCCTCGACCGTTACGTCGAGCTCGGCGGCACCTTCATCGATACCGCGGACAGTTACGCGGGCGGACGAAGCGAGATCCTGATCGGGAACTGGATGCGCGACCGGCGGAACCGGGCGGATGTCGTGCTGGCCACCAAGATCGGCAAGAGTGCCGACTTCCCTGGCCTGACGCCGGGTGCGCTGACCGCGGCGATCGATGCCAGCCTGACCCGCCTGGGCACCGACTACCTCGACGTGCTCTACCTCCACATCGACGACCCGGACGTGCCGTTCGAGGAGACCCTGGTCGCGCTCGACGAAGTCGTGCGGGCGGGGAAGGTGCGTTATTTGGGTGCCTCGGACCACTCGGGCAATCGGCTGATCGAGGCACGGATCATTGCCGCGCAGCTCGGCCTTGGGCCGCTCGTCGCGGTGCAAAGCCGGTACAACCTGATGCACCGTGCGGTGTTCGAGGGTTCGATGGCGTCGGTCGCCGCGTCGCAGGGCTTGGCTGTAATGCCGCGCTTCGCGTTGGATGGCGGGTTCCTCACGGGCAGGTACCGATCGCGCGCGAACCTGGCGAGCGTGCATGGCCGGTTCGACTCGCGCGTCGTCGACGCGCAGAGCCACCTCAACCGGAGAGGGCTGAGGGTGCTCGCCGCGCTGGATCGAGTCTCCGCCGAGCACGAGGTTGCGCCGGCGAGCATCGCGATCGCGTGGCTGCTCACCAAGTCGAACGTCGTCGCGCCGGTGGCCAGTGCGAGCAGCGCGGATCAGGTCGAGGACCTCATCGCGGGCACGCTGGTCCAGCTGACCCGCAACCAGGTCGCAGCGCTCGACGCGGCAACCGCCTGAGTGGGCCCGAGCTTCAGGCCCGGGCGGCGCGGATGCGATCGACGCTGCGCTGGAGCGCTCCGGCCGCTGCGGTGACGTCGCCTGCATAGCCACCGACCATCGCGCCGTCGCGGGCGAGCAGGAAGTCGTCAGCCCCCTCACCGGGGAGGGGATGCCCGACCTGCCGAAGCAGGTCGGCGATCGCGGCGGTGTACCAGTCGCGGTGCTCCATGATGATCACGCGCACCTCATGGTGGGGTTCGGGATATTCGGCAGCCGCGTTGAGGTAGAGGCAGCCGCGGAAGCCGGGCCGCTGCAGTTCGTCGATGATCCGCTGCACGAGCAGCTCGAGCGCCTGCGCCGCACCGTCCGACTCGACGATGAGCGCCTCGAGGGCCGCCTTGTCGCGTTCGTGTGCGCCACGGATGTAGGCGGCCACGAGCACCGCCTTGGCTCGGTAGTACTTGTAGAACGTGGCCTTTGTGGTCTCGGCCTCGGCGATCAGCCGATCGATGCCGACCTGGCGGATGCCCTCGTCGTAGAAGAGGCGTGTCGCCGTGTCCAGAATGCGCTGCTTGGCCCAAGGGGCACGCTGTGACGTTGGATCAGACTCGACAATCGTCACAGCGTGGCTCCCTCGGGCGTTTATCCCCACTCCGCTTCGGCAGCCAACCGGATCTTGGGGGAAGGATCCGGTGCTGGTACCGCGAAGTTCGCGGGCGTGCTGTGTCCGCCCGAAGGCAGGGGCAAGCGGACCTTCGGGTCGGCTCGCTTGCCCCAGAACGTTCCGCTCAGATGGGGGATGAGCGGACCGTTCGACGGTTGTCAGGCTAGCACAGAATTGAGGACAGACAAGTCTGTTTGTCCGCAGTTGTGTGGACTGTGTTTGTACCCCAATTCGAGGGTGCCCTTTCTGGGGCGCGTGAGGGGTGAACCGGTGGCATAGGCTCATGGGTGATATGAACCGTGCAGTGCAGCTTCCTCTGGATCTTTCAGAACTCTCGTTTCGCGCTACCGGTGACTGTCTCGTGCGGCGCAGCGTCCTCCCATCCGGCGTGCGCATCCTCTCCGAGCAGGTGCCCGGTGCGCGCAGCGCGACCATCGGCTACTGGGTCGCAGTGGGTTCGCGCGATGAGGCCGCAGAGGGGTACGGCTCCACCCACTTCCTCGAGCACCTGCTGTTCAAGGGGACGACCAGTCGCACCGCGCTGGACATCGCCGTCAGCTTCGACTCGGTCGGCGGCGAGAACAACGCGCTGACCGCCAAGGAGCACACCTGCTACTACGCGAAGGTGCGTGACCGTGACCTGCCGATGGCGGTCGAGGTGCTCTCCGACATGTTCACCAGCTCGCTGCTGGACACGCAGGAGTTCGAGAACGAGCGGGGCGTGATCCTCGAGGAGCTCGCGATGGCGGACGATGATCCGTCGGATGTCGCGAGCGAGCGGTTCTTCGAGGCCGTCTTCGGGTCGCACCCGCTCGGTCGCCCGATCGGCGGCAGCCCCGAGACCATCAAGGCGGTGACCCGGGACGCGGTCTGGAAGCACTACCGCGCCAACTACCGCCCGAACGACCTGGTCATCACCGTGGCCGGCGCGGTGGACCACGATCAGCTCGTCGAACACGTCGAGAAGTCGCTCCGGTCGGCTGGGTGGGAGCTTGATGTCCCGGCCAAGCCGGTTGAGCGCCGCGACGCCTCCCACACCGTGATCGACCGCGGCGCGGCGCTCACCGTCGTCGAGCGCCCGTTGGAGCAGGCGAACATGCTGCTCGGTGTCCCGAGCATCGCCGCAGCCGACGACCGCCGCAGTGTGATGGCGGTGCTGAACTCGGTCCTCGGCAGCGGGATGTCATCGCGACTGTTCCAGGAGATCCGCGAGAAGCGCGGACTCGCCTACTCGGTCTACTCGTACTCGCCCGCCTACTCGGACGCCGGCATCTTCGGCCTCTATGCGGGCTGCTCCCCGTCCAAGGCGCCACAGGTCGCCGAGTTGCTGCTCGGCGAATTCCGGCGGATGGCGGAGCACGGCATCACTGTCGCGGAGCGCGAACGCGCGATCGGCCAGCTCTCCGGCGCATCCGCCCTCGCGCTCGAGGACTCCGACACACGGATGTCGCGGCTCGGGCGCGCCGAACTGACCCTCGGCGAGTTCGTCGACTTGGATGAGGCGCTGCGGCGCCTCGACCTGGTGACGAGGGACGACGTCGCCGCCCTCGCGCAGGACCTGGTGTCCCGGCCACTCAGCCTCAGCGTCGTCGGCGCCGTCTCTGAGGGCGATTTCGCCGGCTTCACCGCGGAGCCCGCAGCGGTCGGCTGAGAAAAACAAACCCGAAAGGCAAGGACAACGATGTCCCACTACCTGTATCTGGTTCGCCACGGCGAGCAGAAGGATGCCGAGCACGGCATGCCGGATGGACCGCTGTCGACCCGCGGACAGAAGCAGGCCAAGGCCATCGGTGCGCGCCTTGCCGGGGTACCGCTCGGCGCTGTGTGGCACTCGCCGCTGCAGCGCGCCGAGGAGACGGCGAAGGTCATCGCCCAGACGCTTCCAGGTGTGACGCCCGAGCCCAGCGCACTGCTGTATGACTGCATCCCGTCCGGCCCGACGCCGGACATGCCGCACGCATTCGAACCATTCTTCGGCGGCGTGACACCGGAAGAGCTGGAGGCGGGCAAGGCGCAGATGGCCGACGCCGTCGCCGAGTGGCTGACCCCGTCCCGCGACGAGCGCCACGAGCTGCTCATCACGCACAACTTCGTCATCGCCTGGTTCGTGCGGGAGGTGTTCGGCGCGCCGGCTTGGCGCTGGATGGGGCTGAACCAGGCCAACTGCGGCCTGACGATCATCCGGGTGCGCACGGCGAAGCCGCCCGTGCTCGTCACCCACAACGACCTCGGCCACCTCCCGGCCGCGCTGCGAACCGGACTGCCGGAGGAACAGCCCTACTAGAGCGTCTTCGCGTACCAGTTGGTGGCGTTAGCGCTGAGGTGGCAGCGGCCCGACGGGTTCGTTGTTCTGGACAACGCCGTTTATGTCGCCAACGGTTTCGACGGTGTAGGGGTTCAAGTTCAGAGTGTCGCCAACGAACAACTCGTGGCTCCCTCGCCGCACAGCGTTCATCATGTACAGGTAGTGATGGTAAATGCAGAACCGCTCCGCGACGGAGATCATCGTGTCGCCCGCCGCGACGGTGTAACTCGCTGGCTTCCCGGCCTCGTCGGTCTTGACATCACCTGTTGCATAGGGGCGCGGTCCCGTATCCCGCAGTTCGAGGATGCTGTAGCCCCCCAGTTGGTCTGGCTCCTCGATGGTCAGGGAGCGCACGGGAGCGAGTCCAGCGCACGGGTCGGGCGCGCTTGCCGGTGTAGGCGAAGGTGACGGCTCACCCATTGGCGCCGGGGCGCTAGTCGGGACCGGGCGTTGCTCGCTGGGGGTCGGAGAGGGCGCAGTCTCCGCATGGCCGGGTGAGCACGCGGCAAGAACGATAACCAGCAGCAAAACCGCCGCCGATCCGAATCCCTGCGTCAGTCGTCGCATGCCGAAACCGTACTTGTTTCGGCGACACTCAGTCCAGAACCTTCCCCATCCACACGGTGGCGTTTGGGTTGTCGTTGTAGGCCGGGATGTCCCGGTACCCGCTCGAGCGGTACAGCTGAGCGGCCGCCTCCAGACTCGCGTTGGTGTCGAGCACCACCTCGGCGGCACCGAACTCGGCCGCCCGGCGTTCCAGCTCCGTCATCATCGCTCGGCCCACCCCGCCGCCGCGGGCAGCGGGGCGCACGTATAGGTGCTTGAGCTCGTAGCGCATGCCGCCGGCCTCGCCTGCGTCGATGCGACGGATGCCGCCGCATCCGACGGCTGCTCCGTCCCGCCTGGCGACCAGGAAGACGCCAGCCGGGGGAGTGAAGTGCTCCTGAGTCGGGAACGTCGTTCGATACCCCTGCGGCCCCGGGAAGTCGCGCGCGCGATCCGCGAAGTACTCGCTGAGCAGCGCGTGTGCCTCTGTGTCGGCAACGGGTGTCGGTTCGAACGTCAGCACGACGAAAGCCTAATGACGCGCTGCGGTAGATTTGCCTAATGCGAACCAAGGTGGCTGTGGCCGGTGCGTCCGGCCGGATGGGCCGCTACATCTCGGACGTGATCGCCGCCGCATCCGACTTCGAGTTGTTTGCCCGCCTCAATTCGAAGACACCGCTCAACGAGATGCTCGGCGCGGACATCGTCGTGGACGTGACGCTGCCGACTGTCAGCCCCAAGGTGGTCGAGTTCGCCGTCGAGAACGGCATCCGTGCGATCGTCGGCACGTCCGGGTGGTCCGGGGAGCGGATCACCGCACTCGAGACCCGGGTGGCTGAGGCGCCGGATGCCGGTGTGCTGATGGTCCCGAACTTCTCGCTCGGATCGGTGCTGGCGTCGCAATTCGCGGCAACCGCAGCCCGGTTCTTCGAATCCATCGAGATCGTCGAGGCACACCACGCCAACAAGATCGACTCGCCCTCCGGCACCGCGGTTCGCACCGCCGAGTTGATCGCCGAGGCGCGGCGGTTCCTTCCCACGGTCGCACCGCACGCCGACCAGCGCGCTCGGGGGCAGCTCGTCGCCGGTATCCCGGTGCATAGTCTTCGCGTGCGCGGCATCACGGCGCGGCAGGACGTGATCTTCGCCGGAGAGGGCGAACTGCTCACGATCAGCCACGAGACCCTGAGCCAGGACTCCTACGAAGCAGGAATCCTCCTCGCGCTGCGCGCCATGCGCACACTCCGTGGGGTGGCCGTCGGCCTCGACTCGCTGATCGAGCCGGCGCCGACCGCACCATGACCGCACGCATCGGCGCGATCGTGATGGCCGCGCTGCTCGCGCTGTACCTCCTGCTGGTCGTGCAGTCGTCGTTCAGGCTGATCGCGGTCGACGAACCCGTCGCGAAGGTGATGGGCGTCGCGCTCCTCGTGCTGCCGCTCATCGGGTTCTGGGCGCTGGGTGCCGAGCTGCTCTTCGGCTGGCGCAGTGGGCGGCTGGAGCGGGAGCTGGCGGCGGAGGGCGGCCTTCCCGACGACAACCTGGAACGCTATCCGAGCGGGCGGGTCATCGATCGCGCGGCTGCGGATGTCGTCTTCGAGCGGTACCGGGCAGAGGCCGACGCCGCACCGGACAGTTGGCGGGCTTGGTTCCGCCTCGGCCTCGCCTACGACAGTGCGGGGGACCGGCGCCGCGCGCGGCACGCGATCAGGCGTGCGATTGCGCTCGAGCGCGAGAGCGGAACGTGAACGCGGCGTCGATCGCCTGCTCCGCCGTCTCGTGTTCCCAGGTGAAGCCGTCCGCAGTGAGCTTCCGCGGCACCACGTCCTGACTCGCGAACGCCAGTGCGGCGGCATCCGGTAACGGGGTCCGAATCACCCACTCCGGCACCGTGACCCGCATCCGCTTGCCCATCCGCTTCGCCAGATGATCGCTGATCCGGCCGGAGGTCGCCGTTGTCGGGCCGACCAGGTTGACCGGCCCGCGTAGTCGTGAGGTGAGCAGGTGGCGGATGCCGCGCACCTCGTCGCTCAGGCTGATCCACGGCCAGAGGTCGCCGCCCGTGCCGAGACGGATGCCGGCGCCGATTCTGGTGACGCGGGCAAGATTCTTCAGCGCGCCGCCGCGCCCGAGCACGATGCCGCTGCGGGTGTGCACGACCCGGGTGACCTCGCGTGCTGGATTCGCCGCCTCCTCCCACTGCTCGACCAGTTCAGTGACGAAGCCCTTCCCCCGCTGGGAGTCCTCGGTGAGCCGCTCGCCCGGGCGGTCACCGTAGTAGCCGACGGTGGAGGCGGAAAGGAACACCGCCGGTGGGTCGCTGGAGCGGCTGATCGCCTCGGCGATGGTCCGCGCCGGTCCGACCCGCGAGTCGACCAGCTCTCGCTTGTAGGAGGGGGTCCACGGCAGCCGATACAGCGACGCCCCGCTCAGGTTCACGACCGCGTCGACGGTGTCGAGCAGCCGCTCGTCGAGGATGCCCTGCGCCGGGTCCCAGCGGACCTCGTCGTCGCTGGTCGCGCTGCGGCGGACGAGCCGCACGACGTCATGGCCATCGGCGCGCAGCCCTCGCACCAGTTCGGTGCCGAGGAAGCCGGATGCGCCGCTCACCGCCACCCGCAGCGGCCGGTCGGCCGGCTGCTCGTTAGCGGATGCGGCGTCGGTCATCAGGCCAGGCTCGCCTCGATCGTGATGTCGATGCCGGTGAGCGCCTTGGAGACCGGGCAGCCGTCCTTGGCGTCGTCTGCGATGCGCTCGAAGTCCTCTTCGCTGATGCCCGGCACCTTGGCGCTGACCAGGAGGTGGCTGCCGGTGATGTGGGCCCCGCCGGTGGTGTCGAACGTGATCGCCGCGGTGACCTGCAGCGAGTCCGGGGGTGTGCCGTTCTGAGCGAGCAGGTTGGAGAAGGCCATCGAGAAGCACGCGGAGTGGGCGGCGGCGAGCAGCTCTTCGGGGTTGGTGTGTCCACCCTCGCCGTCGGTGCGCGCCTTCCAGTTCACTTCGAACTCGGCGGCCTCCGATGAGTCGAGGCTTGTGGTGCCCTTGCCCGACATCAGGTCGCCGTGCCACATCGTCGTTGCTTCGCTGGTCAGAGCCATTCTGGCCACCTCTCTCTCAGGTGCCTCCCACCATAGGTCACGCCGTCACACAGCGGCAGAGGGTTGCGGGCAATCCCCAGCCATGCGCATCCGGATGCTTCGCGGCGTCGGTTGCGGCGTGGCCGGGCGGAGCGTCGGGAGGCGTTCGCTATCGTGAAGGCCGTGCCTGAGACTCTCGAATTCCGTTCCGACATGACCGTTGAACTCGTCCGCGCGAGTGCTCACGACTCCGACGTGCTGTTCGCGGCGCGCGTGTCGACACAGGGGGAGCAGACCCTCGAGTCGAGCAGGCTCGATGGGGTGGAGACGGAGCAGGACGAGAAGCGCAACCGCGGGCTGATCAACTACCTGATGCGTGACCGCCACGGCTCTCCGTTCGAGCACAACTCGATGACCTTCTACGTGCAGGCGCCGATCTTCGTGTTCCGCGAGTTCATGCGGCACCGCATCGCCTCCTACAACGAGGAGTCCGGCCGCTACCGGGAGCTGCGCCCGGTGTTCTACGTTCCCGCAGCCGAGCGCAACCTGGTGCAGACCGGCAAGCCCGGCGCGTACGAGTTCCACCCTGGTACCGCCGAGCAGACCGCGCTCGTACAGCAGCAGACGATGGATGTCTCGCGGCACGCCTACGAGGCGTACCAGCGGATGCTCGAGGCCGGGGTCGCGCGCGAGGTCGCACGCATCGTGCTGCCGGTCACGACCTACTCGTCGATGTACGTGACCATGAACGCGCGGTCGCTGATGAACTTCCTCAGCCTTCGGACCAAGCGCGAGGGCACCCACTTCCCATCCTTCCCGCAGCGCGAGATCGAGATGTGCGCGGAGCAGATGGAGGAGCACTTCGCCCAGCTGATGCCGCTGACCTACGAGGCCTTCAACACGAACGGTCGCGTCGCGCCCTAGCCCTGCCCTGCTGTACCCGCCCGCCACGGGCGCACATCCGTTGCCAGCAGCGAGTAGATCAGCACGTCTTGATTGCGACCGTCGTTGTAGAAGGCACCGCGGGCGGTGCCTTCTAGAGCGAAGCCGCACTTCTCGGCGATGCGGCGTGAGGCTCCGTTCTCGGGCACGATGACGAGTTGGATCCGGTACGTCTTGGTGGTCGCGAACAGGTGGTCGACTGTGAGCTGAACGGCCTCGGTGACGAGGCCGCGTCCCGCGAACCGGTCGTCGTAGAGCTGGTAGGAGAGCTCGAAGGCATCCCAGTAGCCGGCCGGGAGGAAGAACTCGATGTGTCCAGCCACCTCCCCATCACCAGTGATGATGAGGAGCATGCCCTCGTCTTTGTCCCAGAACCCGGTTTGGGAGAACTTCTCCCGGAACTTCGGCTCGGACAGGACGCCAAGCGGGAAGAAAGCGCCCCGGTTCCGGATGTCGACGTGAGCGGCGTAGAGCGCGTCGAGGTCTGATGCCCGCACCGGGCGGAGGGTGATCGAGTTGCCGTGCAGCATGGCGGCCTCCGAAGGCTCAGACTGCTCCCGCACCCGCCCGCCCGTCAAGCCCGCCCTCGCCCTCCTACCCTGTTGTGCAGGACATCCCTTGTTATGCAGGACTTTCGACCCGGTACACCTCCGGATGCCGATGACTGGCACCGAAACCAGAATTGTGTCCTGCACAACGGGGGCATCCCGGCTCGCGGATGCCTCGGTGGGCCCCTCCTCCAGACCAGCACCGCCGCCAACCTTTCCCGAAGTGCCCGACTCCATTGGAGCGGGAGAAACCGAAACGGCACTCTCGTCGGATGGGACGGATTGACAAGGACATTCGGATGCTCGGCGGTGTGGCGAAGAAGGCGGAGTTGCTCCGGCTTGGTTTCACCGCAGACCACGTTCTGGCCGCGGTGAAACGCGGTGACATCCGCCGAGCGCGCAAGGGCTGGTACACCGTTCCGGATGTGGGAGAGTCGGTCTTCCGCGCGGTTCAGGTTGGAGGCCGACTCGCGTGCGTCAGCGCCGCGCGTCGCCATGGGTTGTGGGTGCCTTCCTCGGATTTTAAAGCTGCACGTCGATATTCCCGGCACCGGTTCCCGCCTTCGCGCGCAGACGGATCACCGGCAGCGGCTGGCGTCGCATCCGGACGATTCGATAGCCATCCACTGGCGCAAGGATTCCGAGCGCCCCGGTGACCGTCTGGCCGTCGCGATCCCTGACTGCATCGACCAGGTCTACAGGTGCCAGGGAGCGGTGGCAGGATTCGTCTTCTTCGAGTCGGCGCTGAACCAGCACCGACTCAACGCTGCGGAGCAGCATCGCTTCTCGCCATGCTTCCAAAGCCGGCGCGGCCGCTGGCGGAGCAGGCTTCCACGATGTCGCAGAATATCACTCCGATCCGTACGCAGACCGGCGCCGGGATGCCGTGTTGAGCGCGCTGGGCTACCGAGTCCTGCGGTTCATGTACTCGCAGGTTCTCTACGAGTGGCGCTCCGTCGAGGCCGCGATCCTCGCTGCGATGTCGCGCGGTGACCACCTGGCGGCGTGACTCGCGGCGGGCCTTCCGCGTCCGATAATTCACTCCCGCCGCCGCCGATCACCTCCATGTTGTACAGGACTTCCCACCCGAAACCGCCCCGGATGCCCGTGCCGAGCGGCCGAATCACCCGAATCTCCTGCACAACAAGGAATCTCCTGCACAACAGGGAGGGGGAAGCGGCACATGCTCGCGGGAAAGCCCATCCACGCGTGGCGATACCCTTGTACCCGTGGCTCATCTCAATAATCCGTTCGGTCAAGTTCTTGTCGCGCTGGTGACACCGTTCACCGCCGACGGAGAGGTCGACTGGCCGGGTGTCGAGAAGCACATCGACGACGTCATCTCGGGTGGCGCCGACGGCATCGTCGTGACCGGCACCACCGGTGAGACAAGCACCCTCACCGACCCGGAGAAGCTCCGCCTGGTCGAGGTCGGCAAGTCGGTCGCCTCCGGCCGCGCCAAGATCATCACCGGCGGCGGATCCAACGAGACCGCCCACGCGATCGAGCTCTACAAGAAGAGCGAGAAGGCCGGCGCCGACGGCGTGATGATCGTCACGCCGTACTACAACAAGCCGACCCAGGCAGGCATCCTCACCCACTTCCGGCTGATCGCCGACGCCACCGACCTGCCGGTCATCCTGTACGACATCCCGGGCCGCACCGGCGTGCCGATCAAGTACGAGACCATCCTGCGCGCGGCGGTGCACCCGAACATCCTCGCCGTCAAGGACGCAAAGGGTGACTTCGCCGAGGTCAGCCGGGTGCTCAACCAGACCGACCTGATGTACTTCTCAGGGGACGACGCGAACGTGCTGCCGCACCTGGCGATCGGCGCCACCGGGCTCATCGGCGTCACCGCGAACGTCGCTCCTGCCCCCTACCGCGCGATCGTCGACGCGGTGAACGCGGGCGACCTGGCGACGGCGACGGATGCGCACAAGCGGCTCGAGCCGCTGGTGCGGGCGGTCATGACCCATGTCCCGGGCACGGTGGCGGCAAAGTACGTCCTGCATGGCTTGGGGCGGATCGGCTCGCCGCGGGTGCGGCTGCCGCTGGTCGGCCCCGAGGACTTCGAGGCAGCCCTCATCGAAGACGACATCGCACTCGTCGGCCAGCTCGACGGTGCAGGCTTCGACAACTTCCGACCGGACCGAAACGCCGCCGCGGGTGGCGCCTTACCGAAGATTGCAGGAACCACACGATGAACTCAGCGATCTACGAACCGCGCACACTCGAACCCGGCACCCTGCGGGTCATCCCCGTCGGCGGACTGGGGGAGATCGGCCGCAACATGACCGTCTTCGAGATCGACGGCAAGCTGCTCATCGTCGACTGCGGCGTGCTGTTCCCTGAAGAGGAGCAGCCCGGTGTGGACCTGATCCTCCCCGACTTCTCCCCGGTGCGGGACCGACTCGACGACGTCCTCGGCATCGTGCTCACCCACGGCCACGAGGATCACATCGGCGCGGTGCCCTACCTGCTCCGACTGCGCGGCGACATCCCGCTGATCGGCTCAACGCTGACCCTCGCGCTCGTCGAGGCGAAGCTCAAGGAACACCGGATCAACCCGTACACCCTCACCGTCACCGAGGGCCAGCACGAGAAGCTCGGGCCGTTCGACCTCGAGTTCATCGCCGTCAACCACTCGATCCCGGATGCGCTGGCAGTCGCGATCACGACCCGCGCCGGGGTCGTGCTGCACACCGGCGACTTCAAGATGGACCAGCTGCCGCTCGACGGCCGCATCACCGACCTGCGCGCCTTCGCCCGCCTCGGCGAGACCGGCGTCGACCTGTACCTGCCTGACTCCACCAACGCGGACGTCCCCGGCTTCACCGCGCCCGAGCGCGCCATCGGTGACGTGCTCGAGTCGGTCATGGCGCGCGCATCCCGTCGCGTGATCGTCGCGAGCTTCGCCAGCCACGTGCACCGCGTGCAGCAGGTGCTCGACGCAGCGCACCGCAACGGTCGCCGGGTCGCCTTCATGGGTCGCTCGATGGTGCGGAACATGACCATCGCCGCCGACCTCGGCTACCTCAAGGTGCCGGAGGGCGTGCTCATCGACGCAAAGAAGGCGGCCGACCTTCCCGACAACCGCATCGTCTACATGAGCACCGGGTCGCAGGGCGAGCCGATGGCCGTGCTCGCGCGCATGGCGAACCTCGAGCACCAGATCGAGATCGGCAAGGGCGACCTGGTCATCCTCGCGTCGAGCCTTATCCCCGGCAACGAGAACGCGGTCTACCGCGTCATCGACGGGCTCATCCGGCTCGGTGCGGATGTCGTGCATAAGGGCAACGCCAAGGTGCACGTCTCCGGGCACGCGAGCGCGGGGGAGCTGCTGTACACCTACAACATCCTCAAGCCGAAGAACGTGCTGCCGGTGCACGGGGAGTACCGCCACCTGGTCGCCAACAAGAGCCTCGCGGTCTCCACCGGGGTGCCGGAGGCGAACACCTTCGTCGGCGGCGACGGCATGGTGCTGGACCTCAAGGACGGGCACGTCGAAGTGGTCGGCCAGCTCGACCTCGGCTACGTCTACGTCGACGGCTCAACGGTCGGCGAGATCACCGAGGCCGACCTGAAGGACCGCCGCATCCTCGCCGAGGAGGGCTTCATCTCGATCTTCGTCGCGATCGACCCGCAGACCGGCGGCGTCATCGTCGGGCCGGAGATCCAGGCCCGCGGCTTCGCCGAGGACGAGTCGGTGTTCGACGACGTCAAGCCGAAGATCGTGAAGGCGATCGCGGATGCGGCCGAGAACGGCACCCGCGACCAGCACTCCTACCAGCAGGTGGTTCGCCGCACCGTCGGGCGCTGGGTGAACACGCAGCACCGGCGCCGGCCGATGATCGTCCCCGTGGTGATCGAGGCCTAGAAACGCCAAGGGGCACCGACGAACTTCGTCGGTGCCCCTTTCGTTTCGCTGGTGTCAGCGCTCTGCCTGGAAGTCGGCTGCGGCCTGTGCCGCGGTCGCCGCGAATCCGCTCTGCGTCACGACCGTCGCGCCACCGTCCACGGACAGAGTCACGCCGGTGACGAACGACGACGAGTCGCTTGCCAGGAACACCGCTGCTTCCGCGATGTCCTCTGGGCGGCCGACACGACCGATCGGCTGGGCGGTCGCGAGACGCTCACTCAGCAGCGCCTCGAACTCGTCTGCCTTCTCCGGAGCGATCCCGAAGGAGCGGGCCATGATCGGGGTCATGATGATCCCAGGAGCGATCGCGTTGGAGCGGATGCCGAGCGGGGCGAGCTCTGCCGTCGCCTGACGCACAAGCCCGACCACCGCGTGCTTGGCGATGGTGTAGCCGGCGGACGACCAGCCGCCCTGGATGCCGGCGGCGCTGGCGGTCGAGATGATCGATCCGCCGGTGCCCTGCTTCTGGAACTGGCGAGCGGCGTGCTTGTGACCGGATGCGACCGACCGCGTCAACAGTGCGAGGGTCTTGTCGAAGCCGTCAGCGCTCAGGTCGACCATCGCAGACGGGTCACCCGCAGCGCCGGCGTTGTTGAACATGACGTCGAGCTTGCCGAACTTGTCGACGGCAGTTGCGACAAGCGCCTCGACCGCCGCATCGTCGGTCACGTCGGTGTGGACGTACACGACGTTGCCGTCATGCTTCTTCTCGAGCGCAGCGCCGAGGTCGTCCTGGATGTCACCGACCACCACCTTCGCGCCTTCCGCGACGAAGAGTTCGACACTCGCCAGGCCGATCCCGCTGGTTCCGCCGGTGATGACGGCGACCTTATCGGTGAGCTTGTTCATGGTGTTGTTTCCTTTCCATTGTTGGTCTGTAGTGGGTTGCCCACGGCGGCCGCGAGAGCGTCGGAGAATGCCCCCAGCGTGTCGCTCCCGTCCTGCGCCATGGCTTCCAGTGCTGTGAAGATCGCCGCGACGAAGAGCGAGGCCGCTGCGCGGGCTTGAACGCTGTCCTCGGGGATGCCAAGCCGATCGGCGATCGCCGGTCGGAGCGTCGCGCGCCCGTCGTGAACCGCGTGCAATAGCCCGGCGCGCATTCCGTCGTCTCTTAGCAGCAGTGGGAACAGGCGCCGGGTCCGCTCGTCCCTCTCGCCGCCGAACGCATCCCGGAATGCCGTCACTAGGGACTCCTGCAGCGGTCGGTCCGTCGTCTCCCGGATGCTCGCTGCCATCACCCTGCTTGCCTCATCCAGCAACGGGCGGATGGTGTCCCGCTTGTGCGGGAAGTGTCGGTAGAAGGTGCGCTCGCCGACGCCGATGCATTCGGCGACCTCGGCGGCGGTCAGTTCGGTGCTCTGGCGATCGATGTACAACTGCGCACAGCGTTCGGATGCGCGGAGCGCGATCCCGACCTTGCGTTGAGTTGCCATGACTCAAGTTTAGCAAGAATGGCAGAAACTGCCACTCTTGCGGAATGGGGAGCGGTTCCCAGACGTACGACACGACCGGATCGTTGGGCTGACGTTGCCCTCGCCGCCCGGTAGGGTGTGCCAAGCGACGAACGCGAATGTTCGTCGCACTTGTTGGGGTGGGGGCATGATGGGTGTTTGGCGCGGCTGGGTATTTCCGATCATCCGGATGGTGATTTTCGCGGCGATCGCGGCAGCACTGGTGAAGGTTGCGTTCTTCCCGGACGTGCAGCAGGTCGTCGATCCGACCTTCCCAACCGCCGAGATCGTCGAACCACAGGTCGCGGTCGCCGTAGGCACGGTCCGCAACGACGTGACGCTGCAGGGTTCTGTCGCCGCGGATGCCGCGGTGCCGGCCAAGGCGAACCTCGCAGGTGAGGTGCGCAAGGTGCTCGTCACCGCCGGTCAGTGGGTCGACGCCGGAGCGGACATCGCCATCATCTGGCAGGACGTCCCGCGTGAGGACGGCACAACGTGGAAAAAGGAGTCGAAGGTCACCGCACCGGTCGCCGGCGCGCTGTCGTCGCTCACGGTCATGCCAAGCCAGCTCGTGAGCGTCGGCGAAGACCTCGCCAAGGTGGCGCCACCGACCTTCCATGTGACCGCGACTCTCGCGCCCGAACAGCAGTACAAGCTGCTCGCCCAACCCACCGAGGCGGAAGTCACCATAGTCGGTGGGCCCGCGCCATTCACGTGCACCGGGCTCACCATCTCGTCTCCCTTGGAGGGCTCGGGAGAGCAGGGCGGCGGCACGACGCTCCGCTGCGCGATCCCCGCTGACGTTCGTGTGTTCCCAGGCCTCTCGGCCACCCTGACGATCGCGGGCGGCATCGCCGAGAACGTGCTCACCGTGCCGACGACCGCGGTGGAAGGAATCGCCGACACTGGCAACGTCTACTTCGTCCTTGCGGACGGCACCACAGAGACCCGCACCGTCATCCTCGGGCTGAACGACGGAATGAGCGTCGAGATCAAGGAGGGGCTCGCGGAGGGCGACATGATCCTGCAGTTCGTGCCGGGGGCGCCAGCCGACCCCGGATTCCCGGGCATGCCGGGAATGCCGGGCTTCGGGGAAGACTGCATCGTGCATCCGGACGGCTCGATGGAGTGCTTCAGCGTCGGGATGGGCGGATGACCATCCTCCGTCTGGAGGCGGTGACGAGGACGGTGGCGCTTCCGGATGGCTCGCCGCTGCACATCCTGCGGGGCATCGACCTGGGCGTCGCGGTCGGCGATCACGTGTCCATCGTCGGGCGGAGCGGGTCCGGCAAGTCGACGCTGCTCAACCTGCTCGGCCTGCTCGACAGCCCCACATCGGGGGAGATCTTCTTCGAGGACCGCCCACTGTCCGCGCTGCGCTCAGGAGCACGCGATCGGGCGCGGGGCCGCGACATCGGCTTCATCTTCCAGCAGTTCAACCTGCTCGCGGGGCGCACTGCGCTCGAGAATGTGATGACGCCGCTGCTCTACGCGTCCGGCAGGAAGTTCTGGCAGCGCCGAAAGCTCGCTCTCGAGATGCTGGACCGCGTCGGTCTGGCCGAGCGTGCCAACTCGATGCCGGAGCAACTCTCAGGTGGCGAGCAGCAGCGGGTGGCCATCGCCCGAGCGCTCGTTCGCGGACCGCGGCTGATCCTCGCCGACGAGCCGACAGGCGCACTGGACATCGAGACCGGCGCGAGCGTGATGCAGCTGCTCGACTCGGTTGCGCAGCAGACCGGTGCAGCGCTGATCACCATCACGCACGACGCCAACGTGGCCGCGCTCGCGGACCGTCACTACCGGCTGGACCGCGGCGTGCTCGCGCCCGTCGACGTCCGGCGGGTCATCGCCCTCGCGGAACCGGAAGTCGCGCTGTGAGCGGGTTCGCGTCCGGGCTGGTCGGCGCATTCAGCGAAGCGTGGGCCGAGGTGCGCATCCACAAGACCCGCGTGCTGATGAGCCTCATCGGCGTCGCCGTGGCGGTCGCCGCGCTGACCAGCGTGGTTGGACTCGGCTCGATCGCCGAACAGGCGATGATCGAGACCTATGAACGTCAATCGGGCCGGCCTGCGACACTCATCGTCAACGTGTGGGGCACCGGGGAGGTGCCGCCCGACGCGCTGGCGGTGAGCGCGGCCTTCGATACCGTCGTCGACCGCTACCAGATCGAGTACGCGGGGGCGTTCACCCACAGCAGCCAGACCGTCCAGTTCGTCGACGGGGCCATGCCCGTGACGACCATGGGGGTCGAGGTCGGCTACGGAACACTGCACCGCGTGGTCATGACCAATGGGCGTTGGTTCGTCGAGGCGGATGAGCAGCGGCTCGCGCCCGCGCTGGTCGTGAATGAGGCGTTCTACGCACGGATGGGATGGCCGGAGCTCAGTGGCCACCCGACGGTCACGCTGCTCGGTGACACGAAAACCGCTGCAGTCGTAGTCGGAGTGATCCCGGAGAAATGGGAGGGTGAGGAGCCGGTAATGCACATGCTCAATTCGGCATACCTGCGAATCACGCCTCCATCCGTCGTCGCGTGGTCCCCTCCGATGCTGGAAGCGTGGGTTCCCACCGAACTTTCCGACGAGCTCACCTTCCGCATCAAGCGCGACATAGCTGGAGCATTGGGTGAGGGCGTCAACGTGGATGTGAGTCGTCAGGACTATCAGGCGTGGGGAGGAACGATGGACCCGTTCGGCCCGTTCAAGCTCATCGTCACCGGGGTATCCATTCTGGTGCTGCTGCTCGGTGCCCTCGGCTTGGTGAACATCTCGATGGTGACGGTCAAGCAGCGGATCCGGGAGATCGGCATCCGGCGCAGCTTCGGCGCCACCGCCGGGCGGGTGTTCTTCGCGGTCATGATGGAGAGCGTCGTCGCGTCGGCCGTTGCCGGAGTCGTCGGCGTGATGATCGCGGTGCTGGTGATCCAAAGCGATCTGGTACAGAGCTGGATCACTTCGGGCTTCCCGGTGGATTTGCCGCCGTTCCCCGTGGAAGCGGCGATCATCGGCATCGGTGCGGCGACCCTGGTCGGCGCGCTCGCCGGATTGCTGCCCGCGATCGTGGCCGTTCGTGTCAAGGTGATCAACGCCATCCGGTACTGAACCGGGTCGCTGCCGCCCATTGACGGGGCTCGCAAGTACCGTAGAAAGCATGGCTAACAGCACCAGGTCGACCTCGCGTGCGCGCAGCACGTCGTCGACCGCGCGCGGCCGCAGCACCTCGACGCGCAAGACCCCGGCGAAGACGCCGCCACCGACCCAGCCCGGCCTGTTGTCGAAGGCCTGGATGGGCTTGGCGCATCTCGTCGGCGGCGCTGCGCGCTTCTTCGGCAAGGAGACCCTGTCCAAGGACGAGCTGCGCGACGGCGCCCCGTTCTTCATCTTCCTGCTCGCGATCGCCGGGGCGGTGGTCGAGTGGATCCGGCCCAACGATCCGGTCGCCATCGCGATCGACGCCTATACCTTCGGCGGGCTCTTCGGGCGCCTCGCGTTCGCCCTGCCGGTGATCCTGCTGCTGCTTGCGGTCTGGCTGTTCCGGCATCCGGCATCGGTGCACGACAACGGCCGCATCGGCATCGGGCTCGCGCTGCTCCTCGTCTCGGTCAGCGGCCTGTGTCACGTCTTCGGCGGCCAGCCGGCCTGGGGAGCGGATGCGGAGGTCATCGCCCGCGCCGGCGGCCTGATCGGCATGCTCGTCGGTGGCTCGCTGTCGCTGGTGCTCACCCCGTACGGCGCAGTGCCGGTCATCGGGATCGTGCTCGTGCTCTCCCTCTTCATCATCACGAAGACACCGCCGAACCGGATCGGCCCGCGACTGGGTGAGCTCTACGCCTACCTGTTCGGCGCGGAACTGCCAGAGCCGGCCGCGAAGCCGGAGAAGAAGACGGTCGAGTTCGGCTCGCTCGAAGACCTTGGCCTGGACGGGGCCGACGCCGATTCGCTGCCGTGGTGGCGTCGCACCAAGACGCGGCGCGAGGAGGACCCGGCGTTCGACAGCCCGGTGCTCGTGGGCGGCACCGAAGTCATCGACCACACGCCCAAGGACGACGGCGAAGAATTCGGCATCGAGCTCATCGAGGACCTGCTGAAGGCAGAGGACGCGGTGAAGAAGTTCACCGGCGAGGTCCAACCGGCAGCGACGGGCATCCGCGACGACTCACCGGCCGAAGCCGAGGCGCTGCTGCCCGGTTTCGCCGACACCGCCTCCCAGAAGGGCGCAGCGGGCGAGTTCCAGGACGCACCGGATGCGCCGGATGCGCCGACCGCGCCGTACCGGCTGCCGTCGCCGACCGCTCTGGCCGCGGGCACGCCAGCGAAGGCGCGCACCGGCGCCAACGACGATATCGTCAAGGCCATCACCGAGGTACTGCGCCAGTTCCAGGTGGATGCAACGGTGACGGGGTTCAGCCGCGGACCGACGGTCACGCGCTACGAGATAGAGCTCGGCCCCGGCGTCAAGGTCGAGCGTGTCACCGCGCTCAGCAAGAACCTCTCCTACGCCGTCGCCAGCAATGAGGTGCGCATCCTGTCGCCCATCCCGGGCAAGAGCGCGATCGGTGTCGAGATCCCCAACGCCGACCGCGAGATCGTGTCCCTCGGCGACGTGCTGCGGTCGAAGGCGAGCACCTCGAGCTCGCACCCGATGACCATCGGCGTCGGCAAGGACGTCGAGGGCGGCTTCGTCGTCGCGAACCTCGCCAAGATGCCGCACCTGCTGGTCGCCGGGTCCACCGGCTCAGGCAAGTCCAGCTTCATCAACTCGATGATCACCAGCCTGCTGATGCGCGCGAAGCCGTCTGAGGTGCGGATGGTGCTGATCGATCCCAAGCGCGTCGAGCTCTCGCACTACGCCGGTGTCCCTCACCTCATCACGCCCATCATCACGAACCCGAAGAAGGCCGCTGAGGCGCTGTCCTGGGTCGTCAAGGAGATGGACATGCGGTACGACGACCTGGCCAGCTTCGGCTTCCGCCACATCGACGACTTCAACCGCGCCATCCTGAACGATGAGATCCAGCTGCCGGCGGGCAGCGAGCGGAAGCTCAAGCCGTACCCGTACCTGCTCGTGGTGGTGGACGAGCTCGCCGACCTGATGATGGTCGCGCCGCGAGATGTCGAGGACTCGGTCGTGCGCATCACCCAGCTGGCACGCGCATCCGGCATCCACCTCGTGCTCGCCACCCAGCGGCCGAGCGTCGACGTGGTCACCGGACTGATCAAGGCCAACGTGCCCAGTCGCCTCGCGTTCGCGGTCAGCAGCATGACCGACTCGCGGGTCATCCTGGACCAGCCGGGCGCCGACAAGCTCATCGGCCAGGGCGACGCCCTCTTCCTGCCGATGGGCGCCTCGAAGCCGATGCGTGTGCAGGGTGCGTGGGTGAGCGAGAACGAGGTCGCGGAGGTCGTCAAGCACGTCACCGCGCAGGCCCGCCCCGACTACCGGCAGGACATCACCGCCGTCGCGCAGAAGAAGGAGGTCGACGGCGACATCGGCGACGACCTTGAACTGCTGCTCGCCGCCGCTGAACTCGTCGTCAGCACACAGTTCGGTTCCACCTCGATGCTGCAGCGCAAGCTTCGCGTCGGCTTTGCCAAGGCCGGCCGCCTGATGGACCTGCTGGAGTCCCGCGAGATCGTCGGCCCGTCCGAAGGGTCGAAGGCCCGTGACGTGCTCGTCACGCCGGAACAGCTCCCCTCGGTGCTCGCGCGCTTGCGCGGTGACGAACCGGTCGATGACCAGAACGCATCCGGCGGCGGCGGTTACGATGAGGTGGAAGGCGACTCGGACGAGGACGCCTGGCAACTGACCGACAGAGAGTGAAGCAGTGTCCCTGCCCTCCAGCCCTGTGAACGGGGACCGCGAGCGGTCGTTCCCGATGCGCGGACGGGTTGCCCGCAACGGGGATACCCCCGCGAGCACCGGAAACATCGCCAACATCATCACCGTCGTGCGCATCCTGCTGGCACCCGTGTTCGTCTGGATGCTGCTCGTCGACGGCGGCGAGAACGGGCCGTTGCGGTACGCCGCCGCGGCGCTGTTCATCGTCGCGATCGTGACCGACAGCGTCGACGGGCTGCTCGCGCGCAGGCAGAACCTGATCACCGACTTCGGCAAGATCCTCGACCCCATCGCCGACAAGATCCTCATCGGCGGCGCGCTCATCGCGCTGTCGATCCTCGGCGAGCTGTGGTGGTGGGTCACCATCGTGATCCTCGCCCGGGAGCTCGGGATCACCGCGTTCCGGATGGCCGTGGTCCGCCAGGTCGTCATCGCGGCGTCCCCGGCCGGCAAGCTCAAGACCGTGATGCAGGCGGTGGCGGTGTCGTTCTACCTCGTGCCCACCTGGGAGTGGTTCGGCGAGTGGACCCACTGGGTCAACGCCGTGCTGATGGGGATCGCGGTAGTGCTCACCCTGTGGTCGGGCATCGAATACATCGTCAGCGCGGTCAGGCAGAAGAGAGCGCATGGCGCCGTCGACTGAGCCCGGTCCGGACGCTCCGGCGCCGATCACCGCCGCCCTGGTCGCGGAGCTCAGCGCACGGGGCATGACCGTCGCCGTCGCAGAATCGCTCACCGGCGGGCTGGTGACGGCGGAACTGGTTCGCCCGGCCGGCGCCTCTGCCGTGGTCAACGGTTCTGTGGTGGCCTACGCCACCCAGCTGAAGCACACGCTGCTCGGGGTCGACGCTGAACTGCTCGAGCGGGAGGGGCCGGTGCATCCTGAGGTCGCCGAGCAGATGGCGCGCAACGTGCGCGCCATCCTCGCGGTCGACGGCTCGCCCGCCTCGATCGGCATCGCGACGACCGGAGTCGCCGGTCCGGACCCGCAGGCCGGGCATCCGGTCGGCACCGTCTACCTCGGCCTCTCAATCGGAGACGACACCGTCTCGAAGCGACTCGAGCTCGCCGGCACGCGCGACGAGATCCGGGCACGCACGGTCAGCGAGGCGGTCGCCTGGCTGAGCGGCACCATCCGCTCGGTGGCGGCGAGGGAATAGCCCGGGTGTCGATCTCGTTACAACTGGTGATTCACAAACGTCATTCAGTGACCACCGTTTAGAGTTTGAAGACGGTTGGATGTAGAGTTCAACATCCACTCGACGTAAGAGCTCAGCAGACAGGGAAGAGGAGGGGTCCAATGGTTCTGGTTCGTCAAGAAATCGGTGACGTGCTGCGGGACTTCCGTCTGCAGAAGGGACGCACCCTTCGTCAGGTCGCGAGCAAGGCGTCCGTCGCGCTGGGCTATCTCAGCGAGGTCGAGCGTGGCCAGAAGGAGGCCAGCTCCGAGATTCTCGCATCAGTGGCTGATGCGCTCGACACGCCCATCTCGGTGATCATGCGCGAAGTCGGAGACCGCCTTGCGGTGATCGAAGGTCTCGACGTCATCCCGGACACGGTTCCCGACGACCTCGTCGCGAACTTCGACGCGGATCTCGCGGTCCGCTGATTCCACACACGTTGAACGCCCCGGCTTGCGTCCGGGGCGTTCGCTTTCTGACGCGAAGGGCGCGGCGGTGAGGTTGAGCGAGTTCCGTCGAGCCGTCGCCGAGGAATTCGGCGAGGGCTACGGCAGCACGTTGCTGCGCGATCTGGTGCTCGTCGAGTTCGGGGACCACACTGCCGAGCAGGCACTCGCCGCGGGCCAGCCGCCGCGCGAGGTCTGGATCGCGCTGTGCAAGGCGACGGACGTGCCGCCGAACCGCTGGTACGGCGCGGGCAGGCAGCCCGCCAAGTCCTGATGGTCGGCGCGTGCTCGGGGCCAGTTCGAGATTCGCCTTCCGACACGCCGAAAATGGTTCGAACATCGATTCGGATCTGACTAGGCTCCTACACAGCAGCACTCGAAAACGTGGCACTCACAACGGGCGGCGGGCGACAGTCGAATGTCACCGGTCGGGCGTAGCGTAGCGATCGTTGGAGATATGCAGCCAACTGCCTTGTCGCGGTACTCACGAAGCCTTGCATCATCGGCTCGTGGGGGGAACGGCAGCCTATAGGCGCACCGAGTACGAGTCCTAAGGAGTTCCAAATGCCATCAGCAGCGGATCGTGAAAAGTCGCTGGAAACCGCCCTCGCCCAGATCGACCGCCAGTTCGGCAAGGGCTCCGTCATGCGTCTGGGCAGCGATGAGCGCGCGCCTGTCGCGGTGATCCCGACGGGGTCGATCGCCCTTGACGTCGCACTCGGCATCGGCGGGTTGCCCCGCGGCCGGATCGTCGAGATCTACGGCCCTGAGTCCTCGGGTAAGACGACGCTCACGCTGCATGCGATCGCCAACGCGCAGCGCGCCGGCGGCATCGCGGCGTTCATCGACGCGGAGCACGCGCTCGACCCGGAGTACGCCAAGTCGCTCGGCGTCGACATCGACTCCCTGCTCGTGTCGCAGCCCGATACGGGTGAGCAGGCGCTCGAGATCGCCGACATGCTCGTGCGAAGCGGATCCATCGACCTCATCGTCATCGACTCGGTCGCAGCACTCGTGCCCCGCGCTGAGATCGAGGGCGAGATGGGCGACTCACACGTCGGCCTGCAGGCGCGGCTCATGTCGCAGGCGCTGCGCAAGCTCACCGGTGGCCTCAACTCGACCAACACCACGATGATCTTCATCAACCAGTTGCGCGAGAAGATCGGTGTCTTCTTCGGAAGCCCAGAGACCACCGCCGGCGGTAAGGCGCTGAAGTTCTACGCCTCGGTGCGTCTCGACATCCGGCGCATCGAGACCCTGAAGGAAGGGTCTGACGCGGTCGGCAACCGCACGCGCGTCAAGGTCGTCAAGAACAAGATGGCGCCGCCGTTCAAGCAGGCCGAGTTCGACATCCTGTACGGCACCGGTATCTCTCGCGAGGGAAGCCTGATCGACTTCGGTGTCGAACACGGCATCGTCAAGAAGTCCGGCGCCTGGTACACCTACGAAGGCGACCAGCTCGGTCAGGGCAAGGAGAACTCACGCCGGTTCCTGATCGAGAACCCCAAGATCGCCGCCGAGATCGAGACCAAGATCATGGTCAAGCTCGGCATCGGCGCCGAGGCGAAAGCCGCTGCAGCAGCGGCCGCAGCCGAGAGCAACGTCGACTCGATCGCCGACAAGCTCGCGACCCGCAAGGCGGCTGGCGAATAGCCGCCAGAGCCGAGCTAAGGGGCTGACGACATGACATCCGACGAGCGGCTCGCACCGGTCACCTACCTGCCGGGAGCCGAGCCCTCGTCGGACGTCGCCGACCCGGATCCGACCTCCGACGCCAGGCCGCACACGGCCGAGAGTCTCGAGGAGCAGGCACGCGAGGCCGAGAAGATCAGCATGCGCGGTCTCACCCGCCGCGGCCTCTCGCGCGTTGAGCTGGGCGACCAGCTGGCCAAGCACGGCATCGACATCTGCGCCGTCGAGATCGAGCTGGACCGGCTGGAGTCGGTCGGCCTGATCGACGACAGGGCACTGGCGGAGACGCTCGTCCGCACGCTGCGCGAGCGCAAAGGTCTCGGCAGGCAGGCGCTCACCGCCGAGTTGCGGCGGCGCGGCATCGACGACGAGTTCATCCTGGAGGCGCTGGAGGAACTCGACGACGACGATGAGCAGGAGCGCGCCAACGAACTCGCGGCCAAGCGCGCCCGCCAGCTCGGCAGCCTCGACCGGGAGACGGCGGTGCGCCGTCTCAGCGGGTTCCTGATGCGCAAAGGCTACTCGGGCGACGTTGTGCGCCACGCGGTGGACAGTGCCCTCGCCGCACCCTCCGCGTCGGGTCCGCGCTTCCGCTGACCGGCGACGCTAACCCGGCCGGGCCTACCACCGAGGGGTCGCAAAAGGTCCTTCCCCTCCGCAGGAAGCCGCTTTCTGACCCCTCGGGTGTGCCGGGCAGGTGTTGACCGCCCAGGTGGTCGCGCCCGCCGTGACCGGATTAGGCTTGAGGCCTCATGAGCGCCACCACCACGACCGAGCGCCCGCGCACCTACGAGGTGCGCACCTACGGGTGCCAGATGAACGTTCACGACTCCGAGCGACTCAGCGGCTCGCTCGAGGCCGCCGGTTACGTGCGTGCCGACGACGGACAGGCCGACGTCGTGGTGATCAACACGTGCGCGGTCCGCGAGAACGCGGACAACAAGCTGTACGGCAACCTCGGGCACCTCGCATCCGTCAAACGCGAGCACGAGGGCATGCAGATCGCCGTCGGCGGATGTCTGGCGCAGAAGGACAAGTCGGTCATCCTCGAGAAGGCGCCGTGGGTTGATGTCGTCTTCGGCACCCACAACATGGGGTCGCTGCCGGCGCTGCTTGAACGTGCCCGCCACAACGGTGAGGCGCAGTTGGAGATCCTCGAATCGCTCGAGGTGTTCCCGTCCACCCTCCCCACCCGACGGGACTCCACCTACAGCGGTTGGGTTTCCATCTCGGTCGGATGCAACAACACCTGCACCTTCTGCATCGTGCCATCGCTGCGCGGCAAGGAGAAGGATCGTCGCCCCGGCGATATCCTCGCCGAACTGCAGGCACTCGTCGACGATGGCGCCATCGAGGTCACCCTGCTCGGCCAGAACGTCAATTCCTACGGTGTCGAGTTCGGCGACCGGCAGGCGTTCGGCAAGCTGCTGCGGGCCGCGGGAGAGATCGACGGGCTTGAGCGCATCCGCTTCACCAGCCCGCACCCCGCCGCCTTCACCGACGACGTCATCGACGCGATGGCCGAGACGCCCACCGTCATGCCGCAACTGCACATGCCGCTGCAGTCCGGGTCGGACCGGATCCTGCGCGCGATGCGCCGCAGCTACCGGTCGGAGAAGTTCTTGGGCATCCTCGACCGGGTTCGCGCGCGCATCCCGAACGCGGCGATCAGCACCGACATCATCGTCGGGTTCCCCGGCGAGACCGAGGAGGACTTCCAGGACACCCTGCGCGTTGTCGAGCAGGCGCGCTTCGCGAGCGCGTTCACCTTCCAGTACTCGATCCGAGAAGGGACACCGGCGGCAACCATGCCCGACCAGGTGCCCAAGGAGGTCGTCCAGGAACGCTACGAACGACTGGTCGCACTGCAGGAGCACATCTCCTGGGAGGAGAACCAGAAGCTGGTCAGCAGCACCGTCGAGGTGCTCGTCGCGACCGGCGAGGGTCGCAAGGACGCCGACACGCACCGGATGAGCGGACGCGCAGAAGACAGCCGACTCGTGCACTTCGACGTCCCGGCCGGCAGCGACGTCCCCCGCCCGGGCGACGTGGTGACGGTCGCCGTCACCCAGGCGGCGCCGTTCTACCTCATCGCCGACTCCGACGGTTCCCCGCTGCGCGTGCGACGCACCCGCGCCGGCGACGCGTGGGACCGCGCCGAGGCCGAGTCCTGCGCGGTGCCCGCGCACGGCGGAACCGCGTCCACAGGCGCAAAGGTCTCTTTGGGCTTGCCAACGCTGCGCGTCGCGACCACACCGATCTACGACCCGGCAGATGGGCAGCGCTGACCCCAGCGGCACGCCGATCATCGCGATCGTCGGCGCGACCGGCACGGGCAAGACGACCCTGTCGCTCGACGTCGCAGAATGGCTGCGCGACACCGGCCGCCCGGCCGAGATCGTCAACGCCGACGCGATGCAGCTCTACCGGGGCATGGACATCGGCACGGCCAAGCTGCCGGAGGGCGAGCGTCGCGGCATCCGTCACCACCTGCTCGACGTCCTCGACGTCACCGAGGAGGCCACGGTCGCGCGCTATCAGCCGGTCGCGCGCGAGCACATTGACGACATCATCGCGCGCGGGGCCGTGCCGATTCTCGTCGGCGGCTCCGGCCTCTACGTCTCCGCAGTGCTGCACGACTTCCGCTTCCCCGGAACGGATGCCGGGATCCGGGCGCGCCTGGAAGCCGAGCTCGACGCGAGCGGTCCGGGCATGCTCTACCAGCGGCTGCGTGCGGTCGACCCTGACGCTGCCGCGTCGATCGGCCCGCACAACGGGCGGCGCATCGTGCGCGCGCTCGAGGTGATCGAACTCACCGGGGAGCCGTTCGGCAGCGGTTTGCCGGCCGATGAGTTCTGGCGACCCACCATCGTCATCGGCGTGCAGGCGCCCCGCGACGAACTCGTCGCCAGGCTGAACGACCGGGTGCAGCGGATGTGGGACGACGGACTGCTCGACGAAGTACGCCGACTGATCCCACTCGGCATCGAGCGCGGAGTCACCGCGAGCCGGGCCATCGGCTACGCGCAGGCGATCGCCGAAGTGCACGGCGAACTAACTCGAACCGAGGCGATCGAGGCCACCGCGGCCCTCACCCGCAAGTACGCGCGCAGACAGGTCAGCTGGTTCCGACGCTACCGGAGCGCCCACTGGTTCGAGCCCTATGAGGCCTTAGGCGGCACGCAACTACTATTGCAGGATGCCTGAACTGCTCTTCACGAAAGGCCACGGCACGGGGAACGACTTCGTGTTGTTCGCCGATCCGGATGGCGAGGTCGAACTCAGCACGATCCAGATCGCCGAGCTCTGCGACCGGCACTTCGGCATCGGCGCCGACGGGCTGATCCGGGCCGTGCGCTCTCGCCACATTCCGGATGGCGCCGCCGCGCTTGCCGAGGACGAGGACGCCGAGTGGTTCATGGACTACTACAACGCCGACGGGTCGGTGTCCGAGATGTGCGGCAACGGCATCCGGGTGTTCGCGCGCTTCCTGCTCGAGAACGGCCTGACCACGCTCGAGCACGGCGAGACCCTCTCGATCGGCACGCGCGCCGGCGTGCGCGACCTGCAACGCAACCTCACCGGTTTCCAGGTCGACCTGGGCCGCTGGAAGCTCGACGGCGGTGAGCCGCTGGTCCGCGCGAAAAACCTCAAGGTGGCTCGGCCGGGGCTCGGCATCAACGTCGGCAACCCGCACGTCGTCGTCGCCCTCTCCAGCGAGGAGGAGCTCGAGTCGGCCGACCTCGCGTACATCCCGATCATCGACCCGGAGCCGGTGGCGGGCGCGAACGTCGAGTTCGTCGTGCCCGGCGACCCGCTCGTGCGTGACGGCATCGGACACATCCGGATGCGTGTGCACGAGCGCGGCAGCGGCGAGACGCTGTCCTGCGGCACCGGTGCGGTCGCGGCGGCGCTGGCGACACGCCACTGGGCAGGCGAGAGTGCACCGCATCAGTGGCGCGTCGAGGTCCCCGGCGGCTCGCTCGGGGTCAGGATGTGGCCGGCCGAGGACGGCGAGCACGTCTCGCTGAGCGGCCCGGCCGAGCTGGTCTACACCGGCTCGATCGAGTACTCCGCCTAGCTCACTTGTGGCGGACCCGCAGCACGCGGAAACCCTTGTTGGTCGACGAGCGGATGACGCTGAAGCCGTCCGGGAGCGTAGTCTCCAGCCAGCGCTGCAGCGAGTCCGACCCGAGGTTCCGCGCCACGACCAGCCAGGCATCCGCATCCGCCTCCAGCCTGGGCAGCCAGAACTCGAGCATGTTGTGCAGCTCGCTCTTGCCCACCCGAATCGGGGGGTTGCTGCGGATGGTCATGAATCGCACGTCGGCGGGAACATCCTCGGGCCGTACGGTGTTGACATTGTCGAGGCCGAGGGTCTCGGCGTTGCGTCGGACCAGATCCAGCGCCCGCTCGTTCACATCAACGGCCCACACCGTCGCGCGGGGAGACTCGAGAGCGAGAGTGAGGGCAATCGGACCCCACCCGCAGCCGAGGTCGAGGAAGTGGCCGCCAGGCGGCGCGACCGGACTGTTCGCCAGGAGCACCTGTGTTCCGACGTCGATCCGGTCGGGGGAGAAGATGCCGCCAGCCGTTGTGAGGACTGCCTGGCGCCCCGCCAAGGTGACATGCAGCGGCCGGAGCTGGGGTGCACTTGCCGGACGTGAAGAAAAGTAGTGCTCGTCGGGCATGCAGAGAAACTTACCCGGTGACGAAGAGTTAGGGTTAACCCAATGACTGAACTTGAGCGCAACGACGACGCCGTCGACCGCGTACTGGCGGCAGCCGATTCGCGTGCGGAGCAGTACGCGATCTTCGGATCTCGGGCGCAGGCGCTGCAGTCGGCATCCGCCGACACCGATGCTGACGGCGATCAACTCGACCGCGAGGACCGGCAGGCGCTGCGTCGCGTCGCCGGGCTGTCCACCGAGCTGCAGGATGTCACCGAGGTCGAGTACCGGCAGCTGCGGCTTGAGAATGTCGTGTTGATCGGCGTGTACAGCCAGGGCGCCCTCGCCGACGCGGAGAATTCGATGCGCGAGCTCGCGGCCCTCGCAGAGACCGCCGGCGCGGTTGTGCTCGACGGCCTGCTGCAGCGACGCCCGCACCCGGACCCCAGCACCTACCTCGGCAAGGGCAAGGCTCAGGAACTCGCCGGCGTGGTCGCGGCACTCGGCGCCGACACCGTCGTCGCCGACACCGAGCTGGCACCCAGCCAGCGGCGCGCCCTCGAGGATGTCGTCAAGGTCAAGGTCATCGACCGTACGGCCGTGATCCTCGACATCTTCAGCCAGCACGCGAAGAGCCGCGAGGGCAAGGCCCAGGTCGAGCTCGCGCAGCTCGAGTACCTGCTTCCCCGCCTTCGCGGCTGGGGTGAGTCGATGAGCCGGCAGGCCGGTGGCCAGGTCGGCGCCGGCGTCGGCATGGGTTCCCGCGGCCCAGGTGAGACGAAGATCGAACTCGACCGTCGGCGTATCCACACCCGGATGGCGAAGCTGCGCAAGCAGATCAAGGAGTTCGCGCCCGCACGCGAGGCGAAGCGCGCCAACCGTCAGCGCAACGAGGTGCCGACCGTCGCGATCGCCGGCTACACCAACGCGGGCAAATCGTCGCTGCTGAACCGCATCACGCGAGCCGGACTGCTCGTGCAGAACGCCCTGTTCGCAACACTCGACACCACCGTCCGCAAGTCGGAGACCGAGGACGGCCGCCGGTACACGCTCGTCGACACCGTCGGGTTCGTGCGGAACCTCCCACACGAGTTGGTCGAGGCGTTCCGCTCCACCCTCGAGGAGGTCGCGGGCGCCGACGTCATCGTGCACGTCGTCGACGCATCGCATCCGGACCCAGCCAGCCAGCTCGCGACCGTGCGCGACGTCATCGGCGAGGTGGGCGCGCGGGACATCCCGGAGATCGTCGCGTTCAACAAGGCCGACCTGGTGGATGACGGCACTCGCCTGGTGTTGCGCGGACTGGAACCGAACGCGGTGTTCGTGTCCGCCCGCACCGGTGAGGGCATCGAGGAGCTGCTCGGGGAGATTGCCCGGCTGCTGCCCGCCCCGGACATCGAGGTCGAACTGCTGGTGCCGTACGACCGTGGCGACGTGATCTCGGGTCTGCACGACCACGGTCGGGTGCTGTCCACCGACTACGAAGAGTCCGGCACGCGCGTGCACGCGCTCGTGACCGCGCACTACGCCCCCGAGCTTCGCCGCTGGGCGGTCGTGTCGGCCTGACCCATCGGTGATCGTTCCTCCTCGGCGATCGAGCCTGTCGAGATCCGAGCCTGTCGAGATCCCCTTCAGCCGAGATTCCCACCGAGACTGCGCAAACCGGCATTTTGAGCGCTCAGAATGCCAGTTTCTGCAGTCTCGTGAAGGGGTCGGCGGTCAGACCGCCCGCAGCACCGCCACGACCTTGCCGAGGACCTCTGCCTGGTCGCCCAAGATGGGCGCAAAGGCCGAGTTCCGTGGCAGCAGCCAGGTGTGTCCGTCGCGCTGCTGGAAGACCTTGACAGTGGCCTCATCGTCGAGCATCGCCGCGACGATCTCGCCGTTCTCGGCGTTCTTCTGCTGGCGCACGACAACCCAGTCGCCGTCGCAGATGGCCGCGTCGATCATGGAATCGCCGACAACCTTGAGCATGAAGAGGTCTCCCTTCCCGACTAGCTGGCGGGGGAGCGGGAACACTTCGTCGATCTGCTGGTCCGCGGTGATCGGGATGCCGGCGGCGATGCGTCCGACCAGGGGGACCATCGCGGCGTCTCCGACCGGGATGGTGCTCTCCTCCGGCTGGCTCGGCAGTTCGATGAGCACTTCGAGCGCGCGGGTGCGGTTCGGGTCGCGGCGGAGGTAGCCGCTGAGCTCCAGCTGGTTCAGCTGGTGAGTGACGCTCGACAGTGAGGAGAGACCCACGGCGTCGCCGATCTCACGCATGCTCGGCGGGTAGCCGCGCGTCGCGACCGAGCGCTGGATCACCTCGAGAATCGCGAGCTGCTTCTCGCTGAGGCTCTTGCGGCGTCGGGTACCGGGCTTCGCGCCCGCCTCGCCGCGCCCGTTCTCGATCGCGCTCATAGGGTCCTCCACCCCTCACGCCACATCAATGTCAGTGGCTGCTGATTGTCTGTAGTCCAGACAATCGAAACTGTATCCGCCTCTCGTGACCAAAACAAACATTTCTTCGAGCGTGTTGATAACTCGCCGCGACACACTTCGAAAATTGACTTGATTTCGGTCACTATCGAAGATACATTCGGAACAAAGCTTCGTATCCGGCGCTCCCGGCCGAGCGTCGGATACGAGAACCCAGTACGGCGAGATCACTAGAGGAGGAGCACCATGAAGGAGACAGCAATGACCGCAGCGCAGCCCGTGGCCCGACTTCGGCTGACTCGTCGTGGGCGCGCAGTGATCACCGCCCTGGTTGCCGCCCCAGTCGTGATCGCCATCAGCGCGATCGCGCTCAACGGGGGCGGTGCGGTCGCAGACAGCGAAGGTTCCGCGCATGAGTTCGAGTACACGACGGTGCTCGCCGGGCAGTCCTTGTGGCAACTTGCGGCCGACATCGCGCCGCAAGCCGACCCGGGTGACGTTGTCGCCGACATCCTCAGCCTCAACCGGCTGACCAGCTCCGAGGTGCAAGGCGGTCAGCGCCTGGCCATTCCGGCGGCCTACTCCAACTGACGCTGCCTCCGGCGAATCGCCCGGCGGACGCCTGTAGGGGAGAGGACGGCGGTGTCTCGGTCCGGCGGAGCGCGCCCGTTCCGGACAGGCGCGCCCGGCACACGCGGCGCGGATGTCCGGAGCAGGCGCGTCGCGGCGGGAGGGTGCGGATGTCCGGAACGGGCGCGGCGTGGCGCGTGGGCGCAGGTGTTCGGAACGGGCGCGACCCGGCGGTGGCCCGGCGGACACAGAGGCCGCCGTACGATTGATCGGTGCCTCTTTCCTTTCGAGACCTGCCCATTCGTGACGACCTTCGCGGCCTGACACCGTACGGCGCACCTCAGCTCCACGTGCCGGTTGCCCTGAACGTCAACGAGAACTCGCACCCGATCCCGGAGGCGGTCGCGCACGACATCGTCGCGGGCCTCGCCGAGGCGGTCCTCGGCATCAACCGGTACCCGGATCGCGAGTTCACCGCCTTGCGGGAGAGCCTCGCCGGCTACCTCGGCCACGACCTCACGGGCGAGAACATCTGGGCCGCCAACGGCTCGAACGAGGTGCTGCAGCAACTGCTGCAGGCATTCGGCGGGCCGGGCCGCACCGCGCTGGCTTTCCCGCCCACGTACTCGATGCACTCGATCATCGCCTCCATCACCGGAACCCGCTGGGTCACGGGCGAGCGCGACGCCGACTATGAACTCTCGCCTGAGACGGTCGAACGCTGGATCAAGAAGACCGATCCCGACATCGTGTTCCTCTGCTCGCCGAACAACCCGACCGGCACACCGGTATCTCTCGAGACCATTGAGGTCGCGTACGCGGCTACCCGCGGCATCCTGATCGTCGACGAGGCCTACGCCGAGTTCATGCCGGCGGGGGAGCCGAGCGCCCTCACCCTGCTGCCCGGCCGAGAACGCCTCGTGGTGTCCCGCACCATGAGCAAGGCCTTCGCCTTCGCGGGCGCCCGGCTCGGCTACCTGGCGGCCGACCCGTCAGTTGCCGACGCGCTGCGGCTCGTCAGGCTGCCCTACCACCTCTCCGCGCTCACCCAGGCGGCCTCCCTCGCGGCGCTCGCCCACGCCGACGAGATGCTCGCGATGGTCGACGACATCCGCGGCCAACGCGACCGGCTCCTGGAAGAGCTGCCGCGCCTCGGCCACCCGGTGCTGCGCAGCTGGACCAACTTCGTGCTGTTCGGCGGCGTCGCCGACCCGAGCGCCACCTTCGAGGCGCTGCTGCAGCGAGGCATCCTGATCCGCGACATTGGCATCCCGCACCACATGCGTGTCACCGCCGGCACCGAGCAGGAGACCACCCAGTTCCTCGCGGCCTTGGCCGAACTCGACTGACGAATAGGATTGATCAATGGCTAATCAGCGCGTCGCCCAGCTCCAGCGGGAGACCAGTGAGTCGAGCATCCGTCTGTCGGTCAACCTCGACGGCACCGGCACCTCCGACATCCGGACCAGCGTCCCGTTCTTCGACCACATGCTCACCGCGTTCTCGAAGCACTCGCTCATCGACCTCGAGGTGCACGCCACCGGCGACACCCACATCGACGTGCACCACACGGTCGAGGACATCGGCATCGTGCTCGGCAAGGCCATCGGGCAGGCGCTCGGCGACAAGGCCGGCATCGCCCGCTACGGCGACGCCCACGTGCCGCTCGATGAGGCGCTCGTCCGCGCCGTCGTCGACGTCTCCGGCCGCCCCTACCTCGTTCACAGCGGCGAGCCGGCGGGTTTCGAGTTCCACCTGATCGGCGGCCACTTCACCGGCTCGATGGTCCGCCACGTCTTCGAGGCGATCACTCACCACGCGGCACTCACGGTGCACATCACGGTGCTCGGCGGACGCGACCCGCACCACATCGCCGAGGCCGAGTTCAAGGCGTTCGCGCGTGCCATGCGCCAGGCGGTGGCTCCGGATGCCCGAGTAAGCGGCATCCCGTCGACTAAGGGCGCGCTGTAGTCGTGACCAGGCCATCCGTCGTCGTCTACGACTACGGGAGCGGGAACATCCACTCCGCAGCCAAGGCTCTCGAGGCCGCCGGGGCGGATGTCACGGTGACCGGCGACAAGGCAGCCGCGATGGAAGCCGACGGGCTCGTCGTGCCCGGCGTCGGCGCCTTCGCCGCGGTCATGCAGCAGTTGGCAACGGTCCGCGGCCCAGAGGTGATCGACCGGAGGCTGGCCGGCGGACGCCCGGTGCTCGGCATCTGCGTGGGCATGCAGGTCATGTTCGAATCCGGCCTCGAACGCGGGCAGAACACCGAGGGCCTCGGCGAATGGCCCGGCGCCGTGGAGAGCCTGGGCACCCCGGTGCTCCCGCACATGGGCTGGAACACGGTCGAGGCGCCGGAGAACTCACGGCTCTTCGCAGGCGTCAGCGATGAGCGCTTCTACTTCGTCCACTCGTTCGCGGCCCGGCAGTGGACCCTCACCGACACCCCGTTCTCCCACCCGGCTGTCACCTGGGCGGAGCACGATGGCGTGCGCTTCGTCGCGGCGGTGGAGAACGGCCCACTGGCCGCGACCCAGTTCCACCCGGAGAAGTCCGGCGAGGCCGGGCTGCGGCTGCTGTCGAACTGGGTCGGGTCACTGCGGAAGTGACTAGTATCTAAAGCTTGCGCGTACGGCGCCGCGCGACCTCACACAGCACCAACACCCTTCAAGAAAGCGACCATGAGCGAGTTCAATACGATCCCGGGCCTCACCCTGCTTCCGGCGGTCGACATCGCAGACGGCAAGGCCGTCCGCCTCACCCGAGGCGAAGCGGGAACCGAGACCAACTACGGCGACCCGGCAGATGCCGCGGCGGACTGGGTGGCTCAGGGAGCCGAGTGGATCCACCTCGTCGACCTCGACGCCGCGTTCGGCCGCGGTACCAACCACTCGGCCATCCGCCGCGTCATACGCGCCGCGCGTGGCGTCAACATCGAACTCTCCGGCGGCATCCGGGATGACCAGACCCTCGAGACGGCTCTCGCGAGCGGCGCTAAGCGCATCAACCTCGGCACCGCGGCACTCGAGAACCCGGTCTGGGCCGCCCACGTCATCGCCGAGTACGGTGACGCGATCGCTGTCGGCCTCGATGTGCGCGGCACAACGCTCGCCGCGCGCGGCTGGACCCGGGACGGCGGCGACCTGTTCGAGGTCATGGACCGGCTCGAGGAAGCCGGATGCGCGCGCTACGTCGTCACCGACGTCACCAAGGACGGCACGCTCCAGGGCCCCAACCTGGAGCTGCTGCGCATGGTCGCCGAGCGCACCGACAAGCCGATCATCGCCTCCGGCGGCGTCTCCAGCCTTGACGACATCGCCGCCCTGCGCGAGCTGGTGCCGCACGGCCTGGAGGGCGCCATCGTCGGCAAGGCACTCTACGCCGGCGCGTTCACCCTGGCTGAGGCGCTCGACGTCGCATCCGGATGACCGGACCCACCGACTCCGCAGGCCAGCCGTGGGCTGGCAGGCACTTCGAGCCCAACCCCAACGCCGACGATGACGGCAGCGCGCCGCCCGAGCTGATCGACGCGATCGACCGGTTCCACGCAGGTCAGGCGGATCAGGCGGCCGTCGTCGACGTCCTCCGCGATGCGCGCGTGCTGATCCCGCTCCTCGCGAAGGCAGGAGAGTTGGGGCTGAGCGACGATGGCAAGCTCATCGACAAGACGCAGGAGCTCGCGATCGTCACTGTGAAGGGCCCGGATGGCCGCTCCGTGATCCCGGTGTTCAGCTCGGTCGGCGCGATGTCGGCGTGGAACCCCACCGCGCGGCCCGTTCCCGCGACCGGTGTGCGCGTCGCGCTCGCGGCCGCGAGCGAACACACCGACCTCGTCGTGCTCGACCCGACATCACCGACCGAATTCGGCGTGCGCCGCCCAGCGCTGTGGTCGATGGCGAAGCAGCAGCCGTGGACACCGGCCTTCTCCGACGTCGCGGTCGCCGCCGAGTTCGACCGGTCGGTCGCCGACGAGCCGGCGGTCGTCGCGCTTCAGCTCGCCCCGGGGGACCCGGATGCGCGCCTGGCCGGTCCGGAACTCCTGGTCGTGCTCACCCTCATTGACGGACTCGACGCAGAGCAGCTCAAGTCACTGTTCGCGCGCCTGAACGAGCGCTGGTCCGCCAGCGAGCTGATCGCCGAACGGGTCGACTCGGTCGAGGTCAGGCTCGCCCGCGCCTAGTTGACCGGGCCGGTGTACTTCTCCCCGGGACCCTTGCCTGGAGCATCCGGGATCACCGACGCCTCTCGGAACGCGAGCTGCACGCTTCGCAACCCGTCGCGCAGTGGACGAGCGTGGTGGTCGCCGAGCTCCGGCGCGGCCGCGGTGACCAGACCGGCCAGGGAGTTGATGAGCTTGCGCGCCTCATCGAGGTCGGTCTGCGACTCGGGGTCGTCGGCGAGGCCGCATTTGACTGCGGCAGCGCTCAGCAGGTGGATCGCGACGGTGTTGATGACCTCGACCGCGGGGACATCCGCGATATCGCGGGCAGCGTCGTTGCCCAGGTCGTCGGTGAAGGTGTCGCTCATCAGTGCATCCTCTGTTAGAATCGTCCGGGCCCTGAGAAACGATTACGTGTTCTCGGTGCGAAAGTGGAGATTCTCCCACCCGCGTTGACCGCCTCATCAAGGTTACCGGGTCGAATGGCACTCCGCCGCCGGCGCAATCCGGGGGTAGGTTTGGGTGCCGTTGCCGCGTGAGAATTCTCAAGCGCGGCAGGTGGGTTTCCTCTCTCGCGCTCCGGATAAGCATCCGCTTTTCGGTTTGGCAGCAGATTTTCACGAATGAGGAGCTCCCTATCAGCGAACCCCGTACTAACGACCGGATCCGGGTGCCCGAGGTCCGACTCGTCGGACCCAGCGGTGAGCAGGTCGGCGTCGTCAAGATCGACGTCGCGCTTCGTCTTGCCCAGGAGGCGGACCTGGACCTTGTAGAGGTCGCGCCGAACTCCAAGCCGCCCGTGGCGAAGATCATGGACTACGGCAAGTTCAAGTACGAAGAGGCGCAGAAGGCCAAGGAGGCCCGGCGCAACCAGGCGAACACCGTGCTGAAGGAAGTGCGCTTCCGCCTCAAGATCGACAAGCACGACTACGAGACCAAGCGCAAGCGCGCCGAGGGCTTCCTGCTGGCGGGTGACAAGGTCAAGGCGATGATCCTGTTCCGCGGTCGCGAGCAGTCGCGTCCGGAACTGGGCGTCAAGCTGCTGCAGCGCTTCGCCGAGGATGTCGCCGAATTCGGTTCGGTCGAGTCCACCCCGACCATCGACGGTCGGAACATGGTGATGGTCATCGGCCCTCACAAGAACAAGTCAACGGCGAAGGCCGAGGCGAACGCCCGACGGGATGCGTCCAAGCCCCACCGGGATGCCGCGCCCGAGTCGCACGAAGAGACCACAGAAACGAAAGAGGAAAAGGATGCCTAAGCAGAAGACCCACTCGGGGACCAAGAAGCGGTTCAAGGTCACCGGCAGCGGAAAGGTCATGAAGCAGCAGGCGGGCATGCGCCACAACCTTGAGGTCAAGTCGGGCCAGCGCAAGCGTCGCCTGAACCAGGACCAGGTCATCGCGCCTGCCGACGTCAAGAACATCAAGAAGCTTCTCGGCAAGTAACTGCGGCCGAAGACACGATAAGGAACTTACACAAATGGCAAGAGTGAAGAGGGCCGTCAACGCCCACAAGAAGCGTCGCGTCATCCTCGAGCGCGCATCCGGCTACCGCGGCCAGCGTTCGCGTCTCTACCGCAAGGCGAAGGAGCAGGTCACCCACTCGCTCGTCTACGCGTACCGTGACCGCCGTTCACGCAAGGGCGACTTCCGCCGCCTGTGGATCCAGCGCATCAACGCCGCCGCACGCGCGAACGGCATGACCTATAACCGCTTCATCCAGGGCCTGAACCTGGCCGGCATCGAGGTCGACCGTCGCATCCTCGCCGAGCTCGCGGTCAACGAGCCTGCGACCTTCGCGTCGATCGTCGAGGCCGCCAAGGCCGCTCTTCCGGCCGACACCTCGGCGCCCCGGGAGACCGCAGCGAAGTAGTATTTCTTACATGGCGATCATCGACAATCCACGGTCACCGAGGGTTCGAGCGGTTGCCAAGCTCTCCAACAAGGCAGCCCGGTCTGAGACCGGGCTGTTCCTTTTGGAGGGACCGCAAGCGGTAGCCGAGGCCCTCGCGTACCGACCAGAACTGGTCGTTGAGCTGTACTCGACGCCGACGGCGCTCGACCGTTACACCGACATCGCCCAGACCGCGGTCGACGCGGGGGTCGATGTCGAGTTCGTCAGCGAGCAGGTGCTGGACTCGATGGCCGACACCGTGACGCCGCAGGGCATCGTCGCGGTGTGCGCCCAGTTCCCGACCGCGGTGAAGGACATCCTCCGCCCGGGGCACGCGAAGCTCGTGGCCATTCTCGAAGAGGTGCGCGACCCTGGTAACGCCGGCACCATCATCCGGGCAGCGGATGCGGCGGGTGCTGACGGCGTGATCCTCACCGGGCGCACGGTCGACCTCTACAACCCGAAGGTGGTGCGGGCCTCGACCGGTTCGATCTTCCATGTGCCGATCGCGGTCGGCGCCGATCTCGAGACGGTCATCGAGCGCGCTCGCGCCGCCGGTCTCCAGGTGATCGCCGCCGATGTCAAGGGTGACGACCTGCTTCAGTCGCGGATCTCGGGTGTGCTTGCCGGGCCGACCGCGTGGCTGTTCGGCAACGAGGCCCACGGACTCGAGGACGAGCACCTGTCGCTGGTCGACCGCGTTCTCACCGTGCCGATCTACGGCAACGCCGAATCGATGAACCTCGCGACCGCGGCATCCGTCTGCCTGTACGAGTCGGCATTCGCGCACCGCTCGGCCTGACGCATCTCACGTCGATCACAACCGGCGTTTTGGTTTGACCGCATAGTGCGCGCTGTGGTCAACTGATCAAATGCAAGGAAGCGCAACCGATCCTCTCGTTGTGATCGACGAGGTCAATAAGCACTATGGCGATCTTCATGTGCTGAAGGACATCAACACGACCGTCCGTCGCGGCGAGGTCGTCGTGGTGATCGGCCCGAGCGGTTCCGGCAAGTCGACGCTCTGTCGAGCGATCAACCGCCTCGAGACGATCGACTCGGGCACGATCACGATCGACGGCAAGAAGCTGCCCGAAGAGGGCAAGGGACTCGCCCAGTTGCGCGCCGATGTCGGCATGGTCTTCCAGTCGTTCAACCTGTTCGCGCACAAGACCGTGCTCGAGAACGTCACGCTCGGCCCCCGCCAGGTGCGCGGAATGAGCAAAGCGGATGCCGACAAGCAGGCGATGCAGCTCCTCGAGCGCGTCGGTGTCGCCAACCAGGCGAACAAGCTTCCCTCCCAGCTGTCCGGCGGGCAGCAGCAGCGTGTCGCCATCGCGCGGTCACTTGCCATGGACCCGAAGCTGATCCTGCTCGACGAGCCGACGAGTGCGCTCGACCCGGAGATGATCAACGAGGTGCTCGAGGTGATGATCGGGCTGGCAAAGGACGGCATGACCATGGTCGTCGTCACCCACGAGATGGGCTTCGCGCGCAAGGCTGCCAATCGCGTGCTGTTCATGGCCGAGGGTGAGATCGTCGAAGAAGCCACCCCCGAGCAGTTCTTCTCGAACCCGCAGACGCCGAGAGCGAAGGATTTCCTCTCGAAGATCCTTACTCACTGACCGGTGAGCTAAGAAACACAGCATCTAGGAGGAACCATGAGACTCAAAAAGGGTCTGATGATTTCAGCAATGGCTTTGACGGGCGCACTCGCGCTCGCAGGCTGCGCCGACACTGGCACCCCGGGCACCGCGCCCGAGCCCAACACCGAGGTCGAGTTCGAGGCCGGCACAACGATGGCCGCGCTCAACGAGGCCGGAACGATCAAGATCGGCACCAAGTTCGACCAGCCGCTGTTCGGCCTGGTTGGCCCTGACGGCAAGCCCGTCGGATTCGATGTCGAAATCGGCAAGCTCGTTGCAGCAGCGCTCGGCATCCCCGAGGACGGCATCGAGTGGGTTGAGACCGTTTCGGCGAACCGTGAGGCGTTCATCGAGAACGGCACCGTCGACATCGTCATCGCGACGTACACGATCAACGACGCCCGCAAGGAAGTTGTCTCGTTCGCCGGGCCGTACTACAACGCTGGTCAGGACATCCTCGTTCTCGCGGGCAACCCCGAGGGCATCACCGGCCCCGCGGACCTCGAGGGCAAGAACGTCTGCAGCGTCGCGGGTTCGACGTCAGAGAAGAACATCGCCGAGTACGGGGTGAACCTCATCACGAGCGACACGTACTCGAACTGCCTTGAGCCGCTGCGCCAGGACCGCGTGATTGCCGTCACCACCGACAACGTCATCCTGGCCGGCCTCGCCGACCAGAATGAGGGCGAGTTCGAGGTTGTCGGCAACCCGTTCACCGAGGAGCCCTACGGCATCGGCCTCGCGCTCGATGACGACGAGTTCCGCAACTTCATCAACGACGTGCTCGAAGCAGCGTACGAGGATGGCAGTTGGGTGGCCGCGTGGGAGTCCACCGCGGGCAAGGTGCTGAAGACACCGGAGCCCCCGGCAGTCAACCGCTACTAAGTCACACCACAGTGGGCCCATCCGCGCCAGCGGGTGGGCCCACCGTGACCACACAGTTGGGAGAGGGGATGCATGGACGCGATCATTGACGTGACGCCGGCATACCTTGCGGGATTCTGGACCACCCTGCAGCTGCTGGTGATCTCCGGAATCGGAGCCTTCATCGTCGGAGCGATCATTGCGGTCATGCGGATCTCCCCGGTGCCGTCGCTTCGCGCTTTCGCGACCGTGTACACCGAGGTCCTCAGGAACGTGCCCCTGTTGCTCGTGCTCATGTTCTGTGCGCTCGTGCTGCCGATTCTCGGCTCCGACCTCGACTACTTCCCGCTAGCCCTCATCGGGCTTACCGCCTATACGTCACCGTTTGTGGCCGAGGCGATCCGTTCCGGCTTCAACGGCGTGCCGGTCGGGCAGGCGGAGGCCGCGCGAAGCATCGGCATGGGTTTCACCCAGACGGTCGGTCTCGTCGTTCTTCCGCAGGCGGGACGCATGGTTGTGCCACCACTCATCAACGTCTTCATCGCACTCACCAAGAACACCTCGGTCGCCGGGATCTTCTTCGTCGACGAGCTCTTCAAGCAGACCAACGCTGGCGCGCGTGACAACCCAGACGCGGTCATCCTGATCCTGCTGTACGCGGCGCTGCTGTATCTGTGCATTACGGTTCCCCTCGGACTCATCGCGGGCGCCATCGAGAAGAGAGTGGTGGTGATGAGATGAGCCTGACCGTTCTCTATGACGCGCCGGGACCGAAAACCCGTCGCCGCTCGATGATCGCGTCCATCGTCGGTGTCATTGTGATCATCGCGTTCTTCTTCTGGATGTACGTGACGCTTGCTGCACCGCGTGTGAACGAGACCAGCGGCGTCACCACCCCCGGCATGTTCGATCCGTCGCGCTGGGACATCATGGCCGACCCGGTCGTCTGGCAGTCATTCGGCGAAGCCACTGTCAACACGCTTCGCATGGCGGCGGTCGCCGCTGTTCTCGCCCTCATGATCGGCATCCTGTTCTCGTTCGGTCGAGCCGCGCGGATCACCTGGGTGCGAGTGGTAACCGGTGTGATCCTGGAGTTCGTCCGCGGCATCCCTGTGCTGCTCATGATCTTCTTCGTGTTCCTCGTCTTCACCGCAGGCTCGTACTGGTCCGGTGTCTTCGGCCTGGCGCTGTACAACGGTGCGATCATCGGCGAGGCATTGCGCGCCGGCATCCGGTCGCTTCCTCGCGGACAACGCGAGGCGGGCCTCTCCGTCGGCCTGACCCCGATGAAGTCATGGATCCTGATCGAGTTCCCGCAGGCTTTCCGGCAGATGCTGCCGATCATCCTGGCCCAGCTCGTCGTGCTGCTGAAGGACACATCGCTCGCGTACATCGTGAGCTACCCGGAGCTTGCGCGCACGATCAGCAACAACCGCAACTTCTACGGCAGCCGCTACATGTTCACGCTGTTTGTCGTCGGGTTGGTCATCTACCTGGCGTTGAACCTGACGGTCTCGTGGATCGCCCGGTTTGTCGCGCGCCGCAGCGGTCCGCGGCTCGGTAAGGCGGATCTGAACGTTCCGATGGCGTTGGGTGCTGAGGGAACGCGAGCGATCACGCTGCCGGTGCTGGAGCGGGATCGGCCGCCCGACCCGGGCCACTAAACTTGGGTCTCGTGCCTGAACCCGTTATTCCTGAACACGCAGTAGCCGAAGCAGTCGAGAACGCCCTCGCGGCCATCCGCGAGTGCGAGACGCTGAGCGAGCTGAAGTCGGCGCGCTCCGCCCACGCAGGGGAGAATTCGCCGCTCGCGCAGCTGAACTCGCGGTTGCGCGACGTGCCGAACGACCAGAAGGCAGCATCCGGCAAGCTCGTCGGTCAGGCGCGCGCCCGAGTCAACCAGGCGATCGCCGCGCGTGAGGCCGAACTGTTCGAGGCCGAGGAGACCGCGAGACTCGCCGCAGAAGCGGTTGATGTAACGGCCGTCCCGTCGCGCTGGACGGCAGGTGCGCGGCATCCGCTCAGCCTGCTCATGGAGCACATCGGGGACGTGTTCGTCGGCATGGGCTGGGAGATCGCAGAAGGCCCGGAGCTCGAACACGAGTGGTTCAACTTCGACGCCCTCAACACCGACGCCGACCACCCGGCCCGCAGCCTGCAGGACACCTTCTTCGTAGACCCCGCCGATTCGCAGCTTGTGCTGCGCAGCCAGACCTCGACGGTGCAGATCCGCAGCCTGTTGGAGCGTGAACTGCCGGTTTACGTGATCGCGCCCGGCAAGGTGTTCCGCAAGGACGAGCTCGACGCCACCCACACGCCGGTGTTCCACCAGATCGAGGGCATCGCGATCGACCGTGGCCTGACCATGGCGAACCTGCGCGGCACGCTCGAGCACTTCGCGCGCAACATGTTCGGCGCCGAGGCGAAGATCCGGCTGCGCCCCAACTTCTTCCCGTTCACCGAGCCGAGCGCAGAGATGGACGTCTGGCACCCCGGTGCCAAGGGCGGAGCCCGCTGGGTGGAGTGGGGCGGATGCGGCATGGTCAACCGGAACGTGCTGCGCGCGGCCGGAGTCGACCCGGACGAGTACCAGGGCTTCGCGTTCGGCATGGGCGTCGAGCGCACCCTCCAGTTCCGCAACGAACTGAACGACATGAGGGACATGGTCGAGGGCGATATCCGCTTCTCGCAGCAGTTCGGGATGGTGGTGTGATGCGCGTCCCGATCAGCTGGCTGCGTGAGTACGTTGATGTCCCCGAGGACATCACCGCTGAGGGGCTGCAGGCCGCCCTGGTCAAGGTCGGCCTGGAGGAGGAGAGCGCCTACGGCTTCGACGTGACCGGACCGGTCGTCGTCGGGCAGGTGCTCGAGTACGTCGACGAACCGCAGAGCAACGGCAAGACGATCCGCTGGTGCCAGGTCGACGTGGGCGATGGTGAGCCCCGGGGGATCGTGTGCGGCGCGCACAACTTCCACGCCGGCGACAAGGTCGTTGTGTCGCTGCCCGGTGCCGTGCTGCCCGGCCCGTTCCCGATCTCCGCGCGCAAGACCTACGGCCACGTCTCCGACGGCATGATCGCCTCGGTCCGCGAACTCGGCATCGGGGAGGACCACGACGGCATCCTGCGCCTCGCCGAGTTGGGCCTCGACCCGGAGCCGGGCACGGATGCGATCCGCCTGCTCGGCCTGGACGATTGGGCGGTCGAGGTCAACGTGACCACCGACCGCGGGTACGCGCTGTCGATCCGCGGCATCGCCCGTGAGTACTCGCACGCGACCGGCGCGGCATTCCGCGACCCGGCGAAACACCTGCCGGCTGACGATGCCCGCACCGCAGTCGAGGAGACGCCGGTTCCGGTGTCCGTCGACGACCGCTCTCCGATCCGCGGCCGCGTCGGCTGCTCCATCTTCGTGACCCGCGTGGTTCGCGACGTCGACCCGAGCCGGCCGACCCCGGCCTGGATGGTCGCGCGGTTGGCGCTTGCGGGCATCCGGTCGATCTCGCTGCTCGTCGACATCACCAACTACGTGATGGTCGAGCTCGGGCAGCCGATCCACGGGTACGACCTCGACAAGCTCACCGGTGGCATCACGGTGCGCCGTGCGACGCCGGGCGAGAAGCTCACGACGCTCGACGACAAGGAGCGCACACTCAGCCCCGAGGACCTGCTGATCACCGACGACTCCGGGCCGATCGGGCTCGCAGGCGTCATGGGTGGGGCAACCACCGAGATCAGCGACAGCACCACCAATGTGCTGATCGAGGCCGCCAGCTTCGACTCAGTGTCGATCGCCCGTACCGCACGCAGGCACAAGCTGCCCAGCGAGGCGAGCCGCCGCTTCGAGCGGGGCGTGGACCCCGCTGTGGCCGAGCCGGCTGCAGCGCGAGTCGCCCAGCTGCTCGTCGAACTCGCCGGCGGCACCGACACCGGCGCGGTGTACCGCGTCGGCGAGGTTCCGGAGCGCGAGTCGATCTTCCTGCCGCAGGGCTACGTCAACGGCATCATCGGTGCCGACTTCGCTGACGGCGAGATCCTGAACGCCCTGACCCAGATCGGCGCGGCTGTCCAGCCGGTTGACGGCGGACTCACGGTAACGCCGCCAACATGGCGCCCCGACCTGCTCGACCAAGCAGACCTGGCGGAAGAGGCTGCGCGAATCGTCGGCTACGACCGCATCCCATCCGTGCTTCCGGTCGCGCCGCCCGGCCGCGGTCTCACGCGGGAGCAGCGGCTGCGTCGCGCCGCCGCGAATACGCTCGCGGCGGCCGGGCTCACCGAGGTGCTCGCCTACCCGTTCGTCACGACCGCAGCCAACGCGACGTTCGGAACCCCTGACGGCTCGCCTGCGCACGCGTTCACCCTCGTGAACCCGCTCGACCCGACGTCACCCGAGCTGCGCACGAGCCTCGTCCCCGGGCTCATCGACATCGCCAGGCGCAACCTGTCCCGCGGCTTCGTCGACTTGCGGATCTTCGAGGCGGGCGTGGTGTACCTGCGGGACCCGGAGCGTCGCTACGGACTGGCGACGATCCCGAGCGGAACGGCCAAGCCGAGCGATGACGAGCTCGCCGCTTTGGCCGAGCAGATCCCGCAGCAGCCGCTGCGGATCGGCGCGCTGTTCGTCGGCAACACCATTGAACGTCAGCCCGGTCAGGGTGCCGTTCCCGCGGGACTCAGCGACGCGCTTGACGCCGCCCATCAGGTGGCGTTCGCGGTCGGCGCCGAGCTGCGCATCCGTCAGGGCAGCCACGCCGCGCTGCACCCGGGCCGCACAGCGGAGCTCCTCGTCGACGAAACTCGCGTCGGATTCGCCGGCGAGCTGCTGCCCGCGCTTGCCGAGGAGCACGACCTCCCACGCGTCGTCGCCGTTGTCGAGCTCGACCTGGGTGCGCTGATCGACCTGGCACCGCGAGAAGTTGTGCCGACCCCGATCTCCGGCTACCCGGCGGCCACACAGGATGTGTCACTGGTCGTCGACCAGGCGGTGCCGGCGGATGACGTGCTCACTGCACTGATCGACGGCGCGGGCGAACTGCTCGAGCAGGCTCACCTCGTCGACGACTACCGCGGGACCGGCCTTCCGGATGGCGCGAAGTCGCTCACGTTCGCCCTGCGGTTCCGTGCGCCCGACCGCACGCTCACCGCGGCGGAGGCGACCGAGACCAAGCTCGCGGGCGTTGCCGTCGCGGCCGAGCGGCACGGCGCGAGCCTTCGCGACTGAGGCTCCCAGGTCGGACGGTAGATTTAGAGGATGGCTTTTTCGGTAGCAATAGCCGGCGCAAGCGGCTACGCAGGCGGCGAACTGCTGCGCCTGCTCGCGGCACACCCTGAACTCGACGTGCGAACGGTCACCGCGAACCAGAACGCCGGCCAGCCGCTGCTCGCGGTGCACCCGCACCTGCGCTCCTACGAGAAGCTCGTGCTGCAGGAGACCAAGCCCGACCTGCTCGCTGGCCACGACGTCGTCTTCATGGCGATGCCGCACGGCAAGTCCGGGGCGCTGACCGAGAGCCTTCCCGCGTCCACGCTCGTGATCGACTGCGGCGCCGACCACCGGCTGACGAGCGAAGAGGACTGGGCGAAGTTCTACGGCGGCGAGTACCACGGGGCATGGACCTACGGACTTCCAGAGCTGGTGCTCGGCGACGGCAGCAAGCAGCGCGACCGTCTCGCCGGCGCCCACCGCATCGCGGTACCCGGATGCAACGTCACCGCGATCACGCTGGGACTGGCTCCCGGCATCCGGGATCGCGTCATCATGGCCGACGATGTGGTGGCCGTGCTCGCGGTCGGCACCTCCGGCGCGGGTAAGAGCCTGCAGCCGCACCTGCTGGCAAGCGAGATCATGGGCTCGGCTAGCGCCTACGCGGTCGGCGGCGTGCACCGACACACGCCCGAGATCCGCCAGAACCTGACCGCCGCGGGCGGGCGGAACGTGACCGTCTCCTTCACACCGGTGCTCGTGCCGATGTCGCGCGGCATCCTCGCAACGTCGACTGCACGCCTCGCACCGGGCATCAGCGCCGCCGAGGCGCGCGCCGCATGGGAGCGCGCATACGAGGACGAGACGTTCGTGCAGCTGCTGCCGGCAGGGCAGTTCCCGAAGAGCTCTGACACCGTTGGCGCCAACACCGCACTGGTCGGCTTCGCGGTCGACGAGGCAGCTGGCCGGGTCGTGACCGTCACCTCCATCGACAACCTCACGAAGGGCACCGCGGGCGCGGCGATCCAGGCAGCAAACGTCGCGCTCGGGCTGCCGGAGGGCACCGGGCTCCCGCTCAACGCGGTGGCGCCGTGAGTGTCACCACGCCGCTCGGCTTCGAGGCTGCTGGCGTCGCTGCCGGGCTGAAGGCGTCCGAGGCGCCCGACCTCGCGCTTGTCGTGAACCGCGGCCCGCGTCAATCAGCCGCGGTCGTCTTCACGAGCAACCGGGCGAAGGCCAACCCGATCCTCTGGTCGGAGCGGGTGGCAGCCAACGGCACGGTCTCGGCCATCGTGCTCAACTCGGGCGGGGCGAATTGCTTCACCGGGGAACAGGGCTACCGCACGACAGAGGCCACCGCGCAGGCGGTGGGGCGTGCGCTCGCGGTGTCGCCCGACGACGTGCTGGTGTGCTCCACCGGGCTGATCGGCGAGCAGCTCGATCTACAGAAGCTCGAGTCCGGGGTCGAGGCGGCCGCGGGCGGGCTCAGCCGCGACGGTGGCCAGGACGCCGCGCACGCGATCATGACAACCGACTCGCGCCCGAAGCAGGCGCTGCACGAGGGGCAAGGCTGGTCGATCGGCGGGATGGCGAAGGGCGCGGGCATGCTTGCCCCGGCCCTCGCGACGATGCTCGTCGTGCTGACCACCGACGCCGACCTGGAAGCAGAAGAGCTGGACGAGGCGCTGCTGGGCGCGGTGCGCGTGAGCTTCAACCGGTTGGACTCCGATGGCTGCACCTCCACCAACGATCAGGTGACGTTGCTGGCATCCGGAGCATCCGGCATCCGCCCGACGGTGCGCGAGTTCACCGACGCGCTGACCGCGGTGTGCCTCGACCTCGCCACCCAACTCATGCAGGACGCCGAGGGCGCCAGCCACGACATCACGATCGAGGTGCGCGGCGCCGCGACCGAGGACGACGCGGTCGAGGTGGGCCGCTCTGTCGCCCGCAATAACCTGTTCAAGACCGCCGTGTTCGGCAACGACCCGAACTGGGGCCGGGTACTCGCGGCCATCGGCACGACGAGCGCCGACTTCGACCCGTACGCGGTCGACGTCACGATGAACGGCGTGCGGGTCTGCCACGCCGGTGCTCCCGACGAGCCGCGCGACCGTGTCGACCTCACGCCGCGCGACCTGCACCTCGTGATCGACCTGTTCGCAGGCGAGGCGACAGCCACCGTGCTCACCAATGACCTCACGCACGACTACGTGCACGAGAACAGCGCCTACTCCAGCTGATGACCGACTGGCTCAGCGATCACCACGGCGAGACGGTGGTTGTGAAGTTCGGCGGCAATGCCATGGTCGATGCCGAGCTCGGACGCGCGTTCGCCGAGGACATCGTCGCGCTCAAGCGCGCCGGCCTGACGCCGGTGGTGACCCACGGCGGCGGCCCGCAGATCTCCGCGGCGCTCGAGGCGCGCGGCATCCAGAGCGAGTTCCGGGGTGGGCTGCGCTACACGACACCGGATGCCGTGCTCGTCGTGCGCGATGTGCTCGCCAGCATCGGCCGCGAGCTCGCCGACCGGATCGCAGAGGCGGGCGAGCAGGCGGAAGCCATTGTCGGTGACGAGCGGTCGCTGTTCCTCGGCGCGAAGCGCGGCACCATGGTTGACGGCGAGCCGGTCGATCTCGGTCAGGTCGGCGATGTCGTCGAGGTCGACCCGGTGACCATCGCGGAGACGATCGGAGCCGGCCGCATACCCGTCATCTCCGCGATCGCCCTGGATCGGGATGCGCGCGGCAGCCTGCTCAACGTCAATGCCGACTCGGCCGCGGCATCCGTCGCCATAGCCCTTGGCGCTGACCGGCTGATCATCCTCACTGACGTGCCCGGCCTCTACGGCGACTGGCCGAACCGCGACAGCCTGATCCGCGAATTGGACGCCGCGGCGCTCGAGCGTCTGCTTCCCAGCCTCGAATCTGGCATGATTCCAAAGATGACCGCGTGCCTCCACGCGGTCAGGGGCGGCGTTGCCCGGGCCGCCATCATCGACGGCACCACCAGTCATCCGCTCACGCGAGAGCCCTTCGGCGTCAGCGGCACGACGATTGTCGAAAGGTCAGGGCAGGCAACATGAGCACGTGGCTTCAACGGCACTCCACCGCGATGATGGGCACCTTCGCCCCACCGCTGGCGGTGCTGGAGCGAGGAGTGGGCACCCACGTCTGGGATGTCGACGGCAAGCGCTACCTCGACTTCCTGGCCGGCATCGCCGTCAACTCGCTTGGGCACGCGCATCCGGCGCTCGTGGACGCCGTTAGCCGCCAGATCGCGACGCTCGCGCACGTGTCCAACTACTTCGCGACGCCGTCGCAGATCCGGCTCGCTGAGCGCCTGCGCGAGATCAGCGGCGCGGGTGAGCAGGGGCGGGTGTTCTTCGGCAACTCCGGCACCGAGGCGATCGAGGCGGCACTCAAGCTGGCCAGGCTGAACACGCGGGGCGGGTCGCGCCCGCGCATCCTGACCTTGGGCGGGTCGTTCCACGGCCGCACCATGGGCGCGCTGTCGCTCACCGGCCAGCCGGCGCTGCAGAAGGACTTCGCACCGCTGGTGCCGGGTATCGAGCACATCCACACGAGCATCGAGGCTCTCGAGACGGCGATCGGACCGGATGTCGCGGCGCTGTTCCTCGAGCCGGTCAAGGGTGAGGCGGGCGTCGTCGACCTGCCGGACGGGTTCCTGCAGCGCGCGCGCGAGCTCACGAGCGAGCACGGCGTGCTGCTGATCATCGACGAGATCCAGACCGGCATCGGTCGCACCGGTGCCTGGTTCGCGTTCCAGCACGCCGGGATCATCCCGGATGCGATCACCATCGCCAAGGGCCTCGCCGGCGGTGTGCCGATCGGCGCGCTCGTGACCTTCGGTGAGGCATCCGACCTGTTCCGGGCGGGCCAGCACGGCAGCACGTTCGGCGGGAACCCGCTCGCGGCGACGGCAGGCTTGGCGGTGCTCGACGAGATCGAGGCTTCCGGGCTGATGGAGAACGCCATCCGGCGCGGTGATGAGCTGCGTGATGTCATCCGCGCACTCGACTCGGACCTGGTCGCCGAGGTGCGGGGCAGGGGACTGCTGATCGGCGTCGGCCTCACCAGGCCGGTCGCCAAGGAACTCTCCGCCGCTGCGCTCGCGAACGGCTTGATCATCAACGCGGCGAACGAGAGCAGCATCCGGATCGCGCCGCCGCTGATCATCGGCGACGACGACATCGCCGAGTTCCGTGACCTGTTCGCGCGCTCGCTGGAGGTGACACAGTGACCCGGCACTTCCTGCGCGACGACGACCTCAGCCAAGCGGAGCAGTTGGAGATTCTCGAGCTGGCTAGCCGGCTGAAGCGGGATCGCTTCGCCGAGCGCCCGCTGGAGGGGCCGCGCACCGTCGCGGTGGTGTTCGACAAGTCATCGACGCGCACGCGTGTCAGCTTCGCCGTCGGCATCGCCGAGCTCGGCGGCAACCCGCTCATCATCACGACCGCGAACAGCCAGCTCGGCGGCAAGGAAACCCCGGCCGACACCGCGCGCGTGCTGGAGCGGCAGGTCGCCGCGATCGTCTGGCGCACCTTCGCGCAGGCCGGGCTAGAGGAGATGGCCAACGGCACGCGCGTGCCCGTCGTGAACGGGCTGTCCGATGACTTCCACCCGTGCCAGCTCCTCGCCGACCTGCTCACCATCCGGGAGCACCGGGGCGAGCTCGCCGGGCAGACCGTGACCTTCGTCGGCGACGGCTCGTGCAACATGGCGCAGTCGTACCTGCTCGCCGGTGCCACCGCCGGGATGCACGTGCGCATCGCGGCCCCGGCCGACTACGCGCCGACGCCATCCGTGATCGCCGATGCGGAGCGGGCAGCCGAGCGCACTGGCGGTTCGGTCGCGGTGTTCACCGACCCGCAGCAGGCGGTCGCGGGCGCCGATGTCGTCGTGACCGACACCTGGGTGTCGATGGGGCGCGAGGCCGAGACGGCCGCACGCCTGGAGCAGCTCAGCCGCTACCAGGTGAACGCCGAGCTGATGGAGCTCGCAAAGCCCGACGCGAACTTCCTGCACTGCCTCCCCGCCGACCGCGGGTTCGAGGTCAGTGCAGACGTCCTGGACGGGCCGCGAAGCCTGATCTGGGATGAGGCGGAGAACCGGCTGCACGCCCAGAAGGCGTTGCTGGTGTGGCTGCTGCGACAGGCGTAACCACGAATTCGCGCGGAACTCTTCGCCGAGTTGCCCACTTCGGCCCCACTTTCCGCGGGATTTAGGGGCGGAAGTGGGCAACTGGGTGCGCGAGGACCGCGCCGGAGCGCCAAGGTGGCGGACCGTAGACTTGAACGCGAAATCTTGAAGGAGAACCATGTCAGAACGTGTTGTGCTCGCTTACTCTGGGGGTCTTGACACCTCGGTCGGCATCGGCTGGCTGAAGGATGCGACCGGCAAGGAGGTCGTCGCCCTCGCGGTTGACGTCGGCCAGGGCGGCGAGGACATGGATGTCATCCGTCAGCGCGCGCTCGACTGCGGCGCGGTCGATTCGGTCGTCGTCGACGCGAAGGACGAGTTCGCAAACGACTACCTGATGCCGGCGCTCAAGGCCAACGCGATGTACCAGAAGCAGTACCCGCTGGTCTCCGCGCTCTCGCGCCCGCTCATCGCCAAGTACCTGGCGGCGACCGCGCGCGACCTCGGCGCCAACAGCGTCGCGCACGGCTGCACCGGCAAGGGCAATGACCAGGTGCGCTTCGAGGCCGCTGTCGCGGCCGTCGCGCCCGAGCTGACGAGCATCGCGCCGGTGCGCGACCTCGCGCTCACCCGTGACAAGGCGATCGTCTACGCCGAAGAGAACAACCTGCCCATCGAGCAGTCGAAGAAGAGCCCCTACTCGATCGACAAGAACGTGTGGGGTCGCGCGGTGGAGACCGGCTTCCTCGAGGACCCGTGGAACCCGCCGATCGAGGACATCTACGAGTACACGCAGGACCCGGCCGTCATCAAGGACGCCGACGAGGTCATCATCACCTTCGAGGCAGGCATCCCGGTCGCCATCGACGGCACGCGACTCAGCGCGCTGCAGGTGGTCGAGCGGATGAACGAGCTCGCGGGCAAGCACGGTGTCGGCCGCATCGACATCGTCGAGGACCGGCTGGTGGGCATCAAGAGCCGCGAGGTGTACGAGGCACCGGGCGCCGTCGCGCTCATCGAGGCTCACGAAGCCCTCGAGAACCTCACCCTCGAGCGCGACCTGGCCCGCTACAAGCGGCGCGTTGAGGCCGAGTGGGCCGAGCTCGTCTACGACGGCCTCTGGTTCTCCAGCCTGAAGCGCTCCCTTGACGTCTTCATCGACGACACGCAGAGGTACGTGAGCGGCGACATCCGGATCAAGCTGCAGGGCGGCCGCGCCGTGGTGACCGGGCAGAAGAGCGCGCAGAGCCTGTACGACTTCGACCTGGCCACCTACGACACCGGCGACACGTTCGACCAGTCGCTGTCGAAGGGCTTCATCGAGCTGTGGTCGCTGCCGAGCCGCATCTCGGCGCGCCGCGACCAGGCGGACCAGCAGTAGCGATGACGGAGACCGGCGGCACCAACGAGGGCGCCCTCTGGGGCGGTCGGTTCGAGTCAGGGCCGTCGCCCGAGCTCGCGGCGCTGAGCCGGTCCACTCACTTCGACTGGCAGCTCGCAGAGTATGACATCGCCGGTTCGCGCGCGCACGCCAAGGCGCTGGCCGCCGCGGGCTACTTGAGCGCTGACGAGCTGGAGCGGATGCTCGACGCGCTCCAGAAGCTGCAGACCGGAGTCGAGAATGGCACGGTGCTCCCGCAGCCATCCGACGAGGACGTGCACGGGGCGCTCGAGCGCGAGCTGATCGCGCTCGCCGGCCCCGAGCTCGGCGGCAAGCTGCGCGCCGGTCGGAGCCGTAACGACCAGATCGCCACCCTCGTGCGCCTCTACCTGCTAGATCACGCGAGCGTGATCCGTCACCAGGTGATCCAGCTGGTCGACGCGCTCGCCGCGCAGGCCGATGCGCATCCGGATGCCGTCATGCCGGGGCGCACGCACCTGCAGCACGCGCAGCCGGTGCTGCTCGCGCATCACCTGCTCGCCCACGCGTGGCCGCTCGTGCGCGACCTCGAGCGCCTGCGTGACTGGGCGGCGCGGGCATCCGTGTCGCCGTATGGATCCGGCGCGCTCGCCGGCAGTTCGCTGGGGCTCGACCCGGCGCTGGTGGCCGGCGAGCTTGGGCTCAGCGGGCCGAGCGAGAACTCCATCGACGCCACCGCGGCCCGTGATTTGGTGGCCGAGTTCGCGTTCGTGTGCGCGCAGCTTGGCGTCGACCTGTCGCGCTTCGCCGAGGAGATCATCCTGTGGAACACGCGCGAGTTCGGTTTCGTCACCCTCGATGACGGCTACTCGACCGGCTCGTCGATCATGCCGCAGAAGAAGAACCCGGACATCGCCGAGCTCGCGCGCGGCAAGGCAGGCCGGCTGATCGGCAACCTGACCGGGCTGCTCGCGACCCTGAAGGGGCTGCCGCTCGCGTACAACCGCGACCTGCAGGAGGACAAGGAGCCGGTCTTCGACTCGGTGCAGACCCTCGAGGTGCTGCTGCCCGCCTTCACCGGCATGGTCGCGACCATGCGATTCAACACCGAGCGGATGGCCGAGCTCGCGCCGCAAGGCTTCTCATTGGCGACGGATGTCGCGGAGTGGCTGGTGAAGCGCGGCGTCCCGTTCCGGGATGCGCACGAGATCAGCGGCGCGCTCGTCAGGTTCTGCGAGCAGCACGGGGTCGAGCTGCACGAGCCCAGCGACGAGCAGCTCGCGTCGATCTCCACTCACCTGGCGCCGGAGGTCCGCAGCGTGCTGTCGGTTGGCGGCTCGATCGCCAGCCGGGACGGCGTAGGCGGGACTGCTCCCGCCCGCGTCGCCGACCAGCTGGCCGCACTCACCGCGCGCGTCCGGGCCCTCGCCTGACGCGATGTTCGACCGCGAGCTTCTGACCCGGCCGGCCCTCGAGGTGGCGCCGTACCTGCTCGGCTCGGTGATCAGCAAGGACGGCGTCAGCGTGCGCATCACCGAGGTCGAGGCGTACCTCGGAGCGGTCGACCCCGGCTCGCACGCGTTCCGCGGCAAGAGCAACCGCAACCAGGTGATGTTCGGTGTACCCGGCCACCTGTACACGTACTTCACCTACGGCATGCGTAATTGCCAAACGCATACGTTGGGTCCGGTCGACTTGGAGGCCGTACTCCCCAATGTTTGACACTGTACGAGTGCGTTTGACAGTCTGTCACGATCCGATCGTCAGAAAGTACGACGAGGCGGATCGAGCAGGCTGTCAGAGCAATTGCTGGGAGGAAAATTGAGGGAGACGCCCGTTGCGCCTCGTGGGCTCCTCTTTTTCACGCTCGGTACTTGCTTGGCGCTAGTGAGCGGGTGTTCTGCGATTGCTATAGAACGCTCGCCCGAATCGTTGAAGGAAGGCTCTTCGGCGGAACGGGAATTGTTGACTTGTTTACGCGAGAAGGGGTGGGATGTCGAAATTGGACGTGGCGGAGGTGTCACTACCGAGTTCCCTTCCGAGCAAGCCGATCAGTACGACGCTGCTCAGGCGGAATGTGGCGCAGGCGTTCCCTCCGCTGGGGATCTCGTAGTTACAGACGAGATGCTCACCGATGGGTATGCGCTTCAGATGGCCACTCTCGAGTGTCTGAAAGGGGAGGGTTATGGAGGTTTCCGCGATCCTCCCACGCTGCAGTCGTATATCGACTCGAGGGGTAGTTGGGTTCCGTACGGTGAGCTGCCAGCCATGCCTGAAGATGACTGGATACAGATTCAGCAGATCTGCCCGCAGCCGAATATCTCACCGGACGACTACTGAGCGAGACCTGCCTCAAGGCCAAGTTGGCCCGTGGGATGTGAGTTACCGCTATGGCACACGAAGTTCTCACAGTGGGTCGCGGTGTGCCGCTGCTAGGGCTGGAGCCAGTGCGGCGACGAGACTGACAACTACTGACAGGCGGCACCGCCCCCGCGCGCGTCGCCGACCAGCTGGCCGAACTGACGGCTCGCGTCCGCGCCCTGGCCTGACCTGCTCGCCGAGCCGCACCCGATACTGTCGTGACATGTTCGACCGCGAGCTCCTCACCAGACCCGCCCTCGAAGTCGCGCCGTACCTGCTCGGCTCGGTGATCAGCAAGGGCGGCGTCAGCCTGCGCATCACCGAGGTCGAGGCCTACCTCGGCGCGGTCGACCCCGGCTCGCACGCGTTCCGCGGCAAGAGCAACCGCAACCAGGTCATGTTCGGCGAACCCGGGCACCTGTATACGTACTTCACGTACGGCATGCACACGTGCGCCAACGTGGTCTGCTCGCCGGAAGGGGAAGCATCCGGATGCCTGCTGCGAGCCGGCGAAGTCATCGAGGGCATCGAGTTGGCCCGTGAGCGCCGCCACACCACCAAGGGCGACGCCGATCTGGCCCGCGGCCCCGCGCGTCTCACCGTCGCCCTCGGCATCACTCTCGACGACGGCGGCACCGACCTCGAAGACGGAGCCGTCCGGTTGCACCTCACCGGCAAGCCGGCGACCGAGTTCGCGACCGGGCCACGCACGGGCGTGTCCGGGCATGGGGGCACGGATGTCTTCCCGTGGCGGTTCTGGGTCCCCGGCGACCCGACGGTGTCACCGTACAAGCGGCACGTTCCGAAGAAACGCTGACCCAGCTTCGAAACCGCGCAGATTCCTTGACGCTGGCAACGGTCAGCGGCGATGCTCATGCCATGGCAAAGGTTGAGCATTTCGAGATCCCCGCGGATGACGTCGAGCGCGCGAAGGCGTTCTACGGTGGCGTATTCGACTTCCAGTTCGACGACTGGGACGAGGACACCGTCATGATCAAGCCCGGCGGCGAGGACAGCATCGGTGGTGACATCCACAAGCGCAGCGCTATTCCGCATCCGACTGTCGTGATCACCGTCGACGATCTGGACGAGACCATGGCGGCCGTTATCGCCAACGGCGGCGAGCAGGTCGGGCAGGTCATGCCGCTGGGGGAGACAGCTCGCTACGCCTACTTCAGGGACTCCGAGGGCAACATCGTCGGCATCTACGACAGCCGCGCGTAACCGGAATTCAACCTAGAACGCGAGCACGATCGGCACCGCGCAAACGCCCGCCCAGATGAAGCTCGCGAGGGTGCCGATGATGAACCGCTCGCGGGCTTCCGCGTTCTCGAGCTCGGAGAATCGGCCGAGGCCCTTGATCGCCACTACGACCGCGACCGCGGCGAACTGCCCGGCGAACGCCGAGCCGACGATCGCGAACCGCTCGAGGAAGCCGATCGTCATGCCGCCGCGCAGGATCTCCCGTTCGCGCGGCTGATCGTCCTCGTCCTCGTCATCCTTGGGACCGACGAGGATTCCGCCGTGATCGCCGAGGTGCTCGCTGCCGCGGGTTGCCAGCCGCAGCACGAGGGAGACGATCGGCGAGCCCGCGATGACGGCGAGCGCCAGCAGGCCGATCGCGCTCGAGACGATGAATCCGAAACTCGGGGCGGTGCGCATCCCGCCGACGAGCGCCCAGAGGATCCACACCGCGACGAATCCGACGCACGGCACCGCCAGCCAGTCCTTGCCGGACCGGCTCGCGAACACCGCGAGCACGATTGCCGCGATCAGCAGCAGCGTGACGGTGATCCAGAGCAGGTAGTTCAGCACTTCCATGCGTGGTCCCTCCCGGTGTCAGAGCCTAACCCGGGCGATCACGCGGTCAGGGATTGCTTGCGGCACGGCCGAGATTGTCGAGCAGGCGCGTTAGGGCGGGGATGGCCGCCTGCTCGGCCCGCAGTTCCGCCGCCAGCGCGCGCTTGCTGGCGGCCTGCGGGGTGATGCCGAGCCGCTTCGCGGCAGCAGCCTGGGTCATCCCGGCCGAGACGAGGTCCACGATTTCCCACCCCTCGTCGCTGCGGCGGGAGCGGAGCACGAGCAGCAGGTCGATGAGAGCCTCGGTATCCGGTGCGCTCCCATGTGTGCCCTCGAGCGCGAACCGGGTCTGCCGCCGCTTGGCGCGATCGACCGCGGCGCGCGCAGCGACGAAAGCGTCGCCGGTGGTTTCTCGGATGCTGCGGGGGAGCGGCTCGGCGACGGCACCGACTCCGCAGCCGACGCTCCAACGGCCGCTCCGGGTCAGCTGCAGCACGACATCGAGCGCGGTCTCGGCCCTGTCGACCAGCAGCTGCAGCTCATCACCGGCGGTTCGATCGGCGGCCAGCGTGAGCTGTTTCTTCAGGCGCTTGTTGAGGTCCGCGACGACCTCACCCACGAGGTCGCGGGTGCTGCGGCTGTCGACCTGATCCGCGGTGATGACAAACATCCGCTCCTCCATCAAACTCGGCGACTTGATTCGACAAACTCAACCCTACAAGCATGATTTGAGTAGATCAACCATTCAGTATTGATTATCGATTCGCTGCTAGCGTTATTGCCGTGTCCGACATCGCAGCATCCGAAGTCCTCGATTCACAGCGCAACGATGACAGCTTCCCCGACATCTGGGAGGAGCTGCTCTGGCGCGGACTCGTGCACGTCTCGACTGACGTCGGCGAACTGAAGACCCTGCTCGCGGGGGAGCCGATCACCTACTACTGCGGCTTCGACCCGACGGCGCCGAGCCTGCACCTCGGCAACCTCGTGCAGATCCTGTTGCTGCGCCGGCTGCAGCTGGCCGGGCACAAGCCGCTCGGCCTGGTCGGCGGATCCACCGGACTCATCGGCGACCCCAGGCCCACGGCCGAGCGCACCCTCAACACCAAGGACACCGTCGCCGAGTGGGTGCAGAACCTGCGCGGACAGATCTCGCGGTACCTCAGCTTCGACGGCGAGAACGCCGCGCGCATCGTGAACAACCTCGACTGGACGGCGCCGATGTCGGCGATCGACTTCCTGCGAGAGGTGGGCAAACACTTCCGGGTCGGCACCATGCTGAAGAAGGACGCCGTGAGCGCCCGGCTGAACTCGAGCGAGGGGATCAGCTACACCGAGTTCAGCTACCAGGTGCTGCAGGGCATGGACTTCCTCGAGCTGTACCGCAACTACGGCTGCGTCCTGCAGACCGGCGGCAGCGACCAGTGGGGCAACCTGACCAGCGGCACCGACCTCATCCGGAAGGCCGAGGGCGTCTCCGCGCACGCGATCGGCACTCCGCTGATCACCAACAGCGACGGCAGCAAATTCGGCAAGAGCGAGGGCAACGCCATCTGGCTCGACGCCGAGATGTGCAGCCCATACCGCTTCTACCAGTTCTGGCTCAACACCGATGACGCCGACGTCATCTCGCGGCTCAAGGTGTTCACCTTCCTCAGCCGGGACGAGATCGAGGAGCTCGAGCGGGCGGTAGCCGACGAGCCATTCAAGCGCGCGGCGCAGAAGCGGTTGGCCGTCGAGGTGACGACCATGGTGCACGGGGCGGATGCGACGGATGCTGCCATCGCGGCATCCGAGGCGCTGTTCGGCCGGGGAGAGCTTGACTCCCTGGACGCGGCCACTCTCGCCGCTGCGATCGAGGAGCTGCCGTCGGCGCAGGGCGGACCGGATGCCTCCGTCGCACAGCTGCTCGTCGACACCGGACTCACCGCGAGCCTGGGGGAGTCGCGCCGTGCGATCGAGCAGGGCGGCGTCTACGTGAACAACCAGAAGGTCACCGAGGACGCGCCGATCGGCGACCGCGTGCTCGCCGGCGGGATCGCGGTGCTGCGTCGCGGCAAGAAGACCCTCGCGGGCGTGCGCGTCAGCTGACTGCTGTGCCCGGCGCCGCCGCGCGCATCCCCGCTCGCGCGGGTGTTCCTTCCACGTGCGGGTCTGATTCGACCCGCGCGTGAGTGTTCGACCCGCGCGAGCCATGCGCTGCTGGATGATGAGCCTCGCGAGGGTGGGCCACCGGGCGCCGGCTCCGCCAGCGCTAGCGCGGGTGTTCTGTGTTCGCGCGGGTGCTGCTTCACCCGCGCAGGAACACAACACCCGCGCGACCCGATCTGCCGCGAGTCGGGCCGAAATCCGCCCCCCGCGAAGGTAAACGCCGCCCCACCAGCCACTTTCCAAACGGGGTCGAAAACCTGAGCCGGGCCGACACGCCCGGGATGCCGCGGTGATTTGCACGAAGCGCCAAAAGCCCCGTAATGTTCTTACTTGTCACCCCAAAGGTGCGGAAGAGCCGAAGCGCTCTCCGGCCTCAAGCGGGACCGAAACCATCAGCCTAACGGCACACAAAAGCACTTGATGCGATGTGGTCGGCAAGCTACGATGGAAAACCCACTCCAGGAGAAACAGCCTCCCGCAGCGGAACGGATCACCAAGATCCGCAAGCCGCTCGATTAGGCGAGAACCCCTGTGGGTGGTAGGCTAGAGCAGTTGCCCTAAAACGAGACCGGAAGGTCAGATTCTAGGCGCGCCCGATCCTTGAGAACTCAACAGCGTGCACATGTCAAATGCCAAAAACCTCGTTGGCTGACTTCGGTCAGTCAAAGAGATTCCTTTGGAAAAAATTAAGACAACAAACAAATGTCAGCAATGATGTTTGTTCTTGTCAGTATCAAACTTGCAGCCCGTTCGCCCTTTCCGGTGGACAGGTTGCACTAGATGTGCCGGCAGCTTGCTGCCGTGCAATCAAACATTTACGGAGAGTTTGATCCTGGCTCAGGACGAACGCTGGCGGCGTGCTTAACACATGCAAGTCGAACGATGAAAGCTGGAGCTTGCTCCGGCTGGATTAGTGGCGAACGGGTGAGTAACACGTGAGTAACCTGCCCTTGACTCTGGGATAACCGCCGGAAACGGTGGCTAATACCGGATACGAGCTTCAGTCGCATGACTAGGAGCTGGAAAGAATTTCGGTCAAGGATGGACTCGCGGCCTATCAGCTAGTTGGTGAGGTAACGGCTCACCAAGGCGACGACGGGTAGCCGGCCTGAGAGGGTGACCGGCCACACTGGGACTGAGACACGGCCCAGACTCCTACGGGAGGCAGCAGTGGGGAATATTGCACAATGGGCGAAAGCCTGATGCAGCAACGCCGCGTGAGGGACGACGGCCTTCGGGTTGTAAACCTCTTTTAGTAGGGAAGAAGCGAAAGTGACGGTACCTGCAGAAAAAGCACCGGCTAACTACGTGCCAGCAGCCGCGGTAATACGTAGGGTGCAAGCGTTGTCCGGAATTATTGGGCGTAAAGAGCTCGTAGGCGGTTTGTCGCGTCTGCTGTGAAAACCCGAGGCTCAACCTCGGGCCTGCAGTGGGTACGGGCAGACTAGAGTGCGGTAGGGGAGATTGGAATTCCTGGTGTAGCGGTGGAATGCGCAGATATCAGGAGGAACACCGATGGCGAAGGCAGATCTCTGGGCCGTAACTGACGCTGAGGAGCGAAAGCATGGGTAGCGAACAGGATTAGATACCCTGGTAGTCCATGCCGTAAACGTTGGGAACTAGATGTAGGGTCCATTCCACGGATTCTGTGTCGCAGCTAACGCATTAAGTTCCCCGCCTGGGGAGTACGGCCGCAAGGCTAAAACTCAAAGGAATTGACGGGGGCCCGCACAAGCGGCGGAGCATGCGGATTAATTCGATGCAACGCGAAGAACCTTACCAAGGCTTGACATATACCGGAAACGGCTGGAAACAGTCGCCCCGCAAGGTCGGTATACAGGTGGTGCATGGTTGTCGTCAGCTCGTGTCGTGAGATGTTGGGTTAAGTCCCGCAACGAGCGCAACCCTCGTTCTTTGTTGCCAGCACGTAATGGTGGGAACTCAAAGGAGACTGCCGGGGTCAACTCGGAGGAAGGTGGGGATGACGTCAAATCATCATGCCCCTTATGTCTTGGGCTTCACGCATGCTACAATGGCCGGTACAAAGGGCTGCAATACCGTAAGGTGGAGCGAATCCCAAAAAGCCGGTCTCAGTTCGGATTGAGGTCTGCAACTCGACCTCATGAAGTCGGAGTCGCTAGTAATCGTGGATCAGCAACGCCACGGTGAATACGTTCCCGGGCCTTGTACACACCGCCCGTCAAGTCATGAAAGTCGGTAACACCCGAAGCCAGTGGCCCAACCGCAAGGAGGGAGCTGTCGAAGGTGGGATCGGTAATTAGGACTAAGTCGTAACAAGGTAGCCGTACCGGAAGGTGCGGCTGGATCACCTCCTTTCTAAGGAGCATCTGACCAGGCTTGCCTGGTCCAGAGCCACTACTCGAGCGAATGTTTCGAGGTGGTTAGCTCATGGGTGGAACTTTGACATGGTCGGCGCTGAGATCGCCGGCACCCAGTACGTCCCGCTTGCGGGACTGGAACAGTGCCTCGAGCTCGACACCGACAAGCACGCTGTTGGGTCCTGAGGGACCGGGCCTCACCGAAAGGTGGGAAACGAATCCTCTGGACCCTTTCGTCGACCTGGTCTAATCCAGGCGCGTAAGGGTACCGCCCGTAATTTGAGAACTACACAGTGGACGCGAGCATCTTAGATATAGGGATCTCTTTGAGATCTCGATATCACAGATAGGGACACCTAACGGTGTCCCATCATTGGTCAATCTCCGGCTCTAGGGCCGGCGATCGATTCAAAATACTCATGTGAAATCAAGTTTCTAAGTGCAAACGGTGGATGCCTTGGCATCTGGAGCCGAAGAAGGACGTATAAATCTGCGATAAGCCTCGGGGAGCTGATAATAGAGCTTTGATCCGAGGATTTCCGAATGGGGAAACCCCGCCAGGCGTCGCAAGACGACCTGGTGACTCCCGCCTGAATATATAGGGCGGGTAGAGGGAACGTGGGGAAGTGAAACATCTCAGTACCCACAGGAAGAGAAAGCAACCGCGATTCCGTTAGTAGTGGCGAGCGAAACCGGAACAGGCCAAACCGAACGTGTGTGATAGCCGGCAGGCGTTGCACGTTCGGGGTAGCGGGACTTCTCAGCAGTTGCTGCCGCACTGCAAGAGTCAGCGAGCTGTATAGACGAATGGCTTTGAAAGGTCAGTCATAGAGGGTGCCAACCCCGTAGTCGAAATGCAGTTAGCACTCGAGAAGTATCCCAAGTAGCACGGGGCCCGAGAAATCCCGTGTGAATCAGCCAGGACCACCTGGTAAGCCTAAATACTCCCAGATGACCGATAGCGGACAAGTACCGTGAGGGAAAGGTGAAAAGTACCCCGGGAGGGGAGTGAAATAGTACCTGAAACCGTTTGCATACAAACCGTTGGAGCCTCCATAGCAGGGGTGACAGCGTGCCTTTTGAAGAATGAGCCTGCGAGTTAGTGATATGTGGCGAGGTTAACCCGTGTGGGGAAGCCGTAGCGAAAGCGAGTCTGAATAGGGCGATTCAGTCGCATGTCCTAGACCCGAAGCGAAGTGATCTATCCATGGCCAGGTTGAAGCGCGTGTAAGAGCGCGTGGAGGACCGAACCCACTTGGGTTGAAAACCGAGGGGATGAGCTGTGGATAGGGGTGAAAGGCCAATCAAACTTCGTGATAGCTGGTTCTCTCCGAAATGCATTTAGGTGCAGCGTTGCGTGTTTCTTGCCGGAGGTAGAGCTACTGGATGGCCGATGGGCCCTACAAGGTTACTGACGTCAGCCAAACTCCGAATGCCGGTAAGTGAGAGCGCAGCAGTGAGACGGTGGGGGATAAGCTTCATCGTCGAGAGGGAAACAACCCAGACTACCAACTAAGGTCCCAAAGCGTGTGCTAAGTGGAAAAGGATGTGGAGTTGCAGAGACAACCAGGAGGTTGGCTTAGAAGCAGCCACCCTTGAAAGAGTGCGTAATAGCTCACTGGTCAAGTGATTCCGCGCCGACAATGTAACGGGGCTCAAGCACACCACCGAAGTTGTAGATTTCGTGTATTAGCTAGGCATCCGCAAGGATGTCCAGGCACACGGAGTGGTAGGAGAGCGTCGTGTGGCGAGTGAAGCGGCGGTGGAAACCAGCCGTGGACGCCACACGAGTGAGAATGCAGGCATGAGTAGCGAAAGACGGGTGAGAAACCCGTCCTCCGAAAGACCAAGGGTTCCAGGGCCAGGTTAATCCGCCCTGGGTAAGTCGGGACCTAAGGCGAGGCCGACAGGCGTAGTCGATGGACAACGGGTTGATATTCCCGTACCGGCGAAGAACCGCCCAAACCAACCCAGTAGTGCTAAGAGTCCTAATCCGGCTGACGGATCCCTTCGGGGTGAAGCGGCCGGCCTAACGCTCGACCCCGTGCTGGTGCGGTTAGCGTATTAACAGGTGTGACGCAGGAAGGTAGTCGGTCCAGAGCGATGGTTGTCTCTGGCCAAGGCTGTAGGCCGGGGGATAGGCAAATCCGTCCCCCTCATAGGCTGAGAGCTGAAGGGGAGTCCGCAAGGACAAGATCCGATGATCCTATGCTGCCGAGAAAAGCATCGACGCGAGGTTCTAGCTGCCCGTACCCTAAACCGACACAGGTGGTCAGGTAGAGAATACTAAGGAGATCGAGAGAATCGTGGTTAAGGAACTCGGCAAAATGCCCCCGTAACTTCGGGAGAAGGGGGGCCTGAGGCGTGAAGGGATTTACTCCCGGAAGCGCTGTATGGCCGCAGAGACCAGTGGGAAGCGACTGTTTACTAAAAACACAGGTCCGTGCGAAGTCGCAAGACGATGTATACGGACTGACGCCTGCCCGGTGCTGGAAGGTTAAGAGGAACGGTTAGCCGTAAGGCGAAGCTGTGAATTTAAGCCCCAGTAAACGGCGGTGGTAACTATAACCATCCTAAGGTAGCGAAATTCCTTGTCGGGTAAGTTCCGACCTGCACGAATGGCGTAACGACTTCCCAGCTGTCTCAACCGCGAACTCGGCGAAATTGCACTACGAGTAAAGATGCTCGTTACGCGCAGCAGGACGGAAAGACCCCGTGACCTTTACTACAGCTTGGTATTGGTGTTCGGTGTGGCTTGTGTAGGATAGGTGGGAGACTTTGAAGCGGGCACGCCAGTGTTCGTGGAGTCATTGTTGAAATACCACTCTGGTCACTCTGGATATCTAACTTCGAACCGTGATCCGGTTCAGGGACAGTGCCTGGTGGGTAGTTTAACTGGGGCGGTTGCCTCCTAAAAAGTAACGGAGGCGCCCAAAGGTTCCCTCAACCTGGTTGGCAATCAGGTGTCGAGTGTAAGTGCACAAGGGAGCTTGACTGTGAGACTGACAGGTCGAGCAGGGACGAAAGTCGGGACTAGTGATCCGGCAGTGGCTTGTGGAAGCGCTGTCGCTCAACGGATAAAAGGTACCTCGGGGATAACAGGCTGATCTTGCCCAAGAGTCCATATCGACGGCATGGTTTGGCACCTCGATGTCGGCTCGTCGCATCCTGGGGCTGGAGTAGGTCCCAAGGGTTGGGCTGTTCGCCCATTAAAGCGGTACGCGAGCTGGGTTTAGAACGTCGTGAGACAGTTCGGTCCCTATCCGCTGCGCGCGTAGGAAATTTGAGAAGATCTATCCCTAGTACGAGAGGACCGGGATGGACGAACCTCTGGTGTGTCAGTTGTTCTGCCAAGAGCACCGCTGATTAGCTACGTTCGGAACGGATAACCGCTGAAAGCATCTAAGCGGGAAGCCAGCTTCAAGATGAGATTTCCATCCCTTAGGGGGAGAGGCTCCCAGTAGACTACTGGGTTGATAGGCAGGACGTGGAAGCGAGGACTAACGACTCGTGCAGCTGACCTGTACTAATAAGCCGACAACTTGATAACACTCACTTCCTTTTGAGAAGTAATGAGTAGTTGCTTGCGTCCACTTTGTGGTTCTCGATTTACGGTCGGGAACCAACCCGAAGCCGAAAGGCTTTGGCTATGAACTGATACATAAATCAATAGTGTTTCGGCGGCCATAGCGAGAGGGAAACGCCCGGTCACATTCCGAACCCGGAAGCTAAGACTCTCTGCGCCGATGGTACTGCAAGGGGGACCTTGTGGGAGAGTAGGACACCGCCGGACTTCTTTGTGAAATGGCCACCCGATAAGGGTGGCCATTTTGCGTTAAGGTCTTTCGTCGTGGCGTAAGAATCGCGCGTCGAAGCACCGAATGAACTCGAAGGAGCACCACCCGTGGCTGAGACCCCCGATCGCCCGAAGCGTCCAGGTGGACCGCCGAAGAACGGCCGTCCCGGATCGGCGCGACCGGCGAAAGGCAAGCCACAGGGTTCGGGGCGTCCTCGCCGGGACGCGGATGCCCAGGGTCGGCCCGCTCGGGACAACGACCGACGGCCTCGCAGCGACGAGGCGGGCGCCGGCCGTCCGAAGCGCGATGGCGACCGTCCGTACCGCGGGAAACCGGATGGCGCAGGGTCCGACCGTCCGAAGCGCGATGGTGACCGTCCGTACCGCGGGAAACCGGATGGAGCAGGGTCCGACCGTCCGAAGCGCGATGGCGACCGTCCCTATCGCGGAAAGCCAGAAGGCGCGGGGTCCGGTCGACCGCGGCGTGACGCCGGCCCGAAGCGCGACGGCGAGAAGCGGCTGTGGACCCGCGACGGCAAGCCGGCCCGCGGCGACCGTGACGCGCGCGACGAGATCCGGGAGGACAAGGATCCGCTCGGCCTCCGCTCGGTGCGCACGCGCCACGACGCCCCGGAGATCCCGGATGACGTGCAGGCCAAGGACCTCGACCGGGTCGCCCGCGCCCAGCTGAAGACGCTGAGCGCAGACAACGCCGACTGGGTCGCCCGTCACCTGGTAATGACAGCCCGCCTCATCGACACCGACCCGAAGCTCGCCCACGAGCATGCGGTCTCCGCCGCGCGCCGTGCCGGCCGCATCGCGGTCGTGCGGGAGACGCTCGCGATCACCGCGTACGCGACCGGCGACTACGCCCTCGCGCTGCGCGAGCTGCGCACCTACCGACGCATCTCCGGTCGCGACGACCAGCTGCCGATGATGGTCGACAGCGAACGCGGTCTCGGCCGCCCGGAGCGCGCGCTCGAGCTGGGCAGAACGGTGCCACGCGCCACGCTGTCGACGGAGGTGCAGGTCGAGCTCGCCATCGCGATGTCCGGTGCCCGCCTCGACCTCGGACAGACCGATGCCGCCCTGGTCGAACTGCAGATCCCGCAACTCGACCCGGAGCGCGCGTTCCCGTGGAGCCCGGCCCTGTTCGACGCCTACGCAACTGTGCTCGAGGACCTCGGGCACACCACCGAGGCGGAGCAGTGGTACGCCCGCTCCACCCGCGCCACCGCGGCGCTCATGGCCCAGGCGGCCGATGAAGACGATGAGGAACCCATTGAGATTGTTGAAGAGGAACTCCCCGAAGACGAGTGAGGTGACCCCGCTCGACGGGGTTGACCTCCTGCTCGCCGACCTCGACGGGGTCGTCTACAAGGAGCACCAGGCGATCCCATATGCCGTCGAGAGCATAAACCGCGCGCACGAGTCGATCGCGGTCGGCTACGTGACGAACAACGCGTCGCGCACCCCGGCATCCGTCGCCGACCAGCTGACTGCGCTCGGTCTCACCGTCGCACCGGATGACGTGGTCACCTCGCCGCAAGCGGCGGTGCGCCTGCTGGCCGAGCTGGTGCCTGCGGGTTCGACAGTGCTCGCCGTCGGCGGCGATGGCCTGCACAGCGAACTCGATCGCGCCGGGTTCCGCGTCACAACCTCGGCGGAGGACACCCCGGCCGCCGTCATCCAGGGCTACGCCCCGGAGGTCGGCTGGGTCGAACTCGCCGAGGCCGCGTACGCGCTGCAGGGCGAGGGTGCCGAGCGCCCGTGGGTCGCCACCAACACCGACTGGACGCTGCCGACCGCTCGCGGCACGGCTCCCGGCAACGGCACGCTCGTCTCCGCGGTGCACACCGCCATCGCCCGGCTCCCGGTGGTCGCGGGCAAACCCGAGGTGGCGATCTTCGAGGAAGCCGTAGCGCGCTTCGGTGGCGCATCGCCGCTCTTCCTGGGCGACCGGCTCGACACCGACATCCTGGGCGCGAACCGGGCGGGCATCCCTTCTGCGCTCGTGCTCACCGGGATCGACCGCGCGAAGCAGGTGCTCGCCGCCGACAAGAACTCGCGCCCGACCTACCTGATCGACGACCTCCGCGAACTGTTCGAACCGTACCCGCACCCGGTCGAGACCACCGATCGGCGCGGCGACCGGCTGGTGACCGTGCGTGGCGCGCAGATTCGGATGTCGGCCAACGTGCTCACGATCGAGAAGCGCGGCGACAACCCGACCGACCTGCTGCGCGCGGGCGCCGCGGCGATCTGGGGGAGCGGCCTGGCGATTTACGGCCTCGAAGTCCCCGAGGAGCTTTACGCTTGAGCGAAGAGAGGAGCAGCGTGATGGATGAGCCACAGGTGCCTGACGCGGAGCAATCACGCCCGGACGAGACCGACGCACTGCTGTCGCGCTTGCGCCTCATCGAGGATCAGCCGCTCGAGCAACGAGCTGCCGCCTACACACAACTGCACGACGAACTGCAGCAAGCGCTCGACTGAGGGCAGTTGTTCGCGACCCCCGAACTGGGGGCGTCTGTTGTATAACGCGGGCTTTCGTCACTGATAGCTTTTAGTCGGCCCTCGCCCTGCGGGCCGACTACCCGAAATTACCCGAGGACGATGATGTCTGCTCACCCTGCCGTAAAGATCGTGACGACTGTTGGATTGGGCGCGCTACTCGTGCTCGGAGCGGCAGTTCCGGCGTCCGCCGCGGACGGCGACGGAGCGGTGCTGTTCAACCCTGACGGCACGCCGATCGGTTCGGAATACACCCCCACAGCAGACCCGCTGTATGTGTACACATCCGTGACCGGTGACGACGACTACTGGGGCCTCGACAGCGCCGGAAACCCGGCAAACATCGACGGAGATTTCGGTGTGATGAGCAGCGGCATCCCGCTCGGCTTTGTCGTGAACGTTGCCGGAGTCAACTACGACGAGGTGTTCGTCGGCTCAAACGGGAGTCTCTGCCTCTACTCGTCGACGGATGCCACAGTAGGCGCCTGGTGCGATGACTACGACGTGATGCCGATACTGTTCACCGACCCAGATTGGGTCGGCACGGGCACGTCGTATGCCGCGTTCGCGGTGCTTAACAACGACCAAGACCCGCGGGACTCGGACGAGCCGATCGACACAGACGCCGACTCGATCAATGACGCGTGTGAGTTCGGAGCGTTCTACTTCGCTGACCAGGGCGGCGAATATTGCAGTTCGATCTCGTGGGGGCACACCACTTATGACGGCAGGGCTGCATTCGCTGCCACCTGGTACCACAACCCCACGTACTCCTGGGACGACGACACCGAATTCAACACGTACCAGATCATTCTCGTCGACGACGGGGCTGGGAATGTCACAGTGGTCTACAACTACGATGCAGTGACCAGCGACGGTTTCACCCTCGACTGGTGGATCGGATACGCAAACGCGTGTGAGGATGCGTATGCGGCAGGCGACACGGCGGAGTACCTCGGCATCGGTATGGGCGGCATCAACGGCACCGATGGGAGCACCACCATGTTCGATCCCTTTGGCGCAGAGTGCATGGGGGGCGATGACTCAACACCGCGCGACAACCTCGTCGACGGTGGCGCACAGTCGCTCATCACGAACAGCCTGAATTCGACCGTTCCGGGCCGTTACATCTTCCGCGTGCTGGACGGCCTCGCAACGACCACGATGCCAGCGGCCACCCCGCCGACGGCTCCGGCAGCGCCACAGCTCGCGGCGACCGGCACGTCGCCGCTGCCGCTGGTCGTGCTCGGTGCGCTCGCGCTTGGCCTCGGCCTGGCAGCAACTCGCAGGCGGGGGTCCGTCCCCGCCTGACCCGGTACGCTCGGGCATCATGATTTATCGGATGCCCGAGTGACCGGGCAACGGCTGGATGCGGCACTCACCGCGCGGGGGCTTGCCCCATCACGCAACCAAGCGGCCCGGCTGATCGCCGACGGGCTCGTCACGGTCGACGGGCAGCCCGTTGTGAAGTCCTCCGCCAAGGTGCGCGACGACCAGGAGATTGTCGTCGCGGCCACCGACCACTGGGTCAGCCGCGCGGCGCACAAGCTCATCGCCGCGCTCGACGCGTTCGGCATCGACCCGGCCGGGCGCACCGCGCTCGATGTCGGCGCATCCACAGGCGGCTTCACGCAAGTGTTGCTCGAACGCGGTGCCGCGCGGGTCATTGCGCTCGACGTCGGCCACGCCCAGCTGGCGCCGATTCTGCGCGCCGACGAGCGGGTCACCGTCGTCGAGGGGGTCAACGCCCGCTACATGACGCGCGAGGAACTCGACGGCTTCGCCGACGCCGCACATCCGGACCTCGTCGTCGCCGACCTCTCCTTCATTTCGATGACCACCGTGCTGCCGGCGCTGGTGGAGTCGGTGGGAGCGGATGCCGACTACGTCGTGCTGATCAAGCCGCAGTTCGAGGTGGGTCGGGGCGGCATCCGTGAGGGCGTCGTCCGGGACCCGGCGCTGTGGGCCGACTCGGTGTCGGGGGTGCTCTGGGCGGCGTGGGATCTGGGCCTCGGAACCGCCGGTCTCATACCGTCGCCGATTGCAGGAACGGCTGGCAACCACGAGTTTCTCGCCTGGCTGAGCGCACGCGCAGGACGCAATCCGACAGAATGGACGAAGACGATCTCTGAGATCGGTTGAAGCGGGAGGAGTGGCATTGGCTGAACGGCGCATGCTGGTGATCGCGCACACCGGTCGCGCCGAATCGATCGAAGCCGCAGCCACCGTCTGCCGCCAGCTGCTCGCCGCGGACATTGCACCCGCGATGCCGGACGACGAACTCGAGTTCCTGATCGAACGCGACAGCACGCTGCATCGGGTGCAGGCCCTGCACAGCGGCGACCCGGTCGACGACTTCGAGCTCGCGATCGTCCTCGGCGGCGACGGCACCATCCTGCGCACCGCCGAACTGCTTCGCGGCTCGAGCACCCCGCTGCTCGGCATCAACCTCGGGCACGTCGGCTTCCTCGCCGAAATCGAGCGCGAGGGGATCAACGACTGCGTGCAGCGCGCACTCGACCGCGATTACGTGGTGGAGGAACGGATGACGCTCGACGTGCAGGTCATGGTCGACGCCGAAGTTGTCTACGAGAGCTGGGCGCTGAACGAGGCGACAGTCGAGAAGGCAAGCCGGGAGCGGATGCTCGAGGTCGTCATCGAAGTCGATGAGCGGCCGCTGTCCAGCTTCGGATGCGACGGGGTCGTCATGTCCACGCCGACCGGTTCGACCGCGTACTCGTTCTCCGCGGGCGGGCCGATCGTCTGGCCCGGTGTCGACGCCATGCTGCTCGTGCCGCTCAGCGCGCACGCACTGTTTGCCCGGCCGATCGTTGTCGGGCCAGATTCGCAGCTCGCCGTGGAGGTGCACGAGCGTACGCAAGGCCTCGGCGTGTTGTGGTGCGACGGCCGCCGCACGCGGGACCTGCCGCCCGGCGCGCGCGTCGTGGTGCACCGCTCGCCGATCCCGGTGCGCCTGGCTCGCCTGGAACCCGCTCCGTTCACGGACCGCCTGGTGCGCAAGTTCGCGCTGCCGGTCACCGGATGGCGCGGGCCCGCCGACGACGGCGGCGCAGCGTGATCGAGGAACTCAGCATCCGGAACCTCGGTGTCATCGGCGAGGCGACTCTGCCGCTCGGCCCAGGATTCACGGCCCTCACCGGCGAGACCGGCGCGGGCAAGACCATGGTCGTGACCGCACTCGGGCTGCTGCTCGGGGAACGCGCCGACAGCGGAGTGCTTCGCGCCGGCAGCGCGTCGGCGGTGGTCGAGGGCACCTGGCTGATCGAAGACGACAACGGCATCGCCGAGCGGGTCAGGGACGGTGGGGGAGAGCTGGACCCGGCCGGCGACGGGCGCTCGGCGCTCATCCTGAGCCGCTCGATCAGCGCGGAAGGGCGCAGTCGCGCCGTCGTCGGCGGGCGTTCGACGCCGGTCGGCGTGCTCGGTGAGCTCGGCCGCGAGCTGGTTGTCGTGCACGGCCAGTCCGACCAGGTGCGGCTGCGGTCGGCCACAGCGCAACGACAGGCGCTCGACCGGTTCGCCGGTGCAGAACTGGCAGCCGTCATGGACGAGTACCAGCGGGTGTATCGGAGCTGGCAGGCGAAGCAGAGCGAACTCGAAGTGCTCGTCGCCGAGCGTGACCGTCGCGCCCGAGAGGCCGAGGACCTGCGCACCGCGATCGAGGAGATCGAGCAGGTAGCGCCGCGACGCGGTGAGGATGCCCAGCTGGCGGAGCGCGCCGAGCGGCTCGGCAACCTCGAGGAGCTGAGGCTGGCGGCCGCGCAGGCGCACGAACTGCTGTCATCCGAGGAGGGCGACGGTCGGGACGTGCTCGGACTGCTCGATACTGCGCGCCGCGCGCTCGAGCGCGTCGTTGGGCACGACGCGACGCTCGGCCCGATCGCGGAGTCGATCGCCGGCGCCACGTTCGCGGTGTCGGAGGCTTCTGCCGAGCTCTCCGGATATCTGGCGTCGCTGGACGCCGACGGCGCGGGCGAACTCGAGGTCATTCAGGAGCGACGTGCCGTGCTCGCGGCGCTCGCGCGCAAGCACGGGTCGCTGGATGAGACCATCGACTTCCTCGACGTCGGCAGCTCGCGCCTGCTGGAGCTCGACAACGACGCCGACCGCATCGAGCAACTGGGCGACGAGGTCGCGGCGGATCATGCTCTGGTGGTCGAGCTCGCGGACCGGTTGACCGGCATCCGGAGCGCGTACGCGACGCAGCTGTCTGAGCAGGTCACGGCAGAGCTGACCGCGCTGGCAATGGCGGATGCGCGCGTGAGCGTCACCGTCTCGAGCGGCGACGAGCACGGGTTGAGCGGGCGGGACCAGGTTTCCATTCTGTTGCAGCCGCATCCGGGTGCAGAGCCGAGGCCGCTCGGCCGTGGCGCATCCGGCGGTGAGCTGTCGCGCGTCATGCTCGCCATCGAGGTGGTCATCGCCGGCAGCGACCCGGTCCCCACGTTCATCTTCGACGAGGTCGACGCCGGCGTCGGCGGTGCGAGCGCAATCGAGATCGGCAAGCGGCTCGCGAGGCTGGCGCAGTCGGCACAGGTGATCGTGGTCACGCACCTGCCACAGGTGGCGGCGTTCGCTACGAATCATCTGAGCGTGGTGAAGGGCACCGACGGCGAGGTGACCGCAAGCAGCGTGCGTCAGCTCGATGGCGACGAGCGCGCGGCCGAGCTGGCCCGCATGCTGTCGGGGCTGGCGGACTCGGAGAGCGGGCTGGCGCACGCGCGCGAGCTGCTGGACACCGCGCGCGCTCTCGCGGGCTGATTTCTTTCTCGAGGGCGGCGACCACCGGCCGCGCGCGCGACCCTTGCGCGGGTCGAACTTTCTCGCGCGGGTGTTGTTTGACCCGCGCGTGAAAGAAACACCCGCGCGTGCGGGTCTCGACAAGCTCGACCACCGGAGGGCTCGATGACCGGAGGGCCCGACCACCAAAAGGGGAGGGCTAGTAGCGCAGCGCCTTGCGGGCCAGCCAGTTCCCGAGGAACTGCACGCCCTGCACCAGGATGATGATCACCGCGGTGGCCACGAGGGTCACATCCCAGCGGAACACGTTGTAGCCGTTGACCAGGGCGAAGTCGCCGATGCCGCGTCCACCGATGATGCCCGCGAGAGCCGACATGTCCACGATGCCGATGACCACGAACGTGTAGCCAAGGATCAGCGGGCCGAGCGCCTCGGGGATCAGCACCGACAGGATGATCCGCCCCGGCCGGGCGCCTGCCGCCCGCACCGCCTCGATCACGCCCGGGTCGATCGCCACCAGGTTCTGCTCGACGATGCGTCCGATGTAGAAGGTCGCCGCGACGATCATCACGAAGATCGCCGCATTGGTGCCGATGTGCGTTCCGACAACGGCCCGCGTCACCGGCAGCAGCGCCGAGATCAGGATGATGAACGGGATCGGCCGCACGATGTTGACGACCACGTTGAGGATCGCGAACACCGCCCGGTTCTGCAGGATCCCGTTCGGGCGGGTGGTGTACAGCGCCAGCCCGAGCAGCAGCCCGAGCACACCCGCGATCAGCAGGGTGAGCGAGACCATGTAGAGGGTGATCCACAGGTTCTCGACCAGCTTCGGGAAGAGCACCTCCCACGTCGTGTTCACGCGTGCACCTCCTCAAGGCGCGCTGCGGCGCCCAGGCGGTCGATCGCATCCTGCACCGCGGCGTCCTCCCCGGAGAACGACAGCGTCACACTGCCGAGTTCCTGCCCCTGCAACCGCTCGAAGCCACCGAAGACGATGCGTCCCCGTGCCCCGCGCTCATTGGCCGCCTCGAGCGCGTCACCGAACGCCGCGACGTCGCGCACCTGGGCGGTGACGAGTCGACCCGGATGCTCCCGCTGAAGCTGGGCAAGCGTGGCGGCGTCCGGGCGGTTGCGCATGACCGTCTTCAGGAACTTCTTGGTCGCATCCGCCTTCGGCTCGGCGAACACGTCGAAGGTGGTGCCGGTCTCGACCAGCCGACCGTGGTCGAGCACCGCGACGCGGTCAGCGATCGAGCGGATGACGTCCATCTCGTGCGTGATCACCACGATCGTCACGCCGAACTCGCGGTTGGTGCGCTTGAGAAGCTCAAGCACATCCTGCGTGGTCTCGGGGTCGAGCGCGCTGGTCGCCTCATCGGCGAGGAGCACCGACGGTGACACGGCGAGGGCGCGGGCGATGCCGACACGCTGCTTCTGGCCGCCGGATAGCTGCTCCGGATGGTCGTACGCACGACTGAGCAGGCCGACGAAATCGAGCAGCTCGGCGACGCGCTCCCGGCGCTTGGCCTTCGGCCATCCGGCGACCTTGAGCGGGAACTCGACGTTGCCCGCGATGGTGCGCGAGCGGAGCAGATTGAACTGCTGGAAGATCATCCCGATGCGGCTGCGCACCGGCGGCAGGTCGCGTTCCTTCAGAGCGGTGATCTCGACCCCGTCGACGACAATGCGTCCGCTGGTTGCAGTCTCGAGCCCGTTGATCAACCGCACGAGGGTGCTCTTGCCCGCCCCCGAGTAGCCGATGATGCCGAAGATCTCGCCGGCCTCGATGCTCAAGTCGATCCCGTCCAGTGCGGTGATCGGGGCGCCCTTCGATTGGAAGGATTTGGTCACCTGGCTGAACTCGATGATCGCTGACATGTGTGGCGCTTGCTGCTTTCTGGACTGCGTGCGGTGCGAGAAGGGAACCGACCGACCTGCAACGTTAGGCAAGAAGTGGCGCCGAATCACATCGAGGCGTAACAGTTCTGAACAGTCCAGCCGTTGCCGTCAGTCGGTGCGCTCTGCTGTGAATGGCTGCAGCAGCGCCACGATGCGGTGGATCATCGCGGAGGCGGTCATACCCATCCGCAGCGCAGCCCCGCGCTCGGGGAGGGCGTCGATGCGCTCGTCCAACTGGTCGAGAACCTCCTCCGCCGCATCCAACTGTGCTGCGGTGAGCTCCCCACGGTTCCACGCGTCCACAGCGTCGGCCGCATCCCGGATGCTGGAAGCAAGTGACGCGGTCACCTCGGCGGGCAGGTTGCCCGGGTCGTCGACGACTGCGGCAATCTCGTCGACACAGCGACTGACCCGTTGGATCGCGGCGAGTTGTTGCTGCTCCTCTTCGAACGTTCCGCGGTGCCGCCGCGCGCGCGGATTGCCTCGTCGACTCTCGCCAGCCTGCTCGACCGCTTCGCGCGCCTCATCCACCACGCGGGGCAGCCGGCCATGGTCCACGCCGGGGTCGGCGCCGGCATCCAGGCCGTCGGCCAGCGTGCGCAGGCGGTCCCGGGCGGCGACGCGCGCGGCGTCCAGCGCCTGCCTGCCCTCGGAGTAGTAGAGCGGCGGAAACAGGAAGTGCACGATGAGCCCGATGGCCACACCGATGAGCATTTGGATGATGTATGCAAACGAGTACTCGTCCGCCTGCGAGTAGCCGAGCAGCAACACGAACAGCGCCCCGGTGACCACCCAGCTGCGCTGCGCGCCGAAGAGTCGGGCACTGGACAGCAGCATGGCGAGTCCCACTGCCAGGGCGACGGTGAGCGGTGTCGGGCGTCCAAGCGCGATCACCGCCCCGGCGATGACCGCACCGAGTGCCAGCCCTGCAAGCGTTTGAAGGCCGTTGCGGAACGACTGCGCGATCGTGGGGGTCATCGCAACCACGGCACCGAGCGGGGCGTAATACGGGTACTCGGCGGCGACGCCCGGCACCAACCCCGCTACCGCCCACGCCACGCCTGCGGCGATGGCGGCCTTCGCGGCGAGCAACAGCCGAGTCTGCGTGCTGGAGAGCCGGAACCAGGCACGGATGCGGGCGCCGAGGTTCCGCGGCATGCGCGACGTCTGTGCCGGATCGGGGGCGTCCTGCATGCCGGACAAGCTACCCCAACGCTCTGGACAGCGGCGGCGCTCGCCGAAGACTTGCTCGGGTACCGGGTGCGAAATGAAACGGTTCGTCACACGATTGGCGAACCGTGCTCGTCGAGCGAACGATGGAGGCTGCGAAGGCGTCAGGGGCCGTCGCGAAACTTACCAAGAGAGAGCGAACCATGTCAGAGCGCACCAAACCGTCCCTCCCCGAGAAGCCCAAGAACAACCGCACCGGGCTCTTCGCCGGCATCGCCGTAGTCGTCGTCGCGCTCATCGTCGGTGCCGTGCTGTTGGTGCCCGGATGGCTTGGCGGCTCATCCGAGAACGCCGACGCCGCATCCGGAGACGCAGCCGAGCCGGTGTCCGTCCGCCTCGGTGTCGCCGACGCGGGCAAGTCGTTCTGGAACGTCCTCGTCGAGGAGGCCGAAGCGAAGGGCATCGACCTCGAGATCGTCTCGTTCACCGACTACAACACGCCCAACCCGGCCCTCGCCAGCGGCGACATCGACATCAACAAGTTCCAGCACATCCGGCACCTCGCGCAGTACAACGCGTCGCAGCCGGAGGGTGACGCTCTCGTTGCTATCGGCGCGAGCGAGATCTACCCGATCGGGTTCTACTCGAAGAAGTGGGAGTCAGTCGAGGACGTGCCGCAGGGTGCAGAGGTCACGCTGAGCAACAACCCCGCCAACCAGGTTCGACCGCTGCTCGCGCTCGAGGCCGCCGGCCTCATCGAGTTCTTCGGCAACCCGGGCTGGAGCGCGACGCTCGATGACGTCGACTACGCCAACTCCACCATCGGCAAGATCACCCCGATCGACCCGAGCCTGACCGCCGCATCCCTCGACAGCGTCGACATCGCCTTCGTCGACCCGGCCTTCGCAGTCGCCGCAGGCGTCACCGAGGACCTGCAGATCTACGTCGAGGACGCCAACCGCGACGACCTGCGCCAGTACGTCAACATCTTCGCGGTGCGGGCGGATGACGCCGACAACGAGGCGTACAAGACGATCGTCGAGCTGTACCACTCGGACGCGGTGCGCGACGCGATCCAGGCTGAGGACGGCTTCGACGGCATCTTCAAGGACGACGTGACGCCCGAGCAGCTCGCGGACGAACTGGAGAAGCAGACCGAGCTGTTCCGCTAACCATCGCTATTGAGTCGGGAGCTTTTCCCCTTATCCGCTCCAGATAACGGGAAAGCTCCCGACTCGATGCGTTTTGGGGTGCGAAACACGGCATCGCTCTCAGAGAACCGGTCCGACCCGCTGATAGGCTGTAACTCCGTGGTGGTCAAACATTTCCCCGAGACAACAAAGCACATCTTCGTCACGGGGGGTGTCGTCTCCAGCCTTGGCAAGGGCCTGACGGCTGCCAGCCTTGGCAATCTCCTCACCGCGCGCGGCTTACGCGTCGTGATGCAGAAGCTGGATCCCTATCTGAACGTGGATCCCGGCACGATGAACCCGTTCCAGCACGGCGAGGTCTTCGTCACCGACGACGGCGCCGAGACGGACCTGGACATCGGCCACTACGAGCGCTTCCTCGACATCAACCTGAGCCAGGCGGCGAACGTCACCACCGGCCAGATCTACTCCCACGTCATCGCCAAGGAGCGCCGCGGCGAGTACCTCGGCGACACCGTGCAGGTCATCCCGCACATCACCGACGAGATCAAGCGCCGGATGCGCCTGCAGGCCACGGCGCCGGACGGGGAGCAGGCGCCGGATGTCATCATCACCGAGATCGGCGGCACCGTCGGTGACATCGAGTCGCAGCCCTTCCTGGAGGCCGCCCGTCAGGTGCGCCACGAGATCGGCCGCGCCAACTGCTTCTTCGTGCACGTCTCGCTCGTCCCGTACCTGAACGCAGCAGGCGAGCAGAAGACCAAGCCGACCCAGCACTCGGTCGCGGCGCTGCGCTCGATCGGTATCCAGCCGGATGCGATCGTGCTCCGCAGCGACCGTCCGGTGCCCGACTCGATGAACCGCAAGATCGCCCTCATGTGCGACGTCGACCCCGAGGCGGTCGTCAACTGCCCCGACGCCCCCAGCATCTACGACATCCCGACGATCCTGCACGAGCAGGGTCTGGACGCCTACATCATCGAGCACTTCGACATCGAGGCGGACGACGTCGACGGCAGCCGCTGGGAGCCGCTGCTCGATGCGGTGCGCGACCCCAAGGACGACGTCACCATCGGACTGGTCGGCAAGTACATCGACCTGCCGGATGCCTACCTCTCAGTCACCGAGGCGCTGCGCGCCGGCGGGTTCGCCCAACAGACCAAGGTCCACATCCGCTGGATCCCGTCCGACGAGTGCGAGACACCGGAGGGCGCCGCCAAGCACCTGGCCGACCTGGACGGCATCTGCGTGCCCGGCGGGTTCGGGGTCCGCGGCATCGAGGGCAAGCTCGGCGCGCTGAAGTTCGCGCGGGAGAACGGCATCCCGACCCTCGGCCTATGCCTCGGATTGCAGTGCATGGTCATCGAGTACGCGCGCGACGTCGCCGGGCTGCCCGGCGCATCCTCCACCGAGTTCGACCCCGACACCGACTTCCCGGTCATCGCGACCATGGCCGAGCAGGTCGACATCATCGCTGCGGGCGACCTCGGCGGCACCATGCGGCTCGGCCTCTACCCGGCCGACCTCACCGAGGGGTCGATCGTGCGTGAAGTGTACGGCGAGCCGCGCGTGTCGGAGCGTCACCGCCACCGCTACGAGGTCAACAACCAGTACCGCGAGCAGATCTCGGATGCTGGCCTGCAGTTCTCCGGCATGTCGCCGGACCGGAACCTGGTCGAGTACGTCGAGCTCCCGCGCGAGGTGCACCCGTACTACGTCGGGACGCAGGCGCATCCGGAGCTCCGGTCCCGGCCGAACCGCGCGCATCCGCTGTTCCGCGGGCTGGTGACCGCCGCGCTCGAGCGGCAGCGCGCGAGCCGCCTGTTCGAGGTCGCTGAGCCGGTTGACGCCTGAGCCGCTGCGCGACGAGGAGTACCGGGCGCCGGTGCTCTTCAGCGAGCGCGTCTTCGACGGCAGGGTCTGGGACGTTCGCGCCGACACCTTCACCTTCGGCGACGGCGAGCTGACCCGGGAGTACCAGGAGCATCCGGGTGCCGTCGCGGTGCTCGCGGTGGACGAGGCGGACCGGGTGCTGCTGATCAAGCAGTACCGGCATCCGATCGGCCACCGCGACTGGGAGCTGCCGGCCGGCCTGCTCGATGTCGACGGCGAGGGAGCGCAGGATGCCGCGGTGCGCGAGCTGGCGGAGGAGGCCGATCTCGTGGCGGCCGACTGGGCGCCGCTGTGCCGGTTCTTCAGCTCACCCGGCGGCAGCTCCGAGGAGATCATCGTCTACCGGGCGACCGGGCTGACGGCGACCGCGGATGCGTTCGAGCGCACCGGCGAGGAGGCCGAGCTCGAACTGCGCTGGGCGCCGCTCGACGAGGTGCTCGAGGCGGTGCTCGACGGGCGGCTGCGCAACTCGATCCTCGCGCACGCCGTGCTCACCGAAGCGGTGCTGCGTGGGCGGCGCTGACCTCACGCTCGACAAGGCGCTTGAGCGCTACCTGCGGCATGTCGCGATCGAACGCGGCCTGTCCACCAACACCGTGGCTGCGTACCGGCGCGACCTCGGCGCGTACCTGGAATTCCTGGGCGCTGCCGGGCTGACCCGCCCGGGGGAGGTGACGGCCGCCGAGGTGGTCGGGTTCGCCCGGTCGCTGCGCGAGGGCGACGGTGCGCTGGCGGCGACCTCGACCGCGCGCATGCTGTCGTCTGTGCGCGGCTTCCACCGGTTCCTCCTTGAGGAGGGGGTCGTCGAGGCGGATGTCGCGGCCGATGCCCGCCCACCCAAGCTGCCGAGCCGGCTGCCGAAGGCGATCACGGTGCAGGAGATGGGGGCGCTGCTCGCGACGACGGATGGCGATGACGAGCGCGACCTCCGCGATAAGGCGCTGCTGGAGTTCCTGTATGCAACCGGCGCGCGGGTGTCGGAGGCGGTCGACCTGAACGTCGACGACGTGCTGACCACCGAGGACGGTGCGGGCGCGGAGTTCGGCACCGGGGATGTCGTGCGATTGTTCGGCAAGGGCGGCAAGCAGCGGATCGTGCCGCTGGGCAGTTTCGCGCGCGCCGCGATCGACGCCTACCTGGTGCGGGTGCGGCCGCTGCTGGTGGCGCGGGGGACCGGCACCCCGGCGCTGTTCCTCGGGCAGCGAGGCGCGCGGTTGAGCCGGCAGAACGTGTGGCTGATCGTGCAGCAGCGCGCCGAGCAGGCGAAGCTCGCACACGAGGTGTCGCCGCACACGTTTCGGCACTCGTTCGCGACGCACCTGCTGGAGGGCGGCGCGGACGTCCGGGTCGTGCAGGAGCTGCTCGGCCACGCATCCGTCGCCACAACCCAGCTCTATACGCTCGTGACCGCGGACACCCTCCGCGACATGTACACGACCGCGCACCCGCGCGCCCGTTGACCCCCAACCGCATCGAGTCGGGGGTAGTTGCCCAAATATCCGCCTCCAATTGGGCAACTACTCCCGACTCAACGCGGTTCAATGCTGGCGCCAACCTTCAACCAGTGGTAGAGGCGAGCCTCGCGCGGCCGGGCGTGCCGGTCGGGGCCCGCGAAGACCCGCCTTTAGACTTTCGAGCATGAAGCGGAATGACGTGGTCGAGCTGGAGGGAACCCAGGTTCCCGTGCTTGGGCCCACCGGTCGCCCGCTGCGGGAGTTCCCGACCCCGAAAATCCTGAACGGTCACGGCCCGGCGCGCATCATCGCGCTGTGCAACCAGAAGGGCGGGGTCGGCAAGACCACGACCACCATCAACCTCGGTGCGTCGCTCGCAGAGTATGGCCGCAAGGTCCTCGCTGTCGATTTTGATCCTCAGGGCGCCCTGTCCGCCGGTCTCGCCGTGCAGACGCACGACGTGCCGACGGTCTACGACCTGCTGCTGAGCAACCAGGACCCGCACGAGGCCATCCAGAAAACCGGTGTGCCGAACCTCGACGTCATCCCGGCGAACATCGACCTGTCCGCAGCCGAGGTGCACCTGGTCAACGAGGTCGCCCGCGAGCAGATCCTCGCCCGCGTGTTGCGCCGTGTCGCCAACGACTACGACGTCATCCTGATCGACTGCCAGCCCTCGCTGGGCATCCTCACGGTCAACGCGCTCACAGCCAGCCACGGCGTGCTGATTCCGCTCGAGTGCGAGTTCTTCGCCCTCCGCGGCGTCGCCCTGCTGGTGGAGACCATCGACAAGGTGCGCGACCGCCTCAACCCGGCGCTCGAGCTCGACGGCATCCTCGCCACCATGTTCGACTCCCGCACGCTGCACTCGCGCGAGGTGCTCGAGCGGGTCGTCGAGACGTTCACCGACCGGGTCTTCGAGACCGTGATCGGTCGTACCGTGAAGTTCCCGGATGCGTCGGTCGCCGCCGCTCCGATCACCGCCTTCGCGCCCGAGCACCAGGCCGCCGAATCGTACCGACAGCTCGCGAGAGAGTTGGTCTACCGTGGCGCAGCCGCATAGCGCGACGACGCTGGACGAGACGCAGACACCCGGGTTTTCGGTCAGCCTCAGCAACTTCAGCGGGCCGTTCGATCTGCTCCTAAGCCTGATCGCCAAGCACGAACTCGACATCACCGAGGTGTCGCTGAGCAGGGTCACCGACGAGTTCATCTCCTACCTGCGCGGCCTCGACACCGAGGAGGAGCTCGATCAGGCCAGCGAGTTCCTGGTCGTGGCGGCCACCCTGCTGGACCTGAAGGTCGCCGGGCTGCTGCCGCAGGGCGAGCTGGTGGATGCCGAGGACGTCGCGCTGCTCGAGGCACGCGACCTGCTGTTCGCGCGGCTGCTGCAGTACCGCGCGTTCAAGGAGGCCTCCGCCTGGTTCGCCGACAAGCTGGAGACCGAGGCGACTCGGCACTGGCGTCAGGTGCGGCTGGAGGAGAAGTACCGCAAGCAGGAACCGGAGCTGGTCTGGACCCTCAGCGTCGACGACTTCGCCGCGCTCGCCGCGTTGGCGTTCGCTCCGAAGGAGCTGCCCACGGTCGGCCTGGACCACCTGCACGCGCCGCTGGTGAGTATCCGGGAGCAGGCCGCGCACGTGGTCGCGATGCTGCGCGGGGGAGAACCGCTGTCGTTCCGGCAGCTGATCGCCGGCGTCGCGCAGCGCGGGGTCATCGTGGCCCGGTTCATTGCCATCCTGGAGCTGTACCGTGGCGCGAACGTGTCGTTCGAGCAGCTTGAGCCGCTCGGTGAGTTGACCATCCGCTGGACCGCGGACCACTGGTCGGAGGAGAGCCTTGCCAACCTGGGAGCCGACTATGACAGCTGAGCCGAACCCGGTGGTCGGGCCCGTCGAGACCCCGGATGCGGTGGTCGAGCCTGCCTCGGTGGTCGAGCCTGTCGAGACACCCACCGCGCCCGCCGACCTTGCCCGCGCCCTCGAGGCCATCCTCATGGTCGCCGACGAGCCGCAGAGCATCGTCGGCCTCGCCACCGGGCTTGGCGCCCCGGTTGCCGCGGTGCGCCACACGATCGAGCAGCTGGTGGCGGACTACGACGGCGAGGACGGCGGCATCCGGCGCGGCTTCGAACTGCGTGAGGTCGGTGGCGGCTGGCGCATCTACGTGCGTCCAGAGCACGACTCCGTGGTGCGTGACTTCGTCTCCACCCAGAACCCGAGCCGCCTGTCGCAGGCCGCGCTGGAGACCCTTGCGGTGATCGCCTACAAGCAGCCGATCAGTCGCGGCCAGGTCGCCTCGATCCGCGCGGTCAACGTCGACTCGGTGGTGCGCACCCTGCTCGGCCGCGGGCTGATCACCGAGGCGTTCACCGACCCGGAGACCGGCGCCATCCACTACGAGACCACCGACCTGCTGCTGCAGCAGCTCGGCATCAACTCGCTCGATGAGCTGCCGCACATCTCCCCGCTGCTCGACGATGGCTCCGAGGGGTTCGATGACCTCCGCTGACGTCTCGTCCGAGGGGGAGCGGCTGCAGAAGGTGATGGCCGCCTCCGGCGTTGCCAGCCGCCGCGTCTCGGAGAACCTGATCTCCGCAGGGCGGGTCAAGGTCAACGGCGAGGTCGTCACCGAGCTCGGCCGCCGGGTGCTGCCCACCGACCGCATCGAGGTCGACGACACCGCGGTGCAGACTGACACCACCCGCCGCTACCTGATGCTGAACAAGCCGGTCGGCGTTGTCTCCTCGCTGCTCGACGAGCGCGGCCGCCCCGACCTGCGCCAGTTCGTCGACGGCTACGAGGAGCGGCTGTTCAACGTCGGCCGGCTGGATGCCCAGACCAGCGGCCTGCTGATCCTCACCAACGACGGCGAACTCGCGCACGTGCTGGCGCATCCGTCGTTCGGGGTGACCAAGACCTACGTCGCCAAGGTCGACGGTCGGGTGACCCCGGCGACGATCGCCAAGCTGCGCTCCGGCATCGAACTGGAGGACGGCCCGATCGCGGCCGACTCCGCCAAGCTCACCGGGACCTCCGGGAACACGAGCATCGTCGAGCTGACCCTGCACTCCGGCCGCAACCGGATCGTGCGCCGGATGTTGGACGCGGTCGGGCATCCTGTGCTCGAGCTGGTGCGCCGCCAATTCGGCCCGCTGCACCTGGGCAGCCTGCCGCCGGGCCGGGTGCGCGATCTGACTAAAGTTGAACTCGGCCAACTGCTCACCCTCGCCAGAGCAGAGAAGCAGGACAAGGAACCGAAGTGACCGATCGCCGTCTGGCGGAGCAGGTGCGCATCGTCGGCAGCGGACTACTCGGCACCAGCATCGGGCTCGGGCTGAGCGCCAAGGGTGTCGATGTGATCCTCGACGACGTGTCGCCGTCGTCCAAGCAGCTGGCAATCGACTACGGCGCCGGACGGGCGCCGGCCGCGGGCGACAACCCAGGCCTGATCGTCGTCGCGGTGCCGCCGGATGTGACGGCTTCAGTTGTGGCCCGCGAGTTGGCTGCGTTCCCGGATGCGCTGGTGACGGATGTCGCGAGCGTCAAGCTGGGTCCGCTGCGGCAGCTGCGCGACGTCGGCGCGGACCTCAGCCGCTACCTCGGCACGCATCCGATGGCCGGGCGGGAGCGCGGCGGCCCGATCGCGGCGCGCGCCGACCTGTTCATCGGCCGCCCGTGGGTACTCGCAGGGCACGACGCGATCAGCTACCGGCGCGCGGCGGCGATCGAGGACATGATCCTCGACCTCGGCGCGGTGCCGATCGAGATGGGTGTCGAGGACCACGATCGCAGTGTCGCGCTGGTGTCGCACGTACCGCAGGTGGTGTCGTCACTGCTCGCGGCGCGGCTCACCGACGGCTCGCACGCCGCGCTCGGGCTCGCCGGCGGGGGAGTGCGCGATGTTACGCGGATCGCGGCGAGCGAGCCGAGCCTGTGGGTGCAGATCCTCGGCGCGAACGCCGGGCCGGTCGCCCGTATCCTGAAGGCGCTGCGCGACGATCTCGACACGGTGATCGACGCGCTCGACGAGCCCGACGCATCCGGTTCCCGTCGCCGTATCGCCGAGGCGATCGCCGCCGGCAACACCGGCGTTGCCAGGCTGCCGGGCAAGCACGGGCAGGATGCCCGGTTCAGTCAGCTGGTCATCATGGTTGACGACAGGCCGGGCGAACTCGCCCGGCTGCTGACCGACATCGGCGACGCGGGCGTGAACATGGAGGACCTGCGGCTCGAGCACTCGCCGGGCGCGCAGATCGGCCTCGCCGAGGTGTCGGTCGTGCCGGAGGCAGAGCAGCGGCTGCTCGAGGAGTTGGAGCGCCGCGGATGGAGGATCGCGGAAGCATGGACATGAAGCACATCGTGGTCGCCGTCGACGGCCCGGCCGGCAGCGGCAAGTCGAGCGTTTCGCGCACCGCGGCTCGCAAGCTCGGGTTCGACTATCAGGACACCGGCGCCGCCTACCGGGCGCTGGCCTGGCTGGTGCAGCGCGAGGGCATCGACCCGGATGATTCCGCGGCGGTGATCGGCGCGCTCGACCGGTTCGAGTACGCGATCGGTATCAACCCGGAGCACTATTTCGTGCGCGTCGGCGAGGCCGACGTGACCGGCGCCATCCGGGACCCGCAGGTGTCGGCGATCGTCAGCAGCGTGGCTCGCGTGCCGGAAGTGCGCGAGCATGTCACGGCGATCTTCCGCGACACGATCGCGAACGAGAGCCGGCCGGGCATCATCACGGAGGGCCGCGACATCACGACGGTGGTGGCGCCGGATGCTGATGTGCGGGTGCTGCTGACGGCGTCGGAGGAGGCGCGGATGGCGCGGCGCGCGGCGGAGCTGGACGGCCCGACGCTGGAGTCGGTCGGTGCCCAGCTGAGCGCGCGGGATGCACAGGACCGCAAGGTGGTCGACTTCATGACCGCCGCCGACGGCGTGCACACGCTGGACTCGACCGACCTGACCTTCGACGAGACCGTCGACGCCCTGATCGCCCTGATCCGCGCCACCCAAGGCGACTGACCCTCCTCTGTGGTCGAGCCACCGGTGGTCGAGCTCACGGTGGTCGAGCTTGTCGAGACCCCTCTTTCCGCTGGTTGAGGGATCGCGAAGCGATCGTCTCGAAACCCGCCCCATGCCAGGGGTGGCCTCGACAAGCTCGACCACCGACGGACTCGACAAACTGCCCAGCCGCCGCCACCTAGGATTAACCCCATGCCTATCGACGACCAGGACGATTTCCCTGAGCTGCGCCCTGACGTCGCCGACCGACTCGCAACCCTCGATGAAGAATCCGCGGCCCAGCGCGCCAACGCGCTCCGCGGCGGCCTTGAGGAGTACGAGCTCGACGAGGAGGACCGCGCCCTCCTCGACGCCGCGACCGACGACGTCGACCAGATCACCTACCTGCCCGCACTGCCGGTGCTGGCCATCGTCGGCCGCCCGAACGTCGGCAAGTCGGCGCTGGTGAACCGCATCCTCGGTCGCCGCGAGGCGGTCGTGCAGGACACTCCCGGCGTCACTCGCGACCGGGTCAGCTACAAGGCGGAGTGGAACGACCGCCGCTTCACGATCGTCGACACGGGCGGATGGGAGCCGGATGCGAAGGGCATCCACGCATCCGTCGCCGCCCAGGCGGAGATCGCGGTCGACTTGGCCGACGCGGTGCTGTTCGTGGTCGACTCGAACGTCGGGCCGACGGCGACCGACGAGCACGTCGTGCGGATGCTGCGCTCGTCGAAGAAGCCGGTGATCCTGGTCGCCAACAAGGTCGACGACGCGCGGCAGGAGCCGGAGGCTGCGACCCTGTGGAGCCTGGGCCTCGGCGAGCCGTGGCCGGTCTCGGCGTTGCACGGCAGGGGAGTGGCCGACCTGCTCGACAAGGTGCTCACGGTGCTGCCGGAGATTTCCGCGGTGGCAAAGGATGAGGTCAGCGGCCCACGCCGGGTGGCGATCCTCGGCCGGCCGAACGTCGGCAAGTCGTCGCTGCTGAACAAGACCGCTGGTGAGGAGCGGGTCGTCGTGGACGACCAGGCCGGCACCACGCGCGACCCGGTGGACGAGCAGGTCGAATTGGCTGGCAAGGTGTGGCGGTTCGTGGACACCGCGGGCATCCGTCGCCGGATGAACCTGGCGCAGGGCGCCGACTTCTACGCGTCGCTGCGTACGAGCGCGGCGCTGGAGAAGGCCGAGGTCGCGGTCGTCGTGCTCGATGTGTCGGAGCCGATCAGCGAACAGGATGTGCGGATCGTCGAGTTGGTGCTCGAGTCGGGCCGCGCGCTGGTGCTCGCGTTCAACAAGTGGGACCTGCTGGACGATGACCGCCGCCGCTACCTGGAGCGGGAGATCGAGAAGGATCTCGCGCACGTGTCGTGGGCGCCGCGGGTGAACATCTCGGCGAAGACCGGGCGGCACCTGGAGAAGCTGGTGCCGGCGCTCGAGCTGGCGCTGCAGTCGTGGGACACGCGCATTCCGACCGGGAAGTTCAATGCGCTGCTGGCGGAGATCACGGCGGAGCACCCACATCCGGTGCGTGGGGGGAAGCAGCCGCGGATCCTGTTCGGGACGCAGGCGTCGACGCGTCCGCCGACGTTCGTGTTGTTCACGACCGGATTCCTGGACCCGCAGTACCGCCGGTTCATCCAGCGCCGCCTGCGCGAGCTGTACGGCTTCGAGGGCAGCCCGGTGATCGTGAACATGCGCGTGCGAGAGAAGCGCCAGCGCTAGCAGCCGGCTTCGGTGGTCGAGCTCGTCGAGACCCTGCCCTTTCATGACCGCTGGTTGAGGGATCGCCCTCTAGGGCGATCGTCTCGAAACCGCTGCGGTGCTCGGGCCGCTTCGGTGGTCGAGCCTGTCGAGACCCGCTGGCGGTGGCCAACCAACCCACCCGCAACGCGATAAGCTATTCCGGTTGCTGGATCGCAAGAGCCGGCGGCATGCCACGGGCTGTGGCGCAGCTTGGTAGCGCACTTGACTGGGGGTCAAGGGGTCGCAGGTTCAAATCCTGTCAGCCCGACAAAAAACAACAACACAACAAACACAAACAACACAAAACAATTCATTACGGCGGTGCGAAGTGCCCGTGACGCAGCGAAGAGCGCACGTCCGTAGGCGCCCACCCAGTCGATGCAATCTGCAACGCGGCTCTCGTGACCTGAAGGTTCGTGGTTCAACGGATGTAGGAAGTTGACCTGTCCCCATGAGCCGCGCGTCCATTTCGCTGTGGGTGTAGAGCGCCGCGGGCCGTCCGAAATGGTGCGACTTAGCGATTACGCATCTCTCGTACGAAGATCCAGATCAACCAAAACCCTCCCGTGACAAGGCAAAGGAGGACGTCAAGTACAAAGTTGACTAAACGGTAGCGCTTGCGAGCCATGATTGATCCTTGTTGGCCAGGGAATGAAGAGTGAGGTCATTGACCGGTGAAACGCCAGCTAACGTGGCCGATTCGCTTCCCTAGCCGAGATCATTCATTTCGACAACCCATTCGGTCGTCAGAGTTCCCCGCGGTGTGCCATCGGCCAGCGTCGTCTCGACGGAATCTATAGTTGCCCGAGCTCGGATGGCAGGTTCAAGATTGAAGGCCATAGGGTTGATCACGAATTCCGCGTAGTTCTCCGCAAATGGAGTGAGGTAGTCGAAGGACTCCTGGTCATATCCGATTGATGCTGGGTCGAATGTGACGTGAAGGATGCGGTTACTAATTGAGACATCAGTGATGGCTTGGGCGAAGAGCACCCCAGCCGCGGCGCGCTCATCGAAGAAGGCCTGGAAGTAGGCAATGACCTCAGCATCGGTGAACGGGGTGATCTCACCCGGAACAGCTGGCGCTGGCTCTACCGGATCGAGGGCGCGTCGGACTCATCGCAAGACCGGTCAACAGTGAAGCGAGGAGTGGAAGAGACCACCGCACCTGGCTCAGGCTCCTGGGTGCAAACCATCCAGTTTGATTCGTCAATGACGCCAAAAATGCCGCCGCCGAGGACCTCGACGTCGTCGCCGAAACCGGCACGCTTCACATCGCTGATTGCAACGTCGAGCTGCTTTCCGACCACATCGGGCATCGTGACGACAGGAGCCTCACCGGAACATCCTGCGAATAGCAATGTGGCCGCAATGGCGGCAGATATGGCAGGAAAGCAGCGCATCAGTAATTCCTTGGGATAGTGAGACTTCGATGTGAAATGGTGGTGCGCTCAACGCAGTAAAAAAATGTGTGATGGCTGAAGCAGACGGCTACCCCGATGCTTGTGCTCTCGTTCGGTCACTCTTTCGGGCTGTGCGTGAGCAAACAACGCACTTTTGAGCCAAAAGTGAATTTCGGATTATGGCAGCACCTTATTGGGTGAGGGCATGGCTCGATAGCCCCTAGTTAGGGGCGTTACCGTTTATTCGATCACCGCGGTTGTTCGGGATAACGGTCCGGCTGGGACTAGCTCGGTGCCGCCGTCGATACGCTCGGCTCGGCTCGATCTGGTGCGGATCCTCCGCGTCCCCTGAAGCGACTGTTCTGGACGACCTCTAGGGCTGACCGCCTTCAAACTCCGGGGGAGGTACCAGCGCCCGGTTCTTGTACTTGAGGGTCGGCATCCCGTAACCCATGGTCTCTTCGGTCTCCGGCATGAGTTGTGTTACGAGCGCGCGGATCCGTTCGAGTTCTGCTCGGTACGCGGGCTCGAGCGCGTTGAGATACTCTTCGACGCTCTTCGCTTTCTCGCCCATCACACGAGTTTAATGCTGGCCACCGTCCCGCTTCGCTCGGTACGACGCCGGGTAGTGCTCCGCCCGGCGATTGCCGACGCGTTTGACCGGCAGCGCTGCGGAGGTCGAGGGAGGGATGCCGGAGCATCCCTCCCTCGGTCGATGTCAGGCTGTGGCCTTCGACTCGACTAGCGAGGGAGCGACCACTCGGGCGCGAGCGGAACCCGCTCCGAGCAGCGCGAGGCCGACACCGGCGACGACCTCGGCGATGCCGGGGTGTGCCCAGTCGGGGCTGATGAACGCGAGCGCGATCACAAGCAGGAACGCTGGCAGGACACCCAACAGCACGCGGCCGCCGATGCCGAGCGGGTTTCTGCGAATGAGGGAGAGGCCCAGAGCGGCCGAGAAGAGGAATGTGCCGATGAACGCCGGGCTGCCGACCCACGTCGAGACCTCGAGCATGAACCCGGACCCGACGGGAATGCCCCCAAGCAGGGCGATCGGCTGCAGCACGAGGAATGGTAAGGCGAGTGCCGCGCATACGACGATGAGCCCAACACGCATCACCCGCGCGAAACGATTCGCTGCGGCGAACCGTGCGCGCTCCTTCAGCAGCACGAAGACCAGCGCCGCATAGGCGACGCCGTGGACCAGGTTGATCACCAGCAGCATGAGGACGGCACTCCCTGTAGCTGGATCCTCCAGCGGGATAATCGACCCGCCTGTGGTCCCCTTGACCACGGTGTCGGCCATGGCGATCGCCCCGAGCGCGAGATTCGAGATGAGAGCTACGACGTGATACCAGGAAAGACGCATGATGACCTCCGATTAGGTGCCCCTGCGGGGCTGAGTGAGGCCACGGTATGAACGGTCGACGGTGCGCCGCCTCGCCCACACGGCACCGATCTATCCCGCCCACAGAAGGAGCGCGGGTCATCCTTTCGAACGAGGACGCCCGGTAGCGCGTCATGGCATGCTGAGCGCATGCTCGTCCGCCGCATCGTCGCCGTTGCCGTGCTCATTGCGCTCGTGGCGACCGGTGTCGCGGTGGGCTGGCACGGTGGTGTTCTGGATGCCGTCTTCCTGGGCATCGTTGCCGCGCTGCTGTGGCTCGTGGGTGTGGTCATCGCGCGCTCGATGTCGCAGGCGCGCGTGGCCCGACGGTCAGCGCAGACTTCGCTCCAACTGGACGACGACGAGATCATCGCCCGCGCGGTCGCCGAAGAGCGCACGCGCCTGTCGAGCGACATCGACCGGCAGTTGCGGGTATCGCTCGCCCAGATCGAGAGTCTGGCCGCGGGTTCTGAGAACGACCCGCACGCCGACCTCGGTGCTGCGGCACGTGCGGTGCACCGGGCAAGCCGCGAGGCGACGGCGGAACTGCGCCGTCAGCTGGGTCTGCTCCGCGACGTGGTGCACCCATCTGACACGGCGGACGGTTCGCGCGCTCGCCGTGGAGGTATGGCAGGGTCCGACCTCGTGATCGCGGCGGCCACGATCGCCCTCGCGGTGGGCGAAGGTCTCGCTTACATCGGACACCTTGAGCCTTACGCGGGGTGGGCTTCGGCGCTCACCACCGCGCTGGCGGCATCGACCGTCGTGTGGTGGCGTCTCGCTCCGGTTGCCGGGGCACTCACCGTGGGCGCCGTGTGGCTGGCGTCAGCGCTCGTCGGGATGCCGGTATTCGGAGGCATTTGGGTGTTCGCAGGCTTCGGACTCCTCGCGTACGGAGTGGCGACGCGGGCCGGCGCACTGACCGCGATCGCGACCATAGCGGCGCTCGGCGCTTTGGTCGGTGTGGCGACCATGATCGTCGAACCCCTCAACGTGTGGGCCAACCTGCTGACCGTCGCGGTGGCGGCTCTGACCGGCCTCGTTGTCCGTCTCGCGCGCATGGGGATGGCGTCGGCGCGGCGCGCCGAGGCAGAACGCATCGAGGCCGTGCGTCCCGCAATCGATGCAGCGCTCGCAGCGGAACGTGGCGACTTCGCCCGTGAGCTGCATGACACCGTGTCGCACGCTGTCGGGGTGATCGCCGTGCAGGCCGCCGCCGCTGAAGTATCTTGGCCCACCTACCCCGAACGTGCACGCTCAGCACTCGCCATCGCGCACCATACGGCCGTCGATGCCCTGGTCGAGCTCGGCCGCAACGAAGCGACGACACAGGTCGCCACCGGATCGGATGCCGCTGCGGGGCCGTCGCCGGAACCGTCCGCCACGGCCCTGATAGAGCGATTCAGACTGGCCGGACTTGCGGTGTCTTTCGATGCGGACGAGGTGCCGACACCCCTTCAACCGCTTGTCGTGCGTGTCGTGCAGGAGGGGCTCACCAACGTTCTGCGTCACTCGGAGGCGAGTTCGGCATCCGTTGAGATCATCAGGGCAGGTGAGTCGCTGCGTGTCATCATCGCCGATTCCGGACGCCCACTCGCGGCCGCTCACGTACCCGGATACGGACTTGTTGGGTTGCGAGAACGCGTCGAGCTCGCAGGCGGAAGCTTCTCCGCCCAGCCGGGCGTCACCGGCGGATTCCGGGTTGAAGCGGCCCTCCCGCTGGAGAGGATGCCGGCGTGAGCGTTCGCGTGCTCATAGTGGACGACAACGCCCTCCTGCGTGCCGGCCTGAGGACTGTGCTCGCCAGCGACCCGGGCATCCAAGTCGTAGGCGAAGCGGCCAGTGGCCCCGAGGGTGTTCACCGCTGCGATGAACTCCAGCCCGACATCGTGCTGATGGATGTCGAGATGCCCGCCGGCGGGGGAATCAGCGCGACGCGAGAGCTGCGGGCGCGCCATCCCGGCATCCGTGTGCTGATCCTCACGATGTTCGACGTCGACGATTATGTGGCCGAGGCGTTGCGTGCGGGCGCGGCGGGGTTCCTGCTGAAGACCACTGAGCCGCACGCTCTCCTGCGTGCGGTGAAGGACTGTGCTCTCGGCGAGACGACTCTCAGCCCTCGCGTGCTCGAGCAGCTGATCGACAGCTTCGTCGCACGACCCGAAGCGCCCGCTCCACCCCGCGGGTACGACGCGCTAACCGAGCGTGAGCGCGACGTTTTCCGCTCGCTGGCAGACGGTCGCTCGAATGCCGAGATCGCTGCGCACCTTCACCTCGCAGAGACGACCGTGAAGACCCACGTCGCTCAGGTGCTCCTCAAGCTCGGAGTGCGCGATCGTGTGCAGGCCGCGGTGCTCGCTCATCGCGCGGGTCTTGTCGGCCCCATGGGGTGACAGTGACGGCAACATCTCCTGTACAACCGCGCGTCCAGGAGGGAGGAAAAGGCGTTCTGGGTGGGGAAGTGCCGATTCCTAGCGGCACAAGCCTCGGGCTGCCTATCCTTGCGTTGAGGGTCCTGGGGGTGCCGATGAGTGACGAACGCGGTCGACAGCAGTGACTACAGTCCACTCTGCTTCGAGACGCTCAGCGTCTTGGTGGGGCTGTGTGTTGATTGGTGCGGCAATGCTGACCGGGTGCGCTTCGTCACCTCAGCCGCCGGCGGTCGGTGTGTGGGAGTTGTCAAATGTCGATGAGATCAGCGCGGAGTCCACGACCCTGCACCTCGGCGTCGTACGACTGGAGTGTTCTGGCGGCAAGACCGGCACCGTCCTCGATCCCGAGGTGACCAATGAGAAGGACCGCATCGTGATCCGGACCGACGTGGAACCCCTGCAGGAGGGCGCATACACCTGCCTGGGCAATGACACGGTGCCACTCACGGTCGAGCTTTCAGAACCAGTTGGGCAAAGAGAGCTCGTCGATGCCGCGTGCTTGCAGGGGAGAGCGGTCACAACAACTTTCTGTACTGACCACGGCGTGCGCTGGAGTCCGCAGCAGGAAGAGTAGCTGGCTCTAGGCCCGGCTTTCCTTGCGCAATCCACGGATGAGCAACCAGATGAGAAGCACCACCTCGCCCACGAAGGAGATGGTGGAGACGGCGAGGTCGACACCGAACGCCGGGCCCACAGCATCGATGAGATAGCCGGCCCCAGCAAGCATCACGAGAACGCCAATCCAGCGGGGCAGTAAGCCCGTACGCCACCCGAGCAGCGCGAGGGCGATGAGGTGGGCGGCAAACAGGAGCAGGCTTGCATCCCAAATCTGCTGGAAACCGCTGACGTCATCGGCGGTGAGAAGCCTGGATGCCGCCACGGCGAATGCTGCGGCATACGCAAGGCGCAGGCCCGCGGTGATCCGCGCCAGGACGCTGTCAGTTGGGTCGAGCGCCGCGACCACGGTGTACGCCACGATCACGTCGAGCATGGCGACGACGAGGAGAATCATCCCTGCCAGAGCGGTCTGTCCAGCAGGAAGTGCCGCGAACACGGCGATGGGGGCGATCACGGCCATCACCGCAAGGCTCGTCCCGGCGACAATCGCCGAGGAACGCATCGATGACACGCCCTTGCTAGCGGGGGTGCGAGTGGTGGTCATTCACTTCTCCTTCATCCGGTGTGTGGCGCGGTCGGGTGTCATGAAAACTGTACTCCATGTCAAGAAGCTTTGACACCTTCGGCTGGAAGGAATTGAGCGCGAGCTCCTACGGGATGGCGAGGCCCGCGAATTAGGCCAGAGCTGCGCATCGCTACGCTGACTCCATGCAGGTCTTTGACACCGTCGTCATAGGGGCGGGCGTATCCGGGCTGACCGCGGCGCGCCTGCTCGCACAGGCTGGGCAGCGAGTGGTCGTGCTTGAGGCGCGCGATCGCATCGGCGGCCGCACCTGGAGCCACCGCGCCGACGGCTTCGTCGCCGACCGCGGTGCGTCCTGGATCCACGGCATCGACGACAATCCGTTGGCCGATGTGGTGAGCGCCTTCGGCATGCGCACGGCTGAGTTCACGGTCGGCAGCTACCAGCCAGACGGTCGCCCCATCGCCTACTACGGTCCGACGGGGGAGCGGCTGGACGACGACGCGGTGCAGAGGTTCGCCGACGACATCCGCCACTTTGATGAACATCTCGCTGCCGCCGTTGACGCATCCGAATCGCACGGCACCTACCAGGAGGCCATCGAGACGGCCCTGGCCGGCCTGGCTTGGGATGCGGACCGCGCGGAGCGCGTGCGCGAATTCCTGCTGCATCGTTCTGAAGAGCAGTACGGGGTGTGGGCTGGGGACCTTGCCGCACGCGGGCTGGACGACGATGTCATCTTCGGGGATGAGGTCGTGTTTCCCGACGGGTTCGACGAGCTCGCCGAAAATCTTGCCGAGGACCTCGACGTCAGGCTTGAGCACGTTGTCACGCGTATTGCCTGGACGCCGGAGGGCGTCACTGTCAGCACCGACCAGGGCGAGTTCATGGCCGCCAGGGCGACGGTCACGGTGCCGATCGGCGTCCTGAAATCCGGTGACTTCGTCTTTGAGCCGCCGCTGCCTGAGAAGCACGCCAGAGCGATCAGCGGATTCGAGATGAACAACTTCGAGAAGGTCTTCCTGCGCTTCCCCACCAAGTTCTGGGATGACGAGGTCTACGCCATTCGACAGCAGGGTGAGGCCGGCAAGTGGTGGCACTCCTGGTACGACTTGACGGCGCTGGATGGAGTGCCCACCCTGCTGACGTTTGCGGCAGGCCCGAGCGCGATCGAGACGCGATCGTGGAGCGCCGACCAGATCGCCGACTCCGTCCTCGAAGCCCTGCGGGGTGTCTACGGAGACCAAGTCGACGTCCCTCACCAGGTGCTGATCACCAACTGGCAGGACGACCCGTACTCGCGCGGTTCCTACGCCTACATGAAGCCGGGCGCGGGCGCCGATGACCACGACCTATTGGCCACCCCGATCGAGGGCGTGCTGCACATTGCAGGTGAAGCCACCTGGACGGAAGACCCCGCCACGGTCACGGCTGCGCTGCGCTCCGGCCACCGCGCGGCCCAGAACATTCTCGGCCGCGAGTTACCGTTCGGCGCGCTCACGGAGTCGCTCACATAGGGCTGAATGTTTCCGGCGCGCGGTGCCGGGCCGCGGTCAGCACGACGTTCAACACGATCAGGTCGAAAACGGCCCACGCGACGTTGACCACCGTGCCGAGCAGGTCAGCGTCACCTGCCACCAGCCGGACACCGCCGACAATCAGCGAGACGACCAGCACAGCCATCACCAGCAGCTGCCACCGGATTCGCCACCACTGGCGCGTGGAAGCCTGCCTCGTCTTCGGGGTGACCGCGAAATCGAGCGGGGTCGAGAACACCACATTCCGGAACGCGGTCCAACACGCGTTGATCCACACCGGGAACAACGCCAGGCTGTACTGCTGCCCGCGCCAAGTCGGTACACCGCGTGCCGCAAACAGGAACAGCAGCTGGTTCACGATCATGAACGGCACGAAACGGATGGCGAAGTCGGCCGAGATGGCATTGACCGGCAGCACGCCGAACAGCAGGAAGATGGCTGGGCCAGCGAAATAAACCACGGCAGCGAAGCCGGACAAGTAGCTCCACATCGTGGAGAAGTACATCAGCCGCTGCGCCAGCGACATCCCGCGCTGCACCAGCGGGTTCTCGCGCAAGAACACCTGCATCGTGCCCTGCGCCCAGCGCAACCGCTGAGTGAGCATGGTGCCGAGGTCTTCCGGGGCAAGCCCATCGGCCAGCTTTTCGTGGTGGTAGACGCTCTTCCATCCCATGCGATGCAGGCGCATTGATGTCGCCATGTCTTCTGTCACGGAAATAGTCGCCAGCGGCATCAGGGGCTGCGCCTCATCCGGCCGGTCGACTGCGATCGACTGCAGGGCGGAGTGCACAGCCTCGAGCGCGTTCATGGGGGAGAGCTCGCGGGATGACAGCGCCGAAATGGCGGCTCCAATGTCGAAATCGTCCTCCGGCACCTCGACTTCGCCGGCAAGTCGGCGGATGGTCCGCAGGTCATCGCTCACCGAGGCGAAATCCGACGCCACAATTGCGGCGCTCACCGCGTTGACCTTCTGCTCGAGCTGGTAGGTCACCTCAGCCAGCGGGGTGCCAGAACGGAGGTCCTTCCGCGCCACACCGACGGCCGCCTGCACCGCCCGCAGGGCTCTGGCCACCGCCCGCGAGCGGGCCGAGGGGTGCCGCCTCGCCTTGGCGATCACCACGGATGCTGCGCGCAGGGCGGTGGCGACCGACCGGTCGACCTCGCGAACGTAGGCGACCACCCCCAGCTGCATCAGCGCTTCGCGGCGCAGCACCGCGTTCGACCCGCAGAAGAATGCGGCGTTCCAGCCGTCCTTGCCCTGCAGGATGGGCCCGTAGAAGAGCGGCGCCTGGCTGCCGAGTGGGTCTCCGGGCGCCACGTTGCTGAAGACCTGCGGCGTCTGCACGAGCGCCAGGGCATCGTCGGTGAAGTACCCGAGCACCTTGTCGAGGATGTCCGACTTCGGCACTTGGTCCGCATCGAGCACGAGGATGAACTCCCCGCTCGTCGCCATGAGGGCGTTGTTCAGGTTGCCGGCCTTGGCGTGCCGCGGTTTGCCCAGCCATTCGTCGCCTCGCGTGATGTATCCGACGCCGAGGCGCTCCAGTTCTGCCTCCAGCTCCGGACGGGCACCATCGTCGAGCACCCAGGTCGAGTGCGGGTAGCGGATGCCGAGGGCGGCCCGAACGGTGTCGAGCACCAGTTCGATGGGTTCGTTGTAGGTGGTGATGAAGACATCGACTGTCGCGGAGTCCGGGGGCGGGGGAGGCGCCGGCCGACCGCGAGCCTTCCACACGGTCATGGCGAACAGCGAGACATCGATGAGGCTGTAGGTCTCTGCAACCACCAGGGGAACGGCGATCCACCACGCCTCCCAGTTGAGCGAGTCCAACCACCGCCAGGCGATGTAGTTGATGCCGAGCGCGACTGCAACCACGGTGACCACCCGGATCACCGCGAGGCGTACGGGCGAAGGTCCTATGCGTGCCGCCCTCATTCGGCGAGGTTCCTGGCGATCCTCCAACGGTTCAGGTCTCCCTCGCGCGTGTACTCGATCTCGTCGACCAGGGCACGCATGAGGAGCAGGCCCCTCCCTGCCTCCTGCAACTCACCGGGCATCCTGCCGTCGGTGAGCGGGATATCCGCCTCGTACCCAGAATCGGTGAGCGTGGCGATGATCCGGACATCCGTCACCTCGATGAGGAGCGTGCACTCGACCGTGCCACCCGGGACGGCGTACGTCATGACGTTCGCGGCCAACTCGATCAGCGCCGTCTCGAAGCGGATGCGGTCGCCATTGGTCACCTGAGGCGCCTCACTCCAAAGCGAGGCGAGCAGATCATGCACCGTCTCCACGTCGTCCGGCGGGGACTCCAGGACGTACGTCCGCCGCAACGCGTCAGTCATTCTGGTACGCCACTTCGGCGCTCGGATGCGCGTGGAACAGCCGCTCCATGTTGGTGAGCTGCAACACGAGCTTCACCTGTTCGTTGGGTGCCGCGATCCGCAAGTCGCCTCCGGCCTGGCGTGCGACTTTCAGGCTGTTGATGAGCACGCCCAGCCCGGAGGAATCCATCGACTCTGTCTGTGCCAGATCGACGACAAGTCTGGAGCGGCCCTCGGCCACGGCTTCTGCCACAGAACTGCGCAGCTGGCGAGCGGTCACCATGTTGAGGCGGCCGACCAGGCGCAGAATGGTGAACCCCGCATCGGCGTCGTGTGCTGTTATCTCCATCGATGTTCCTTCTAGTGTGGCGTGTTTGTTCAGTGGGCGGCGGAAACGGGCTGGCGGTGCAACGCAACCAGCGTGACGTCGTCGGGGTTCGAGCGCCGCGAGGCGCGCGTCGATAGGGCATGCGCCACTTCGGTGGCCGACCCGGATGCCGCCGCGATCTTAGCCACCTCGTCGACGGCGCTCAGGGTGCCATCGCCCAGATCGAGGACTCCGTCGCTGAAGCTGAGCAGCATGTCGCCGGGATTCAGGGTGAGTTCGCGTTCGTTCCAGATCACCTGATCATCGACTCCGACCGGCAAGTCCAGCGAGGCCAGCCTTTCTACAGTGCCGTCCGCGTGCACATGCAGCGTGAGCCCATGCCCTGCATCCACGTACCTGACGCGGCCGTCTGGGGTCATCCTTGCATGGAAGAGGGTGACGAACGCGGCCTCCTCGCTGAGCTCGGTGTTCAGGCAGGCTGCCAGTCGTTCCAGGGCGACCGTCGGTCGGGCGTCGTCGACGGCGCTGCGCATCACAGCGCGGGCAGTGGCAGCGATCATGCCGGCACCGACCCCCTTGCCCATCACGTCACCCAGCGTCAAGGCGAGGCCGCCATCCGCCGGATACCAGTCGAAGAAGTCGCCACCAACGCTCTTGGACGGCACGCAGACCCCGGCAACATCGAAGCCCTCAAGGGAGGATCCGTCTTTGGGCAGCATTGCGCGCTGAACGGCGGCCGCTCGCGTCAATTCAGTCGCACTGACCTGCTCTTTCAATTGCGCCGCCTTGACCTGACGACGAGCCTGTCGCGCCAGTTCGTTGACGACGAAGGCCGCCACCCCGAAAGCGACCGGGTTGAAAGCCGCCCTGATGATCTCATCGGCCTTCACCTCGACGTGTACGCCCAGCAACACGGGCAGGATGACGGAGGTGAACGCTCCCGCGATCGCGTAGGCAACGTAGCGTCGCCCGGCAATGGAACTGACCCACAGCACCGGGAGCACGACAAGTGAGGCGAAGATCGACTGTGTCTCGCCGGTGGCGAAGCGGAGCACGCCGATCGCGACGAAGTCGACGGCCGGCACCACCAGTGCCAGGTGGGAAAGCGCTGGTCGCAGCGTCACGATTCCTGCGAAGAGGGTGACTCCCAGAATGAGAATCGCCCCAACGACGAGTGCTGCCAGGTTCGAGACGATCAATCCTGGGATGAGGAAGCTGCCGATCACTGCAGCCATGTACAGCAGAAATGTGGGGAGTTGCTTCAGAAAGGTGGGCAGAGAGTCGAGCTCGAAGCTCTTGGCGATCAGCCTTGTTAGGGGGGAACGCGTGCGCTCGGCGTGCCCCGTCACCACGCCACCGTTGCCGGCCTCAACGAAAGGTCATCGGCCACGGGCTCGTTCGTGGTGGTCAAAGTAGCAATCCCCTCCATTGCTGCTGATACACCGCCAGCCTACGGGCATTGCTCACCCCGCGTCGTGCCGGATGCGCGCAATCACACCGGGAGGGGACCGGCACGCCTACCGACTTCGGCATCGACGACCGTTACACCGGTTCCGAGCGCGATTCCGGCGTAGAGCACAAGCCACCGGCTGCCGAAGAGGAGCGCCTGGCCGATCCAGGCCGCACCGCCCCAGACGTACCACCGCCAGCCGGTGATGAGACTAGCCCGGTTCCTCCCACCGCGCGAGAAGGGGCGGCTCACGCCCCCATCAGGGGGCGATTTCCCTTCCCTCGCACCGCTAGGCCATAATCGAGCCAACCGCGGGCGTGGGGGATTTTCATCACTCTGCCGGGGCATGACCGACAGCACTATGGCAGTGGAAAAGGAATCATGGGTACCTTCCGATCAGCATCACATCAGGGGGGCACACGGTTGCCCGCAATGCGGGGCATGTCCCGCCGACAGCTGCTGGAGTTCGCAGCAATCGCCGGAGGCGTATCGCTCCTCGCGGCCTGCACCACAAAGCCGGGCGGCAGTGTCGCCGGGCCTGGAAATGGTGCAACCGACGAGCTCATCTGGGCCAACTGGCCGCTGTCGGTCGACACCGAGGATGACGGCACCATCCCGAGCCTCGAGCAGTTCAAGGAGCTCACCGGGATCCACACCGAGTACCTTGCCGAGATCAACAGCAACGACGAGTGGTTCGCGAAGGTGCAGCCGCTCATGCAGAACGGCCAAGGAATCCCCGCCAGCCTCGTCAGCCCGACGGACTGGATGGGCGGCCGGTTCATCTCGCTCGACTGGGCCGCTGCCCTGGACAAGTCCAAGATCCCGAACTCGAGGAACCTGCTGCCGGCGTTTGAGAGCCCGGCATTCGATCCTTCTCGCAAGTACTCCTTGCCTTGGCAAGGCTGGCTGGTCGGCATCGCGGTCAACACGGATGTCACGGGCAAGGACGTCCGATCGGTCGTCGAGCTGCTGAACGACCCCGCCCTCAAGGGCAAGGTGTCGCTCCTGACCGAGCTGCGTGAGACCACGGGCACGCTGATGCTCGCCAACGGAGCCGACCCGGGCAACTTCACCGACGACGACTTCGACCAAGCCATCGAGGACATCGAAGCGGCCCGTGCCAGTGGCCAGCTGCGACGCTTCACCGGCAATGACTACGCGTCGGACCTCGCGCAGGGCAACCTCGGCGCCTGTCTCGCATGGGCGGGCGACGTGGTGCAGCTGAGCAAGGACAATCCCGCCATCAAGTTCTTCATCCCCGAATCGGGCGGAGTGCTGATGGAAGACGTCATGATGGTGCCCGAGGGTGCGCCGAACTCGGACGGCGCGCACGAGCTCATCGACTTCTACTTCGAGCCCGAGATCGCCGCGCAGGTAGCGGCGTACGTCAACGCGGTCTGCCCCGTCGCCGGTGCACAGGATGCGATGGCAAACATCGACCCTGAGCTCGCGGACAACCAGCTCATCTTCCCCGACTCCGAGTCGATGAAGCAGATGTTCACCTACATGTCGCTCAGCATCGACGACAACCAGAAGTACCAGTCCGCGTTCGACAAGGCGCTGGGTCTGTGAGCATTACAGACACCACGACCGAGGCCACCGCAAGCACCGTCGGGGGGACGACTACCGCCCGAGACGGGGACCTCCAACTTCGCGGGCTGGTGAAGCGCTACGGCAAGAACACCGTGGTCGATCACCTCGACCTCACGATTCCGAGCGGTGAGTTGTTCGCCCTGTTGGGGCCATCCGGATGCGGCAAGACCACGACCCTGCGGATGGTGGCCGGCCTGGAACAACCCGATGGGGGTCAGATCCTGCTGTCGGGTACCGATATCGCTCAGCTGCGGACGTTCCGGCGGCCGGTCAACACGGTGTTCCAGTCGTACGCCCTGTTCCCGCACCTGACGGTCTTCGAGAACGTGGCGTTCGGGCTGCGAGAGCGGCGCAAGAAGGACATCAAGGAGAAGGTCAACCGGATTCTCGAAACGGTCGAGCTTGCGAGCATGGCGCATCGCAAGCCGGCGCAGCTGTCGGGCGGCCAACAGCAGCGCGTCGCGCTCGCACGCGCGATCGTGAACGAGCCGCAGGTGCTGCTGCTGGATGAGCCGTTGGGCGCGCTGGACATGAAGCTGCGCCGTCAGATGCAGTACCAGATCAAGCAGATCCAGGCCGAGCTTGGTCTCACCTTCCTGCACGTCACCCATGACCAGGAAGAAGCCATGACCATGGCCGACAAGATCGCGGTCATGAACAAGGGCCGGATCGAGCAGATGGGTGCCCCGGAGGAGCTGTACGAGTCGCCGCGTACGGCGTTTGTGGCGAACTTCCTCGGCAGCTCGAACCTGCTGCACGCCGACGTGCGTGGGAGCGAAGGCGACTTCGTGGTCGCGGATGTCGCGGGGCAGTCGGTGCGCATTCCCCGGGATCGGATACACAGCACGAACGCTCAGGTCTTCGTCGGCGTCCGGCCGGAGAAGGTTCACCTCGTCGAGGACGGCGCCCCCGACTCTTCAGAGAACGAGATCTCAGGCGTCGTGCTCGACTCCTCCTACATCGGCATCGGCACCGAGTACGTGGTGGCCGTCACCGGGATGGACGACACGATGAAGGCGTTCGTGCAGAACCACTCAACCGCACGGCGACTCGCCCCGGGCACGCCGGTGAAACTGCGCTGGCACCGGGATCACACTTTCGCGTTGGACGGCAATGAGGATCCCCACGCCGGCGAGGGCAGCCCGGTCGGAGCCGACACGCGCGCCGTGAGCATCGACCCCGAACGACCGGCCGCCCCGGCCAACCAGGGCCCGAGCGCGTAGTTGGTCATGGTGTCCGCACTCAGCGCCGAAAGGCGCAGAACTCTCGCGCCGTATCTGCTCCTCGCCCCCATGGTGGTGTGGTTGCTGCTGTTCTTCCTGGCACCGATGGTCACCCTGCTGATGGGGTCGCTGCAGTCGGGGTCGTTCTCCGAGGGCTTTGCGTTCACCTTCGAGGTGGGCAACTACGTGAGCGCCGTCGGCGCCTATTGGCCGTGGTTCCTGCGGTCCATCACCTACGCGGCGATCGCCACCCTGTGTGCGCTGCTTATCGCCTACCCGCTGGCCTACATGATCGTCTTCAAGGCCGGCCGCTGGAAGTATCTGCTGTTGGTGCTGGTCGTGGCGCCGTTGTTCGCAAGCTTCCTGGTGCGCACGCTGGCCTGGACCACAATCCTCGCCGATCAGGGGATCGTGGTGGAGGTGCTGCGGTCACTGCACATCCTGGCGCCCGATCAGTGGCTGCTCGCGTCGCCGACGGCGGTCATCGCCGGCTTGACGTACAACTTCTTGCCGTTCATGACCCTGCCGATCTATGTGAGCCTGGATCGCCTCGACAAGAGGCTGATCGAGGCCGCCACCGACCTGTATGCGAGCGGATTCCGTGCGTTCCGGCGGGTAACCCTGCCGTTGTCGCTGCCCGGGATCGTGTCGGGATGCCTGCTCGTTTTCATTCCGGCTGCCGGCGACTTCGTCAATGCGCAACTGCTCGGCAGCGTGGACACGCAGATGATCGGCAACGTGATCGAGAGCCAGTACCTGCGCGCTCTCGACTACCCGATGGCATCCGCTCTTTCGGTGTCGCTCATCGTGCTGATCATCGGCCTGGTCACCATCTCGATGCGCCGGTCGCGCACAAACGAAATCTTGTAGGGGAGTGTCATGAGCGTCTCGACGGCTCCGGAGTCCTCGGCTCGGCTGAACTATTCGCCGCTGCGGGAGCGTACGGCCGCATTCTTCGGCCGCCACATCATTCGTGTGATCGGCGCGCTGGCCACCGTGTACCTGCTGCTGCCCATCGCCGTCATCGTCGTGATGTCGCTGAACAAGCCAGCTGGCCGCTACAACTTCACCTTCAACGAGTTCACGCTCGACAACTGGACGAACATGTGCGGCCCGTACGGCCTGTGCGACTCCGTTGCCCTGAGCCTGCAGATCGCGCTGGGTGCCGCGCTCGCGGCGACGATCATCGGCGTGCTGGCTGCCTACGCGCTCACCCGGTTCAGGTTCCGGGGGCAGGGGATGGCCAACATCCTGGTGCTGCTGCCGATGACCATGCCGGAGGTGGTGCTCGGGGCGTCCCTGCTCACGCTGTATGTGAACGTCGGGATCCCGCTCGGCCCGGTCGCGATCCTGCTTGCCCACATCATGTTCTGCATCAGCTTCGTGATCATCGTCGTGAAGGCGCGGCTGGCGATGCTCGATCCGAGTCTCACCGAGGCGGCGGCCGACCTCTACGCGACGCCGTGGCGCACCTTCAGGCGGGTCACCCTGCCGCTGGCGGCACCCGGCATCTTGGCCGGGGCGGTGCTCGCATTCGCGCTGTCGCTGGACGATTTCATCATCACGAACTTCAACTCGGGCAACGCGATGACTTTCCCGATGTACGTCTGGGGCGCGGCCAAGCGCGGAGTGCCGCCACAAGTGAACGTGATTGCCGTCGTGATCTTCCTGGTGGTGATGGCACTGGCGGTGACGATGTCGATCGTTGCGACCGTGCGGGCGAACCGGTCGCGCTGAGGTCGTAGCACGGTGCGGGGGCTCTACTGACCGGAAGCTTCCTTCGCGTCGCGCTCGAGGGCCTCGACGTCCGCCTTGAGTTGCTTTTTCTCGAGCTTTTCCGCGCGGCGCATGGCCTCTTCGATCCGCGCTTCCATATCGGTCACGCCGACGACAACCAGGCCCGCTTCGCCGTTATCGAGGGATTCGCCGAGTTCCTTCAGGTCGTCGCGGCTCATGCCGGCCGCTGCGTGACCGGCGACGGCCCCGAGAATTGCCCCGCCGGCTGAGGTGGCTGCGAGGAGGCCGCCGCCGATCGCCGCGAACGGGAAGAGCGCGACGACGAGCCCGGTGGCCAGTCCCGCGCCACCGCCGAGCACGCCGCCGACCCGGGTCGGGGTCTCGTGCTTGCGGGTGATTTTCACCTTGCCGTCGTCGCGGCGATGGATGACGGCGGCGTCGTAGGCGTCCATGAGCCCCTCCTTGGAGTGGAGCTCTTTGACTAGGTCGTAGTCATCCTCGGCGGACTTGAGGTCGGGGTAGACGCCGGCGATAACCATGAGGGTGTCGAATGCCATCAGAGTGCCTTCCCGGTCGTTCGGGCGAAGTCGCCGCTCGAATCGTTCAACGGCGGCCGATTTGGACACCAATGTCGCACCGGGACGCTGATAGCCGCCTCATCCGCGAGGGGTGATCTGCGCCTGAGGTGGCCGCGCTTCGAGATACCCACTCCCGCGTTGAGTGGGCATCTCGTGCGGGTCAGCTCGGCTGGATCAGGATCACGCGTTGCGCCCCGCGGCGATCCCTGATGAACGACAGCAGGTCGTACCTGATCTGCGCCAGCGGGTCCGGATCGTCGTTTGGCTGCCACGTCCAACTCGTGTGGCCGGTCGTTTCGAGCCAGCCATCCCGGTCCCTTGGCACTGAAAACACCGTTGGCCGAGCGGCGGATGGCGATCGTCGGTGCGTCGGCGACTTCGCCGCGGTAGTCGACCTCGAGCTCTTCGCCCGGGCGAAGGCCGCCGATGGCGCGCTCCAGGTCCTCTGCGATCCAGTTGACTCCGTGGCGCGCTGGTATCCAGTGGTTCTCTCCGAGCCAGCGATAGGCCTCTGCGCGGGTCAGGTGTTCACAAGCGGTGCATCCGGCGTGCATTCTTGCCGCCCTCTCTGGGGGCGAACCCCATCGAATCTTGCGTGGCACCCGTTGGTGCCTCGCCCGTTCTTCCCCTGGGGCACCCGGAAGTCGATGGACTCGGGTTGCCGCGCGGCCAGCCAGGTACCGAAAGCCGCGACTCGTGAACGTGTCCACACTCTAGCCGGGAGCCACCGACATCCGTCCCCTCATGCCTTGAGGCGGTCGCTCTGCTGCGCCGGCGCCGCATCCAGCGCCCGCAGCATCCGCTCGAGCGTTTCGCGCAACTCGGCTCGGGGAACGTCATCCAAGTCGACCGTGTACTCGACCCCCGCCGGTATCCACGACAACCCATACATGGTCTCCCGGAAGTCGCTGCCACCCACCGGCCACCGCGTTCGCAAGTCATCCTCCGCGTTCGCGCCCTGACCCCATTGCCCGAACACCTCGCGCATCTCCGCCAGCGGCAGCTCCATCACCGCCTCTGCCTCCACCGCCTGCCGCACCCACGACCGCGCCACCAGGACGAACTCCTCGATCTGCTCGGGCGTCAGCGGCTTCGGCTCGAACAGCACCCGCGTGTGCTCGACGCCCTCCAGCCGGTCGACCCGGAACGTGCGCCAGTCATCCTTCTCCAGATCCCAGCACAGCAGATACCAGTGCCGGTCCGCCGGGGCCAGCGCGTGCGGTTCCACCCGACGCCGGGTCACCTCACCGGATGCCGCGGTGTAGGTGAAACGCACCCGCTCATGATCCCGACAGGCGAGGGCGAGCTCGCCGAGGACCTCACTTGATACCGCGGCGCCGGCGTTGATACCCGCCGGCTGAACCGCGTCGGCCAGCGCGATGACCCGCCGGCGCAGGGGAGCGGGCAGCACCTGCTCAAGCTTCGCGAGTGCCGTAACCGTCGTCTCCGGCCCCGACACCAGCCGCTGGGAGGCCGCAACTCGCAGCCCGATTGCCATCGCCACCGCCTCCTCGTCGGTCAGCAAGAGAGGCGGTAATGCCGCTCCCGCTTCCAGTCGGTACCCGCCACTCGCCCCCGGCGTCGACTCGATCCGGTAGCCCAGCTCGCGTAGCCGCTCCACATCCCGTCGCACCGTCCGCTCCGTCACACCGAGCCGGTCGGCCAGCTCGGCTCCCGGCCAGTGCCGGTGCGTCTGCAACAGATTGAGCAGCGAGAGCGCCCGTGTAGTCGTATCGGACATGCCCCAAGAATTTCACACATCGCGGACAGAATCTGTCCGCATACCGTCCTACCCTCGACGCATGACCAGCGAACCGATCATCGAAGCGCACTCCCTCACCAAGCGCTTCACCGTCAAGAAGAAGACCGTCGAGGCCGTCACCGACCTCACCTTCCAGGTCGAGCGCGGCGCCCTCGTCGCCTTCCTCGGCCCCAACGGCGCAGGCAAGTCGACCAGCCTCCGGATGCTCACCACACTGATGCCGCCGACCTCCGGCACCGCGCGGGTCGTCGGCCACGACATCCTGAAACAACCCGCCGCGGTGCGCTCGAGCATCGGCTACGTCGGCCAGCTCACCAGCGGCAGCTTCGCGCAGCGCGTCCGCGACGAACTGCTCAGCCAAGGAGCGTTCTACGGGATGTCGGCCGCTGCATCCCGAACCCGCGCCGACGAGCTGATCGAGTCACTCGACCTCGCGCCGTTTGCGACCCGCTCGGTGCAGCAGCTGTCCGGCGGGCAGAAGCGGCGCCTCGATATCGCGCTCGGACTCATGCACGCACCGCCGCTGCTATTCCTCGACGAGCCGTCGACCGGGCTGGACCCGCAGAGCCGCGCCAACCTGTGGCAGCACATCCTCGACCTGCGCACCGAGCACGGCACGACGGTGTTTCTCACCACGCACTACCTCGAGGAGGCCGACCGCTACGCGGAACGCGTCATGGTCATGGACAAGGGTCGGGTCATCGCGGACGACACCGCCACCCGGCTCAAATCCCACCTGGCTGGCGACCTGTTGACCCTGAGCTTTGCCACCACGGCCGACGCCGACGCAGCCATCGCGGTGGTGCAGACGCTCACCGACCGTGAGGTCGCGCGCGACGGGCAAGCATCCGTCACCCTCACCGCCCCGGACGGCGACGCACTCCTCCCGGCCGCCGTCCGAGCGCTGGATGCCGCCGGACTGCGGGTTGACCGTGCTACCGGGGTGCCTCCGACGCTCGACGATGTGTTCCTCGCGCTCACCGGGCGCACGCTTCGCGAAGCCGGCGAGGGCGAGCCCAGCGACGAACACCAAGACGAGAACACCCAACCGGCCGCCGCGGCCGAGAAGACAGGAGTCCAGCGATGAGCGCCACAGAAACCGACACCGCAGTCAAGTCGACCCCGACGCGTGACACCTGGAATGTGCTCCGGCGCGAACTGAAGCCGGTCATCCGGGACCCGTTCACGCTCATTTTCAGCCTGGTGCAACCGCTCGTCTTCCTTGGGCTGTTCGCGCCGTTGCTGGTCGGCTCGTCCGGGCGACCGGTCGGCGAGACTCTGCAGTGGTTCGTGCCTGGCGTGCTGGTCATGATCGTGCTCTTCGGCACCGGCGCGGTCGGCTCGAACCTGCAGTACGAGATGATGACCGGCTCGCACGAGCGCACGCTCGTCGCGCCGCTGTCACGCTCATCGCTGCTGGTCGGGCGCGCGCTCAAAGAGATTGCACCGATCGTGGTGCAGGCGCTCATCATCGTGCTGATCGCCTGGCCGTTCGGCTTCACGATCCACGCCCCAGGGCTCGTGATCGGCCTGGCGCTGCTGGCGGTCTTCGGGATCGGCCTCGGGTCGCTGTCCTACTCGCTCGCGCTGGCGACGAAAGATCGCGAGTGGCTGTTCTGGGGTGTGCAGCAGACGCTGATCTTCCCACTGCTGATCCTCTCCGGCATGCTTTTGCCGCTCGACGAGGGTCCGGGCTGGATGCGCGCCGTCGCAGTCGTCAACCCGATCAACTGGGTAGTGCAGGCCGAGCGGATGCTGTTCGCCGGCGATCTGGGGAGCGTCACCGTGCTCTGGGGCTGGGTCGCCGCGCTGGCGCTCGCCGCGGTCGGACTGTGGGTCGGCATCCGGTCGATGCGCAGGAGCAGCTGACCCTATTCGGCGTTCAGCTCCACCTTTGGCTCGACCGAGCCCGCGGTGCGGAGGAACACGATGAGCCAGGCGAAAATAAGCACGAACGCGATCAACTCCACCGCTGTCAGGGTGTAGTACCCGGTGACGTAGAAGATCGCCAGCACGACGATCACCCCGACGAAGACATAGCCCAACAGAACGAAGACCCGCGGCATGGAGGGCACGAGCCACGGCAAGGCAATGACCATCGCCACGTAGATGAGAGCCATCCCGGAGGCGGTCAAGCCATGAATGGCGAAGAACTCATCTAGCGTGAAGATCCCGACGCAGGCGAGCAGGATGCCGATGAGGATCAGTGCAAGCCGAACGAGATAGCGCCCGCGTGCCTCGGCCTGTGTAGCGGTGGGCAGCCACGCGGTTGCATAGTGCGAGATCGTGGTGACCATGACGCCGGCAATGATCAAGGTCAGGTTGAAAGCCAACGCCGAGATGTCGTCATTGATCCCGAGCGTACTCAGGTTTTCCTTCCACCAGAGCGGATCGCTGGCGCTGAGCATGCTCGCCAGTGTGCCGACGGCGAGGAACACGGCCAGTAGGAGCGAGAGCAGCATCGGTGTGAGGTTGATGGCGGAGAGGAACGCTGCGTAGGCGGTGATCGCCATGATGACGCCCGCGAGCACTGCAGCCGAGGTCCCGTACACCTCCGCGCCTTGGAAGCTCGCACTGAAGACAGAAGCGAGGCCGATCCAGCCGAGCAGGGCGATGACGGCGTGCGCCGCGCAGATCGCCGCTACATCGAACCAGCGCAGCCGACGCCAGGTACGGGTATCGCGCTGCTGAGCTGATCTGAGCAGGCTGGCATAAAGGACGGCAAGAAGTGCGGCGATGCCCGAGCCGATCGCGGCGAACTCCCCGACGGAGCCGCGGCCGGAGATCGGCAGGTCGCGTCCCCAGAAGACGAACAGGGCCGGTATCGTTCCGGCCACGAAGACGACGGCTCCGACGAGGAGAGCGGAGGACTCGCGAGCCTCGGCATCCGCGATCGGGTTCTGGATGACGCGGGAGAGGGATGTCGCTCGACTCACTGGGCACCTCCAGCGGTTCAGCGCGTGCGCGCTATTGATGCGGAGCGTACACCCGGCGACTTTACGGAACCACTCGAGCTGGGCCCCTCTAGTCGGTGACCACCCGATGCGCCCACACGGCGGCGAGGATCATCGAGATTCCCGCAGCGCCCGTCCCCAGCGCGCCGACCGTCTCCGTCCACGGGGTGGTGTCGTGCGATGTGTAACCGGCGACCAAGGGAGCCATCAGCAACGTGGAGAAGAGCTGGCCCGACACTGTGTCGATCAGGAACATGCAGGCCAGTGCGGCGGCGGGGGCACGGAACAGCCAAAGAACCCCGAGAGCGATCACGCCGACGAACGCGCCGAGGCCCAGCCATCCCGAGGGTTGCAGGGCGACTGGAGAACCAGCGAGGCCCGACAGAAGAGCGCGCAATCCGTACATCACCAACCAGCTGGCGATGACGGCTGCAATCACGAACTCCAGGAGGATGCGGATGCCGCGGTGCGATCCCTTTCTGGGCATGCTCACGACCGCGATCGTCATGGCCAACACGCCGCCCGCAGCGATCAGGATGCCCGCGCCGAAGAGCTGCGCCGCGGTGCCGATGCTCTCCCAAGGTTCAGCGGGATAGGTGTAGTCGTAGAGATGGTCTTCGACCGAAAGTTTGTTACCCGGGAACGCGCCCCTGAAGACCACCCACCGCTGAAGCGATGCCGCGAGTTGAAGCGCAGCGGAGGTGAGAAACAGCGCGGCCGCAATGAGCGACCACGTCACTGATGCGCGCGGGAGGCGGATTGCCTGCGTACGTTGCTCTGGAACATCCACAGCCGACATGCGCTCATCATCCCCCATAAGAGGGGCGAGCGGAAGCCTTTGCCGAGTCCCACTCAGCTCAGTCGTAGATTGCGACGAGATCCCATCGCTCCAGGTTGGTCTGGCGGACGTCAAAGACGTGCGTTTCGCCCGCCGGACTGGTTCCCTGGAATCTCCAGCCGACCCGCGGCTGCAACGGATGTGTCGGCGCCTCGGCGATGTATCCGTAGAGCGCGGTCGGTGTGTCGGTGACGGAGTACGTCGTCCCGCGCCACTGCACCCACGCGGGTACGGCTCCAACGGTACGCACGATGACCGGCTCATGGTCGAGTTGCATAATCTCACCCCAGCTAGTTCGTTCGAAACTATGTTCGATGAAACGATGCTAGTGATGTGAGTCGTCGACTTCAAGCGAGGTGCTTACCCGCCCATTTCCAGAAGCGCGCCGTAAGAAACGATGGAGCCAGCGGCGTCGCAGGCAAGAGTGACTGCAGTGGTGGCCCTTTGGAATTCAGCATTGTCCTCGCCGACGCCGTCCGTGGCTGCTCGCTGAGCCTCGCGAAGGCTTGGAGTGACGCTCGAGTCTCCAAAGACAGTGTGCACCCAAGCATCCTTCAGTGCCGCAAGCCGGGAGTCGTAGGCGTCGTCGTCGATCAGTCCGTTGTCGTGCTGCCACCAAGATCGGGCTTCGATGCCCCGAAGTGCGCTGAACTGGCCGCACTCCCAGTCGGCATTCCCGACTCGGTCCATCATGTCCACCGGGGCTGCGGCCGAGGGTGTCGGCTCGGCACTCGCCGGCGATGGTGCCGGTTCGGGTGCAGCCGAGCAGCCGGACGTGACGACCGCCGCCGCGACCAGGAGAACAATCGTCAGTGTGCGCGCCGTTGCAGTCATCCGGTTTCTGTTACTCCCACTCGGTACGTCACGTGGGTGACGAGCGACGTCGAGCGGCTGCTTACCGGCTCGAGGTCAAGTCCCGCATTGCCTTCGAAGAGACGCTCACCCGCGCCCAGCACTATTGGGGCAATGTGCAGTCGCAACTCATCGATGTAGCCGGCGGCCAGGTACTGGTTGATGGTGGAAGCACCGCCGGCAACGGACACGGACGATTCACCTGCCGCAGCGCGGGCCTGCTCCATCGCAGCCTCGATTCCCTCGGTGACGAAGAAGAATGTGGTCCCACCGTCCATCTCCAACGGGTCGCGAGCATGGTTAGTCAGTACGAACACGGGGGCGTGATACGGCGGCTCGTCGCCCCACCATCCGCTCCACGGCTCGTCCCACTCGCCGCGGATGGGGCCGAACATGTTCCGACCCATGATGAAGGCACCCGCTTCGGTGATGGCGGCCAATTCCGCAGCGTGCTGCTCCGGTTCCTCGAACATCCACCGGTGCAGGTGCTCGCCGCCTACTCCGAGCGGTTCGTCCAGGGTCTGATTCCGCCCGGCCACAAAGCCGTCGACCGAAATGCCCACGTCACACGTCACTAAGCCCACCGCCCGCGCCTCTCGTTGTGCTGCTCTTCGAACGCCTTTGGTTGCAGAGTTCATCTCATTCTCGAGGCTAGCGCCAACTGCTGACAGGTAGTCAGTGCTCGTAGTGACTGGGGATCGGGGTCGGCGCTTGCATCTACATCAGCTCAGGCGCTGCGTCAGATGAACGGTGACCTCATCGCCGATGTCCTTTCTCAGGAGCTTGCGAAGTTTCGCGCTGATCGAGAGCATGTGACCACCGCGACCGGTTGGCATGAATGATGTGGTCACGGGCTGATCATCGACCGTTGCATTGACCTTGACGGCCTTGCCTGTTCCAAAGAATGCGGTTGACTCCGGCATCTCGACGCATGACCAGATCTCGCCCTTGACGTCCACGCCGATGGTCGCGGAGAACGTGTGATCCAGGTCTTGGGGCATTCCCGGGGTAGTCACGCGATCCTGCCCGTCAGATGCACAACGACCTCGTCGCCAAGTTTTATGTTCAGAACCTTTCGCAACGCAGCCCGGAGGGCCAGCATGTGTGTGCCGCCGCCGACGGGCAGCATGGTCGCCTCGTAGTCGTGGCCATCGACCGTGCCGCAGACTCTCACTGATTTGCCCGTCCCGAATATCTCGGCCGAGTCCGGCAGTTGCACGCAGAGCCAGCCGCTATTCGAGTCGGCAATCACCTCAGCGCTGAAAGTGACGTCAATCGGCTGTGCCGTCCTAGTGGTGTTCGCCAATGCTGGTCTCCTCGCGTTGATCATCGATAGCACTACTAAAACAGTAGTGTGCACTTCTTGACAAGTAGTAACATTCGAGGGTGGCGACGCGCAGAACCTATGGCTCATACAACGACGGATGCGCGTCGGCGCACGGCCTCGACCTCATTGGCGAGCGGTGGGCGCTCATCGTTGTGCGGGAACTACTGCTCGGACCCAAGCGATTCGTCGATCTACAACGAGATATCCCAGGAATTGGTCCCGCGGTGCTCACGCAACGGCTTCAGGATCTCGAAGAGGTAGGCGTGGTGGCGCGCCACACCTCGTCGGCGCCTACGCACGTGATGCTGTACGACCTCACCGACTGGGGGCGCGAGCTCGAGGCGGTCAACACAGCCCTGTCGCTATGGGCTGTCCGCTCCCCAATGCTTCCGGTAGACGCCGATATGAGCCCCGACACCCTCGTCTTGGCAATGCGAGCGCATGCGCGGCCACTCGCTCATGGCGCCCGTGGTCGCCGGGTCGGTCTTCAACTAAGAGACTCCCGCCTGATCGACCGAGATCCTGTCGAATACCTCGCGACAGTGACAAAGGAAGGGACCTCCATCACGAAGGAAGTCGCCCCCGACGACGTCGATGCCCGCGTTGTCAGCACGACACGGGCATGGAAAGGCCTCGTAATTGGCGGGGCTCCGCTCGACAGCAGCGAGGACACGACGGTGCAAGGCGACCGAAATGCGGTCCTCTCCCTGCTTGACGCCACGCGACTACAGACACCGCTTGAGGCCGTTGTTTGAACGCTTCTAGCTCGCCCGATGCGTCAGCGACCAGGTCACGCGGAATGCACGAGCTGGTCGAGGGAGCGCGTCAGGATTGCTTCCACGGTTCGCCGGTCGATGCCGGAATCGTTGATCCATTCCAAGCAGATCGCGATCACGAAACCGGTCCATCCTCGGACCGCCAATCGCGCTGCCGGGCCCGGGTTTGTGGTGCCGAGAAGCTCCAAAACGATACGTTCGACGTGCTCTCGGCTCTCCGAGATCACGCCGCGGATCTCGCTATCAAGACGGAGCGCGCCCTCGTGTAGGAGTCGGTAGCCATCCGGATGCGACTCGACATAGTCCAGGTAAGCGGCCAACGCGGCGGGCAGATCTTGTCCCTCGATCGCCGCGCGCAGGGCGGTTGACTCATGCTGCACGACCTCGCGGGCCAGTTCCTGTTTGGACGGGAAGTAGTGGTACAGCAGTGCTCGGGAGGCGCCGGCGTGCTCGGCGATCTCATCAATGGAGACGTCCTCGTATGGTCGCGTTCCCAACAACTGGGCCGCGGATCTAATCAGTTCAAGGCGCCGCTGCTCGGTCGTCAGGCGCCGGCGCACCGGTTTATTAGACATCAGTTCAATAATGTACGCTCTCTTGTTATTGAACTCAAGGTCTAATAGGAGGGTGGCATCGGCGTGCACGGGAAAAACAAGCGCATCACCGTCGCGTTGTGGGTGGCGTTCGCGGTGTCTCAAGCGAACATCGCACGGCTGCTGCTTCCGCTGGGGAGCGATGTCGGACGGCTGCAGACCACTGCTGACCCCACGGTCTTCCGCAAGATCATGGGTGGCTGGACGCCTGCGCAACGCGAGCAATATCAGCGCCACCTCGGGCCGGACACCCTGCATCCGTTCCTGTATGCGGCAGCGTTGATCGCCTCGGGACGAGCCGTTCGACAACCCGCCCAGCCGCGAGCGGTGACGTTGGCGTTGATCGCGGCACCGGCGGCATCGGCCGTGCTTGACCTAGTCGAGAACGCCTTCCACGCGCGGTTCACCGCACGGCCCGACGACATCACCCCAAGAGATGCGGCGCTCTCGGGCGCGGCAACGCGCACAAAGTGGGCGCTCGCGCTGGGCAGCGCTGTATGGATCGGTGTCCAGGCGGTGCGGGGGAGTCGGTCATGAAGCTGGTGAGCTTTCGGCTCACGGAAGCAGATCGGGCCGAGATTGCGTTCGGCGCGGTGCGTGGTGCCGAAGTCGTTCGCTTCACGTCCGCTGCGGGCCATGACGTTCGTGGACTGGACTCCATGGACTCCTATCTCGCCGGCCTCCCCGACACCTTCGACCGCGCCGCGGCGATCGTTGCCGACCCCGCGCAGCCCGCACTGCGACTGAACGACGTGCAGTTGCTCGCGCCGCTTCCGCAGCCAGCGGCCCTACTGGATTGCGGTCTGAGTCCGAAGCATCTCCGCGCATCCACCCGGACCCTGTTACGCCGCAGCCTGCCATTCGGTGTGGGCAGGCCGGTGGGCGCGCTACTCGGCCGTGCGGCTGCTCGGTCGAAGACGCTGCGCTTCTATAAGGGCAATCACTACTCCATCAGCGGCACCGGCGACACGATCGATTGGCCCGACTTCACCGCCTACCTCGACATCGAACCGGAACTCGCGATCGTCACCGGCGCCGAACCCCAACAGCACTCTGCCTGGGTCGAACCTGCCGGCTACCTCATCTACAACGACGCCAGCGCGCGCGACGTGCAGCTGGGGGAGATGCTGTTCACCGGCCCCGCCAGCAGCAAGGACTTCGACACCGGCAACGGCATCGGCCCGTACCTAGTCACCCCAGACGAGGTGCCTAATCCGCTCGACCTTGCCGTAACAGTGACGTTCGACGGTCGCTCCGCCTGGACCGGAACCACCAGCGACTACTCCCTCCACCCCGCCCGGATGCTCGCCCACATCCTTCGTCGTCGCTCGCTCCCTGCAGGCACAGTCGTCGGGATGGGAGCTGTCCCCGGCTGCTGCGGACTGGACCGCGACGAATGGCTCGAGCCGGGGGAGGCATTCACCATCAACATCGATGGACTGGGCAGCCTTGCCCAACGATTCGGCACGCCGGCGACGATGCCGACCACAGGTTGGGGCCGCCGGGCGCCAAAGGACACTTAGTCGTCGAGGTTGGGGAGCGGCTTAGGGCGTTCCCTCAGGCATCCAGCGCGCAACGGAACCCGATGTGCGACATGCCGGTGTCCTCCGCCTGCGGCGAGCGCGCCGCCGGGCGGAAGCGCAGGCAGTACTCCGGCGAGCACAAATGGGAGCCGCCCTTCAGAACGCGCCGAGGCATAGGCGAGTGCTCCTGCGCGCTCGCAGCGGCGAGCAGGTTCTTCCGCTTGCCCGGGTCGACAGGGTTGTCGGTAAGTCTTAGATGCCGCGGCGTGTAGTAGTCCGTGGTCCACTCCCACACGTTGCCTGTCATGTCGTGCAACCCGTAGCCGTTGGGTGGGTACGAGCCGACCGGAGCGGCGTCTCCTACCCCTTGGTTGTCGTACGGGAAGTGCCCGAGCCACGAGTTCGCTTGGGGCACGCCGGCCGGGTAGAGCTCGTCACCCCAGGCGAAACGCGCGCCGACCAACCCACCGCGGGCGGCGTACTCGTGCTCGGCCTCGGTGGGCAGACGTACCCCCGCCCACTCCGCGTAGGCCACGGCATCCTCAAAGGCGATGTGAACGACAGGGTGCCGTAATCTGCCCGCGATTGTTGAGCCGCGACCGTACGGTTCCCGCCAATACGCGCCAGGCTGCCAGCGCCACCAGTTGCGCCAATCCCGCAGGTCGACCGGACCCGGCGTGGGCGTGAACACCATTGCACCAGGCACCAGGTCGGCAGGATCTGCGCCGGGGAAATCCGCCGGATTGAGCTCCCGCTCGGCAACGGTGACATATCCCGTGTCGTGAACGAACCGCCTATAGTCCTCGTTCGTGACTTCGAACCGGTCAATTCGGAATGACCTCACCTCGCGTGGATGGACAGGGCGTTCGTCGGGGTAGAACTCATCCGATCCCATCAAAAGGACGCCGCCCTCGATGAGCACCATGTCACGAGTCCCGGTCGATGATGAACGAAGAGAATCGCTACTGGCGGGCAACTGCCACCTTCATGTCAGTTTCGCTGTCAGGGATGAGGTCGGTTCCCGAGAGGTCAATCGTGACCCGTTTGAGTAGGCCGGTGAAGGGGAAGTCGTCCTGATAATCGTCGGGGGCCACGCGGCTGCCGCCGTCATGACCGCAGGTGAGGCCTTCGGTGCTGAAAATATTCGGCACTGTGTGCGGCATGTCGACTTCCCCAACGAGGTTGTCGTCGATGTACAGCTGTCCGCGCGCTGGTGTGCCCTTCCCGGCAGCGAAGTCCGGTTCGCCGGTTGGCTCGAATTCGTAGCGAAGGGAGACATCGCCACTGGGCACGTCTACGTTGGAAACGACGGTGAAGAGATCGCGTCCGAGGAAGTTGTAGACGAAGCTCAGTCGGTTGTCCTTGACGAAGAACGAGTACCCCCCGGTCAGGCCGCCCTGGGCGATTAGGACTCCGTGAACGGCGGCGTCTTGGATCTGCACATCGGCCGTGATCGTGAACGGGCGATTGTAGACCTTAGGCGCTGCGGTGAACGGCACCGGTGAGCCACCCGGAAAGTAGACAAAACGGTCACGTGACTTCGCGATCGTTGGCCGTTCAACATTCATGCGTTGCAGCATGGCGCCATCGAGTGGCAACACGTTGTAGTTGCCTGCCTCAGCCCACCACCGGCCAATCATCTCGATCAGCTTTGGACGGTTCTCGGCAGCGAGGTCATGCGTCTCGGAGTAGTCCTTTGTAAGGTCGTACAGCTCCCAGTTGTTGGCTTCGATGTCGGCGAGAACCGCTTCATCGATCGGAGTGCCGTAACGGAGCCCCTTCTCCGCGGCTTCTGCGAAGCTCGGGCCTGGCCACGGACACACGGCCCGCCATCCGTCGTGGTACAGGGACCGGTGGCCGAACATTTCGAAGTACTGCGTGTGATGAGCAGTACCAGCGTCGGCGTCGTTGAAGGTGTGCGCGAAGCTCACCCCTTCGAGAGGGGCTTGAGTGACACCACGGATGGTTATCGGCGGGTCGATCCCAAGGGCATCGAGCACTGTGGGCACGAAGTCCACGATGTGCGCGTATTGCGTGCGGATCTCACCACGAGCGGTGATCCTGGCGGGCCATGAGACGATGCACGGGTCGGTGCAGCCGCCGCGGTACGTCTCTCGCTTCCATCGACGAAACGGCGTGTTGCCGGCATTGGTCCATCCCCACGCGTAGTGGTTGAAGACGGTCGGGCCGCCGAGCTCATCAATCCGCTCGAGGTTCTCCTCGAGATCCTCCGGCACGTTGTTGAAGAACATCATCTCGTTGAGAGATCCGACCGGGCCACCCTCCGAGCTGGCCCCGTTATCGGAGATGAGAATGAAGAATGTGTTGTCGAGCTCTCCGATTTCCTCCACGAAGCTGACCACTCGTCCGAACTCGTGGTCGGTGTAGCTGACAAAGCCGGCGTACACCTCCATCATCCGGGCGTAGACCCTTTTCTCGCTTTCAGAGATGGTCTCCCACACGGGAACGTCCGGGTCATGGGCGGAAAGTTCCGTCCCGGCCGGAATGATGCCCATGTCGAGTTGGCGATGGTGCACTACCTCTCGGTAGTCGTCCCAGCCGGCGTCGAACTTGCCCTTGTACTTGTCGGCCCACTCAACGGGCACGTGGTGCGGCGCATGCGCAGCACCCGTGCAATAGTGCAGGTAGAACGGCTTGTCCGGGGCGTTCACGTGGGCGTCCTGAATGAACTCGATGGCCCTGTCCGCGAGGTCTGCGCTGAGGTGGTAGCCATCCTCCGGCTGCCGGGGCTGCTCGACCGAATGGTTGTCATAAACGAGGTCCGGATACCACTGGTTCGTATCTCCGCCGAGGAACCCATAGAACCGCTCGAATCCACGTCCCAGGGGCCAACGATCATACGGCCCGGCGGCAGTCTCGTGTTCCGGCGGGGAGAGGTGCCACTTGCCAACCATGAAAGTGTTGTAACCGTGGGGAAGCAGCATTTCCGACAGCATCCCCTTGTCAAAGGGCATGATCCCGTTGTAGCCCGGGTATCCGGTCGACACTTCAGAAATCACGCCCAATCCGAGCGAGTGATGGTTGCGGCCGGTCAAGATGGCACCGCGCGAGGGTGAGCAGAGCGCGGTCGTGTGCATGTTGGTGTACCGCAGTCCGTCATCCGCGAACCGGTCGATCACTGGGGTCTCGACGAGCCCGCCGAAGCTTGAGAGTTGTCCAAAACCGACGTCATCGAGGACGAAGATGATGACGTTGGGCGCTCCGTCCTGCGCGCGAGGAGGAGTCGGCCAAGCCGGGGTGGATTCGCCACTTGTGCGCCCGACCACTCCCGCAAAGGGTTGTCCCTCGCTGTAGGTGACGATGGAACTCATCGCTGGTTCCTCCCGGTCCGTCAGTGAAACAGTGTTGGAGGCCATCATCGGCACCCCATCCGGCAGCTGCATCAGCCTCATGGGATGATGTCGCGGCAGGTCGCCCACCGGGTCACGCCGTGCGCTCCACGGGTTCGGTCGTCTCATCATCCGTCGGCTTCTGCCAGGGCCATCTGCCAGTCACTTCCAGCTGAAGCGCCCAACTGAGAAATGTCCGGATGAGCACAATGATGGCGAGCACGGTGACGGATTGGAGGGTCGGTGTCACCGCCACTGTCTTGATGATGTCCGCCGCAACGAGGAGCTCTAGGCCAAGCAGGATGGCGCGCCCGAGCACACGGCGGAATCTGGTGTAAATCGGCCGCTGCCTTCGGAGTCCGCGCACTCCCGCGTCCACCATCGAATAGGTGATTCCCAGGACGATTGCTACGACTCCCATAACGTCAACGACCTCACCGACTGTCTGGATGACTGCGCCGATCTCCATGTCGAGCTCCAATCCGAGGTCAACACCATTCGATTCACTGGCAACCTCGGCGGCGTCACCCCTGCAGGGTGAGTGACACGCGCACCTCGATGGTGATCAATGAACGCCCGAGAACTCTCCCCGCAAACTCAGAACCCAAGCACGAGTCGACCTCGGATGATGTCCGGCATCCAATAGGCTTCGCGTCGTGCCTACGCTGGAAGAGCAAGTAGACGTGAAGCCGGCCTTTCGCGCGCCTTTTCTCCGAGTCCTCACGTTCGATGTCAGGACCGGGATCCTGTTGCTCGTCGTGTTCGGTGTGGTGCGCATGGTTCTCGTGCTTCAAGCCAATGTGACGGGCACCTATCAACTGGTGAGTCTCGTCTTCGTCGCGATGGCGGTGCTGCCCTGGATCGTGCTCACGCGTGCCGGTCGGCGAGCCATCGGAGTAGTGCGCCCGTCGCGCTGGCGTTGGATGCTGCCCGCCGCGTTGGCGGGCGCCGCGGCTTGCTTCGCTGTCTACTTCGCGACAACCGCGCTGTGGGGGTTTTCGGTGCAGAACCCGTTCGCCTACATCGCGCGAACCTACTCCAACGTGCCTGAATCACCATCCGAAGCCGACCGACTGGTGTACTTCATCATCTACGCGGTGATCAGCATGCTCTTCAGCCCCATCGGAGAGGAACTCCTCTATCGAGGCATCGCCCACGAGAGTTTCGCGTCGCGCCTCGGCAATCGCTCGGCCGTGCTCGTGGACGCAGGCGCCTTCGCGGTCACCCACCTCGCTCACTTCGGCATCGTCTTCGTCGCGGGTGCGTGGGCGTTCCTTCCGCTTCCCGCACTCCTGTGGGTTGCCGCAATGTTCCTGAGTTCGCTCGTCTTCTACGCGTTCCGGATGCTTACCGGATCGCTCGTTGGCGCGATCGTCGCCCACGCGGCGTTCAACCTCGCGATGAACTACGTCATCTTCTACGGCGTTCTGGCGTAGTAGGAGACGGCTGGGGAGCCCCGATCGCCGAAGCAGATCGGGCTCGCTGAACTCGCTTCTGGTATGACCGCGCGGCACGAACGCGTGCGCCGCAGGCTGGAGTGCACCACTCTCGACGCGGGTGGTCTTTCAGAAAGAACAGGTCGCACCCCGGGCGCTCGCACATGCGCAGCCGGGCGGCGTCAGCGCCGGTGAAGAGGTCTACCGCGTCTCCGGCCAGCGTGCTGAGCACCTGGTCGGCGGGAGCGCCCGCAGATTGCTTCGTCATGGCGGGACGGGCGTCGCCATTCCAAGCCATCGATGACCACCGCGGCGTCAGGGCGGCCGCCCGGTTAATCCGTTCGACGTCGTGCGCACCCGGCGTTCCGCCGCTGACGACAGCGTCGGCAAGTGACCGCATTGCAGTGCGAAGGGCGAGCAAGTCGTCCAGTCCCGCCTCGCCGAAGCGCGCCTCGGATGCGGACGTGGCGCCGGCATCTGCAAGTCGGCCAGCGATCCTCTGAACCCATGACGTCGCCTGCTCAGGAGATCCGAGCCCCTCCGCCGGCTTGCCGCGTGTTGAGAAAGACGTGTTCATCAGGTCGAGCGACAGACGCTCGCCAATGACAGGGGCGCTGCCCTCAACATCCGACACAACCATGTTCTCATGGTAACAGCGGTTTGCAATCGTGAGAAGAGTGTGATGGGCTGTCTTATGGCAAAAGCCAGTTACAACCGCTAGAAATTGGAGCACCATGACGCGCATCCCGCTTATCGACCCCGCATCTGCAACCGGAACTGCCGCCGAGCAACTCGAAGCGACACAGAAGGCGATGGGTGCAGTGCCGAACATGGCTCGTGCGATGGTCAACAGCCCGTCAGCGCTGCAGGGCTACCTGGGGCTGTCCGGAGCGCTCGGCCGCGGTGTGCTTCGCGCTGCCACGCGCGAACGTATCGCCTTGGCGATCGCCGAGTCGAACGAGTGCGCGTACTGCCTCTCGGTGCACACCTACACGAGTGCCCACGCCGCGAAGCTCGATGAGGAGGACATCCTGTCGGCACGTGAAGGCACCGCGACCGACGCCAAGGAGGACGCCATCCTTACGTTCGCCCTTGCGGTGAACAGCAGCCGCGGTGACATCACCGACGCTGACTTTGAGGCCGTCCGCTCGGCCGGCGTCAGTGACGCCGAGATCGTGGAGGTCATCGCTGCGGTGGGGCTGAACTCCCTCACCAACTTCTTCAACAAGGCGATGAAGACCGAGATCGACTTCCCGGTCGTGCAGCCTGGGGTGGCTGGCAAGGCCGACGCCGCGTAACGCTTAACCTTCCACCCTCGCCGGGGTGCCTCACGGCGCTCCGGCGAGGAGGCGGGCTAGCTCACGGCTTTCTTCACGAGTTCGCCAAGCTTCTTCTCGTCGGTGGCGGTCAGTTTCGTCAGCGCGAACGAGGTTGCCCACATGCTGCCCTCATCGAGATTGGCTGCTTCGTCGAAGCCGAAGCTGGCGTAGCGCGCCTTGAACTTGTCGGCGCTCGTGAAGTAGCAGACGACCTTGCCGTCCTTGGCGTAGGCAGGCATCCCGTACCAGAGCTTGGGCTTGAGCTCGGGTGCGTTGGCCTTGACGAGCGCGTGGATTCGCTCGGCCATTGTGCGATCAGACTTCGGCATCTCGGCGATCTTCGCGAGCACTTCGCTCTCGAGGTCCGCCTCCTTCTTCCCGCGAGCGGCTTCGGCCTTCAGCTCCTTGGCCCGTTCCTTCATCGCTGCCTTTTCTTCGGGCGTGAACTCAGGTGCCGTGCTCTTGGCTTTGGTGCCCCGACCGGACTTCTTCTCGTCGTTCATGACGGTCTCCCTTCGGCCCGTAGGTGGGAATGAGACTAATCGGAGCAGCCGAGCGCCGCTTCTTGAAAACTGATTGGCACGGCGCTGCGGGTTCCGACGGGAGGAAGCCCCGTGAGCCTTTGTGGCGGCACATGGTCGGTGACCAATTGCGGAGGCTTCGGCACGAGCGTGGCGAGACTCTGGGCGAGACCGCGACGCGTGCCGGGGTTTCCCCTCAATACTTGTCCGAGATCGAGCGGGGTCGCAAGGAACCTTCGAGTGAGATGATCGCGGCTGTGACGGGTGCCTTGGACATCACCCTGGTCGACCTGACGCGCGAGATCGCCGAGCGTCTGATCGCAATGCGGGAGCACTCCACCACACAACTCTCGGGCACCCAATCCCAGTTCGTTCTGGCCGCCTGACCAGTCGAGACGTCGGCTTTGACGGGCGTCCTCCGTTGCTAACGCAATGAGCTGCGTAGCCAGCAGCGTGCCGTTGTCGTCGTCAAGCGGTCCGTCCAGCACGAGGACGCGCCGCTCAAAGAACTCGCGCCGAACGGTTTCGGTGAACAGCGGCGGCTTAGGTGAATCGCTCATGCCTCCACCCTGCCTCCGCGACTCCGGGTCAGGTGAGCGAATCTGCCGTTAGCAGAGCGGCTGTCAGCAGATGGCTGAAGCGGCTGGGCTCGGCGGTCTTGCCATGTCTGCGCATCCGGTGGATTCTTGGTCCTGTACGGGAGGTCCGGTGATGGGCAAGCTGATCTACTCGATGATCACGTCTCTTGACGGGTACGTGACTGACGCGGAGGGCAACTTCGATTGGAGCGTACCCGGGGAGACGTTGCACCAGTTCGTCAATGACCTGATGCAGTCCGTCGGAACGTACCTCTACGGACGTCGGATGTACGAGACGATGGTCGCCTGGGAGACGCTCCATACCTTGCCGGATCAGCCGCCCTTCATGCTTGAGTTCGCGAACACCTGGCAGGCGGCCGACAAGATCGTCTACTCCACGTCGTTGGGCGAGGTCGCCAGCAAGAGGACTCGGATCGAGCGCACGTTCGACCCGGATGCGGTGCGCACGCTGAAAGAGGATTCGGAGCTCGACATCACTATCGATGGGCCGACCCTGGCCGCGCATGCGATCCGTGCTGGCCTAGTCGATCAGTACGAGCTCTTCATCGTCCCCGCGATCGTCGGCGGTGGCAAGCGGTTCTTCCCGGACGACGTGCGGGTCGACTTGGAGCTGTTGGATGAGCGCCGCTTCGGCAGCGGGGTGGTGTACCTGAGCTACGGCGTCGCGAATAAGTGACCGTGTCACTGCCGGCGACAGCTTCTGAGTGGATGTCGGTTGTTGGCGATAGGTTGGTTGGGCCGCATGACCAACCCGCTTCCGAATGCTCCAACTGACAACGAACCGGACAAGGCGGAGCACGCTCCCGAAATTGACGTCGATTTTGACTTCAGGTCGGACACGCCAACCGGCAAGGACCCGGACTCCCACAGCCCGACGTTGCGGAGATACCACCGGATGCTGTGGAGCAAGCCGCTGCCGAACGGGCACGTGTTCGTCCTCACGACTGACACCAAGGGCGTTTACCTGCACCATGACTCGGAGCTTGGCCGCTTCTTCCTGTCCAGCGACACCGTGGCTAACTCTCATCGAAAGAGGCTGCACGGCTACTACACCCAACTCCCTGACGAGACCAACGAGGAGTTTCATCGACTCGGTTACACGATTGGCGGGAACATGGTCTTCCCGGGGAACAGGATCGAGCGACGCTTCACAATCAATCAGCACCGAGGCGTCAGCCGTTTGATTGAGGATCGAATCGATCTCACCCTCGAGTGCATTCGCCGCTACTACGCAGGCGAAGGGAGTCCCCTTGGTGAAACAATCGCCCGGTACTCGGACTTCTTCGAACTCTTCGTTGATTTCGACGGGTACGTCAACTTCTTCTTGCTTCAGGACCTCGTCAACGATCGCGCCGAAGTCGACTTCTTCCTACCCTTTGACGGCTTTGAGTCGTCTCCGTTGCCGAAGAGTCTCGAGTCTTACGTCGATTATCGTGAGCGAGTCCTTGATTTCGTCAGGGCACGGAACCGTCGCATCGATAGCCTGCACGGGGGCTCGAGAACGCCGGCGAGACCCTCAGTCTGAGTCGAAAGTCACCCTTGCCGGCTCACCATCTCCGCGATCCAGATGGGCGCGAACGGTGAGGTGCAGTTCGGGGGAGTGGGGTAGTCCTTCAGGACCTCCAGCCGCTCACCGATGTCGATCGCGCGGGGACGCAGGTCGGCGTTCTGGATGCCGATCTCGGCCAGGCAGTGGTTCATCGCCCACTGCAGGCGGTCGGGGGCATCCTTCATCTCCGACTCGACGGTGTCGAGCAGCCCGGTCAGGTCGATGCCCTCAGGCTTCTTGACCACGCGGTCCGTGGTGAGCGCCCATCCGGCACTTGCCACCACCGGGTCGGAGTCAGCGAACCAGCGCACACGCAACTCCTCCATGTGTGGGCTCTTCTTCACCACGTAGTTCACGAGCCAGTCATGCACCTTTGGCGCGCGAGCCTCGCGCAGCATCGCATCCAAGTCGTCCGCGCTGTACAGTTTCGGCCGGCAGATCAGCAGCGCCAGCAGCCGAGCCGCGGTGTCATCCGTCGCCCACAGTTCCAACGCCAGGTCGTGCTGCGTCTTCAGCCGCTTCGCCACCTCACGCAGCTTGCTGAGGTTCACGCCGTGATCGTCACCGCGCTTCTCGTTCGCCTCGCGCATCTTCGGGTCGGCGAGCGCGTCAAGCTCGGCCATCACCGCCGCCAGCTGTGTGTCCGCCATGCGGGCCTCCCGTCTCCACACTATTCCGGATGCCGGTCTGCCGAGCACCCGCGGAACGTAGGGTCGAGAATGAGAACAAGGCATCCACCATGATGGTGGAGTGACGGATGCCGGAGCTGAGCCCATACGCGACGACGCTCCACAGCAAACCCGATTATGGGTAGCGCTGTCGAGGCGGCTGCTCGGCATGGAAGCCTGGCTCCGATCGCACGGGGGCCGCCGACTGCGCGTCGGACTCCGCACCTTCTGGGCACTCGTGGCGGTTGCCGGAGTGGTGCTGCTGGTGGGCCCGGTGATCAACAAACCGCTCACCCTCGACGACATCACCAACTCGGCGAGGAACGCCACCGACCGGTGGATCGCCCGTGACTTCGCCGTCGACTACCGCATCTCCCGCACCCCGGAAGGGGCGCTGGTGAGCCAGGTGGAGGAGCGGATCAGCGCGTTCTTCCCCGAAGACACCCGGGAGAACGGGATTCAGCGGGTGCTCGCCACCCAGTATCAGAGCCACGCCCTCACGCCTCAGAACATCGAGGCGACCCTCGACGGTGAGCGGGTGCCGGTCGGCAGATCTTCGACGCCGGACCAGCTGACCCTCACGCTGAACGGACCAGAACGGTTGCAGGGCGATCACGAGTTCGTCCTCCGCTACCAGCTCCACCATCTGGCTTACCCGACGACCGACTCGGCGTCCGACCAACCGGTGGAGCTGCTCGAGTGGGATGTGTTCGGACTGTCCTGGCCGCAGGGATTCGCCGGCCTTGACGTGCAGATCACCCTCCCGGAGGACCTCGACGACAGTTTGATCAGGCAACCGCGCGGCAGCCTCGCCTGGAGCATGCTTAGCGCAGGCGAGTGGCTCACCGCCGAGCCCGGCGCATCCGGCGACGTCACCTATCGCTTCGTCAATGATCAGCGGATCCCGCCGAACGCGCAGGCGTGGTTCACCATGAGCTTCGAACCGGGCACGTTCACCATGCCGGCGCCGAGCCCCCTGTACTGGCTTCAGGTGTTCGGGCCGCTCCTTCCGCTCGCGTTCCTCGCGGTCACCCTGCTTCTGGCGCTGGCGGCACGCGCGGTTGCCTGGAGTGACGTCCGCGGGCGGCCCTGGTACGTCGTGCAGACCGTCCCGCCGACGGACGTCACGCCTCGGATGGCCGCCCAGATCCTCCGGGCTACCGCAGCGATGGAACTCGCCGAGGCGCTCCGGGCGTCGCAAGCGAAACAGCTGAGCAAGCGAGAGCAGAGAGAGCGGCTGGTTGCCGCCGCGAAGGTTGCGAGGCGAACCGGGCGTGTCGGCGACCTGCCTCGTGCCCTTTCTCGCTACCTGTCCGCAGCCGAGCGACGAGACCAGTTCTCGGCCGGATTCCGGCGGGTACCGCATGGGTTGGTGCGGGACCTCTTCATCGCGGCGCCCATCGCACTGACCTTCGTGCAGTGGGGGCTCATCCGCCAGTTGTCCTACCAGCCGGTGCTGGCTGTTCTCTGGTGGCCGGTCGCGTTCGTGCTCATCTCATCCGTAGTCGCCGCCATCGTGCTCTGGATCGCGCTGTCATCGAGACCACTGACCAGGCGCGGTGCGCTGGTCAAGCAGCACCTGCTGGGCATCCGCGAATACGCGAGGAGAACGCAGCTGCTCGACCGGTCCGCACCCAGCGAGCGCCTGCTGCCGTACGCGGTCCTGCTCGCCGAGCCGCGCGCAGCAGGTGCGAGCACGGTGGCCCGGATCGAAGCCGGACTGGGCGAAAGCGGGGTCTCGAGCCGGTGGCGCATCCGTGAGTACCTGACCTGGCCGCGCCTGATCATCCGGGCGCTCTCACTCATCATCGTGGCCGGGGCGATCGGTGCAGTCGCGCTGCTGCCCAACCCGTACCCGCAATCGGTCGACCGCGCCTCCTACTCCGGTGACGTTCCGGGCACGCTGTGGACCAAGGTCAACTCCCTCGAAGCGACCGCGCAGCTGTCTCGCACGGACGATGGGCATGCCCGCCTTGACGTGATCGAGCGACTCGATGTGTCCTTCACCGAGCGCGGATCCCGGGTGCCGCAGTTTGCGCAGCAATGGCCGAACCGCCTGAACGGGCAGGATCTCGGCCTGCGCGTGGAATCGGTGCAGATCGACGATCGCGACGTGCCCTTCGCGACGCAGCAGGAGGGAGACACCCTTCTCCTGAGGACCACGCTGGTCGAGGTGGTGAACGGCGAGCACGAGGTGCGGATCGAGTACACCCTGGCGTCGGCGGCGGTCGCAGCGCAGCAGGGGAGTGAGATCGTCGACCGGGTGCGCTGGGCGGCGCTTCTCGACGGGTGGGAGTGGAACAGCGGATGGGGAGCCGATCCGGTGCCCGATCCGCTCCGGATCGAATTCCGGATGGCAGACGAGCTCGCGGCGCTGGCCACGACCGGCGGATGGATCTCCAAAGACACCGAGTCCGCCGAGCGCGCCCGTGATTGGCAGCCCTCCGTGGTGCCGTTCAACGCGGTGGCTGCCCCGAATCCCGGGGACTCGCACGCTCTGGAGTTGAAGCAGGACGAGTTCGGCGGGTGGCCGCTCGAGTTCACGGTGGACGACGTAGGTACCCGGGTGGACTTCCCTGCCGGCACCTTCGCCGGCACCGACGATGCGGCACTGCGGGTGTCCCAGGTCATGAACATCCTGCCGGTGATCCTGGTGGCCACGCTGGCCGCGATCGGGCTGGCACTCGGCTTGGCTGGCGCCAGCGCAGGATTCACCAGGCGCGCCCGCGCGTTCGACCCCGGCTCGTTCCGCGACCTTGTGTGGTGGTTGGCCCCGGCGGCGACGCTCGCGGCGCTGATCCTGTTCGTCTGGGCGAGCAGCGACATGCCCACAGACCACTCGGCGTTCCCTCTACTCGTTTGGCCAACGCTGGCTGCGTTGATCGCATCCCCAGCTGGCCTGATCCTGACCAGGAGCACGCGCTACTCGCGGCGATCCTCTCCTGAATGACGTGCGAGCTTCGACGGCCACCAGATGGCCGGCCCGATGTCATACGCGAGGGCCGGGACCAGCAGCGACCGAACCACGAAGGTATCGAGCAAGACGCCAAAGGCGACAATGAACGAGATCTGCACCAGGAACAGGATCGGGATCACCGACAGCGCCGCGAAGGTAGCCGCGAGCACCAGTCCAGCCGACGTGATCACCCCACCAGTGATGGTGAGCCCGCGCAAGATGCCCTCCCGGGTTCCGTGGGCAAGCGATTCCTCGCGCACGCGCGTCATCAGGAAGATGTTGTAGTCGATACCCAATGCGACCAGGAAGATGAAGCCGAACAACGGCACCGCGGGGTCAGCGCCAGGGAACTGGAAGATCCCGTTGAACACCAGCGCCGACACGCCGAGCGCCGTTCCGAACGACAGTACAGTGGTGAGGATGAGCAGCACCGGCGCGACCACGGAACGCAGAAGCATCATGAGGATCAGCAGAATCACAACCAGCACCACCGGGATGATCACGTTGCGGTCGTGAAGCGATGCGTCGTTGGTATCGATCGCGGTTGCAGTCACGCCACCGACGAGCGCACCGGGTACCGCGTCGGCAAGCTCCGCCCGCAGTTCCCGGACGGTACCGGCGGCTTCATCCGAGTCGGCTGCGTCGCTGAGCGTGCCCTGAAGCAGCACATCCCCGTCCACGGCTGTCGGCTCGGGTGCAGGTGTCCCGGGCGGGCCCAGTGCGACGATCCCGTCCTCGGCGACACTCGCCGAGCCGCTGGGCGAATCGGCCGCGACCACCGTGACGGCGTCAACACCGTCATGGGCGAGGAGCACGTCGGCGGCGTCCTGAAGGTCGCCCTCCGGCACCACGACGAAAGCCGGACTGCCTGACCCCCCAGGGAAGTGCTCCCCGAGCGCCGACTGGCCGTCGCGCGCTTCCGATGCGCCAAGCAGCAGATCCGATTGCGCGACGCCCACGGCATTCAGCTGCGTGGCACCGAAGGTGCCGATGACCAGCACCACAGTCGTGACGATCCAGATGAGTCGTGGGTGGCGCCGAATCTGCCCTGCAAGCTTCGCCCACACCCCGCGCGACGGCATGTTTCCCTCGGCCGCAACCACCTCAGGTTCGTAGATCGGGCGTCTCGGCCAGAATCCGGCGCGTCCGAACGCGAACAACAGCGACGGCAACAGGGTGAGACTTGCGAGCATTGCGAAGATGATGCCGATCGAGGCGACCGGACCGAGTGTGCTGTTCGACTTCAAGTCGCTGAGCAGCAGGCAGAGCAATCCGGCGATCACGGTGCCGCCGGAAGCGATGATCGGCTCGAACGACCCCCGGATCGCCCGGGTGGTCGCCACCCACTTGTCGGTGTTGACGCGCAACTGCTCACGGTAGCGAGACACGTAGAGCAATGAGTAGTCGGTTGCCGCGCCGATGACGAGGATGAAGAGGATGCCCTGCGTCTGGCCGCTGAGCAGCAGGATCCCCGCCTTGGCGAGCCACCACACCGAGAGCAAGGCGATGCACAGCGCGAACACGCTCGTCGACAGCACCGCGATGGGAAGCAGGAACGAGCGGTAGACGAGCACCAGGATGACGAACACCGCAAGCAGGGCGACCCCAAGGAGAATCCCGTCGATTCCCGCGAAACCCGCGACGAGATCCGCGGTGAAGCCGGCCGGGCCGGTTACGTACACCGAGACTCCGGATGGCGTGGACTCCCGAAGTGAGTCGCTCATCGCGGTCACCACCTCGTCCACTGACGCGCCGGACTCGACTTGCGCGAACGCTTGCACAGCCAGGCCATCGTCGGATTCGATGGCGGGGGAGACATCCGGAGCCACGCCCTCGAGGTCAGGGAGGTCGGCGATGGCGGCGGAGATCGAGCTCAGCTCGGCGTCGGTCAGCCTGCTTTCCCCGGCGAAGACGATGATCGCGGGAATCGCATCGCTGCCGTTGAACTCGCCCAGCAGCTTCTGCACCTGGGTGGCGTCGGCCGACTCCGGCAGGTAGGTCGTCTGGTCGTTCGACGACACCTCGCTGACCTTGCCGAAGTAGGGGCCGCCCACCGACGCCCCCACCAGCCAGACGATGATCAGCGCGGCCGGGACGAAGATCCGCAACCACCTTGGCGCGCGGGCGCGGGCCGGCGGTGTCGGCGGATCCGTGGCGCGTTCAACGGTATGTGTCATGCGCTGACGCTGCCCGGTGGGGCGTGACCGGCGCCTCATTCAAGCTGTCCGCGGACGATGGAATCGCCCGAGTGGGTGGGGTTGCCATCGTACGGCTCGGCTGACACATCGACCAGGTCATAGGTGGAGAGGTCGATGCCGTCAGGAATCGGGAGAGTGGCTGTCGGGCCGGAGGCGGTGCCGAGGCTCACGAGTCGGGTCGCGTCGGATGAGATGAGCCACACTTCCTCATACGCGTCGTTGAGACTGGGTGCATCGAAATCGATGTGCACCACACGGGTGCCGTCGGCTTGTTGCTCAACCACAGCTTTTCCGGTGGCGCCCGGCCAGGCGGGGAAGGCTTCGAGGGTCGCGGTTGCGATCACCGTGGGTGGAGACGGCTGCGCAAACTGCCAGAGGACGATCCCGAGGGATGCGAGGAGTGCCACGCTCGCGGCCACCGCGACAAGCGGAACCCACCGGCGCCGCCGGGGAGCGAGCTCGACGACCTCAGCCGTCGGCTCCTCGGTGATGCCCAGCTCGTCAGAGATGCGGTCCCAGACCCGCGGAGACGGTTCAAGCAGTTCCCCCGCCCCGAGGGTGGCTCGTCCAACGCGTGCAGCCCGGCTGTAGTTCGCGAGTTCGGACGCACACTCGGGGCACTGGGCGATGTGTTCGCGATACTCGCTGTCGGCGACCTCCTCGCCCATGCCCAGCAGCGCGAGGGTGTCAGGGTCCACGTGGCGCATAGGTCACCTCCAATCGTGCGCGCATCCGCTGCAGGCTGCGCCGGATGTGACTCTTGACCGTGCCCAAGGGTAGACCCAGCCGTTCTGAGATTTCGTTATGGGTGAGATCGTCATAGAAGGCGAGTCGCACGACCACTTGCGCTTCCGGCTCCAGGTGGGCGATCTCATCCGAGAGCACAAGGGTGTCGGCGAGGTCATCGGGCTCGACGACGGCTTCGAGCGGACTGGTGGTGGCGGCGAGCTGAGCGTGCAGTCGGCCGATACGTGTTCGCGCTTCGTGCGTGTCCGCGATCTTGTTCTTTGCGATGCCCACGAGCCAGGTGGACAGCTGCGCCCGGGACGAGTCGAACCCCGTGCGGCCGGTCCACGCCGCCACGAAGGTCTTCTGGGTGACATCCTCGGCATCCCCGACATCGCCGAGAGAGCGAACAGCAATCGTGTACACGAGCGGTGACCAGCGTCGGTAAACCCACGCAAGCGCCTCCTCGTCGCCCTCGACGAAGGCGGCGGTGAATCGTGCCTCAGCCTCATCGGCTTCGCTGGCCATTTTCGGGATACTACTCGCGCCGGTTCACGGCGTCGTGGGGATTGCGATCACGACGATGTTGTCCTCGTAGTGACCGGTGCCGTAGTCGAACTGTCCGCCGCACGTGATGAGAGCCAGCCGCGGGGCGCCTTCTCGGTCGAACACCTCATCGAGCGGCAACCGCGCTTTTTCGATGCGCTCCACGGACTCAATCACGTATTCGTGCACGACACCCTCAGCTGAGGTCACCGAGACGACCGCCCCGACGGATGCATCCTTCAACGCTGCGAACGGACCGATCCCGTACTTGGGAGAGTCCACGTGGGCCGCGATGACCGTCGTGCCGGTGTCGCTGGCGGGGTCCGAGCCGTACTTGTACCAGCCTCCGACTGCGACATCCGGGGGAATCTCCATGAACCCGTCCGCCTCCACGCCCACCGGCCGCACGGTTACATCGACTTCGAGGGAGGGGATCTGCACTCGAGTCGGCGGCGTAGGTGCTGGCACCGCCCCGAGGGCCGCGCTGTGGGTGCCGATCTCCGAATCGGCGCCGAGGCTGCTGTGCTGGCTCGGCGTTGCAGACGGAGAGGGCTGCTCCTGAGTCCAGGAGCAGCCCGCCAACAGAAGGACAGTCATGCCCCACACCCCGATCTGCGAGAACACGCCTGCCCTCCTGGTCTGCACCGGCTAGCCTTCGTTCTTCGCACGCACCCGCAGGGTCACCATGGTTCCCACTGCGAGGAGCGCCATCAGCCCGGCGATTCCGATTCCGATGAGGGCCGGGTCGGGGTCGGCAACCAGTCCGGCGGTGCCTGAATTCACACCACCCGGGGCCGCATGAAGCCCATCGATGGTCTGCACGGCCAGGGCGAGGTTGCCGTCCTCGAGGCTCCCCCACGCGTAGACGATCGTGTTGACGCCCTCTTGAACGTTCACGTCAGCCGGACCGATAACAGGTTCGGTTGTGCCCGTCGCCGCTACTGCAGCCGAGATCGTGCCCGCTGGCAGATCGGCCTTGACCTCGTTCGGGTTCTCGAGGTTCGTGAACGCCGCCTCGCCGTTCGCAAGGACATCGACGGCGGGAGCGGCTGCCGTGTGACGCACGGTGAGCCGGCCCGTTCCGGCGGCAGTGGTCGCGAGGTCGTTGGTGAACATCGTCGCTGTTGGGGTGCCATCGGCTGCGAGGTGGGCAACCGCCGTGTAGCTGGTGTTGGCGGCGAGCGTGAGTGTGACCGGTCCGATCGCCGGGGAGGAGATCGGGTCGTCGGGCGCCGTGATCACGACCTCGTAATCGCCGGCAGCAAGATCGAGCGGATCCGTGAGCGTCTCCGGCGCGAAGTCTTCGATCAGGACCTCGCCGTTGACCCACACATCCACGGTCAGGTCCGGCACGGCGTGCAGAAGATAGAGATCCGCTGTCGAGGGCGAGATCGCCTGCGCTGGTGCAGCGAGACCGGCAGTGGCAACGAAGCCGGCCGCAAGTCCCGTGAGAATCTTGTATCGCATTGTGTCCTCCTCATTGAGTGGGCGGGAATCGCCCGTCACAGAGGTACTTCCTGCGGGAGGGGTGTTTTGGATGCACCTGGCCGAAAAAACTTTTGGGTCTCGTTACATCGCCTGGCCGATGTAGGTAGCGTTTCCACGCCTGCGCTTGGAAGATCGGCCCGCCGCGTAGGCGCTGAACGCAACGACCTCATCACGCGAATCCGCCCGGAGCCGCTCGACGCCCGATCTCGCACTTCATGGAGGACGAGTCTCGGTTTCGCTCCCGGGACCCACTGTCCCGGCGGGTAGGTCGCGGTTTCAGCCGAAAATCCCCTGCACGATTTCGTCGAGCAGCGGCGTCCCGTCGAGGTTCGAGCTCTCCATGTACACCCATACGCCGTCGCGGGCGACGATCGTCTCCTTGACGTCCACGGGGTACTGGGAGTGAGGCGTGACCAGCTCGCAACGCTGGGCGCCCGAGTCCGACGAGGCGCAGGTGAAGCCGTCCGCGGTGAGACCGGCGGCTGCGGCCGCGACATCTGCGGGGGAGGCCGTGCTGATTAGCACCAGCAGCCCGGTGGCGTCTCCGGCGAACCAGTCGCAGCCCAGCACCAGCCGTGCCGAGTCGGGAGCGGGTCTCACGAACTGGGTGTAGTCCCCTCCATGGAAATTCAACCCAGCGAGCACGGCTGTGCGGGTCTCGTCCGTGCCCAAGGATGCGCAGTCGGTCGGCAGCGTGACCGGCGATGCGGTCGGTGACGGGGTCGGCGCGGCTGACGTCGACGCGGACGATGTCGGGGACGATGCCGGGGCAGAATCGTCGCCCGTGCACCCCGCGAGGAGCGCTGCCGATACGCACGCGCCGACGACGGTCGAAACGACTGTTGTGCTGCCTCTACTCATTCTCGACTCCGGGAATCCACTTTCTGGGCCGGTAACGTGGGGCCGCCCCCTTATCGTGAACGCGTGACTCGCAGCAACGCCGGACGTGCGGGGGGTTTCATAGCACCTACCGGAAACAAGCAGATGTCACCACTGCAATTTGCGAACATGCTGGGAACTGCAAACCAATTTGGTTGAAAACCAGTCATCTGTAGAAACGAATCCAGTGCACCATCCGAGGCACTGCGCATTGCGGTTGGAGCGGGCGATGCTCCAGCGCTACATTGCCGCGCCGATGTAGGAGTACTTGACGAAGACCTCGGACGCGATGCCCGACTCCTCAAGCACACCCTGCACGGCGGTCAGCATGTACTTCGAGTCCCAGCCCATGTAGAGGAAGTTGCCCGCGTCGAGCTGGTCCCATTGCCCGTTCCACGCCTGAGCCTGGAAGATCGGCCCACCGCGGTGGGCGCTGAATGCGACGACGTCGTCACGCGCATCCGCCCAGAGCCGCTTGAAGATGCGGTTGAACAGGTACTTGACGTCGTACACCTCCCAGTGCTCGCCGCGGTATTCGACGTACTCGAACTCCCGCTGCCAGCCGCGCGGCCAGCCCGGTCGGCGCTTCGCGTCCAGGATCGGGGTCAGCCCGTCATCATCGATCCCGACAACAGCCGGCCGCGCCCAGATGCGCACGAATTCCGAGGTGAGTCGTTCGGTTCGCTCCGAGATCGTCGCGGTGCCCCAGACGGGTGTGTCGGCGAGCTCGCGCGCCAGACCGATCTGGCTCTTCGCGTAGATCGCCTCCCTTTTCTGTGGGAACGGCAGGTCTGCTCCGCGCTCCGCCAGCGACTGCTCGAGGAGCGTCAGGTTGCCGAGCGTCTGCGCCAGCGCGCGGTGGCTGTTCTGCTCGTCCTCGCTGAAGTCCACCCAGATCCGAGCACCGTCACCGGTCCAGGCATCGCCAGGCGCCAGCGGCATGATCGGCTCGACGTCCAGCTCGGACAGGTCGGTGGCACCCGAGAGTCGCCCGAGCACGTAGCCGGGGTGGGGGAGCTCGCCGTACTTGAGCGCGACCCGCACTCGCTCATCCGATGGCGTGATCCGGGCGATCGCGTTGAGCAGGCTGTCGGGACCGTCTTCACGCGCACGGCACAACCGCGCCACCAGCCGGTCGTTGGAAAGGCCGACGATGGTCCGACGGATGAGCAGTGACTGAATGCGCTCGAGCGAGGCCAGCAGCGCCGGCTTGTCGATGGCGCCGGTGAGGTAGTCGCGGTAGACCCGCATCATCAGCGGATACATCAGCTGGCCGAAGGTGGTGAGGTACCCGAGCTGGGCCGCGATGTCGGCATCCTTCTCGCGAGACGGCTCCATCAGCGTGCGGTAGATCGCCGAGAACTCGCGCCATTCGGTCGCGAACTCGCGCAGCGTCTCCAACTCCAGTCGAGGGAACCGGTGCCGGAACGCCTCGTACACGCCGCGACCTCCGACGACGTCGATTTCCCGTCCAGTGGTCATCACCAGGTAATGGCGCCAGAAGCTCGCAATCGACTCGCCCGTGTGCTCCTCGATCGGGAGCCAGAACTCGCTCTCGATCTCGCGTTGCTGGGCGTGCGATAGGCCCATGAGCACGTAGTTGTGGATGAGTTCGTGGTCGCGCAACGGCTCGCCGGTCGAGTTCAGGCTCTCGAAGATCTGCTGCGCGTTGGCGTGGGCGCCGAGTGTGATCGACACGTGCTCGAGCCGCTGCAGACCGTTCCAGACCTGGGCGACCTCGTCGGCCGGGATCTGGCTGCGGAAGAACGCGTAGTTGTCGTCGAAGCGAGAGTCTCGCAGGGCGTCACCGAGTCGGCGGTCCAAGATGACGCTCTCGAACACCTCAGCCCACGCCCGGTGGGGTTGCAGCTTGGTGCGGGTCGGATCGCTGGGGGACACCAGCACCTGCTGCAGTTGAGCCGCCAACTCCGGGTCGTGATCTCGCACGGTGTGCTGGAGCGCCGCGATCAACAGCATGAGCGTCGTGATCCGCTGCTGGCCGTCGATCAGCACGAGCTCGCCGTTGCCCGCATTGGCGCTCGACAGGATCGAGCCGATGAAGTGGGTGTGCTTGTGCGCCGCATCCGCAGCGTCACGGATGTCTGCGAGCAACTGCTCGCATCCGCCGATGTCCCAACGGTACTGGCGCTGGTAGACGGGCACGACGATGGTGGTGTCGGTTTCGGAGAGCCAGCGAATCGTATTGACCGCAGTCGCATCGATATTCGTGGCTCTGACCATAGTTGCGCTTCGCCTTTCGCCGATCGGGGTGGTTCGCCGGGCCGTTCGAGCGGGCCGCCGACGCGCACTCCAGTCTATTCGCCAGTGCTGAACCGTCCTTGGTCGGTGTTTGGTGGCGGCTGGCTCGAAGGCCCGTGCGACACCGACTGCTCCTCCACAGGTGGCCCGGAAAGTAGTTTCTAACAGATTCTCAGATATGCTTGTGTAGCTGTGTTCGATGTTGGAACAATTGATGCATGAGATCTTCCGCAGCTACGTTCAGCACCTCGCTCGAGGTTCTGCTGGCCGCTGCCGCCCGGATCGGCGTCGACGCGCCCGGTGCCCGGTGGCTGGGTGACAAGCAGCTACTGGCGGCGCAGGCGTCGTTGGCGGAGGCCAAGCGCAGTCTTGATGCGTGCGCGTCCGTGCTCGCCGGTGAGGTGGTGCGCCGCTCATCGGTGGAGGCGGGGTTCGGTGGGTTGGCGCGGAAGGAGGGGTTCCGCACCCCGGAGGCGCTGATCCGCGGGGTGACCGGCTCCACGGCCCGGGAGGCGACCACGCTGATTCGGGTCGGCAGCATGCTCAACGACGCCGACCTGCTGAACAACGCCGAGACCGCCGGCATCGATGACCCGGCGGGGCTGGCCAGCATGATGGCCGAACCCTGGCTGGCCGCGGTGGGGAGGGCCGTCGGGACCGGGGCGCTGTCGGTGGCCGGTGCCGAGGCGATCCGCACCGGGCTGGGCCGGCCCGGACCCGGCGTCACGACCGAAGACTTGACCGCCGCGGCAACCAAGCTTGTTGCCGCCGCAACTGAGCGTGCGGCCGGCACCACGCCGGGTGGCGCACTGGACGCGGAGGGCATGCTGCGCCTCGCCCGGACCGCCCGGGACGACCTGGATGCGGCCGGCATTGTGGAGCGGGAGCGGCAGCGCCGGGCGCTGCGCTCCTTCCGCAGGTGGAAGCGGGACGATGGGATGACCCGGTACACCTGGGACCTCGACCCGGAGGGTGCCGCCCTGATCGATGACGTTTACGACAAGCTCACTTCACCACGACGGGGCGGACCGCGCTTCACCACCGGTCCGGAGCAGGCCCGGGCGGAGCAGATTATGGCCGACACCCGCACCACCGAGCAGCTGGCCTCGGACGGGATGCTGGAGCTGATCCAACTGGCCCTCGACACCGACCCGCAGGGTGTGGTCGGGGTGAACCGGCCCGCGGTGCGGGTGCTGGTGGCCGCCACAGACCTGACCGACCGCGCCGGTCGGGGCTGGATCGAGGGCCAGCCCTACCCGGTGTCGATCGCCACCGTGGAGCGCAACGCCTGCCTGAACGGCATCGAGCTGATCGTCTTCGACGACCGCCCCCTCCCCGTCAACCTCGGCCGTGAGCAGCGCTTCTTCAACCGGGCCCAACGAAGGCTGCTGGCCGCCCGCGACGGCGGCTGCGCCTGGCCCGGCTGCGACCGACCCCCGGAGTGGACCGAGGCCCACCACATCCGCTGGTGGGAACGCGACGGCGGAACAACCGACATCGACAATGGCATCCTCCTCTGCCGCCACCACCACCTGCTGCTGCACGACGAGGGCTGGGAGATCGAAACTCGCGACCACGACCCGCTAACCCGGTTCTGGCTCATCCCACCCCGCGACATCGACCCCACCCAGACACCAAGGCCGATGCCATCCAAATCACCGGCACTCAACGACGCCCTCACCGCGGCCGAGCGACATCGGGCCACCTGAGGCACTCGGGGAGAACTCTGCCCAGCGACGGGTCTCGACAGTGCCCGAATTGGGGCTGAACGGCAGCACAACTGAAAGACCGTCAACCCCTACGATGATCGAATGACCTCCGCCGGTGCCCTCGCAAAGCTGGGTGGGTCCAGCGTCGCAGCGGCCGTGTCGATCGTGGCAGTCGTCGCTGTCTGCACCGGCGCGATCGCTCTCAGCGACCAGCAGGCATCCGGGCAGGACGAGAGCAATGCCGCCGTACTCATCCCCGCGGATGGACACGTCGAATGGTTCGTGGACCAGGACGGCGTCGTGCGCTCCACGGAAAGCTCCAGGGCAACCGGGGTTGAAGAGTTCCTCACCCTTCCCAGCATGGCTGCGCACGCGCTGCTAGGTGGCCTCAGCGACAGCGAGGTCAGGAACGCGACGCTCTGGCGCGAAACCACCACCACGGTCACCGATGGCGAGACCACGCAGAACGGCGAGCTGTTCCGGTTCACGGACGCGGGCGTCGAATCGATGGTCGTCTGGGGTGGGGAAGTGTCCTTCCTCTACACCCCGGGATTGCTGGTGCTGCCCACGGATGTCGCACCAGGATCCAGTTGGCAAGGCGAAGGAACCGCCTTCGTGAACGAGTCCCTGAACTACCGCTCCCGCTTCACCGCGCACGAGCCCGAGAACGCCAGCCTCCTCAAGAACGCAAGAGTGAACGACCCCCGCGGATGCATCGAGACTCGCGGCGTCATCGAATACCTCGACGACGCAGGCGCCCTCCTTCTGACCATTAACGAGGCAGACCTGTGGTGCCCCGGGCGTGGACGCGTCGCGATCGACGCAACGGTCGAGGACACCGTGGTCATCCAGGCAGGGATCGACGCTCCACGGCTCCAGTCGCAATCCGCCACCAGATCCATCGGCGCATGGACCGATCCGAGCGCCTGGCGGGATCGAGAACTGCAGACGGTGCGGCGCGACCCGGTCTACGGGGAGGACGAGGGCATCCCGTCCTACTCGGTAGTGCCGGCGCTGACCGCCTCCGGCATCATCGTCTCAACACGCGACAGCGGTGACGACCTGGTCGCATTGCGCTACGACGCCAGCGACAGATCACTCGTCCACCACTGGATCGGTCACCCCGGGGGCCACGCCATCGCGCTCGGCGCTGTCGGCGACATCATCATCGTCACCACGTCCAGCCGCCGCATCGTCGCCTACAGCGATGCTGGCGAGCGGCTCTGGACGCGCGACACGAACGACCTCGTCGTCGCCGCACCCGTTTCAGACGGCGCTGGCAACGCCATCATCGTCGGACTCGACGGCGTCGTCACGAGCGTCGACGCGATCAGCGGCAAGACCCGCTGGGAAACGCCGATCGGCGCAGATGTCGACCAGCGGGCCGTCGCCGGCGTGGACACCGTCATCGTCGTCGACCGTGCCGGCCGAGTCGTTGCGCTCGATCGCAGTGACGGCGACATCCGATGGGATGCGAACGGCACAGAGGCCTACGGGATCGCCATCGCCGACGATGTGGTCGTTGTCGCCCAAGGCGACTCCTGGGTCACGAGTTACCGGCTCACCACCGGCACGAAGCTGTGGGACGCGCGCTACCTCGGTCTCCCGTCCGCTGTGCAGGCTGCAGCAGGACAGGTCGTGGTCGTGAGCGACGAGGAAAGCGTCGCCTTCGACCCCGATGACGGGACCATCCTCTGGTCGCGGGACGGGGCGAGCCATGCCATCGGCGACGGCAAGCACGTCATTTTGGTCGATCGCGACTCGGCGACTCTCGTCGACGACCAGGGCGAAACCGTGCTCGAGTGGAAAATCCAAGTCGAAACGGACGCACTGTCTCGACACGTCCTCGCCGGGCGGGACGGCATCTGGTCCGTCCAAAGCCTCAACTCCGCGCTGAGGATCGGTGAGCCGTGACCGCGACCCTCAGCCAGAAGCAGACATCGTCCCGGCCGCGCCGTATCGTCGGCATCGCCTGGGCGATGGTCAGCTCCTTCTTCGATCACGTCGTCGGTCGGCCGTACCGGGAAGGCAGGCTGCGAGCCGACGGCTGGCCCAAGGGTCTGAAGCCCATCGCCACCATCGCCGTCATCGGCTACGGCGTCGCGGTGGCGGGCATCCTGTTCTCGTCTGCACTGCGGGAGACGCTGCCGCTCTCGGTGACCGTCGGCGGCCAGTACCTCTCATTCCCGCGCCCAGTGCTCTGGGTGCTCATGCTGCTGCTTGTCATCTCGATCGCGCTGGTGCAGACCGCCGTGCTGCACGTCACCGGATGGCTGACCGCGGTCGTCACGGTGTTGACCGTCCTCGTCCTCCTCTTTGTCGGCTCAATGAACATCGGCGAAGAGACCCTCAACTCGAGGATCGCGACCATCGGTGTCGCGCTGGCGCTCATCGTGTACACCGTCATCCGCCGTCGATTCGATTTCGCCTGGTGGGACTTTCCGGCGATTCTCGCGCTCCTCACGATCGCGTTCGGCACGACGTCTCTGAGCGCAAGCGCCCTGAGCGCTTCCCTCGGCTACGACCTCGGCCCTGTGACCGTGTCGCTGATGATGTCGACCATCGGGCAGCTGGCGGTTCCGTTTGCCTTCGTTGCCGGCGCAGCCGTCGCCCAACTGGCGGCCACCTCCGCGGTGTGGGCGGTGCGGGTGGTCCGCACCCAGCTGCCATCCGTGATCACCCTCGCCATCGGCATCGCAGCGCTCGTGGTCTGGCGCGGCTGGGTGATGACCGCGAGCATGCTCGACGGTGACCCGCCGAAACTCAGCCACCTTGCGCTCGCCGTCCTGCTCGGCAGTCTGATCGTCGTCGTATGGCTCCTGTTGGCCCGGGTGCGCGGGCGCCGTGACGAGACCTCGGTCGAGGGCATCGACAGCAGTTTCAGTGCCGTCGCCACTCCCATCGCAGCGGGCCTCGCCGGTACCCTCGGCATCGTTTCCGCGTCGCTGCTAGTCGCCCAGGTCGCCTTCAACTACGGGGTGCCCGCCGTGCCTGCCGCTCTATCCGAGGTGGTCGGTTTCCTGTCCATGAGTCGCGTCGTCGCACTGAACCGGCTGCTGGTCGGGATCTTCCTGATCGTGCTGGCGATCCGCTGGGCACGCCGAGGCCGCACCGGCACGCCCGAGATCCTCGGATCGATCGGCGTGGTGACCGTGATGGTGGCGGCCAATGTGCTCCCGCCGCCATTCGGTGCGCTGTGGACCAGCGAAGCCCTGACCATCGTCGCGACGGTGGCGTGCCTCGCGCTCCTCGCGTTCTATGCCGCCAAGCGAGCCCTCACGGTGACGCGGGCAGCCGGGATCGCCGTCGCGCTGCTGCTCGCCGCGCTCTTCGACCAGCGGGACTTCGTCTCCGACCCGCTCGGCGCGCTGCTCGGCTTCACCGGCGTCGCCTTCGTGCTGTTCGGTTTCGTCTGGAACCTCCTGACGACCGCCGAGTACGCCAACAAGGGCACTCGCCGCTACCCGCTGCCGTCGCGGGTGCTGATCTTCCTCGCCTACTCCCTGTTCGGCGTGACCGTGCTCGCGTTCGCCGCGCTCGCCCGCGACCCCGACGCCGCGATCAACCTCGGCGCATTCGCCGGAGTCGGCGACCAGCTGTTCGGGACCGCGATCATCGCATCCGCGCTGCTGACCGTGATCGCCTCGGTGGTGGCCGACCGCGACCCGGCGGTCGAGCCAGAACGGGACTAGCCACCACGTGTGCAACCGTTAAGGGTGCGTATCCCCGACAGCAGTGACCCGGATGTCGTCTACGGCGAGTTCGTGGATTGGGCGTCCGGCGCGGGGTTCACCCTGTATCCAGCGCAGGACGAGGCCGTCATGGAGCTGGTCACCGGCGCCAACGTCATCCTCAGCACGCCGACCGGCACCGGCAAGTCTTTGGTAGCCGTCGCCGCACACTTCACCGCCATGGCGGCCGGTGCGCGCAGCGTCTATACGGCACCGATCAAGGCGCTGGTGTCGGAGAAGTTCTTCGCGCTCGTCGACCTGTTCGGGGCCCAGAACGTCGGCATGGTCACCGGCGACTCGAGCGTGAACCCGGATGCCCCAATCATCTGCTGCACCGCGGAGATCCTCGCCAACATGTCGCTGAGGCAGGGCGCTGACGCACCGGTGGACATCGTCATCATGGACGAATTCCACTTCTACGCCGACCCGGAACGGGGCTGGGCATGGCAGGTGCCGCTGCTGCGCCTGCCCAAGGCGCAGTTCCTGCTGATGTCCGCGACTCTCGGCGATGTTGACGCGCTCGCGCGCGACCTGACCGAGCGCACCGGGCGGCCCACCGCATCCGTGACCGGAGTGGAGCGCCCAGTGCCGCTGCACTACTTCTACGCGACAACCCCGGTGCACGAGAGTGTCGACGAGCTGCTCGCCACCGGCCAGGCGCCCGTCTACATCGTCCACTTCTCCCAGCTCGCTGCCCTTGAGCGCGCTCAGGCGCTGACCAGCCTGAAGGTGATCACGCGCGAGCAGCGAGACGAGATCGCCGACCTCATCGGCGACTTCCGCTTCACCACGAAGTTCGGCCAGACCCTGTCCCGCTTGGTCAGATCCGGCATCGGCGTGCATCACGCAGGCATGCTGCCCAAGTACCGCCGACTCGTCGAACAGCTCGCCCAGCGCGGCCTGTTGCGGGTCATCAGCGGCACCGACACGCTTGGCGTCGGCATCAACGTGCCGATCAGAACCGTGCTGCTCACCGGCCTCACCAAGTTCGACGGCACCCGGATGCGCCAACTCACCGCGCGTGAATTCCATCAGATCGCGGGTCGGGCGGGCAGGGCCGGCTTCGACACCGCCGGCACGGTGGTAGCCCAGGCGCCGGAGCACGAGGTGGAGAACGCCCGCCTGGTCGCGAAAGCCGGGGACGACCCCAAGAAGCTCAAGCGCGTGCAGCGGAAGAAAGCGCCGGACGGCTTCGTCTCATGGGGCGAACCGAGCTTCAACCGCCTCATCGTCGCCGAGCCGGAGCGACTCACCTCCAACATGCGGATGAGCCACGCCATGGTGCTCAACGTGATCGCGCACGGCGAGGACCCGTTCACCGAGATCCGGGAGCTCATCGAGAACAGCCACGAACCGCGACCGCGCCAGCGGCAACTCGCCCGGCAGGCGCTGTCGATCTACCGCACCCTGAAGACCGCCGGGCTGGTGGAGAGCGTCGACGGGCAGATCCGTCTCACCGTCGATGTGCAGTCGAACTTCGCGCTCAACCAACCGCTGTCACCGTTCGCACTCGCGGCGCTCGAGCTGCTGGATCCCGAATCGCCGTCCTACGCGCTCGACGTCATCTCGACCGTCGAGGCGACGCTCGACGACCCCGGCCCGGTGCTTCGCGCGCAAGAGAAACTCGCTCGCGGCGAAGCGATCGCGGCGATGAAGGCTGACGGCATCGAATACGAGCGGCGGATGGAGCTGCTCGAGGAGATCACCCACCCGAAACCGCTCGAGCACGAGCTCGAGGCCGCGTTCGCGACCTACCGCACCTCGCAGCCCTGGGTCGCGGACTTCGAACTGTCACCGAAGACCGTGGTCCGGGACCTGTATGAGCGGGCGATGACCTTCAACGAGTACGTCGGCTTCTACTCGCTGCACCGCTCCGAGGGCACACTGCTCCGCTATCTCACCGACGCGTTCCGGGCGATCCGGCAGACCATCCCGGAGTCGGCGAAGAACGAGGAACTGCACGACATCATCGAGTGGCTGGGCGAGCTTGTCCGCCAGGTCGATTCCAGCCTGCTCGACGAGTGGGCGGAGCTCGCGAATCCGGCCGAGCACCAGCAGCATGAGCAGCAGGTCGCGCCACCGCCACCGCCGAGCGTGTTGACGAACCAGCGGGCCTTCCGGGTGCTGGTGCGCAACGAGTTGTTCCGCCGCGTGCAACTAGCCGCCTTCGACAAGGTGGAGGAGCTGGGTGAACTGGATGCCGACGCGGATTTCGGCGTCGACCGTTGGGCCGACGCGCTCGATGCCTACTACGCCGTCCACGACTCCATCGGCATCGACTCGGATGCCCGCAGCGGGACGCTGCTGCAGATCGTCGAGGGGAAGTCTGAGTGGCGGGTGCGGCAGGTGTTCGCCGACCCAGCTGGCGACCACGACTGGGGCATCACCGCCATCGTCGACCTCGAGCGGTCGGCCGAGGAAGGGGTTGCGGTCATCCGGGTGACCGGTGTCGGCGAAATCGACACGTCCGTTAGCGTCTGATCGGGTGTCTACTAGAGGGGTGCAGTCCATGAGCTCGCAACAGAAGCTGGTGCTCAGCATTGCGATCCTCGCGTCGTTCGTGGCTTTCCTCGACGGCTCGGTGGTGACCGTCGCGCTGCCGGCAATCAGCGAAGAACTCGGGGGAGGGCTGACCACCCAGCAGTGGGTGGTCGACGCCTACCTGATCACGCTCGGCGCGCTCATTCTCGTCGCCGGGTCGTTGTCGGATGTCTTCGGCCGACTCGTCGTGCTGCGCTTCGGACTGTGGGGCTTCGGCGTCGCATCGCTGCTCTGCGCGTTCGCGCCGACCGCCGAGTTCCTGATCGTCGCGCGCGGCGTCCAGGGGATCGCCGGCGCGCTGCTCGTGCCCAGCTCGCTCGCGCTAATCATGTCGTCGTTCCGAGGCCCCGCCCAGGGCAAGGCGATCGGAGCGTGGACCGCCTGGACCAGCGGCGCCTTCATCGCCGGTCCGCTCATCGGCGGCGCCTTCGTCGACTTGTTGACCTGGCGGCTGGTGTTCGGCATCAACGTGCTCCCGATCGCGGTCACCCTGTGGCTGATCACCCGGATCGCCCAGCGCGACGTGCGGCTGGAGGGTGTCACGGTCGACTACCTCGGCGCCGTCCTGGCCATCATCGGCGTCGGCGGTCCGGTGTTCGCACTCATCGAGCAGGACAACTACGGCTGGGCCAGCCCGGCGATCTGGCTGCCCATGGTCATCGGCGTGATCGCCTTCGGCGCGTTCCTGTGGCGGCAGGCCACAGCACGGCACCCGATGATGCCGCTGTCGCTGTTCCGCATCCGGAACTTCGCGGTCGGCAACGTCTCGACGCTGTTCATCTACGGTGCGCTGTCTATGAGCGGCTTCCTGATCGCCGTCTACCTTCAGCAGGAGGCCGGCTGGCCGGCGACGGCGGCCGGGTTGGCGTCCATCCCGGTGATGGTGCTCCTGATCCTGCTGTCCTCGTTCTTCGGCGGACTGTCGGGCCGGTACGGGCCCCGCGTCTTCATGTCCGTCGGGCCGATCCTCGCCGGCGTCGGGCATCTGCTCATGCTGACGGTCTCTGAGGACCTCAACTTCTGGCTGCAGCTGCTGCCCGGCATCATCCTGTTCGGTCTCGGCCTCGCGATCACCGTTGCGCCGCTCACGTCGGCCATCCTCGGGTCGATCGACGAGAAGCGCTCCGGCATCGGTTCGGCGATCAACAACGCCGTCGCGCGGGTCGCCGGTCTCATCGCCGTCGCCATGCTGGGGATCATCATCGGCGGAACCCTGGACCTGGAAGGTCTGCACCGCGGCCTGTGGGCGACAGCCGGGCTGCTCATCCTGGGTGGTGTCATCTCGGCGATCGGCATCCAGAACCCGAAGACCGAGCCGGGCGCCGGAACGGCGGAGCCGAGCCTGTCAGACGACCAATTGTCCGCCCGCGAGCACGACCCCGGCAACGGTAGCTAACGCAGCACCGATGATCAGGCGGAACAACGACCGCCCGACTCGATCGGTCAACACCATCAATGAGACGGCGACCGCTGCCGCCAGCACGATCAGGAACACGGTGATCCTGGCGGGACTCGGCGGCCAGGTGCCGAGCACAACGCACCCGGCAGATGCGACGAGCAGGACACTGACCGCGATGGCGCTGCCTCGCCGGCCGATCGCGTGCGGGAGCCCCCGGATGCCGGTAGCCGCGTCCGCATCGAAGTCCGGCAGCGCGTTGGCGAAGTGTGCTCCGGAACCCAGCAGCGCGGCCGCCACGATCGCCCACGCGTGCGCCAGCCGCGGCTCGGCCAGCGACAGGGTCGCGATGAGCGGGAGCGAGCCGAAGCCGACCGTATAGGGGACGACCGACGCGAGGGTCCCTTTCAACCACAGGTTGTAGGTCCAGCCGGCGCTGATGAACACCAGGTGAGCAACGACGGCGGCCGGGCCGAGCGGGAGGGTCAACAGGATCGCCAGCACGAGCGAGACCAGACTCACGACGATCGCGGTGCGCGCGGCCACCTCGCCGGATGCGATCGGCTTGTCGCGGCGACCGGTGAGGCGGTCGCGTTCTGCGTCCAGCCAGTCGTTCGACAGCCCGACAGAGAATTGACCGAGCAGCACCGCCACGGTGAGCACCACCACACGCCACGGCTCAAGCCCAACGCCGACACCGATGAGCGCGGTGATCACCGCGACAGCAAGGCTCGGACCGGGGTGGCTGGCGCGAAACAGCGCCGCGGTTACGCGCATCCGGCGCCTACGAGGTCGCCGACTGGCCCTCGGCGTCAAGTTCGGACGCCATCAGCTCCGCCAGTTCGTCCGCGACCTCCTCGGCGCGCTCTCCCTCAACCGTGAGCTTCACGCTGTCGCCGTGGTTCACGCCGAGTGCGAGCAGGAACAGCACGCTCGCGGCGTTCGCCTTCTTGCCTGCGCTGTTCTCGATGGTGACCTTCTGGCCGCTGTCCGCTGCCGCTTTCGCCACCGTGGCGGCCGGTCGCGCGTGCATCCCCACTGCAGAGCCGAAGACAACCGTGCGTTCCGCTGTCGCCATGTCGAAGGGTCCTTTCCGTGAACTGTGGGCCCAATCCTAAGTCGCGACCCCGCCGACCGCACGGGCGGTGCCGGTCCGGGTCCGCGGATGTTCGAGTAGTACTCTGACGCTTTGTGCGCGTCAGGCCTCGCCTCGCGCCCACTCGGCAAGAAGGAGCAGACAATGCGGGAACTCCACGGCATCGGAGTCGGAAGGGGTATTTCGAGCGGGGGCGTGATCCGGATGCCCGAACCGCTGAGCGAACCGCAGGTCGTCGAGCGCAGCACAGACGCCGAGCAGGAGAAGCAGGCAGTCACCGCCGCGATGGCGGCCGTCGCGGCGGACCTCACACGTCGCGGTGAGAAGGCAGGCGGGGCGGCGAAGGACGTGCTGGACGCGCAAGCGATGATGGCGCAGGACCCGGGGGTCGTCGACGAGGTGGACGCCAAGATCGACGCCGGCAGCACCGGTGAGCGCGCGGTGTTCGACGCGTTCGCCGAGTTCCAGACGACACTCACCGACATGGGCGGGTACATGGCCGAGCGCGCAGCCGACCTCGGGGATGTCGCCCAGCGGGTGATCGCCCACCTGCGTGGCGTTCCCGCACCCGGTGTGCCGGAGTCGGACACGCCATTCATCCTGGTTGCCCGCGACCTCGCCCCGGCTGACACCGCGCTGCTGGACCTGGAGAAGGTGCTCGCCTTGGTCACGCGCGAGGGCGGACCCACCTCGCACACCGCGATTCTCGCGCGCGCCAAGTCGATCCCCGCCATCGTCGGCGTCGCAGGCGCCGAGGAGCTCACCGACGGCACCCCGGTCATCGTGGATGCGGGCGCGGGGACGATCGTCATCGACCCCGAGCCGGCTCAGCTAGAGGACGCCGCAGCGCGCATCGCCGAGTTCCGCGCTGCCGCAGCGCTTCCGCTGAGCGACGGCACGCTCGCCGACGGCGAGAAGATCCCACTGCTGGCCAACCTCGGCTCGCCGGCCGACGCTGCCGCCGCGGTCGAACTGGGCGCCGAGGGTGTCGGCCTGTTCCGCACCGAGTTCCTGTTTCTGGACGCGGCCACCGAGCCGAGCATCGAGGAGCAGCAGCGCGACTACGAGGCAGTGCTGAACGCGTTCCCCGGGCGGAAAGTGGTCGTCCGCTGCCTCGACGCCGGAGCGGACAAGCCGCTGCGGTTCGTAGAGAACCAGCCCGAGGAGAACCCGGCGCTCGGCCTGAGGGGACTGCGCTCACTGCGTGTGCATGAGCAGGTCCTCCGCAACCAGCTCACCGCGCTCGCCCGAGCGCAGGAGAACGCGAAGGGCGACCTGTGGGTGATGGCGCCCATGGTCTCCGACGCCGAGGAGACCGCATACTTCGTGTCGCTCGCCAAGGCGCTGGGCATCCGATTCGCCGGTGTCATGGCCGAGGTGCCGTCCCTCGCGGTGATGGCCGACCAGGTGAGCGAGCACGCCGACTTCGTGAGCATCGGCACCAACGACCTGACGCAGTACACGCTCGCAGCCGACCGGATGCTCGGCTCCGTCGCCGCGTACCAGGACCCGTGGCATCCGGCTGTCCTGCGTCTCATCAAGCTCATCGGCGACGCGGGCCGCGCCGGAGGCACGCCGATCGGCGTGTGCGGTGAGGCCGCGGCCGACCCCACCCTCGCGGTCGTGCTGGTCGGACTCGGCGCGTCCACGCTGTCGATGACCCCCGCGGCGCTCGCCGACGTGCGCGCGGAACTCGCCAAGCACACGCGCGAGGACGCCGAGGCGATGGCGGCGGCCGCGCTCTCCGCGTCGACCGCGGCCGGGGCGCGCGAGGCGGTCGCGAAGGTGCCGCTGCACAGCGCCGGCTGACACGGCTTCTCAGGGCACGAGCAGAATCTTTCCCACGTGCTCGGAGGCCTCGAGCTTCTCGTGCGCACGTGCCACCTCGGTCAATGGGATGCGCTCGTCGATCACCGGCGTGACCTGCCCGTTCTCGACGAGCGGCCACACGTTCGCGGCGACACTCGCGACGATCTCGGACTTCTCCTCGTCGCTTCGCGCCCGCAGCGTGCTGCCGTGAATGGTGGCCCACTTGCGCATGAGCCGGCCGATGCTGATGGTCGCCTGCTGCCCGCTCTGGTTGCCGATCATGATGATCCGCCCGTGCGGTGCGAGCGCCTGGAGGTCACGGTCGAGGTAGTCACCGCCGATGTGGTCCAGGATGACGTCGGCGCCGCGGCCATCCGTCGCGCGCAGCAACTCGGTCACGTAGTCCTGCTCCGGGTAGTTGATGAGGATCTCCGCGCCGAGTTCGCGGCACACGTCGAGCTTCCGCTGGCTGCCCGCGGTGACCGCCACCAGCGAGCCGAGCGCCCGCGCGAGCTGGATGGCGGTTGTGCCGATGCCGCTGCCGCCGCCGTGCACGAGCAGCGTCTCACCCGCCTTCAGCCCCGCGGTCATGAAGACGTTGGACCACACCGTGCACACCGTCTCGGGCAGCCCGGCCGCGTCGACCAGGTCGACTGATTCCGGCACCCGGAGCAGGTGCGTGGTCGGGACCACGACCAGGTCGGCGTAGCCGCCCCCGCCCAGCAGGGCGCATACCCGATCGCCGACCCTCCAGTCGCCGACCTGCCCCGCAACCGCCGCGATCGTTCCCGACACCTCGAGTCCGGGCCACTCCGGCCATCCGGGGGCGGACGCGTAGGTTCCCTGCCGCTGTGCGACATCCGCCCGGTTGACGCCGGCCGCGGCCACCTCGATCAGCACCTCGCCCGAACCCGGAACCGGATCCGGGAACTCGCTCAGGGTGAAGGCCTGGGCGCTTCCGGACAGGGGGACGGTCATCGCACGCATTCCTCAACGGTACGCCCCCGGCGTGAGGTCAGGTCAGCTGGCCCGCCAATTCCTCTCGCACGCGCCTCAGGTCCTCCATGAGCGAGCCGACCAGGATCCAGTGCTCCGGATGCGGGTGCGTGATCACCAGCGGGGCAGTCAGCGCCGGCAGCTGGGCCGTCGGCTGGTCGGCGTTGTCCTCGCCTGGCCGCGGTTCTGTCGCGAGCAGCCGAACGTCGTGTCCTGCCCGCTCCAGCTCAACCGCGATAGAGCGCACGATCCGATCATCGCTGAGCCCGGGGGAGTAGTGGTCGCGCACGGCGCGCGCCATGCCGAGCACCCGCGTGACGAGCACGCCGAGCGACGCGAGCACCTTGCGGTCGTGGTCGATGCGCTCGCGGTGCTTGCCGCCGCGCGGGTTCAGCATGAGGCTTTCGTCCGCAGCGGAGATCGCGTCGGATGCCTTCTGCAGCTGCCCCCGCAGGCCGCGCGTCCTCTGCAGCAACGCGTCCAATTCGGGGAAGGAGGTCGGCGTTCGCAGCGCCGTGGACAAGTCGTCGAGCGTGCCGCCGATGCCCTCGGCGAGCTGAGCGACCGCTGCGTGCGCGGGAGCGCTGTGCACGGGTGGCACGATCGCCACGTTGACGACGAGCCCGATGACGGCGCCGATGATGGTCTCGAGGATACGCTCGGCCCCGTACCCCGGCGTGGCGGCACCCAGCGCGACCACGAGAAGGGCGCTGATCGGGATCTGGTTCGACGAGCCGGGCGTCAGCTTGAGTGCCCAGGCGACAAGCAAAGACACCAGGATCACGGCGATCACGACAAGGGCCGAGCTGCCGAACCAGGTCACGGCCGCGAACGCGATGATGACGCCGAGGATCACGCCGACGCTGCGCTCGACACCCTTCGCGAGCGACTGGTTGACGCTCGGCTGAACGACGAGCAGCGCCGCGATCGCGGCGAAGATGGGAGCGGGCTGGTCGAGCAGCCATACACAGGCCAACCAGGCGCCGGATGCCGCGACGAACGTCTTCAGTACCTGCAGCAGCGGGCTACGGGTCGAGACAAAGACCTCGGGAACGTAGCGCCGCACACCTCAAGCGTAGTTGCGGCCCCGGAGGCTACCCAGTGACGACAACCTCAGCGTGTTTCTCACCACGGAACCGCGCGTATTCGCGCGCCGGCCTTCTAAGACCCGCTTCCGCGCGAGGCTTCAGCGGCTCGAACGGCGTCACCTCGACGCTCGTCGCACGCGAGGGCCGACGCCACGTGCCACGCACCACCCCGTCCACAACGAGGGTGTTCGGGAACACTCCGTTGCCGCCGGGCACCAGATCCCCGAGGCTTTCGCCGTCGAGCTGGAGTGAGCGGTCCTGGTAGCCGAGCAGGTACTCGTCGAAGGCGGGAAGGAGCCGGATTCCATCCGCACCCTGTTCGCTGGCGGCTTCGTGGAAGAATTCGGCCCCATCAAACTCGGTGAGCTCCAGGTCGTCGCGCGCGACGGCCAGTCCCCGACGCGCATCGGCGAGCCTGAGCGACGCCCACCAGGCGAAGTCGCGAATCGTGGCGGGCCCGCGCGCGGCGAAATAGCGGCGTGCGAGTTCGCCCAATGCTTCGTCGCCCTCCAACTGCCGATACGTCGGAACCCAATCGTCCAGCAGCGCGAAGGTCTGGGTGTTCCCGTCGGGTGGCCCGAAACACAGGGTCCCGGTCTGCGACAAGATCCACAGCAACTGGTAGCCCCGCTGCTGATTCGCCGACACGCCGCCGCGCTCGAATGCTCGGTAGAGTTCCATCCGGCTCAGCGAGCGGCCGCCGTGCAGCGCGTCGATCGCCGCGTAGCGGGCAGTCTCGATCTGCCGTTCGTCGAGTCCAAGGCTGCTGAGCCTGGTAGTTGCCTGGCGGAGCAGTCGCTCGGTCGTGAGGCCGAGGATCCATCTCAGGTCCTCCGGGGCGACGAAGTGCAACGTTCCTCGCATCGGCCAGGAGCGAACGATCGTTCCGCTCGCGAGCGCATGATCCATGTCGCGCTGAGTGGCCGAGTCAGTGCGCAACGCGACCGCCCAGCGTGCGCCGTTGAAGTCCTGCGCCTGCATCGCCGTCATCCACCGCACCACGTCGGCGGGTGATGTGAGCTTGCCGTTGCTGATTCGCTGCGCGGCCAGGCGCATCCGCAGCATCCGGCGCGACGCTGTGGTCACCGCTGGGCCTTCTTGCTCACCGTCGCCAGTTTCGGCTCGGACTGCTCTCCCGTTGCGAATGCGATGGCGCCAGCTGCGCGCACCAGCCCGAGGTGGGAGAGCGCTTGCGGCGTGTTCCCGGCCTGTCGACCCTGGCCGGTGTCGTACTCCTCCGAGAGCAGACCAAGGTCGCTGCAGAAGCCGACCAGCCGGTCCATCAGCGCCATCGCATCCTCCACCCGGCCGCTCAGCGCGTACTGCTCGACGAGCCAGAACGAGCAGGCGAGGAACTGGTGCTCTCCCGGCGGGAGCTTGTCGACGCCGGTCTCGGTTCGGTAGCGCAACAGCACGCCGTCGCGCATGAGCTCGTTCTCGATCGCGGCGACCGTGCCGAGCATCCGCGGGTCGTCGTGCTTCAGGTAGCCGATCTGGGCCAGTTGAAGCAGGGTGGCGTCGACGCCCTCACTGCCGTAGTACTGCGTGTAGCTGTTCCGCCTGCGGTCGAACCCATGTTCTTCGATGTCGTCCCGGATGCGTTGCCGCAACGCACGCCACTCGTCGAGCGGGCCGTCGAGGCCGTGCTCTTCGATGCCGCGCACTCCGCAATCGACGGCGGCCCAGAGCATGGCACGAGAGTGGGTGAAATGCCGCTTCGGGCCGCGGATCTCCCACATGCCGTGGTCCGGTCGCTGCCAGTTCTCCGCCACGAACTGCATGAGCGCGCGCTGCAGCGGCCACGAGAAGCGATCCTCCTCGATGCCTGCCTCGCGCGACTTCTGCAGCGCGATCATCACCTCGCCGAAGATGTCGCCCTGGTACTGGCCGAAGGCGGCGTTGCCGCGTCGCACGGGAGCGGCGCCGTCGTACCCGGGCAGGCTGTCGACGATGTGCTCGACGAGCATCCGCTCTCCTGCGAGTCCGTACATGATCTGGATGTCGGCGGGATCGCCGGCGATGGCGCGCAGCAGCCAACCGCGCCAGGCCAGGGCCTCGCTCGTGAACCCGCGGCTGGCGAGCACCTCCAGCGTGGCCGACGCGTCGCGCAGCCAGACGAAGCGGTAGTCCCAGTTCCGCACGCCACCCCACTGCTCGGGCAGGCTGGTCGTGGCTGCCGCCACGATCCCACCTGTTGTCTCGAGCGTCAGCGCGCGCAGCACGAGGATGGAGCGCAGTACCTGATCACGGTAGGGACCGGTGTTCTGCAGCGGCGCCGCCCAGTCGGTCCACCACGCCGTGGTGCGTTCGATCGCCGCATCGATATCCACCGCGGGCGGCGGCGGGCGGTAGGACTTGTACCAGGTCAGCTGGATGTCGACCGTCTCACCTGCCGACACGGTGAAGTCGCACGCGTGCGCATGGTCGATGGCCTTCATCGCCGGTCCCCGCAGGATGACCGCATCCGGGCCGGCGATCGCGATGAGCGCCGGCCCGCCCTTGTGCGCCACCTGGCGAACCCACGGCATGGCGTTGGCGTACCCGAAGCGGATGCGCACCTCCTGGTGCATCGTCACGCTGCCACGGATGCCACGCACCCGGCGGACGAGGTCGGCGCGCTTGTTCCCGTGGGGCATGAGGTCGGTGACCTCGACCTCACCATCGGCGGTCTCCCAGCGTGTGACCAGATTGAAGGTTGGACCGTCGTAGGCGCGGCTCGTCGACAGCACCGCGTCGGCCGGTGCGAGCAGCCAGCGACCATGGTCTTCGGTGCCGAGCAGCGCGCCGAACATCGACTGGGAGTCGAACTGCGGCAGGCACAACCAGTCGATGCTCCCGTCGACACCGACCAGCGCGGCAGTGTGGCAGTCACCGATGAGTGCGTAGTCCTCGATGCGCAGTGGCACGCGCTCATCCTGACACGCTCTCCCGTCAGGGAACCCTGATCTGTCTTCAAGGTCGCCGGTTAGCCTTGGCCCCATGGCCGACCGAATCGACACCTTCGTCATCCTGGGCGGTGGGGGCGATCTGGCCGCCAGACTGCTCATGCCCGGCCTGGGTCAACTGCTGGATGCCGAGCGGATGACCGGCTTCCACCTCATCGGAGTCGGCCAGGACCCGTTGTCTGACGACGACTGGCGCGAGCGGGTGAGGAAATCATTCGACTCGATCGGCGCATCCGGCCAGTACGCTTCGGACACCGCCGCGCGATCCCGCTACCTGCAGGCCGACGTGACCAACCCTGAGGAGCTGCGGCGGGTGCTGGGCGAAGTGGAGGGCACGCCGGCGGTCTACTTCGCGCTGCCACCGGCGGTGACAGCCAAGGCGTGCCGCGCCCTCGCACGGGTCGAGCTTCCCGATGGCACGGTGTTCGGGCTCGACAAGCCGTTCGGGACCGACCTGAAGAGCGCCAAGGCGCTCAACCGGCTGCTGGCCAGGCTGGTTCCGGAGAACGCCGTGCACCGGGTTGACCACTTCATGGGCAAGGCCACGGTGCTCAACCTGCTCGGCGTCCGCTTCGCGAATCGAATCTTCGAGCCGGTCTGGAACTCGGACAACATCGCAGCCGTCGACATCGTCTTCGACGAGCAACTCGGCCTCGAAGGGCGCGCGTCCTACTACGACCGTGCCGGCGCGCTCAGCGACATGCTGCAGAGCCACCTCCTGATCGTCCTGGCGCTGTTCGCGATGGAACCGCCGTCGAGCGTCGACGCCGATGACCTGCGCGGCGCGATAGCGCAGACGCTCCGGGCGACCCGGGTCGCCCACGGCGACGCCCGCCAGTCAAGCCGCCGCGCGCGATACACCGCAGGCAGGATCGGGGACCGCACCTTTCCCGACTACGCGGACGAGCCGGGCGTTGACCCCGCCCGGAAGACCGAGACGCTTGCCGAGGTGACCGTCACGATCGACAACTGGCGTTGGGCCGGTGTCCCGTTTCGGCTGCGCTCGGGGAAGGCGATCGGCGACATCCGAAAGGAGATCGTCGTTCAGTTCAAGGATGTGCCGCACCTTCCGAGCGGGTTCAAGGGGTACGACGGAGCGACGCGGATGCGCATCCTGCTGAGCCCAGAGGTCATCGAGCTCGACCTCAACATCAACGGCGAGGCCGACCCGTTCACGCTCGAGCAGACCACGCTGCGGGTCGATTTCGGCACGGGGGACCTGCTGCCGTATGGCGAGGTCATCTCCGGGATGCTGCGGGGCGACCCGACACTGTCGGTCCGTTCCGACGTGATCGAGGAGTGCTGGCGCATCGTCGAGCCGGTGATGAAGGCATGGCGAGACGACGAGGTGCCGCTCGAGGAGTACCCGGCCGGATCGGCCGGTCCCTGAGCACTATGACCGCCGTCTGTACGACGCGGCCAGGCGGCGGAAGCCTTCCTCCAGCGTGACCGTGGGTGCCCACTGCAGGTGGGCGCGGGTGCGACGCTGGTCGAACCAGTGCGCCGTCGACATCTGTTCGGCCAGGAACCTGGTCATCGGCGGTTCATCCGCACCCGGCCGCACCCGCCAGAGCGCCTCGACGAGGGAACCGCCACCACGCGCCACCGCCGCAGGGACCCGCCAGCGGGGAGCGGCTACGCCAGCCGCGGTGCAGATTGCGGCCAGCAGTTCCGATACCGGGCGCGGCTCCCCGTTGGTGACCACGAACGCCTGGCCGTGGACGGCATCCGCCCGCTCGAGCGCAGCACCGATCGCGGATGCGGCATTGTCCACGAACGTCGTGTCGATCATGGCTGCGCCGTGGTCGAGCAGCGGCAACCGGCCGCGCCTGGCCCGGTCGACGATGCGCGCGATCAGCTGGGTGTCGCCCGGACCCCAGACCAGGTGCGGGCGCACCGCCACCACCGAGAACCCCGGGGCGTCGGAGGCCAGCGCCATCAGCTCGGCGACCGCCTTGGTGCGGGCGTAGTCACCGCGGGCACGCAGCGGGTCGGCAGGCAACGCATCGTCGCCCATGATCGAGCTGCCCGAGTGCGCGACGGAGGGGGAGGAGACAAACACGAATCGGCTGGCCCCAGCCGCCTGCGCTGCGGCGAGCATCGCCCGCGTACCGCCGACGTTCACCTGTCGGAACTCGGCCGGGTCACCCGCCATCGACACCTTCGCCGCCAGGTGCACCACCGCGTCGATGTTCCGAACCGCGCGGTCGACGTCGGCACGTACGGTCACCGAACCGTGCACGTCCTCCACGCCAGCGACCCCGGAAGGCCGCCGCTGGAACGTCCGCACCGAGTGTCCGGCCGCTGCGACCTGCGCCGCGACCGCCCGACCCAGGAACCCGCTCGCCCCGGTGACCAGCACCCTCATGGCCGCACCATGCGGCCACCGGCCAGTAGTCGCGTTGCCCATTCGGCGAGCCGCGTGCGGTTGATCTTCGAGTTGTGCCGGATGTCGGTCGGCAGCCGCGGCACCACAAGCACCGCCGCGATCGGATGCGAGACGGATGCCCGAACGGAAGCCGCCAGCTCGGTGCTAGCCATGGACACGCGTGGGGCAGGCCGAATTGTCTCAACCACCGCGACGACCTGCTGGGTGCCAGCCGGACCGACACCCACCACCGCGGCACGGGCAACGGCGGGAACCGACTCGATCGCCTGCTCCGGACCGACCGGGGTGAGCACGCCGGCCGCCGTGGTGATCACGTGCGGCAGCCTGCCCTCGACCCACAGCCGCCCCTGTTCGTCGAGGTGGCCGACGTCGCCAGTGCGGTGCCAGCGTCCGGCGCCCGTGCCGCGGGTGGCGGCTACGTTGGTCAGCCAGAGCCGGTCGTAGCGGTCCTTCAGGTGCGCCGCCGAGACGACGATCTCGCCGGTGACGTTGGGTGCATCCATCGGGGCACCGACCGCGTTGCCGTTTTCATCCAGGGGGCTGATCTGCACCTGCGTGGTCGCCGTCGGGAAACCGACGCAAACGCCGCCCGGGCCGTCCGCCGCCACGGCAGCCGAAGCCCAGATGCCCTGCAACGAGACATCGGTCAGCAGCAGACCCTCGGTCATGCCGTAAGGAGTATGCGCGCTCGCCGCCGGCATCAGCGCGGAGGCCGCGGTCAACAGCGACTCGGACACCGGGGCTCCGGCCGAGAGGAACAGTTCCACCCGCCCCAGGGCGCTGTGGTCGGCGGCGGTCAGGGCATCCGAGGTTGCTACGACGTTGGACAGGGCGGCGGGAGAGAGGAACACCACAGTGGAATCGGTGTCCACATTCGCCGCAGCCACCGCGGCCGCGACCGCCGAGGCGGTGAGTGTCTTCGGGGACGTCACGTTCATGTCGGGGGTGACCGACCGGGCACCGAGCGCGGGGCCCAGCAGGGCGAACGGGGCGAAGCCGGCGACTAGGCCGGTGCCCGTTCCGACGCCGTACTGGTCGGCAAGCGCCTTGCAGAGCGCGGCGAGTTGCGCATGCGTGTAGACGACGCCCTTCGCGGGCCCGGTGGAACCGGACGTGAACAGCACCGCGGCAGTATCGGCGGCTGATGGCGGCGGCGGAAGTTCCTCGTCGAACCCCAGCCGGGCGACATCGGCCAGCAGGTGCGAGACCCCGAGCGCGCGTTTCGCGCCGGGTGCCAGCCGTGCGGTGGCGATTCTCTGCCCCGGCCAGCCCAATGCCCGGGCGGCCGTGAGTCCGGGCGCCGCACCCACAATGTGATCTGGCCTGGCGCCGCGCACCGCCCGGGTGAGCCCGCCCAGGCCGAGGCCGGCGTCTGCCACCACCACCACCGCACCAATGCGCAGGCAGGCGTACAGCACCGCGGTGAGGTCGGCGCCGGGCGGGATGAGCAGGGAAACCCGATCGCCGGACTTCACTCCGCAGCGCGTCAGGCCGGCAGCGATCTGCCGCACCCGACGCGAGAGCAGGCGCCAGCTCACCACCCGGGGAGTGCGGCCGCGTGGCGGCGCGAGTTCGACGAGCGCGGTGCCGGAGCTGTCCCGAAGCGCTTCAAGGTGGTGCCAGAGGGGCCGGTCGGACCCCGCCGCGACCGCAGTCGCTGGCTGGAAAGGCGGATCCAGCTGCCCCACTGCCTGCTGCTCGTCCAGCCAGGCGAGCACCGCCGAAGCGTAGTCGGCATCTTCGGCCACCAAGTGGCCGGCCCCCTCGAATCGGTGCACGTCCGCCTGCGGCATCCGCTCGATGAGGTCGTCCAGGTAGTTGTCGCTGAAAATCGGGTCCAGCGGCCCCCACAGCAACAGGGCGGGCCGCCTGAGGTTGCGCACCCCGTCGGCTATGCGGTCGAGTTCGGCTCGGCTGGGGTGATCAGCGCCGATGGGGATGTCGGCGACGAAGGCCCCGATACCGCCACGGCGGCTGGCCGTTCGGTAGGGGGCGCGGTAGCCTCGCTTCAGGTCGGCGGTGAGCGGCGGATGTGCCAGAGCCAGAGTGCTCTCCAGAAACGCAGGCGTGGAAACCGTCGCGGGTCCCAGCACCGGCGCGCTCAAGGCCAGTCGAAGCGGGACGGGGATGGGGCCGCCGGGATGGTGCACTGCTGTATTCAGCAGCATTACCCCAGCCAGCAGCTGGGGATGGTCGATCGCCCAGCCGAGCGAAATGGGGCCACCCCAGTCATGGCCGAGGGTGAAGACCGGGCCGTTCAGCTCCAGCGCGTCTGTGAGCGACGACAGGTCGCTGACCCGCCCAGGCAGGCCGCGGGTCTCCCCGGTGCGCTCCGAGAAACCCATGTCCAACTGGTCGACCGCGATCACCCGCCAGGCGGGGTCACCGAGTCCCGCCGCATCCGTCGCCGCGCTGACCAGCCCGCGCCACAGATACGACCAGGTCGGGTTGCCGTGCACGCAGAGAATCGTGCCCGTCGCCGTAACGCCGAGCTCCGCCAGCCGTGCCGCGTTGTCGAGCAGGTGCCAGGTGCGCGGTCTGCCCTGCGCATCCGGAGCGATCACCAGCCGGGAAGAGGCGGCGTCCATGCCCTCGAGGACAAGAGGCGGCAGCCGGGCAGGGGCAGTGAGAAGAGCGGCACGCGGAAGACGCGGCGTCACCAGGCGAGTTCCATCATCGCGGTGTTCAGGCCCGACCCGACGCCCATCAGCAACACCCGGCTGCCCGGGGCCAGGCTTGTTGCCTCCTCGGCGAGCGTGATCGGGATCGACGCGGGGCCGACATTGCCGAGTCTCGGGTAGGTGAGCGGCACGCGGGAGCGGTCGATGCCCGATGCCTTGACTATGGCGTTGGTGTGCACGTCCGACACCTGGTGCACAATGTAGCGGTCCATGTTCGACCAGTTCCAGTCGCGCTTCGCTTCGTCCCAGGCGGAGACAACCAGCTCCATGCCGCCCTTGAGCAGCGCTTTCGCATCAGTGAACATGCCGTCGACACTGCCGACGCAGAGGTCGTTGAATTGGGTGGCCGCGCGGGTCACGCCGCCGAGCACCCGGTGGCCTGCCGGATGCGCATCCGCCGGTCCGAGCACGGCAGCAGCGGCTCCGGAACCAAGGGTGAGGCTGGCGAACTGGCTCATGAAGTCCTTGCGGCCGATGCCCCTGCGGCTGAGCCGGTTGATGGTGTTGATCTGGATGTCGTCGGCGTCCTCACCGTCGATGATGACGGCATACTTCACTTGGCCGGAGTCGATGAGCCCGGCCGCCAGTGACATCCCGTTGACAAAGCCGAGGCAGGCGTTCGCAATGTCGAAGTTGACAGCGGATGACGGCAGCCCCAGCCGGTGGTGTATGCGCACGGCCACGGACGGTTCCAGATTCTTGCGCGTCACCGAGGTGTTGATGAGCAGCCCCACCTGACCGGGCTCAACGCCTGCCGCCTGCAAGGCCCGTTCACCTGCGGAGACAGCCGCGTCGTCGAAAGTCTGGCCTTCGCCCCAGTTGCGGCGCTCGTGCACGCCAGCAACCCGCTGCAGCAGGCCGTCGGGCAGTTTCAACTTGCGCAGGACCGGTGCCAGCTGCCTGTCGATCTCGGCCGATGAAGTGATTCGCGCAGCGAGGGTGCTTGTGACCGAGAGCAGGGCGACGTTGGTGTGCGAGGTCGTCGCGTTTCCGTCCAACGAGCCTCCCTGTCAGTTAGAGTTCGCCTTGTCATCCTGACCGCGGCCTCTGCGCGTTCACCGCACGTATCCTGACTGGTATCCGTGTTATTTTCAGAAGCTGTCTCTAGCGATCCTCAAGCAGGTCTCGAAGCGCGGTTTCGCCGGCGCCTGCCCTGGAGATCACCTCTCCGTCATGGAAGCGGTCGATGACCCTGGGATCGACGTAGCTCTTCCGGGCGATGGCTGGCGTGTTGCCGAGTGCCTCGGCTGCGTCCCGCATTGCGGCTGCGACCGCCTTGTCGCGAGCGGAGCGGGTCTTCGGAAGCGTTCCCGCGAGCGATCTCGCCGCCGCGATGGTGCCACTCAGCGTCCGGAAGTCCTTGGACGTGAAATCCGGCCCGACCAGCGAGCGCACCGCGTCGTTGATGTCGGCGGCGGTGAGCGGATGCCAGCCGTCGTCGTCCCGCCAGCCGAGCAATCGACCGGAGCGTCGCTTCATCGCTCTGACCGCTCTGGCCAGTTCGGCGTCGGTGACGGCGGAGAACCACTCCTGCCCACTCTTGCCTGGGAAGCAGAACTCGATGGTGTCGCCGGAGATCGTGACGTGGCGGCAGAGGAGGGTCGACAGGCCGTGGCTTCCGTTGTCCTGCGCGTATTGCTCGCCACCCACCCGCAGGGCCGCGGTGTCGAGGATGCGGAACGCGGCGGCCAGGGCACGCTCGCGTGTCAGGTCGTCGCCGCGCAACGCAATGGTGACGGCGCGTCGGGCGCCGGGCAGCCGAGCGGCAAGCTCCAGCGCCCGATCGAACTTCAGCTCGTCCTGCTTGCGGCGCCACTGCTCGTGGTACAGGTACTGCCGCCTGCCCGCGGCGTCGGTGCCGACCGCCTGGATGTGGCCATTCGGCCACGGTGAGATCCAGACATCCTTCCATGCGGGCGGGATCGCCAGGGCGAGGATGCGCTCGAGCTCCTCCTCCGGAAGTGGCGCACCGGACTCGTCGAGGTAGCGGAAGCCGCGGCCGGCGCGCACCCTGCGCCAGCCCGGGGCAGCCGGATCGACCCTCCGCAGCCGTGCCACCTGGTTCAGCTCTCCTTGCGGACTTCGGACGGGGACTTGTCGGGTCGCCAACCCCGCCAGGTCGGTTGCCGAAGCCGGCCCGCTGTCGTCCACTCCGAGAACTCGACCTCACCCACGAGCTTGGGCGTCACCCAGTGGGCGTCGGCCGCGTCTGTGCGTGGCACGTCGATGAGCGGGCTGGTCGCGCGTGACAGGGTGCTGAGCCGCTTGGTGATCGAGCCGAGTTCCGCCTCGCTGAAGCCCGTGCCGACGCGACCGGCGTAGCGCAGCTTCCCGTCCTCTGGAATGCCGACGAGCAGCGAGCCGACCCGCCCCGACCGGTTTCCCTTGCCCGGTCGCCAGCCGGCCACCACGACCTCCTGCGTTGCGGTGTGCTTGAGCTTGACCCAGTCGCGGGAACGGTCACCCGCGCGGTAGCTGCTGGTCCGCCGCTTGCCGAGGATGCCTTCGAGGCCGAGCTCGCGACTGGTTTCCATCGCGGCCTCGGCGTCTCCCACGAAAGCATCCGGTGTTCGGATTGTTCCCGCCTGGCTGACCGTCTCGGCCAGCCGCTCGACCCGCTTCGAGTACGGAAGGTCCGTGAGGTCCTCGCCGTCGACGTTCAGCACGTCGAACACCAGGTACTGCACGGTGATCGAGCGCATCGCCCGCTCGACGTCCCGCGGCTTGCTGAGCCCCATCCGCTGCTGCAGCAGCGAGAAGCTCGGTTTTCCGGCCTTGGTGAGCGCGACCACCTCACCGTCGAGCAATGCGGAGTCGACGGTGACATGCGCGACGAGATCGACGACAACCTCCGGGTAGGTGGTGGTGATGTCCAGCCCCCTCCGGCTGAACAGTCGCGCCTCGCCACCGCCGACGGTGGCCATGACCCGCACGCCGTCCCACTTCATCTCGAATGCCCACTCGTCGTCATCCGCGCCGCTGAAGCCCTCGAGCGTCCCCGCCGTGGCGAGCATCGGCTTCACCGGCTCTGGCATCGTCCTGGCGGGCTGCCCCGACCGGGGCTTCTCCTCGGTCTTCGGCTTCATCAGGTGGATCAGCCAGTTGTCCGGATTCCCGGCTGCGCCGGTGCGGATCAGCGCGAACCGCTTGGAGCCGCCGAGGCCGCCCTCCGGCGCGCCGTGCAGGGTCGCGATGACCTCGTCCTCGCGCCACTTCTCCACCTCGTAACTACCGCGGTCCCAGATCTCGACATGGCCGGCGCCGTACTCGCCGGCCGGGATCTCACCCTCGAACGAGCCGTAGTCGAGCGGATGGTCCTCGGTATGTACCGCCAGATGGTTCTGTTTCGGGTCCGTCGGTGGCCCTTTCGGAATCGCCCACGAGACGAGCACGCCGTCCCGCTCGAGCCGGAAATCGTAGTGCAGCCGTCGTGCCTCGTGCTTCTGGATCACGAACGAGTTGCCGTCACCGGTCGGCGCACCACCCATCGGCTCTGGCGTCTTCTTCGGGTCGCGTTTGTCGCGGTACAGCTCGAGCCGGTCGTGCCCCTCGGCACTCCCGGCCGACGCTGCGACCGAGTCGAGTCCCTCGAGGAGGTCGCCGCGAGTGCGCACGCGCTTCAGCACCTCCTGGTAGTCCAGGTGGGCGAGCTCCTTGGATGCCAATTCGCGCCAGGTTCGTGGGGCAGCGACCATCGGGTGCAGCCGGCCGCGCAGCGAATAGGGCGTGATGGTGGTCTTGTTGCCGTTGTTCTGGCTCCAGTCGACCAGCACCTTGCCCGTGCGCAGCGTCTTCTTCATGTCGCTGACGACCAGGTCGGGGTGATCGGCCTCCAGTGCACGCGCGAGCTCCTTTGCCACCGCCGAGACCTGATCCGACGTCTGCCTGCCGTCGAGGGCCGCGTACAGATGGATGCCCTTGCTGCCGCTGGTGACCGGCATCGGGTCGAGGCCCATGCCCTTCATGATGGCGCGCGCCTGCCGGGCGACCTCGGCGCACTCCTGCAGCCCGGCGCCCTCGCCGGGGTCGAGGTCGAGCACCATCCGGTCCGGGTTCAGTCGCGCACCGCGCGGGCCGAACGCCCACTGCGGCACGTGGATCTCCAGGGAGGCCATCTGCGCCAGCCAGACGAGTGTCGGCCGGTCGTTTACGAGCGGGTAGACATTGGTGCGATCGCTGTGCTCGATCGGCCGGCGGCGCACCCACGGCGGAGTCGAGTTGTCGAGGTTCTTCTGGAAGAACACCTCACCGGGCTTGCTCGCGGTGCCGACACCGTGCACCCAGCGCTTGCGGGTTGCCGGCCGGTTCGCGCAGTGGGGGAGCAGGACGTCGGCGATCTCCGAGTAGTAGGCGATGACGTCTGCCTTGGTCGTCCCGGTCTCCGGGTAGAGCACCTTGTCGAGGTTGGTGATCCGGATGCGCCTTCCATCGACCGAGACCAGTTCTCCCGTGCCCCGTGTCGCCTTCGGCATGGCTCAATCTTTGCCGTGTAACTGGGAAATCCCTTGATAAGCCTTCGCGTTCGCGGCTGTACTGAAAGGTGGATAGGAGCGTGACATGAGATCGATCTGGAAGGGCTCCATCGCATTCGGGCTGGTCAACGTGCCGGTCAAGCTGTACAGCGCCACCGAAGATCACGACGTCTCGCTGCACATGGTGCACAACAAGGACGGCGGGCGCATCCGGTTCGAACGCCGCTGCGAGGTGTGCGGCAGGGTGGTGCAGTACCGCGACATCGACAAGGCCTTCGACGACGGCGAACGCACCGTGGTCCTGACCGAGGAGGACTTCAAGGCGCTGCCGGCGGAGAAGAGCCGGGAGATCAGCGTCGAGCAATTCGTCCCCACCGACCAGATCGACCCGATCATGTTCGACCGCAGCTACTACCTGGAGCCGGACGGCTCATCCAACAAGGCGTACGAGCTGCTCCGGAAGACCCTTGAGGACACCGACCGCACCGCCGTCGTCACGTTCGCGCTGCGGCAGCGTACCAAGCTGGGCGCGCTGCGGGTGCGGGAGGGTGTTCTCATGCTGCAGTCCCTGCTGTGGGGTGACGAGATCCGGGAGGCGAAGTTCCCGTCGCTCGAGAACCCGGCGCGGATCACCGCGAAGGAGCGGGAGATGTCGGCTGCGCTCGTCGATTCGTTCTCGTCGGACTTCACCCCGGACGAGTTCACCGACGACTACCAGCAGCAGCTGAAGACCCTGATCGACGCCAAGCTCGAGGAGGGCGACGCCCTCGACACCGAGGCGACCTTCGGGCAGGCCGCCGAAGAGGAGGGCGGCGAGGTGCTCGACCTCATGGAGGCGCTGCGCAAGAGCGTCGAGAAGTCCCGCGGCGGCCAGAAGAAGGCGCCAGCGCCGAAGAAGGGGAAGAAGGCGGCGAGCTAGGGCGTGTTCCGCCCTGGCCGTCAGTCGGGGTCGGTGGGGTCGATCGGCGCGTGGTGGTCGAGAGCCTCGACACCGGGCTTCCAATAGCCGGTGAGCTTGACCTGGGTGACCGGCAGGCCCAGTTCGCGGCGCAGGTAGTGGCGCACCGGAAGCAGCGATTCGCTGTCGCCAGCACCCCAGAAGTAGGTGTCGTCGCCGATGACCGCCGTATCCAGTGACCGGATGGCGCGCTCGAGCCCGCCGTCGCCCTTGCCGAGCCAGACCACGCGGGCCCGGTGGACGTGGTCGGGGTCGAGGTAGGCGGCATCCGACTGGTTGCCCAACTCGACGAAGACGAACACCTCGATCGGCTCCGGGAGGATCTCGATCCAGCGCGCGATCGCGGGCAGGGCGGTCTCGTCACCGAGCAGCACGACCCGTGCCGCCCCGGTGGGCGGCAAGTGGGATCCGCGTGGTCCGGCGACGACCAGACGATCTCCCTCGCTGGCCCGCGCCGCCCAGGCGGATGCGGGTCCGTCGTCGCCGTGCAGGTAGAAGTCGATGTCCAGCTCGGCCGGCAGTTCCCGGAAGTCGCGTGGCGTGTAGTCGCGCATGATCACGGTGCCGGCATCCGGCATCCGCAGTCCATCCTCGGTCAGGGCGGGCACCGCGTAGTCGCCGTTCGCCGGGTCGGGGAAGAAGACCTTGCTGTGGTCGCCGGCGCCGAGGCTGGTGAATCCGGCCAGGTCAGCGCCGGTGAGCGTCACGCGACGGAAGCTGGGGGAGAGTTCCCGCACGGCCGAGACGGTGAGGTCGCGGATGGCGAAGTCGTGGCGCACGAGTTGGCTGCGCTGAATCAATGAACACTCCTGGGATAGGCGGCGGCAAGAAGAACCGCCACTCAACGGTAATCGGTTAAAGCAGGCCGAGCGACTCGAAGTGGTCGGCGAGGCCGGCGCCGTCCTCGGCGTACACCCACGGCACCGACTCGACCGGTTCGTGCTCGTCGGGTTTGCTGCGCCCACCGGCCAGCACAGCCTCACCGCCGGTCAGCTGGCGGATGGCGACGGCGGCGACGTTCTGCCGGTGCGAACCCGCGAACTCGCCGTAGATCTCCTCGTCGTGCTGGCCGTCATCGCCGACCAGGATCCAGCGGAGGCTCGGGAACTCCTCGGCGATCCGCCCCAGGCTCTGCTCCTTGTGGGCTCGGCCGCTGCGGAACCAGCGGTCGTGCGTCGGACCCCAGTCGGTGAGCAGCAGCGGCCCGGCCGGGTACAGGTTGCGTGACAGGAAGCGGTTGAGGGTCGGCGCCACGTTCCAGGCGCCGGTCGACAGGTAGATGACCGGCGCGCCCTCGTGCGCCCGGGTGAGCTTCTCCAGCAGGACGGCCATCCCGGGAACCGGCCGCCTGGCATGCTCGTCGAGCACGAAGGTGTTCCAGGCCGCCAGGAATGGGCGGGGGAGGCTCGTCACCATGACCGTGTCGTCGATGTCGCAGATGATGCCGACACTGGCATCCGGAGTCACGATGAAGACGGGTGCGTCGACGGTCTCCGATTCGTCGGTGCGGATGGTGACCGTGTGCCAGCCGGGGCTGAGTTCGGTCGGCACCACGGCGTCGACGATGCCGCCGCGGTCGGCGCGCAAGCGGTGCTCGACACCCTCGATCGTGATGATGACGTCGACGTCGTTGACGGAGACACTCGTGAAGCTTCGCCAGCCGCGGATCTTCTTGTAGCGCGCCTGCGGATTCTCGACCGGCGGCGACGGCTTGGCGAGCAGCACCCGGCACAGCACGCGAGTCCAGCCGGCTGAGCCGTAGCCGGTGTACGGGATGACGACCGGGGTGTGGCCGCGCTTCCGTGCGCGCCGTTCGCGCCAGGCGTGGAATCGGTCCTCGAGACGAGCCGCGAACCCGGGGCGGGGCGGAGTTTCCGGGGCCGGCGACCGGTCGTCGGAGGCTGGAACGGGGCGACTCATTCGACCAGTCTTTCATGAGGCCGGTGCGTCGCCGTGCACCGGCCGGGTGGGCTGCCAAACCAGTATCCTGAAAAATACCCGTGATTTACGTCCTAGGTGTGAGTATGTGACACGCCCCCTGACGGGGGCGCGATAGTATTTCGAAACTAATTGAGTTCCACCCGCGATTACCCCGAATTCGCACGATCCACAGGGAGTCCAAGTGCTTGACGCATCCGCACTTCTACGCAATGAACCGGTTCAAGCGAGAAGCACCGCGCGACTTGCAAGCCTGCTCGATGCCGCTGCGGCGGCCATCGATGCGCTGGGGTATGAGCGTCTGACGACCGCCATGGTCGCCGAGCGTGCCGGCGCATCCATCGGCACCGTGTACCGCTACTTTCCCGATCGCATTGCCGTGCTTCAGGCGGTCAGCGCCCGCGCCGTCGATCGCTTCACCGAGAAGGTCAGGGCGAGCGTGACCGACACCGGGCACGACACCTGGTGGGATGCGTTCGACGCGGTGATCGACGACTTCGTCTCCTCGTTCCGCGAAGAGCCGGCATTCGCCGCGCTGCGCTTCGGTGACGTCATCGACCTGCGCCCCCGTGAGGGCGCTGACACCGGTGCCAGCCGCGTTGTGCGCGAACTCGTCCCGGTGTTCGTGTCGCGCTACGGGCTGCCCGAAGGGGACCTCGGCATGCGCCTCGAGGTGGTCATCACGATCGTCGACGCGCTGCTGTCCCGGGCGTTCAGCTTTGAGAGTTCCGGGGACGACGCCTACATCGGCGAGGCCCGGCGGGTCGCGCGGGAGTACCTGGTCGGCCACTACGGCGAGCCGAAGCAGAGCTGATCCTCGTTCGGCGCCCGTGGGAATGACGGTAGCTCTATTTAGTGTTGGACTGGTCACACCGCCGGTCGTACACGAGGAATGAGCCGTCAGCAGGATGATCGAGTTCCGCTCCGTTTCGAAGCGCTTCCCTGACGGCACCATCGCCGTCGAGGACTTCAGCCTGGAATTGCCGTCCCGGCGGACCACCGTGCTCGTCGGCTCGTCCGGCAGCGGCAAGACGACGCTGTTGCGCATGATCAACCGGATGGTCGACCCGACGTCGGGGACCATCGAGATCGACGGTGAGGACATCGCGCGCGTCGCGCCGGTCCCGCTGCGGCGGCGAATCGGCTACGTGCTGCAGAATTCCGGGCTGCTGCCGCATCGCAAGGTCGTCGACAACATCACGACCGTCCCGCTGCTGGAAGGCGTGTCGAAGCGCGACGCGCGAGCGCGTGCGCTGGAACTGCTCGACACGGTGGGCCTGGACCGAGGGCTTGCCGATCGCTATCCCAGTCAGCTCTCCGGAGGGCAGCAGCAGCGGGTCGGTGTGGCACGGGCTCTCGCGGTGGACCCGAACATCATGCTCATGGACGAGCCATTCGGCGCGGTCGACCCGATCGTGCGCGCCGACCTGCAGCAGGAGCTCATCCGCATCCAACGGCAAGTCGCCAAGACCATCGTCTTCGTCACCCACGACATCGACGAGGCCTTCCTGCTCGGCGATCAGGTGGTCATCCTCGAGCAGCGCGCCCGGATCGCGCAGGTCGGCAGCCCGGCCGAGATCCTCGCCAACCCGGCGAGCGACTTCGTGGCGGATTTCATCGGTGCCGATCGTGGCCGCCGCGCGCTGCGAGCGGTTCACACCGATGGCCGCACCGTTCTCATCGACCGCGACGGTCGCGCAGCGGGTGTCTTGCTGGAGGGGGAGCCCGGCGAGTGAACTGGCTGTGGAACAACCTCGACCTGGTGCTAGAACTCTCCGTCGAGCACCTGCGGTTGAGTCTTCCGCCGATCATCCTCGGGTTCATCGTGTCGGTACCGCTCGGGTGGCTCGCCTATCGGTACAAGCTGACTCGCGGACTCGTCCTGACCCTCGCCGGGCTGCTCTACACGATCCCGTCGCTGGCGTTGTTCGTGCTGCTGCCTCCGCTGCTCGGGATCAGCTTCCTGAGCGAACTCAACGTGCTCATCGCGCTCACCATCTACGCCGTCGCGCTCATGACCCGCTCGGTTGCCGACGGCCTCGCATCAGTCGACCCGATCGTCCGCGAATCGGCGACCGCGGTCGGCTACTCGCCGTGGCGGCGGTTCTTCTCCGTGGAGCTTCCGCTGGCCGGTCCTGTGCTGCTCGCAGGCCTGCGTGTTGTCGCAGTCAGCACGGTGAGTCTCGTCACGGTCGGTGTCTTCGTCGGCGTGCGGAGCCTCGGCTTCCTGTTCACCAACGGCCTGCAGCGCGGCATCATCGTCGAGATCGTCACCGGTATCGTCATGACCGTGGTGATCGCCCTCATCCTTGACGGGCTGCTCGTGCTGCTCGGCCGGCTGGTGCTGCCGTGGACGCGCCTTGACGCCCGCGCGCGCCGCCGGATTCCGGTGACCACGGCGGTTCCGGCGTGAACCTCTTCCTGGACGCGATCGCCTGGCTGTTCTCACCCGAGCGCCTCGAGGGAGCGAACGCGCTGCCCGTGCGGATCGGCGAGCACCTCTATTACACGTTCGTCTCCCTGCTGGTGTCCGCTGTCATCGCGATCCCGCTCGGCTACTACATCGGGCACACGAGGAAGGGACGCGAGGTGGCGGTGGCGCTGTCCGGCGCTGCGCGTGCCCTGCCCTCCCTCGGGCTGCTGACCGTCATGGCGCTGCTGCTCGGCCCGGCACGAGCGGATGTCGCGGCCATCATCGTGTTCGTGGTCCTCGGCGTCCCCTCGGTGCTCGCCGGCGCCTACGCGGGAGTGCAGTCCGTCGATCCCAAGACGGTGGACGCGGCCCGAGCCATGGGGATGACCGAGTGGCAGATTCTGATGAAGGTCGAGATCCCGATCGGCCTGCCGCTGCTGATCGGTGGGCTGCGCAGCGCTGCCCTGCAGATCGTGGCGACAGCGACGCTGGCCGCCTACGTCGGGCTCGGCGGGCTCGGGATCTACATTTTCACCGCGATACCGCTGCGCCAGTACGACGTCATGCTCGGCGCGGCACTCGTCATCGTCGCGCTCGCGCTGCTGCTGGATGCGCTGTTCGCGGTGTTGGAACGGCTCGCTACTCCTCGCGGGGTTCTTGCGGCCAAACACAGGAATATCAGTGCGCGGCCGAACAGGGCGCGTGAGACAGTTGAACCCTCACGAGCGTGAGGGACGAGAGGTGAAAGCCATGTTCACAGCAACGACCAGCTCCGCCCGCCCGAAGCGCTTGGCGCTGTCCGCGATCGCGCTTTCAGCGGTGCTCGGCATCGCAGGGTGCAGCCAGAGCAACCCGCTCGAGCCGAGGCCGGGAGCCACCGGTGACGGCGAGACGATCGTGGTCGGTTCGCAGGCGTACTACTCGAACGAGATCATCGCCGAGCTGTACGCGCAGGTGCTCGAGAACGCCGGCTTCACTGTCGAACGCCGCTACCAGATCGGCCAGCGCGACGCGTACTGGCCGGCGCTGGAGAACGGCGAAGTGGACGTCTTCCCCGAGTACACCGGAAACCTGCTGCAGTTCCTCGACCCGGACAGCTCCGGGACCGATCCGGACACCGTGTACCAACAGCTCACCGACGCGCTCCCTGATGGCCTCACCGCGCTGGATCGCGCGGACGCGCAGGACGCCGACTCGTACAACGTGACGCAGGAGTTCTCAGACGAGCACGACGTGACGAGTCTGGCCGACCTCGCCGGGGTCGACGTGCCCATCATCCTCGGCGGCAATCCTGAGCTGGCCGAGCGCCCGTACGGGCCGGACGGCCTGCTCGAGACCTACGGCGTCGAGGTGTCGTTCACGGCGATCGGCGACAGCGGCGGGCCGCTGACCAAGGCTGCACTCGAGAGCGGTGAGATCACCATGGGCGACGTCTACTCGGCCGACCCCGACATTGCCACCAGCGGGTTCGTGACGTTGGATGACCCAGAGGGACTGTTTCTCGCGCAGAACGTCGTGCCGATCGTGAGCCAGGACCTCGCCGACCAGATCGCCGACCTGCTGAACGAGGTGAACGCGCTGCTGACCACCGACGAGCTGATCCGGCTGAACGGTCTCAGCACCACAGAGCAGCAGAGCTCGAAGCAGATCGCCGAGGACTGGCTGAGGGACAACAACCTCATCGACTGAGCGCGCTAGGACTCGGCGTCCTCGAGGGTGTTGGCGTCGCCGTCGCCCGGGCGTTCCATGTGCCTGGCCTGGCTGCGCTGCAGCACGGTCTTCACGACCACGATCAGCAGCAGGAACAGGGCGATGATGCCCACGAAGACGTAGCCGGCCCAGTGCAGCTGCTTGGACAGCTCGCGGTAAGTCCCCGCAGCCGCCCAGCCGACGGATGCGTAGGCGACGGCCCAGATGACGCAGGCGGGGATGGTCCAGGTCATGAACTTGCGGTAGGTCATCGAGCTCATGCCGACGGTCAGCGGGATGAGCGAGTGCAGCACGGGCAGGAAGCGCGAGACGAACACCGCGATCCCGCCGCGCCTGTCCAGGTAGTTCTCGGCGCGACGCCAATTGTCCCGTCCGATCCACCCGCCGAACCGCGAGTCCCGGATCTTCGGCCCGAAGTACCGGCCGAGGGCGAAGCCGATGCTCTCGCCGGTGAGCGCGCCGCCGATGACGACCAGGATGAGCGAGAGGTATTCCAACCAGTTGCTGATCGCGGTGCTCGCGACGATCACCACGGAGTCGCCTGGCACTATCAAGCCGATCAGCACCGACGTCTCGAGCATGATCGCCAGGCCGGCCAGCAGCGTACGCACCGCCGGGTGCACGGAAGAGACCGTCGCCAGGATCCAGTCCAGGATGGCGTTCACGCGGGTGGTCCTTCGGGTGTGGTGCGCAGCGCAGCGAGTCGCGTGCGCCAGGTGTGGAGCCTACCGGGTTCCGCCGCGAGAGACGGTCCGTCCACCCATCCGGTGACGATGCGGATGCCATGCAGCGCGTTGAGCGCCCACAGCTCGCGGCCGTCCAAATCGGCCGGGGTCGCTGCCGACTCCTCGACACTCGTGCCGAGCGCCAGAGCGATGCCCATGAGCGCCCTCGCCGTGACGCTGTCGATCCGCTCCAGCGCGAGCGGCGGCTGACACAGCACATCGCCCTCCCACCAGAGCAGCGCCGTGGTCGACCCTTCGACCACGAGAGAATCCCGCAGGATGACCGCCTCATCGGCTCCCGCGAGCTTCGCCTCCCCGCGCAGCCGGGTCATCGCCGCCAGGTCCGGCCCCTTGATGCGCGGTGCGGTGCGCGGGTCCGGGCCGTTGTGCGTCGCGAGGGTGATGGCCTGCGCGCGTTCGGGAGCGTTGCGCAGCCGCAGCACGAACAGTCCGGCACCACCGCGGGACTGCAGCTCGACCCTCGGGAACCAGGCACCATCGTTCGGGACGCTGTCGGTCGCCGCGCGCCAGAACGCATCCGGATCGGTGTCGAACCCGCGCGCAGCGATCGCGTGGGTGAACCGTTCGCGGTGCAGCCCGAGGGCGAGGGTCTGACCATCCTCGACGAGCCAGGAATCGGCGGCCTCCAAGAGGTACTCGCTCGGGTCGCAGTACTCCAGCGGCTCGAGCGTGCTGCCGTTCCAGCGGAGGAGGTCGGTGCGGCTCATAGAGTTAGCGTATGCGTCAGCGCACCCCCGGAACCCGCGTGTTGACGCACGCCATTCCCGGGTGGGTGGACCCGGCTGCCGCGTTCGGCCTGTTCGCGGATTCGCCTGGCGCGGTGTGGCTCGATTCCGGGCCTTCGGCGACCGAGGGGTGGAGTTACCTGGCTGGCTCAGCTCGGCTGGTGACGGCGTCCGTCGCCGATGGTTCGGTGACGGCCCAAGGCAACCCAACGCCCGGCACCATCTTCGACTTCCTGCGCGGGGAAGGCGGTGCGCTGCCGGATCCGGCGGCCGGGGTGTTCCAGCTCGGCTGGGTCGGCTACCTCGGCTACGAGCTCCACGCGCAAACGATGGGCACGGGCCTGGGGAGGCGCTCCAGGCATCCGGATGCCGCGCTGCTGTTCGTCGACCGGGCGCTGGCCTTCGACCATGCGGCCCGCACCGTGACTCTCGTCGCTCTGGGCGACTCGTGGGCGGGGGAGCTGGCGCTGTGGCGGGATCGGGTCGTCGCGCAACTGCGCGACGCCCGGGTGCCGGAGCCACCGCCCCCCGCGCGGCGGTCGACCGCGGCCTGGGCGTACACCGATGCCGACTACCTCGAGAAGATCGAGCGCTGTCAGGATGCGATCCGGCGCGGCGACGCATACCAGCTGTGCCTGACAACGCAAGCGAGCGTCGACACACGGCCGGATCCGGCGGAGACCTACCTTCGGCTGCGCGTGACGAGCCCGGCGCATCACGGCGCCTTCCTGCGGGTGGGGGAGCTCGCCATCCTGAGCTCGTCGCCGGAGCAGTTCCTCCTGGTCACCCCGGACGGGTTGGTGCAGACGCGGCCGATCAAGGGGACTCGCCGCCGCGGACAGACCGCGGGCGACGACGCGGCGCTGCGGGCCGAGCTCGAATCCAGCGACAAGGAGCGGGCAGAGAACCTGATGATCGTGGACCTGATGCGCAACGACATCGGCAGGGTCAGCGAGCGCGGAACGGTCACGGTGACCGGGCTGATGGAGGTGGAGAGCTACGCGCAGGTGCACCAGCTGGTCAGCACCGTGACGGGCAAGCTGCGCCCGGATGCCAGTGGCGTGGATGCGGTCGAGTCGTGCTTCCCGGCGGGGTCGATGACGGGCGCGCCCAAGCACAGCGCGATCCTCACCCTCGACGCGCTCGAGCAGCGCGCCCGGGGGGTCTACTCGGGCGCGCTCGGCTATTTCGGACTGGACGGGCGGATCGACCTGGCGATGGTGATCCGCACCATCGTGCTGGATGCGCGCGGTGCGACGGTGGGTGCCGGCGGTGGGATTACGGCGCTGTCGGTGCCAGAGGAGGAACTCGAGGAGGTGCGCATCAAGGCGCGCGCCCTGCTCGACGTGCTCGGTGTCGATACTGCGCGACCGGTACGCTGGTAAGTCGGGTCGGAAGAGGCGCCGACCCTTCGCCTGAGGAGACATTTTGGCCGATCACAGCGCAGACGACGCGCCCGAGTACGACATCGCCCGCATCCAGCAGAAGTGGCAGGCGGTGTGGGACGAGCTTCAGCCCTTCTCCACCTCGGACCCGGACGACACCCGTCCGCGCAAGTACGTGCTCGACATGTTCCCGTACCCCTCCGGCGACCTGCACATGGGTCACGCGGAGGCGTACGCGCTGGGTGATGTCATCGCCCGCTACTGGCGGCAGCGCGGCTACAACGTGTTGCACCCGATCGGCTGGGACTCCTTCGGCCTCCCCGCCGAGAACGCCGCCATCAAGCGCGGTGTCGACCCGCTCGCGTGGACCTACGAGAACATCGCCCAGCAGAAGAAGAGCATGAAGCTGTACGCGGCATCCTTCGACTGGGACCGTGTGCTGCACACGAGCGACCCCAAGTACTACAAGTGGAACCAGTGGCTGTTCCTGAAGATGTACGAGAAGGGTCTCGCCTACCGCAAGGCCAGCTGGGTCAACTGGTGCCCGTTCGACCAGACGGTGCTCGCCAACGAGCAGGTCGTCGACGGCCGCTGCGAGCGCTGTGACAACATCGTCGAGAAGAAGAAGCTCACCCAGTGGTACTTCAAGATCACCGACTACGCCGACCGGCTGCTCGATGACCTGGAGCAGCTCGAGGGGCACTGGCCGTCCAAGGTCCTCTCGATGCAGCGCAACTGGATCGGCCGCTCGACCGGCGCTGACGTCGAGTTCGAGATCGAGGGCCGCGAGGACAAGGTCCCCGTGTTCACGACCCGTCCCGACACGCTGTTCGGCGCGACTTTCATGGTCGTCGCACCCGACTCCGAGCTCGCAGCCGAGCTGGTCGATGGGTCAACTCCCGACGTGCAGGCCGCGTTCGCCGAGTACCTGAAGGCTGTGCAGAAGGAGACCGAGATCGACCGGCAGGACGCCAGCCGGGAGAAGACCGGCGTGTTCCTCGACCGCTACGCCGTCAACCCGGTCAACGGTGAGCGGCTGCCGATCTGGGCTGCCGATTACGTGCTCGCCGACTACGGTCACGGCGCCATCATGGCCGTCCCTGCGCACGATCAGCGTGACCTCGACTTCGCCCGCAAGTTCGGCCTGCCGGTGCGGGTCGTCGTCGACCCCACCGCGGCTGCCGACCCGAGCATCGAGACGGACGCGGGTGACGACCCGGTCGCATCCGACGCCACCGTCCTCGACCCGGTCGCGACCGGTGAGGCGCTCGTCGGCGACGGGCGGATGATCAACTCCGGTCCGCTGGACGGACTGTCCAAGCGGGACGCGATCGCGCGCATGATCGAACTGCTCGAGGAGGCAGGCACCGGTCGCGCCGCGAAGACCTACCGGCTGCGGGACTGGCTGATCTCCCGCCAGCGCTTCTGGGGCACTCCGATCCCGATCATCCACGGCGCGAACGGCGAACTCATCCCGATGACGGAGGACCAGCTGCCGCTGACACTCCCGCCGAGCGAGGGGCTCGACCTGTCGCCGAAGGGCACCTCGCCGCTTGGCGGCGCCACCGACTGGGTGAGTGTCGAAAACCCGCTCGACGGCACGCCGGCCAGGCGGGACCCGGACACCATGGACACCTTCGTGGACAGTTCCTGGTATTACCTGCGGTTCCTGAACCCGAACGACGACACGCAGGCCTTCGACCCCGCAGAGGCCGAGAAGTGGGGTCCGGTCGACCAGTACATCGGCGGTGTGACGCACGCCATCCTGCACCTGCTCTATGCGCGCTTCATCACCAAGGTGCTGTTCGACATGGGCTACATCACCTTCACCGAGCCATTCACCGCGCTGCTCAACCAGGGCATGGTGCTCATGGACGGCTCGGCGATGAGCAAGAGCCGCGGCAACCTGGTGCGACTCAGCGACCAGCTCGACGAGCACGGTGTCGACGCGGTGCGCCTGACGATGGCGTTCGCCGGCCCGCCAGAGGACGACATCGATTGGGCGGATGTCGCGCCGCACGCTTCGGCGAAGTTCCTGGCCCGCGCGTGGCGGCTCGCGAACGACGTCACGAGTGAGCCCGGGATCGACTTCAGCACGGGTGACGTCGCCCTCCGCCGGGTCACCCACAGGTTACTCGCCGACGCGCCAGGACTCATCGAGGGATTCAAGTTCAACGTCGCCGTCGCGCGCATCATGGAGCTGGTCAACGCGACCCGCAAGGCGATCGACAGCGGTGTTGGCCCGGCGGATGCCGCGGTGCGCGAGGCCACGGAGACCGTGTCGCTCGCGCTGAGCCTGTTCGCCCCGTACACCGCGGAGGAGATGTGGGAGCAGCTCGGCCACCAGCCCACCGTTGCCAGCGCGCTCTGGCGGACGGCCGACCCGGCGCTGCTGGTCGAGGAATCGGTCACCTGCGTCGTGCAGGTGGACGGCAAGGTGCGTGATCGCCTCACCGTGAGCCCGGATATCGCGGCCGCCGAACTGGAGCGCCTCGCGCTTGACACCGGGGGCGCCAAGCGCGCGATCGGTGAACGCCAGATCGTGAACGTGATCGTGCGCGCGCCGAAGATCGTCAGCATCGCGACGAAGGGCTGATAGCGCCCTAGTCGCCGGTGCCGAGCAGCTCGAGCGCGGCGCGGAGTCCGTCGACCGGCAGCTGGCCGGGAGCGGATTCCGCCCCGAGCCGGCCGAACGTCGCAGCCGACCCGAACACGCCACCGGCGATTCTGGTCACCGCGCCCAGCGGTCCCATCGCCATGGTGATCAGCGGGCGGATGCTGCGCTCCCGCAGCTGCCGTGTGGCGTCGAGCAGGGTGAGGACATCGGCGGTGGAGTGGGGCATGACCGCAAGCTTCAGGATGTCGGCACCCAGGTCCTGCATCGCCAGCCCGCGGGCCACCAACTCCTCGGTGGGCGGTGTCGTGGCGAAGTCGTGGCTGGAGGCGATCACCGGCGCCCCACGCTCGTGAGCGGATGCGATCAGCTGGGCCGCGCCGGAGCGGCGGTACTCGACATCGATGATGTCGAGGTCGCCGCTGTCGAGCGCGGCGCCGATGAGCGCGGCGTAAGCGTCGTCGTCAAGCGCGGCATCGCCGCCCTCGCTGGCCGTGCGGACGGTGAACAGCAGCGGGTGGCGGCCGAGCAGCTCATCGATGCGCCGCAGCATGCCGAGCACCGCAGCGACCGACTCGTGCCGGGCGAAGCGGTCCACCCTCCACTCCACGAGGTCGACCGGATGGTCGGCGAGCGTGGCGAGCTGGGTCTCCAGTTCGTCGGGTGATGCGCCGGTAAGCGAGACGATGATCTTCGGGATGCCCTGTCCGATCGCGACGCCGCGCACCTCGACGACCGTCCGGTCAGCGATCTCAGCCATGTCAGCCCGCCTTTCCACGATGACGCTAGTGTGCCATGGCGGGGCGTCAGCGGTCCTGCGGGTTGTCCGATCCACCATCCGGCACGCCCGCTGGAGGCTCCGCACAGTTGCCTGCCGATCGCAGGGCTGGCGCGGTAGGCACGGCTACCGTCGCGTGCATGTCACCGCCCGATCCGCTTGCGGCGTCCCGATCGCCAAGGCTGCGGATTGGAGTCGGGGCGGCCGTCGTGCTGCTCATCGCCGGGCTCGGTGTCGCGGTTCTGGTCACCGCGTTCACAGCATCCGGGAACCGGCCGACGGTCGTCCCCGCCCCGACCCACTCGGACGGGGTCGCCGCATCCGGTGACGCGATGATCTTCGTGCACGTGCTCGGTGAGGTGAGTCGCCCGGGGCTGTACGAGCTGCGCGACGGCGCGCGCGTCATCGATGTCATCGCGGCCGCGGGCGGGTTCACCGACGCGGCTGACCGGTCGCAGCAGAACCTGGCGCGACTGGTGGGCGACGGGGAGCAACTGGTGGTCGTCGCGGTGGGCGCGCTACCGCCGCCGACCGCTGGGAACGCGGGCGGCCTGGTGAACCTGAACACCGCTGACGTCGCCACCCTCGAGACGCTGCCGCGCATCGGTCCGGCCCTGGCGGAACGCATCGTCGCCTGGCGGGAGGCGAATGGGCGGTTCAGCTCGGTCGAGGACCTGCTGGCGGTGTCGGGCATCGGCGAGCGGATCCTCGACGGTCTGCGCGACTCGGTCACCGTGTGAGTCCGCCCGACCTGCGCCTTGCCCTGCCGGCGGCGTTCGCGTGGGCGAGTCTGGTGGTGCTGCTCTGCTTTCCGGATGCGCTGCCCGGCGCTTCGGTCGTGGCGTGGGCAGCGGCGATCGGATGCGCGGGGCTGGTCGCCCTGCGACCGGCGGCTGCCGTGCGTCGCGGTGCCGGAATGGCGGCCGTCGGGCTGGCCCTGGCGGGCCTGCTGCTCGGCGTCGCAGCGATCGGCGACGGCACACGACGGCCGGAACCGCTGCGCGACCTGGGCCAGGGCGGTCTGGCCATCGGCGCGACCCTTGTCACCGACGGCGTGCTGCACGCGGGCGAGCAGTCCCCAGTGCGCGCGACGATGACCGGGCTGACGACCGATGACGAGGTCACCGGGCTCAGCGTGCCGGTGCTCGCCTTCGGCCTCGACCTCGACGCGGGACTCGGCACGCGGGTGCAGGTGACCGGCCGCCTGGTCCCGGCGACCGCCGGGGATGCCGTTGCCTTCCTGCTCTTCGCGCACGGGGAGGCGACCGTGACCGGCGAGCCGGCGTTGGTGCTGGACTGGGCAAACAGCCTGCGCGAACGCTTCCGGGCCGCGGCGCTCGAACTGCCCGGCTATGGCGGCAGGCTCCTGCCGGGGCTCGCCATCGGCGACACCTCGGCCGTCGGGGATGCCCTTGACCTGGCCATGAAGGAGACCGCGCTGAGTCACCTCACCGCTGTCTCCGGGGCGAACTGCGCTGTCGTGGTCGGGCTGGTCGTGCTCGCCGGGGCGGCTCTCGGGCTGTCCCGGCGCTGGCGCATCGCGGTGGCGCTGGTCGCCCTCGCCGGGTTCGTGGTGCTGGTGACGCCAGAGGCGAGCGTGCTGCGCGCGGCGGTGATGGCGTCGGTCGTGCTGGTCGCCCTGGCCAGCGGCAGACCGGTGCGCGGTGTGCCTGTGCTGGCCCTCGCGATCACCGTGCTGCTCGCGTTCGATCCCTGGCTGGCCCGCGAATACGGCTTCGTGCTGTCGGTGCTCGCAACCGCCGGGCTGCTGCTGCTCACCGGAGGGCTGACCCGCACTCTGGCGCGCTGGATGCCGGTGCCGCTCGCCGCGGCTCTGGCCGTGCCCATCGCCGCTCAGCTGGCCTGCCAGCCGGTGCTCATCCTGCTGAACCCGGCCATCCCGGTCTACGGTGTCGCGGCGAACCTTCTCGCGGGTCTGGCCGCTCCAATCGCCACCGTGCTGGGGCTGCTCGCGTGCGTCATGCTGCCGGTCCTGCCTCCCGTCGGCGCGCTGTTGACCACCGTCGCCTGGCTGCCGTCGGCCTGGATCGCCGCCGTCGCGACCTACTTCGCTGGCCTGCCCGGGTCATTGTGGCCGTGGCTTCCCGGCCTGCTTGGGGCGGTGGCGCTGGCTGCGCTGCTCGCCACCGCACTCATCGCCGCACGGCGCCACGACCGGTGGCTTTCGATCGCCGTCGCCGTGGTCTGCGTCGCCTACGGGGCCATCGTGATCGGCGCCGGCATCGGGCGCAGTCTCACGCGACCCGCCGATTGGCAGTACGCGGCCTGCGACGTCGGGCAGGGTGACGCGATGGTCGTGCGCAACAGCGGTGTGGTGGCGCTCATCGACGCGGGGGAGTCCCCGGAGCTGCTCGATGACTGCCTCGACGACCTCGGCATCGCACGACTCCAGCTGCTCGTGCTCACCCACTTCGACCTCGATCACGTCGGTGGTGCCACCGCGGTGCTCGGCAGGGTCGATCACGTTCTCGTCGGGCCGAGCGCCGAACCGGCCGACGACCGGCTGAGGGCCGAGCTCGCGGCATCCGGTGCCACGGTCACGCAGGTGGAGGCCGGGGCGAGCGGCAGGCTGGGCGAGCTGCGCTGGCGCATCCTGTGGCCTCCGGCGCGCCCCGCGGGGCTCGAGCCGGGCAACCCGTCGAGCCTCGTGATCCACTTCGACGGTGCAGCGTGCGCCGACTCGACGTGCCTGGACGCGCTGTTCCTCGGCGATCTCGGCGAGCAGGAGCAGGTGCGCCTGCTCGCGTCCGCCCGGCCGCCGCGGGTGGACGTCGTCAAGGTGGCGCACCACGGCTCGCGCGACCAAAGCGATGCCCTGTACGCGAGGCTGGGCGCGACCGTCGGGCTGATCGGGGTGGGCGAGAACCGGTACGGGCATCCGGATCCGCGCACGATCGCGCTGCTCGCCGGGGTGGGCACGACGCCCGCCAGAACCGACACCGCCGGGCTGATGCTCGTGACGTCGGATGCCCAGGGCAGAGTGGTGCTGTGGAGCGAGCGTGTCGCGCCGCGCCAGTAGGCTAAGAGGGAGAGGGAGAGGGGTCCGGTGGCGAGCAGAACCGCGAAGTCGGCTGGCATCCCGCAGCTCAGCTGGGACAAGGTGCGTCCGGCGCAGGTAGTGCTGGTGTCGGGCACCGAGGAGTTCCTCGCCTCGCGGTCGATCGGGCTGCTGCGCGACATCCTGAAGGCCGAGGACCCGTCGCTCGAGGTCAGCGACCTCGAGGCAGACGCGTACTCTCCCGGCGAGCTCGCGACGCTCGCGAGCCCGTCCCTGTTCGGTGAGCCGCGGATGATCCGGGTCAGCAAGGTCGAGAAGGCGTCGGACGCGTTCCTGGCCGAGGCGCTCAGCTACCTGCAGTCGCCGGCCTCGGACAGCTATCTGGTGCTGCGGCACGGCGGCGGGGTTCGCGGCAAGAAGCTGCTTGACGCGATTCGCGGGGGAGCCGGCAGCGGGATCGAGATCGTCTGCGCCGAGCTCAAACGCGAATCCGACAAGCTCGACTTTGTGAGCGCCGAGTTCTCCGCGGCCGGCAGGCGCATCACAGGCGGAGCCCAGCGCGCGCTGGTCTCGGCGTTCAGCGATGACCTCGCCGAGTTGGCTGCGGCGTGCCGGCAGTTGCTCGCCGATTCCTCAGCGGAGATCACCGAGGCGACGGTGGAGCGCTACTACTCCGGGCGAGTGGAGACCAACGCGTTCCGCGTCGCCGACACCGCGATCGCCGGACGTCACGGTGAGGCGCTGGTGCTGCTTCGTCACGCGCTGGCATCCGGGGCCGACCCGGTGCCGATCGTCGCGGCGTTCGCGAGCAAGCTGCGCACCATGGCGAAGGTCGCCGGGGTGCGGGGGAGTTCGCAACAGCTCGCCGGTCAGCTCGGTCTGGCACCCTGGCAGATCGACCGCGCCAAGCGCGACCTGCAGGGGTGGACGCAGGATGGCCTCGGCCGCAGCATCCAGCTCGTCGCCGAGACGGATGCGCAGGTCAAGGGCGCGGGCCGCGACCCGGTGTTCGCGCTCGAGCGCATGGTCGCGCACATCGCAACCTCCCGCTGACCGAGCTTCCCTGTTATATGCAGGACATCCGCACGCTCGCCGGCCCGGATCCCTGACAACATCCCGGCGATTGGCCAAATGTCCTGCACAACAGGGGATCTCCTGCACAACAGGGGGCGGAGCCAACAGAAAAGGCGCCCTCCCGTAGGAGAGCGCCTTCTCGTCAGCTGGTGTGACCTAGAGAGCCGCAACCTTCTTGGCGATCGCCGACTTGCGGTTCGCCGCCTGGTTCTTGTGGATGACGCCCTTGCTCGCAGCCTTGTCGAGCTTCTTCGCTGCGGTCTTCAGCGCTGCGGTGGCCTTCTCGGCGTCGCCTGCTGCGACGGCCTCGCGGGTCGCGCGAATGGCGGACTTCACTTCACTCTTGACCGCCTTGTTGCGCTCCTGCGCCTTGCGGTTGGTGCCGATTCGCTTGATCTGCGACTTGATGTTTGCCACGTGTGTAACTCTCTCGGTTCGTCTCGATTGTGGGCAGCCGACTCACTGCTCGAGCCGCTCGCTGCATCCGCGCGCCAATCGCACGGGAAGCCAACAGGCAACTTTACCAGCTATCGACTGCCCACAGCAACGCATCAGGACCGCATGTCACGGTCCGTGGGGTCGGTGGAGCGTTCTGCAGCATCGCTCCGCGCCTCTGCACGAGCCGCCTTCGCCGCTGCGGCCTCCTCGGCCTCCAGTCGCGCCATCTCCTCAGCGCGCTGGGCGCCGGGGATCCAGCCGCGGTTCACGACCCGCACCTGGAAGGCCCACGCGGCCGCAATCAGCACCAGGCCGATGACCACGGTGAGCACAACACCGACGACCGCGTTGCCGGAGAGCAGCGACGTGCCGATGAGCGTGCCGAACCAGCCGAAGTCGGCGTCACCGAAGGTGGTGTTCTCCGCTCCGAGCACCTCGCCCATGACGAGCATGAGCAGCGCCGGCAGGATCGTGATGATGATGCCGTTCACGAATCCGCCGACGAGCGCCCCGGCGCGTCCACCGGTGGCGTTGCCGAACACGCCGGCGCCACCGCCGGTGAAGAAGTGCGGGACCATGCCGGGCAGGATCAGCGCCAGCCCCCACATCGGGCCGAGCCAGATCCCGATGAGCACGAGCGCGACCACGCCACCGATGAAGGATGCGATGAAGCCGAACAGCACCGCGTTCGGCCCGAACGGGAACACCACGGGAATGTCGAGTGCGGGCTTCGCACCTGGGACCACCTTCTCGGAGATGCCCTGGAACGCGGGGACCAGCTCGCCGAGGAACGTGCGGACACCGTAGAGGATGATCGCGACGCCGACGCCGAACTGAAGAGCCTGCATGATCGCGGCCATGATGAATGCGCCGCCGTCGGCAGCCGCGAAGATCTCGAACGCCTGCTCGGCCGGGAGCACGATGAGCGCCCAGATCGCGAAGACGAGGTAGATCAGCATCATGGAGATCGCGGTTGCGACCATCGAGTCACGCAAGAAGCTCAGGCCCTTGGGGAACTCGATCTTCTCGGTCGAGTGGCTGCGGCGGCCGACACCCTGGCCCACGGCACCGGCGGCGATGTAGCCGGCGGTGCTGAAGTGCCCGATGGCGATCGAGTCGTCACCGGTGACGCGCTTCATCCACGGATGCGCGAACGCCGGCATGACGACCATGATCACGCCGAGAAGGAACGCGCCGATGACGACGACGAGCCACTGCAGCTCCGCGCCGAACCCGACCGACAGTACGACGGCCAGCAGGATCGACATGAACACCATGTGGTGCCCGGTGAGGAAGATGTACTTGAGCGGCGTGAACCGCGCCAGCAGCAGCATCACGACGAAGCCGAGCACAAGCACGTACGCACTCGTCGCGCCGTATTGAGCCGATGCGATCGCGACGATCGCCTCGTTGGTCGGCACGACGCCCTGCATCCCGGTCACCTCCTGCACGAGGATGCCGAGCGGTTCCAGCGAGGCTACGACGACGTTCGCGCCTGCTCCCAGGATCAGGAAGCCGAGCGCTGCCTTGAGGCCGCCGCCGATGACCTGGCCGGCCGATCGCTTGAGCGCGATGAGACCGATTGCAGCGATGATGCCGATCAGGTAGGCCGGCACATTGAGGATCTGCAATCCAATGAATTCAAGGATTGCAACAAACCAGTTGTCCATTGTCTACTCCTTCGTAGCGGTTACCGCGTGGGGGCGGTGCTGCTTGGTTTCAGAGCTCCAGTTCGGGTTCGAGCTTCGACTTGATCTCGTCGAGCGAGAGGAAGTTGTTGATGACGATCACTTTCGAGTGAACGTCGCCGAGCTGCTCGACGAGTTCCTGCGAGATCAGCACGACGTCGGCGGTGCGGGCCGCGCCGCGCGCAGTGCCGATGTCGGCGGCCTCGACATCGATCTCACGGTCCTGCCCGAGGCCGCGCAGCACCTTCTCGGTGTTGTTCTTGAGGATCAGCGAGGTTCCGATACCCATTCCGCAGACGGTGAGGATCTTCTTCATTCGTTGTGCCTTTCTGTAGTCTCAGTCGCCGGATGCCGAGAACCGGGTCAGGAGTTCCCGCAACCTGGCGGGGGAGTCAGCGTCCTCGAGCTGCGTCATCTGATCCTCGTCGGCGAGGATGCCGGCGAGCGACGACATGACCTCGAGGTGACCGTCCTGCGCGGTCGCGGCGAGCCCGATCACGAGCGTCACCGGGTCGTTGGGGCTGCCGAACTCGATCGGCTCGGAGAGGGTCACCCAGCTGAGCCCGGCGCGCAGCACCGACGGGCTGGGCCGGGAGTGCGCAAGCGCGAGGCCGGGCGCGATCACGATGTACGGCCCGAGCTCCTCGACCGCGGCGATCATCTCCCGGGTGTACTCGTCGGTCGTCGCACCGCTCGCCGTGAGGGCATCGCCGGCGACGGTGATCGCTTCACGCCAGTCGGAAGGGCGAGCCCCGAGGGTGATCGCCTCTTCCGGCAGCATGTCCGCGAGATTGTCCCCCATTATCAGGTCCCTTCCGGGCGGTGAGTCCTGTTTGCAACCATATACCCGCGTTCGAGGGTCATACAGCAGGCCGTGCCGGAATCTTCGCGGGCGCCTGCGAACTCTTCGGAATCCACGAAAGCTATGCGATTAGGGTGTGCCCATGAGTGACCTGGACACCTCGCCCGCGCATCCGGATGTCGCCGCCGAGGCCCGTGCTGTTGCCGCGGCCATCGCCATTCCGGCGCACGTCGTCAACGCGAAAGGCAACGGCCATGCGGGCACCGCGATGGCGCTCGCACCGTTCGCACACGTGCTGTTCTCACGCGTCCTGCGCCACAACCCCGCGAACCCGCGGTGGGCGGCTCGGGACCGGCTGGTGCTCAGCGCCGGGCACGCGAGCCTGCTGCTGTACGTGCAGCTCTTCCTCACCGGTTACGGTCTGACTCTCGATGACCTCGCTGCAAGTCGCAAGCTCGGCTCGCTCACGCCCGGGCATCCGGAGCTCCGGCACACGCCCGGCATCGAGGCCAGCACCGGGCCTCTCGGCCAGGGCGTCGGCAACGCGGTCGGGATGGCGATCGCCGCGCGCAAGGAGGCGGCGGAGTTCACCCCGGGCACCGACCTGTTCGACCACACGATCTGGGTGGTGGCGGGCGACGGATGCCTGCAAGAGGGCGTGTCGTCGGAGGCGTCCAGCCTCGCGGCGACCCTCGGCCTCGACAACCTGGTCATGGTCTGGGACGACAACTCCGTCACCATCGACTCGCTCACCGACGAGACCTTCGCCGAGGATGTCCGCGCCCGCTACCGCGCCTACGGCTGGCGCGTGCTCGAGGTGCACGACAGCACCGACCTGGACGAGCTCGAGCGGGTCCTGACGGACGCAGCCGACCGGCAGGCAGCTGACGGCCGACCGACCTTCGTCGCCCTGAAGTCCACCATCGCGGCGCCGTCCGAGAAGTTCGGCGGCAAGCCGGCCGCTCACGCCGGCGGGTTCGGCGACGACGAGGTCGCGCGGATCAAGCAGCAGCTCGGGTTCCCTCCGGACGCCACCCTCGAGGAGCTCGTCGAACCGGATGGGCTCGCCTTCGCGCGGCGCGCCGTCGACCGCGGCCGTCAGCTGGAGGCCGAGTGGTCGTCGCGGTTCGCGAACTGGTCGGCGGAGAACCCCGCGGATGCCGAACGCTGGGAGGCCTTCGAATCTCCCGTCTACCCCGGCGCCGCGTTCGCGGCGCTGGATGATGTTGAGGCTGCCATCGCGCCCGAGGGCACACCGGTGGCGACACGGAAGACCAACGGCGCGGTGATCTCGGCCCTGACACCGCTGACCAGCCTGTTCGGCGGCTCGGCGGACCTGGCCGGTTCCACCAACGTCGAGGTCCCCGGCGATCGAGTCTCCCCGGAGCATCCCGGCGGCGCGTTCGTGCGCTTCGGCATCAGGGAGCACGCGATGGCCGCGATCCTGAGCGGCATCGCGCTGCACGGCCCGTGGCGGCCGTTCGGCTCGACCTACCTGGCGTTCAGCGACTACATGCGGCCCAGCATCCGGCTCGCCTCGCTGATGGCGCTGCCCGTGCTGTACGTCTTCACTCACGACTCGGTCGCCGTCGGCGAGGACGGCCCGACCCATCAGCCGGTGGAGCAGATCGCAGGGCTGCGCACGGTCCCCGGCCTCGACGTCGTCCGCCCGGCCGATGCGCGCGAGACGGTCGCGCTCTGGCGGCGTCTGCTCCAGAAGCCGGAACGGCCGACCGCGCTGATCCTGTCGAGGCAGGACGTCCCGGTGCTGACCGACGCAGACGGCCTCGCCGACGGTGTCGCCGCCGGCGGTTACGTCCGTTGGCAGCACGGGGAAGGGCTCGATGTGGCGCTCATCGGCACCGGCAGCGAACTGCAGCTCGCCATCGCCGCCGCGGAGGCGCTCGCCGAGGAGGGCATCGAGGCGCGCGTCGTTTCCATGCCGTGCGTCGAGTGGTTCGAGGAGTCAGCGAGGGAATGGCGTGAGAGCGTGCTGCCGTCCTCGATCGTCGCGCGGGTGGCCGTCGAGGCCGGCCGCGGCGACGCCTGGTACCGCTGGGTCGGCCTGGCCGGCGAGGTCGTCTCCGTTGAGAGATTCGGCGAGTCGGGCAGCGGCCCAGAGGTGCTCGAGCTGCGCGGCATCACGGCGGAGCACGTGCTGGCTGCGGCGCGACGCACCCTGGCAAGACGGTGACCGCCCGATCGTGGGACGTGGGAGAATTGTCCGATCCCCGTTTAAGCATTCGAGCATGAGGACCGTGTGACACCCAAGGCCGTGAGAGCGCTGGAGCCGTCGGCGACCGATCCCGCATTCATCCGCAACTTCTGCATCATCGCCCACATCGACCATGGAAAGTCGACGCTCGCGGACCGGATGCTGCAGATGACCGGCATCGTCGCCGACCGGGACATGCGCGCCCAATACCTCGACAGGATGGACATCGAGCGCGAGCGCGGCATCACCATCAAGAGCCAGGCGGTGCGGATGCCGTGGGCGCTTCCCGGCGAGGACGGGCGCGATCAGGTCTACGCGCTCAACATGATCGACACCCCGGGTCACGTCGACTTCACCTATGAGGTGTCCCGCAGCCTCGCCGCGTGCGAGGGAGCCATCCTGCTTGTCGACGCGGCGCAGGGCATCGAGGCGCAGACGCTGGCGAACCTCTACCTCGCGCTCGAGAACGATCTGACGATCATCCCGGTGCTCAACAAGATCGACCTGCCTGCGGCCGACCCGCAGAAGTACGCGAAGGAACTCGCCGGGCTGATCGGTGGCGACCCGGACGATGTGCTGCGAGTGAGCGGGAAGACCGGCATCGGCGTCGAGGACCTCCTCGACCGCGTCGTCGAGCGCATCCCCGCGCCCGTCGGCGACCCGAGCGCCCCTGCCAGGGCCATGATCTTCGACTCTGTGTACGACAGCTACCGCGGCGTGGTCACCTACGTGCGGATGATCGACGGTGCGCTGTCCCCGCGGGAGCGCATCCAGATGATGTCGACTCGGGTGACGCACGAGCTGCTCGAGATCGGGGTCAGCTCGCCAGAGCCGGTGCCAGCCAATGGTCTCGGCGTCGGCGAGGTCGGCTACCTGATCACTGGTGTGAAGGACGTTCGGCAGTCGAAGGTGGGTGACACCGTCACCACCGCGACGAAGCCTGCGGTGAACGCGCTGCCCGGTTACACCGAGCCGAAGCCCATGGTCTTCTCCGGCCTGTACCCGATCGACGGCAGCGACTACCCGGACCTGCGCGATGCGCTTGACAAGCTCAAGCTCTCGGATGCCGCGCTCGCCTACGAGCCGGAGACCTCGGTTGCGCTCGGGTTCGGGTTCCGCTGCGGGTTCCTTGGGCTGCTGCACCTGGAGATCGTCACCGAGCGGCTTGAGCGCGAGTTCGGACTCGACCTCATCACCACTGCGCCATCCGTGATCTATGAGGTCGCCGCCGACGACGGCAAGACGGTGACCGTGACCAACCCGAGCGAGTTCCCCGAGGGCAAGATCGCGAGCGTCAGCGAGCCGATGGTCAAGGCGTCGATCCTCGCCCCCAAGGACTACGTCGGCTCGATCATGGAGCTCTGCCAGAGCCGCCGCGGCACCATGCGGAAGATGGAGTACCTGGGCGAGGACCGGGTCGAGCTGCACTACACGCTGCCGCTCGGTGAGATCGTGTTCGACTTCTTCGACCAGCTGAAGAGCCGCACGCAGGGCTACGCGAGCCTCGACTACGAACCGGCGGGGGAGCAGGAGGCCGATCTGGTGAAGGTGGACATCCTGCTCCAGGGAGAGCGTGTCGACGCGTTCAGCGCGATCGTGCACAGAGAGAAGGCATACGCGTACGGCGTGCTGATGACCGGTCGGCTGCGCGAGCTCATCCCGCGGCAGCAGTTCGAGGTGCCGATCCAGGCCGCGATCGGTGCCCGCATCATCGCGCGTGAGAGCATCCGGGCCATGCGCAAGGATGTGCTGGCCAAGTGCTATGGCGGTGACATCTCCCGAAAGCGCAAGCTGCTCGAGAAGCAGAAGGAGGGCAAGAAGCGCATGAAGACCATCGGACGGGTCGAGGTGCCGCAGGAGGCCTTCATCGCAGCGCTCAGCGGAGACGTAGAGAAGGCCAAGAAGTAGCTTGCAGCATTCAGACGCACCACTGTGGAGGCAGCCGGTCAACTACGGCGCCATCGGCGCGACCAAGGCTGACGACCTGCTGGAATACCCGCCGCAGGGCTTCCGACCGTTCGAGCAGCGCTCGCGCGTCGGTCACGGAGACGCACGCTGGGACTACGCGTGGCAGGCGACACTGTCCTGGCAGGTGCAGCGCGGCAGCGGCTTCGAGGTCGAGCTCGCCGACGCGCCGCCGCACATCGGCGAAGGCACCTACACGCCTGTCACCTTCGACACCGCGGGCATCCCCGTCACCGGCGCGATGAAGTCATCAGAGGGCGAGACGGTGTTCGGCCCCGACGGGCAGCGCTTCATCGCACCCGGCGACACCGTCGTGCTGGTGTCCCGCATCGGGCCGAAGGAGTTCCGCTCACCCAGCCGGGTCATCTACGTCGTCGACGAGCCGAACCGCAAGGGCTTCGCCTACGGGACCCTGCCGGGGCATCCGCTCGCCGGCGAGGAGGCGTTCATCGTCGAGCGGACACCCGACGGCTCGGTGTGGCTGACCGTGCGCACCTTCTCCCGCCCCGCCAACGTGCGCTGGCGGCTGCTCACCCCGCTGCTGCGGATGCAGCAGAAGCGCATGGTGGGGCGCTACCTGCGCTCCCTCTCCGGACCGATGGCGTGAATGGCACGCCACCTGCGGTACGGCACAACGGCGTGGCACATCTACCGCCCGGAAATTGTCGATTTCGTCCATCACCCGCTGACCGTTCGCGGGGCGGCGAGTACTCTGACGCCGTGACTGACTATCGACCTCCCCTCACGGATCTCATGTTCGTACTCGAGCACATTGCCGACTACGAGACCATCGCATCCCTTCCCGGGTTCGAGCACGCCGACCTGGAGACGGTGAACGGACTGCTCGACGAGGCCGGTGACTTCATGGCCGAAGTCATCGCGCCCACCAACAGGCAGGGCGACACCATCGGCGCGAAGTGGCAGCCCGACGGCAGCGTCGTGACGCCGGATGCCTTCAAGGCCGCCTACCGCAAGCTCATCGACGCGGGCTGGGGCTCGCTGCAGTTCCCAGAGGAGTTCGGCGGCGGCGGCTTCCCATGGACCATCGGGATCGCCCTCCAGGAGATGCTGAACTCGGCGAACACCGCGTTCGCGCTCAACCCGCTGCTGACTCAGGGCGCTATCGATGCGCTGCTGCACTACGGCAGCGACGAGCAGAAGCGGACCTTCCTCCCGCGGATGATCAGCGGCGAGTGGACCGGCAGCATGAACCTCACCGAGCCGCACGCGGGCTCCGACGTCGGAGCGCTCACCACGCGTGCCGTGCGGCGGGACGACGGCACCTACCGGATCAGCGGGCAGAAGATCTTCATCACCTACGGCGAACACGACATGGCCGACCAGATCGTGCACCTCGTGCTCGCGCGCACACCCGACGCCCCGGCTGGCACGAAGGGCATCTCCTGCTTCATCGTCCCCAAGCACCTGGTGAACGACGACGGCACCCTCGGAGAGCGCAACGGCGTTCGGGCGCTCTCGATCGAGCACAAGCTCGGCATCCACGGCTCGCCGACCTGCGTGCTCGAGTACGACGAGGCGACCGGGTACCTCATCGGCGAAGAGAACATCGGCATGAAGATCATGTTCGTCATGATGAACAATGCCCGGCTCTCGGTTGGCCTGCAGGGACTCTCCCTGGCTGAGCGCGCCTACCAGGATGCGCTTGCCTACGCGAAGGAGCGCAAGCAGGGCAAGGCGATCGGCGCCGAGTCCGACTCGCCGATCATCGACCACCCGGATGTGCGCCGGATGCTCATGACCCAGAAGGCGTACATCGCAGCGCTGCGCAGGCTCATGTACACCAACTCGGCGCAGATGGACATCAGCCGCAATCACCCGGATGCCGCGGTGCGGCAGCGCGCCGACGAGATCGTCGCCCTGCTCACCCCGATCTGCAAGTCGTTCGGCACCGACATCGGCTCGGAGATGACCTCGCTCGCGCTCCAGGTGTTCGGCGGCATGGGCTACATCGAGGAGACCGGCGTTGCGCAGTACTTCCGCGACGTGCGCATCACGCAGATCTACGAAGGAACCAACGGCATCCAGGCCGCCGACCTCGTCGGACGCAAGCTCGGGTTGCGCGGCGGCGCGGCCGTCTCCGAGTACTTGCAGCAGTTGCGCGCACTCGACGGCGACCTGGCGGCGGCGGGGACGGAGTTCGAGTCCATTCGCGCAGCGCTCAGCGACAATCTCGGCGCCCTCGAGGAAGCGACGCGCTGGATGCTGCAGAACGGCCAGGCAGACCCGAACTCGGCGCTGGCCGGCTCATCGCCGTACCTGCGCATGTGGGGTCTCGTGCTGAGCGCGTGGCTGCTCGCCAAGGGCGCGCTGGTCGCGGCCGGGACAGACGACTCCGCCAATGCCGAGACCCAGCTGGTGCTCGCGCGCTTCTTCGCAGAACAGCTCCTGCCCGCGGCGAGGGGCCTGCTGCCAGCCGCGACAGCGGGGGCACGTGACCTGTACGCACTCGATGAGGATCGCCTGATCCGCCGCTAATGCCCTCAGCTCTGCCCATCGCCGACCCGGCGCCGCTCGACGGAATCCTCCCCGAACGCGCCGGGCTCGGCGCCGGGCAGCGCAACCTGGGCGTGTACCTGCACGTGCCGTACTGCCGAGTGCGCTGCGGGTACTGCGACTTCAACACCTACACGGCGAGTGAGCTGGGCGGCCACAAGCGCGAGGACTACGCGGGCCAGGCCGTCTCGGAACTGCGGTTCGCGAGCGGGGTGCTCGACGCATCCGGAGTGCAGGAGCGGCAAGCATCCACGGTGTTCTTCGGCGGCGGGACGCCGACCATCCTCCCTGTCGCCGACCTGGCGGCAATGCTCGCCGGTGTCCGCGACGCGATCGGAGTGGCGCCGGATGCCGAGATCACGACCGAGGCGAACCCGGACTCGGTCGACCAGCGCTACCTCGAGGGGCTGCGCGCATCCGGCTTCACTCGCGTGTCATTCGGAATGCAGTCAGCGATGCCCCACGTGCTCGCAACGCTCGAGCGCACCCACGACCCTGCACGCATCCCGCTCGTCGTGGGGTGGGCGAAGCAAGCGGGCCTCGAGGTCAGCCTCGACCTGATCTACAACACGCCTGGGGAGAGCCTCGACGACTGGCGGCGCTCCCTCGAGCACGCGCTCGCACAGGAGCCCGACCACCTGAGCGCCTACTCGCTCATCGTCGAGGACGGCACCAAACTGGCTCGGCAGATCCGCAAGGGGCAGGTCGCGCAGCCGGACGACGAGCTCGCGGCCGACCAGTATGAGCTGGCCGACGCGCTGCTGTCGGAAGCCGGCTATCAGTGGTACGAGGTCAGCAACTGGGGACGCCCGGATGCGCGTGGCGACCACCGCTCGCGGCACAATCTCGCCTATTGGCAGGGGCACGACTGGTGGGGCGTCGGGCCGGGCGCTCACAGCCATGTCGGCGGGGTGCGCTGGTGGAATGTCAAGCATCCGGCTGCCTACGCCGACCGGGTGCTCGCCGGGCTGTCCCCGGCTGCCGGCCGGGAGACGCTCGACGACGAGACGCGGCGCATCGAGCGGGTGATGCTCGGCACGCGCGTCCGAGACGGGCTGGACACCAGCGAGCTGACGGCAGCCGGCCGTCGCGCGGTCGCCGGCCTGATCGCGGATGGCCTGGTCAACGCGGAAGCCGCCCTCCGCGGGCGCGTCGTGCTGACGCTGCGGGGGCGGCTTCTGGCGGACGCGGTGGTCCGGGCTTTGCTCGACTAGCTCACTTCACGAACTTGATGGCGAGCGGGTAGCTGTAGTACTCGCCCTTGTTCGCAGCCACGGCGGCCATGATCGAGAAGATGATGGTGACGATCCAGACCGCGATGAGGATCAGGATGCCGACAACGATGATGATCGTGATGGTGCCGACGACGTAGGCGATCGCCATCGTGATCTGGAAGTTGAGGGCCGTCGCTGTGTGCTGGCGCACGAACGGACCGCGGTCCTTCAGCACGATGTAGCCGATGAGAGCCGGGATGAAGCTGAAGAAGATGCCGCCGATGTGAATCAGCGTTGACCAGAGCTTCTCATCGCTCGGGTTGAGCGGCTGCTGCGCCTGGTAGGGGTTCTGCGGCGGGGGAGGAGGCGTGGTGTCAGACATGACCCCATTAAAGCAGTCGCCCTCAACAATGAAAGGCCGGGGAGCAACTCCCCGGCCCTACATTTACGCTGCGACTACTTGATCAGACGGATCGCGAAGGGGTAGCGGTAGCTGCCGCCGCCGTTGACCTTGATGCCGCCCATGATCGAGAAGACGACGTTGATCAGGTAGGGCAGCCAGCCGATGAAGCTCAGCAGTCCGGTGATCGCAAGCGCGCCACCGATACCGCCGAAGCCCACGCTCGCCCAGATGACACCACTGATGATGCTGATCAGGATGCTCAGGATGATCGAGACCGCGATCCAGGTGATCTGCCAGTTGAGGGCTTCCTTGCTCTCCTGACGGGTCAGGGTTCCGCGGTCCTTGAAGACCAGGAAGATGATGAGGGCGGGGATGAAGCTCAGGATTCCACCGAAGTGAGCGAACGACGCCCACTGCTTGTCCTCGGCCGCCGTCAACGGTGCAGCGGGTGCTGCGGGCTGGGCCGCCGGCTGGGGAGTCTCGGGCTGAGAGGTTGAATCAGTCATTGACACTGCCTTTCTTCGAACATGCCTGACCGGGTTGGCCAGAAACGTTGCGTGACCGGCGGTTTTGCGCCCCACATGGGAAGGGCCGCGCGGGTCCTCCCATAAGCTAGTGCCCCCGTCGGTGCGCGTGCAACGCTCATTATCCGGCGTGTCGCGGTACAATTGGCAGTCGGGTTAGCAGAGTGCCAATGAGGAGGTCGACGGGTCATGGTTTCCGATCGCAGCCTCGCCGTCCTGCGGGCCATCGTGCAGGACTATGTTGCGAGCCGGGAGCCGGTCGGGTCGAAGTCGATCGTCGACCGGTACTCGTTCGGAGTGTCCGCTGCCACCATCCGGAACGATATGGCGCTCCTCGAGGAAGAGGAGCTGATCGTCGCCCCGCACACCTCGTCCGGGCGCATCCCGACGGACAAGGGCTACCGCGTCTTCGTCAACCAGCTTGCCGACCTGCGTCCGCTCACCCCGGCGCAACGCCAGGCGATCGAGACCTTCCTGGGCGAAGCGACCGACCTCGATGAGGTGCTGAGCAGGACGGTCCGGCTGCTGTCGCAACTGACCCACCAGGTGGCGCTCGTCCAGTACCCCTCCCTCGGCCGGTCGCACATCCGCCACATCGAACTGGTCCGGTTGAGCGAGACCAGGGTCATGACGGTGCTGATCACCGACACCGGGCGTGTCGAGCAGCGGCTGATCGACCTGCACGCGGTGCTTGACGACGATTTCCTGACCGAGCTGCGCAACGCGCTGAACGCGAGCCTTGCCGCTTTGAGCCTCCCCGAAGCAGCGGCGGCGCTGGCCGAGTTCGCCGACCAGTTCCCGCAGGATCGCAGGCTGCTCGTCGGACAGGTCGTCGAGAGCCTTCTCGAGCAGGTCGCTGCGGGCCGTGGCGAGAAGCTGGTGATGGCCGGGGCCGCGAACCTCGCGCTCACCGCCGACGACTTCACCGGCAGCATCTACCCGGTGCTCGAGGCGATCGAGGAGCAGGTCACCCTGCTCAGGCTGTTCGCTGAGATGGAGCCAGACAGCAGCGGGTTATCATCGAGCATCGGAAGCGAGAACGCGCAGTTCGGCTTGAGTGAGACGAGTGTGCTCACGAGCAACTACTCGACATCCGGCGGCGAACTGGCGCGACTCGGTGTGCTGGGTCCCACCCGCATGGACTATCCGAACAATATGGCGGCCGTTCGCGCGGTCGCGCGTTACCTGTCCCGCCTGCTCGGTGAGAACTGAGCACCCGGGCACAATCTCAAGGAATTTCATTTGGCTGACCATTACGAAGTGCTGGGCGTCGAGCGCACCGCGACCCCGGAAGAGATCAAGAAGGCGTACCGACGCCTCGCTCGCGAGTTGCATCCGGATGTGAACCCGGGGGCTGACGCGGCGGAGAAGTTCAAGCAGGTGACGCACGCCTACGACGTCCTCTCCGACCCGAAGCAGCGCGAGCAGTACGACCTCGGCGGCACCGGCGGCTTCGGCGCTGCGGGCTTCGGCGGCTTCGGCGACGTCTTCGACGCGTTCTTCGGCGCCGGCCCGCGCGCGTCAGGGCCTCGCTCACGCCGTGAGCGCGGGCAGGATGCGCTGCTGCGCGTTGAGGTCGACCTGAAGGATGTCGTCTTCGGCATCGCGCGCGAACTCGAGGTCGACACCGCGGTGATGTGCGAGACCTGCAACGGCTCCTGCTGCGCGCCCGGCACCAAGCCGGTGACCTGCGACATCTGCGGCGGCACCGGATCCATCCAGCGCTCGGTGCGCAGCCTCCTCGGCAACGTGATGACGTCGAGCCCGTGCGGCACCTGCCGCGGCTACGGCACGGTCATCCCGAACCCCTGCCCGACCTGTCAGGGCCAGGGGCGTGTGCGCGCGCGCCGCAAGATCAAGGTCGACGTGCCAGCTGGTGTGGACACCGGCCTGCGCCTTCAGCTGCCCGGTCAGGGTGAAGCCGGACCGGCCGGTGGGCCCAACGGCGACCTCTACCTCGAGATCAAGGTCAAGCACCACGACATCTTCAGCAGGAACGGCGACGACCTGCTCGCCACGCTCGAGGTGCAGATGACGGATGCGATCCTCGGCACCACCGCGACGCTGAAGGGCCTCGATGGGCCCATCACCGTCGAGGTAAAGCCGGGCACGCAGAGCGCAGAGGTCATCACGGTCAAGGAACGCGGAATCACCCACCTGCGCGGAACCGGACGCGGCGACCTCAAGATCGGCGTTCAGGTGATCACCCCGACCAAGCTCGACACGACTCAGCTGCGACTCATGAACGAGTTCGCGAAGAGCCGCAAGAGTGTGCCCCCTACCCTCAGCGTGTTCCAGCAGGGACTGTTCCAGAAGCTGCGGGACCGCTTCCTGAACCTGTGACTAAGAGCCGTGGCGCACTTCTACCTGAGCGACGATCTCACCGGGACGGCAGTCGGCAGTGAGGTCACGGTCAGCGGATCCGAGGCACGGCACGCGGTCACCGTCGGTCGGCTTCGGGTCGGCGAGACGACAACCGTCGGGAACGGTGCGGGCCTGGTCGTCAGCGGCACGGTGACGAACGCGGAACCTGCCGAGTTCAGCATCCGGGTCGAAGCGGTTCGGACCGAGCCGGAATCGCGGCCAGCCGTGTGGCTCGCGCAAGCGCTCGCGAAGGGCGACAGGGACGAGCTGGCGATCCAGGCGGCCACAGAGCTCGGGGTGGATGCGGTCATTCCGTGGGCCGCCGCGCGCTCCATCGTGCGCTGGGAGGGACCGAAGCTGCAGAAGCACCACGACCGGTGGGCGGCGATTCTCCGCGAGGCAGGCAAGCAGTCGATGCGGGCCCGGCTGCCGCGACTGCTGCCGCTGGTGAACACCGCCAAGCTGGTCGCTCTGGCCGCCGACCTGCAGACGGTGGTGCTCGAGCCGCTCGCCGAGCTTCCTTTGACCGGGCTCCCCACCGACGGGCGCGACATCCTGCTCATCGTCGGGCCGGAGGGTGGCATCGCCCCGGCCGAACGCGAGCGCTTCGTCGCCGCGGGCGCGACCGAGTACAAGCTCGGCACGACCGTGCTGCGGACGAGCACCGCGGGCCCGGCGGCGCTCGCAGTGGTCAACTCGCGACTCGGCCGCTGGTGAGCGGCACCCGTTACGATGGTGCGCATGCCGGAAACCGATGAGCGAAGCGTGTTCACGAAGATCATCGCGCGTGAGATCCCCGCGGACATCGTCTACGAGGATGAAACGCTCATCGCATTCAACGACATCGCCCCGAAGGCGCCGGTCCACATGCTGGTGGTGCCCAAGACGGAGGAGTTCGCGAACGTGAGCGAGCTCGCGGCGGGCGACCCCGCGTTGCTCGCGCGCATCGTGGCGACGGCGAAATCGCTGGCCAGCGACAAATCGAACGGGGACTTCCGTCTCGTGTTCAATGAGGGCGAGTCGACCGGTCAGACGATTTTCCATGTCCACGCCCATGTGCTGTGCGGCGAACTGGAGGAAGGAACCCTTGGCCAATAGCGACCAACCGGATGCGGTGGCTCACGAAGAGCTCCGCGTCGATGGCATTGCGATGGTCCGGCTGCTGGGTCCCCAGGACCGGCTCCTCAAGACCGTTGAGGGTCAGTTCCCGCTCGTGCGGGTTGCGGTGAGAGGCAACGAGATCTCCCTCGACGGTGATGCGGGGCAGGTCGCAGGGGCGAAGCGGCTCGTGGAGGAGCTCATCCAAATGGTGCGCAACGACCAGGACTTCGGCGAGCCGGAAGTGAACACGTCCGCGCGCATGCTCAAGGAGGACCCCAGGGTCAGCCCGGCCGAAGTGCTCAGCCAGGCCATCCTCACCAGCCGCGGCCGAAGCATCCGGCCGAAGACGCTCGGCCAGAAGAACTACGTCGACGCCATCGACGAGAACACCATCGTGTTCGGAATCGGACCGGCCGGCACGGGCAAGACCTACCTCGCGATGGCGAAAGCGGTGCAGGCGCTGCAGCGCAAGGAGGTCAACCGGATCATCCTGACCCGTCCCGCCGTCGAGGCGGGGGAGCGGTTGGGATTCCTCCCCGGCACCCTCAACGACAAGATCGACCCGTACCTGCGGCCGCTGTACGACGCGCTCAACGAGATGATGGACCCGGAGGTCGTGCCCCGACTCCTCGCCACAGGCACCGTCGAGGTTGCGCCGCTGGCCTACATGCGCGGGCGCACCCTGAACGACTCCTTCATCGTGCTCGACGAAGCGCAGAACACCACGCCGGAGCAGATGAAGATGTTCCTCACCCGGCTGGGCTTCGGCTCGAAGATGGTGGTCACCGGCGACATCACCCAGATCGACCTGCCCACCGGGGCTAGCGGGCTGCAGCTGGTGACGCGCGTGCTCTCCGAGATCGACGACATCCACTTCGCGCGGTTGACGAGCGACGACGTGGTGCGGCACAGCCTCGTCGGTCGCATCGTGGATGCGTACACCAAGTACGACGCGGAGCGGCAACTGCAGCGCTTCGAGCAGCACGGCGCCGTCGAGGGCGCCAACCGAGCCGAACGACGGGCCCGGATGCCCCAGGACCACAAGAGGAAGCGCTGATGTCGATAGAGGTCAACAACGAGTCGGCGATCCCGGTCGACGAGGCTGCGCTGCAGCGGCTCGCCGGGTACACCCTGGAGCAGCTGCACGTGCATCCGGATGCCGACCTCGGCATCGTGCTCGTCGATGAGGCGGCCATGGAACAGCTGCACGTGCAATGGATGGACGAGCCCGGCCCCACCGACGTGCTCAGCTTCCCGATGGACGAGCTGCGCCCTGGCAGTGATGAAGAGCTGACGCCACCGGGGCTGCTCGGCGACATCGTGCTGTGCCCGCAGGTCGCTGAGGTCCAGGCGAAGACGGCCGGCCACAGCACGCTCGACGAACTCGTCATGCTCACCTGCCACGGCCTGCTGCACCTGCTGGGTTTCGACCACGCGGAACCGGACGAGGAACGGGAGATGTTCGGCATCCAGCGGGACATCCTGATCGGGTTCACGATGCAGGAACGACGATCGTAGGGACACGCCGATGATCCCCGTCTTCGTCACCATTGCGGTCCTCCTGGTGGCGCTCGGCGGACTCCTCGCCGCAGCCGACTCCGCGATGAGCGTGCTGTCGCGCACCGACTTGCAGGACCTCGCGGTGCGCTCGCGCGCGCGCAAGTCGCTGCTCGCGATCGCCTCCGATGTCGGCGCTCACGTCAACGCGGTCAACTTCATGCGCGTCGTGACCGAGTCCACCGCGGCGGTGCTCGTGACCCTGGCGCTCGCCTACACGGTCGAAGACCTGTGGCTTGCGCTGCTGCTGGCTGCGCTTGGCATGACCATCGTGTCGTTCGTGCTCGTCGGGTCCAGCCCGCGCGCCGTCGGCCGGGTGCACGCGCGCACCGTGATGCGGCAGAGCGCGTGGCTGGTGCACGCCTTCCGGGTGGTCCTCGGCCCGATCGCGGCCGCGCTCGTGCGGATCGGCGACCGGGTTACCCCCGGCCGCCCGCGCACCTCGAGCTTCGCATCCGAGGAACAGCTGCTGAGCATGGTCGACGAGGCCACAGAACTCGACGTGCTCGAGGAGGACGACCGCGAGCTGATCCACTCGATCTTCGAATTCAGCGACACCGTGGTGCGCGAGGTGATGATCCCGCGCACCGACATGGTCACCATTGATGGCGGCGCCGACATCGGCACCGCGATGGGACTGTTCCTCAGCCGCGGAGTGTCCCGGATGCCGGTGATCGGCGAGCACATCGACGACGTCATCGGCGTGCTCTACCTGCGAGATGTCGCCCGGTTGAGCTATGAGAAGCCGCTCGACGCGGAGGGCATGACGGTGGCCGAGCTGGCGCGTCCGACGCTGTTCGTGCCCGAGTCGCAGAAGGCCGACGATTCGCTGCGACAGATGCAGCTCGAGTCGAACCACCTCGCGATGGTCGTCGACGAGTACGGCGGCATCGCCGGCCTGGTCACGATGGAGGACCTGATCGAGGAACTCGTCGGCGACATCTCCGACGAATACGACCGTGAGGTCGTCGAGGTGGTCGACCTGGGTGATGGCCGGTACCGGGTGAGCGCCCGGCTGCCGGTGGACGAGCTGGGAGAGCTGTTCGGGATCCACCTGGACGACGACGACGTCGACTCGGTCGGCGGACTGCTGACCAAGGCGCTCGGCCGGTTGCCGCTCGCCGGGTCGTCAGCGACCCACTCCGGGATCATCCTCACCGCGGAGCGCACCGAGGGCCGCCGCAAGCGGGTCACCACGGTGCTGGTAGAGCGCGACCAGGCGCTCATCGACGCCGACGACGCGTTCGGATCAGATGACAACTCGAACCATCAGAACGGCCAATCGAACCCCAGGGAGCACCGTTGACCTATCGCGCCGGATTCGTGACCTTCGTCGGCAGGCCCAACGTGGGCAAGTCGACGCTCACCAACGCGCTCGTCGGTGAGAAGGTCGCGATCACCAGCAGCAAGCCGCAGACCACCCGCCGGGCGATCCGCGGCATCGTGCACCGGGAGGACGGGCAGCTTATTCTCGTCGACACGCCCGGCATGCACCGGCCGCGCACGCTGCTCGGCGAGCGACTCAACGACATCGTGCAGGAGACCCTCGGCGACGTCGACGTGATCTGCTTCTGCGTCCCAGCGAACGAGAAGCTCGGACCGGGGGACCGGTTCATCAACGAGCAGCTCGACCAGTTCCCGAAGGCGAAGAAGGTTGCGCTCGTGACCAAGGTCGACTCGGCGTCCAAGGCCCAGGTTGCCCAGCAGCTGCTCGCCGTGAGTGAGCTGCGGGACTGGGCGACGATCATTCCGGTGTCGGCGACCACCGGCATCCAGCTCGACACGCTCGCTGCCGAGCTCGTCGCGCTCATGCCGGAGTCGGAGCCGCTGTATCCGGCTGAGACCATCACCGAGGAGACGCTCGAGGCACGCATCGCCGAGCTGGTGCGGGAGGCCGCCCTTGAGGGTGTCGAGGACGAACTGCCGCACTCGATCGCGGTGACCGTCGATGACATCGTGGAACGCGAGGACAAGGACCTCGTCGAGGTGTACGCGAACCTGTGGGTGGAGCGGGACAGCCAGAAGGGCATCATCATCGGGCATAGGGGCTCCCGCCTGAGTGAGGTGGGCGCGCGTGCGCGCGGCCAGATCGAACCGCTCGTCGGCTCACCGGTGTACCTGAGCATTCGGGTCAAAGTCGCGAAGGACTGGCAGCGCGACGCGAAGCAGCTGGGTCGGCTGGGTTTCTGAAACCCCGGTGGTTGAGCCGGTCGAGACCCCGGCCGGACGTACATCGGAAGGATGATTCCGGCCGCCGGGAGGCTCAACTGGAGCCGTCGGCGCGCGGCGAGCATCTACCGTTGAAGCCATGATCCGCACGCTGAAGCCAGCCCAGTTGGTGTTCGACATCGTTGTCGCGACGCTGTGCCTGCTGCTGGTGCTCTACGTGTCCGCTTTGAGCCCCAGTCTTGGGACCTCACCTGTCGCCGGCATCGGCATGAGCGCCGCACTCGGGCTCCGGCGCATCAGCCCGCCGATCGCTCTCGGCATCGCGTGGCTCACCTCGCTCGTGCAGGTTTTCGCCGACATCGGACCCGACCCCTCGAACCTCGCCATCTTGCCCGTCCTGTACGCGACGGCGTCCTACGGCGATCGGATCACCAAGTGGGCGGGTCTCGTCTCCAGCGGAGTCGGCGCGCTGATCATCGCGATCTACCTTCCACTCGACGCCGGTTATGCGCCGGACCTCGGATCGGTCTCGATCCTCGCGCAGCTGCCGGCGATAACGCTGACGATGCTCATCACGTTCCTGTCCTTCCTCGCGGTCTTCGTGCTGAGCTGGACGTTCGGCCTCCTCGCGCGCACCTGGCGCGCCTCGCGGGAAGCCGGGCGGGCGCGCATCATCGCAGAGCGCCAGCGACTCGACGCAGAGCGGGAGGCCGCGCGCGAACACGAGCGCACCCGCATCGCGCGCGACATGCACGACGTCGTCGCGCACTCGCTCGCGGTCGTGATCGCGCAGGCCGACGGCGCCAGGTACGCGAAGGACGCCGACCCGGGTGCGGTGGGCACCGCGCTCGAGGCCATCTCCACGACCGCGCGGGAGGCCCTTGCTGACGTGCGCGTGCTGCTCGCCCAGCTGCGGCACAATCAGGGCGAATCGCCGCAGCCGGTGCTCGCCGACCTGGACCGACTGCTCGACCAGCTGCGCGCATCCGGACTGCCGATCCGGTTCGAGCAGGTGGGTGAACCGGTCGCGGTGGGCACCAGCCAGCAGCTGGCCGCCTACCGGATCGTGCAGGAGGCGCTCACCAACGCGCTGCGACACGGCGACGTGGCGAAGCAGGTCGACGTGCGACTCGACTGGGCTGACGAACTCGGCATCCGGGTCTCGAGCGCCATCCTGACGCCGGAGCACCCGCAGGGCATCGGGCACGGCATCGCGGGCATGCGGGAGCGCGCCGAGCTGGCAGGCGGATGGTTCGACGCGGGTCCTGAGGCAGGACGCTGGGTCGTGCGCGCCGGTTTGCCATCGGTGTTCGAGCCGGTGACCGCGTGAGCGCGCCCATCCGGGTCGCGCTCGTCGACGACCAGGCACTGTTTCGCGCCGGCATCCGGATGCTGGTGGCATCGCAACCGGACCTGGAGTTCGTCGGCGAAGCCGGGGACGGCCAGGGCGCGATCCAGCTCTCCGACGAGCTGCGGCCGGACGTGATCCTGATGGACGTGCGGATGCCTGTTCTCGATGGCATCGAGGCGACCCGCCGGATCGTGCTGGCCGGCGAGGAGAGCGGTGCCACGGCTCCCAGGATCATCGTGCTCACCACCTTCGACCTGGACGAGGCCGCTGCCCGCGCCATCCGGGCCGGCGCGAGCGGCTTCCTGCTGAAGGACGCGGAGCCAGAGTTCCTGCTCGCCGCCATCCGCACGGTGCACGCGGGAACCGCGGTGGTTGCCGCCTCCGCGACGCGCGCGCTCTTCGAGCACGTTGGCAGGAAAGCGCCGAAGCCGGCGCCGGCGGAGTTCCGCAGCCTCACAAGCCGTGAGCGAGAGATCTTCGGCCTCGCCGCCCGCGGCCTCAGCAACGCGGAGATCGCCCAGAGCGAGTACCTGAGCGAGGCAACCGTGAAGACGCACGTGAGTCGCATCCTCGGCAAGCTCTCGTTGCGTGATCGGGTCCAACTCGTCGTGTACGCCTTCGAGCACCGGCTGAACGAGCACAGAGCCGACCAGTAGCGGCCGATAGGCTCGTCCGATGCAGTTCGACGCCGTAAACGACGCCATCGCCGAAACCGAGTTCTCCGGGGTCGTGCTGATCGCCCGCGATTCCGAGGTGCTCTACGAGCGCGCCGCGGGGCTGGCCTCCCGGCACTGGGACGTGCCCAACGCCCCGGACATCCGCTTCGACAGCGCGTCGATCACCAAGCTCTTCACCTCGATCGCGGTGCTCCAACAGGTCGAGGCAGGACGGCTCGACCTCGAGGCCTCGATCCATGACTATGTCGACCTGGAGTCCACCACCATCAGCCGCGACGTGCGATTGCTGCACCTGCTGACCCACACCTCAGGCATCGCCGATGACGCCGACGAGGAAGCCGGCGAGAGCTATGAGGCCCTGTTCAAGGACAAGCCGAACTACTCGATCATCGAGACGCGCGACTTCCTGCCCCAGTTCGCCTACAAGGAGCCTCTCGCTGCACCCGGCGTGCAGTGCCGCTACTGCAACGTCGGGTACGTGCTGCTTGGCCTCGCGCTCGAGGCGGTGACCGGCGAGACCTACCGCGACGTCGTCACCCGGGATGTCTTCGCGGCAGCAGGCATGCATGACTCGGGCTTCTTCGACCGCCGCGACGCCGCACCCAGGGTCGCGGAAGGCTGGGACAAGAAGGATGACGGCAGGTGGGTGCAGAACATCTACTCCTACCCGCCGATCGGATCACCCGACGGTGGGGCGTTCGTCACCGCCGCCGACCTGCTGACCTTCCTGACCGCGGTGCGTTCCGGGCGGCTGCTCGGCGGCGAGTTGACGGAGGAGTTCCTGAGCCCCCAGGTCGTGCATGACGAGGACACCAAGTACGGCTTCGGCCTGGAGTTCGACCTGGCCGAGGACGGCACGGTGCGCTCGTACTACAAGGACGGCATCAACGCTGGGGCGAGCGGCATCGTGCGCCACTACCCGGCAGCCGGTGTCGACGTCGCAGTGCTGTCCAACTCAGAGGACGGCGCCTGGCCGGTCGTCAGGGCCATCGACAAGCAGTTCGACTGAGGATCATCCGAACGATGTAGCGGATGCCCTCGGCAGACGGATGCTCGTGCACTCACCAGCTTCCTAGCGTTGAGGGCATGGCATTCAATCACACAGAGGCGGGCCTGGTCGCCCGCGTATCGCAGCTGAGCAAGTCCTATGGCAGCGGCAGCAGCACAGTCAGGGCACTCGACGACGTCTCGGTCGGCATCCGAGAGAGCGAGTTCACCGCGGTTATGGGGCCGAGCGGCTCCGGCAAGTCGACGCTCATGCACATCATGGCCGGGCTGGACGCCCCCACCACCGGATCGGTGTGGCTGGGCGACACCGAGATCAGCGCGCTGAACGACAGGGAGCTGACGACACTGCGCCGTCGCCGCGTCGGTTTCGTCTTCCAGTCCTTCAATCTGGTGCCGACGCTGACGGTCGGCGGAAACGTGCACCTGCCGTTCGAACTCGACGGGCGCAACCCCAGCGGCAGCGAACGGGAGTGGGTCGACGAGCTGATCGCATCCCTCGGGCTGGCCGACCGGCTCACCCACCGTCCCCACGAACTGTCCGGCGGTCAGCAGCAGCGCGTCGCCATCGCACGTGCTCTTGCCACACGGCCGGATGTCGTCTTCGCCGACGAACCGACCGGCAACCTCGACACGCGCACCGGCCGCGAGGTGCTCGAACTGCTTGCCGCAGCAGCACGGGACCACCAGCAGAGCATCGTCATGGTCACCCATGACCCGATCGCCGCGAGTCACGCCGACCGCATCCTGTTCGTCGCGGACGGGCGCATCATCGACGACATCGAGGCAGCATCCGCCGACGAGATCTCGCGCAAGATGCTCACCATGGAGCGTGCAGCGTGAAGCACGGGAACCTGAGCGACCACGGTTCGAGCGTCCTCGTCGCTGCCCTGAGCTCGGCATTCGGGGTTCTGCTGCTGCAGGTCATCGGCGCGCTCACCGCCATGGTGCGAGGACACGACATCGCCGAATCTGAGACGCTCCAAGCGGTGCTGTCGATAGTCGCCTTCGTGTTCCTGGCGATCGCCGTGTTCGTCGGGGCGATCGTCACCACCAACTCGTTCTCGACGATCATCGCCGGGCGCACGCGGACCATCGCCCTGCTGAGGCTGCTCGGCTCGAGCGCATCAGCACAGCGGCAAGTGGTCGCACGTGAGGGGCTGGTGGTCGGCGTCATCGGGTCACTCATCGGCGCTGCGGCAGGCACGCTCATCGCGATGGGCGGCGTGCGCATTGCCATCGCGAGTTCGCTCATACCCGAGCTCGACTATGCCTGGTTCGAGCCGGTGCTCATGCTGCCGATCCTGATCGTCACGCTGACGACCTGGCTCTCATCGTGGATCGGTTCCCGGCGCGTGCTGCGAGTGACGCCCCTCGAGGCGCTCGGCGCAGCCGTCGAGAGCGATGAGCGCGCCGGCCGCCGCGGCCGCAACGCGACCGCTCTCACCCTCGTGATCGTCGGTTTCGCACTGCTCGTGCTCGCGGTCCTCAGCGGCTTGGTCACGCCGCTCGGCGTCCTCGTCGGGTTGGTCGGCGGAATGGTGTCGTTCACCGGAATCATCCTCGGCGCCGACCGCGTCATGCCGCCCGTGCTCCGTCTGCTGGGTCGGATGCTCGGGCGGGCGCCCTTTGCGCGGCTCGCCGCAGCCAATGCGGTTCGGTACCCGGAGCGCAGCGCGCGCACGACCATCGGACTGGTAATCGGCGTCACGCTCGTCGTGATGTTCGCGGTCGCGATGCGGTCCTACGTCGACCTAGTGACCCGCTCGGTGGAACTGCACGGCGGAGCGGACGGATGGGACGACATCCTGACGGTGACCGTCGTGGTGTTCTCAGCACTGATCGGCTTCTCGGCTCTCATCGCCGCGGTCGGCATCGCGGGCACCCTGTCGCTTTCGGTGCACCAGCGTCGGCGTGAGTTGGGCCTGCTCCGCGCACTTGGGTTCACTCGCGGCCAGGTGCGGTTGATGGTCGCCGCGGAAGCAGCGCAGTACACGGCCGCAGCGGTGCTCGTTGGCACCGCTCTCGGGGTCTTCTACGGCTGGGTCGGCGCGCAATCTCTGCTGGGCAGCACCGCAGGGCAGGCGATCGTGCCGCCGGCTATCCCGTGGCTCGTTCCGGTCAGCGTCGCGCTGGCGGCAGCGGTGATCACGCTTGCCGCTTCCGTCGGGCCGGCGCGCAGTGCGCTGCGCGTGACGCCGGTCGCCGCCCTCGCGACCGACTGAGGAGGGCCCTGGCTCGACCCGCACCGCCGAGTTGCCCACTCCCGCCCCTGTTCGCGCCCTGTTATGGGGCAGGAGTGGGCGACTCGGACAGTGGCCACCTCGGTGGCCCTGCCCCTATGATGCGGGGGGAACCACGACAGGTGAAGCAGGGGGGGCATGCGGATCGTCGAACGCGAGCGGGAGCTCGACATGCTGCGGCGCAGCCTCGCGGCTGCCCGGCAGTCCGGGTCCCGGATGATCGCGGTCGTTGGACAACCCGGCATCGGCAAGACCACCCTCATCGGCGCCGTCGCATCCGAGCTCACCGACTGGACCGTGCTGAAGGCTGTGTGCACCCCGTTCGGGGTCGAGGTCCCCTACGGGGTGCTGCACCAGTGGTTCAGGGCGCTCGCGCAGGACACCGCGGCCGGCTACGCGCCTTTCGACGGCCCGGGGAATGCGCTGCGGGAGCTCCTGATCGGTGACCCCCACAATGCCGACAGCGCCGCGCTGGCCTACTCGGTCCAATGGGTCGCGGCCAGGCTGGCCGAGGAGCGCCCGCTGCTGCTCGTGCTCGACGACCTGCAGTGGATCGACGACGCCTCCGCTGCGGTACTCGGGGTGGCCGTCCCGCAACTGAACGGCGACGCCGTGGCGGTGATGTTCGGTGTGCGCGAGATCGCCGACTCCACACGCTCTCAGGTCGTGAGCGGCCTGCTCGCATCAGCGGAAGCGGTCACGCTTGGACCGCTCAGCATCGACGGGGTCGCCGGGCTCATCGCCGATCCATCGCTCGACGCCGCTCGCATCCACGAATTGAGCGGCGGCGTCCCGTTCTACGCGGTCGAGGCGGCAGCGTCCGGCGGAGACCTGCGCGCGAGCATCCGGATCACCGAGTCGGTGACGTCGCGCCTCGACCGTCTGGGTGTGCTGCACAAGGCGGTCGCCGGCTCCATCGCGGTACTCGGGCCGATCGCCACCATCCTCGCGGTGGTGTCGGTGTCCGAGGTCGATCGCGAGACACTGGATGGCGTCGTCGGCGACCTCGTAGCAGAGGGCATCGTCAAGGCGGACCAGATCGAGCCGCTGATGATCAGCCACCCGCTCGTGGAGGAGGCGATCCTCGGCTCGATGTCCTCCATCAGCAGGGCCGAGCTGCACGACCGTGCCGCGCGGGTGCTGGCCGAGCTCGGCCTGCCCGACACCGTTGTCGCAGCGAACCTGATGCACGGGCTCCTCGGCCGCGACCCGTGGAAGGTTCGAGTGCTCGAGCAGGCCGCCAAAGCCGCACTCGCCGCCGGGTCCACCCGCGAGGCGGCGGCCTGGCTGGAACGCGCGCTCCAGGAATCCCGCGTCGACGATCCGGGCCGTACCGCTTTGCTGGAGCTCGCCGGGAGGGCGCAGCTCGCGATCGGCGACAGGGAACGGGCGGAGCGTCGCTGGCGCGAGGCGCTGCGAAGCGTTGTCGACCCCGACCACCGTGCCCGGCTGCTCACCGGCATCGGCGACTCGCTCGTCGCATCCGGCAGGCACGCGGATGCTGAGGCGTCCTACACCGACGCGGCCACCGAACTCACAACAGACCAGCCGCTGTACCGTTCGATCATCGCGCGCCTCCTCGCGGCACAGCTCAATCAGACGATGAACCCATCGGCTCTCGACCTGCCGGTGATCGCGGATGTCGTCGGGCAGGACCCCGCGCTCGACACCGACGAGGACAGCTCGCTGCTGGCCGCGGTGGCCGTCGCGGTCACCATGGCGGGCGACCCTGGCGCTCACGCGGAGCTGCTCTCGAAACGCGCGTACGACGGCTGGAGCCGCGACAGTCAGGGCAGCGCCAACGACCCGACCACTTACATGCTGAGCGGTGCACTCAACTTCACCGAGCGCTTCGGCGAAGGGGTCGACGTGCTCACCGGCGTGATCCAGGATGCTCGCCGAGACGGCCAGGTGCTCGGCGAGGCAACCGCGTTGTACAGCCGCGGCGCGATGTACCTGTCCGCGGGCGACGTGCGCAACGCTGTCGCCGACCTGATGACGGCCGTCAAGGCGGTCGAACTCGGCTGGACCCTCTACCGCGAGGCGGCGGAATTCTTCCTCATTCGCTGCCAGCTGCTGGTCGGCGACCTCGAGGCTGCCGGCGAGCTTGCGCTGGGCGGGGAGTATGAGAGTCCGAGCAGCCTGTTCGAAGCGGTGAAGCTGGTCGGCAAGGCGCACTACTGGACCGCCTACGGGCAACCGCAGCGCGGGCTCGAACTGGCCAGGCGTGCCGGATCGTTGGTGCCGGTCGGAGGGGAGCCGCTCTCGGCCGGATGGCGCGGCGCGGCCGCCGAAGCGCTGCTCGCGATGGGCGATCGGGCCGCAGCCGAGGCGGTTGCCCGTGAGGAGTTCGACCTGACTGTCGCCGCGTCCGGCGGAGTCCGTGCGGCCGCGGCGTTACGGCTCGCGCGGACCGTCGACGACGCGGCTGAAGCGGAGCGGATCGTGCGCGACGCGCTCGACTGGCTGAACCCGACGCGACCGCTCGAGCGGGCGCAGCTGATCGACTTCCTGGCCGAGCTGCTGGTCGCCAGGGACGCCAGGGACGAGGCGGCCGGCCTGCTCGGCGAAGTGCTGGTCTACGCGCAAGCGCAGGGCATGGCGCCGACCGAGAAGCGCGTGCGCGCGTCCCTTGCCGCGATCGGGCGGCCCGCCATCCCGACCGAGGTCGAGCTGCGGGTGTCCTCGCTCACGCCCGCGGAGTTCCGTGTCGCGTCGCTGGCGGCGCAGGGTCTCACCAACCGGGACATCGCCGCACGCTTGTTCGTGACCATGAAGACGGTCGAGTTCCACCTGTCGCGGTGCTTCCGCAAGCTTGCGGTCGCCACACGCGGCGAACTCGCCGACGTGCTGGGGCGCGTCGACGAGTTCGTCGGGTGACTTAGGCGGATCAGTCGGCGAGACCCCGCAGGGCAGACTGGGCGATCACGACGTCTTTACCGTATTCCTCATCGAGGTACGCCTGGATGTCGCCGTCGTCGTAGGTGACGGTTGCGAACAGATACCCGTTCTCTGTCCATGAGGTGAGCACGTCGAACGGTGCCGATTCGTGGAGCTCCGTCTGGATGCGCAGCAGCTCGTCCTCTGAGGTCGCCCCCTTGTTGGCGGGATCCTGGTACGGGTTGTCGACCCGGATCGGGTCGTACAGTGCGAGCATGATCGGGGGAGCGGTCACGGTGAGGCTGGTACCGTCCCAGGTTCCTTGCACGGCGTAGCTGCCCCAGGTCACGTCGCCAGAGGTCTCGGCTCCGTCCACGGCCTCCCAGTCCCAGCCGATCAGTTCCGGACCGGAGCACTGGGGCGGGTACGACTCCATGACGCCGCCCAGGCAGAACTGGGGGGCCGCATCGCCGACCTGCAGCACGGTTCCCTGTCCGACCACCTCCCCGGATGCGGGAATCGGTTCGTCGGCCGGGGCCGGCATCGGGCTGGAACCGGGAGAGGCGGCGCAACCGCCGAGGAGCAGCCCGACGCTGAGGACGGCCGCCGTCGTGACGAATCGAGAGAGGTGTGCTGTGGTCATGAAGAAAGTATGAGTTGGGCCTGCCGGTCGCCGGTACCCAACGTTTTCCGCTTTTCGCTCGTCACCTCGCGGCGATCGCCCGGTGTGCGCGGTGTTAGTCTTGAAGGCGTGTTCGGTCTGCTTCTCCTTAGCTGCCGCGACGAGTCCTAACTTCCAGGCCTCACTCGTCGCGGAGTCCGTCATTGGCTGAAGCAGACGACCAGAAGGTACGAGAACCATGAAGAACACACAACAGCCATCCGGGATGCCGGTACACCGTTACCGCCCCTATCACGAGACCTTCGCGGTCGACCTGCCGGACCGCACCTGGCCCGACGCGAAGATCACCCAGGCGCCACGCTGGTGCGCGGTGGACCTGCGTGACGGCAACCAGGCGCTGATCGACCCGATGAGCCCGGAACGCAAGCGCGTCATGTTCGACCTGCTCGTGCGGATGGGCTACAAGGAGATCGAGGTCGGGTTCCCGTCCGCGAGCCAGACCGACTTCGACTTCGTGCGCTCGCTCATCGACGAGGACCTGATCCCGGATGACGTGACCATCCAGGTGCTGACGCAAGCACGCAAGCACCTGATCGACCGCACCTACGAGTCGATCCGCGGGGCGAAGCAGGCCATCGTGCACCTGTACAACTCGACCAGCATCGTGCAGCGCGACGTCGTGTTCCGCACCGACAAGCAGGGCGTTATCGACCTCGCGCTCGAGGGCGCCCGCATGTGCAAGGCGGCCGAGGCGCTCGCGCCGGGCACCGAGATCTACTACGAGTACTCCCCGGAGAGCTACACCGGCACCGAGTTGGAATTCGCCCTCGACGTGTGCAACCAGGTGCTCGAGGTGTTCGAGCCCACCCCGGAGCGCAAGGTCATCATCAACCTGCCTGCGACGGTCGAGATGGCGACACCGAACGTGTACGCCGACTCGATCGAGTGGATGTCGCGCAACCTGAACCACCGCGAGAACGTCATCCTGAGCCTGCACCCGCACAACGACCGCGGCACGGCCGTCGCCGCGGCCGAGCTGGGCTACCTGGCCGGCGGGGACCGCATCGAGGGGTGCCTGTTCGGCAACGGTGAGCGCACCGGCAACGTTGACCTGGTCGCGCTGGGCATCAACATGTTCACCCAGGGCGTCGACCCGCAGATCGACTTCAGCGACCTGGATGAGATCAAGCGCGTCGTCGAGCACTGCAACCAGCTGCCGGTGCCAGAGCGCAGCCCGTGGGCCGGCGACCTGGTCTACACCGCTTTCAGCGGCTCGCACCAGGACGCCATCAAGAAGGGCTTCGAGGCCATGGATGCCCGCGCCCAGGCCGAGGGCAAGCCCGTCTCCGAACTCGAGTGGGCGGTGCCCTACCTGCCGGTCGACCCGCGCGACCTTGGCCGCAGCTATGAGGCGGTCATCCGGGTCAACTCCCAGTCCGGCAAGGGTGGCGTCGCGTACCTGCTGAAGACCGACCACGCGCTCGACCTGCCGCGCAAGCTGCAGATCGAGTTCAGCTCGGTGGTGCAGGCGAAGACGGATGCCGAGGGCGGAGAGGTCTCGAGCGAGGAGATCTGGGACATCTTCTCCGACGAGTACCTGCCGTCAGAAGTGCCGGGGGAGAAGTGGGGCCGATTCGAACTGCGCCGCACCGGGATCTCCAGCGACATGAGCGGCGAGGTGTCCCTTACCGCCGCGCTGCGTGTCGGCGACGACGTTGTGCAGGTCGGCGGCACCGGGAACGGTCCGCTGGACGCGTTCTTGCATGTGCTCGCCGAGCAGGGCGTTGAGGTGAAGGTGTACGACTACGTCGAACACGCGCTCGGCGCCGGCGGCGACGCTCAGGCCGCCGCCTACGTCGAATGCCAGGTCGGGGACAAACGGCTGTGGGGTGTCGGAATCGACACCGACATCTCGACGGCGTCGCTCAAGGCCGTGGTGTCCGCGGTCAACCGCGCGGTGCGCAGCCAGTCAGGGACCACGCAGCTGGCATCCGTCTGACACGAGTCAGGGGCGGCCCTTCGGCCGCCGTGTCACCCTCGGCAAGCGGGAGATGGCGCGCTGCTCCGGCAGTTTCCAGTGGAACAACACCGCGAGAATCCGAACCCCGAAGGTCACGACGACGCACACGATCGCCGCGATGAAGACGTCGACCCCCAGCGACTGCAAGGCGACGAGGGTCACCGTGCCAATGACCGCCGCGGCGGCGTAGAGGGAACCCACGTGCATAAGCGCGATCGGCAGATTGAGCAGCATGTCGCGTAGGATCGACCCGCCGACGGCGGCGAGCACACCGACGAAAACCGCGGGGATCACGTCGAAGCCGAGCGACAGCGCCTTGGTTGTTCCGATCGCGCCGAACACCCCGATTGTCAGCGCGTCGAGAGCTGTGATCGCCTTGCTGAGTCGCGAGAACACCCGCTCCAGCAGCATCCCCAGCATCGCCGCGGCCGCGGCGACCGGCAGGTACCAATTACTCTGCAGGGCTGCGGGGGACACGTTCAGCAGGATGTCGCGAAGAAGGCCGCCGCCATACCCGCTTGCGATGCCGATGATCGTGATACCAAGCAGATCCAGCCTGCGGTCGCGAAACTGGGCCGCGAACATGGATCCCTGCACCGCGCCGATGGCGATCGCGACGAGTTCGGCCCAAAGCGGGATGACAAACGCGGCGGTCATGCCCGGTGGCTCCCGGATGTTGCCTCGCGAGCCGCATACTCGGCGAACGTCTCTGTGCCGTAGCCGGGCAGTTGGGTCATGTGGTGCCCAGCACGGAACGCAGCGACGGTCTTGCCCCCGATGGCAAGGCGAGGCGTGCGCTTGCGGGTGCCGTGCGCGGCCTGCCACTGTTCGGCCAATGAGCGCACCGACGCGTGTTCCGGGCCGCCGATGTCCGGCACGCGCCCGGACGGAGCCGACCGCGTCAGCTCGCTCAGCCTGGCCGCAACCTCGTGCGTTGCGATCGGCTGCACCGGCAGGTCGGGCACGAACAGCACGGGCAGGCGCCGCTGCGCGGTGAAGAACGAAGCGACGAAGTCGTGGAACTGGGTCGCCCGCAGGATCGTGAACGGAAGACCGGAGTCCTCGATCAGCCGTTCGCACTCCAGCTTGGAAGCGTAGTAGCGGTAGGGGATCTCCTCGATCCCGACGATGGAGATGTACACCACGTGCTGGGCGCCCGCTCGCTGCGCGGCCGCGATCAGCTGACCGGTCTGCTTGGCGTCGTTCCACCGGTTGGTTGCCAGGTGCAGCACGGTGTGCACGCCCTCGAGCGCATCCGTCACCCCCTCGCCCGTCTGCAGGTTGGCAACGACTCGGCCATCGCCCGGCTTGCGACTAAGCACCCGGATGTCGCCCCCCGCGGCGCGCAGGTGCGAGACGGTGGGGCGGCCCAGACCGCCGGTGCCGCCGGTGACGAGGATCGTGTCGTTCATGCCCCTATTCTGCTGCCGTGCGTCGCCTGCCTGCGCGCTTGCGGCACATCGGGGAAGATAATTGACTGATGCCCCTCTACCGAGACGAAGCAGTCGTGCTGCGCACCCACAAGCTGGGCGAAGCCGACCGCATCGTGACCATGCTGAGCAGACAGCACGGCAAGATCCGTGCCGTCGCGAAGGGCGTGCGGCGCACCGCGTCGAAGTTCGGTGCGCGTCTCGAGCCGTTCATGGTCGCCGATGTGCAGCTGTACGAGGGACGCAGCCTCGACATCATCACGCAGGCCGAGACGCTCGCGTCGTACGGGGCGGTCATCACCTCGGACTACGCGAGCTACACCGCGGCGAGTGCGATGGTGGAGACCGCCGACAAGGTGACGGATGACGGCGGTTCGCTGCAGCAGTACCTGCTGCTCGTCGGCGCGCTGCGGTCGCTCGCGCGGCACGAGCACGGACCCTCGCTCACCCTCGACTCCTACCTGCTGCGGGCGTTGTCGATCGCCGGCTGGGCGCCGAGCTTCCACGATTGCGCCGTCACCGGTGCGCCCGGACCGCACACGGCGTTCGTGGTCCAGCTCGGCGGTGTCGTCGCAGACTCGGTCGCCCCGCCCGGTGCGCCGCGACTGGACAGCGAGACGATCGCGCTGCTCGGTGCGCTGCTCAGCGGTGACTGGGCTCTCGCCGACGCCACACCGGAACGCGCTCGCAGCCAGGCGAGTGGCATCATTGCCGCATACACCCAGTTCCACCTCGAGCGCGGGCTGCGCTCACTGCAGCACGTCGATCGGAGATCTGAGTGACCCCGGCACCCAAGACCCACAAGGACTCCGAGCCCTTCCGCCCCGTCGACTGGACCGGTCTCTACCCGCCGAAGCTCCCGGCATCCGCCGTCCCGAATCACGTCGCACTCGTCATGGACGGCAACGGCCGTTGGGCGAACGCCCGCGGGTTGACGCGGATCGAGGGGCACCGCGCCGGCGAGGCCTCGCTGCTCGACGTCGTGGCCGGAGCTCTCCAGCTCGGCATCAAGCACCTGAGCGTCTACGCGTTCTCGACCGAGAACTGGCGCCGCTCGCCGGACGAGGTGCGTTTCCTCATGGGCTTCAACCGCGACGTGCTGCACCGCCGCCGCGACCAGCTCAACGACTGGGGCGTGCGCATCCGCTGGGCTGGCAGGAAGCCGCGGCTGTGGGGCTCGGTGATCAAGGAGCTGCAGTTTGCCGAGCGGCTCACCGGGCGCAACAGTGTGCTCACCCTGACGATGTGCGTGAACTACGGCGGCAGGGTCGAGCTGGCGGATGCGGTGCGCTCCATCGCCGAGGAGGTCGCGGCCGGGCGGTTGAGCCCGGCGCGCATCAGCGAGAAGACCGTCGGCAAACACCTCTACGTGCCGGACCTGCCCGACGTTGACCTGTTCGTACGCAGCTCGGGGGAGCAGCGCACCAGCAACTTCATGCTGTGGCAGAGCGCGTACGCCGAGATGGTGTTCCTGAACACCCTGTGGCCGGACTTCACGCGCGAGGATTTGTGGCACGCGGTCGAACTGTACGCCGACCGGGATCGCCGGTTCGGTGGAGCCCAGGACCTCCCCAACGCGGTGGCGCAATAATCCGCCGGGCACCGGTTATACACGCAACAAACAGGCCGTAGGCCTTGCCACAGCGCACCCGATGCGTTGCAGGATAGAGGCATGACCACGACCTCAGCGGCCCCGCGCCGCGCGCCGTCCCCAGAGTTGCGGGCGGCCATCGACAGCTTCCGGCCGGAAGCGGCACGCGGGTATCTCGGCGCCGCCTCCATCGGCCTGCCGACCAGGGAGACGATCGAGGCCCAGAAGAACGACCTCGAGCTGTGGGCGTCGGCGACGCGCAACCCGACGGACTACGACGGCATCGTCGACGCGACGCGGGCCAGCTTCGCCCGGCTGGTCGGCGTGCCGGCCGACAGTGTCGCCACCGGCTCGCAGACCTCGGTGATGGCGAGCGTCATCGCCGCCGCGGTGCCTACCGGTGCCGAGGTGGTCGTCGTCGACGGAGACTTCAGCTCGATCGTGTTCCCGTTCCTGCAGCGGCGCGACATCAGCGTCACGAGCGTTCCGCTGGAGGAGGTCGCCTTCTCGGTCGGAGCGAACACCTGGGCGGTCGTCTTCTCCCTCGCGCAGTCCGCCACGGGCCGCATCGCAGACGTGCCGGCGATCATCGCCGCGGCCGCACGCTTCGGCACCCGCACTGTGTGCGACGTCACGCAGGCAGCGGGCGTGCATCCGGTCGACGCATCCGTGTTCGACGCGACCATCTGCCACGCCTACAAGTGGCTGTGCAGCCCACGCGGCGTGGCCTTCATGGCCGTATCGGACCGGTTCCTTGAGGAACTGGTGCCGGTGCAGGCCGGCTGGTACGCGGGCGACGATGTGTGGGCGTCCTGTTATGGCCCCGGCATGGAACTCGCGCCCACCGCGCGCCGCTTCGACGTCTCCCCGGCCTGGCCGGCCTGGACGGGCGCGGAACCGGCCGTGCGGATGTTCGCCGGCCTCGACATCGCGGAGGTCTGGGCCAGAACATCCGGGCTCGGCGACCAACTGTGCGACGCGCTCGGCATCGAGCAGCAGCACCAGGCGATCGTCACCTGGGAGGACCCGGAGAAGGCTGACGTCGGCAAGCTCATCGCCGCGGGCATCACGGTGTCCGGCCGCGCCGGCCGCGCTCGCGCCGCGTTCCACCTCTGGAACGACGAGTCCGACGTCGACGCCGTGGTGCGCGTGCTGCGCTGAGACCGCCGCCTTCGTCGCCCTAGACTGGTGTGCACCGCGCTCGCAGGGCCATCCCTGCGCCGATCCGCGCATCCCACCCCACCTGGAGTTGAATAAACGTGGCCGACGCCTCCCCGCTCGAATCCGTCATCTCACTGGCCAAGCGCCGTGGTTTCGTGTTCCAGGCGGGAGAGATCTACGGAGGGTCTCGTTCGGCGTGGGATTACGGCCCGCTGGGTGTCGAGCTCAAGGAGAACATCAAGCGCCAGTGGTGGCAGACGTTCGTGCGCGGCCGCGAGGACATGGTCGGCCTCGACTCGTCGATCATCCTGCCGAAGGCCGTCTGGGAGGCATCCGGTCACGTTGCGACGTTCACCGACCCTCTCGTCGAATGCCTGAACTGCCATCGTCGGTACCGCGCTGATCACCTGCTCGAGGAGTACGAAGACAAGAAGGGCCGCGCGCCGGAGAACGGCTGGGCGGACATCGTCTGCGCGAACTGCGGTACCCGCGGCAAATGGACGGAGCCGCGCGAGTTCTCCGGACTGCTGAAGACGTTCCTCGGCCCTGTGGATGACGAGGCGGGGCTGCACTACCTGCGCCCTGAGACCGCACAGGGCATCTTCGTGAACTTCAACAACGTCGTGACCGCGGCTCGGCGCAAGCCGCCGTTCGGCATCGGGCAGATCGGCAAGGCGTTCCGCAACGAGATCACGCCGGGCAACTTCATCTTCCGCACCCGCGAGTTCGAGCAGATGGAGATCGAGTTCTTCACCCCGCCGGCGGATGCGAACCAGTGGTTCGACGAGTGGGTCGAGGCGTGCTGGAACTGGTTCGTCGACTTGGGGCTCAGCCCAGACAACCTGCGCAAGTTCGATGTTCCCGACGGCGAGCGGGCGCACTACTCGGCGGCCACGATCGACCTCGAGTACCGGTTCCGGTTCCAGGGCTCGGAGTGGGGCGAGCTCATGGGCATCGCCAACCGCACCGATTTCGACCTCGGATCGCACAGCACGGCATCCGGCACCGAGTTGAGCTTCTTCGACCAGGCCAGCGGCGAGCGATACACCCCGCACGTGATCGAGCCGTCGTTCGGTTTGACCCGTTCGATGATGGCGTTCCTGGTCGAGGCGTACGCGGAGGACGAGGCGCCCAACACCAAGGGCGGCGTCGACAAGCGCACGGTGCTGCGGCTCGACCGGCGGCTAGCGCCGGTGAAGGCGGCGGTGCTGCCGCTGTCGCGCAACGAGCAGCTGTCGCCGATCGCCAAAGAGGCGGCCGCCGACCTGCGCACGCTCTGGAACGTCGACTACGACGACGCGGGCGCGATCGGCCGCCGCTACCGGCGTCAGGACGAGATCGGAACGCCGTTCGCGATCACCGTCGACTTCGACACCCTCGAAGACAAGGCGGTGACGGTGCGCGAGCGCGACAGCATGGAGCAGGAGCGCGTGTCGCTCGACCGGCTGAAGGGTTACCTCGCGGAGCGCCTGCTCGGCGTCTGACCGGCTCCATCGCCTCGAGCGGCTGGCCTTCCGGTCAGCAGGCGACTCCTGTTATGCAGGACATCCCTTGTTCTGCAGGACTTCTGAGACGAAACGGCCCCGGATGCCAATGAACTAGGCAATTCGGGGCCGAATCTCCTGCTTAACAGGGCCTGCGCAGCGGGGGCCCGCACATCAGATGGTGCGGGCCGCTGGCAGGGCGGGCGGCGTCAGCCGGCGGTGTACCCACCGTCGACGACGACCTCGGAGCCGGTCATGAACGACGACTCGTCACTCGCGAGGAAGGCGATGACATTCGCAACCTCTTCTGGCTCGCCGAGGCGACCCATCGGGGTGGTGTCTTCGAGGTACTTGCGGTCGGTCTCACCGAGGATCGGCGTGTTGATGTAGCCCGGGTGCACTGAGTTGGCGCGCACGCCCTTCTTGGCCCAGCCGAGTGCGGTGTTCTTGGTGAGGATGCGCACTGCGCCCTTCGCGGCCGCATAGCTCGGCCCGCCGAGTCCGCCGACGATGCCGTACATCGAGCTGATGTTGACGACCGCGCCATTGCCGGATGCCTGCAGCGCCTCGCTCGCGGCCTTCATGCCGAGGAACGCGCTGGTCTGGGTGACCGCGATGACCTTGTTCCAGCTTTCGACCGGGGTCTCCTCGATCGGCAGCGTGTCCCCGATGCCCGCGTTGTTCACGAGGGTCGTGAGCCCACCGTAGGTCTCCACGGTCTTCGCGACTGCGGCGTTCCAGTCGTCTTCGCTGGTGACGTCGAGCTTCACGAAGAGGGCGTTGCCACCGGCATCCGTGATCTCCTTGACTACAGCCGCACCGGCCTCTTCCTGGATGTCGCCGATCACGACGTTCGCGCCGCCAGCCGCGAACTGCTTCGCCGCTGCCTTGCCGATGCCGCTCGCGCCGCCAGTCACCAATGCTGTCTTGCCTGTGAATCGAGTCATGTCGATGTCCCTTCTCTCGTTGGGCTTGCCGCCCGTTATAGATGCAAACGCATGAAACACGCCTTTCATTCCCGATGCAGGGAATGAAAGATACATACGCACCGGTTGTCTTGAGCATGAGCGAAAAGATCAAGGTTGACGTCTGGTCGGACGTGCAGTGTCCGTGGTGCTATATCGGCAAGCGGAAGTTCGAGGCAGGTGCCGAGCAGTTCGGTGGAGATGTCGAAGTCGAGTACCACTCCTTCGAACTTGCCCCTGACACGCCGGTTGACTACGAGGGCAGCACCGCCGACTACCTGAGCGAGCGCAAGGGAATGCCGCTCGACCAAGTGCACGGGATGCTCGCCAACGTCACCAACATCGCCAGCACCGTCGGCCTTGACTACGACTTCGACTCGGTCAAGCAGACCAACACCATCAAGGCGCACGAGTTGCTGCATTACGCGAAGGCCAAGGGCAAGCAGCTCGAGATGAAGGAGCGTCTGCTCAAGGCGTACTTCGAGGAGGGCCACCACGTCGGTCGGATCGAGGACCTCGCGGACCTCGCGGTCGAGGTCGGCTTCGACCGGGCGGATGTCATCCGCTCGCTCACCGAGGAAGAGTACCTGCCTGCGGTGAAGGCCGATCAGGCCCAGGCGATGCAATACGGCATCCGCGGTGTTCCGTTCTTCGTCATCGACGGCAAGTACGGGGTCTCCGGAGCGCAGGAAGCGGCGACCTTCGCGCAGGTGCTGCAGCAGGTGCGCGACGAGAAGGCTTCGTCGTGAGCGGCGACAAGCCCGTGTTCACGATGATCGGGGATGCAGATGCCGCGGCGTGCGTCGATGGCGTGTGTGCTGTCCCCGCGGTCGCGGCGTTGGAGAGCGAGGAGGCCGCTACAGCGGCTCCGTAATGTCCGTCACCGTCGCATCGCATGCGGCGAGGAGCTGATCGGCGTCGACGAACAGGCTGATGTCACGTTCGCCCGCGCCTAGGGATACCCGTTTGCCGACCATGCTCGCATCCGCGTAGACCGGCCAGGGTGTTGTGCTTCCAAGCGGGGTGATCGTTCCGCGGGAGTAGCCAGTCGCCTCGAGCGCCCGTGTCTCGTCCGGAAGTGACAGCTTGTTCACACCGACCACCGCGCGCAGCTTTGGCCACGATATCTGGCGGTCGCCCGGGATGAGTGCGAAAAGGTATGAGCCGTCCTTGTGCTTCACCACGAGCGTCTTGACGATCGCCGACGGGTCGATCCCGAGCAGCTCCGCTGCGTGTTCGAGGCTCGTCGCCCCGACCCTGTCGACGATCTCGATGTCGAGGCCGCGTGCCGCGGCGTCCGCTTCGACGCGCTCGCGTCCGGATGGTTCGGTCATGCAGCCACTGTAGTTCGCCCGGCAAGAGCGATCACGTGCATTTGCCGCGCCCGAATTATGCTGTCGGCAGGGCGGCGCCGAGAGGGGAATCCACGTGCGTGTTCTCGAGGATGTGCTGGCCGGGCTCGAGAACGAGCTCGAGTGGGTGCGGCGCCTCTACACCGATCTCCACCGCCGGCCAGAGCTGAGCCTCGAGGAGCACACGACCTCGAAGCTTGTGCACGAGCACCTCGCGTCGTTCGGCTTCGATGTCATCCGCATCGGCGGCACCGGCGTCGTGGGCGTGCTTGCCAATGGTGAGGGACCGGTGGTGCTCGCGCGGGCCGACATGGACGCGCTGCCGGTCAGCGAGGCAACCGGGCTGCCGTACAGCTCGGAGGTCAACGGGGTCATGCACGCGTGCGGTCATGACCTGCACGTTGCCGCGCTGCTGGGGGCGGCCAAACTGCTCTCCTCCGCCCGCGGATCGTGGGCGGGCACCTACATCGCGTTGTTCCAGCCGGGCGAGGAGATCGGCGCCGGCGCGAAGGCGATGGTCGAAGACGGGCTCGTCGCCAAGCTGCCGAAACCGGATGTCGCACTCGCCCAGCACGTCATGCCGCTGCCGGCCGGAATCGTCGCCACCGCCGCCGGTCCTGTGCTGTCCGCAGGCGACTCGATCAAGATCACCGTCCACGGCGCGGGTGCCCACGGCTCGATGCCGCACCTGTCGGTCGACCCTGTGGTGCTCGCGGCATCCATCGTGCTGAAGCTGCAGACGATCGTCTCGCGAGAGACCCGACCGGGCGAGTTCGCGGTGGTCACGGTCGGCGCGCTGAACGCCGGAACCAAGTCGAACATCATCCCGGAGCAGGCCACCCTGCTGCTGAACGTGCGCACCTACGACACCACGTTGCGCGACCGCATTCTCGCTTCGATCGAGCGGATCGTCGCGGGCGAATGCGCGGCATCCGGTGCGCCCCGGCCGGCGGACATCGAGCCCTACGACAAGTTCCCGCTCACGAGCAACGATGCCGCAGTGACCGAGCGCGTCACCGCGGTCTTCACCGCCCACTTCGGCGCCGACACGGTGCAGCGTGCCGCTCCGCAGACCGCGTCTGAAGATTTCAGCCGGATCCCGGATGCGTTCGGCGTCCCGTACACGTTCTGGTTCGTCGGCGGGGTCGATCCCGCCGCGTACCAGCGCGCGGTCGACACGGGCACGGTGTCGCAGGACGTCCCGGCCAATCACTCACCGCGCTTCGCCCCCGTGATCGATCCGACACTGACGATCGGAGTGCAAGCGCAGGTTGTTGCGGCGCTCGCCTACCTCGCCGCGAAGGAGTAGCGATGTCCAGTTCGGCCCCGTCAGCCAGAGTTCAAACCGGATGGAAGTAGTGGCCGGGTGAAGCCGGGAAGAAGGCGCGCGCCGCACTTTCTGGGAGAATTGTCGGATGACTGTCCTCGACACCACCGCAACGAGCACCACGGGTGCGGGTTCGACGGTGCCGAACGCTGCCGTCCATGGGCTGAAGATCGGCCCGATCGAGCTGGACGCACCGGTCGTGCTGGCGCCGATGGCCGGCATCACCAACACCGCGTTCCGCCGCCTGTGCAGGGAGTACGGAGCCGGACTGTACGTGAGCGAGATGATCACCAGCCGCGCCCTTGTCGAACGCACCCCGGCCACCATGCGGTTGATCTCGCACCACGAGTCCGAGACGCCCCGCAGCATCCAGCTTTACGGCGTCGACCCGAAGACGGTGTCAGAGGCGGTGACCATGCTCGTCGCCGAGGACCGCGCCGACCACATCGACCTGAACTTCGGATGCCCGGTGCCTAAGGTGACCCGCAAGGGCGGGGGAGCGGCGCTGCCGTGGAAGCTCAGCCTGTTCCGCGAGATCGTCGAGGGTGCAGTCAAGGCGGGTGGCTCCGTTCCCGTCACGGTGAAGATGCGCAAGGGCATCGACGCCGACCACCTGACCTACCTGGAGGCGGCCAAGGCTGCGCGCGACGCCGGTGTCGCGAGCATCGCCCTGCACGCCCGCACCGCATCCGATTTCTACAGCGGCAACGCCGACTGGTCGGCCATCGCGACCCTCAAGGAGACGGTGACCGACGTGCCTATCCTCGGCAACGGTGACATCTGGTCCGGCGCCGACGCGGTCCGGATGGTCGAGCGGACCGGATGCGACGGAGTGGTCGTCGGCCGCGGATGCCTGGGCCGGCCGTGGCTGTTCGGTGACCTGGTCTCGGCGTTCAGGGCCCGTGACGGTCACGCGGATGCCGAACCGTACGCCCAGCCGACCCTCGGGCAGGTTGCCGCCGCCATCCGGCGTCACACCGAGCTGCTCGTCGAGTTCTTCGATGATGAGGATCGCGCGTGCCGTGACATCCGCAAGCACGTCGCCTGGTACTTCAAGGGCTACCCGGTAGGCGGCGAGCTCCGCTCCGCACTGGCGACGGTGGAGAGCCTGCAGCAGCTCGATGACCTGCTCGGAACCCTCGACTGGTCGCTGCCCTACCCGGGCGAGGCGGTTGAGGGTCCCCGCGGCCGAGCCGGTTCGCCCAAGCGCCCTGCCCTGCCGGATGGCTGGCTCGTGAGCCAGGAGCTGGACGCCGCTCACCGCGGCCAGCTCACGGAAGGCGAAGCGGACACGACCGGTGGCTGAGGCGTACACCGCGTTCGACCGGGAGCGCGCCGTCCCCGAGGAGCACTCCAACCCACGTAGCGATTTCGCACGCGACCGTGCCCGCGTGCTGCACTCGAGTGCCCTGCGCCGCCTGGCGGCCAAGACGCAGGTGCTCAGCCCGACTGCGGGCGTCGATTTCGCGCGCAACCGGCTCACCCATTCGCTCGAGGTCGCCCAGGTGGGGCGCGAGCTCGCAACGAGCCTCGGCCTGGACCCGGATGTCGTCGACACGGCCTGCTTGTCGCACGATCTCGGGCATCCGCCGTTCGGGCACAATGGCGAGCGGGCGCTGAACGCGTGGAGCCTGGACATCGGTGGCTTCGAGGGCAATGCCCAGACGCTGCGGCTGCTCACCCGGATCGAGCCGAAGGTGTTCGGGCCCGACGGCCAGCCCTTCGGGCTGAACCTGACGCGCGCGAGCCTCGATGCGAGCTGCAAGTATCCGTGGCCTGCGAGCTCCGCGGTCGGCGACCCCAGCGGTCGCGCCAAGTTCGGCTTCTATGAGGACGACGAACCCGCCTTCAGGTGGCTGCGAGCCGGGGCACCCGATCGCCGCCTGTGCATCGAAGCTGAGGTCATGGACCTCTCCGACGACATCGCCTACTCGGTGCACGACTTCGAGGACGCGGTCGTCGGCGGCTACATCGACGTGCGTGCGCTCGACTCCCGCGTTGACCACGACGAGCTCGTCGACTCGATGTTCGAATGGATCGGCGGCGAGTTCGAGAAGAGCGAGCTGATCGCCGCCTTCGACAGGCTCGACTCCCTCAACGTCTGGCTCGCCGAATGGGACGGCAGCCGCCGCGCCCAGGCGGGCCTGAAGAACCTCACCAGCCAGCTCATCGGCCGCTTCGCGGCCGCCGCGACCAAGGCGACGATGGCCGAGCATGGCGACGGGAAGCTCATCCGGTTCGGTGCCACCATCGTCGTGCCGCGCGAGATCCGCGCCGAGATCGCGGTGCTGAAGGGCATCGTCGCCGCGTTCGTGATGTCCAAGAACACTCGGCAGCCGATCTACGCACGCCAGCGGGAGATGCTGCACGAGCTCGCCGACGCGATCCTCGCCATCGGCCCGGATGCGATGGACTCCGGATTCGCGGCGGACTGGGCGGACGCCGCGACAGATGCACAACGCAAGCGCTCCGTCGTCGACCAGGTCGCCAGCCTCACCGACCAGTCCGCACTGGCATGGCACGAGCGACTGGTGACCTCACGCACCCGCTGACCCGTGAGCGTGCGGCCGGCCAGGTCCCACCCGCGGCCTAGAATCATCGCCATGGCCCTCATCCGACGCTCCGACATCGACGAGGTGCGCGCTCGGATCAACATTGTCGACATCGTCGGCGACTACGTGACGCTGAAGGGCGCCGGGGTCGGGTCGTTCAAGGGGCTCTGCCCGTTCCACGACGAGCGCAGCCCAAGCTTCCATGTGCGCCCGGCCGCAGGCTTCTACCACTGCTTCGGTTGTGGTGAGGGCGGTGACGTCTTCACCTTCCTGCAGAAGATGGATCACGTCACGTTCACGGATGCGGTCGAGCGCATGGCTGCGCGGATCGGCTACGAGCTGCACTACGAGGACGGCGGCAAGGGCCGCGGCGACCAAGGTGCCCGCTCCCGACTGCTCGGGGCGAACCAGGCTGCTGCCGAGTTCTTCGTCACCCAGCTGGCCACCCCGGGAGCGGATGCCGGCCGCCGTTTCCTCGGCGAACGCGGCTTCGACCCGGCTGCGGCCGCCCATTTCGGGGTCGGGTTCGCGCCGAAGAGCTACGACGCGCTGAGTAAGCACCTGAAGTCGCTTGGCTACACCGAGGAGGAACTGCTCGGTGCCGGACTCGTCGGTAAGGGCGACCGTGGCCTGTACGACCGGTTCCGCGGCCGCCTGGTGTGGCCCATCCGGGACACGACAGGGCAGACTTTGGGCTTCGGCGCCCGCAGGCTGTTCGACGACGATCAGGGTCCGAAATACCTGAACACACCGGAGACCGCTGTCTACCACAAGTCGCAGGTGCTCTACGGACTTGATCTCGCCAAGCGCGACATCGCGCGCGGCAAGAAGGTGGTCGTGGTCGAGGGTTACACCGACGTGATGGCCTGCCATCTGGCCGGAGTCACGACCGCGGTCGCCACCTGTGGGACCGCGTTCGGCGGCGACCACATCACGGTGCTGCGCCGTGTGCTCGGCGATGTCGCGAACTCCGACACCACGGCGACCGGAGAGGTCATCTTCACCTTCGACCCCGACGAGGCGGGTCAGAAGGCCGCGAGCCGAGCCTTCGCCGAGGAGCAGCGGTTCGCCGCGCAGACCTTCGTCGCCGTCGCGGCGGAGGGACTCGACCCGTGCGACCTCCGCTTGCAGCGCGGCGATGGCGCTGTGCGTGCCCTCGTCGAGAGCCGCAAGCCCATGTTCGAGTTCATGATCCGCCGCCGGCTCGCCGACCACGACCTCGACACTGTCGAGGGTCGCGTGGCGGCGCTGCGGGCCTCAGCGCCGGTGGTCGCAGGCATCCGGGATCGTGCGCTGCACGCCGGCTACATCCGCAACCTTGCGGGCTGGCTCGGCATTGACCCGAGTGACGTCGCCAAGGCAGTTGACGCCGCGGACAAGGGAGCGCCAGCGGGGCAACCGAGGCGTCCGCAGGGCGATCCTCAGGAGCAGCCCAGCCAGAGCGCCGAGAGACCGCGTGCGTCGATCACCGACCTCCCGTCCGACCCTGCGACCCGGTTGGAGAGGGATGCCCTGATGGCGATCCTGCAGCAACCGGCCGAGGTGGGCCGTGAGTATGCGACCCGGGCCAGTCAGGTGAGGATGGCCAACGCATCCCTCGCTGTCGTGCGTGACGCGATCGCGGCCACCCTCGACGACTTCGAGTCGCCCCAGTGGCTGCAACGGGTCATCTCGGAGGTGCCGGAGCCGTTCGCGGATCTGGTGAAGCAGCTCAGTGTCGCCCCGATCCCGGAGCAGGATGGGCGCGAACTCACTGTCTACTGCAAAGGGATCACAAGCTCTCTCATCGCCCGCGACCTGCTATCGCGGAAGGCAGACCTGCTCGGCAGGCTGCAGCGAACGGATGCGACGGCCGAGCCAGAGCGTTTCCGTGAGCTCCAGACCGAGCTCGTGCGGGTAGAGCAGGAGCGGCGGACGTTCGGCCCGGACTAGCCCCCGGGGGTCGAGCTTGTCGAGATCCGCGCATTCCGGTGGTCTAGCTTGTCGAAACCCGTCGCCGGGCAGAGTTCTCCCCGAGTGCTTCAGGTGGCGTGATGTCGCGCGGCCGCGGTGAGGGCGTCGTTCAGCGCCGGGGATTTGGATGGCATCGGCCTGGGTGTCTGGCTGGGGTCGATGTCGCGGGGTGGGATGAGCCAGAACCGGGCTAGCGGGTCGTGGTCGCGGGTTTCGATCTCCCAGCCCTCGTCGTGCAGCAGCAGGTGGTGGTGGCGGCAGAGCAGGATGCCGTTGTCGATGTCGGTTGTCCCGCCGTCGCGTTCCCACCAGCGGATGTGGTGGGCCTCGGTCCATTCCGGGGGTCGGTCGCAGTCGGGCCAGGCGCAGCCGCCGTCGCGGGCGGCCAGCAGCCGGCGTTGGGCCCGGTTGAAGAAGCGCTGCTCGCGGCCGAGGTTGACGGGGAGGGGGCGGTCGTCGAAGACGATCAGCTCGATGCCGTTCAGGCAGGCGTTGCGCTCCACGGTGGCGATCGACACCGGGTAGTCCTGGCCCTCGATCCAGCCCCGACCGGTCCGGTCGGTCAAGTCTGTGGCGGCCACCAGCACCCGCACCGCTGGCCGGTTCACCCCGACCACACCCTGCGGGTCGGTGTCGAGGGCCAGTTGGATCAGCTCCAGCATCCCGTCCGAGGCCAGCTGCTCGGTGGTGCGGGTGTCGGCCATAATCTGCTCCGCCCGGGCCTGCTCCGGACCGGTGGTGAAGCGGGGTCCGCCCCGGCGTGGTGAGGTGAGCTTGTCGTAGACGTCATCGATCAGCGCGGCGCCCTCCGGGTCGAGGTCCCAGGTGTACCGGGTCATCCCGTCATCCCGCTTCCACCTGCGGAACGACCGCAAGGCCCGGCGCTGCCGCTCCCGCTCCACGATCCCGGCGGCATCCAGGTCATCCCGGGCGGCCCGGGCGAGGCGCAACAGCTGCTCGGCATCGAGCGCGCCACCGGGCGTGGTGCCGGCCGCACGCTCGGATGCGGTGGCAACAAGTCGGGTCGCTGCACCCGTCAAGTCTTCGGTCGTGACGCCGGGTCCGGGTCGGCCGAGTCCCGTGCGGATCGCCTCCGCACCGGCCACCGCCAGCAACCCGGCAGCAACGGCCTTCCCGACGGCTGCGAGCCACGGCTCGGTCATCATCGCCGCGAGCCCCGCCGGGTCGTCGATGCCGGCGCTCTCGGCGTTCTGCAGCAGGTCGGCGTCATTCATCATGGTGCCGACCCGCACGAGCGTGGTCGCCTCCCGCGCCGTCGACCCGGTCACCCCGCGGATCAGCGCTTCCGGGGTGCGGAACCCCTCCTTCCGGGCCAGCCCACCGAAACCCGCCTCCACCGATGAGCGGCGCACCACCTCACCGGCCAGCACCGACGCGCAAGCATCAAGACTGCGCTTCGCCTCCGCCAACGATGCCTGCGCCTTGAGAAGCTGCTTGTCACCCAGCGCCCGGGCACCGGGCGCGTCGGCGCCGATCCGGGCGGCCGCGGCCAGCAGAACCTCGAGCGAGGTGCTGAACGTAGCTGCGGAACTGGTCATGCATCAATTGTCCCAGCCTCGAACACAGCTACACAAGCATATTTGAGAATCTGTTAGAAACTACTTCCCGGGCCACCTGTGGAGGAGCAGTCAGACCCAGGTTCCGCGCCCTCCCGTTGCAGATAAGTAACGTCTCCCGCTCCCTGAGAGTTACGTGAGCGATCGGCTCAGGCTGCTGTGTTAAGACTGACGGTGCAGCGAGGGGCCTCAACTGCGTTCAGTGGCGGCCCGTTCTCACAACAGAAAAGGGGTAGACGGACATGACATCCGCATCATCGTCGCGCAAACGCGCACTGGCCGTGCTTGGCGGTACCGCCGCCGCGGTCTTGGTCCTCAGCGGTTGCGCCGGTGGCAATACCGGCGGTGACGACAACGGCTCCGACGCGATCATCGTAGGAACGACCGACAAGGTGACGACACTCGACCCGGCCGGCTCGTACGACAACGGTTCGTTCTTCCTGATGAACAACGTCTTCCCGTTCCTCATGAACTCGGTTCCGGGAAGCGCAGAACTCGAGCCGGACATCGCCGAATCGGCTGAGTTCACGGCGCCGACGGAGTTCACGGTCAAACTGAAGGAGGGCCTCGAGTTCGCCAACGGCAACCCGCTCACCTCATCCGATGTGAAGTTCAGCTTCGACCGCCAGGTCGCGATCGCCGACCCCAATGGGCCGAGCGCGCTGCTCGCCAACCTCGAGAGCACAGAGGCGCCGGATGACACGACGGTCGTGTTCAACCTGCTGGCGGAGAACGACCAGATCTGGCTCCAGATCCTCTCCAGCCCCGCTGGCGTGATCGTCGACGAGGACAGCTTCTCGCCAACCGAGGTCACCCCTGATGATGAGATCGTCGACGCCAACGCATTCGCGGGCCCGTACACGATCACCCGGTACGGCTTCAACGACCTGGTGCAGTTCCAGGCCTACGACGGCTACCAGGGCCTGCTCGGAACCCCGAAGACGCAGACGATCAACCTGCGCTACTTCGCCGACCAGTCCAACATGAAGTTGGCCGTTCAGGAGGGTGACATCGACGTTGCGACCCGCAGCCTCTCGGCCACCGACGTCGAGGACCTGTCGAACAACGACAACGTGACAGTCCACACCGGACCGGGTGGAGAGACCCGGTACATAGTGTTCAATTTCAACACGATGCCGTTCGGCGCCTCGACTCCCGAAGCTGACCCCGCGAAGGCTCTCGCAGTGCGTCAGGCGATGGCAAACGTGATCGACCGCGCCGAGATCTCCGACCAGGTCTACAAGGGCACCTACGTGCCGCTGTACTCCTACGTTCCGGATGGCCTGCCCGGCGCCACCCAGCCGTTGAAGGACCTCTACGGTGACGGCAACGGCGGCCCGGACGTCGACAAGGCAACAGCCCTTCTCGAAGAAGCCGGCGTCACCACGCCGCTCGCGATCAACCTGCAGTACAACCCGGACCACTACGGTGCGAGCTCGGGTGACGAGTACGCGCTCGTGAAGTCGCAGCTCGAGGAATCCGGCCTCTTCACGGTCAACCTGCAGTCGACCGAGTGGGTGCAGTACAACGAAGACCGAGTCGCTGACGTGTACCCGATCTTCCAACTGGGTTGGTTCCCGGACTACCCGGACGCCGACAACTACCTGTCGCCGTTCTTCCGCACAGAGAACTTCCTCGTGAACCACTTCAGCGACCCTGCGGTGGATCAGTTGATCGCCCAGCAAGCGGTCGAGCTTGACGAGGACACCCGCCTGCAGATGCTGGGTGAGGCCCAGGAGATGGTTGCGGCCCAACTGTCCACCCTTCCGCTCCTGCAGGGCGCTCAGGTGGCTGTCGCCGGTACCGACATCGACGGTGTCAGCGACACGCTCGACGGTTCGTTCAAGTTCCGCTTCACCACACTGAGCAGGTAGTCGGACCGACGGTCTGGGGCTAAAATCGTCCCAGCCGTCTAGGGGGTGACTCGCACCACGCGCGGGTCACCCCCTTCCATGCACGTTCGGCTCATCAGTTAGGCGGTCATGACAACCACTGAGATTTCCCCGTCGGCGCCACTGGATGGCACGACGACCGAAAGGGTGAAGGGCGGAGGCAACCTCGGCCGCTACATCCTGGTCAGGCTGCTGCTCATCATCCCAACGGTGTTCATCCTCGTGACGATGGTGTTCATCCTGATGAGGCTCATCGGCGACCCGATCACCGCCTCCCTCGGCGGCCGGCTCAGCCCGGACCAGCTGGAGGAGCGCAAGGAAGCCGCCGGATACAACCGGCCGATCTGGGTTCAGTACGTCGAGTACATCGGCCAGGTCTTCACCGGCAATTTCGGCACCACCATCAGCGACAACCGTCCGGTGAGCGAAGTGCTCCTCACCTACGGCGGCGCGACGGCCGAACTGGTCTTCTATTCGCTCATCGTCGCTTTTGTTGTCGGAATCCCCCTTGGGCTGCTGGCCGCCTATCTGCGCGACCGGTGGCAGGATGCCTCGCTTCGCGTGTTCGCGATCCTCTGTTACGCAACGCCGGTGTTCTTCTCCGGGCTGCTTCTCAAATTGGTCTTCTCCGTCTGGCTCGGCTGGCTTCCGGTGTCTGGGCGCGCATCGACCAGAACGGAACTCGACCTCCTGCTGCTCGATAACCCGACCGGCATCTATCTGATCGACGCGTTCCGCACCGGGGACATGGATAACGTCTGGGACGTGCTCGCCCACGCTGTCCTACCCGCCATCGCCCTCGGCCTGCTCACCGCCGGGGTCTTCCTCCGGCTCGTGCGCACCAACGTCATCGGAACGCTCGGGCGTGAGTACATCGACTCAGCCCGGTCACGCGGCGTCGGCGAGCTGCGTCTCGTCAGGAAGCACGCCTACAAGCCAGCGCTCATCCCGATCATCACTGTGATCGGCCTGCAGATCGCCCTGCTGCTCGGAGGAGCTGTCCTCACCGAGACCACGTTCGAGTGGAAGGGCCTCGGCTTCATCCTGGTCGAGTACCTGTCGTCGCGTGACTTCGTCGCAGTGCAGGGGATCGTCGCCCTGCTCGCGGTGATCGTCGCCGTCAGCAACTTCATCGTCGACATCATCGCCGCGCTCATCGACCCGAGGGTGAGGTACTGACATGGCTGCGACACCCGTCGTAGTGAACCCCAAGGGCAGCCTGTGGTCGCGGCTGCCGCTCGTCAAGCAGCTGGCGCAAAGCGTCGGACTGCAGCGCGGGATGCTTGTCGCCGGCCTCGTGCTGGTGGCGCTCTTCCTGCTGACTGCCGCCCTTGCACCGCTGCTCGCGCCCTACGGTTTCGCGCAGCTGCGGGACGAGTCCGGCCGCTTCGGTTCCCAGCAGCCGCCGAGCGCTGAGCACCTGTTCGGGACCACCGTCAGCGGCTACGACGTCCTCTCGCGCACGATTTGGGGTGCCCAGACTGCGGTGCTGGTGATCGTCGTGGCCGTCACCATGTCACTCATCATCGGGGTGCTGCTCGGTGTTTTCTCCGGCTACTTCGGCGGCACGCTCGACCGCATCCTCGTCGTCGTCTGCGATGCGATCTACGCGTTCCCGTCCCTGTTGCTCGCGATCGTCATGTCGATCGTGATCTCGGGTGGTCAGTCGAGCCTGCTCGGCGGGATCATGTCGGCGGCGATCTCGATCACCGTCGTGTTCATCCCGCAGTACTTCCGTGTTGTGCGCGCTGAGACCGTACGCATCAAGGCGGAGGCGTTCGTCGAGTCGGCGAAGGTCATCGGCGCGAGCAACATGCGCATCATGTTCCGGCACGTGCTGCGCAACGCGACCAGGACTCTTCCGCTGATCCTGACGCTCAACGCCTCTGAGGCGATCCTGACACTCGCGGGCCTCGGCTTCGTGGGCTTCGGCATCGAGCCGACGAGCGCCGCAGAGTGGGGGTACGACCTCAACAGGTCGATCGCGGACGTCTCATCCGGGATCTGGTGGACCGCGCTCTACCCGGGTCTCGCGATAGTGCTGGTGGTGCTCGGCATCACCCTCGTCGGGGAGAGTCTGAACGACCTCGCCGACCCGCGGCTGCGCACTCGTCACCGGGCCATAGCCTCGCCCGCTGCCGCGGCGACGGCGAATGAGGTCGACGAACTGGAGAAACCCGAATGAGCAGGCTTGCCAAGGGCGAGCAGGCCGCTCGCATCGAGGACCTCGAGGTCACCTTCGCCACCGACAGCGGCGACGTCCGAGCGGTCGACGGGGTGAGTCTCCACGTCGCGGCGGGTGAGGTGCTCGCGGTGGTCGGGGAGAGCGGATCCGGCAAGACCGTCACCGCGAAGACCATCCTCGGCCTGCTGCCGGAGACCGCAACGACATCCGGAGCCGTGTTCATCGGGCAAGAGAACATCGTGCAGGTGTCCGGCGAGCGGCTGCGCCAGCTGCGCGGCACCAGCGTTGCGATGGTCTTCCAGGAGCCGTCAACCGCACTCAATCCGGTGTTCACGGTCGGCTGGCAGATCGCGGAGGGTCTTCGCGCACACGGCAACTACAGCAACGGCGAGCTGCGTGAGAAGTCGATCGACATCCTGCGGAAGGTCGGCATCCCGGATCCTGAGCACCGAGTGGACCACTATCCGCACCAGTTCTCTGGAGGCCAGAAACAGCGCATCGTCATCGCTATGGCGCTCGTGCTCGACCCAGAGCTCATCGTCGCCGACGAACCGACGACGGCGCTCGATGTCACAGTGCAGGCGGAGATTCTCGACCTGTTGCGACGCCTCCGCGACGAGTTCAACGCGGGCATCCTGCTCATCACCCACAACATGGGCGTCGTCGCCGACCTGGCCGACCGCGTTGCCGTGATGTACCAGGGTGAAGTCGTCGAACAAGCCACGGCCACGGAGCTGTTCGCCAATCCGCAGAACGACTACACCAAGCGCCTGCTCGCCGCGGTGCCATACATCGGTGCAGGCAGGGAGGCGGCCCGCGCACGGGCGGTGGAGCGGGACAAGGTCAACGCCGAGCCGGTCGTCGTGGCGCGAGGCCTCGAAATCGTCTACCCGGGGCGCTTCGGCCGCGGCGGGTTCCGCGCCGTCGCGGGGGTCGACTTCGAGATCGGCCCGCGCGAAGTGCTCGGCCTGGTCGGCGAGAGCGGCTCCGGAAAGACGACGATCGGAAGGGCGATCGGTGGCTTGACCAGGGTCACCGGCGGTTCGCTGATGGTCCTTGGCACCGAGTTCAACGGGGCCAAGGAGAGCGACATCCGACCGCTTCGCAAGGACATCGGTTTCGTCTTCCAGGACCCGGCAACCAGCTTCAACCCGCTGCTCACGATCGCGGAGGCCATCGCGGAACCGCTTGTCGTGCACTCAGAGGCGGCGAATCCGGATGACGCACGGGCGAGGGTCAACCAGCTGCTCGAGGCAGTGCAGCTGCCGATCGGCTTCGGAGACCGCTTCCCGCACGAGCTGAGCGGCGGCCAGCGCCAGCGCGCCAGCCTCGCCCGAGCGCTCGCGCTGCGGCCGAAGCTCCTGATCGCCGATGAGCCTACGAGTGCGCTCGACGTGTCGGTGCAGGCGCGTGTGCTCGAACTGTTCGCCGAACTGCAGCACGAGTTCGGGTTCGCGGCCCTGTTCATCAGCCACGATCTCGCCGTGGTGGATATGCTCGCCGACCGCATCGCCGTGCTCTACAAGGGGGAATTGGTCGAAGAGGGAACCGGCGAGCAGGTGCTCGGCGCGCCCCAGCATCCGTACACCAAGCGGTTGCTCGCTTCCCTCCCCGTCCCCGACCCGATCGAGCAGGGGAAACGCCGCGAAGAACTGCGTCTCCTGCGGGAGGCGCCCTGATGCCGGTCATCGACGCCAACGATCTGTCAGTTCACTACCGGTCGCGTGACGTGCGCTCGCGCACCCTGGCTCTCAACGGCGTGACCTTCCAGGTGCAGGTCGGCGACTTCCTCGGAGTGGTCGGTGAGGCGGGCTCCGGCAAGTCGACGCTGGCGGCAACGGTCGCGCTGCGCGCAGGCAGGGGAGACCCGGAGATCGGCTACCCGGAGATCTTCGGCGGCTCGCTCAGCGTGCTCGGGGCGAAGGCGCGCAACATCAACCGCTTCCGGCGGGCACGCACGCAGTTCCACATCGGCTACCTGGCGCAGGACGGCGCCGAGCGGCTGGATGCCCGGCTGACCTGCGCAGAGAATGTCGCGGAGCCGATCTACTCCCGCGACCGAAAGTTCAGCTCCCGCGAGGCCGGCACGGCCGTCGCGACGCTCATCGACTCGATGCGGCTGCCGCTGTCTGTCATGCACAAGTACCCGCACGAGCTGTCCAGTGGTCAGCGTCAGCGCATCGCGCTCGCCCGTGCCCTCGTGCTCGAGCCGGCGCTGCTGGTTGCGGACGAACCGACCCGCGGTGTGGACGTCACGGTCCGCGAAGAGGTGCTCGATGTCATCCGCGACTTGCGGACTCAGCGCGAATTCTCCGCGCTGATCGTCAGCAGCGACCTCAAGGTCGCGGCCGGCCTGACCGATCGCGTGCTGGTGCTGCAGCGAAGCATGGTCATCGGTGACGGCACGGTCGAGGAGGTGCTGCGTGACCCGCGGCATCCGTACCTGATGGACCTGGCGCGCATCGCGCGCTCGGCCCAATGATGGGGGAGCGAGAAGCGCAGCACCGGTCGGTGGGCGCGGTTGAGCTGCACCTGGGCGACGAAGCGCGGCCAGAGCCCGGGCCGATCGCGGTGCTGCCCGAGGCCGAGGAGTTCTTCGTTCGGGCGGTTGAATCGGCCGGCGGCACCGTTGCCCCGCTGTCGGATGCGACGCGTGGTGTCGTCTGGCTCTCCAACGAGCGTGCGGCCGAGTTCGCGCCGATCCTGGCGTCGCACCCTGGGATCAACTGGGTGCAACTGCCGTTCGCCGGAGTGGACGCGTTCCATGAGGCGCTGGCGGTCCGCCACGCAGAGCGAGATATCGTCTGGACGAGCGCGAAGGGCGCGTACGCGCAGCCGGTAGCCGAGCACGCGCTTGCGCTCACCCTGGCGGCCCTGCGTGGCCTGCCTGAGCGTGCCCGCGCGACCGAGTGGGGCGGCAAGTACGGGCGGTCGCTGTACGGGCTGAACGTGGTCATCGTCGGAGCCGGTGGCACCGCACTGGAGCTCGTACGGCTGCTGGAGCCGTTCGACGTGCGCGTGACGATCGTGCGGCGCCGCGCGGAGCCGGTGGCCGGGGTGGCGGCCACGGTGACCAGCAAAGGTCTCACGGAGGCGCTCCACGACGCCGACGTGCTGGTCCTCGCTGCCGCGCTGTCCGCCGAGACGGAGCGCCTGATCGGTGCGCGCGAACTCGCGAAGATGAAGCCCGAGGCGGTGCTGGTTAACATCGCCCGCGGCCGGATGGTCGACACGGATGCCCTCATCTCGGCGCTGCGGGACGGCCGCTTGGCGGGTGCAGGCGTGGACGTGACGGACCCGGAGCCGCTGCCTACCGGGCATCCGCTCTGGTCGGCGCCGAATGTGATCATCACACCGCACAGCGCCGACACGCCTGAGATGGTGGATCCGCTGCTCGCCGAGCGGGTCGCCGTGAACGTGCGCGCGTTACTCGGACACGGCCCGTTCGTCGGAGCGGTCGACCCGGCATCCGGCTACTGAACCCGCGCCACATCGTAAGACTGCGCAAACCGGCAGTCTCACGCGCCAAAACGCAGGTCTGTGCAGTCTCGCGCGATTGGTGATGAGGTTTGCGCCGACCCGGTGGCGGGCGTGGCAAAGGTGCCCCGAAGTATTTGCTAGAGTGGCTAGTCGAAACGCCATAGTCCTCGATAGCTCAATTGGCAGAGCAGCCGGCTGTTAACCGGCAGGTTGATGGTTCGAGTCCATCTCGGGGAGCGATACACCCCCGCCCTCGTGGCGGGGGTGTTTTAGTCTCAATAGTTGCTCGGTTGCGCCTAGGATGGCTGTCAGTAACTGAAAATGCTTTACGCGCGGCGGGAGAGCCTCCCTGGAGGCGCCGTAGGAGCAACCTCCCCGGGAATCTCTCAGGCCCACGTACCGTCACGCACAGGCAACTCTGGAGAAAGCGGCCAGCCGCTTACCGAAGGTGAATGACGCACGACGAAGTGCCCATGCGTTGAAACTCTCAGGTGCGAGGACAGAGCGGGGACCATGTCGACCACGGCGGTCGACAGTGACGAAACGGGTGTCCTCCCATGACCATCGCACCAGAATCCGCTACCGCTTCCACCGAGTACAGTCCGGAGCTTCTCAGTCGAACGCTTGACGACTTCGATCCTGAAGTGGCCGCTCTCATCGGCAAGGAGCTCGAGCGCCAGCGCACCGGCCTCGAGATGATCGCCTCCGAGAACCACGCACCGCTGGCCGTCATGCAGGCGCAGGGCTCGGTTCTCACCAACAAGTACGCGGAGGGTTACCCCGGACGTCGTTACTACGGCGGATGCGAGTACGTCGACCAGATCGAGCAGCTCGCCATCGACCGGGTCAAGGAACTGTTCGGCGCTTCTTTCGCCAACGTGCAGCCACACTCTGGGGCCACCGCGAACGCCGCCGTGATGCACGCGCTGCTGTCGCCCGGCGACACCATCCTGGGACTATCGCTGGCCGACGGCGGGCACCTGACACACGGCATGAAGCTGAACTTCTCCGGCAAGCTCTACAACGTCGCATCGTACGGGGTCTCAGAGGACGACTACCGTGTGAATCTCGACGACGTCGCACGGGCAGCGCGAGAGCACAAGCCGAAGCTCATCATCGCCGGCTGGTCGGCGTACCCCCGGCAGCTGGACTTCGCCGGCTTCCGCCGCATTGCCGACGAGGTCGGCGCGTTGCTCATGGTCGACATGGCCCACTTCGCCGGTCTGGTCGCGGCTGGCCTGCATCCGTCACCGATCGAGCACGCCCACGTCGTGACCAGCACGACCCACAAGACTCTGGGCGGACCCCGTGGCGGCATCATCCTCACGAACGACGCCGACATCGCCAAGAAGATCAACTCGGCTGTATTCCCCGGCCAGCAGGGCGGGCCGCTCGAGCACGTGATCGCGGCCAAGGCGACAGCGTTCAAGATGGCCCTCGCCCCAGACTTCCGCGCCCGCCAGGAGCTGACCCTGACCGGCGCGAAGCTGCTCGCCGAGCGGCTGAACGCCGATGACGTCCGGTCCGCGGGCATCACCGTGCTCACTGGCGGGACGGATGTTCACCTGGTGCTGGTCGACCTGCGCGACGCGGCGATCGACGGTCGCCAAGCCGAAGATCGCCTCGCGGCGGTCGACATCACGGTCAACCGCAATGCGATCCCGTTCGATCCGCGACCCCCGATGGTGACCTCGGGTCTGCGCATCGGAACGCCGGCGCTGGCCGCGCGAGGGGTCACGCCGGAGGACTTCCGCGAGGTTGCCGACATCATCGCACTGACCCTCACAGCGGGCGAAGACGCCGACCTCACACCGCTGCGGGAGCGCGCACAGGCGATCGCAGCCAAGTACCCGCTCTACCCGGCACTGCCCTCCGGCGCCCAGGCGGACACGCCATGACAATCAGCGTCTTTGACCTCTTCAAGGTCGGCATCGGGCCCTCCAGCTCGCACACCGTCGGCCCGATGCGCGCGGCAGAGCGCTTCGTGCGCGAAGTCGCCGAGCGCATGCCACTGGAGCGGATCACAGAGATCGGCGTCGACCTGTACGGTTCGCTCGCCGCGACCGGGGCCGGTCACGGCACCCTCAACGCGGTGCTGCTGGGGCTCGAGGGCAGGCGTCCCGACACCATCGAGGTGGCCGAGATGGAACAGCGGCTCGCCGAGATGCGTGAGAATCCGACCGTCCGCCTCGGCGGCGTGAAGGAGCTGCCGTTCGGTGAGCGCGACATCGTGCTGCACCTGCAGGAGTCGCTCGACTTCCACCCGAACGGGATGCGACTGACGGCGTTCGCCGGCGACCTCGGCCGGCAGCACAGCGAGACCTTCTACTCGGTCGGCGGCGGTTTCATCGTCAACGAGGACGAGGCACAGCGGGCGGTACCAGCGTCGTCCACCCACTGGCCGCTGCCGTTCTCCTCCGGGGCAGAGCTGCTGGAGCTTGCACGCGAGCATGGGTCGTTCAGCGCGGTGATGCTGAAGAACGAAGCCGCCCTCCGCACCGAAGACGACGTTCGTGCGGGCTTGCTGCACATCCGGAACGTCATGGTGGAATGCCAGGAGCGGGGGATGCGACGTGACGGCACCCTGCCAGGCGGCCTCGGCGTGCCCAGGCGCGCACACGACTGGCACCAGCAGCTGGAGCGCGACGATCCCCACCGGAAGCCGGAGTTCGCGCAGGACTGGGTGAACCTGGTCGCCCTCGCGGTCAACGAGGAGAACGCTTCGGGCGGGCGCGTGGTGACAGCCCCCACCAACGGGGCCGCCGGAATCATCCCCGCCGTGCTGCATTACGCGATGCACTACACGGATGCCGGTGCTCGCGACCGCGACGACGCGGCCGTCCGATTCCTGCTCACAGCGGGGGCGATCGGCTCGCTGTACAAGGAGCGAGCCTCCATCTCCGGTGCAGAGGTCGGCTGCCAGGGGGAGGTCGGGTCGGCAGCATCGATGGCCGCAGGCGCCCTCGCCGAGGTTCTCGGCGGCACGCCCGCTCAGGTGGAGAACGCCGCGGAGATCGCAATGGAGCACAGCCTCGGTCTCACCTGCGACCCGATCGGTGGGCTTGTGCAGATCCCGTGCATCGAGCGCAACGCCATCTCGGCCGGCAAGGCGATCAACGCCGCGCGCATGGCATTGCGCGGTGATGGCACCCATCGGGTGACTCTCGACGAGGTCATCGAGACGATGCGCGTCACCGGTCGGGACATGATGTCGATCTACAAGGAGACCTCCCGCGGCGGGCTGGCCGTGCACGTCTCGGTGAACAACATCGAGTGCTGAACGCGTAGCCGATGAGATCTCGTCGTGGGTTCACGATAATCTCGACTCGCGCGCCGCATTCGCGCGGTCGAATCAGGATGCGTGACGAAAGGCAATCATGGGCGAGTGGCTCGGGGGTGAGTTCAGCGCCCCGGTAGTGGTGATGATCGCCGCCGCGGTGGTCGCGGCAGTGGTCGTCGTCGTGCTGCTGGTCCTCTGGCTGCGCGCTGCCCGCCGTGGCCGTGCTGAGCACCGCCGTCGCGTGCAGGTCGAGCGCGAAGCACTCGACCTGGAGCTCTCGCTGCGCGAGCAGCTGGGGCGCCTGCGCATCGTGCGCGAGCTTGGGGATGTTGCGGTGCACTCGACCTCGGTGATCGTCAGCCAGGCGGATGGCGCGCGCTTCGCCGCGCAGAACGACCCCGCTGTCGCCGCGCGGACGGCCGGCAACATCGCGGATGCCGCCCGGTCCACGCTCGCCGACCTCCGCCGCGTCATGAATGTCGTGCGCGAGGGCGAGGCGAGCGTCGCGCCGCAGCCGCGACTGAAGACCGCCCGTGACCTGTTCGGGGTCATGCGGGACGCAGGCCTCGGCATCACCTTCGACGAGGACGGAACGCCGTTCCAAGTTCAGCAGGCGGCCGAGCTCGCGATCTACCGCATCCTGCAGGAGGCCCTGTCCAACGCGCTGAAGTATGGAGGACCCGGCACCGAGGTCAAGGTCTCGTTCAGCTGGCGGGGCGAGGGCCTGCAGGTGCTGGTCGACGACGACGGCGCCCGCAACCAGGCACGCTTGGCGGGCCAGGACAGCGCCGAGTCGCCGTCCAAGGGCTACACGGAGCGCGACGACCTTGCCGCCTTGACTGCGGACGTGATGGGACCGGGCATCACCGAGATGAAGGAACGCGCGACCCTCTTCGGTGGCGTGTTCAGCGCCTACCGTGTGCCGGGCGTCGGATTCTCGATTGCCGTCGTCTTCCCATCCCTGAAGCACCACAACGGTGTCCACAGCGTCGATCTGGGGCGTTCGTGATCCGCGTCGCGATCGCCGACGACCAGAAGCTGCAGCGCGAGGGGTACCGGCTGGTGCTGGGGTCGCAGGCGGACATCGAGGTCGTCGGGGAAGCGGGCGACGGTGCGACGCTGCTGGCGCTGGTGCGCCGGAAGCAGACGGATGTCGTGCTCATGGACATCCAGATGCCGCGCGTCGACGGGTTGACGGCAGCGCAGCGAGTGGTGGGCGACGCACGCGTGATCGAGCGAAACGGTGTTGCCCCGCGCATCCTGCTGATGACCGCCGTGGAACTCGACGACCACCTCGCCGCGGCGGCCGAGGCCGGCGTCTTCGCGGTGCTGTACAAGGACATTGCGCCGGAGGCGCTGCTCGAGGCTGTTCGTTCGGCGGCCGAGGCGGCGGACTTTGGAATCGCACAGCGTGTCGAAGACTGAGTCAGTGGCGAGGCCCAAGGAAGAGACGGTCGCGATCCAAGACGGGATCGCGGTCGGGCTGTCCGCGGCCGCCTACGGGGTCTCATACGGCGCCCTCGCGGTGGCGGCCGGTCTCGACGTCTGGCAGACCTGCGTGATGAGCCTGCTGATGTTCACCGGCGGGTCGCAGTTCGCCCTCATCGGCGTGCTTGCGACCGGGGGAGCGGCGGCCGGGCCGACCGCGATCGCGAGCGCCGCCATCCTGGGCGTGCGCAACGGCATCTACGGCATCCGGATGGCGCCGATCATCGGAGGCAGGTGGTGGCTGCGCGCCCTCGCCGCCCACGTCACGATCGACGAGACGACCGCGGTGTCGACCGGTCAGCCGACGCTGCGCAGCCAGCGCATCGGATTCTGGACCACCGCGGTGACCGTCTACCTCGGCTGGAACCTCACCAGCCTTATCGGCGCGCTGATCGGCGACCTGCTGGGCGATCCGCGCCAGTGGGGACTGGATGCCGCCGCAGCGGCAGCGTTCCTCGGTCTGCTCTGGCCACGGCTGCGGCAGCGCCAGACGATCGCCGTGGCATCCGCCGCCGCGGTCGTCGCGCTCGTGCTCACCCCGGTGGTCCTGCCCGGCCTCCCGGTGTTGATCGCCGGACTCGTCGCGGTGGTCGTCGGCGCCTTCAACTGGTTCGACAGCGCGCCGAAGAAGGGAGCAGCATGACGCTCTGGCAGATCGTGATCATCGCGTCGCTGCTGTGCCTCGCGCTGAAGCTCTCCGGCTACCTGGTTCCGAAGTCCGCTCTCGAAAAGCCCGCGACTTCGCGCATCGCCAACCTGCTGACCATCGCACTGCTGGCGGCCCTCGTCTCGGTGCAGACCTTCGGCCACGGCGAGGGGCTGCAGGTCGACGCCCGATTGCCGGCCCTGGTCGTCGCTGCGGTGCTGTTCTCGCTGCGGGTGCCGTTCGTGCTCGTTGTGATCGCGGCCGCCGCGGTGGCGGCGCTCATCCGGCTGTCTGGTTGGGGTTAGTCCTCGAGGTGATCGACGCCCGGCAGCCAGCTCCTACCGGGGACGCCCCAGCCGTTGCGCCGCACAATCTTGGCGACGTCACGCTGGTCCTCAGAGTCGAGCCGGTCGACGTAGAGGATGCCGTTCAGGTGGTCGAACTCGTGCTGCAGGATGCGGGCGAGCCAGCCCTCGGCCTCGAGCTCGAACGGCTTGCCGTCGACATCCTGAGCGCGCAGGATCGCGCGGTCGGCCCTATGCAGCGCGAACCGTTCACCCGGGATGGAGAGGCAGCCCTCAGACTCGTTTTCCTCATCCGCTTCCCCGACGGCGACGGGCGAGATCCACAGCTCGGGGTTCGCGGCGGTTCCGCTGACATGCCGGGTGCCGTCATCCCACTCGAACACGAACAGTCGCAGCGGGATGCCTACCTGGGGTGCGGCGAGGCCGACCCCTGGCGCCTTGTGCATGGTTTCGACCATGTCCGCGACGAGCGTGCGAAGTTCATCGTCGAAAGTCTCGACCGGATCGGCGACCCGGTGCAGCACGGGGTCGCCGGTGATACGTATGGGAAGTGCTGGCATTGGTCAAGAATATCGGTCGTATTGCCGCTAAAGTCGTTGCGTGCCGCCAGACCTGATGGACATTACGGACCAGTTCCAGTCCCTCACCCCCAACCAATGGCTCGGCATCCCGGTGGCGCTTGTCGGGGCGGTCTTCCTTGCGCTGGGCGCCCAGTTTCAGCACCGCGGGGTGGGGAAGGTCGAGGCCAAGCATGGCGGCCAGACCGGCGGGATGGGGTTCTCCTCGCTGTTCGCGCTGCTCTCGCGACCCTCGTGGGTCATCGGCACTGTGCTGCTCGGTCTCGCGATAGTCCTGCAGCTCACGAGCCTGTACCTCTCGCCGATCATCGTCGTGCAGCCCCTCGGCGCGATCGCGCTGGTGATCACCGCCGTGCTGAACTCCAGCCTGTCCGGGGTGAAGCTGGACCGGATCTCGATCCGGGCGATTCTGTTGTGCGTCGCAGGCGTCGCCCTGTTCGTCGGCATCGCCGCGCTGTTCGCGGAGTCGAAGCCGGTGAGCGACGGGCAGCTCGCCGTGATCCTCGCGCTGCTGGGCGTCGTGACCATGGGGTTCTCGCTCGCGTTCGCGTTCCTGCGCAACCGGTTCAAGGCGATCGGCTACATCATCGCGTCGGGTGTGCTCTACGGTTTCGTGGCCACGCTCGCCAAGGTGGTCATCGACCGTGGGAAGACCGGCGATTTCGAATGGCTGACCATCACCTGCATCGTCGCCTTGATCGCCGCTGCGGCGCTTGGTGCGTACTTCGTGCAGAACGCCTACGCATCCGGTCCGCCCGACCTCGTGATCGCAGGTCTGACCGTGATCGACCCGATCGTCGCGGTGGCAATCGGTGTGGTCGTGCTGCAAGAGGCAGCCTCGGCTCCGCTGTGGGCTGTCGTGGCGTTCCTCGCGGCCGGCGGCCTCGCGGTTTATGGTGTCTTCCAGTTGGCGAAGCACCATCCGCAGGCTCAGCGGTAGTCTTGACTGAGCATCCTGAGAAGGAATTCAACACACTTTGACTGATACTTCAGACCGCCGACCGCTGCGTGTGCTCATCGGCGCCGACACTTTCCCCCCGAATGTGAACGGTGCCGCGACCTTCACGTCGAAGCTCGCGGCCGGGCTCACCGCGCGTGGACACGACGTGCACGTCGAGGCTCCTGCCTTCAGCCGCAAGCACGGCCGCTTCATCGAGGAGCATGACGGTGCCAAGATCACGGTGCACCGCGTGTACTCGTGGCGCTGGTACCCGCACGACTGGCTCCGCTTCGTGCTGCCGTGGCGCAGCCAGGCGCACGCCGCGCGCATTCTCGATGAGGTGAAACCGGATGTCGTGCACATCCAGTCGCACATTGTCGTCGGCCGCGGGCTGGCCAGGCAGGCGCACAAACGCGGCATCCGGGTCGTTGCGACGAACCACTTCATGCCGGAGAACCTGATGGAGCACACGCTGCTCCCGAAATTCTTGAACCGTAAGGCCGCGCAGATCGCGTGGTCCGATGCTGCGAAGACGTACGAGCTCGTTGAGTCGATCACCACGCCGACACGCAAGGCTGCGGAATTCCTCGAGGGTGCGATCGACGTCGACGGTGTGCACGCGGTGTCCTGCGGAATCCGGGCCGAGGACTACACGGCTGAGATTCGCCAGCGTCAGGAGAAGCGCATCGTGTTCGTCGGTCGGGTGACCGGCGAGAAGCACATCGATGTGCTGCTGCGCGCCGTCGCGAAGCTCGACCCTGCCCTGGACGTCAAGCTCGACATCGTCGGCGGCGGCGACCTGCTCAACCAGCTCAAGGTGTTGTCGCAGCGTCTCGGGATCGCGGAGCGGACCACATTCACCGGGTATGTCTCGGATGAGGAGCTGCGCGCCGCCCTGACGCGCGCGACGGTCTTCGCGATCCCGTCGATCGCCGAGCTGCAGTCGATCGCGACAATGGAGGCGATGGCATCCGGACTTCCGGTCGTCGCCGCGAACGCGATGGCGCTGCCGCACCTCGTGCACGACGGCGAGAACGGCTACCTGTTCGAGCCGGGGAACCCGGACGACCTGGCCGAGAAGCTCACCCGGGTGCTCACGTCATCGCCGGACGAGTACCGTCGGATGCAGGAGTCGAGTCTCAAGCTCATCAAGCCGCACGACATCGAGCGCACGCTGAACGTATTCGAGAGGTTGTATCGTGGGGAATCGGTGACCGACCCGGTCACCGAAGTGGCGCTCGACGAGTCGGCGAACTGAGTCGGCGCCCACGGGGCGGTAGCTCAGCTGGTTAGAGCAGCGGACTCATAATCCGTCGGTCACGGGTTCAAGTCCCGTCCGCCCTACAGACGAAACCCCCAGATGGTGAATGCCTGGCCGGGGGTTTGCTGCTGTCTCGGGTTTCTGACCCCTACCTGACCCTTAGCTGTCAGTGAAAGAAGAACCCCCCACCTTGCCTAACAGCGGGTGGGGGCGTTTTTTTGTTGCGGGCTAGAGGATACGGAGCAACAGAGCGAACGCGAAGGGGAATATCCCGAGGCTCATGGCCCACACGGACATGCCGCGCCCGACTCCGCCGATCCGCTTCGATGTCGCGCCGCCGAGCGCACCGAACACGATCGCCAGGATTGCGAGAATCAGCGTCACGAGGGCAAGTCTCGCCGTGACGATCCCGAAAATGCCGAGGGTGAGTCCGAGAATGCCGAGGGCGAGTCCGGCGGCGGCGAACCCGTTGGCCGCCGTGCTCGTGGGGGTGGTGCGCTGTAGCTGGTCGGTCATGACCCCAGATTGCCAGAGCCTCGCGAGCCGCGTGGAACTACTCGATACGCGTGTGACCGGCGGGCATGTCGCTACGAAATATGCATCTGCATGGAATGCGGACGCGCCGAAATTTGTTGCCACCTATGACAACGCAACGTACAGCGTGGCGTATCGTGCGCGGGCACGCTCAATAGCCCTCGTCAACAAAGTGAAGGAGACACCATGCTCGACCAGAAGATCGCCATCGTTACCGGAGCAGGCTCAGGACTGGGTGAAGCCACTGCCCGCCTCTTCGCGAAAAACGGTGCAACTGTCGTTCTCGCGGACATGGATGTCGAGGCAGCCGAGCGTGTGTTGAGCGACATTGAGAATGAGGGGGGACGCGGCCTCGTCGTGAAGACCGACGTGTCGAAGGTCGACGACGCGAAAAACCTGGTCGATCGCACAGTCAACGAGTTCGGCCGGCTCGATATCGCCGTGAACAACGCCGGCATCGGCGGTGCCACCGCACCGGCCGGGGAGTACCCCATCGATGGGTGGGACACGATAATGGGCATCAACCTCTCCGGTGTCTTTTACGGGATGCGCCATCAGATCCCCGCTATGCTCGCCACCGGTGGCGGTGCCATCGTAAACATGTCCTCGGTGGCTGGTATGGCTGGCCTCCCCAATGGAGCGGGCTACTCTGCCGCCAAGCATGGCGTCATCGGCCTCACGAAAACCGCCGCGATCGACCACGCCGAGCAAGGAATCCGTGTGAACGCCGTCGGACCAGGCTTCATCAACACCCCACTGCTGGGCAAGCGCTCCGTGCTGGACACCAGCAGCTCAGACACGTCCGCGGAAACACAGGCCCTTGCCGCTATGCATCCGATGAATCGTCTGGGCGAGGCCAACGAGGTCGCCGAGCTTGTGCTCTTCCTCGCCTCCGATCGCGCCTCGTTCATCACTGGCGGCTACTACAACGTCGATGGCGGCTACCTAGCTCGGTGAGGGTTTGGGCCTGTCTCGCGCGAGGCAGGCCCTGTCACCGGTTCAACCGTCCGCCCTACGAAGCACTTCTCCCACCGGACGTTGTCGGCGCGGGGTGCACTGCTTCGCCGATAACCAACGGGTGACCGAGGTGGGGCATGCCTCGCCAGTTGGCTCGCTCGATCGTCACGATCTCCAATTGCGACGAGATCGTCGCGAGTGTCTCGCGGTTGCACCGGCACCCGTCAGCGATCCCGGCCCACGTGTCTGCGAATCGGTCCTGCCAGCGCGCCAGGCGTGGACTGTCGGAGCGAACGTGCTCGCAGAACAGGAGACGGCCGCCTGGGCGAAGCACTCTCCGCACTTCCGCGAGCGCACGCTCGGAGTCGAGCACCGTGCACAACACCAGGGTCGAGACGACTGTGTCGAAGGATCCGTCCTCGAATGGGAGCTCTTCAGCTGGTGCGGCCACTATCTGCGCCGAGCGGCCGAGCTTCGACCGGCGCGTCTCGAGACGTTGTGCCATCGGCTCGGATGGTTCCGCTAGGACCAACTCGTCGATCGCGGGATAGTGGCTCAGGTTGAGACCGGTGCCCGCCCCGATTTCGAGCACCCGCCCGTTGGCGGTGCTGAGAAGACGGCGGCGCCTGGATTGCATCCCAAGCCGCTCCCCGAGCCACAGGAATGGGTCGTAGATTCTCGCAGTCAAACGGCTGCCGACGACCTCGATCATGTTGTCCTCCGGTCCAGTGGTGATCGGTGATGATCAGCGGAATCGGCCAACGAGCCGCACCAACCACTGGTGCCTGAGCTCGATCCATACGGCGCGAGCAGACGCGACAACGTCGCCGCGCTCGTCGAGGAGTGCACTGGCCGTCTGGGCGGATCGACCGTGCTGTTCGATGGTCCACCCGACCGCAACGAGCCGTTCACCGAGGAACACGTCACGGTTCCGGTGAGCTGTCAAAGTGCCGAGTAGACCGAGCCGACGGTCGCGCAAAAACGTCGCCGGGTAGCTGGGGCAGTCGAGAGCACCCCAGACGGCTGCCGGATGGACGACGCCGTCGGTGGCGTCCCGTTCATGTGGCGCGAAGGGGGCCGCGAGCACGTCGCTTCGGTTCACCAGCGGCCCTGGCGTCACCCCCAGTCCGTCCCGACGCGCAGCCCCGCACACCACGCAATCCGACAACAAGTGGCGTGCACCCTGGAGGGGACTAGCGGCACGTGCCGCCTCAGCGTCAGCGAAACTGGGCACCACGGGAGGCATCATCGTGAACGGATCGACTCGTCTGACCTCCGCGACGACCTGGTCGTGCGAGTCGGTGACCGAGGCTGTGATCCCGTCGACATCGATCTCCACCTCCAGCGGGTTGTCGAGGGGAATCGGCCGGATGAGCCGGACGCTCGCTGTGCCGCCCAGCGTCTCGGCGATCGTGCCGCTGGCGAATCCGCCGTTGGCGCTGTCGGGTGGGCCGTTGAGGCGAGCGTCGATACGCAGCGTGTTGGTCGTTGTTTTCATACCGCTACCTAACTGCGGCGGGCCCACTGGCCTCATCCCCGGAACCGGCCAACCTTGTATGGCCCGATCCGGCCACCCGGACGGGCTGCGGACGCGGAGTCGGCTGAGACGACGACGCTTGACATCGGGCATCCGCTTTCTACAATCCGGTTATGACGGCGCACGAGCAGGTTGTACGGCACACTCAGGTCGGTGACCGTACGGTGGCCTGGTGTTCCGTCGGTTCCGGAACGCCACTGGTGATCGGTGGCTGGTGGGCCAGCCACTTGGCGCTGAATTGGGACGATCCCGCGTTCCAGAAGTTCGTGCATGCCCTCGCTCGCCGGCACACCGTCATCCGCTACGACCGGCCCGGCACCGGCCTGTCCGATCGCGACGGGCCGCCTCCGGCCAGTCTCGACGATGAGCTGGCGGCCCTGGCCGGTCTGCTCGAGAGCATCGACCATCCTCGACTCTCCCTGCTAGGTGCTTCTGCAGGATCCGCGGTCGCCTCGGCCTACGCCGCCCAGCATCCTGAGCGTGTGGACCGATTGGTGCTCTACGGCAGCTATCCACGCGGTGAGGACATCGCCTCTGAGTCTGCGCGGGAGCTGATGGTGTCGATGGTCGAAGACCAATGGGGGCTCGGCGCGCGAGTCCTGGCGGACGTGTTCCTCCCGAACGCGACAGCCAATGACCGGGAACAGTTCGCTCGGTTCCAGCGACGGTCCGCCTCACCTGAAGCAGCGTCGAAGGCGCTGCGCGAGGTGTATGAGATGGACTCGACCGCGTACCTGTCGCGCGTGCGTGTACCGACACTGGTGCTGCACCGACGAGGCGACCGGGCCATCCCGTTTGCGCTCGGCCGCGAGGTGGCCGACACGGTGCCCGGTGCGACGTTCGTCGAACTGGACGGCGAGGACCATTTCCCCTGGTTAGGCGATAGTCGCGCCGTCGTCGATGCGATCGAACGCTTCCTCGGCGGGCTGCCGCAGCGCTCACCGGCCGAACAGCGCACTCCAGTAGCTCTCACGGCGCGTGAGCGCGAAGTGCTGACGCTGGTCGCCCAAGGTCTGACCGACGCTCAGATCGCCGACCGGTTGGTCCTCAGCGCACACACGGTCCACCGGCACGTCGCCAACGCGCGCACCAAACTCGGCGTCCCATCTCGCGCCGCCGCAGCGGCCTGGGTGCTGACCCACCCGCGTTGAATTCGCCAGCGGCCGTCTCGTGTCCGTTGCGCGTGGATGCCGCGTATGGCTGGCACCAACGCATCCGGAGTCGGGGCGTGACTGCGGGGTCAACGCTGTCTAGCATGGTGCGGACCGACACAAAGGGAGTCAGCGATGAATAAGATCACGCCCCACCTGTGGTTCGACAACCAGGCGCAGGAAGCCGCCGAACTCTACTGTTCGGTGTTCGACGGTTCGAAGATTCTAGACACGAGCGTGTACCCGGAAGGGTCGCCGTCGCCGGGGACCGTGCTCTCGGTGCGCGTCAACATCGCCGGGCAGGAGGCCATCTTCCTGAACGCCGGCCCGCAGTTCAAGCTCGACGAGGCGTTCAGCTTCTTCGTGGACTGCGAGGACCAAGACGAGGTCGACCGCTACTGGAACGCTCTCACCGCTGACGGCGGCGAGGAGAGCATGTGCGGCTGGCTGAAAGACAAGTACGGCGTCTCCTGGCAGATCGTCCCATCGGTGCTAGAGAAGCTGCTCACCGATTCGAATTCCGCCAAGGCGAGTGCCGCCATGCAGTCGATGCTGCAGATGCGCAAACTGGACATCGCCGAGCTCCAGCGCGCTTTCGACACGGCGTGAGTCATGAGACTGCGCTGCATGAGCGAGCCTCCAACGGCGTCCGCGACCGTCTGGAAGCTCCGGGCGCTCGCGCTCATCGCGTCGGCAGCGGTTCTGATCGCAGGTTCGTACGTCTGGGGCGGCTACCGCTACATCAACGACATGGTGGGCAGCGACCTCCTGGTCGCTTTCGGTCTGGCTTCCGACGTGTTGGCGGTGGTCTTCACCGTTCTCGGCGTGATCTGCGGCAGGAGAGCTATAGCCGCAACGGCCCACGAGCGGGGTGATGCCAGCGCCGTTGCCGTCGTATTCCTCCTCGTCGGGGTGTTCGTCGGTACAGCCGTGACGATGTTCCTGCCGATCCTCCCGCTGATGTTCCTTCCACTGGCGGGAACGGTGTTTGTCGTCATCTGGGCGCGGCCGCCGGCCGTTGCAGCCAAACCATCCTCGCTAGCCGGTCGGATGCTGATGGCGACGCCGTTTGCGCTCGCAACGTTCGCGGTGGTGGTCATCGGCCACCAGCACATCACCGTCTGGAATCCGCTGGCGAAGGTGCCGAGCCTGACGCTGGACCAGATCTACGCGGAGATGCGTGCCGCCGGCGAAGGGAGCACCAGTGGCGTGATGGTCAACGGCTGGGCAGCCCTGTGCCTGTTCGCTGCGCTCGCGCTTCTCGTCGCGTGCGGGCTGCCACGGTTTGCGCATGCTCTCGACCGGCGGCGGATCGCGGTGATCGGCCTCTTCATCGTGGGGTTCGCTGCCATCTTCTCCGTCACGGCGAGCTTCGGAATGGGCATGTCGCTCGCTGATACCTTCGCGACGAGCGGCGCCGACGCGATAGCGACCGGTCAGGCGATCACGATACTCGGCCGGCTGGCTATCTGCGCCGCGATGCTGGTCGCGTTCCTTCCCGCACAAGGAGTACAAAGTTCCACTAGGAAGCCTGACGTGCCAGTCGTGATCTAGGTCGGCCCAAACCAAGAGGCCAGGTGGGGTCGCGGTTCACGGCCGTCGCGCGCAGGCAGATGGGCCCCCGGCGGATGCCGGAGGCCCATTCACCTACTGGGGTTACGGGCGGCCCTGCTCCGATCCGACTTCTCCCCGAACCTCGACACCGACTTCCACTCCGGCTTCGGTTCCGGCGCCCCCGACGCCGACGCCCCCGCGGATCTCGGCCCCGATCTTGCGGGCGTCTTCGGCGAGTTTGAGCGCTTCTTCCATCTTCGACTCTGCAGACTGGCGGGCCTCGTCAGCGAGCTTGAGGGCTTCATCGCGCGTGTCTGCTGCTGCCTGGCGAGCCTCTTCAGCCAGCTTGAGGGCTTCTTCCTGCTTCTCCGCTGCGGCCTGGCGGGCCTCCTCCGCGCGCTTCAGCGCCTCTTCCAGCTCAAGTTCTGCGACTTCGCGCACTTCCTCGCCGCGGCCGTCTTCCTCACGCACTTCGCCGGAGCGGTCGAACGGGGTCACCGCCGTGACCACCTGGTCGAAGACCTCCTGCGCCGGGGCCGGCAGTACCTCGGCTGCGCCGGCGCCGACGACGCCGACGGCGGCTGCCGTCGCTCCAACACTGATCTTCGCGGCCAAGCTCAGGCCGGCAATCCATCCAAACAATTTCGATCTCCTTACTAGGAGCGTGGGTCTCCGCCATGCGGTTGCCCTCGCGTTACGTGTCTTCTTCGCCAGAGCTTTCTCTGGCGAAGTCGAGATCCGTGGTGCTGGGGGAGCATCCAGGAGAGCCGCCAGCTCTGCCGATGGCAAGGGAGGCGCCTCAAAGGAGGCAGACCGAAAGTCGTCAAGGGCAGCGACCAGGACCTCAAGGTCCGGCCGCTTCTCTGGCGCGCGCCCACTGAGAATCGCCGCGGCGTCCTCGGTGGATATCGACTGCTTCCTCATCTCACACCTTGCTATCGTTCGAGTCCGCGAAAAGGGTACGGGTAGCTCCAACCTTTTTCCGAAGCCGTTCAAGGCCCCGCCGTTGCAGTGCTTTGACCGCTCCCGGTCGCTTGCCTAGAAGTTCGGCAATCTGCTCCACCGTCAGATCAGCGATGATGCGCAGCACGAGCACGTCGCGCTGGTCGGGTGGCAGCCCATCCAGCAGGGCTCGAGCATCGTCATTTCCGATTCGCTCCATCGCCTGGCTTTCAGCGCTGCTGGTCGCGCGCGCGTCTGACTCCTCCGACCACTCAACGTGGAGGCCCCGACTCGATCTCTTCCGAAGTTCGTCGACGAGTCGGCGGTGCGCGATCGTGAACACGAAGGCGCGGAACTGTTCCTCATCTCCCTCGAAATCCGCCAGCTGGGCGAAGACGGTAAGGAAGACCTCACTCGTCAGATCGTCGGGCTCGAGCGAGCCGCGTGCGCGCAGATATGCGGCGACTTTCGGGGAGTACTCCGTCCAGATGATGCGGTTCGCCCACTGCCCGCCGGCCTGCGCAGCCGTCAGCACCTCTGAAAACATGGAGCCTTCCCACTCGGGCGAACCAGGGCGGAAGCACCATAACAAAGTCGCAGACGCCTTCCCCTGACAACGAGGTGAACGCTCACGTCGCCGAATTGCGGTGCCCACGAGCAGCCTGGAGGCTCAGGATCCGCCAGTGGTCGTAGTCTGAATCGGTGTTCGGCATCCGGAAGCGACCCAGGGACCCGGATGCTCCGCGCCTGTCCCGTGATGTCGTCGTCCTCGCGATCATCGCGTTCTTCGTCATGGTCGGGTTCGGGGTCGTCATCCCTGTGCTGCCCGTGTACGTCCGCAGCTTCGATGTCGGCTACGCCGAGGTAGGCGCGGTCGTCTCGGCGTTCGCGCTCATGCGGTTGGTCGGCAGCACCTTCACCGGCCGGCTGGTCGACTGGCTGGGGGAGCGGGTCATCCTCACCGCGGGCATCGTCATCGTCGCGGTGTCGAGCGCCCTCGTGGGGCTGGCGCAGAGCTTCGGCGAGGTCCTCATCCTGCGAGGTGCGGGCGGTATCGGCTCTGCGATGTTCACCATCGCGGCGATGTCGCTGCTGCTCGCGACAACCGCACCGTCCATGCGCGGCCGCGCCGTCGGTTTCTATCAGGGCGGGTTCCTGCTCGGCGGGATGGCCGGCCCGGCGATCGGCGGCCTCCTCGCAACGATCTCGCTGCGCGCGCCCTTCTTCTTCTACGCAGCGATGCTCCTGGTCGCCGGCGTCATCGGCCTGATCCTGCTCCGGTCGCCGTCGCGGCACAGTCGCGACCAGCAGCATCCGGATGCCTCGATCATCCCGTTCCGCGTGGTGCTCGCCGATCGGAGGTTCCAGGCCGCGTGCGTCGCCGCCCTTGCGGTCGGCTGGGCGACCTTCGGGGTGCGGTCCGCGCTCGTGCCCATCCTCGTGGTCGAAGCGCTCGGACGCACCGAGCTCTGGACCGGCGTCGCCTTCGCGATCGCCGCGGTCGCCCAGACGCTGGCACTCGCACCCGCCGGCTACTACGTCGACAAGGTCGGCCGCCGCCCCGCCATCATCGGCTCATTCGCGGTTGCCGCCGTCTCCATGCTCGCGATGGCGTTCGTCACCGACATCTGGCTCCTGATCGCGCTGTTGTGCGTCTACGGGGTGGCATCCGCATTCATGGGGACCGCTCCCGCTGCGGCTGTCGGCGACGCGGCCGGCGCGCGCAGCGGCCAGCCGGTCGCGGTGTTCTCGGCGGTGTCCGACCTCGGTGCGGTTATCGGGCCGATCGTCGCAGGGCTGCTGCTCGACGCATACTCGTACCCGGCGGCGTTCGGGTCGGCGTTCGTGCTTCTGCTGCTCGCATCCGTTGTCGCCCTCCGGATGCCGCGGTTCGAGTCAGCGCGCGAGCGCGCCTGAGGGTCAGGCCAGCGGGAGTCGCATCAGGATCCGGGGGATGCCGCCGGAGACCGAATCGGTGTCCGCGGCCTTGGTGAAGCCGGCGCGTTCGAACATCGCGCGCGTGCCGACGAAGGCCATGGTCTGGTCGACGCGCTGGTCGCCGTTGTCGACCGGATAGCCCTCGATCGCCGGCGCCCCGGATGCTCGCGCATACTCGATCGCGCCGTCGATGAGCGCGCGCGTCACACCCTGCTTGCGGAACCCCGGCCGCACCCGGATGCACCACAGCGTCCACACGGGGAGGTCGTCGACGTGCGGGATCTTCTTCGAGTTCGCGAACGGGTGCAGGTCGGACCGCGGCGCGACCCCCGCCCATCCGGCCACCTCGCCGTCCACGAACGCGAGCACCCCCGGCGCCCGCTCGAGCGCGCACAGCTCGCGCACCTTGTCGGCCCGAGCCGTTCCGGTCAGCGACCGGTTCTCCTTGGAACTGAGGCGCCAGGACAGGCACCAGCACACCGACGACTCCGGGTTCTTCGACGCGAACATGGTCGCCATGTCATCGAAGTTGTGTGCTGGCCGCACCTCGATCGTCGCCACCGTGACCTCCATCAATCAACTGCCATCGTGCCACGCGGGACTGACGGTGGAGGATCGACCGTCGGCGGTTCGGTGTGTACTGGGGAGATGAGCGCAGGCTTCCGCGGGTTATGGTTCAGCACCGGCGCCGCCAATCTCGGTGACGGCATCGCGCTTTTCCTGCTGCCACTGCTCGCGATCGCGGTCGCCGCCAGCGACGCCGAGGTCGCCCTGGTGACGACCGCGGCGACCCTCGCCTGGCCGCTGTTCGGGCTGCACGGCGGCTGGATCGTCGACCGGGTGAACCGGTCGGTGCTGCTGCTGTCAGTCAACGGCACGCGCGGGGCGATGTTCGCGGTCGTCGCGTTCCTCCAGGTCCGGGGCGAGTTGACGGTGCCGCTCATCCTCGCCGCGGCGGTCATCTACGGCGTCTGTGAGGTGCTGGCCGACACCACCCTGACCTCGCTGGTGCCCGCGCTCGTCGACATCCGTCAGCGCGATGGTGCCAACGCGCGGATCGAAGCGACGATCAACTTCTCGAACCAACTGCTCGGCCCGCCCCTCGCCGGACTCATTGCCGGCATCAGCCTGGGCCTCGCCTCGACCAGTTCGGCTGCGCTCTACCTCCTCGCTCTTGCCGGGCTGCCGTTCGTGGCAGCCGCGCTCCGACGGCGGCCACGGCCGCCACGCGGGTCGGTGGACCGCCGGCTGCGCACCGGGCTCGTCTACCTGTGGCGGCACCCGTTGCTCCGGCCGATCACGATCTTCACCGGCCTGATGAACCTCGTCTGGTCGGCGTGGGGTGCCGTGTTCGTCCTCTACGCGCTCGGCGACGAGCACCTCGACCTCGACGCGGCCGGCTACGGGCTGATCCTCGCTGGCATGGCGGCGGGCGGGCTCGCCGCATCCGTGCTCGTACCGGCCCTCGCTCGCAGGTTCCGGATGCCTCCGCTCCTGTTCCTTGACACGGTCACCACGATCCTGCTGGTCGCTCCGGCAGCTCTCGGCGCCAACGTCTGGGTGACGGCAGCCGGCGTGGTGCTGGCCGGGGCAGGCTCCAGCATCTGGCGCATCCTGGTGGCGACCATCCGGCAGAACCACACGCCGGAGCCGCTGCTCGGCAGGGTCTATTCGGCGTCCCGCGTTGTGAGCTGGGGAGCGTTGCCGGTGGGCTCGGCGCTCGCGAGCGCGGTGGTCGGGCTGTGGGGACTGACGGCGGTGTTCGCCGCGGCATCCGTGGTGGCCGTGATCGTGGCGATCTGGTTCGCCTTCGTTGTCTGGCGACTCGATTTCGAGCCGAACACCCTAGCCCAAAAGTAACGATTCACTAACCCGACCTTCGTCAAACACTGTTGTTGCTCAACAATGTGGACTACTGTCAAGAGCGCAGTTGCAGTATTCGCAGATCTTGAATGACAGCGCCTTACCTACGGGGCCGGCGCTGAACCTTCGGGAGAGTAGATGAACACCGCGACGAGCGGCTCCGAAGTCCGGGGTCGCCCAAGCAGACTCCTGAAGGAGAAAACAAAATGGCAGTAGGCACCGTCAAGTGGTTCAACGCGGAAAAGGGCTTCGGATTCATCGCCCCTGAGGACGGAAGTCCTGACGTGTTCGCCCACTATTCGGCAATCTCGGGCAACGGCTACCGTTCGCTCGACGAGAACCAGCGCGTCGAGTTCGACCTCGCGCAGGGCCCCAAGGGCCCGCAGGCGGAGAACATCCGCCCGATGTAATCGAGCAATCGGACCGGCCCTCGCCTCGCGGCGGGGGCCGGTTTTCGTTTGCCCGCTCGCAGGAAGAGAAGCGTGTCCCTGACGGTTAGAGTCAATGGCCACGACAAGGATGGAACACATGACCGACACCCAGACCGCCGCTCCAGAAGAACTCCACGCCGCCTATCGCGCGCGGCGTGAGCAGGTCGTTGTGCAGCCGCTCGGCAACCTCGCGCTCGTGAACACGCAGTGGGTGGATACTGAGCAGCCCATCTGGGGCGTCCCCGGAACCTGGGCGCCGCTGCCTGCTGGGGAGTCGGGCCTGAGGGTCACGGCGACCGCAGCCGACAACATCCGGGTCGACGGCGAACTGGTCGACGGGGAGGCAATCGTTGCGGGTAAGGATGCCGAGAAGCCGGGCGAGATCGACTTCGGCGGCGGCGTGCAGGGCTTTGTCATCGCGGGCGCGGAGGGGGCGTACGCGCTGCGCGTGTGGGATTCGAACTCTGAGGCCATCCAGAACTTCGGCGGTATCGACACCTTCGACTACGACCCCGACTGGGTGGTTCAGGCAAAATTCATGCCGCTGCCCGGCGCGACGCTGCCCTTCGAGCATGTCAAGGACGAGGGCAAGACCCGCGAGCTGGAGATGCCCGGCGAGATCAGCTTCGAGAAGGACGGCGTCGAGTACCGCCTCGCCGCGATCAAGTCCGGTCGTGCGCTGCAGATCGTGTTCGCCGACTCGACCAGCGGTGACAGCACCTACAGCGTCGGCCGGTTCCTCTTCGTCGCTCCGGATGCCGAGGGCAACGTCGTGCTGGACTTCAACCGCGCGGTGCTGCCGCCCTGCGCGTTCTCGTACGCGTTCAACTGCCCGCTGCCGCCGAAGCAGAACCGGTTCAGCGTCGCCATCGAGGCCGGCGAGAAGAACGTACTCGCCAAGGACGGCTCCCTCCTGCACTGACCCGGACTTAACCCGTTTCAAGGAGTTTCGGCTCCGGGCAGCCGAAAACCTCCTCGATTCAACGCGGATGAGCCGGTACTTCCTTCAAATGGGTCACGTCGACGCAGAGTCGGATGCTCACGGCAGACTGTAGGCGTGCATCTGGTCCTCCGCGCCGAAGGTGATGACGTCGTCATCACGCCCGTCGGGCGCGACGGCTCCGCCGACGGCGAGGTCATCGAGGTCCCGCGGGAGGCGTTTCCAGCTGAGGTCGCGCGGCTCGAGTCGCAGCGGCCCCGCTGGGTCTGGGACGACACAACGACCTGGTACCCGGCGCTCATCGCGGCCGGTGTCCGAGTGGAGCGTTGCGTCGACCTGCGGCTGTCGCACGCCATCCTGCGGAACTCGGAGTTGACCGCGGCGTCCGAACTCGCTCGCGGGGATCTCACCGGCTGGGATCAGCCGGCATCCGAAATGCAAGCCGACGACGGGCTGTTCTCGCTCGAGGAGGCCGAGCTGCTGGATCCGATCGCCGAGTTCGCCCTTCAGCATCAGGCTCTCGAGTCGGCCACTGAGCCGGCTCGGCTGCGGTTGTTGCTGGCCGCCGAGTCGGCTGGCGCATTGGTCGCCGCCGAAATGCAGCACGCCGGTCTGCCCTGGGTCGCTGAGGTGCACGAGCGATTGCTGGAAGATGCGCTCGGACCGAGACCGGTCGCCGGGGAGCAGCCGGCGAAGCTTGCCGCCGTTGGACAACGGGTCCGTGATGCGATCGACGCACCGAGGGTGAACCTCGACTCACAGCACGAGCTGCTCAAGGCGTTGCAGCACGCCGGACTGCAAGTCGAGTCGACCCGCCAGTGGGACATCATGGAGCTGAAGCATCCGGTCGCTGCACCGCTGCTCGAATACAAGAAGCTGTCCCGGCTGTTCAGCGCGAACGGCTGGCACTGGCTTGACCAGAACGTGTGCGACGGCCGGTTCCATCCCGACTACGTCGTCGGCGGGGTGGTCACCGGCCGGTGGGCGTCCAAGGGTGGCGGCGGGGCGCTCCAGCTGCCGAAACAGGTGCGGCAGGCGGTGGTGGCGGATGCCGGATGGCGGCTCGTCGTTGCCGACGCCTCCCAGCTCGAGCCGCGCATCCTCGCGGCGATGTCCGGCGATGCAAAGATGGCCAAGGCCGGCCAGGCGATCGACATGTACCAGGCGATCGTCGATTCTGGCGCGGTCGCGACCCGGGACCAGGCGAAGGTCGCGATGCTCGGCGCGATGTACGGGGCGACCACGGGGGAGAGCGGCCGGCTGATGCCCGGCCTGACTCGGGCCTATCCGCAGGCGATCGGGCTGGTCGAGTCGGCGGCCCGGGCGGGAGAACGGGGCGAGTCAGTGACCACCTGGCTCGGTCGCAGCTCGCCGAAGCCGGGAGCCGAGTGGCGCGAAGCGCAGTCGCGCGCTTCGTCGGAGGATGCGACAGAGTCCGACGTGCGCAGGGCGCGCGGCGACGCACGGTCGTGGGGGCGCTTCACCCGCAACTTCGTCGTGCAGGGGACGGCCGCCGAATGGGCGATGGCGTGGATGGCGTCGCTGCGGCTCAAGTTGTGGGCGATCGGCGGCTCGGCCTGGCTGACGGATGCGCCGCACCTCGTGTTCTTCCTGCATGACGAGATCGTCGTGCACACGCCCGAAGAGCACACCGAGGCAGTGGTGAACGCAATCCGCGATTCGGCAGCCGATGCCAGTCGCCTGCTGTTCGGCTCGACTCCGGTCGACTTCCCGCTGGCTATCGCGCCGGTCACCACCTACGCCGACGCGAAGTGAGCCGCGTGCGCCCTGCCCAACCGACGCGCGACGCGCCGAGAGGAAGAAAATCACACGGTTGTGATTACGAGCGTGTATAGGCAATAATGCAGGGAGAACTTCATATTCAGCACGTTTCTGTTCCACCAGGTCGATGGGGAAGTCGCACCTAACGGAATGGAGTAATCGTGGCTGTTGCACAAGCACGGGGAGTGCTCTACGTACACTCCTCGCCGAAAGCGCTTTGCCCGCACATCGAGTGGGCTGCTGGTCGTGCCCTCGAGCGCGCCGTGAACTTCAACTGGGCTGGGCAGCCCGTGCTCAAGGGCGCCATGCGTGCCGAGTACTACTGGGAGGGTCCGCAGGGAACCGGCGCTCGCCTCGCCTCCGCGCTTCGCGGCTGGGAGCACCTGCGCTATGAGGTGACCGAGGACCCAGGCCTGGGCGCGGATGGCGGTCGCTGGCTGCACACGCCCGACCTGGGCATCTTCTACGCGCAGACGGACAGCGCCGGCAACGTCGTGATTCCGGAGGATCGCGTGAGGTACGCGATGGAGGTCGCCGGTTCGGATGCGTTCGAATTGCACCGCGAACTGCGCCTCGCGCTCGGTCAGGCGTGGGATGACGAGCTGGAGCCGTTCCGCCACGCCTCGGACGACAACCAGGTGGTCTGGCTGCACAAGGTGGGCTGACCAGCGCGCTGCTCCGGTGATCGAGCCTGTCGAGATCCCAGGGTCTCGACGAGCTCGGCCTCCGGTAGCGCTAGCGCTTGGCGGCCACGTAGGCGATCAGGATGCGCGACACGTAGGTCTGCGCGCTGAACTCCGCCGCATCGGTTGCCGCATTCTTCGACATCCGAACCAAGATGGACGGGTCCTTGGTGAGCTTCACGAGCGCATCCGCGAACCCGGCCGGGTCCGCGCTGTGCGCCAGGTAGCCCGCGCCCTGCAGCCCTTCCTTGAGCTTCGGGTCGGCGTACAGTACGCCACGATCTCGGCTGACCGCCTCGGCGATCGTCATCGGCTGGTTGTCAAACCCCAGGGAGGACAGCACGACCGCGCTGGACTCGTCCATCAGCTCGAGCACCCGGTCGTGGGGCAGCGCGCCGTGCACCCGGACCTCCGGCCGATCGCCGACCAGGCGCTTCAGCGCCGGCAGTTCGGTGCCGTCACCGACGAAGTCGACGCTGAATCCACCGCCCGTGCGCTCCAGCGCGTCGAGGGCGCCCTGCGCGAACTCCAGCGGCCGCTTGACCGTGTCGCAGCGCGCCACCCACAGGAATCGGGGCTCAGCAACCTCACCGAGCGGTCGCGACGGCGCAGGCGAGGTCGTGACCGGGTTAGGCACGACCCGCACCGGCCCGGCGACTCCCGCCGACTGCAGGTCCTTCGCCTGATGCGCGGACGGCGACACCACGACATCCGCGCGCTTCGCCATTGAGAGGGTCAGGTTGCGCAGCAGGTTGTCGACCGGTCGCGGCGTGAACGGCTGCCGCGGAATCTCCCACCGGATGACCCGGCGCAGCAGGCCGCGGATGAGCGGCTCGAGCGGGGCGTGCCAGCCCCCATCGCTCGCCCAGTAGAAGGTGTGCACGGTGTGCACCACGGGGATGCCCATCCGAGCAGCCACGGTCGCGGCCGCGTGAGCGAGGCCGAACTCGGTCTGCACGTGCACGACATCGATCTTGTGCTCCCGCAGGAACTCCTCGAGGACCTTGGTCGTGCGCGGGTTGTTGGGGATCACCGGCAACTGAACGCCGGGCAGGGTGAAGCTCGGCTTCACCTGCAAGCCGTCATCCGTCCGGCGGTATCGGCCACCAGGTCCGCCACGCACCGCGCTGACCATCACGACGTGGTGGCCGGCAGCCTGCAGCGCGAGCCGCTGCTCACGCATCGAGGTCTGCGCCCCTCCGACGAAATCCGGGAAGTAGTCGCTGACGATCGCTATACGCAAAGAGTCGCCTAGACGCTGCGGAACGCGATGACAGCGTTGTGACCGCCGAAACCGAACGAGTTGCTGAGGGCTAGCAGGTCACCATCCGGAAACTGACGCGGTTCGGTCACCACATCGAGCGGAATCTCGGGGTCCTGCTCGGTGAGGTTGATCGTCGGCGGCAGGATGCGGTTGTGCAGTGCGAGGATCGTGAAGACCGCCTCGATGGCTCCGGCGCCACCGAGCAGGTGCCCGGTTGAGGCCTTCGTCGCCGACACTGCGATGTTCGGCAGGTTGTCGCCGAACACGCGCAGGAGCGCCTTGTACTCGGCGATGTCGCCGGTGGGCGTGCTCGTCGCGTGGGCGTTGATGTGCCCGACCTGCTCCCGCGTGGCCCCGGACAGCTCGATCGCGCGGATCATCGCGCGAGCCGCAGCCGACCCCTCCGGGTCCGGCGCGGTGATGTGGTACGCGTCGCTGGTGACGGCGCCCCCAGCGAGCTCGGCGTAGATCTTCGCACCGCGCGCCTTGGCGTGCTCCTCGGTCTCCAGGACGATCGCGGCCGCGCCCTCACCGAGCACGAAACCGTCACGCGTGACGTCGTACGGGCGGGATGCGGTTGCGGGGGAGTCGTTGCGCTTCGACAGCGCCTGCATGTTCGCGAATGCCGCGATCGGCAGCGGGTGGATGGCGGCCTCGGAGCCGCCGGCGATGACGACATCCGCCAGTCCCGCCTGAAGGTGCTCGTACGCGTTGGCGATCGCCTCGGTGCTGGATGCACAAGCAGAGACGACGGTACGGATGCCAGCGCGAGCGTGCAGGTCCATTCCGATCGCCGCTCCGGGCCCGTTCGGCATGAGCATCGGCACGGTCATAGGGAGAACCCGTCGCGGGCCCTTCTCGCGCAGGGTGTCCCACGCGTCGAGAAGCGTCCAGACCCCGCCGATACCAGTCGACCAGTCGATGGCGAGCCGCTCGGGCGCGACCTCGGGCGCACCGGCATCCGCCCATGCCTCACGTCCGGCGATGAGGGCGAATTGGCTGCCAGGGTCGAGGCGCTTCAGCTCGACGCGTTCGAGCACGTCACCGGCAGCAACCTTGGCCTGCGCGGCGAACGTCACGGGGAGTTGGAGGTCGGCGACCCACTCCTGTTCGAGGGTGCTGGCACCGGATTCGCCGGCGAGCAGTGCCTTCCACGAGTCTGTGACGGTGCCGCCGAGGGGTGAGGCGGCGCCGAGACCGGTGACGACGATCTTTTTGGGAGTCATGGCATCTCTCTGCTGGGTAGGTCGGGATGCACGGATACGGCCAGCCGTCTTATCGACGGCTGGCCGTCCGAATGTGCGTGCGTGCCCTAGTTCTGCGCTGCGACGATGAAGTTGACCGCGTCGGCGACGGTCTTCAGGTTCTTGACCTCGTCATCCGGGATCTTCACGTCGAACTTCTCCTCGGCGTTGACGACGATCGTCATCATCGAGATCGAGTCGATGTCGAGGTCGTCGGTGAACGACTTGTCCATCTCGACCGTGTCGGTCGCGATGCCGGTTTCGTCGTTGATCAGCTCGGCGAGGCCGGCAAGTACTTCTTCGGTGGACAATGCCATTGTGATTCTCCTTGGGTGTTGATGACCGGGGACAAGTTTAGGGCAGGACGACAACCTGAGCGCCGTAAACGAGGCCCGCGCCGAAACCGATCTGCAGGGCAAGGCCGCCGCTCAACTCCGGGTGCTCCTTCAGCAGTCGGTGGGTGGCAAGCGGGATCGAGGCGGCGGAGGTGTTGCCGGTCGTCTCGATGTCGCGCGCGATGATGACGCTCTCCGGCAGTTTCAGCTGCTTGGCGAACTCGTCGATGATGCGCATGTTGGCCTGATGCGGGATGAAGGCGGCGAGGTCGGATGCTTCGATCCCGGCCTCGTCAAGCGCCTGCTTGGCGACCTTGGCCATGTCCCACACCGCCCAGCGGAAGACGGTCTGGCCCTCCTGGCGCAGTGTCGGCCAGTTGGCGTCGCCGTCGCGGTAGTCGATCAGGGTGGAGTTCATGGTGACCGCGTGAGCCTTCGAGCCGTCAGAGCCCCAGACCGCGGGGGAGATGGCCGGGAAGTCTGAGGGGCCGATCACGGCCGCGCCCGCGCCGTCGCCGAGGAGGAAGGAGATCGAGCGGTCGGTGGGGTCGACGACATCCGACAGCTTCTCGGCGCCGATCACCAGCGCGTAGTGCGCTGCTCCGGCCCGGATGAGGGCATCCGCCTGTGCGACAGCGTAGGAGTAGCCGGCGCACGCCGCGTTGGAGTCGTAGGCGGCGGCAGGGTTGGCGCCGACGCGGTCGGCGACGACGGCGGCCATCGACGGCGTCTGCTGCACGTTGCTGATGGTGGCGATGATCACCAGGTCGATCTGGTCGGCGGGCACGCCAGAGACCTCGATGGCCTCCTTGGCAGCATCGGTCGCCAGGTCGATGGCGAGCAGGCCTTCGGATGCGCGCGTGCGGGTGATGATGCCGGTGCGCTGGCGGATCCACTCGTCGCTCGAGTCGATCGGCCCGATGAGCTCCTCATTCGGGACGATCCGGTCGCCGCGCGCGGCTCCGAAGCCGTAGATGCGCGTGTACTGGGGGCCGGTGGACTGCTTCAGGGTGGGGCTCATGCCATCTCAATCATGTTCAGTGCGGCGGGCAGGTCATCTGGGGTCTTCACCGCGACGGTGGGGACACCCTTGAGCCCGCGCTTCGCGAGCCCGACCAGGGCGCCAGCCGGTGCGACCTCGATAATGCCGGTCACGCCATCTGCGGCGAATGTCTCCATCGTCCTGTCCCAGCGTACGGGCGACTGCACCTGCCCGACCAGCAGGTTCAGGAACTCGGCACCGTCTGTGATGAGGCCTCCGTCGCGGTTGGTCCAGATCGGTCGGGTCGGGTTGCTGGCCTCTATGCCGGCCGCTGCCTGCTCCAGGCGCTGCACTGCCGGCGACATATGCCGCGTGTGGAATGCACCGGCGACCTGGAGTGGGATGACCCGCGCGCCCTGCGGCGGTTCTGCCTTCAGCCGCTCGAGAGCGTCGAGTTCGCCGGCGACCACGACCTGCCCGCCGCCGTTGAAGTTGGCGGCCTGCAGCCCGAGGTCGTCGAGGCGCTCCTGGAGTGCGGTCTCATCGGCGCCGATGACCGCGCTCATGCCGGTGGGAGTGAGCGAGGCGGCTTCCGCCATGGCGGCCCCGCGCTCGGCGACCAGTGCGATCGCATCCGTCTCGCTCAGGATGCCTGCGGCGGCGGCCGCGGTGAACTCGCCGACCGAGTGGCCGGCGACGCCGATGCCGTCGCCGCGTCCGTCGAGCAGCGTGCGGAGGGTGAGGAGGCCCGCCGCGACGATCAGCGGCTGCGCGATGGCGGTGTCGCGGATGGTTTCGGCGTCGGACTCGGTGCCGTGCTTGGCCAGGTCGATGCCGGATGCTTCGGACAGGGTCGCCAGATGCTCGGCGTAGCCCGGCTGCTCGAGCCAAGGCTGGAGGAATCCGGGAGTCTGGGAGCCCTGGCCGGGGCAGACGATGACGATCACTGTTTTAGTATTCCAATCCGCTTTCGATTTCCTCTGTCGAGACCCGACCAACAATATCCGGAACCCTTGTGCGTGCCCGCTAATCGGCTACGGTCCGCCGACACGGCACCATGCCTGAAACGGCGCCACCCACTTGTTGTGCAGGAGAGGGCACTACGGGCGGCCAGCCTGCGGGGAGTGCGGTCAGCGGCGGCGGGGGGTGTCGTGCTCGGCGATCGAGCCGACAATGAGTGCCGCCTGCAGGATGAGCGACTCCCGCGCACCGGTCGCGTCGTAGCCGATCACCTCGGACACGCGCTTCAGCCGGTACCGCACGGTGTTGGGGTGCACGAACAGCTCGCGCGCCGTCGCCTCGAGCGAGCGGCCGTTGTCGAGGTAGCTCCACAGCGTCGACAGCAGCTCGGTCGAGTGAGCCTGCAGCGGCCGGTAGATCCGCGTGATGAGCGTCGCGCGCGCCAGCGGGTCGCCCGCGAGCGCTCGCTCGGGCAGCAGATCATCGGCGAGAGTCGGTCGCGGCGCATTCCGCCACGACCGGGCGACCGCGAATCCGGCCAGCGCGGCCTTCGCGCTCTTCGACGCATCGACCAGGCTGGGCACCTCGTGACCAAGCACCAGGAAGCCGTCGCCGAACCCGGGTTCGAGCTCCATCGCGATGTCGAGGAACGGTTTCGGGGGAGCGGTGCCCTCGTCCTCGTTAACGGATGCCGGCTGCGCCCGCCCGATCACCAGCACGAGCCGCGAACCCTGCACGCCGATCAGCACATCAGCGTCCTGGTGCCGCGCGGTGCGCCGCAGCATGTCGACGTCGAGCATCTTCGGTGCGGTGCCGACCAGCACCGACACCTCTCCATGTCCGTGCCAGCCGAGCGCCGCGATGCGGGACGGCAGCTCGTCGTCGTACTCGCCGCTCAGGATGCTGTCGACGACCAGCGCCTCGAGCCGGGCGTCCCAGAGCCCGCGCGCCTCAGCGGCCCGCGCGTAGACATCCGCCGCCCCGAAGGCGATCTCCCGCGAGTACAGCAGGATCGCCTCGCGCAGCGACTCATCACGCCCTTTAACCCGCTCCTCGACCACCTCGACGGTGACCTTGATGAGCTGCAGCGTCTGGGTGAGGCTCACCGAGCGCAGCAGTTCACGCGGCGCAGCGCCGAACACGTCGGCGGCGATCCACGGCGTCGAGCTCGGATCGTCGTACCACTGCATGAACGAGGTGATGCCCGCCTGGGCGACGAGTCCGACAGCGGACCGTCGCCCCGGCGGCATCTCGCGATACCAGGGCAGCGTGTCGTCGAGGCGCTTCAGGGTCGCAGTGGCCAGCTCGCCTGACACTGTTTTCAACCAGGCGAGGGTCTGCTTCTTCGTCGCGGCCTCAGGCATGAGCGGCGCGGTCTAGCTTTCCCCGCCGGCGGAGCCGGACGTTCCAGCGTTGACGTTGTGCAGCTCGTACTTGTCGATCGCCCACTGCGGCACGGCCGGGTCGAGCTGACCCTGCGCGACGAGCGACTGCAGCGCCTTGACGACCACCGACGGACCGTCGATCTTGAAGTGCCGACGTGCGGCCGGACGCGTGTCCGAGAACCCGAAGTCATCAGCACCGAGCGTCGAATAGTGGCCGGGCACGAACTGGCGCACCTGATCCGGCACCGCGTGCGCGTAGTCGGTCACCGCGACGAACGGCCCCTGCGCGCTGCTGAGCTTCTCGGTCAGGTACGGGGTGCGCTTCTGCTCGTTCGGGTGCAGGAAGTTGTACTCGTTCGCGTCCAGGCCGTCGCGCCGAAGCTCCGACCAGGAGGTGACCGACCAGACGTCGGCCGCGATGTTCCAGTCCTTGGCGAGCAGCTCCTGCGCCTCGAGCGCCCAGGGCACCGCGACACCGGATGCCATGAGCTGCACCCGCGCCAGGCCGGCGGTCGCCGGCTTCAGCAGGTAGATGCCCTTGAGCAGCCCCTCGGTGTCGAGGCCCTCCGGCTCGGCCGGCTGAACCATCGGCTCGTTGTAGACGGTGATGTAGTACATGACGTCGGGGTGCGGATGCGTGCCGCCGTACATGCGCTCGATGCCGGACTTCACGATGTGGCCGAGCTCGTACCCGTAAGCGGGGTCGTAGGCGACAACCGACGGGTTCGTCGCGGCGAGCAATGGCGAGTGGCCGTCGGCGTGCTGCAGGCCTTCACCGGTGAGGGTGGTGCGACCCGCGGTCGCGCCGATCATGAACCCGCGCGCCATCTGGTCGGCGGCCGCCCAGATTCCGTCGCCGGTGCGCTGGAACCCGAACATCGAGTAGAAGACATACACCGGGATGAGCGCTTCACCGTGCGTCGAGTACGAGCTGCCGGTCGCGGTGAACGCGGAGATCGCGCCCGCCTCGTTGATGCCGACGTGCAGGATCTGCCCCTGCTCGCTCTCCTTGTAGGCGAGCAGCAGCTCCCGGTCGACCGACGTGTAGTTCATGCCGTTCGGGTTGTAGATCTTCGCCGTCGGGAAGTAGGCGTCCATTCCGAACGTGCGCGCCTCATCCGGGATGATGGGCACGATGCGGTGGCCGAAGCCCTCTGCGCGCAGCAGGTCCTTCAGCAGGCGGGCGAACGCCATGGTCGTGGCGATCTCCTGTTTGCCGGAGCCGCGCTTCACGACGTCGTACGCGCTGGCATCAGGGACCTGAATCTGCGTGTACTTGGTGCGCCGCTCGGGCACATAGCCGCCGAGCTCGCGGCGACGCTGCTGCAGGTACTCGATCGCCTCGTCGTTCTGGCCGGGGTGGTAGAACGGCGGGACGTACGGGTTCTCCTCAAGCTGGGCATCCGTGATCGGGATGCGCATCGCGTCGCGGAACTGCTTCAGGTTGTCGAGGGTGAGCTTCTTCATCTGGTGGGTTGCGTTGCGGCCCTCGAAGGATGCGCCCAGACCGTAGCCCTTCACCGTCTTGGCGAGGATGACCGTCGGCTTGCCCTTGTGCTCAATGGCGGCCTTGTAGGCGGCGTACACCTTGCGGTAGTCGTGGCCACCGCGCTTGAGGCCCCAGATCTCGTCGTCGGTGTAGTCCTTGACGAGCTCAGCGGTGCGCGGGTCGCGGCCGAAGAAGTTCTCGCGCACGTACGCGCCGCTCTCGGCCTTGTAGGTCTGGTAGTCGCCATCCGGCGTCACGTTCATCAGGTTGACGAGCGCGCCGTCGTCGTCGCGTTCGAGCAGCGAGTCCCACTCGCGGCCCCACAGCACCTTGATGACGTTCCAGCCGGCGCCGCGGAAGAAGCTCTCCAGTTCCTGCACGACCTTGCCGTTGCCTCGGACCGGACCGTCGAGGCGCTGCAGGTTGCAGTTGACGACAAAGGTCAGGTTGTCGAGGTTGTGGTTGGCAGCCCACTGCAGGGCACCGCGGCTCTCAACCTCGTCCATCTCGCCGTCGCCGAGGAATGCCCAGACGTGGCTCGCGGAGGTGTCCTTGATGCCGCGGTTGTGCAGGTACCGGTTGGTCTCCGCCTGCCAGATCGCGTTGAGTGGGCCGAGACCCATCGACACGGTCGGGAACTCCCAGAACTCGGGCATGAGGTGCGGGTGGGGGTAGGAGGGGATGCCTCCGGAGTGGTGCGACTTCTCCTGGCGGAAGCCGTCGAGCTGGTCGGCGCTGAGCCGGCCCTCAAGGAACGCACGCGCGTACATGCCGGGGGAGGCGTGTCCCTGGAAGTAGATCTGATCGCCGCCGCCGGGGTTGTCCTTGCCCTTGAAGAAGTGGTTGTAGCCAACCTCGTAGAGGGTGGCGGATGAGGCGTAGGTCGAGATGTGCCCGCCGACCGAGATGCCGGGCCGCTGTGCCCGGTGCACGGTGATCGCGGCGTTCCAGCGGATCCAGGCGCGGTAGCGGCGCTCGATCTCCTCGTCGCCGGGGAAGTTCGCCTCGTTCTCGGGGGCGATGGTGTTGATGTAGTCGGTGGTCGGGACCATCGGCACACCGAGCTGAAGCTCCTTGGACCGCTTGAGCAGGCTCAGCATGATTTCGCGGGCACGCTCACGACCGTGGGTCGCGGCGACGGCATCCAGCGATTCCTGCCATTCGGCGGTTTCTTCGGGATCAGCATCCACGTGGTGCATCGAGTACGGGTCCTGATCGTTGACCGTCACTGTGACCTCTTCCTTGTTGAGACAGATCGCATCGTTGCGCGCGTCAACCAACTGGTGGCGGTTGCCGCTTCGGGATGCCGTTCGAGTCTAGTTCTGACGCACCGTCAGCCGCGATTCGTGGCATCGACGTGTCCGCGCTGCCGCTGTCGTAACATGGGGGAGCCCACTCGTGGGTGAGGGCCTTTAGCTCAGCTGGTAGAGCGCCACGTTTACACCGTGGATGTCGTCGGTTCGATCCCGGCAGGGCCCACCGTCAAAACCCCTGATAATCCGGGGCTTCCACAATGCATAGCCCTCGTTTCGCGCAGCCGCAGCTCGCTCGTGCCGGTCAGGTGCCGGTGAGAATCCAAGATCCGTCGCGTCGGAGCCGCCGTTTTCCGTCGACCACCGCGCCTAGAGGTGTGCGTGCAAAACACCCCCTATGAATCGCCACATCATGCGGCTCATGCGCTCGACGCGCTGTCCGGGGTGACGCAGACGGTCGTTGCGCCCCGCCGGATGGCCCGTGCCCCTGTCCGTGCCGGGACGCGAGTCGGATCATGTTGGTTCCTCGGTTATGTGGAGTTCCGCTCTAGGATGCAGGCATGAAGCGACTAAGCGGATTCTTGCTCATCACCGCCGTGTTGCTCACTGGGTGCAGCGCTAGCGCCACGGAGGAGCCTGGGCCCGCCGAGGAACCGCTGCCCAACGCGGAATCATGTGATGCGTTCGAGACAACTACCCGCGATCTCGCGAAACGGATGGTCGAAGGCTCCGACTCGACGAACTCAGAGGAGTTCATGGAAACCATGAACGGCATGCGCGGACGCTTCGATGAAGCAGCTCTCCGCGGCACCGGAGACGTGAAAGAGCGCATCGGCACGCTGGTTGAGAACCTACCGGGCAAGGTTCACATGCTGTTCCTCCAGCACGACCGGTACTTCGAAGATGTTGCATCGGTGAGCCGCGCATGCGAAGCGGACGGGACACCGATCAACCCGATCATCTGGGGCTAGCCCGCGGTCAGTCCGAGCGACCGCGAAGCCCGGGTGCCCAATCGGAGGGGGAGAGTGATGCATTCCAGCCTGGACAATCCGAGTACCGACGATCGCCCGATCGACCAAATAGCCAGCGTGCTCCTACTAGTAGTGCACGTGATCGTTTCGGGCGGAATAGCATTTTTCGTCTATTTCGATCATCTCAGTGTTGCCCATTGCGGCGGGCCAGTCCGCTGCGATTACGCACTTGCATACTGGACGCTCATCTCGGTTTGGGTTGCGGCATTGGTAGTGCTTGCTTGCGTACTGTGGAGCGTCTGGTACTTGGACGCACGAGAACTCCATCGTTTTTGGGCCCCACTCGTTGGCACTCTCGTCATGCTGATCGTCCTTGCCGTCGCACTGCACTTGAATGGCGTCGCGTTCGGCCTAACATGACAGTGCGCCCGTTGTGCGGTGACTAACGCCGTGGCTTCCACGCCCTTCGTCGCAGAGTCGTCGCTTTTCCCGGTCTCAATAACGAAGGCGCTCTCAGGAGAATCGCTCATCGACATCCGCGATGTCATAGCCAGCCGCCTTGGCCTGCTCAAATAAGGTCATAGCACGGCTGGGACTATGGAACCCGGTCCTACCAAACAGGCGATCACATTCTGCCTCATCGAACTCCACGCCATTGGGGGCGCTTCGCCCATCTATCGTCGTCAATTGCGATAGTTGCCGCATTACCATTGCGGCACTTCCTTCCAAGGGCCAATTTCACGGATCGCCTCGGCTAACGCCAGATCTCGAGCGCGCGCGGGTCCCACATTTCCATTTGCGCGACGCCGTTGTAGAGATAAATCTCGCCGCTCCCGCAAACAACAGCGTCGGGTCCGATCGGCTCGAGATAGACGTCCCAGAAAATGAACGTAAATCGGTCAGCGGAGGGATAGTCCTGGCCCACGTTTACGAAGGTGCCGTCGGATGTTTCTCTGGCGCTCATGAGAGGGCCGCACACCCGTTGCATCGTTCCTGAATGCTCCCGTGCCTTGTCCCATCCAAGGCCACCTTCTGGCCACCCTGAGCCGACGGCTGCCTCGCCTTGCCCGAAACTGCACCGTCGGTCTTGTTCGAGCAACTCGACGGACTCTGCCCTGACTCCATAGCCGATCAGTTCGTCGCAGGAGTCGATGCTAAACGGGCCATCAGTGGAGTGCGCGAGGTAGTCGACGGCGATCTCATACTCATCCGAGCAGTTGTCACTCAGCGCCTGCAATGTTGAGTCGATGTCGCCACTGCCAGATCGCTCGTGTGCTACAGCGGACGTGAGTAGCTGTGAGCAACTGGGCGCCGAGTATGCAGCGCCGGAACTGGCACTGCGAGTGCAGGCCGTCATTGACGCGACAAGTACCAAGGCGATGAGCGAAGCGACTGTGGTCCGTGGGGCCCTCATGATGTGCCCATCCTGACATCCATTCAACGATGCCGCATCTTCGGCACGGTCTGCAATCCAAGCGGCCCACGGCCCTGGTCTGACCTCTGGCACAGTTTCTCGGATGGCTGGACTACAAGGGGTCCTGATTGTCGGACGCGATGCGTGCCGGTGAGGTGCCGGTAGACCTTCACAAACGTCCGCAAATTGCGGCGAATTACTGGAACGGGCTGACCCGCCTACCCTTGAATTCATTGAGAAATCGCAACATTCCATGCAAGGGATTCCCATTGCCAACACGTTTACACCGTGGATGTCGTCGGTTCGATCCCGGCAGGGCCCACCACGACGAATGCTCGGTCCCATGCAAGACTGAGGCATGGACCCGGCTGCAATCAAGAAGGAGCAACCGCCTCGGCTGCTGCTGCTTGGAGTTGTGCTCGTCGCGGTCCTGGCGTTCGCGAGCTTCGTCCTGGCTCCCAGACTGTTTCGCCCGACCTCGGGACCGCGTACGCTGCTATGTCCCAGCAATCCGCGCCGCTGACTGCCGCCATCTTGGCGGGCGGGATCTGGGCGATCGGTTCGATCGGGGTCGCGGCTCTAGCAGGACGACTCCAGGCGGCTGTGCACGATCAAGTTGGCCTCGCTCTGGTAGTGCTCGGCGGGATCGGGGCAACCAGCTACATCCCGGTCGGGTTGGTGTCGAGCGCCGTTGGTCACGCGACGCCGCAGTTGATCCCCTATGGAGACCAGATCACGCCCTACTTTGCCCTCGGTGGGCTGGTGGCCGTGGCGACTGGCGCCGTGATCCTCCTCGTGTCACGCCTGGTCGCCACCACCGACACCGAGCAGGGTGCGCGTGAGCGTCGCTCCGGATGAGAGCAGGTCGTCCAGCGCAGCGGCAAGGTCTGCATCCGCCACCGCACGATCGTTCCTGGCCGCCCGCAGTACCGCACGCCGCATGAGCTCCTTCGCGAACGAACCTGTCACACCCTCCGAGCGGTCCGCGGCCTCCTGCACCGCCGCTTCCGACAACCCGAGCCCCGAAGCGTAGAGCGCAAACATGCGGCGCCGAGCATCCGCATCTGGCAGCGGAATCTCGACCGCTAGGTCAACCCTGCCGGGTCGCGCAGCGAGCGCCGGCTCGAGCAGGTCCGCCCGGTTCGTGGTGAGGATGAACGCGACATCAGCGTCACCGTCCAGCCCGTCGAGCGCATCAAGCACCGCAAAGAGCAGCGGTTGCGGACCGCCGTGCATGCCGCGCTCGTGCGCGACGAGATCGACTCCAGCACGACGATCGCCGGCTGCATCGCACGAGCGAGTTCGGCAGCCTCGGTGATGAAGCGGATGCTCGTGCCCGTGAGCAGCACTGCGGTCACATCGGGAGTGGAGGCGAGCAGGTGTCGAACGGTCAGCGTCTTGCCGGTTCCGGGCGGGCCATACAGCAGCACGCCACGCTTGAGATGTTGACCGGCATCCGCCAACTTCACGCGCTGGTTGCCGATGTCGACGACGTGCCCCGTGATCTGCTCGAGCACGCCGGGGCGGAGCACGACATCCTCTGCCGACACGGCCGGACGCGGCACGAATGTTGCGCCGGCGGCCTGGTGCGCGTACTCGTCGCCCGTGAACGTCAGCACCTTGCCGCGCAGCACACTGTGGGTGAGCATCAGGCGACGCACCTCAGCAAGCAGGCGACCACTGAGGTCGGCGTCCGGGGAAAGCACGTCAAGGCTCGCGGTCGCACGCCCGAACTGTGGTGCGGCTGCCCGCTGCAGCACCGCGACCGGCTTGCCCTCAAACACTACGAGGCGGATGCCGAACGCCACCACGCGGCGCTGGCTGTCCGGGCCGGTATCGACCGTCACGTAGTCGACCGGCGCCGGCGCGAACGCCACATGCGGGTGCTGCAGCAGTTGCGGGAAGTCCTCGACGTAGCGCTGCTGGCCGCCGCTGCAGCCGAACAGTCCGGAGCCGGGGGAGTCCGTCAGGTGATCGAGTGCGACGTCAGCGTCGACCAGACGGTGCGGCGGGATCGCTTCGCTCACAAGCGGCAGGTCCCGCACTGGGGCGCCCAGGTGTTCCTCGACCGTGACTCCGATCGGTGTCAGGACGGCCGGTCGCATCCGCTAATGCTGGACCACCTCCTCAAGGAACAGCCGAAAGGTGTCGACGAAATCCTGCGCGCGATCAGCCATGACCGCAGACTAGCGGGGACATGATTCAGTTGCGGTACCTACACTGACCGGATGGCTCGCACCAGACGGCACCGACAGCTCGCTGGACTCGACGTGGATCTGCACGTCATCAAGGGACCGCCGAACGTCCGGCCGTTCGTGCTGGTTCACGGAATCGGCGTTTCGTCGCGGTACTTCGGCCCGATGGCCAAGGAACTCTCGAAGCACGGCACCGTCTACTCGGTTGACCTGCCCGGGTATGGCACGGCACCGGATCCGCGCCGTGACGTCGAACTCGCCGACCACGGCGCGGTAATTTCCGAGCTCGTACGCGAGCTCGGCCTGGTCAATCCGGTGCTCGTCGGCCATTCGATGGGCACCCAGATCGTCACGCAGCTCGCCGTCGACGATCCCACACTGACCGACCGGCTCGTACTCATGGGCACAACGATGGCGCCGCACCTGCGCACCGTGCCGAGAGCATCCTTCGCCCTGTTCAAGGACATGCTGCGCGAGCCTGCCCACAGCAATCTTGTCGTCATGGTCGATTACCTCTTCCGTTGCGGCATCCCGTACTACCTCCGCCAATTGCCCAAGCTGCTCGACGACCGCATCGAGGACCGCCTCGGCGACATCCGCGCGAAGACCCTCGTTATCGCCGGCGACCGGGATCCGATCGCGGGCGACGGCTGGTCGCTGCGGGTGGCGAACACGATCCCGGATGGCTCATTCGTCGAAGTCAAGGGACCGCACGTCGTGATGTTCACCGATCCGGTCAGGGTTGCCGCGCTGATCGCGGACCATTCGCGATGAACTGGCTGCGCCGCGGCGTTTCCTGGTTCCTCGACTACGTGTACGTCGGCTGGTGGCAGCTTCGGCATGCTGTGGTCCGCGGCGAAGCGGCCGGCTACGGCGGCGGCGACCGCTCGCCCGTGCTGCTGCTCCCCGGCGTGTACGAGACCTGGACGTTCCTGCGCCCCCTCGCCGACGAACTTCACAGGCTGGGGCATCCGATCCACGTCATCGACGACCTCGGCTACAACCGCGGCCCGGTCGCCAAAATGGCAGCGGTTGCCCAGGCCTACGTCGACCTGCACGACCTACGAGACGTGTCGATCGTCGCCCACAGCAAGGGCGGCCTGATCGGCAAGCACATGATGATGATCGATGACCGCGACGGGCGGATCGACCGGCTGGTGGCCATTAGCACGCCGTTCAGCGGCTCGCGGTACGCACTCCGGACGCCCAGCCGCACCTTACGACAGTTCTCACCCCGCGACAAGACCCTCACGATGCTCGCGGAGAACTTGGAGATCAACTCTCGCATCACCTCTATCTATGCCGAATTCGACCCGCACATCCCCGGCGGCAGCGAACTGCCAGGGGCGACCAACGTGCGGCTGCCGATGGCGGGACACTTCCGGCCGATCGGTTCGCCCGAGATGCTGAGCGTGGTTTCGGCGGCTCTCGCATGACGAACGCGTACCCCCCTGAGGGGTCATTCCGCGCCTGAGAGTCCGCTGCTAGCATGGGGACCCACGGCGCCGATATATCGTCGGCGTCCGTGGTCGTTCAAACAGCTACCCGAAGGCTGAGGATCACAGAATGAACGAGACACTACGCAGCGCTCTCGCGCTCGTGCGCTCCTCGGAGTTGGCTCGCCGCGACGGCGCGGGCCGAGCGCCGGAGCGCATCGACGCCGTTCTCGCGGTCATCGCCGACCATTGGAAGCAGCGACCAGACCTGCGGCTGGGTGAGCTCGTGCACTACGCGGCCCGGCAGCACGGGTTCCCCGACTCGTATGGGGTCGAGGATGCCGAGCTCCTGACCGCGCTCGACAGGCGGTACGCCGAACTGCTCGCACCGGGTACGACTGCCTCGCTGGCCATCGAGCCTTCCGCGCCTGCCGCCCCCGCGGCGCCGGCTCCCGCTCCGTCTGAGCCAGAGTCCACGCTGCCCGACTTCGTGGCGCCAGTCCTCGACTACGCTGGTGTCCCCGACGCGCCCGTGGCGGTCGCGGATGGCAATCTGGCCAACGAGGTGAACACGCTCCTGTCCGCCGTGTACCCGGCGGCCAGGGTCGCCTCGGTGACCGGCACGCACCCGATGGTCGCCGTCGGCGCGATCGGAGACGAGTACCTGTTCCGGCTCGAGTTCGAGCGCAACACTGCGATCCTGCGACTTATGCTCTCCACCGCCGAAACGATCGAGGTGCTCCGCGTGGCGATGGAGGACGTCACCAGGCGTCCGGATGCCGGATTGCTCTCCGCAGGCAAGCTGTGCGGTGTGCTGAATTCGCTGATCAGGGACGCGCGCCGCGCGATCGAGTCCGGATCGCTGTCGCCAGCGGGCTGACGCAGCAGAGCCAACTCTCACCACAAAAATGAGGCTCTGTGCCAACTCTCACCATAAAGGTGAGCACCCCGTGGTTCCATGAACCATGACCGACGTTGACGCTGAGAACACGATCCCGTTCAACTGGCGGGCGTCCAACCCGTCGCTCGAGTGCGATGTCGTCATGAAGGGCGGCATCACTTCAGGCGTGGTTTACCCGCGCGCGGTGACAGAGCTGGCGAAGACCTACCGGCTCCGAAGCGTCGGCGGGTCGTCCGCCGGGGCGATCGGCGCCGCGCTGGCCGCGGCCGCCGAGTTCGGCCGGCATTCGAAAATGGGAGGTTTCGAGCGGCTCGAACAGATCCCCGACGAGCTCGGTGATGGCCGTCTCGCCGATCTGTTCCAGCCGCAACGCTCGACCCGCGCGCTTCTCCCGGTTCTCCTGGCGGCGACGGGCAACGGTCCGGCCTCGCGTAACGGACGAAGCCACCGGGTGCTCGACACCGTCCTCGCCTTGGTCCGGTCATTCCCGCTTGCAACGATCCTTGGCCTGCTCCCCGGGGCTGCGGCGATCCTGCTCGGCGCCTACTCCGGTTGGCCGACGGGCGTCGCCCTGCTGGTCTGCGGCATCGTGCTGCTCATCGTCGGCTGGGCCGTTGCCGTGGGAATCCGGATCTATCGCAAGCTTGCTCACGCCGTACCAGACAACGGGTTCGGCATCTGCACCGGCCTCAGCGAATCCACGGCGCCGGCGCTCACCGACTGGCTCACCGCGCGCATCGACGAACTCGCCGGGCTCAGCCCCGAGCATGGGCCGCTCACCTTCGGCGACCTGTGGGGATCGGATGTCGAGAGCACCGAGGTGGCTGACCGCACCATCGACCTGCGGATGATGAGCACGTGCCTCAGCCAGTCGCGCCCATACGAGCTGCCGTGGCAGGCGTGCAACTTCTTCTACGAGCCGGCCGTCTGGCGGCGGCTGTTCCCGGCCGCTGTGATGGACGCGCTCGAGGCGGCCCCGCCCGCAACGGCCTCGACCCCGAGCAAGACCGCCCGCTGGCGAGAGGAGGACAAGTACGCCGAGACCCACCGCCTTAGGCTGCGGAGGCTTCCGGATGCCGCGCACCTGCCGGTCATCGTCGCAACGCGCATGTCGTTGAGCTTTCCGGTGCTCATCTCCGCGGTCCCGTTGTGGCGCATCGACCACTTGCATCGCGCCGACCCGGACCATCCGAACCACGGGCCGCACTTCCAGTCGCTGTGGTTCAGCGACGGAGGGCTCACCAGCAACTTTCCGATCCACCTGTTCGACGCTGCTCTGCCGACACGGCCCACCTTTGCGATCAATCTCGGCCGGTTCCGCACCGACTGGCCGGAGAGTGCCGACGAACGCGAGAACGTCGATCTCGCCCGGAACAACAACGTTCTGCCCGCCCCGTACACGGCGATTCCGGCATCCGGGATCTCGGCCATCATCGGCTTCGGGGCCGCGACCATCGACACCGCCCGCGAGTGGACCGACAACGCCCGGCTGGACCAACCCGGCTACCGCGACCGGATCGTTCGGGTGCTGCAGACCCGAGCGCAGGGCGGGTTGAACCTGCACATGGACTCGGCGACGATCGAGCGGCTCGCCACGCGCGGCGCCGTGGCGGCCGACGCCATCGTCGGGCAGTTCAACGAGCCGCGTTATCGACTCGGAAGCGACACTCCGCAGACCGGGTGGGACAACCACAGGTGGGTGCGCTACCGGGCGCTGCTCAGCACGCTTCCGGCGTTCCTGACCTCGTACAAGCGAGGGAGGGCAGTGCTAGGGATTGACCCGGAGGACCCGCCAAGCTACGACCTGAACCCCTCGTCCCGTGAGTTGGCTGCGAAGCTCGACGCGAACCTCCGCCGGGCGGCCGCGGTGAACAATGGGCACCACGGCGCATTGGATGAACTCGTGAACGAGCCGCGCCCGCTCAGCGCGTTGGGCCGGACTCCGAAGCTCTGAGCCGCATGACCCCCGAATGGGGTTCACAGCGCCGCTCCAGATTTGCGTGGCAACCTCAGCTTCCATCGAGGGTTGAGGAAGTGGTGACCAATGGCCGATCTGCTGGCGCCGTTCGCAAGCGCCTTCGGGGGAGAAGGCTGGTGGGGGATCCTGTTGTTCGTCCCGTTGCTGCTCGCGGGACATGTTTCGGAGGCAGCCGTCGGCTACGGGCTCTGGCGGCGAAGCGTGCACCGCCCGCCGGCTCCCAGAGTGTGGCGAGTCGCGGCCGTTTCGGCCGCCATCGCCGGAGTGTTCCTCATCGCCTCGTTGGTCTGGGTCGGCGGCTACGTCGCACCGCGGCTGGCTGGGGACCTCGCGTTGCTGCTCTGATCGGTCGTTGTGAGCACTGTCAGCCTTGCTGACGGAGAATGTCACTAGCGGGTCTCATTCGGCACGCCGCGGCGACGAATCTTCGCTGCGCCTCTAGTATTTTGGCCATGGTTGATCAGGACATGACGGGCGACGACGAGCAGTCGGAGCCCCAGTCGGTGTTGCCGACGCAGCGGCGATCGACCTACACCCCACCCGCGGAGATTTCACCGCGGCTCGCTGCCGAAGCGCTCGGTGTGGATGATGACGACCTCGCGGCGGCGATCGCCGAGGAGATCGCGCGGATCACGCAGACGCCGGCAGCGAAAACGGTCGCGCAGCCGGTCGCAGAGCAGCCCGTTGCGGCACCCTCGTGGCAAGCGTCAACACCGGGGCCGGTGCGGGAACCGGTATTCGAGTTCGTGCCTGCCGAAGAGCCCGCACCCGTCGAGGAGGCGCCGCCCGCAGAGGAGGCTGAGCCCGCCGCCGAGGCTGCGCCTGTTCCGCAGCCAGAGGTCAGCGCCGAGCCTGCGCCCCACTACCAGCCGCCCGTCCACCAGGTGTTCGGCGACTTCGAGCCGGTGCCGGATGATGAGGACGTCGCCCCCACGGTCGTCTACGACCTTGGCGTAGCGCCGGAAGCGCCCGCCGCGCCCGACAAGACCGAGTTGCTCCCGCCCCCGGTGCGCCGGTCCCTGCCCGATGAGGTGCTGATGGGCCGGCTGACGTCGGAGTCGAGCTCACCCGACGAGCGCCTCGAGGCGATGCATCAGCTGGAAGCTCAGATGCGGCTGCGTGCGCAGGAGGCCGAGGAACTCGCCCACTGGGAGGAGTCCATGCGCCGCGTCGGCACACCGGAGGCTCTCGCCGAGGTGGACCGCGTGCATCGGTCGTTCCACGAGGGACCAACGCCGCTTCCGCCGGCGGTGGAGTCGCATCCGGATCCGTCCATGCTTCACCAGACCACCCAGCAGTACACCCCCGAGCAGCTCCAGCTGCTGCTCAGCGCGCCCGCGCCGTTGTCGCAGCCGTTCGTGCACATCCCGCCGCCGCCTGGCACGGTCCTGATGCCTCCCAAGCCGCGCGAGCCGGAGCCCGAGCCCGTGGCGGGGCCCGAGCCGATCGAAGAGGTCGAGCCGGAACTCGCGCCGGCCGAGCCTGAGCTTTGGGCCATCGAGCCGGAGTTTGAGACGGTCGAGCCGGCCGAGACCGAGCCCACTACCGCCGAGGAGCCTCTCGACATCCCGGTGCTGCACGAACTCGTCGAACCGGTGATCCCACCGATCCCGGACCCGCCCACCGGTCCGTTCGACTTCGATTCACTGCTGGCCGCTCCGGATGTGCCCGACGATGAGGTCGCGCAGGACGAGAGCACCGGCGACGTCTTCACCCTCTTCAACGAACCCGGTGAACCCGGCGAGGCCGTGGAATCCGTTGACTCGGTTCCGGTAGTCACGGTGCAGCGGCAGCCGACCTACGAGGTTCCGATCCTGCCGGTCGACGCCGAGCCACGCCGGCTTTCGGTCTTCTCGCTCGAGCAGGCCGGGCTCGAGCCGACCCCGATCCAGAACCGGGTCGGCCGTTCGGTACGGCTGTTCTGGCTCTGGTTCGCGGCCAACTCGTCGGTGCTCAGCATCGTCATGGGGGCGGTCATCCTGAGCCTGGGCATGAGCCTGAGGCAGGCCGTTGTCGCGACCCTCGCCGGGGTGGCCATCTCCGCACTCCCGCTCGGTCTCGGCACCCTCGCAGGCAAGTGGAGCGGTCAGCCCGCGATGGTCGTCTCGCGAGCGACCTTCGGCCTGCTCGGAAACATCCTGCCGGCGATCCTCACGCTCATCACACGCGTCTTCTGGGGTGCGGTGCTGCTCGTCATCCTCGGCATCGGGGTGGAGCGCATCTTCGGCGACACTCTCGGCCTCGGCGAGCAGACCAGCATCCTGATCGGCATTGGCGGGAGTGTGGTCATCGCCCTCGCGATCGCGATCCTCGGTTACGGGCTCATCGCTCCCGTGCAACTCGCGATCAGTGTCATCGCGGGCGTGCTCGTCGCCGGCTTCATTTCACTCACCTGGTCCGAGATCGACCTCCAGGCGGCGCTCACCGTCGGTGATGGTTCCTGGCTGCTGCTCGTGACCGGCGCCGTGCTCGTCTTCAGCTTCGTCGGCCTGGTCTGGGCTGTCAGCAGCGCCGACCTGGCCCGCTACCAGCGTCCGGGAAGTTCCGGCGCAGCATCGATGCTGTGGTCGAGCTTCGGGGCGATGATCCCCGCATTCGTGCTCATCTCCTACGGGGCGTTGCTGGCGGCATCCAATCCATCGCTCGCCTCGGGCCTCGTCGAGGAGCCTTTCGAGACTCTCGGCTCGGTGCTGCCCGGCTGGTATCCGATTCCGCTGTTGGCCGCGGTCGGCCTCAGCGTGCTCTCCGGCGTCATCGTGACCATCTACTCGGGCGGTTTCGCGCTGCAGTCGGCCGGCATCCGGATGCCGCGGGCCGCGGCCGCCGCCATCGTCGGCGTGCTCGTGCTCGGCGCCGCGCTCGCGCTCGCCCTCCTCGTCGGCGACGTCGCGCTCATCCTGCGGGACGCTGCGACAACCCTCGCGGTGCCGGTCGCGGCCTGGGCGGGCATCTTCGCCGGCGAGATGATGATCAGGAGCAGGCGATTCGAGAGCACGTCGCTGCTGCATCGTGGCGGCGTGTACCCGGATGTGAACTGGGTCAACCTGGCCATGCTCGTCGTCGCCTCGGCCATTGGCCTCGGTCTGGTCAGCGCGAGCGTTCCCGCGCTTGCCTGGGAGGGCTACCTGTGGGGCGTGTTCGGGGTAGCGGACGGCAGTGTGCTCGCTGACACCGACCTGGGCGTGCTGGTCGCGCTTGGCCTCGGACTGCTCACCCCCATCGTCGCCGGCATCCCGGCGGTCCGGCGGCAAGAGCGCAGTCCCGCCCCCGAACTAGACTGACGGGATGCCGGAGCCAACGCCCACGACGCTCGCCGACGTCGTCCGCGCGGTCGAACGGCTGTGGCCGCTCAGCGGATCCGAGGTCTGGGACGCCCCCGGGCTGCTCTCCGGTGATCCGGCAGCACCCACCTGGCGCATCCACCTTGCCGTTGACGCGGTCCCGGACACCGTCGACGAAGCCATCGACGCTGGCGCCCAGCTGCTGCTCGTTCACCACCCCCTCCTGCTGCGCGGCGTCACGAGCGTCGCCGAGGACCGCTACAAGGGCGCGGTGCTCGCCCGCTTGATCCGCTCCGGATGCGCGCTGATCGCCGCGCACACCAACGCCGACGTCGTCGAGACCGGCACTTCTGCGGTGCTCGCGGCGGGGCTCGGCCTCGTGTCGCCGCAGCCCATCGTCGCGGGCGAACAGCCCGGTCGCGGGCTCGGTCGCGTCGGCGACCTGCCCGCCGAGACCACCCTGGGGCGACTCGCCGGCGCGCTGGCCGAGTTGCTGCCCGCCACGGCATCCGGCATTCGCGTCTCCGGCGAGTACGACCGGCCGGTTCGCACCGTCGCCGTGTGCGGAGGCGCCGGGGACAGCCTGCTGGCGGAGAGCGCGGTCAGGTCCGCGGATGTCTACATCACCTCCGACCTGCGCCACCACCCGGCAAGCGAGGCCCGTGAGCAGGCGAAACTAAGCGGGGGACCGGCCCTGATCGATGTCTCCCACTGGGCCAGCGAATGGCTGTGGCTCGACGCCGCGGCCCAGGAGCTGCGGCGGGAGCTGCCGGGAACCCAGATCACGGTGAGCGAGCTGCGCACCGATCCGTGGGATTTTGCGATTGTCCAGTAAGAAGAGAAAGCGAGCCCGAGACAGATGGCGTTGAAAGCGAGCCCGGAAATCCAGGCGCTCCTGCTCGACCTGCAGGCGATCGACACACGACTCGCGCAGCTCGAGCACCGCGCGAAGACCCTGCCAGAGCACGCGGCGTTGGCCGAACTCGGCGGGCAAGCCGATGAGCTCCGCAAGGACCTGCTGGAGAAGCTCGGGTCACTCGAGGATGCCCGGATCGAGCTCAAGCGCATCGAGTCCGACGTCGAGCTCGTGGAGGCGCGGATCCGGCGCGACACCGAGCGGCTGGATGCCAGCAGTTCGGTGAAGGACGTCCAGGGTCTGGAGGCGGAACTGACCTCGCTGCGCAAGCGCCAGAGCGACCTCGAGGACATCGAGCTCGCGGTCATGGAACGCGTCGAGGAGGCCGAGGCCGCCGAGCGCGAAGCGCGCACCCGGCTCGACGATGTGGCCGAGAAGGTCAAAGCGCTAGAGGCCGATCGGCATGCCGCGCTCGAGGGAATCCGGGGTGAACAGCAGCATGCGAACGCGAACAGGCAGACCATCGCCGGCCGTGTGCCGGATGACCTGCTCGCCTTGTACGAGCGCCAGCGCGAGCGTTACGGCGCGGGCGCATCCCTGCTGCAGTACGGGGTTTCGAGCGCGAGCGGCGTGAAGCTCAACGAGAGCGATCTCGCGGAGATCCGCGCGGCGGCGCCGGATGACGTGCTGCTGTGCCCGACCAGCAACGCCATCCTGGTCCGTACCAGCGAGTCCGGCCTCTGATGGGCCGCCGGCTCATCATCGAGGCGGACGGCGGCTCGCGGGGCAACCCCGGGCCGGCCGGCAGCGGCTCGGTCATCATCGACGGTGACTCCGGCGAGATCCTCGCCGTTGTCGGCCGCTACATCGGCGTCGCTTCCAACAACGTGGCAGAGTACACCGGACTCGTCGAAGGCGTGCGCAGGGCGCTGGTGATCGACCCGGACGCCGAGCTGCTCGTGCGGATGGACTCCAAGCTCGTCGTCGAGCAGATGAGCGGGCGCTGGAAGATCAAGCATCCGGCGATGGCGGAGCTCGCCGCGCAGGCCCGCGACCTGCTCATGGGCACACCGGTGCGCTTCGAGTGGGTACCGCGGCTGCAGAACTCGCGCGCGGATGCCGTGGCCAACAAGGCCATGGACCTCCGCACCGATTTCGACGATTAGTCATACCGGAGGCTGCCCGCTCACCGTAGAATCAACGGTGAATGGGTCGGCAAGACGGTCGCGTCATCCGAAAGGGTGCCGAGGAACGTCCGGGCTCCGCAGAGCATGGTGGTGGGTAACACCCACCCGGAGCAATCCGCGAGAAAGTGCAACAGAAAGCAGACCGCCACGGGCCTTGTGCCCGGGGTAAGGGTGAAACGGTGGTGTAAGAGACCACCAGCGGCCCGAGCGATCGGGTCGGCTGGGTAAACCTCGCCAGGAGCAAGGTCGAATAAGGGGACGATGAGGCTGCTCGCCGAGTCCCCGGGTAGACCGCTAGAGGGCTGCGGCAACGTAGTCCCGAGATAGATGACCGTCCACGGTGCCTAACGGCACCCGGACAGAACCCGGCGTAACAGCCGGCCCATTCACCCCTCTCGCTCAGGCGATGGGGGAGTCGCGGTAGCGCGCGCGGTGGTCGTTCACAGACAGCCACGCGACACCCATGATGCCGGCGTTGTTGCGCAGGCTCGCGGGCACCATCGGTGCGCGGGTGGTGATGAGCGGGAGGAACTGCTCGTGGCTCTTCGACACCCCACCGCCGACGATGAACAGGTCGGGGGAGAATAGGAACTCGAGGTGCGTGTAGTACGGCTGCAGCCGCGCCACCCACTCGGTCCAGCTGAGGTCCTCGCGCTCGCGTGCCGACACGGCCGCAACGGTCTCGATGTCGACGCCGCCGATCTCCAGATGCCCGAGTTCGGTGTTCGGGATCAGCACCCCGTTGTACAGCAGCGCGGTGCCGATGCCGGTGCCGAGCGTCGTGAGCAGCACCAGCCCGGGAACATCCCGCGCAGCGCCGTAGACGACCTCGGCGATGCCCGCGGCATCCGCGTCATTGAGGAAGTGGATGTCGCGGCCGAGGCGCTCCTCGAACAGCCGCTCCGCCTCCAGGCCGATCCAGTCCTTCGAGACGTTCGCCGCCGACATGGTGACGCCGTTCTTCACGATCGCGGGGAAGCACACGCCGACCGGCACCTCGGTCGCCACGTCGCCGAGTCGGCCGAAGAGCTCCTCGACGGTGTCGAGGATGTCGCTTGGTGACCCGCCTGCCGGTGTTGCGATCTTCATCCGCTCGGTCAGCAACTCGCCGGTGGCGATGTCGACGACCGCTCCCTTTATTCCCGTGCCGCCGATATCGATGCCAACTGCGATGGTCATGCGCTCATTCTTTCAGGCGCCCAAGTGAGAACGTCCACCCCGTGTTCAGTGACAGCGAGGGTGTGCTCGAATTGCGCGGTGAGGCTCTTGTCCTTGGTGGTGATGGTCCAGCCATCCGCCCACTGATCCCACTCGTGCGTGCCGAGCGTGAGCATCGGCTCGATCGTGAACACCATGCCCACCTCCAACGGCTGTGCGAACGCCGGCGCGGCGTCGTAATGCGGGATGACCAGCCCGGAGTGGAACGCCTCGCCGACACCGTGCCCGGTGAAGTCGCGCACGACTCCGTAGCCGAAACGCTTGGCGTACGACTCGATCGCGCGTCCGATGACGTTCACCTGGCGGCCGGGTGCGACCGCCTTCATGGCGCGTCGAAGCGACTCCCGTGTGCGCTCGACGAGCGCGGTCGCCTCGTCGCTGGCCTCGCCGACGATGAATGTCACGTTGCTGTCGCCGTGCACCCCGTTCTTGAACGCGGTGATGTCGATGTTGATGATGTCGCCGGCCTCGAGCACCGTGTCATCCGGGATGCCGTGGCAGATCACCTCGTTGACCGAACTGCACAGCGACTTCGGGAAGCCGCGGTAGCCGAGCGTCGACGGATAGGCGTCGTTCGCGATCAGGAAGTCGTGTCCGATGCCGTCCAGCTCGTCGGTGGTGACGCCGGGCGCGATCGCCTCGCCGACCGTCTGGATGGCAGCAGCGGCGAGCTCACCCGCGTGCCGGATGCGCTCGATCGCCTCCTGTTCGTAGACGTCAGAGCCGGTGAACGGGGTTGGCGCCTGCTTGCCGACGTATTCCGGTCGGACGATGTGCTTCGGCACCGCGCGGAGCCCGGAGATCCGTCCGGGCGTGAGGTGACCGTTGGAGTCCCTAGGCATAGGATCGATTTTACGCAAGCAGGAGGCAACGATGACCGAGTGGTGGTACAACGATCGCACCGGCGAGGTGGAGGAGGGGCCGCAGTCGCTGGGCACCGATCGAGTCGGCCCGTTCGCCTCACGCGAGGAAGCGGCGCGCGCGCCGGAGATCCTTCGCGAACGCGCCCGGAAATGGGCCGAAGAGGATGCCGCGGAGGACTAGCCTCGTCGGGTGACAGATTTCGGTCCCGATCGCTACAGCTCCGACGTTCTCGCTGACTTCTCGCGTCGCGGCACCCCGGCTCCGCCGCGGAAGGTGGAGGCGACCGACGACCTGGTGGTCGAGGAGACCGAGACCGGATTCAGCGGCGCCGTGGTCGCGCGCGAGGGTCGTCTGGTGACGCTTGAGGACTACTTCGGGAAGCGTCGAGTCTTCCCGCTCGGCCCCGGCTTCCTCCTCGAGGGCGAACCGGTGGAGTTGATTTTGCCAACGGTGAAACAGCAGGGGATGCTGCGCTCGGCATCCGGGTCGGTTGCCGTCACCGATCACACGGCGCGCGTCGCCAGGGGCAGCCGGATCTTCGTCGAGGGCAGGCACGATGCCGAACTGGTCGAGAAGGTATGGGGCCACGACCTGCGGGTCGAGGGCGTTGTCGTCGAATATCTGGAGGGCATCGACCACCTTGATGAGGTGCTGCGCGATTTTGCCCCGGATGCCGGACGCCGGGTGGGCGTGCTCGCCGATCACCTGGTTGCAGGGTCGAAGGAGAGCCGCATCGCCGACGCGGTCATGCGCGGCCCATTCCGGGAGCACGTGCTCGTGGTGGGGCATCCGTACATCGACATCTGGCAGGCGGTGAAGCCCGCCCGAATCGGGATCGAGTCCTGGCCGGTTGTGCCGCGCGGCATCGACTGGAAGCACGGCGTGTGCGACGCGCTTGGCTGGCCGCACGACGATCAGGCGGACATCGCGCACGCGTGGCAGCGGATCCTCGGCCGGGTGTCGACGTTCAACGACCTGGAGCCGGCGCTGCTCGGTCGTGTTGAGCAGCTGATCGACTTCGTGACGGCCTAGATCAGCCCTTGCGCGAGCATCGCTTCGGCCACGCGCACGAAACCAGCGGCGTTCGCCCCGATGACGTAGTCGCCCGGATGCCCGTACTTCTCCGACGCGTCGTAGGCGGCCGCGTGCAGGTCGCTCATGATGCCGCTCAGGCGCGCTTCGCTCTCCTCGAAACCCCAGCGCTCGCGAGCGGCGTTCTGGCTCATCTCGAGCGCTGACATCGCCACGCCGCCGGCGTTCGCCGCCTTGCCGGGGGCGAACAGCACCCCCGCCTGCTGCAGCAGCTCAACGGCATCCGGTGTGCTCGGCATGTTGGCGCCCTCCGCCACGGCCACGACGCCGTTGCGGATGAGCGCGGCAGCGTCATCCGACCCGAGCTCGTTCTGCGTAGCGGCGGGGATCGCCAGCTGACCGGGCACCTCCCAGACGCGGCCACTCGCAACGAAGTGAGCTCCAGGGCGCCGGTCGGCGTATGCAGAGATCCGCAGTCGCTCCACCTCCTTGACCTGCTTGAGCAGCTCCAGGTCGATCCCGGCCTGGTCGACGATGTAGCCGGACGAGTCCGACACGGTGATCGCCTTCGCGCCCAGCTGCTGCAGCTTGGCGATCGCGTAGGTCGCGACGTTGCCCGATCCGGACACGATGGCGGTCCTGCCCTCCAGGGTCTCGCCGCGCTTGGCGAGCATCTCCTGCAGGAAGAACACGACGCCGTAGCCGGTCGCCTCGGTGCGGACGTTGGCGCCGCCCCAGCCGAGACCTTTACCCGTGAGCACACCTGACTCGTGCCGGTTCATCAGGCGCCGGTACTGGCCGAACAGGTAGCCGATCTCGCGGGTGCCCACTCCGATATCGCCGGCCGGCACGTCGGTGTACTGCCCGATGTGGCGGGTCAGTTCGATCATGAAGCTCTGGCAGAAGCGCATGAGTTCGCCGTCGGACGTGCCGTGCGGGTTGAAGTCGCTGCCGCCCTTGCCCCCGCCGATGCCCTGACCGGTCAGCGCGTTCTTGAAGGTCTGCTCGAACCCAAGGAACTTGATGATGCTGAGGTTCACGCTCGGGTGGAAGCGCAGCCCGCCCTTGTACGGCCCGAGCGCCGAGTTGAACTGCACCCGGTAGCCGCGGTTCACCCGCACCCTGCCGGCGTCGTCGACCCACGGCACGCGGAACATGACCTGCCGCTCCGGTTCGACGAGGCGTTCCAGGATTCCCGCTTCCGCATACTCCGGATGCTGGGCGACGACGGGTGCGATCGACTCCAGCACCTCGCCGAGAGCCTGATGGAACTCCGGTTCGCCGGGGTTCCGTGCGATGGCGGCGTCGTACACCTTGGAAATGTAGGGGGAAACGGAAATCGTCATGTGGGGCCTTCCGAGTGTCTGCGCGTTCGCCATCAGGTCCTGCGCGCGGGAAGGCCGGAGTTGGCCTTCGCCAATAGCTCCAGCGCTATTTGTGACTATTCGTAGCTGTGCTCGGGGCCGGGGTAGGCGCCGTTCTCGACATCCGCCCGGTAGTTGTTGACCGCATCCGTGAGGATGCCGCGGAGGTCAGCGTACTTGCGTACGAACTTGGGTATGCGGCCAGTCGTGAAGCCAGCCCAGTCGGTCCACACTAACAGTTGTCCGTCGACATCCGGCCCGGCGCCGACACCGATGGTCGGAATCCTCAGCTCCTTGGTGACTTGAGCCGCGGATTCTGCGGGCACCATCTCGAGCACGACGGCGAACGCTCCGGCATCCTGCACCGCGTGCGCGTCGCGAAGCAGCTGCTCGAGTCCCTCGCCGCGGCCCTGGATCATGTGGCCGCCGAGACCATGCTCGCTCTGCGGGGTGAAGCCGACGTGCCCCATCACCGGGATGCCGGCAGAGACGATGCGCCGGATCTGCTCGGCGCTGCGTTCGCCGCCCTCGAGCTTGACGGCGTGTGCGCCGGTCTCCTTCATGAAGCGGAACGCCGAGTGCAGCGCCTCGTCGGCACCGGTCTCGTAGGACCCGAATGGCATGTCGGCGATCACGAACGCGCGCTTGGCGGCGTTGGCGACGGCCCGTGTGAGCGGAATGAGCTCGTCGATCGTGACCGGGAGTGTGGTGTCGTAACCGAGCACGTTGTTGCCGGCGGAGTCGCCGACGAGCAGGAAGTCGACGCCGGCCTCGTCGAAGATCTGCGCGCTCAGGAAGTCGTAGCTGGTGAGGCCCAGGATCTTGATGCCGTTCTCTTTCGCGGATTGGAAGTGCCGCGTGCGCACCCGCTTGAGCTTCGCTTGAGTCTCGGCCGGTGTCGGATCCGTCATTGAAGTCACGAACGTCAGCCTATAGCGGGCGTTTCGCGAGAGCGGGAAAACGAGCTACCAAGTCTGTCGCATGGTGATCGGCATGCGCCGGTCACGCCCGAACGCCATCGCGCTGACCTTGGGCCCGATCGCGCCCTGCCTGCGCTTCCACTCGGACCGGTCGACGAGCCGGATGACCGCCTCCACCGTCTCGCGGTCATACCCGGCCGCGACGATGTCGTCCAGTCCCATCCGCTGATCGATGTAGGAGTACAGGATGCCGTCGAGCAGCTCGTACGGCGGCAGCGAGTCCTGGTCGACCTGGCCGGGGCGCAGCTCGGCGCTCGGGGGCTTAGTGATCGAGTTCTCCGGGATCGGCGGGGTCTCGCCGCGCGCGGCGGCGAAGTCGTTGCGCCACCGGGCCAGCGCCCACACGAGCGTCTTGGGCACATCCTTCAGAGGCGCGTACCCGCCGGCGGAGTCGCCGTAGATGGTCGAATAGCCGACCGCCACCTCGGTCTTGTTGCCGGTGGTGATCACCAGATGCCCATCCATATTGGACTTGCCCATCAGGATGAGGGCCCGGATGCGGGCCTGCAGGTTCTCCGCGGCGACGCCGGTGAGGGCGAGCTGGCTCTCCACCGGTGCAACCAGGTCGGCGATGGCCTCGACGCTGTAGTGCAGTCCGAGGTTGTCGGCGAGCACGTCCGCGTCGGTGCGCGAGTGATCGGAGCTGTAGGCGCTCGGCATGCCGACCCCGTACACGCGATCGGCGCCGATGGCGTCGACACACACCGCAGCGCATACTGCAGAGTCGATCCCTCCGGACAGGCCCATGATGACGCTGCGGAAGCCGTTCTTGTTGACGTAGTCGCGCACCCCGAGCACGAGGGCGTTCCAGATGTCCTCGGTGTCATCCGACGGTTCGGCGTGGTCCGCTTCGCGGGCGGGCTGTGCACGCTGGGAGGCGGCAAGCTCGACACGACGCACACCGGCCGGAAGCGGAGCATCCGTCGCCGCGGCCGGATCGACGTCGACAACCAGCAGGTGCTCGGCGAACTTCGGCGCGTGCGCGATGACTGTCCCGGCCTCGTCCACCACAACGCTGTCGCCGTCGAACACCAGGTCGTCCTGACCGCCGACGATGTTGACGTAGGCGACAATCGTGTCTGTCTCGGTGGCACGCCGGGTGACCAGCGGCAGCCGCACCTCGTCCTTGTCGCGCTCGAACGGCGACGCATTGATGACCAGCAGCAGTCCGGCATCCGCTTCCAGCACCCGACCGACCGGTCCGCCGTCGCGCCAGAGGTCCTCGCAGATGATGAGCGCGACGTCGACGCCTTTGATGCGCAGCACGAGCAGCTCGTCGCCAGGGATATAGGTGCGGTACTCGTCGAACACCGCATAGTTCGGCAGGTGGTGCTTCGAATAGACGGCAACCACCTTGCCGTGCTGCAGCACGCTCGCCGAGTTCTTGGCGATCGCGGTCGGTGCGTTGGACGTGCCGAGAAGTCGCGGCTCGAACGGACCATCCGGATGCCCGACAACGACCGCGAGGTCGCCGTAGCCGTCCTCGTCGAGCTGCCGGGCCAGGTCGCCCACCGCCTCGCGTGAGGCGCGCAGGAAGGCAGGGCGCGACGCCAGGTCCTCGATCGGGTACCCGGTGATCGCCATCTCACCGGCCGCCACCAGGTCGGCACCGGTTTCGGCCGCTTTCGCCACCGCTGCACGCAACTGGGCCGAGTTCCCGGTGATGTCCCCGACAACGGGGTTGGTCTGGGCCAGCGCCAAGCGGAGTCGTGGCATAGCCAGTAGCCTAATAGCGGTTACGCGGGGCCGATAATGAGGAGCTCATGGACAAGCAGCAAGACTTCGTTCTGCGCACTATCGAGGAACGCGGCGTCAAGTTCGTACGACTGTGGTTCACGGATGTCATAGGCACACTGAAGTCTGTTGCTATCGCCCCGGCTGAGGTCGAGGGAGCGTTCGCAGAGGGCGTCGGAATCGACGGGTCCGCCATCGAGGGCCTCACGCGCGCGTACGAGGCGGATGTGCTGCTGCATCCGGATCCGGCGACCTTTCAGATCCTGCCGTGGCGGGGCGAGGAAGACGCCACCGCGCGCATGTTCTGCGACATCAGCACGCCGGATGGCCAGCCAGCTGTCGCAGATCCGCGTAATGTGCTCAAGCGCAACCTCGAGAGGGCAGCAGAGCGCGGCTTCACGTTCTACACGCATCCGGAGATCGAGTTCTACCTGCTGAAGAGCTCCAAGCTGGGAAAGGATGGCCAGCCGACGCCGGTCGACTCTGCCGGCTACTTCGACAATGTTCCCGGCGGCACCGCTCACGACTTCCGCCGGGCATCCGTGCGCATGCTCGAGGACCTGGGCATCTCGGTCGAGTTCAGCCACCACGAAGGCGGCCCCGGCCAGAACGAGATCGACCTGCGCTACGCGGACGCGCTCACCATGGCCGACAACATCATGACTTTCCGCACCGTCATCAAAGAGGTTGCGATCGAGCAGGGCGTGTACGCCACCTTCATGCCCAAGCCGCTCATCGGGCAGCCCGGATCCGGGATGCACACCCACGCGTCTCTGTTCGAGGGCGACACCAATGCGTTCTTCGAGGCCGGCGCCGAATACCAGCTCTCGAAGATCGGTCGTCAGTTCATCGCCGGGCTGCTGAAGCACGCGCCGGAGATCACCGCAATCACCAACCAGTTCGTGAACTCGTACAAGCGCCTTTGGAGCGGCGACGAAGCCCCCAGCTTCGTGTGCTGGGGGCACAACAACCGCTCGGCGCTCGTCCGGGTGCCGCTGTACAAGCCGTCCAAGGGGCAGAGCTCGCGCGTCGAGTACCGCGCGCTGGACTCCGCAGCCAACCCGTACCTGGCGTTCTCGGTCATCCTGGCCGCCGGTCTCAAGGGCATCGAGAACGGCTACGAGCTGCCGCCAGAGGCGGAGGACAACGTGTGGGAGCTCACCGACTCCGAGCGGCGTGCACTCGGCTACCGGCCACTGCCGACCAGTCTCGACAGCGCCATCTCACTCATGGAGGAGTCGGAGTTGGTCGCCGAGACGCTGGGCGAGCAGGTGTTCAATTACGTGCTCAAGAACAAGCGTCGCGAATGGGCGGAGTACCGCAGCCAGGTGACGCCGTACGAACTGCGCACGAACCTGCACGCCCTCTAACAGGCCATGTCGCGCGGTCGCACGTCGCTTACCGACCTGGCTCGGCTTGGGTTCAGCGACCTGCGTGGGGCGCAGCGGCTGCTGGAGCAGGTCGAGCCGACGCTGCATGCGCTGTTCGGACGCGCGGCCGACCCTGACCAGGCGCTGCGTGAGCTGTTGCGGCTGCGCGAGCACGGTGGCGGAGCGGATGCCCTGCTGGCGGATTCGGATGCCGCGGCTCGGCTGATCCGAGTCCTCGGCGCGTCGGCGGGACTCGCGGGGTTCTTCGAGCGGCACCCGGACGAGCTGGACGTGCTGTCGAGTCGGGTGCAGCGACTACCGGATGCCGAGAGCCTGCACGCGAGCCTGCTCGCTGGGGTGCAGGGCAGCGCACCAGAGGCCGCCGTGGACGCGCTGCGCGTGCGGTATCGGCGCGAACTCGCGCGGATCGCGGCGTGGGATGTCGAGCAGGAGGATCCGATCGCGGCGGTCGACTCCGTCGCCGCGACGCTCGCCGACCTGGCCGGCGCCGCTCTGGACGTCGCGCTGGATGTTGCCCGCGCGAGCGTTGCGGGCGACAAGCAGGAGCTCGCCGCCACTCGCCTCGCAGTGATCGGCATGGGCAAGGCCGGCGCGCGCGAGTTGAACTATCTGAGCGATGTCGACGTGATCTACGTGGCCCGGGCATCCGGCGACCTGACCGGCGACCGGGCGGTGGAGCTCGGTACCCGCCTGGCCAAGGCGCTCACGCGCATCCTGAGCGGCCCGTCGAGCGAGCCCGCGCTGTGGGATCTCGACGCGAACCTGCGGCCGGAGGGGCGCGACGGAGCGCTGGTGCGCACCCTCGAGTCGCATATCGCCTATTACGAACGCTGGGCGAAAGGTTGGGAGTTCCAGGCGCTGCTGAAGGCCCGGCCGCTTGCTGGCGACCGAGAGCTGGGGGCGCGCTACTGCGAGAGCGTCGCCCCGTTCGTCTGGTCGAGCGCGTCGCGCGAGAACTTCGTCGAATCGGTGCAGGGGATGCGTGAGCGGGTCACGGCCAATATCCCCGCCGCGCAGCGGGATGTTCAGCTGAAGCTCGGACCGGGCGGACTGCGCGACATCGAGTTCACGATTCAGCTCCTGCAGCTGGTGCACGGGCAGACCGACCCCGAGGTGCGTCAGCGCGCCACCCTGCCGGCGCTGAAGGCGCTGGCGGAGCACGGCTACATCGGACGTGCGGAGGCGGCCGAGTTCGCTGACCACTACCGCTTCCTCCGGCTGCTCGAGCATCGCCTTCAGCTGGCCGGACTCAGTCGCACCCATCTGATGCCGCGCGACCCCGAAGCGTTGCGCGTGCTCGCTCGCGCATCCGGGGTCGCGGCGAACGAGCCGGAGCTCACCGCGCGCTGGCAGCGCACCAAGACCCAGGTTCGAAGCCTGCACGAGAGGCTGTTCTATCGGCCGCTGCTGTCGGCCGTTGCCGCGCTGCCTGACGAGGACTTCGCGCTGACAAGTGATCAGGCGGTCGCGCGGCTCGCGGCCATCGGCTTCGTCGACCCCGCCGGCGCGCTGCGGCACATCGGAGCACTGACCGCCGGGATCTCCCGCCGGGCGATCATCCAACGCAACCTCCTTCCTGTCATGCTGCAATGGTTCGCCGACGGCGCCGATCCCGACCATGGGCTGCTCGTCTTCCGGCGACTGAGCGAGCGCCTGGGGGAATCGCACTGGTACCTGCGGATGCTCCGTGATTCGTCCGGCGCGGCGCATCGCCTGACGCAGGTGCTGGCGAGTTCGCGCTTCGTCAGCGACCTGTTTCTCACCATCCCCGAGGCGGTTGCCTGGCTCGAAGTGGATGCGGATCTCGCACCGCGGACCCTCGACCAGCTGATCGAGGAGGGCGAGGCGATCATCAGCCGCCACGGCGACGATCCGGATGCGGCGGCGGCCGGGGTGCGCACGGTGCGTCGCCGGGAGATCCTGCGGGCGGCGATTGCAAGCATCTTAGGGCTGCTGAGCGTCCAGGAGCTGGGGCGCGCGCTCACCGACGTGATGACCGCGGCGATCCGGAGCGCCCTGCGCATTGCCCGGACGGAACCCGACGGCATCGAGTTCGGGGTGATTGCAATGGGACGGTACGGGGGGCGCGAACTGGGCTTCGGCTCTGACGCCGACGTGCTGTACGTGTATCGGCCGGCCGGCGCGGAGCCTGAGGCGGCCAGGGTGCGCGCTGGCGAGCTCGTGCGCGCGCTGGGCGCTCTGACCGAAGACTTCTCGGTGCCGTTGGAACTCGACGCCGGGTTGCGCCCAGAGGGTCGCAACGGCCCGGTGGTGCGCTCGCTTGACGCATATCGCGCCTATTACGAGCGCTGGTCGCTCACCTGGGAGGCGCAAGCGCTGCTCCGTGCTCGTGGCGTGGCGGGGGACGCTGAGCTGCTGCGCGGGTTCGAGACCGTGGCCGACGAGGTGCGGTACCCGGAGAGGCTGAGCGAACAGGACATCCGCGAGGTGAAGCGCATAAAGGCGCGCGTGGAGGCGGAGCGGCTGCCGCAGGGCGCAGACCCGACCCGGCACCTGAAGCTCGGGCGAGGGTCGCTGAGTGACGTCGAGTGGCTTGTCCAGCTACTGCAGCTCACGCAGGCTGCAGAGGTGCCGTCCTTGCGCATCACGTCGACGCTGGGGGCGCTGGAGGCTGCTGTCGAAGCTGGTCTGCTGACGGCCGAAGACGCTGGGGTGCTGCGCGAGGCGTGGCTGTTCGCCTCGCGGACGCGGTCGGCGCTGATGCTGTGGACGTCGAAGACGTCGGACGTGCTTCCAGTGGACAGGGTGCAGTTGGAGGGCGTAGCCCGGTTGTTGAGGTACCCAGCGGGCTCGGCGAGCCGGCTGGAGGACGACTACCTGCGCGTGACGCGGAGGGCGCGGCAGGTCTTCGAGCGCACCTTCTACGCCGCGTCACCTGCTGGTTGAGGGATCGCGAAGCGATCGTCTCGAAACCAGCATCAGCATGGCTTTTGGAAGAGTTATCCACACCCCGTCCGCCGCGTCGTTTGCAATGTCGGTGGTGGGTTGTTCAGTGGAAATATGAACACCACGACCCCCTATCCGGAGCCTACGGAGCTTGATGCTCGGGCTTACGAGGACTGGGAGGCGTGGCTGGGTCGGGATCGCACCGCGGATATCAAAGAGGCATATCTGGCGAGGTATGGCCCGTTCGAGGACCCGCAGGTCGCGGCGTGGGAGGCGGACCGGTTCTTCCCGGGCACGGAGGGCGAGGAGCGACACCGCCAGTCGCTGCTGGATGAGGTGCTGGAGCCGCAGTACGTGCAGGATCGGGCGCTGGCCAAGCAGCAGCGGGTGCTGGCGGAGCTGGCGGAACTTGCCGAGGCCGATGGTGGTCCGACGTTCAGGAATCGGGATCTGGCGCTGCGGGGGATGGTGAGCGAGTTGGCGGTCATGCTTCGGCTGGCCGACCGGACGGTGGACGCCCGGGTGGGCACCGCCTACTCGCTGGTGCACCAGTTCCCGCAAACATTGGACGCGTTGCAGTGCGGCGCGATCGGCTTCGGGCATGCCCGGGTGATCCTGGACCGCGGCCTGAACCTCGGCACCCCGGAGGCCCGCGCCGAGTACGAGCAGGTGGTGTTGGAGCGGGCGGTGGAGGTCACTCCGGGCCGGTTGGACCGGTTCGCGCAGCTGACCGCCGCCCGGCTGGGTGCCACCCCGTTCGAGGAACGGCACAAGAAGGCCCGCGAGGAGCGTCGGGTGTGGGTGACCGAGTGCGAGGACGGCATGTCCCAGGTCGCCGCGATGCTGCCGACGGTGCTGGCGGAGGGGATCTGGGACCGGCTGACCAAGCAGGCCAAGGCGGTCACCGACACCGGCGACCCGCGAACCCGCGACCAGTTGCGCGCCGACCTGCTGACCGAGCTGCTGCTGACCGGACAACCCGACGGCGACCCGGACGCCCCGCACCGGGCCGGGGTCGGCATCCGCGGCGAGGTGGCGATTGTGATCCCCGCCCTCGCCCTGGCCGGCGACGAGAGCGCCGGCCCGGCCAGCATGGCCGGGCGCGGCCCGATCGACATGGACACCGCCAGACGGCTGGCGGCGGATGCCGACCAGCTGGTGCGGTTGATCACCCACCCGGTGTCCGGGATGACGGTGGCGGTGGACTCCTACCGGCCGTCGGCGAAGATGCGCCGCTACCTGCGCTGGCGAGACGGCCGCTGCCGATTCCCCAGTTGCAACGCATCGCCGTGGCGCACCGACCTGGACCACACGGAAGAGTGGCAGCACGACGGGAAGACCGAGATCGACAACCTGGCCAACCTGTGCCGCGGCCACCACACCCTGAAGTCGATCGGCGCCTGGAAGGTCAAGCAGGTCACCCCCGGGGTGCTGGAGTGGACCAGCCCCAACGGGGTCACCGCCACCGACCACCCCGCCCGCTGGAACTGAGCTTGACGCTGGTGACGGACCCGCCGGCCCACGGGATCGCGGGAATCGCTGATTGAGGGATCGCGCAGCGATCGTCTCGAAACCCGTCCTCAGCCGCTCCGCTCGCTCTGCCGCTCCCGGCTCGGACCGCCGACCTCTTCAGGTAGCTGCCCCACCGGCACGATCACGATGTCCTCGATCTTCCAGTCGAGGTCGATGCATCCGTCGCGCGCTTCCAGAAGCTGCTCGAGCCGCACCTTCCCTCTTTCGGGCACAACGAACGCCTCGACGTGCAGAACGTGACCCTCGTCCCGCACGCGCGCACCGGCCGCTTCTACCCACGGCAGTGACCGCAGGTAGGTGTTGACCTCACGGATCAGCGGATGCGGCGCGCTATCGTCCACGGTCGTCGCGCGCGAGTCGACGAGATCGGTGATCGCTGCCTTGAGGTTCTTGTACCCGTCCCACAGGATGCTGCAGCCGATCAGCGTCGCGACGACGGCATCCGCCCACCAGATGCCCAGCCCGATGCCGAACACGCCGAGCATCGACCCCGCCGCGGTCATCCAGTCGGCCTTGTTCATGTCAGCGTCGGCGTAAAGCACCTTGTCGTGGAGTTGTTCGGCGAGCTCCATCTTGATCCGACCCAAGATGATCGGCGGAACCACCGTCAGCGACAGTGCGCCGATCATGAGCCAGCCCAGCCACACCTGTTGGCCGAAGATCACGACCGACCCGATCGTCGGATGCTCCGCCCGGAACAAACCGCTCAGGGAATCGACGATCAGGAACGTTCCGACCGCGGTCAGCGCGACAGCGGCAACGAGGTGCGCGACGCCAATCGAACGGTGGTGCCCGTACGGATAGCGGGCAGATGGTGGCCGGTTGACGACACGCACCGCGACCAGGAACGCGATCGGCGGCGCGAGCGAGAGCAGGTCCTCGAGCCACGCGGCTTTCATCGCCTGCGAGTTTCCGAGCACGAGCCCCAACAGGATCGTCGTCACGACAAGGAAGCAGATGGTGATCCACTCGATCCGGATGGCTCGCTTCAGCACGTCCTGGAGTTCCGGCGGCAGCTCGGTCCTGCCGAACCGACGTGTCACGGTCCTTCTCCGTTCTCGTGAAGGAAGGTCTCCAGCTCGACGAGAAACGCGTTCTCACCGAGCGGAACGGCCATGACGTGCTGCACCGTTTGCCCGAGATCGTTGGTGGACTCGCGGTAGGGGCGGGTCACGCCGGCAGAATCTGTCCACGGCGTATCCGATGTCAGTCCGCCGATCACGAGGTCGAGGCGTCCGTTCTCGAGGTGGAGCATCAGCGCTTCCTCGCCCAAAGCGACCCACTCAACGCTGGCATCAAGCGTTTCCGCGAACTCCCGTACGAGGTCGGCCTCGTGCCCAGCGGGCTCACCGGATTCCGGTACGACGACCCACGGTGGATGGTGGGAGACGCCGACGCGCAGCTCACCGCCCGTTACGCGGTCCAAGGTCCCATCAGGGTCCGCCGGGATCGACGTGCATCCGGTCATCGACGCGATGGCCACTCCCAGCACTAGTGCGAGAAATGATCGACGCATGCCGGCCACAGTAGTCACGCCGGTCTAACAACCGCCGTGAGATCGCGCCGAGTTCCCAGCCGCCGCGGGCTACACCCCGAAGTACAGCTCGTACTCGTAGGGGTGAGGGCGCTGCGCGAGGGGCAGAAGCTCCTTCTCGCGCTTGTACGCGATCCAGGTCTCGATGAGATCCTGCGTGAACACTCCACCAGCGGTCAGGAAGTCGTTGTCAGCCTCGAGCGCCTCGAGCGCCTCAGCAAGCGACCCCGGCAGCTGCGGGATGTTGCGGGCCTCCTCTGGCGGCAGCTCGTAGAGGTCCTTGTCGATGGGTTCGAGCGGCTCGATTTTGTTCCGGATGCCGTCGATTCCGGCCATGAGCTGGGCGGCGAACGCCAGGTACGGGTTGCCGGAGGCATCCGGTGCACGGAACTCGATGCGCTTGGCCTTCGGGTTGGTGCCGGTGATGGGAATCCGGATAGCGGCCGAGCGGTTGCCAGCCGAGTAGACCAGGTTGACGGGAGCCTCGAAGCCCGGGACCAGCCGCCGGAAGCTGTTGATGCTCGGGTTGGTGAACGCGAGCAGCGCGGGCGCGTGCTTCAGCAGGCCGCCGATGTACCAGCGAGCGATATCGGAGAGCCCGCCGTAGCCGGTCTCGTCGTAGAACAGGGGCTCACCGCCACTCCACAGCGACTGGTGCACATGCATGCCCGATCCGTTGTCACCGAACAGCGGCTTCGGCATGAAGGTCGCGGTCTTGCCCCACTCGGTGGCGGTGTTCTTGACGATGTACTTGAACTTCAGGATGTCGTCGGCCGCGTGCACCATCGTCTCGAAGCGGTAGTTGATCTCACCCTGGCCTGCCGTGCCGACCTCGTGGTGCGAGCGCTCCACCTGAAGGCCCGCATCCTCGAGCTTGAGCACGATGTCGTCACGCAGGTCCGCGTGCTGGTCGACGGGGCTGACCGGGAAGTATCCGCCCTTGAACGGCGTCTTATTGGCTAGGTTCCCGCCCTCTTCGACCCGGCCAGAGTTCCACGCGCCCTCACTGGAGTCGACATAGAAGTAGCTCTGGTTCTGCTTGGTCTCGTACCGCACGTCGTCGAAGATGTAGAACTCCGCCTCAGGGGCGAAGTACGCGGTATCGGCGATGCCGGTGGAGGCGAGGTACTTCTCGGCCTTCTTAGCCACTTGGCGTGGGTCGCGCCCGTACACCTCGCCATTGCGGGGGTTGTGGATGTCGAAGAGCATGATGAGCGTGCGCTCTACGCGGAAGGGGTCGATGTAGGCGGTGGACACATCCGGGATCAGCTGCATGTCCGATTCGTGGATGCTCGCGAAACCGCGAATGGACGAGCCATCGAAAAGCTGCCCAACGGTGAAGAAGTCCTCGTCCACGGTCGACGCGGGGATGTTGAAGTGCTGCTGCACGCCCGGCAGATCGGTGAAGCGGATGTCGAGGAACTTGACGTCCGTCTCCTTGATGAACGACAGGACTTCCGAGGGATCGCGGAACATGCAGTGCACTCCTTTTTCTTGTGCGTGGGCGGTCGCAGTGCTGATGAAAACGAGGGTATGCGCGGGCGATTTCGCAACCGTGTCGCAAATGTTTCGGCGGTGTTTCGCATCCGCGAACGGGCCCTTCGCGGCGCGCTCCTAGGATGGTCTGATGGCCAGCGTACCCCCGACTTCCCCTGACACCTCCGATGATTGGCCGGGGAAGCGGCTCGGTCTCCCCGCATCCGGACCCCGCTCGGTGGGCCGACTCGGGCGCCGCATCGGGGCGCTCGTGGTCGACTGGATCCCCGGCTACATCATCTCGCTCGCCTTTTTCGGTGGCGATCCGTGGGTGACGCTGTGGATCTTCGCCGGCCTGCAGGTGCTGTTCATCATCCTCGCGGCCGGCAGCATCGGGCATCTCGTGTTCGGGATGCGGGTCGTGCCGGTGAAGACGGGCTGGATCGGCGTGTGGCGGCCGGTCGTGCGCACAATGCTGCTGTGCCTGGTGATCCCGGCAGTGATCTGGGACCACGACCAGCGCGGCCTTCACGACCTGGCTGCCGGCACCGTCCTGGTGCGAGTCTGAGCGTCAGCGCGGGCGCGGTGCGCGCACCTTGGTCGGGTCGATGCCCTTCGGGATCGGCAGGTTGGTGCCCTTGCTCGACAGCGACTTCACGCGGTTGCTGACCGCGTAGATCTCTGCCCGGTTCAGCGCCTTCTTGTAGCGCTTGAATTTCTTCGACATCTTCGCAAGCGGCACGGAGTCGATGTCCGGTCCGACGTGCAGCACGTGGATGGGCACATTGGGGAGGATGCGGGCCACCTTGCGGCGCTCGTCATCCAGCATCCGCTGGGTGCGCGACGCTGGGCCTTCGCCGATCAGCACGACGCCTCCCTTGCCGACCGCGCGGTAGACGGCGTCCTGAGTGCGCGGGCTGATGGCGACCGGCATCTCGCTGCCGGTCCAGCCGCGGGGGAGTGAGCTCTTCAGCACCGCACCGACCGCGCCGGGTTGCCCCTCGATCTGCTTGTACGCGGCCTGCTCGGCGCGGCGGCCCAGCACGATCATGAAGCCGAGAAGGCCACCGAGGATGCCGGCCAGAACCCACATGATGAGCCCGAAGATGCTGTCGCGCGACAGCAGCACGCCGAGCAGGATGGCGAGGAGCAGCGGCAGCACGAAGCCAGCGAGCATGTACCAGACCGAGCCGGGATCCTCCCGGCGCGTCATCTTGTACACCTGGTACATCTGCTTGAGCCGGCCTGGCTCCTTTTGGGGTTTCGGAGCCTTGGGGGCTTTCTCGCTTCGCGCCATGCTTCAAGGATAGGGCTTTCCGCTCCGCCCCAATCCCGCCAGCATCGCTGTGAACACAGCGGCCGCAGCCGGGTCGGGGCACGGCTTGGTGGTGGCGGATGATCGGCTCGTGGATTCGATCGGCGGCTACCGGCTCGTGCGGCTGCTCGGTGCCGGTAGCCGCGCAGAAGTGTGGCTCGGGCACCGCAGCGCACCGGATGGTGCAGGGGAGACGGTCGCGATCAAACGGTTTCTGTCGGGGACACCGCGGCGCGAGATCGACACCGAGCTCGAGGCGCTCGGGCGAGTCTCACATCGTCACATCGTCGAGCTGGTCGACATCGCGATGGACCCGGATGACCGCCCCTGCCTGATCATGGCCAGATTGGGGCGGGTGAGCCTGGCCAGGCTGCTCGCTGACCGCGGCAGTCTTGCTCCTGGTGAGGCGGTGACTCTGCTGGTGCCGACACTGGAAGCGGTGGCGGAACTTCACCGGGTCGGCGTAGCACATGGCGACCTGCGACCCGGCGTGATCCACTTCGACGCGGTGGGCGCACCGGTGCTGGCCGAATTCGGGCGCGCCGAGCTGATCGGCCCATTCCCGGTACCGCCAGAGGAGTACAGCCTCACGACAGCGCGGCTCGAAGAGCACGATCGTGCGCTTGCCGATTGCCGGCAGCTGGTCGACCTGCTGCGACTTGTGCTCGGAACCGCCGGGGTGCACTCCGTGGACCTCGACGACGTTCCCGACAACGCGACGGAACTGCGGGACGCGCTGACGCCGTCGCTGTTCCGCGCGGCTAACCCCGTGCCGATGCGCTTTGATGTCCCGCCGATCGCGGGGCCGCCCGCTCGGATAGTCATCGCGCGCGGCGGGGATGCACCTGAGGCGGAAGCGTCAGCTGCACCGTCCCTCGTGCTGGCTGGCGCACACCTGCCTGCGTGGCTGGAGTCGCTGGCCGGGGAATGGGCGCAGAAAACCCGTGATCGTACGCTTCGAGCGGCGCAGTCACTTCGAACAGTGCGGAAGCCGTTTTGGGTCGCCGCGGCCGCCATGGTGGCGGCCATCGTTGCGACAGCGGTGCTTCTGCAGCCGGGAGCTGGTTCTGATCTCGAACCGCAGCCCGTTGTTGCGCAACCTACCTCAACTGAGACGGCCAATCCGGCCATTCTTGGCGATGACCCATTGGCGGCCGCCGAAGCGCTGCTCGCTGCGCGGGACCAATGTTTTGAGGCCAGGTCGGTGCTCTGCCTCGATGCCGTGGATCAGCCCGGCTCGGCGATGCTCGAGCGCGACGCCGACGCCATCCGCCTCGCCCAGATGGGAGAGGAGTCCGCGCCGATCCGGGTTGCTGACGCAACTCTCGAGTTGGTCGAGGAACTGGGCGACGCGGTGCTGATCTCCGTGTCGGTCGAGCCGGATGCCGCGACAGCGTCTCTCCTCATCGTGCGCAGCGATGCAGGCTGGCGCATCCGCGAGCTCCTGTTCGAATGATCCGCCACTCCGGTGGTCGAGCTTGTCGAGACCCCTTAACGAATCCGCCCCGCTCCAGTGAAGGAGCGGGGCCGGATGGAGCGTTTGCGTCGACTACAGGCCGAGGTTGCCCTCGAAGTTGCCCTCCTCGAGGCGGTTCTTCACCGTGACCAGGAAGCGAGCTGCGTCAGCACCATCGACGATGCGGTGATCGTACGACAGCGCCAGGTAGACGACCGAGCGGATCGAGATCGCATCCATGCCGTTGTCGGAGACGACGACCGGGCGCTTGGTGACGATGCCGGTGCCGAGGATCGCCGACTGCGGCAGGAACACCACGGGCGTGTCGAACAGCGCACCGCGCGAGCCGGTGTTGGTCACCGTGAAGGTGCCGCCAGCGAGCTCGTCCGGCTTCAGCTTGTTGTCACGCGTGCGCTCCGCGAGGTCCGCGATCTGCTGCGCGAGCTGAGCGACGTTGAGGTCGCTCGCGTCACGCACCACCGGGGTGAGCAGTCCGCGTTCGGTGTCGACCGCGATGCTGATGTTCTCGTGCGGCGGGTAGACGATGTTGTCGCCGTCGATCGTCGCGTTGATGATCGGGTACGCCTTGAGCGCCTCCGCCGCCGCGAGGGTGAAGAACGGCAGGAACGAGAGCTTGGTGCCCGTCTTCTGCTGGAACTCGCCCTTGACCCGGTCACGCAGCTTGGCGACGGCCGTCACATCCACCTCGACAACGGTGGTGAGCTGCGCGGATGTCTGCATCGAGACGACCGCGCGCTCTGCGACGACCTTGCGAAGGCGCGACATCGGAACGCTCGTGCCGCGCAGCGGCGACGTCTCCAGCGGAGCGTGCGCGCTGACAACCGCTGCCGGCGCTGCTTCGCCCGCCTCGGCGGGTCCGCCCGCTGCGGCGAGGACATCCTGCTTGCGGATGCGACCGCCGACACCCGAGCCGGAGAGCTGGTTCAGGTTGACGCCCCTCTCGTTCGCAAGCTTGCGGACGATCGGGGTGACGTAGCCGGTGCCAGCGTGGCCACCGCCGGTGGCCGGCTCAGCCTGTTCGGGAGCGGCCGGCGCAGCAGGTGCCTCCTGTGCAGGAGCGGGCTCGGCCGCTGGCGCCGCCGGCGGCTGGTCGACCTGGGCCGCGGGAGCCGGGGGAGCGGCCGGAGCCGCCTCTGCGGGCGCGGGAGCCTCGGTTGACGGGACTACAGCAGGAGCCTGCTGCTCCTGCTGCTGAGCCTCTGGCTGCGAGACCTGCTGCTGAGCGGGCGCCGCCTCGGCCGGAGCCGGAGCGGCAGGCGCCTCTTCGACCGGAGCGGGCTGCGCGGCAGGCGCTTCCTGCTGCACGGGTTCCGCGGGAGCTTCCTGAGCGGGAGCCGGTGCGGCCTCAGCTGCTACCGGCTCTGCAGCTGGCGCGGCCGGAGCCTCGCCGCCGCCGGTTCCGTCTCCGACCATCGCGAGGGGCGTACCGACGTCGACCGTCTCGTCTTCCTGAACGAGGATCTGCTCGAGCACGCCGGCGATCGGGGACGGGATCTCGGTGTCGACCTTGTCGGTCGAGACCTCGACGAGAGGTTCGTCGACCTCGATCCGGTCGCCGACCTGCTTCAGCCAGCGGGTAACCGTACCCTCTGTGACACTCTCCCCGAGTGCCGGGAGGTTGACGGATTCGCTCATCAGTATTTGCTCCTTCTGGAAGACCGTGGTTCTAGGTTAGTTCGTGTCACATTGCGTGAAGCGGCTTGCCGGCGAGGGCGAGGAACGCCTCTCCGAGCGCCTCGTTCTGCGTCGGGTGTGCGTGGACGAGCGGCGCGACATCCTCCGGGTACGCCTCCCAGTTAACCGCGAGCTGCGCTTCGCCGATGAGTTCACCCACGCGGGCGCCGATCATGTGCACGCCGACGACCGGGCCGTCGTTGACGCGGACGACCTTGATCGAGCCGGTCGTGCCGATGATCGAGCTCTTGCCGTTGCCGGCGAGGTTGTAGTCGTAGCTGGTCACCGAGCTGTCGCCGTACTGCTCCTTGGCCTTCGCCTCGGTGAGTCCCACGGATGCGACCTCGGGGTCGGAGTAGGTGACCTTCGGAATGTTGGTGTCTGAGACGACGATCGGGTTCAGGCCTGCAATCTCCTCGGCAACGAAGATGCCCTGCTGGAAGCTGCGGTGCGCGAGCTGCAGTCCGGGGACGATGTCACCGACCGCGTAGACGCCGGGCACGTTGGTGGCGAGGCGCTCGTTGGTGAGCACGAAGCCGCGGTCCATGGTGATGCCGGCCTCTTCGAAGCCGAGTCCCTGCGTGACCGGGCCGCGACCGACCGCGACGAGCAGCAGCTCCGCCTCGACGGTTCCGCCGCCCTCGACCGTGACGACGACGCCGTTCTCGTTCTGGGTGACGCTCTCGAAGCGCGTGCCGACCTTGAAGTCGATCCCACGCTTGCGGAACGCGCGCTCGAACTGCTTGCTGACCGACTCGTCCTCGTTGGGCACAAGGCGGGGGAGCGCCTCGATGATGGTCACCTCGGCACCCCAGGAGCGCCAGACGCTCGAGAACTCGACGCCGATGACACCGCCACCGAGCACCGCGACCTTCTTCGGCACGAAGTCGAGCGTGAGCGCCTGCTCCGAGGTGATCACGCGACCGCCGAGCTCAAGGCCCGGAAGCGACCGCGAGTAGGAGCCGGTGGCGAGCACGACGTTCTTGCCGGTGATGCGGTCGCCGTTCACCTCGACCGTGGTCGGTGCGACCAGGCGCCCCTCACCCTCGATCGTGGTGATGCCGCGCGCCTTGATCAGCCCCTGCAGTCCCTTGTACTTGCTGGCGACGATGCCCTCGCGGTACGCGGTGACCGCAGAGATGTCGATGCCGTCGAGCTGGGTGTTGACACCGTACTTTGCTGAGTCGCGGGCGACATCAGCAACCTCGGCCGAGTGGAGCAGCGCCTTCGTCGGGATGCACCCGACGTGAAGGCATGTACCGCCAACCTTGTTCTTCTCGATCAGAGCGACGCTCATGCCGAGCTGGGTCGCACGGAGTGCAGCCGCGTATCCGCCGCTTCCGCCTCCGAGGACAACCAGGTCAAAGTTCTGTTCGGACACCCGCAACTCCCTTGTGGTTCTGCTTGCATCGGCCCCGCGTGTGTCGAACTCGGCGGGGCCCTGGGCGGCGGTGATTCCCGCCGTAATGACCTTACTACGCGCGTGAAAGCCGATCGGCGAACGCGAGGAGGGCGCGTACGGTCACGCCGGTCGGTCCCTTGCCGGTGAAGCCGTAGCTGCCGCCGTCGTTGTTCGCCGGCCCCGCGATGTCCAGGTGCACCCACGGGATGGGCGAACCGTCCGCAGAATTGCCGATGAACTCTTGCAGGAAGACGCCGGCGACCAGCATTCCGGCGGCGGTGCTGCCGATCTTCACGTTGGTGATGTCGGCGACGTCGGATGTGAGCAGCGGGCGCAGTTCGGTTGGGAGCGGCATGTGCCAGAAGGTCTCGCCAACCTCGGTGGCGGCCGCGATGAGGTCGTCAACCGCGGAGCCGTTGCCCATGGTGCCGACGTACCGGTCGCCGAGCGCCACGCGGGCGGCACCGGTGAGCGTGGCGATGTCGACGATGACGTCCGGCTGCTCCTCACTCGCTGCGGCCAGCCCGTCGGCGAGCACGAGGCGGCCCTCAGCGTCGGTGTTGAGCACCTCAACGGTCTTGCCGCCGCGGATGCGCAGCACATCGTTGGGTCGCATGGCCGAGCCGGACGGCAGGTTCTCGGCGAGGCACAGCCACGCGGTCACCCGCAGGGGCAGGCCGAGGCGTGCCGCCGCAACTGTCACCGCGAGCGAGGTCGCGGCGCCGGTCATGTCGTACTTCATGCCGACCATCGACGCCGGCGGCTTGAGCGAGAGTCCACCCGAGTCGAACGTGATGCCCTTCCCGACCAGCGCGAGGTGCTGGGACGCATCCGCCGGCGAGTACTCCACCTTGACAAGACGCGGTCCGCGAGTCGACCCCTTGCCCACACCAAGGATGCCGCCGAAGCCCTCCCGCTCGAGCTCGTCTTCGGCGAGGACCGTGACGGTGACGGGCGCGTCGGATGCGATGTCCTGGGCTTCCTGCGCGAAGGTCTCCGGGTAGAGGTCCGACGGCGGCGTGTTGACCAGGTCGCGAACGGTGTGCACTGCCTCGGCGACGATTGCCGCTCGAGCTGCGATGTCATCCGCCGGGGCGCTGGTGGCGACGGCGGTCACGCTGGCTGCGGGCTGCTTGCCGTTCTCCGGCGCGGCGGAGCGGTACGCCGAGAATGAGTAAGCACCGATCGCCGCGCCCTCGAGCACGGCCTGCACGCCCGCGTCATCGGCGGTTGGTAGCGCGAACGCGAGCGACCCGGCGCCGATGAGCTGGCGCGCGGCGGATCCGGCCGCCCGGCGGAGGCTGTTTGTGGTCGGCTCACCGCTGCCGAGCCCGATCAGGGCGATGCTGCCCACGGAAGTGTTCGGGGAGGGGAGGCGACGAAGCTCATCCTCCGCCCCGGTCACGCCGAGAGCCGAAAGTGAGCTCTTGATGGCGTCGAAGTCGGCAAGTTCTGTGCGAAGTTGCGGTCCGGATTCGGTGCTGCTCACCCCAAGCACGAGGACATCAACACTCTGGTCGAGGGCGGATTCGGTCGACACGGCAAGGGCGGGAACAGTCATGACCGCAATCGTAATGCGGTTCATCATGGCGCCCGGTTCCCGCCTGTTCGCTATCGGCTTGATGCAAGGGTGCCCTATGGGAATGTTGTGCGCCGCCCGACGCTTAAACTCGACGTATGTACCAATCCGGCGAACTCTACGAACTCAGCATCGACGTCTCCGACGTCCCTGAGGGACTTCCGCTCGTCGCCGGCCTGACCGGTTTCGCAGACGCCGGTGGAGCGGTCGCCGGACTCAATGAGGCGGTGCTCGCCACCCTGCAGTCGCGAGTCATCGCATCCTTCGACAACGACGCGCTCCTCGACTACCGCGCGCGCCGGCCGACGATCTACTTCGATCAGGACCACCTGACCGATTACCAACCGCCGCGCCTTGCGCTGCACCTCATGCAGGATGAGCTCGGCCAGCAATTCCTCCTTCTCGCTGGCTACGAACCGGACTTCCAATGGGAGCGGTTCACCGCGGCGGTGCTCGAATTGGTCGCCATGTTCAAGGTCAAGACGACCACGTGGGTGCACGCGATCCCGATGCCGGTCCCGCACACGCGGCCCATCCAGATGACGGTGAGCGGCAACCGCGTCGAACTCATCGACACCTACTCGGTGTGGAAGCCGCACACCCAGGTGCTCGCGAACGCGCTGCACATGGTCGAGTACCGGCTTCAGGAGCAGGGTCACCCGGTTGCGGGTTTCGTGCTGCTCGTGCCTCATTACCTGGCCGACACCGAGTACCCGGATGCCGCGGTCAAGTCACTCGAAGCGGTCAGCGCGGCGACCGGTTTGGTCTTCGCGACCGATTCTCTGCGAGAAGAGGGACGCGAGTTCGCGGCCAAGATCGACAGCCAAGTCGAGAACAACAGTGAGCTCGCGCGGCTGGTCGGAACCCTCGAGCAGCGCCACGACTCCTACATGGAGGGCAACCCGCTTCGCTCTCCGTTGACGGATGAGGACGGCGAGCTCCCGTCGGCAGACGAGATCGCGGCGGAGCTCGAGTTCTTCCTCGCGCTGAGGCGCCACGGGGACGAGGATTCGCCCTCTCACTGACGATGGTCAGGTTCGTCCATAAACGCATGTAATAATTGACTTAGGACCCCGGTCATTCCGTCGTTCTCTCGATTTGCGGTAGCGATTCGAAGGGCGCGGACTTGACAAGGGTCTTAGTAATGCCCGGAATCGGTTTCCCGAACGCGCCTTGACGTGACCAACGATGGCGGCCGACTCCGCAAACAAGAAAGGTAACCGCATGGCTACCCGATCCAGCTCACCGTCGTCGGCCTCCAAGAAGGCTGCTGACGACCCGAAGGCCACGGCAACCAAGCCCGCCGCGACCAAGACAGCCACCGCTAAGTCCGCACCCGCGGCGAAGACGACAGCTGCGAAGGCGACGCCCGCGAAGACCACTGCTGCGAAGGCTGCGCCCGCGAAGAGCGCGGCTGCGAAGACGACCGCAGCCAAGAGCACGGCCGCCAAGGCAACGGCTGCGAAGACGACGAAGTCGACCGCGACCAAGCCCGCCGCCACGAAGGCCGCTGCCACCAAGACGGCCGCGACTAAGACGACTCGTGCGGCGAAGAGCACGGCGTCGAAGGCGAAGGCAGCGCCCGAGACCGAGGTCGAAGAGCTCGATGAGGTCGACATTGACGACGAGGACGTCGCCGTTGTCGACGTCGACACTGAGGCAACAGAGGTGGCCGCTCCCGAGGCAGCAGCGAAGGATGAGTCCGATGACGACTCCGACTCTGACAGCGATTCCGAAGGCGGCAGGGTCGAGGAACTGCCCACCGGCGCCATCCGGCTGTCGCTCGTCGACGACGAGGACGAGGTCCCGGTTTACTCCAGCGCCATCACCGGCGCGACCGCTGACCCGGTCAAGGACTACCTGAAGCAGATCGGCAAGGTCCCGCTGCTCAACGCCGCGGAAGAGGTCGAGCTCGCGATGCGCATCGAGGCCGGCCTGTTCGCCGAGGACAAGCTGTCGGGCATGTCGGACACCGAGAAGCGTTCTCAGCTCGGCCGTGAGCTCCTGTGGGTTGCCAAGGACGGCCAGCGCGCCAAGTCGCACCTGCTCGGTGCGAACCTGCGCCTCGTCGTGAGCCTCGCCAAGCGCTACACCGGTCGCGGCATGCAGTTCCTCGACCTGATCCAGGAGGGAAACCTGGGCCTGATCCGTGCGGTCGAGAAGTTCGACTACACCAAGGGCTTCAAGTTCTCCACCTACGCGACCTGGTGGATCCGTCAGGCCATCACGCGTGCGATGGCCGACCAGGCGCGGACCATCCGCATCCCGGTCCACATGGTCGAGGTCATCAACAAGCTCGCGCGCGTTCAGCGCCAGATGCTGCAGGACCTCGGACGGGAGCCGACGCCGGAAGAGCTCAGCCGCGAACTCGACATGACCCCGGAGAAGGTCGTCGAGGTGCAGAAGTACGGCCGCGAGCCGATCTCGCTGCACACGCCCCTGGGCGAGGACGGCGACAGCGAGTTCGGTGACCTCATCGAGGACACCGAAGCGGTCGTGCCGGCAGACGCGGTCGGCTTCACAATGCTGCAGAAGCAGCTGGAGAGCCTGCTCGACTCGCTCTCCGAGCGTGAGGCCGGAGTCATCCGGATGCGTTTCGGTCTCGGCGACGGGATGCCGAAGACTCTCGACCAGATCGGCGACACCTTTGGGGTGACGCGCGAGCGCATCCGCCAGATCGAGTCGAAGACTATGGCCAAGCTGCGTCACCCGTCGCGGTCGCAGTCACTGCGCGACTACCTCGAGTAAGCCGTCCGACCGGTCCAGACAGGAGCGCAGCAAATGGCCGCTGAAGCCAATCAGGGCAAGAAGCTCGACGTTGAGTTCGACGGCGGGCGGTTCCTGCGCATCCCGATCAAGACCAAGCTGGTAATGGCCGACGACGACATCGTCGACGTCGTCACCGAGTTTGTGCCGGAACACCTGCAGGACGGCGACCTGCTGTTCGTGACGGAGAAGATCGTCGCGATCACGCAAGGTCGCGCGTTCCCGATCGACTCGATCAGGCCGCGCAAGCTCGCCTACACGCTCGCGAAGTACGTCACCAAGACTCCGAGCGGCATCGGGCTCGGCATGCCGGAGACCATGGAGTGCGCACTGCGGGACTGCGGCACACCCCGCATCCTCCTCGCGGCCGGCGTGGCCGCGGTGACCAAGCTGTTCGGGCGCAAGGGTGACTTCTACCGGGTCGCTGGGGCGAAGGCCCGCGGCATCGACGGGCCGACGAGCGGGACGATTCCGCCCTACAACACGTACGTCGTTCTCGCCCCGGAGCGCCCGGATGATGTCGCTCGGCAGTTGCGCGAAGCGCTCGGCAACAAGGTCGATGTGCTCATCGTCGACATCAACGACCTCGGCGGCAATGTCCTCGGCTCCACGCTTGATCGTGAGGCGGAGAAGCGCGTCGAGCGGATCCTCGCCGACAACCCGCTCGGCCAGGGCCACCAGAGCACGCCGATCGGAATCATCCGTCCGGCGAGCTAGAAGCCGATCGCCTCGCGGAAGCGGGGGAGACTGCCGGTGCGGATGCCGGTGACGCTTGGCTTGTTCTCGTAGACGCCCGCCGCCCAGTTGCCCTCGACGAGCACCGGCCCGTCCGCGGTGATCACGACGTCCCAGCCCACGTACTGCATCTGCGGGACCGTGCGGGCGACGCGGTCGATGAAGTCGAACATCTCCTGGACCATCGGCAGCTGGAAGTCGGGGATCGAAACCCCGGACTCGGGATGCGTCGCGTGCACGTTGCCATGAGAGTCGTAGCCTGCCCCGCGTGCGCTGCCGTCCAGGTTCAGCATCGTATAGAAGCCGCCGTAGGTCTGCTGATCACTGACCGTGCCGCGGCCGAACTTCTGAGCCATCGACAGGACGTGGGTGCGGTCACCGTCGAAGAAGGTCGTGATGCGGGTCGTGTTAGCGGTGCCAGGGCAGACCTCGGCGAGCGTCGGGTGCTGTTTGATGTTCTCCTCGATGAGCGATTGGCCGCTCTGCTTGAGTTCGGCGTAGAAGGCACCCCAGTCGCTGACGTCCTCGTAGCGATGGCGGTGCACCCCGTGCCCGGAGTTGCTGAACGGCTCCTTTGCCACGACAGTCCGGTGCCGTTCGAAGAAGTCGCGGACCCCGTCGGCGCTCGACTCACGGATGTCCAGCCACTCGCGGCCGAGGAACTCGTCGAAGACCCGGTTGAACTCGATCTTGTCGTGGAACAGCTCCCGATACTTGGGGTCGTCGTAGGTCATCGCGAGGTGATTGGAGAGCGAGTGCGTCATGTAGGTGGCGCGCTCCTGGCGGTTCAGGGTCGCGAACTCGAAGTCGACGTAGTCCTGGAACGCGGTGTTGTGGAACGCGGCCGACCACAGCATGTCGACGAACACCCCGAACGTCGACCGATTGTGCTGCTTCGCCACGTCGCGGGCGCGCGACCACACCGAAGAGAAGTTGAAACCCTTCACGCGGAGGAAGAGGTAGCGCGCTCGTGTGCCGAGACTGAGCTTCTTGGCGTTCACTGTGTTGTCTCCTGTCGGCGGCGCACGGGATGCGCCGATCAGCAAACTCAACTCTAACGGCGGTCGCCTGCGCGATCCGCGAAGGGTGCGCCCGCCCGGACCGCGCGGGCGGCTCAAACTATGCTGGATCGCTGTGACGTCCAACGCGCGAATCCTCGAGCTGTCCGCGGCTCAGGCTGCTCGGCTCGCCGCCGCTCAGGGCGGCGACGAAGAGGCGGTGTCTGCGTTCATCGGTGGCCTCGCCACGGACCCGGTGCGGCTGACCGCGGAGGTCGTGTCAGTGAAGCGGGTCGCGGTCGACGCGGGCGTTTCTTACGGACACACCTACAGGACGAAACACCACACGACCCTTCTGCTCGCGGCCATCGGGTACGGTCACGGCGTGCCGCGCAAGGCCGGCAACCGGGCATCCGTCACCTGGGACGACTCGAGTGGCCCACGGATCATGCCGATCGTCGGGCGAGTCGCGATGGACGTCATGGTGATCGACGCCGGTGACAGCACACCGACGCTCGGCGAACGGGTGGTGCTCTTCGGCAGCACGAGCGCGGGTGAGTTGGGTTTGACCGACTGGGCGCAGAGCGTCGACGAGCATCCGGTGTCGCTGCTCGCCGGGTTGAACCGGGTGACAACGGAGACCACAGCGTGACCCCGGTCGAGGCCATCGCGCAGGTGTCGACCGGGGCGATCCGGCACAACGTGCAGGTGATGCGCGATCGCGTTGCGCCGGCTGAGCTGCTCGCGATCGTCAAGGACAACGCCTACGGCCACGGCCTGGAGCAGGTGCTCGAGGTGCTCGTCGGCGAAGGAGTGCGCCGGTTCGGCACGCTCGACCTCGACGGCGCCTTCCGCGTCCGCTCGCTCGTTCCGGATGCGATGGTGTTCGCCTGGGTGTTCGACTCGCACTCGGAGCTAGGCGCCGCGGTGCGTGCCGGCATCGACCTGGGGGTGACGGATGCCGCGACCCTCGAGCGGGTTGCGCAAGCGGCGGGGGACCTGACAGCGCGCATCCACCTGAAGGTGGACAGCGGCCTGCACCGAGCCGGAGTGCTGCCCGACCGGTGGTCGGAGTTCACGGAACGCGCGGCCGAGCTGCAGCGCGCGGGTCGTGTGTCGGTGGACGGGCTCTGGACGCATCTCGCCGAGGCGTCGGATGAGGACGACAGCAGGTCGATCGCCGAGTACGAGTCCGCAGTGCAGCTCGCGCGCGAGCACGGACTGGACAGCGCGACCCGTCACGTCGCCGCGAGTGCCGCTGCCTACGCTCGCGCGGATGCCCGCTTCGACCTGGTGCGGATCGGCGCGTTCCTGTACGGCATCGCACCCGGCGGTGGGGTCGGGCCCGGCCAGCTTGGCCTCCGGCCGGCGATGACCGTACGCGATCGAGTGAGCGCCGTGCGCGTGGACGCCGGCCGCACGCTCGCGGAGATCGGCTACGGCGGAGTGCTCGGCCTGCTCTCCGACGCGGCCGGGGCGGTCTCGGTCGCGATCGGCGGAGTGCGGCATCCGATCACTGCGGTCGAACCGTTGCGGACGATCATCGATGTCACCGGGTCCGAGGTTTCCGTCGGCGACCAGGTGACGCTGTTCGGCGACGGCTCGGCGGGTGAGGCGACCACGCAGGAGTGGGCGGATGCGATGGGCACCATCGGCGAGGAGCTCGTCTTACGTGTCAGCTCGCGCGTGCCCCGGCACTACGTCGACTGAGAGGCAAAAGAAAAGGCCCGCAATCAGCGGGCCTTCTCTTCACAAGATCAGACGTTGTGGCTCTCGGCCAGCCGGGCGGACTCGTCGTGCCAGCCGGTTGCCACCTGGGCCAGTTTCTCCTGGTGACGGCGACCGTGGTGGGCGCAGAACAACAACTCGCTCTCGCCGATCATGACTCGGATGTAGGCCTGCGCTCCGCAACTGTCGCACCGATCGAGAGCGGTGAGCGGGCGCTTGTCATCCACTGCGGTGGCCTCTGCGGTGATCTGTGACATCTGCTTCTCCTCACGCTTACCGATCGTCGGGGACGTATATCTATACAAACACGCCCCGCCGACAATCCTTACCTTCCGCGGAGGGATTTCGCTTACCGCGAAGAACTGTGACCAGGTGCTCAACTTGAGGCAGACAAGGCGGGCGCGAACGGGTGTCGGAGCGTGGGGACGTCGCCGGCGCTGGTTAGTCTTGAAGGCGGCCAGAAACAGCTTGAGGCCGCAGCTTTGGAGGCACGAAATGGCATCATCGGACTACTCCGCACGGCACCTGTCGGTGTTGGAGGGTCTCGAAGCCGTTCGCAAGCGTCCCGGCATGTACATCGGATCCACCGACTCGCGCGGGCTCATGCACTGCCTGTGGGAGATCATCGACAACTCGGTCGATGAGGCGCTCGGCGGTCACGGTGACGACATCCGGATCGTGCTCCACAAGGACGGCAGCGTCGAGGTCCGCGACCGCGCCCGAGGCGTGCCCGTCGACGTCGAGCCCAAGACCGGGCTCTCCGGCGTCGAGGTCGTCTTCACCAAACTGCACGCCGGTGGCAAGTTCGGCAGCCAGTCCTACCGCTCCTCTGGCGGACTCCACGGTGTCGGCGCCTCCGTCGTCAACGCGCTCTCGGCGCGCCTGGACGTCGAGGTCGACCGGGATGGCAAGACCTGGGCGATGTCCTTCCACCGGGGCGAGCCAGGCACCTTCTCCGACAACGGCCAGCCATCACCGGATGCGCCGTTCACGCCGTTCGTCTCTGGCAGCGAACTGCGGGTGATCGGCAAGGTGGCGAAGGGCGTCACCGGCACCCGCGTGCGCTACTGGGCGGATCCGCAGATCTTCACAAAGGGCGCGACCTTTCAGCTCGACAGCCTGCTGGAGCGCGCGCGGCAGACGGCCTTCCTCGTCGGCGGGCTGTCCCTCGACATCGTGGATGAGCGCGGCGACGAGCCGGTGCGCGAGACGTTCCGGTTCGACGGTGGGATCTCGGAGTACGTCGACTTCCTCGCCAAGGACGCTCCGCTCACCGCGACCTGGCAGCTCACGGGCAAGGGCACGTTCACCGAGACGGTTCCGGTGCTCGACGACAAGGGGCACATGGTGCCGACCGAACTCGAGCGTGAGTGCGACGTCGACGTCGCGCTGCGCTGGGGCACCGGCTACGAGACCGAGGTGCGCAGCTACGTCAACATCATCGCGACGCCGAAGGGCGGAACGCACCTCGCCGGGTTCGAGCAGGGGCTGATGAAGTTCCTGCGCGCTCAGGTGGACCAGAACGCCCGCCGGCTGAAGGTGGGCAACGACAAGCTTGAGAAGGACGACATCCTCGCCGGGCTCACCGCGGTGCTCACGGTGCGGCTCCCGGAGCCGCAGTTCGAAGGCCAGACGAAGGAAGTCCTCGGCACACCGGCGGTGCGCAACATCGTCTCCAGCGTGATGGTCAAGGAACTGGCGGCCAAGTTCTCGTCGACGAAGCGCGACGACAAGACTCAGACGACGCTCGTGCTCGAAAAGATCGTCGCAGAGATGAAGGCGCGCGTCTCGGCTCGCGCCCACAAGGAGACCCAGCGTCGCAAGAACGCGCTCGAGAACTCGTCGCTGCCGGCCAAGCTCGTCGATTGCCGCAGCAACGACGTGGCGAACAGTGAACTGTTCATCGTCGAGGGTGACTCCGCGCTCGGAACGGCCAAGCTGGCCCGCGACAGCGAGTACCAGGCGCTGCTGCCCATCCGGGGCAAGATCCTGAACGTGCAGAAGGCATCGGTGTCCGACATGCTTGGCAACGCCGAGTGCGCATCGATCATCCAGGTCATCGGCGCCGGCTCTGGTCGCAGCTTCGACCTGTCGTCCGCGCGCTACGGCAAGGTAATCATCATGAGCGACGCGGATGTCGATGGCGCGCACATCCGGACGCTGCTGCTCACCCTGTTCTTCCGCTACATGCCGGACATGATCAAGGATGGGCGGGTTTACGCGGCGGTGCCGCCGCTGCACCGGGTGATCGCGGTGAACCACGGGAGCAAGCCGAACGAGACCATCTACACCTACTCCGAGCAGGAGCTTGCCGGGGTGCTCGCGGCGCTGAAGAAGAGCGGCAGGAAGTACCAGGACCCGATCCAGCGGTACAAGGGTCTCGGTGAGATGGATGCCGAGCAGCTCGCGACGACGACCATGGACCGGCGTCACCGCACGCTGCGCCGCGTTCGCATCGAGGATGCCGAGCGAGCCGAGAAGGTGTTCGAGCTGCTCATGGGCAACGAGGTTGCGCCGCGCAAGGAGTTCATCGTGGCCGGCTCGGCGGCGCTGAGCCGCGACCGCATCGACGTCTAGTTATTGCGCCGCTCGTCCAGTTCCGCCTTCAGGCGGCGGATGCGCTCCTGCTCCTTGTACTCGGCGATCTCCAGTTCGAGCTCGGCCAGCTGCTCCTCGGTCGACTTGGCTCGAACCGGTGCGGCCGCAGGCTCCGCGCTCTCCCAGCGTCGTGGATCACCGAAGCTGCCGCGATCCTCAACGGTTCGGTACTCGCGACCAACCGTGAACCAGATGATGGAGCCGATCAGCGGCAAGAGGATCACCAGGACGATCCACACCAGCTTGGGAAGGTGGCGGATCTGCGATTCATCCCTGATCACGATGTCGATGAGTGCCGCGAGCACCAGGCAGAAGATGACGACAGAGATGACGATGTGCATGAGTCGAAGTGTATTCAGTTGGGCGCCGAAAGGTGGAGCATGATCAGCATCTCGTCGCATCCGCCCCCAGCCTGAGCCTTGGCTGACGCCGGTCTGCATCTGCCCTGAAATGGTGCTGGACGTTTGTCGACTCTGGGAGCGGAACATCCAAACGCCGTTCAATAGTGGACCCAAGATCAGGAACCCGGTCGCCCCGAACCCCGGGAGCGGTCCTTCCCCGAGAGGATCATCATGTCCACTGATTACCCGACGACTCCATCAACCACGGAGGGCGGCGGCGCAAAGGAGCAGGCGAGCAAGGTGGGACACGAAGCATCCGAGTCCACCAAGCGCGTTGCCGGCACCGCCACCGACGAAGCGAAGGGCGTCGCCCGCGAAGCCAAGAACCAGGCGCGCGAAATGTATGACGAAGCCAAGATAGAGCTTCGCGATCAGGCGAGCAGTCAACAGAGCCGCGCAGCCTCGAGTCTGCGCACTATGAGCGACGAACTGCGGAGCATGGCCGACCGGTCGGAGGACCAGGGCATGGCATCGCAGCTGGTCTCGACCACCGCGTCCAAGGCTGGCGACATCGCAGGATGGCTCGAGCAGCGGGAACCCGGTGACATCATCGACGAGGTCCGCTCGTTCGCCAGGCGGCGCCCCGGTGTCTTCATCGGCATCGCAGCACTGGCAGGCCTCGCGGTCGGCAGGCTGACTCGCGGGATCGTCAGCGGCGGCGACTCGGACGACCAGCGCCAGCCCGGCGTTCGCCGAACCCAGAGCACCACCCCGGTTCCGGATGACGCGCTCGGCACGGCCTACACCGGAACGCCCGGGACCACGATGCCCGGCACGACGACGGGAACCGGCACCGGCTACACGTCCGACACCAACCCCGGCGCCCCCGGAGGAGTTCGACCATGAGCGACGAAGTTCCCACCCCGTCGGAGGAAAAAGCCTCCAGCGCGTCACTCGGAGAGTTGATCAGCGAAGTCACTCGCGACTTCTCGACCCTGATGCGTCAGGAGCTGGAACTCGCGAAGGCTGAACTGACAGAAACCGCCAAACGGGGCGGCCGAGGAGCCGGGATGATGGGCGGCGCTGTGTACGGCGCCCTGATGGCCGTGTTCTTCCTGTCATTAGCACTCTGGTGGGCGCTCGGCTACCTCATGGGCAGGGGATGGTCGGCAGTGGTCGTCGCAGTCTTGTGGGCGATCATCGCGCTGATCCTGTACATGGTGGGCCGCAAGCAGTTGCAGTCGGTCCGCGGGATGCCCCGCACCGTCGATTCAGTCAAGAAGATTCCAGACGCATTGAAGCGAAATGAGGAGAACCAATGAGCAACACCGATCCCGACCGCATCCGGTCGGATATCGAACGCACCCGTGAAGAACTCGGCGAAAACGTCGACGCTCTCGCCGACAAGGTGACACCCTCGAAGATGGTGCAACGCCAGACCAGCCGCATGCGCGGCGCGATGCGCTCCGCACGCGACCGGGTGATGGGCGCTGGCGACGACGTCGCCACGAACATCTCCGAGGCTGGCCACACAGCGGTCGACAAAGCCAAGGGCAACCCCCTCGCTGTCGGTCTTGCGGTGTTCAGCCTGGGTTGGCTCGTCGCCTCGCTTATTCCTGCGAGCGAGCAGGAGAAGAGGATGGCAACCAAGGTGAAGGAGGAGGCTCAGCCACTGGTCGATCAGGCGACAGATGTCGCAAAGGAGATGGGCGAGCACCTCAAGGAACCCGCCAAGCAGTCCGTCGACGCTGTGAAGGGTCGTGCCCAGGAGGGCGTTGACACCGTCAAGTCCGAGGCCAAGGCCGAAGGAGCCCACGTGAAGGACGAGGCCGGCACGGCTGCGCAGGACATGCGCAACCAGTAGTTCCTGAATGGCCGAGCAAGGAGATCGCGAGCAGGGGAGGGATCAGGTGGTCAGGGAGCAAGACGCACGAGCCAAGACCGACGCGCCGCATCCGGAGCACGAAGCAAAGCCGGACTCGCCGACCGACATCGAGAAACCGTCGTGGAAGTACGTGTTTCGCAAGACGGTTCGCGAGTTCAGCAGCGACCAGTGCATCGACATCGCAGCGGCGCTTGTCTACTACTCGGTGCTTGCCCTCTTTCCAGCCCTGCTCGCGCTCTTCTCACTGCTCGGGATCTTCGGCCAGGGCGAAGCGGCTACGCGCGCAATACTCGGGACCGTCGAGCAGGTCGCACCGGATGCTGCGGCCGGCCTAGAGGGGCCGCTTCAAGAACTGAGCTCCGCCCCCGGCGCCGGGCTCGCGCTGGTCCTCGGAATCGTGCTGGCCATCTGGTCGGCGTCCGGCTACGTGGGCGCGTTCACACGCGCAATGAACCGAATCTATGAAATCGAGGAAGGGCGCACGTTCTTCAAGCTCAAGCCGGCCCAGCTCCTGGTGACGCTGATCGGCATCGTCATGATCCTCATCATGACTTTGCTCCTCGTCATCTCCGGTCCGGTCACCGACGCAGTAGGCGAGGCGCTCGGCCTCGGCACTACAGTTCGCATCGTCTGGGAGATCGCGAAATGGCCGGTGATCGCGATCATCCTCATCGCGATGATCGCGATTCTCTACTACGCGACGCCGAATGCGAAGCAGCCCAAATTCCGCTGGATGAGCATCGGAGCGTTCATCGCGCTGCTGCTCATCGTCATTGCTGGCATCGTTTTTGGCATCTACGTTGCGAACTTCTCCAACTACGACCGCACCTACGGCTCACTCGCGGGCGTCATCATCTTCCTGCTGCTGCTGTGGATCGTGAACCTCGCACTGCTGTTCGGCGCCGAGTTCGACGCGGAACTCGAGCGTGGCCGTCAGTTGCAGGCCGGTATCGAGGCGGAGGAAACGATTCAGCTGCCACCGCGTGATACGAAGAAGAGCGACAAGGCTGCGAAGAAGGAAGAAGAGGACCTAGAGCGCGGCCGTGCGCTCCGGCTGGACGCCGCCGAGCGGGAGCGGAACTCAGGCGAGCGCTGAGGCGCTCGTCCCGATCGAGCCGATCACCGCATCCAGGGCGGCTCCGGATGCGTCGCGCTTGGCCCCGGTATCCGGCAGCGTGCGCACCGCGCCATCCGTTCCGACCGCGAGCACCGGCTCCGGTCCTGCCCACGCGAGTGCGAGCATGTCCTCGCCCTTCAGGAACGCATGCGCCCGGACACCACCGGTTGCGCGTCCCTTCGCGGGGAACTCAGACAGCAGGGAGACCTTCGCGCGTCCGGGATCGGTTCCGGCGATCGTCGACAGGCTGGTCGACACGGTAGCGACCACGTTCGTCACGGCCGGGTCGACCGAGGTGAACAGGATCACCCGCGCGCCAGAGCCCAGCTTGATGCCGGCCATCCCGCCCGCGCTGCGGCCCTGCGGTCGAATGGCTGAGGCGGAGAAGCGCAGCAGTTGCGCGTCGGAGGTTGCGAAGACGAACTCCTCCGCGTTGCTGCCCTGAGCGGCGCCGACGACTTCGTCGCCGGCCTTCAACGAGATCAGCTCGAAGTCAGGCTTGCTCGGCCACTCCCCGGGCGATACCCGTTTCACGATACCTTGCGCCGTGCCGAGCGCAATGGGTGCGTCCGAGGTGAGCGAGACGAGCGCGAGCACCCGCTCCTTCTTCGAGTCGAGCGCAAGATACTCGGCGATCTTCGCTCCCGCCGCGAGCTGCACCGAGTTCTCCGGCACGACCGGGAGGTCCATAGGGGAGAGCCGCACGAGCCTGCCGAGGTTGGTGACGGCGCCGATCTCGGTGCGAGTGGTCGTGGTCACGATCGAGCGGATGGCGTCGTGCTTGCTGCGGCGGGCGGGCTTGCCCGGCAGGTCGCCGGTGTCACCGAGATCGACCCGGATGACCCGACCGGTCGTGGAGAGCAGAACGCGGCAGGGCGCATCCGCGATCTCCAGCACCGGCGCGGCACCACGCGCTGACTTCGTCGTGGCCACGGAGGGCCGCGCTTCGGTCAGGAGGGTCCGCCGGGGCGTGCCGTAGAGCTCCGCGACGGCCTCGAGCTCGTCACCGACAAGTGCGCGGATGCGGGCGGGCTCGGACAGGAGAAGCTCGAGCTCCGCGATCTCCTGCTGCAGCTTGTCGCGTTCGGCCTCAAGCTCGATGCGGGAGAACTTGGTGAGCCTGCGCAGGCGCAGCTCGAGGATGTACTCGGCTTGAACGTCACTGAGGTCGAAGACATCCTTCAGTCGCGTCCTGGCCTGGTCGCTGTCGTCGCTGGTGCGGATGACCTGGATGACTTCGTCGATGTCGAGGATCGCGATGAGCAGGCCCTCGACGAGGTGCAGCCGCTCCTGCTTCCTGGCCAGACGGAACCGGCTCCGCCTGGTGGTGACCGAGATCCGGTGGTCGAGGTACACCTGCAGCAGCTCGCGAAGGCCGAGGGTCCTGGGCCCACCGTCGACCAGCGCGACGTTGTTGATGCTGAACTGCTCTTCCAGTGGTGTGACCTTGTACAGCTGCTCGAGCACCGCGGTCGGGTTGAACCCGGTCTTGATGCCGATCACCAGCCGCAGGCCGTGCTTGCGGTCGGTGAGGTCGGTGACATCGGAGATGCCCGAGAGCTTCTTGGAGTTGACGCCGTCCTTGATCTTCTCGATGACCTTCTCGGGCCCCACCATGTAGGGCAGTTCGGTCACCACGAGTCCGGTCTTGCGCGCGGTCAGCGGCTCGATCGACACGCGCGCACGGGTCTTGAAGCTCCCTCGTCCGGTTTCGTAGGCGTCCCGGATGCCGGCGAGACCGACGATCGTGCCGCCGGTCGGCAGGTCAGGGCCCGGTACGAACGACATCAGGTCGTCGAGGGACGCATCCGGATGCTGCAGCAGGTGGCGAGCCGCGCCGACGACCTCGATCAGGTTGTGCGGCGCCATGTTCGTCGCCATGCCGACCGCGATGCCGCTGGCGCCGTTGACGAGCAGGTTCGGGAACGCCGCCGGGAGCACCTCCGGCTGGAGCAGCTGGTTGTCGTAATTGGGGACGAAGTCGACGACCTCTTCGTCCAGGTCGGCGGTCATCGCCATCGCCGGGGCCGCGAGCCTGGCTTCGGTGTAGCGCGGGGCGGCCGGACCGTCGTCGAGCGAGCCGAAGTTGCCATGCCCGTCGACGAGCGGAACACGCAGGATGAACGGCTGGTTCAGGCGCACCATGGCGTCGTAGATGGACGCGTCACCGTGCGGGTGCAGCTTGCCCATCACCTCGCCGACCACGCGCGCGGACTTGACGTGACCGCGATCGGGGCGGAGGCCCATTTCGCTCATCTGGAACAGAATGCGTCGCTGAACCGGCTTGAGCCCGTCGCGCGCATCCGGGAGCGCTCTGGAGTAGATCACCGAGTAGGCGTACTCGAGGAACGAGCCTTCCATCTCGGTGGAGAGGTCGATCTCGTCGATGCGTTCGAGCTGGCCGTCTGAATGGGGAGTGGCGGGGGTAGTCATAGGATTGCGACCATGCTAGCGGCCACTCAAACCGTGCGGCCGAGCCTTGCCGACGTTCTGCGAAGTTCGTTTGATTCGGTTGCCGGACGCTCCAACGCGCTCGGGCTGCCGACGGTGGATCGCGCCGTCGTCGTCATCGTCGATGGCCTCGGTGCTGTCAACCTGCGGGCTCGCGCCGGGCACGCGCGGACGCTCGCGAGCGCGCTGACCAGATCCTCGACGATCCAGACGGTGTTCCCCACCACAACAGTGGCGGCGCTGGCATCGCTCACCACAGGTGAGCAGCCGGGTGTGCACGGCATGGTCGGCTACGAGGTGCTCGACGCGGAGCACGACCGGGTCGTGAAGCTGCTGACCGGGTGGGACGACCGGCTCGACCCGCTCACCTGGCAGCGCTCCGGGACGCTGTTCGAGGAGGCCGCGGCGAACGGTGTCCCGTCGTTCACCATCGGCAGCGAGCGGTTCCGCGGGTCCGGTTTCAGCCAGGCCGTGCTGCGCGGGGCAGAGTACCTGAGCGGTGTGAGCATCGCGGACCGCTTCACCGAGGCGCGGCGAGTGCTTGACCAGAATGACACCGCGGTCGTCTACCTCTATATCTCCGAACTCGACCAGGCGGCGCACCGCGACGGCTGGCAGTCCGAGCGGTGGCTTCGCGCGTTGGAGGCGACGGATGCCGCCGCGAACGAGTTCCTGTCAAGCCTTGGGCAACGCGAGGGGATGCTCGTCACAGCCGATCACGGCGTCATCGACGTGCCGCAGCACGCGCACGTGCTGTTCGACAGCGTCCCGGGACTGGTGGACGGCATCCGCCATGTCGCGGGGGAGCCCCGTGGCTTGCAGCTCTACTTCGAACCGGACGCGTCGCCCGATCAGCGGCAGCGGGTGCTCGAGCGGTGGAGATCAGCGGAGGGTGACCGGTCCTGGGTGCTCACGCGTGACGAGATCGTCGCGCAGGGCTGGTTCGGTGCTGACGTTGCCGACGAGGTGCTTCCGCGCGTCGGCGACATCGTGGTGGCCGCGCGCAAGGCGATCGTCTACTACGACAGCCGGACCGCATCCGAGACGGCGCTTGCCATGGTGGGGCAGCACGGGTCACGTTCTCCGGAAGAGACGACCGTGCCGCTGCTGCGTTTCGGTGCGTTCGCTCGCTGAACCGGTCAGGCCGGGTCGTCGTCCGAGCGCGCACCGAAGACGATCTCGTCCCAGCTCGGCATGGTGGCGCGGCCCTTCTTGCCCGACTTATGAGGGGTGGGCGCGGATGCAACCGGCTCCTCCTCTGGGTCAGGGTCGGGTAGCGGAACGTCGATGAGACGGATGCTCCCGGTCGACGGGTGGTCCGCCATGGCGTCCTCGAGATCGTCGTAGCTCGCCGCCTCACGTTCGCCGCGACGACGGCGCAGGGCCTCGAGCAGATCAGCGGTCTGGCTCGACGGCCTGGAGGTCTCGCTCTCGTCCCGGTTGATCGCCGCAGGGTTGACCGCGCCAGGGCCGGTGACCGGGCGAAGCGAGGGCTGCGGCAGGGTGTCGGCATGGAACAGGTCGCTGTCGTCGAACGCGCCGCTGTCGAAGCGTGTCGCATCCGGGACGCGCTCCTGCACGTCGACGGCACGCAGTCGCGGAATCAGGCTGCCGGTCAGGCGACCCTGCTGCGAGAGAGTGATCGCCTCGTTGTTGAGCGGCGCGAGCGCGGACTTGCGCGGGTCGAAACTCCAGCGGGCGTCGTGGTCGATCTGGTCGGCCGTGAACGACAGCTTGATGACCCAGCCGCCCGCAGCCTCCTTCCAGCTCGCCCAGCGCTCGTCAGACGCGCCCAGCTCGTGCAGGCGGCTCATGATGACCGAGCCGAAGGTCTGGGCATCCGACAGCGGGTCGGTGTCCGCTGCGGTGTGCACGGGCACCGCGAGGGCGCTCTCCACGACGTACTCGCGTTCAGCGAGCACCGGTCCCTCGAACCGTTCGATGTACTCGAGCGACGCGCCGGTGATGGCCGCAACATCCTCGGCCGACATGCCGGAGCGGATGTGCGCCTGGATTTCCTTGGGGGAGAGCTTGCGACTCTCGCCTGCGGCCGGCTGGGCCTGCCGCAGCTTGGACTTCAGCACGTCGTCGATGGCCAGACGGAACCGGTCACCCGTGTCTGATGCGACGAGGAGCGCCCCGCTCTCCACTCCGATCACTCTCAGGTCCTGCATGGCTGATGCGTTCCTTTCGCCAATGCCCCAAGCGTGCCATGGCCCATGCGATTTCGGCCGGAATACGCTGGGCGCGCCGCGAGTTGGGTAGGGGACGGATGTTAGTGCTGCCAATGGTTTGCTATTGACTTCCGGATGGTGCAAACTATGCGCGCCGATTGGCTAAATCACAGCAACAACAGAAGTGGATGGGCATGGCAACGGACTACGACGCCCCGCGAAAGACGGACGACGATTCGGAGTCGATCGAGGCGCTCAAGGAACGGGTCCCCGACAAGATGTCGGGAGTCGTAGACGTCGATGACGCCGACAACCCCGGGGGATTCGAGCTTCCCGGAGCCGACCTGACCGATGTCGACCTCGACGTCGTCGTACTTCCGCCGCAGGCGGACGAGTTCACGTGTGTGAACTGCTTCCTGGTGAAGCACCGTTCGCAGATCGACCACGAGAGCAAGCTCGGACCGATCTGCATCGAGTGTGCAGCCTAGGAATTCGCTGTACTCCAGGCGGTGAGCCGGCGCTTCATGCGCCGGCTTTCGCTTTCTCCAGTGCCGACTTCAGCTCATCCGGTCGCCGGGTGGAGACCAGCCAGTAGGGCACCGGATCCTTCGGGTCGGTCACCTCGACCTTGAGAACCGGGTCGATCCAGCCCCGGATGACGAGCCAGGCGCGCGCATCCAGCCGCTGGCCACGTTCCAGGGTCGCCTCCGATGCTCTGAAGCCCTCGATGACGCCGACGAAGGCGATAGGCAGGCGCGCCCGCCCTGCGATGAACTCGCCGTCCGTCACCTCGAGCACCGGGCTGGCGAGGAGCAGGAGCACGACGCATCCGGCGTACAGCACGACCGCGACCGCCACGCCCACCCAGACGTTGATGGGCAGGAAGACGAGCAGGCTCGCGGGAATCACCAGCAACGCGATGACGTACAGCCAGACGGAGGGGTTGAGCTTCTCGCGGTAGATCGTCATGGCACCATTCGACCAGACTTTCGCGCGGCGACGGTGCACCGCCGGCCTGCACTAGCCTGAATGCCGTGACTGAGGCGATCGAGGTTCTGTATGTGGGGGCCGCTGCTCCCCTCTACGCGCATCATGGCGACGCCGGGGCCGACCTGTGCGCGGCCGAGTCAGTCGAGTTGGGCCCGGGCGAACGCGCCACCGTCGGGACCGGGCTCGCCGTCGCTTTGCCGGATGGCTACGCGGCCTTCGTCGTGCCGCGCAGCGGGCTCGCAGCCAAGCACGGCATCACCATCGTCAACAGCCCCGGAACGGTCGATGCGGGGTACCGGGGCGAGATCCGGGTGACCCTTCTGAATACCGACAGGTCGGTGCCGTATTCTGTCGCGGTCGGCGATCGGATCGCTCAGTTGATCATCACTCCGGTGACCACGGCGCGATTCACCCCGGTAGAGTCGCTCCCCGAAAGCCTCCGCGGGGCCGCGGGGTTCGGTTCGACCGGGTATCGGTCCGAGTCGACGCAGACACAAACGGGAGCACAGTCGTGAACGCCAGCGCCAATCCGGATGAGACCGGCACAGAAGACGAACTCACAGACGAGCTGGACCAGTCCAAGTCGGCGCCAGCCGACCGCGCAACCGCGGGACCGCTCGACGAGAGCGAAGCCAACGCGGTGCGCCCGTACATCGATCTCGGCGGCATCAAGCTCCTGCCGCGGGAGGGCCTGCAGCTGCGGCTCGAGATCGAGGAGGGCTCCAAGCGGGTGGTCGCGGTCGGGCTCGACTACGCGGGATCGACCCTTCAGGTGCAGCCGTTCGCCGCGCCGCGCTCGACCGGTCTCTGGCACGAGATCCGGGAGCAGATCGGCGAGCAGATCGCCAAGCAGGGCGGCACGACCAAGCTGACGATGGGCCCGTTCGGTCCCGAGCTGCTGGCTGAGATCCCCGCCACCGGCGCGGGCGCGGCCGGGCACACACGTCTGGCCCGGTTCGTCGGCGTCGACGGGCCGCGCTGGTTCCTGCGCGGTGTCATCGCGGGGGAGGGCGTCAACAACCCGGAGGCCGCCGCGAAGGTAGAAGAGCTCTTCCGCAGTGTCGTGGTCGTGCGCGGCAACACCCCGATGCCGCCGCGCGACCTGATCCCGCTGCACGTCCCGCAGGGTGCGACGACCCTTGCACCTGGCACCACCACCACGCCACCGACCAGCGCAGGGCACACCGCGACATGACAGAACCGCGCGAGCAGAAGCCAGCCGAATCGGACACAGAGTCGGTCAGGCAGGCGTTCGCCGCTGCGGCCCGCAAGGCCGGCATCGGGCAGGTCGCGCCCGGCGAAGTGCCGACCGCTGGATCTCTGCTCAAGGCGGTCGGCGGCGTCCGCGGCCTGATCGAGGCGATCCTGCCCGGCATGGGGTTCCTGGTCATTTACACATTCACCGGCAACCTTGTCGCCTCGGTGCTCGCCCCGGTGGCCGTGTCCGCGGTGTTCGTGATCGTTCGACTCGTGCAGAAGACGCCCGCGACGCAGGCCTTCGCGGGACTCGCCGGTGTCGGCATCTCCGCGGTCCTCGCCCTGCTGACGTGGCGCGCCGAGGACAGCTTCGTGCCCGGACTCATCATTAATGTGGTGTCGGTGCTGGTCCTGCTGGTCAGCATCGCCGTGCGCTGGCCGCTCATCGGCGTCATTGTCGGGCTGCTCGCGAACGATTCGCACTGGCGCCAGGATGCGAACAAGCGCCGCGTGCTGTACATCGCCACCTGGCTGTGGGTCGGACTGTTCTCTGCACGACTGCTCGTGCAGGCGCCCCTCTACTTCTCTTCGAATACCGAATGGCTTGCCGCGACCAAGCTGCTCATGGGCGTGCCGCTCTACGCCGGCATGCTCTGGGTCACCTGGATGCTCGTGAGGTGGGCGTACAGCCCTCCGGCGAGTTCCACAGCGGATGACACGGCATAAGTGATAGTATTTATCTCGACGTCAAGATAAATTTGGCAGCTTCAGCAAGGGAGACCACAAATGTCGGCAGTGGATAGTTTCGGAGCCAAAGACACACTCACGGTCGGTGGCACCGATTACCAGGTGTTCCGGATCGACAAGGTCGCCGGTCATGAGCGCCTCCCGTTCAGCCTCAAGGTGCTGCTGGAGAACCTGCTGCGCACCGAGGACGGCAAGAACGTCACCCGCAGCCAGATCGACGCGCTCGGCGGCTGGGATCCCGCGGCCGAGCCGGACACCGAGATCCAGTTCACGCCAGCGCGCGTGATCATGCAGGACTTCACCGGCGTGCCCTGCATCGTCGACCTCGCCACGATGCGCGAGGCGGTGGCGGCCCTCGGCGGCGACCCGGAGCGGATCAACCCGCTCGCGCCCGCTGAACTGGTGATCGACCACTCGGTCATCGCCGACCTGTTCGGCACGCCGAATGCCTTCGAGCGCAACGTCGAGATCGAGTACGAGCGCAACGGCGAGCGGTACCAGTTCCTCCGCTGGGGCCAGACCGCATTCGACGACTTCAAGGTCGTCCCGCCCGGCACCGGCATCGTGCACCAGGTGAACATCGAGTACCTGGCCCGCGTCACGATGACTCGCACCGTGGATGGCGTCCTGCAGGCCTACCCCGACACGTGCGTCGGCACCGACTCGCACACCACCATGGTCAACGGACTGGGCGTGCTCGGCTGGGGCGTCGGCGGCATCGAGGCGGAGGCCGCGATGCTCGGCCAGCCGGTCTCGATGCTCATCCCCAAGGTCGTCGGCTTCAAGCTCACCGGGTCGATCCCGACCGGCGTGACCGCGACGGATGTCGTGCTCACCATCACCGAGATGCTGCGCCATCACGGCGTGGTCGGCAAGTTCGTCGAGTTCTACGGCGAGGGCGTCGCGCAGGTCCCGCTCGCCAACCGGGCGACCATCGGCAACATGAGCCCCGAGTTCGGTTCGACCGCCGCGATCTTCCCGATCGACGATGTCACCCTCGACTACCTGCGTCTCACCGGCCGCAGCTCCGAGCAGATCGAGCTCATCGAGCAGTACTCCCGGCTGCAGAAGCTCTGGCACGACCCGAGCACCGAGCCCGCGTTCAGCGAGTACCTCGAGCTCGACCTCGCGACGGTGGTCCCGTCGATCGCCGGCCCGAAGCGCCCGCAGGACCGCATCATCCTCGGCCAGGCCAAGGAGCAGTTCGAGAACGACCTCGTCAACTACACCACCGTCGTGCACGACCTGGTCGACCTCGAGGTGTCGGAGTCGTTCCCGGCATCCGACCCGCCCGGCAACACCCCGGAGAGCGAGTACAGCCAGCACCAGCACACGCACCGCGCACACGCCCCGAAGTCGGTTTCCAAGCCGACCGAGGTCTCGCTCGACGGCGAGTCGGTCGTGCTGGACCACGGCGCTGTCGCGATCGCGGCCATCACGTCCTGCACCAACACGTCGAATCCGTCGGTGATGCTCGCCGCGGGGCTGCTCGCCCGCAACGCGAGCATGAAGGGCCTCAAGGTCAAGCCGTGGGTGAAGACCACGCTCGCACCCGGCTCGAAGGTGGTCACCGAGTACTACGAGAAGGCCGGACTGAACGGCTACCTCGACGAGCTCGGCTTCGCGCTCGTCGGCTACGGCTGCACCACCTGCATCGGCAACTCCGGACCGCTCATCGAAGAGGTCTCGGCCGCCGTCAACGAGAGCGACCTGGCCGTCACGGCCGTGCTCTCCGGCAACCGCAACTTCGAGGGCCGCATCAACCCCGACGTCAAGATGAACTATCTGGCGAGCCCACCGCTCGTCATCGCATACGCTCTCGCCGGGTCGATGAACTTCGACTTCGAGAACGACGCGCTCGGCCAGGACAGCGACGGCAACGACGTGTTCCTGCGGGACATCTGGCCGGATGCAGCCGAGGTGCAGAAGACCATCGACTCATCGATCGACAGCGAGATGTTCACGCGCGAGTACGCGGGCGTCTTCGACGGCGACGAGCGCTGGCGTTCGCTGCCGACGCCGGCCGGCTCGGTGTTCGAGTGGGACGAGAAGTCCACCTACGTGCGGAAGCCCCCGTACTTCGACGGCATGACCCTCGAGCCCAGCCCGGTGACCGACATCGCCGGTGCGCGCGTGCTGGCCAAGCTCGGCGACTCTGTCACGACCGACCACATCAGCCCCGCCGGCTCGATCAAGGCGGACAGCCCGGCCGGTCACTACCTCACCGAGCACGGCGTCGACCGCAAGGACTTCAACTCCTACGGCTCGCGTCGCGGCAACCACGAGGTGATGATCCGCGGCACGTTCGCGAACATCCGCCTGAAGAACCAGCTGCTCGACGGCGTTGAGGGCGGGTACACCCGCGACTTCACCCAGCCGGACGCCCCGCAGTCGTTCATCTACGACGCGAGCGAGAACTACCAGGCAGCGGGCATCCCCCTCGTCGTGTTCGCCGGCAAGGAGTACGGATCCGGATCGAGCCGCGACTGGGCGGCCAAGGGCACGTCTCTCCTCGGCGTCCGCGCGGTGATCGCTGAGAGCTTCGAGCGCATCCACCGTTCGAACCTGATCGGCATGGGCGTCATCCCGCTGCAGTTCCCCGCGGGTGAGACCGCAGAGAGCCTCGGCCTCGACGGCACCGAGTTCGTGAGCATCTCAGGCATCGAGCAGCTCAACGCTGGCACCACCCCGAAGACCGTGCGGGTCACTGCGGAGCCCAGCGAGCATTCGCCGGCCGGCAAGCAGCCGGTCGAGTTCGACGCGGTCGTGCGCATCGACACCCCCGGTGAGGCGGACTACTACCGCAACGGGGGCATCCTGCAGTACGTGCTGCGCAGCCTGGTCTGAGTCAGTCCACCTGCGCGAGCGCTTGGCTGGCGCGGTGAGCCGCTTCCGTGCGGCTCGCCGCGCCCAGCTTCCGCAGGATCGCCGAGACGTGCACGCTCACGGTCTTCGGGCTGATGAAGAGCCGTCCGGCGATCTGCGCGTTGCTGAGGCCCTGACCGATCAGCTCGAGAACCTGCCTCTCGCGGGCCGTGAGTTCGTTGCCCGGCACCACGGCGCGTTCGCCACGGATGCCCGCACGCTGCAGCAGCTGCTCCGCTGTTGCCACCACGAGCTTCGCGCCGACGTCATCCGCGTCGGCGAGGACGGCATCGAGCGTCTCGGCAGCGCGAGCGCGATCGCCAGATTCCAGGAAGGCCCTGGCCAACCCCAGCCGTGCGAGGAGCCGGAGGACCACGGCTGCGCCCGGAAGGTCAGGATGATCGACCAGCCGCTGCCAGGCATCCGGGTCGTCACCGGTGGCGAGTGATCCCGACAGTTCGGCATCGACGACGGTGCTCCAGAGTGAGTGAGTCGGCCAGCCCTCGTCGCGTGCAAGACAGGCGCGGAGCTGCTCCTCCTCGACCGTCAGCACCGGTGCTTCTGCGCCACGCGCGAGCAACGCCCTGCGCTTGGCGGCGAGCACGCGCGCGGCGATCCCGGCGAGGGGCAGTGTCCACCCCGACGCGGGTGTCTGTTCGCTGAACAGCGAAGACACAGCCTCCCACGCGGAGTCGAGGTCGCCACGCGCGAAGGCAAGGTGACCCGCAACCGCTGCCACGCACAATCGCACCTGAGCCTGATGGCTGCCCAGCGAGGTCATGACGGGGCGCCACTTGCCATACAGTTCCCACGCCTTGTCGACCTGGCCGCGCCACAGCAGCGACCGCAGCTTCGCGGCGCGCATGAAGATCTTGAACGACAGCGGCGGGTCGAGTTCTAGAGAGCGGTCGATGAGTTCGTCGGCGTGCTCCCACTGGCCGAGGGCGAACAGCGGATCGACCGTGTTGACGGCCAGGATCGAGCCGACGCTGCGCTCCACCCCGTTCGCTCGGGCAAGCCGCAGGCCCTCGCTTGCGACCTCGAGCGATCGGGGGAAGTCGCCGAGCAGGGCGAGCGAATCGGACGCGTTCACGTAGTAGCGCAAGAGCGCGTCCGGATCCCGGCCGGCCAGTTCCTTGGCGAGTTCGAGGTCCTCGAGCCCACCGGAGATGTCCATGAGACTCAGGCGCGAGCAGCCCCGCACATTCGCGGCAACCGACGCGAACCGCCTGGCCTCGCGCGGCGCGTTCTCGAGCGCCTCGGTCGCGCGGCGGATGCCGTCGTCGAGGTTGCCGATGAGCATGTACTGCGCCGCGAGCTCGGCGAGGATCCACGTCCTCAGCACCGGGTCGCGGTCGCCGAGCACGTCCAGAGCCTGTTCGTAGAGCTGCGGTGCGTCCGTAGCGCCGGAATGGTCCCTGATGGCTGCCTTCTGCCTCAGCACATCGGCGTGCCGGGTCGGATCCTCGGGCGAGGTCTCACGGAGGGCGAGGTCGACCATGGCGAGGGCCCTGCCCATGTCTCCGTCCTGGTACCACGCACCGGACACCTCCCTGAGCAGGTCGACTCGCGACATCGCGGCTGTCGCGTCCGGTTCCGCGACGAGGTCCCACAGTTCCAGCGCCCGCTCGCCAAGCTGCGCGGCGCTCGCGTACGCGAACGCGTCCAGGCTCAGGTCCATGGCCGTGATCGACGCCGCGAACGCACGCTGCACGTCGTGCGCTTCCATCCAATGCGACGCGATCCTCGTCGCTCGCCCGGCGCGTTCACCCGGCGCCCCCTCTTCGGCGGTGAGCGCTTGCGCGTAGCGGGTGTTGAATCGGGTCGCCTCGCCCGGCAACAGCTCCTCGCGGACCGCGTCGCGCACCAGCGCGTGCCGGAACGCGTAATCACGATCGTGGATCGAGATGAGCCCGGCGTCGATGGCCTCCCGAGCGTCGTCGTCCAGGGTCCCCGGATCGTCGACCACCGCCGCCAGTAGGTCGTGTTCGACACGTTCGCCACCGGCTGCCAGGATCCGCATCAGCGCACGGGCACTGTCACCCAGGGCGTCATAGCGGTTCAAAAGCAGTTCGCGCAGCGTGTCCGGCACACCCCCGGCCCGGTCGAAGCACACCAGCTCCTCGACGAAGAACGGCACCCCCTCGCTGCGTTCGAACAGTGCGAGGGTGCGGTCGGCATCCGGGGCGGTGCCGAGAATCGAGCGCGCCTGGTCGCGCACCTGCGTGCGGGTCAGCCGGGGGAGCGTGATGCGATCGACCCGCCGGTTGCGTTCCAGTTCAGCCAGGAAAGTGCGAAGCGGGTGCCCGCGCTTGACCTCGTCGCTGCGGAAGCTGAGCGCGAACAACAGGCCGCTGCGCACCCCGGCCCGCGCGACGAAACGCAGGAAGTCCAGGGTGGCTGGGTCTGCCCAGTGCAGGTCCTCGATCACGATGACGAGCGGTTTGCTTGCGGCGAGGTTCTCGAGCACGGTCGTGATCGCGTCGTTCAACCGGTCGACGCCCATCCGGTCGTCGCGGGTGGGGGAGAGCTTGCTTCCGTCGATGAACTCGGAGAGCATCCGACGCCCGGTCCCCGCGGCCTTGTCGACGGCCTCTCGGCCGTGTGATTCCACCAGCTCGCGCAGCAATCCGGAGATCGGCGCGTACGGCACCACGACGGCGCCGTAGTCCAGGCAGTGGGTGACGATGACGTCCGACTCGTCGGCGACCTCGGCGGCGAGTTCTTCGAGTAGTCGGGTCTTGCCGATGCCCGCTTCTCCGCTGATAAGCACGACGCGGGTGGACCCTGCGGCCGCTTCGTCGAAGACGGCTCGCAGGGCTTCCAGCTCGGATTGGCGTCCGACCATGTCCGGGGCAGACTGGCTGCGCACCACTCCATCGTCCCACCGTGGCGGGCGAAACGGGAGGGGCCGGCCAGCGCTCACCTGTCCAGGACGGGGGTCGGGTGCGGGGCAACCGCGAAAGCCGCCCGCAACCGGGTGGTAAGCCGGCGGGGTGCCGGCATGACACGAGTGTCGCCGGCGGCACGCAGTCGAGCCAACTCGGCAGCGAGAGCCATTTCACGTTCATCCGGGATGCTGAGTACAGGATGCGGGGTGGTGATCGTTTCCATGTCTCAAGAGTCCGCTCTGAGGCAGCACCCGCACATCGGGAGTTATCCCTATTTGCGCGAATCGGACGTCTTAGTGGCCTGTACTCAGGAGTCGGTGGCGGCAAGTGAAATAGGGTTGGAGCATGAGCATTCTCGAGTCCATCCATGAACCTCGGGACTTGGATTCGCTGACCAAGCCGCAACTCGAGAAGCTAGCCGGGGAGATCCGCGAATTCCTTATCGCTAACGTGGCTCGCACCGGCGGACACCTCGGGCCGAACCTCGGCGTCGTCGAGTTGACCATTGCCATCCACCGGGTCTTCGACTCACCGCGTGACCCGATCGTGTTCGACACCGGGCACCAGTCGTACGTGCACAAGCTCCTCACCGGACGGAAGGACTTCTCCGGGCTTCGTCAGCGCGGCGGCATCGCCGGGTATCCGCAGCGCAGCGAGTCCGTGCACGACGTCGTCGAGAGCTCGCACGCGTCCAGTTCGTTGAGCTGGGCCGACGGGATCTCCCGGGCGTTCGAGATGACCGGCCAGACCAACCGCCACGTTGTCGCCGTCGTCGGAGACGGTGCGCTGACCGGCGGCATGACCTGGGAAGCGCTGAACAACATCAGCGACGACAACACGCGCAACCTGGTGATGATCGTCAACGACAACGGGCGCTCCTACGCTCCCACCATCGGCGGCATCGCGCGCTTCCTCGACGGTGTCCGCACCAAGCGCGCCTACCGCGGCCTGCACCACTCGAGCCGCAGGCTCTTCGACAAGTTCGGGTCGCCTGGGCGCGCCTTCTATCGAGGCGTCCGCGGTGCCGTGCATGGCTTCGGGACCCGGTTCATCAAGAATGAGGGACCGTACTCCAACCTGGAGATCAAGTACATCGGCCCCATCGACGGTCACGATCTCGAGGCCGTCGAGCGTGCGCTGCGTCAGGCGAAGAGCTACGCAGCCCCGGTGATCGTGCACACGATCACCGAGAAGGGCCGCGGGTATGAGCCCGCACGGCACGACGCGGCCGACCAGTTCCATGCGGTTGGCCAGATCGATCCCGATACCGGGGAGGCGCTCGACGTTCCCGACCGGCCGTCGTGGACCTCGGTGTTCGCCGACGAGCTCGTCCGCCTGGCGGACAAGAACGACCGGGTGGTCGGGATCACCGCAGCCATGCTGCGGCCGACAGGGTTGCACGTGCTCGCGGCGCGGCATCCGGACCGCGTCTTCGACGTCGGAATCGCCGAACAGCACGCGGTCACCTCAGCTGCCGGTCTCGCCTTCGGCGGCCTGCACCCCGTTGTGGCGCTGTACGCCACGTTCATGAACCGCGCGTTCGACCAGCTCCTCATGGATGTCGGGTTGCACAAGGCCGGCGTCACCTTCGTGCTCGACCGAGCGGGTGTGACCGGGCCGGATGGTCCGAGCCACCACGGCATGTGGGACCTTGCGGCGCTGCAGATCGTGCCCCACATCCGTATCGCTGCCCCGCGGGACGCGGCCAGGCTCCGCGAGGAACTCGCCGAGGCCGTCGCGATCGATGACGCGCCGACGGTGATCCGATTCCCGAAGGGTTCGGTCGGGGACGAGCTGAAGGCGGTCCGCCGCACCGAGGACGGCGTCGACGTGCTCCGCGAGGCCCCGCACCGGGATGTGCTGATCGTCACGGTCGGTTCGATGGCGACCCTCGGCCTCGAGGTCGCAGAGCGGCTCGCGGCGCAGGGCATCGGTGCGACAGTGATCGATCCGCGCTGGGTCGTCCCGACCCAGCCGAGCATCATCCGGTTCGCCGACGAGCATCGCCTGGTGATCACCATTGAGGACGGCGTCCGAGTCGGCGGCATCGGCACGCGCATCCGCCAGGATCTGCGCGCTGCGGGAGTTGATACCGGGCTGGACGAGCTGGGGCTGCCGGACGAGTTCCTCGACCACGGTTCCCGCGACGAGATCCTGACCGCGGCCGGCCTCACCGCGCAGAGCATCGCGCGCAATGTCGTCGCGCAGGTGCTCGGCACGAAGATCCCGGTCGCGCGGCCGCTTCCGGAGGAGCAGGGCGCGCAGATCGAGGCGGAAGAGAAGCTCGACCGGCCGTGAGACAAAACGGGAAGCAGTCTGACGACTGCTTCCCGTTCTTGCTTTCAAGCTCTACGCGACGCCCCTGATCGGCGGAGTGTGGAACGTCCCGCCGAAGACCCGCTCGGAGGCGCCGACCCGGTCGAGGTATGGGGTGACCCCACCCATCTGGAACGGCCAGCCGGCACCCATGATCATGCACAGGTCGATGTCTTCGGCCGCGGCCACGACACCGTCCTCGAGCATGCGGTGGATCTCGTCGGCGAGGCCGTCCTCGATCCGGATGCGCAGCTCGTCCGCCGACATCGGCGTCGTGCCGCCGGCGACGATCGAGAGCGCGGTCTTGTCGTACCCCTTGACCTTGCCCTTGCCGTCCCGATCCAGGATCTTCCCGTGCTCGGCCAGCTTGCGCAGGTTCTCGCTCTCGAAGAAACGGTCGGGGAACGCCGCGTGGTGGGTGTCGAGCACGTGCGCGCCGACAGTCAGCCCGACGAGCTCGAGCAGCTCGAACGGATCCATCGGCAGGCCCAGGGGCTTGACCGCCTCCACAACCGTGTCGAACGGCGTACCGGTGTCGACAGCGTGCATCGCCTCACCGAGCAGCTTGGCGAGGATGCGGTTGACGACGAACCCCGGCGTGTTCTTGGTGATGACCGCGGTCTTCTTCAGCGCCGCGGCGGTGACCATCGCGGTGCTGAGTGTCTCATCGTCGGTCTTCGGCGCCTTCACGACCTCGATGAGCGGCATCACCGCGACCGGGTTGAAGAAGTGGAAGCCGACGAGGCGCTCCGGATGCTTCAGCTTGGCGCCGATCGCGTCGACCGACAGCGACGACGTATTGGTGGCGAGCACTGCCGTCTCGGAGACGTACTGCTCGACATCGGCGAACACGTCCTGCTTGACGCCCAGCTCCTCGAATACCGCCTCGATGACCCAGTCGCAGTCGGCGAACTCGGACTTGTCCGTCGTCCCGCTGACAAGTGCCTTCAGCCGGTTGGACTCGTCGGGGGAGATGCGGCCCTTGTCGCGGAGAGTGTCGATCTCACCGCGGATGTAGTCCAGCCCCTTGTCGACGCGTGCCTGGTCGAGGTCGGTGATCACGACCGGAACCTGAAGGCGGCGCACGAACAGCAGCGCGAACTGGCTGGCCATGAGCCCGGCCCCGATGACTCCGACCTTGGTGACCGGGCGGGCGAGCGCCTTGTCCGGCGCGCCGGCCGGCCGCTTCGCGCGCTTCTGCACGAGGTTGAACGCGTAGATGCTCGCGCGGAACTGGTCACCGGTGATGAGTCCGGCCAGCACCTCGTCCTCGGCGGCGAAGCCGGTCGCCTTGTCGGTGTTCTTGGCTGCCGCAAGCAGGTCGAGGGCGGCGTACGGAGACTTCGGCACGGTGCCGATGCGGCTCTGCAGCATCTTGCGGGCGATGCCGATGGCAGCATCCCACTTGACCGCGCGCTCGATCTTGCCCGGCTGGTTCGGGCGCTTGACCTTCGTCGTGCCAGAGACCACCCGGTCGACCCACTTGATGGAGTCCTCGAGGAAGTTCGCCGGCTCGAACATGACATCCGCGATGCCGAGCTCGAGGGCATCCTTCGCCTTCAGCATCCGGTTGTTCTTGAGCGGGTTCTCGACGATGACCTTGAGCGCGTTCTCGATCCCGATCAGGTTCGGCAGCAGCCACGCGCCGCCCCAGCCGGGGATGATTCCGAGGAAGACCTCCGGCAGTGCGAGGGCCGGAACGGAGCTGTCGATGGTGCGGTAGTCGGCGTTGAGCGCGATCTCCACGCCGCCGCCGAGCGCGAGGCCGTTGATGAACACGAACGACGGCACGCCCAGGTCGCCGAGCAGCCCCAGCGTCGCGTGACCCTGCTGCCCGAGTTGCTTCGCGACCTCGGTGCTCGGGATTGCGTCGACGTGGCTGAGGTCGGCGCCGGCCGCGAGAATGTACGGCTTGCCGGTGACCGCGACCGCGTGGATCTCGCCGTGCGACGCGCGGTCCTTGAGCGACTGCAAGGTGCGCTGCAGCTCGAGCAGCGTCGTCGGGCCCATGGTGTTCGGCCGCGTGTGGTCGCGCCCGTTGTCGAGGGTTACGAGCGCGAGAGTCTTGCCGCCGCTCAGCGGCACGTCCCGCACGTAGGAGTGCGTGACTACCTCGTCGTCCTTGAGAAGCTCAGCGAGCTGCGTGAATTCCGCCATGGTCACTTGCCTCCCTTGAAGTTCGGGTTTTCCCAGATCACGGTGCCGCCCTGGCCGAGGCCAACGCACATCGCGGTCACGCCGTAGCGCACCTCCGGGTGCTCCTCGAACTGCCGGGCGAGCTGGATCATCAGGCGGACACCGGATGACGCGAGCGGGTGCCCGATCGCGATCGCGCCGCCCCACGGGTTGACGCGTGGGTCGTCGTCGTCGATACCGAAGTGGTCGAGGAACGACAGCACCTGCACCGCGAACGCCTCGTTCAGCTCGAACAGTCCGATGTCGTCGATCGACAGGCCCGCCTTGCGCAGCGCCTTCTCGGTCGACGGGACCGGTCCGATGCCCATGATCTCCGGCTCGACCCCGGCGAACGCGAAGCTCACCATGCGCATCTTCGGCTTCAACCCGAATTCCTTCGCCGCGGCGGCGGATGCCATCAGGCTCACGGTGGCGCCGTCGTTGAGGCCGGAGGAGTTTCCCGCGGTCACCCGGCCGTGCGGACGGAACGGCGTCTTCAGGCCGGCCAGTCCCTCCATGGTGGTTTCCGGGCGCGGCGCCTCGTCGCGCGTGGCGAGTCCCCAGCCCTCATCGCTGCGGATGGCGACCGGGATCAGGTCGGGCTGGATCTTGTCGGCCTCGTACGCAGCGGCGAGCTTGTGCTGGCTGCGCATCGCGTAACGGTCCGCGCGCTCCTTGGTGAGGTGCGGGAAACGGTCATGGATGCGCTCGGCCGTCATCCCCATGTTCAGCGCGTCGGGGCTCACCAGCTTCTCGGCGAGGAAGCGCGGGTTCGGGTCGGCGTTGAACCCCATCGGGTGACGACCCATGTGCTCGACACCGCCGGCGATCGCCAGCTCGTAAGCGCCGAACGCGATCGCGCCTGCCGTCGTCGTGACGGAGGTCATCGCACCGGCGCACATCCGGTCGATGGCGTAACCGGGCACCGACTTGGGCAGTCCTGCGAGCATCGCTGTGGTGCGGCCGAGCGTCAGGCCCTGGTCACCCTGCTGCGTCGTCGCGGCGATCGCGACGTCGTCGATACGGTCCTTGGGAACCTCTGGGTTCCGCTCCAGCAGACCGATCATCGCCTTGACCGCAAGGTCGTCGGCGCGGGTGTTCCAGTACATGCCCTTCTCGCCGGCGCGCCCGAACGGGGTGCGAACGCCATCGACGAAGACGACTTCTGTTCTCTCGACCACTGTGCCTCCTCAGACAAGTCCCACTGATCCTAGAGTCGGGCGATTTGCCCTAAGAATCCTTTGATTCTTTCTACGAATCGTCGGATTGGGCGGTGTCGGCGCTTTGGTCGACTTCCACAAAGGCATCCGCGATCAACTGTGCGGTTGCGTCAATCTGCCAGGGGCGCGCACCGCCGCCCGCGAGGGCCTCGCCGACGCTCTCGGTGGTGATCGGCTGCGGCGGCGCCCACGCTACGCGGCGCAGGAGCTCAGGGGTGAGCACGTTCTCGACCGGGATGGCGACCCGATCGGACAGCGAGGTGATCTGCGCCTTCGCGGCGCGCAGGCGGCGGTCGGCTTCCGGGTTGCGATCGGACCAGGACCGTGCGGGCGGGATGGAGTCGCCTGGCACTCGCAGCGGCGGCAGGTCTTCGGCCGCCATGCCCTCCTCGATAGCGGCAAGCCAGCGGGGGAGTTGGGTGCGGCTGGCACGCCCGGTGAACTCCTTGATCTTCATGAGCTCGCCACGCGTTCGCGGCAATGCCTTGGCTGCGGCGACGATCGACGCATCCGGAAGCAGCCGGCCGCTCGCGGTGTCGATCTCCTGCGCGTACTCGTCGCGTGCCTGCCACAGCGCGCGGGCGACCGCGAGCGAGCGGGGCGTGCGCAGGGCGTGCATGCCGGAGAGTCTCCGCCACGGTTCGGAGACCACCGGCTTGGGCTCCTTGGTGCGGACCGCATCGAATTCCTGCTCCGCCAGCTCCTTCTTGCCCGCCTCGACGAGCAGCGCGGCGACTTCGGCCCGCAGCCGCACGAGCAGCTGCACGTCGAGCGCCGCATAGACAAGCCAGGACTCGGGCAGCGGCCTGGTCGACCAGTCCGCCGCCGAGTGCTCCTTGGCGAGCTTGATGCCGAGGAGTTCCTCGACCACTGCGCCAAGGCCGACGCGTGGAAGGCCCGCGAGCCGCGCCCCCAGCTCGGTGTCGAAAATGCGGTTCGGTTCGAGGCCGACTTCGCGCAGGCAGGCGAGGTCCTGGCTCGCGGCGTGCAGCACCCATTCCTCGTCACGGATGACATCGGCCAGTTCGCTGAAGTCGCCAATGGCCGGAGGATCGAACAGGAACGTTCCTGCCCCGTCGCGGTAGAGCTGGATGAGGTAGGCGCGTTGGGAGTAGCGGTAGCCGGATGCCCGCTCGGCGTCGATCGCGACCGGGCCGGTGCCCGCGGCGACCTGGCGCACAGCGTCGAGGTAGTCGTCACGGTTGTCGATCACGCGCAGCGGCTCGTGCCCACCCTTGTCCTCACGGGTCCCGCCACCCGCGTCTTCGCCCGTCACGCGCCCTTGCGCCGAGTCGGGAGAACGCTGACGCCCTCTGGAACGGGAGGCAGCCCGGCGAGCATGCAGACCAGGTCGCCCCATGCCTCAACGTGCGGGCCGAGCGCGCTGTCGTCGGGGCTCCAGGACGCGCGCAGCTCGATCTGCGCACCGTCGCCCTGGACCTCCAGCTCGCCGAACCCGGTGGAGAGGATCTTGGTGGCCGTGCCTGATGGGGAGTGGTAGCGCGCACCGCGAGTGTCGAGCGCGTCGATCAGCCACGACCAGGCCACTGCGGCGAGGAACGGATCGACGCCGATGTCGGTCTCGAGCGGTGCCTGCGCGAAGCACACGACGCGGAACGGCCCGCCCCAGGCATCCGGAGAGCTGGGGTCGTAGAGCAGCACGAAGCGGCCCGTTGCGAGGTCGGAGTCGTCGCTGTGCCGCGCGGGGGTGACGTCAGCCGCGAAGGCGATGGAGTGCGGTGCGAGCGAACCCGGCGCGGGCAGCTCTGTGACCACGAGTTCACTGCGCAGCGTTGCTGCGTGAATCGAGTCGATCGCCGCGCCGAAGGGCGCTGGCACCGGCGAACCGGTCACGGTGTCGGACACGTTCAGCAGACTAAAGTTTCAGGGTGGCAGTTTCCCGCAGGCACGCCGACCCCAGGCCGTACTTGCGTCTCGGGCTTGTCGCCGTCGGGGGACTTGCAGCCTTCGGCCTGCTCGCGACCGCCTGGCTGACCGCGGCTGTCGCGCGCACCATCATTGTTCCGCCACGCAAGCGTCAACAGGACGTCGTGATCGTCGGCGTCGACGAGACGGAAGGCACGATCGAGCTGCGGCGCTCCGCTGACACCGTGATCAGCGGCCGGTACAGCCTGTGGTTCTCGAACGACAGAGGTCACGCGCGCATCGGCGACATTCTCAGCGAGACCGACGAGACGGTTACCAGGCGACTCGACGACGTGAGCCACGGAGAACTGCGGCTCGCCCGCAGCGGCCGGATCGCCGGATGGTGGTACCTGACCCCGGATGACCTCGGCGTCGGTTACGAGGACGTCGACATCGACACCGAGCTCGGTCCAGCACCGGCGTGGCTCATCGCGGCGCACGATGACCGGCGCATCGAGGACACCGACCGCTGGGTGATCCAGGTGCACGGCCGGGCGGTGCGCCGGCCGGAGGGACTGCGCGCCGTGCCGGTCTTCCGCGACGCCGGCTACCACAGCCTCCTCATCTCGTACCGCAACGACGGCGACGCCCCATCGAGTGCCGATGGTCGATACTCCCTCGGCGACACCGAATGGCGGGATGTCGAATCCGCGATGCAGTACGCACAGGAGCGCGGGGCGAGGCACATCGTGCTCATGGGCTGGTCGATGGGCGGGGCGACGGTGCTTCAGGCGGTCACCCGGTCCCAACTCGCGCCGCTCGTGCGCGGCGTCGTGCTCGAGTCGCCGGTGATCGACTGGGTGATCACGCTCGAGGCGATCGCGGGGGAGGCGGGGCTGCCCGTTCCGGTGAGTCGGTCGGTATTCCGCGCCATCGGCGCACCCTGGGGGCGCATCCTCACCGGCCAACGCGACCCGATCGACCTTGCACGCCTGAACTTCGTGCGCCGTGCCGACGAGCTTGACCTGCCCATACTCATCCTGCACAGCGACGACGACGGCTTCGTGCCCTCGACCGGCTCGCGCGCACTGGCGAAAGCCCGGCCGGACATCGTGCAACTGGAGGCCTTCACCGTCGCACGGCACACGAAGTTGTGGAACTACGACGAGGAGCGGTTCGTGGGCACCATCCGGATTTGGCTCGGCCGGCCAGAGCTCAACGCGTGACCCGCCAGCGGGCGTAAAGCGCGCCGTCGTCATCGGCCAGCAGCTGGGTCAGCTCGAGCCGCTGCGGCAGTTGACCCGGCAACACAGGCAGCACCGACGGCACGGACAGCGGACTGGTCGACAGGCACAGTTCGTCCACCAGTCCGGAATCCAGCAGCTGGGCCGCCAGATTCGGGCCGCCCTCGCAGACGATGCGGCGGTGACCGCGGTCGCGAAGCGCGGAGACGATGCCGGCGGCATCCGGGCGCTCGTCGCCGGTCTCGACGATGTCAACCGTGTCGGGCAGGTGGTTCCGCACGCGCGCGGCGGCGTGCGACGGGCACACGACGATCAGCCGACCCGGTGCGAGGTCCGCCGGGATTTTGTTGCCCTCGAGGTCACCGCTGGCCGTGACGATGGCGAGCGCGGCTGTGCGCGGCATCAGGTAACCCTCGTTCCGGATGCTGGTGGCGCCGACGAGCACGATGTCGCTCTGCCGTCGGATCGCCCCGAGGATGCGCCGGTCGACGCGGCTGGTCAGGCTGTTGGAGGTGCCGTCGACGCCGACCGCTGACCCGTTGAGGCTTGCGATCATGTTGATGCGCAACCAGGTGGCCTCGCTTGCGTACAGCTCTTCGAGGCGCGCTGCCGCGTCGTCGGCGGTGGTGTCTATCGTGAGCGGCGGCTGCGGAATGAGCCGCGTGAGATTCACGCGGCAGCTTTCGCGCGCACCTGCCGCTTCGTCCTGCCCAGCATGCCGCTCATGCCCCGGATGCGAAGCGGGCTCACTGCCTCGTTCAGGCCGATGGTCTGCGGGTAGTCGTCCGGCGTGGCGAGCACCTCGTCGGCGGTGAGCCCGGACAGTCCCTGCACCAGAATCGACGCGAATCCGCGCGTGGTGGGCGCTTCCCTGGGGGCCGTCGCGTGCATGTGCACGACACGCTCGTCGTCAACCTCGACAAAGAGGTAGACGGGGGACTGGCACTCGGTGACACGCTCGAGCAGGTCGGGGTGGTCCTGGAATCGCTCCGGAAGCTCCGGGAGCTCGTTCGCGAACTCGAGCAGCAGCATGAGTCGATCCTGCTGCTCGAGTTCGAGGAACTCGTCACGAATCTCGGCGAGCGCGGGGGGTACCGCCGTTTCAGTCATCCGACGATTATCCCACCGCGGTCAGGGAAGCTCGCCGGGCGCTTCTCCCTGCACGATCGGCACTTTCACGGTGCTGCCCCACTCGGTCCACGAGCCGTCGTAGTTGCGCACCTTCGGGATGCCCACCAGGTGGTGCAGCACAAACCAGGTGTGCGCAGAGCGCTCACCGATCCGGCAGTAGGCGATGACGTCGTCGGCGGCGCCGATCCCGGCCTCGTCGACGTAGATCGCCTTCAGCTCGTCGATGGGCTTGAACGTGCCGTCCTCGGCTGCGGCGCGGCCCCACGGGACGTTGCGCGCGGTCGGGATGTGGCCGGCGCGCAGCGCGCCCTCCTCCGGATACGCCGGTGCGGTGGTGCGCTCACCGCTGTACTCCTCTGGGGAGCGGACGTCGATCAGCGGCTTGCCCAGGTGGTCGAGCACGTCGTCCTTGAACGCGCGGATCGCGTGGTCGTTGCGGGGGATGATCGGGTACTCGACCGGGGTGCGCTGGGGCACCTCGGTGGTCAGTTCCCGGCCCTCGGCGATCCACTTGTTCCGGCCGCCATCGAGCAGGCGGACATCCTCGTGACCGAACAGGGTGAATACCCACAGCGCGTACGCGGCCCACCAGTTGTTCTTGTCGCCGTAGATGACGACGGTGAAGTCGCGCGCGATCCCCTTCGAGCTCATCAGCTTCGCAAAGGCATCGCCGTCGACGAAGTCACGCAGCACCGGGTCGTTCAAGTCGGTGTGCCAGTCGATCTTCACGGCGCCGGGGATGTGACCGGTCTCGTAGAGCAGCACATCCTCATTCGATTCGATGACGACGAGATCCGGCTTGTCGAGGTGCGCCTGCAACCACTCGGTGGTGACAAGCCGGTTCGGGTTGGCGTAGCCGGCGAACCGTTCGGATGAATCGACCTCGACGGTCATTATTACCTCCAGTCAGCGCCCGTCCTGCGGGCGAATGGTGCGTTCACGGCGCGTTAGGCTTGAATCTCGCGCCGCCCACAACGAATCTACGCACTTTCTTGCCACGTGGCGGCGGATGAGTCCAAGCATTACACGAAGGAAAGAGTCGCGTGCCCGCTGAACATGTGCGGGTGGCGGGCAGTCTCACTGACCGTCGCCCATCCCTCACCGGCACCGAAATCGTCGATCACCTGGTGCCGCCGCGCCAGTTCCGGGGCGCATCGATCGACAACTACCAGCCGGACCCTGACTACCCGTCGCAAGCGGAGGCAGTGGACGCGATTCGCGAGTTCGTGGCGGCGTGGCAGCCCGCCCGCGGCGGCCTGTTCTCCAGACGCAAGGCGCCGAAGACGCTTCCCGGGATCTACCTCGACGGCGGCTTCGGCGTCGGCAAGACCCACTTGCTTGCCTCGCTGTGGCACCTCGCGCCCGGCCGCAAGTACTTCGGCACCTTCATCGAGTACACCGCGCTGGTCGGCTCCCTCGGCTACGCGCAGACGGTGAAGATGCTGCGTGGCTCATCGTTCCTCGCCATCGACGAGTTCGAACTGGACGACCCGGGCGACACCCGAATGATGTCTCGCCTGCTCGGCGAGCTCACCGCATCCGGAACCCGAATCGCGGCGACGTCGAACACGCCACCGAACGCGCTGGGGGAGGGACGCTTCGCCGCCCAGGACTTCCTGCGGGAGATCGACGCGCTCGCTGGTCAGTTCACGACCATCCGCATTGACGGGCTCGATTACCGCCGACGCGATGTCGAGGGGCACGCGGTCAGCGTCGCCGACGACGCGGCGCTCGAGCAGGCGATCGCAGACCTGGACGGCAACGCGACAGTGGACGACTTCGCGACGGTCATCTCCTACTTGGGGGGTGTGCACCCGTCGCGCTACGCGAAGCTCGTCGACGGCCTGCAGGCGATCGGGCTGCGGAACGTTACCGTGCTCGACCACCAGACGGATGCGCTGCGTTTCGTCGCGTTCGTCGACCGGCTGTACGACGCGCAGGTGCGCGTTGTCGCCTCCGGCGTGCCGCTCGATGCGGTGTTCGCCGAGGACATGCTGGGCGGCGGGTACCGGAAGAAGTATCTGCGCGCCATCTCGCGTCTCATCTCGCTCACCTCCGGGGCGCCCGAGTAATCCATTGCCGGATTCGGTAGGCCGACATCGTGTCGCCGTGCCAGCATGTGGGGATGCCGCAGGCGACACCCACGCCCCAGTCCCTTCAGGGGCCGGAGTTCCGGTTCGGCGCGCTGGTGACGGTGCTGGCCGTGGTCGGCGGCGCGATGTGCGTCATCGGGATCGCTCTCGACGTGTACCTCGGTCTGACGGGCGCCCGGCAGTCGCTTCCGATCCTCGGCGCGCTGGTGGATGCGTTTCATCCGAATGGCGAGTCGAACCTGTTCGCGTGGTACTCCGCGTTCCTGCTTGCCCTGCTCGCCGTCGTGTTCGGCATAGCCATGCTCGTCAACTGGCGCACGCGCGAACGGCTGCCGTTCGCGGTCATGGCCGGAGCAGCGATTGTGCTGTCGGCGGGAGAGGGTGCCGCGCTTCAGGACCGGCTCAGGAACCTGCCGGCGACGCTGGGTATCGACGTCTCGTTCGCTTACCTCTGGCTTGTCATCGCCGCGCCCGTCGCGGTGGCCGTGGGGGTGTGGCTGACCTGGGTGGCTCGGTCGCTGGATCGGGTGCTGCGGCGCCGGCTAATTCTTGGCGGTGCGCTGTACCTTGCCGGCGCGATCGGGATCGAGGCACTCGGCGGATTGCTGACGACAGCCGACGTCGGACACAACAGGGACGGACTGTTGATTATCGGCGACATCGCGGTGCTGGTGGAGGAGTCATTGGAGGTCGCAGGCGTGCTGGTGGCGCTGTGGGCGGCGCTCGATCGGCTGGGCGCTCGGAGCGGACCGGGCGGCTCACTGGTCCTGTGGTACAGATGACACATGTTCGCTGACAGCTTGCTGCTCGTGGCGGGGGTCGTCGGCATCCTCATCGCGACGCCCGGCGTGCTGCTGTACGGCGGCGGGCACTGGCGGATGCTGTGGCCGGCTGCCGTGACGCTGTTTGCGCTGTGGTGTCTGGCAGGCATCGCGGCGGCGCTGGCCGGATGGCAGCCGTTCGGCTTCGCCGTGCTGGTTCCCGCCGGAGGTTTCGTGGTCGGGATGGGCGTCGCGATGGCCGCGTGCGAGAGGTTCGGCCCGTCGGCGGCCGCCGGGGTTGCGGTTGCGTTCTCGGTGCTGGTCTTCCTGCCGCTCGCGCTCGTTGTGTTCGGTGGCGGCGGCATGTGGCTGTACCGCACCGCAGGTGCCCTGGACTTCGCGGGCGCGCTGCCGGTGGCCATCGGCGGCGGCGTGTTCCTGCTCGTGCTCGCGTTCAAGGACCGCGGAGCTCCCGCGGTGTGGCATCCGCGGGCGGTGATCGGAGTTGCTCTGCTGTGGGCCTCGAGCATTGTCGCGGGCATCGGCTTCGAGCTGCGGGTGGATGAGCTCACCCCGGTGATCGCACTGAACAGTGTGCTCACTCCCGCTGCGTCGGCCGTGGCGGTCGTGGTGGTCGAGCGGCTGAAATCGGCGCGGAATTCGGGGGAGGGCTTCGCCGCAGGGGTCCTCGCCGGGGTGGCGGGCGCGCTCGGAACCAGCGCGTACCTCGAACCGGTCAGCGCAGTGATCCTCGGCCTCGTGGTCGGGACGGTCTGCGGCGCTTTCTTCAAGCCGTGGCCGGCCGCTGCCGGGTTGGGTGCTCCGCTGCTGATCGGCGGGCTTTGGGGCCTCCTGTTTCTCGGAGTTTTCGCGCTCGGTCCTGGGTTCGTGTATTCGGGCCAGCCCACCCAGTTGGCCAGCCAGTTCTCGGTGACGGCGCTTGCGACGGTGTTCGCGCTCGTCCTCTCGATGCTCATCGCCACGGTCGCGTCGCTGCTGCAGCGCGGCCGCTGACAGGGCCGGGGTGCCTTCGGGTGGCGGCGCCCGGCCCTGCGACTAGGGGAGTTGCGTCATCCGCTCCAGCGTGAGCGGCGGTCCGTCATGGGACTGGAGCACGAGCACGTCTCCGTCGCACTCGAAGCGGTCGATGTCGGTGAAGCCATTGGTCATCGACTGGGCACCGGTGTCCGCTTCGATCGCCTGGCCGTTGAAGGTCCAGCGCATCTCGAGGGCCATCTGCCAGTCCTCGCCGGCGGCGTGGATGTACTGACCCTTCACGGTCCACATTCCGGACGCCTGCCCCGTCATCGTTCCGACCACATCACCGACCTCTGTCGGCATCCGCATGGCGAACGCGGTTGGGATGACGATCAGCCCAAAGCCGTGCTCAATGAACTCGTAGACGATGCTTCCCTCGGCGATGATCTGGAAGTCACTGGCTCCGGCTCTGGCCACCGCCTGGTCGAAGAACTCCTGGAGCGCCGGCGTCTCGGCCACCCAGGCGCCGGTCACACACTCCATCGCGGCACGTTCCGCCGCGGCCTCGTTGTCATCGGGTGCAGCCGCACCCGGGTTGTCGCCCGGGCCAACGGGCTCCGTTCCGCCCGGTCCCGGAGTCGCGCAGCCGACGAGCAAGAGCACCGTGGCAGCAACGACAGCCAGGGCCGACGAATGCCGGCGCAGCCTCATTCCAGAGCTCCGATGAAGCTGAACTCGGTGTGGAGCGAGTCGGTGTCCACCGTAAGCGTCGCCATGGACGCCCCAGCCATCGCGACGAGCGAAACCTCGGGATCACCCGGCTCTGGATCCGGGAACGTGCTGTCCATCATCCAGCTGATCCCGGCCGCTGCCAGCGCGTCGGCATACTCCTGCGCGGCAGCCAGGTTCGGGACGGTGAACTCGATGGTGTAGATGCCGCCCTCGCCGAGGATGTTCTCGCCGGTGTACTCCGAGGTGATGGTGTGCGCTGGGCGCGGCAGCGCGGCCGGCCACGGCCACCCGGGACTGATCATGAAGGTGCCGGTGTCGCTGTCTGTACCGGGGCTGTCCACGTTCGCTGGCTGGACCGTGTCGGGGCCGTCTTCCGGATCGCCGGAAGGTGGTTGTGCCGTGCAGCCGACGAGTCCGGCCAGGAGCAGCACTGCGGCGCTGGAAGCAGCAAGCTTCGATCGGATGCTCATGGTCAGTCCTCCCGAACTTCGAGGTTGTACTGGAATCCGGTCGGCCAGTCGGTCATGCCGAGGCCCAGTATCACCCGGCGCAGCGGCCCGTAGTCATTGGTCTCGACACTGTCGAAGGTCGTCACGCGGACGCCGTCGTTCTCCCAGTCCTCCTCGAGGGTCCAGTCGCTCTTGCTCTCGTACCACGCAATGACCTCCTCGCCGGCCTTGACCGATGACAGGTCGTAGACGAGGTAGAAGCTGGATCCGCTGCGCATCGCGGTGACCGGATGCCCATCCGGCAGCGGGAGTTCGCCGGGCCATCCACTCGGCATCTTCACGATCGTGTACCCGCCGTCGATGGCCTCTGGGCTCAAACCCTTGGTCGCGGGATCGCCTCCGGGCTCTGGGGCTTCGACCTCGACATCCGGCTCGGTCTCCACGATGTTCTCGGCGATGTCTTCGACCGGGTCGATCGCCGGGGACGAACAGGCGACAAGGGTGAGGAGGGTCACGAGAGCGGTGACCGAGGTCAACCCGATGGAGGTGCGAGCGTGCATGAGGCCTCTTTCTTGGCAGGACGTTAGGTCGCCGACGCCGCGCGCCGGCCTTTGACAGGCTGGCAGAGCGACTCGCGCACGCAATCAGTAGGAATTACGTACGCGCGCCGACCACTACGATCAGAGCCGTGTCAGGTCTCTGGAGCCCTACCGCCCGGCCGGAATGGCCGTTTGTGCCGCGTCCGACCGCGGCTGCGGAGATCTCGGATGGCCTGGGTCGTCTGCCGAGCCGGGTGCAACTGATCGTCGGAGCCGCCGGTGTCGGCAAGACCGTACTCGCATCCGAGGTCACGCGTGCCGTTGATGACCGAACCGTGGGACAGGTGATCGGGCTGGCCGAGCTCGCCGGGGTCCCGCTTGGCGCGTTCGGGCCGCTGCTTGCCCAATTCGGTATCCCTGCTGAGCCGGAGCGCGCGGTGCCCGCGCTGATGTCGGCGATCGGGGGCGCGGCGGAGCGCTTCCTGCTTGTCGTCGACGACATCCCGCGGCTTGATGACGTCTCCGCGGCCGCGGTGTATCAGCTTGTGCGCGCGTTCGGTGTGCCGACGGTGGCGACCGCGCGTCTCGGCGAGCGGTTCCCTGCGCCCATCCAGCGGATGGTCGATGAGGGTCTCACGGTTCGACATGACCTTGCCGGCCTGACACCGAGCCAGGTCGGCGAATTGCTAGACCGCCGATTCGACGCGCGCGTGAGCTACGCGGATGTGCAACGGCTCGCCAGGCGCACGTCGGGCAACCCGCTGTACCTGCGTGTGCTCGTGGAGAGCGCACAGTTGAGGGGCAAGGTCAGGCCAGAGGGCGACACGATCCGTATTGACGAGGGTGATGCGCCCACAGATCTGATCAACGCGATGGCGACCCGGTTGACAGGCCTCACCGACGAGCAGCGGCGCGTGCTGCGCCTGGCGGCGTTGCTGCAGCCAGTCAGCCGCGGGATCCTGGCCGCCACAGCGTACGAGGCGGTACATGTGTCAGCGCTTGAGGAGCGCGGATTTGTAGCGGCCGAACTCGGTACAGACCGGATCCGCCTCACCCACCCGCTCATCGCCGAAGGCCTCGCGCAGGACGATCACGCAACGCAGGACATCGCGGAGGCCGTGTGCAGGCTTCGTGCCACCGGGGATGACCGTGACCGACTTCACGCCGTGCGGCTCGAGCTGCAGGGCCTCACGCCGCCACCGATCGGTGAGCTTGCGTGGGGGGCGGGGTACGCGTACGGGATGGGGGATCTCGTCATGGCGGCGGACTTCGCGACGGCTCTGCTCGCTCGCGACGCCGACCGGGCCAGTCGTTGCGCGGCTCTTACCACCCTCGCGAGTACCCAGTCCTTGCTTGGCGAGCACACCGCGGCTGAGGCCGCTTTCGCTGAAGCCGAGGCGCTCGCTCACACGCCCCAGGAGCTTGCCCTCGTTGCGGTCCGCCGAGGCGAGCACCTGTCCTATCGCCGCTACGACCTGGCCGGCGCTGTTGCCCAGGCCGAGCGCATCCGGGCTCGGATCAACGCCGAGTCCGAGGCGCTGGATGAATCGCTCAAGCAGTGGGATGCCTCCCTAGACGTGATCGCCGGGATGCCACTGCTGGGGCGCCTGGCGTTCCGTGTGAACCCGGAACTTGCCATCCGGTCGGCCATCCTTCTGGTGGTGTCTCGGTCCACCCGCGGCGACCTTGCTGCGGCGCGCTCCGCGATCGATGAGTTGTCGCATATCCAGGACCAGATCGGTCAGGTCGACCCGCTTGCCTCGGCGGCCCTGGGGTTTGCGCGGTTCGTGGAACTCATCTGCGACGGCAAGGTGAAGGAGGCGGCCGAGTACGTCGAAGCGCGCCGCATCGACGCGGACGACGGCATTGGCATCTACACGATGCTCTTGGGCAACCTGCGCCAGTGCGGCGGGCGGCTCGCCGACGCGGAACGTCTGACCACCCTGGCCGTGGACCAGCTGCGGTGGCGGGACGGACTCGGGCTGCTCGGCGTTGCTCTCGGGTACCAGGCGAATGCGATCGCGAAACAGGGTCGCGTCGAGGAGGCGCAGCGTCTGCTCGACGCGATGACGCCCGCGCAGCGCACCGCGCGCAACGCGTACATCCAGGTTGCGGAGGCGCAGGCGTGGATTCGCGCCCACTCCGGAGACCTGGACGGCGCCGTCGAGGTCGTCGAGCAGGCGATCACCGGGCAGGGGGATCGCGGTTCCGCGTTCCTGGCTGCGCTGGCCGCGTGCATCCCGATTCGGCTAGGGCACTTCGACCGGGCAGCCACCATGCTGGACTGGATCAGCGAACGCTCGCCGACCGAACTGGAGATCGTCCGCTGCATCCAGGAGCTCGCGGTGGCACTGCGCGATCGGGATCTCGAGGTGCTGCCCGGCGTGCTGAGCCGTGTCGAGGCATCCGGTCAGGAGCCGACGGTGCTCGACGCGATCACACTCGCCCTGCGGATGCGCCCGTCAGCTGAGCTGCGGCGCAAGCTGGAGCTAATGATGGTGCGGATCGCGTCGGTCGTCGACGAGCAGCCGTTCCATCGTGCGCCGCCGCCGCTGCTCAGCCGGCGTGAGCTCGAGGTCGCGCGTGCAGCATCGGCGCGGGAACGGTCGCGGGAGATCGCCGAGCGACTGGGAACCTCTGTGCGCACCGTCGACACCCAGTTGCAGTCGGCCTACCGCAAGCTCGGGGTGTCATCGCGTGACGGCTTGCGGGAGGCTCTCGCCGAGGTGGGGTTGCTCGATTCCGACGAGTGACGGAATGGCCGCAGCGCAAAGCAGGTTGTGCCGATCATGAGTGAACACCACAACAGCGGCGATGCGGCCGAGATTCGAAGGCTGGTTGCCGAGGCCGTTCGGCTGCAGAGCGACGAAGCATTCGTCGGGCTGCACACGGATGACGTTCGGATCGTGAACATCGCGGGCCGCCGGGTGCGAGGCCGGCCCGCCCTGGCTGATGCGATGAGCGCTGCGCTGGCGTCGCCTCTCGCGGACGTCCTGACGACGGTTGACGTGGAGGACATCGTCTTCCTTCGACCCGATGTCGCGATCGTCAGCTGCGTGAAACACGTGCACGATGGTCGCGACGGCGGTGCAGCGCTCCCGGCATCCGGAAGCCTGACCTATGTGCTCGTGCGGGAAGGGGAGTGGCGGATCGCATCCGCACAGACCACGCCGATCATCGTCTGACGGGTGGCGGGGGAAGTGCTGGTGGGCGATACCAGACTCGAACTGATGACCTCTTCCGTGTGAAGGAAAACCGGAACCCCGGAATCGAAGAGTGGACCCTCAGTTGCCGGAGTCCGACTGATCCCACCCCGCCTTTTGGGGCAAACCAGTCGAACGACACTGGCGTCAACAACCGACAACTGGAACGACCGAGCCCGTCACCGCGAGGATCACCGCGGCTACCCGCGCGGCCCGCGTGTCCTCGATCGTTCTGGTACCCGGACCGACCTCATCAGCTCCAAGGCGGCTTGCGGTTGTCGGAGGCCGGTCAGCTGCCCCAGGAACTCCCGTCGGTGGGATCCTTGCGAGCGCCCCACCGGGCATCGAAGTACCGCCGCAAGGCTTCCGTCCGTGCCATCGCCTCGGGCGTTGAGGAGAGCCTGATGAAGTGAGTTACTGCGGCGGCGTACTCGACTGCATCGCCTTTGAAGGTCGGCATCTTGGGCGGTCGGCCGTACGCGAGCAGCAATTCGACAAGCTCCGGGGATATCCGGCCCAGGTGCTTCTTGTTCCGACCGAACGCGGCGGCGAACTCATCGACTGGTGATGGGGCCCTGTGATCCTTTGCCACGGCTCCGATTGTGTCATGGGCCTTCACCCAACTGAACCTTGACCCAAGAACCTCCGGGAATCAACGATTTCCGGGCCCTTCTGTTGTGGGCGATACCAGACTCGAACTGATGACCTCTTCCGTGTGAAGGAAGCGCGCTACCAACTGCGCCAATCGCCCTCGCCGGCCGGGCCGACCACACAATCTTGCCATAGGTTTGGCGACACTCGTCACGGAATTGCCGTGGGTGGCGCGCATCGGTTAGAGTCTTCAAGCACGCAGAAATGCGAGCAAATGCGGATGTGGCGCAGTGGTAGCGCATCACCTTGCCAAGGTGAGGGTCGCGAGTTCGAATCTCGTCATCCGCTCGAGTGGGAAGTGTCAGCCTCGCTGGCGGGTCCCGCCATGCGGTGGAGTGGCCGAGAGGCGAGGCAGCGGCCTGCAAAGCCGTATACGCGGGTTCAAATCCCGTCTCCACCTCCAGGCTTCACAACCTGGGCGATTGGCGCAGCGGTAGCGCGCTTCCCTGACACGGAAGAGGTCACTGGTTCGATCCCAGTATCGCCCACCAAAGAAACCCCCGGTCCGCCGGGGGTTTCCTCATTGTGTCGGAGGGTTCGTGCCCTCCCCGTGCCCTAGCCGATGTGAGTTGTGGCGCGAATGACCCTGTGGCGCCCTTGGGCAGGGCGGGGCGCGAGGCCGGGAGCGAATTGCTGCCGCGATCTCTAGGGTTGTGCTGTGGTCATATACGCGTACATAGATGAGACCGGCGACCGAGGGCTGGCAGGCACCAAGGGATCTAGCCCGATCTTCGGGATGGCCGCAGTACTCGTCTCGGAAAAATCGGCTCCGAAACTTAGGGCGGCCGTCACTGACCTTCGTGCGACGTTTAGCGTTCCTCACACCAAGGTGATGTCGTGGAAGGAGCACGTTAAGTCTCACGCGCGCCGTCAGTACGCCGCGAAAACATTGGCCGCGGTGCCCGACGTGTGGGTTTCGTATGTCTACTGCCAGAAGGACCAGGTGAGCGGCGCGTACACACAGAACCGCGAACTGTTCTACAACTACGTCGCGTTCAAGTTGTATAAGAACATCCTCTGGGCTGCACGGAACTGGCAGGGCACAGCCGGCGTGCACACGCGCTATGGCCACGTGCGGGGACATGATCACACCGGCACCAAGCAGTACCTCGAGTTCCAGGCATCAATGGATCCGAAAGTGCCGCATCGTCTTGAACGAGGACTGCAGTGGGTTTCCGCCGACAAGTACCTGGAGAGCCAGGCCGCAGACCTCTACGGGGGGTTCCTCCGCGCAGCCGTCTGGCCCGCTGAGTTCGACCTCGTTGAGCCGCAATACCTAAAGACGGTGTGGCCCCAGGTTCGGAAGGGCTATGACGAATGCGCAATCCCGCTGGGGTTCATGTCAATGCCAGACAATGGCATTGCCCGGAAGCTGGACTGGAACGACTGTGTGTGCAAGTACTGCAATGCAGTACGGGCCCCCTGAAGCCCCCAGGGGCCGATCCACTTAAGGAGTGCGGTGGCAGCACCGCTGGCGATCCCCGGCGAGCATCAGGTGGCCCGTCCTTTCGACAGACTATAGGGCACTGCCGACAACGCGCTGAGTATCGACATGACTTTCTTTCTCGGCGGCTGGCGTCGATCAGTCGCTCACTGCGAAGGATAGACTCACGCGAAACGGGATACCTGGGGGTTTCTCGCAGACACTAAGGGGGCATCAATGACCGGATTCCTGTCCAGACTGTTCGGCGGCGGGACGAAAGCCGAGCCCGCACAGGTCGCCCGTGCCCAACCCGCTCCACCACCAGCAGCCGCCTCCGGTCGCGAGATCCCAATCTCGTTTCGCGAGGACCTCGAGGTCTCAGGCGAGTCCTACTACCGCGACAACATCGGCAAGATCTTCCGAAACCTCGGACGTACCGAGGGCGGCGTGACTATGCAGACCGCCCACCTAGTCCCAGAGCCAAAGAACAAGTACGACCGCAATGCAGTACGTGTGGTCGTCCTGGGTGAGCAGGTCGGCCACGTCCCGCAGGAAGCCAGTGCAGCGATCGCCCCCGTACGCAAAGTTTCTCGCTCCCTCCCTTCGCCTGGCAGATCGAGGCCGACCGGCGCGCCGCCTAACAGACCCCCGGCGGCGACCGTTCGTCGGGTACACCCAGGGCCGAGAGGCCCGCCCAGTGGAACGAGAAACACATGTCAATCAACACAAAGCCTTTTCAGGACGCCTACACGCAGTACCGCTCAGACGTCGCGAAGGCCGTGACTTACACCCACCATGATTTGACACATACGGGGGCGACCCGCCAGCGCCACGCCCGCGTGATGCAGGCACGGTCGGCGCTCATCAACAAAATCCCGAGCGCCCCGGACCCGGCGGTGCTGCAGGACCGCCGCCCTGCGGTCATCGAGTCACTCGCCCCGAAGAATGCGGATCAGGTGGCCGTACAGGGCGCGGAGTGGGCGAAGGTACAGGCGATCCTCAAATCTGGTCGCGTGATCCAGCAGGCAGTGATGGATACCACTTCGGTGGAGCGCCTCGCCGCTATCGCCAACAACGTCGAGATTTGGGCGTACGGGCTCAACACGAACGATCCGGAGGGATTCGCCGAGGATGTTCGCTCGTTGGTGTTCGACAGGCTGGTGGCGCTCGGGCACGAAGGCGCAGTCGGTGCGCAGAGCCTCGATGAGACTTTCCGGACCACGGCGGCTTGGAACAAGTTCCTGACCGACACAATCGAGGGCAACGGCAATGCCTCGATCCAGGCGCTGTACCAGGTGGACCCGGAGGGCTACGCGGCTGTGCAGGCGGCGAACTTCCAGTTCAATCTGGCAGGCGACACCGACGATGCGGTCAAGCGCCTCGACTCCCTCGTGTCGAAGCCCTTGGCAGTGGCTGAGGTGATCTGAGCCATGGCGGCGGGCGTGAAAACCTCCCCGGAGGTGGAGGCTGAGGCCGTGCGTCTGATCCGTGAGGGTCAGACCCGCCGCGAGGTTGCCGAAGTCACGGGGGTATCACAGGGCGTGCTGACCCGCATCGTCCGGGACACCCCCGGCCTGGACTGGGCGCGCACGGGCTCAGGCTCCAGCGGCACCCCAGAGGCGGCGGCGAAAGCTCGGGGTTTCCGCTCGAAGTACATGCGAGACCGCCGTGAGGCCATCGCCGACAAGATGCTTGATCAGGCAGAGAGGTCGGCAGACCTCGCGGCGAACGTCACAGACCCTCGCCAGCGGCAGTACTTGATGCAGGCGGCGGATGCGGCGCTTCGGGGATACGCCAACGTCACTAAGCCGGACATTCTGCTGAGCGAGCAGGAGTCGATGCAGAAAACGGTGAGCATGTTCGACACGTTCACCCTGCTCGCTGGTCGCATGGTTGGTGAAGTGCTGCCACCGGCGAGGCCGGGGCTGATCCAGGAGTAGCGCTCCGCGCCTGTCCCGCATACTGAGAGCCCCGCACCCCTACGAATACGGTGCGGGGCTTCTCAGTGTCTCGGAGACCCCACGGGAGACCGGGGCGGGTATGCCTGGCGCGGTAGAGTCCCCACCATGGATGACCTGGAGCGCCAGAGGGAACTAGGCCGCTATCGCGACGAGACTCTGAACACGCCGAACTGCCCCACCTGCCTGCACAGGATGGAACCCGTCGATGTCGAGGGCGATCCAACGTGGCAGTGCACGCAGTGTCGCGATACCCCAGCGGTCGCCGACGCCTCGCGGCAGTGACGGCGCCAGATTTAGGCCTCTTTACACGTACTGCAAGAAATTTCCACGTACCCATTGACCAATCGCACGTACCCCTGTAGTTTTACACGTACCGGCCCAGTTAGGAGGTCGACCGAGCAGGAAGCAGGGAATGAAAATGGGCAACTACCAGGGAGATCCGGTCGCCGTGATCCGCCACCTTCGCAAGGTGACCGACGCAGGAACGACCCACTATGAAGGAATCATGACGGGTGCGTGGTTCGCCGAGAGCCTGAACACCGGAGTGCTGGAGTACGGCGGCAACATCCGCCCCGATTGGCAGACCGAGAAGATGGGCGCCAAGACCCGCCGGAAGGTCGAGCGGTGGGTCGAGGAGTTGCTGCAGAACGACGCAGTCATCGGCAACCTCAGCGTCCGCCTCAACCCCACCAATAGTGACTACGAGATCGAGCAGGATGAAGATGGAGACCTGACGCTCACACTCTGGTCCGGCCACCTCGATACCGCAGTCGATTCGCAGTCGCGTATCACGGCCATCATCCGGGCAGTGAACAACCCGGTGGGCTCGTTCGAGGTCACTACCCCGTTCGCCACGCGCATCTGGATTGCGGACGATGAGCTTGCGGCGCGCGTCGGATCGGACTACAACACGCGTGGCGACAAGGTGAACGACACGGCGGCGAAGTTCGCGTACCAGGACAACGCTGACAAGCGCCTTGCCCGGGACCTGCTGCAGAACAGCCCGCACCTTGGCGTCGACAACGTCGAAGTCCTCAAGAACGCAGTCTCAGCGTCAAGCTCCAAGCTCTTCGCATTCAACACCCTCACGCAGGCGATGGAGTCGTTCTGGCACGGCGACCCAGTGAACAAGGTCGAAGAGCAGGCACAGGCGCAGTACCTCGTGGATTTCTGGGACGCCCTCGTCGCCGTTCGCCCGGAGTTCGGGCGCCTGGGGAAGTCGGATCGTATGGCACTTCGCGGCACTTCGATGGCAGGGACGGCACTCTCCATCCACGGCGTGATCGCCGTAGCCTACGAGATATACAAGCGCGACCTCGATCCTGCGGACGTCCTGGCTCCTCTCGCTGAGCCTGTCTACAGCGAGGGCGAGAAGGTCGACTACTTCTCGTACGACAACCCCGTCTGGACAAAGCTCGGTGCGCTCGTCAACACGTCCGGCAAGCAGCAGCTTCGGATGAGCTTCCAGACGCGTCGCGCTGTCGCCGCAGAGCTCATGCGCCGTGCCGGACTGGAAGAGCGCGTGCCGGAGACCGTGTAAGCGTGCCATCACGAAGGAGGCCCAGCCATCGCGCTGGGCCTCCTTGGTTTTTTCCTCGGGCTAATCACACCGGCAGAGCCTCCGACTCTACAAAGCGATGCTCTCCGCATGGATGCCGTTGCTCGCTAGGTCATCCATCAACCGCCAGTACACATTGTCCTCGTAGAAGCCCTCAGCATCAGTGTTCCCCTGAGCCAGGTCGATCTTGTGCATGTCGGGGACGTCGTATGTGACTACATATCCCGCCTGCGAATCACTCCACTCGACGCGAACGTTCATCGTGGCGTTGTCGATGTCGTAGTTGTCGTTCCCGTGATTCTTGGCGATGTACTCGAACTGATACGTGAAGGTGTAGCTATCGTCCTTCTTTAGCGATTCCAATCGATCCTCCTCATTGATGAAGCCATGGTTAGCGCGCGCAACACCCGCCGGTCCGTCTTGGAGTCGGTCGCGCGATCAGCTATTGGTACCGAGGCTAGAGCAGAATCTCGCGCCGCAGGCACTTGTTTCAGCATCGAGCTGGCATGTGTTTCTTGGTCGGGCCAACGCCCTCCTTGCTGTTGCGCGATTGTCGGTGGTCCGCGTGAAAATGGGTTCATCCTCCTCGACGTGTCATGCAACGCACCCGTTGCATTTGCGTTAAGCTCTCTGCATGACGATCTCACACGACCCCGGCGTGGTTGAAGGGCTAATCGATTCCAAGGGTCTCGCGAGTCGTCTCGGGGTTTCACAGGCGACCATTCGGTCTTGGCGGAGTCGGGGCGCGGCGTGGCTTCCCGAGCCCGCCGGAAGGCTCGATGGGCTGGTCTGGCGAGAGCAGGATCTGGCCGGTATCGAGACCCTCATCCCGCACGGTCCGGGTCGCCCCTCGACCATGAGCCGGGAGCCACGATCCGACCGCCTAATCCATACCACCGACCGTCGCACACGCGGCGCGTACTACACCCCTGGCGACGCGGCACACCTGATGGCGAAGTGGTTGGTCCGCCACGAGGGCGAGACCTACTTGGAGCCGAGCCTCGGGGATGGTGTGTTCGTGGAGGCTGTGGGCGATGTGACCTCTGCCGCAGGAATGAAGCGACCGAACTGGATAGCAGCGGAGCTTGACGCCGAGACGGCACTGACCGCGACCCGGCGCGGACTGGTGACCCCCGATGAGATCCGAATTGGCGATTTTCTGAGCCTCACCCCGACCCTCGCGGACGGCGTGATCGCAAACCCGCCGTATGTCCGGCTGAGGCACCTGGATGCGCGCTCGCGAGAGCGCGCGCTCGCTGTGGCGCATGAGCACCTCGGCGCGCCAATGGCTCCGAGCGGAAGCATCTGGATGCCGTTTCTCCTTCGTATGGTTGCGTCGGTCAAGCTGGGAGGGCGGATGGCCGTCGTCTTGCCGCTTGACTTTACGTACGTCGCGTATGCGCTCCCGCTTTGGGAGCACCTCGCCAGATCCTTCGCTTCACTGCGGGTTCTACGGAGCCGGGAGCGCATTTTCGGTGACATCAATCAGGACGTGCTCATCTTGCTTGCCGACAATCGAGGAGGTGCCACCGACCACGTCATCTACGACGCCTATGAGAGTGTGGGTGCAATGGTGGAGGGCGTCGGCAGCGTCGGCGGGCGCGTCAGCGTTGCATCCATTGCCGCGGGCGAGCGAGCCTTCCAGCGTGCTCTGCTCCCCGAGGGCCTCGACTCGCTCTTGTCGGGCGCATCGCAGAAAGGCTGGACGATCCCAGCGTCGGACCTCGTAACGTTCAGAATCGGGTACGTCGCGGGCGACAAAGTATATTTCCATCCGGACGCCGAGACGATTCGCAAGTACAAACTCCCGGAGACCAGTCTTCGCCGCTCTCTCATCAACGCCCGGAAGTTACGTGGACACGGCCTCCGGACATCGGGTGTGGGCGAAGAAGTGGTCGACCACCTGTGGCTCCCAGATGGCGAACTCACAGAAGGCGAAAGACGGTACGTACGCAAGGGAGAGCGGGCGGGCGTCTCAGATGGCTACAAGGCCCGGATACGGTCCCCGTGGTACACGGTGCCGGGCGTCAAATCTCCGGATGCCATCGTCACAGTGTTCAGTGAACGTCCGCTCCTGCTCATCAATGACGCGTCCTGGGTTGCCTCAAACAGTCTCCTCTGCGCTTACCTTCGTTCAGGAACGGTCCAGCAGCTCGCTGCATCTTGGTACAACCCGCTCACGCTTTTGAGCATCGGTCTCGAAGTGCACTCACTCGGTGGGGGCGTGGTCGTGATGGTACCCAATGAGGCCTCCCGCGTGACTGTGCTACACCCCGACCGCGTCACAGGTGACATCGATCAGATCGACGCCGCCCTTAGATCCGGTGACATCGCCGCCGCCTATGAGTGTGGAGCGGTGAGCCTCCGGAAGTCCTTCGGTTCTGAGGGTGCTGACCTGATCGCAGAGGGCATCCAGACTCTCACCAAGTGGCGAACTAGATAAACAGGTCTAGCCAAATGTTGCGCCGCTTATAGGTGTCGATAACCCGGTCCACGAACGTCTCGATGGACAGGTCAGTATCTGGGCTCGCCGCGTTCACGATGTCGTCACGGAGCAGAGCGGGCGACTTGTCAAAGTCGACCACCATGTAAGCGAACTGATCGTAGATGCCGCTGACGGTGCGGTAAAGCTTGTCGTCGCGGCCCGCGATCGCTCTGTACATTTTCGCGTAACGGGTGTGATCCGGCGTGACTACGATGTTGCGCTCGGGCAAGGTCTTGGTGGCCGGTTTCACCTCGACATACGAGTACGGATGGAGGTAAACGTAGGAGTGGATCGTCATCGGATAACGCTCCTGTAGGCTCACGGCCTCGCCCACAATGTCTTGGTAATAGGTGAGCACGTTCTTTCCGATTGAGCTCATCTGGCTACGGACACCTACAAGGAGTAGCGGGCCGCTGGAGGGGTGCACCACCGCGACATCGACGTCCTTGGTCTTGTGCGAGCCGAGGATGCTCGCCTCCTCGATAACTCGAACGCCGTCCTTGAAAGCGTCGGGGTGGAGGCGCGCACGGAGTTGTTCAGCAATGTAACCATGGAGCGTCTTGATGAAGTGCTGGCCTCGAACGGCGTTGACCCGATCCTTCGTGTACAGCTCGTGCATTGTCTCAAGTGTCTGACCGAGCGTCTCGGGAGACTCGTCGACATCAATGCTCAGGCCTGTGCTGGAAGGCTCGTCGCCAGCATCAGTAGCATCTTCAACCTCAATGTCGAGTGTTGGCTCCTCGTCGGCGTTTGGCGTCATGGCTCACACCATATCGAGGATTCTTACCGGAACCGGCCTCCGACGACGAAACTCGGGCGACGAGGCCCCCGCCATAGCGAGGGCCAAGCCGAGATAGACCACGGAACGGAACCAACCGACCAACCCTCATTTTACCAGCGGTGATTCGGCCCCGGAACGAGCATGACGGCTTGACTCAAAGTCATGCAGCACCTTCCCAGTTGAAGGCATAGCATCCAACCTCGCGGCTGTGTTTTGATGGTTTCAGATAGACAACTAAACAAAGGCTGACGGACCTCAGGGTCGCGTTTCCGCTGGGCTGGCAAGAAGGCACCATGTCCGGGGAGTCGGTGGCAACACCGGCAGTCGATACCCACGCCCGTGGATCGGGTTGCTCACCGCGTGTCAACAGATGCGGCGAGCGACGGAACCATGGGCGTTTGTCATGCAAGCGCCCGTGACCTCAGGAGGTTACGGTGCTTCACCGACCCACGATCACACATTGGGAAGCAGAGCCGATCCCCGACGCGGATCTGCATTGGCTCCTTCGAGTCTTGTTCGCCGCCCCTGCGAGCGCCGCCACTAGGGCGGTGTCGGCATGAGTTCGAAACCCCAACCCCGCCGCCGCTGGCAGATGAACCACGATGACCTGTTCTACGGCACCGTCACGATCACCGGGCTTCTCGCCTACATCGGTTACGGTCTCCTGTTCGCCTGGGCGATCGGGCGTCGATGACCCCGAAGATCGGACACGTCACCCGCACGGCCTCACAGGTCGAGCGCTTCCACTTCGCGCCGCTGGACGACCCCACTGCGCCACAGTGCCTCGCGCCCAAGAGCGGCACCCACAAACCGGACACCTGCACCGAGCGCGGCAAGCACCCGATTGGGAGCCACGTCCGGCGGGCCAGCAACGACCCCGGCCTCGTCCGCAAGTGGCGAGCTGAGGGTTACAACCTCGGCGTGGTCTGCGGACCCTCCGGCGTGGTGATCCTCGACGAGGACACCCTCGGCGATTTCGAACGGTTCTGCCGCGATAAGGGGGTCGAGGTACCAGTCACCTACAAGGTGCGGAGTGCGAAGGGCTGGCACTACTACTTCGCCGAGCCCGAGGGCGTACATTTCGGAAACCGTTCGCCGTTCAAGAAGGCCGGTTACAACCTCGACGTTCGCGGCGGCAACGCCTACGCCGTGGCGGCGGGCTCAGTCCACGCGACAGGCGTGATCTACACCGCCGAGGACGACGACGCGGTGGTCGCCGTGATGCCGGAGTGGCTCGTCAGCTACCTGAGCACCCCTGCGCCGCGCCAGGTCAAGGAAGAGGCACCGGAGGCCGTCGCGGCCTATGCCGGGGACGACGCCTACAGCGGCGGGACCCATTACGAGCGTGCCTCCGTCAACGGGTGCATCGCCAGACTGCAGGCAATGCACGGCCCATGGTCGGAGGGCGCAGGCTGGGACGAGGGCACCTTCAGTCAGGCGTGCAGTCTGCTGGAACTCGCCAACGTCCCGTTCTTCGAACTCACCGCCGCCGAAGCCGAGGCGCTCGTCCGGGAGCACGCGCCGACCGACGAGGCATGGGGCATCGAGCAGGTGGGAGCGAAGATCGCCTCGGCCCGCCAGACAGTTGGCGACCGCAAGCGGATGGACCTCCCAATCGACGTGGTGGCAGAGGCAGTCGCCCAAGTCGCACCGGATTTGTCCGACCTTGAAGATCAGGTCTGGGGCTACCACCGCAACGGCTACAGCAGGAAACCGCCGGAGCGCCACGCGGTGAAGCTCGCAATCCGGAGCGCCTGGAACAACCGCGAGAAGCCCCCAACGGTCTCCACGGGCGGGAACTCGAAGCGGACCCTCAACCTCGTGAACCTGGCCGATGTCGAGTTCGAAGTGACGGAGTGGGCGTGGGATGAGGTGATCCCGCTCGGTATCCTTACCGGCATCGCCGGCTGGGCGGGCATCGGCAAATCGACGCTCATCTCGTGGCTGGTCGCCGGGCTCACACGCGGCAAGTTCGAGGGTGACCTCAAGGGGCAGCCCGCATCGGTGCTGATCGTCGCGGGAGAGGACGACACCAGTCGTCAGCTCGCACCACGCCTAAACGTGGCTGGTGCTGACATGAACCGCGTGAGTGTGGTGCAACCTGCGATCGAGGTGGTGCAGGGTCAGTCGGTCGACACGGTAATGCAACTCACCAAGGACCTGCCGACCATCCGCCAGATGTTGATTGATACGGACGCGAAGATGCTCGTCCTCGATCCGATCCTCAGCTTCGTCGACGGTGACCCGAACGGCCAGAAAGACGTGCGCAACGCGTTGGACCCGCTGGCCGCTCTGGCCCGCGAACTGAATATCGCCGTCGTGGTGGTCATGCACTTCAAGAAGGGCCACGGCGTCGCCGGGGAGAAAGTGTCCGGCTCCCACGTCTGGCGCGACGCGCTCAGGTCGTTGCTCGTCATGGCGGTCGATGAGGAGTCACAGTACCGCGTCGTCACCATTGACAAGTCGAACTACTCGAACGCTCGCGGCAAGTCGATGCTGTTCGAGGTGACCGGCGCAGTCGTACAGGGCCGTGACACCAAGGGCAAAACCCGCAACCAGTTCGTGTCGAAGGCCCAGTACATCGGCGACTCCCCAAGGAGCGTGCAGGACCTGCTCGAAGCGGAGAACGCGAAGCGCGACGGACGCCGGGTCGTGAACGAGGACACCGCCGAGACCATCGCCTGGATCTGCGACCAGCCGGGACCGGTCACCTGGTCGGCCATCGCTCGGCAGGTAGGGGTGGACCCGAACGCTAAGGAGGGCCCCGCCAAACAAGAGCGGACCAACCTCATGAAGAAGCTCTCACGCGCGGTCGCACGTGGCGACATCAGCAAGACCGGCAAGGGCCTCTATAGCAAACCGACCGGGCTCCAGCCGATCCCCGGCCTCGGCGGACAGGAGGACTACTGATGAGCCGCTTATTTCCGCCTCGCGCGGGGGTAGTAGATGAAGGAAATAACGGAAATAAGAACCCCCGGAGCCCCGGCTCATTTCCGTTATTTCCCCCAGTTCACCAGTTCACGCGGAACGGAAATAAGCCGCACCCGCACAATCGAAAAGCAAACCTAACCCTGTTTCACCAAACCTTCACGCGCGAAAGGAGCGCCTCATGAATGCCAAGGTTCCGCAGTTCACGATTCCGAGGTGGCTCGCCCCTCACGTCGCCGAGGTGCGGGCGTGGTCCGCAGTTCGGGGACCTAACCCTCGGTGTTTGATCGCGGTGTGCACTCACTCGGGGTTCAGCCTCGGCCTGTGTCGCGACCACTACGACAACCTGCGTGCTCGGGCGAAGCGTCGGGGGCAGTCGCTAGCTGGCTGGCTTGCAGCGCACGTCGACGAGGCCGTCCAGGGTCCGGCGCTGGTGACCGGAGGCTCGGTCTGCTGGGTCAGCGTCTGCGAGCGCTCGGCAGTGAGCCATGGGCTCTGCAAAGCGCACGCGGTGACGGCCCGCCGCCGCTTCCGCGAGGAACAGAACGTCGTCCCAACGTCCGACTCGGAAACCAGCGTTCAACGGGTGGGTGCGGGCGTCTTGTTCGGTCGTGCCGCCACAGTCGGGCCCGTAGCCAATAAGGAGAAAAACTGATGGACAAGTACAGGAACCACGAGAGTGCGGACCCGCGCGACTGCGAGCACGGGGTGGACGCGTGGACTCTGTGCGACACCTGCCTCGCTGACATGCTGGACGGGAACGCAGTTCTCGGGCGCTTTACCCTCGTTGGCATCGCGGCGGGCCTCGCTGTCGACATCCGGAGCGACGGGCGCGTGGTCGTCTACATGCTGAACGCCGACCTCGCGGCCTTTGGTGGAGGCGGGCTGAGCGACGCGTGGGTGACGCACGACGACGAGTGCACAGGCATGCCCGATGTCGTACTTGACGACCCGACCGAGCCAGTGGTGATCGCAGCTGAGGAGATCGCTCGCACGTGTCAAGTGGTGTCCGACCTAGCAACGGCGCTCCTGCCGTTTGTCGAGTTTGCGTTCGCATCGGGCGCAGACGGGGCGGAGGTTATTGCCGAGCTAGTCGGCTGGATGGAACGGCTTGAGCTCAAGCCGGGGACACAGCGGATGTTTTGGGGGGCGCTTCGCGTGGTGACGCGGGCGGTCGCGGCACTCGAAGAGCGGCAGTAGACCCGTGCAGGTCGAGAAACCCCTGATGGGAAGCCGAAATTGTGGGCCAGTATCCAGGAATGTTTTTCTTGGAATTGTGGTCGAAAAGCGAGCCACACGACCGAGAAAGGGATACCCCATGACGAACACCAAGAACTCCTCGACTTGCAGATGCGAATGCGGCGAGCCGGTCGGGGCGAAGGCAAACTATCGCCCCGGACACCACGCCCGCCATGCCGGGATTGTCGCTCGGGCCATCACGGAAAACCCGAAGCAGGTCAAGACGCTGCTCAACACCCTCCCAAGCGCCGCACTCCAGTCGAAGGCCACCCGAGCTGTCGAGCGCCTCACCGCGAAGCCCGAGGCCAAGGAGGCGGTGGCATGACGGACACCAAGCGCTGCCTCAAGTGTGAGCGGACCAAACCTGTGCAGGCATTCAACCTCCGGCGGAAAGGCAGAAAGGCCCGCCAGTCATACTGCCGCGACTGCATGGTCGAGGCCGTCCGAACCACCCGAGCAATGCAGAAGGAGGCCCGCCGTGGCTGATCAATCCATCACCCCCGACGAAATAGCCATCGGGTGCCTCGTCGAAGGCGCCGACGGGAACATGACCACCGACGCGATGACCGAGGACATCCGCGCAGGGCTGGAGGTGACCCGGTGAGCGCCGCGAAACCAAAGCGGGCCGTCATCCTCACCCGCGTGAGCACCGAAGAGCAGGTGGACGGCACCTCGCTGGGTGACCAGGAACGCCTCTGCCGGTCACTCATCGAGTCGCGCGGCTGGGAGTTCACTGGTCGGATCTACGAGGACGCCGGAGTCTCGGGGACAGTCGAAAACCGCCCCGCACTGACCGAGGCCATGCGGGACGCCGCCAAGGGCGAGTTCGACGCGCTGGTCGCCCTGAACCTCTCCCGGCTGTCCCGCAAACAGTGGATTTCGACCAAGGCCATCGAGGACCTGAACGACCTCGACGTGGCGTTCGTGTCCGTGCAAGAGGCGTTCATCGACACCTCGACCTCCGCCGGTCGAGGCATGGCAGGAATATTCTCATCCTTCGCTCAGATGGACCGCGACTCTCTCGTGGAGAAGACCGCCCGAGGCCAACGCGCCAAGGGTGAGGCAGGCCTCTGGCCCGGTGGGCACCCGCCGTTCGGCTGGCGACTCGAAGGGTTCAAGCGCACCGCTCGACCCGTCCCCGACGACCGCGAACGGGAAGTGCTCGCCGAGGCGTACCGGCTGCTGGTCACCCAGCGGAAGAACGCCTACGAGGTCGCGGCGCGGCTGAACGACGCCGGGCTGCACCCTCGCCTGGCGAAGGAGTGGCATCCGGAGAGCCTGCGCCGAATCCTCGCCAACCCGAGCCTCGCCTCCGGCGTGGTCATGTGGGGCGCAGCCGCACAGGGACAGTCAGGGTTCTACCCCCGGAGCCACAAGACCAAGGTTCGCCGCGACGGCACGCCGAAGTACGGAGCCCCGATCCGGATCGAACTGGACGAGCCGCCGTTCACTCCCGCAGAGCACCGGTCGATCACTCGGGCGCTGGCTCGGCGTTCCACCCGAGGGAAGGCCGCGCACGCGGTCTCGCGCCCGCTTACCGGTCAGGTGTACGGCGAGTGCGGCATGTCCTACTACGGGGTGACCATCAAGGGAAAGCCTGCGGTGATGCGCTGCACCGGGCGTCGACACCTCCGAGGCGACGAGAAATGCACCTGCAAGCAGGTCGCCCACGAGCCTCTGGAGGCGCGCGTGTGGGGAGCCGTTTCGGAGTTCCTGACGGACCCGGCGCGGCTGGAGGCCATGGCCCGCCAGTACCTCGAACTACCCACGGACGCGGGCGACGGCGTGGAGGACTCCACGCTGCTGTCGGCAGTGGAACGGCAAATCACCAAGCTCGAAGGGGCGCAGTCGAATGTCGCTCGGGAACTCCTGTTGGCGGACAACCCCGCCCCGATCCGTGCGGCGCTCGCCGAGATTGAGCAGGACCTCGCCGGACTCCGGGAGCGCCGCGAGGGCTACCGGGCGCTGGCGTCGTCGGTTCGGGAGAAGGGTGAGGCGCTCCGCGACCTTGCGGAGCTTGCAGAGCGGGCGCGGGGCAACCTCCACCTGATGGCCGAGGAGCAACGCCGCGAGGTGTACCGAATCTTGCGGGTGCGCGTTCTGATGGCCGGGGCTGTGGTGACTGACGAACAACGAGTCGCCCACCCTGAGCGACTACAAATTTCCGGCGTCTTGGACCCTCGCCTGTGGGGCGACGAGGGACGGGGCGGCGGTTCAGGCGGCGGAAACCAGTACGGGGGCCCTCGTCCCCTTCCCGGTTCTCCGGCTTCGGACACTGCGGCACCGAGTAGCTTCCGGCACGGGGAGGATTGCGCGCGTATGCTCCTCGGTCGGGCGTGGGAACGTCGCTACAGTCCCCGCGCGAGTTTGGGCCCGTAACGACGATGGCACCTGGCGAGCCCGCGTCACCCTCATGTTCTCAGGGGACCGTGAGAGCGAAAAGGACTACGCCGCCGAGCGTCGGCGGGCTGAGGCGAACTACGCCGAGCGGGAAGCGGAGAAAGCTCGCAAGGAGGCAGAGAAGGCGGCGCGAGAGGCTCATACGGAGGCGCGGCGCACCGCCGGGGCCGTCGACGGGCAGTACTGGGTCCTCCTCAAGCCGTCAGTTTCCGAACTCAAGCGGCAGGAACGGTTCGAGGAAGCGCGGGACCTTTTGGAACAGTGCATAGACGCCGCCGAGCAAGAGAGCACCGTGACCGGCGAGGTCCCGGACCCATGGCCGTCCGAACAGATGTCGGTGGTCCTCCGCCGCCTGCGCGAGTACCCCAACGAACTCGCGTTCCTCGAGCGTTACGTTGCCGCGTGCGGGGACAAGGAGGTCCCGGAGTCCGTGACGATGCGGCTGAGCCGGTCGAGACTGGCCGTCGAGAAAGGCTGAGCGCCCCGGCATCCGCAGACACCGAGGCGTTCGACCAGCCCGAGCGGGCCTACCGCGTCGCGAACTGGTCGGGCTCGACCTGGCGCGCCGCGAGGATCCCGAACCGGCGAACCTCCTCCGTCAGACCCGGGACCTCCGCCGCCTGGATCTCCCGGTAGACCTCGGGGCCGGCGAGGTGGAGATCCGTCCATGCCCCGGTCGTGACCGTCCCGGCGAGAGCCTCGTTGAACACTCGCGCCACGGCGGCGGGAAGCGCGTTCTCCTGCTCGGCCTGGAGGCGGGCCACGGCGGGCTCGTGGCCGATTTCCGCGAGGCGACCGAACGCGAGCGCCTGGATCTCCGCCATGATTTCGTCCCGATGCGGGGAGTCCGTTACACCAGGCATCGTTGGGAGCCAGTGTAAGAGCGACACGATGGTCCGCTGATCCGCTGACGCGAGAATCTGCTCCAGCCGACGGCCACGGTCCAGGTCGGCTTGGATCCGCTCGCGCATGTCCCGGGAGACGGCGATCTCGTCGGCGGTGGACGGGTGGAGGCTGTCCAGGATCTCAGCCTGAGTCGGGCCGCTGATCCCTGGTACGGCGGGGATGAGGGCCGCGAGGTTGTCGTTCGCTTTCTGGAGGAGGCCGAGCCGGTGAGTGGTGAGGGCTCGGGGCGAGAGATTGTGATCCTCGTGGCTGATCGCGGCGTGGCGCTCCTGCTGGAGCCGTGCGAATGCCTGGGCGTGGGTGCTGGTGCTGGTGCTCATAGTGATCTCCTGATCTGTGATGGGTGAGGGTCGATCTATCGGGTCCGATAGGTCGGGTCGCGTCCGCGAAAATCCCGGATGCGCATGTCAAACGCCTCCTGCGCTGGTCTGCCGCGAGTTCTGCGTGTCCAGGGACCCAGGGAGGGCCTTTGCGTCCTGATCCGGCAGATCGCCGTCCAGGGCCTCGTCCTCCTCCCGGACCTTCCCAAGCCACGCACCGAGGACCGCGGCAATCTCAGCGATCCCGGTATCCGGCTGGGGCTCGTAGAGTCCGAGCAACTTCGCGCGGTGATCCATGATCCGGATCAGCCGATCGATCGCCCCGAGATGCCCGCGCACGATCTTGTCGGCTAGGGACCGCTGAGCGAGGTCCAGCCGCTCCAGTTCCATATCTCGGAGTTGCTTCGCGGCCTCCCGGGGGATCGCGGCGAGCGCGCGATCAATGGCCTTCTTCGCGGCACTCCGGTGCTGGTAGCCGAGTTCTCGGGCGATCCGCTCATGCGAGTAGCCGAGGAGCCGGAGATCCAGCGCCTTCGCTTCTCGGGTGCGGGCCTCCGCGCGGATCTGGGTTCGGGTCTTGCCCTTGGTGCTGGTCATCGCTGATCCTCCGTTGTGTCCTGGTCCATGTGTGTCTTGAGATCTGCTCCGGAGCGCGTGATCTCCTGCAGGCGGAAGCGATTAGTGCGGGCCTCGACCCGATATGCCGCCGCCTCGGCGCGGAGCGCGGAGCAGTAGTCGCGGATCGCTTCCCGAATCCATGCCGGCGAGGCGTCCATCGCCCGCTTGAATGCCGGGGTCACTCGCTGGGAGTGGCGGCCCGCTTCGCGGACGGGCTGGTAGGTGGGATCGGTGCGTCGAGGAATACGCATTATCCAGCCTCCTTTCGGGCCGCGTGGGCTTGCCCCTCGGGCGTCTCAAGCCATGCGAGGTACTCGGCCGAGGGACTGGTGATCTTGACCAGTTCCCAGCGCCGCTCGTGGAGCCACTTCTCGGCCCTCGGTACGAACCGGGGATCCGTTGTCGGGATCCAAGCACGGAGGCGGGCGACGACATCGGCGGGCGGCTGGCTCTCATCCCAGGCGGCTCGCGTGGGCTTCTTCGCTCCTCGGCGGTGAGTCGGGTAGAGCGACCAGAATCGATCGAACTCCTCGGTATCGGCCAGGGGCGAAGCCCCCTTGAAAGAGTTGTGTTCTAGATCGTCACCAGATTCTGGGGACTGAGGCACCAGATTCTGGGGAGTGCCCACCAGATTCTGGGAACTGAGCGCCTCGGTCCCTGCTTGCTCGGTGCCCATATTCTGGGGACTGAGAGCCTCGGGGATCATGCCGAGGCGGTACACGTGGGGGCGGTTGATCCCGCGCTCATGGATCGCCACTACGCCCGCGCGGACCAGCCGCTTGATCGACGCCTCGGCGGTCGTCGTGGATCTCATGAGCGCGAGACGCGCGATCGTCGCCATGCTGACGCGGCGGGTGATCCCGCTCCTCCAGTCGCACTCGTGGAGGAGCGCGGCATAGACGGCCAGATCGGCGCTCTGGAGGCCAAGCACTGAGCCGTGCTCCTGGAGCCAGTGAGGGATCCGGGACGTGTGCCCGCTCATCGGTCGTCCTCCTCGATCTCGTGGAGGTCGAACAGCGGCGGGTTGATCCGGCGCTCATGCTCGCGGCGGCGGGTTTGTGCTCTGGCCTCAGCGATCCGCTGGCGAGCCTTCTCGAACCGCTTGTAGCGGCGTGACTGCTCTCTCATCATCGGCACCCCTGGTTGCTCGATCTGGTCGCGTCAGGCGACGGTCAGGGGCTGGCCGAGGGCGGCGATGCTGGCGGCGTCCACGCGGATCATGCGGGGGCCGATGCGGACGGCCTTGAGGCGTCCGTCAGCGATCCAGCGGCGGACCGACTTCTCCGAGATCGAGAGCCGCTCGGCGGTGTCGCGGAGGGTGAGCCATTCCGGTGTGGGGGTCGTGCTCATGGTGGTTGCTCCTAGATGCACGAAGACCAAGCACGACGACCCGTAGGGGGTCTAGTCGGTGCTCGGTCTTGTGCTCCTGGCTGACAACCGTTCGGCCTACTTTCCGGAGTGGAGCGCCTGGCTCAACACATCCGGTTCCCAGCGGGGGCTCCAGGCCACTCTCCGCGTCGATCCTCGGCTTAGCGTTGGTCTTCTGTTGTGAAATCTAGTTTATCGCAGTGTCCGGACCTGGCCGGATCAGACCCGCCGAGCCATGCGCGCCGCCAGTTCATCATCCCGACCCGTCGCGTGCTGATACCGCATCGCCGCCGAAGTCGAGGAGTGCCCGAGCCTGGTCATCGTCTCGCGAAGGCTCGCGCCGGTCTGCGCGTAGCGGGTGCCCGCGTAGTGGCGGAGCGCGTGGAACGGCATATCCTCGCGACCCGCCGCCCGCCGAGCCGGATACCAGTGCTTGGTAAACGTTGATTGCCCGAGATGCGAGGAGCCATCAGCGGCGGGGAACAGGAGCGAGTCAGGGAACCGCCCGGTGTGCTCCTCCAGGTGGGCGAGGAGTTCGCCGTTTGTGTGCGGTGGCAGAGCGACCGTCCTGATGCCGGCCTCCGACTTCGGGGGACCGACCTGGAATCCGGCGTCGGAAGTGTGGGTCACTGCGCGATCGACGCGCACGCGGATCAGGCTGACCTCGCCTGAGTCGTCGCGTGTGATCGTGACATCCTTCCGGCGCAGTTCGGTCGCCTCCCCGTAGCGCAGCCCGCCCCATGCTGCGACGAGCACGAGGGCCCGGAAGCGGGGAGTAATCGTATCCAGGATCGTGTCGAGTTCAGCATCCGTTGGCGGTAGGACCTTCCGGCCTGTGTTGGTGGACTGCCCGCCCTTGATGGTGCACGGGTTCAGCGCGATCAGTCCATCGCTGACTGCGGTGCCCATGATCGCGTTGAGCAGCCCGTAGGCGCGAGATGTCTGCGTCTTGCGCCCTGTGTCGAGGAGGTCGGTCCTCCACGTCCGCACGACGGCCGGCGTGATGTCCGCGAGGAGCCGAGGAGCGAGCGGCGCGAGGGGGCCCGCGATGAGGCGGCGGTACTCGTGGATCGTGGCGGGACGGAGACGTTCGCCGCGGGAGTTGGTGCGCTCGCGCAACCACCGCTCGGCGTAGTCCTGGAGAGTCTGGGCCTTCTGCGTGGCCTGCGCAGCGAGGACGGCAGCAGGAGACCAATTTCCCTGAGCGATGAGGGTGTGCTGGGCGGCAAGCCACGCTTGCGCGTCAACTTTCGCGCTGTAGGTCATCGGGGCTGTGTGCCGTTCACCATCGGGGCCGATGTGACTGGCCTGGTACCGACCGCTTGGGAGGAGCCGGATCTTGCCCCAGGCGTTGCGAGATGCCTTGCGCTTGCGAGTAGTCGCCATGTCATGCCTCCGTGCCCCAACGTGCCCTAACGACCGGCCAATCGTGTCCTGTCGTGTCCATCTATGAGTCTACCGTGTGGGGGCGACAGCCCAGTAAAAACGGGGCATCAGCGGCAACTCAGCGGAAATCTCGGGGGAGTGTCCAGGGCGTAGAGAACTGGTTCGATCCCAGTATCGCCCACCAGAGCAAACCCCCGGGAAATCCGGGGGTTCTTGCGTTGAGCCAGCTTTCCCCGCCGAGACTGCAGAAACCGGCCGAATGGCCCGCGAAGGCGCCAGAATCTGCAGTCTCGGTGGGTGTCTAGAGTTCGCGGATCACCCTGGCCGGGTTGCCCACCGCGACGACGTTCGCCGGCAGGTCCTTGGTGACGACCGCTCCCGCCCCGACCACCGTGTTTTCACCGATCGTCACGCCGGGCAGCACAATCACGCCACCGCCCAGCCACACGTTGTCACCGATGACGATCGGCTCCGCCGCCTCCCACTTGTCGCGGCGCGATTCCGAGTCCAGCGGATGCGTCGGCGTGAGCAACTGCACATTCGGCCCGATCTGCACGTCGTCACCGATCGTGATCGGCGCGACGTCCAGGGCAACCAGCCCGAAGTTGGCGAACGTGCGCGAACCGATCCGGATGTTCGTGCCGTAGTCCACGTACAGCGGCGGACGGAGGACCGTGTCCTCACCGATCGCCCCGAGCAGCTGACCGAGCAACTCACGCCTCAGCGGTCCCTGCCTGCTTGTCGTCGCGTTGTACGCGGAAGCCAGATCATGCGCTGTGTCCGCCGCCTCCGCCATCTCGGGGTCGCCGGCGATGTACAGGTCGCCAGCAGCCATCCGCTCCATCATCGAACGGCCGTCGGACTGGTTCGGATCAGTCATGCATCCACGGTAATCCGCCGGAATGTGCTCAACCGAACCGGGTGACCAGCTCGTTCCGGATCGCCATCCCAGCCGCCGCCGCCGCGCTGTGGCTCGGATGGATGCCGTCGGCACTCGCGCCTTCGACCCAGCTGTTGTCGAGTGACCGCAAGGTGCGCCACGGGTCGATGTGAGTGATTCCGTGTGCGGTCGCATAAGCCGACAAGGCGTCGTTCCACACTCGAGCGCCGACCGGGTCGGAATCCAGCGGAGGAATCGCCGCGATCACGACCTCGTCAATCCCGATCATCTCGATCACCGCGGCGAGCCGAGCCAGACGATCCTCGACCGGCGTCGTGTGACGCACGTCGTTGGTGCCCGCCATGACCACGAGGACATCGGCATCCGTCGGCTTCACCGATGCGAGCATGAGCTCCAGCCGCGCCCCGGACAGCGCCCAGCCGCCACCGAGCTGAAGGTCGTCGCCCACCGCCGTGGTGATCCACGAGTTCAGCGGGTCTGAGTTGTACGGGGGATCCCACGCGGTGATGGAGTCCCCGACAGCCGCGAACGTCAGCGATCCATCGTCAGCGGTCGCAGCCGGATACGCGCAGCAGGCAAGGGCAGCGAGCGTTGCTGCGGCAAGGGTGAGCGCGACGGGTGATCTCATGGTTCTTGCGGAAGAGTACTGCCTCCGCGGCCGCGGCCCGGAATTGAATCAGAGCGAGTTCAGCGGCTCGATCAGCTGCGGACCCTCGCCGCGCAGCGGTGCGACCTCGTAGAAGTCGAGGGCATCGGCGACCGGTTGGGCCGCCTGCACTGCCGCGTCGAGGAACTTCTGGTCACCCTCCAGCTGGGGGTTCAGCCAGTCCGACCACCAGTCGCGCGGCAGGACCACAGGGTTCCGATTGTGGATCTCTGCGAGCTGCGGCGCAGCATCCATGGTCAAGATCGTCGCCGTCAAGACCCAGCGACTCTCGTCGTCATCAGCCTTGGAGTGATCACGCCACCACGAGTACAGGCCCGCGAACATCACCGGCTCGTCCTGGCCCGCGCGGATGAAGTAAGGCGTTTTCGTTGATCCGCGCGTCTGCCACTCGTAGTACCCAGTTGCCGGGATCAGCGCCCGCTTGGACTTCACCGACGGCGCGAAGGCGCTCTTGGTGGCCGCCTCCTCCGAGCGGGCGTTGAAGGTCGGGAACTTCAATTTGAGCTCTTTCGCCCATCCCGGAACGAGCGACCACCTGGCCGTTGAAGCGACGAGACCGTTCTTGGGGGAGTCGATCACCGTCATGATGGGGTCGGTCGGGCGGATGTCCCAGTTCGGCTGCCAGTCGCTGAGCCGCTTCACGCCGTAGAACTCCACGAACTCGGTGATCGAGTCGTTGGCCTTGTCATCAAGAGCGAACCTGCCGCACATACCAGCGATTGTTCCATGTGCCTCTGACAGGAGCGCGACCGAGGAATGCGATACCGTCTGAAACGCCACCAACCCGCGTGATCGGAGCCCGCATGCCGCTCGTCGACAACGCCATCTACCGCAACGGGGTACGCGTGCAGACGCCCGGCTCGCTTGAGGAGACCTACGAGCTCAATCGCGCAGAGAACGGGATGGCCTGGATCGGCCTCTACCGGCCGACGGATGCTGAGCTCAGTTCTGTGGCGGCGGAGTTCGGGCTTCATCACCTCGCGGTGGAGGACGCGAGAAAGGGACACCAGCGGGCCAAGCTTGAGCGCTACGACCAGACCCTCTTCGCAGTACTCCGGCCGGCACGCTACCTGGACGAGGAAGAGGCGGTGGAGTTTGGAGAGCTGCACGTGTTCGTCGGACCAGATTTCGTCGTGACCGTGCGACACTCGGAGACTCCGAACCTTGCGGATGTCCGCGTACGGCTCGAGCGGTCGCCGGAGCTCCTGGCACTCGGCCCGGAGGCAGTCCTCTATGCCATCGTCGACGAGGTCGTCGATGAGTACGAGCCGGTGGTTGCCGGACTCGAGGACGACATCGACGAGATCGAAGACCAGCTCTTCGGCGAGGCTGACGATGAGATCCTGGCGCGGCGAATCTACGCGCTCTCTCGCGAAGTGATCCGCTTCCAGCGGGCAGTGCATCCCCTCGTTGAGATGCTGGAAAGCCTGCTCCGTGGTGCGGACCGTTATGCGGTCGAGGTGGAGCTGCAGCGCTCCCTACGAGATGTGCTCGATCACGTTGTGCGAACCGTCGACCGGGTGGATTCCTATCGGGCGTTGCTCGACAATGCTCTCCAAGTGCAGTCAACGCTCGTCACCCGAGGGATGACGCGCACCAGCGTGGAGCAGAACGAGCAGGTCAAGCGCATCACCGCGTGGGCGGCCATCCTGTTCGCGCCGACGCTCATAGGAACCATCTACGGCATGAACTTCGAGCACATGCCAGAACTCGCGTGGTCGGTCGGCTATCCATTCGCTCTTGTGCTCATGGCGTTGCTGAGTGGAGGGCTGTACGCCGTGTTCAAGGCCAAGCGCTGGCTGTAGCTGCGACGCGGGTAAAAACTAGGGTGCGAACTAGGGGTGAAACACCCTCAAACTCGTTGCCCGAGCGCACCGGCATCTGACAGCATTCCCGGTTGGGTTGCGATCAGGCAAGGTTCCGTTTCGCGACACAGTGGAGCTTCGCGAAGCACAGTGAAGCGACGTTCCGACTCCCCATCACCCGCACCATCCCTGCATCCGTTCGTCCTGAACCAAGGAGATCCCTTTGTCACGAACTACCACGCCACGCCGCCACGCGTCGCGACTCATGCGCGCCACGGCCGTGGTCGCTGCAGCCGCCGTCATGCTGACCGGCTGCACGCTGTTCCCGGCCGATCCCGTCGCGCCGGTCGAGAACACCGACAACACGGTCGATTACCAGCGGACCGAGATCACGATCCCCATGCTCGCGGTCAGCGGCAGCACCGGTTCCATCTTCGAGCAGACGATCAGCGTCAAGCCGTCCGAGGATGGCAAGTTCTCCATCGACATCTCCGAGGACGAGGTCGGCGGCTTCGGCGACATGTTCCAGGGAGCAGCGTGGAGTTCTGTGATGGTGGCGACCCTCCTGACTGGTGCCGACATCACCAACAACTACCGTTTCGCCCTTCGGGGTCGTGGCGACGGACCTAGCGCCGGCGGCATCACCACCGCAGGCCTGCTGAGTCTCATCCTCGGCGACGAGTTCCTTCCCGACGTCGTCATGACCGGCACCATCACGCCGAGCGGCACCATCGGGCCAGTGGGCGGCGTTCCCGAGAAAGTTACCGGGGTCGTCGACGCTGATGGCGACTACACGAAGGTGCTCATTCCCGCGGGATCGCGCAACTCCATGAACACGCAAGGTCAGGTCGTCGACGTGGTCGAGTACGGCCGCAAGAACGGCCTTGAGGTCGTCGAGGTCGGTGACATCTTCGAGGCCTACTTCCACCTCACCGGTAAGGAGTTGCCCGCTCCGTCTGCGGCGCGTGGACTCAAGGTGACTGAGCCCGGCTACACACGCTTCAAGACCGCGACCGAGCGCCAGCTCAACGACTTCAACCGTGCGGATCTCGAATTCACCGCGCTTACCGACGGCATCCAGGAGGCGGCGTGGGAGAGCTACATCGAGGCGCTCATCATGGCCGACGAGGCGGACCGTCTGCTCAGCCAGGGCCTCCCCGGCGGAGCTTTCATCGAGGCGATGAACGCCAAGAGCCTCATGCAGGCGCTGGCGGGCGCTTACGGTATCGCTCAGGACGCCCTTATCAACGGTGGCGGGGTGCTGGACCGCGAGTTCAGCAGCATCGGCACCGTGGAACGCGTGTTCACCGGCTTCCTTGACAGACTCGACACCTTCAAGGTGAAGACGCTCTCGGACGCCGAGGCCATCACTACCGCATACGGTAATGCGTTCGACGCGTTCACGCTGTACCTCTTCGCGAGCTCCTCGATTGAAGAGATCTACGCGGCGCTCGACGCCGGCGCGTACGGGTCGATCGAGGAGGTCATCAACGACTCCCTCTACCCGCTGCTGCTGCTCGAACTGTCCGTCACGCAGGTCGAGGCGGCCGAAGCGATCTTCGAAGTGGGCCGCGATCTGGACAGCCCGGCCATCTCTGAGAACGCGAATGTCGCTGATATCGCATCGTTCTTCCGCCGGGCCGCGGACGCGAACCTGGAGGCCTTCACGACCACAGAGGTTGCGCCGCTTGCCGAGAACTACGGATACTCCGACCAGGTGATCAAGGACATCCTGAGCGAGCGTGACATCGCCGTGGCCCTGGCGTACACGGCATCCGACACGATCGGCATGATCACCAACTACCTCGGCAAGGAGAACCCCAACGCTGCCTACGCTGAGATGGGCTACGGATGGCGCAACTACGCCCGCAACGCAGGACTGATCGAGAAGTACGCGCAAGGGCAGATGGACGGCGACTTCAACATCGTCGGCGTTCGCTCGGACTCCTACCTCAGCAACGCGCTCGAGTTCTCGGCCGACCAGGTGTCGAGCTCGGTGAGCGTCCTGGAGGGCAAGGAGTACACGCCGGTGCTGATCGTCGGAGCCTTCGAATCGGCCGGCATCGACCGTGAGGGCGACCTCACGGACAAGTTCTTCGCGATCGAGTCGAATACCGGCTCGTTCGCGATGGCCCGCGTGCTCGCCTACCTCGGTGGCTTCCCGACGGAGGGCTACCGCCGCTAGATAACACGCCAGCGTGGGTCGCCTATTGCCAGGCGACCCACGCTGCGTTTAAGTGCTCACGGAACCGGGCCAGGTCCGCTATGACATCCGCCGCGGATTCCACACGCGGCGTGAGGCCAGCAGACTGGCCTGCGTAGACCGGAGCGACTGTGACGTCGCCGGATGCTCGCGCGGCGTTCATCCGGTCTGTCAGCTCATCTTCGGAGTCGACCCGCTGCTGCAGCTCGTCGATGCGGTCGACCCACTCTTCGGTGAAGGGGTTGCGGATGGCTCGCCCGCCGAACTCGGAGGGCCACGGGATGCGCTGGGCCACGTCGAAGGCGCGCGTATAGACGGTGTCGTCGACGGCGGCGGATGCGATGGCCTGCTTGAGCGAGTCCGCCGACAGCGACTCGGTGCAGGCGGCGAACCGGGTGCCGACCCAAGCCGCGGCAGCGCCCGCCGCGAGAACCGCCGCCACACCTCGGGCTGTTGCGATGCCGCCGGCCGCTATCACGGGCTTGTCGGTGCGATCGAGGACGAGTTGGAGCAGGGGGAGTGTCGCCACCTCGCCGCGGCCGTGCCCGCCGCCCTCGCTTCCGCGGCAGACGATCAGGTCGATGTCGGCCTCGATGGCGCGATCGACATCTTCTGCGTTGCCGACCTGCATGGCGGTGGTGACGCCGGCGTCTCTCGCAAGCTGGGCTGCCGGTCCTGGGTCGCCGAAGCTGATGCACAGCAGGTCCGGCTTGTGGTCGAGGACCATGCGCACGGGGTCGAGGCCGCCATCGAGAACCCAGGCCATCATGCCGGCTCCCCACGGGCGTCCGGATGCTGCCGCGAGCGGGACCTCGCGTGCGAGCCACTCCTCGGTGATGGCACCGGCGATGCCGATCATGCCGAAACCGCCCGCGGCGGAGACAGCGCCTGCCAGGCGCCCGCCTGCCGCGCCGGCCATCGGGGCATTAAGGATGGGTTGGGCGAGGTCGCGCAGAAGGGACATGTCCGCAGTCTAGGCACCGCCGTTTCGCCGGAGCCCTCGTTCGCTCGGCGGTCGAGCTTCCCTTTGGTGGTTGAGCTTCGTCCGGTGGTCGAGCTTGTCGAGACCTTCCCTGTTTGGGTCTTCGCGGGGCGTCGCGAAGCGCCCGTCTGTTCCTCCACACGTGAGCTTGAAAGTAGTTTCTAACAGATTCTCAGATCTGCTTGTGTAGCTGTGTTCGAGGCTGGGACAATGGATGCATGACCAGTTCCGCAGCTACGTTCAGCACCGCGCTCGAGGTGGCGCTGAAGGCGAACGCCCGCCTGGGTGCCGAAGCTGCCGGCGGTCGTGGACTCTCGGACTCTGCCTTGATGGCCGCGCAGCGGTCGTTGGCGGAGGCGAAGCGGAGTCTTGATGCTTGTGCGTCGGTGCTCGCCGGTGAGGTGGTGCGCCGGTCATCGGTTGAGGCCGGTTCGGCGGGCTGGCCCGGAAGGAGGGGTTCCGCACGCCGGAGGCGCTGATCCGCGGGGTGACCGGCTCCACCGCCCGCGAGGCGACCACGCTCGTGCGGGTCGGCACCATGATGAATGACGCCGACCTGCTGCAGAACGCCGAGACCGCGGGCATCGACGACCCGGCAGGGCTCGCCAGCATGATGACCGAGCCGTGGCTCGCACCCGTCGGGAAGGCCGTCGCGGCCGGAACCGTCTCGGTGGCAGGTGCGGAGGCGATCCGCACCGGGCTGGGCCGGCCGGGACCCGGTGTCACGACTGAAGACTTGACCGCCGCCGCGACCCGGCTGGTGACCGGCGTCGCCGAATCGGCGACCACGCCCGGTGGCGCGCTCGATGCCGAGCAGCTGCTGCGGCTGGCCCGGACGGCCCGGGATGACCTGGATGCGGCCGGGATCGTGGAGCGGGAGCGGCAGCGCCGGGCCTTGCGGTCGTTCCGCCGGTGGAAGCGGGATGACGGGATGACCCGGTACACCTGGGACCTCGACCCGGAGGGCGCCGCCCTGATCGATGACGTCTACGACAAGCTCACCTCACCACGCCGGGGCGGACCCCGCTTCACCACCGGTCCGGAGCGGGAGCGGGCGGAGGCGATCCTGGCCGACACCCGCACCACCGAGCAGCTGGCCTCGGACGGGATGCTGGAGCTGATCCAGCTGGCCCTCGACACCGACCCGCAGGGTGTGGTCGGCGTGAACCGGCCCGCGGTGCGGGTGCTGGTGGCCGCCACAGACTTGACCGACCGCGCCGGTCGGGGCTGGATCGAAGGCCAGGACTACCCGGTGTCGATCGCCACGGTGGAGCGCAACGCCTGCCTGAACGGGATCGAGCTGATCGTCTTCGACGACCGCCCCCTCCCGGTCAACCTCGGCCGGGAGCAGCGCTTCTTCAACCGGGCCCAACGCCGGCTGCTGGCCGCCCGCGACGGCGGCTGCGCCTGGCCCGACTGCGACCGACCCCCGGAATGGACCGAGGCCCACCACATCCGCTGGTGGGAACGCGACGGCGGGACAACCGACATCGACAACGGCATCCTGCTTTGCCGCCACCACCACCTGCTGCTGCATGACGAGGGCTGGGAGATCGAAACCCGCGACCACGACCCGCTAGCCCGCTTCTGGCTCATCCCACCCCGCGACATCGACCCCACCCAGACACCCAGGCCGATGCCATCCAAGTCACCGGCACTCGCCGACGCCCTCACCGCGGCCGAGCGACATCGGGCCACCTGAGGCACCGCGGGAGAACTCTGCCCAGCAACGGGTCTCGACAGACTCGACCACCGGAGCGCGGGTCTCGACAGGCTCGACCACCGGAGCGCGGGTCTCGAGAGGCACGACCACCGGGGGCTCGTCAACCGAGAGCTCGACCACCGATGGAGAAGCGGCTGTAGGCGGACGCCCCGGCCACTAAAGTTGATCCAATGAGCCACCAGACGGGATTCGACCTCTACAGTGACCGCAACATCGTCGCGATGCGCGTCAACGGCGAACTGAAAGACCTCGCCGCCACCGTCACTGACAGCGACACCGTCGAACCCGTCACCATTGACTCGCAGGATGGCCTCAACATCCTCCGCCACTCTGCGGCCCACGTCGTCGCCCAAGCGGTGCAGTCGATCAATCCGGAAGCGAAGCTCGGCATCGGCCCGCCCATCACCGACGGGTTCTACTACGACTTCGACGTCGAGGAACCATTCACGCCAGAAGACCTGAAGGCCATCCAGAAAGAGGTGGACCGCATCATCCGGTCCGGCCAACGCTTCCAGCGTCGGGTCGTCACCGAGGACGAAGCACGCACCGAGCTGGCAGGCGAGCCGTACAAGCTTGAACTCATCGGGCTCAAGGGCGGCTCGGCCGAAGCCGGTGACGCGGGGGAGAGCGTCGAAGTCGGCGGCGCAGAACTCACGATCTACGACAACGTCGACTCGAAGTCCGGCGAAACCGCCTGGAAGGACCTCTGCCGCGGACCCCACCTTCCGAACACTCGCATGATCGGCAACGGCTACGCCCTCACGCGTGTCGCCGCCGCCTACTGGCGCGGGTCCGAGAAGAACAAGCAGCTCCAGCGCATCTACGGCACTGCCTGGCCGAGCAAGGACGAGCTGCGCGAGTACCAGCAGCGACTCGAAGAGGCTGCCAAGCGCGACCACCGCAAACTCGGTGCAGAGCTCGACCTGTTCTCCTTCCCCGAGGAAATCGGCTCCGGACTGCCGGTGTTCCACCCCAAGGGCGGCATCATCCGCAAGGAGATGGAGGACTACTCCCGCCGCCGCCACGAGCAAGCCGGCTACGAGTTCGTCTACTCGCCGCACATCACCAAGTCGAACCTGTTCGAAGAATCCGGGCACCTCGACTGGTACGCCGACGGTATGTTCCCGCCGATGCACCTCGACGAGCTGCGCGGAGAGGACGGCGAGATCACCAGACAGGGCGCCGACTACTACCTCAAGCCGATGAACTGCCCATTCCACATCCTCATCTACCGGTCGCGTGGGCGCTCCTACCGCGACCTGCCGATGCGCGCGTTCGAGTTCGGCTCCGTCTACCGCTACGAGAAGAGCGGCGTCGTGCACGGCCTCACCCGCGTGCGCGGGATGACTCAGGATGACGCGCACATCTTCACCACGCGGGAGAACATGCGCGAAGAGCTGCGCATGCTCCTCGACTTCGTGCTTGACCTCCTCAAGGACTACGGCCTGAACGACTTCTACCTCGAACTGTCCACCAAGGACCCCGAGAAGTACGTCGGCGACGACGCGGTCTGGGACGAGGCCACCGCCACCCTGCGCGAGGTGGCGGAGGAATCCGGCCTCGAACTGGTACCCGATCCCGGCGGTGCCGCGTTCTACGGCCCGAAGATCTCCGTGCAAGCACGCGACGCGATCGGCCGCACCTGGCAGATGTCGACCATCCAGCTCGACTTCAACCTCCCAGAGCGTTTCGGCCTCGAGTACACGGCAGCGGATGGCACGCGCCAGCGCCCGGTGATGATCCACCGCGCTCTGTTCGGGTCCATCGAGCGCTTCTTCGGCGTGCTCACCGAGCACTACGCCGGAGCGTTCCCGGTCTGGCTCTCGCCCGTGCAGGTCGTCGGCATACCCGTCGCCGAGGAGTACGAGGAGTACCTCGGCTCGGTCATCGAGCAGCTGAAGAACGCCGGTGTGCGTGCAGAACTCGACGACTCCAACGACCGGATGCCGAAGAAGATCCGCACCCACACCAAGCAGAAGGTGCCATACCAGCTCATCGCAGGCGAGGAGGACCGGGCCAACGGCGCAGTCAGCTTCCGTTACCGCGACGGCACCCAGGACAACGGCGTGCCCGTCGCCGAGGCGATCCAGCGCATCCTGAGAGCAATCGAGACGAAAGCCCAGGTCTGATGGACAGCGGGCGCAGTTACTCGCCGGAGGAGTTCCACGGCGCGGAGTTCGCGAGCGATTTCGCCGGAGTTCCGGATGCCTTCCAGCGGCTGTGGACACCGCACCGGCTGGTCTACATCCAGGACGGCCAGCAGCCGGCCAAGGACGAGTGCCCGTTCTGCCGCGCACCCGGTCTCGAAGACGAGCAAGCTCTCATCGTGGCGCGCGGCAAGCACGCGTACGCCCTGCTGAACTTGTACCCGTACAACTCCGGGCACCTGCTGGTGTGCCCGTACCGGCACATCGCAACGTACGACGAAGCGAGCCCGGAAGAGGTCGCCGAGATCGGCAGCCTCACCCAGACCGCGATGCGCGTGCTCAAGAAGGTCGCCCACTGCGACGGCTTCAACCTCGGCATGAATCAGGGTCGCATCGCCGGCGCGGGCATCGCAGAGCACCTGCACCAGCACATCGTTCCGCGCTGGGCGCTCGACTCCAACTTCTTCCCGATCGTCGCCGGCACGAAGGCCGTTCCGCGGCTGCTCGGCGAGGTTCGCGACGAGATCGCCGCGGGCTGGCCGACCGGTGATGACTGAGCGTTACGCCGCGTGCTTCTGCCGTCCTCCGCGGCGGTAGAATGACCTAATGACCATCACCAACGACTCCAACACCGAACTGGGCACGAGCCGCGTCAAGCGCGGCCTGGCAGAGATGCTCAAGGGCGGTGTGATCATGGACGTCGTCACGGCGGATCAGGCGAAGATCGCCGAAGACGCCGGCGCAGTCGCTGTCATGGCGCTCGAGCGCGTGCCCGCCGACATCCGCGCGCAGGGCGGCGTCGCCCGCATGAGCGACCCCGACCTCATTGACGCGATCGTGAGCTCCGTCTCCATCCCGGTCATGGCGAAGGCCCGCATCGGCCACTTCGTCGAGGCGCAGGTGCTGCAGGCGCTCAAGGTCGACTACATCGACGAGTCCGAGGTGCTGAGCCCCGCCGACTACGTCAACCACATCGACAAGTGGCAGTTCAACGTTCCGTTCGTGTGTGGCGCGACCAACCTGGGTGAGGCCCTGCGCCGTATCACCGAGGGTGCTGCGATGATCCGCTCCAAGGGTGAAGCTGGCACCGGTGACGTCTCCGAGGCGACCAAGCACATCCGCACCATCACCGGCCAGATCAACGAGCTCAAGTCGAAGACGAAGGACGAGTTGTACGTCGCCGCAAAGGAACTGCAGGCGCCGTACGAGCTCGTCGCCGAGGTCGCAGCGACCGGAAAGCTTCCCGTCGTGCTGTTCACCGCCGGTGGCGTCGCAACGCCAGCCGACGCGGCGCTCATGATGCAGCTCGGCGCCGACGGTGTCTTCGTCGGATCGGGCATCTTCAAGTCGGGCAACCCCGAGCGTCGGGCAGCAGCGATCGTCAAGGCGACAACGTTCTACGACGACGCCGAGGTCATCGCGGATGTCTCGCGCGGGCTGGGTGAGGCCATGGTCGGCATCAATGTCGCCGACCTCGCTGCACCGCACCGCCTCGCCGAACGTGGCTGGTAGCGACACGCTGACAGTCGGAGTGCTCGCCCTCCAGGGCGACTTCCGCGAGCATCTCGCGGTGCTCAGGGGCTTCGGCGCCGACGCGGTGCCTGTGCGCCGCCCGGAGGAGCTCGACAGCATCGACGGGATCGTCATCCCCGGTGGTGAGTCCACCGTCATCGACAAGCTGTCGCGCATCTTCGGCCTCGCCGAGCCGCTCAAGCGCGCGCTGGCCGAGGGGCTGCCCGCGTACGGCACGTGCGCGGGGCTGATCATGCTGTCCGCACGCATCGTCGACGGCATCGAGGGCCAGGAGAGCCTCGGTGCACTCGACATCGATGTGCGCCGCAACGCGTTCGGGTCCCAGACCGACTCGTTCGAGGTCGACCTCAAGGTCCCGGCGATCGGAGAACCGCCGCTGCACGCGGTGTTCATCCGCGCCCCAGTGGTCGAACGGGTCGGCGACGAGGTCAAGACCCTCGCGACATTGAGAGACGGACGAGTCGTCGCGGTCGAGCAGGGGAATCTGCTCGGCACGTCCTTCCATCCGGAGATGACGGATGACCACCGCTTCCACCGCTATTTCCTGGACAAGGTGCGCGCGGCTCGCTGACGCGGCGCCCTAACCGGCTGCCAGACACCGCTGGCGTAGAATTACGGGCGGTAAACGCGCACCCGGGGCAGAGCCAAGCGGTGCGTCGACGAAAGGGACGTTAGTGGCCGGTCACTCCAAATGGGCAACGACGAAGCACAAGAAGGCCGTCATCGACGCGCGCCGCGCGAAGTCCTTCGCGAAGCTCATCAAGAACATCGAGGTCGCAGCCAAGATCGGCGGTGCTGACCTCTCCGGCAACCCGACCCTCGTCGACGCCGTGCAGAAGGCGAAGAAGACGTCGGTTCCCAACGACAACATCGATCGCGCGATCAAGCGCGGCGCCGGCCTCACCGGCGAGACGATCGACTACCAGACGATCATGTACGAGGGCTACGCCGCCGGCGGCGTCGCCCTGCTGATCGAGTGCCTCACCGACAACCGCAACCGCGCAGCAGCCGAGGTCCGCACCGCGATGACCCGCAACGGCGGCACCATGGCCGACCCAGGCAGCGTCGCCTACAACTTCAACCGTAAGGGGGTCGTGTCGATCGAGAAGACCGACGGGGTCTCCGAGGACGACATCCTGCTCGCAGTGCTGGACGCCGGGGCAGAGGAAGTCATCGACCGTGGCGCTGGCTTCGAGGTCGTGACGGAGCCGACCGACCTGGTCGCGGCTCGCACCGCGCTGCAGGAGGCGGGCATCGACTACGACTCTGCTGAGGCCGAGTTCGTGCCGAACCTCAGCGTCGAGGTGGACGTCGAGACCGCGCGCAAGGTGTTCAAGCTCATCGACGCGCTCGAGGATCTCGACGACGTGCAGAACGTCTACGGGAACTTCGACGTCCCGGCCGAGGTGCAAGCCCAGCTCGACGAAGAGGAGTAGACCCTCGTGCGGGTGCTCGGCATCGACCCCGGCCTCACCCGCTGCGGCGTCGGGGTCGTCGATGTCACGCCCGACCGACGCGCCACCCTGGTGTTCGTCGACGTCATCCGCACAGGCGCGGGGGAGGCGCTCGAGAAGCGGCTCCTCACGATCGGGAACCAGATCGCCTCGATGCTCGACGAGTGGCATCCGGATGCCGTTGCCATCGAACGCGTGTTCGCGCAGCAGAACCTGCGCACCGTGATGGGCGTCGCGCAGGCCAGCGGTGTCGCCCTGCATGCGTCCGCCGCGCGCGGTCTCGACGTCGGCTTCCATACGCCGACCGAGGTCAAGGCGGCCCTCACCGGCTACGGCGGCGCCGAGAAGAAGCAGCTGGCGACGATGGTGGCGAAGGTGCTGCGTCTCGCGGAGGCGCCCAAGCCGGCCGACGCATCGGACGCGCTCGCCCTGGCCATCTGTCACGCCTGGAAACGCGGCGCGAGCGTCGCAACGGATCGAGGGACACTCACTCCCGCGCAGCAGGCGTGGCACGCCGCCGAGCGCTCCGCGGCGAGGTCGGGGGCCCACCGTAGGCTGGCTCCATGATCGCTTCCGTCCGCGGCTCCGTGCTCGTAACTGCTGGTTCGAGTGTCGTCGTCGAGGTCGGGGGAGTCGGGTTGCGGGTCGCTGTCACACCGGACACCGCGCTGTCGCTGCGGGTCGGCTCGGAGGCGAGCCTGCACACCGCCCTCATCGTGCGTGAGGACGAACTCGCCCTCTACGGGTTCGCCGACGCTGAGGAGCGGGAGCTGTTCGACCTGCTGCGCGGCGTGAGCGGAGTCGGCCCCAAGTCGGCGATGGGTGTGCTCGGCGCGCTCCGGCCGGCGGAGATCGCCGCCGCGGTCGCGAACGAGGACGACGCAGCGTTCCGCAAGGTCTCCGGCATCGGCCCGAAGACCGCGAAGCTCATCGTCGTCTCCCTCGCGGGCAAGCTCACCGCCGTCCGCATGCAGGACGCTCCGGCGTCAAGGGCCCCCGCGCACGTCGGCGACAGCGTCATCGCTGCCCTTGCCGGCCTCGGCTGGTCGGAGAAGATCGCGGCGCAGGCCGTCGACGACGCCGTCGCCGCGGCATCCGACGATGAGAAGTCGAACGTGCAGGCGCTGCTGCGCATCGCCCTCGCGAACCTCGGACCCAGCCAGCTCAGCTCCATGGGTGGCCGTTCATGACGGGCGACGCCGCCGGCGACCTCGGCATCGTCCGGTCGACACCGGAATCGGATGCCGAGCTCGCCTTCGAGGGCGCGCTTCGTCCGAAGACGCTCGCTGAGTTCGTCGGGCAGGCCAAGGTGCGCGCACAGCTGCAGCTGCTGCTCGACGCAGCGCGGATTCAGAACCGCACACCAGACCACATCCTGCTCGCCGGCCCGCCCGGCCTCGGCAAGACGACGCTCGCCATGATCGTCGCGGAGGAGAGCGGTCGGCCGCTGCGCATGTCCAGCGGCCCAGCGATCCAGCACGCGGGCGACCTGGCAGCGTTACTGTCGTCGCTCGTGCCGGGGGAGATCCTGTTCATCGACGAGATCCACCGCATGGCACGGTCGGCGGAGGAGATGCTGTACCTCGCGATGGAGGACTTCCGCATCGACATCATGGTCGGCAAGGGCGCAGGCGCCACGTCGATCCCACTCGACCTGGCACCGTTCACGCTGGTCGGCGCGACCACGCGATCCGGTCTGCTGCCGAACCCGTTGCGCGACCGCTTCGGGTTCACCGCCCACCTCGAGTTCTACGACGAGGGTGAGCTCGAGCAGGTGCTCATCCGTGCGGCGGCGCTCCTCGAGCTCAATGTCGAACGCGATGCCCTCGCCGAGATCGCAGGCCGTTCCCGTGGGACCCCGCGAATCGCCAACCGTCTGCTTCGACGTGTGCGGGACTACATCCTGGTGCACCACGTCGACGGTCTGCACGCGGTGCAGTCGGCGCTCGAGCTGTACGACGTCGACGGGCTCGGCTTGGACCGGCTCGACCGGGCGGTGCTCGACATCATCCTGACCCGCTTCGACGGCGGTCCGGTGGGCCTTGGCACACTCGCGGTATCGGTCGGTGAGGAAGCCGAGACGATCGAATCGGTCGTCGAGCCGTTCCTGGTTCGGGTCGGCATGCTGACCCGCACTCCGCGTGGCCGGGTCGCCACGCGCGCCGCCTTCGAGCACCTCGGGATCCAGCGGCGCTCAGACGCCCTGTTCGGCGATGACCTATGATGCTTAACTGGCTCTCCACAGCCTGATCGCACGCGATCAGTGGCTCAGTCGCACGGCTGAACGCCGACACGAGCCGCAACCACAGTCCCCTTCGGAAGGCCAAGTCCCACATGGACCTCACATTCGTCATCATCCTTGTCGCCCTCGCGGCGTTGCTCTTCTTCCAGTTCCGTTCTGGCAAGAAGCGGCAGCGTGAGGCGGAGGAGCGTCGCACCCAGATGGTGCCCGGCACCGAGGTGATGACCAACTTCGGCCTGTACGGCACCATCACCGCGATCGACGAAGACGACAACATCGCCACCCTCGAGGTCGCCCCCGGTGTCGAGCTCCGCGTGCACCGTCAGGTGCTCCTTAAGCCCGCCGACGAGGCCGTCGCCGCCACCGACGATGAGACCGCCGACGCAATCGAGGACAGCACAACCGACGTTGCAACGGACGACGGCACCACCGGAGATGACAAGAAGGCCCTCTAGTAGGCGCTAACCTGAAACCTGCTCCACGCGAAGACGCGTGGACCGCGGGCCGTTGTCCGCACAATAACTCCTGATCTGACCCTAGAAAGCTGAGCGTACGTGGCCGCAAGATCGACACCGGTGAAGAGGGCATGGCGCACTCTCACCTGGCTCCTGGTGATCGTGCTCGGACTGGTGGCGCTCAACGGCGCGGCGGTCATCTGGGGTGGCGGGTCGTGGAGCCCGAAGCTCGCGCTCGACCTCGAGGGCGGAACCCAGATCATCTTGGCGCCGCAACTGGAGAGCGGCCAGGCCGTCACTCAGGAACAGCTCGACCAGGCCGTGTCGATCATCCGTCAGCGTGTCGACGCATCCGGTGTCGCTGAGGCCGAGATCAGCACGCAGAGCGGGCAGAACGTCATCGTCTCGATCCCCGGCGTTCCGGATGACGAGACCATGGAGCGCCTCGAGGCTTCGGCCAAGCTCGAGTTCCGCCCAGTGCTCGTCGCGGACGTCTCCGCGACGTCGGCGGTTGGGGAGGACGGCGAGCCGAGCCCGTCACCGTCGCCTTCTGCACCGGCGGAAGAGCCTGCGGCCGAGCCGAGCGTCACGCCGACCGATGCCAGCGACCTGAACTGGATCACCCCTGCTCTGCAGGAGGAGTTCACGAACTTCACCTGCGACACGATCGACGAGGCCGCGATGGCGATCGCGCCGGCCGACAAGCCGCTCATCACCTGTGACGACACGCTGCAGTTCAAGTACATCCTCGGCCCGGTCGAGGTCTCAGGTGAGCGCATCGCCGACGCACAGGCCGCGCTGGTCGCCAACAGCCAGGGCGTCAGCACCGGCCAGTGGGGCGTCAACATCGTCTTCGACGGTGAGGGCACTAAGGAGTTCGGCGACGTCACCAAGCGGCTGTTCCAGCTGCCGGGCTCGCAGAACCAGTTCGCGGTCGTGCTTGACGGCAAGGTCATCACGGCCCCGACCACCAACGCGGTCATCACCGATGGCAAGCCGCAGATCACCGGATCCTTCACTCAGGAGACGGCGAAGACCCTCGCGGACCAGCTGAAGTTCGGTGCGCTGCCGATCGGCTTCGTGGTGCAGAGCCAGGACACCATCTCGGCGACTCTCGGTGAGAGTCAGCTGGCCAGCGGCCTGCTCGCGGGCCTGATCGGCCTCATCCTGGTCGTGATCTACTCGCTCATCCAGTACCGGACGCTGGGCTTCGTGACCGTCGTGTCGCTCATGGTCGCGGCGATCATCACCTACCTGCTGGTCACCATCCTGTCCTGGCGTGAGGGCTACCGACTTTCGCTCGCGGGCGTCGCCGGCCTCATCGTCGCGGTCGGTATCACCGCAGACTCGTTCATCGTCTACTTCGAGCGCATCCGCGACGAACTGCGCGACGGGCGCGCCCTCGTCTCGGCAGTCGAGGCGGGCTGGAAGCGTGCTCTGCGCACGATCTTCGCGTCCGACACGGTCAACTTCCTCGCGGCTGCCGTGCTGTTCCTGCTGGCCGTCGGGAACGTCCGCGGATTCGCCTTCACGCTCGGGCTCACAACCCTGGTCGACCTCCTCGTCGTGTCGATGTTCACCCACCCGGTCATGCAACTGCTCGCGCAAACCAAGTTCTTCGGAGAGGGTCACCGCTTCAGTGGGCTCGACCCGCGTGCGCTCGGCGCCGTCTACCGCGGGCGGGCGCAGTTCCGCGACCCGGTCGCCGTGCCGGCCAGCAAGCGCGCGTCGAGCAGCCGTGAGGCCGCGAAGCGCCAGACCATCGCCGAGCGCAAGGCCGCCGAGAAGGTCAGCTCCGTCAGCACCGGCTCCACCAGCACCAGTGCCAAGAACTCCACTGCCAAGAAGAACGCGGGGAAGGATTCCTGATGGCCAGCTTCTCCCAGTTCGGCAACGACCTCTACACGGGCAAGCGCTCGTTCGACTTCATCGGCAAGCGCCGGATCTGGTACTCGATCGCCATCTCCCTGGTCATCCTGTTCGTCGGCGTCACGATGATGCGCGGCGGTTTCCAGTTCGGGATCGAGTTCCGCGGCGGTTCGCAGTTCGAGGTCGCCGACGTCGCGAATCCGGATGACGCCCTCGCTTCGGATGTCGTCGCATCCGTCGTCGACAGCGCGAACGCGAAGGTCACGATCGTCGGCGGCGACTCTGTCCGGGTGCAGACCGACCAGCTGACGAACCGCGAGAGCGATGACGTGCGCGATGCACTCGCCGAGGCCTACGGCGTCGGTGTTTCGGATGTCACAGCATCGTTCATCGGCCCGGTCTGGGGTCAGGACATCACCAACTCGTCCATCCGGGCGCTGTTGGTGTTCCTCGGTCTCGCCGCTGTGGTGATGGCGCTCTACTTCCGCACCTGGAAGATGTCGCTCGCCGCAATGATCGCACTGCTGCACGACCTGGTGATCACCGCCGGGATCTACGGCGTCCTCGCGTTCGAGGTGACCCCGGCAGCGATGATCGGCTTCCTGACCATCCTCGGCTACTCGCTGTACGACACTGTCGTGGTGTTCGACAAGATTCGCGAGAACACCACAGAGGACACCGGGGTGCGAACCTTCTCGGAGTCGGTGAACCTTGCGGTGAACCAGACGCTGGTGAGGTCGATCAACACTTCGGTCGTCGCGCTGCTGCCGGTCGGCTCGATCCTGTTCATCGGATCGGTGCTGCTCGGCGCCGGCACGCTGCGAGACATCGCCCTCGCCTTGTTCATCGGCATGCTCGTCGGCACCTATTCGACGATCTTCATCGCCGCGCCGCTGTACGCGCACCTGCGACAGAACGAGCCGGAGCTGAAGAAGCAGGAGCAGCGGCTGACCGAGAACCGCAAGGCGAGCATCGCCTAGCCGGTAGCGAACAGCCGCGGAATCTCAGGGCCCCGGTGTTAGTTTTGCCAGTGGAGGAGGCGCGATGACCGATACACGATCGGGCTCTGCGCAGGGCCCCACGGCACCTGTCGCATTGCGGCGCGCCCTCTTCCCGCGCATCTTCTCCAAGGGCCAGCCGGCGGGCACGGTCGGGGCGCTCATCAAGACCGTCCGCACCCACCACCCCAAGGCGGAAACCGGCATCATCGAGCGCGCCTATGTTGCCGCGGAACGGGCCCACGAAGGCCAGTTGCGCAAGAGCGGCGAGCCGTACATCACGCATCCGCTCGCGGTCGCGACGATTCTCGCCGACCTCGGCATCGGTCCGGTGACGATCGCCGCCGCGCTGCTGCACGACACGGTGGAGGACACCGACTACACACTCGAGAGCCTGCGCGACGACTTCGGCGACGAGGTTGCGATGCTCGTCGACGGCGTCACCAAGCTGGACAAGCTCAAGTACGGCGACAGCGCCCAGGCCGAGACCGTCCGGAAGATGGTCGTCGCGATGTCGAAGGACATCCGGGTGCTCGTCATCAAGCTCGCCGACCGGCTGCACAACGCCCGCACCTGGGGGTTCGTGGATGGCGACTCCGCCCGCCGCAAGGCGCAGGAGACGCTCGACATCTACGCCCCGCTCGCGCACCGGCTGGGTATCCAGACGATCAAGCTGGAGCTGGAAGACCTGTCGTTCGCGGTGCTGTACCCGAAGATCTATGTTGAGATCGAGTCGCTTGTCAAGCAGCGCAACCCCGAGCGCGCGGGCTTCATCCAGGAGGTCATCGATGCGGTGACGGAGGACCTCAAGGCGTCGAAGATCCGCGGTCGGATCATGGGCCGGCCCAAGCAGTACTACTCGATCTACCAGAAGATGGTGCAGCGCGGACGCGAGTTCGACGACATCTACGACCTCGTCGGTGTGCGCGTGCTGGTGAACTCTGTCCGTGACTGCTACGCGGTGCTCGGGGCGATCCACGCGCGCTGGAACCCGCTGCCCGGCCGGTTCAAGGACTACATCGCCACCCCGAAGTTCAACCTGTACCAGTCGCTGCACACCACCGTCATCGGCCCGCACGGCCGGTCGGTGGAGCTGCAGATCCGCACCGAGGAGATGCACCAGCGCGCCGAGTACGGTGTCGCCGCGCACTGGAAGTACAAGGAGCGGATGGCCGGCAAGCTGCCGGAGAAGACCTTCGCTGGCAGCACCGAGATGGCGTGGCTCGCCCACATCTCCGACTGGCAGGCGGAGACCAGCGACCCGAATGAGTTCCTCGAGTCGCTGCGCTTCGAGATCGGCGCCAAAGAGGTGTACGTGTTCACCCCGCAGGGCAAGGTCATCGGCCTCCCGGCGGGCGCGACCCCGGTGGACTTCGCCTACGCGGTGCACACCGAGGTCGGCCACCGCACGATGGGTGCGAAGGTCAACGGCCGGCTCGTGCCGCTGGACACCCCGCTCACGAGTGGTGAGGTCGTCGAGGTCCTGACGTCGAAGAATCCGGATGCCGGGCCGAGTCAGGACTGGCTGGCGTTCGTCAAGAGCACGAGGGCCCGCAACAAGATCAAGCAGTGGTTCACCAAGGAACGCCGCGAAGAGGCCATCGAGCAGGGCAAGGACGCGATCGCCAGGGCGATGCGCAAGCAGAACCTGCCACTGCAGAAGCTCATGAGCCAGGACTCGTTCAACGAGGTCGCCGCGCAGCTGCGCTACGAGGACGTCTCCGGGCTGTACGCGGCCGTCGGCGAGGGACATGTCTCCACCCAGTCGGTGATCGAGAAGGTGCTCGCGCTCGTCGCCACCGAGCCCGACGATGTTCCAGAGCTGCCGTTCCGTCCCGGCCGTGCCACGCCGCTGCGCAACAGCAACTCCGGTGTGCTCGTGCGCGGCGCGCCCGACATCCTGGTGAAGCTCGCCAAGTGCTGCACGCCGGTCCCGGGCGACGAGATCGTCGGCTTCGTGACGCGTGGCGCAGGGGTGTCGGTTCATCAGCGCAAGTGCGTCAACGTCAAGGCGCTGCTCGCGGAGCCCGACCGGATGATCGAGGTCGAGTGGGCGCCGACGAGCTCGAGTGTCTTCCTGGTGCAGATCCAGGTCGAGGCCCTCGACCGCGCCGGCCTGCTGTCGGATGTGACCCGAGTGCTCTCCGAACACCACGTCAACATCCTGTCGGCGACCGTCGCGACCTCGAGTGACCGGCTGGCGCTCAGCCGGTTCCTATTCGAGATGGGTGACACCACCCACCTGGAGAAGGTGCTGAACGCGGTGCGCCGCATCGACCAGGTCTATGACGTGTACCGGGTGAACGCAAACTAGCGATTCTTAGGTCCCGAGGGCGAATGCCAGCCGGCGCAGCGCGAGGCGCTTGTTCGGGAGGTTCCGGCGAGCGAGCGCAACCTGACGGATGTGCGCACGGTCGAGACCGCCGATGTCGGCCAGCGCCGACACCATGGCTGCCGCGCGCTCATCGAACGGCTCGCTGAACCGCACCAGATCGAGGATGGTGCGGAGCTCGGTGGTGACCCGGACGCCGCCGAGTTCTGTGCAGTCGGCCGGCCCGATGACGACTTCACGCACGGCCACCCTGGCCGGGTACGCCGGACGAGAGCGCGCTGAGAGGGGAGCGCAGAACTGATGACGCTCCGGCACCGTCGCGCTCGCACCGAGAATCCATGCCGCTGTCGCCCGTTCTGCGATCAGCCGACCCCCCGCCAGGCGGGCGACCGAGAGCGCCCGCAGCAGGGCCGTTTCTGCCTGGTCGACCGGAGCGAATCCCTCGCCGATCCCGAACAGCTCGCCATCGAGGCGGGCCGCGCACAGTTCCGCCATCGGCAAGTCGTCGTCATCGAGCAGCGACGCGAGCCGGCTGGGGGAGAGGACCGCAGTCATCCCTCTATGGTCGCCGAGCGCGCTGTGGGACGTGCATCACGCGTCTGCCAACTGTGCACAACCGCGGCAGTCGGGCCGGCGGCGACGCGGGTCAGCCGATCGCGCCGAGCCAGAGCTTGCGTGCGGCGAGTGCTTCCTCGGCCTCGGCAATGCGCTTGGCGTCGCCGGCCGTCTTCGCGTCGGCGAGTTCCTTCTCGAGCTTCTCGATAGCATCCTGAAGCTGCCCGGCGAGACCCTCCGCGCGCGCCTTGCGCTCGGGGTTGTTCTTCTGCCAGTGCTCCTCGTCAAGCTTGCGCACCGCCGCCTCGACCTTGCGCAGCCGATCCTCGACCACGCGAACCTGGTCGCGGGGTACCTTGCCGATCTCGTCCCAGCGACGCTGGATCGCGAGCAGCTTCTCTCGCGCAACGTCGCGGTCGGTCTCCTTCAGCAGCGGCTCGGCCTCATTCAGGAGCTCGAGCTTCTGCTCCAGGTTGCCGCGGAACTCCTCGTCGTCCTTGGCGTCGAGCTCTGCCTTCGCAGCGTAGATCGCGTCGCCTGCGGCCTTGAACCGCGCCCACAGGGCGTCATCGACCTTCTTGCCCGCACGTCCGGCGCGCTTCCAGTCGTCCAGGAGCGCCCGGTAGGCCGGGATGCCGTCAGCACCCTGCGGCACAAGCGCCTCCGCCTTCTCTGCGAGCTCCTGCTTGCGGCCGCGCGCATCCTTGTGCGCCGCGTCCAGCTCGGCGAAGAACGCCCTGCGGTGCGTCTCGATCGTCAGGCGCGCTGCACGGAACCGCTTCCACAGCTCGTCGCGCTCCGCCTTCGGCAACCTCGGACCGTTCTGCTGCTGCTCCTGCCACCGAGCGAACAGGGCGTCCAGTGCGGCGCTCACCTGCTTCCACTGCGCCTTCGCCGGGTCGGCTGCGGCGAGCGCCTCTGCCTCCTCGACGACGGCGGTGCGCTCTGCGATCGCCTGCTGCAGTGCGGCCTTCGATTCCTCGGCCTGCTGGGCGGTCAGCTCGCCGACAGCGCCCTTCAGCGTGTCGAGGCGCGCCTCGAGCGAGGCGAGGTCACCGACGGCGTTCGCCTCCGAAACCGCTCGGCGCAGGGTCTCGACCGTCTTGGCAACGTCGGACGCGGATGCGCCGCGACGAACCCGCTGCTCGAGCAGCCGGACCTGGCCCTCCAACTCGGTGAACTTGCGCTCGAAGTAGGCGAGCGCCTCCTGCGGGCTGCCATCCGGGAACGCTCCGACAACGCGCTCGGCGTCGGCGGTGCGCACGTAGACCGTGCCCGTCTCGTCGACACGCCCCCACTGCGACTGATTGTCTTCGGCCAACTGCCTCACCTTGCTGTTTGGATCAGGAATGCTCTCGCGCGGTCCGTTTCAGGGCCCGCGATAACCGAGCACAAGCCTATTGCCTACTGAACGCTCACGCTCGTGATGGTCGTCGGGATGACCGGAGCGCCGTCGTTGGCCCCACGGGGACCACCCGGCTGCACACCACCGCTTGCGATCTCCTCGATGAACCGGTCGAGCCCGTCGGTGACCTTGCCGAAGACGGTGTACCCGCCTGCCATATCGTCCGGCAGGCTGCCGTCCTCGTACATGATGAAGAACTGGTGCCCCTGGCTGTAGGCGTCGCCGCCCGCGCGCGCCATCGCGATCGTGCCCGCCGGGTAGACGCCGTCCTCCGGCGCGTTCTCGATGGGCCCGAAGCGGAAGTCGGGGTCGCCCGCGCCGGTTCCATCCAGGGAGCCGCACTGGATGAGCTTGACCCCAGCGTCGGTCAGGCGGTGGCAGATCTTGTCGACGAAGTAGCCGTCCTGCACCTGCTGGACGAACGCGGCGACAGCCTGCGGCGCCGCAGCACCGTCGAGTTCGAACGCGAGCGGCACTTCGTTGAGCACGAGCTCACCGGTCCAGGTGCGGAACTCGGAGAGCGCCGGGTCGGGGATGTCGCCGACGTTCTGCTGCGGCTCTGGGGTCGCTGTGGCCGACGGCTCCGGCGTGGGCTCCGGGGCGCCAGGTCCGGCGGTGAAGAACACCACCTGGGTGAGCGTGGCGAGAGCCGCGATGACGACGACACCGATGACAGCCAGCACGTTGTCCCGCTTGCGCCGCGACACCCGCTGCTTGTGCACTTCCTGCCGCGCGTTGAAACGACGCAGACGCTCGCGCGCCTGCCGTGCCTCACGATCGGCGCTCTTGCTCGGTGCCACGGAACCTCCATCTTGCGTTCACCTACGAACCGTCAAGAACACTACCGGTTGGGCGAAGGACGGTCGGTGCAGCCAACTACCATGGCCGCTATGGCCGATCTGCAACCGGGGTTGCGCACGGGCGCGACACCGCTCGCCGTGCGGATGCGACCGCGCACCCTCGACGAGTTGGCCGGCCAGAAGCACCTTCTGACGCCCGGCTCGCCCCTCATCAGCCTCGCCGGGGACACGACGGGGGAGCAGGGCGCGGTCTCCGTCATCCTGTGGGGGCCGCCCGGCACCGGCAAGACCACCATCGCCCAGGCGATCGCGCGCAGCTCCGGGCGCAAATTCGTCGAACTGTCCGCCGTCACCGCGGGAGTCAAGGACGTACGCCAGGTCATGCAGGACGCGATGTCGGCCCGCGACCTGTACGGCGTCTCGACGGTGCTGTTCCTCGACGAGATCCACCGTTTCACCAAGGCGCAGCAGGATGCCCTGCTTCCCGGCGTCGAGAACGGCTGGGTCATCCTCGTCGCAGCTACCACCGAGAACCCGTCGTTCTCGGTGATCGCGCCGCTGCTGTCCCGCTCCCTGCTGCTGACGCTCGAGCAGCTGTCCGACGACGACCTCGGCGAAGTCATCGACCGGGCACTGGGCGACGATCGCGGATTGGCGGATGCCGTCAGCCTGCAGCAGGATGCGCGGGCGGCCATCATCCGGTTGGCGTCCGGCGACGCGCGTCGCGCGCTCACCGCGTTGGAGGCATCCGCCGCCGCCGCGACCGCGCTGGCTGAGGATGGGAAGCCGGTCATCACGCCCGAGGTCGTCGCGACCGCTGTCGACCGGGCGCTGCTGCGATACGACCGGCAGGGTGACGAGCATTACGACGTGATCAGCGCCTTCATCAAGTCGGTCCGCGGCTCCGACGTCGACGCCGCGATTCATTACCTCGCCCGGATGATCGAGGCGGGGGAGGACCCGCGGTTCATCGCTCGGCGCATCATCATCCTGGCAGCGGAAGACATCGGCATGGCGGACCCGAACGCGCTCAACATCGCGGTATCCGCAGCCGAGGCGGTGCAGCTGATCGGAATGCCGGAGGGGAGGATCCCGCTCGCTGAAGCGGTGGTCTACCTGGCCACAGCACCGAAGTCCAACGCCGCGTACTCGGCGATCAACGCGGCGATCGCGGATGTCCGTGCAGGCAAGATCGGCCGGGTGCCCAAGCACTTGCGGGACGCGCACTACCCGGGAGCCAAACGGCTCGGCCACGGCAAGGGCTACCGTTACGCGCACGACTCCGATCTGGGGGTCGTCGAGCAGCAGTACCTCCCCGACGAGCTCCAGGGCACGCGGTACTACACGCCGACAGAGCACGGCAACGAGCGCGACGTGTCGGCGCGGCTGGCCAAGCTTCGGAAGATCATCCGCGGCGGTCGCGACTAGCATCCGATCGGCCCCGGCTGTCTGCTAACATTGATCCGCCTACAGTGGGCTCTCGCGCGCGGCTGCTTCGAGACTCAACTGGATGGGAACGCCCTTTAGCCGGACGGTACCCGTGGCGCATCCCTCTTCCATGAACCTGTCGCTGTGCGCGCATGCGCGGCAGTCGAAGACCGATGAACTCATTCGTACCGAAAGGAAACCGTGTCTACCAAGTCACGTACCCATAGCAAGACCCGCCTCTCGCGGGCTCTGGGCATCGCCCTCACCCCGAAGGCAGCCAAGTACCTCGAGAAGCGCCCCTACGCGCCGGGCGAGCACGGACGCACCCGCCGCAAGACCGACAGCGACTACGCCGTCCGTCTGCGGGAGAAGCAGCGTCTGCGCGCCCAGTACGGCATCCGCGAGGCGCAGCTGCGCATCGTGTTCCAGGAGGCCCGCCGCACCCAGGGCCTGACCGGTGAGAACCTGGTCGAGCTGCTGGAGATGCGCCTCGACGCCCTCGTGCTGCGTGCCGGCTTCGCCCGCACCACCGCGCAGGCTCGCCAGCTGATCGTGCACCGTCACATCATGGTCGACGGCCAGCGCGTCGACCGCCCGTCCTTCCGCGTGAAGCCGGGTCAGCTCATCCACGTGCACCCGCGCAGCGAGGTGCTCGAGCCGTTCCAGGTCGCGGCCGCCGGCGGTCACGCCGAGGTCCTGCCGAAGGTCCCGGGCTACCTCGAGGTCGAGCTCGACAAGCTGCAGGCTCGCCTGGTCCGCCGCCCGAAGCGCGCCGAGGTCCCGGTGACCTGCGAAGTGCAGCTCGTGGTCGAGTACTACGCAGCACGCTAAGCGACACAAAAGCTCCAAGCGAGTCGGGGCGGTTGCACTTCGGTGCGCCGCCCCGTTCGCGTTTAACATAGCTCGCTGGCCGTCCGCGCGCAGCAGGCGTCAACCGTGGCACGATTAGGCTTTATGAGTTCTTACTGAACTCACTCGACTTTTCATTTAGGAGCAGTGCTTATGGGCAAGGTGTTCTGGCTGATCGTCGGTGTCGGCGTCGGGTTCGTCGTTGCGCACCAGGTCAACAAGACTCCCGAGGGCAGGAAGTTCTTCGAGGACGTCGACAGCAAGGCCCGCGAGTTCGCGGACGCCGTCGTCGAGGGTTACCGGGCACGTGAGGCTGAGCTGCGTGGCGAGCTCGACGACGAGTTCGCCGCCAAGGCCGGCTGAGCACTGATTCCTCAGACCACTGCCTGCCGGGCCTCCCGGCACTGATCCGGGACAACCCATGCAAACCGCTGAAATCCGTCGCCGCTGGCTCGACTTCTTCGCCGAGCGCGGCCACACCGTCGTGCCGTCGGCCTCGCTCGTCAGCGACGACCCCACCCTCATGTTCACCATCGCCGGGATGGTGCCGTTCATCCCGTACCTGTCCGGTCTGGTTCCGGCGCCGTACCCGCGGGCGACGAGCGTGCAGAAGTGCATCCGCACCCTCGACATCGATGAGGTCGGCAAGACGACCCGCCACGGCACGTTCTTCCAGATGAACGGCAATTTCTCCTTCGGCGACTACTTCAAGGAAGGCGCGATCGGATACGCGTGGGAGCTGCTGACCACGAGCGAGTCGGATGGCGGCTACGGCTTCAACGAGCGTGACCTCTGGGTGACCGTCTACGAGGACGACGATGAGGCCGCTGCGCTGTGGAAGAAGGTCGCCGGGCTCCCGGATGAGCGCATCCAGCGGCTCGGCCGCGAGGACAACTACTGGCACACCGGCCAGTCCGGCCCCGGCGGTCCGTGCTCGGAGATCTACTTCGACCGTGGCCCCGCCTACGGCGCCGAGGGTGGGCCGGCCGCCGACGACAACCGGTTCGTGGAGATCTGGAACCTGGTCTTCATGCAGTACCTGCTCGATGATGTGCGCTCGAAGACCGAGTTCAGGATCGTCGGGGACCTGCCGAAGCAGAACATCGACACCGGCATGGGCATGGAGCGCGTCGCGTTCCTGAAGCAGGGTGTCGAGAACATGTACGAGATCGACCAGGTCCGGCCGGTGCTCGACCGGGCGGCCGAGCTCTCCGGACGCCGGTACGGTGCCGACCACGACGACGATGTGCGGATGCGTGTCATCGCCGACCACGTGCGCTCGGCGCTCATGCTCATGGCCGACGGTGTCGCACCGTCCAACGAGGGGCGCGGCTACATCCTGAGGCGCCTGCTGCGCCGCAGCGTGCGCGCGATGCGCCTGCTGGGGGTCGACGCGGCCACCTTCGACGTGCTGTTCCCCGCCTCCCGGGACGCGATGAAGTCCTCCTACCCTGAGGTGGAGCACGAGTTCGACCGTATCTCCCGCCTCGCCTACGCCGAGGAGGAGACCTTCCTCGGCACGCTCGAGAGCGGCACCAGCATCCTGGACGTCGCGGTGGAGAAGACCCGCGCATCCGGAAGCAAGGAGCTGCCGGGGGACACCGCGTTCCTGCTGCACGACACCTTCGGCTTCCCGATCGACCTGACCCTGGAGATGGCGGAGGAAGCGGGCCTGAGCGTCGACCGCGGCGCGTTCGACACCCTCATGGCCGAGCAGCGCTCCAAGGCGAAGGCGGATGCCCGCTCGCGCAAGTCGCACCTGGCCGACCTGTCGGTCTACAGCGAGTTCCGCGGGCTTGGCGAGACGGTGTTCACCGGCTACGAGTTCCTGGAGACCGACAGCCGGGTGCTCGGCCTGATCGTCGACGGCGAATCGGTTACCTCTGCAAGCGCGGGCCAGACGGCGGAGGTCATTCTCGCCGAGACCGCGCTGTACCCGGAGTCCGGCGGCCAGGATGCCGACGCTGGTCGCATCGTCGGCACCGGCTTCGACCTCGAGGTGCTCGACGTGCAGCGCCCGGTGAGGGGACTCATCAGCCACAAGGTGCAGGTCACCAGCGGCGAGGTCGCGGTCGGCGAACCGGCCACGAGCGTTGTCGACGCCGAGTACCGCCGTGGCGCCACGCAGGCGCACTCGGCGACCCACCTCATCCACGCCGCGCTGCGTGAGGTGCTCGGGCCGCAGGCGCACCAGTCCGGTTCGTACAACAAAGCCGGCTACATGCGCCTTGACTTCGGCTGGAGCCAACCGCTCTCCCCGGAGACCCGCTCCGAGATCGAAGAGCTCGCGAACGTCGCGATCCGCCGCAACCTCGAGGTCGAGACGCGCGTCATGCCGCTCGATGAGGCGAAGGCCCTGGGCGCCATGGCGCTGTTCGGGGAGAAGTACGGCGAGACCGTGCGGGTCGTGGACATCGGCGGGCCGTGGTCACGCGAGCTGTGTGCCGGCACCCACGTCACCCGCAGCTCCGAGGTCGGGCTGATCAGCGTCGTCAGTGAGGCATCCGTCGGCTCGACCAACCGCCGGATCGAGTCGTTGGTTGGTATGGAGGCATTCCGCGAACTGGCAACAGAGCGCGCGATCGTGTCGCAGCTGAGCGCCAACCTGAAGACTCCGCGTGAGCAGCTTCCGGAGCGCATCGCCGAGCTCATGGGCAACCTGAAGGCCGCGGAGAAGCGCATCGCCGCGTTCCAGGCGGCCGAGCTCGCGCAGCGCGCTCCGGCGCTCGCCTCCGGCGCGCAGCAGGTCGCTGGGGTGAAGCGCGTCGTCGACAGCATCGGCAGTGCCTCCTCAGCCGATGACCTCCGGTCGTTGGTGACGGATGTCCGTGGCCGGCTTGGCGCGGAGGCGGCCGTCGTCGCCCTCGCCGCGGACATCGGCGGCAAGCCGGCCGTGATCGTGGCCACCAACGACGCCGCTCGCGGTCTCGGCGTGAAGGCTGGCCCGCTGGCCAAGACCGCAGCGGGCGTGCTCGGCGGCGGTGGCGGCGGCAAGGACGAGCTCGCCCAGGGTGGCGGGTCTGACGTCTCGGCGATCCCGGCCGCGCTCGACTCCATCCGAGACGCCCTGCCGAGGTGACCATGCGCAGTGGCGTCCGGCTCGGCATCGACGTTGGCACCGTCCGCGTGGGCGTTGCGCGCAGCGACCTGCACGGCATGCTCGCAACCCCCGTCGAAACCGTCACCCGCGGCGACGGCGACGTCACTGCGATCCTGGCGATCGCCTCCGACCTGGAGGCAATCGAGTTGATCGTGGGACTGCCGCTGTCCCTGTCGGGGGCGCGGACGAGGTCGACGGATGACGCCGCCGAGTTCGCCGCTCGGCTCGCCGTAGGCGGGCGCCCGGTGAGGTTGGTCGACGAGCGCCTCTCCACCGTGAGCGCCCAGCAGTCCCTGCACGCCGCCGGGCGCGACACCAAGGGCTCTCGGAAGGTCATCGATCAGGTGGCCGCAACTATAATCCTTCAGCACGCCCTCGACTTCGAGCGCTCGTCCGGTACGGCACCGGGTGAGCTCGTCGTCTCAACCCAAGGACCGTGATCGTGGCAGACGAGCCCAACTGGGACGACATCTTCACCACGCAGCCGCAGGCTGCAGCGGAGCAACCGACGGAACCCGCCGACGGCGACGGGCTGCCGACCAGACGCTCTGCACGCCGGGAGCCGACCGCGCGTCGGCCTCGCCGCAGCGAGCGGCAGGACCGGGTCAGGGACCGGGGCCCCCGCAAGCGGCGCCGCTGGATTCCGTGGCTGATCTCCATCGTCGTTGTGCTCGGCCTCGGCGCCGGTGCGACGGCGGTCGTGTGGGCCAACTACGAGGACCAGATCCGCAAGGTGCTCGGCTGGGAGCTGCCGCCGGCCGACTTCGAGGGCAGCGGCACGGGCGAGGCGACCATCGTCATCAACAGCGGCGACAACGGCGCCGCAGTGGCGCGCGCGCTGCTCGAGGCGAACGTGATCGCCAGTTTCGACGCGTTCTACGACCTGCTCCTGGCGGACCCGAACGTTCAGTTCTTCCCTGGCTTCTACGTGCTCAAAGAGCAGATGAGCGCGCAAGCGGCGCTCGACGCGCTGCAGGACCCGGCCAATCGTGTCGAGAACACCGCGCTCATCCAGGAGGGCAAGAGCAAGGACCAGGCGTTTGAGATCCTGAGCGCGGCCACCGAGATCCCGATCGAGGAGTTTCAGGCAGAGGCCGAGGACCTCGCGAGCTTCGGCATCCCCGCAGAGGCCCCGAGCATCGAGGGCTACCTGTTCCCGGCCACCTACACCTTCGATCCAGGGGTCACGGCCCGCTCTGTGCTCGAGCGGCTCGTGAATCGCACCTTCGAGTCGCTGGATGCCGCCGGTGTTGCCCCGGAGGACCGGCATCGGGTGCTCACCATCGCGTCGCTCATCCAGCGTGAGGCCGGCAGCAAGGCGGAGGACTTCTACAAGGTCTCGCGTGTGGTCCAGAACCGGGTGAAGAGCGGCATGCTGCTGCAGTTCGACTCGACCTCGCACTACGGTTACGCCTGGGCGCACGGCGAGCGGCTCGACGGCGGCGTCTTCAGCAACACCGAAGAACTCACCGACGACAACCCGTACAACACCTACGTGCATGCCGGTCTGCCGATCGGGCCGATCGGCGCGGCAGGGGACCTCGCCATCAGAGCGGCGCTCGAGCCCGCCGACGGGGCGTGGCTGTACTTCGTCACGGTCAACCTGGAGACCGGGGAGACCGTGTTCTCCGACACCCTGAGCCAGCACAACGCGGCAGTGAAGCAGCTGCAGCAGTGGTGCCGGGATACCAGAAGCCCCACCTGCGGATGAGGCTCGCAGTCCTCGGGTCGCCGATCGCGCACTCGAAGTCCCCTGTGCTGCACCGGGCCGCCTACGACGTGCTCGGTCTCGATTGGGAGTACACCGCGATCGAGGTCGGCGCAGGCGGACTTGCCGACTTCCTCGCGAGCTGCGGACCGGACTGGCGTGGCCTCTCGCTCACCATGCCGCTCAAGCGCGAGGCACTGCCGCTGCTGGCCGAGGTCGAACCGGTCGCCGCACAGGTCGGTGCCGTGAACACCGTGTTGCTCCGCGACGGGGCGAGGGCCGGGTTCAACACCGACATCTACGGCGTGCAGCAGGCGCTTCGCGAACTGGGCGTAACCAGCCCGAGGACCGTGCTGCTTCTCGGCGCGGGAGCGACAGCGTCATCGGTGATCGCCGCGGTGCACGGCCTCGGCGCGACATGCGTCGTCATCGGCGCACGCACGCCGGGGAAGGCGGGCGAAGCGCTCAAGCTCGCCACCCGACTCGGCGTCACCGCAACCGCTCACGACTTCGACACCGCGGTGCGTGAGGCGGCGCAGAACGCGGACGTGGTCATCAGCACCCTGCCCGGCGACGCCGCGCTCGGCCGCGAACTGCCGACCGAGCTTCGGCAGTCGGTTCCGCTGTTCGACGTCGCCTACGCGCCGTGGCCGACCGCCATCGCACGGTCCTGGGCGGCGGTCGGCGGGACCGCGGCATCCGGTCTCGGGATGCTGCTGCACCAGGCGCTCCGGCAGGTGCGGATCTTCGTCACCGGCGACCCGGACCAGCCGCTGGACGACGAAGCCGCCGTGCTCACGGCCATGCGCCGGGCAATCGGGCACTGACGGCTGTGGGAAGATCGATTACATGCTTCGTTGGTTGACCGCTGGGGAATCGCACGGCCCCGAGCTCATTGCGATCCTCGAGGGGCTCCCGGCCGGAGTGCCGGTCAGCCTCGATGCCATCCGCGAGGATCTGGCCCGGCGCCGCCTGGGCTACGGCCGTGGTGCCAGGCAGAAGTTCGAGCAGGACGAGCTCGCTATTTCCGCGGGCGTCCGGTTCGGTGCGAGCATCGGCAGCCCCATCGCGGTGCGGATCGGCAACACCGAGTGGCCCCGCTGGGTCGAGGTGATGAGCGCTGAACCAGTCGACCCTGCGACTCTCCCCAAGGGCCGCGGCGCCCCGCTGACCCGGCCACGTCCCGGGCACGCCGACCTCACCGGCATGCAGAAGTACGGCTTCGACGAGGCCCGCAACGTGCTCGAACGCGCCAGCGCGCGAGAGACCGCCGCGCGCGTTGCCCTGGGCGCGGTCGCGCGCTCATTCTTGGAACAGCTCGGCATCCGGGTCATCAGCCACACCCTGTCGATCGGCTCCGTGCGGGTGCCAGCGGGCAGCGCCCTGCCGACACCCGATGACGTCGCCGCATTGGACGCCGACCCGCTGCGCTGCTTCGACCCCGACACCTCGACCAGGATGGTCGCCGAGGTCGATGACGCGCACGAGGCGGGCGACACGCTCGGTGGAGTCGTCGAAGTTCTCGCGTACGGCGTGCCGCCCGGACTCGGCTCGTACACCCACTGGGATCGCCGTCTGGATGCGCAGCTCGCCGCCGCCCTCATGGGCATCCAGGCCATCAAGGGCGTCGAGGTGGGCGACGGGTTCCTCACCGCAGCACGCCGCGGGTCCCAGGCCCACGACGAGTTGTTCCAGACCGACTCCGGCATCGCCCGCGCATCCGATCGTGCCGGTGGCACAGAGGGCGGCATGAGCACCGGAACCGTGCTGCGCGTGTCCGCCGCGATGAAACCGATCTCAACCGTCCCGCACGCCCTGCGCACCGTCGACGTCGCCACCGGAGGCACGGCGGATGCGCACCATCAGCGCTCCGACGTGTGCGCCGTGCCGGCCGCGGGCGTGGTCGGCGAGGCCATGGTCGCGCTCGTGCTCGCCAACGCCGTGCTGGAGAAGTTCGGCGGCGACTCCCTCGAGGAGACCAGGCGCAACCTCCAGGGCTACCTGGCCGCGATCCCCGACAACCTGCGCACCGACCCAGCCCTGTTCTCACCCGAATGACCGAATCGCCCGTCGCCGTGATCATCGGCCCGCCCGCCGCGGGCAAGACGCGCATCGGCCGTCACGTCGCTCGTCTGCTCGAGGTGCCGTTCATCGACGTCGACCACCGGATCCGGGAGGCCCACGGCCCGATCCCCGACATCTTCGCGGCCCACGGCGAAGAGCACTTCCGCGCCCTCGAGCGCGCTGAGGTCGCGCGCGCCCTGGGTGAGCATGCGATCGTCTCGCTGGGCGGGGGAGCAGTGCTCAACCCGGACACCCAACGCGACCTTGCCCAGCTCACTGTGATCGGACTCACCGTGAGCCCGGAGGCAGCCGCCGAGCGACTGGACTCGCACACGCGACCGCTCATCACCGGCGGCATCGACGCGTGGATGCGGCTGGTGGAGAGCCGTCGCGCCCTCTACGCCCAGCTCGCCACGGCAACCTGGGACACATCGAGGCACAGCGCCCCGAAGCTCGCCCACGACATCGCCAACTGGCTGAGCAGACGACCAAGCACCAAGGAGCAAGCATGACGACGACCATCACCGTCGCCGGTACCAACCCCTACGACGTCATCTTCGGACGCGGCACGAGCGCCGAAATCGCAGCGCAGCTCGGTTCCGGGGTGCGCAAGGTGCTCGTGGTGCACCCGCCGACGCTCGGGGCACGGGCCGAGGCGCTCCGGCAGTCCCTGGCCGGCGACTTCGAGGTGCTTCTTGCCGAGGTGCCGGATGCCGAGGCCGGCAAACGGGTCGAGGTTGCCGCGTTCTGCTGGCAGATCATGGGACAGTCCGACTTCACGCGTTCCGATGCGGTTATCGGCATGGGCGGGGGAGCAGCAACCGACCTCGCCGGTTTCGTCGCAGCCACCTGGCTGCGCGGGGTCCGGCTCATCCAGGTGCCGACCACCGTGCTGGGCATGGTGGATGCCGCGATCGGCGGCAAGACCGGTATCAACACCAACGAGGGCAAGAACTTGGTTGGCTCGTTCTATGAGCCGTCCGCGGTGATCGTCGACCTCGACCTGCTCGACGGTCTCAGCCAGATGGAGGTGCTCGCGGGCTTCGGCGAGGTCGTCAAGTACGGCTTCATCGCCGAGCCTGAGATCCTCGAGCTGATCGAGGCCGATGTCACGGCAGCGACCGACCCCAACTCGGACGCCTTCCGGCGCATCGTCGAGTTGTCGATCGGCATCAAGGCCAGGGTGGTCGGCAACGACTTCAAGGAGGCAGGCGAGCGCGAGATCCTCAACTACGGGCACACGCTCGGCCACGCCATCGAATTCGCCGAACGGTACCAGTGGCGTCACGGCGCCGCGGTCGCGATCGGCATGATGTACGCGGCGGAACTCGCTCGGCTGACCGGCCGACTCTCCGACGCCGTCGTCGACCGGCACCGCAGCATCCTCGAGTCCCTGCAGTTGCCGGTGACCTACCCGGCCGGCCGCTGGAACACTCTGCTGTCGGTGATGAAGCGGGACAAGAAGGCGCGCGGCGACCTGCTGCGCTTCATCGTGCTCGACGACGTCGCCCGGCCGACCGTGCTCGCCGGACCGGACGAGTCGCTGCTCTTCGCCGCCTACCAGGAGATCGGCTCCTAAGCCACCGGTCCCGCCCCACCGGTTTCCAACCAACCGGTTTCCAACAACTACAATGGCTCGGGCGCTACGCCCACCGACGACTCACGAACAGGAACTCTCATGGCCTCTACCGCTGACATCAAGAACGGTGCCGTTCTCAACATCGACGGCGCGCTGTGGACGGTGATCGAGTTCCAGCACGTGAAGCCGGGCAAGGGTGGCGCGTTCGTGCGCACCAAGCTCAAGAACGTCGTCACCGGCAAGACCGTGGACCGCACCTACAACGCGGGCACCAAGCTCGATTTCGAGAACGTCGACCGCCGCGACTTCACCTACCTGTACCGTGACGGCGACGGCTTCGTGTTCATGGACGCGACCGACTACGACCAGGTGACCGTGTCGGAGACCGTCGTCGGCGACGCCGCGAACTTCCTGCTGGAGAACCAGCCGGTCACCATCGCCCTGAACAACGGCAACCCTCTCTACCTGGACCTGCCGGCATCCGTGGTGCTGGAGATCACCTACACCGAGCCGGGCCTGCAGGGCGACCGCTCCACCGGCGGCACCAAGCCCGCGACGGTTGAGACCGGCTACCAGATCCAGGTCCCGCTGTTCCTCGAGGCGGGCACCAAGGTCAAGGTCGACACGCGCACCGGGGACTACCTCGGCCGCGTGAACGACTAGCGCGTATGAGCGCACGCACCAAGGCGCGCAAGCGCGCCCTCGACCTGCTGTACAGCGCAGACCTAACGCAGCGGCCGGTCGGTGACCTGCTCGCCGAGGAGGCCGGTCGTGCCGCCCGCGAACCGGCGCGCACCGCCTCCTGGGAGTACGCGCGACAGATCGTCGAGGGGGTCGAGGAGCACCGCGTCGAGATCGACGAGCTCATCGAGACCTACGCCCAGGGCTGGACCATCAAGCGGATGCCCGCGCTCGACCGGGCGATCACGCGCATCGGCATCTGGGAGCTCGCCTACAACGACGACATCCCCGCTGCCGTGGCGATCGCGGAAGCGGTCGAAGCTGCGACGACTTACAGCACCGACGACTCTGCCGGCTTCGTGAACGGGCTGCTTGGGCGCATCGCCGCCGTCGTCTGACCCGCCATCACACGCGAGAGGCTCGCCTCGAGCACGCAGTATGCTTGAGGCAAGAAGACATCCTTTAAAGCCGTCCGGAGAGGCGGGGAAGGAGGTCGGTATGACTGCGCGCACCGTTTTGCAGTCCTCTGACATCACCAGGGCGCTCACGCGCATCTCGCACGAGATCCTCGAGTCGAATCATGGCGGCAGCGACCTCGTCATCCTGGGAATTCCGACGCGCGGCGCCGTGCTGGCCGAGCGCATCGCCAGCATCCTCGACAGCATTGAGCCGGGCAGCGGCCAGGTCGGGACACTCGACGTCACGATGTACCGCGACGACCTCGGCCGGAACCCGACCCGCACGCCGCGGCCCACTCGCATTCCGTCCGGCGGGATCGACGGCAAGACCGTCGTGCTGGTCGACGACGTGCTCTACTCCGGGCGGACGATTCGCGCGGCGCTGGACGCGCTCGGTGACTTGGGCAGGCCGCGCGCGGTCCGGCTGGCCGTGCTCGTCGACCGTGGCCACCGGGAATTGCCGATCCGGGCCGACTTCGTCGGTAAGAACCTGCCGTCGTCCGCTGCCGAACGCGTCAACGTGCGTGTGCGCGAGGTCGACGGTGAGGAGCACGTCTCCATCGAGACACCGAGCCCATCGGAAGGGCAGGCGCGATGAGGCACCTGCTGTCGACCCGCGACCTGACCCGCGACGACGCCATCGGCATCCTCGACGTCGCGGAGGACATGGCGGATGTCGCCAGCCGCTCGGTGCCGAAGCTTCCGACCCTGCGGGGCCGGACCGTCGTCAACCTGTTCTTCGAGGACTCCACCCGCACCCGCATCTCGTTCGAGGCCGCCGCGAAGCGGCTGAGCGCCGACGTCATCAACTTCGCCGCGAAGGGCTCGAGTGTCTCCAAGGGCGAGAGCCTGAAGGACACCGCGCAGACCCTCGCGGCGATGGGGGTCGACGCGGTGGTCATGCGTCACCCGGCATCCGGGGCGCCCAACGTGCTCGCGTCGAGCGATTGGGTCGACGCCGGTGTGATCAACGCCGGGGACGGCACCCACGAGCACCCGACCCAGGCGCTGCTCGACGCGTTCACCATCCGCCGCCGGCTGCACGGGGACGCCAGCCGCGGGAAGGACCTCGACGGGACCTCGGTGACCATCGTCGGGGACATCCTGCACTCGCGGGTTGCGCGGTCCAACGTGTGGCTGCTGGCCACCCTCGGCGCTCGCGTGCACCTGGTCGCCCCCGGCACGCTCATGCCGGTCGCGATCGACGGCTGGCCGGCGACGACGGGCCACGACCTGGACGAGGCGATCGACGCGGCACCGGATGTCGTCATGATGCTGCGCATCCAGGCGGAGCGGATGCAGGACGCCTTCTTCCCGAACGCGCGCGAGTACTCCAGACAGTGGGGACTCGACGACGAGCGACTGGCGCGTCTGGGCGCGGGTAGCATTGTCATGCACCCCGGCCCGATGAATCGTGGGCTGGAGATCTCTGCCAACGCCGCCGACTCCCCGCGGTCGACGGTGCGAGAACAAGTCGCGAACGGGGTGTCGGTGAGGATGGCTGTGCTGTACCTCCTGCTGGCTTCAGATCGGGAGGCGCTGCTCAAGTGAACCAAAGACTGCATGTGCGCGGCGCGACGCTCCCCGGAGGCTCCACCGCAGACATCCTGATCGAGAACGGCACCATCACTGGACTCGGCCGCAGCCTCGACTCCTCGGGCGCCACCAGCATCGACGCCGACGGGCTCATCGCGCTGCCCGGTCTCGTCGACCTGCACACCCACCTGCGGGAACCCGGCTTCGAGCAGAGCGAGACCGTGCTCACCGGCTCGCGCGCGGCCGCGGCCGGCGGGTTCACCGCTGTGCACGCGATGGCGAACACCTCACCGGTTGCCGACACCGCCGGCGTCGTCGAGCAGGTACAGGCCCTCGGACGGGCCGCCGGGTACGTCACCGTGCGTCCGGTCGGTGCCGTCACCGTTGGGCTCGCGGGGGAGCGTCTCGCCGAGATTGGCGCCATGGCGCGCAGCCGCGCCCAGGTGCGCGTATTCTCCGACGACGGCAAGTGCGTCTGGGACGCCCTCCTCATGCGCCGCGCGCTCGAATACGTCAAGACCTTCGACGGCGTCGTCGCGCAGCACGCGCAGGAGCCACGATTGACCCTCGACGCGCAGATGAACGAGGGAGCGCTGTCCAGCGAGCTCGGACTGGCCGGCTGGCCCGCCGTCGCCGAGGAGGCGATCATCGCGCGTGATGTCCTCATCGCCGAGCACGTCGGCGCGCGCGTGCACATCTGCCACGTCTCGACCGCGGGTGCCGTCGACGTTGTGCGTTGGGCGAAGGCGCGCGGCATCGCGGTGACCGCAGAGGTCACACCGCACCACCTGCTGCTCACCGAAGACCTCATCCGCGGCTACGACGCACGCTTCAAGGTCAACCCGCCGCTGCGCAGCGACGACGACGTGCGGGCGCTGCGCGCAGGGCTCGCCGACGGCACCATCGACATCGTCGCCACCGACCACGCGCCGCACCCGCTCGAGGCCAAGGAAGCGGAGTGGAGCGCCGCCGCATTCGGCATGGTCGGCCTCGAATCCGCGCTGTCCGTCGTGCAGGCATCCGTCGTCGACAGTGGAGAGCTCGGCTGGGCGGATGTCGCCAGGGTGCTGTCCGCTGCGCCCGCGGCGATCGGCCGACTCGACGGCTACGCGCAAGGCATCGCGGTCGGCGCGCCGGCCAACCTCACCCTCTACGACGCATCCGCCACCCGCACCTTCGCGCCGGAGCACCTGAGCGGCAAGAGCATCAACTCGCCCTACTTCGGGCGGGAACTGCCCGGTCGGGTGGTCGCGACCATCCACGAAGGACGGCAGACGGTGATCGACGGTGAACTCGTCGCCGCCGAAGAGTTCGCCGACCGTGGCACGCACGAGGTGGCGCGTGGATAGGCTCGTCCCCGCCGCGATCGTGATCCTGGTCCTCGCGCTCATCCTCATAGCCATGTACCTCGGCTGGCGGTCCCGCAAACAGCGCCAGCGTGACATTGCGGTGCCCGAGGCCGCGCCGGCCGGGCTCGGCGCCGCACTGCACGAAAGCGACGCGCTGCACGCCGCGACGACCATCGCCGATACGCCGCTCGAGCGCGTCACCGTCGGTCCGCTCGCGTTCCGGGCGCGCGCGACGGTCTCCGTACACGAGGAGGGCGTGCTGCTCGAACTGCGCGGCGAGGATCCGGTGTTCGTGCCAGCCTCGGACATCGTCTCGGTGGAGCGCGCAACCTGGACCATCGGCAAGGGCGTCGAGACCGGTGGACTGATCTGCCTGCGCTGGCGGCTTTCAGCCACCGAGGTCGACACCTACCTGCGGGCGGCCGCGGACAGCGGACTGCTCGAGGCGATTGCCTCTGTCCTGGAAAGGGAGAACTAAGTGACAGCACCCCACAGCGCGGTACTCGTGCTCGAGGACGGCACCCGTTACGTCGGCACCGCGTACGGCGCACTCGGCCGGACGCTCGGCGAGGCGGTGTTCGCCACCGGCATGACCGGCTACCAGGAGACGCTGACCGACCCGTCCTATGCCGGCCAGATCGTGCTCATGACCGCTCCGCACATCGGCATCACCGGTGTCAACGGTGAGGACGGCGAATCGGACCGGATCTGGGTCTCCGGTTTCATCGTGCGCGACCCTGCACGCACCGTGTCCAACCATCGCGCCACCGGCAGCCTCGACGACGCCCTCGTCGAGCAAGGCGTCGTCGGCATCAGCGGCATCGACACCCGAGCGGTCACCAGGCGGCTGCGCGACGCCGGCGTCATGCGCGCCGGGATCTTCTCAGGGCCGGATGCCGCGCTCGGGGAGGACGAGCAGCTCGCTGCAGTGCGGGCATCCGAGTCGATGACCGGCCGCAACCTCTCGGCCACCGTCTCCACCCCAGAGCCGTACCTGCTCGAGGCCGAGGGCGAACGCATCGGGTCGGTCGCGGTGCTCGACCTCGGCGTCAAGGCGTCGACCCTCGCCTACCTGACCGCACGCGGTTTCGACGTGCATGTGCTGCCGCAGGCGACCACCAAGGACGAGCTGTTCGCGCTGAAGCCGGATGCGGTGTTCTTCTCGAACGGGCCAGGTGACCCCGCCGGGTCGGACAGCCACGTCGAGCTGCTGCAGGCGGTGCTGCGTGAGCGGCTCCCGTTCTTCGGCATCTGCTTCGGCAACCAGCTGCTCGGCCGCGCCCTCGGCTACCAGACCTACAAGCTCCCATACGGCCACCGTGGCATCAACCAGCCGGTCGTCGACCGCGCCACCGGACGCACGGAGATCACCGCCCACAACCACGGCTTCGCTGTCGACGCGCCCGTCGACACGGTGAGCGACTCGCCCGCCGGGTTCGGTCGGGTCGAGGTGAGCCACGTCAACCTCAACGACAACGTCGTCGAGGGCCTGAACGCCCTCGACATCCCCGCATTCTCGGTGCAATACCACCCGGAGGCCGCCGCGGGACCGCACGACGCCAACTACCTCTTCGACCGGTTCCGGCAATTGGTCATCGATTCACGCACCACCACTGGAGACAAGGCCTGATGCCCAAGCGCAGCGACATCAACAGCGTTCTCGTGATCGGCTCCGGGCCGATCGTCATCGGCCAGGCCGTCGAGTTCGACTACTCGGGCACGCAAGCCTGCCGGGTGCTGCGGGAGGAGGGCGTGCGGGTCATCCTGATCAACTCCAACCCGGCGACGATCATGACCGACCCCGACTTCGCCGACGCGACCTACGTCGAGCCGATCACCTGGGAGGTCATCTCCTCGATCATCGAGAAGGAGCGGCCGGATGCGATCCTGCCGACCCTGGGCGGGCAGACTGCACTGAACGCGGCCATCGAACTGCACGAACACGGCGTGCTGGAGAAGTACGGCGTCGAGCTGATCGGCGCGAACCTGGACGCGATCCGCAAGGGCGAGGACCGACAGCTGTTCAAGGACCTGGTGCTCGCCTCGGGCGCCGACGTCGCCCGCAGCCACGTGGCGCACACCGTCGAGGAGGCGATCGAATTCGCCGAGGACCTCGGCTACCCGCTCGTCATCCGCCCGTCATACACCATGGGCGGGCTCGGCTCCGGCTTCGCCTACACCCGCGAAGAGCTCATCCGGATGGTCACCGACGGCCTGCACCAAAGCCCGACCACCGAGGTGCTGCTCGAGGAGTCGATCCTCGGCTGGAAGGAGTACGAACTCGAGCTCATGCGCGACAACTCGGACAACACCGTGGTGGTCTGCTCGATCGAGAACGTGGACCCGGTCGGCGTCCACACCGGGGACTCCATCACCGTTGCCCCGGCGCTGACCCTCACCGACCGGGAGTTCCAGAACCTGCGCGACATCGGCATCGACATCATCAGACGTGTCGGCGTCGACACCGGCGGCTGCAACATCCAGTTCGCCGTCGACCCGAAGGACGGCAGGGTCATCGTCATCGAGATGAACCCGCGCGTCTCCCGCTCGAGCGCGCTCGCAAGCAAGGCGACCGGGTTCCCGATCGCCAAGATCGCCGCCAAGCTGGCGATCGGCTACCGGCTCGACGAGATCCCGAACGACATCACCAGGGTGACCCCGGCGAGCTTCGAGCCGACCCTCGACTACGTCGTGGTCAAGGTGCCCCGCTTCGCGTTCGAGAAGTTCCCCGCTGCCGACACGACCCTCACTACGACCATGAAGTCTGTCGGTGAGGCGATGGCGATCGGCCGCAACTACGCCACCGCGCTGCAGAAGGCGCTCCGCTCGCTGGAGAAGCGCGGCTCATCGTTCCACTGGCTGGGCGAACCGGGGGACCCCGCCGAACTGCTCGAGCTCGCGAGCGTTCCCACCGATGGCCGAATCGTCACCCTTCAGCAGGCGCTGCGTGCCGGTGCGACCATCGAGCAGGCGCACGAGGCGACGGGCATCGACCCGTGGTTCCTCGACCAGATCGTGCTCATCAACGAGGTCGCAGCAGAGGTGGCCGCCGCGCCGAGCCTCGACGCAGAACTGCTGCGCCACGCCAAGAACCACGGCTTCAGCGACGCGCAGCTCGGACAGCTGCGCGGGCTCGACGAACACGAGGTGAGCGCCATCCGGCACAACGCTGGCGTGCGCCCGGTCTACAAGACGGTGGACACCTGCGCGGGCGAGTTCCCCGCCTTCACCCCGTACCACTACTCCAGCTACGACCAGGAGACCGAGGTCGAGCCCAGCGACGCCAAGAAGATCATCATCATCGGCAGCGGCCCGAACCGCATCGGCCAGGGCGTCGAGTTCGACTACTCGTGCGTGCACGCCGCGTTCTCGCTGTCTGAAGCCGGGTTCGAGACGATCATGGTGAACTGCAACCCGGAGACCGTCTCCACCGACTACGACACCTCTGACCGGCTCTACTTCGAGCCGCTCACCCTCGAGGACGTGCTCGAAGTGGTCGAGGCGGAGAAATCCAGTGGCGAACTCGTCGGCGCGATCGTGCAGCTCGGCGGCCAGACCGCGCTCGGGCTCGCGAAGGGGCTGCAGGACGCCGGTGTCCCGATCCTGGGTACCAGTCCGGATGCGATCGACCTCGCCGAGGAACGCGGCCTGTTCTCCGGCATCCTCGACGCCGCGGGCCTGCTCGCCCCGAAGAACGGGACAGCTACCGACAGGGACAGCGCGATCGCGGTCGCGGAGGAGATCGGCTACCCGGTGCTGGTGCGCCCCAGCTTCGTGCTCGGCGGGCGCGGCATGGAGATCGTCTACGACTCAGAGTCGATGGCCGGCTACTTCGAACGCGTCGCCGGTCAGGCCATCATCGGCCCGGGCTCGCCGCTGCTCGTCGACCGCTTCCTCGATGACGCGGTCGAGATCGACGTCGACGCGCTGTTCGACGGCACCGACCTGTACGTCGGCGGCATCATGGAGCACCTCGAGGAGGCGGGCATTCACTCCGGCGACTCGTCCTGCACGCTGCCGCCGGTGACCCTCGGGGACGACATCATCGACGCGGTACGCACCGCCACCCGCTCCATCGCCGAGGGAATCGGCGTGCGTGGGCTGCTCAACGTGCAGTTCGCGATCGGACAGGACCTGCTCTACGTGCTCGAGGCCAACCCGCGCGCTTCACGCACCGTCCCGTTCGTCTCCAAGGCGCTCGGCATCCCGCTGGCGAAGGCAGCGTCCCGGCTGATGGCAGGCGAGAGCATCGCCGAGCTGATCGCATCCGGGCTGCTCCCGGCGAAGGACGGCTCCGATGTGCCGATGGACGCGCCGGTGGCGGTGAAGGAGGCGGTGCTGCCGTTCAAGCGGTTCCGGACACGCGAGGGCAGGATCGTCGACTCCGTGCTCGGCCCCGAGATGCGCTCGACCGGTGAGGTCATGGGCATCGACTCGAACTTCCCGAAGGCGTTCGCGAAGAGCCAGGCCGCCGCCTACGGCGGGCTTCCGTCCAGCGGCACGGTCTTCGTCTCCGTCGCCGACCGGGACAAGCGCGCGATCGTGCTGCCGGTGATGCGACTGCTGCAGCTCGGTTTCACGGTGCTTGCGACTTCAGGGACCGCGAGGATCCTGGCGCGGAACGGCATCGAGGCGACGGTCGTGCGCAAGCACTCCGACGTCCGCGGACCGGGGGAGCGCACCATCGTCGAACTGATCAGCGCTGGTGAGGTGGACATCGTCATCAACACGCCGAGCGGGCGCTCGGCGCGTGTCGACGGCTACGAGATCCGCACCGCGACGGTTGCCGCCGATAAGGCGCTGTTCACGACCATCGCGCAGCTCTCTGCCGCCGTGTCGTCGATCGAGACCATCCCGGATGGCTTCGACGTGCGGTCCCTGCAGGACTACGAGCGCGACCGCGCGGCGCGCCTGGCGAAATGAGCGCTGACCGGATGGCTCCGTTCGGTGAGCGACTGGCCGCCGCGATCTCCTCGCGCGGCAACCTGTGCGTCGGCATCGACCCACAGCGCACAGTGCTGAAGGCATGGGGGCTCGACGACACCGCAGACGGCGCGCGCGAGCTGGGCTTGCGGGTCATCGAGGCGTCGGCGGGGCGCGTGCCCGCGGTCAAACCGCAGGTGGCGTTCTTCGAACGCTTCGGAGCTGCAGGCTTCTCGGCCCTCGAGCGGGTGCTGGCCGCGGCGCGCGCCGCCGGCCTGCTGGTCATCGCCGATGCCAAGCGCGGCGACATCGGCAGCACCCTCGACGGGTACGGTGACGCCTGGCTCACACCGGGCAGCCCGCTGGAGGCCGACGCGCTGACCGTCAACCCGTTCCTCGGAATCGGTGCCCTGCGCGGCGCCGTCGACCTGGCCCACCACAACGGGAAGGGCCTGTTCGTGCTCGCGGCGACCTCCAACCCGGAAGGCTTCGAGTCGCAATCCGCGGTGCTCGGCACCGGCAACCGGCAAGGAACCAGCGTCGCCGCGGGTATCGTCGAGGACGTGCGATCCCTCAACGCGGATGCCCGTGGTCCGGTCGGCTCGATCGGGCTCGTCCTCGGCGCGACCGCCGACTTCCCCGCCCTCGGCATCAACCTGGACGGCGTCGCCGGACCCCCTGCGACACCAGTGCTCGCACCAGGCTTCGGGCACCAGGGCGCCCAGCTCGCCGACTTCCGGCCGATCTTCGGGCAGGCAGCGGGAGCCACTCTCGCTTCGGTCTCCCGGACGGTGCTGAGCGCCGGGCCGCACCGGATCGTCGCGGCGATCGAGAGCGCGTCGGAAGAGCTCGCCGCGTGAGCCAGGTGAACCCGCCCGAGGTCGATCGCGCGGCCGCGTCGCGCGCCGCCGTCGCCGCACGTCGCGCGCGCGCACAAGTGAAACGCGCCGTCGCCGAGCGCACCCGCAGCGCCTCCGACGTGCTGGAGACCGGGCTGAGCGACGGCAGCAGCGCGGAAGCAAGCCTGCGCGTGCGGGAACTGCTCGGGAGCATCCCCGGCATGGGCCCGGTGCGCAGCGGCCGCGTCATGCAGCAACTCGGCATCGCGGACTCCAAGCGGGTCGGCGGTCTCGGCAGCCGGCAGCGCAAGGCGCTGCAGGAATTCCTCGCGCAGCGAGAGAGCAGCGGGACCAGGCCGGCGAGCCGGCTCGTCGTGCTGGCTGGGCCGACCGCGGTCGGCAAGGGCACCGTGTCCGGCTACATCCGGGAGAACTACCCTGACGTGCTGCTCTCGGTGTCCGCGACCACCCGCAAGCCGCGCCCGGGCGAGATCGACGGCGTCAACTACCACTTCGTCAGCGACGACGAGTTCGACCGGCTGATCGCAACCGGCGAGATGCTCGAGTACGCGACGGTGCACAACGCCTACCGCTACGGAACCCCGCGCGCCCCGATCGAGCGTGCGTTGAACGAGGGCCGCAGCGTGCTGCTGGAGATCGACCTGCAGGGTGCGCGCTCGGTGCGCAGCCAGATGCCGGACGCGACATTAGTGTTCCTGCTGCCCCCGACCTGGGAGGAGCTCGTCCGCCGGCTCATCGGCCGCGGCACAGAGGACAGCGCCGAACAGGCGCGCAGACTGGAGACCGCAAAGGTCGAATTGGCAGCCCAGGACGAGTTCGATTACCGCATCGTGAACGCCGAGGTAAGCCAAGCCGCGCGCGAGGTCGTAGACTTGATGTCGATCTCGAACTAAGTAATGAGGAGTTTTTTCATGGTTGAACGCGCCAAGGGCATCATCGACCCGCCCATCGACGAGCTGTTGACCAAGGTCGACTCCAAGTACGCGCTCGTGGTGTTCGCGTCGAAGCGCGCCCGTCAGATCAACGACTACTACGCCGATCTGCACGAGGGCAGCCTGTTCGACAACGTCGGACCGCTCGTCGATTCGACCATCGACGACAAGCCGCTCTCGGTTGCCCTGCACGAGATCAACGAGGGCAAGCTCGTCATGAAGCCGCTCGCCTCCTAGCGAGCCCAGACCCAAAGGCGGCAACGTGGGGGAGCGTCTGAACGTCGTCGTCGGAGTCACCGGCGGGATCGCCGCGTACAAGGCGGTCGGCGTCATCCGCTCGCTCGTCCTCGCCGGTCACGACGTGCACGTCGTGGCGACGGATGCCGCACTGCGCTTCGTCGGACGGCCGACTCTCGAGGCAATCAGCCGCAACCCGGTGCACACCGACCTGTACGAGGGCGTCGCGCAGGTCAGGCACGTTGCGATCGGGCAGGCAGCCGACCTGATCATCGTCGCCCCCGCGACCGCGAACACCATCGCGAAGATCGCCGTCGGACTCGCCGACGACCTGCTCGGCAACACCATCCTGGCCAGCACCGCACCGCTCGTGCTCGCGCCGGCGATGCACACCGAAATGTGGCAGAACCCGGCGACAACGCACAACATCGCCGTGCTGCGCGAACGCGGTGTCGTCATCGTCGGGCCGGCGAGCGGTCAGCTCACCGGCAGCGACAGCGGCCCCGGGCGCATGGTGGAGCCGGAGGCGATCGTCGAGGCGGCCCTCGCGGCACGCGGACCGCGTGACCTGGTCGGCAAGCGCATCGTCGTCACAGCCGGTGGCACGCGCGAGGCGATCGACCCGGTGCGCTACATCGGCAACCGCTCGAGCGGCAGGCAGGGCGTCGCCATCGCGGCAGCCGCAGCCACGCGTGGCGCGGACGTAACCCTGATCGCCGCGAACCTCGAGGTCGCGCCACCGGCATCCGTCGTGCTGACCCGCGTGTCATCCGCGCGGGAGCTTGCCGACGCGACCTTCGCCGCGGCCGCGACCGCTCACGTGGTGATCATGGCGGCGGCAGTGGCCGACTACCGGCCGGAGGCTGTCGCCGAGGGCAAGATCAAGAAGGAGACCCAGGGCGACCGGCTCACCATCGAACTGGTGCGCAACCCGGACATCCTGCAGACCCTCTCGGAGAACCGGCGTGACGGTCAGGTCATCGTGGGCTTCGCCGCGGAGACCGAAGAAGACCCGGGTGCGCTGCTCGAGCTGGGCCGCCGCAAGCTCGCCCGTAAGGGCAGCGACTTTCTGGTCATCAACAGGGTGGGCTGGGATGCAGGCTTCGGCACCGGCGAGAACTCGGTCGTAACCCTGAACAGGGCCGGGGATATAGTGATGGAGGCCTCTGGCCCCAAGGCGTCAGTGGCCGACCGTATTCTCGATCTGCTGTCCTGAACCGCTTCCTCTTTCACGTTGGGTGATCTATTGAGCACTGCCGCGCCACTGCGCCTCTTCACGAGCGAATCCGTCACAGAAGGACACCCGGACAAGGTCTGCGACCAGATCTCCGACAGCATCCTTGACGCGTTGCTGACCGTGGATCGCAGCAGCCGTGTCGCGGTGGAGGCCGTCGTGACCACCGGGCTGGTGCATGTCGTCGGCGAGGTGACCTGCTCCGGCTACGCCGACATCCCGACCATCGTGCGCCAGACCATCCTCGACATCGGCTACAACTCGTCCGACATGGGCTTCGACGGTGAGTCCTGCGGCGTTTCGGTGTCGATCGGCGCGCAGTCACCCGACATCGCGCAGGGCGTCGACCACGCGCTGGAAAGCCGCGCCGGCGCCTCCGACCCGCTCGACGCCCAGGGGGCCGGGGACCAGGGCATCATGTTCGGCTTCGCCACCACCGAGACGCCGCAGTACATGCCGCTCGGGAGCTGGCTCGCACACCGGCTCGCGGAACGGCTCGGCGAGGTGCGCAAGAGCGGAGAACTCGGCTACCTGCGGCCCGACGGCAAGACCCAGGTCACGATCGGCTACGACGGCGACGTGCCGCGCACCCTCGACACCGTCGTCCTGTCCACGCAGCACGTGCCGGAGGTCGACAACAGCCGGCTGTTCCCTGAGATCGAGGAGCTGGTGATCCGCCCGGTGCTGGAGAGCTCCGGCCTCGACGCCGAGAGCACACGCATCCTGATCAACCCCACCGGCCGCTTCGAGATCGGCGGCCCGATGGGCGACGCGGGCCTGACCGGGCGCAAGATCATCGTCGACACCTACGGCGGCGCCGCACGGCACGGCGGTGGCGCATTCAGCGGCAAGGACCCGTCGAAGGTCGACCGCTCGGCCGCGTATGCGATGCGCTGGGTGGCCAAGAACGTCGTCGCCGCCGGACTCGCCGACAAGCTCGAGGTGCAGGTGGCCTACGCGATCGGCAAGGCGCATCCGGTCGGGCTGTACGTGGAGTCGTTCGGCACCGCGCACGTTGATGAGAATCGCATCATCGAGGCCATCCGGGAGGTCTTTGACCTGCGTCCGGCCGCGATCGTGCGCGACCTCGACCTGCTTCGGCCGATCTACCGGCAGACCTCCACCTACGGGCACTTCGGCCGGGACCTCCCCGACTTCACCTGGGAGCGACTCGACCGCGTGGAGCAGCTGCGCAGCGCAGCCGGGTTGTAGCCATGAGTCAGGCATCCATCGCCCGGGTGCTCATCGACTCACCGTTGCCCCAGCTCGACCAGCTCTACGACTACCGGGTGCCGGACGCACTCGCCGAGACCGTCCGGCCGGGCGTGCGGGTCAAGGTCCCGTTCCGCAACCGGATCGCCAACGGATACCTCGTCGAGCTCGCCACCGACGCGGACTTCACAGGCAAACTGAGCGACCTGGACTCTGTCGTTTCGGCTGCCCCGGTGCTGGCGCCTGAGGTCTGGGCGCTCGCTCGGCGTGTCGCCGACCGCGCCGGCGGTTCGGCGAGCGACGTGCTCCGGCTGGCGATCCCCAAACGGCAGGCGAGGGTCGAGACGGCCTGGCTGGGCAGGCAGCCGACCGACCCACCCGCTCCGATCGCCCCCGCCGACGTCCCTGCCTTCGACGACGCGATGTTCGATGCGATCCTCGAACGCGGCGGCCGAGCCGCGGTCGACGCGGTTCCGCTGACCGCGCCGCTTCCTGATGGCCGCTGGGTTGGCGAATGGGCGATCGCGATGGCCGCGCTCGCCAGCCGGGCGCTGCCGCGCGGGCACGTCATCCTGGGCGTGCCGGACTACCGCGACCAGGAACAGCTGGTCGCCGCGCTCGAGGCGGTGCTGCCGGCGGAGCGCATCGTGACGCTTGACGCCAGGCAAGCCGACCGAGACCGCTACGCGGGCTTCCTGCGCTGCCTTGAGGAAGAGCCCGTGGTGATCGTCGGCAATCGGTCCGCGATCTACGCGCCGGCGGCGCGACTGGCCCTGATCGCGTTATGGGACGACGGTGACCCGCTGCACGCCGAACCGCTCGCACCGTACGTGCACAGCCGCGACGTCGCGCTCGTGCGGCAGGAGCAGCAAGGCTGTGCCCTCGCTTTCTTCGGGCACACCCGCAGCACCGAGGTGGAGCGCCTGGTCGAAGTCGGCTGGGTGCAGGCGGTTGCACCGCGGCGCGCGTACCTGCCACGCGTCATCCCGACCGCCTACCAGCGTGGCGAGGACCCACTCGCGCAGCGGGCCCGCATCCCCTCCGGTGCGTGGAGCGCCGCCCGCGACGCCCTCGCGGACGGACCCGTGCTGGTGCAGGTCGCCCGGCCGGGCTACTCGCCGCAACTGGTGTGCGCAAGCTGCAGGGTGGCGGCACGCTGTCGACACTGCGGCGGTCCGCTCGGGCTTGCCTCGCGCGGCGCGGCGCCGTCCTGCGGCTGGTGCGGCGCCATCGCCAGCGACTGGGCGTGCGACCGGTGCCCCGGCACGGAGCTGCGACAGGGCACGGGCGGCTCAACCCGCACGGCCGAGGATCTCGGCCGTGCCTTCCCCGGCGTCCCTGTCATCGTCGCCGACGGCGAACGGAACGTGCTCGGCGTGTCCGGTACCCCCGCGCTGGTGATCGCCACCCGCGGCGCAGAGCCCATCGCATCCGGCGGCTACCGGGCGGTGCTGCTCCTCGATGGGGAGCGGATGCTCGCGCGCGAGAGCCTCCGGATCGCCGAGGACTGCCTGCGCTGGTGGTCGAACGCGACCGCGCTGGCCGCCCCCGGCGCGCCGGTGATGCTCGTCGGGGTCAGCGGGAGCATCGCCACGGCCCTCGCCACCTGGCGGCTCGCCGACTACGCGAGAGCGGAACTGTCCGACCGGAAGCGGCTTCGCTTCCCGCCCGCGGTGCGCGCGGCGACCGTCACCGGCACCGCGGAGGAGGTCGCTGCGGCACTCGCGGTCCTCCCGGACGGGCCGGGGGTGGACGTGCTGGGTCCCGTCGCCACCGAGCGAGGCTCAGTGCGGGCGATCGTCCGTTTCGACTACTCGGCTGGCGGTGCGGTTGCGAGCTCGCTGCGCGCCGAACTCATTCGGAACGCGACCATCAGGCGCTCGGCCGTGCCGCCGAACCGCAGGCCGGCGCCGCCTACACTGAGAGTCCGGTTCGACGATCTCGAACCGTTCACCGACGAGTCCTGACGGCATCGGAAGCGAAGAATCAAGGAGAGTGAGCGCCGGTGCGCCTGGTGTTTGCGGGAAGCCCAGAGACGGCCTTGCCGAGCCTGGCCGCGGTGGCGGCGAGCGGGCACGAGCTGGTCGGCGTCGTCACGCGGGAAGATTCCCCGCACGGGCGCAAGCGTGAGCTTCGTGCCACCCCGATCGCCGAGGCGGCCGCAGAGCTCGGGGTCCCGGTGATCAAGGCGAACCGGCTGGCGGGACCGGCGACGGAGGCGATAGCGGCACTCGCACCGGACCTCGGCGTCATCGTCGCCTACGGCGGACTGGTCCGCGAACCGCTGCTGTCGCTGCCAGAGCACGGTTGGATCAACCTGCACTTCTCACTGCTGCCGCGGTGGCGCGGAGCAGCGCCGGTGCAGCACGCGATCATCGCCGGCGATGACCTGACCGGCGCGACAGTCTTCCGGCTGGTGGAGGAGCTCGACGCCGGCGACGTCTACGGGCAGCTCACCCAGCAGATCGCCGGACACCAGACATCCGGATCATTGCTGGCCGAACTAGCCGACAGCGGCGCCAGACTGCTGGTGGACGTGATCGACGCGATCGCAGGCGGCACCGCATCAGCCCAGCCGCAGAGCGGCGACGTCACCCTCGCCCCCAAGCTGACCCTGGACGACGGCCGCGTCGGCTGGGCCCGCAGCGCCCGGGAAGTCGACAGCCGCATCCGCGGAGTGACCCCGGAGCCGGGCGCCCACACCACCATCGACGGGGCACGTCTCAAGATCCTCGACGCGACCCCCGCACCGGATGCGGCGCCGTTGCCGCCTGGACGCATCCGGTTCGTCGAAGGCCGCGTGCTCGCGGGCACAGCCGACCACCCGATCGAACTGCTCCAGGTGCAGCCGGCAGGGAAGACCGCGATGCGCGCGGGCGACTGGTGGCGCGGGCAGCGCACAGAAGAGCTGGTGACGCAGTGAGCCGCAAGGGCGGACGCGAGTCGCGCGCCGAACGCCCCGGGCGCGCGGCCAGGCGAGTCGCGTTCGACGTCATCCGGGCGGTCACAGAGTCGGATGCCTACGCCAACCTGCTGCTGCCCACTCGGCTCGCGCGCGCCGGCATCAGCGGCGCTGACGCCGGCCTCGCCACCGAGCTCACCTACGGGACGCTGCGTCAGCTCGGCTACTACGACAGCGTCATCGAACTCGCCGCGCGGCGCGGCGTCGACACCATCGACCCGCCGATCCTCGATGTGCTGCGACTGGGCGCGCACCAGCTGCTGGGCATGCGCGTGGCGCAGCACGCTGCGGTCGACGAGTCGGTGGAGCTCGCCCGCGAAATTGGCACCCGATCGAGCACCGGTTTCGTCAACGGCGTGCTGCGCACGATCAGTCGGACCGGAGCCGACGAATGGCGACAGCGGGTGCTCGCCACACCGAAGAGCGGCGACGACCGGCTGGCTGCGGAGCATTCGCACCCGGCGTGGGTGGTCAGGGCCTTTCGGCAGGCGCTGCGAGCAGAGGGCAGGGAGAACGAGCTCGAGGCGCTGCTCGAGGCCGACAACGTCGCCCCACGCGTGACGCTCGCAGCACTACCCGGCCTGGCGACCGCCTCCGACCTCGACGGCGCGGATCCGGGCCGGTTCTCACCGTTCGCGGCGGTCAGCCCCGGCGGCGATCCGCGGCGCTGGCCGGCTGTGCGCGACGGGTGGGTCAGGGTGCAGGACGAAGGATCGCAGCTGGCTGCCTTAGCCCTCACGCGTGCTCGGCCGATCGGCACGGGGGAGCGCTGGCTGGACCTGTGCGCAGGCCCCGGCGGCAAGACGGCGCTGCTCGCCGCAGAAGCGCTCGGCAGCGACGTCGAGCTCATCGCGAACGAGTTAGTGCCGGCACGCGCCGAGCTCGTGCGCAACGCGGTCGCGGCGTTCGAACGGCCCCCGGTGGTACGGGTGGGCGACGGGCGCAGCATCGGCGAGAACGAGCCGGGACGCTACCACCGCATCCTGCTCGACGCGCCCTGCACCGGGCTCGGCGCACTGCGCCGGCGCCCGGAGGCCCGATGGCGCAAGCAACCGCGGGACGTGCCGGAACTCACCACGCTGCAGGGCGAACTGATCGACTCGGCGGTCGCGGCGCTCGCGCCGGGCGGATTGCTCGCCTACGTCACCTGCTCGCCGCACGTGGCGGAAACGCGTGTGATTGTTGAGCGGGCGGTCGCGGCCGGGCTGGAGCAACTGGACACCCCCGGCGTGCTCGGCAGGGTCACGAACCAGCCGCTCGAGCTCGCCGACGCACTGCACGTGCAGCTGTGGCCGCACCGGCACGGCACCGACGCGATGTTCATCGCGCTGCTGCAGAAGCCCGCCGAATAGGCTGGCCAGCATGGCGCGCATCAACCCCAGCATCCTGTCGGCCGACTTCGTCAACCTCGAGCGGGACATCGCCGCGATCGCGACCGCCGACCTCGTGCACGTGGACGTCATGGACAACCACTTCGTACCCAATCTGACGTTCGGCCCGCAGATGGTCGGGCGGATCCAGGACGTGTCCCCGATCCCGCTCGACGTGCACCTGATGATCGACGACCCCGACCGGTGGGCGCCCGGGTACGCAGAGTTGGGCGCGTTCTCGGTCACCTTCCATGCCGAGGCGGCGACGGATGCCGTCGCGCTCGCCAGGCGACTGCGGCAGATCGGCGCCCGCGCCGGGCTCGCGGTGAAGCCGGGCACGCCGATCGACGACTACCTCGAGGTTCTCGGCGAGTTCGACCAGCTCTTGGTGATGACCGTCGAGCCGGGCTTCGGCGGACAGAAATTCATGCACGACATGATGCCGAAGCTGCGTCGCGCGGCCGACGCTGTGAAGGCATCCGGACTCGACGTCTGGCTGCAGGTCGACGGAGGAATCGACGCCGACACCATCGGCATCGCCGCCGAGGCCGGAGCCGACACCTTCGTCGCCGGCTCCGCGGTGTACGGCGCGGGCACCGCGGCCGACAACATCCAGTCGCTGCGGGCAGCGGTCGCGGAGCACACCCACGCCTGAACAGCCGCCTCATCTGCTTGGATGGTGCGATGAGCGATTTCAACAAGTCCAAGCCGGAGATCGACTTCTTCGAGGGCGAGGCGCCCACTGACCTCGTGATCACGGACATCGACGAGGGTGACGGAGCAGAGGCGACCCCCGGCTCGACCGTCGACGTGCACTACGTCGGGGTGGATCTGGAATCCGGCGAAGAGTTCGACTCGTCCTGGAGCCGCGGCCAATCGGTGAACTTCCCGCTCGGCGCGCTCATCGCGGGCTGGCAGGAGGGCATCCCGGGCATGCGCGTCGGAGGACGCCGTCAGCTCGTGGTGCCGCCGCGTCTGGCCTACGGCGAGGCAGGCACCGGCCACGAACTCTCCGGCCGCACCCTGATCTTCGTGATCGACCTGCTCGGCGTCTCCTAGCCCAAGCAGCCTGCCGCCAGCAGGTAACGTTGTACGCGTGAAGACCTTCGACGACCTGTTCGCAGAACTGGGAGAGCGGGCAGCGACCCGACCGGCCGGTTCACGCACGGTCGAACTCCTCGACTCCGGGGTGCACTCGATCGGCAAGAAGATCGTCGAGGAGGCCGCCGAGGTGTGGATGGCCGCAGAGCACGAGGGCGAAGAGCAGACCGCGCTGGAGATCTCCCAACTGCTCTACCACCTGCAGGTGCTCATGCTCGCGAAGGGTCTGACGACTGCCGATGTCTACCGACATCTGTGATCGCCTTTCCTCCACCACCCACCCACGTGAGCGCCGCTTTCGGCGGCGAGTTAAAGAGCTGACATGACACTGAAAGTCGCGGTGCCCAACAAGGGCATGCTCTCCGACACCGCCACCCAGATGCTGGGCGAGGCCGGCTACGTCGTCCGACGGGACTCGAAGGAACTGATCGTCTTCGACCCGGCCAACGACGTCGAATTCTTCTACCTGCGACCGCGGGACATCGCGACCTATGTCGGAAGTGGCGCGCTCGATGTCGGCATCACCGGCCGTGACCTGCTGCTCGACTCCGGGTCGAGCGCGACCGAGATCGGCGGGCTCGACTTCGCCGAGTCGACCTTCCGGTTCGCCGGCCCGGTCGGCCGATTCACTGAGCTCGCGGACCTCAGCGGCCTGCGCGTCGCGACCAGCTACACGGGACTGGTCGGCCGCTTCCTGAGGAAGCAGGGCGTCGACGTCGAACTGGTTGCGCTGGACGGCGCGGTCGAGTCGGCGGTTCGACTTGGGGTCGCGGATGCGGTCGCCGACGTCGTCTCCACCGGCACGACCCTGCGCCAGCAGGGGCTCGAGGTGTTCGGGCCGATCATCCTGGAGTCGACCGCGGTGCTGATCAGCTCCGGCAAGGACCTGCCCGGTCTGTCCACCTTCCACCGCCGCCTGCAGGGAGTGCTGGTCGCCCGCCAATACGTGCTCATGGACTACGACCTGCCCGCCGACCTGGTTGAAGCCGCATCGGCTATCACGCCAGGGCTGGAGTCGCCGACGGTGTCCCCGCTGCGCGACACCGGCTGGGTTGCGGTGCGCGTCATGGTGCCCAGCGCCGGCACCAACCAGCTCATGGACGAGCTGTACGAGCTGGGCGCACGCGCCATCCTGGTCAGCCCGATCCACGCGGCACGGATCTGACATGGCCGTCGCCATCAGGGTCATCCCCTGCCTGGACGTCGCAGACGGCCGAGTGGTCAAGGGCGTCAACTTCCTGAACCTGCGGGACGCAGGCGACCCGGTCGAGCTCGCCGCCAAGTATGCGGCGCAGGGCGCCGACGAGCTCACCTTCCTCGACGTCACCGCGACAGTCGACAACCGGTCGACTACCTACGACATGGTCGCGCGCACCGCAGAGCAGGTGTTCATCCCGCTCACCGTCGGCGGGGGAGTGCGCAGCACGGATGACGTCGGCCGGCTGCTGGCGGCCGGCGCCGACAAGGTGGGGGTCAACAGCGCGGCCATCGCCCGGCCAGCGCTCATCGACGAGATCGCCGACCGGTTCGGCGCGCAGGTGCTCGTGCTGTCCCTCGACGTCAAGCGCACCGACCGTGGGTTCATCGTCACCACCCACGGTGGCCGCCGGGAGACTGACCTGCTGGCCCTCGACTGGGCGAAAGAGGCCATCGAACGCGGTGCGGGCGAACTGCTGGTCAACTCGATCGACGCCGACGGCACCAAGGCAGGCTACGACCTCGAGTTGACCGCCGCGATGCACGAGCTCAGCTCGGTGCCCGTGATCGCCTCCGGCGGCGCCGGCGCACTCGAGCACTTCGCGCCAGCGGTGCACGCGGGCGCGGACGCGGTGCTTGCGGCATCCGTCTTCCACAATGGGGAACTCACCGTCGGCGACGTCAAGGGCGCGCTGGCCGCCGACGGCATCAGCGTCAGGGGAGCGTGACATGGACGACGCGGAACTGGATGCGGTGCTCGAGGCCGCGGTATTCGACGATCGCGGGCTGCTGCCGGCCGTGATCCAGGAGCAGAGCACGAAGCAGGTGCTCATGCTCGGCTGGATGAACCGCGAGGCGCTGAAGCGCACCCTCACCGAGGGCCGGGTGACCTTCTGGTCCAGGTCACGGCAGGAGTACTGGCGCAAGGGCGACACCTCCGGGCACGCGCAGTACGTCAAGGGCGCCGCCTTCGACTGCGACAACGACACCCTGCTGGTGCAGGTCGAGCAGGTCGGCGCCGCGTGCCACACCGGCGCGCACGCGTGCTTCGACGTCGGCCCGCTCACCCCGGTCATCGGGGCGGCCCAGTGACCACGTCCCGCGCGCAGTTCGGCGCGCTCATCTCAGGCCACAAGGTGGTCCCGGTCATCCGCACCCTGTTCGCGGATGGGGAGACGCCCGTCGGGATCTACCGGAAGCTGGCCGGTGACGCGCCGGGCACCTTCCTGCTCGAATCCGCCGAGCAGGGCGGCATCTGGTCCCGCTACTCGTTCATCGGCGTCGCGAGCTTCGGTGTTCTCACCCAGGGCTCGGATGCCGCCGTATGGCAGGACTTCGGCCTCAGCGCGGACCGGGCGCTGGGCGACGACGCGCCGACCGAGCCGCTCGCCGCGCTCGCGCGATTGCACGAGCGGTGGCGCACCCCCAAGGTCGATGGCCACCCGCCGCTGACCGGCGGTCTCGTCGGGCTGATCGGCTGGGAGGCCATACGGCAACTGGAGCACCTCCCCGAGGCGCCCGCGGCCGACTACGAGATCCCCGGTCTGGCCATGAGCTTCGTCTCCGAACTCGTGGTCGTCGACCACAGGGACGGTTCGGTGCTGCTGATCGCCAACGTGCTGGCCGACGGCGCGGACCCGGATGCCGCCTGGGCGGATGCGCAGGCCCGCCTCGACTCGCTGCAGCGGCGGCTCGCGCAGCCGGCCGAGGCGTTTCTCGCCGAGGTCGACCTGACGACCGCACCGACGCCGTCGTCGCGCATCGAGCGTGCCGCGTTCGTCGAGTCGGTCGAGCGTGGCAAGCAGTACATCCGGGACGGTGACGTCTTCCAGGTTGTGCTCTCGCACCGCTTCGACCACGAGGTGACAGCGGACCCGCTCGACGTGTACCGAGTGCTGCGCACCCTGAACCCGAGCCCGTACATGTACTACCTGTCGCTTCAGGACCCAGCCGGAGCGCAGTACTGGGTGGTCGGTTCGTCCCCTGAGGCGCTCGTGAAGGTCAGCGGCGGCCGCGTCTACTCGCATCCGATCGCCGGTTCCCGGCCGCGAGGCGACAACCCCGAGCACGACCTCGAGCTCGCCGAGGAGCTCCTCGCCGACGACAAGGAGCGCTCGGAGCACCTGATGCTCGTCGACCTCGCCCGGAATGACCTGCTGCGGGTGTGCACTGCCGGCTCGGTCGAGGTGACCGAGTTCATGCAGGTGGAGCGGTTCAGCCACATCATGCACCTGGTGTCCTCGGTCGAGGGCGACGCCAGGGCCGACGTCAGCCCGATCGATGTCTTCACCTCGACCTTCCCGGCCGGCACGTTATCCGGCGCGCCGAAGCCGCGCGCGCTGGAAATCATCGACGAGCTCGAACCGGCGCAGCGCGGCCTGTACGGCGGGGTCGTCGGCTACTTCGACTTCGCCGGCGACCTCGACCTGGCGATCGCGATCCGCACCACCACGATCGCGGGCGGGGTGGCGAGGGTGCAGGCCGGTGCAGGCATCGTCGCCGGCTCGAACCCTGACAGCGAGTACGAGGAGACCCGCAACAAGGCGGCGGCGCCGCTGCGCGCTGTCGCCGTCGCCAACGCCATGCGGAGAGTGCGCGGATGACCCCTCGCCGGTTGAAGACCGTGAGCCTCCTCGCCGGGGTCCTGTTGCCGGCGCTCATGCTGCTCGCGTGGACCCAGCCCTGGTTCATGGTTGAACTCGGCGCGGTCACGGCGGAGCCGGTCCCCGCGGGCGGAGACGTCGCCGGGCCGGCGCTGCCGGCGCTTGCACTGGCCGGGCTCGCCCTCGTCGCGGCGATGGCCATCGCGGGCACGCTCTTCCGCGTCGTGCTCGCGGCGGTGCAGACGGCGATCGGTTTCGGCGGTGTCATCGTCGCCTCCGCAGCGATCGCGAACCCGGTTGGCGCGGTCTCCCGGCTGGTGACCGACCTGACCGGAGTGTCAGGAGAGTCGTCGCTGCGCGAGCTTGTCACCGCGATCAGCCCGACACCATGGCCGTGGCTGGCCATGGTCAGCGCCGCCCTGCTGGCCGCCCTCGGCATCCTGAACCTCGTGACGACACGCCGCTGGCCGGGTGCGTCCCGCAAATATGAGCGCTCAGCGCCAGCCACCGCGCGGGGAGCCGCAAGCGACTGGGATGCCTTGAGCGAGGGCAACGACCCGACCGAGCAGGGCGAGCAGGGTTCCGCCTCCCGCTAGACTGACTACGGTCAAAGCCCCATGAGAACTGGAGTGAAATTGAGCAACTCGAACATCGGCGACCCCGGCCACGGCCACTCACCGGCCGCCTGGACCGCGGTGATCATCATGCTCGCCGCGTTCGCGATCGGCACTGGCGCGTTCTGGTTCGAGATGGAGTGGCTCGTCTGGGCCTCCGCCGGCCTGGTTGTCGTGGGTCTCATCGTCGGCTGGGTGCTGAAGCGCGCCGGTTACGGCGCCGGCGGCGAGCGTTACCAGCCCAAGAAGACCCACTGACCGAAGTGCTTCTAGAACTACTGAACGGATCGCTCGAGGACGCGGCTCGGCGCAGGCAAGATCGCAGCCTCGCCGCCGTCGAGCGGGCCGCACTCGACCGTGCCGCCGCCATCGACGCCCTCGCTGCGCTCAGCCCGGCAGAACGCGTGAAGATCATCGCCGAGGTGAAACGCGCGAGTCCATCGCGCGGTGCGCTGGCGAGCATCCCAGACCCCGCGATGCATGCCGCCCTATATGAGGAGGGCGGTGCGAGCGCGATCAGCGTGCTCACCGAGGAACGCCGCTTCGGCGGTTCGCTGCGTGACCTCGAGGCAGTGCGCGACGCGGTGACCCTCCCGGTGCTGCGCAAGGACTTCATCGGCGAGGAGTACCAGGTCTTCGAGGCCAGGGCGGCCGGCGCCGACATCGTGCTGCTCATCGTCGCCGCACTCGAGCAGCGCACCCTCGAACGCCTGCACACACTCATCACCGACCTCGGCATGACGCCGCTCGTCGAGACCCACTCCGCCGACGAGCTGTCGCGGGCAACGGATGTCGGTGCCCGGCTCATCGGTGTCAACGCGCGAAACCTGTCCACCTTCGAGCTCGACCGGGACCTGTTCGGCTCCCTCGTCGAGCGGTTCCCCGCGGATGCGATCAAGGTCGCGGAGTCGGCGGTGCAGTCCGCCGCGGATGTCGCGGCCTATCGCGCGGCCGGCGCCGACGTGGTGCTGGTCGGCGAGGCCCTCGTCACCGGCGACCCGCTGGAGACCCTCGCAGAATTCCTGGCCGTCGGATGAGCCTGCGCGAAGCATCCGGACCCTACTTCGGCGAGTTCGGCGGCCGGTTCGTCCCCGAGTCGCTCATCGCGACCCTCGATGAGCTGACCGAGGCGTACGAGGAGGCGAAGGCCGACCCGGCGTTCAGTGCAGAGCTCGACCACCTGAACCGCACCTACACCGGTCGGCCGTCGATCATCACCGAGGTGCCGCGGTTCGCCGAGCACGCCGGCGGCGCGCGCATCATCCTGAAGCGCGAGGACCTCAACCACACCGGCTCGCACAAGATTAACAACGTGCTCGGGCAGGCGCTGCTCACCAAGCGCGTCGGCAAGACCCGCGTGATCGCCGAGACCGGCGCCGGCCAGCACGGTGTCGCCACCGCCACCGCCGCCGCGCTGCTGGGCATGGACTGCGTCATCTACATGGGCGAGGTCGACACAGAGCGCCAAGCGCTCAACGTCGCCCGGATGCGCCTGCTCGGCGCAGAGGTCGTGCCGGTGACCACCGGCTCCCGCACCCTCAAGGACGCCATCAACGAGGCCATGCGCGACTGGGTCACCAACGTCGCGACCACCAACTACATCTTCGGGACGGTGGCCGGGCCGCATCCGTTCCCCGCCATGGTGCGTGACTTCCAGAAGATCATCGGCGATGAGGCACGCGCGCAGGTCCTCGAGCTGACCGGCGCGCTGCCGGATGCCGTCGCAGCGTGCGTCGGCGGCGGCAGCAACGCGATCGGCATCTTCGACGCGTTCCTCGACGACCCAGATGTCGCCCTGTACGGCTTCGAGGCTGCAGGAGATGGCGTCGAAACGCCCCGGCACGCCGCGACCATCACCAAGGGCCGCCCCGGGGTGCTGCACGGCGCGCGCAGCTTCCTGTTGCAGGACGAGGACGGGCAGACCGTCGAGTCGCACTCGATCTCGGCCGGCCTCGACTATCCGGGCGTCGGCCCAGAGCACTCCTGGCTCGCGTCCATCGGCCGCGCCAGCTACCTGCCGGTCACCGACGCGGAGGCCATGGACGCGCTACGGCTGCTGTCCCGCACCGAGGGCATCATCCCGGCGATCGAGTCGGCGCACGCCCTCGCCGGCGCGATCAGGCTGGGCAAGCAGCTCGGCCCGGATGCCGTCATTCTGGTCAGCCTGAGCGGGCGCGGCGATAAGGACATGGAGACCGCCGCAGAGTACTTCCGGCTCCTGGACGAGCGGGAGTGAGCATGAGCAAGGTCGAGACAACCATCGCCGCGCGCCGCGACGCCGGCTCCGGCGCGCTCATCGGCTACCTCCCGGTCGGCTTCCCGGACCTCGCCACGAGCATCGAGGCGGCCGTCACGATCGCCGAGAACGGGTTTGACGTCATCGAACTCGGGCTGCCGTACTCCGACCCGGTCATGGACGGACCGGTCATCCAGGAGGCGACGCAGACCGCACTGGCCGCAGGCTTCCGGCTTCGTGACGCGTTCACCGCGGTGCGCGAGATCACCAGCCGTGTCGACGCGCCAGTGCTGCTGATGACCTACTGGAACCCGGTGCTGCAGTACGGCGTCGAGCGGTTCGCGGCCGAGTTGGCCGAGGCGCAGGGAGCCGGGCTGATCACGCCCGACCTGATCCCGGATGAGGCGTCCAACTGGCTGGCAGCATCAGAGGCCACCGGCCTCGACCGGGTGTTCCTCGCCGCGCCGAGCTCGAGCGACGAGCGGCTGAGGACCATCACAGAGCTCAGCCGCGGGTTCGTCTACACGGTTTCGACGATGGGCATCACCGGAGCCCGGGCCGAGGTCGACAGTGCCGCTCGCACCCTCGTCGCGCGACTGAGGGAGGCCGGCGCCACCAACGCGTGTGTCGGGCTCGGCATCTCAACGGCCGACCAGGTCGCCGAGGTGCTCTCCTATGCCGACGGCGCGATCGTCGGCTCGGCGCTCGTGCGTGCGCTCAGCGACGGCGGCCTCGACGCTCTCGCGAGCACCGCCCGTGACCTCGCATCCGGGGCCAGCGTTCAGCACTAGGCTGAACTTCGCTGAAGATTCAAGCAAACGTGAAAGGTCCGCTGGATACGTGTTCGCTCCGCTAAGCATCCCGAGTCCCGACTACGCCTGGCAGGTTCTCGAGGTCGGGGACTGGCTGCGCTCCATCGGGCTGACCTGGTTCGTCTGGAACCTCGACATCCACATGTACGCGCTGTGCATCCTCACGGGGATCATCGTCGCTGCGATCCTCACCGGCTACCGCCTGCACCAGCGCGGCGCCGAAGCCGGACTCGTCATCGACGTCGCGCTGTGGGCCGTCGTGTTCGGCATCATCGGCGGGCGCATCTTCCACGTCATCACGCATCCGGATGACTACTTCGGGCCCGGAAAGGACCTCGCCAAGACCCTCTATATCTGGGAGGGCGGCCTCGCGATCTTCGGCGCGCTGATGCTCGGCGCGGTCGGCGTGTGGATCGGCTGCCGCATCACCGGCCTGCGCTTCACCGCGTTCGCCGACGCACTCGCCCCGAGCCTGCTGCTCGCGCAAGCCTTCGGTCGACTCGGCAACTGGTTCAACCACGAACTGTACGGTCTGCCCACCGACCTGCCGTGGGGGCTCGAGATCGAGTCCACCAATCCCGCCTTCCCGGCCGGGCTGCCCGCGGGCACGCTGTTCCACCCGACGTTCCTGTACGAGATCCTGTGGAACCTCGCTGGTGTGGTCGTGCTGCTCTACCTCGAGCGCAAGTGGCGCTTCGGCAGGCTGCACATCGCCGGCTTCGAGATCCCAGCCCCCATCCCGGGCACCTGGCGCCTGCAGTGGGGCAAGCTCATCGGCCTCTACCTCATCTGGTACGGCCTCGGCCGCAGCTTCTTCGAGATGATCCGGATCGACCCGAGCGAGATCTTCCTCGGCGTGCGCACCAACGTGTGGATGGCGTGGCTGGCGATCGTTGTCGGCCTGGTGGTCATCATCGTGCAGAGCCGCAGGCACCCCGGCCTCGAGCCCAGCCCGTACGTCCCCGGCAAGGAGCACCTCGCGCCCAATGCGGTCGTGCACACCGACGACGTCTATTCCGACTCAGACTTCGCTCACAGCTCCGAAGTCGCCCGCAAGGACTGAACGTGAGATGAGACGCGCCAAAATCGTCGCAACCCTCGGGCCAGCGACCTCCAGTTACGAGAACATCCGGTCGATCATCGACGCCGGAGTCGACGTTGCCAGGATGAACCTCAGCCACGGCAGCCACGCGGTGCACGAAGAGGTCTACGCCAACGTACGGCGGGCCGAAGAGGAATCCGGTCGCGCCATCGCGGTGCTCGTCGACCTGCAGGGCCCGAAGATCCGGCTCGGCAAGTTCGAGGGCGGCCCGTACGAACTGGGGATCGGCGACACCTTCCGGATCACCACCGACGACATCGTGGGTGACGGCGACATGGCGTCGACCACGTACAAGGGGCTGCCGGACGACGTCAAGCCGGGGGACCCGCTGCTCATCGACGACGGGCGCGTGACGCTGCGCGTCGTGGAGACCGACGGCACGGTCGTGACCACGACGTGCGAGGTGCCGGGTCCGATCTCAAACAACAAGGGCATCAACCTCCCCGGGGTGGCGGTCAACGTGCCCGCCATGTCGGAGAAGGACGAGGAGGACCTCCGCTGGGGGCTCTCGCTCGGCGCCGACTACATCGCGCTGTCGTTCGTGCGCAGCGCCGACGACATCAAGCGCGTGCACGAGATCATGGCCGAAGAGGGGCGCAAGATCCCGGTGATCGCCAAGATCGAGAAGCCGCAGGCGGTCGAGAACCTCGAGGCGATCATCGACGCGTTCGACGGCATCATGGTCGCGCGCGGCGACCTAGGCGTCGAGCTGCCGCTCGAGCAGGTTCCGATCGTGCAGAAGCACGCGGTCGAACTGTGCCGCCGGATGGCCAAGCCGGTCATCGTCGCCACCCAGGTGCTCGAGTCGATGATCAGCAACCCGCGGCCGACTCGCGCCGAGGCATCCGACTGCGCCAATGCGGTGCTCGACGGCACCGACGCGGTCATGCTGAGCGGTGAGACAAGCGTCGGCCAGTTCCCGGTGATCACCGTGCAGACCATGGCGCGCATCATCGCCTCCACCGAGGAGCACGGGCTGGAGCGCATTCCGCCGCTCGGCACCAAACCGCGCACTCAGGGCGGGGCGGTGACGCTTGCGGCTTCCGAGGTCGCCGACTTCGTCGAAGCCAAGTTCCTGTGCGTGTTCACCGAGTCGGGCGACTCGGCCCGCCGGATGTCCCGGCTGCGGTCGCAGATCCCGATGCTCGCGTTCACCCCCGAGCCGGGCGTGCGCCGCCGCATGGCGCTCACTTGGGGCATCCGCGGATTCCTGGTGGATCGGGTTTCGCACACGGATGCGATGTTCAAGCAGGTCGACGAGGTGCTGCTCGCCAATGGCATGGCGGAGCCAGGCGACAAGGTGGTCGTGATCTCCGGTTCGCCTCCTGGCTTGCCAGGCTCGACCAACGACATGCGCATCCACCGCATCGGCGACGCGATCAACGCGGTCGCACCGGTGTGGGCGGATAACGACTACAACAACAACAACGATAAAAACGCCTAGCCGGCCGGCTTCCTTTCACCGAACCGCGCCTATCCGCCGCTAGCGCGCCCGTTCCGGACGGTAGCGCCCGGCACACCGGGCGCGGTTGTCCGCTGCCCGCGCGGCAGTCCGCAAGCGCGCGGCGGTCCGCAGTACCCGCGGCTGTCCGCAACCCGCGCGGAACGCGCCGCGTCCATTCAGTGCCGGTGGTGGGACTCGAACCCACACGCCCTCTCGGACAAAGCATTTTGAGTGCTCCGCGTCTACCATTCCGCCACACCGGCCTGCGGGGGCATGCCCCCGTAGCCGCTCAAAGAATACCGTAGGCTTAACGACGTGACCGACCAGGACAGCCCGCAAGCCGCACCCCGCCGAGTCGTTGTAGCCGAGGATGAGTCCCTCATCCGGCTGGACATCGTCGAAACCCTCAGGGACAACGGTTTTGAGGTGGTCGGTGAAGCTGGAGACGGCGAGACGGCTGTCGCGCTCGCGACGGAGTTGCGCCCCGACCTGGTGATCATGGACGTCAAGATGCCGCAGCTGGACGGCATCTCTGCGGCCGAGCGCCTCAGCAAGGACCACATCGCCCCGGTCGTGCTGCTCACCGCGTTCAGCCAGAAGGAGCTCGTCGAGCGGGCCACAGAGGCCGGCGCGCTCGCCTACGTGGTGAAGCCGTTCACCCCGAACGACCTGCTGCCCGCGATCGAGATCGCCCTCGCCCGCTACGCGCAGATCGTCGCGCTCGAGGCCGAGGTCAGCGACCTGGTCGAGCGGTTCGAGACCCGCAAGCTCGTCGACCGCGCCAAGGGCCTGCTCAACGAGAAGCTCGGGTTCACCGAACCGGAGGCGTTCCGCTGGATCCAGAAGGCGTCGATGGATCGCCGCCTGACCATGCACGACGTCGCGAAGGCGCTGATCGAGGAACTCGGCGGCGCGAAAGAGAAGAAGTAGCGGCTACGGCACCGACGTCACACCGGGTGGGGCGTCACGCAGCAGGTTGGTCATCCGCACGGTCGAGAGTCGGTTCCCGCCATCATCCGAGACCACGATCTCGTGCACCGCGAGGGTGCGGCCGAGGCTGATCGCGGTGCACACCCCGGTGACCCAGCCGGAGGTCGCGGTGCGCGAGTGACTCGCGTTGATCTCAATGCCGACCGCGATGCGTCCCTCGCCCGCGTGCGCGGCCGCTGACAGCGAGCCGAGCGTTTCACCGAGCGCGACGGATGCGCCGCCGTGCAGCAGGCCGTAAGGCTGGGTGTTCCCCTCCACGGGCATCCTGGCCACGGTGCGCTCGGGTGAAACCTCGAGCAACTCGATGCCGAGTCTCTCGACGAGGGTGCCTCTCATCGCGTCGATCGGGACGACCATGTGTGCCCTCCAGAGGTGGATCGGGGGTGTCGGCAGCGGCCATTAGGCTGGCTGCGTGACGGACACCGCAAAGCCTACCCTCATGGTCATCGACGGCCACTCCCTCGCATTCCGGGCCTTCTACGCCCTCCCGGTGGACAGTTTCGTGAACCGGGAAGGCCAGCACACGAACGCCATCCACGGCTTCATCGCGATGCTGATCAACCTGCTGCAGCGAGAGAAGCCCACCCATCTCGCTGTCGCCTTCGACATCTCCCGCTACTCCTTCCGCACGCGCGAGTACGAGGAGTACAAGGGCACCCGCGGCGAGACCCCGCCGGAGTTCATCGGACAGATCCCGCTGCTCGAAGAAGCCCTCGCGGCGATGAACATCCCCACCATCAGCAAGGAGGACTTCGAGGCCGACGACATCCTCGCGACCCTCGCCAGGCAGGGGTCTGAGCAGGGTTTCGACGTCTCGGTCGTCTCCGGTGACCGCGACACCATCCAGCTCGTCAACGGCAACGTGACGCTGCTCTACCCGAACGCGCGCGGCGTGTCAGAGCTCAAGCGCTACGACCGGGATGCGGTGCTCGAACGGTACGGCATCGAACCCGAGCAGTATCCCGACATCGCCGCGCTCGTCGGCGAGACCAGCGACAACCTGAGCGGCATCGACAAGGTCGGCGAGAAGACCGCCGTGAAGTGGGTGCAGCAGTACGGCAGCCTCGAGCAGATCCTCGAACACGCCGACGAGATCAAGGGCGTCGTCGGCGAGAAGCTGCGCGAGCAGAAGGACCGCGCGATCCGGAACCGCAAGCTCAACCGCCTGGTCGACGACGTCGAGCTGCCGCTCGGGCCAGCCGACCTCGAACGCCGCCCTATGGACACGCAAGCCGTGCGGGACATCTTCGACCGGCTGCAGTTCCGCACCCTGCTCGACCGGATGCTCAAGATCGTCGCCGACGAGAACGGGGGAGTGGTCGAGGAGACCGTCGCGGCGAAGCCCGCGGTCGCCGTGCCCGCAGTGCGCCGGCTGGTCGACGAGGAGCTCGCGAACTGGCTGCGCACCGCCACCGCCGACGGCGCTCCGCTCGGGCTCGTCGCCGACTGGGCAGGAGACCAGCTGGCCGGATTCGGTCTGGCAACCCTCACCGACTCCGCGTTCGTGCCGTGGGGCGCCCACCGCCCCGACTACGCCGCCCTCGAGGACTGGCTCGCGAGCGACGCCCCGAAGATCCTGCACGACTCGAAACGCACGCTGAAGCGGCTCGCCGCATCCGGAATCACCCTCGGCGGCATCGCCTTCGACACCACCCTCGCCGCGTGGCTGCTGCGGCCGGGCGGCAGGAACGACACCCTCGTCGGTCAGGTCTACTACTACCTGGGTGAGACCATCGCCGAGCCGGACCCCAACCAGCTGGTGCCTGACACCGAGGCGCCCAGCCCGGCGACCCTCGCCTGGTTCCTGCTGAGGCTCTCGGACGAGCTGCGCGGCCGGCTCGACCCCGGCTCGCTGCGTGTTCTTGAGGAGATCGAGATCCCGCTGGTGCCGGTGCTCGCCGGCATGGAGACCACCGGCATCGAGGTGGACGCGCAGGCGCTGTCCGAGATGAACGCGAACCTCGGCGCGCGCGCAGCCGAGATCGAAGCCAAAGCGTTCGAGAGCGTCGGCCGTGAGGTCAACCTCGGCTCGCCGAAGCAGTTGCAGACGCTGCTATTCGATGAGCTGGGCATGCCCAAGACCCGCGCCACCAAGACCGGCTACTCCACAGATGCCGCGTCCCTCGTCGACCTGCGCGACCAGCTCGACGAGCCGCATCCGTTCCTCGACCTGCTGCTTCAGCACCGGGATGTCACCAAGCTGCGCCAGATGGTGGAGAGCCTGGAGAAGAGCATCGCGCCGGATGGACGCATCCACACCACCTACGAGCAGGCGGGCAGCAGCACCGGGCGCATCGCCTCGACCGACCCGAACCTGCAGAACGTGCCGATCAAGACCGAGGACGGCCGGGAGATCCGCTCGACCTTCCAGTACGGCGACGGCTTCGAAACCCTGCTGACCGCCGACTACTCGCAGATCGAGATGCGCATCATGGCGCACCTGTCGGAAGACGCCGGCCTGATCGAGGCGTTCAACGAGGGGGAGGACCTGCACCGGTTCGTCGGTGCGCGCGTGTTCGGCGTGCAGCCGGAGGACGTGACGCCGCTCATGCGCACCAAGGTGAAGGCGATGTCCTACGGTCTCGCCTACGGGCTCAGCGCGTTCGGCCTGTCCCGCCAGCTGCGCATCGAGACGTCCGAGGCGAAGCAGCTGATGAGCGAGTACTTCGCCCGGTTCGGCGCAGTGCGCACCTACCTGCGCAACGTGGTCGCCCAGGCCAAGATCGACGGCTACACCGAGACGATCTTCGGCCGCCGCCGGCCGTTCGCGGACCTCAACTCCAACAACCGGGTGCTGCGCGAGAACGCCGAGCGGGCGGCGCTCAACGCGCCGATCCAGGGCTCCGCGGCCGACATCATGAAGATCGCGATGCTCGGCATCGCCGCCGACATCCGGGACCGGGACTTGCGCTCCCGGATGCTCCTCCAGGTGCACGACGAACTGGTCTTCGAGATCGCACCGGACGAGCTGGACACCATGACCGCGATCGTCACCGACCGGATGTCCAACGCGGCGCAGCTTCGGGTGCCACTCGACGTGCAGGTCGGACTGGGCCCCAACTGGGACGCGGCGGCACATTAGGCTCGTGGGCATGACTGCTTCTGAACACAACAACGAAGTACGCCCCCAGTCCGCGATCGACCAGATCGCCGAAGAGTGGGTCACGACCCTCGCCGATCTCGACCCCGATGTCGCGATCTGGATCGGCATCCCCGGCCGGTATGAGGAGTTCGCCGACCTGTCGCCTGCCGGCCACGAGAAGCTCGAGGCTGCGGCGAAGGCCACCCTCGCCAAGCTGCGCGACGTGCAGCCGGTCGACGAGGTCGACGAGGTCACCAAGACGGACATGACCGCGGAGATCGAGCTGGAGCTCGAGCTCTCCGACGCCGGCTGGTGGAAGCGCGACGTCAACGTGCTGGCCTCCCCTGCGCAGGGCATCCGGGACACCTTCGACCTGATGGCGCACGACAGCGTCGAGGACTGGGAGAAGATCTCCGGCCGTCTCGGCAACCTGCCCGGAGCCGTCGACGGCTACATCGAGACGCTGCGGCTCGGCATGAGCGACGGCAGCGTCCCCGCCCGCCGCCAGGTCATGGAGGTGCTCGAGCAGCTGCAGCGCAACTCGTCCAAGGACGGCTTCTTCTTCACTTTCGCGAACGGGGCGAGCGTCGAGAACGGCGAGCTGCCAGAGTCGCTGAAGAACGACCTGCAGAAGGGCGCCGAGGTCTCGGCCGACGCGTATCGGAAGCTCGCCGACTTCTTCGAGAACGAACTCGCGCCCGCCGCGAGCGATCGCGACGCTGTCGGCCGTGAGCTCTACGCGCTGCAGTCGCGGCGCTTCCTCGGTGCGAAGATCGACCTGGACGAGACCTACGAGTGGGGCATCGAGGAGCTCCGCCGGATGGTCGACGAGCAGACGGCGATCGCGAACGAGATCAAGCCAGGCGCATCCGTCGAGGAGGCCGTGGCGCTGCTGGACGCCGACCCGGAGCGCAAGCTGCACGGCACCGAGGCGCTGCAGAAGTGGATGCAGAAGCTGAGCGACGCCGCGGTCGAGGAGCTGTCCCGCTCTCACTTCGACATCCCCGACCCGGTGAAGAAGCTCGAGTGCATGATCGCCCCGACCCAGGACGGCGGCATCTACTACACGAGCCCGAGCGACGACTTCTCTCGCGCCGGCCGGATGTGGTGGTCAGTGCCTGAGGGCGTCACCGAGTTCAACACCTGGCGTGAAACCACCACGGTGTACCACGAGGGTGTCCCCGGCCACCACCTGCAGCTCGGCCAGGCGGTCTACAACCGCGCCAAGCTGAACACCTGGCGCCGCCAGCTGGCCGGCACCAGCGGACACGCCGAGGGCTGGGCGCTCTACGCGGAGCGCCTGATGCAGGACCTCGGCTACCTTGACGACCCGGGCGACCGCCTCGGCATGCTCGACGGACAGCGGATGCGCGCGGCGCGCGTTGTGCTGGACATCGGCGTGCACCTGGGCAAGAACAAGCTCGACGGCGACGGCGTGTGGGACTTCGACTACGCGTTCGACTTCATGAAGAAGAACGTCAACATGAACGAGCCGTTCGTGCGCTTCGAGGTCAACCGTTACTTCGGCTGGCCCGGACAGGCTCCGTCGTACAAGGTCGGTCAGCGCATCTGGGAGCAGATCCGCGACGAGTACAAGAAGCGCGAGGGTGAGAACTTCAACATGAAGGAGTTCCACCGCAAGGCGCTCGACCTCGGCGGTGTCGGCCTCGACACGCTCAAGTCGGCGCTGCTCGGCTGAGCGCTGGCGACAGCCCAGTGAGCGGGACGGTAGTCGTTGCCGGGGCGTCCGGGTTCATCGGACGCCACCTGGTCGACTCGTTCCGCCGTGACGGCTTCACCGTCACAACCATCGGACGATCGGGCGCGGATGCCGTCTGGGGAGACCCGGACGGCATCCGCACCGCCCTGGAGGGTGCCGACCTGGTGGTCGGCCTTTCCGGCAAGAGCGTCAACTGCCGCTACACGCGCGCCAACCGCGCCGAACTCCTCCGCTCGCGACTGGACACGACCCTGGAGCTCGCCGCCGGCATCGGGGCGACCACCGCACCTCCGAAACTCTGGGTGAACGCGTCGACGGCGACCATCTACCGTCACGCCGAGGACCGGCCGATGACCGAGGCCACGGGCGAACTGGGGGAGGGCTTCTCCGTCGACATCGCCCGAGCGTGGGAGAGCGCGTTCTTCGACGGCGCGCTGCCCGCAACCCGCCGGGTCGCCCTGCGCACCTCGATCGTGCTCGGTGACGGAAGCGTGATGGTGCCATACCGGTGGCTCGTGCGCCTCGGGCTCGGTGGTCCGCAGCTTGACGGCACCTGGTTCGGCACGAGGGCGCGTCGGGTCGCCGGCACCTTCCACCAGAACCGACGCACCCGCGGAAGGCAGCGCTTCAGCTGGGTGCATCTCGACGACGTCTACGGGATCATCCGTTTCCTTCAGACCCGCGACGACCTCGACGGTGTCGTCAACGTCACCGCGCCGAACCCGGTCGACAACCGCGAACTCATGGCAACCCTGCGCACGGTGCTCCGGATGCCGCTCGGCCTGCCCGCTTTCCGGTGGATGCTCGAACTCGGGTCGATTCTCATCCGCACCGAGACCGAACTGGTGCTGAAGAGCAGGTGGGTGCTGCCAGAGCGACTCACCGCGGCGGGCTACCGGTTCCGGCACCCGGACCTCGACGGCGCGCTGCGCGACATCCTCACGCCGGAGCACACGAGCACGGTGGTGGCAAACAGCACTTCGGCACGATAGGCTGACATGTCACTTCTGTGACGTCCCATCCGCCCGCCACGGCGAAACACAACAATGCATCACCTCGTTCGTGGCCCGAACTATGTCCATTCTGGAGCAACAACTACATGACAATCGCAACGACCGACAAGGCGCCGAAGCAGGTCGCAGTCAACGACATCGGATCTGCTGAAGACTTCATGGCCGCGGTCGAGAAGACGCTGAAGTTTTTCAATGACGGTGACCTGATCGAAGGCACCGTCGTCAAGGTCGACCGGGACGAGGTTCTCCTCGATGTCGGTTACAAGACCGAGGGAGTGATCCCCTCACGCGAACTTTCCATCAAGCACGACGTCGACCCCAGCGAGGTCGTCGAGGTCGGTGACACCGTCGAGGCGCTCGTTCTCCAGAAGGAGGACAAGGAAGGGCGCCTCATCCTGTCGAAGAAGCGCGCGCAGTACGAGCGTGCGTGGGGCGACGTGGAGAAGATCAAGGATGAGGACGGTGTCGTCACCGGTACCGTCATCGAGGTGGTCAAGGGCGGCCTGATCGTCGACATCGGCCTCCGCGGCTTCCTCCCGGCGTCGCTCATCGAGCTTCGCCGCGTCCGCGACCTGACCCCGTACCTCGGGCAGGAGATCGAGGCGAAGATCCTCGAGCTGGACAAGAACCGCAACAACGTCGTGCTGTCCCGCCGCGCGCTGCTCGAGCAGACGCAGAGCGAGAGCCGCAGCTCGTTCCTCGGCAACCTCGCCAAGGGCCAGGTGCGCAAGGGCGTCGTCTCCTCGATCGTCAACTTCGGTGCGTTCGTGGACCTCGGCGGCGTCGACGGCCTGGTGCACGTCTCCGAACTCAGCTGGAAGCACATCGAGCACGCCAGCGAGGTCGTCGAGGTCGGCCAGGAGGTCACCGTCGAAATCCTCGAGGTCGACCTGGACCGCGAGCGCGTCTCGCTGTCGCTCAAGGCGACCCAGGAAGACCCGTGGCAGCTGTTCGCCCGCACCCACGCGATCGGTCAGGTCGCACCGGGCAAGGTCACCAAGCTCGTCCCGTTCGGCGCGTTCGTGCGCGTCGCGGACGGCATCGAGGGCCTCGTGCACATCTCGGAGCTCTCCGGCAAGCACGTCGAGCTCGCGGAGCAGGTCGTGTCGGTCGGTGACGAGGTGTTCGTCAAGGTCATCGACATCGACCTCGAGCGTCGCCGCATCTCGCTGAGCCTCAAGCAGGCCAACGAGGGTGTCGACCCCGAGGGCGCCGAGTTCGACCCGGCACTGTACGGCATGCTCACCGAGTACGACGAGCAGGGCAACTACAAGTACCCGGAGGGCTTCGACCCGGAGACCAACGAGTGGAAGGAAGGCTTCGAGGCCCAGCGCGAGAAGTGGGAGCAGGACTACGCTGCAGCCCAGGCTCGCTGGGAGGCCCACAAGAAGCAGGTCGCCGCATCTCTCGCCGCGGAAGCGAGCGAGACGAGCACCGGTTCCTTCACGAGCGAGTCGGCGGGCGGCGGAACCCTCGCCGACGACGAGTCCCTCGCGGCGCTGCGCGAGAAGCTTTCGAGCAACAACTAAGCGCGAACCGCTCCACGAAACGGCCGGTCCCCTCGGGGCCGGCCGTTTTCGCGTGCCTGCCGCCAGGGCCACCCCCTGTTATGCAGGACTTCCGGTCGGGTGTGGCCCCGGATGCCCGACAAAACCCCGTGGCGAGACAGTATGTCCTGCACAACAAGGGATCTCCTGCACAACAGGGAACCCACGCACGCGTAGCCCGCATCCCGCCGCCAGTAGGGTGTGATCATGCTGCTGATCGGACTCACCGGAGGCATCGCGTCGGGCAAGTCACTGGTGTCGTCGCATCTGGCCGAGCTCGGCGCGGTGGTCATCGACGCCGACCAGCTCGCGCGCGAGGTGGTCGAGCCGGGACAGAAGGCCCTCGAGCGCATCCGCGAGAAATTCGGCGACCAGGTCATCCGCGCCGACGGCACGCTCGACCGTGCCGCCCTCGGCGACCTCATCTTCCGCGACCCGGAGAAGCGCGCGCTGCTCAATGGCATCACGCATCCGGCCGTCGCCGCGCTTGCCAGCGAGCGGATCGCCGCCGCCGAGGCCGCGAATCCGGAGGCCAGGGTCGTCTACGACATCCCGCTGCTCGTCGAGACCGGGGGAGAGCGCCGCATCCCGTTCGACCTGATCGTGGTTGTGAACGCCGACACCGAGACCCGCACGCTGCGGCTCATGGAGCACCGCGGGCTGTCGCGCGCCGAGGCGGAACACCGGCTGAACTCTCAAGCCAGCGACACCGAGCGTCTCGCCATCGCCGACGTCATCATCGACAACAACGGCACGATTCAGGAGACCGTCGCGCAGGTTGATGCGCTCTGGACCAGCCTGGCCGAACGCACCCGGATGCGCTGACGCGCGAATACCAGCAGGGCTACAGCGCCGGCAGCAGGAGCAACGTGGTCGGCACGGCCAGCAGCGCCGAAGCGAACGCCACGACCAGGGCGCTGACCCACGGCTCAAGCGGGCGCACTCGGCCGTCCAGTCGTGCGATGCGCACCGCGGAGGCCGGACCCTCCGCCTCGAACTCGGATGCGCCGATCGTCGCGTCACCGGCGCTGAGGCCGTCCCGCACCAGCCGGATCGCATCTGCCAGATCGCGATCGCTGACCACGCGCCGAGCCCTGTCGTCGGCGAGCAGTTCGACGAGCGTCGCGACCGCTTCGCCCGCCAGGTTCGCGACAGGGAACCACGGCAGCGCAGCCCGCCAAGCGCGGAAGGCGATAAGAACCAGATCGTGCCGTTGCGTCGCATGCGCTCGCTCATGCTCGATGACGGCGCGCAGCTGTTCCGGAGTCAGCAGCTGGATCAGCCCCGCGGAGAGCACCGTCATCGAGCGGACGGTGCCGGGGAGGCAGTAGGCGACCGGCGCGTCATAGTCCAGCAGCCGGGTGCGCGGCTGCTCCGGATACGGCGAGCTGAGCAGGGCGACAAGCTCACGGTGCCGCCGCCGCGACCTCTCCGCCGTGTACACGGTGGCAGCCAGGTTCAAGGCGAGGTGGAGGCCGAGCAATAGCGCGGCGCTCAGCGCGAACAGCTGGATGAAGTGCGCGCCGGGCGGCAGCGTGCCATCGCCGAGGGAGCCCAGGAAGGCCTGCAGGCCATGCACCAGGTTGTCGCCGAACGGGGCGAGGCCGAACATCAGCAACGCCCCGATCATCGACAGGGCGCCGGCCAGGGCGATCGCCTGCCACAGCACGAGCGCGGTCGCGGGCGAGCGCGACGGCCAGCTCGCGGATGCGAGGAACACCGGGACCGGCCACGCCAACGCCACGGCCAGCAGACCGAGCAGGGCGGCGGCTCCGATCACTTCGCTATCAGCGGCCGGCGAGGATCCGGCGCAGCGCCGCGGCGTCGTCTTCTGAGACGCCGCCGACGAAGCGTGCCAGCACCGCCTCGCGGTCGCGGGCCGCCCCGAGCACGTCGTGCATGAGCTCCGCCATGAAATTCGCGCGCGTCGTGACCGGGCGGTAGCGGTGGGGGCGGCTGTCACGCGCCCGCGTGACGTAACCCTTGTCCTCGAGCCGGGAGAGGACGGTCAGCACGGTGGTCTGCGCCAGCTCGCGGCTGCCCTTCTGGCCACTCAGGCGGTCGCGCAGGTCGATGGCGGTCAGCGCATCCGGTGAGTCCCAGAGCGCCTCCATGACCTTCTTCTCAAGATCGCCGAGGGGGAGCATGCGATCGATACTACCCGCGCCAGCACCCGATTTCTACTTCCCGTAGAACGGGGTTATTCTACTTGGCGTAGAACTCTACGACTCGTAGAAGACGAAGCTCGTTCGAACGGAGAAGCAAGTGGACTGGCTCGACCCGGTGCTCATCGCACGGTGGCAGTTCGGCATCACCACCGTCTACCACTTCATCATGGTCCCGCTGACACTCGGCCTCGGGCCGGTCGTCGCGGTCATGCACACCATGTGGGTGCGCACCGGCATCCAGCGCTACCTGCGCCTGACGAAGTTCTGGGGAAAGCTCTACCTCATCAACTTCATCATGGGTGTCGCCACCGGCATCGTGCAGGAATTCCAGTTCGGGATGGCGTGGAGCGAGTACAGCCGCTTCGTCGGTGACGTGTTCGGTGCGCCATTGGCTATGGAGGCGCTGCTGGCCTTCTTCATCGAGTCGACCTTCCTGGGCCTGTGGATCTTCGGCTGGAACCACCTGCCGAAGAAGCTGCACGCCGCGACGATCTGGGCCGCAGTGATCGCCTCGATCATCTCCGCGTACTTCATCATCGTCGCGAACTCGTGGATGCAGCATCCGGTCGGTGTCGAAATGATCGACGGCCGGCCGGTCATGAACGACGTGATCGCCGTGATGACCAACAACACAGCGATCGTCGCGTTCGCCCACGCCATCATGGGCGCCTTCGCGGTCTCCGGTGGCTTCCTGCTCGGCATCGCCTGGTACCAACTGTGGCAGCGCCGGCGGGACGGCATCGACACGGTGGATGAGAACGGTCGCGTCGTCGTCGGGGAGGCCCCGGAGGTGCCGGGCCGCGACCGCGAGGACCACAGCGTGTGGATCAAGTCGTTGCGGGTCGGCGGCGTCGTCGCGGTGGTCGCCTTCGCCGGTGTCGCCCTCACCGGCGACCTGCAGGCCAAGCTCATGTTCGAGCAGCAGCCGCTCAAGATGGCCGCGGCGGAGGGCGCATGCTACAACGGCACCAGCTTCTCCGTGCTCGCCCTCGGCGAGCTGGGATCGCGCGACTGCGACGACGTGACGAACGTCATCGAGATCCCCGGTGTGCTGTCGTTCCTCGCCCACGGCGACTTCGAGACCGAGATCAAGGGCATCAACACCCTGGTCCCGATCTACCAGGAGCTCTACGGCACCCACATCCCGGACAACCCGCTGTACGGAGCGCACGCGGGCGAGGCCATCGAGTACGTCCCGATGCTCGAGGTCACCTACTGGGGCTTCCGTCTGATGATCGCGTTCGGCATGGCAGCGGCCGGCGTCGCCGTGCTCGCACTGTGGATGACCCGGAAGGGCACCGTGCCGCGCAGCAAGCTGATCATGCTCACCGCTATCGCCAGCATCGCCGCCCCATTCGCCGCGAACTCGGCCGGGTGGATCTTCACCGAGATGGGCCGGCAGCCGTTCGTGGTCGCCCCCAACCCGACCGGCATCGACGGTGTCTACATGTTCACCGCGGCGGCGGTTTCGCCGGGTGTCAGCGCCGGGGAACTGCTGTTCTCGGTGATCACGCTCACCCTCGTCTACGCGGCGCTCCTGGTCGTCGAGCTGACGCTGCTCGTGCGCTACGTGCGCGGCGGGGTGGCAAGCGCGATGCCGGAACTCGGCACACCGGATGACGGCGACCCACAGGACAAGGACAAGGACGAGACCGACGTCCTCGCCTTCGCCTACTGAGTACCGAGTCACGAAAAGGAACTGGACTGATGGATTTCCTGCCAACGCTGTGGTTTGTGCTCATTGCCTTCCTCTGGATCGGCTACCTGCTGCTTGACGGGTTCGACCTCGGGGTGGGCATGCACATGCTGGTCTCCACGCGCAGCGAGAAGGAGCGCAGGCTGCTGCTCAACACGATCGGCCCGGTCTGGGACGGCAACGAGGTGTGGTTGATCACCGCGGGTGCTGCGACCTTCGCCGCGTTCCCCGTCTGGTACGCGACCCTCTTCTCCGGGCTCTACCTGCCGCTGGTGATCGTGCTGCTCGCCCTCATCGTTCGCGCGGTGTCGATCGAGTACCGCGGGAAGGCGGCGACAGAGCGCGGACGTCGGGTTTGGCACGTGCTGCTGGGCGCCGGTTCGTTCGGCGCGGCATTCGGCATCGGCGCGATGCTCGCGATCACGACGACCGGACTGCCGATCGATGAGAACGCCATCCGCGTCGGCGGCGCGTTCGCGTGGTTCAGTCTCGAGTCGGTGATCGGCGGGCTGGCCGTCGTCGGATTCTGCTTCGTGCATGGCGCAACCTTCCTGGCGCTGAAGACCGACGGCGACATCCGCTACCGGATGCGCCGGATCATCCGGCTTAGCGCCCCGGTCGCGTTGCTGCCGATCGTCGTCTGGGTGCTCATCGTCGTCGCCGACGGCAGCTCACTGACCGCGTACGGTCTTGTCGGCGTCGCGGCGAGCGGCGCGGTGATCGGCTGGATCGCCAACCGGGCAGGGCGGGAAGGGTGGGCCTTCACCGGCTTCTCGGTCCTGCTCACCGCGGGCGCCTCGGCGATATTCCTCGCTGCCTACCCGGTCGTCCTCCCGTCGTCGATCGATGCCGCATACGACCTCACCATCCAGAACGCGTCGTCGTCCGACTACACACTCGGCGTCATGACCGTCGTCGCCGCCATCGGCATCCCGGTGCTGCTGGTCTACCAGGGGTGGAGCTACTGGGTGTTCCGCAAGCGACTGACAGCTGCGGCGATCCCGGACGCGCAGCCGGTTGTGCCGGCGGTGAAGCGGCCGTGACCAGGAGCAGGGCCAGGGCAGGGTCGCCGATCGCGCTGCTGTCGGCGGCCGACCGCCCGGTGCTGTACCTGCTCGGCCTGCTGAGCGCGCTCAAAGGGGTGGGCCTGGTCGGGCTGGCCTGGGCGCTCGCGCACGGCATCGTCGCCGTCATCGACGGCACGGCCGGCTGGCAGGTGGCTGTCGTGGTCGGTCTGGGCTGTGCGGTGCTCCGCGCCGTCGTCGCGTGGGCGCACAACGCGCTTTCGGCACGAGCCGCGTTGGGCGCCAAGGAGCGGCTGCGCGCGCGACTGGCCGAAGCGGCGGTGCGCGACCCGTACGTCTCCGAGGGTTCGCTCACCACCCTTGCGACCCACGGTCTCGACGCGCTCGACGACTACGTCACGGTGTTCCTGCCCGCGACCGTGTCGGCTGCGACGATCCCACTCCTCGCCGGCGTCGCGATCCTGTCTGCCGACTGGGTGAGTGCGCTCATCATCGTGCTCACAGTCCCGCTGGTGCCGCTGTTCATGGCGCTCATCGGCGTGCACACTCAGGAGCGGGTGAGCGCGGCGGCGGATGCGCTCGCGCGGTTCTCCGACCACCTGGTCGAACTGGCCCGCGGGCTGCCGGTGCTGGTCGGCCTCGGCCGCTCGCGCGAGCAGGCCGACGCGCTGCACCGGATCGCGCAGCGGCAGCACAACACCACGCTGCAGACGCTGAAGACCGCGTTCCTGTCCAGCCTCGCGCTCGAGCTGATCTCCACCATCTCGGTGGCCGTGGTCGCGGTGTTCATCGGTGTGCGCCTGGTCTACGGCGAACTCGACCTGACCGTCGGACTGTTCGCTCTCCTGCTCGCCCCCGAGTGCTTCGCGCCGTTCCGCGACGTCGGCGCCGCCTACCACGCCTCCGACGACGGTCGCGAGGCACTGCGGCGCGCCACCGCGATCGTCGACGCGCCACGACCCACGCGCGCGGCAGTCAGCGGGACACTGCCGCTGCGGGTGCGCAACCTGACCGTGCGGTATCCGGAGCGCTCCGCCGCGGCGGTGAGCGACGTCTCGTTCAACGCCGAGCGGGGCAGGGTCACCCTGCTTGACGGCCAGAGCGGCGCGGGCAAGTCGACGGTGTTCGCCGTGCTGAACGGTCGCACCGCAGACGGCGCGCACGGCGTCGAGGTCGAGGGCGACCTGACCGGGCTGCCCTCTGGCGGCACCGCCTGGCTTCCACAGCGGCCGGTGGTGACGGGCGACACCGTCGAGCTGGAACTCGAGAACTTCGGCGCGACGGATGCCGCGGCGCTGCTGCGCCGGGTCGGCCTCGCCCATCGGGCTGGCGCGCATCCGGCTCAGCTGAGCCCGGGGGAGCTCCGGCGCCTCGCCTTCGCCCGGGTGCTCGCGCGAGTGGATGCCGGCGCCGAGCTCGTGCTGCTGGACGAGCCGACCGCCCACCTCGACGCGCACAGCGCGGCGGTGATCGTGCGGCTCATCCGGGAGCTGCGCGCGAGTGGTGACGTCGCCATCATCGCAGCCTCGCACGACGACCGGGTCCGCGTCCTGGCCGATGACCGGGTCGTGCTCGGCGCGACGCTGGACGCGGTAGCAGAGGACCTGCCCGCGGTCGTCCAGGAGTCGACGGGCGAATCGCAGCTCAGGTCGACCGTCGCGGGACGCCGGGCGCATCCGGTGCGCGAACTGGTCGCCTTCCTGCGCCCGGTCGCCGGCAGGTTCGCGTTCGCGGCGCTGCTCGGAACCCTCGCGGCACTGTTCGCGGTGTCGCTGACCGCGGTGTCGGCCTGGCTGATCGTGCGCGCGAGCGAGCAGCCGCCAATCCTGCACCTCATGGTCGCCATCGTCGGCGTGCGCTTCTTCGGGCTCGGTCGCGCGGTGCTGCGCTATTGGGAGCGGCTGCAGACCCACGATGCGGTGTTCGCGGCGGTCACCCGCTTGCGCATGCGGCTGTGGAACGGGCTCGCCGGTTCCGGCGTTGTGAACCGTGCCGCGCTGCAGGGCGGTCGGGCGCTGTCGCGTCTGGTGCACGACGCCGACCAGGTGCGCGACCTCGCGGTCCGGGTCGTTCAGCCGGTGCTGGTCGGGGCGCTGACCTCCGCCGCGGTGCTCATCGCTGTGGCGGCCATCCATCCGGACGCGGTCGGGCCCTTCCTGCTCGCGGTGCTGATCGCCCTCGTTGTCGCGCCCGCCGTCGCGCTGCTCACCGACCGCGCTGCCACCCGCTCGCAGTCGCTGCTGAGGTCTCAGGTCATGCAACGGTTCGCTGCCCTGGTCGCGGCGAGCGACGACCTGAGCGGAAATGGGGTGGACGAAAGGATGCGCGCCGAGCTCGCGGGCCTCGACGCGCGCGCGAGCGGCACGGCTCGGCGTGGCGCCCTGGCGCTCGGCGCCGGGAACGCGATCGTCGTGCTGGTGTTCTGCGCGCTCGCGCCGCTCACCCTCGCAATCAGCGCACCGGCAGCCGCCAGCGGTGCCCTCCATGCCGGACTGGTCGCCGTGCTTGCCCTGCTGCCGCTCGGCCTCATCGAGCCGGTGCTCGAACTGGTTGCCGCCGTGCAGCAGGCGCCCGCGCTGCGCGATGCCCTCAGCCGGGTGTCCACCACGACGACGGATGCGATGCCGGAGCGCGCCGCAGATGCCCCGCCGATCGATTCGATCACCCTCGACGACCTGAGCGTGCGCTGGCCGGACGCGCCGGCGCCGGCGTTCACCGGGGTCTCGGCCACGCTGACCGGCGGCGACTGGCTCACCGTCACCGGGCCATCCGGCGCGGGCAAGTCGACCCTGCTGCTGACCCTGCTCGGCCAGCTGCGTCCCGAGGGCGGCCGCTACCTGGTCAACGGCAGGGACACCGCAGAACTCGACCCGGCGCTGCTGCGTGAGCGCATCGCCTGGTGCCCGCAGGAGGGGCACCTGTTCAACTCCACGCTGCGCGGCAACCTGACCATCGCCCGCGACCGCTCTGACGCGCCGGATGACACCGAGCTGACCGTGGTGCTGCGTCGGGTGGGCCTCGGTGACCTGCTCGAGCGTCTCCCGCTGGGCCTGGACACGCCCATCGGCGCGGCCGGCAGCAGGCTGTCCGGCGGGGAGCGGCAACGTGTCGCCGTCGCCCGCACGCTGCTGGCGCCCGCGGACGTGGTGCTCATCGACGAGCCGACAGCGCACCTCGATACGGCATCCGCCGAGGCCCTGATGGCGGACCTGCGCACCGCGCTGGCTGACCGCATCGTCGTGCTGGTCACCCACGACGCGAGCGTGTCAGGGGAGCGGCTTAGTCTTAACTGATGCAGCCAACGCGTGCGGTGAGGCCGTTCGAGGTCATCAGCGAGTACGAACCGAGCGGCGACCAGCCGACCGCGATCGCCGAACTGGCGGCGCGAGTCACCGCGGGAGAGACGGATGTCGTGCTGCTCGGCGCCACCGGAACCGGCAAGTCGGCGACCACCGCGTGGCTGATCGAACAGGTCCAGCGCCCGACGCTGGTGCTCGCCCACAACAAGACGCTCGCCGCACAATTGGCCAACGAGTTCCGGGAACTGATGCCCAACAACGCGGTCGAATACTTCGTCTCCTACTACGACTACTACCAGCCGGAGGCGTACGTCCCGCAGACCGACACCTTCATCGAGAAGGACAGCTCGATCAACGCCGAGGTGGAACGGCTGCGCCACTCGACCACCAACTCGCTGCTCAGTCGCCGGGACGTGATCGTGGTGTCCACCGTGTCCTGCATTTACGGCCTCGGCGCGGCCGAGGAGTACCTGGAGGCGATGGTCGCGCTGCAGGTGGGCCAGCGCATCTCCCGCGACCAGCTGATCCGTCGATTCGTCGCCATGCAATACCAGCGGAACGACATCGATTTCTCCCGCGGCAAATTCCGCGTGCGCGGCGACACCCTCGAGATCATCCCGGTCTACGAGGAGCACGCGATCCGGATCGAGATGTTCGGTGACGAGATCGAGGCGCTGTACTCGCTGCATCCGCTCACCGGCGAAGTGCTGCAGCAGATGGACGCCGTCTCAGTGTTTCCCGCGACGCACTACGCGGCAAGCCCGACCACCATGCACCGCGCGATCGGCACCATCCGGGAGGAACTCGCCGAGCGACTGGCAGAGTTGGAGAAAGCCGGCAAGCTGCTCGAGGCGCAGAGGTTGCGGATGCGCACCACCTTTGACCTCGAGATGATGGAGCAGATCGGGTTCTGCAGCGGCATCGAGAACTACTCCAGGCACATCGACGGGCGCTCAGCGGGGGAGCCGCCGAACTGCCTGCTCGACTACTTCCCAGAGGACTTCCTCGTCGTCATCGACGAGTCGCACGTCACGGTGCCGCAGATCGGGGCGATGTACGAGGGCGACGCCTCCCGCAAGCGCACCCTGGTGGAGCACGGGTTCCGGCTGCCCAGCGCGCTCGACAACCGGCCGCTGACCTTTGACGAGTTCCTCGACCGGGTCGGCCAGAAGGTCTACCTGTCTGCGACGCCCGGTAGGTACGAACTCGGCATCACCGACAGCATCGTCGAGCAGATCATCCGCCCCACCGGCTTGGTCGACCCCGAAATCGTGGTCAAGCCGAGCAAGGGGCAGATCGACGACCTGCTCGAGGAGATCCGCCGGCGTACCGACCGCGACGAGCGGGTGCTCGTCACCACGCTCACCAAGAAGATGGCGGAGGAGCTCACCGACTTCCTGACGGAAGCGGGCGTCAGGGTGCGCTACCTGCACTCGGATGTCGACACGCTGCGCAGGGTTGAGCTGCTCACCGAACTGCGCCAGGGCGTATACGACGTGCTCGTGGGCATCAACCTGCTCCGTGAGGGCCTCGACCTGCCCGAGGTGTCGCTGGTGGCGATCCTCGACGCCGACAAGGAGGGCTTCCTGCGCTCGTCGACGTCGCTCATCCAGACCATCGGCCGCGCCGCCCGCAACGTGTCCGGTTCTGTGCACATGTACGCCGACGTGCTCACCGATTCGATGAAGATCGCGATCGAGGAGACCAACCGGCGACGGGACAGGCAGCTCGCCTACAACGCCGAGCACGGGATCGACCCCACTCCGCTGCGCAAGCGCATCGCCGACATCACCGATGTTCTAATCCGCGAGGGAGCGGACACCAAGGAGCTCCTGTCCGGTCGCGACTCGCGCAAACGCGCGGCGACGCCGGCGCTGCGCCGCGAGGGCCTCGCGGCGGCGGGCGCCAACGAGCTCGAGAGCATCATCGCCGACCTCAACGACCAGATGCTCGCGGCGGCCGGTGAGCTCAAGTTCGAGCTCGCGGCGCGGCTGCGTGACGAGGTGGCCGACCTGAAGAAGGAGCTGCGCCAGATGGAGGCAGCCGGCCACATCTGAGTCTCTCTAGAAAACCGCTAGTATTCATCGACACTTTGTCACTGGTTAACCGCGAGTTTGAGAGTACGAGATGGCCACTGCGCTTCCCAGCTTCAACCCGCCCCGGCCCTCCGGTCCCTGCGACACCTCCGACCTGATCCTCATCCACAGCACGCTTCGCCGCCTGTTCGCCGAGGCACCGGGGCTGGTGCGCGCCGTCGCGGACGGTGACCACAAGCACACTGGCCAGGTCGCTGAGCACCTCGATGACATCGCCGACATGCTGCACACCCATCACGAAGGTCAAGACAGGGTGCTCTGGGACCGGCTCGAGCAGCGCTCCCCGGCGTGCGTGCCGCTGGTCGGTCGTATGCGCGCGCAGCATGACGAGATCAGTCTCCTGCTCGACCGCCTGGACCTGCACCTCACCACCTGGCGTTCCACCGCGCACGTCGATGACGGGCAGGGGGTCGCGGAGGTGCTCGCCCATCTGGGCGCGGTCCTCGTGCAGCACCTGGCCGAAGAGGAACAGCAGATCGTGCCGATCGTCGCCGCGACGCTGACCCAGCAGGAGTGGGACGAGCTCGCCGCCCACCGCCGCGAGTCGACCCCGAAGAACAGGCTGCTCATCCGGCTCGGCTTCCTGCTCGAGTCGATCCCGCCCGAGGACCGGGACGCGTGGATGCTGGCGACCCTGCCGCGAGTGCCGCGCGTGTTGTACACCCTGATCGGCAAGCGTCAATACGCGGCTCACCGCAGGCGTGTGCTCGGCGACGCGTGACCTGCGTGCACGCATCCACCGCGCGAGCGCGATAGCATAGAACATCCGTTCGAGGTGACACGGGGCGCTTGGGTCACGGTCAATGCCCAGCGGAAGATGGCAGAGAATTGACTTCAGTGAGTATCGACCCTGTAGACGGCCCGCGGCTGAGCGTCCGTGGCGCGCGCGTGCACAACCTCCGCAACATCGACCTCGAGATCCCGCGCGACTCCCTTGTCGTGTTCACCGGGCTCTCCGGATCGGGGAAGTCCTCGCTCGCGTTCGACACGATCTTCGCGGAGGGCCAACGCCGGTACGTCGAGTCGCTGTCGGCGTACGCGCGGCAGTTCCTCGGCCAGGTCGACCGACCGGATGTCGACTTCATCGAGGGCTTGAGCCCTGCGGTCGCGATCGACCAGAAGTCGACCAACCGCAACCCGAGGTCTACGGTGGGCACGATCACCGAGATCTACGACTACATGCGCCTGCTGTGGGCGCGCATCGGCGTTCCGCACTGCGCAGTGTGCGGCGAGGCCATCTCCAAGCAGTCGGTGCAGCAGATCGCCGACCAGCTGATGACCCTGGAGCCGGGCACCCGGTATCAGGTTGTTGCCCCGCTGATCTGGCAGAAGAAGGGCGAGTTCGTCGACCTGTTCCGCGAGCTCGCCTCCAGCGGCTACTCCCGCGCGCTCGTCGACGGTGAGGCGGTGCAGCTGTCCAACCCGCCGACGCTGAAGAAGCAGCTCAAGCACGACATCTCGGTCATCGTGGACCGTTTGGTGGCGGCCGACGACATCCTGACCAGGCTGACCGATTCGCTCGAGACGGCGCTGCGGCTCGCCGACGGCATCGTCGCGGTGAACTTCGTCGACGGGGAGGGCGACGGCGCGTGGCGCAGCTTCTCCGAGAAGCTGTCCTGCCCGAACGGCCACCCGGTGCAGCTCACCGAGATCGAGCCGCGCACGTTCTCGTTCAACGCGCCGTTCGGCGCCTGCCCCGAGTGCTCCGGCATCGGCACCCGGATGTCGGTCGATCCCGAGCTGCTGCTCGGCGACCCGGCGCTGAGCCTCGCCGAGGGCGTCATCCTGCCGTGGACCCAGGGCGGCAAGGGCCTCTACAACTACTTCCAGCGGTTGCTCGAGGGCCTGGGCAAGGACCTCGACTTCTCTCTCGACACCCCCTGGGAGGACCTGCACGGTGAGGTGCAGGATGCGATCCTGCGCGGCAACGACTTCAACGTCACGGTGCGCTGGAAGAACCGGTACGGGCGCGAGATGCGCTACAGCACCGGCTTCGAGGGCGTCATGCCGTACATCGAACGCAAGTTCCTGGAGGCAGAATCGGACTCGGCCAGGCAGCGCTACGGCAGCTACCTGCGCGAGGTGCCGTGTCCGGTGTGCGAAGGCAAGCGGCTCAAGCCGGAAGTGCTTGCGGTCACCATTCACGGCCGCAGCATCGCAGACGTCAGCGACCTGAGCCTCGTCGACTCGTACGCGTTCATGAACGGGCTCGAGCTCACCGAGCGGGAGGCGCACATCGCCGCCGCGGTGCTGCGGGAGATCCGTGCGCGTCTCGACTTCCTCATCGAGGTCGGCCTGAGCTACCTGGACCTGTCCCGGTCCGCGGGGTCGCTGTCCGGCGGGGAGGCACAGCGCATCCGGCTGGCGACGCAGATCGGCTCCGGGCTCACCGGCGTGCTGTACGTGCTGGACGAGCCGAGCATCGGCCTGCACCAACGTGATAACCGGCGGCTCATCGACACGCTCGTCAAGCTGAAGACCCTCGGCAACACCCTCATCGTCGTCGAACACGACGAGGACACCATCCGCACAGCCGACTGGTTGGTCGACATCGGCCCGGGGGCGGGGGAGCACGGCGGCAAGGTCGTCCACTCCGGCAGCTACGCGCGGCTGCTCGAGAACACCCATTCGATCACCGGCGACTACCTGGCCGGGCGGCGCGAGATCGCAACACCGAAGAAGCGGCGCAAGGTCGACAAGAAGCGGATGCTTACGGTCGAGGGCGCGCGCGCGAACAACCTCAAGGACGTCACGGTCGGCTTCCCGCTCGGCACCTTCACCGCGGTCACCGGGGTGAGCGGATCGGGCAAGTCGTCGCTCGTCAACGACGTCCTGTACCGTGCCCTGGCCAACGAGCTGAACGGCGCCAGGCAGATCCCGGGCAAGCACACCCGCATCAGCGGACTCGACAACCTGGACAAGATCGTGCACGTCGACCAGGCGCCGATCGGCCGCACCCCCCGGTCGAACCCCGCAACCTACACCGGCGTCTTCGACCGCATCCGCACCCTGTTCTCCGAGACGGCTGAAGCCAAGGCGCGCGGCTACCTGCCCGGCCGGTTCAGCTTCAACGTCAAGGGCGGCCGCTGCGAGAACTGCTCAGGCGACGGCACGATCAAGATCGAGATGAACTTCCTGCCCGACGTCTACGTGACCTGCGAGGTGTGCGGGGGAGCGCGCTACAACCGCGACACCCTGTCGGTGCACTACAAGGGCAAGAACATCGCCGAAGTGCTCGACATGCCGATCCGTGAGGCGGCGGAGTTCTTCGAGGCGATCAGCGCCATCCACCGCTACCTGAAGACGCTGGAGGAGGTCGGGCTCGGCTACGTGCGGCTCGGGCAGAGCGCGACGACACTGTCCGGCGGTGAGGCGCAACGCGTCAAGCTCGCCACCGAGCTGCAGCGTCGCTCTGTCGGCCGCAGCATCTACGTGCTCGACGAGCCCACAACCGGTCTGCACTTCGAGGACGTGCGTAAACTCCTGCTCGTGCTGAATGGCCTGGTGGACAAGGGGAACACCGTCATTGTGATCGAGCACAACCTCGACGTGATCAAGTCGGCGGACTGGATAATCGATCTCGGGCCGGAGGGCGGCGCTGGCGGCGGCACCGTCGTCGCGACCGGCACCCCGGAGAAGATCGCGAAGGCGCCGGACAGCCACACAGGGACCTTCCTCGCCGAGGTCCTCGGCGTGTAAGGCCATGACGACGACCGTGAGCTACCGCCCGAAGGCGGGCGAGATCCCGCAGCGGCCGGGCGTCTACCGGTTCCGTGACGCGCAGGGTCGCGTGCTGTACGTCGGCAAGGCCAAGAACCTGCGGGCGCGGCTGAGCAACTACTTCGGGCCGCTGCACAGCCTGCACGAGCGCACCCGGGCGATGGTCACCACAGCGTCATCGGTCGAGTGGACGGTGGTCGCGAGCGAGTTTGAGGCGTTGCAGCTCGAGTTCAGCTGGATCAAGGAGTTCAACCCGCCGTTCAACGTGCAGTTCCGGGACGACAAATCGTACCCGTACCTGGCGATCACCCTCGGGGAGCCGGTGCCGCGTGTGATGGTCACCCGCAACCGGTCGATCAAGGACGCCCGCTACTTCGGCCCGTACACCAAGGTGTGGGCGATCAGGGAGACCGTCGACCTGATGCTCAAGGCGTTCCCGATGCGCAGCTGCTCCGACGGCATCTACAAGCGCGCCGAGCAGACCGGTCGGCCGTGCCTGCTCGGTGACATCGGCAAGTGCGCGGCGCCGTGCGTCGGCCGGATCAGCAAGTCCGACCACAAGGCGATCGCGCTCGACTTCGCGAGCTTCATGGCCGGCAACGACTCCCGGTTCCTCGACGAGCTGGAGAAGCGGATGCGCGAGGCCGCCGCCGCGCAGGACTACGAGCAGGCGGCGAGACTCCGCGACCAGCTGTTGGCGCTGCAGGCCGTGCTCACCAAGAACTCCGTCGTGCTGCCGGAGGCGGTCGACGCCGACGTCATCGGGGTCGCCCACGACGAACTCGCCGCGGCCGTCCAGCTGTTTGTCGTGCGCGGTGGACGCATCCGCGGTGTGCATAGCTGGGTGGTTGACAAGGAACTCGATCTCGAACTGCCGGAGCTGGTCGAGAACATCATCCTGAACGCCTATGAGAGCAGGCTCGTGCCGGCGAAGGTCGTCGTCGTGCCCGCGCTGCCTGAGGACGCCGACGAGGTGCAGCTGTGGCTCACCGAGCGCAGGCGCGCGGGCGGCGAGCGGTCGAAGTCCACCATGCGGGTGGCCCAACGCGGCGACCTCGCGTCGCTCGCGACCACGGTGCGCAACAACGCGCAGTCCGCGTTTCTCAGCTACAAGACGCGGCGCAGCGGCGACTTCGTCGCACGCTCGCAAGCGCTTGCCGACATCCAGGACGCGCTCGGCATGGAGCAGGCGCCGCTGCGCATCGAATGCTTCGACGTGTCGCACCTCGGCGGGACCAACATCGTCGCATCGATGGTGGTCTTCGAAGACGGCCTGCCCCGCAAGGACCAGTACCGTCGGTTCAGCATTGCCTCCTCGACGGACGACACGGAGTCGATCTACCAGACCCTCAGCCGCCGGCTCGCGCGCATCAACGAGCCAGACGACGACCTGGAGGTGATCAGCGAGGACGGCGAGGTCGCCCAGAAGCCCAAGCGGTTCGCCTACCGTCCGAACCTGCTGATCGTCGACGGCGGTCAACCGCAGGTACAGGCCGCGGCCCGCGCGCTGCGGGACGCCGGCGTGGACTACGCCAACGGCGACGGCATCGCCCTGTGCGGGATCGCGAAGCGGCTCGAGGAGATCTGGGTGCCGGACTCCGACTACCCGGTGATCCTGCCGCGCAACAGCGAGGCGCTGTTCCTGTTCCAGCGCATCCGCGACGAGGCACACCGGTTCGCGATCAGCTACCAGCGGCAGCGGCGCAAGAAGGATATCCGGTCGCAGCTCGCCGACATCCCTGGGCTCGGCCCGGCACGCGTGCGCGAGCTGCTCCGCCACTTCGGCTCGGTGACCCGACTGCGGCAGGCGTCGCAGGTCGAGATCGCCGAGGTCAAGGGCATCGGCAAGGCAACCGCGCGCACGATCCATGAGCGACTTCGCGCGTGAGCGGCCGGCCGGCTCGGTAAGCTTGGGGCACTCACGCTGAGAGGATCGACGACATGACGGATGACGGCACCCGCCAGGAGGTGCTTGTCGTCACGGGAATGTCCGGGGCCGGTCGTTCGACCGTCGGCAACGCGCTCGAGGACCTCGGCTGGTACGTGGTGGACAACCTGCCGCCGCAGATGCTGAAGCCCCTGGTGGAGCTCGCGTCGCGCGCGGGAGATGCCATCCCGAAGATCGCCGCGGTCATCGACGTGCGCGGTGGGCGGCTGTTCTCCGAGCTCGGCGCGGTCATCGAGGAGCTTCGCACCACCGCCTCGGTGCAGGTGGTGTTCCTCGAGGCGACCGACGACGTGCTGGTGCGCCGGTTCGAGCAGGTGCGCAGGCCGCATCCGCTGCAGGGCGACGGCGACACCATCCTCGACGGGATTGTCGCCGAGCGGGCCAGGATGCTGCAGATCCGCGAGTCGAGCGACGTCATCATCGACACCTCGGACCTCAACATCCACCAGCTGGCGACCGAGATCCAGGAGACCTTCGCCGAAGCCGGCGCCCCTGGGCTGCAAGTGACCGTGATGAGCTTCGGCTTCAAGTACGGCGTGCCGACCGACGCCGACCTGGTGGCCGACATGCGCTTCCTGCCCAACCCGTTCTGGGTGCCGGATCTACGGCCGATGACCGGCAAGGATGCGCGGGTAAGCGACTATGTGCTGGCGCAGGAGGGTGCCACCGAGTTCTTCGACAACTACGTGCGCGCGCTCGAGCCGGTGCTCGCCGGCTATCAGCGCGAGAACAAGAGACACGCTACGATCGCCTTTGGCTGTACGGGGGGAAAGCACCGCTCCGTGGCGATGGCCGAGAAGCTCGCAGAGCGGATCAGGAATCTGCCGGGGGTCGCCGTCAGCACCAAACACCGCGATCTTGGCCGCGAATAGCGGCACAATCACCCGTTTCAAGGAGGACCCGATGGCGCTCACCGCCGATGTCAAGGACGAGCTGGCCAGGATCGAGGTCAGCAAGACGACGGTGCGGGCGGCAGAACTGGCGACCATCCTCCGCTTCTCCGGCGGGCTGCACCTGATCTCCGGCCGCATCGCGGTCGAGTCAGAACTGGATTCACCGGTCATCGCGCGCCGCGTCCGCCGCGATCTAGCCGAGTTGTACGGCGTCCGCAGCGAGCTGGCCGAGATCTCGGCGTCCGGCATCCGCCGCACCAGCCACTTCCTCGTCCGGGTGCTCGAGGGCGGCGAGACGCTCGCGCGGCAGACCGGCCTGCTCGACGCCCGCCGCCGCCCGGTGCGCGGGCTTCCCAACCGCCTGACCACCGGCTCCCAGGAGGAGCTGGCGGCCCTCTGGCGCGGAGCGGTGCTCGCGCGCGGCTCACTGACCGACCCCGGACGCTCCGCAGCCCTGGAGGTGACCTGCCCCGGCAACGAGTCGGCGATGGCGCTGGTCGGCGCCGCGGGACGGCTCGGCATCTCCGCCAAGGCCCGTGAAGTGCGGGGCGTGCACCGAGTGGTCATCCGCGACGGTGAGGCGATCAGCTCGATGCTGCGGATCATGGGCGCGACGAACGCAGTGACGAAATGGGAAGAGCTTCGGCAGCGGCGTGAGGTGCGGGCCACCGCGAACCGCCTGGTGAACTTCGACGACGCCAACCTGCGCCGCTCCGCCCAGGCAGCCGTCGCGGCCTGCGCGCGCGTCGAACGCGCGCTGGAGATCCTCGACTCCCAGGTGCCAGACCACCTGCGCTATGCGGGGGAGCTGCGCTTGCGCTTCCGCGACGCGAGCCTCGACGAGCTCGGCCAGCACGCCGACCCGCCGATGACCAAGGATGCGGTGGCCGGCCGCATCCGGAGACTCCTCGCGATGGCCGACAAGCAGGCTGAGGACCTCGGCATTCCGGGCACCGACGCCAACCTGCCGGCCGAATACGAAGACGCATGAATTTTCCGTGCCTTCTGGGAAGCTTCTGAAAGCGAGCCGAGTTGGCGTCATTAGACTGATCACGTCCATCGGGCCGGCACGACACGTGCCGCTTTACATCGCTAGGAGCAGGTAACCAATGGCCGACTACACCCTTCCCGAACTTCCCTACGACTACGCAGCGCTCGAGCCGAGCATCAGCGGTCGGATCATGGAGTTGCACCACGGCAAGCACCACAAGGCGTATGTCGACGGTGCCAACACGGCCATCGCGAAACTCGCCGAAGCGCGCCAGTCGGGCGACTTCGCCAACATCAACAAGCTCGAGAAGGACCTGGCGTTCAACCTGGGCGGCCACGTCAACCACTCGGTCTTCTGGACCAACATGTCCCCGGATGGCGGCGACAAGCCGACCGGTGAGCTCGCCTCCGCCATCGACGACCACTTCGGCTCGTTCGACGGGTTCATGGCGCACTTCACCGCCGTTGCGCTCGGTGTGCAGGGCTCCGGCTGGGCCGCGCTGGTCTGGGACGCGCTGGGTGAGCGCCTGATCATCACCCAGTTCTTCGACCAGCAGGCCAACTTCCCGGTTGGGATGATCCCGGTGCTGCTGCTGGACGTCTGGGAGCACGCCTACTACCTGGACTACCAGAACGTGCGCGCCGACTACGTCAAGGCGTTCTGGAACATCGTGAACTGGGAGGGTGTGCAGCAGCGCTTCCAGAACGCACGCAAGCTGTCCGGAGGACTCTTGTGAGTGTCAAGGTCGGGATCAACGGTTTCGGCCGCATCGGTCGCAACTACTTCAGGGCCGCCCTCGCGAAGGGCAGCGACCTGGAGATCGTCGCCGTCAACGACCTCACCGACAACGACACCCTCGCTCACCTGCTGAAGTACGACTCGGTGCTCGGTCCGCTCGCGAACGAGGTCTCGGTCGACGGTGACGCCATCGTCATCGACGGCAAGCGCCTCACCGTGTTCGAGCAGAAGGACCCGTCGCAGCTGCCGTGGGGAGACCTCGGCGTCGACATCGTGATCGAGTCGACCGGGCGGTTCACCGACCCCGAGGATGCCCGCATGCACATCGCGGCTGGGGCGAAGAAGGTGCTGATCTCCGCTCCGGCGAAGGGCGACACCCCCACCTTCGTGCTGGGCGTCAACGAGGGCGAGTACGACCCGGAGAAGCACGACGTCATCTCCAACGCGTCCTGCACGACGAACTGCCTGGCGCCGCTGGCCAAGGTGTTCCTCGATGAATTCGGAATCGAACGCGGCCTGATGACCACCGTGCACGCCTACACCGCGGACCAGAACCTGCAGGATGGCCCGCACCGTGACCTGCGGCGCGCTCGCGCGGCCGCCGAGAACATCATCCCGACCAGCACCGGCGCGGCGAAGGCGATCGGCCTCGTCATCCCCGAACTGGTCGGCAAGATGGACGGCTACGCGCTGCGTGTCCCCGTGCCCACCGGTTCGCTCACCGACCTGACGGTGGAGACCCGCCCCGGCCTCACCGTCGACGAGGTGAACGCCGCCTACCGTGCGGCGGCCGAGGGTCCCCTCAAGGGCATCATGCGGTACACCGAGGACCCGATTGTCTCGTCTGACATTCAGGCGGACCCGCACTCCGCGATCTTCGACGCCGGGCTGACCAAGGTCATCGGCACGCAGGTCAAGGTAGCCGCCTGGTACGACAACGAGTGGGGCTACTCCCGCCGACTGGTCGACCTCACCGAGTACGTCGCCGCAAGGCTCTGACCCCGGGAGCCGCGCGATGCTTCGCACCCTAGAGACGCTAGAGCCGCTGGGGAGCAGGAGGGTTGTCGTCCGCTGTGACTTCAACGTCCCGCTCGATGGCGAGAAGATCACCGACGACGGCCGCATCCGCGCCTCGCTGCCGACCCTGAAGCGACTGCTCGAGGCCGGTGCCCGGGTCGTCGCGATCTCCCACCTCGGTCGGCCCGACGGCGCCCCCGATGCGAAGTACAGCCTCGCGCCGGTGGCGAAGCGCCTGGGCGAGCTGCTGGGAAAGGACGTCGCGTTCGCGACCGACACCGTTGGGCCGTCCGCCGAGCGGACGGTGACCGGTCTCGCCGACGGCGAGATCGCGCTGCTCGAGAACCTGCGCTTCAACGCGGGGGAGACCGCGAAGGATGACGCCGAGCGGCGCGAGTTCGCTGCCAGCATCGCCCGGTTCGGCGACGCCTACGTGTCAGATGGTTTCGGCGTCGTGCACCGCAAGCAGGCCAGCGTGTTCGACCTCGCAGAGCTGTTGCCGAGCGCAGCTGGCCTCCTCATCGCGAACGAGCTCGACGTGCTCGAGCGGCTGACAGAGCGGCCGGAGAAGCCGTACACGGTCGTCCTCGGCGGTTCCAAGGTCTCCGACAAGCTCGGCGTCATCGCCCACCTGCTGCCGCGCGTGGACTCGCTCCTGATCGGCGGCGGCATGATGTACACCTTCCTCGCCGCGCAGGGTCACACGGTCGGCGCCAGCCTGCTCGAACTCGACCAGATCGACCGCGTCCGCGGGTACCTGGACGAGGCCCGCCGCCTGGGAGTGCAGCTCATCGTCCCGACCGACGCGGTGGTCGCGTCCCGGTTCGCCGCCGACGCAGAGCACACCGTCCGTGCGGCATCCGCGATCGAAGACACACCATGGGGCAACAAGGGCCTCGGCCTCGACATCGGCCCGGAGACCGCCGCGACCTTCGCCCGCATCATCCGGGAGTCGCACACCGTGTTCTGGAACGGCCCGATGGGCGTGTTCGAACTGGCCCCGTTCGCTCGGGGCACCCACTCGATCGCGCAGGCGCTCACCGAGTCGAAGGGCCTCACCGTGGTCGGTGGCGGGGACTCGGCTGCCGCGGTGCGCGTCCTCGGTTTCGACGATGACCAATTCGGTCACATTTCAACTGGCGGTGGCGCGAGCCTCGAGTTCCTCGAGGGTAAGCGGCTGCCCGGACTGGAGGTTCTCGGATGGCAGTAGCAGGCAGGGCGGGTCGTACCCCGCTGATCGCGGGAAACTGGAAGCTCAATCTCGACCACCTGCAGGCGATCGCCTTCGTGCAGAAGCTCGCGTGGAGCCTCAAGGACGCGCGTCACGACTTCGACACGGTGGAGGTCGCCGTATTTCCGCCGTTCACCGACCTTCGCTCGGTGCAGACCCTCGTCTCAGCGGACAAGCTGCCGATCAAGTACGGCGCTCAGGATGTCTCCGAGCACGAATCCGGGGCGTACACGGGAGAGGTGTCGGCCCAGTTCCTGGCCGCGCTGAACTGCTCATATGTGATCATCGGCCACTCCGAGCGGCGGGCGCTGCACGGAGAGACCGACGAGCTCATCGCGCGCAAGGCCAAGGCCGCCATCAAGGCCGGACTGGTCCCGGTCATCTGCGTGGGGGAGACGGCGGAGGACCTGGAACAGCACGGGCCGAGCGCCATCCCTGTCGCACAGTTGGGCACGATCGCCGAAGCGCTGAAGGCGGGCGACGACATCGTCGTCGCCTACGAACCGGTCTGGGCCATCGGCTCCGGCCAGGCGGCGACCGCAGAGCAGGCCCAAACCGTCGCCGCGCAGTTGCGTACGGTGCTCGAGGAGAAGCTCGACGCCGACACGGCCGCGGCCACCCGCATCCTCTACGGGGGATCGGTGAAGGCCGCCAACATCGCCGGGTTCATGCGGCAGAAGGACATCGACGGCGCGCTGGTTGGCGGCGCAAGCCTGGATGTCGCCGAATTCTCGAGCATCGCGCAGTTCCCCAAGCACGTCGGCGTCTGACCGGGCGGGGTGCTGTGCAGCGGCCCGACAGTGCCGCGTTATACTGATCGGGCGCTCCCTTGCCCCCAAGAAAGGCATGTCTTCGTGGAATTCCTCCAGGTAATCCTGCAGGTGGTGCTCGGCATCACGAGCCTCCTGCTGACCCTGCTCATCCTCCTGCACAAGGGACGCGGCGGTGGCCTCTCCGACATGTTCGGCGGCGGCGTGACCTCCAACCTCGGTGCATCGGGCGTTGCCGAACGCAACCTCAACCGCTTCACGGTCATCCTTGCGGTGGTCTGGATCACCAGCATCGTGGTGCTCGGGTTGATCACCAAGTTCGAGACCGGAATCTAGGAAGGCAGCGCAAATGGTAGGTGGCAGTGCGATTCGGGGATCACGAGTCGGATCGGGTCCGATGGGCGAACTCGACCGTGGTTTCCACGCCGAGCGGATCCAAGTCAGCTACTGGTGTGCCAACGGCCACCAGATCAACCCGTACTTCCTGGCCACGATCGAGCCGGAGGAGATCCCGGAGCAGCTGGACTGCCCGAACTGCGGCCTGCCGTCCGGGCGTGACCGCGAGAACCCGCCGGCCGTCACCAAGCTCGAGCCGTACAAGACGCACCTCGCGTATGTGAAGGAGCGCCGCAGCGAGGAAGAGGCGGCGAGCCTCCTCGACGACGCGCTGCAGCAGCTGCGCTCCCGCCGCGGCTCCTGACCGCGCTCGCGGGCTAGTACTCGCTCGCGATGAGGTCCTGCGGCACCTCTGCCGCGGCCTCGGAGTCGATGAAGTAGACGGTTCTGCGCTTCCCATCCGCGCCGGCAGCCGGGACCTCGAAGGTATTCGCCCGCGCGAGCGCGAGACCGAGCGGGCTGGCCTTGTCTGCCCCGGCCAGCGCGAGCCAGACCAGTTCACCGGTGTTGATCGCTGGCAGGGTCAGGCTCAGCCGCTCCGGTGGCGGCTTGGGTGAGTTGCGCACCGGCACGACCATCCGATCGCTGACCCGGATGCCCTCCCGGTCGGGGAACAGCGACGCGATGTGCCCGTCGGGGCCGACACCGAGGAACACCACGTCGAACGCCGGCAGCTGCGCGCCGTCCGCGGCGGCGGACAGCTCCTCGGCGTAGCGGTCCGCGGCCTCATCGAGGCTGAGCCCGGCGTCGGATGCCGCGAACGGGTGCACGTGCGAGTCGTCGACATCGAGCGAGGACAACAGCGCATCCCTGGCCTGCTTGTCGTTCCGTTCAGGGTCGCCTGCGGGCAGCCAGCGTTCGTCGCCCCACCAGAAGTGCACGCGACGCCAGTCGACGGAGCCCACCCGCGGTGAAGCGGACACTCGGGCGAGGATGTCGATGCCGAGCGTGCCGCCGGTGAGCACCACGTGCGCCTCATCCTTTGCGCCGAGCACTGCGGTCATGGTGGTGATGAACCGGTCGGCGACCGCTCCTGCCAGACTCGCGCGGTCGGTGTGGACGAGCACGCGTCGTTGTGTCACAGCGAATGTTCCCTTCGGTGGCTTTATGTCGGGAGCGTAATCGACGAGGTGTCGGGTTCGCTGAGCTTACCGAGGCCGACTTGAAGAACCTCTCCGAACAGGTCGTCAGGGTCGAGGCGCCGGAGCTCTTCCGCGAGACACTCCGGCAGGTCACGGCGGGGGAGCGAGATGTCGTGATTCGGCTGACCGGGCTGCACCAGCGTGACGATGTTGCCCGGAACCCGTTCGAGGACGATGTCGCCGGATGCCCGCTGGAGCCTGACCCGGTGGATGCCCGGCTTGTTGCCGACCGGGTCGTCGAGGATCGTGTCCGCCTTCGCCCCCAGCTGCAGCTGCAGCCAGGCGGCGAGCAACGTCGTCGACGGGGAGTCCCAGGCGCCCTCGATGTGCACCCGGGTGACCGGTTCGAACGGAGGCTGATCGAGCACGGCCGCGAGCTGTGCGCGCCACAGCGTCAGGCGGGTCCAGGCGAAGTCGGTGTCGCCGGGCGTGTAGCTCCGCGCCAGGTGCTGCAGGTAGCCGCGCGGGTCCGACTGGGCTGCCGCATCGGTGATCCGCCTCTGCGCCATCCTTCCGATCGGCGACTCCGCCACCACGACCGGCGCGTCGCCCGGCCACCAGGCGACCACCGGTGCGTCGGCCAGCAGCAGTCCGTTGACCAGCGACTCCTCGCTTTTCGCCGCTTCGCCGTACGCGCGCAGGACGATGACCTCGCTCGCTCCGGCGTCGCCGCCGACCCGGATCTCCGCGTCCAGGCTCGCCTCAACCGGATGCGTGGGATCCGCGGACTTCGACAGCACGATGACGCGCATCGGGTGCTCTCGGGATGCGTGGTTGGCCGCCTCGATGGCGTCCTCTTCGGCTCCCAGCTCGGTGCAGATGATCAGGGTGAGCACCCGGCCCAGGGCGACCGCGCCGCCCTCTTCCCGGATGCGCACGAGCGCGCGCGACACCGCGCTGGTGGTGGTGTTCGGCAGTTCGACGATCACGGTCGCCTCCAGGTTCGTCCGTCGCGGGCAAGCAGCGCATCCGCGGAGTCGGGACCCCAGGTTCCCGGCGCGTACTGCTCTGGACGGCCCTGGGTCAGCCAGAACCGCTCGATCGGGTCCAGGATCATCCAGCTCAACTCGACCTCCTGGTGCCGCGGGAACAATGGCGGGTCGCCGAGCAGCACGTCGAGTATGAGGCGTTCGTACGCCTCAGGGCTGGCCTCGGTGAACGCGTGCCCGTACCCGAAATCCATCGTCACGTCGCGCACCTGCATGCTCGCGCCGGGCACCTTCGACCCGAACCGGATGGTGACCCCCTCATCCGGCTGCACCCGGATGACGAGCGCATTCTGGCCGAGCGCCGAGGTCTGGCTCTCGGCGAACAGGTACTGCGGAGCGCGTTTGAACACGACGGCGATCTCGGTGACCCGGCGACCGAGCCGCTTGCCTGCCCGCAGGTAGAACGGCACGCCGGCCCAGCGGCGCGTGCCGATGTCCAGCCGCATGGCCGCGTAGGTCTCGGTGTGGGAGTTCGGGTTCATGCCCTCCTCCTCGAGGAAGCCGACGACCCGCTCACCGCCCTGCCAGCCGCCGCTGTACTGGCCGCGCGCGGTCGCGGTGCCCAGGTCGCGGGGCAGACGCACGGCGGACAGCACCTTCTCCTTCTCGTTGCGAAGGTCGCGTGCGTCGAACGACACCGGCTCCTCCATCGCGGTGAGCGCGAGCAGCTGCAACAGGTGGTTCTGGATGACGTCGCGTGCGGCGCCGATGCCGTCGTAGTAGCCGGCGCGGCCGCCGACGCCGATGTCCTCGGCCATGGTGATCTGCACGTGGTCGACGTACCGCTCGTTCCAGATCGGCTCGAACAGCTGGTTGGCGAAGCGCAGCGCCAGGATGTTCTGCACCGTCTCCTTGCCGAGGTAGTGGTCGATGCGGAACACCGAATCCGGCGGGAACACCGACTCGACGACGTCATTGAGCTCGCGCGCGGTGCTGAGGTCGCTGCCGAACGGCTTCTCGATCACGACGCGCCGCCACTGGCCGTCCTTCTGCTCGGCCAGCCCGGAGCGGCGCAGCTGCTCGGTGACGAGCGGGAACGCCTTCGGCGGGATGGACAGGTAGAAGGCGTGGTTGCCCATGGTGCCCTGGGTGCGGTCGAGTTCGGCGACGGTCTGCTTCAGCCGCAGGAAAGCGTCGTCGTCGTCGAACTCGCCCTGCACGAACCGGATGCCGCGTGCCAGCTGCCTCCACACGTCCTCGTCGAAGCGGGTGCGCGAATACTGCTTGACCGCGTCGTGCACAACCCGCTCGAAGTCCTGGTCGTCCCAGTCGCGGCGTGCGAATCCGACCAGGGCGAAGCCTGGGGGCAGCAATCCACGGTTGGCGAGGTCGTAAACCGCGGGCATGAGCTTCTTACGCGACAGGTCGCCGGTCACCCCGAAGATGATCAGGCTGCTTGGTCCGGCGATGCGGTTGAGCCGCCGGTCGGAAACGGATCGAAGCGGGTTGAACTGCTCGGTGACCGGGGTGGGGATCATTGGTGGTTCCTTGGTCGCGTGCGCTTCAGCGAAGCGCGTTCATGATCGCATCGAGACCGGTGCGGGGGTCCTCCAGCCGCAGGGTGAGCACCGGCCGGCCGTGACCCTCGAGCACCGCGGCATCGCCGGCTGCCTGGGCCTCGATGAGCTGCCCGAAGGTGAATGGCCGACCGGGGATCTCCAGGTCGTCAGTCGGCGCAGCGGTGAGCTGCAGGAACACGCCGACGGCCGGACCGCCCTTGTGGTACTGGCCGGTGGAGTGCAGGAAGCGAGGGCCCCAGCCGAACGTCGTCGGACGGGACGATTCAGCCGCGAGCAGGTCACGCAGCTGCATCGCCTGGGGCAGCGCGACCCGGTTGAGGTAGGCGTGCACGCTGACGTAGCCGTCGTCGCCGACCTGGGCGAGCAGCGCATCGATCGCCTCCCGGACGGTGACGGTACCCGCGACCACTGTCGCGGAACCCCGCACTTCGATGTCACCGTCGGTGAATGCGGCGGGCGCGGGCTCCGGCCGGTCGTCGAGCAGGCCACGCGCGGCGGTCTTCGCCGACTCGACGTCGGGCTGGTCGAACGGATTGATTCCGAGGATCCGGCCGGCGATGGCGACCGCGTATTCCCACACCAGCAGCTGCGCGCCGAGCGTGCCGCTGATCTCGATCTCGCCCTCCAGCACCTCCTGGGTGGCGCGCGCGCTTTCGACAAGACGCACCACCTGCAGGTCATCCGGGCGCGACTCGAGCTCTGGCGAGTCGACGTCGAGGACGATGGGGAGGATGCCCTTGCCCTGCTTCCCGGTGGACTCGGCGATGAGCTGCTCCGCCCAGTCGGCGAAGCCCACGATGTAGGTGCCATCGGCGACGATCCCGAGCTTGTCCTTGAGCGGGCGGGTGCCTGCGATCGCTGCGGCAAGGATCAGCGCCGGGTTGCTGGGGTCGTCGATGGCTACTTGCGCTGCCACAGCGCTGGCCTCGTCGAGCAGCGGTTCGAGGTCGACGCCGGCGAGCCCGGATGGCACGAGACCGAAGGCGGTGAGCGCCGAGTAGCGTCCGCCCACGTTCGGGTCGGCGTTGAACACCCGGTAGCCGTCAGCACGCGCGGAGCGGTCGAGGGGGGAGTCAGGGTCGGTGACGACGATGATCCGCTCGATGGGGTCTATCCCGGCGTCGCGGAACGCCTGCTCGTAGACGCGCTTCTGGCTGTCGGTCTCCACCGTCGAACCGGACTTGGAGGACACCACCACCGCGGTGCGCTGCAGTCGGTCGCTGATCGCGGCGCGTATCTGGCCAGGGTCGGTGGTGTCGAGCACGGTGAGCGGCACGCCGGCGGTCTTCGTGATGACCTCGGGCGCGAGCGATGAGCCGCCCATGCCGGCGAGCACGATGTGGTCGACGCCGTCCTCACGCAGCCGGTCACGCAGTTCCAGGATGTCCGGTACGAGCGGTTCCGAGGCGACGACGGCCTCGGTCCAGCCCAGCCGCTTGGAGGCCTCGTCCTCCGCGTCTGCGCCCCACAGCGTCGGATCCTGTGCGGTCAGCCGTGACGCGACCAGGTCGCTGACCAGCTGGGGGACCACCCGGTCGACCGCTTCCGCGGCTGCACCGCTGGCGGTCACGTCAAAGCTCATCGCTGCCCTCCCGCGGCACCAAGCGCCGCAGTGACAGTGTCGAGCAGTTCGTTCCAGGACACCGTGAACTTCTCGACGCCCTCACGCTCGAGCAGGTCGGTGACCTCGTCGTAGGAGATGCCCTGGTCGGCGATCGCATCGAGCACCTCGTTGGCCTCGGCGTAGGAACCGGTGACGGTGTCGGCGCGGATCTCGCCGTGGTCGTAGGCGGCCTCCATCGTCTTCTCCGGCATGGTGTTGACCGTGTTCGGGGCGACCAGCTCCTCGACATAGAGGGTGTCCTTGAGCGTCGGGTCCTTGACGCCCGTCGAGGCCCAGAGCGGACGCTGAACGTGGGCGCCGGCAGTCAGCAGGCCCTTGGCACGCTCGCTCGAGAACGCCTGCGTGAACACCTGGTAGGCCAGGCGTGCGTTGGCGATGCCGGCCTTGCCCTTCAGCGCGGTCGCCTCCGGGGTGCCGATCGCATCGAGGCGCTTGTCCACCTCGGTGTCGACGCGCGACACGAAGAAGGACGCGACCGAGCGGATGCTGCCGAGATCGATCCCTGCGGCCTTCGCCTTCTCCAGCCCGGTCAGGTAGGCGTTGATGACCTCGCGGTGGCGCTGCAGGCTGAAGATCAGGGTCACATTGACGCTGATGCCGCGCGCGGTGAGCTCGGTGATCGCCTCCAGGCCGTCCACGGTGGCTGGGACCTTGATCATGACGTTGGGCCGGTCGACGAGCTCCCACAGTTGGGCGCCCTGTTCGATGGTGCCCGCGGTGTCGTGCGCAAGCGCCGGCTCCACCTCGATGGAGACCCGGCCGTCCAGCCCCTCGCTCGCGTCGAACGCCGGACGCATCAGGTCGCATGCGCGCTGCACGTCGTGGGTGGTGATGTCGACGACCGCGGCGCTCGCATCCGCTCCCTGCTTCGCGAGCTGGGCGATTTGGTCGTCGTAGTCGCTGCCCTTGGCGAGGGCGTTGGCGAAGATCGTCGGGTTGGTGGTGACCCCGACGACGTGACGCTCATCGATGAGGTTCTGCAGGCCGCCCGAGACGATGCGCTCGCGCGACAGGTCATCAAGCCAGATGCTCACCCCGGCCGCGGAGAGCGCGGCGAGGGGGCTGGTGGAATCAGTCATTTCTCTCTTCTTCCTGCCGGACGCCTACGCGCCCAGCGATTCCTTGGCTGCCGTCACGACATGATCGGCGCTGATGCCGAACTCGCGGTAGAGGGTCTCGTAGTCGGCTGAGGCGCCGAAGTGCTCGATCGAGACGCTGCGGCCGCGATCACCGATGTAGCTGCGCCAGCCGAGGGCCAGACCGGCCTCGACCGACACGCGCGCGGTGACGGACGGCGGAAGCACCGCGTCGCGGTACTCGGCGCTCTGCTCGGCGAACCATTCGAGGCAGGGCGCGGACACCACCCGGGCGTTCACCCCGTCAGCCTTCAGCGTCTCGCGGGCGGCGAGGGCGAACTGCACCTCGGAGCCGGTCGCGATGATGATCACGTCGGGGTTGCCGTCGGGTGCGTCGGCGAGCACATAGGCGCCCTTCTCGACACCGGCCGCAGAGGCGAGGGTGTCACCGGATGCTTCGCCGTCGCCGCGTTCGAAGACCGGCAGGTTCTGCCTGCTGAGCGCGATCCCGGCCGGGCCGCCGCGCCGCTCGAGCATGTGCTTCCACGCCCAAGCGACCTCGTTGGCATCCGCGGGCCGCACCACGTCGAGACCGGGAATGGCGCGCAGCGCCCACAGGTGCTCGATCGGCTGGTGCGTCGGGCCGTCGCCGCCGAGCGCGACCGAGTCGTGCGTCCAGACGTACAGCGAGGGGATCCGCATGAGCGCGGCGATGCGCACCGCTGGGCGCATGTAGTCGCTGAAGATCAGGAAGGTGCCGCCGTAGGCGCGCGTCTTGCCGTGCAGCACGATGCCGTTGACGATCGCGCCCATCGCGTGCTCGCGGATGCCGAAGTGCAGCACGCGCCCGTAGCGGTCGCCATTCCATTCGCGCGTCGAGTGCTCAGCGGGGATGAACGACTGCGCATCCTCGATGGTGGTGTTGTTCGACTCGGCCAGGTCGGCCGACCCGCCCCAGAGCTCCGGCAGCAGGCCGGCCAGCGCGTTCAGCACCTTGCCGGATGCCGCGCGGGTGGAGACGTCCTTGCCCGGCTCGAACACCGGGAGCGCATCGACGATTCCCTCGGGCAGCTCTCCGGCTTCCAACCGGTCGAAAAGTGCCTTCCCTTCGGGGTTTGCCGCAGCCCAAGCGTCGAACCGCTCCTGCCAGGCCTCGTGCGCGTCGCGGCCACGCTCGATCGCGCCGCGCGTGCGCTCGAGGACCTCGTCCTCGACAACGAAGGACTGCTCTGGGTCGAAGTCGAGCACCTTCTTCACGGCCGCGAGCTCGTCGGCACCGAGCGCCGAGCCGTGGATCTTGCCGGTGTTCTGCTTGTTCGGTGCCGGCCAGCCGATGATGGTGCGCAGCACGATCATCGACGGGCGGTCGGTCTCCGCCTTGGCCGCCTCGATCGCGTCGTAGAGTGCCTGCACGTCTTCGGTGTAGTCGCCGGTCTTCCGCCAGTCGACGGTCTGCACGTGCCAGTGGTACGCCTCATAGCGGGCGGCAACGTCCTCGGTGAACGCGACATTCGTGTCGTCCTCGATCGAGATCTCGTTGCTGTCGTAGATGACCACCAGGTTTCCGAGCTTTTGGTGGCCGGCCAGGGAGCTGGCCTCGGAGCTGACGCCCTCCTGCAGGTCACCATCGCTGGCGATCACGTAGATGAAGTGGTCGAATGGGCTCTCGCCGGTCGGCGCATCCGGGTCGAACAGCCCCCGCTCGTAGCGGGCGGCGTAGGCGAAGCCCACCGCGGAGGAGATACCCTGCCCGAGCGGGCCGGTGGTGATCTCGACGCCGGCGGTGTGGCCGAACTCGGGGTGGCCGGGGGTCTTCGAGCCCCACGTGCGCAGCGCCTTCAGGTCGTCCAGTTCGAGGCCGTGCCCGCCGAGGTAGAGCTGCACGTACTGGGTGAGGCTGGTGTGGCCGGCGGAGAGGATAAAGCGGTCACGGCCGACCCAGTGCGGGTCCGACGGGTCGGTGTGCATGACCTTCTGGTACAGCAGGTAGGCGGCAGGGGCGAGGCTCATCGCGGTTCCCGGATGCCCGTTGCCGACCTTCTCCACGGCGTCGGCGGCGAGCACGCGAGCCGTGTCAACCGCGCGATCGTCGATGGAATCCCACTGGAGTGCTGCCATTCTCGTCGATTTCCTTCTGTACGTTGACGGTGCACGAGGGTTATCGTGCGGGGAACCGCTCGCCCGTCGTCATCGACAGGGGCCGCACGATCCTCGCAGGCGCGCGGCATGGCAAGCTTTGCCCAGTATAGGCAACCTCACTCTTGCGGCTCTCAGCGTGACGCAAGCATGCGGTGCCCGTCGCCTAGACTCGTAATCAGGTCATTTTCTAGGCAACCCGAGGGGCAATGGACACGGCTGTACTGACGCGCAAGCAGGGCGGTTCCGCCTTCGGCCGAAAGGTGAAGGCGTACGTCTCGCTCACCAAACCGCGCATCATCGAGCTGCTGTTGGTGACCACCATTCCGGTGATGTTCCTCGCCGCACAGGGGCTTCCGGATCTGTGGCTCGTGCTGTGGACGCTCGTCGGCGGGGCGCTCAGCGCCGGATCCGCCGGCGCGTTCAATTGTTACTTCGATCGCGACATCGACCGGGTGATGAAGCGCACCAGCCATCGTCCGCTGGTGACCGGCGAGCTGACCGACCGTCAGGCGCTTGTCTTCGCCTCGGTGCTCGCGGTCATCTCGACGCTGCTGCTCGGGTTCGCGGTCAACTGGGTCGCCGCCGCGCTGGCGGCAGCCGGCAACGCGTTCTATGTGCTCGTCTACACGCTCTGGCTCAAGCGGCGCACCTCGCAGAACATCATCTGGGGCGGCATCGCCGGCTGCATGCCTGTGCTGGTCGGCTGGGCGGCCGTCACCGGTTCGCTGGACTGGCCGCCCATCATCCTGTTCGGCATCGTCTTCCTCTGGACCCCGCCGCACTACTGGCCGCTGTCGATGCGCTACAGCGACGACTACAACGCGGCCGACGTGCCGATGCTCGGCGCGATCGCCGGCCGCACCACGGTCGGACTGCAGGTCGTCCTGTACGCCTGGGCGACGGTCGCCTGCTCGCTGCTGCTGGTCCCGGTCGCCGGAATGGGCTTCTTCTACACCGGTGTCGCGCTGCTGTCTGGCGCGTGGTTCATCTACGAGTCGCACGCGCTGTACTCCAAGGCCATTCGCGGCCAGGAGGGCAGCCCGATGCGTGTCTTCCACGCGTCGATCACCTACTTGACGCTGGTCTTCGTCGCGGTGGGGATCGACCCGCTGCTGCCGTTCTGAGCGGGCACCGCCTTCAGCTTCAGCAGCGCCACCGTCATGGTCGCGGCAATCAGCGCCGCGAGCACCATGTGCAGGCCGACGAACACCGGCGGCAGGCCGTTGCGCGCCTGGTAGAGGCCAACGGCGATCTGCACCAGTTCGAGCGCGAGCAGTGCCAGCATCCACGGCGCGACTGCCAACCGGCGTGCGACCGCGCCGATGACGAGCACCACGGTCAGGGCGAACATCAGGTAGCTGGGCCACGCGTGCACGTGCTGCAGCAGTTCGGCGTCGAAGCCGGTGCGCCCGGCAGTCACGTCACCTGAGTGCGGTCCGGATGCGGTGGTCGCGATCCCGAAGGCGATGGTCACCGCGAGAGCCAGTGACGTGACATGCGCGAGGATCGCGTACCAGCGCGGAACCACCCGCTCGCGCGGGCCGACGGGGGAGTACAGCCGCACCAGGAACGCTGCCGTGACGCAGACCAGGGCCAGCGACGCCACATAGTGGAAGCCGACAATGAACGGGTTCAGCCCGGTCCACACGGTCACCCCGCCGACGAACGCCTGCGCGACGACACCCAGCACAACGATCAGCGCGAGCGTGAACAGGTCGCGACGCTCACGACGCATCCTGAACACCTGCAGCAGGACCAGCACGGCGATGATGCCGACGAGGCCGGTCATCGTGCGGTTGCCGAACTCGATGAAGCCGTGGATGCCCATCTCGGGCGTCGGAATGAGGGAATCGGGTGTGCAGGTCGGCCAGGTCGGGCAGCCGAGACCAGAGCCGGTCAGCCGCACCGCGCCGCCGGTCGCGATGATGAGCGTCTCGGCGATGAAATTGAGCCAGGCCAGCACGATGGTGCTGCGCTGGATGCTGCCCGGCATGAGCAGCGCTGACACGCTCCGCTCGGTTGGGGCCTGGCGGTCGGTCGTTCCTGTCACTGATGTTCTCCTACTGCGAACTGTGCGCGCCCTGCGGATCGCTGGTTTTCGCGGCCCACCCCTGTAGAATTGAGCGAATCGAAGGGGCAACAGCCGGCTGGACGTATCCAGCGCGCGTGGCCTGGCACAGATGCCTGGACCTTCGCCCAGTCTAAGCACGCAGCACGCCGCGCGAGCGGTGCCTCCGTGCCTCCGCATGATTGGGAATGAGATGACAGTGCCGCGTGTTGTCTTTAAAGCGAGAACCCGCGGCGCAGTGAAAGAGGTATGAGCATGTCAGATGTCCTGATCGACCGCCCAGAACTCGAGAGCCTCGGTGTCTACGAATTCGGCTGGGCGGACTCGGATGACGCCGGTGCCACCGCGCAGCGTGGACTGTCACCCCAAGTGGTCGAGAACATCTCGAAGCTCAAGGACGAATCCGAGTGGATGCTCAAGACGCGCCTGAAGGCTCTCTCGCTGTTCGAGAAGAAGCCGATGCCGACGTGGGGTGCCGACCTCTCCGATATCGACTTCGACAACATCAAGTACTTCGTGCGCTCGACCGAGAAGCAGGCCACCTCGTGGGAGGACCTGCCGGACGACATCAAGAACACCTACGACCGGCTCGGCATCCCCGAGGCGGAGAAGCAGCGCCTCGTCGCCGGTGTCGCCGCGCAGTACGAGTCCGAGGTGGTCTACCACAAGATCAACGAGGAGCTGGAAGCGCAGGGTGTCATCTTCATGGACACCGACACCGCACTCAAGGAGCACCCCGAGTTCTTCACCGAGTACTTCGGAACCGTCATCCCGTCCGGTGACAACAAGTTCGCGGCCCTGAACACCGCGGTCTGGTCGGGTGGTTCCTTCGTCTACGTGCCGCCCGGCGTGCACGTAGAGATCCCGCTGCAGGCCTACTTCCGGATCAACACCGAGAACATGGGCCAGTTCGAACGCACGCTGATCATCGCCGACGAGGGCAGCTACGTGCACTACATCGAGGGCTGCACGGCGCCGATCTACAAGTCGGACTCGCTGCACTCCGCGGTCGTCGAGATCGTCGTGAAGAAGAACGCGCGCGTGCGCTACACGACCATCCAGAACTGGTCGAACAACGTCTACAACCTGGTCACCAAGCGCGCGGTCGCGCACGAGGGCGCGACCATGGAGTGGGTCGACGGCAACATCGGCTCCAAGGTGACCATGAAGTACCCGTCGATCTACCTCGTCGGGGAGCACGCCAAGGGCGAGACCCTGTCGGTGGCGTTCGCCGGCCCCGGCCAGCACCAAGACGCGGGCGCCAAGATGGTGCACCTCGCGCCGCACACCCAGTCGTCGATCGTGTCCAAGTCGATCGCGCGCGGCGGCGGTCGCTCCGGCTACCGGGGCGAGGTCCGCATCGGGGAGGGCGCGCACCACTCGAAGAACACGGTGCGCTGTGACGCGCTGCTGGTCGACACCATCTCCCGGTCGGACACCTACCCGACCGTCGACATACGTGAGGATGACGTCGAGCTGGGTCACGAGGCGACCGTCTCCCGAGTGAGCGCCGAGCAGCTGTTCTACCTGCAGTCCCGCGGGATGCCGGAGGACGAGGCGATGGCGATGATCGTGCGCGGCTTCATCGAGCCGATCGCCCGCGAACTCCCCATGGAGTACGCAATGGAGTTGAACAAGCTCATCGAGATGGGCATGGAAGGATCTGTCGGTTAGTAATGTCAGCAGCCTCATCCCAGACCGCTCCGGCAGTCATCGACACGTCAGCAACCCCCACCCTGAAACACGACCACGGCACGGTCCCCGTGCAAACCCGCTCCGAGCGGTTCAAGTCGTACGATCCTGAAGCGTTCCCGGCGGTGACCGGACGCGAGGTTGAGTGGAAGTTCACCCCCGTCGACCGCATCCGTCACTTCTTCACCGGTGAGCTGGACGGCTCGCGCTACCCGTTCGAGCAGCAGATCGACGGCGCCGCGGTGATCGAATGGATCGACCGCGACGACAGCCGGATCGGTCGCGCCGGCATCCCGGAGGAGCCGGCGTCCGCGAACGCGTGGGCCAGCTTCCAGGAGGCGCTGCTGGTGACCGTCACCGGTGAGGCAGTGCGCCTGCACCTGGACCGCAACCAGCTCGGGGACACCCCGCGTGCCGCGCACACCGTGATCCACGCGGAGGAGAACAGCCGGGGAATCGTGCTGCTCGAGAACAGCGGCCCGGCGCAGTTGGACGAGAACGTCGAGATCATCCTCGACCCCGGCGCTCAGCTCACCGTCGTCACCGTTCACGAGTGGGACGATGACGCGCTGCACGTTGCCAGCCACTTCGCCCGGCTCGGGCACGGCGCGAGCCTCAAGCACGTCGCGGTTTCGCTCGGCGGGTCGCTCGTGCGGGTCAACCCGTCCGTGCACCTCGCGAGCGAAGGCAGCGAGATCGAAGCGTTCGGTGTCTACTTCGCCGACGCCGGGCAGCACCTTGAGCATCAGGTCTTCATCAACCACGACGCACCGCACACGCGTTCCCGCGTCACCTACAAGGGTGCGCTGCAGGGTACGGATGCGCGGTCCGTATGGATCGGCGACGTGCTCATCCAGCAGACCGCGACCGGCACCGACAGCTACGAGGAGAACCGCAACCTGCTGCTGACCGACGGCACGCGTTCCGATTCCGTGCCCAACCTCGAGATCGAGACCGGCGACATCGCCGGTGCTGGGCACGCGAGCGCCAGCGGCCGGTTCGACGACGAGCAGCTGTTCTACCTGGAGTCCAGGGGCATCCCCGAGGAGGAAGCGCGTCGGCTCGTCGTGCGCGGCTTCCTGTCCGACATCATCCAGAAGATCGGCTCGCCCGAGCTGGAGCAGCGCCTCGAGGACGCCATCGAGCTCGAGCTGCGCGGTGAGGGAGCATCGAAGTGAACGTGAAGGTCTGCTCGGTGGATGACGTCGAGGTGAACAGCGCGGTGCGTGTCGTCATCGACGACACCCCGATCGCGCTGGTCAAGGACTCCGCCGGGGACATCTACGCCATCGGTGACACCTGCACGCACGGCGACATCTCGCTCTCCGAGGGTTTCGTCGAGGACGACACCCTGGAGTGCTGGGCGCACGGCTCCAAATTCTCGATTGTGACGGGCAAGGCGTTGACCCTGCCGGCGTACGAGCCGGTTCCGGTGTTCACCGTCGAGATCGTTGACGGGGAGGTCTACATCGACCCCACCCCGCACTTTGACTACCAGAAGGAAGAAGCGTAAAGACATGGCAGTTCTCGAGATCAAGGACCTGCACGTATCCGTCCAGACCGACCAGGGGGCACTGCCGATCCTGCGCGGCGTCGACCTCCGAGTCGCATCGGGTGAGACCCACGCGATCATGGGCCCCAACGGCTCCGGCAAGTCGACCCTCGCGTACACGATCGCCGGGCATCCGAAGTACCACGTCGAATCCGGCTCGATCACCCTGGACGGCCAGGACGTGCTCGCGATGACCACCGACGAGCGCGCTCGCGCGGGGCTCTTCCTGGCGATGCAGTACCCGGTGGAGATCCCCGGCGTCACCGTCACGAACTTCCTGCGCACCGCCAAGACTGCCATCGACGGTGAGGCGCCAGCCATCCGCGGCTGGACCAAGGAAGTCCGCGAGTCGATGGAGAAGCTGCGGATGGACTCCTCGTTCGCGCAGCGCAACGTGAACGAGGGCTTCTCCGGTGGAGAGAAGAAGCGTCACGAGATCCTGCAGCTCGAACTGCTGAAGCCGCAGTTCGCGATCCTCGACGAGACCGACTCCGGTCTGGACGTCGATGCGCTGCGCGTTGTGGCCGATGGTGTGAACCGGGTCAAGGAGAACACCGGCCTTGGTGTAATGCTCATCACCCACTACACGCGCATCCTGCGCTACATCCGTCCCGACTTCGTGCACGTCTTCGTCGACGGCCGCATCGCCGAGGAGGGCGGCCCTGAGCTCGCCGACCGGCTCGAGGATGAAGGTTACGATCGCTTTGTCCACGCCGCGAACGTAAGCTGACATCATGGCTGTTGCACTGGAGCCGAAGCTCTTCGACCAGGTCGAGGAAGCGCTGAAGGACGTCGTCGACCCCGAACTGGGCGTCAACATCGTCGACCTCGGCCTGATCTACGACCTCAGCTGGGACGAAGAGAACGATGCGCTTATCATCAGCATGACGTTGACCTCCGCCGGATGCCCGCTCACCGACGTGATCGAAGACGAGACCGCTCAGTCACTCGATGGCATCGTGGAGCGGTTCCGGATCAACTGGGTCTGGATGCCGCCGTGGGGTCCGGAGAAGATCACCGACGACGGTCGCGACCAGATGCGGGCCCTCGGCTTCGCGATCTGATCAGGCGCCGAGTTCGCTCTCCGCGCGGCGCCGGTCCTTGCGCTCGATGAACCGCCAGCCGAGCGTGATCACGCCAGCGGCGATGGCTGCCTTGATGACACCGCTCAGGATGAACGGGTAGAGGCCGGCCTCAAGGGTCGTCTGCAGGTCGAGACCGAGGGCGAATGCCAGCCAGGGGAGTCCGAAGACGAACGTGACGACCGTGCCCGCGAGGAACGAGAGCAGGGCGCGCAGCACCTTGCGATCCCAGGAGCGCTGTGCGATCCATCCGGTCAGGGCGGCGGCGAAGATGAAGCCGACGATGTAGCCTCCGGTCGGGCCGGCGACCGCGGCGAATCCGGATGTCGAGTCCGAGAACACTGGAAGGCCCGCGATGCCGAGTGCCATGTAGAGCACCATCGAGAGTGCTCCGCGCACCGCGCCGAGGGCGCTGCCGACGAGCAGTACCGCGAGTGTCTGCCCGGTGATCGGGACAGGCCACAGCGGCACCGACAGCTGGGCGAAGATCGAGGTGAGTGCGGCGCCGGCGCTGATGAGTACCAAGTCCATGACGAGGCCGCGGCTGTAGAGCCGGTCTGCGAGGGTCGGGCGTCCGAATGCGAGGCTCACCGTGGTCATCTGCTGCTCCTTCTCGCGCGCACCCTCGTGCGCGCACTAGCAAATAGACTAGAGGCTTCCCCCTCACCTTCGGTTGTCGGACGACGACCAACGAATTGGAGTATGCCTGTGCTCGCCGTGCACGACCTCGAGGTTCGCGTGGGCGCACGCACTCTCATGGCGGAGGTGAACTTCCGGGTCGACCGGGGCGACAAGGTGGGACTGGTCGGGCGCAACGGCGCAGGAAAGACGACGCTGACCAAGATTCTTGCGGGGGAGGGTTCGCCCACCGACGGGAAGATCGAACGTCACGGTGAAGTCGGCTACCTGCCGCAGGATCCGCGGTCCGGGAACCCGGACGACCTGGCGCGCACCCGCATCCTCGACGCGCGCGGCCTGGGAACCCTGGTCATCGGCATGCGCACGGCCACGGTTGAGATGGGCGATGGCGATTCGACGGTCAGCGCGGCAGCGATGAAGCGCTACAGCAAGCTTGAGGACCGCTTTCTCGCACTCGGCGGGTATGCGGCGGAGGCGGAGGCAGCGTCCATCGCGAGCAACCTGAACCTGCCCGATCGCATCCTCGATCAGCCGTTGAAGACGCTGTCCGGTGGTCAGCGTCGTCGCATCGAGCTGGCGCGCATCCTGTTCTCCGGCGCAGAGACGATGCTGCTGGATGAGCCGACCAACCACCTCGACGCCGACTCTGTGGTCTGGTTGCGTGAGTACCTGAAGGCGTACCAGGGCGGCTTGATCGTCATCAGCCACGACATCGAGCTCGTTGGCGAGACGGTGAATCGGGTGTTCTACCTCGACGCGAACCGTCAGGTCATCGACATCTACAACATGGGCTGGAAGCACTACCTGCGCCAGCGCGAAGCGGACGAGGAACGGCGCAAGAAGGAACGCGCCAACGCCGAGAAGAAGGCGACAGCGCTGCAGCTGCAGGCTGCCCGGTTCGGGGCGAAGGCGACGAAGGCGGCGGCGGCTCAGCAGATGGTGCGCCGAGCGGAGAAGCTGCTTGCTGGGCTCGAGGATGAGCGGAGTGCCGATCGGGTGGCGAAGCTGCGCTTCCCGGAGCCGGCTCCGTGTGGGCGTACGCCGCTGCAGGCGAGCAACCTCAGCAAGAGCTACGGATCGCTGGAAATCTTCACCGCTGTCGACCTCGCGATCGATCGGGGCTCAAAGGTAGTCGTGCTGGGGCTGAATGGTGCCGGCAAGACGACGCTGCTCCGGATGCTGGCTGGGGTGGACAAACCGGACACAGGGCAGATCGAACCGGGGCATGGGTTGAAGATCGGCTACTACGCGCAGGAGCACGAGACGATTGACGTCAAGCGGTCGGTGCTGCAGAACATGGTGTCGGCGTCGCCGAACCTGACCGAGACTGAGGCCCGGCGGGTGCTGGGGTCGTTCCTGTTCACGGGCGATGACTCGCACAAGCTGGCCGGGGTGCTCTCCGGTGGCGAGAAGACCAGGCTGGCGTTGGCGATGATCGTCGTGTCGGGGGCGAACGTTTTGCTGCTCGATGAGCCGACGAACAACCTGGATCCGGCTAGTCGCGCGGAGATCCTGGATGCGCTGGCGAACTACTCCGGTGCGGTGGTGCTGGTGAGTCACGACGAGGGTGCGGTGCAGGCGCTCAACCCGGAGCGGGTGCTCATCCTCCCGGATGGTGTCGAGGATCACTGGAACCCGGACTACGCGGAGCTGATCTCGCTGGCGTGATGCGCTTCGGCGATCGCGCGCCGAGAGGAAATGGGGGGGTAGATGGACTTGATTCTGGGGATCATCGTCGCGTGCGAGATCGGCTTCTGGGTCTTCGTTGTCCTGGGTCTGCTTGCCCGTTACCTCCTGCGCTGGCGTCGCACCGGCGCGATCCTGCTGGCCATGACGCCAGCGGTGGATCTGGTACTGCTGGCCGCTGTGATCATCAATCTGCGGAGTGGAGGAACCGCCAGTTTCATCCATGGACTGGCAGCGATCTACCTCGGAGTCTCCATTGCCTACGGTCACAAGATGGTCAAGTGGGCTGACGTTCGCTTCGCCTATCGATTCGCCGGCGGACCCAAGCCACTGAAGCTCTGGGGCTGGGACTACGCGAAGGACTGCTGGTCTGATGTCGTCCGCACCGCCATCGCCGTGGGAATCGCTGCGGGCATCCTCTGGCTTCTCACCGTGCTGGTTGACGACCCGAGCCGGGCTGATGCTCTGACAGCCATCTATCCGCTGCTGGGCCTCTGGTTCGCGGTGGACTTGATCTGGGCGATCAGCTACACCTTCTCGCCCAAGAAACGGCCGGCCGACGCGCTCTGACCGGCTTCGGTGGTGAGCCTCCGGTGGTCGAGCCTGTCGAGACCCGTCGCTGGGCAGCGTTCTCCCGTGGCCTTCAGGTGGCCCGATGTCGCTCCGCGGTTCGGAGGGCGTCGTTGAGTGCCGGGGATTTGGATGGCATCGGCCTGGGTGTCTGGCTGGGGTCGATGTCGCGGGGCGGGATGAGCCAGAACCGGGCTAGCGGGTCCTGGTCGCGGGTTTCGATCTCCCAGCCCTCGTCATGCAGCAGCAGGTGGTGGTGGCGGCAAAGGAGGATGCCGTTGTCGATGTCGGTCGTCCCGCCGTCGCGTTCCCACCAGCGGATGTGGTGGGCCTCGGTCCACTCGGGGGGTCGGTCGCAGTCGGGCCAGGCGCAGCCGCCGTCGCGGGCGGCCAGCAAGCGGCGTTGGGCCCGGTTGAAGAAGCGTTGCTCGCGGCCGAGGTTGACCGGGATGGGGCGGTCGTCGAAGACGATCAGCTCGATGCCGTTCAGGCAGGCGTTGCGCTCCACGGTGGCGATCGACACCGGGTAGTCCTGCCCCTCGATCCAGCCCCGACCGGTCCGGTCGGTCAGGTCTGTGGCGGCCACCAGCACCCTAACCGCGGGCCGGTTCACTCCGACCACACCCTGCGGGTCGGTGTCGAGGGCCAGTTGGATCAGCTCCAGCATCCCGTCCGAGGCCAGCTGCTCGGTGGTGCGGGTGTCGGCCATAATCTGCTCCGCCCGCTCCCGTTCCGGACCCGTGGTGAAGCGGGGTCCGCCCCGGCGTGGTGAGGTGAGTTTGTCGTAGACGTCATCGATCAGGGCGGCGCCCTCCGGGTCGAGGTCCCAGGTGTACCGGGTCATCCCGTCGTCCCGCTTCCACCGGCGGAAGGAGCGCAGCGCCCGGCGCTGCCGCTCCCGCTCCACGATCCCGGCCGCATCCAGGTCATCGCGGGCGGTCCGGGCCAGCCGCAACAGCTGCTCGGCATCGAGCGCGCCACCGGGCGAGGTCGCCGATTCGGCGACGCTGGTCACCAGCCGGATCGCGGCGGCGGTCAAGTCTTCAGTCGTGACACCGGGTCCCGGCCGGCCCAGCCCGGTGCGGATCGCCTCGGCACCGGCCACCGACAGCGCCCCGGTCGCGACGGCCCTCCCCACCGCGGCCAGCCAGGGTTCGGTCATCATGCTGGCAAGGCCGACCGGGTCGTCGATCCCGTTGGCTTCGGCGTTCTGCAGCAGGTCGGCGTCATTCATCATGGCGCCGACCCGCACCAGCGTGGTCGCCTCCCGGGCGGTCGAGCCGGTCACCCCACGGATCAGCGCCTCCGGGGTGCGGAACCCCTCCTTCCGGGCCAACCCGCCAAACCCAGCCTCCACCGATGAGCGGCGCACCACCTCACCGGCGAGCACCGACGCGCAAGCATCAAGACTGCGCTTCGCCTCCGCCAACGACGCCTGCGCCGCCAGTAGCTGCTTGTCACCCAGCGCCCGGGCAGCGGGCGCGTCGGCGCCGATCCGGGCCGCCGCGGCCAGCAGCACCTCGAGCGAGGTGCTGAACGTAGCTGCGGAAGATCTCATGCATCAATTGTCCCAGCCCCGAACACAGCTACACAAGCAGATTTGAGAATCTGTTAGAAACTACTTTCCGGGCCACCTGTGGAGGAGCGGTGGAACCGATTCCCACGCTGGGTGGAGGTTCTTGACGAGCACCCTCAGCAGGCAGATTCTCCGTCGACGATGCGACAGAGCACCAACGTCCATTCGTACTGGAACTCCTCCAGATAGCCCTCCCGCATATCTGTGCAACTAAGCGTGCCAGTGACCTCAATCACGGTCTTGGACGAATCGTAGATGTCAGCGATCGAAGGGAACTTGCCCCCATGGCGCTGCACGTCGCCCAGACATTCGATGAGCCGGGGAGCGACAACAACAACGGCGTCGCCGCAGTGCCTCCACAGCTCGGAGGCGGTTGAGGAAAGGTGGGACACGTGCAGCGTGCGCGCCGAGGGAATGGTCACCTGAAGCGCCTCGGAGTACGTCCGTTCGCCGCAATCCGGAGTCGGTGGAATGTACGGGCCGCCGACGCCTTGCGCATCGCAGACGCCGTTGCCCTGACCGACTCGAACCGGGGGAAGTTCGCCAACGGCGGGCTTGAAATGCGACTTGGTCGCGGTGTAGTTCCCAGTGGTCTCGAACTGGAGCACGCCGTCGCCGTAACCGTAGCCCTGGAACTCCTCGCCGCGGGGAACGAACACCACTGCCTGATCGCCGAGATTGCCATCGGGGTTGCTCAACAGGACGGCAGAGATCTCGACGGTGTCGGACGCGAGCGACACTGCCGCCTCGGTCGACGAGGTGCTGACCGGCCTCTGGCCGCAGTCTGCTGCCGGGAGGTAATGCGTCGCCGAGCGCGAGCTGATGGAGGCGACGACGGTCGCCTCGAAATCCGCCTCCAGGTTCCAGTCGCGCACTGGAACCGCGCCGGTGAGTATGATCAACTTCATCCGGCTGAGCACCTGCGGCACGAGGCTGATTCCGGCCGTGCCGGCCGCGTCGAGCGCGTCCCACGGCAACGCCGCCACGTCCTTGTAGAAGTCGTTGCCGCCGAGGTTGGTCACCGCGCGGACTGTCACGTCAACGTCTTCCGGTTCGGCGACTTCGGGGATGAGGTCGGCCTGCGGCGCACCGGAGAGCTTGAAACGTGCTTCACCGTTGCCGTCGGTCTTGCCACGAGTGACGGGCTTGTCTCCTCCGGCGCCGTCACCAATCCGCAGTCGCCAAGGCTCCTCGCTTGAGAGGTCGATGTCGATGTTCTGGGCGAAACCGGACTGGGCGCCCGGTAGCTCGAGACCGAAGGGCGACATGAAGAGGTTCATGCACCCCCGGATCTCCTCCCATGAGTCCGCGTCGAACCGCAGCTTCACCGCCAAGTCGCGAACCTCACCAGGCTGCGTGTTCTTCGTGCGCACGAGCGGCGTATCCGAAACCGAGAAGTCCGCCCGGAGCGCGGCGGCTTTCGCGAGCATGGTTGCGAAGGCCGAGATCACCCGTGCGATGCCGATCTTGCCCCCGGCGTTGGTGCCGAGTCCCTCATCGACGTATGCGACGACCTTGTCAAAGACAACGGTGGCGTGTGCCTTGTTGAACTGATTGAGAAGCTCTGCGGCCCAGGGGTTCTCGATCCCGACATCGCACGCGCGCTTCGAGGAGGCAGCGTCGCCCGTGAACGACGCAGTCACGACGGACGGTGCAGCGTCGTATGCCGAGCCACTCTGGCTGGACACCGTGTCCTGGCCGTCAACGCTGTCCATGATCGCGAGCTCGGCGGCGAGCCGGTGAAGCACAAGACTCACCTGGGCCCATGACAGCACGACCTCTTCAGGCGCCTTCACAGTTGGACCGGTCATGAAGGTCCCGGGTGCCAACTGTGCGAACACCGCTCCGAAGCCATAATCCTGGTAGTTGAGCAGCTCGTCGTACAGCATCGTAACGAGGTCCGCATCGGCTAGTTCTGGGATCCCTTGGAGCGCATCCGCGAGGTCGGCGAGCCCAAGTCCACCGCTTGACGCACCGAGCACGGCGTGGAGCCGCAGCTGCGCATCCGACATCGGCCAACCGAAACCCGAGTTGCCGCCCACTTCAACCAGGGAACCGCTGGCGTCGGTAACGCTCACGCCAGCGGTGACCATAAGCGATTGCCACGCGGCCACCGCGTCGCGGCCACCTTGGGCTGCGGTGACCGCTGCCTCAGCGATCGCGGCGCCGTGGATTGCGAACTCGTCCTGCATTTCCATGACTGCGTTGTTGTAGTCGGCTTGCGCGAGATAGTACGCATCCATCGCAGCCGAGTCGGTTGTGTCAGCGGGTTGTACGGGTTGCGGCGGGATGGCGGGTAGTGCTGGCAACGACAGCGGAGCTGGGAAGTCGCCGAGGTAGATGCGGTGGTCGACGGAGTCGGTGCCCGGCTGCGTACCGAGACCGAAAACACACCCCGTGAGAAGCATGGTCACCGCTGCGCCCATCGCCGTCAACCGAAAAAGCGGCGCGCGCCTACCCATAGTTTCCCCCACCTGATCAGGATGACCTCGGCTGTTGTCGCGGGGCCGAAGTGCACGCTATGGGCGGTGAGGCGGCGCAACAACCCCAGAGTTGCCACATTGGGGGAGAGGTGGCGTCATGTCACCGCGGCGGCCGCGCGTCGAGGATCGCGTCCTCGATGTCCGCATCCGACGGCGCCTTGGCCGCCTTGCGACGCTCGCGCTCGTGCGCTCGAGCCTGCTCCTCCGGGTCGTCCGAGTTGATCACCCGGTACTCCTGGCGTAGCGCCCAGCCGAGCGCCATGAAGCCCATTATCGCGAACACGAACCACTGCAGTGCGTACGAGAGATGCGGACCCTCGTCCCGGATCGGCTTCAGCGCCGCAACGGGCCGCTGCTCGGCGGGCGGGTTCTCCGACACCATCAACCCATATGCGCCCGTATAGGTATCACGTGCGACGTGCTCCTCAACGGATGGCAGGTGGATCGTGGCGATCTGGTCACTCCCGGCCGGAACACCGCGCCCCTCGAGCACGGGCTCGCCCGCCTTGAGGCGCGCAACAACCGTGACCTCGCCGGTCGGCGGTTCCGGCACCATGTCCGGCTCGTCCTGCTCGTTTCCAACCGGTAGCCACCCCCGATCGACGACGAACACCGTGCCATCCTCGAGCAGCAGGGGAGTGAGCACCTCGAAACCGGGCTGCCCGGACTGCGGCCGGTTCCTGACCAGCAGCTCCTCATCAGCGAGGTACTGGCCGGTCATCTCCACCGGTGTCCACTTCTGCGACTCATCGAACGAGTCGAGCGTCGGCAGCACCTCATCCAGCGGGCGCGGCTCACTCGCGTAGTTGTTGTCAATGCGGGTGATCTCGGCCTGGGCCTCGGCGCGGCGATTCAGCTGCCAGGTTCCCAAGAAGCTGCACACGATGGCGAACACGATGGCCAGCGCCAGCCAGCCGAACCAGCGCCCGGTGAACGCGAAACGCCACCCGCTCATCGCGCACCATCCGGAACCGACTCGACCTCATCGGCCAGCGCCGTCACGACCACCGGAAACGACCGGCTGGCCAGATAATCCCGCAGGTATCCGACGTGCTCATCACACGCGGGCCACACCTTCACTCGATCGGGAGTGTGGATGCGCGGATTCCGCCAGTTCACGCGCCAGGCTGCGGCGGCGCGGCACCCTGCCCGGGCGCACTGCGCGGCATCCGTGGCGGCAAACTCGCCGATCACTCCTTGTCCTCGCGGTGCTCGCCGTTATCGCCGCCGGCGCGGTCCTCGCCGTGGTCGCCGTTCCCGAGGTTCTCGTCGCCCTGCGGCCGGTACGGAGCAAGCGGAACAATCGAGCCAGGCCGCTCGGGACTTGTACCGCGCTTGTCGACCGCGTTGGCGAGCACCACCGCCACATACGGCAGGAACGTCGCGCCAATGGCAGCGAGCAGCAACCACCAGTCACGCACAAACAGGCACAGCACGATGCACACGACACGGATACTCATCGTGAGCGTGTAGAGGCGCATCCGTCGCCTGCGATCATCCTCGGGGGAGCGCGGCAGCGCAGTGATCGTGTTGATATGCCTGGTCATCGTTGTGGCTACAAGCCTACGTCTAGTATTGGGTGGGTTTTTCTAGCCGACTGACAGGGAGTTGACGTGGCCGAGCCGAGGACAGTTCTGGTGACCGGGGGCAACCGGGGGATCGGCTTCGCGATCGCCGAGAGGTTCGTCGCTGACGGTCACCGGGTCGCCGTCACCGCCCGCTCCGGAGAGGGTCCCGCCGGTTCGCTGACCGTCAGGGCAGACGTGACGGATGCTGCGTCCCTCGACGCCGCGTTCACCCAGATCGAGGAGGCCTACGGCTCCGTCGAGGTGATCGTCGCCAACGCCGGCATCACCCGCGACACCCTTCTGCTGCGCATGAGCGAGGACGACTTCACCGACGTCATCGACACCAACCTGTCCGGCGCGTTCCGCGTCGTCAAGCGCGCGTCGAAGGGCATGCTGAAGGCCAAGTACGGCCGGGTCGTGCTCATTTCGAGCGTCGTCGGGCTGCTCGGCTCCGCCGGCCAGGTGAACTACGCCGCATCCAAGAGCGGCCTCATCGGCCTCGCCCGGTCGCTCACGCGCGAGCTCGGTTCACGTAACATCACCGCGAACGTCGTCGCACCCGGCTTCATCGAGACCGACATGACCGCGGAGCTGAGCGAGGACAAGCAGAAGGAGTACCTGGCGCAGGTCCCAGCCGGCCGCTACGGGTCAGCGGCCGAGGTTGCCGCGGCAGTGGCCTGGCTGGCGAGCGACGACGCCGCCTACGTCTCCGGTGCTGTCATCCCGGTCGACGGCGGCCTCGGGATGGGCCACTAACCCGCTAGCCGCGCAGCCCGAGCAACGGCAGCAGCTGCGAGAGGTCCCGCCGGTCGATGACCAGGTCGGCCTCCTCACGCACCGGGGCCTTCGCGTCGAAGCCCACCGAGAGCCCGACGATCTCCATCATCGGCAGGTCGTTCGCGCCGTCACCGACCGCGATGGTCTGCCGGAGCGGGATGTCGAGCTCCGCGGCCCACTCGCGCACGGTATGCGCTTTCGCGGCGGCGTCGACGATCGGCCCGGTGAGCCCACCAGTGAGCACCCCATCGGCGGCCTCGAGCCGGTTGGCCTTCCACCGGTCCAGCCCGATGCGCTCTGCAACCGGGTCGACGAGCTCATGGAAGCCACCCGAGACGACGCCGACCGCACCACCATTCGCCCGAACGGTCGCAATCAGCTCTGGCACACCATCCGTCACCCGGATGCGCTCGCCCACCTCGCCGAAGACGCTCACCGGCAGGCCGCGCAGCGTCGCGACCCGCTCACGCAGGCTCTGCTCGAAGTCGACCTCGCCGTTCATGGCTCGGCTGGTGATCTCGGCCACCTTGTCGAGCGAACCCGCCGCCTCGGCGAGCAGTTCGATCACCTCGTTCTCGATGAGCGTCGAATCGACGTCGAGCACGACGAGGAACCGTGGCATTGAACCCCCAAGGGTAGAGCGCTGGCGCGCTGTTCACGCGACGTGAACGCCCTTGCCCACAACGGTGATTCCGGTATCTGTGACGGTGAAGCCCCTGGCCCGATCGGCCTCGGGATCCACCCCTACGGTCGCGCCGGGTTCGACGACGACATCCTTATCCAGAATAGCGCGGCGCACGGATGCGCCCGGGCCGACCCGAACCCGCTCGAACAGGATCGAGTCGATCACCTGGGCGCCGGATTCGATGTTGGCCCAGGGGCCGAGCACGCTGCGCTCGACGTGGGCCCCGGACAGCAGCGACCCGAGCGAGACGACCGAGTCGATGAGGGTCCCGGTGTTGCCTGACGCGTCGCGGACGAACTTCGCCGGGGGAGAGTTCAGCTGCTCGCTGTAGATCGGCCAGTCGGTGTTGTACAGGTTGAACACCGGCAGCGCTGAGATGAGGTCCTGGTGGGCGTCGTAGAACGACTCGATCGTCCCCACATCGCGCCAGTAGTACCGGTCGCGCTCGGTCGCGCCGGGAACGTCGTTGCGGATCAGGTCGTACACGGCCGCGTCGCCCCGTTCGACGAAGTCGGGAACGATGTCACCGCCCATGTCATGGTTCGAGTCGGCCCGCTCGCCGTCGCGCAGCACGGCGTCCATGAGATCGCGGGCGTTGAACACGTAATTGCCCATCGACGCGAGTACCTCGCCGGGGGAGTCGGCCAACCCCACAGGGTCGGACGGCTTCTCCAGGAACCGCCCGATCCGCGTCGGATCACCCGGCGCGACCTCGATGACACCGAACTGGCCCGCAAGCGAGATCGGCTGCCGGATGGCTGCAACCGTCACACCGGTGCCCGCCTCGATGTGCGCGTCGATCATCTGGCTGAAGTCCATGCGGTAGACGTGGTCGGCACCGACGACGATGACGATGTCGGGTTTCTCATCCTTCAGCAGATTCAGGCTCTGCAGGATCGCATCCGCCGACCCCGCGAACCAGCGCTTGCCGAGCCGTTGCTGCGCCGGCACGGATGCGACGTAGGAGTTCGTCAGGCCGGGCAGCCGCCAGGTCTGCGACACGTGACGGTCGAGGCTGTGCGACTTGTACTGGGTGAGCACGACGATCTGACGCAGCCCGGAGTTGATCAGATTGGAGAGGGCGAAGTCGATGAGGCGGTAGTTTCCGCCAAATGGGACCGCCGGTTTGGCCCGGTCGGCGGTCAACGGCATCAGCCGCTTTCCCTCACCACCGGCGAGCACGATTCCGAAGATCTTGGGCGCCGCCATGCTCCCACCGTAGATGACACCACGTGATAGGAACTAGTGTCTTGTTGGTGAGAGTCGACCTGCTGACCCGTGAATATCCCCCGGAAGTGTACGGCGGCGCCGGCGTCCACGTAGGCGAACTGGTGCACGCGCTGCGCCGGGACACCGATGTCGAGGTGAACGTGCGCTGCTTCGGCGCGCCCCGCGACGAACCGGGTGTGACGTCCTATCTGGTGCCCGCGGAACTGGTCTCGGCGAACCCGTCGATTGCGACTCTCGGCGTCGACCTGCAGATGGCGCAGGACTGCGGTGATGCCCAGCTGGTGCACTCGCACACCTGGTACGCGAACGCCGCGGGGCGCATCGCGCAGCTGCTGCACGGCGTCCCACACGTCGTCACCGCGCACAGCCTGGAGCCGCTGCGCCCGTGGAAGGCCGAGCAGCTCGGCGGCGGCTACCGCGTGTCGAGCTGGATCGAGGGCGGCGCGTTTTCAGCGGCGGATGCGATCATCGCGGTGAGCGAGGGAATGCGGCAGGACATCATCCGGTCCTACCCGCGTCTCGACCCGTCGCGGATCAGCGTCATCCACAATGGCATCGACCTGGACCGGTGGCGTCCCACCTCGGACGACGACCTCGTGCGTTCGCTCGGCATCGACCCCGACCGGCCGTCGGTCGTGTTCGTTGGCCGCATCACCAGGCAGAAGGGCCTCAGCTACCTGCTGGCAGCGACGGAGCGGCTGCACCCGGACGTGCAGCTGGTGCTGTGCGCGGGCGCGCCGGACACGCCGGAGATCCTGGCGGAGGTGCAGGCCGGCGTCGCGCACCTGCAGGAGACCCGCACCGGTGTGGTCTGGATCGACCGGCTGCTGAGCCAGCGCGAACTTCGCGCCGTGCTGACCGCGGCGACCACGTTCGTCTGCCCGTCGATCTACGAGCCGCTCGGCATCGTGAACCTGGAGGCGATGGCGTGCGGCGCCCCCGTAGTCGGGACGGCAACCGGGGGGATCCCGGAGGTGGTGGATGACGGTGTCACCGGCTTCCTGGTGCCGATCGAGCAGGCGAACGACGGCACGGGACTTCCGGTGGACTCGGAGCGCTTCATCGGCGACCTCGCCGCAGCGCTCGGCGAGATGGTCTCCGATCCGGAGCGCGCCAAGCAGTTCGGGGCCGCCGGACGTGAGCGTGCCGAGCGCCAGTTCGGCTGGGATCGCATCGCGGCGCGCACCCGCGAACTGTACGCAACGCTCCTCTAGCGCTGCCGGGTCGCACCCCGCCCGTGGCTTAGGCTTGAGCATATGGCCAGCGTTCTCCAGTTCTCAGATGTGTCGGTCGTGCGCGACGGGAACACGATCCTCGATTCTGTTGATTGGAACGTCGACAGCAAGGAGCGCTGGGTCATTCTCGGACCGAATGGCGCGGGCAAAACGACCCTGCTACAACTGGCTGCGGCGCAGATCCACCCCAGCCACGGCGAAGCGGTGGTGCTCGACAGCACCCTCGGCGCGGTCGACGTGTTCGACCTGCGCCCCCGCATCGGCTTCGCCTCGACGGCGCTTGCCCGTCGCATCCCGGCGAACGAGACGGTGCTGGATGTCGTGCTCACCGCCTCGTACTCGGTCACAGGGCGCTGGAACGAGGAGTACGAGGAGATCGACACCCGCCGCGCACGCCGCGTGCTCGGGGAGTGGAAGCTCAGCCACCTCGAGGACCGCCGCTTCGGCAACCTCAGCGACGGCGAGCAGAAGCGCGTGCAGATCGCCCGTGCCGTGATGACGGACCCCGAGGTGTTGCTGCTCGATGAGCCGGCGGCGAGCCTCGACCTGGGCGCCCGTGAGGAGCTGCTGCAGCTGCTCGGCGGCTACGCGAGCGCACCGGATGCCCCGGCGATCGTCATGGTCACCCATCACGTCGAGGAGATCCCGCCGGGCTTCAGCCACGCACTGCTGCTGTCGCAGGGCGAGGTGCACGACTCTGGCCCGATCGAAGAGGTCGTCACCGCCGGGAACCTGAGCGATGTCTTCGGTGTCGACCTCAAGGTCGAGCGCACCGACAACCGGTTTACCGCCCGGGCCGCGTGATCCGCACCCGACGCTCTTGATTCTGGTAAAGTGGTCAGTCGGCTAAGACGCCGAGAGACTTTTCCCTTAATTCCCAATCCACTCGCGAGGAACCACCATGAAGTCTGACATCCACCCGAACTATGCGCCCGTGGTCTTCCGTGACCTCGCATCCGGTGCAACGTTCCTCACCCGCTCGACCGTGTCGAGCGACAAGACGATCGAGTGGGAAGACGGCACCACCTACCCGGTGATCGACGTCGAGATCTCCAGCGAGTCGCACCCGTTCTACACGGGCAAGCAGCGCATCCTCGACAGCGCAGGCCGCGTCGAGAAGTTCAACACGCGCTACAAGGGCTTCGGCTCCTAATCAGCACGTCAGGCGATGAGCCGGATGCCTTCGGGCATCCGGCTCTCGTCGTTAACCTGCGCTTTCGTCTCGTCAGACGATCGGGTCGAGTTCGCGCGCGAGCGGTGCAGCGACCCGCTCCGGCCAGGACCCGTCCGCGGTGAACGCGGGGTCCTTCACGCGGCGCATGTACTCCTGGAAGCTCGCGGCCTGATCACGGCACCAGCCGACCTGCGAATCGTGCAGCGCCAGCACATCGTCACCCAGCTGATCGCTGTACTGGCGCGCGATCGCCTGCGCCACACGGCCGGCCGCGATGGCGTCGGCGCCAGCGTCGTGCGCCGAGTCGAGGATGACCCCGTAGACGAGCGACGCCACCTCGAGGGTGCGCTTGCCCTTGCGGTACCGGTCCACGGCGCGGTCGAGCACGAGCGGGTCGATGATCGGGCACGGGTCGCGCAGCGGCTCGATGCCGTACCGCACCGCTTCGCGGTTCAGCAGGCTCAGGTCGTACGGAGCGTTGTAGACGACCACCGGGATGCCGCGGTCCAGGATGCGGCGCAGCGCGTCGATGATCTCCTCCACCACCTCGACGGCTGGCCTGCCCTGGTGCTGGGCGCGCTCGGTGGTGATGCCGTGCACGGCGGTCGCCTGCGGCGGTATCGGCACGCCCGGGTCGGCCATCCAGTCGGTGCGCTCCAGCACGCCGCCGTCCGGGCCGATGACGCTCACGTTCGCGGTGACGATGCGACTGGTATCGACATCTATTCCGGTCGTCTCAAGGTCGAAAACTCCGAGGATGTCATACCAATTGCCTGCCATGGGGCTAAGGCTAGGGGCGACCACCGGCACGCCCCGGGAGCACCCGCCGAGACTGCATGAAAGTGCGTAAAGGAGCGCGATAACGCCGGTTTGTGCAGTCTCGACGAGGGCGGATGCGGTAAAACGGGCCAATGGTGTCAGTCACTCGAGCGCGAGCCCTCGCATGGCGGATGCAGCGGCACCTGCTCCAGCCGGTCGGCACGGAGTCCGTGGCGGGCGTCGTGCGGCGCTTGGGCGCGATACCGGCCGGCACCGACTCCGCTGCAGAACTCGCAATTCGCGTCAGACGTGAGCGCTCCAGGCCGGGTGAAGTGGCAGCAGCCCTCGCGAACGGCGAGCTCATCAAGACGTTCACCTTCCGCGGAGCAACCCACCTGCTGACGCCTGAGGATGGCGGTGTCTATCTGGCTTTGCGAGCGGCCGGGCGGATGTGGGAACGCGCAAGCTGGCGGACCTTCTACGGGCTTGCTCCCGGCGACTGGCCCGCGTTCCTGGAAGTGGTGCGGGAAGCGCTGGCCGACCAGCCGCTCACCTTCGCCGAACTAGGCCGGAAGATCACCGCGGTACCGAAGTTTGCGCACCTCGACTTTGTCTTCGCGGCGGATCCACGCACGCTTCTGAAGGCCGTCGCGTGGCAGGGCGAACTCAGTGTCGGAGCATCACGGGACGGGCATCCGACGCTGCAGAACCTCACCTCCAACCCGCGCTGGGCGGGAATCCCCGACCTGCAGGATGCCGGTATCCGCGCGGTGGAGGCGTACTTCCGCGCGTACGGACCGGCGACCCGCTCCAATCTGGACTATTGGCTGGGCGATGGCCTGGGTGTCGGCAGGCGCATCACGAAGTGGATCGCCGACCTCGGCGGCCGGCTCGTGCCGATCGACGTTGAGGGCACGGCCGCGCATGTGCTCGGTGACGACGTCGACGAGTTGCTGTCGACGCCCGAGACCCCATCGGTCCGGCTCCTGCCCGCCTTCGACCAGTGGGTGCTCGGCCCCGGCACGGCCGACACCAGCATCGTCCCGTCAGCGCACCGCGAGGCGGTGAGCCGCGGCGCCAATCTGGTCATCACGGACGGGGTCGTGTCCGGCACGTGGTCCCTCGGCGACGACGGAGTCTCGATCGACTGGTTCGAGGGAGCGCAGGCGGCGCCGGCCGATCAGCTGGCTGCCGCGATCACGCGGTTCGAGGCAATCCTCGGCTAGGTGTGCCGATGTGCAGCCAGAAGAACTGCTGCGAGCCCATCGTGATGGTGACCTCGCCGTTCTCGTCGAACGCCGGGAACTTGGCGCCGCCGAACAGGTCGTAGAGGTCGCTGCCCGCATGCTCCGGCGCCCGGATGGTCACCGAGATCGGGTTATGCGCGAACGAGAACACGCACAGCACGTTCTCCGGCGCATCCCCGAACTGCGTGCCGCTGGCCGCCCCCTCGTACGAGCGTACGAACGCGAGCACCGATTCGTGATCGGAGTCGACGACCGTCATCGAGCCGAGGCCGAAGGTCGGATGCGCCTTCCGCACGTGAATGACATTGCGCACCCAGTGCAGCAGCGAGCGGGACTGGGCCAGCTGCGACTCCACGTTCACGAGCGAGTAGTTGTAGACGAGCGACTGCACCACCGGCAGGTACAGCTTGCCTGGGTCCGCGGAGGAGAAGCCCGCATTGCGGTCCGGCGTCCACTGCATCGGCGTGCGGCTGGCGTCACGGTCGGGGAGCCAGATGTTGTCGCCCATCCCGATCTCGTCGCCGTAGTAGAGGAACGGGCTGCCCGGCAGCGAGAACAGCAGGGCGTGCGCCAGCTCGAGCTCCGCGCGCGAGTTGTCCAGGAGCGTGGCCAGGCGCCGCCGGATGCCGACGTTGACACGCATCCGCGGGTCATAGGCGTACCAGCCGTACATCGCCTGGCGGTACTCCTCGGAGACCATCTCGAGGGTCAGCTCGTCGTGGTTGCGCAGGAAGATGCCCCACCCCGCGGTCTCCGGGATGTCGGTGGTCTCCGACAGCACCCGGACCAGCTCGTCCGCCTGCTGCGAGCGCAGCGAGTAGAAGATGCGCGGCATCACCGGGAAGTCGAAGGCCATGTGGCACTCCGGCTCCTCATCGGTGCCGAAGAACGCTGCGACCTCGCGCGGCCACTGGTTGGCCTCGGCGATCAGCACTCTGCCCGGGAATTCCGTGTCGACCAGGTTCCGCAGCTTCTTCAGGAACTCGTGCGTCGGGGGCTCGCCCTCACCGTTGCCCTCGTCCGACTCGTACAGGTACGGCACCGCGTCGAGCCGCAGACCGTCAACGCCCATCGACAGCCAGAACCGCGTGATCTCGAAGATCTCCTCGGCGACCGCCGGGTTGTTGTAGTTGAGGTCGGGCTGGTGCGAGAAGAACCGGTGGAAGTAGAACTGCCGGCGCTCAGAGTCGAATGCCCAGTTCGACTCCTCGTAGTCAGTGAAGATGATCCGGATGTCCGGCCACTTCTCGTCGGTGTCGCTCCACACGTAGTAGTCGCCGTACGGGCCATCCGGATCCGACCGGGACTGCTGGAACCATTCGTGCTGGTCCGAGGTGTGGTTCAGCGGCAGGTCCATGATGATCCGCATGTTGCGCTCGTGCGCCTTGGTGACGAGCTCCTGGAACTCGTCGAGGGTGCCGAACTCGGGCAGAATCGACCGGTAGTCCGAGACGTCGTAGCCACCGTCCCGCAGCGGCGAGTTGAAGAACGGCGGGATCCACAGTGCGTCGACGCCGAGCCACTGCAGGTAGTCGAGCCGGGAGATCAGCCCGGCGAGGTCGCCAGTGCCGTCACCGTTCGAGTCGACAAATCCCCTCACGAGCACCTCGTAGAACACCGAGCGGCGGTACCAGAGTGGGTCCAGGGTCAGACCGGGCAGCTGGATCGGCGCGGTGAAGCTCACGAGGTTCCTCTCGAAGGGTTGTCTGTGGGAGTTGGCGAAGGGCGCGCTTCGTCCCAGAGAGTCTAAGCAACGTTCCTGCGGCCCTGATCATCGGCGGCCACTCCCTAGACTGGAGCGGATGAGTGTCACTTCGCCCTACGCAACGCGCCTCGCGTCCATCCCGATCCGCCGTCGGGAGACCGAGGTGCTCGGCAGCACCACCCGCTACTGGGAGTACGGCGACCCGGACGCCGAGCACACCGTCGTCGTCGCGCACGGCTACCGCGGCGAGCACCACGGCCTGGAGCCGGTCATCGCCCACCTTCCCGGCATCCGGTTCATCGGACCCGACTTGCCCGGTTTCGGAGAGTCCACGCCGCTGACCGAGGTGCCGCACAGCATCGACGGCTACGCGAAGTGGTTCCAGGCGTTCGTCGACGACCTCGGCCTGACGGGAGAGGCGCTCATCCTCGGCCACTCGTTCGGCACGATCGTCACCTCCCACGCGTTCGCGTCCGGGATGCAGGCGCCCGCGCTCATGCTGATCAACCCGATCGCGATGCCCGGCCTCGACGGGCCGCGCAAGTTCGCCACCGCGCTCACCGTCGGCTACTACCGTGCAGCATCCAAGCTGCCGACGCGGCTCGGCGATGCGCTGCTGCGCAACCGGATGATCGTGCAGTTCATGAGCTCCAACCTTGTGAAGACCAAGGATCGTGACCTGCGCAGGTGGATCCACGATCAGCACCACACCTACTTCAACAACTTCAGCGACCGGGACACCGTCGTCGAGGCTTTCGACGCGTCGATCTCAGCCGACGTCAGCGAGTACGCCGAACGGATCACCGTGCCAACACTGCTGGTCGCCGCCGAACTGGACGACATCACGCCCGTCTCCGCCCAGTACACGCTGCAGGAGCGATTCCCGGATGCAACGCTGCGGGTGCTCGGCGGAGTCGGCCACCTCATCCACTACGAGGTGCCGGAACGAGCCGCCGACGCCATCCGTGACTTCGTCGACGCGCTGAAGTAAACCACGTGAAGATCGTCTTCGACTGCCGCTACACCCGCATCGGGCGGCACGATGGCATCAGCCGGTACACCGCGGGCATCGTCGGGGCGCTGGCCCAGCTGCATCCGGTGACGATGTTCATCAGCGACGAGCGCCAGCTGGCGAACCTGCCCGACCTGCCTTGGATTCTCGGGCCGGATCCGACGAAACTCAGCGAGCCGTGGGTGCCGCGCTACCTGAACGATGAGCATCCGGATGTGGTGTTCTGCCCCATGCAGACGATGGGCGGCACCGGCGCGAAGTACCAGCTGATCCTCACTGTGCACGACCTGATCTACTACCGGCATCGCACGCCGCCGCGGAACCTGCCCTGGATCGTGAGGCTCATTTGGCGGGCGTACCACTTCAGCTTCGCACCGCAGCGGTGGGCGCTGCGTCGAGCGGATGCGATCGTGACCGGCTCGCACACCGCCAAGCGGGAGCTGCAGGAGGCGCGCCTGACCCAGCTGCCGATCACGGTCATCTCCAGCGCCGTTGACCCGGCGACCACCCCGCCGCGGCCGCGCGAGCGGACTCTCGTCTACATGGGCTCGTTCATGCCGTACAAGAACGCGGAAACGCTCGCGCGTGCGGTCTCGCTCCTTCCCGGCTACCGGCTGCAACTGCTCAGCAAGGTCACCGATCGCGACCGCGCACGCCTTTCTGCGCTGGCCCCCGCGGGCAGCATCGAGTTCCTGAACGGCGTGAGTGATGAGCAGTACGCCGAACTGCTGGCATCCGCCACCGCGTTGCTCACCGCGTCGCGGGATGAGGGCTTCGGCATCCCGCTGATCGAGGCGATGGCGCACGGCACGCCGGTGGTCTGCAGCGACATTGAGGTGTTCCGCGAGGTCGGGGGCGACGCAGCGCTGTTCGCTAACCCGGACGACCCGGCCGCGTTCGCCGCGCAGGTGCGCACGCTCGAGGACACCGCGGAGTGGAAGCGCCGCTCAGAGCTCTCGCTGCAGCGCGCGGGGGAGTACACCTGGCAGGCGTCCGCGGCGACCCTGCTCGAACTCGCGACCTCGCTCGTTGACGAGCGACGCGAACCTAGTCGGCGCTGACGCGTTCGGCGCCGCTGTCTGCCCCGACCGGCAGCACCTCTCCGCGGGTGAGCTCGAGAAGTCGCGACGGCTCGATGCCGAACACGGTTGTCGCTGACCCGGCGGCCGCCCACACCTCGTCGTAGCTCAGCAGGTCGGGATCGACGATTGTGCGCAGCGGCGCCGGGTGGCCGAACGGCGGCACCCCGCCGATGCTGAACCCGGACAGTTCGCGCACGCGCTTGGCGTCCGCCATGGTCACCGGGGTGCCGAGGCGCTTCCCGAGAGCCGCGGTATCGACCCGGTTCGGTCCGGAAACCAGCACGAGCAGCGGCTCACCGTCGGCCATGAAGAGCAGGCTCTTGACGATCTGCCCGACCTGGACGCCGACGGCGGCAGCAGCATCCGCCGCCGTGTGGGTACTGCTGTCCATCTCCCGGACGTCCAGCTCGACACCGAGCTGCTCGAGCCGGGTGAGGAAGCGGTCGAGCGCCGCCATCAGCCGGCCACCTTCTCTTCGCGGCCCTCGATGACGTTCTGCTCCTCGATGCCCTCGTCGCCGGGAACAACGGATGCAACCTCGATCGGGTCGTTGAAGGCGAGCAGTTGGAAGCCGCCGTCGATCCGGCGGAAGCTGTGGATGGAGCCGTTCGTGATCGGGATGCTGCGGTCGATGTCCGCTCCCACCGCGAGCAGCGTGGCGCGGATGACACCGCCGTGGGTGGCGACAATGAGGTGCTCGCCGGGGCGCTCCTTGGCCAGCGTGCTCAGGGTCGCCATGACGCGGGCGATGACCTCTTCCCGCGACTCCCGCCCCGGCACCGGCGCGTACGAGGGATACCGTTCGGCGACCTCGTCGTTGGTCAGCCCCTCGGCCTCGCCGTAGTGGCGTTCGACCATGGATGGCAGGGGAGTCGGGTCGCCGAGGTCGAGCCGGTCAGAGATGATGGTCGCGGTCTCCATCGCCCGCCCGAGAGGGCTTGAGTAGATGCCGTCCCAGCTTCGGCGGGCGAGCAGGGCTCCCGCCCTGCTGGCTTGTGCGCGCCCGTTGTCGTTCAGTGGGATGTCGGAACTGCCTTGAATGCGGTGAACTTGGTTCCAGTCGGTCTCGCCGTGCCGCACGAGGTAGATCAGCGTCGTCATCCCTATCAACGTCCTTCCGGTCGCGTCGGGACGTGAGTGCCTTTTTCAGCCGCGAAGTTCCTTGGCCAGAACGGTCAGCACCTCGGAGGTCCCTGCGTCCAGCTTAACCGTTGCTCGTGGATCGCCCTTAGTGGGCCCCCGGTTGACGATCACCGTGGGGTGGCCGCGCTTGATCGCCTGGTCGAGCAAACGCATCCCGGAGTTCACGACGAGCGATGACCCGGCGACCAGCAGCGCATCGGCCGCACCGATGATCGCGCTGGCGGCCCGGAACTGCGCCGACGGCACAAACTCGCCGAAGTAGACGACGTCGGGCTTCAGCATGCCGCCGCACACACCGCACACCGGAACGTCGAACGCGGACGGGTCCTCGATGATCACGTCGCCATCAGGGCCGAGCTCACGCTCTGTAACCCGGTCCAGCCACGGGTTGCGGTGCGCGAGCTGAGAGGCGATGTCCCTGCGCGAGTAGAACTGGCCGCAGTCGAGGCAGCGCACACGATCCATGCTGCCGTGCAGTTCGATGACCCGCAGCGACCCCGCACGGCGGTGCAGGCCGTCGACATTCTGGGTGATGACGCCCGTGGCGACCCCGGATGCCTCCAAAGCCGCTACCGCGCGGTGGCCGGCGTTGGGGGTGACCGAACTGAAGCGCTGCCAGCCGAGGTGACTGCCAGCCCAGTAGCGCTTGCGGTAGTCCTCGTCGGCGAGGAACTGCTGGAACGTCATGGGGTTCCGCGGCGGTGCGCCAGCCCCGCGATAGTCGGGGATGCCGGAGTCGGTGCTGAGTCCTGCGCCGGTGAGGATGGCCAGCTTGCGCCCCTGCAGCACTTCGAGCACGGCGTCGAGGCCACCATCGGACTCGATCGGGTTTGGTGCGGGGGCAGTCAATGGAAACCTCTCTAGCGAATGTCCCTAGAGTAAACGCGAGAGCGGGCGGGTTGTTCCTTGCGCCGCTGAAGCTATGAGGAGAAGCCGCTGCGCATCATCCGAATCACCGACCTGAGCGAGCCGGGGCTCGCCGACTTCACGAGCCTCACCGACGTCGCGTTGCGGCGGAAGCTTGAGCCGGCAGGCGGCCTCTACCTGGCCGAGTCGACCAAGGTCATCACGCGTGCACTCGCCGCCGGGCATCGCCCGAGGTCGGTCCTGCTTCAGGAACAGTGGCTGCCCGAGCTTGAGCCGCTGCTCGACGGCTTCGACGTGCCGGTGTATGTCGCCGACGCTGCGGTGCTCGAGTCGATCACGGGCTTCAATCTGCATCGCGGCGCTATCGCGGCGATGCACCGCCCTGAGCTGCCCGCGGTGGAGGAGTTGCTCCGGTATGCGCGGCGCGTCGTGGTGCTTGAGGACATCGCCGATCACACGAACGTCGGCGCGATCTTCCGCGCGGCGGCCGGGCTGGGCGCCGACGCGGTGCTGGTGACGCCGCGCTGCGCGGATCCGCTGTACCGGCGCAGTGTGCGCGTGAGCATGGGCACGGTGCTGCAGGTGCCGTGGACACGCATCCCGTGGTGGCCGGACGGCGCTGCACCCCTGCGCGCGGCCGGCTTTCAACTGGCTGCGCTCGCACTCGAGGACGGCGCCGTGCCGCTCGACGAGTACGCCGCCAACGCGCCGGAGCGGGTCGCGCTGCTGCTCGGCACCGAGGGCGACGGGCTCACGCGCAAGGCGATCGCGGAGGCCGACACGGTGGTGACGATCCCGATGCTGCGGGGCGTGGACTCGCTCAACGTGGCGGCGGCGAGCGCGGTGGCGCTGTGGGAGCTGCGGGTCTGACACTGATCGCGCTCGCGCGGGTCGAACTTTCATGCGCCGGTCGAATTTGACCCGCGCGTGAAAGGATCACCCGCGCGACGTATCTCGACAAGGATCGCCAACTGTGGCGGGGGAGAATGGACGAGTGACCGAGATCAGGGTTCCTGTGGGCGACGCGAGTGTCTCGGCCGTCTGGGAGCGACCGGACGACGCCTGGGCGGTCATTGCCGTGACCCACGGAGCCGGGGCCGGCTATGACCACCCGTTCCTGGTCGGCTTCAGCGACGCGCTCAACGCCGACGGTGTCGCGACCCTGCGGTTCAACCTGCCGTACCGAGAAGCCGGACGACGGATGCCCGGCCGCCCGGCCGACGCGATCGCCGCCTGGCGCGATGCGTTGCGCTGGGCGGAGACCGAGTCGGCCGGGTTGCCCGTGCTTGCAGCCGGCAAGTCGTACGGCGGGCGGATGGCGTCGATGGCGGTCGCAGAGGGCATGCCCGCTGCCGGCCTGGTGTACCTCGGCTATCCGCTGCATCCGCCTGGCAAGCCGGAGGCATTGCGCGACGAGCACCTGTACGGCATCCGAGTGCCGATGCTCTTCCTGCAGGGGACCAAGGACCCCTTCGCGACGCCCGAGCTGCTCGATGGCGTCGTGGGTCGCATCGGCGCCAGCGCGCTGCTCGAGTGGGTGGAGGGCGGCGGGCACTCCTTCGAGGTTGCGGGCATCAAGCGCACCCCGGCGCAGGTCGGCGCTTCGCTCGCGCCCTCGGTCGCCGCGTTCGTCCGCGGGCACGCCAGCGGCAGCTAGCCGGCGAGCACCTCGGCCCACAGCGCCTGCACACGGGCCTCGTTGCGCGCGAGGTCGTAGTCGCCGTCCTCTGCGAACCACACTGTGACCTGACCGGCTCGGGCGAAGGCCCATTCCGCGGTCCGGCGCGGATCGCATCCGGCAGCGTTCGCGGCCACCATGAGCTGCTCGGACAGGCGGCCGGCCGGATCCGGGTCGTTCAGCGGATCGCCGAGCTGGGTCACGAGCGGCCAGAGGTCATAGGCCGGGTCGCCGACCATGCCCTTCGGGTCGATGACCATCCAGCGTTCGCTGTCGTCATCCATCGAGTGCACGATGTTGCCAGGGTTGAAATCGCCGTGCACTAGCGCACCAGCAGTCGACAGGTCCGCGAGTCTGAGCAGTTCATCGGCAGCACGGTGCAGCGGCTCCGGCTCGATCTCAAGGCGCTCGAACAGGTCGGCTTCGCGGGCGATCCTGTCGCGCATGCGCAGCGCACCGGACGCCGCGAAGTCGGAGACGCGGGGCAGCGTGCTGCCGCGCACTGGGGAGGACGACGCGATGCGCCCGTGCAGCGTCCCTCCGATCGTCAGAGCCTCCATCGGGTCGAGTCCCGCGTCTCGCAGGGGAGTGCCGGGCCGGACGCTTTCGAGCAGGAGCGCCCAGGTCGTCGCATCCTGCCGGAGCAACTGCGGGGCGGTTCCCTTCGGGAAGGCTGCCAACGCGACAGCTTCCCAGCGTCCCTCCTCGTGCGGGACACCGATCTTCAGCACCGCGGGTGTGCCGTCCTCCTGCACGACCTCGACGACGATGCCCGCGCGCCCACCCTCGTGCGAGCCGGCCAGCGCAAGCTTCCAGCGGCTCAGCGTGTCGAGGAGCAGTTCACCGGCCACCGTCTGCCAGCTGGACTTGTCTGGGTAGGCGGCCATGGCAACCTGATCGAAAGGCTGGGGATCCATTCAGCGAGCATAAGGGCGGAACCCCGCTCATAAGATGAATGCATGGCACCAACCCGCGCGACGTACATTCGTCGCCGGTTCGGCGTTGTCGGTGGCGTGCTCGCGCTGATCACCGCGAGCGCCTACCTACCGCTCACCTTGCTCGCCCCGGTCGACGCGATCGCCCCACAATTGACGGCGGCTGATGCGATCCACGAACCCGCGGTGGAGTTGACCTGGCCCGCCTACGGGGCGAGCGCGATCGGCGCGGTCGGCTATCCGGGTGTACTCGCATCCGGTGGCTCCAGCGAATCCCTGCCGATGGCCAGCATCACCAAGGTCATCACGAGCCTGGTCGTGCTCGAGACGAAGCCGCTGGCGCCCGGCGAGAGCGGAGAGCAGATCAGGTTCACTGCGAACGACCAAGCCCTCATCGGCCACTACCAGCGGCTCGGCGGCGGCACCAAGCCGGTGTGGTCCGGTCTCACGCTGTCCCAGCGTCAGGTCCTGGACTTCACCCTCATCACCTCCGCCAACAACTACGCGGCATCGCTCGCGGATTGGGCGTTCGGGTTCAACGACGAGTTCGTCGCCGCTGCAACGTCCTGGCTGCAGCGCAACGGGATGCCGGACACACGCGTGGTGGAACCGACCGGCATTGACCCCGCGAACGTCAGCACGACGACTGACCTCATCCAGCTCGGCAAGCTCGCCCTCGCCGATCCGGTCATCGCCGAGATCGTCGCGACAGCAAGTACAACGGTTCCCGGCTTCGAAGAGCTCGAGAACTCCAACAAGCTGCTGGGTGAATTCGGCGTCGACGGAATCAAGACCGGACGCCTCGACCAGTCGAACCTGCTGTTCTCCGCTGACCTGCCGGTCGGTCATCAGACCGTGCAACTCGTCGGGGTCGTAATGGGCGGCGAGGACCCGGATGCGGTGCGTGAGTCCGTGCGTTCGCTGCTGGCGAGTGCGACATCCGGATTCGTCGAGCTCGACGTCGTCGAGGCCGGCGCCCGGTTCGCCGACTACGTGACGCCGTGGGGCCAGCATGCGAGCGCTGTTGCCGGCGAGACCTACACGGTCGTGACCTGGCGCGGCACGCCGGTGTCCTACGACGTTGTGGCCGACCAGGTGCGCGACGGCGCCGCAGGGGACCGAGTGGGCAGACTCGCGGTGCAGGTGGGCACCACACACCTCTCAGTGCCGCTCGTGCTCGACTCTTCGATCGGCCCACCGGATGCGCTCTGGCGGCTGACCAACCCTGCCGAACTGTTCGGATAGGACATATTCCGCGTGGCGAGACATATTCCCAGCAACCGCCCATAGGCTGGCTTCACATTCTTCAATCGGCATCCGCTTCGCTAGGGCTTCTGGTTGTACCTAGTGAAACGAGGGTTCCGTGACCTCTGCAACGCCAACAGTGACGTTCACGAAGACGAGGCCGGGCGGAGGTCGGGGAAACTCGACATCCGAGTACTCGGCCCTTCTTCACACCATTAGGGATGCGGGCCTTCTGCGGCGCCGCACCGGTTTCTACTGGCTGATGTTCTCCGGCATCACGCTCGCACTCGGCGGTGCGGTCACCGGATTCATCCTGCTCGGTGACAGCTGGTTCCAGTTGCTCATCGCTGGGGCGCTCGGCGTCATCCTGACCCAGTACGCGTTCCTTGCGCACGAGGCCGCCCACCGTCAGGTGTTCGCCTCCGGCCCCGCCAACGACCGCGCCGGACGTACGCTCGCGAACCTGTTCGTCGGCATCAGCTACCAGTGGTGGATGACCAAGCACAGCCGTCACCACGCCAACCCGAACATCCTCGGCAAGGACCCCGACATCGAGCGCGACTTCATCTCGTTCACCGAGACGGATGCCGCTCGAGCCAAGGGGCTGTACGGCTGGGCCACCCGCCGTCAGGGCTGGCTGTTCTTCCCTGCGCTGCTGCTCGAGGGCATCAACCTGCACATCCACGGCTTCCGCACGGTGTTCTCACGCGGCAAGGTGGAGCGCCGCTGGGTAGAGGCAACCATGCTCGTCACCCGTGTCGGCGCGTATGTCGCGGTGATCTTCCTGTTCCTGCCGCTGGGGATGGCGTTTGCCTTCCTCGGCGTGCAGCTCGCGGTGTTCGGCGTCTACATGGGCGCATCCTTCGCCCCCAACCACAAGGGCATGCCGATCCTGCCGCACGACTCCAAGGTCGACTTCCTGCGCCGCCAGGTGTTGACGTCCCGCAACATCAAGGGCGGGTGGTTCATGGACACCTTCATGGGCGGCCTCAACTACCAGGTCGAGCACCACCTGTTCCCCAACATGCCCAGGCCGCACCTGCGCAAGGCGAACGAGATCGCTCGCGAGTACTGCGCCACCCACAACATCCCGTTCACCGAGACGACGCTCGTGGAGTCGTACGGCATCGTCATCCGGTACCTGAACAGGGTCGGACTTGCCGCTGGCCGCGATCCGTTCGACTGCCCGGCCGCGGCACAGTTCGGACGCTAGGCGTCGGTGGCGTCCGGCTTGATCGCGTGGCGAAACGGGGACGCATCCGGGCGCTTCGGCAGGATTCCGTCACCGGATGACTGGTGCCGGATGCGGCGCACCACCCACGGCACGAGATACTCGCGCGCCCAGCCGATGTCCTGAATTTTCGCCTGACGCCAGGAGACGGCGGGCAGCGGCTCGGGCTGATACGGCTCGAGCGCGTGCTCGACGCCGAGCGAGTCGAGCACCATGCGCGCAATCATGTGGTGCCCGGTGGGGGAGAAGTGCAGGCGATCAGGCGCCCACATCCGGGTGTCCTTGAGCTCGCGCAGCGCCCACATGTCGGCGATGACCAGGTCGTGGCGCAAGGCGATCGTGCGTAGGTTCTCGTTGTAGATGGCCACCTTGCCGCGGATGCGTCCGAGCACCGCCGTAGTGCCGACATCCGGTCCGGTGAACAGCACAACCGTTGCACCGTTGGAGCGCAGTCGCGCGGCGGCGGCTTCGAGCCGGCTGGCTACGTCATCCGGGTCGGTGCCGGGGCGAATGATGTCGTTGCCGCCCGCGGAGATGGTAACGAGGTCGGGGCGCAACTCGAGCGCCGGCTCGACCTGCTCGTCGATGATCTGCTGCAGCAGGCGGCCGCGGATGGCGAGGTTGGCGTAGGCGAAGTCCTCGGTGAGGGAGCTCAGCTCCTCCGCGACACGGTCCGCCCAGCCGCGATGGCCGCCTGGGCTGCGCGGCTCAGGGTCACCGATTCCCTCCGTGAAGGAGTCTCCCAACGCGATATACCTCGACCACGGATGCTGTGCAGACATACACCCAACACTGCCAGATCGGAATGCCCGGATCCCCCCTAGCAGACCCGAAATTCACCCACCTGTGAACATTCCGCGACTCCGTGTCGAACGGTTGCCCCCGTATGGGGGGCATGCCACGCTTATCAAAGGCGACCGAGACTCGGTCCCTGCAAGACGAATTGAACGACTGGGAGGTCGTCATGAGTTGGATCGCATTCATCATCCTCGGACTGATCGCTGGTGCTATCGCCAAGCTGATTCTGCCGGGACGTCAAGGGGGAGGATGGGTGGCGACCCTGATCCTCGGTGTCATCGGCGCACTGCTCGGTGGTTGGCTGGGCGGTCTGCTGTTCGGTATCGGGTACGAGGACTTCTGGTCCATCCAGTCCTGGCTCATTGCCATCATCGGCGCGATCGTCGTGCTGCTGATCTGGGGCCTGATCACCCGCCGTAGTGGAAGCACCACGACCCGAGCGTGACCACGCCCGGCCCGGTGTGACACCGGACTGAACGGAGAGAGCGCCGCTGACGAAAGTCGCGGCGCTCTCTTCCGTTCTCGGTGGTCGAGCGTCCCTCGCTGGTCGAGCTTGTCGAGACCTCCGGCCACTGGTGTCAGTGGCGACACGGTAAAGTTCTATCCAGTGAGCACCGACCCGATCCATCGTCCCCCGGTCGGAACCTCGGCAGCAGAACACCTCTCACCGGCCTTTCCGGGTCGAGCGCCTCGCGGTACTGCGGACCGGCTGCGCGCCTGGCAGGCCGAGGCCCTCGAGGTCTACTTCCAGCGCGAACCCCGCGACTTCCTTGTCGCCGCAACGCCGGGCGCAGGCAAGACGACCTTCGCGCTCCGGCTGGTCACCGAACTGCTGGCAAGCCGCACCATCGACCGAGTCACGGTCGTCGCGCCGACCGAGCACCTGAAGCGGCAGTGGGCGGATGCAGCACACCGCGTCGGTGTGCGCCTCGACCCGGGCTTCCGGAACGCGCACGGCCGGCAAGCGCGGCACTACCACGGCGTCGCTGTCACCTACGCACAAGTGGCGCTGCGTCCGGCGCTGCACCGCAGCCTCACCGAAGGCTCGCGCACGCTTGTGATCCTCGACGAAGTGCACCACGGCGGTGACGCGCTCAGCTGGGGCGACGGCATTCGTGAGGCATTCGAACCGGCAACCCGTCGGCTGTCGCTTACCGGAACCCCGTTCCGCTCCGACACCGCGCCCATCCCGTTCGTCACCTATTACCCGGACGAGCAGGGCATCCGCACCTCCCGCGCCGACTACAGCTACGGCTACGGGCGCGCCCTCGCCGACGGGGTCGTGCGACCGGTGATCTTCATGGCGTACGCCGGACGGATGCGCTGGCGAACCCGCACTGGCGACGAGATGGAGGCGCGGCTCGGCGAGGGCGACACCAAGGACGTCACCGCGCAAGCCTGGCGCACGGCGCTGAACCCCGAGGGCGAGTGGATCCCGTCGGTGCTGCGTGCCGCGAACCGCCGACTGACCGAGGTTCGGCACCACGTCCCGGATGCCGGGGCGCTGGTGATCGCGACCGATCACTACGCGGCAAAGGCGTACGCGTCTCTGCTGAAGGAGATCACGCGCGAGGAGCCGACTGTCGTGCTGTCGGACGACAAGGGCGCGAGCGACCGGATCGCCGAGTTCTCGCAAGGGGACTCGCGCTGGATGGTCGCCGTACGGATGGTCTCTGAGGGAGTCGACGTGCCTCGACTGGCGGTTGGCGTGTACGCGACTTCAGCATCGACTCCGCTGTTCTTCGCGCAGGCGGTCGGCCGATTCGTGCGCACGCGGCGGCGCGGTGAGACGGCGTCGATCTTCCTGCCGAGCGTGCCGCAGCTGATGAACCTGGCCTCGCAGCTGGAGCTGGAGCGTGACCATGCGCTGGATCGGCAGCCGGGCGAGGGGCTCGAGGAGATCCTGCTCGATGACGACGCGGTCGACGAGGCAAACGCGTCGGAGAGCGCATCCGCCGATGCCGACTTGTTCGATTTCAAGGCGCTCGAGTCGGATGCGAACTTCGACCGGGTACTGTTCGACGGCGCCGAGTTCGGCTTCGCTGCAGACGTCGGCACCCTCGAGGAACTCGACTTCATCGGGCTGCCCGGCATCCTGGAACCGGAGCAGGTGCGGGAGCTGCTGCAGCAGCGGCAGGCTCGGCAGTCGCGGCGGCGCGCTGACCGCGGGGTTCAGGAGTCGAAGCCGCTGTACCGCACCCTGAAGGAGCAGCGCGGGCTGCTCAACTCGCTGGTCGCATCCCGCGCGAAGCGCACGGGGGAGCCGCACGCGCACATCCACGCGGAGTTGCGCCGCCGTTGCGGCGGTCCGCCGGTGGGGCAAGCGACCGTGGCGCAATTGCAGTCGCGGATCGACTACCTGCGTCGCGGCTGACTCCTAGCGGGAGCGACGGCGGCGGGACGGATGCTTCGGGCTGGGGCGCTTCGACGCGTTCGCCGACTTGGTCTTCTGCGGCGCGGGTAGCGCAACCCCCGGGCCGCGCGAGCTCCGCACGGTCCGCCCGCGCACGATCCCCACGAACTCCTCGATGTCTGGCGTCTCGGCATCCGCCAGCCAGACGATCGCGATGTCGGTGCCCGGCGCATCCGTCAGCGGCCTCGCGATGACGTCCTTGCGCGCGTGCAGCCTCGCGACCGACTGGGGGAGCACCGCGACCCCCACGTTCGCGGCGACCAATTCAATGGCGTCCTTCGGGTCGTCGCCGACCTGGATCATGTTCTCGCCGTCGAGGTCAGCGGTGGTCAGCTCGCCGGCGGCCTCGAAAGCGTGGTCCTTGGTCGCAATCACTACCGGCGACTCTGTGTACAGCCGGATGACGCTCAGGCCGTCCCGGTCGATCGGCAGCCGCACGAACGCGACATCCGCCTCACCGCGGTGCACCACGGCAACCTGGTCGCTCGGCAGTGTCGGCAGCACCTGCAGCGGGTCGCGCCGGCGCTCTTCCCACGCACGGGTCCACTTGGTGATGGTCACGCCGGGCACGAAGGCGATCCTGAACACTCTGCCTCCCGCCTGCGTCCGGTGTGGTCTCAGGTTACGCTGTCGGGATGACCTCGGATGCGCACGACCAGATGATGAAGCCCGCCACGGCGGCGAAGAAGCTCGGGGTCTACCTGCCGGCGACGCCGGAGGAGCTCCAGTCGGCGCCGATCACCCGCGGCCAGTTCAACGCGCTGAATGCGGAGCCGCCGGAGTGGCTGGTGGAGCTGCGCAAGAACGGTCCACACCCGCGTCCGGTAGTCGCGGCGAAGCTCGGCGTCTCGATCGCCGGGCTCGCGCGCGGCGGGTTGACGGATGCGCTCACGACAGCGGAGATCAAGGCCCTCCTCGAGAGCCCACCACAATGGCTGGTGCAGGAGCGCGCGACTCAGGCTGCGGTGCGCGCCGAGAACCGTCGGGTGAAGGAACGCGACGCCGAACGCCGCAAGGCCGGGCAGGACTGAGCATCCGGATGCCTGGGCGCTACCGTCATTTCAAGGGCAACGTCTACGAGGTGATCGGCATCGCCCGGCACAGCGAGACGGAAGAGGAACTCGTCGTCTACCGGTCACCGGCGGGGGAGCTGTGGGTGCGGCCGAAGGACATGTTCTTCGGCACGACCACGGTCGACGGCACCGAGGTGCAACGCTTCACCCCGCTGGACTAGTCGCGCTGGTCACAGAGACACCCGTCAGTGGAAGTCCCGCGACTTCACGTGCGGCGCCACGAGCAGCGGCTCGAGCCGGTCGGCGACGATGTTGACGACGCCCTCATCCGATCGCTCCAGGATGCCGCGCACCACGAGCGCTGGCGATTCCCGCGCGACCCGCCGGTACCGCTTCCACACGCCGGTGCTGCAGATCACGTTGACCAGCCCGGTTTCGTCCTCCAGGTTCATGAACGTGATGCCGCTCGCGGTCGCCGGTCGCTGCCTGTGTGTCACCACCCCGCCGACCTCGAGCCGCCGACCCGATTCCGCGCCGAGCAGCTCCGCCGCCGACAGCGCACCGCGATCGTCAAGCAGAGGCCGCAGGTGCCTCACCGGATGGTCGTCGGTCGAGAGCCCGGTCGCCCACAGGTCGGCGACCAGCCGCTCCGAGTCCGACGGCATCCGGAACAGCGGCGGCTGCACCGCCATCACCGTCCCCTCCAGGTACTCGGCGCGGTTCTGCGCCGCCGACCCGGCGACCCATAACGCCTCGCGCATGCCCATGCCGAAGCCCTCGAACGCGCCGGCTGCCGCCAGCGCCTCCAGTTGCGCGGTGCTGAGCCCGACCCGCCGCACCAGGTCGGACATGTCCAGATAGTCGCCGCGGGCGTCCCGCTCGGCGACGATGCGCTCCGCCAGTTCGGTGCCGATGCCTTTCACCTCGGCGAGCCCGAGCCGCACGGCGACGGATGCGTCGCGCCGGTGCGCGTTGAAGTCCAGTGGCAGGCGCGGGTCGAACGGCGGGATCGGCGGCTGCTCGCCGAGGCAGGTGTCGCTCCCGGATGCCGCGCCCCGAGCATCCGGACCCGCCTCGATCGGCTCCAGTCCGGCCGACACCCCCGAGAGCGCCAGGTCGGGCCGGCGCACCTCGACGCCGTGCCGCCGCGCATCCGACACCAGCGACGCGGGGGAGTAGAACCCCATCGGCTGTGCCCGCAGCAGCGCAGCGAGGAACGCCGCCGGGTAGTGCAGCTTGAGCCATGAGCTCGCGTAGACCAGCAGCGCGAAACTCAAGCTGTGGCTCTCGGCAAAGCCGAAGTTCGCGAACGCCTGAATCTTGCTGTAGATGTCGTCGGCGACCTCGCCGGTGATGCCGTTGGTGGCCATCCCGGCGTACAGCTTCTCGCGCAGCGACTCGATGCGCTCGACCCCGCGCTTCGACCCCATCGCGCGGCGCAGCAAGTCGGCGTCCTCGGCGCTGCACTCGCCGACCGCCATCGCGACCTGCATCAGCTGCTCCTGGAACACCGGTATCCCCAGGGTGCGCTCGAGCGGTTCGACGAGCTTCGGATGCGCGTAGGTGATCGGCTCCTGCCCCATCCGGCGCCGCACGTACGGGTGCACAGCTCCACCCTGGATCGGCCCGGGGCGGATCATCGCGATCTCCACCACGAGGTCGTAGAAGCAGCGCGGTCGCAGCCTCGGCAGCAGCCCCATCTGCGCGCGGCTCTCCACCTGGAACACTCCGATCGAGTCGGCCCGGCACAGCATGTCGTACACGGCGGCCTCCTCGCGGGGGATGGTGTCGAGCGCGTACTGTTCGCCGAGCGAGTCCCGGATCATGTCGAAGCAGTACTGCAGCGCGGCGAGCATCCCGAGGCCGAGCAGGTCGAACTTGACCAGCCCCATCCAGGCACAGTCGTCCTTGTCCCACTGCAGCACCGTGCGGCCGTCCATCCGGCCATGCTCGATCGGCGCGACCTCGCCCACCGGCCGGTCGGTGAGCACCATGCCGCCGGAGTGGATGCCTAGGTGACGGGGGAAGGTCAGCACCTGCTGCGCGAGCTCGATCACCGGCTGCGGGATGTCGTGGTCGCCGCTCTCGACGAGCGCGCCCCAGCGTTCCACCTGCCGCGACCAGGCATCCTGCTGCCCGGGGGAGTGCCCGAGCGCTTTCGCCATGTCGCGCACCGCGATCTTCGGCCGGTAGCTGATGACGTTGGCGACCTGCGCGGCATTCTGTCGTCCGTACTTCTCGTAGACGTACTGGATGATCTCCTCACGCCGGTCGGAATCGAAGTCCACGTCGATGTCTGGCTCCTCGTCGCGCATGCTGGAGAGGAACCGCTCGAACGGCAGCTTGTAATAGATGGAATCCACCGCGGTGATGTTCAGCAAGTAGCAGACCGCCGAGTTCGCCGCCGAGCCGCGCCCCTGGCACAGGATGCCGCGGCTGCGCGCCTCCCGCACGATGTCGTGCACGATCAGGAAGTAGCCGGGGAAGTCCTTCTGCTCGATCACCGCGAGCTCGCGTTCGATCCGCTCGCGGTCGGCATCCGGCAGGTTCGGGTACTTCACCGGCACCGCTTCCCACACCAGGTGACGCAGCCAGCTCATCGGCGTGTGACCATCCGGGACCTGCTGCTTCGGCAGTCCCGGCTTGAGACTCCGCAGCCGGAACGACAGGTCGTCGGCGAGCTCGACGGTGCGCTCGATCGCGCCCGGGTAGCGGTCGAACAGCGCGGCCATCTCGGCGCCGCTGCGCAGGTGGGCGGCTCCGGATGCCGGCAGCCAGCCGTCGAGTTCGTCGAGACTGCGGCGCGCGCGCACCGCGGCGAGGGCGGTGGCGAGGTGGTGCCGTGCCGGGGTGGCGTAGTGCACGTTGCCGGTGGCGACGACCGGCAGTCGTGTGCGGGCGGCGATCGCGGCGAGGACGTCGTTGTGGGCGTCGTCGAGCGGATGCCCATGGTGGGTGAGCTCGACGACGACGTTGTCGCGTCCGAACAGGTCGATCAGGGTCGCCAGTTCGCGCGCTGCCGCGTCTTCGCCCTCAGCGGCGAGGGCTTGGCGGACGCTGCCTTTGCGGCATCCGGTGAGCACCAGCCAGTGCCCGGCGGCACGGTCGGCCAGGTCGGTGAGGTCGTACACCGGGCGGCCCTTCTCGCCGCCGGCGAGCTGCCCGGCGGTGAGCGCGGCGGCGAGCCGGTGGTAGCCCTCCTGTTTGCGGGCGAGCACCAGCAGGTGAGTGCCATCCGGGTCGGCCTCGCCGTTCTGCGGTGCGCGCAGCCCGAGGGACAGCTCAGCGCCGAACATGGTCTTCACCTGCGGGTGTGTCTCGGCGGCCTCGGCCATCCGCACGACACCGTAGAAGCCGTCGTGGTCGGTGAGGGCGAGGCCGTGCAGGCGTAGGCGGGCGGCCTCCTCGAGCAGTTCCTCGGGCTGGCTCGCCCCGTCGAGGAAGCTGAAGTTGGAGTGCGCGTGCAGCTCCGCGTACGGGACGACCGTTCCGCTGACCGGTTCGATGTCGGTCGGCTGGAACGGCGCGCGCTTACGCGACCATGCCGGGCTGTCGCCGCCATCCGCGCCGACCGGCGGCAGTCCCTGCCGGTTGCCGGAGAGGGTCCGCTCGAACTGGGACCAGGGGATCGGGGGGTTCTGCCAGCCCATCAGCGTGCTCCGTCAGACATCAGTCGTACCTCGCTTCTGCCCACCAGTGGCCGTGCTCAAGCGAGAGCAGCCAGGCGACCCCACTCGCGTCGACCAGCTGGAATCGGCTGACCCGGCTCGCGGCATCCGGATCCCACCAGCGCTCGTCGACCATCCACGGTCCAGCCCACGCTGCGACCCGCAGGGTGCTGCTGCCGGCGCTCACCGTGGCGGGCGGTTCGGAGAGCCCGCCGCGGTCGTCGACCGCGACCTCGGCCCCGGATGCCGCGAACACGGTGATAGGGCGCGGCGGCTCGAACACGGTGGCCGGGGCGGGGTCGGGCAGGCGCCCGGGCCACGGGCGGTCCGGTTCGCGCTCGTGCAGCACCCGGTCGCCCCACGGGACCAGCGTCATCCGGTCGGCCGGAGCGCGGCCGCCGCCGATCGCCGGGGTGAGCACCGCGGTGCGGCCGAGCATCGACTGCACGCGGGAGAGGGCGTGGTGGATGCGTTCGTCCGGGCCGGACCCCCACAGCCCCTCCTCGTGGTTGCCGATCGAGTCGATCGCCTCCGGGATGAGCCGCACGCGCCCGATCGGTGCGGAGAGCCCGGTCTCGGTGCTGCCGCCCTGCAGCTGCCAGCGCACCCGGTCGACGACCTCGGCCGCGGTGAACGAGCGCGGGTGCAGCCAGCTGCGTTCGGACAGTTCGCCGTTCGCCGACTCGAGCTGCACGAGCACCGCGGTGCACACGAGTTTCGTGTCGGTGAGCGAGCGGATGAAGGCATCCGCCGTCGCGCGCACGCCGAACGCGACCTGGTCGACGCGGTCGAGCGGCGGTTCGAAGTCGATCGAGGCGTCGAGCTCGTCCGGTGGGACGCGGGCGATGACCGGGCGGGAGTCGCGTCCGCCGGCGAGCGAGTGCAGCCGGGCGCCGGGGTCGCCGAAGCGGTCGAGCACAAGCTCGGCGGGCAGTGCGGCGAACTCGCCGAGGGTGTAGACACCGAGCCGGCGCAGCAGCCCTGTAAGTGCGAGGTCGTCGAGGATGCTGACCGGCAGTGGAGCGAGGAAGGTTGCCGCGTCGCCGGCCGGCACGATCCCGATGCGCTGCGGTTGCGGGCTGCGCGCGGCCTGCTCCGCGGTGAACACGCCGTCGGCGATGCCGACCCGGCTGGCCGGGACGCCGAGCGCGTCGACGTGGTCGAGCAGCCAGAGCGCTGCTTCCTCCTCGCTGCCGTAGAACTGGGCTGGGCCGCGGGATCGGATGGCGCACACCCCGGGGCGCAGCGGCTGCACACCCGGCATGGCCTCCTCGATCGCGGTGAGCACCGGTTCGAAAGCGCGGGCGTCCTCGTCGGCGCGGTAGGGCTGCACGATGAGGTCGGGGCAGCGGGCTTGCGCCTCACGCAGCTTGAGGCCGCGCTTGACGCCTTCGGCGCGAGCGGATCCCGAGCACGCGTACACTCGACCGGATTCGATCAGCGCGATCCGGGCATCCGGTTTCAGCCCGTGCGTGCGGATGGCGGCGATCACGGGCCAATCCGGGCACCAGAGCAGCATGACGCGCTCTGGCGCGGTGCCCGGCGGCTGGATCGGTTGCTTCATCCACCAATTATCGAACCTTTGTTCGAGCAGCGCAACGCGGAAACGCTCAGGTTCGGCCGCCTTCCACCCGCCTGCCGAGCGCCGTCCAAATGTGCGAGCGCGCACGATATTGCAGGCGCGCTCGCATAATCGCGCGGCGCTCGCGCCTTAAGGCTGATCACACTGCCGACAGGTCCATCGAAACCCGCGACCCCGTGTGGCAGGATGACCCCCATGCGTGAGGGGGACTCCATAACTGGCCGTCGACCTGGTCGCTGGGCGATCCGTAACCACCTGAGAGCGATCACAATGATCGCGGCCGCCGCAACCGCCTTGCTGCTCACCTCGTGCGTGGCAACCGGCCGCAGCCTGCCGACTCCCGATCCACTCTCTGCAGCCGACGCAGAGCGCTTGATTGAGGAGCACCTCGAGTTCTACGCGGATGAGGCGCGCATCGCGGATCCGACGGTGCAGATTCCGGATGTGGCTCGCGTGCGCTTACTTGATCCTTCGGAACCTCCAGAAGCGATTGCTCAATGTCTGAGAGAAGAAGGGTTTGACGCCGACGTTGAAACCGATGGCGGTCTGTCGATTGGGCATCGGATAGAGCAACGGGCCGCCTTCGCTTTGGCGCACTACGTGTGCAACGCGAAGTACCCGCCCGATCCCAAGTACTTGGCCCCACTCAACGAGTCGCAGCACGAGTTCCTCTATGAGTTCCTGGTCAATGAGCTCGTCCCGTGCATCGAGAAGGCGGGTTTCGACGTCGGTGAGATCCCGAGTTTTCAGGCGTATCTCGCTGACGCCGGCACACCGCGCGAATGGGTGCCGATGGCGAAAGTGGCAGCGCCGGGCTGGCTTCAGTACCGCTGCGAGCAGGCTCCCGACGGCTTGTACGGCGAGCTCGAGGACGACCGGTAGCAACCGGTCCGCCCGGCTTCCGGTCATCCGCTACCGTTCCGGTCGGGCGCGCACCCTCCGGTCAGGCGCGCCAGGTGCGCGGGGCGCGGATGTCCGCAACGGGCGCGTCCGCGGTATCAACCGGCCGCATACCCGCCTCCCGCACCTGGTAACCCGCATCCGGAAGCCACAGCCTCGCCCGCCGCGGCCGTCCGGTACTGCTGGAGACGATCACCGTCGCCTGCCGCGCGGTCAGGTGCCCGTGTCCTTCGCCGATGCCGACCCAGCTGCTCTCCTCGAGGGTCAGCATCGCCTCGCTCTGCGGCCAGCTGCCGAGCACGATGAGGGTGGTGCCGCGCTGCCGCAGCCGCGCCGCGAGCCGCGCGATGCTGCCGTCGCTCGCTTTCTGCGGCGGGCGGGTGACCACGATGCCCATGACATCCGCGATCGCCGCGGTGACCGCGAGCCACTGGTCGCCCGGATGCGGCACCAACGCCAACCGGTCAAGATCGATGCCGAAGCCGGCGGCAGCCTCCACCCCGAACTCGGGCACGCCGACCACGCCGACCCAGGTGCCGGCCGCCGACGGGGGAGCGAGCAGCGCCATCAGCAGGGTCGCCGATCGCTCCACCGAGTACGCCGACCCCTGCTTCAGCGCACCGCCGGGCAGCAGTCGGGCGATCGCCGGGTTGGTGGGGAGGTCCCGCGAGTCGAGCTTGGTTGACTGCAGCTTCCGGATGCGATCCTGCAGTTCGCGCACCAGCTCGTTCTGCCCGGTCGGGCCGAGTTCGGGAGCAATGGCGGCGTTCGACATCTCTTAATTATCGAACACATGTTCGAGCAATGCAATGCCTACTCAGGCGAAGACCCCTTCACCAAAACTCGAGTCGCGAGTTGCGGCAAGTTCGGGGTCACCGGCGCGCGAACCTCGAATTTGCCGCAGTTCGCGGCCTACGAAGGCGTAGGCGACAGCGGCACGAAGGTCGTCCACACTCTGCTGTACCTGCCGTACCCGTGCCTGACCGCCACGCCGAGATAGGCAAGCGCCGCCAGCGTAGCCGCGACATAGATCGCCCACGTCGGCGCACCGAGCGCGAACGTTGCAATCGCGACAAACACGCCGAGGAGCGCTGCGTTCACTGCAGTGATGAAGATCATGCTGCTGCCGAGCACCTGACTTCGATCGTTGCCGCCGAGATGGTTGTAGGTGACGCCCATTCCGGTCTCGTCATCGTGCGTCGAGTTGAGGAAGTACTTCTCAATGCCCGGATCGAGCTCCACATAAGCGGCGCGCAATCGGTTCATTGCGAGCACGTGCGCGAGATCCTCCATCGCGCCGTTGTATAGCCGGATCGTCGTCAGCGAGCCGATCACCACGACAATGCCGAGCAGCACGAGCGCGAACACCGTGAAGAACGGACCGAAGCCGGTCGCCTGCCCGATCAGCGCAAGACTCACAACGCTCGCCGACACGAGGGTCAGGAACATCGTGATCCGCACGAGCACTTCGCTCTGGGTCATGCTCCTGGTGGCCAGGATGCTCCAGTGCTCGGTGGCGAGGAGCTGAGCGCGAACGGATGGCGGGTCCGACGCGACTGGGGCGGGTGGTTCGGGTCGCCGCGTGATTTTCATGGCTCATTGTGCGTCCGCCACCCGCCGCCTATCTGGACACCCGCCGATAGCCCCATCGCCGGCGCGGTGGTTGGGTAGAGCCATGACCGTGAACCTGAACCGAAAGGGTTACGAGCACGCGCGCAAGCTCATCCGGGACGGCGACGTCGTCCGTGACGAACGCGACGACTGGAGCGAGCACGCACCGGACGCCGCCGAGGAGAATCGCTTCGTCGACAAGAACGGCTGGGGCGAGTTCTCCGAGTGGCACCTCGGCGTCGACGACGAGGCGAGCGAGGAGACGAAAGGGCGTTTCTCGTTCCCGTACGGCGACTTCAAGAAGATCCACCGCTGTGCGGTGATCTCCGCGGAGAGCCGGGCCAGCCAGCACAACCACGACGATATCCGAAAGGTATTGGGCGAGCTCATGGAGCTCATCGACGAGGAGAAGAAATGACACACCACGACCGAGAAGAAGAGCACGCCGACGACGAGCAGCAGTCCGAGCAGCAACCCGACTCGCAGAAGTCCGGCGAGCCGTCGAAGCAGGAGCACCACAACGCGCAGACCGAGGAGGACACCGCATCCGGAGGTCCCGCCTAGCCATGGAGGACGAGTTCGCCATCGTGCGCGTGCCGGAGCGCAACCGGTTCGAGATGCACGAGGGCGACACGATCATCGGCATAGCCGCCTACTCGCTCAGCGGCGATCGGGTGACTTTCACGCACACCGTGATGGATGACCGGTACGGCGGCCGCGGCCTCGGTTCCCGGCTGGCCGAGTTCGTGTTGAACGACGCGGCGGGCAGCGGCAAGCGGATCGTCCCGGAGTGCTCCTTCATCTCGGCGTACGTGCGCAAGCACCACGACTGGGACGAGTACCTGGAGCCGGCGGGCACCGAGTCCCGGTAGCCCTACGGCTTCGGCGCGAACTGCGCCTCGAACAGGCAGAACGGATGCCCATCAGGGTCGAGCATGACCGTGTGGCTGTCGCTGGGTTGGTAGTCGGCTTCAACCGCGCCCACCGACTTCGCCCACTCGACGCCGACGCTGAGGTCCCGCACCGCGATGTCGAGGTGCGTCATCTGCAACTGCTCGCCGGGCTGTGACGGCCACACCGGCCGCACGTAGTACTGCTCGACGTGGAAATGGATCCCGGTGCCGCCGCCCTCTGGACGGATCATGATGAAGTCTGGGGAACTGTGCACGACCGTCCATCCGGGCAGCATCCGGAGGTAGAAGTCGGCGAGCTTCCGCGGCTCCGGGCTGCTGAGCACCGGGCCGGCCAAGCGCATATCCGGTTGTTCCACTGCACACCTCTCTCGTGCTGCGATTGTGGACGAACCGCCCGCAAAGCGTGGAACTCTCACGGGCAGGCCACAGGTTGCGCCCATATCGTGACGAACATAGTCGCTCTAGCGAATCGAGGTGGATTCCGTGGATACGAGCACCATCATCTGGATCATCGTGGCGGTCGTTGTCGTTCTGGTGATCATCGGCATTGTTGCGTACCTGGGCCGCAAGCGGCGCGACGAAACCAACCGCCAGCGAGCGACTGAAATGCGTGATCAGGCCGCTGATTCCGACCTGATCGCCCGCGAAAGGGAGGTCGCCGCATCGAGGGCGGAAGCGGAGGCCCGCCAAGCGGAACTCGACGCAGAGCGTCTGCGCCGAGAGGCTGCACAGCGCCAGCAGAGTGCCCAAGAGGTCCGAGGAGAGTCGACCGAGGCCGCACGCAAGGCGGACGAAATCGATCCAGATGTGAAGTCTGGTGGACGGCACCGGGACGATTCAGTCCCGGAATCCTCGGGCACGGACCGTCTCGACGACACCGTGCCGGATCAGCACGACACAGTGCGCCCTGACACGACGCGCCACGACGACCCACGGATGTAGCGATGTTCGGCATCGAACCGATCGTCCTCGTCCTCGGCGGCATCAGCACCATCGTCGGCATCCTGCTGCTGATGGCGGTGTGGGCGCTGATTCGCAAACCTCGCAAGCGCTGACTCCTCGCCGGTCGAGCGGCCGAGCGTGATGCCCCACCTGCCGTGCCCGCCGCCGACGAAGACGCGCGGCGACCGACCGGATTCGAGGAGAGAGGTGTCCGCCGACGCGGTTTCGAGGATCGTCGATGAGTGCGAGAGTAATAGCTCCTCGAATCCCGCTCGCTTCCGCAGCGACGACGATGCCGAACTCGACTTACTCACTTGTCAGCGGCGCTACCACGATCGTGACCTGCAACCCAGCGAGCGCATCCCGAACCGCCGGCTTCGTCTTGCCGCAGCCGTTGCGCGGATAGTGCACGGGCACGAATTCGCCGGACCGGGATTCGAGCCAGAGAGCAGGCACAATCTCCATGTCGGCCGTGCACGCGAGCCCCGCCGATGGCAGGTCATCCGGAGCGGCAAGAGCATTGAGCAGCCGGGTCAGGTCGCCTTCGAGACGTTCGACTCGCCAAACGACCTCGCCGCCAGCGGCGTTCTCCGGCGTCTCGACGTTAGGTGGGGGACCGCTCTCTGACCAGAACTCCAATGGCACGGGCTCACGGTCAGGCGCGGGAGCGAGCGTAAGTTCCAGGGAGCAGCGAAGTGCAGCGACCGCTTCGAACCCGTCCGGGACGCGGCCAGGCACAGCAACCGACGAGTCGTCCAGTCGACCGTCCGGGTTCGGAGACAGCGCACTCGGCTCCGACCGGCAGTCGACGGTCTCATGACCTTCGGCCTCGGGGCCCAGAGGCGCGCTCTGCGCGCAGCCAGTCGCGACCAGCGTCATCAACATCGCGGCCGCAGCCAAGCCCCCACCACGTCGCCTGCCGTGAGCCGTCATGCCTGTCGCCCTCCACTCAACGAAGTTGTCCTCACTCTCTCAGACGCGGGAGCACAGGGAAACGTTGGGGCGATTCCAAGGTGGCGTGTTACCGCAGCGGGTCGAAGTGCTCGAGCAGCGGGCCCGGCTCACCAACGACTGAACTCGCCAGCATCCGCCCGGTGAGCGGGCCGAGCGCGATGCCCCACATTCCGTGTCCGCCTCCGACGAAGACCCGCGGAGACCGCGTCGGGCCGATGAGCGCGTGACCGTCGGTGGTCACCGGGCGTCCGCCGACCCATTCGTCCTGCCGGTCATCCCAGTCGATGCCCTGGAACACTGGTCGGGCGGTGTCGACGAGCAGCCGGATGCGACGCGGATCGGCCGCAGCATCCACCCCCTTGAACTCCATCATGCCGCCGACACGCAACCGGTCGCCGAGCGGCGTGCAGGCGAGACGTTGAGTCGGGAAGTAGATCGGATGCGTCGGCATCACCTCGGGTTTGACGCTGAAGCTGTAGCCGCGTCCGGCCTGCACGATGGCCTTGACACCGAACTTGCGGGCGAGGCGACCCAGCCACGCCCCGGTGGCAATGACGACCGAGTCCGCGTCGAGCTTCTCGCCGGTTGCTGCGGTGACCGTGACGCCGCTGCCGGTGTCGGCAACGTCGGTGACCTCGAACCCGGTGACGATCTCGGCGCCGCGGGAGCGCACGACTTCCGCGAGCGATTCTGCGTACTTCGGTGGGTCGATGAACCACTGACCGTGCAGCAGGACGCCGGCGGTGACGGCTTCGCTCAGGGTGGGCTCGATTTCACGCAGCTGTGCGCCGGTGGCGAGTTCGTAGTCGACTTCGCCGCCGGATGCCTTCACCACCTCGAATTCGCGGAGCAGCCCGGCGCGATCCTTGTCGCTCCGGAAACCGGCGAGGAACGGCTCGGCCTGCGTGACCGGCTCGCTGACGCCTCCCGCGGTGAGCTCGTGGAAGGCATCCATGGCCAGCGGGTTGACCTTGGCGAAGATGCCGATCGACTTCTTCCACCGCTTGGGCAGCGAGTGCCAGGCGAATCCGCTGAGGAACGGCACGAGCCTGGGGTCGAGCGGCACGTACAGCGGTGACGACGGCTTGACCAGTTGCCACGGGCCGGCCATGAGCATCGACGGCTCGCCGAGCGGAAGGGTGAGCGAGGGCGTGAGCCACCCGGCGTTGCCCCACGAGGATCCTGCTGCGACGCCGCTGCGGTCGACGACGGTCACCTCCACGCCGCGCTCCTGCAGGTGCCACGCGGTGGCAAGTCCGATCATTCCCGCGCCGATGACGACAACGCGTTGGGGCTTCATGTGCGATGTTGCTTTCTACTGACGAGAGAAGGAGGAGACTGGTCTCAGGGTAGAGGTTGCCTGATGCGACAGCCGAATCGTCTCAAGCCGCCCGGTTCGTAACAAGAAGGCCTCGAATGACTTCACGCGAACTTTCGACTTCGAGCTGATGCTCCCATGTATCGTTGACAAGACCTCAGCGGTGAGGGATCGCCGCCGGATGCGACCAGAGGGGGAGGGGGGAGTGGACCCGATGCGTGCCCTGCGGAAAACAAGTCGCACGCAACCGCCCACCCTGGCCAGACACGGTCGCCTTCACCGTCACCCGGCGTGGCGCGTGCTTCTTAAAGCGGCGGCAGTTGGCTGCGCGGTGCTGGTTGTGTCGAGCGTCAGCCTGGTCGGGGTAGTTCTGTTGAGTCTGGAGAGCCGCGTGGAGTCGGTGCCGCTCGTCGGCGAGACGCCTGGGCCGCCGCCGTCACTCGGATCGTTCGAGGGCGGGTTCAACGTGCTAGTGGTCGGCAGCGACGTGTGCGAGGACGACTCGGGCTGTAACGGGCGCGGCAAGGCGGAGCTCAACGATGTCACCATGCTCATCCACGTTGCCGAGGACCAACAGAGTGCCGTGGCAGTGAGCATCCCGCGGGATATGGTCGTGTCCATCCCGGCATGCCCCCGGAAGGACGGCAACGGGTTTCATTCGGCCATGTCCGCGCAGCCGATCAACAACACCCTTGCCTATGGCGGCCTCGCGTGCACTGTTCTAACCGTGTCGGAGCTCACCGGGCTCGAGATCCCTTTCGCGCTGCAGGTCAAATTCGAGGGTGTGAAGAAGATCACCGAGGTGATCGGCGGGGTGCCCGTGTGCGTGGACGGTCCGATCGATGACCCGTGGAGCGGGTTCAGCGTCGATGCCGCCGGCACGCACGAGCTGTCCGGCGAGGACGCATTGAACTTCCTCCGCACCCGTCACGGTGTAGGCGACGGCAGCGACTTGGGGCGAATCAGCACGCAGCAGATGTTCCTGTCGTCGATGCTGCGGACGTTGAAGAAGCCAGACGGCATTCTCAACGATCCGGTGGCGCTCTTCAGGCTGGCGACCGTGGTCAGCGAGAACACGATCTTCTCGAACAGTCTCAGAAATCCTATGACGATGGTCGCAATGGCCCAGGCGCTGAACGGTATGGGGCTCGAGAACGTCGCGTTCGCCCAATACCCGAGTGTCTATGGGCAGGATGGCGTCTACGCCGGGAAGGTCGCCCCGGTGGCGGCTGAGGCCGACAAAATGATGGACAAGATCCGGGCCGACGAACGATTCGTGCCCGGCAAGACTGGGCTGGGCACAGCGGCGGCGGATGCGCCCGAGACTGGGGAAGGCGCCTCCCCGCCTTCGAGCACGAGTGCTCCACCATCCGCCACCCCCGAGGTGTTGGACGGTGTTCAGGGCCAAACCGCAGCAGATGAGACCTGTGCCCGACACTTCTAGACGTTTGCGCCGCCCCGGTCACCGCACATGTGCAACAAGCGCGCGAAGCCGTTCAGCAATGACGTCTGGGACTTCCGCCGCGGCGAAATGTCCGCCTCGTTCGAGATGCTCGAACGAGAACAGGTCGCGGTAGAACGCACGCGCCGCCGCTTCCGGATAGTCGTGCTCGTGCCGCTGGATGTGCACCGATGCCGGCACCTCGACCGGCGGGATCTCGGCGCCATAATCGCGTTCGAAATACGGCCGAAACGAGCTGCCGATCGACTGCGTCGCCCAGTAGATTGTCGCCTCCGTCAGCATCCGCTCCCGCGACAACAGCCTCTCCACCGCTCGAGGGTCATCCCGAGGCGTGTCGCTCCACTCGATCAGCTTCTCGACGATCCACGCCAACAGGCCGACCGGTGAATCGTTCAACGCGGCCGCAAGGGTGTCCGGTCGGGTGGACTGCAGATGCGCATAGCCGCTCATGTCGTGCATGTCGGCGGCCAGGCGAGCAAAGAACGCTTCGATCTGCGGGTCGCCCAGCGCCTCGCGCTCGGCAGCAGTGGGGAAGTGCGCGTGAGTCGCGAGGATGCCGGCCACTGATTCCGGATGCGTGGCAGCGATCAGGTCATTCACGTTTGCGGTCACGTCCTCGCCTAGGTGACGTAGCGGCGATACCCGAGCACGCCCGTCATCAGCGTGTGCATCGTCTCAGCTAGGCGAGCCTCTGAGATCACTCCTTCGAAAGGGGACGAGAACGCAAACCCGGGAAGACTCGGCACAACGAAGGTGAGTTCGGGAGCGGCCTCGACCAAGGCGAGCTGAAGGGCGAACGTGTGGGGCCAGCCGTGCATGAGCAGCACCGGGGGAGCATCCGCGTCGGAGCCGAGCCGATGCACGAAGTGGATACTGGCGGTGTCGATCGTCGCGGTGAACTGCGGGAAGGAGTTCAGCCATGCCTGCCGGCGCGGCCAGTCGAACCGCCGCCAGTCATCGACGAGTTCCGCGAGGTAGTCGGCCGACAGAGCCGACCATGGCCGCCCCGGCGATTCCGGCAGCAGACGAGCACCGGCGAGCCGTGTGCGCAGGTCGTCGAGAATGTCGTCGCCGATGTCGATCCGAAATCGTGTGACCATCGGCTGATGGTACCGACGGCCACCGACGTCTCAGCTGGCGGGGTCGTACTGGAACGCGCGAACTTCCTGCGCGCATCGACAGGCGGTCGCGATCCTTGCGCCCCATTCCAGTGCCGCCTCATACGAGGGCAATTCCAGCACCGAGTAGCCGCCTTCGATCTGCTTCGTCTGCGGATAGGTTCCTTCGGTCACGGTCCCATCAGCATCGACCATGACGGGCGGCACGCTCTCATCGATACCGCCGCCGAACACCCAGACGCCGGCATCCTTCGCCTCCTGCACTACCGCGTGCGAGGCATCCACCACCGACTGGAATTCCTCCTCCGGAACGTCCATGGCACTACTCGGGAACGAGATCAGGTACTTCGTCATCGCATTGACTCCCTCTTCGCGCTTGAGCGATCGTGCTTCTTCATCATCGTCGTAGCGGTGGACCAGACGTGGCGCGTGCTCAAAGCGACTCAGCGAACTCAGAGCGTGAGCAGCACCTTGATGGCGCGGCGTTCGTCCATCGCCTTGTAACCTTCGGCGGCCTGCTCGAGCGGCAGCGTCAGGTCGAACACCTGACCGGGGTCGATCTCGCCGCTCATGATCAGGTCGACCAGCTCCGGCAGGAAGCGGCGCACAGGCGCCGGACCGCCGTGCAGGTGCACACCGGAGTAGAACAGCTCCTCGCCAGGCAGGGCGACGTCGTGTGAGACGCCGACGTATCCCACGTGCCCGCCGGCGCGCGTCGCTCGGATCGCCTGCATCATCGCCTCCTGCGTGCCCACAGCTTCGACGACTGAGTGCGCACCCAGTCCGCCTATCAGCTCCTTGATCCGAGCCACGCCGTCATCTCCGCGCTCCTCGACGATGTCGGTGGCGCCGAACCGGCGGGCCAGCGCCTGGCGGTCAGGGTGGCGGCTCATCGCGATGATGCGTTCCGCGCCAAGTCGCTTCGCCGCCAACACAGCAAGCAGGCCGACCGCACCGTCACCGACCACCGCGACGGTCTTGCCGGGTCCGGCCTGCGCGGCGACCGCGCCGAACCACCCGGTTCCCAAGACGTCGGATGCGGCGAGCAGGCCCCGTTCTTGGGCTTCGGTAGGCCGCGTCGGAATGGCGACGAGCGTGCCGTCCGCGAGAGGAACCCGCAGCCGCTCCGCCTGGGTGCCCATCCGACCCATGCCGACGGCGTGGACGCAGCGGCTCTGGTATCCGGCTTGGCAGATCTCGCAGGTGTTGTCGGAGGCGAAGAACGATCCGACGACGAAGTCGCCGACCTTGATTGTCCCGACCTGATCTCCGACCTCTTCGACCACGCCCACGTACTCGTGCCCCATCGGGATCGGCCACCTGGGTTTGTCGGCGCCCCGATACGGCCAGAGGTCAGAGCCGCAGATGCACGCGGCGGTCACGCGGATGATCGCGTCGGTGGGTTCCCGGATGCTCGGATCTTCGCGCTCTTCGACCCGAACATCGCCGGGGCCGTACATGACAACACCGCGCATCGTGATCCCTTCGTTCCCAGATTGCCCTCACTCTCGCAGACACGCACGCGGCACGGAAGTAGGGCTCATCGGCCGTCGTTCGGAGATTGGGGCGATCCTGACCGAGGACTTGTTGCCCCACCAGCACTGAATCGAGGAGGTTTCGCCGCAGAGACGCCGATTTCTCCTTGATTGCTGCCCCGGGCATCCGTATTACCTCGATGACCTGAACCCTGCCCGCTTGGCCTGCGCGTGGATGTCGACCCGCCGCCAGGGGGAGGGTTTAGACAAAACGTGCCCGTCTCAGACCGCCTGCGACCTCGCATCATCAAGCACTAGCTCGAGCAGCATCCGCAGCGCGTCGCGATCCACACCCGTCAACCGTGTGAAGTAAAGGCACACCTTGCTCGCACGATGGGGGCCGAGCCGAGCTAGAAGATCGGGCCAACGCTCCGCAAAATCGTTGGGCATGTAGATCGTATGTTCCCTGGGACCGGATGCGAAGGCGAGCAGGGGAGCGCGACCCCCGTGGCCGCTGTCGTAGCGGTACTCGTACTCTCCGAAACCGATGATGCGGCCCGCCCACACGACCGGTTGCTCGCCGCTGACGTCGCGGAAGATCGCGAGCAGTTCGTCCGCCTCGGCGCGCCGTGGGCCGGTGGCGCGGTCCAGCACCTCCGCGACCGGCAGGTCGGACGGTGACATCGCTGGCTGCTTCGTTGCCATGTTTCCTCGCGATCTTCCGGGACAACCAGCGTACTGCGGCGGGGTAAATCTAAGGCGCGTAGCGGACTGCAACCTCGCGCGTCTTGCTACTGCATTTCGAGTAGGATTCCACCGATCCCGCGACTATTGGAAACGGAAGAACCCCCAGTCAAAGCAGCTGGGGGTTCATGCACTGTCTCAACCAGTACCCGCCGGCCAAAGCCGGAAGTCTGCGTCCACGCTACCTCATCGCATCCGGCAACGAAGATGGCAGTCGTCAGCTGCCGCGGTTCACGCCGCTTCGCACACCCGCTTCAGGTCGACTAGGTCCTGGTGCAGCGCCTTCTTGGCCGCACCGACAAACAGCGTCCCGATGATGCCGGATAGGCGGGCGCCGAACGTGAGCGGGACACCCTCGAACGTCATGTCGACTCGGGTACCGCTGCCTTCCGGAGTGAATCGGTACTCGGTGCGGTAGTGGGCACCACGGGACTCAGCTTCGGCCACGTAGGACACGTCCTGTTCGTACGCCGTGACCCACATCTCCTCGGTCGCCTCTTTGCCGAACATGGTGCGGGTCTCCCGCCACTTGGTGCCAACGTTGAGTTGCGATGCCCCGGTGAGCACCTCGACCTTGGTAATCGCGCCGATGTTGGCCGCCGCATTCTCGAGGTCGCAGAACACCCCGAACACCCGTGCACGGTTAGCGTTGATGCTGATGCTGTCCTGGGTCTTCATGGTTCTCCTCTGCGATTCCACCGTTGTGGCGGGACAAGACTGTGCCAACCGTATCGGGAGTGGGAAGCGGCCCGGTGGTCGACGTTCTCGAGAGCGGCGCAGCGGTCGCCATGTCGATGAGACCATGTGCTGAACGGATAACTCCCGCAGCTGAAAGAGGAAGTGTGTTGGTCGAAATAGAGAGCGTGCCAATTCGGCGCCTGGATGGCTCACACTTCGCGGTCCAGTGGCGGGCGCCTTCCACACCGAGGGCTCCGGTGTATGTCGTTGTTCCGGCGATGGGGGTCGGCGCTCGTTTCTACCGCCAGTTCGCGGATGCGCTAGCCGAGAACGGGAGCGGTGTCGCTGTCACCGAACTGCGGGGGCACGAGGGGATGCAACCGTCGATCCCCGGGCGTCGGCGGGACTTCGGATACGCGGATCTGGCGGATGACCTCGATGCAGCAATAGAGGAAGTTCGGGAACGCGCTCCCGGTTCACCGGTGGTTGTCTTGGGTCACAGCCTGGGTGCCCAGGTGGCGTGTGTCAGCGTCGCACGCGGAGGTGCGACCGTAGATGCTCTGGCGTTCGTTGCCGCGGGGTCGGTTCACTGGCGACTCTGGCCACTTCGCTACCTCGTCGCCATTCAACTATTCGCTGCCCTCGCCGCGGTTGTCGGCCATTTCCCCGGGCGTCTTGTGAGCTTCGCTGGCAGGGAAGCGCGCGGTGTGATGCGCGACTGGGCTCGCCTGGCGCGCACCGGCCGGCTCACGTACGGCCGACCTCCTGTCGACGCGGGCCAGTCACTAGCGGTCCTCGAGTTGCCGGTGCTGGTTCTCTCGTTGCACGGGGACACATTGGCCCCGCAGCGCGCCGTGGGCGGGCTCGCGGCTCTCCTGCCGAGCGCACGGGTTACCCGCCGTCATCTGGTCTTGGATGCCGGCAAGCGGCCCCACTTCGGTTGGGCGAGCCGACCCGATGCTGTCATCTCGGAGCTGGAGGACTGGTCGTCCACGTGGGTTCAGCTTCCGGACTCAGTCTGAAATCTCCGCGACGCGGCGAACGGATGCCCGCGGCTCGGTGTTCACCGTGAGCTGGAAGATGTCGCTGCGGGAGTAGTGGCCGGTCACATCCAGGTCGTACTGGCCGCGCACCTGGTCGGCGAGATCGATGTCCGCCACCAGCAGTGCGCTCTCGCCGTAGATCGGGCCGGCGAGAACCTCGCCGAGCGGCGAGACGATCACGCTTCCACCGCGGATGAGTTCGGTCTCCGGATCGTTGCCCTGCACCGCCTCGTAGTCGTCTGGACAATCAGCGCGGGTCAGGTACTGGCAGGCGCTGAGCACGAACATCCGCCCCTCGTAGGCGATGTGGCGCATGCTGGACTGCCAGATCTCGCGGTCGTCGACGGTCGGCGCGCACCACAGCTGGATGCCCTGCTGGTAGGTCGCCAGGCGCAGCTGGGGCATGTAGTTCTCCCAGCAGATGGTGGCGGCGTACCGGCCGGCGGGGGAGTCGAAGACCTCCAGGGTGGAACCGTCACCCTGCCCCCAGATCAGGCGCTCGCTCGCGGTTGGCATCAGTTTGCGGTGTTTCCCGACCAGCGAACCGTCGGCACCGATGTAGACGGCCGTGCAGTACAGGGTTCCGCCATCGCGCTCGATGACGCCGACGACAATGGTCATGCCCGCGGATGCTGCCAGTTCACCGATCTCTTCAGTCTCCGGGCCGGGCACGCTGATCGCCGATTCGGAGTAGCGCAGGAAGTCATCACGTCCTTCCGGTGTGCGCGAGCCGACGACGGCTCCGAAATTCAACCCCTTCGGATAGCCGCCGATGAAGGCCTCCGGAAACACCAGGAACTCGACCTGCTTCTCGGATGCCTCCGCGACGATGTCCCGCAACCGCTGCATGGTCGCCGGGGTGTCGAACACTCGCGACCCGATCTGGGCTACGGCAACTCTCGTCATTGATGCGTCCTTCGCTGGTGTCTGCTGCTTCTGGTCAGCGTACTGAGTATTGAGGCGGGGTCCGCGCCGCCAGCCGCGCAACCGCATCCGCACCTTCGAAGCTTCTCCTGTCCAGCCCAAGAAGCCGTGCAACTGGGGGCTTCAAAGCGAGCAAAAGACATGGTAGCTTCTAACGTTAAAGTTCGCTGTTATTAGAAGCCCTGGCCAATCCAGGCCTGTCGCCTTCTAACCCGTAGAAAAGAGAAACCATGTTCACGTTAGCCACCGTCCAACCGGAAGACCCTCCAGACAAGAACCGACACCGGGAGACGCGCGCCGCGGCTCAGCTGGCCGGGACGCCCATGCGAGCCGTGCGGACACGACTGTTAGCGGTGCTCGCCTCACTCGCCCTCATGGTGGTTGCCTCGCCAACGACGGCAAGCGCGACCACGAACACCATCGTCGACACGGGATGGCAGCAGTTCACGACCCAGGGCGGCGTGGGCGGCGGCACAGTCGACGGGCCGTACGTCTTCGAGACCACCAAGCTGACGAAGGTGACGGTCACCGACTCGTTCTGCCACGGCGATGAGTTCTCCGTCTTCGACAACGGCGTGCTCATCGGTACCACTTCCGAGATCCCTGCAGAGCTCCGCACGTGTCCGACCCGTTTCTACTTGTCGGCCATTGCCCGTGCCGACATCTCGATGACCGACCCGACGTTCAGCCAGGGCACCTTCTATGTTGGTCCTGGATCGCACTCCTTGGAGTTTGTGAACAAGGCCATCTGGAACGGCATCGACAGCGGCTCGGATGCCTTCTTCCGGCTGGAGACCGTATCGCTGACCAAGGCGGACTGCATGGCCGGTGGATGGGAGAGCTTCGGCACGCTGTTCAGCAACCAGGGCCAGTGCGTCTCTCTCTCGAACGCGTTGCAGCACCTGACCGCTGCCAACGTCGGGACCGTGACGTTCGAGGCGTCACTGTTCGGCACTCTTGCTCGTGGCCTGACGCCTCCCGACCCGAGCTGGCACAAGTGGGTGGGCCCCTTCGCTCATCCGACGAGCTACGAGGCGAGGAGGACCGTGCCGATCACTCAGGCGGCCGGCAATGAAGTGTTGACGGTAACGGTGCCGGTCTCCCTGTCCGGTGCTGGTGCTGGCGACGCCGCGGTTGCCACCGTCACCATGACGATGACGCCTCAGGACCGATTCTTCTCTTGGATTCCGGTTGGACAGTACGGTTCTCTCGGGAACAGCGCGTGGGAACTCGTTGGGGATCCCACCGTCTCGGACCCATCCATGGTAACGACCTGGACCTTCCGCTCGACCGCACCCCTGAACCGCGGAGCAGCCTACGACCCGATCGTGATCTCGTTCAACGTCGGGGATAACAGCACCTTCAACAACGTCGTCTACGACTTCGGCCGCCCGCACACCGCCACCGTGTCGGTCACGGCTGATGGCTACGCGACCGGCACCGGATCGGGGTGGTACCCGCCGGAGAAATGACGGACGCGGATTCCCGCGAACCGAACCGATGACCAGCCCGGCCCGAGGCGAACGCCTCGGGCCGGGCTTTGTCTTGCGTCGGAGCGATTGCGTCGCAGGCGGCTCACCGTTCGCGGAAGTTCAGGTTGAGCACCTCGCCCACATACAGCATCGGATCCTGAGGCGACGGACCACGGGCGGGATTGAGGTAAAACACATCGTCGACAGTGATACCAAACCGGCCGGCCACCTCCGGGAGCAGGTCGTTCGGGGCAACGGTGTAGGTCACCGGGCGGCCAGTTGCATCGAAGACCACTTCGCCGCTCGCGCCACCCCGGATCCCGTCGTCGACGAGAGTGTCGAGGTAAGGACGCAGGGGGCCGAAGGTCCACACGAGCGGGGCGCGGGCCACGACTAGGTTGATGCAGTGGCTGCTGCCATCCGCTTGGGTCATTGTCGTCAGGGCGATCTCGCTGATGAATGTCGGGTCGCCGCGACCCAACGACAAGGGCATGATCAGCGGGTCGGTCGGGGTGCCCGCGACGATGTCGGTGAACGCAAACGCGTGACTGTCCACGCAGGGGTCCCCTTCTGAGTCGCGGAGCGGTGCACGCACGCCGAGCCGCTCATGGGTCGACACGAGGTCGCGGAGTTCGAGTTCGGCAACGTGCCCGTTCACGACAACGTCGACGGCGCCCGTCGTGGTCCCATCAGTCGAGTGAAATGTGCCCGACGCGACCAGACCCTGGGGAATGCGCTGCGGCTTGGCGGTCGGCAGGGCGGTCGGCTGGGCGGTCGCCACCGGGGATTCCGTTGCCCGAGTTGGTGCATCCCCGAGGGCGCTGCAGGAGACCAGCAGCACCGCGACAAGGGACATTCCCAATACTGCGCGGCTTCGTGTCATGCGCCGCCGGGACTCTACCCTGGCCAAACCGGAGGGCACTTCTCTTCGAGGATGGTCGTCCGGTCTGGGTCCGAAGTGTCAACGCTGAAGTAGGGGTTCCAACCGGCATGGGGCCAGTTGTCGACGAAGTATTGTCGGCTCGGTGGCGCGTCGATCTCATGCCCCTCCCGCTCCAGGCATGGGGTGAGCCCAGTCACGAAGTAGTCGTATATCTGCCCGATCTGATCTTTGGTTGCGATCGGGTAGAGCGATGGGTCGATCGGGTACATCACATTGCAGATGTACTCGGCGACAGCCACCTGCTCGGTGTACCCATTAAGAAACTCGTAGCCACCGCCGTTCTCAGCGAGGGCTGCCTCGACACCCTCGTCCGACAGGCAATCGACGATGGTTGCCATGTATGCGTCGTGTTCAGGTGTGCGGATGTAATGGACATCCGGTCGGGTCGCGTCAGGGAATCTGACCAAGACTTTCTCCCATGCAATGTCGGCGGCCAGATCCATCGCGTTGAACGGTTGGTCAGACGACGGGGTTGCAGGTGGCGATGGCGGAGATGCATGCGTGTCGTAAACGGTGCAGGCGGTCAGCAGGAAAAGTCCGGCACAAGTCGTGGCAAGAAGCAGCGCAACCCGATCGAACGTACGGCGCTCCCGCTTCGCTGTCGAAGCAGTCTTTCGACGCATGGAAAGTGCTGACATCCGCTCACCCTACTGTCCTGGCGAACGATTGGACAGATGTGTGGGTCGTAGCAGCCAGGATTGTGCGAGGCCGCCGGCCGCTAGGTGCCGGGCCCAAAGAGGTTCGCAGGCTGTTGCGGGCACTTCTCATTGATCGCGATCCAGTCGTCCTCGTCACTGGGCGGCAGGTCGGAGTACGGGGACCACGGGTCAGTCAGATATCCGTCGCGAAACACCTGCCACGACGGAGGTTCGCTGATCGCATGGCCCTCGGCCTCAAGACAGGGGACAAGTTCGAGCACGTAATAGTCGTAGAGGTAATACATCTGGTCCTCGGCCAAGGGAACCAAGTAGATCGGGTCGATCGGGTAACGCACCGAGCAGACATAGAAGGCGATCGCCTGAGCTTCACCCTGCTCAGGTGGGACGAGCTCGGCGTGGATGCCCCCATCGGGCCGCGCCGTAACCTGGAAACCCTCACCGACCATGCATTCAGCCATGGCAAGCGCCCACTCGGTAGCCGACACGAATCGCACTCGCTCCACGTCGGGGATGACAGCCCCCGGGTGTAGCCACTCAACGCGGTCCCGCTCATAGAGAACGTGATCACGATACGCCACCTCCCGCGCCGCCTCGCTCAAGGGCTCAACGTTCGGAGCCGGCGCCCGCTCCTGCGGGGCGCAGCCAACTAGCGAAGCCGCAAAGAGTAGAGCCGGGAACGACAGCAGCCACTTGCTTACTCGGAGGCACATTCCTCGGTAAACCGTCGTCGCTGGTACGGGCGATCGCAGTTGAATCCGACGCACGGCTCGTATGCATGACCAGACACGTCGTCGCGGGTGAGGGGAGACGCTGTGCAAGGCGGTGCCACCCGTTATTCGTCCGACGGGTAGAGGATGTCGTCGGGCGGCCGTTGCGGGCAGGACTCGTTAAGCGACTGCCAGTCCTCGTCACTAATCCGCGCGGCATCCACCGCTCCGTATGGGGCCCATTGATCGGACTCAAACGTGGCTCGGAATGTGGCTTTGCTGGGGACATACTCAATCGGATAACCGTTGGCCTCTAGACAAGGCACCAGGTGGTCGACGTAGTAGCTGTAAAGGATGTTGATCTGCTCGTCGCCGAAAACCGGGATAGTGGACTGGTCCACGGGATACCTGGCGTAACAGATGTAGTTGGCCAGCTCGTAAGCCTCGTATTGACTCTCGGGCAGGTCGACGGGCGCAGCCTGACCCCCGTCGAAGGTGACGAAGACGTTGTAGCCCTGTTCGTGCATGCAGTCGGACCACACGGTGTTGGCCTCGTTGACGGAAATCAACCGCACCATCGTGGTCGGTGGCGGGTTGGTGATCCCACTGGCTTGCTGAAGAACCAAGTACTCGTCATAGTCAAAGGCTTCTTGGGGCGAGATGTCGGGCGCTGCCTCTCGCTCGTCATCAACGCCTCCCCAAGCGCAACCGGTCAAGACCACGGCGACCAGGAGTGCGCTCGCTGCTCCGCATAGGGCTCTTGGCAGCCTTGCGGTCGGAGCCCACCGTCGAGACGCCGTCGTCTCACTCGATTCCGACAATGGCTCAGTCATGAGCCGAGCCTATGCTTTCAACACCACGTTCGAGTCCCCATGGAGATGACATTTTTCGAGGCGGCAGGAATGCTCGACCTCGTCAATATTTAGTACAGGTCATCGGGGGCCTGCGGGCACCTTCTTACTATCTCCGCCCACTTTTCAGGAGAGTCGGCCCGAGATGCCGCATCTGCGATCGGTAGCCAGGCGTCCTCGTAGTATGTCTCACGAAATACTTGTTGGCTCGGCGGCGGCGATATCTGGTACCCGAGGCCCGTCAAGCATTCCGTGAGATCGCCCACATAGTACAAATAGAGCCGATCGAGTTGCGCGTCGGTTAGTGGGCGCTGGTATTTCGGGTCCCGTGGGAACTTCGCAGTACAGACGTAGCGGGCGACATCAAAAGCCTGTACTTGCGAAATATCTCCCCACTCAATGGAGCCGTCGTCGTTTGCTCGAACGCTGGAGAAGCCTTCTTCGGTCAGGCAATCCGCCATCACTTGAGCCCACTCATCTGTTGAGATGGTTCGGACGATCTCGACGGACGGCCTCACAGCAGACGGGTACTGCGTCTGAACTTGGTTCCAGTGTTGGTCGAGAGACTCCTCAATGATCTGCGCGTCGGTCAGCGAGGACGTTGTATCTACTGGATCGCCATCCGCCTCAGTTGTGGCACAACCGGTCGTCGCGATGGCGAGAATCAAGACGCCCACGAGGGCTCCGAAGAGGGATGTAGATCTAGTGCCACCCCGCATCTATCCACCCGTCTGTCCGTGAATCGGAGTTCTACCCAACACTCTGCACCGCACCATACCCATAGGCCAGATCACTGGACGCTTTCAATGTTGCGAGCAGGTACGAAACGCAAAGAGCTTGCCCATATCGTCGACTATTCGACACGCGACTTGACTCACCGTTCCAGCGCTCGGGCTCTGGCTGTGTCAGGATGAACCATGCGTGAGGGCGACTCGATAACCGGCCATCGATCCCGTCGCTGGGTCCGCTGGGTCGGTGTGACGGTGGCCGCACTGGTCGCAGGCGCCGGTATCGGCTGGGCGGGCGCGACGGTGCTCACCCCCGCCAAGGATGTGCTCGAGTCCACGCCATTCACCTACGTCGAGGTGGTGCCGGGCGAGGTCGGGTCGAGCATTAACCTGAACACGGTGGCGGAGTGGACACCGGTGCCGGTGGGCACGAATCAGGCATCCGGCACGGTGACGACCGTGGATGTCGCGGCCGGCGACGAGGTGACCCACGGGTCGGTTCTGTACACGGTGAATCTGCGTCCGGTGGTGATCGGGCAGGGTGCGGTGCCGGGGTTCCGGCCGCTGGCGCGCGGCACGGATGGCACCGACACGAAGCAGCTGCAGGGCATGCTCGCCGCGCTCGGGTTCTTCACGGCGACGCCGGATGGCAAGTTCGGTCCGGCGACGGATGCCGCGGTGCGGGCCTGGCAGAAGAGTCTCGGCCTCCCGAGGGATGGGGTGGTGCAACCCGGTGACATCGTGTTCGTGCCGGCCCTGCCGACCCGGGTGGCGCTCGATACCGAGGTGATCCACCGCGGGGCGAGCCTGGCCGGGGGCGAGGCGGTCGTGCGCGGGCTGCCGGCCGAGCCGGCGTTCACCGTGCCGGTGAGCGACAACCAGTCGGCGATGATGCCGAACGGCACCCGGGTGGAGATTGTCACCGATGCAGGCACCTGGGAGGCGTTCGTGGTCGACCGGGTGACCGACCCGGCATCCGGCACCGTGGTGAAACTGGCCGGCGCCGACGGTGCGTCGATCTGCGGCGAAGACTGCGCGACCATCCCGGTCACCGGGCAGACGCTGCTGCGGTCGAGGATCGTCACCGTGGAGACGGTGCAGGGGCTCGTCGTGCCCAGCGCCGCTTTGCTGTCGTCGGCCGGGGGTGCGGTGTCGGTGGTCGATGAGGCGGGGGAGTCCCATCCGGTCACGGTGGTGACCAGCGCGCGCGGGATGTCGGTTATCGAGGGCGTCTTGGCTGGTGTCCGAGTGCGCGTGCCCGCCAGCGAGGGCTGAGATGGCACTGCTCGAGGCGCGCGGCATCAGCTTCGGCTACGGCCGCGGCGTGCCGATCCTCGACGGCTGGGACGCCCGCTTCGAGGCCGGCGAGGTGGTGGCGATCACCGGCCCGTCCGGTCGCGGCAAGTCGACCCTGCTCTACCTGCTCGGGCTGATGCTCGCGCCTCGCGCCGGGCAGGTGCTGGTGGACGGGGCGGACGCCGCCTCCCAGCGCGACGCAGCACGCGCCCGGATGCGGGCCGGCCTGTTTGGGTTCGTGTTCCAGGACGCCGCGCTGGATGCCACCCGCACCGTGCTCGACAACGTGATCGAGACCGCCCTCTACCGCGGTCAGCCGCGGGAGGAGGCGAAGGCGCGGGCGCTGGAGCTGATGGCGCAGTTCGGGGTCGACCTGCGCGCCACCCACAAGCCCGGGCAGGTCTCCGGCGGGCAGGCGCAGCGCATCGCGCTCTGCCGAGCGCTGCTGAACCGGCCTCGGATCCTGCTGGCCGACGAGCCCACCGGCAACCTCGACCAGGACTCGGCGACCGTGGTGGTAGATGCGATGCGCTCCCACGCCGTCTCCGGATCGACAGTGATCGTCGCCACCCACGACCCCGCCCTGGTGGCCCGCTGCGACCGGGTGATCCAGTTATGACCCGGTGGTGGGCGGTGGTGCGCGAGGCGCTGGCGTCCGCGCTCAGCCAGCCGGTGGCATCCGTGGTCACCATCGTGATGGTCGCCGGGATGTGCGCCACCGTGCTGCTCACCACCGGTCGCACGGTCGGCGCCGAACAGGCGGTCATCGGCACCATCGACTCCGCCGGCACCCGCTCCATCGTGGTGCGCGCCGAAGCCGACGCCGGGCTCAACACCGGCGTGCTCGACCGGCTGGCGAACCTCGACGGCATCGAGTGGGCCGGCGCGTTCGGCCCCGCCAGGGACACCCAGAACACCGCGTTCGCCGACGGCACCCGGGTGCCGGTGCGCCTGGCCTGGGGCGACAACCTCAGCGACCTCGGGCTCGCCGCATCGCCGGTGGCCGACCGGTCGGCGTTCGCCTCCACCGCAGCGCTCACCCAGCTCGGGATGCCGGATGCCGCCGGCGGCATCGCCACCGTCGACGGCGACCAGTTCGCGGTGATCGCCGAGTTCGCCGTGCCCGACTACCTCAGCTTCCTCCAACCGCTGGTGATCGTGCCGCAACAGCGCGGCCCGGACATCGCCGAGCAGCCGGTCAGCGTGCTGGTGGTGATCGCAGAACGCCCGGACCTGGTCGCCCCGGTGTCGGCAGCAGTTCAATCCGTGCTCGCGGTCGACGACATCACCAAGGTCACCCTGTCCACCAGCGAGAGCCTCGCCCAACTGCGCGCCATCGTCGAGGGCCAACTCGGCAGCTTCGGCCGCGGACTCGTGATCGTGATCTTCGCGCTCACCGCGGTGCTGGTCGCCGCCATCCTGTACGGGCTGGTGATGCTGCGCCGCAAGGACTTCGGCCGCCGCCGCGCCCTCGGCGCCTCCCAAAGCCTCATCGTTGCACTGCTGCTGACACAGATCGGCGCACTCGCCCTGGTCGGGGCGGTCGTTGGATGCGCGGCCGCGGCGATCGGGCTGGCGGCATCCGGCGACCCACTCCCCGGCATCGCATTCTTCGCAGCCGTCGCAATCCTGGCCATCGTCACCGGGCTGGTCGCCGCCCTTGTGCCCGCACTCGCGGCAGCCCGCCGCGACCCACTGAAGGAGCTGCGCGTCCCATGACTCTTCCGGTCTCTCGCTCGCGCTCCGGACATTCGCGCCGGTTGCGCAGGGCGCGGATGTCCGGACGTCGTGCCGTGCGTACAACAGCTTCCGCTGCTGTCGGAGTGATCTGTGCTCTTGCGCTGTCGAGCTGCGCTGCCGAAACGGAACCGCCACCACCAGAACCGAACGAGTCGCTGAACCAGGACCTCACCGCAGTCGAGCAAGAGCTCGTCAGCAAGTACCTCGACAATGCCTGGCGCAACGTCGCCTCCATCCACCCTGACGCCATACGCCCCGAGGTGGACCGAGTCCGGCTGATAGACCAAGCCGACTGGACGACGATCATCCCCGACTGCTTAGCCGAGCTGGGGCACCACGTCGTCCCGGACGCGAACGGATCGTGGGGAGTCAAAGGTGGGCCAGAAAGCGAACCCTACTTCCTCGCCTTCTACACGTGCGAGGCGATGTATCCGGTGCATCCGAAGTACAACGCGCCAATGACCGATGCAAAGATCACGCAGCTGTACGACTACTACCTGAACTCACTCAAGCCCTGCCTTGAAGGCGAGGGTTATGAGGTGCCGCCAGCCCCAAGCCTGCAGCGCTTCCAGGAGACATATCGCACAGATGGCGGTTGGTTCATCTATGCCGGTGTTGCGGACGCCGCTGTCGGCCCGGACGAACTGGCGCGCATCAACCGGGTCTGTCCGCAAGTTCCGGACCACTTCATCGGGTGACCTCACAGAGTGGGCACCGCCTATGAGTGAATGCCAGATTGCCTCGCCGAGTCCGGAGGAGAGATGATCCGATCGATCGGCCCGATTACTGTCCTACTTCTGGGGACAGGCTTCCCGCCTGGGTGCAGCGAACCGTCCGTGACGTCGCCGGCTAGCTCGAGTGCTCCCTCGCCACCGGACCCGCTGAGCAAGTCACCGTTAGGTGACCTGCTGTACCTCTGCCTCAGAGACCACGGCTGGGACGTGACCATCGATTGGGATGGTGGAGTCGTCGCGGACAGCCGCACGATTCCCATCGAGCAGAAGCCGCTATACGAGGAAGATGCTGATGAGTGCATGGCCGAGATTGATGCCATGCAGGTTCTGGACGACGATGAGAAAGAACGCCTCCATGACGCAGAGTTGCGGACGCGAGAATGCCTGCTCGACCATGGCCACGAGATCCCGCTTGCACCGACGCTCCAAACCTACGTCGAGACGTACAACACCACGCTCTGGGCTGCGTGGAGCTACGTAGATCTCAGGAACATGGACGAAGACAATTATCGTCGACTAAACGAATCCTGCCCTCAGCCCCAATGGTCTGCAGGTGTCAGCGGCTGAGCGAAACTAGCACTCTCAGTCCAGTCATTCCAACGACGTCGCTGAAGGCACTTGGCGGCGAGCCGATCACCGACACGCGCGCGATGCGGACAGCCGCGCCAGGTGCGCGGTGCGCGGATGTCCGGAAGTGGCGCGGATCGGGCGGTCGCGTGCGAAAGTGCCGTTGAAGAACGGGGTTTCCGGAGTAATTCAGTCTTGTTGTGGGAGGTTCGGACAATTCATTTTGGCCCGAGAACACAGGGGAGTTCATGACCTTCGGAAAAGCCATTCCACGAGATAACGCTCCAAATTCCACACTCCGGCTCCGTGCCCAATGGTTCAGTGCATTGAGCGCCTCCGGGACGCCGGGTGAGAGGTCCGCTCGGTCGAAGGGTAGTGAGTGCCGATGACCCTTGATGGGACGCAAGCCGCCGTCCCTGCCCAACCCGCACGGAAGGCTGCGCAGTGCCTTCTGGTGGTTCCGCAGAGGATCAAACCAATCGGCACCGAACCTTGCAAGGCCGCGAGCCAGAGATCGGCCATCATAAGTACATGCAGGCGCCTGACGGTTCACGATATCTGGCGGGCATCCGTCGCGCCGAAAAGGCTCTCGAAGCGTCGATCATGAACCCAGATGAAGATGTCGCTTGGTCCGCGCTACTGGATGGCCTCGCCTGGCTGTATCGCTCGGAGGAACGCGAACGCCAGCACCTTGGCGCTAAGTATCATGCATCTCGCGCAGCATCCGCCGAGGGCCAGGTGCTGGGAGCGCTGGTCTACTTCCGTGGAGAGGTCGAGCACTCCGCCCAGAGCAATCCCTACACGGTCGGTTTGGTCGACGCAGAGATGTGGATGAAGACCAGCGGAGAGTGGCGCAGTACGGGGCAAATTGTAAGAATCTCCGCCCGCGTCTACCCTCCACTTCACGCCGGCGCCCGTCTCGACCGACACCGTCGAGACGAGGTGTATCGGTCTCAGGTCGAAGGTAAGGCGCTTGGGATCCCCCTCGCAAAGGCCAGGGCATTTCTGGAGACCTGCTGAGTCAGTTCAGGTAACCGTCGTCGGCCCCCATACCCGTTCGGAGCCGATCAGTTGTCCAATGCGCTGGTCTCGGCCACCACCGTCAACAATTCTTGGAAATCGGGCGTGCGCTCATAGATTCAGTCGATCAGCGAACTCCGTGCACGCTTCGGTCAAATCTCAATCGGGTCCAACTCCTCATCTCCTTCATCCTCAGGCACTAGCCCCGTCAGCCAACCCGGGGAATGATTGCACCGTGAGCATTCGGTTAGCGTCATCTCGTTGTGATGTCCACACGGGCGACACGACCAGTACTCCGAGTCAGTTAGCACTTCCGCGTCCGCGTAATAGCGGACTGTGGCATCGCGATCTCGCCGGAGCATTGAAAGCAGCTCCGATTGGGCCGAGTCAGTGTCCACCAGATGCGTCAAAAGCAGTGCGGCCCCAGCGCGCTCGGCGGCGCCAGCCGTTGCAGCTCGTCGGACCTCCTCGATAGGCTCTGCCGCGTTTGTTGCTCGAATGAGAACAACGTTCAAGCGGGACTCCCACATGGTGACTTCATCTTGGTCAAGCGACTTCACGGCGTCCGCAACTGCAGGGTCTTGACGGTTTACCAGCAGTTTCAGCGCTTGATCGATTAGCCATCCAGAGTTGCTCGTCAGAGCCTCAACGAATACGACCGCATTTGCGCTACTCACTGCTGAGGTCGTTGGCTTCAACCGAGCAAGCCCAGGGAGTTCCACCGTTTCTAGAAGGTCTTCTGCATCACCTTCGGCAGCCAGGAGCGTTCTAGCTTCGTTGGCGATGATGCCCCCCTCCAATGCACCAAGCCCAACCTCAAGCAACCGAATGGCGAACTCGTTAATGCCTCGCAGCTCAGCTAGCTTCGCGTCATAGACAAACAGTGCGACCCCGGATTTCTCCGCGAACTCCACCGCGCCTTTTGAGTATCCGGTGCTTGTGAAAAAGAGGGCAGCGCGCCCGTCGTAGATTGCAACACCAGCAAGCTCTCGGATGGAGGCGACGCCGACGCTCACGGCGAAGTGCTTCACCTGGGCGATGTATCTTGCACCGGCGACGTCGACCCCGCCATCACCTTGGAATTGCGTTGTCTCCGCGGTGGTCTCACCAAGGTGTCGCATCCACTGGGCGACCAACGCCTCGGCTCCGCGCGGTGTCACGCCGCCGGGGACGCGGTCCGGTGCGCTCGCCTCACGGTGATGACTTCGCCGCAGAGGAACGCCCTCTTGCAATCGGCGCTTGTTGAGCTCCTCGATTACTCCTTCGAACGCCGCTGCTCGTAGAGCGTTGGTCTCAGCTGCCTGCTTGTCTTGGGCTGCTTCCTTCGCTCCGCGCCAGAAGAGCCACGCAGTTGCCGACAGGATCATGAACAACGCCGTTGCGAGACCCGACGGAAAACCCCAAACAGTTGGTATTCGCGCTAACAGGGGGTTCGGGATCAAGAGGCCAGCAGTCACGACGGCTGACATCACTGCAAGCACGGCGAACAACCAAACGAGCCCCCGAATTTCTTCCGCCCGACGTTCTTCCTTGCTTCGGAGAAGCTTGATCTGCGGGACCACCTGTGCATCGACGATGCGGAGGACTTCTTTGTCAGAGGCGCGGACGTTCGGAAGTGCTCGCCCAATCTTCACACCAGCGGCGCGGGCGGAGTTAGGTGATCGCACAACAAGCAGCATGGCAGACATGTGACATCGCATCGACGTGACTCCGCGGCACCAAACCAACCGCACCTTTTGCGGTCAACCGCGCCAGGTGCGCGGGGCGCGGATGTCCGGAAGTGCAGCGGATCGGGCGTCCGCGTGCGAAGGTTCCGCAGGAATCGGGGGTTCCGTGGTCAGTACGTGTTGTTTGTGTCCGAAGGGGGACTTGAACCCCCACGCCCTATACGGGCACTAGCACCTCAAGCTAGCGCGTCTACCAATTCCGCCATCCGGACAGGATGTTATTCGGCTCTCACCGAGTGTCGAGAATAGCACGTTCGGCGGGGCCAGTTTTGCGCAACCGGTACCGTTGAGGCATGACCTCACCCTCGTCCCCAGAACTTGACGCCACCGCGATCATCGCTCGCGACCTCATCCGTTTCGACACCACCAACTACGGCGAGGGAAAGTCGAACGGCGAAGCGGATGCTGCCGAGTACCTGAACGTCAAGCTCACCGAGCTGGGCCTCCAGCCCGAGCTGTTCGAGAGCGCACCCGGCCGCGTCAGCCTGGTCGCGCGCGTCGAGGGCCGCGACAGCAGCAAGCCAGCGCTAGTCGTGCACGGGCACACGGATGTCGTCCCCGCCCAGGCGGAGGACTGGAGCGTCGACCCGTTCGAGGGGGTCATCAAAGACGGCATGCTCTGGGGCCGCGGCGCCGTGGACATGAAGAACATGGACGCGATGATCGTCACCGCGCTGCAGGACATCCTCGGCAGCGGCCAGCAGCCAGCCCGCGACCTCGTCATCGCGTTCTTCGCCGACGAGGAGGCCGGGGGAGAGTACGGCGCGCACTACCTGGTCGACACCCATCCGGAACTCTTCGCTGGCGCCACCGAAGCCATCAGCGAGGTCGGCGGCTACTCGGTCAGCCTCAACGGCCAGCGTGCCTACCTGCTGCAGACGGGGGAGAAGTCGCTGGTCTGGATCCGGCTCGTCGCGAAGGGGCGCGCCGCGCACGGCTCGCGTTACATCCGCGACAACGCGGTCACCCGCCTGGCCGAGGCGGTCGCCGCCATCGGACGCCGCGAGTGGCCGGTGCGGCTCACCGACACCACCAGCCAGCTCATCGCCGAGCTCGCACGCATCCTCGAGGTCGACCCGCAGACCGCGGGCCCTGATGACATCGTGCTCGCCACCGGCACCGCCGCCGGTTTCATCCAGGCGTCGCTGCGCACGACCACCAATCCGACGCTGCTCAGCGCCGGCTACAAGCACAACGTCATCCCGGAGACCGCGTCGGCCCTCATCGACATCCGCACCCTGCCCGGTGAGGAGGAGCAGGTGCTCGCGGAGGTGCGCGAACTCATCGGCGACGACATCGAGCTTCAGATCGTGACGCAGGATGTCGGCCTCGAGACGCCGTTCGACGGCCCGCTCGTCGACGAGATCACCCGGGTACTCGGCGAGCACGACCCGGGCGCGCCGGTGCTCCCGTACATGCTCTCCGGCGGCACCGACAACAAGGCGCTCAGCAAGCTCGGCATCACCGGCTACGGCTTCGCGCCGCTGCGCCTCCCGGCCGAGCTCGACTTCCCGGGCATGTTCCACGGCGTTGACGAGCGCGTCCCGCTCGACGCATTAGTCTTTGGCAGGCAGGTGCTCGCGCAGCTGCTGTTGGACTACTGATCGGAAGCGGCCTCACTTGGGCATCATCGACGCGCTCATCCTGGGCCTCGTACAGGGGCTGACCGAATTCCTGCCGATCTCCTCGAGCGCCCACCTGCGCATCGTCGGGGAGTTCCTCGGCAGCGGCGAAGATCCCGGCGCGGCGTTCACTGCCATCACGCAGCTCGGCACCGAGACCGCCGTGGTCGTGTTCTTCTGGCGTGACATCACGCGCATCATCGGCCGCTGGTTCCGGTCTCTCACCGGCAGCGTCCCGCGCAAGGATCCGGATGCCCTCATGGGCTGGTACATCATCCTCGGCAGCATCCCGATCGTCATCCTCGGGCTGCTGTTCCAGGACCAGATCGAGACCACCCTCCGGTCGCTGTGGATCGTCGCGTTCACCCTCATCGGCTTCGGCATCATCCTCGGCATCGCCGACTGGCTGGGACGTAAGACCCTCACACTCGACAAACTCGGCTGGCGGCACGCGGTCATCTTCGGCTTCGCGCAGGCGCTCGCCCTGATCCCCGGCGTCTCCCGCTCCGGCGGCACCATCACCGCCGGACTGATCATGGGCTACGACCGGCCATCCGCGGCGCGTTACTCGTTCCTGCTCGCTATCCCGGCAGTCTTCGGCAGCGGACTGTTCCAGCTGGTCAAGACCGCGACGAGCACGTGCGAGGGCGGTGCTGCAGCCGGATGCGCGCCAGAAGTGTTCACCGGGCTCGAGACGGCGGCCGCCACCGGCGTCGCGTTCGTGGTCGCGCTCGGAGTGATCGCGTTCTTCATGAACTACATCTCGAAGCGCTCGTTCCTGCCGTTCGTGCTCTACCGGGTGCTGCTCGGCGGGGCGATCATCGTGATGCTGTCGACGGGTGTGCTGCAGCCGTGAAGTCCTGGAACGAAGTCCCGGTGCCGACGCTGCCGGGCAACGCACCGCTGCCGCGGATGAGGGACTCGGCGACGGGTGCTCTCACGCCGCTTGAGGTCGACGGCGTCGCATCCGTCTACGTGTGCGGCATCACCCCCTACGACGCCACCCACCTGGGCCACGCCGCCACCTACCTGGCCTACGACACACTCGTGCGCGTGCTGCGCGACGCCCGCGCGCGGGTCGACTACGTGCAGAACACAACCGACGTCGACGACCCGCTGCTCGAGCGGGCGACCGCCACCGACGTCGACTGGCGTGAGCTCGCCGAGAGCCAGTTGGAGCTGTACCGCACCGACATGGAGGCGCTGCGCATCCTGCCGCCCACCCACTTCGTCGGCGTCGTCGAGTCGGTCGACCGGATCGCAGATGCTGTCGCCACGCTGCGTGAGCAGGGACTCGCCTACGAGGTGGAGAGCCCGGATGCCGCACCCGACCTCTACTTCGACATCGCCGCGGCCGCCGAGGTTTCGCCCTGGCACCTCGGGCAGGAGAGCGGGCTCGACCGGGAGACGATGCTGCAGCTATCGGCCGAGCGCGGGGGAGACCCGGACCGGCCGGGCAAGCGCGATGCGCTGGACCCGCTGCTGTGGCGTGCCGAACGCGACGGGGAGCCGGCCTGGGACTCCGCGGTCGGGCGCGGACGGCCCGGCTGGCACATCGAGTGCTCGGTAATCGGCCTCACGCACTTGGCTGCGCCGATCACTCTCAACGGCGGGGGATCTGACCTGCTGTTCCCGCACCACGAGTTCAGCGCTGCCCACTCTGCCGCGCTCACCGGGACCGACTGGGCGCGCGTCTACTCGCACGCCGGAATGGTCGGCTACCGCGGCGAGAAGATGAGCAAGTCGCTCGGCAACCTGGTGTTCGTGTCGCGGCTGCGGGAGGCCGGGGTCGACCCTGCGGCGATCCGGCTCGCGCTGCTGGACGGGCACTACCGCTCCGACCGGGAGTGGACGGATGCCGTGCTCGAGCGGGCGCAGCAGCGGCTCGCCTCGTGGCGGGCGTGGGCGGCCGGCGCATCCGGGGAAGACGTATCGGTGCTCAAGAACATGCGCGAACTGCTCGCCGACGACCTGGACACGGCCGGAGTGCTCACGCTGCTCGACGCCGAGGTGGCGGCCGGTCGCACCCCGAGCCGCGTCACGGTCGAGGCGATCGACGCGCTCCTAGGCATCCGCCTCTCAACCGCTGGTTGAGGGATCGCGAAGCCTCGCTGGTTGAGGGATCGCGAAGCGATCGTTTCGAAACCAGCCCCAGCGTGAAGCTGGTTTCGAGACGATTGCGCTGCGCGTAATCCCTCAACCAGCGGAGGCCTCAGCTGGCGGTCGGGCCGGGCGGCGGCTTCCCTTCGCCACCGCGGCGGCGCAGGTACCGCTCGAACTCCTGCGCGATCGCCTCACCGCTCGCCTCGGGTGAGTCGACGGTGTCGCGCGCCTGCTCCAGCTGGTGGATGTAGGACGCCATGTCCTCGTCCTCGCTCGTCAGCTGGTCGATGCTGCGCTCCCACACCTGCGCCTCGTCCAGCAGCTCGCCGCGCGGAATCACCACGTCGATCAGCTCCTCGAGCCGGTCGATGAGCGCGAGCATAGCCTTCGGTGACGGCGTGTTGTGCACGTAGTGCGGCACGGATGCCCACACCGACACGGTCGGGACGCCCGCCGCCTCGGCGGCATCGGTGATGACCGTGAGCATGCCGACCGGTCCCTCGTACAGACTCCGCTCGATGCCCAGCTCTGCGCGCACCTCCGGGTTCTCACTGCTCGTGAACACCGAGATCGGCCGGGTGTGCGGTACGTCGGCGAGCATCGCCCCCAGGGTGATAACCGCCTCGATGTCGTTCTCGTCGATGATCGCGATCAGGTCCTCGGCGAAGCTCTTCCAGCTCCGCGACGGCTCTGTGCCGAGCAGGATGAAGACATTGCCGGCGTTGTCGCCGCTCACCGACAGCCCGGCTTCGTCGACAATCGGCTCACGCTGCGCCGGACGATCGGATGCCGGACCGTAGACGATCACGCTCGGCCAGTCGAGACTGCGCGTCCCATCGTCGTTGGTGGCGATCGTGGGCCGGTTGAACTGGTAGTCGAAGTAGTACTCGCCGTCGATTTCCGCGACCGGCACCACCCCGAGCTGGTCCTTCAGCGTGCGGACGGCGCCGCTGGCGGCCTCGCCGGCGTCGTTCCAGCCCTCGAGCGCGACGACCAGCAGTCGACCGCCGAGCACACTATCGTTCTTGACCACATTCACCTTACGAATCTTCGAACGCCGCTAAGGCGCTCACCTTTTGCCCTTCAAGGATAGGACCGCGAGTGGTAGAACGCGGTCAGTACACTTGACGCTCGTGACCTCACAGCTACCCGCGGCAGTCCTGCTCGACATGGACGGCACGCTCATCGACTCGGAACCCTACTGGATGACCGCAGAAACGGAGCTTGTGGAGTCATTCGGCGGCGTCTGGACGCACGAGGATGCGATGGGCCAGGTCGGCTCGGGACTGTTCGACAGCGCACACGTCTTCCAGGACAGGGGAGTGGGCCTCCCTGCGGCCGAGATCATCGGTCGGCTGACCTCACGCGTCGTGGCCCAGCTCAGCGACAGCGTGCCGTGGCGCCCCGGCGCCCGTGAACTCGTCGCGGCCCTGGCCGAGGCCGCAGTGCCGACCGCGATCGTCACGATGTCCATGCGCACCATGGCCGACCCGATCGCCCGGCTGCTCGGCATCGACCATGTCGTCTCCGGCGATGATGTCGACAACGAGAAGCCGCATCCGGAGCCCTACCTGCGGGGTGCAGAGCTGCTCGGTGTCGCGGCGATCGACTGCGTCGCGATCGAGGACTCGCGTCCCGGACTCGCCTCCGCTGTCGCATCCGGAGCCGCCGTGATCGGCGTGCCAGCGCACATCCCGCTGGAGCCGAGCCCGGATTACACGCTGTGGCCGACGCTCGAGGGCAAGACCCTCGACGACATCGCCGCGGTGTTCAGCGCGCAGAGGCTCGCGTCGTGACCCGGCGTCAGTCCGGCCCGTTCGTCGTCGGCGACCGGGTGCAGCTCACCGGGCCGAAGGGCCGCCTGAACACCATCACCCTGCAGCCGGGCGGCGAGTTCCACTCGCACCGCGGCGTGCTCAAGCACGATGACGTGATCGGGCTCCCGGATGGTTCGGTGGTGACCAGCACCACAGGCGACGAGTACCTGACCCTGCGGCCGCTGCTGAACGACTTCGTCATGTCGATGCCCCGCGGCGCCGCCATCGTCTACCCGAAGGACTCGGCCCGCATCCTCAGCATCGGCGACATCTTCCCGGGCGCGACCGTTGTGGAGGCCGGGGTCGGCTCCGGCGCCCTGTCGCTGTCCCTGCTGCGGGCGATCGGGCCCGAGGGTCGACTCATCTCCTATGAGCGCCGCGACGAATTCGCGCGCGTGGCTCGCGCCAACGTCGAGAACTTCCTCGGCGAGGAGCCGGCCAACTGGAGCGTCGAACTCGGCGATCTGGCGGAGGAGCTCCCCAAGGTCGCGGCCGGATCCGTCGACCGGATCGTGCTCGACATGCTTGCCCCGTGGGACTGCCTCGAGGCGAGCGCGCACGCCCTCACCCCGGGCGGGGTGCTTGTCGCGTACATCGCAACCGTCACCCAGCTCTCTCGCGTCGCCGAGGCGATTCGCGCTACCGGCAACTTCACAGACCCGGAGTCGTCCGAGACGATGGTGCGCGGATGGCACGTCGAGGGTCTCGCGGTGCGCCCCGATCACCGGATGGTCGCCCACACCGGCTTCCTGCTCACCGCCCGGCGGCTCGCCCCAGGCACAGTGCTGCCGCAGCGCGGGCGCAAGGCAAAGCCGGACTACGCCGACGAGGATGTCGAGCAGTGGACGCCCGGCGCCCTGGGGGAGCGGTCCGCGAGTGAGAAGCGTATCCGCAAGGCGGCGCGGCAGGCGGAATCGGAAGCGGCCAAGCGCCTCCCGGGTGAGAAAACTCACACCGAGCCTTCAGCCTAGAATTGTCCAAGCTGTGCCATCAACGAAACGAGGACTCGTGCGCAAGATCCCCGCGCTCCTTCTATCTGCAGGCGTGCTCGCAAGCCTTTCGGCCTGTGCCAACCCGTTCGCACCGGGATGCACGCCGACGCCTGCGGGAGACGCTTCGTCAGTGGTGACGGCCAGCGGGGACTTCGGCGACAAGCCCAGCGTCGACTTCCCGACCCCGATCTACACCGACAGCACCGAGCGCAGCGTCCTCGTCGAGGGCGACGGCGAGCCTGTGCGCGCCGGAGCGCCGGTCCGCATCCAGTTCACGATCGTCAACGGCGCCGACGGCGAGGTGCTCGGCCAGAGCAAGTTCGACGACCTGGGCCAGTTCGTCACGGTTGGAGCCGATTCGACCCTCGACGTCATCACCGACGGACTCGCCTGCACGAGCGTCGGCTCGCGCATCGCCATCGTCGGTTCAGCCAAGGACACCCACAACGGCGCAGCCGATCCGGCCAACGGCGTCAGCGCGAATGACTCCTTCGTCTACGTCATCGACCTGATCGAGGCGTGGCCCGCGAAGGCCAACGGCGGCCCGCAGCTTCCGCAGAACGGCCTGCCCGCGGTGGTCCTCGCGCCGAACGGCGCTCCCGGCGTGACGGTTCCGAATGAGGAGCCGCCGACCGACCTGAAGGTGGCCGAGCTGCAGAAGGCGGATGGCGAGACGGTCAAGGCCGGCGACGCGGTGCTCATGAAGTACACCGGTGTGCTCTGGTCCGACGGCGGCGTCTTCGATTCCACTTGGGAAGAGGGACAGGCGGTCGTCCGCGAGCTCAAGGAGGGCGGCGGACTGCCCTCCGGCGTGGTCGAGGGGCTGACCGGCAAGACGGTGGGCTCGCAGATCCTCATCGTCGCACCGCCGGAGCACGCCTACGGCGACCAGGGCGCGCTGGGCATCCCGTCGGGGTCAACCCTCGTCTACGTGGTTGATATTCTGGGCATAGTCGACCTGTAGAGCTTCACAAACACACTGGCCGGGTGTGTTGTCACATCGCTGGACACCAATGTCGGTGACAGCGCGGAACACGAAGATTGGCAGCACCGGTGAGAGTACCCGTTGAGGAAAGGCTGTTCAGCCTGGTCTTGGCGTTGCTGGCAACCGAGAACGGGCTGACAAAGAGCGAGATCCTGTCGACCGTGCAGGGCTACCGTCAGCGGTACAAGACAAGCGGCGACAACGCGAACCTCGAGCGCCAGTTCGAGCGCGACAAGGACGACATCCGGGAGCTCGGCGTTCCGCTGGAGACCATCCAGCCGCCCGGGGAAGCCGTCAACAACCAGTCGCTGCGCTACCGCATCCCGCGCGGCGACTACGAGCTACCGCGCGACATCACCTTCTCCGCGGAGGAGACGGCGCTGCTCGGCCTGGCTGGCATGGTGTGGCGCGAGGGCACGATGTCCACAGAGTCACGCCGCGCGCTCATCAAGCTGCGCGCGCTCGGCATCGAGGCCGACGAACCGGTGCTCGCCTACGCGCCACGGTTGCGGGTTCGGGATGCCTCATTCGAGCCGCTCAACAACGCTCTCGAACGCAATCAGGTGGTGCGCTTCAGCTATCTGAAGCCCGGCCAGTCGGAGGCGACAGTGCGCGAGGTCGCACCGGTCGCACTCTTCCAGTACCAGGGACGCTGGCACTGCTCGGCGATCGAACCGGACACCGGAGCGCGCAAGTCGTTCCTGCTGCGACGCATCGTGAGTGACATCGCACCGACCGGCGCGACCTTCCCGCCGCGCGACGCCGACGAGGGCGAGATCGCGCTGCGCGAGATCGAGGAGATCTGGAACGCCAACACCGCGCGCATCCGGGTCGAGCCGCATTCGGATGCCGCGATGCGGCTCCGCAAGCGTCGCGGCACCAGGGAGGGGGCCGACAACGGAGAGCTGCTGCTGCAGTTCGCCGACGCCAACCTGCTCGCCGAGGAACTCGCGAGCTACGGCCCGGAGGTGCTCGTGCTCGAGCCGGACCAGCTCCGCCAAGCGCACCGCTCGCGGCTCGCCGCGGTGCTGGCGGCGCACACCGAAACGGAGGCAGCGCATGGCTAGAGCCAAGCAACCGCTGCACGCGCGCGACAAGCTGGCCTTCCTGCTGTCACTCGTTCCCTACCTGATGGACCACGACCGGGTGTCGGTGCAGACGGTCGCCGACCACTTTGGGGTCGACGCCGAGCTCATCCGCGAGTCGGTGCGGCTCATCGCGATCTCAGGCATCCCCGGCGAGACCGCCGCCTACCAGCACGACGACCTCTTCGACATCGCCTGGGACGACTTCGAGGACAACGACCAGATCGTGCTCACCAACATGGTGGCCATCGACGAGTCCCCGCGCTTCTCCGGCCGCGAGGCCGCGGCACTCATCGCGGGGCTGCAGTACCTGTCCGCGCTGCCAGAGACCGTCGACCGCGCCGCGCTTGCGACGCTCATGGCCAAGCTCGCGCGAGGCGCGTCGGCGCTGCCCACCCAGGTCGCCGTCGAGACGGCGGAGGCGGATGCGACGCTCGAGCTGGTGCGCGAGGCGGTCGAGGAGGAGCGGCAGCTGCAGTTCGACTACCTGAACTCGCGCGGCGAACTGGAGAGCCGGCGCGTCGACCCGCTGCGCGTCGAGTCGGTCGACGCCGACTGGTACCTGCGCGGCTGGTGCCACCTGCGCGAAGCGGTGCGCACGTTCCGAATCGATCGGATCGGCAACCCGGTGCTCACCGACGAGCGCATCAGCTTCCACGCTGGCGAGGTCACCCTGCCCGACACCCTGTTCGAGGGCTCGGCCGACGACCTGTCGGTCACCATCGACATCAGCCCCGCGGCGCTCCCGCTCATCTCGGATTACATCCCCGCCGGCGCCAAGCTGGTCCCGTCCGGCGACGCCCTGCGCACCAGCATCCGGGTCTCCCACTATCACGGGCTCAAACGTCTGGTCGCCGGCCTGCCCGGCATGGTCACCGTCGTCGAGCCGGAGGAGGCCCGCCAGGTCGTGGCCGACTGGGCGGCGGCGGCGCTGGCCCGCTACAACGACTAGAACACGGTCAGCCGACGCGTACATTACGTCCCGCTGACCGGGCTAAACTACAGCGACGAACACAGACACGAAGGAAGTGACCGCATGTTAGGCAACCTCAGTGGTTGGCACGCCATCATCCTGCTGGTGGTCATTCTGCTGTTGTTCGGCGCCACCAAGCTTCCGGCGCTCGCTCGCAGCGTCGGCCAGTCGATGAAGATCTTCAAGAACGAGATCAAGACCCCGGAGAGCGAGGCGACGGCAGCGCAGCCGGGCGAGCCGACCACCCCGGCTGACGCAACCGAGCCGACGACTAGCACGGACAACAAGCCCAGCTCTCAACCCTGACAACCGTGGCAGCTCGTGTGAAACGAGGCGCGAATCCCGAACGCCGGATGTCGCTCGGCGAGCACCTCATCGAACTGCGCAAGCGGCTGTTCCGCTGTGCGCTCGCGATTATCGTGGGCGGCATCGCCGGCTGGATCCTGAGCGAGCCGATCTGGGCGGCGCTGCGCGAGCCGATCACGATCGTCGCGGAGAGCCGTGACGCCGAGCTGGTCTATCCGACGGTCACCGCGCACTTCGACCTGCGCATGCAGATCGCCGTCTACGTCGGCATCTTCCTCTCGGCACCGGTCTGGCTGTACCAGATCTTCGCGTTCATCGTGCCCGGCCTGACCTCGCGGGAGAAGCGGTACACCTTCGGCTTCTTCTTCACCGCGGTGCCGCTCTTCCTCGCCGGCTGCTTCGCCGGCTGGTACGTGCTGCCGAACATTGTCGAGCTGCTCAGCTCATTCGGCGCCGAGGGCACAGCATCCCTCTTCGCCGCGAAGGAGTACCTGCACTTCGTCGTCAAGCTGATCCTCGCCATCGGCATCGGGTTCGTGCTGCCGGTGTTCCTGGTCATCCTGAACTTCATGGGCGTCATGACCGCGAAGGCCATGCTGTCGGCCTGGCGTTGGGCGATTCTCGCGATCACCGTGTTCACCGCCATCGCCACGCCCGCCGCGGACGTGTTCTCGATGTTCCTGCTGGCAATCCCGATGGTGCTGCTGTACTTCCTCGCCGTCGGTGTCGCGTTCTGGCACGACGCCATCGAGGCTCGCAAGCAGAAGAAGCTTGAGGCGGAGCTCGGAGCACCGAGCGTCGCATGACTACCGAGCTCTCGGCCGCTGAGCGGTACGCTGCGGCGCGGCAGCGCAGCGGCAAGCCGATGCTCGAGGAGTTCCGCGCCAAGCAGCGCTTCGACCTCGACCCGTTCCAGCTGTCGTCGTGCGCTGAGCTGGAGGCGGGCCGCAGTGTGCTCGTCGCGGCGCCGACCGGGGCGGGCAAGACGATCGTCGCCGAGTTCGCGGTCTTCCTCGCCATGCAGTCGCCCACCACCAAGGTCTTCTACACCGCTCCGATGAAGGCGCTCAGCAACCAGAAGTTCCAGGAACTGGTCGACGAGTACGGCCCAGAGGATGTCGGCCTGCTCACCGGCGACACCAACATCAACTCGCGTGCCCGGATCGTGGTCATGACCACAGAGGTGCTGCGCAACATGCTGTACGCCGACTCGGACCTGCTCCCCAATCTCGGCTTCGTGATCATGGACGAGGTGCACTACCTCGCCGACCGGTTCCGCGGCGCGGTCTGGGAGGAGGTCATCATCCACCTCCCGCGCGAGGTCCGCCTGGTGTCGCTGAGCGCGACCGTGTCGAACGCGGAGGAGTTCGGTGACTGGCTGCAGGCGGTGCGCGGCGACACCGCGGTGATCGTCTCCGAGGAGCGGCCGGTGCCGCTCGAGCAGCACATCCTCATGCGCAGCAAGCTCATCGACCTGTTCGACACTTCCACCGGTTCGCTGCAGGGCGCGGGCGACCGGCAGGCCTCCAATCGGGTCAACCCCGAGCTGGTGCAAATGGCCCGTTACGGCGGTCGTACTCTCAGCGCGCGGCAGATGAAGGATGTCGGCCGCTACCACTCGCGCGGCGGGCGGTACCGCGAGGAACGCCTCGACCGCGCTCACGTCGTGAAGCTGCTCGACGAGCGCAACCTGCTGCCGGCGATCTTCTTCATCTTCAGCCGGATCGGATGCGACCAGGCCGTCAGTCAGGTACTGAGGGCCGGCGCCGTCCTCACAACGGTCGCCGAGCGCGACGAGATCCGGGCAACCGTTGAGGCGAGCGTTCGCACCATCCCCGACGATGACCTCGCGGTGCTCGGCTACTGGGACTGGCTGTCCGGGCTCGAACGCGGGGTCGCCGCCCACCACGCCGGCCTGCTGCCCGCGTTCAAGGAAGTGGTCGAGGACCTGTTCCGGCGCAAGCTGCTCAAGGTGGTGTTCGCCACCGAGACCCTCGCGCTCGGCATCAACATGCCCGCCCGCACTGTCGTGCTGGAGCGGCTCGAGAAGTTCAACGGCGAAGCGCGCGTGCCGATCACGCCGGGGGAGTACACCCAGCTGACCGGACGCGCTGGCCGTCGCGGCATCGACGTCGAGGGGCACGCCGTCATCCAGTGGCGAGACGGACTCGACCCGCAAGCGGTCGCCTCGCTCGCGTCCCGCCGCACCTACCCGCTGAACTCGAGCTTCAAGCCGACCTACAACATGTCGGTGAACCTGATCGCGCAGTTCGGACGGGACCGCACCAAGCAGATCCTGGAGTCCAGCTTCGCCCAGTTCCAGGCGGACCGCGGCGTCGTCGACCTCGCCCGCAAGGTGCGGTCGCAGGAGGAGTCGCTCGAGGGCTACGAGACGGCGATGCACTGCCACCTCGGCGACTTCCGCGAGTACTCCGGGCTGCGGCGCGAGCTCAGCGACCTCGAACGCAAGGGCGCGTCGAAGGCCACAACGGCGTCGCGCAGCGAACGCGACCGACGCCAACGCCAGATGCAGGGGCTGCGCAAGCGCATCCGGCAGCATCCGTGTCACGGCTGCCCTGATCGGGAAGCGCACGCGCGCTGGGCGGAGCGCTGGTGGCGGTTGAAGCGGCAGACGGATGAGCTGCGTCGCCAGATCAGCGGCCGCACCGGCGCGATCTCCAAGATTTTCGACCGTGTCACCGACGTGCTGCTCGAACTCGACTACCTGGTGCGGGACGGGGACGAGCTCACGGTTGCGCAGCCGGGCAGGACCCTGCGCCGCATCTACGGCGAACGCGACCTGCTGGTCGCGGAGTCGCTGCGCACCGGAGCCTGGTCGGAGCTGGACTCGGCCGGACTCGCGGCGATGGCGGCCGCCCTCGTCTACGAACCACGCCGGGACGACGCGTATCCGGCTGACCACCGGCTGCCGAAGGGGCCGTTCCGGCACGCGCTCGACCGCACGACGACCCTGTGGGCGCAGCTCGACGACCTGGAGCGCGATCACCGGCTGCCGGGCAGCGAGCCGCTCGCCACCGGGCTGTCCCTGCCGATGTACCGCTGGGCCAACGGGGCCAGCCTGGATTCGGTGCTGGAAGACACCGAGCTCGCCGCCGGCGACTTCGTGCGGATGACCAAGCAGACCATCGACCTTCTCGACCAGTTGTCCATCGTCGCGGACTCCCCGTTGGATGCCCGGGCTCGTGCTGCGATCGACCAGGTGCGGCGCGGGATCGTCGCCTACTCGAGTGTGAGCTGATGAGCGTTCAGGCAGTTGCGCCGACAGCAGAGCGCAGCTTCGCGGTCGGGGCACTGTCGCAGAGTGCACCGCCGCTGTGGCTGGCGTTCTGCCTCGCCGCGCTGTCCGGGCCGATCAACGCACTCGCGTTCCCCGACCCGGGCTGGTGGCCTCTCATCTTCGTCGGGACGGCGCTCATGCTCGTCTCGCTCGTCGGCCGCACGGCCGGCTCCGCCTTCGCCGTGGGACTGGTCGGCGGAGCCGCCTACTGGTTCCCGCTCATCGACTGGCTGACCGTCTACCTGGGCCCGGTGCCCTGGCTCGCGCTGGCCGGACTGCAAGCGCTGTTCTTCGGCGGCGCCGCGGTGCTCATCGCGCTCGCCTGGCGTTACGTCACCGTGCTCTGGCCGGGCGCCTTCGGGCGTCTGGTCGGTGTGCCAGCGGTGCTGGCCGGGCTGTGGACGCTGTACGAGGCAATCACCAGCACCTGGCCGTATGGCGGCTTCTCCTGGGGCCGGCTCGCCTTCTCCCTATCGGAGAGCCCGTTCGGGGAGCTTGTGGCCTGGGTGGGCGCATCCGGGCTCAGCTTCCTCGTCGCGTGGACGGCGGCCATCCTCGTGCAGGCGGTCCGGCTGCGGGATGTCGCGGTCGGCCTGCGGGCGATCGTCGCCGGCATCGCGGTCGCGCTGCTGCTCGCCGTTCCGGCGTTCCCGAACCACGAGAGCGGACAGTGGCGCGTTGCGGCCGTGCAGGGCGACTCGGATGCCGGGTTGTTCTCCGAGTATCAGCACGGGCAGATCCTGCAAGACCACGTCACAGCGACGGTCCCGCTGTTCGGCGAGGACGTCGACGTGGTCGTCTGGCCGGAGAACTCATCCGATTTGAGCCCGCTCGAGTTCCCGCAGGCGGCCCAGGCGGTCGACTATGTGAGCCAGGAGATGGACGCGCCGCTGGTCACGGGCACCATCACCCACGACGATCAGGGCCGCATCTTCAACAGCATGCTGCTGTGGCAGGCTGGGCAGGGCGCGGTCGATCAGTACGACAAGATCCACCCTGTTCCGTTCGCCGAGTATCTGCCGGACCGGGACTTCTGGTATCCGCTGGCTCCCAGCCTGTTCGACCTGGTGCCGCGCGACTACTCTTTCGGGCAGCGCGACAACGTCTTCGACATCGAGGGTGTCATCGCGGGCATCGCCATCTGTTTCGACATTGTCGACGACTCGCTCGTCTGGCAGATGCTAGATGACGACGCCGACATCATCCTCGCCCCGACGAACAACGCCGACTTCGGCCGGACCGACGAGAGCGCCCAGCAGTTGGGGATCGCGCGGCTGCGGGCGATCGAGACCGGGCGCAGCGTCGTGAACATCTCGACGGTCGGCACCAGCGCGATCATCGCACCGGACGGCAGCACGATCGACGAGCTGCCCGTGTTCGAGCCGGGCTCGATGGTGCAGACCGTGCCGCTGAGCGACACCGTGACGCCGGCGTCGGTGCTGCGCCGCGCGCCGGAGTGGGCGGTCGGCGGCTTCGCGCTGACCACACTGCTTGCCGCCGTCATGCTCGGGCGGCGGCGTGGCTGAGGCGCTCGCAATCGTCCCCACCTACAACGAGCGCGATAGTCTCGCGCTGCTCGTCGGGCGGATGCGGCAGGCGGTGCCGGATGTCGACGTGCTCATCGTTGACGACGCGAGCCCGGACGGCACCGGGCGCATCGCCGATGAACTCGCCGCCGAGGACCCGGCCGTGTCGGTGCTGCACCGCGCACACAAGGACGGCCTGGGCCGGGCGTACCTGGCCGGGTTCCAGAAGGCGATCGAGGACGGCTACCGCTTCGTGGTCGAGCTTGACGCCGACGGCTCCCACGATCCGCTCGAGCTGCGGTCGATGCTGCCGCTGGCGGCATCCGGAGCCGACCTGGTGCTGGGCTCACGCTGGGTGCCCGGGGGAGCGGTGCGCAACTGGCCCTGGCTCAGGCAGTTCGTCTCACGCACCGGGAACGGCTACGCGCGCTTCATGCTGCGCTCACGGCTGCACGACCTGACGTCCGGGTTCCGGGTGTTCCGTGTCGACGCGCTGAAAAGCTTGGACCTTGCTGACGTGTCGTCGCAGGGGTATTGCTTTCAGGTCGAACTCGCGTGGCGCGCCGAGCGTGCCGGGATGCGCGTCGTCGAGCATCCGATCACCTTCGTCGAGCGCGCGGCGGGACGCTCGAAAATGCATTTGGGTATCGTCGCCGAGGCGCTCCTGCGCGTCACCTTCTGGGGCTTCACGCGCGCCCGCCGCCGCCCCTGACCCGCCTCTGAAAATGCAGGAGATCCGACCCGCATTACGGCGTGTCGTCGCTTTAACGCCCGAATCCGGCGAAATCTCCTTCGTCGTCAAAGGGAGACCCGCCGGATGCGGTAGAAAAACGGGGAGCTAGGCGCCGATCTTGTGCTCGCCGCGGCGTGCGCGGAGGTAGGTCAGGCGCTCCGCCAGGATCTCCTCGAGCTCGGCCCGGGTGCGACGCTCAAGCAGCATGTCCCAGTGCGTGCGCGGAACCTTGGTCTCGCTCTCATCGATCGGGACTTGCTTGCCGTCCTCATCGAGCAGACGGCCGACGAGTCCGCTCTTTGGCGACTCCCACTCCAGTGGGACTTCGGCGTCAGCAGCGAACGTGACCTCGAAGGTCGATCCGTCTTCCAACTGATAGGTGCTGCGCACCCGCGGGGAGAACGTCACGCCCTCTTCACTCTGCAGGCTCTGAGCCCCCAGTCGCATGCCACGCAAACTGCGATCTGCCATCGTGCGGTCCTCTCTCGCGAATCTAAGTCCAAGTTATAAACCGCTTGGCTGAGCGAATCCTTTCCGCGCGCCGGTTCTCACAGCCGGTTCACAGGCTCGCGGATGCTTACTGGCGGGCGGCGAGGAGGGGAATCGCGAGATCGGCCCGGTCGGTGACAATGCCGTCGACGCCCAGATCGAGGAGGCGGCTCATGTCGGCCGGGTCGTTGACGGTCCAGACGTGCACTTCGACGCCCGCGTCGTGCGCCATCCGGATGAGCCGGGGAGTGACGATCCTCATGCCCTTGTACCGCTCTGGCAGCTGCACCGCGTCGACGGTGGCGAGCACCTTGCGGGCACGCCTCGCCAGTCGGAACGTGCTCGTGGCGAACAAGGTCGCGCTCGCCCCGGCGCCGGTGGATGTCGCGACGCCGGGCAGCATCGCGAGCGCTGCCAGCCGGCGCTTCTCGGAGAAGCTCGTCACCAGCACCCGGGACGTCGCGTTGGCGTCGAGGATCGCCGCGACCGTCGGCGCGATGGCCGCTTCCGACTTGATGTCGATGTTGAAGCGGGCATCCGGGAACCCGTCGAGCGCTTCACCGAGACTCGCGAAGCCCTGTCCGTGGCCGAGGTCCACCCGGCGAAGCTCCGCCATCGACAGGTGGTCGACGCGCACCTCGCGTCCCGCGACGCGCTTCAGGGTGTCGTCGTGTGCGACGACCGCGTGCCCGTCGTGACTGGCGTGCACATCCGTCTCGATGTGCGTTGCACCGACGGCCATGGCCCTCGCGAACGCGAGCAGCGTGTTCTCGGGCGCGTCGATCGCGAGCCCGCGGTGCGCAAGCACGCGCGGCGGGGCGGGTTCGAGAAACGCCACCGGAACCCGCTCGCGGCTAGCCCGCCTGGCCACCGAACTTCTCCGCGAAGCCGCCACCGATGCCCTTGAGCGCCTCGGTGAGTTCCGACGGGATGATCCAGAGCTTGTTCGACTCGCCCTCGGCGAGCTTCGGGAGCGTCAACAGGTACTGGTAGGCGAGCAGTTTCGGGTCGGGGTTGCCCTCGTGGATGGCCTTGAACACCGTGGTGATCGCCTCCGCCTCACCGTTGGCGCGGAGCACCGCCGCTTGCGCGTCACCCTCTGCGCGGAGGATCGCCGACTGCCTGGCGCCCTCGGCCTCGAGGATCGCCGACTGCTTGGTGCCCTCCGCGGTGAGGATGGCGGCGCGGCGGTCACGCTCGGCGCGCATCTGCTTCTCCATCGAGTCCTGGATCGAGTGTGGCGGGTCGATCGCCTTGAGCTCGACCCGGTTGACGCGGATGCCCCACTTGCCGGTCGCCTCGTCGAGCACGACACGCAGCTGGCCGTTGATGTTGTCGCGGCTGGTGAGCGCCTCTTCGAGGTTCAGGCCACCGACCACGTTGCGCAGGGTGGTGGTGGTGAGCTGCTCGACCGCGCCCAGGTAGTTGGCGATCTCGTAGGTCGCGGCACGGGCATCCGTCACCTGGAAGTAGACCACCGTGTCGATCGAGACGACGAGGTTGTCCTCGGTGATCACCGGCTGCGGCGGGAAGGAGACGACCTGCTCGCGCATGTCGACGAGCGGGCGCACCCGGTCGATGAACGGCACAAGGATGTTCAACCCCGGGTTGAGGGTCTTGTGGTACCTGCCGAGCCGCTCGACGACGCCGGCGTAGGCCTGCGGGATGATCCGGATGGCACGGATGAGCACGACCAGCACGAAGATGCCGAGAACGACAAGCAACGCGATGATGAATATCTGGCCGATGAAGCCGCCGAAGTCGATCATGTGGTGGATTCCTCCTCTTGCGGGGTGATGACCGCGGTGGCGCCCTCAATGGCGGTCACGGTGACGACGGTTCCTTCTTCCAGCGGCGCGGCCGGCGCTGAGTCGGCGATGCGCGCGGTCCAGGTCTCGCCGTTGGCAAGCTTCACCTGGCCACCACCATCGGCGGTCACCGACTTCACGACCCTGGCGCGCATCCCGATGAGTGCGGGGATGTTGGTGGGCGTATTATCCGCGCCCTTATGCATGGTGCGCAGCAGCAGCGGCCTGATGGTCAGGATGAGCAGCACCGACACGACCGCGGCCACGACGAACTGCAGCCACCACTCCCAGCCCAGCAGATTCACGCCGAGGCCGGCAAGGCTGCCGACTGCGATCATCAGGAACGTGAACTCGAGCGTCAGCAGTTCGATGATGATGAAGATGAAGATGAAGATCAGCCAGAGGATCCACATGTACTGCGTCAGGTCGACGAACATTCACCCTCCTCGTTTCATACACGCTAGCAGTAGGGAAACATCGGCTGTGCGCGAGCGTTGGTAGGGTCGGATGCTGTGACCAGCACCCCTCTGATGCCCGGCAGCATGGCCGGCAAACGCGCCCTCATCACCGGCTCCTCTCGCGGCATCGGAGCGGACACAGCCCAGTATCTCGCCGCGGCCGGCGCGAAGGTGGTCATCAACTACCGCAACAAGGAGAAGCGCGCCCTCCAGCTGGTCGAGAAGATCACCGAGAGTGGGGGAGAGGCGGTCGCGCTCGGCGCCGACCTGACCGATCCGGAGTCGGTTGCGCAGCTGTTCGCGGCGGTGCGCGAGCAGTGGGGCGGGCTGGACCTGCTCGTGCTCAACGCATCCGGTGGCATGGAGAGCGGAATGGGTGAGGACTACGCGATGCGTCTGAACCGAGACGCGCAGGTGGGCGTGCTGACCGGCGCGCTGCCGCTGCTCGAGAGCGGGAGCAGGGTCGTTTTCGTCACGAGCCACCAGGCCCACTTCATCCGGACCGTGCCGACCATGCCAGAGTACGAGCCGGTCGCGCTGAGCAAGCGCGCGGGCGAGGATGCGCTGCGGGCGATGATCCCGGAGCTCGAGAGCGCGGGCATCGAGTTCGTCGTGGTCTCTGGCGACATGATCGAGGGCACCATCACCGCGACGCTGCTCGAGCGCGCCAACCCGGGAGCGATCGACGCACGCAAGGAGTCGGCAGGGCGGCTGTACAACGTCGGCGAGTTCGCGGCGGAAGTCGCGCTGGCAGCGGTCGAGCCGGTTCCGGCCGACAACACCCGCTACGTGGGCGACATCTCAGACTTCACCTCTCGCTGATCCCTAGGCTGAGCCAAGTGAAAGCGACTGACCTTCCGCTCCTGAAGAGCGTCTCCGCCCCGACCATCGACCCGACCGGCGCTCGCGCCGTGGTGGCGGTGACGCGACCCAATCTCGACGCGGATGCCTACGTCGGCCAGCTGTGGAGCATCGCCACCGACGGGTCGACGCCGCCGCGGCGCATCACCCGCGGGATGAACGACTCTGCGCCCCGGTTCTCGCCGGATGGCGCGCTGATCGGCTTCCTCCGACGTGAGGGTGACTCACCTGCGCAGGTCTACGTGATGCCCGCGGGTGGGGGAGAGCCGGTGCAGGTCACCGATGCGCCGCTCGGTGTGGGCTCGTTCCGCTGGTCGCCGGGCTCGACCCGTATCGCCTTCGTCGCGCGCGTGCCGGAGGAGGGCCGCTACGGGACGGTCAAGGAGCTCGGGGCGGGCGCTGAGCCGCCGCGCCACCTGACCGCGCTGAAGTACCGCGCCAACGGGGTCGGCTACATCAGCGACCGCCGCAACCACGTCTTCCTCGTCGATGTTCCGGACCCGAGCGAAGAGCCGGTGTACTCGCCGGCGCCATCGGCAGCCGACCCGTCGCCGGAGATGCCGAAGTCTGTTCCGGAGGCGACGCACGTCACCTCCGGCGACTTCGACCACGGGCCGATCGAGTTCTCACCCGACGGCACGCGTCTCGCGCTGGTCGCCGCGCGGCATGCGACCCGCGATGACGACCTCGTCAAGAATGTCTTCGAACTCGACCTGACGCATCCGGATGCGCCGCTTCGCGACCTGACGTCGGTCGAGGACCACCTCAGCGTCGACGCGCTCGCGTACCTGCCCGATGGCGGACTGTACCTGCTCGCGAGCGACATCGGCGAAGAAGGACGCGACTTCGTCGGCCGCCTCGGCGGACTGTACCGGCTGGGCGTCGGGGAGCGGCCGGTGCGGCTCACCGATCCGGAGACCGTCGACCTCGGCGAGGCCGGAAGCTCGATCGTGGTGCTGCCGGACGGTTCAGCGCTGGTGCAGAAGGTCACGCGCGGGCGATTGGAGCTGCACTCGGTGAGCCCCGAGGGCGAGCTGGCGCCTGTGGCGGCGTGGGATGCCGAGATCACCGGGCACGCGCACGCGGCCGGTGTCACCGTGGTGTCGTTCACGGCACCGGAGACGGCGGGGGATGTTGCGGTGCTCCGCGACGGCGGATCCGTCGTGCTCACCAACTTCTCCGCGGAACTCCTGGTCGCCGGCATCGCACCTGCGATCGAGCTTGAGTTCGAGGCGCGGGACGGGTACCCGCTGCACGGCTGGCTGGTGCTGCCGCGAGGGGAGGGCCCGCATCCGGTGCTCCTCAACATCCATGGCGGGCCGTTCGCGCAGTACACCGTCAGCGTGTTCGACGAGGCGCAGGTCTATGCGGATGCCGGGTACGCGGTGCTCATGAGCAACCCGCGCGGCTCGGCTGGCTATGGCGAAGCGCACGGGCGGTCCATCCGTCAGGCGATGGGAACCCTCGACATGACCGACGTGCTGGACTTCCTCGAGGGCGCGCTCGAGCGGCATCCGGAACTCGACGACGATCGGGTGGGGATCATGGGCGGCTCATATGGCGGCTACCTGACCGCGTGGACGATCGCGCACGACCACCGGTTCGCTGCGGCCGTCGTCGAGCGGGGTTTCCTCGACCCTGAGGCCTTCGTCGGTACCTCGGACATCGGCATGTACTTCGGTGACGAGTACACCGGCGTCGACCCCGAGCTGGTGAGGAAGCAGAGCCCGCAGGCGGTGGTCGACCGGGTGACGACGCCGACGTTCGTCGTCCACTCTGAGGAGGACCTCCGCTGCCCCCTGCCGCAAGCAGAGCGGTACTACGCGGCGCTCAAGCGGCAGGGCACCGATGCCGAGCTGCTGATCTTCCCGGGGGAGGACCACGAGCTCAGCCGCAGCGGCCGGCCGCGTCACCGCGTGCAGCGGTTCGACGCGATCCTTCGCTGGTGGGCGCGGCACCTGCCTGTCACCCGCGCCATCCCGACAGAGGTGGCCCACGCGGCCGACCCCGCCTAACCCCCCTCTTAATCCGTCTCAAGGAGAATGCACAGCTGGAAGCCGGCCACCAGGCATCCGGCCGCCTCCTCAGTCATCTCCTTGAGATGGGTCAGGCGGAACTCTCAGCCCAATTGAACGGGCCGGGTGGTAGAACGAGCGCATGGACGCGGCAGCGAAGCTGCGTGGACTGCAGCGGGGATTCTCGTTCGTGGCGGCGGCACCGCTGGTGATGCTCGCCGCCCTGTTCTCGCCTGACTGGCTGCGCATGGCGCTGACGGGCGCGGCGCTCGCGCTGCTGATCGCAGCGGCGGTGCTGATCGCATTGGGGCTGCCGGCGCTCGCACCTGCGCTCCGAGCGCGCGAACCGGACAAGGCGGCGTGCACCTCACTGGGCGTCCCACCGCGGCGCACGGCAGCAGTGGCCCGCTGGCTCTTCGGAGGCGTCCTGGCGATCGGGCTGCTTGACGGCCTGGTGGTCGCACCGCTCGCGATGGTCCCCGCCCGATCGCTGGGGGAGGTGTACTCGCTCCTCGCGGACGCGGGCCGACTCACCCCCGGGTTGCCGATCCTCGGAGTGTGGGCCGTGAGCTGGCTGGCTGTATTCGCGACCATCGCCGCGTTCCCGCTGCTGCCGAATCGCGATCGGGAATGGGATGGCAGGACCCCACGCGGGTACGTCGTTCTGGTAGCTGCGGCCGCGGTGGCCGCGATGTGGACCTGGCTGATCGCACAGTTGAGACTCGCCATCGACATCGTGGAAGTAGTCCCGGATGCCGTGGCCCGCGCATCCGGTCTCGGACAGCTCTACGGCGTTGCGAGCCTCCTGCTCACCGTCCTCGTCGTGCTGGTGGGCCTGGCACCCGAGAAGCCGGGCGTCAAGCCGCGCGACGCTGGGCAACGTCGTAGGCACATGGCACAATCGAGCAGGTGACCAGCAGCGCAGCCGCAGCACAACGCCTGAGCGATCTCGCGCTGCTGCGTCGTGTCCGCGACCGGATGGACCGCGAGTACGCGCGGCCGCTGGACGTCGAAGCGCTCGCCCGCGGAGTCAACATGTCGGCCGGGCACCTGAGCCGCCAGTTCCGGCTGGCGTACGGCGAGTCGCCGTACGCCTACCTGATGACCCGGCGGATCGAACGCGCGATGGCGTTGCTGCGGGGGAGTGACCTCAGCGTCACCGAGATCTGCTTCGCCGTCGGCTGCTCGTCCCTGGGCACGTTCAGCACCCGTTTCACCGAGCTCGTCGGCGTGCCGCCGAGCGTCTACCGGCACCGAGCGGGGAACGCGACTCTCGGCATGGCGCCGTGCGTCGCAAAGCAAGTGACCAGACCGATCAGGAATCGAGAAGCGCGCGCCTCAGAGCAGCAGTTAGCGTGAAAAACATGAACATCACCATTCACGAAACCTTCCTCCCGCACACCGATCCGGATGCCGCGCTGGCGTTCTATCGGGACATCCTCGGCTTCGAGGTGCGCAACGATGTCGGCTACCAGGGGATGCACTGGATCACGGTCGGCCCCGCCGACCAGCCCGGCACCTCCATCGTCCTGTACCCTCCGGCAGCCACCCCTGGCCTTACCGACGATGAGCGCAACGTCATCTCCGAGATGATGGCCAAGGGCACCTTCGCGAGCATCAACCTCGCCACCGCCGACCTTGACGGCACGTTCGCCAAGCTGGAGGCCAGCGGTGCAGAGGTCGTTCAGGAGCCCACCGACCAGCCGTACGGCATCCGCGACTGCGCCTTCCGCGACCCATCCGGGAACCTGATGCGCATCCAGGAGAAGCGCTAGGCAATGAGCATCGCCACCCACACCACATCGGCCTCACCGCACGCGGCCGACAGCCACGACCTGATCCGCGTACAGGGTGCGCGGGAGAACAACCTCAAGAACATCAGCGTCGAGATACCGAAGCGACGGTTGACTGTGTTCACCGGGGTCTCCGGCTCGGGCAAGAGCTCGCTGGTGTTCGCGACCATCGCCGCGGAGTCGCAGCGGATGATCAACGAGACCTACAGCGCGTTCGTGCAGGGCTTCATGCCGACGCTGTCGCGCCCCGAGGTGGATCTGCTCCAAGGGCTGACCACGGCGATCATCGTCGATCAGGAGCGGATGGGCGCCAACCCGCGTTCAACGGTCGGTACGGCCACCGACGCCAACGCGCTGCTGCGCATCCTGTTCAGCAGGCTGGGTGATCCGCAGATCGGCTCACCGAACGCCTATTCGTTCAACGTCCCGTCGGTGACCGCGAGCGGCGCCATCACGGTGGAGCGCGGCGGCAAGACGAAGGCCGAGAAGGCCACCTTCCACCAGCTCGGCGGCATGTGCCCGCGCTGCGAGGGCATGGGCTCGGTCAACGACTTCAACCTCGCGGCGCTGTACGACGAGACGAAGTCACTCAGCGAGGGCGCGCTCACGGTGCCCGGCTACAGCATGGACGGCTGGTACGGGCGCATCTTCAGCGGCGCCGGGCTGGACCTGGACAAGCCGATCGGGCAGTACAACAAGAAGGACCTGCACAAGCTGCTCTACAGCGAACCTGTCAAGGTCAAGGTCGAGGGCGTCAACCTCACCTACGAGGGTGTGATCCCGAAGATCCAGAAGTCGATGCTGTCGAAGGATGTCGACGCGATGCAGCCGCACATCCGCGCCTTCGTCGAGCGGGCCGTAACCTTCACCACCTGCCCAGACTGCGATGGCACCCGCCTGAGCCCGCAGGCTCGGTCGTCGAAGATCAAGGGGAAGAACATCGGCGATGTCTGCGCGATGCAGATCAGCGACCTCGCCCAGTGGGTGCGCGAGCTGGACGAGCCGTCGGTTGCGCCGCTGCTGAGCGGACTGCGGCACCTGCTCGACTCGTTCACCGAGATCGGCTTGGGCTACCTCTCGCTCGACCGACCGGCGGGCACGCTGTCCGGGGGAGAGGCGCAGCGCACCAAGATGATTCGTCATCTCGGCTCGTCGCTCACCGACGTCACCTATGTCTTCGACGAGCCGACCATCGGACTGCATCCGCACGACATCGAGCGGATGAACGCACTGCTGCTGCAGCTGCGCGACAAGGGCAACACGGTGCTCGTGGTCGAGCACAAGCCAGAGACCATCGCCATTGGCGACCACGTCATCGACCTCGGTCCCGGCGCCGGTTCCTCCGGCGGCGCGGTGTGCTTCGAGGGCACCGTGGACGGGCTGCGGGGGAGTGACACCATCACCGGGCGCCATCTCGACGACCGGGCGACGCTCAAGGACTCGGTGCGCTCGGCATCCGGCGCGCTCAAGGTTCGCGGGGCAACGACCAACAACCTGCAGAACGTCGATGTGGACATCCCGCTCGGCGTGCTGTGCGTGCTTACCGGCGTCGCGGGCTCGGGGAAGAGCTCGCTGATCACCGGCTCCGTCGCCGGGCGTGACGGCGTGGTGGTGATCGACCAGGGCGCGATTCGCGGATCACGACGGAGCAACCCGGCGACCTACACCGGGCTGCTCGACCCGATCCGGACGGCCTTCGCGAAGGCGAACGGCGTCAAGGCGTCGCTGTTCAGCTCCAACTCGCAGGGTGCCTGCCCGACCTGCAACGGCGCTGGTGTCATCTACACCGACCTTGGCGTCATGGCGACGGTGGAATCCACGTGTGAGGAGTGCGGCGGGAAGCGATTCCAGGCCTCGGTGCTCGAGTACACGCTTGGCGGCCGGAACATCGCCGAGGTGCTGGCGATGCCGGTCATCGAAGCTGAGGAGTTCTTCAGCGAGGGTGATGCGCGGACGCCCGCAGCACACAAAATCCTGACCCGGCTGGCGGATGTCGGACTCGGCTACCTGTCACTCGGGCAGCCGCTGACGACCCTGTCCGGTGGCGAGCGGCAGCGGCTGAAGCTCGCCAGCCAGATGGGGGAGAAGGGCGACGTCTACGTGCTCGACGAGCCGACCACCGGCCTGCACCTCGCCGATGTCAAACAGCTTCTAGGATTGCTCGACCGGCTGGTGGACTCGGGCAAATCGGTCATCGTGATCGAGCACCACCAGGCAGTCATGGCGCACGCCGACTGGATCATCGACCTCGGACCGGGCGCCGGTCACGACGGTGGTCGGATTGTGTTCGAAGGGCCACCGGCTGACCTTGTCGCCGGCCGCTCGACTCTCACTGGCAAGCACCTGGCGGCGTACGTCGGCGCCTGACAGCGCTCTCATAGCCTCGAGTTGCCCACTTTCGCCCCATTCCCGGCACCGTTTTGGGGCCGAAGTGGGCAACTCGATGCGAGATGGTGGGATGAGCGTGCTGAATTGAGCGATGATCACCTGGTCGTCATGGGTGAGATCTCGAGATCGACCACGCCGAATGGGAACGGGTAGAAGAATGTTCCGCCGCCGACCCAGTTGTCGAGCGGGATCAGCCAGAACCACACCTGACTGATCAGGACAGACCCGAGCGCGACCACATTGACGATGACGACCGCTCGCTCCAAGATGCGCGTCGCTTCCTGCTCGTCGTGTGCCTTTCGCAAGACAGCGCCGATGGCCCACACGACGATCAGCGCGAGCGCGATGTACACAAGCGGGCTGGGACGGAGCGACAGGTTCACGCACGACCGCACCACGTCCACCGTCGACTCGAACGATCCGGTGCGACCGCCGGATACGGGGACGATGCCCGGACAGCCACCCTTGCTTCCAGACATCAATGCCGAATAGACGACAGCGGCGATGATGGCCGCGACGATCAGCCGGCGCACGAGTGCAAGCAGGTCGGCACCTGGCAGTGTGCTCGAGGTGACGCTCAGCGTTGTGCTGTCGCTCGTATCGGACACGCGGAATCCTCTCGACTGCGCAACACTCTGTCAGAGACCCAGGGCCCGGCAGAAGACCCCTCTCGGGCAACGTCCTTAGTCTCCGATAATGTCGATTATGTCAGTTTGAGATTCTGCACCGCTCCCCACGGGTCTGCCAGACTCCTCGCATGCGGATACGCGCGTTAGGGGTTCTTGGCGCAGTTCTGGTGTTGACGGGATGCGTGGCGTCACCGACGGCGTTGGCCAGCAAACCTGACTGATGCTACGGTCGTGTCCATGGGGATGATACTTTCCGCGCCCGCGATGGCGCGCTTCTACACTTTCCGCGACCGCCGCGCCTGACGGCGCGCTCGCTCTCGCACGCATAACGCGCCGTCCTCCGAGATGTCACCTGCACCTCGGACAGGCAGCTTTCGCGTACCCATTTCGCCCTGCCGTCGGGGTGCTCCAACACACTCTTTTGGAGCGCGCTCATGCCTCGTTCATTGCACGGCGGCCGACACGAACTCGGCCAGAACTTTCTGAACCACCAACCCACCATCCATCGGATCGCCGCTCTCGTGGCGGATACCAGCGGTCCAATTCTCGAGATCGGCGCAGGCGACGGCGCGCTCACGCGCACTATCGCCGCACTGGGACGCCCGTTGACGGCCATCGAAATCGATGAACACCGGGTTCGTCGATTGCGGCGCACCCTGCCTCAGGTGCGGATCGAGCACGCCGACGCCTTGCGCTACCCGCTCGACGCTCCGGTCGTCGTGGGAAACATCCCCTTCCACCTGACAACGCCCATCCTGCGACGCCTGCTCGATGACACCGCCTGGCATCACGCGGTGCTGTTGACGCAATGGGAGGTCGCCCGCAAGCGAGCTGGTGTCGGCGGGCGCACGATGATGTCGGCGCAGTCGGCTCCGTGGTTCGAGTTCGAGCTGCACGGTCGAATCCCCGCCTGGTGCTTCACACCCCGACCCACTGTCGACGGAGGCCTGCTCCGCATCACGCGGCGCCAGTCGCCTCTCGTCCCGGCCAAGGAACGGCGCGGGTACGAGACCTTCGTCCGCGCGGTGTTCACCGGATCCGGTGGCACGCTCCCCCGCATCATCCAAGGCGCTTCACGGCGTGACGCCAAAACAGTTCAGCGAGCGATCGACCGAACGCGCATTCGCGCCGGCAGCCTGCCTCGCGACCTCTCCCCTGCCCAGTGGGCATCACTGTGGGCCGACCTCGGGCGGTTGTAGTCTCGGCGGCAAGCACCAACCGCCCATGACGCCGGGAGGCAGCAGTGGTCACGCTCGGAAACATCACCATGTACGCGAACGATCCCAGATCGCTCGCCCACTTCTGGGCCGAGGTGTTCGGTTACCCCAAGCTGGACTGGGAAGACCCACTGAGACAGCAGCTCCTGGACTCAGGACTGACGGAGGCCGACCTCGCCTCCAGGGCACTCGCCGAGGACCCGGAAGGCAAGGGCCCCAGGTTCTTCTTCCATCACGCTGACAGTGTCAAGCAAGGTCGAAACCGAATTCACCTGGATGTCAACGTGGGCCGGGACCCGGATGCTGCCCCATCCGACCACTCGAGAATCGACGGCGAGAAGGATCGACTCGTCGCGCTCGGGGCAACGGTTGTCCGCCGCATCGAACAGACCTGGGGCCCGTGGCCGGAGTACTACTACCAGATGCAGGATCCGGAAGGGAACGAATTCTGCCTCCAGTGACCCTGCCCGACCTCTCCCCTAGTCCCGCTCCCCCAGCTGGTCTCGGCGGCGGGTCAGGTACGCGACTTCCGCCGTGTTGCCCGCCAGTTCGACGGCTTTGTCATATGCCTCTCGTGCGTCCCTGCTGCGACCGACACGTCGAAGCAACTCCGCACGCGTGGCATGGAACGCGTGATAGTCTCTCAACTTTTCCTCAAGCTGGTCCACCGTCGCGAGCGCAACATCCGGGCCGTCGACCTCGGCAACCGCGATGGCGCGGTTCAGCGCGACGATCGAAGACGGGTCGAGGCGTGCGAGCTGGTCGTACAGGGCCACCACCTGCGACCAGTCGGTGTCGCGAAAGTCGCGAGCCGAGGTATGCACGGCGTTGATGGCCGCCAACAGCTGATAGCGACCGGGAGCCGCTCCGGATGCGAGGCATTGCCGCACAAGACCATGGCCCTCGGCGATGAGTTCCGCATCCCAGGATCCCCGGTCCTGCTGGTCAAGCGGCACGAGCTCCCCGCTGGCCGAGACCCGCGCGCGGCGCCGCGATTCGGTCAGGAGCATCAGCGCCAGCAGCCCGACAGCCTCGCCGTCATCCGGCATGAGGGAGCACAGCACCCGATTCAGCCGAATGGCCTCGGCAGTCAGCTCGCTCCGGATGGGATCGGCATCGGCGCTGGTGGCCAGATAGCCCTCGTTGAAGATCAGGAAGAGGACAGCCAGAACACCGGACACCCGCCGCGGCAGATCCTCGCCCGTCGGCACCCCGTATGGGATCCGGGCGGCCCGGATCTTGGCCTTGGCCCGGGTGATCCGCTGCCCCATCGCGACCTCCGACACCAGAAAGGCACGGGCGATCTCGGCGACGCTCAGCCCGCCGATCAACCGGAGTGTCAACGCCACCCTGGCCTCCATCGCCAGCGCGGGATGGCAGCACGTGAAGATCAACCGGAGCCGCTCATCCTCGATCGCGCCAGCCTGCTCGGCCTCGGTGGCGTCCTGCATCAACTGAGCCTCGTGCTGCCTGTCGATGCGCTTGCTCTCTCGGCGGATGCGATCGATCGCCTTGCGGTTGGCCGTGGTCGTCAGCCACCCGCCAGGGTTGGGCGGCACACCGCCCCCCGGCCAGCGCTCCGCGGCGATTGCGAACGCTTCAGCCACCGACTCCTCGGCGATGTCGAGATCGCCGAAGCGTCGGGCCAGCATGGCGACCAGCCGGCCCCACTCCTCTTGGTGGGCACGGCTGATCGCATCTGTGGCGCTGATCACAGGAACGGTCGCACCTCAACCCGCCGGTTGCAGGCCTTTGATCCGTCGACTGCGAGTTCCAGCGCCGTTTCGAGATCGGGGGCCTCGAAGATCCAGAAGCCCGCGATGTGCTCCTTCGACTCGAGGAACGGCCCGTCGGTGAACACCGGCTCCTCCCCTCGCCCGTCGATGACGGTCGAGGCGCTCGGTGACGCGAGGCCACCGGCGAGAACCCAGTGGCCATCTGCCACAACTCGTTCGTTGAAGGCATCGATGGCAACCATCTCGTCCGAGGTGCCGGATGCGGTCCTGTCATCGATCACGGAAACCATGTACTTCACGGTGTGTCAACTCCTTTGAGGTCTGGCCACTGAACGGCCGTTTACCTCCTCTACGAACACTCTCGCCTGAATCCGACACCAAACGCCAGATTTATCGGCGCCGGTCGGTAGTGTCGGCGCCATGGCGCAGCACCAACTCGACCGCACCGAGGCCCGACGCATCGCTGTCCGAGCGCAGCTGCTGACCGCTGGGCGTCCGGCCGACCTGCTGTCAACCGTCAAGCACCTGACGCTCCTGCAGGTCGACCCCACTGCGGCGATCGCGCCGGCGGCCGACCTCGTCGCGTGGACACGACTCGGCAGCGCCTATCGCCCCGCCGATCTCTCTCGGGCCCTGGAGCACGATCGCACACTCTTCGAACTTGACGCCATGATCCGCCCAATGGACGATCTGCCGCTCTTCCTCGCCTCCATGGCCGATGTGCCGCATTCTGCACGCGGGCGCGAATGGCTGGCTGCCAACGATCGCTTCCGCACCGACATCCTCGATCGGCTGCGCGCCGAGGGACCACTCAAGTCGCGCGACATCCCGGACACCAGCCAGGTGTCATGGCAGTCGACCGGATGGTCCAACAACCGCAACGTCACCCAGATGCTCGAGTTGCTGCTCCGCCGTGGCGAGATCGCGATCTCCCGGCGTGATGGGCGCGAACGCTTCTGGGACCTCGCCGAACGGGTCTACCCCGCGGATGTTGTACCGCTTCCCCCGGACGAGGCCCGTCGCATCCGCAATTCCCGCCGGCTCGCCGCGCTCGGCATCGCACGCGCGTCCGCCACCGAGCAGGCCATCGAGCAGGTGTACGTGGAGGACGCGGGCGAAGAGGCCGTCGTCGATGGGGTCAAGGGCACCTGGCGGGTCGACCCGACCCTGCTCGGGCAGCCGTTCGAGGGACGGACAGCGCTCCTCTCCCCCTTCGACCGGCTCAGCTACGACCGCGCTCGTGCCGGGCACCTGTTCGAGTTCGATTACCAGCTGGAGATGTACAAGCCAGAGGGGAAACGCAAGTGGGGCTACTTCGCACTGCCGATCCTGCACGACGACCGCCTTGTCGGGAAGGTCGACGCCGTCGTCGACCGCAAGGGAAAGAAGCTCACCGTTCGTGCGATCCACGAGGACGTGCCGTTCGATACCGACACGGCTGCAGCGGTACAGGCGGAGCTTGACGATCTCGCCGCGTGGCTGGGAGTCGAGCGCCACAACCCCTAACCGCAGGTCGTACCAACGGATGCCGCCGTGACGGCATCCGCACCGCCGTTCTCTAGAGCTGCTCCGTCTTGTGCTTCGGCATTCCCAGCTCGTTGAGCGGCGCATCCGGGTCACGCTCGTAGTTGGCGAGCGGTGGCGCGGGGCAGTGCAGAACCTGGTTCTCCTTGGAACGGTCCACCACGTGTTCGGCCATATCGTGACCGCACACCGGGCAGGTCGCCTCGGAGGGCGCCGACTCTTCCCACGGTCCCAACTGTGGGGAGACGAAGCGCTCCAACTTGTTGTCGAGCCAGTTGAAGGGCGTTGCGTAAGACCGGCGGCCCTTCGCGCTATCTACCTTCTTCATAAGGTCAGGGTACGCCGCGCTCACCGCCGCGGAGTGGGCTGTCAGCAGACTTTCACTCCGGGCGGGCAGGCGCGTTGTTCGCGGAGAGATCGCTCCCCCGAGCCTGACCGTTACAGTTGGGCTCGGAGGGATCTTCAATGTCGCACACCGTCCCGGGTTATGGCCGCAGGGTTCAGACGATCGTCTATCGGAATGGTGCGACCGGACTCAGACCCATCACGCCCGCCTCGGCGCAGACGCTTGAGCGGGCCGCGGAGAAGGCCCTCTCCCCCGCAGCCTGGGCGTATATCGCCGGTTCGAGCGGCACTGAGTGGACGACCGCCGCCAACCGCGCGGCTCTCGACCGCTGGCAGATCGTGCCCCGGATGCTGCGAGACGTCTCCCACCGCGACCTGTCCATCGAGCTGTTCGGGCACCGCTACGACACACCCGTGCTGGCCGCACCGGTCGGAGTGCTCGAGCTCGCCCACAAGAACGGAGACCTCGAGGCCGCGCGAGCGTGCGCAGAGCTGCGGGTCCCGTTTGTGTTCTCGAACCAGGCCTCGGTGCCCATGGAGGACACCGCGGCGGCCACGGGCGACGCGCCGCACTGGTTCCAGCTGTACTGGAGCAGCTCCGACGACTTGGTTGCCAGCCTCGTGCGACGCGCCGAGGCATCCGGCGCTCAGGCCATCGTCGTCACCCTGGACACGCACATGCTCGGCTGGCGGCCACGCGACCTCGATCTGGCGTACCTGCCGTTCATCCACGGCATGGGCATCGCGCAGTACACGAGCGACCCGGTATTTCGTGAACTCGTGCGCAAGCGAGCGTCGCAACCCGCCGGCCCGAGGCCGAAGGTGACGCGCGCGGCGATTCGGACGCTCATCGACATGACCCGCCGCTACCCCGGCCGGTTCCGCGACAACCTGCGCAGCGCGGAACCGCGGGCAGCCGTCGAGACCTTCCTGGACGTGTTCTCCCGCTCCTCGCTCACCTGGCCCGACCTCGCGTTCGTTCGCGAGCACACCGACCTGCCGATCGTTGTGAAGGGCCTCCAGCATCCGGATGACGCCGAGAAGGCTCTCGACGCCGGCGTCGACGGCATCATCGTCTCCAATCACGGAGGCCGTCAGCTCGACGGCGCGATCGGATCGGCTGCGGCGCTGCCGGACATCGTCGACCGGATCGCCGGGCGCGTTCCGGTGCTGTTCGACAGCGGCATCCGCACCGGAAGCGACGTGCTGAAGGCGCTTGCCCTCGGCGCCAGCGCTGTGCTCGTCGGCCGACCCTACGTGTACGGTCTCGCGATCGGCGGCGCTGCCGGCGCGCGGGAAGTGCTGCGCAACATCATCGCCGAATTCGATCTCGCGCTTGGGCTCTCCGGTCACACCTCGGTCGCGGAGCTGAATCGCGACGTCTTGGCGGCGGCATGAGCGACTACGTCATCGCCATCGACCAGGGCACGACGAGCACGCGCGCCATCCTGTTCGGTCACGACGGGCTGATCGTCGCCAACGCCGCGAAGGAACACCGACAGCTGCTCCCGCGCGCCGGCTGGGTGGAGCACGACCCCATCGAGATCTGGGACAACACGCGCGAGGTGATCGCGCAGGTGCTCGCCCGCGCCAACACGACCCGGCTGCGCATCGCCGCCATCGGCATCACCAACCAGCGTGAGACGACGGTGATCTGGGATCGCGCCACGGGTCGCCCGATCGCTCCCGCGATCGTCTGGCAGGACACCCGCACGCAGGCGATCGTCGACCGTCTCGGGCCGGATGCGGGGCTGTTCCGTGAGCGGACCGGCCTGCCGGTCAGCACGTACTTCTCCGGGACCAAGATCGCCTGGTTGCTTGACAACGTGGACGGAGCGCGCGCACGGGCCGAGGCCGGCGAACTCGCCTTCGGCACCATCGACAGTTGGCTGGTGTGGAACCTCACGGGCGGCGAGCACCTCACCGACGTCACCAACGCATCCCGCACCCTGCTCATGGATCTGCGCACCCTGGAGTGGGACGACGAGCTGCTCGCTCTTCTCGGCGTGCCGCGGTCGCTCCTGCCGGAGATCCGGCCGTCGTCCGGCTCGTTCGGCGTCGCCGGCGGCGAGAGCCTGCTGCGCGAGGTGCCGATCATGGGCATCCTCGGTGACCAGCAGGCGGCCACGTTCGGGCAGACCGCGTTCGAGGCGGGCGAGGCGAAGAACACCTACGGCACCGGCAACTTCTTGATCGTGGGCACCGGGACCGAACCGGTCGCCTCGCGCAACGGCCTCATCACCACCGTCGCCTACCAGCTCGAGGCCGCCGAGCCGCGGTATGCGCTCGAGGGCTCGATCGCGGTCACCGGCTCGCTCGTGCAGTGGCTGCGCGACAACCTCGGGCTCATCGGCAGTTCTGACGACATCGAACCGCTCGCGCGAACCGTGGACGACAACGGCGGCGCCTACTTCGTTCCGGCGTTCTCCGGGCTGTTTGCGCCGCACTGGCGCCCGGATGCCCGTGGCGCCCTGGTCGGACTCACCCGGTTCGTGAACAAGGGGCACATCGCCCGGGCGGTGCTGGAGGCGACCGCCTTCCAGACCAGGGAAGTGATCGACGCCGTCACCGCCGACACCGGTGTTCCCGCCTCAAAGCTGAAGGTGGACGGCGGGATGGTCGTCAACGAGCTGCTGATGCAGTTCCAGGCCGACATCCTGAACGTGCCGGTGATCCGCCCTGTGGTCACCGAGACGACGGCGCTCGGCGCTGCCTACGCGGCCGGGCTCGCGACCGGGTTCTGGTCCGGGCTGGCTGAGCTGCGCGGCAACTGGCACGAGGACCGCCGGTGGGAGCCGTCAATGCCAGAAGACGAGCGCGCGGCGCGCTACGCCAAGTGGCAGAAGGCGGTGCAGCGCACCCTCGACTGGGAATAGGAGATCAGCGGTTCGCCGCCTCCACCCACTGGTCGAGCTTCGCGATCGCTGCCCCAGAGTCGATGGTCTCGGCCGCCGTGGCCATGCGTGCGCGGAAACGCTCGACGATCGGCAGCAGCGCCTGCGCCGGGTCATTTGCGAGGTCGAATGCCACCAGGCCAGCGGCCGCATTGAGCAGCACGATGTCGCGCACCGGCCCGGTCGCGCCCGACAGCGTCTCACGCGCGATGCGCGCGTTGTGCTCCGGGTCGCCGCCGATCAGCTCGGCCAGCTCGACGATCGGCAACCCCAGGTCAACCGGGTTCAGGTCGTGCTCTGTGACGGCACCGCGGGTGACTTCCCAGATGTGCGAGTGCCCGGTCGTCGTGAGCTCATCCAGCCCGTCATCGCCACGGAAGACGAGCGCGGTCGCACCACGCGTCTGGAACACGCCGACGAACAGCGGCACGAGCTTCAGGTTGGCCACGCCGAGAGCGTTGGCCTCGGCTCGCGCCGGGTTGCACAGCGGCCCAAGGAAGTTGAACACGGTCGGCACGGCAAGCTCACCGCGCACCTTCGCCGCGTGCCGGAAGCCGGGATGGAAGTGCGACGCGTACGCGAAGGTGATCCCCGTCTCGTCGAGCACCTCTGCGACACGCGTCTCGTGCATGTCGAGTGGGATACCGAGCGCTCCAAGCACGTCCGACGCGCCGGATGCCGAACTGGCCGCACGGTTCCCGTGCTTGATCACCGGGACGCCGGATGCGGCAACCACCACCGATGCCATCGTCGAGATGTTGACCGTCCCGACCCGGTCTCCGCCGGTTCCGACGATGTCAACGGCCATCGGGTTCACCGGCAGCGGCAGCGCGTTCTCCAGCACCGCGTCGCGGAAACCGACGATCTCGTTGACCGTCTCCCCCTTCGAGCGCAGGGCAAGCAGGAAGCCGGCGATCTGCGCATCCGTCGCCTCCCCGTGCATGATCCGGCGCATCGCCCAGGTCGCCTCAGAAATCGAAAGATCCTCGCGTTCGAGCAGCGTGGTCAGGATCGAGGGCCAGGAGGCGGAGGAGGTCATGGCTAACGATCCTACGCTTTTGCCTGCATACGGCCTGTCGGAGTCGCACCGAGCACTCCGATATCGGCCATAATGGTTCACGTGACCAGCACCTCTCTCTCGCACAGCATCGGCGTTCCCGCGGTCAACCGTCCCAATACGGTTTCCGTCGGAACCATCGTGTGGCTCGGCAGCGAAGTCATGTTCTTCGCCGGCCTCTTCGCGATGTACTTCACGCTTCGATCCACTGCACCGGATCTGTGGGCATCGGAGACCGCCGTACTCGATGTGCCGTATTCGACCGTCAACACCCTGATCCTCGTCGCCTCCTCGTTCACGTGTCAGTTCGGCGTGTTCGCGGCGGAGCGGCTGCAGGCGCGCGCAACCGGCTGGAAGCCGACGCAGTGGGGCATGGTCGAGTGGTTCTTCCTGACCTACGCCATGGGTGCTGTCTTCGTCACCGGCCAGATCTTCGAGTACGCGAAGCTCGTCAGCGAGCACGTCAGCATCAGCTCGAACTCGTACGGCTCGGCCTTCTACATCACCACCGGCTTTCACGGTCTGCACGTGATCGGCGGCCTCATCGCCTTCCTCCTGGTCATCGGAAGGGCCTTCGCCGCCAAGAACTTCACCCACCGAGAGGCAGTGAGCGCGATCGCAGTGTCCTACTACTGGCACTTCGTCGACGTCGTCTGGATCGGCCTGTTCCTTGTCATCTACGTCCTCAAATAGCAACCGGAAAGACGTGTCAATGCGCAACTCTTCTTCGACCGACGTGCCTGAGAAGCGGGCCACCGGTCGCCGCAGCCCTCTCGCGACGGTCGCGCTCATCGCGATCGGCCTGCTGACGACTGGAGGCGGCTACGCCCTGTTCTCGAGCACGGCCGCCGCCGAGACGCCGACCGCAATCACTCAGGCGACCGCAGAAGAGGGCCAGAAGCTGTTCGCAGCGAACTGCGCCAGCTGCCACGGTCTTGAGGCAACCGGAACGGATGTCGGCCCCAGCCTGTACGGCGTCGGCGCGGCATCCGTCGACTTCCAGATGGCAACCGGCCGCATGCCGCTCGCCATGAACGGACCGCAGGGGCAGCAGAAGCCGCCGCAGTTCACGCAGGAGCAGATCGACGCCGTCGCGGCATGGGTCGCCTCGCTCGCGCCGGGCCCGGAGGTTCCGAGTGACGCCGCTCTGGAGGGCGGCGACCCCAGCGTCGGTGGCGAGTTGTTCCGCATCAACTGCGCAATGTGCCACAACGTCGCCGGTGCCGGTGGCGCGCTGACCGAGGGCAAGTTCGCTCCCGGACTGCTAGGCGTCGAGCCCCGCCACGTGTACGAAGCGATGGTCACCGGCCCGCAGAACATGCCGGTGTTCAACGACATGAACCTCACTCCCCAGGACAAGGCAGACGTCATCGCGTATCTGCAGTTCCTGGAGAACAACCCCTCCGTTGGCGGCTTCGACCTCGGAAGCCTCGGGCCGGTCGCTGAAGGCCTCTTCATCTGGATCTTCGGGCTGGGTGCGATCGTCGGTGTGGCCATCTGGATCACCGCACGCCCCAACTAGTCGCACACTTTTCCACAGCAAGAAATCGAAGGGAAACAAATGGCTCAGCATGACGGCGACACAGGCGCCGCTGCCGGCTCGGAGCTCGTGAAGAGCCCGGGACGTGAAGTCTCCCCCGGCACGGCCGTCATCGCACCTGACGCCTTTGAGAACCCCGGACTTCCGCCGCACAGCGATCGAGTGACCGACCTCGACCCGAAGAAGGAAAAGGAAGCCGAGCGCGTCGTTGCGGGTATGTTCGCGCTCTCCATCGTCGGCACCGTGATGGCGATCGTCGCCTACATCGTTGTTCCGATCGAGCCTGGCGACCTCAACTCGACTCGCCTCAACAACCTTTTCGTCGGGCTGGGCATCGCACTCGCGCTGATTCCGATCGGTATTGGCGCGATCCACTGGGCGAAGAACCTGATGACGTATGTCGAGATGACTGAGGCCCGCCACGGTACCCGTGGCACTGAGGAGACGCGCGCGATCGCAGCGAACGTGTTCACCCTCGGAAACCAGGAGTCCGGCTTCAACCGCCGCAAGCTGATCCGCAACACGCTGATCGGAGCGCTAGCGCTCTCGCCGCTGCCCGCGGTCGTGCTGTTCCGCGACCTCGCGCCCGCCGCTGACCCGGTACCGCTCCTCAAGACCACGCTGTGGGACAAGGGCATTCGCCTCGCCAAGGACCCGTCCGGAACGCCGATCAAGGCATCCGAAGTCACCCTCGGCAGCGTCTTCCACGTGATCCCGGACAACCTGGCCGACGCGGAGCACCCGCTCGAAGAGAAGGCCAAGGCCGCGGTGCTCCTCATGCGCCTCAAGCCCGAGGACCTGAACGTCTCCGCCGGCCGTGAGGACTGGAACTACGACGGCATCGTCGCCTATTCCAAGATCTGCACCCACGTCGGATGCCCGGTGGCACTGTACGAACAGCACACGCACCACCTGCTGTGCCCCTGCCACCAGTCGCAGTTCGACATCACCCAGGAAGCAGCGGTCATCTTCGGACCCGCCAAGCGTCCTCTTCCCCAACTTCCGATCACGGTGGATGCCGAGGGCTACCTCGTCGCCCGTAGCGACTTCACCGAACCTGTCGGCCCTAGCTTCTGGGAGCGTTCACTATGAGCACCGCCGCTGGCACAGCTACAGTTACAGAGCCAAGCGCGAACACCACCCCGCCCGGCCCGGGCATGCGCTTCACTGGGGCTGCCGCGAACTACCTGGACGAGCGCACGAGCATCTCGGGCATCGTCAGGGAACTCGGCCGCAAGGTCTTCCCCAACCACTGGTCATTCATGCTCGGCGAGGTCGCGCTGTACAGCTTCATCGCGATCCTTCTCTCCGGCACGTTCCTGACCTTCTTCTTCGACCCGTCGATGAGCCACGTGACCTACGAGGGCTCGTTCGTGCCGCTGAAGGGCATCGAGATGTCGGCGGCCTACGCCTCGACGCTCGACATCACCTTCGACATCCGTGGTGGCCTGCTCATGCGCCAGGTCCACCACTGGTCGGCGCTGCTGTTCGTGGCCTCGATCGGGCTGCACATGCTGAGAGTGTTCTTCACCGGCGCCTTCCGCAAGCCGCGTGAGCTCAACTGGGTGATCGGCTTCGTGCTGTTCATCCTCGCGATGGCTGAGGGCTTCACCGGCTACTCGCTGCCGGATGACCTGCTCTCGGGCAACGGCCTCCGCATCATCGACGGAATGGTCAAGGGCTTCCCGATCGTCGGAACCTGGATCTCGTACCTGCTCTTCGGCGGAGAGTTCCCGGGCACCGTGATCGTGCCGCGCCTGTTCGTACTGCACATCATGCTGCTGCCGGCCCTGCTCATCGCGGCACTGGGTCTGCACCTGCTGCTGATGGTCATCAACAAGCACACCCACTTCGCCGGCCCCGGCCGCACGAACGACAACGTCGTGGGCGTTCCGGTCATGCCGCTGTTCGCCGCGAAGGCCGGTGGGTTCTTCTTCGTGGTGTTCGGCGTCATCGTGCTGATCTCGTCGACGTTCACGGTCAACCCGATCTGGAACTACGGACCGTACGACCCCTCCCCCGTTTCCGCCGGTACTCAGCCTGACTGGTACATCGGATTCGCCGATGGTGCGCTGCGACTGATTCCGCCGGGCTGGGAGTTCGAGCTGTGGGGCTTCACCGTCACGCTCAGCATCCTGATTCCGGCTGCGATCCTCGGCCTGTTCCTGCTGGCCGTCGCGGTCTACCCCTTCCTCGAGGCGTGGATCACCGGCGACAAGCGCGAGCACCACATGGCAGAGCGTCCGCGCAACGCCCCGGTTCGCACCGCGATCGGAGCTGCGGGTGTGGTCTTCTACGGCGTCATGTGGGCCGCCGCGAGTTCCGACCTCATCGCCACACACTTCATGTTGTCCATCGAGTGGGTGACCCACGCGTTGCAGGCGCTGATCATCCTCGGCCCGATCTTCGCCTACTGGATGACGAAGCGCATTTGCATCGCGCTGCAGAAGAAGGACCGCGAGATCGCGCTGCACGGCTACGAATCGGGACGCATCGTGCGGCTCCCCGGCGGCGAGTACATCGAGGTGCACCAGCCCCTCAACGAGTACGACCGCTGGCGCCTGGTCGACTACGTCGACTACAAGCCGCTCATGCTCCGCCCGAACGCGCGTGGAAAGATCTCGCCGGTTCAGCGGGTGCGTGCGATCCTCTCGCGCTGGTTCTTCGAGGACCGCATCTCCCCGGTCACCCGCCGGGAGATCGAGTCGGATGGCCACCACTAAGCAGTAAACGACGGAACGGCCGCATCCTCTTGGGGATGCGGCCGTTTTGCGTTGTGGGGTGGTGTTCGTTTCGGCGGTCGCCGAGACCCGCTCTCGACTCCCCTCGAACGCTGGGTGCGAGGGGTCTCAAAGCGGCCCAAATGAGACTCTTCACAATGCAGGGTGCACTCGGGGCGAAACTCTAACCTGAGGGCATCCCCCAAGCAGAGGAGCTTTCATGGGCACAGTAGTCATGTACAGCTCGGTGTCAGTGGACGGCTTCATCGCGGACGACAACGACCAGCCCGGCCCGCTGTTCGACTGGTTGCTCAGCGGTGACGTGCCGTTGGACGAGAGCGGCGTGTTGAAGGTGTCACAAGCGTCCTACGACTACACCCGGCCGTACTGGGACCAGATCGGGGCGACAATCGCCGGCCGCCACGTCTTCGATATGACGGACGGCTGGGACGGGAAGCCTCCAGGCGGAGTCGACCACGTGGTCGTCGTGACGCACCGGCCTAGACCCGCGGGCTGGGACCCCGAGGCGCCGTTTCACTTCGTCGACGGCGTCGAAGCAGCCGTGGCCAAGGCGCAGGAGCTCGCGGGTGACCGCATCGTCGAGGTCGCCGCCGGCGACGTCGGTGGCCAGGTGCTTGCCGCGGGGCTTGTCGACGAGGTGCGCATGGACGTCGTACCCGTCGTGTTCGGGTCTGGCAAGCGCTACTTCGGGTCGGTCCACGCGCAGCACCTGTTGGAGGGACCTGACGTGGTGATTCAGGGCAACCGGGTGCTTCACCTGCGCTATCGGGTGCGCCGTTGACACCAAGGGGGAAGCGGGGTTAAGGCAGATCGGGGACGGACCCGAAAGGTCCGTCCCCGATCTAAGACGTTGTTGCGTCAGCGACCGAAGTAGCCCCGGTAGTACTCGAACGTCCAGCCAACGATCGCAACGATCGCCAGCGCGAAGCCGATGAGAACGATCCAGGTGCCAACGGCGATCCCCAGGAACACCGTCGCTGCCGCAGTACCCAGCGTGACCGGCCACCAGCTCCACGGGCTGAAGAAGCCGACCTCAGGGTCACCGTCATCGACAGTGGACTCGGGACGGTCCTCCGGCAGTTCGGCGCCCTGCGCCTTGTAGGTCTTACCCAGGTAGAACGCCACCAGCCCGAAGAGGGCGGCAGACAGGAACAGCGCGAGAGTGCCTACCCACTCGATAGTCCCGTGGAAGGGGTCAAGCAGGCTCCACACCGCGTAGGTGATCCCGACGGCCACGAAGAAGACGGCGAGTACCCAGAACAGGACGATATTGGTCTTCACGTGCCCTACTTCACTTTCTCGTCAGAGGCGTCGATCACAGGGGCATCCGGGGCGTCCTTGAGCGGCCCGATGCCAACCGGAATGCCCGCTTCGGGGTGGTTGAGGTCGAACGCCGGGGACTCGGAACGGATGCGCGGGATCGACGTGAAGTTGTGCCGCGGCGGTGGCGACGAGGTCGCCCACTCGAGAGAGCGGCCGTAGCCCCACGGGTCGTTCACCGTGACGAGCGGTGCGCGACGCGCGGTGATGAACACGTTGTACAGGAACGGGATCATCGAGATGCCGAGCAGCATCGCGCCCACCGTCGACAGTTGGTTCATCCAGGCGTAGCCGTCCTCAGGCTGGTAGGTGGCGTAACGACGGGGCATGCCCATGACGCCGAGCCAGTGCTGGATGAGGAAGGTCGCGTGGAAGCCGACGAACAGCAACCAGAAGTGGATCTTGCCGAGCCGCTCGTTGAGCATCCGGCCGGTCCACTTCGGCCACCAGAAGTAGAAGCCGGAGAACATCGCGAACACCACGGTTCCGAACACGACGTAGTGGAAGTGCGCCACGACGAAGTAGGTGTCCGAGACGTGGAAGTCCAGCGGCGGGCTCGCGAGGATGACGCCGGTGAGGCCACCAAAGGTGAACGTCACGAGGAAGCCGATCGCCCAGAGCATGGCGCTCTCGAACGTCACTGATCCTCGCCACATCGTGCCGATCCAGTTGAAGATCTTCACGCCGGTCGGGATGGCGATGAGCATGGTCATCAAGGCGAAGAACGGCAGCAGCACCGAGCCGGTCACGTACATGTGGTGAGCCCACACGGTAATCGACAGCGCAGCGATGGCGACAGTCGCGTAGACCAGGGTCTTGTAGCCGAAGATCGGCTTGCGGCTGAACACCGGGAAGACCTCGGAGACGATGCCGAAGAACGGCAGCGCGATGATGTACACCTCTGGGTGCCCGAAGAACCAGAACAGGTGCTGCCAGAGCAGCGCACCGCCGGCGTCGACGTTGTAGATGTGTCCATTCAGCACGCGGTCCATCGCCAGACCCATGAGCGCGGCAGCAAGCGGCGGGAAAGCCATCAGCACGAGCAACGAGGTGATGAGGGTGTTCCAGGTGAAGATCGGCATGCGCCACATGGTCATACCGGGCGCGCGCATCGTGATGATCGTGGTGATGAAGTTCACCGCGCCGAGGATGGTTCCGAAGCCGCTGAGCCCGAGGCCAAGGACCCACAGGTTACCGCCGACTCCCGGAGAGAAGGTCGTCGATGACAGCGGGGCGTAGGCGAACCAGCCGAAGGATGCCGCACCCTGCGGGGTGAGGAATCCGGCGACTGCGATGAGGCTTCCCCAGCTGAAGAACCAGTAGGACAACGCGTTCAGCCGCGGGAACGCGACATCCGGCGCGCCGATCTGGAGCGGCATGATCCAGTTCGCGAAGCCGAAGAACAGCGGCGTCGCGAACATCAGCAGCATGATCGTGCCGTGCATCGTGAAGAGCTGGTTGTACTGCTCCTTGGTCTGCAGGATCTCCAGGCCCGGCTGGAACAGCTGAGCGCGGATGACCAGCGCCATCACTCCGCCGAGGCAGAAGTAGATGAAGGAGGTGACCAGGTACAGCGAGCCGATGCGCTTGTGGTCGGTGGTGGTGATCCAACCAAGAATCTTGTCGCCCTTGGTCCCGACCTTGGAAGCGGTGAAGTCTGTTCCCGTTGAGGAGCCGCCAACCGTGGTGCGGGTTGCCGTCGAAGTGGTAGTCATTTCTTCGTTGTCCTACTCGTTTTCCCGGATGGCCGGAGCGTCACGGCCCGGCTGGTTCTGGTTCCTGTCAAGGTCCTGGCCGATCGTGCCGGTGAAGCCGGCATCCGCCAGTGACTGGATGTAGTCCTCGTACTCGTCTGCGGAGACGACCTCCACCTGGAAGAGCATGAGCGAGTGGAACTCGCCGCACAGCTCGGCGCACTTGCCCATGTACGTTCCTTCCTTCTCAGGAATGAAGTACATGTGGTTGCTCTTGCCGGGAATCATGTCCTTTTTGTAAAGGAAGTCAGGTACCCAGAAGGAGTGGATGACGTCGCGGCTCTCGAGGATGATCTCGACGGTCTGACCGACCGGCAGCACGAGGGTGGGCAGCGCGTCGTAGTCGATGAACGGGCTCTCGTCCGTCTGCTGGGCCTGAATGCCCTGGTAGTAGACGCCCTCGCCGCCGGGTCCCTCGTTCAGGTAGTTGAAGTCCCACGACCACTGCTTGCCGTGGACCTCGATCTGCACGTCGGGGTTCTCGATCGGCTGCTCGATGCTGGCCTGCTCACGCGCGGTGAAGGCGAAGAAGCCGATGATGAGGATGAACGGCACGATCGTGTAGAAGAACTCGATCGGCATGTTGTAGCGCAGCTGAACCGGAAGGCCGACCTGCCCCTTGCGTCGGCGGTACACGACCATGCTCCAGATGATGAGGCCCCACACGGCGAGCCCGACGAGCAGCAACACGATCCAGGAAGTCACCCATAGGCCGGTGATTCCATCGGTGTGGTTGGTGATGCCTGGTTCACCAGGCATATACCCCCGGAGCTGCTGCGGAGTGCACCCGGCTACGACGAGAGCAATCGCCGCCGCTACCGGAATGGCAATCCAACGAAGACGGGCTTTAGAGCGCACCTGGAACCTCTCGGAATGTCTGCGGACGTACAACAAAGGAGTCTATTCGACCTGCCGCAAGCCTACTCCGAATGGCGCGCCCACTGTTGTCCACCGGGCACCGCCGGGCGAGTTGCGCTCCTGGTCGCGCGGGTTAACGACGAAGGGAGCCGGATGCGTGGCATCCGACTCCCTTACGTGGCAAGTGTCTAGCTGAACGAGTCGCCGCACGCGCAGCTGCCGGCCGCGTTCGGGTTGTCGATCGTGAAGCCCTGCTTCTGGATGGTGTCCTCGAAGTCGATGGTCGCGCCCTCGAGGTACGGAGCACTCATCTTGTCCACCACGACCTCGACGCCGTCGAAGTCGTGTGTCGCGTCGCCGTCCAGGAGCCGCTCGTCGAAGTAGAGCTGGTAGATCAGGCCGGAGCAGCCGCCCGGCTGCACCGCGACGCGCAGGCGCAGGTCGTCACGACCCTCCTGCTCGGTGAGCGCACGCACCTTGGCGGCCGCGGCGTCGGTGAGGCCGACACTGTGGGTGGACTCGGTCAGCGTTACGTCAGTCATCTACTGCTCCCCTACTAGGAAATCTGCTCTCAGTGTACGCGCTTGCCTCACACGTTCCCTGAACGGCCCGCGTTGAGTCTGGCCAGCAGAATCGCCTCGGTCAGAATCGCCCTCTTGAAAACGCCCAGGTGCAGCGACTCGTTGGGGCTGTGCGCGCGCGTGTCGGGGTCCTCGACACCGGTGACCAGGATCTGCGCGTCCGGGAACTGCTCGACGAGGTCCGCGATGAACGGGATGGAGCCGCCGACTCCGGTGTCCACGGCTGCCGTGCCCCACGCATCCGCCATCGCCTGCTTCGCCTCGGCGACCGCCCAGCCGCTGGTGTCGACCAGGAACGGGTTGCCGAGGTCGACATCGTCGATCGCGAGGTGGGCGCCGAACGGCGCGTTCGCCTCCAGGTGCGCCTTGATCGCTTCGAAGGCGTCCTCTGCACGCTGTCCGGGGGCGATGCGCACGCTGATCCGCACCGCGACGGACGGGATGAGCGTGTTCGACGCGTTGGCGACATCCGGGGCGTCGATGCCGGTCACCGTGATCGACGGCTTGAACCACATGCGCTCGAGGATCGGGCCGGTGCCGATCGAAGAGACGCCCTCGAGCAGCGCGGCGTCGCGGCGCAGGTCCTCTTCGGCGCTGTCGGGAACCGGAGCGTCGTGCGTGGTGAGGCCGGCGACAGCCGGGGTGCCCTGCTCGTCGTGCAGGGTGGCGAGGAGTCGCGTGGTGGCGAGCATCGCATCCGGCACCGCTCCCCCGAACATCCCGGAGTGCGACGCGTGGCCGAGCGTGCTGATCGTCAGCCGGAAGGTGACGTTGCCGCGCAGCGCAACGGTCAGGGCGGGGGTGTCGACGTCCCAGTTGTCGGAGTCGGCGACGACGATGACGTCGGCCGCGAGCTCGTCCCGGTGCTGCATCAGGAAGTTCTTGAAGGAGCGGGAGCCGAACTCCTCCTCCCCCTCGATGAACACCGCCAGGCCGAGGTCGAAGTCGGACCCGGTGGTCTCCACGAGTGCCCGGATGGCGGCCACGTGCGCCATCACGCCGGCCTTGTCGTCCGCGGCGCCGCGCCCGTACAGGCGGTCGCCCTTGACCGTCGGCTCGAACGGGCTGGTCTCCCAGTCCTCATCCTTGCCGGGCGGCTGCACGTCGTGGTGGGCGTAAAGCAGGATGGTCGGCGCCCCGTTGCGCGCGGCGCGGGTGGCGAGGACGGCGGGCTGACCCAGCGCATCCGTTTCCCCGATGGTGGCGCGCGAGATCTTCACCGATTCGAACACGCCGGTGCCCTGGAGAAGGGCCGCGACGGCATCCGCACTCTTCTGGACGTGTGCGGGGTCGAAGGCCGCCCAGGACACGGACGGGATGCGCACGAGGTCGGACAGGTCGGCGATGGCGGTCGGCAGCCCGGCTTGCACCGCCTCGGCGAGCGGTTCGATGGGCACAGCGGCGGTCGGTGGGGTCAGGGTCATGCGGGTAATCTTAACGGGACAAGAACTTAGGGACCCATGGTGGCGAAACCAAGCAACAAGGAAGAGCACGTCGAGTACGAGCTCAACACGGACAGCATCTCCGGCAAGGGGCGACCGACCCCGACACGCAAGGAGCGCGAGGCCGCCAACAAGCGTCCCCTCGTGTCGAACGACCGCAAGACTGCCAACAAGGAGGCGCGGGCGAAGATGGCCGAGGCCCGCGAGAAGGCACGACTCGGCATGGCAGCCGGCGACGAGAAGTTCCTGCCGGTGCGCGACAAGGGACCGCAGCGCCGGTTCGTCCGTGACTGGGTGGATGCCCGGTTCAACGTCGGCGAGGTGCTGATCCCGGTCATGTTCCTGGTCATCATCCTGACGTTCATTCAGGACGTTAACGTGCAGATGGTCGCGATCATCGTGCTGTGGACCTTCTTCATCGCGTCGGTGCTCGACGGGGTGTTCCTGGGAATGCGGATCCAGAAGAAGCTCGCCGCGAAGTTCGGCGCGGCCAACGTGCAGAAGGGCAGCCGCTGGTATGCCGCGATGCGCGGCATGCAGATGCGCCCGATGCGCCTGCCGAAGCCTCAAGTCAAGCGCGGGCAGTACCCGAAGTAGTCGCCGCGCGCTTGCGCGGGTCGAATAGCCACGCGCGGGGCGAATTCGACCGGCGCGTTGGTGATCGTCCCGCGCGTGCGAGCTGCTAGCGCCAGCCGAGCCCGGGCGCCACGTGCTTCAGGATGCTCTCGAGCAGCTGCGCGTTGTACTCGACACCGAGTTGGTTCGGCACGGTGACGAGCAAGGTGTCCGCTGCCTCGATCGCCGCATCCTGCGCGAGTTGCTCGATCAGGGCATCCGGTTCGCCGATGTAGCTCTTGCCGAACCGGGCCAGCGTGCCGTCGATCTGGCCGACCTGGTCCTTGCCCTCGACCTGCGCGCGCAGGCCGAAATAGTGGTGGTCCTCGTCGGTGACCAGCGGGATGATGCTGCGGCTGACCGAGACGCGTGGCGTCCAGTCATGGCCGGCTTCCACCCAGGCATCGCGGTACACCTGGATCTGCTCTGCCTGCAGGTCACCGAATTCCTCGCCGGTGTCCTCCGTCAGCAGTGTCGAGCTCATCAGGTTCATGCCCTGCTCTGCGGTCCACTTGGCGGTCGCGCGGGTGCCGGAGCCCCACCAGATCCGCTCGCGCAGCCCGGGTGATTGCGGTTCGATCGCGAGCCCGCCGCTGTGTCCGGTCATCTGCGGGTTGGCTGCCACCACGGCGGCGCCCTCGATCGCCTGCAGGAAGATCTGTGTCTTGGTGCGCGCGTCGTCGTCCGCGGTGCGCTCCTCGGCCGGCACGTAGCCGAATGCCTCGTAACCGTTCATGGCGGGTTCGGGTGAACCGCGGCTCACTCCGAGTTGCAGCCGCCCGTTGCTGATCAAGTCGGCCGCGGCCGCCTCTTCAGCCATGTAGAGCGGATTTTCGTAGCGCATGTCGATGACGCCCGTGCCGAGTTCTATCGTGCTGGTCCGCGCCCCCATCGCCGCCAGCAGCGGGAACGGTGATGCGAGTTGCGGTGCGAAGTGGTGCACCCGCACGAACGCGCCGTCGGCGCCCAGTTCCTCGGCAGCGACCGCCAGTTCGATCGACTGCAGCAGCGCGTCCTGAGCCGTGAGGACGAGCGATCCGGGAACGTCCTGGTAGTGGCCGAAACTGAGGAAGCCGATGCGTTTCATGATGGGGTCAGCGTACGCTCGCTCCCCCGTATTCCCGTCAGCGCGCTGGCGCGACCGGCAGCCAATCGCCGCGCACCCTCCGCGTGACGCTCCAGTCGATGACGCGCGCGACGGTGTCGACGACGGATGCGACGTGAGCGCCCAGCTGCATCGCGGTCTCGTCGTCGTCGCCCGTGAAACGGACGGTCAGCTGAGCACGACCGCGGCGAACACCGACATCGGCGGCCTCAACGTTCGCCATTTCGGCAACCGCCGCGGTGGCGGTGGGCAGCACGCTGTCGGCGGTCGCACCGACCCGCAGTTCGCCCACGGTGACGGTCACTCGAAACGACGGCACGTCACTCAGCGCAGTGCGCGCAGTCCGCGGTTGATCTGGCGCGCCCAGAGCGGGCCGCGGTAGAGGAACGCGGTGTAGCCCTGCACAAGGGTCGCCCCGGCGGCGAGCCGTTCCGCGACATCCGCCGCGCTTTCCACCCCACCGACCGAGATCACGCACAGCTCGGGCGGGACGACCGAGCGGATGACGCGCAGCACCTCCAACGACCGGGCGGCAAGCGGCGCTCCGGACAGTCCGCCGGCGCCCGCCTTCTCGACGACGGCCGGATCGCTCTTCAGGTCCGCCCGCGAAATCGTGGTGTTGGTCGCGATCATGCCCGACAGCCCGAGCCGGATGGTCAGTTCGGCGATCGCGCGCACCTCGTCGTCGGTCAGGTCGGGGGCGATCTTCACGAGCACGGGCGTCTCCCCCGCCGCCCCACGCACCGCCTTCAGCAGCGGCTCGAGCTTGTCGATCTCCTGCAGGCCGCGCAGTCCGGGCGTGTTCGGTGAGCTGACATTGACCGCCAGATAGTCGGCAAGCGGAGCGAGCAGGCGCGTGCTCTCCAGGTAGTCGTCGATCGCCTGGTCGACCTCGACCACGCGCGACTTGCCGATGTTGGCGCCGATCACCGGCCGGCCCGGCCTGGTTTTCTCGCGCGCGAGACGCTTCGCGGCCTCCGCCGAACCGTGGTTGTTGAAGCCCATCCGGTTGATGACCGCGCGGTCGGCGACCAAGCGGAACAGCCGCGGCTTCTCGTTGCCCGGCTGCGGGCGGGCGGTCACGGTGCCGATCTCGACATGTCCGAAGCCGAGTTGGCCGAGACCGCGGATGGCTGCGCCGTCCTTGTCGAAGCCGGCCGCCACCCCGAATGGCGACGAGAACCGCAGGCCGAGTGTCTGCACCGCGAGGCCGGCATCCGCCCGGGTGAAGCGCCGCACGATCCGCCCGAGGCCGGTCGCCGCGATGCCGCGAATGACGATCATCGCCAGATGGTGGGCTCGCTCGGGGTCAAGCCGCGAGAGGACGAGAGTGAAGAGTGCGCGATACATGCCGTGGCAAGGCTACCGGCTGACCGGCGCGCCCTCTGCCCGCCAGTCGCGAGCCGGACCGGGCGGTCTACTCGCTCAGCGCATCCGATTCGCGCTGTTCGGTCTCCCGCTCGACGCGCAGCAGCGTGATGGCAGACTCGAAGTCCTCGAGCGACTCGAACGCCTGGTAGACGCTTGCGAAGCGCAGGTAGGCGACCTCGTCGAGTTCTCGCAACGGTGGCAGGATGGCGAGCCCGATGTCGTTTGCGTCGATCTGCGACGCGCCGGTGGCCCGGATGGACTCCTCCACGCGTTGCGCGAGCACAGCGAGATCGGTGTCCGTCACCGGGCGTCCCTGGCACGCCTTGCGCACGCCGGAGACGATCTTCTCGCGGCTGAACGGTTCAACCACACCGCTGCGCTTCACCACGTTGAGGCTCGCGGTCTCGGTGGTGCTGAACCGGCGACCGCACTCCGGGCATTGCCGACGGCGGCGGATGGACAGCCCGTCGTCACTCGTGCGTGAGTCGATCACGCGCGAGTCAGGAAACCTGCAGAACGGGCAGAACATGGTGCCTCAAGGTTACGTCACCGGCCCCAGAGAACCGCTGAGGCCGCCCTCGGCATGGCGCGTCAGTCGGCGAAGCGCGCGGTGACCGCGTCGGCGTGGGCCGGCAGGTCCTCCGCGGTGGCGAGTGCCCGGATGCGCCGCTCGACCTCCGCGAGTGCGTCGCGCGAGTAACGGACGACCTGTTGCGGCCGCAGGAAGGTGTACGCGCCGAGACCCGACGAGAACCTGGCCTGCCCGCCGGTCGGCAGCACGTGATTCGACCCGGCGAGGTAATCGCCGAGACTCACCGGCGCGTTGGCCCCGACGAAGATCGCCCCTGCGCTGTCGATCTCGGCGAGCACAGCATCCGGGTCCTCGGTCTGCAGCTCGAGATGCTCCGGGCCGTACGCGTTGCTCAGCCGCGCGGCAGCGTGCAGGTCGTCGACCACCACGATCGCCGACTGGCGTCCCTTCAGGGCGGCAGCGACCCGCTCGCGGTGGTGCGTCTCGGAGGCGAGCCGCGCGACCTCGGCGTCCACGAGTTCGGCGAGCTCGGCGGAGTCGGTGACGAGCACCGCTGCGGCCAGTTCGTCGTGTTCCGCCTGGCTGATGAGGTCGGCCGCGACCAGGTACGGGTCGGCCCCTGAATCCGCGATGATCAGGATCTCGGTCGGCCCCGCTTCCGCGTCGATGCCGACCACACCGCGCACGAGGCGCTTCGCGGCCGCGACGTACACGTTGCCGGGGCCGGTGATGAGCTCGACCGGCTCGAGACCGATGTCAGGCACTCCCCACGCGAGCGCCCCGATCGCCCCGGCACCGCCCATGGCGTAGACCTCCTCGACGCCGAGCAGCCCGGCCGCCCCGAGGATGGTCGGGTGCACCGAACCGCCGAACGCCTTCTGCGGCGGCGACACGATCGCCACCGACTTCACGCCCGCGGCCATCGCCGGCACGACGTTCATCACGACGCTCGATGGGTAGACCGCCTTGCCGCCCGGCACGTAGAAGCCGACACGGTGGATCGGCTGCCAGCGCTGCTCGATCTGCGCACCTTGCCCGAGCGCAGTCACCGCCGGTGGCGGAAGTTGCGCGGCGGATGCCTCGCCGACGCGGTAGATCGCCTCCTCGAGCGCCTCCCGCACCGCCGGGTCCAGTGCGTCGACGGCGGCCTCGATGGCGGATGCCTCCACCCGCAGCGACGTCGGCCGCACCCCATCGAGCCGCTCCGCCTGGTCAAGCAGGGCGGCTGACCCGCGCTCCCGCACGCCCTCGATGAGCTCGGCGGCGGTCGCGATCGCGACCGAGACATCCGTCTGGGCACGCGGAATGATTGTGCGCAACTCGCTGCGGCTGAAGTCCCTGCCGCGGAGGTCTATCGTCTGAATCATGGCGGCTTCAAGCATACGGCGCGGGAATACCGCCCCCTCCTAAGCGACTTGAGGTCAACGACATGGCAACTCCAGAGGACACGCGCGACATCGCCCACGACATCGACGCCTTCAAGCAGGCGTTCCGCAGGCTCGCAGCCGGCGTCTCAGTCATCACCGGCCGAACCCCCGATGGCCTTCCCGTGGGGTTCACCGCCACCTCGCTCGCATCGCTCGCGGCCGTCCCGCCGATGGCGAGCTTCAACATGGCGCGCGTCTCGACCGCGTGGCCGGCCATCGAGGGCACCGAACATGTGCTCATCCACATGCTCGGCTCGCGCAACCGGGCGATCGCCGAACGCATGTCCGGCCGGCACGAGGATCGCTTCAACGGCGACCACTGGCAGCCGGGGCCGGCCGGGCTGCCGCTGCTGAAGGACGTCCCGGCCTGGATGCTCGGACGCATCATCGGCAGGCATCCGCACCACGGCAACGCGGTTGTGGTGGTGCAGATCCAGGATGGCGCGCTCGGCGCCGACGATGAGGCGCTGCTCTACTTCGAGCGCGCCTACCACCGGCTGCACCCGCTCGACTGACCGGGGGTCAGGTCAGGCAGTTCGGGCCGAGCAGCCCCTTCAGCTCCCCGTACAGGTCGGGCGTCACCTTCACCGGGTAGGGCACCTCGAACACCCGCGCGCTCCCCCTGGTCATGAGCTTCAGGCGGACCTCGTTCTCGCCGCGATGACGGCCGAGGAGCTCGCTCAGCGCGGTCACGACATCCGTCGTCGCACGCTGCTCTGGCAGGGAGATGATCAGCGGCCCGGTGTCCATCGCGTTGCCCAGGTCGGGCACCATCAGGCTGATCGCCTGCAGGTTGATGCCGTCGTCGCGCACGCTCACCCGACCCCGGATGACCGCGATGCTGTCGGCCAACAGCTGCGGCTGGAACTCCAGGAACGTCTTGCCGAGGAACATCACGTTGATCTCGCCGCCGAAGTCCTCGACCTGCACCATGCCGTACTGGTTGCCGGAGTTCTTCGCGGTGCGGAACTGCACGCTGGTGAGCAGGCCGGCGATCGTCACGATGTCGCCGTCCTCGACGGTCTCCCCCTCGAGAAGATCGTGGATGCCGATGGATGCGTGCTTCGCCAGCTGCAGCTCAAGGCCGGCGAGCGGGTGGTCGCTGACGTACAGCCCGAGCATCTCCCGCTCGAACGCGAGCTTGTCGCGCTTGGACCACTCTGGCCGCACCGGCACCTGGCTCTCGGCCGGCGGCTCCTCCCACAGGCTGTCGAAGTCGAACCCGACCTGCCCGTTCGCCTCCGCGCGCTTCTGTGACACGGCCGAGTCGACCGCGTCCTCGTGGATCTCCATGAGCGCGCGCCGGGTCGAGCCGAACGAGTCGAAGGCGCCGGCCTTGATGAGCGATTCGACCGTGCGCTTGTTCGCCACCGGGATGGGCACCTTGGCGAGGAAGTCGTGGAACGCGGTGAAGCGGCCCTTCTGCTCGCGCGCCGAGCGGATCGCCTCGACAACGTTGAACCCGACGTTGCGCACCGCACCGAGCCCGAACCGGATGTCGGTGCCGACGGCGGCGAAGAAGCCGATGGACTCGTTGATGTCGGGCGGCAGCACCTTGATGCCCATGCGGCGGCACTCGTTGAGGTACACCGCAAGCTTGTCCTTGGAGTCGCCGACGCTCGTCAGCAGCGCGGCCATGTACTCGGCCGGATAGTGCGCCTTCAGGTAGGCCGTCCAGTACGAGATGACCCCGTACGCGGCGGAGTGCGCCTTGTTGAACGCGTAGTCGGAGAACGGCAGCAGGATGTCCCAGAGCGTCTTGATCGCACCCGTCGAGTAGCCGCGTTCCAGCATGCCGGCGCTGAAGTCTTCGTACTGCTTGTCCAGCTCGGACTTCTTCTTCTTGCCCATGGCACGCCGCAGCAGGTCCGCTTGGGCGAGGGTGAACCCGGCCAGCTTCTGCGCGATCGACATGACCTGCTCTTGGTAGACGATCAGCCCGTAGGTGGTGCCAAGAACATCCTGGAGCGCCTCAGAGAGCTCCGGATGGATGTAGTCGATCTTCTGCTGCCCGTTCTTGCGCAGCGCATAGTTGGTGTGAGAGTCGGCACCCATCGGCCCCGGCCGGTACAGGGCTAGCACGGCCGAGATGTCCTCGAAGTTGTCGGGCTTCATGAGGCGGAGCAGGCCGCGCATCGGCCCGCCATCGAGCTGGAACACCCCCAGCGTGTCGCCCCGCGCCAGCAGTTCGTATGCTGCCGGGTCGTCCAGGGCCAGATCCTCGAGCACCGGGCGCTCGCCGCGGTTCGACTCGATGTTGTCGAGGGCGTCGTCGATGATGGTGAGGTTGCGCAGCCCCAGGAAGTCCATCTTGATCAGGCCGAGCGACTCGCACGCCGGGTAGTCGAACTGGGTGACTATCTGCCCGTCCTGCTCCCGCTTCATGATCGGGATGATGTCGATCAGCGGCTCGCTCGACATGATGACGCCGGCCGCGTGCACGCCCCACTGCCGCTTCAGGTTCTCCAGGCCGAGCGCGGTGTCGAAGACGGTCCGCGCATCCGGGTCCGTCTCGACGACGGTGCGGAGGTCGACCGCTTCCTTGTACCGCGGGTGGGCCTTGTCGAACACACCGGTGAGCGGGATGTCCTTGCCCATGACCGCAGGCGGCATCGCCTTGGTGAGCTTCTCCCCCATGCCGAACGGGAAGCCGAGCACGCGCGAGGAGTCCTTGAGCGCCTGCTTGGCCTTGATGGTGCCGTAGGTGACGATCTGCGCGACCCGCTCGTCGCCATACTTCTCGGTCACGTAGCGGATGACCTCGCCGCGGCGGCGGTCGTCGAAGTCGACATCGAAGTCGGGCATCGAGACGCGGTCAGGGTTCAGGAACCGCTCGAATATCAGCCCGTGCTCGATCGGGTCGAGGTCGGTGATGCGCATCGCGTAGGCGGCCATCGAGCCGGCGCCGGAGCCACGACCCGGACCGACCCGGATGCCGTTGCGCTTAGACCAGTTGATGAAGTCGGCGACGACCAGGAAGTAGCCGGCGAAGCCCATCTGCGAGATGACGCCTATCTCGTAGTCTGCGCGCTCCTGCACGTACTGTGGGATGCCGTTCGGGTAGCGCGCCTTCAGGCCGTCCTGGACCTCCTTGACGAACCAGGTGTCCTCGGTCTCGCCCTCCGGCACCGGGAAGCGAGGCATGTAGTTCGCCTGGGTGTTGAACTGCACGCCCGCTCGCTCGGCGATGAGCAGCGTGTTGTCGCACGCCTCCGGATAGTCCCGGAAGATGTGCCGCATCTCCGCCGCCGTCTTCAGGTAGAACTCGTCGGTGTCGAACTTGAAGCGGTTTGGGTCGTTCAGCGTCGAACCGGACTGCACGCACAGCAGCGCCGCGTGGCTGCCCGCGTCGTGCGCGTGCGTGTAGTGCAGGTCGTTGGTGGCGACCAGCGGCAGGCCCAGTTCCTTGGCGAGCCGCAGCAGGTCGCTCTGCACCCGCCGCTCGATGTCGAGGCCGTGGTCCATGAGCTCGCAGAAGAAGTTCTCCGCGCCGAACACGTCGCGCAGCTCGCCCGCGGCCCGTTTCGCCCCTTCGTACTGGCCGAGCCGCAACCGAGTCTGGATCTCGCCGCTGGGGCATCCGGTGGTTGCGATCAGACCCTTGCCGTAGCTGTGCAGCAGCTCCCGGTCGATGCGCGGCTTGAAGTAGTAGCCCTCCATGGAAGCCAGCGAGGACAACCGGAACAGATTGTGCATGCCCTCGGTGGACTCCGAGAGCAGCGTCATGTGGGTGTACGCACCCGAGCCGGAGACGTCGTTCTCGCCGCCGTCGCCCCAGCGCACGCGGGTCTTGTCGCTGCGGTGGGTGCCAGGGGTTACGTACGCCTCCATGCCGATGATCGGCTTGATTCCGGCGTCGGTGGCTGTGCGCCAGAAGTCGAATGCGCCGAAGGTCTGACCGTGGTCGGTGACGGCGATCGCCGGCATCCCCTGTTCGACGGCGGCTTGGATGAGCGGGGCGACGCGGGCGGCGCCGTCAAGCATCGAGTATTCGCTGTGCACGTGCAGGTGCACGAATGAGTCGCTGCTGGTGGGCAATGAATCTCCGAGTAACGAGGGTGGGCCTCCAGCCTAAGACCCACCACCGGCTTCCCGTCGCGCCTCGCGCTTGACGCGTCGGTCGAACAGCACGGCTCCGACGATGGCAACGAGAATCATCAGCACGAGCGTGATGCCGAGGACCACGAACTCCCTCTCGCCCATGAACAGCCCGACGGCGCCGCCGACAATTCCGATGATCCCGACAGCGATGCTGAACGGCAGGTAGAGCTTCAAACCCGCTTCCCACGCGGCATCCGATTCGCTGTCCTTGCGTCGGCGCAGGCCGTTGATGTGCGTCGGCCGCGGACTGCGGGTCAGGGTGGTGATGTTGCTGATCAGGATGATCACCCCGAGTGCGATGACGAAGTAGCCCACGTCACCAGCCTACGAGGGTCGCCCGACCAAGAAGCCGCGTCAGGAGGCGCGGCGGAGTTCGTCGAGCGCGTGCTGGAGGTCATCCGGGTACCCGGTGCGGAACTCGACGTACTCCCGCGCTCCCGGGTGGGTGAAGCCCAGCCGTACGGCGTGCAGCCACTGTCTCGTCAGACCCAGCCGCGCGGTGATCGTCGGGTCGGCGCCGTACATGCTGTCGCCGACGCACGGGTGCCGCTGGGCTGCCATGTGCACCCGGATCTGGTGGGTTCGCCCGGTCTCCAGGTGCACCTCGATCAGGCTCGCGCTCGGGAACGCCTCGAGGGTCTCGTAGTGGGTGATCGACGGCTTGCCGTCGGAGACCACCGCGAACTTCCACTTCGAGCCCGGGTGACGACCGATCGGCGCGTCAATGGTGCCGGTCAGCGGATCCGGATGCCCCTGCACCACCGCGTGGTAGATCTTGTCCACCTCCCGGTCGTGGAACTGGCGCTTCAAGTCGCTGTAGGCGCGCTCGCTCTTCGCCACCACCATGAGGCCGCTCGTTCCGGCGTCGAGCCGGTGCACGATGCCGGCTCGCTCAGAAGCGCCGGAGGTGCTGACCCGGAAGCCGGCTGCGGCAAGGGCGCCGAGCACGGTCGGGCCGTCCCAGCCGATCGACGGATGCGCTGCCACCCCGATCGGCTTGTCCACCACGACGATGTCGTCGTCATCATGCACGATCGTGAGCTCTGGCACCGCGAGCGGGACTACGGCCGGAGCCTCTTTCGGCTGCCACTGCACTTCGAGCCACGCGTCGCGTGCCAGCCGATCCGACTTGCCGAGGGTCTGCCCGTTGGCGGTCACCCCGCCGGCGTCGATGACCTCGGCCGCGAAGCTGCGGGAGAATCCGAGGAGCTTGGACAACGCCGAGTCGGCACGTTCGCCGACCAGGCCGTCTGGCACCGGCAGGCTGCGAGATTCCATGGCTCCTACTTCTCGCCGGTATCCGCGGCCGACTGCGCTCCGGCGTGCCGCCGACCGTCGAGTCCGACGCCGCGGATGGTCAGCAGGATGAACAACCCCATGCTGGAGACGATGAAGATGTCCGCGACGTTGAAGATCGCCGGGAAACCCCAGACCTGGATGAAGTCGATCACATGGCCGATCGCGAAGCCCGGGTCACGGAAGAACCGGTCAGTGAGGTTCCCCAGGGTGCCGCCCAGCAGCATCCCGAACAGGATCGCCCAGCTGAGCGATCGGATGCGTCGCGCGTACCAGATGATGAAGGTCGTCACGCCGGTGGCGACGATCGAGAACACCCACGTGCTGCCGCTCGCGAGCGAGAATGCCGCGCCCGGATTCTTCACGAAGTGGAACTGCAGGAGCTGACCCAAGACGGGGAACATCTCCCCGATGTCCATCGACGAGATGATGAGGAACTTGCTGAGCTGGTCGAGGCCGTAGACCAAGACAGCGACGAGCGCGAGGACGATCAACGCCCTCGCGCTCGTTAGCGCCTGGGTTCGGGCCTTCGGCTCAGTTGCCGCCAAAGCCCTGGAAGCTTGCCGGAGGCGGTGTCGGCACGGAACCGTAGTCGACCGATGCGGGTGCGCCGCTGGTCACCGCTGACGAGTCGAGGTCGCTGAGCAGACCCTCGAGGTGGCCCTTCAGCTTCTGGCGGTACTCGCGCTCGAAGGTGCGCAGTTCGTCGATCTTCTGCTCGAGTGCGGTGCGCTCCTGCTCGAGGGTGCTGAGGCGGGCACGCTGCTGCGCCTCGGCCTCGCCGACGATCCGTGCGGCGGTGGCGTGCCCCTCGGCGATGAGCGCGTCGCGCTTCTCGGCGCCCTCACGCACGTGCTCCTCGTGGAGACGGCGCGCGAGCTGAAGCAGGTTGTTGGTGCTCGTGGGGTCGTCCTGCACAGGCGCGGGGAACACCGCGGGTGCGGGGACCGGCGCCGGGGCGGGTGCGACCGGGGCGGCCTCGGTGACAGCGGGCTGCACCGGAGCGGCAGCGGGAGCCGATGCACCGCTGCGCTGCAGCTCGTTGATGCGCGCCTCGCTCGCAGCCAGTCGCTGGCGCAGTTCCTCGTTCTCCTGATTCAGGCGACGCAACTCGACGACGACCTCGTCGAGAAAATCGTCGACCTCATCCTGGTCGTAGCCCTCACGGAACCGGGTCGGTTCAAACCGCTTGTTGACCACATCTTCAGGCGTCAGGGCCATTGGTGCCACCTTCACAACTCATCGGGCGCGTCAGGAGAGACGTACCAGTAACGCTAACAAATAATCCCCCACCGGTCGTAAGTGCCGCTTACGGTGCGGCCGCGTGTCCGAACCAAAGGATCGAACGACCTGCTTGTCAAGAGTACACAGCCACCTTGCGCGTAACCTCCCAGGGACCGGATGCGCTACAGGATAGCGGGGCGTCCGCTCCGGCGGGAGCCCCCATTCGCGCCGCCCCTACCCGACGCGAGCCAGTGCGAGCGCGACGTAGATGAGGATGATCACCGCGAGCATGACGATGCTCCAGGCGAAGTCGAGCGCAGCGCCGCCGACGCGCAGCGGCGGTACGACTCGGCGCACCGCCCGGATGGGCGGGTCGGTCAGAGCGTAGATGATCTCCGCGATGACCAAACCGAAGCCGCGGGGACGCCATTGCCTGGCGAACGCGCGAACCAGGTCCAGGATGAAGCGCGCCCACAGCACCAGCAGGTACAGCAGCAGGGCGTAATAGAGGATGGTCCCGATGATCGCCATCAGAACCGCCCGAACCGACTCACGCTTGCGGGAAGAACGACGCGTCCACGTCCGCGTCGAGTTCGGCCTCGTCGCCGCTCACTGCGACGTGAGCGGGTGAGAGCAGAAATACCTTGTTCGTCACACGCTCGATTTTGCCATAGAGGCCCTGAGAGAGTCCGCTGGCGAAGTCCACGAGGCGACGCGCCTCCGGTTCGCTCATCTGGGACAGGTTGATGATGACCGGGATGCCCTCACGGAAGCTCTCGGCGATGACCTGGGCGTCCTTGTACTGGCGCGGGTGCACGGTGAGGATCTCGTTGAGCTCGGCCTGCGGCGCCGCCTTGACCGGGGTCGCTCGGCGCAGCGGTGTCACCGGCGCACGCTGACCGGTCTGCTGATGGTGAGGAGCTGCGGCCTGGACGGGAGCCGGCGCGCCATGCTGCTGATGTTGCTGCTGCTGCGGAGCGTCGTCGTAGTCGAACTCCTCGTCGGCGAGTCCCAAATAGACCATGGTCTTGCGCAACGGGTTTGCCATCTCGTCCTCCTGTAGAACTTCTGCTTGCCAGATTAATCGCGCGGAGGCCGGTTTCCGGTGATTGCCGTGCCGATACGAAGGTGTGTCGCGCCCTCCCAGATGGCTTCCCGGAAATCTCCAGACATCCCCGCGGAGATCCAGGTCGCATCCGGAGCGTGCGTCCGCACCCGCTCGGAAGCCGCCCGAACTCGCGCGAACGCGCCGCGCGGGTCCTCATCGAGCGGCGCGACGGCCATCACGCCGCGCAGCCTGAGACCAGATGTCTCGAGCACCTTCTCGACGAGTTGATCCAGTGCGTCGTCGCCGACGCCGCCGCGGCCGGGGTCGTCGGTCAGGTTCAACTGGATGAGCGCGTCGATCTCCTTCTCGTCGGATGCGAGGGCGTCGACCAGGTTGTCCCGGTCGATGGAGTGGATGACATCGGCGTACTGGCGGACCGCGCGGGCCTTCTTGCTCTGCAACTGGCCGACGAAATGCCAGCGCACGTCCACGTCGGTCAGTTCCGCCGCCTTGGCGTGAGCCTCCTGATGCCGGTTCTCGCCGATGTCGCGCATGCCGAGCGCGGCGAGCTCGCGCACGAGCGACGCGGGGTGGAACTTGGTGACGACGATCGTCGTCAGCTCGCCCGGGTCGCGTCCGGCCTCGCGCGCGGCATCCGCCAGCTGCTGCTGCACCGTCGCGACCCGCTCAGCAAGCGGCGCGGACTGATCGGTCATTTCAGGAAGTCGGGGATGTCCAGGTCGTCGCTGGCGTCATCGAACGCCGGGTCGGCGCTGGGGACCGGCACCTCGGGCTCGGCGCCCCACACCGGCGTGCTGGCGGGTTCGGCGACCGGTTCTGCGACGGCGGCGGAGGTGACCGCGGGCGCGACCGCTCCGGCGGTGACGTAGTTGGAGCGACGGTCGGCCTTGCGAGTCGCAGGCTCGCCACCGTCGAATCCGGCCGCGATGACGGTGACGCGCACCTCGTCGCCCAGGGTGTCGTCGATCACCGCGCCGAAGATGATGTTCGCCTCGGGGTGCACGGCTTCCTGCACCAGGCGGGCCGCGTCGTTGATCTCGAAGATGCCGAGGTTCGAGCCGCCCTGGATGGACAGCAGCACGCCGTGCGCGCCGTCGATGCTGGCCTCGAGCAGCGGGCTCGCGACCGCGAGTTCTGCGGCCTTGATCGCCCGGTCGGCACCACGAGAGGATCCGATGCCCATGAGTGCCGAACCGGCACCCTGCATGACCGACTTCACGTCGGCGAAGTCGAGGTTGATCAGGCCCGGCGTCGTGATGAGGTCGGTGATGCCCTGCACGCCGGCGAGGAGCACCTGGTCGGCGGTCGCGAACGCTTCGAGGAAGCTGATGCCACGATCGCTGATCTCCAGGAGGCGGTCGTTCGGGACGACGATGAGGGTGTCGACCTCACCCTTCAGAACCGCAACGCCATCCTCGGCCTGGGCCGCCCGGCGCTTGCCTTCGAAGCCGAACGGCTTGGTGACGACACCGATCGTGAGAGCGCCGATCGACTTGGCGATGCGCGCGACGACCGGGGCGCCACCCGTTCCGGTGCCGCCGCCCTCACCCGCGGTGACGAACACCATGTCGGCGCCGGCCAGGGCCTCTTCGATCTCCTCGGCGTGGTCTTCCGCGGCACGGCGACCGACCTCGGGGTCGGCGCCAGCACCAAGGCCGCGGGTCAGTTCCCGTCCGACGTCCAGCTTGACGTCGGCGTCGCTCATGAGCAGCGCCTGCGCATCGGTGTTGATCGCGATGAACTCGACTCCTCGGAGTCCCATCTCGATCATGCGGTTGACGGCGTTCACGCCACCACCGCCGATGCCGACCACCTTGATGACGGCGAGGTAGTTCTGGTTCGATGTCACGTCCGGCCTCCGGTGGTACGTTCAACCTCTACTTGAGGTCTAAAGTTAAGCTTCACTTGCTTTTCCTACTCAGACGCTAATTCCGACCCCGCTCGGGGGCGAGCAAGCGTGCCCGCGTGTCGGAAACTCCCCGTCAAATCCAAGCGTTCGCAGAGGTTTGTGCCAAAAGCAAGGGAACGTTCGCTTGCTTTTGGCACAAAGCTCTGCCGAAGGATGGGCGGCGTCGTCATGGGGCGGGGTCAGGCGGGGCGGACGACGGGGCTGAGCGGAGCGGAGACGTCGTACTCGAGGGTGCCGCCGGGTTGCGCGGCCATCAACTGCGCGAGCACGCGCGCCTTCAGGTCGGACCGGTCAGCGCTCCCCCACACGACACGGTTTGCCGTCCCGGCGAGGGTCAGTGTCACGTCGTCCTTCGTGGTCGCGGTTGCGCTGTCCACCTGCACGCGCACCGCCTCGGGCAGCGCCAGCAGCACTTCGACCACCGCGGCGAAGCCGTCCGCCTTCGATCCCTGCGCGCCGACGTCGATGAGCGGCACTCCGGCCGGTCGCTCGGCGGCGGATTCGACCACGATCCCGGCCGGATCAACCACCTCGAAAGCGCCGCCGGCCGCGAGGGCGCCGACCGGTTGCCGCTCCACGATGCTCACGATCAGGGTCCCCGGCGGCACGAGCTCGGTCACGTAGGAACGGATGAGTGGAAACGCGCCCAGTTCGTCCCGCAGCGCCTGGTGGTCGAGCAGCGCGAGCGGGGTGCCCAGCTGGCCGTCTATCGCGTCCCGCAGCTGGGCGGCGTCGACACGTGCGGTGCCGACGATCCGGATGTCGCGCAGTGCGAGCAGCGGCGAGTACACGGCGACCGCCAGCAGGCCGCCGAGCAGCAGTACGACGGCTCCCACCGAGAGCCACGCCGCCCTACGGTGGCGGGCGCGGCGCGTGAACCGGCGGACCTCGCCCTTCTCATACCGGCGACGTTCGCGCGCGGCCTTGCGCACTTCGGCGCGCGCGCGGCGGTCGATATTCTTCAGCGTCGAGGGCCCGGTCTCCGGGCGCTGCGGCCGGGCGGCCGGCTCCCGCGGTGCGTTGGCCTTCGGTTCTCGAGTCTTCGGCGCTGCGACCTTCGGCGTGGTCGCCTTCGCCGCTGCGCGCGCCTTCGGCTCCGCGCGCGTCACCGTCACGCGGGGCGCCTTGCGCTTGCGTTCGGGTGCGGCGGTCTCCTGCTCGACGCGACCGTCAAACCCCTCAGGCCGCTTCATGTCGCATCCGGTGCGCGCTCAAGCGCCTCGATGAGCGTGGGCACGATGCGGTAGATGTCACCACCGCCCATCGGCATCAGGATGTCCCCTGGCCTGGCGATCGACGCAGCGAAGTTTGCCGCTTCGTCCCAGTCGTCGATGTAGTGGGCGCGTGCGCCGTCTGTGAAGCGTTCGGTGATCAACGCGCCGGTCACTCCGGGCTCGGGGTCCTGACGGGCGCCGTAGATGGGCACCACGATGGTCTCATCCGCGAGCGTCTCGAGCACCTCGGCGAATTCGGCGGCGAGCATCCGGGTGCGCGAGTACAGGTGCGGCTGGAAGATCGGGATGACCCGCCCCGCGCCGGCCACCGCACGGGCGCCGCTCAGCGCGGCCCTCAGCTCGGTCGGGTGGTGCGCGAAGTCGTCGTAGACCCGGATGCCGCGGACCTCGCCGCGCAGTTCGAACCGACGCTCAGCGCCACCGAACTCCTGCAGGCCTTCCACGATGCGCTCCGGTGCGAACCCGAGGCCGACCAGCACCCCGAAGGCTCCCGCGGCGTTGATCGCGTTGTGCAGGCCGGGCACTCGAAGCCGCACCGGATGGTCGGCTCCCCGCCAGCGAATCGTGAACGACACCGTGGGACCGAGATCGAGCGAGTGCACGCGCACCATCGCATCCTGGGCCGTTCCGAAGGTGACGACTTCCGGCCCGTCGAGACGCGGTGTGATCGCGACCGCGCCGGCATCGTCGGCGGAGATCACCACGCCCTCGCGCGCCTTGCTGGCGAAGTCGACGAATGCCTGCGCGAACGCCTGCTCCGAGCCGAAGTGGTCGAGGTGGTCGGGGTCGACGTTGGTGATCAGCGACCACGCGGTGTTGTAGAGCAGGAACGAGCCATCGGACTCATCCGCCTCGACGACGAACAGGTCATCCGCGCCCGGCGCGGCGCTCACACCGAGGGTGCGGATCACTCCGCCGTTGACGAAGCTCGGGTCGGCCCCGATGGCCTTCAGCGCGGTGACGATCATCGCGGTGGAGGTGGTCTTGCCGTGCGCCCCGGCGACCGCGACGACGCGGTGGCGGTCGGTCAGCCAGGCCAGCGCGCGCGCCCGGTGGACGGTGGGCAGGCCGCGCTCGCGGGCTGCAAGGTATTCCGGGTTGTCCTCGGCGATCGCCCCGCTGACCACGAGAGTGTCGGCGCCGGCCACATTCGCGGCGTCGTGGCCGATCGCTATCCGCACGCCCTTCTGACGCAACGCCGCGACGGTGTCGGTGTCGCGCATATCCGACCCGGTCACCGGGATGCCGGCGGCGACGAACAGCGCGGCGATGCCGCTCATGCCTGCTCCGCCGATGCCGACGAAATGCACCGTGCCGTGCTCATCGGGGAAGGCCTGCGAGAAGTCGGACTTGATCATCGGGTGTGTCCCTGGGCTAGTGCGTCGTGGATGAGCGCGATCGTGCGGTCGGTGCCGTCGCGCACGCCGGTCGTCTCGGCGCGCGCGGCCATGTGCGCTGTCGCCGCCGGATGCTGCAGGAGCGGGACGAGCACGTCACCCACCCACTCCGGGGTGAACTGAGCGTTGTCGACGATGATCGCGCCGCCTGCCTCCTCGACGCCGCGCGCGTTCTTGCGCTGCTCGCCGTTGCCGATCGGGAGCGGCACGTACACCGCGGGCAGCCCGAGCGCGCTGACCTCGCTGACCGTGCCTGAGCCGGAGCGGGCGAGCACGAGGTCGGCGGCCGCGTAGGCGAGGTCCATGCGGTCGCAGTACGGCAGGATCCGGTAGTCGGCCAGCTCGGAGTGCCGCAGCTCGGACCGCTCCCCCACGATGTGCAGCAACTGCCAGCCGGCACCGATGATCGACGCGGCTGCGCGGTTGACGGTCTCGTTGATGCGCAATGCACCGAGCGACCCGCCGGTCACGAGCAGCACCGGTCGCCGCTCATCCAGGCCGAAGAAGGCGAGCGCCTCTGGCCGGATCCCCCGCCGGTCGAGCCTCTCGAGCTCCTGCCGCAGCGGCATCCCGACGTAACGCGCGCCGCGCAGCCGGGTCCCGGCGAACGCGACCCCGACGAAACGGGTGAACCGTGCCCCGAGCCGGTTGGCCATGCCCGGTACCGCGTTCGCCTCATGGATGACGATGGGAACCGCAGTCCGCCTGGCGGCGAGGTAGGCAGGCGCGGAGACGTAGCCGCCGAAGCCGACGACGACGTCGATCCGGTGCTCGCGGATGAGCTCGGCGACCCGGTCGACGAGCGTCCTGAAACGCTTCGGGAAACGCAGCGCCGACCGGTTCGGCTTCCGCGGGAACGGCAGCCGGTCGATGGTGACCAGCTCGTAGCCGCGCGCGGGCACGAGCCGCGACTCCAGACCCTCCCGGGTGCCAAGCACGACGATGACGGCATCCGGCTCCGTCTGGCGGATGCGGTCGGCGACCGCGAGCAGCGGGTTCACGTGTCCGGCGGTGCCACCGCCGACCAGCAGATAGCGCGTCACGATGCAGGCACCTCCGCTCTCGCGCGAACCGGCGCTCGGGCGAACGACAGCGCGATGCCGATCGCGAACAGGGTGGTCACGAGCGAGGTGCCGCCTGCCGAGATCAGCGGCAGCGGAACGCCCAGCACCGGCAACAGCCCGAGCACGACCGCGATGTTGATGAACGACTGGCCGAGGATCCACACCATTATCGCGCTCACGGTGATGCGCGCGAACGGGTCCTGGTTGGAGCGGATGATCCGCACGAATGCGATTGCAAGCACCACGAACAGGGCCAGCACGACGATCGCCCCGAGCAGGCCGAGCTCCTCACCGATCACCGCGAAGATGAAGTCGTTGTCGGCGGCGGGAAGCCAGGACCATTTCGCCTTCGAATTGCCGAGCCCGACACCGAACACGCCACCGGATGCGAGTGCCCACCATCCGTGCAGCGTCTGCCAGCATCGCTCGGCGTAGTCCTGCGGGTTGGTGCAGCCGGACTGCCACACGCTGATCCGGTCGCCGCGGCTGCCACCGCTGGTCAGCACGACGGCGGCGAGGATGATGGCAAGCACCGGCAGCAGGAACATCCGGAGCCTCACCCCGGCGAAGAACACCGCACCGAAAACGATCGAGACGAGCACGATCGCGGTGCCGACGTCGCCGCCGAGCACGACCAGGCCGATCGCGACCGCCGAGATGACACCGAGCGGCATCATCAGCTCGCGCCAGTCGTCGAGCACGTTGATCTTCTTGGCGAGGATCATGCCCAGCCAGATCACAAGGCCGACCTTGAGTACCTCTGAGGGCTGGAAGCTCAGCGAGCCGAGGATGATCCAGTTCTTGTTGCCGCCCTCTGCGACGCCGAGCGGTGTGGCAACCACGAGAAGCTGCAGCACCATCGCGATGATCATTGCCGTGCCCGACCAGCGCCGCCAGAACGCTGCGCGCATCCTGGAGGCCATCAGCATGAGCGGGACCCCGATGAGCGCGAAGATGCCCTGCCGCACGAACGAGGCGAAGAAGTCGCCCGCCTCCTTGAACGACTCGACCGCCGATGAGGACAACACCATCACCAGGCCGAAGACCACCAGGAACAGCGTCGTGCCCAGCAGCAGGAAGTAGTTCCCGGTTTCGGCCGCGAAGATCTTGCGCACGGCAACGACGACCGCGGGGGGCGAGCTGGAGTCGTGGGCCGGTTGCTCGCCCTTACTCGCTCGAGGGAGGTTCGTCGTCATCGCCCTCTTCTCCCAGAATCTCGTGCACTGCCGCCTGGAAACGGCGACCGCGGTCCGCGTAGTCAGTGAACTGATCCATCGACGCCGCCGCCGGGGCGAGGAGCACGGTGTCCCCCTCCACCGCGAGCTGGACCGCAAGGCCCACCGCTGTCGGCATCACGTCTTCAGTGTCAGCCTCACCGACTTCGAAGACCGGCAGTTCGGGCGCGTGTCGCCTGAATGCGGCCGAGATGATTGCACGGTCGGCGCCGATGATGATCGCCGCACGCAACCGCCCAGCGACCTCGGAGACGAGTTCATCCGGGTCAGCGCCCTTGAACAGCCCGCCGACGATCCACACGACTGGGTTGAAGGAGCGCAGCGATGCACGCGCCGCGTGCGGGTTGGTCGCCTTCGAGTCGTCCACCCACAGCACCCCGGAGTGGTACGCGACCCGCTCGGTGCGGTGATGGTCGGCCTGGAAGCCGCTCAGCGCGAGCCGGATGCCCTCGATCGACGCCCCGAAGGAGCGTGCGAGCGCGCTCGCGGCGAGCACATTTGCGACCATGTGGCCGCCCGCGAGTCCGATCGACGCCAACTCGTCGAGGGTGGTGATCTCGAGCGCCGCGTTGCGCCGGTCATCGAGGAAGGCCCGATCGCACAGGATGCCGTCGACGATTCCGAAGTCGCTGGGGCCGGGTGTGCCCAGGCTGAACCCGATCGCACGAGCGCCCTCGATCACATCCGCTTCCTCGACGAAGCCCACGGTGACCGGATCGTCCGCGTTGTACACGCACGCCACCTGGGTGTTGTCGTACACGCGCGCCTTGGCGTTGCGGTAGGCCTGCGCCGACCCGTGCCAGTCGAGGTGGTCGTCGGCGACATTCAGGCACACGCTCGCGTACGGCGAGAGACTGTGCGAGTAGTGCAGCTGGAAGCTGGAGAGCTCGACGACGAGCACGTCGAAGCCGTTCGGGTCGCGGATGGCGTCCAGCACCGGCACACCCACGTTGCCGCAGGCTGCCGCGCGGTAACCGTCTGCGAGCAGCATCGACGTTGTCAGCTGCACCGTCGTGGTCTTGCCGTTGGTGCCGGTGATGGCGATCCACTGTGCCGGAGGGCCGATCTTGTCGCGCAACCGCCAGGCGAGCTCGACCTCGCCCCACACCGGCAGTCCGGCATCCGCCGCCCAGGCGACGACCGGATGCGACGGCGAGAAGCCCGGCGAGACGACGACCAGCTCTGGGCCGAATTCGCTGAGCTCGGGTGGAACCGAGCCGAGCGACGTGACCAGCTGCCGCACACCGAGCACATCCAGGATGGTGGCCGTCGTGTCGTCTGTTCGCTCGGAGATCACGAACACGTCGGCGCCCAATTCGACGAGCGTGTCGGCGACCGCGAAGCCGGTGACTCCGCTTCCGAGCACAGCGGCCTTGAGCCCTGACCAGTCGGCGTGCCAGCTGGCCAGTTCGGCGACCTCGGCTGGTGATCTCATGCGCTTCTGGACAGCCACTCGAGGTAGAACAGCCCGACGCCGGCGGAGACGCACAGGCCGGAGATGATCCAGAACCGCACCACGATGGTGACCTCCGGCCAGCCCTTCATCTCGAAGTGGTGGTGCAGCGGGCTGGCGCGCCAGATGCGCTTGCCCTTGGTCACCTTGAAGTAGATGCGCTGGATGATCACCTGTCCGGTGATGATCGCGAAGATTCCGCCGATGAGCACGAGAAGCAGTTCGGTGCGCGACAGGATGGCGAGGGCCGCCAGGGCACCGCCGAGGGCGAACGAGCCGGTGTCGCCCATCATGATCTGCGCGGGCGAGGTGTTCCACCAGAGGAAGCCGATGAGCGAGCCGATGATCGCCGCGGCGATGGTGCCGAGGTCGAGCGGGGCGGAGACCTCGTAGCACTTGAACAGGTTCTCGGGGTCGCTGCCGCCGAAGCAGGACTGGTTGAACTGCCAGAACCCGATGATGATGTACGAGCCGATCGCGAAGATGGATGCGCCGGCGGCGAGTCCGTCCAGGCCGTCGGTGAGGTTCACCGCGTTGGAGGTGGAGGTCGTGATGAGGGCGATCCAGATGATCAGCATCACGATGCCTGCGCCGGTACCGAATACGGCGACGAAGTCGAACTGCGTGTCGCGCAGGAACGAGATGGCGGTCGAGGCGGGCGTGACGCCGTTGTTGTCGCGATAGGTGACGGAGACGATCGCGAAGATCACCGCCACGATCACCGTGCCGATGATCTTGTACGGTCCCTTCAGCCCGAGGCTGTTCTGGCGGGTGACTTTGAGGAGGTCGTCGATGAACCCGACGAGTCCGAGGCCGCCCATCATGAAGATTACCAGCATCGCGCTGACGCTCGGCGCACCGCCACCGATGAGGTGGCCGGCGAAATAGCCGACGATTGCGGCAGTGACGAAGACCACGCCACCCATCGAGGGCGTACCGCGCTTCATCACGTGCGTTGTCGGCGTGTCCGCCCGGATGAACTGGCCGAGGTTCAACCTGCGGAAGGCACGGGCGAACAGTGGCGTGAGCGACAGTGTGAACGTCATCGAGACGCCCGCGGCGATGAGGAGGGCGAGCATCAGGCGACTCCGGCCAGTCGGTCACCCAGCTGGCGCAGTCCCGCGGAGTTCGACGACTTCACGAGGACCACGTCGCCCTGCAGCAACTGTCCACGCAACAAATCGTATGCCTCGTCCTGCGTCGCCACGAGGACCGACTCCCCGTCCCACGAGCCTTCCAAGCCGGCCGCGTTGTGGATGTGGCGCGCAGCGTTGCCGACGACGACCAGCTGGTCGATGTTCAGTCGCACCACGAGCCTGCCGATCCGGTCATGTTCCTCATCCGCGTGATCACCCAGCTCGGCCATCTCGCCGAGCACCGCTATCGCACGGTGTTTGCCGCGCGTGAGTTCTGCGAGGGTTTTCAGCGCCGCCGCGGTGGAGTCGGGGCTCGCGTTGTAGGCATCGTTGATCACGGTGTAACCGTCGGGCGAGGTGAACACCTCCATCCGCCACCGCTCTGCACGCTCAAGCTGTTCAAGGGCGGTGATCGCCTCCTCGACCGGCACGCCGAGCTGGTCGGCGATCGCGATGGACGCGAGCGCGTTGGTGACGTGGTGCTCGCCGATGATGCGCAACTGCACCCGGCGGCTGAGTTCGCCGAACTGAAGGGTGAAGGAGGTGCCGTCGATGGTGGTCTGCATGTCTGTGGCCCGCACCGCGGCACGGTCGGTCGTGCCGAAGAACAGAATCTCGGCCGAGGTCTGGTCGGCCATCGCGGCGACTCGTGAGTCGTCGGCGTTGAGCACGGCGACGGCATCCGGGCCGAGACCGGTGACCAGTTCCGCCTTCGCGCGCGCGGTCGCCTCGATGTCGCCGAAGCCACCGACGTGGGCGAGGCCGACCTTGAGCACTGCCGCGACATCCGGCATGGCGATGGAGACGAGGTTCGCGATCTCCCCCGGTCCGCTCGTTCCGAACTCGACGACCAGGAACCTGGTGGTCTCGGTGATGTCGAGCATCGACAGTGGAGCGCCGACGTGATTGTTGAACGAGCCGGGCGGTGCGACGGTGCGACCCACGGTTTCAAGGATCGCGCGCACCATGTTCTTCGTCGTGGTCTTGCCGTTGGAGCCGGTGATGCCCACCACCTGCAGCGCCCCGGCTTCACGGACGCGCGCGACGGCGAAGCGGGCGAGCGACGCGAGTGCCCGGTAGCCGTCCTCGACCACCAGCTGCGGAACATCCAGGTCGAGCGGCCGCTCGACTATCAGGATCGCGGAACCGGATGCGACAGCCGTCTCGGCGAACAGGTGCCCGTCGGTGGTCTCTCCGCGCAGCGCAATGAAGATGGATCCGGGGGTTGCGAGGCGCGAGTCGACGACGACGCGACCGTCGATCACGCTGTCGGGGGTCAGTGCTGCGGAGGGAGCCAGACGCAGCTCTGCATCCGTCGCGCGCGCCAGCTCCGCGACGGTGAGAGCGATCACCAGCCCGCCTCTCGGAGTGCTGCGCGCGCCTCCGCGCGCGCGGAGTACGGCGTGCGCACTCCCCTGATGTCGCGGTAGTCCTGGTGCCCGGGGCCGGCCCAGAGGATCGAGTCGCCCTCACGGGCCAACGAAACGGCGTGCCGGATGGCCGGCTCGGGCGGGCTGACCTCGTGCAGCTCGGCCGGGTGCTCGGCGAGGCCGGCGCCCTCGATGAGTGTCTTGCGGATCGAGGCCGGATCCTCGAAGCGCGGGTGGTGGTCGGTGATGACCAGGATGTCCGAGTGTTCGCTTGCGACGCGCCCCATCTCGTGGCGCTTGGACGGGTCGCGGTCGCCGTCGGCGCCGAAGACCATGATCACGCGCCCCGGGGTGAAGGTGCGGACCGCCTTGAGGGTGTTGTAGAAAGCATCCGGGCTATGGCCGAAGTCGACGTACACCTGCGGCCCGCTGTCACCGGAGACCCGCTCGGTGCGGCCGGGCAGGTACGCCTCGATGCCGTCGCGGATCGCGTGGCCGATCGCCTCCAGGTCGAACCCGGCTTCGACCATCATGACGATCGCCAGGCCGGCATTGGCTGCCATGTGCCAGCCGATGATCGGCACCGTCGTCTCGAGCGAACGCGAGTCCGGTCCGGTCAGTCGGATCGCGGTGTGGCTGGGCTGCTCGTCGAGGATCTCGACGGTCCACTCGGCGTCGACCCCGGGCGTTGCCGAGATCGTGGTGACCGGGATGTGGGAGCCCTCGACCACTCGCTGACCCCACGGGGTGTCGAGCGAGACAACACCGCGGCGAGCCCGGTCGGGGTCGAAGAACGCCAGCTTGGCCTGGAAGTACTCCTCGAAGTCGGCGTAGTCATCGAGGTGGTCGTGGCTGAGGTTGGTGAAGCTGACGACATCGAAGACGATGCCGTCGACGCGGTTGCGGCTGAGCGCCTGAGCGCTCACCTCCAGCGCGACTGCGCGCACCTCGCTCTCCCGCATCCGGGCGAGCAGCGCATGCAGTTCGCTGGCTTCCGGCGTCGTCAGCCGGCTCACGACCACGAGGTCGCCGATGTGCCGCTCCGACGTGGAACTGAGACCGGTGACCAGTCCCACCTGCTTCAGGATGCCCTCGAGCAGGTGCGACGTCGACGTCTTGCCGTTCGTGCCGGTGACGCCGAATAGCAGCGGCGGATTCTGGTTGGTCTGGTAGACCCATGCCGAGATGTCCCCCAGCGCACCACGCGGTGAGTCGACGATCACGATCGGCAAGCCGGTGTCGGCGGCGAGAGCGGCGCCCTCTTCATCGGTGAGCACCGCGACTGCGCCGCGCTCCTTGGCCTCGCCGGCGAAGGATGCGCCGTGCGCGTTGGCGCCCTTCAAGCCCACGAACAGGTCGCCCGGTTCCACCTCGTTCGTGCGAACGGTGACACCGTGCAATTCGACGCCGTCAAGCGAGCCGCGATAGTCGAGGCCGAACTCGCTGACCAGTGTCGAAAGGGGCCGTGGAAGTGGATGCTCCGGGCGTAGGACCGGTGGAATCCGTGTCGTCACGACGTCCTCTCTCTCACCAAGTTGTTGGCAGGTTCGGTGCCGGCTTGATCGACAGGGGAACCCGGTACGTCTTCAGAACTCTGGCCATGATCTCCTGGAACACGGGAGCCGCTGCGTACGAAGTCTTCATGATATCCGGCTTGACTATGGTCACGATGACGACGTACTCAGGGTTGTCCGCCGGGGCGATACCGGCTACCGAAACGATGCGCTCGTTCGTGTAGACACCGCCCTCGGCGACCTCACCGGTGCCGGTCTTCGCCGCGACGTTATAGCCGGGGATGCTGAGGACGCTGCTCAGCTGACCATTCGTGACGACGCTCTGCAGCATGTCGACGGTCTGCTGTGCTGCGCTCTCGGACACCACGCGAACCCCTTGGCTCGCCTCGGGCCTCAGAACAGTGCCATCGGGGAGGGTGCAGCTATCAACCACGGTGAGAGGCATCCGCACACCGCCGTTGGCGAGCGCCTGATAGGCGCTGGCCATCTGCGCGAGCGTCACCGAGACGCCCTGGCCGTAAGCGATGTCGTACTTCTGCTGGCTGTCCCAGGAGCTCGCGAGCAAGCCCTTTTCCTCGCCTTGGAAGCCGACGGCGGTCTCCTCGCCGAAGCCGAACTTCCGGAGGTAGTCGTAGCGGACGGCGTTGGCGAGTTCGGATGCGACCTTCGAGATTCCGACGTTGGATGACTCGGCGAGCACTCCTGGGAGGGTGAGGCGGTACTCGCCGTGGTTGGTTGCGTCACGGATGACGCTGCCTTCCGGGGTCTCCCACCGGCTCGGCACGGTGACCTTCGTGTTGGCGCTCGCAGTGCCCTGGTCGACCGCCATCGCGGCCGTCATCGCCTTGAGGATGGAGCCGGGTTCGAAGTTGTAGGTGAACATGCGGGCCCCGAGGAAGGCGGGGTCGAGGCCGTCGCGGTCGTTGGGGTCGACGGATGGCCAGTCGGCCGCCGCCATCAGGTGACCGTCGGAAACCCGGACCACGACGGCCATCGCCGATTCCGCGCCGATGGCGATCGCCTGTTCCGCGATGGTCTGCTGCACGGACCACTGCAGGTCGCTGTCGATGGTGAGGGTGATCGTGCCGCCCGGCACCGCTTCGGTGCTGACCACCGTGCTGCCTGGCAGCCGGACGCCGTCCGCGCCTTGTTCGTAGGTCGAGACTCCCTTGGTGGGCTCCAGGCAGTCGTTCTCGGTGACCTCGATGCCGTTCTGAGGCCCGTCGGTGCCGACGAAGCCGACGATGTTGCCGGCGACCGAGCCGTTCGGGTAGGTGCGCTTGGGCACCGTCTCGACGTACACCCACGGGATGCCCAGGTCCCGAATGGCGCGATACTTTGCGGTGTCGACACCTTTGACCAGGTAGGTGAAGTTGGATTCGGGGTCACTGCTGATCGCGGTCATCAACTTGTTGATGTCGGCGCCGGAGATCTCGGAGATCTCGGTCAACGCGTCGAAGACGGACACCTTCTGGGTCGTGCCGTCATCCGCTCGACGGTTGAACGCGTTGGCGTGCCGCGGTGATGCGGTGATGTCGTAGCGTGTGACGCTGTCGGCCAGGACGACGCCGTTGGTGTCGACGATGTCGCCGCGCGGAGCGTAGATGGTCTGACTCACTGCCCGTTTGCCGTGGGATGCCTCATTCAGTTCAGCGGCGCGCACGACCTGGAAGTCCACCAGCCGGACCACGAACAGGGCGACGATCGCGAAGGTCAGCAGGACGGCAATGGAAAGGCGTCGGCGGGTTCGCCGCAGTTCCACCATCCGTTGATCCTCCGTCCCTGCCTGCGTCAGCGAGTCGTCGGCGCCGGCAGCGCTTCGGTCGACGCTACCGAGCCGTTTGTGCTGTCCCCGACAGGCGCGCCTGCGGTCGGCTCACCCGCGGCAGGCGTCACCAACGGGACGCCTGTGAGCAGCACGTTCGGGATCAGGGTCTGGCCGTCCTCGCCGGTGACGATGCCGTCCGTGGGTTTGGCCTGCACCGCCGCGCCGAGCACGGCACCGTCGGCCAAGCGCAGGTAGGCGGTCCCGGTGTTCGTGACCATACCGAGCGCGACGGCGTTGGCGGCGAGGTGCTGAGGGGACTCGAGCACCTGCATCGCTTCGGTGAGCTGCTGCTCGTCTCGAGCCAGCTCGCGTTGCTGCTGCTGCAGAGCGGCGATCTCGTAGGCGCCGTCCGAGACGACGATGCTGAGCAGCAGCTGCGCAATGAGCACAGCGAACAGGCCACCGACGGTGACCATTGCGTAGAAGACCTTCGGTCGTGCCTTGCGCTGCGCTCGTGTCGGCACGACCTCGATGTGCCGCGGCTGCGATTGCGGCAGCGGAGCGGGATTGACCGCCCGGGCGAGCGCGCTCATGCGGCACGCTCCAGCTTCTCGGCGGCGCGGAGCCTGACCGGTGTCGCTCGGGGGTTCTGCGCCTTCTCGGCCTCGTCAGCCAGCTCGGCTCCGCGAACCAGTAGCTTCAGGGTCGGTCGGTGCTCCGGGAGCTCCACCGGCAGGCCGACCGGGGCACTCGAGGTGGAGCGCGCCGCGAAGACGCGCTTCACGATCCGGTCCTCCAGCGACTGGTAGGCAAGCACGACGATCCGCCCGCCGGGAGCGAGCGCGTCAACCGCGGCCGGGATTGCCCGCTCGAGCACCGCAAGCTCCTGGTTGACCTCGATCCGGAGTGCCTGGAAGACGCGTTTCGCCGGATGCCCGGCGCGCCGGACAGCGGCCGGCGTGGCCTTGTCGATCAGCTCCACCAGCTGAGCGGACGACGTGAGCGGTGATGCCTGCCTGCTCTCGACGATCTTGCGGGCGAAACGTGGCGCGAGCTTCTCCTCGCCGTACTGGTAGAAGATGCGCCTCAGCTCGGCCTCGCTGTACTCCGCGAGCACACGCTCGGCGGTGAGCGGCGCAGACGGGTCCATCCGCATGTCGAGTGGGGCGTCCTGCGCGTAAGCGAAACCGCGCTCAGCGCGATCAAGCTGCAGCGAGGAGACGCCGAGGTCGAACAGCTCACCCTGCACCGCCGGGATGCCCAGGTCGTCGAGCACGCGGGGCAGCTCGTCGTAGACCGCGTGGACCAGGTGAACCCGGTCGCCGAAGGGTGCCAGACGCTCCCCCGCAATCGCCAGCGCCTGCTCATCCCGGTCGATGCCGACGAGCGTGAGCTGCGGGAAGCGCTCAAGGAATGCCGCGGAGTGGCCGCCCATGCCGAGCGTCGCGTCGACGAGCACCGCGCCAGGCGCACTGATCGCCGGTGACAGCAGCTCGATGCTGCGGTCCAGCTTGACGGGGATGTGGATCTGCTCTGCCATGAGGTTTCCGGATGCCCCTGGCTGCTGATCCCCATCCGCACCGTACCTGGCACCGGGGAAGGTGTGACAGGGCCGGATCGGCTGGGAGTCAGCGGTCAGGCGCTAGAAGAGTCCGGGAATCACCTCCTCGGTGGTCTCGGCGAAGTTGCTTTCCTGCTCGGCGTAGTAGTTGTTCCAGGCCTCTGAGTCCCAGATCTCGGCCCGATTGCCCGCGCCGATGACGGTGAGTTCCCTGTCCAGGCCCGCGTACTGGCGCAGCGTCGCCGGGATGGTCACGCGGTGCTGCTTGTCGGGGACCTCCGCGTTCGCACCGGAGAGGAAGAGCCGCATGAAGTCACGCGCCTGCTTGCTCGTGACGGGTGCCTGCCGGATGCGGTCGTGCATCTCTTCGAACTCGCGCGTGCTGAACACGTAGAGGCAGCGCTCCTGGCCGCGGGTGATGACGACGCCGGCCTCGAGTTCGTCCCAGAACTTGGCGGGAAGGATGATCCGGCCCTTGTCATCGAGCTTCGGTGAGTAGGTGCCAAGAAACATGGGCACTCACCCCCTCAATGCTCCGGCCCGGATTCAGGTGGGCTCCACTTTACTCCACTTCACCCCACGAAACAATGATCCTGAGGCAAATTTCGCCCCCATTGCGAGGGACTTCCCAGCAATATCAAGGGAAGTACCGGGTGGAGGAAGGTGGAGGCAAATTCACTCTCAGCGCCGGAATCACCCGGAAAATGGGCACAAAAAAGGGCCGACCGAAGTCGACCCGTTGTTTGTGGGGAGTGAGTTAGTGCTCTCCGCCGTTCTGGCGACGATCCCAGCGCTCGTTCATCCGGTCCATGAAACCGGACTTGTGCTGCTGTCCCTTGCCGCCCACCCGCGGCTCGTCCAGATCATCGGATGCCTTCGGCCGGGCGAGCGCCAGAAGAACGCCGCCGAACATGACGACGAACCCGATGACGCCGATCACGGGAAGCTGAGTTGCAACCCCGGCGACGATCCCGCCGATGCCAGCGACCGCGAGGAGGCTACCCAAGACGACCCACGTGTAGTTGGGCTTTCCGCGCCGTGCGCCAGCTGTCGCCACGAAGTCCGCGTCATTGTGATAAAGGCTTCTCTCCATCTCGTCGAGAAGTCGCTGCTCTTGCTCTGATAGCGGCATGGTCACTCCCCTCTCTCGCGAGATGTCGCCAGCGAAGTCAATTGTATGCTCACCCTCGTGGCTAGGCTAGGAGGGTGGCTGAGAGTACCCGGTTAGTTGACTTGGTTCAATCGGCAATCGACGACTTCCTCGACGACCGGGCGGTGGAGCTCGAGTCTATCGCGAAGGACCTGCGTCCCCTCGTCGACTACTCGCGCGACCTGCTGCGCGGAGGCAAACGTTTCCGGGCCCTGTTCTGCTACTGGGGCTGGCAGGCGGTCCGGGCCAGGCCATCCGAACTCGACCCGCTCGGCGACGACGCGCTGGCGGCCGAGCTCGACGTCATCGTCCGCGCGGCGAGCGCCCTCGAGCTGTTCCACGCGGCCGCGCTCGTGCACGACGACATCATGGACAACTCGGACACCCGCCGCGGGATGTCCGCCGCGCATCGTCGCTTCGAAGAGAGGCACCGTGAGGCGGGGTGGGTGGGCGACCCGGCGGAGTTCGGCCGCTCCTCCGCGATGCTGCTCGGTGACCTGCTGCTGTCCTGGAGCGAGCAGCTGTTCGACCTTGGCCTCCAGCGACTCGAGAGCCCGAGCGACGGAGCCGCAGCGCGCACAGAGTTCAACCGGATGCGCACCGAAGTCATGGTGGGCCAGTACCTCGACATCCTCGAGGAACAGGCGTGGCGCGGTCACGACGAACGGGAGCTGCTCCCCCGCGCCCACCGGGTGATCGTCTACAAGTCGGCCAAGTACAGCATCGAGGCGCCTCTCGCGATCGGCGCCGCGCTCGGCGGCGCAACCGAGAGCCAAGTGGCTTCGCTGCGGGACTTCGGTCTGCCGCTCGGAATCGCCTACCAACTGCGCGACGACCTGCTCGGGGTCTTCGGCGATCCCGATGTCACGGGCAAGCCATCCGGTGACGACCTCCGCGAAGGCAAGCGCACCGTGCTGATCGCCATCGCCCGCTCCGGCCTCCCCACGAGCGCCAGGCGTTTCCTCGACGAGATGCTCGGTGATCGTGAACTCGACGACAGCCAGGTGCGGATGCTGCAGGTCGCCATCCGGGATTCCGGCGCCGTCGACCAGGTCGAGCGCATCATCGAGAACAACGTCACCCGTGCGCGTACCGCCTTGGACAGCGCCGACATCAGCCCCTCGGCGCAGCGACAACTGCTCAGCCTGGTGGAGACGGTGACCAAGCGTTCCGCCTAGGTCACTCGAGCGGCTCGATCGGTTCCTCTGCCTCGCGTTCCATGGCGTGGAATGTTGCCTCCGGCTCCCAATAGACGTCGCCGTGTTCGATATTGGCGCCGCGCGCCATCGCGAACAGCAGCGTGGACAGGCGATTCAGGTAGCGCGCGGCCAGCACGTTGACGGCTCCCGGATGCGCGTCGATCGCCATCCACACCGTCCGCTCCGCGCGCCGGACCACGGCGCGCGCCTGATAAAGCGTTGCGGCCGGAACAGTGCCCACCGGGAGCACGTACCCTGCCGGTTCTGGCGCCTCCTTGGCGAAGTGCTCGATCGCGCGTTCCAGCCGCACCAGGTGAGCGTCGTGAATGCGGGCATCCGCGGGCTGGGGGTCGTCCAGCGGGACCGCCAGGTCGGTGACAAGGTCGAACAGGTCGTTCTGGATGCTCGCCAGCGTCGACGTCAGGTCGATCGAGAATCCACTGACCGCGAGAGCGACGCTGATCGCCGCGTTCGCCTCGTCGCAGTCGCCCCAGGCTGCCACCCTCGGGTCGAACTTCGGTACGTCGCCGTGGCGTCCGAGGACCGTGCGGCCGTCGTCGCCGACGCGCGCCTGATACTCGGGTCGCGGGGCGGAATCACCCACCGCATCTGACATGGCCGCAACTATAGTGACGGCGGCTGGAGGCGTAGCGTTGGCTACCTGAAGGCCGCTTGTGCTCGAACCACACGACGGATCGATGGTGATCGCATGTTGAACAACGCCGCCGACGGACTGCCGGAACCCACGACGACCGGCTGGGCCAGCGTGGACAAGGTCGTCGTCGGCGTGGCCGGTGGAGTCATCGTCATCGTGTGCGTGCTCGGCGTGGCCTTCACCGAACAGGTCGGTGACGCTGCGGCATCCGCCTTGGGCTGGGTAACGGCCAACCTGGGCTGGGTGTTCATCCTCGGCGCCGCCGCGTTCGTTGTGTTCGCCCTCGTGCTCGCGTTCGGCCGCTACGGCGGCATCCCGCTGTCGCGCGAAGGCGAGAAGGCGGAGTTCTCCACGCTGTCCTGGATCTCGATGATGTTCAGCGCCGGGATGGGCATCGGCCTTATGTTCTTCGGTGTCTACGAGCCGGTCTCGCACCTGGTGGATCCTCCCCCGTTCGTCGGTGCGGCCCCGGAGTCCCCGCAAGCGGCGAATGCCGCGATGGCGTACACGCTGTTCCACTGGGGGCTGCACCCGTGGGCGATCTACTCGGTGGTCGGTCTCTCGCTCGCCTACTCGACGTACCGGATGGGGCGCGGCAACCTCATGAGCGCACCGTTCCACGCGATCTTCGGCGCCGACCGGATCGACCGTCGCGGGTGGGGCAAGCCGATCGACATCCTGGCGATCATCTGCACCAAGTTCGGGTCGGCGACGTCCCTCGGGCTCGGCGCGCTGCAGATCGCCGCCGGCCTGTCGCTGCTGCGCACCGGCGGGTTCGAGGATCCGGGTGTCGCGTTGCCGATCATCGTCATCAGCGTGCTCACCGTCGGCGTCGTGTTCTCTGCGGCAAGCGGCGTGACGAAGGGGATCAAGTGGCTGAGCAACACCAACATGGTGCTGTCGGCGTTGCTGCTCACTTTCGTCTTCATCGCCGGTCCGACGGTGTTCATCCTCGACCTGATGCCGTCGGCGATCGGCTCCTACCTGGGGCAGATCGTGCCGATGAGCTTCCAATCGGCGGTGTTCGGCGGCGGCGACTGGCTGGCAAGCTGGACGATCTTCTACTGGGCGTGGTGGATCTCCTGGACCCCGTTCGTCGGCAACTTCATCGCGCGCATCTCGCGCGGGCGCACCATCCGGGAGTTCGTCCTCGGAGTGCTGCTGGTGCCGACATCCGTGAGCGTGCTCTGGTTCTCGGTCTTCGGCGGCGCCGGGATGAACCTGCAGGTCGGCGGCGTCGACATCGCCGGGACTGGCAACGAGGCGGCCGCGTTCTTCGCGATGTTGCAGCAATACCCGTTCTTCATCGGCACCGCGATCGTGGTGATGGTGCTCACCGCTGTGTTCTTCGTGAGCGGGGCGGATGCCGGTTCGCTCGTGCTGGGGACGCTGTCCACGCGCGGCAACACCAGGCCGTGGAAGCCGCTTGTGATCGTGTGGGCGATCCTGACCGGCGCGGTTGCCGCGGTGCTGCTGTGGGTCGGCGGCCTCCAGGCGTTGCAGACCTTCACCATCCTGGCTGCCAGCCCATTCATCCTGATCATGATCGGGCTGTGCGTGTCGCTGTACGTTGACCTGCGCCGCGACCCGATGCGCCAACGCAGACTCGGCCCTGTGCGCGGCTCGAGCGAACGACAGGGAACCGTGCCGTTCACCCAGCCGATTCAGCGGATCGACGAGACGGAGGTCGCGGATACGGGCAGCGAGACCGACGGTGGTCGGGAGTAGGGCGGAATAAGCTCCGGCTGCGCCGGGTTGGTCTCCTGGTGAACGCTTCCCCTCGACGCACCCGCTGGCTCATCGGCATCTCGACACTCGTCCTGCTGGTCGCGGTCGGCGCGACCGCAGTGATCCTGTCGGCGAACCGGTCGGCGTCGGCACCGAACGCCACGCCGCCGGCGAGCCTGATCGACGCTGACACGCGCATGGGCGCGGTGGAACTGGTGACGAGCAACATCGAGGCGCTGACCGACTTTTACGGACCAGCAGGCGTCGGGCTGAGCCTGCTCGGCGAGACGGATGGCATCCGATCGCTCGGTGTCGACGGCGAGGAGATCATCCGCCTCGTCCCCGCTGACGCCGACCCCGCCGGGCCCGGTGATGCCGGCCTGTACCACTCGGCGATCCTGTTCCCGGATTCGCCTGCCCTCGCTGGGTCGCTTGCGCGACTGGCCGGGCAGTATCCCGGGCTCTACCAGGGGTCGGCAGACCACGCCGTCAGCCACGCGTTCTACTTCGCCGACCCCGACGGCAACGGCGTCGAGCTCTACGTCGACACCCCTCGCGACCAGTGGGTCTGGGAGGACGGCCAGGTGCAGATGGGCAGCGCGCCGCTCGATGTCAACGCGTTCATCGGAGAGCACCTGGGCGACGAAGCATCCGGCGACGCGACCATGGGACACGTCCACCTGAAGGTCGGCGACCTCGAGCGCGCTGAAGAGTTCTACGCCGACAGCCTCGGCTTCGCGGTCACTGCCAGGGCCAACGGCGCGATCTTCCTCGCCGCGGGCGGCTACCACCATCACGTGGCCGCGAACACCTGGGGCAGCGCCGGCGCTGGCGTGCGCCCGGCCACACTGGGACTGGGCTCGCTCGAGTTGGTCGTGCCGGAGGCATCCGAACTCGACGCGATCGGCACAAGGCTGACCGAGGCGGGCGTGACGTTCGAGCGCACCGATGCCGTACTCACCGTGGCGGACCCGTGGGGAACGGTCGTCGAGGTGGTTGCGGCCGGGAATTAGACGGTTTCCTTCGGTGGTTTCGAGCCGATCGCTGCGCGATCCCGGGGCCAGCGGAATTCCTCCACAGGCGGCGTGCGGGATGACTTGTCCGCGGTTGGCTCGAATGTAGCTACGAATGTCGGGTGGCGGTGTCACCATCGAAATATGACCACAACGACCCGTTTCGACCCTCTCGCTCCCGGCGCTGTCGCCGGCATTCGCGACCTGGGCGATGACGCGTTGGTGGTGGCCGCCCGCACGCTGGAGGAGGACTTCGGCCGGCTGGTGGATGCGTCCCGGTTGGCGATCGCCGCGGAGGTGGAGCACCGCTCCCGGCGAACGCTGGGCGGTGATGGGCTGGCCGGCAAGCTGGGGTGTCGCAGCGGCACCGAGCTGTTGGAGCGCACCACCGGCGCCACGGTGGCCACCATCCGCAGGCGCGTCCGGCTGGGCGAGAAGCTCCGCAGCCGGTTCGGCCTGACCGGGGAGGTGTTCCCAGCGCAGTTCCCGGTGCTCGCCGCGGCGCTGTCCGAAGGTCGGCTGTCGCAGGACATGGCCGCCGCCATCGTCGACGAGTTGGCGCCGACGATCGACCGAGTGAACCCCGACCACCTGCGGGCGGCGGAGAGTGCGCTGGTGGAGTCGGCGACCGAGCCGACCACCACCGCCGAGGAGTTGAAGATCCAGGCCACGGTGTGGCGGATCACCATCGACCCCGACGGGGTGGAACCGGCGGAGGAGGAAGCGCTGGCGCGGCGCGGCATCCGGCTCGGCAAGGCCGTCGGCGGGTTGGTGCCGATCACCGGGAACCTGACCCCCATGGTGGCTGCTCAGTTGCGGCGGCTGTTCAACGCCTACCTCACCCCACGCACCGCACCCGCCTTCCTGCCCAGCGACGGCGACGAGTCGTCCGGTGCGGAGGGTCCGGTGATGGAGGATGACCGCACCCCGGACCAGCAACGCCACGACGTGCTCGGCGGCATCCTTTCTGCCGCGGCCCGTGACCCGGAGACCCCGAAGGTGAACGGGGCCGCCCCGACGGTGCTGGTCACCGTCACCGCGAACGACCTGAACCAGGGCACCGGTGCCGGCTGGGTCGACGGCATCGACCTGCCGATCTCACTGCGGTCGATGCGGCAGCTGGCCTGCACCGGCGAGACCCAAACCGTCACCCTGGACGCCACCGGCGCGGTCATTCAACTGACCAGCCCGACCCGCGGGTTCACTCCCCAGCAGCGCAAGGCGATCGGAGCCCGCGACGGCTACCACTGCGCCGCCCCGGGCTGCGGCACCCCCGGCGACTGGTGCGAGATCCACCACGTCACACCGCACGCAGAGGGCGGACCGACGGAAGTGGACAACGGCGTGCTGCTGTGCTGGTACCACCACCGGACCTTGGGTACTTCCGGCTGGGAGATCCGCATCAACGACGGAGTCCCCGAGTTCAAACCCCCACCCTGGATCAACCCCGACGGAACCTGGATCCGCACCACCAAAGCCAAACCCCGCCTCACCGCAGCACTCAAACGCGCCCTCAAAGACACTTAGCTGAGACCCACACCCCGTGGTAGAAGGTGGTTGGTGGTCGAGCTTGCCGAGACCCTAGGCGAGCGCCTGAGCGACCCGGCGCACCTCGGCCTTGCGGCCGGCGCGGAGGGCCTCGATCGGGCTGGTGCCAAGGGTCTCGTCGTGGCCGAGGAGCCAGTCCATTGACTCCTCGTCGGTGAATCCGCTGTCGTGCAGCACTATAAGGGTCCCGCGCAGCTCAGGGAGTGGTGCGTTGTCACGAAGGAAAAGGTCAGGGACATGCCAGACGCCATCGATGCGCCGAGCGAGGAGCGCGCGGTCCTCGAGCAGCCTGCGGATCTTGCTCACGCCGAGACCGAGCATCTCCACCAGGTCGGGCACGGTCAGCCAGCGGACGTTCGGGGTTTCTTCCACGGTTAAAGAGTGCCAGAGCCGAGCCGGTCGATCGCTGAGTCGACACGGGACACGCCAATTCACTTTAGTAACATCCGTCACATTGATTGACACCTGTATATTTCTGTGTCAAGTTGAGAATCGCTGATTCTGTCATGGATCAGTGCTGGGCGACCGCGGGTCACAGAGGGACCTTCGCCCATCCGGGGAAAGACGGGGATGAACATGTCAGCAGGCGCAGCTACAGACGATGCACGCCGCGGGGGAAAGCACCTGGCTCCAAAGAAGCCCAGCAGAGTCGCCAAGGGCGTCCTGAACACACTCCCGATGCTCGTTGCCGGGTCGATGACGGTCGGCATGGCCTTCACCGGGCCGATCGCTCCGCTTCCCGGCGCCAAGGCCGAGAAGCCGAAGCACCCGGCCACCGACCTGCGCGAGGCCGTTCGTCAGGCGCTCGCCAAGGCCGCACCGGATGCGCTGGTGAATGCCGGCACCGTCGAGGCCGCCTCCGTGCCGTCGACCTATCGCGTGCAGGGCGGTGACACCGTCAGCGGCATCGCCGGCAAGTTCGGGCTGTCGACGGCATCCGTTCTCGCCCTCAATGGCCTGGGCTGGAAGTCGCTGATCTTCCCCGGCCAGGTCCTCAAGCTCAGCAACGGGACGACAGCAGCACCAGCGCCGGCGCCCGCGCCGGCCAATCCCGCACCGTCCAGCGGTCGCTACACGATCGTCAAGGGCGACACCATCAGCTCGATCGCAGCGCGCTTCGGCGTCAGCACCCAGTCGGTGCTGTCCGCCAACGGCCTCGGCTGGTCGAGCATCATCTACCCGGGCCAAACGCTGGCCATCCCGGGTGCAGCACCCGCCGCCGCTCCGGTGACCCCGGCCCAAACGCCCGCGCCCGCACCTTCCCCAGAACCTGCTCCGGCTCCCGCTCCCGCACCCGAGCCGGCTCCGATCACCCCGGCACCAGCACCGGTGCAGACCAGCTACGTGATCAAGTCCGGGGACACCGTGACGAGCATCGCGAGCCGGTTCGGCGTCACCATCCAGGCGATCCTGAACGCCAACGGCCTCAACCTCTCGAGCATCATCTACGCGGGCCGCACGCTGATCATCCCCGGTGTCGCGCCGGCCGGCGCCGGTTCGAGCGTTACGCCGCTCACCGCCGAGATGGCGCAGAACGCACGCGTCATCCTCGAGGTCGGTCGCTCGCTGGGCGTGCCGGAGTACGGCCTGGTGATCTCGCTCGCCGCCGCGATGCAGGAGTCCAGCCTCCGCAACATCCGCTGGGGCGACCTCGACTCGGTCGGCCTGTTCCAGCAGCGCCCGAGCGCCGGCTGGGGCACGGTCGATGCGATCATGGACCCTGCCCACTCCGCGCGCCTGTTCTTCGGCGGCCCGAGCAACCCGAACAAGGGCAAGACTCGCGGCCTCCTCGACATATCCGGATGGGAGTCGATGACCGTGACGCAAGCCGCGCAGGCGGTTCAGCGCTCGGCATACCCGGATGCGTACGCCAAGTGGGAGGCGTCTGCGCGCGCGTGGCTCGCCCAACTCAGCTGACCGGCGCGGTTCTCGTCTCACGAGCACGGTGTTTTGGGCCAATGGCACAGGGCACTCGCTTTAGACTCGTCCAGTGAGCACAAGCACGACCGATCCCATGATCGGCCGTCTGATCGACGGCCGCTACCAGGTGCGCTCACGCGTCGCCCGCGGGGGCATGGCCACCGTCTACCTCGCGACCGACCTCCGACTCGAGCGTCGGGTGGCCCTCAAGGTCATGCATGGCCACCTCGCCGACGATTCGCAGTACAAGGCGCGCTTCATCCAGGAGGCCCGTTCGGCCGCTCGGCTGGCGCATCCGAACGTCGTCAACGTGTACGACCAGGGACAGGACCAGGAGACCGCCTACCTGGTCATGGAGTACCTGCCGGGCATCACCCTGCGGGAACTGCTCGGCGAGCATCCGGTGCTCACCAACGACCAGGCCCTCGACATCCTCGAGGCCGTGCTCGCCGGACTGGCTGCCGCCCACCGCAACGGCATCGTGCACCGCGACCTCAAACCGGAGAACGTGCTGCTCGCCGACGACGGGCGTATCAAGATCAGCGACTTCGGCCTCGCACGCGCGGTGACCGCGCAGACCGCGACCGGCAACGCACTGCTGGGCACCATCGCCTACCTCTCCCCCGAACTTGTGACCCGCGGGGTAGCGGATGCGCGCAGCGACATCTACGCGGTCGGCATCATGCTGTACGAGATGCTCGCCGGCGAGCAGCCATACAAGGGTGACCAGCCGTTCCAGATCGCACAGCAGCACGCCAACGACACCGTGCCGACGCCAAGCACCAAGAATCCGCGCGTCCCCGTCGAGATCGACGAACTCGTGCTGTGGGCGACCGCGCGCGACCCCGAGCAGCGTCCGCGCGACGCCCGCGCCATGCTCGATCAGGTGCTCGAGGTGCGCCGGCTGCTCGGCGAGGGCGGCGGCACACCGGCGGCGACGACGATGCAGCACACGATGGTGCTGCCTCCCGCCGCCGAACTTGCCGCGACCGGCGAAACCCAGGTGCTCGGTACCCGCGCCCGTGCGCGCACCAGCCCGCAACCGGTCAACAGCACCCTCGCGCTCGCGCGAGCGAGCGAGCGGCGACACCAGCGAGGAATCTGGCTATTCGTGGTGGTGCTCCTGCTGGCCGCCATCGCCGGCGGCACCGGGTGGTACTTCGGTGCCGGGCCAGGCTCGCAGGTCATGATCCCCAACGTGTCCGGGCTCGAACCGGCAGTCGCGACAAGCGAACTGGAGGGTCTCGATCTTGTGGTCGCCGAAACCCCCGAGCCGGTGTTCAGCGTCGATGTGCCCGCCGGGCTGGTCGCGGGCACCGACCCGCAGATCGGTGCGGCGGTCGCTCACGGCGCGACCGTGACCCTGCTGGTTTCGCAGGGGCCGGAACCGCTTCCCATCCCGGAGTTGGTCGGTCAGACCGAAGAGGTGGCCACGCAGCGCATCGCGGACGCTAGCTTCAGCAAGGCCACCACCGACTACCGCTTCGATGACGCCGACCGCGGGATCGTGATCGGCGCGCTCGGTCAAGGCCCTGACGGTGCGATCGACCTCGTCCCGGGCGAGACCTACGGCGAGCAGCAGCCGGTCACGCTTGTTGTGTCGCTCGGCCCGATCCCGTCGGTTACCGGGATGGGTGTCGATGAAGCGTCCGAAACGCTGGAAGGTGTCGGTTTGATTGCGTCGACCGCGGCCGGGCTCGCGGACTTCCACGACGAGATCCCGGCTGGCGCAGTCATTCGTGCTGAGATACCCGAAGGTCCGGTGCGCGAAGGCGCGACGATCGAGCTGGTGCTCTCCAAGGGCATCGAGCAGCGGCAGGTTCCCGATATCGTCGGCAAGACCTGGGGGGAAGCGAAGCCGCTTCTGGATCAGGCTGGCTTCAGGATCGAATTCCAGAACGGCGCGAGCGAGTTCCTCTCTGCGTTCCCGGGATCTATCGTGCGATCAACCAATCCCGATGCCGGAACGAGTCTCGACAAGGGCTCGACCGTGACCGTGAGGTTGGGCGTCGACTAGCCCAGGCCTCCGACGGGTGACCGGCGTTGTGCAGGACATCCGTCGGCTCTTGGCCCCGGGTCCCTGATTAGGGTCGCCAAACCGGGTGAATCTCCTGCATAACGGGGAATGTCCTGCATAACAGGGGATGTCCTGCATAACAGGGTGGGCAGGCAGAGCCGGTCAGCGCTTGACGAGCTCCTCGGCCACCAGGAAGGCCAGCTCGAGCGACTGCATGTGGTTCAGGCGCGGGTCGCACAGCGACTCGTAACGCGTCGCCAGGGTCGCCTCATCGATCTGCTCCGACCCACCGAGGCACTCGGTGACGTCGTCACCGGTGAGCTCGATGTGGATGCCACCCGGGAAGGTGCCAATCGCGCGGTGCGCCTCGAAGAAGCCCTTGACCTCGTCGACGACATCGTCGAAGCGACGCGTCTTGTACCCGGTCGGTGTCGTCAGCCCGTTGCCGTGCATCGGGTCGGTCACCCACAGCGGGTTGGCGTCGCTCGCCTTCACTGCTTCGAGCAGTGGCGGCAGCGCATCCCGGATGCGGCCGGCTCCCATGCGGGTGATGAAGGTCAGCCGCCCCGGCTCGCGCTCAGGGTCGAGCTTCTCGATCAGGTCGAGCACGTCCTGCGGCGAGGTCGTAGGGCCGAGCTTCACGCCGATCGGGTTGCGGACCCTGGACAGGAAGTCCACGTGAGCGCCCTCGAGCTGGCGGGTGCGCTCACCGATCCAGATGAAGTGAGCCGACGTGTCGTACGGCGTGCCGGTGCGCGAGTCGATGCGCGTGAGCGGCCGCTCGTAGTCCATCAGCAGACCCTCGTGCGAGATGTAGAACTCGGTGCGCTTGAGCGCCTCGAAGTCGGCGCCGCAGGCGATCATGAACTTGATCGCACGGTCGATCTCGCCAGCGAGCTTCTCGTAGCGCACGTTGGCGGGGTTGCGGGCGAAGCCCTGGTTCCAGCTGTGCACCTGGCGCAGGTCCGCGAAGCCACCCTGCGTGAATGCCCGGATCAGGTTCAGCGTGCTCGCCGCCATGTGGTAGCCCTGCAGCAGCCGTGACGGGTCGGCCATCCGCGACTCGGGTGTGAAGTCGTAGCCGTTGACGGCGTCACCGCGGTAGGCGGGCAGGGTGACGTCACCGCGAGTCTCGGTGTCGCTGGAGCGCGGCTTGGCGAACTGTCCCGCCATCCGCCCCATCTTCACGACCGGCATCGAAGCGCCGTAAGTGAGCACGACGGCCATCTGCAGGATGGTCTTTACCCGGTTGCGGATCTGGTCGGCTGTGGCACCCGCGAAGGTCTCGGCGCAGTCGCCGCCCTGGAGCAGGAATGCCTCCCCCTTCGCCGCGGCCGCGAGACGGGAGCGCAGGATGTCCGCCTCACCGGCGAAGATCAGCGGCGGCAGGGTCGCGAGCTCTGCGGATGCCGCGGTGAGCGCGGCAGGGTCGGGCCAGGACGGCTGCTGCACGATCGGAAGCGTCCGCCAATAGTCGAGACCGTCGATCACGTCAGGATCAGCGGCAACTATTGTCTCGGTCGGGTCGACCACGGGACGCTCCTTAAAGGGCAGAGGGATTGGAAAATGCTGCGACGGCGCAGCGGAGGGAAGGGCTCTAATGGCCACCAACAGCCTAGCGGCTCAGGCTGGCGGCCTTCTCTTTGACGGTGCTCGCATACACGTCGACGTACTCCTGGCCGCTCAGGCGAGCCAGCTCGTAGATGATCTCGTCGGTGACCGAGCGCAGGATGAACCGGTCACTCTCCAGGCCGTCGAACCGGGAGAAGTCGAGGGGCTCGCCGATGATGATTCCGACGCGGCGCACCTTGGGCAGTCGCTGCCCGATCGGCATGACCTTCTCGGTGTCGATCATCGCCACCGGGACCACCGGCACGCCGCCCTCGAGAATCATCCGCGCGACGCCGGTGCGGCCGCGATAGAGCCGGCCGTCGGGGCTGCGGGTGCCCTCCGGGTAGATCCCGAGCACCTCGCCCTTGGCGAGCACGCTCAAACCGGTGCGCAGAGAGGCTTCGGATGCCTTCCCGCCCGAGCGGTCGATCGGCAGCATCCCGGCGGCCTTGAGGAAGTTCTTGATGAACCAGCCCTTGATCCCGCGCGCCGTGTAGTAGTCGCTCTTGGCGAGGAAGGTGATGCGACGATCCATCATGAGCGGGAGGAAGATCGAGTCGATGAACGACAGGTGGTTGCTCGCCATGATCACCGGGCCCGTGCGCGGGATGTTCTCGTGGCCGGTGACCCACGGACGGAACGAGGTGCGAACGATCGGCCCGACGATCAGGTTCTTCATCAGCCAGTAGAACATCTTCGAACCTCTCAACGTGCGAACCCGACAAGAATAGCCGCACAGAGCGGGCCCGTAGGCGCCGTGGCGACCACAACGGGGGTCGCTCCCCCGCGCGTCAGCACCATATAGAGTGATTGCACTGACCCGCCCGGTGCCGAAGGAGCTACCGTGAATCAATTCGACACACCCCCGGTTGTGCCCGCCAACCCGCAGGCCAACGTGACAGACCTGCTCGTCGACCGCGTCCGGGAAACCCCGAACCTGGCGCTGTTCTCGCTCCCGACCGCCGACGGCGGTTGGTCGAATGTCACCGCATCCGCCTTCCACGACCAGGTGAAGGCCCTCGCCAAGGGGCTCATCGCATCCGGCATCCAGGCCGGCGACAAGATCGGATTCATCTCCAAGACGAGCTACGAGTGGACGCTCGTCGACTTCGCGATCTGGTACGCCGGCGCCGTGATGGTCCCGATCTACGAGACCTCGTCGCCGTCGCAGATCCAGTGGATCCTGAGCGACTCCGAATCGGTCGCCGCGATCGTCGAGACGGCTGACCACTTCCAGCGCGTTGACGAGGTGCGCGCCGACCTGCCCGACGTGAAGCATGTCTGGCAGCTCGGCCTAGGCGACATCGACAAGCTCTCAGCCGCAGGCAAGGACATCAGCGACGACGAACTTGAGGCCCGCAGGAGTGCCGCGGTCGGCTCTGACCTCGCGACCCTCATCTACACCGCTGGCACGACCGGCAAGCCCAAGGGCTGCATGCTGACCCACTCGAACTTCTACGAGACGAGCCGCAGCGCCCGAGGCGCGATCCCCGAGGTCGTGAACACCGACTCGAGCACAGTGCTGTTCATCACGCTCGCTCACGTGTTCGCGCGCTTCATCTCGGTGCTGTGCATCGACGGCGGCGTCCGGGTTGGCCACGAGCCGGACACCAAGAAGCTGGTCAGCGCGCTCGAGTCGTTCCAGCCGACCTTCCTTCTCGCTGTGCCGCGTGTGTTCGAGAAGGTCTACAACTCGGCCGAGCAGAAGGCTGAAGCGGGCGGCAAGGGCAAGATCTTCCGCAAGGCTGTGCACGTCGCGGTGGAACACTCCAAGGCGCTCGACGCCGGCAAGGTCCCGCTCGGCCTCAAGCTGCAGTTCGCGCTGTTCGACAAGCTCGTTTACTCGAAGATCAAGAAGGTGCTCGGCGGACGTGCGCAGTACGCGGTGTCCGGTTCGGCACCGCTCGGCCTGTTCCTCGGTCACTTCTACCGCAGCATGGGCCTGACCATCCTGGAGGGCTACGGACTCACCGAGACCACCGCCCCGCTCACGGTCAACCTGCCGTCGAACTTCAAGATCGGCAAGGTCGGCCCGCCGCTGCCCGGATGCTCGGTGCGCATCGCCGACGATGGCGAGATCCTGGGCAAGGGCGTCAACATCTTCGACGGCTACTGGAAGAACCCGCAGGCCACCGCCGACACGTTCGACGGCGAGTGGTTCAAGACCGGCGACATCGGCACGATCGATGACGAAGGCTACGTTCAGGTCACCGGCCGCAAGAAGGAGATGATCGTCACCGCCGGCGGCAAGAACGTCGCTCCCGCGGTGCTTGAGGATCCGATCCGCTCCAACCCGATCGTCAGCCAGGTTGTCGTGGTCGGCGACCAGAGGCCGTTCATCTCGGCGCTCATCACGCTTGACCCGGAGATGGTCCCGGTCTGGCTGAACAACAACGGCGAGGACGCGACCATGACGATGGCCGAGGCCGCGAAGAACCCCAGGGTGCTCGCCGAGATCCAGTCGATCGTCGACCAGGCGAACACCCGGGTGTCGCGTGCCGAGTCCATCCGCAAGTTCGTGGTGCTCGAGAACGACTTCACCGAGGCGAGCGGGCACCTGACGCCGAAGCTCAGCATCAAGCGCAACATCGTGCTGCAGGACTTCGCTCCGGTGATCGACGAGCTGTACAACCAGGCACCCGCCACGGAGGGCACCTCGCTGCCGAGCTGACCCGCCGCGTCCGGCACCCCAACCATCGAGTCGGGAGTAGTTGCCCAATTGGCACCCGCCATAAGGGCAACTACTCCCGACTCGTTTGGGTGGCGGGGGGTTAGAACCAGTCGGAGGCGCGGATGAGGCGCATCGCCTCGCGCTTGGTCTCCTTCTCGAGACCCTCGATGAACAGCTTCCCGTCCAGGTGGTCGACCTCGTGCTGCAACGCCTGCGCCATCAGTCCCTCGCCGCTCAGCTCGAGCTCGTTGCCGTCCAGGTCGACGCCCTTCACCCGCGCGAACGGATACCGCAACCGCGGGAAGTAGAAGCCGGGCACCGACAGGCAGCCCTCGTCGACGAGCGTGGGCTCGCCGCTGACCTCGACAAGCTCGGGGTTCAGGATGTAGCCGATGACACCGTCGACGTTGTAGCTGAACGCTCGCGCTCCGACGCCGATCTGGGTCGCCGCGACCCCGGCGCGGCCGGGAAGCTCAACAGTGTCGACGAGGTCGGCGACAAGCACTGCGGTTGCCGGGTCGGCAGGGTTCACCGGCGTCGTGGGAGTTCTCAGCACCGGGTCGCCGAAGACCCTGATCTCACGAACCGCCATCGACTCAGGCGCCCCTGCCCGTAGGCAGGCCGTCGAGCACGAGCGCTGCGAGCTCACGCGCTGACTCGCGAGTGAACGGCTTGAGCACCCGGTAGTTGATCGCCGAGCCGGCGGCAAGGTGCGGGTCATAGGGAATGCGCACGATCTCGCGCACGCGCGACCGGAAGTGCGCCTCGATCTCCTCGAGCTTCACGATCTGGGTGCCCTGCGTCGCGGTGTTGAGCGCGACGACCGCGTTCCTCACGAGCGCGCCGTAGCCGTTCGCCTCCAGCCAGGTGAGCGTCTCGGAGGCGAGCCGCGCCTCGTCAACGCTTCCGCCGGAGACGATGACGATCGAGTCCGCCCGCTGGATCGTCGCACGCATGACCGAGTGCACGATGCCGGTACCGCAGTCGGTGAGCACGATCGAGTAGTACCGGGCGGCGAGGTCGGCGACGACGTTGTAGTCATCCTCGTCGAACGCGTCGGAGAGCAGCGGGTCGGTGTCGGATGCGAGCACGTCCAGCCGGGTCTCGTCCCGCGACACCAGGGTCGTGAAGTCGCTGAAGCTGGAAATCGACGCTGCCTTGGTGACCACATCCCGCACCGTCGAGCGGGTCTGCTTGTTGATGCGCTCTGCGAGCGTGCCACGGTCGGGGTTCGCGTCGATCGCGATCACCCGGTCCTCGCGGACATCCGCCATCGCCATGCCGAGCAGGGCGGTGATGGTGGTTTTGCCGACACCGCCCTTGCGGGTCAGCACCGGGATGAAGCGCGCTCCCCCCTCGAACTCGCGGTCGATGCGCGCATCGAGTGCCTTGCGCGCACGGATCTTGGCCGAGTCACCGAGGTTCACAGCGTGCAGGGTCGCGTTGTAGACGAACTTGGGCCAGCCTCCCTCGGGCTTGGGCCGTTTGGTGCGGCGGGTGTCGATGAGGCGGTCGGCGGTGAGCATCGCGGCCGGCTCAGGACTGTCGGAGACCTCGCCGTTGAGCCGGTCACGCCTGCTGTAGACCGAATCGGCCGGCAGGGTATCGACCGTGACACTGGTGGTTCCCGCGCCAACCTGGCTGAGCCCGCCCGGGTCGACCGCCGGTCGCTCGTCGATCGCGACGGCGCGCTCTTCCTCCGGGGCGACGTGCACCTGCTCGGGGAGGTTGACCGCGATGGTGAGAGAATGCGGGAGGACTGCCGCGAAATCATCCGATTCCGGCTCAGCCAACTCGTCCAGCTCCGACCCGGCAGGGTAGTCGTCGGCGACGGGTTGCGAGTCGCCCGGCTGCTTCTCCTGTATCGCCACGGGGGTGTGCCTTTCTTAGAACCGACCACTCAGCCTATAGCCAGCCACTCACGGCGGCGCTGTAGCAATCCTCGGCTTAGAACCTGTGAATTTCAATCACCACGCGCACGACAAGCCGCCTCGCCGGTCACGGCGGGTCGAGCGTCAGCGTCGGCCTAGACGCTCTCCACCCCGCACCAGTCCGCGATGAAGAGTGCAAGCGTCTTCGTCACCTGCCGAATCGACTCGATGTTCACGCGCTCGTCGGCACCGTGCAGGCGCTCACCGAGCGGCCCGTAGACCAGCGCGGGGACGCCCGCGTACAGCCCATAGCAGCGGCTGTCGACATAGCCGGGCAGCGCGATCGCGTCCAATGCTGTGCCGTTGACGTAGTCGTGGACGTCGGTCAGCACGCCCTCGGCGTCGCTGCCGGGCTCGAGCACGTAGCCGTTCGAGAAGAAGCCGAGCTTCTCCACCTGCGCTGTTGTGCCTTCCAGAGCCGGCTCGCGCGCCATGAGACGCTCGACGCGGTCGACAATGTCCCGCCAGCACGCTTCGACATCCATCTCCGGAAGCAGTGCGACGCGGAACCCGATCTCACAGGAGTCCGGAACGCTCGACGGCCAGTCCCCCGCGTGCAAGGTTCCCACGTTCAGGTTCAGCGGATGCTCCTGATCGCCGAAGTGCTCGGAGTCCGGAACCTGCAGGTTCCACTCCTCCTCCATCTTCCTCAGCTCACCGATCACGGCATAGGCGGCGTCGATGGCGTTCATGCCGTTCGACATCTCCGAGGCGTGCGCGGCGCGCCCCAGCACGGTGACCTTAAACCAGATCACGCCGACATGAGCGCGCACCAGAGAGCCGGATGACGGCTCCGAGATGAGGACGGCATCCGCGCGATAGCCGCGCTGCAGCGCCGAGAGGGTTCCGTTTCCGGTGCTCTCCTCCTCTGGCACCGACTGAAGGTGCACGCGCGCGGTGGGGGCCAGACCGGCCGCCCGCAGCGCAGTGAATGCGAAGACGTTGGCCACCAGGCCGGCTTTCATGTCCGCCGCCCCACGACCGTAGAGCCAGCCATCGTGAATGGCCGAGTCCCAGGGTGAGCGAGACCACAGCCGATCCGCACCGGTGGGTACGACGTCGATGTGACCGTTCAGGATCAGGCTGCGACCGGATTCGCGCCGCGGCTCGTAGGTGCCGACGACCACCTCGGTGTCCTCGTACGGCACAGCAACGGCACCCGCCCCCTCATGGGTCGCCAGCTCCTCCGGGTCGAGCGTCCAGCGATCCAGGGCGAGCCCGGCATCCTGGAACGCGGCCGCCATGATCTCCTGGGCGGCCCCCTCCTGTCCCCGCAGCGACGGTGTGGCGACGAGGTCGGCGGTGAATTCAACCTGCCGCTCGAACGCAGCATCCACCGCGTCGAGAATGGCCTGGCGCTGCTCTGCCGTCGTCACCGGCCAGCCTCGGCGAATGCTCCCTGGTCGTACACGATCTCGCCGCCGATGACGGTGCCGGTCACGGTGAGGTCCTTGATAGTGGTCTTCTCGACCGCGAAGATGTCATCGCTGAGCACCGCGAAGTCGGCCAGCATGCCGGTCGCCAGTGTTCCCACCTTCCCCTCCTTGCCCACCGCGTAGGCGGAACCATAGGTGTAGGCGCGCACAGCATCCTCGACGCTGACACGCTCCGCCGGCGCGAAGGGGACCCCGGATGCCGTCTGGCGGTTCACCAGGTCGTGGATGCTCACCAGCGGGTTGCCATCCGAGACCGGCGAGTCCGTCGACCCCGGCACAACGATGCCTGCGCGAAGCAGCGAGGCCATCCGGTAGGTTCCGTCAACGCGATCGTCTCCGAGCGCGCTGATGATGCCGTCACCGAAGTCGGAGATGAACACGCCCTGCGGAACCGGAATGATCCCCAGTCGCGCGGCACGCTCCACCTGCGCATCGCTTGCGATGGCGAAATGCTCGATCCGGTGACGGACACCGGCACGCGGGAACCGAGCCTGGGCTTCCTCCATCGCGTCCATCACATGATCGATGGCGCTGTCGCCGATCGCGTGGGTTGCCACCGTCCACCCGGAGGAGTGGGCGTCGATGATGCTGCGCCGGAGCACTTCCGCGTCCACCTGCAGGAACCCGGAGTTGTCCGGTTCGCCGTGGTAGCAGTGGTGCACTGCGGCCGAGCGTCCGATGAGTGAGCCGTCCGAGACGATCTTGACCGGACCGACGGACAGGCGGTCGTCGCCCAGGCCGGTGCGGATGCCCAGATCGAGCCCGAACCAGTCTCGTTCGCGCATGCCGTCGATGGCGTGGAAGGTGTTGATGAACGGCATCACAGTCATCCGCGGGCGGATGGTGCCGTTCTCGACCGCAACCTGGTAGCTGTGGAAGTCGACCGGCGAGTTGCCCAGTGATTGCACCGAGCCGAGGCCGGGTTCGGTGAGGCTCGTCAACCCGTAGGAGACCGCTTGGTCGGATGCGAGCTGCAGGTTGTGCTGCACCTCGTCGAGCTGGAGAGGGCGCGTCAACTGGTAGACGACCTGCACCGCCGTCTCCTGCAGAAGGCCGACCGCACGCCCATCGGCGTCGCGCTCGACGTGTCCGCCGGGGAAGTCGGGCACCCCGACTCGGCCCGCGTAGCCTGCCAGCTCGAACGCCGCGGTGTTGGCGACCAGCATGTGCGCCGACACGTGCTCGATGTAGGCGGGGCGACCCCCCACGACGGCGTCGATGGCCTCCGCCGTCGGGTGCGCCCCGAGAATGTTCTGGTCGTAGCCGGACGCCTTCACCCAGGCATCCGCAGGCAGGCCTGCCGCGTACTCGCGCAGCTTCGCGTAGAAGTCGTCCAGAGTGCTGACCGCACTCGGCCTGACGTCCAGCATCGCCAGCCGCTGACCGGTCAACGACAGGTGGTAGTGGGCGTCGTGGAAGCCGGGGACAACCCGCGCCCCACCCAGGTCGATGACCCGATCAGCGCTCGCCTCGCCGACCTGTTCGTCAAAGGCCACGATGCGCCCTCCAAGGACGGCCATCCGTTCGGCTTCGGGTTGACGAGGGTCACCCGTGGCGATACGGCCGTTGTGGAAGATGACCTCAGGCCGCAACGGTCTGTGCCTCCTTGGCGGAGCGGCTCTTGATTCGGGAGTTCAGTCCCAGCACGCCCAGGATCGTGATGATCACGAACCCGCCGTAGAGAGCTGCGACCGCCCACGCGCTGCCGCCGGAAGCGGTGAGGATGCCCTGAGCCAGCAGCGGAGTCGAGCCGCCGAAGATGGTGGCACAGATCTGGTAGGCGGCCGAGACGCCGGTGTACCGCACGTGTGGGGGGAACGCGCTTGCCAGGAAGGTGGCGAGCATCGCGTAGTACGCGGTGCCGCCGATGATGGTCAGGCCGAGCATGATGGCGATCAGCGGCACGCTGGCCGATTGGATGGCCATGAAGAACGGGATGGTCAGCACCAGGTTGAACAGCAGCCCGCCGATCATGACCTTCATCGCGCCGATCTTCTCGGCGATGCGCGCGGCAATCGGCTGCCAGATGAACTGCAGGATCGCGGTGCCGAGCAGGATGTTGAGCATGATCTGGCGTTCGATGCCCAGCTCGCCGGTCGTCCAGGCGAGCAGGAAGGTGTTGGTGAAGTAGGCGATCGAGATGCCGAGCACCGATGCGATGACGCCGAACAGCACCAGCGACGGCGAATACCGGAAGACCTCGACGAGCGGGACCTTGACGACCTGCTTCTTCTCGCGCGCCTTGACGAAGTCCTCGGACTCTTCCACCTTCAGGCGGATGATGAGCCCGACGACGACCAGCACTGCGGAGAGCAGGAACGGAATGCGCCAACCCCAGCTCAGGAACGCCTCGTTCGGCAGCTGGCCGACGAGAAGGAAGATCAGCGTGGCAAGGATGGAACCGGCCGGTGATCCCTGCTGCACCCAGGCCCCCGCGGAGCCCTTCTTGCCCTCCTTGGCGTTCTCGGTGGCGAGAAGCACTGCTCCACCCCACTCACCGCCGACGGCAAGTCCCTGACAGGCGCGCAGCACGATCAGCAGGATGGGTGCCGCAAGCCCGATCTGGGCATAGCCGGGAAGCACACCGATCAGCGTCGTGGCCGCCCCCATCAGCACGAGCGTGACGACGAGGGTGTTCTTGCGACCGAACTTGTCACCGAAGTGACCGAAGATGAAACCGCCGAGCGGACGCGCGAGGAAGCCGACCCAGAACGTGGCGAAGGATGCCATCAGTGCGGCCGCAGGATCGATCTCGGGGTAGAACACCTTGCCGAAAACAAGTGCAGCAGCGGTGCCGAAGATGTAGAAGTCATACCACTCGATCGCGGTGCCGGCGAAGGCACCGATGACAGACCTGCGCTGGCGGACTTCTGGGGTCGTCGTTGACATAGGGCTCTTTCTGAAGCGGGGGAAAAATGCTTCCCGCAACTCTGAACGCTCGGAAGCATGTTGTCCAATGCCCTATTAGGCTGGGAGCCATAGCTTGGAGGCATAGGTGGACCTACGGATCATCGACTATTTCCTCGCCGTCGTCGAGCACGGCACGGTGACTGCGGCGGCGCAGGCCTGCTACATCACTCAGCCGTCTCTCTCCCGGCAGATTGCCTCGCTCGAGAAGTCTTTTGGCTTCCCGCTCTTCGACCGTTCAGCCGAGGGCATGCGATTGAACCGCGCCGGAGCGCGCTTCTACCCGATCGCGCGAGACATCCGGTCGCGCGTTGAGCAGGGGCTGGCCGTGATGGACTCTCTCGGCGCGGGCGAACTCAATCTCTCGGTGGCGTGCCCGCCTACCGTGCTCGAGCACATGCTGGCACCGTTCATTGCGGGCACCGGTTCGATCATCGGCGATGTCACGGAGGTCGCTCCCGGCGAGGTCTACCAGCTGCTGGATCGAGCCGATGTCGACATCGCGTTCGGAACGAGCGAGCCACCGGTCAAGTTCTCCCGCCGCTCCCTCATGACTGCAATGGTGGCCATGCAGTGTCGAGCAGATTCCAACCCGTTCGCCGGGAGAGACACCGTCGACATCGCCGAACTGCAGGATCACCCAGTGCTCAGCATCCGGCCTGGCAGCGCCATTCGGCGATCCTTCGATTCGGCCGCCGCCGCGCGCAAGATCAGGTTCAGTTACCGCAACGAAGTTTCCTCCACGCATGTTGCACAGGCTCTCGCTGCCGCCGGGCGCGGTATCGCCATCGGCGTCGGCCCTGCCCGCTATGACCTGGATCGCATTCCCATCACATCTTTGGGAGCGCCGGTCACGATCACGGACTGGATGGCCTGGGACCCCAATCACTACGCGGCGAGCGAGATCGGCGAGACCGCGGATCACCTGGTGGAATGGCTCTCACCAAGGATGGAGTACCTCGGCATGGAGCAGTTGGCCAGCGAGGGCGCCTGACCACGGCGGCAACCGCCTCTGCCACTATTCGATCTCAACCAGTAGATCGCCGCCCTCGACCTGTTGGGTGCCGGTCACGGGCATCCGCTTCACGGTCCCAGCGACCGGCGTTGTGATGGAGGCCTCCATCTTCATGGCCTCGATGGTGGCGACGACCTGGCCAGCGGCAACCGACTCCCCCACCTCCACCTGCGTCGTCACAACGCCGGAGAACGGTGCCGCGATGTTGCCCTGCTTCGCCGGATCCGCCCGCTCGGCGGTACGGGTCTCCACCTTGATGCTCCGATCGCGCACGAAGACGGGGCGCAGCTGGCCGTTGATGACCGCCATGACCGTGCGCATCCCCTTCTCGTCCGCCTCGCCGATGGCTTCCAGCCCCACCAGCAGGTTGACGCCCTTGGCGATCTCCACCGAGTGCTCTTTGCCCTGATGCAGCCCGTAGAGGTAATCAGCGGTTCCGACCACCGAGAGGTCGCCGTACTGTTCGCGCACGTCCTCGAAGATCTTGGTCGGCTGCGGGAACAGCAGCCGGTTCAGCGCCGCCCGGCGGGTCAGTGAGTCAGCATCGAGCGCTGCGGTGTCCTCTTCGGTGAGCGGTTCGATCGAGACATCGACCTCGCGGCCATTCAGCACCTTGCTGCGGAACGGCTCCGGCCATCCGCCGGGCAGGTCGCCCAGCTCGCCTGCCATGAACGCAACGACCGAGTCAGGGATGTCGTAGTTCTGCGGATTCTGCTCGAAGTCGTCCGGGTCGGCGTCGGCCGCGACCAGCGCGAGCGCCAGGTCGCCGACGACCTTCGAGGACGGCGTGACCTTGGGCGGCCGGCCCAGGATGCGGTTGGCCGCCGCGTACAGGTCCTCGATCTTCTCGAACCGGTCGCCGAGGCCGAGCGCCACCGCCTGCGTGCGCAGGTTGGACAGCTGGCCGCCCGGGATCTCGTGGTGATAGACGCGACCGGTCGGCCCTGCGAGGCCGGACTCGAACGGCTTGTAGACGTGCCGCACCGCTTCCCAATAGGGCTCGAGATCAGAGACGGCGGTCAGTGAGAGCCCGGTGTCCCGCTCGGTGTTGGCGAGGGCGGCGACCAGTGCGGATGCCGAGGGCTGGCTGGTCGTGCCCGCCATCGGCGCGCTTGCCACGTCCACGGCATCCGCGCCCGCCCTAGCTGCAGCCAGCAACGTCGCCAGCTGCCCACCAGCGGTGTCGTGGGTGTGCACGTGCACCGGCTGCTCGAAGCGTTCGCGCAGGGCGGCAACCAGGGTCTCCGCTGCGCCCGCGCGCAGCAGTCCGGCCATGTCCTTGATGGCGATGACGTGCGCGCCCGCGTCGACTATCTGCTCGGCGAGGCGCAGGTAGTAGTCCAAGGTGTACAGCTTCTCGGCCGGGTCGAGCAGGTCGGCGGTGTAGCACAGGGCCACCTCGGCCACCGCGGTGCCGGTCTCGAGCACCGCGTCGATCGCCGGGCGCATCTGGTCGACGTCGTTGAGCGCGTCGAAGATGCGGAACACGTCGACGCCGGTGGCCGCAGCCTCTGCCACGAACGCATCCGTCACCTTCGTCGGGTACGGCGTGTAGCCGACCGTGTTGCGTCCACGCAACAGCATCTGCAGCGCAAGGTTCGGCATGGCCTCGCGCAGCGACGCGAGCCGCTCCCATGGGTCCTCGCCCAGGAAGCGCAGCGCCACATCGTAGGTCGCACCGCCCCACGCCTCGACCGAGAGCAGCTCGGGGGTCATACGCGCCACGTATGGCGCGACCGCGAGCAGGTCCTTGGTGCGCACGCGGGTCGCCAATAGCGACTGGTGCGCGTCACGGAAGGTGGTCTCGGTCACGGCCAGCGGCGTCTGCGCGCGCAGCGCCTCGGCGAAGCCCTTCGGCCCGAGCTCCAGCAGGCGCTGACGAGAGCCGGCCGGTGCCGGCGTCGTGATGTCCACGTTCGGCAGCTTCAGTGCAGGGTCGATCAGGCCGGCGCCGGCACCGTTCGGCTGATTCACCGTGACGTCGGCGAGCCAGGTGAGGATCTTGGTGCCGCGGTCCTTCGAGTGCCGCGCGTGCAGCAGCTCCGGCCGCTCGTCGATGAAACTCGTGCTCAGGTCGCCTGCGGCGAAGCTCGGGTCATCGAGCACCGCCTGCAGGAACGAGATGTTGGTCGCCACCCCGCGGATGCGGAACTCGGCGAGGCCGCGACGGGCACGCTTCACCGCTGCGCCGAAGTCGCGTCCGCGACAGGTCATCTTGACGAGCATGGAGTCGAAGTGCGCGCTGATGCTCGCGCCGGGGTTGATGGTTCCGCCGTCGAGGCGGACACCGCCGCCGCCGGGCGAGCGGTAGGTGGTGAGCCGGCCGGTGTCTGGGCGGAAGTCCTGGGTCGGGTCCTCGGTCGTGATGCGGCACTGCAGCGCCGATCCGTGCAGCGTGATGGTCTCCTGGCTGAGACCGAGGTCGCTCAGGCTCTCCCCGAAGGCGATGCGCATCTGGGACTGCACCAGGTCGACATCCGTCACTTCCTCGGTGACCGTGTGCTCGACCTGGATGCGCGGGTTCATCTCGATGAACACGTGCTGTCCGGCGCGGTCGCCGACCGTGTCGATGAGAAACTCCACGGTTCCGGCGTTCTGGTAGCCGATCGACTTGGCGAAGGCGATGGCATCCCGGTAGAGCGCCTGCCGGATGCTGTCGTCCAGGTTCGGCGCGGGCGCGATCTCGATGACCTTCTGGTTGCGCCGCTGCACGGAGCAGTCGCGCTCGAACAGGTGCACCGTGTTGCCATCGTTATCGGCGAGGATCTGCACCTCGACGTGGCGTGGGCGCAGCACGGCCTGCTCGAGGAACATGTTCGGGTCACCGAACGCGCTCTCCGCCTCCCGCATCGCCGCTTCCAGCGCGGGCCGCAGCTCGTCGTGCGAGTTCACCCGGCGCATCCCGCGACCGCCGCCGCCCGCCACTGCTTTCGCGAAGACCGGGAAGCCGATGTCGGCTGCCCCTGCGACGAGTTCGTCGATGTCGCTGGACGCCAGCGTCGATTTCAGTACCGGCACACCGGCAGCGATCGCGTGTTCCTTGGCGGTGACCTTGTTGCCGGCCATCTCGAGCACCTTCTGGCCGGGGCCGATGAAGGTGATGCCCTCCCGGGCCGCGGCTGCGGCCAACTGCGGGTTCTCGGAAAGAAAGCCGTAGCCGGGGTAGATCGCGTCTGCGCCGCTGGCCTTCGCCACCCGGATGATCTCGTCCACGTCGAGGTAGGCGCGAACCGGATGCCCCTTCTCCCCAATCTGGTAGGACTCGTCGGCCTTCAGCCGGTGCATGGAGTTGCGATCCTCATACGGGAACACAGCGACGGTTTCCGCTCCCAACTCGAATGCCGCACGGAAAGCGCGGATGGCGATTTCACCACGGTTGGCCACGAGGATCTTCTTGAACATCCATTGTCCCTTCGAAAGATTTCTCCACTTTAGAGGGACGGCACCGTCTGATTCGGGGAGAATGCCGACACTCGAGCGACAAGTTCTGCAATCTCTAAGTCTCAGGAAGGTATCGTGGTTTTCCGTGCATGTACTCAGCGTCAGTTCCCTCAAGGGCGGGGTCGGAAAGACGACCGTGACGCTCGGGCTCACCTCAGCAGCGTTCGCCCGGGGCTTGCGGACCCTCGTCGTCGACCTCGACCCGCAGTCCGACGTCTCGACCGGGATGGACATCTCGGTCGCAGGCCACCTCAACATCGCCGATGTCCTGGCGTCGCCGAAGGAGAAGGTCGTGCGGGCCGCGATCGCCCCGAGCGGCTGGACCCGCGGCCGGCCAGGCAAGATCGACGTGCTCATCGGCAGCCCGTCCGCCATCAACTTCGACGGCCCGCATCCGAGCATCCGGGACATCTGGAAGCTCGAGGAGGCCCTCGCCGCGGTCGAGGAGGACTACGACCTGGTGCTCATCGATTGTGCGCCGTCGCTGAACGCCCTCACCCGCACCGCGTGGGCGGCGAGTGACCGCGTGACGGTCGTCACCGAGCCTGGGCTGTTCTCGGTCGCCGCGGCCGACCGTGCGCTGCGCGCGATCGAGGAGATCCGCCGCGGCCTCTCCCCCAGGCTTCAGCCGCTCGGCATCATCGTGAACCGCGTGCGTGTGCAGTCGCTCGAGCACCAGTTCCGCATCAAGGAGCTGCGCGACATGTTCGGGCCGCTCGTGCTGAGCCCGCAACTGCCGGAGCGCACGAGCCTGCAGCAGGCGCAGGGCGCCGCGAAGCCGCTGCACATGTGGCCGGGCGAGAGCGCCCAGGAGATGGCCCGCAACTTCGACCAGCTGCTCGAGCGTGTCATCCGCGCCGGTCGCATCCACGTGCCCGGGACAGAGGCGGGAGCTGTCGCGCACTGACGCCGTCTAGCCGAGGTGGTTCGGAACGGGGTTACGCGCTCGTTGCGGACATCCGCGCCCGGTGCACCGGTCGCGGTTGCCCGGAACGGGCGCGGGATGGCCGCACGGCGGCGGATGTCCGGAGGCAGCGCGGAGCGTCCGAACGGCTGCGGCTGTCCCCGTACGGCGCGGTCAGGAGGCGCGGCTGGCGCGGCGAGCGGCGAGCTCGTCCTGCGGGTCAGCGGCGGCGACGGAGTCGAGCTCGACGAGGCTGGACTCCACCTCGCGGAGCACCTTGCCGACCGCGATGCCGAAGACGCCCTGACCGCGGCTGACCAGGTCGATGACCTCGTCGTTCGAGGTGCACAGGTACACGCTCGCGCCATCGCTCATGAGCGTCGTCTGGGCGAGGTCGTTGATGCCGGCTTCGCGCAGCTGGTTCACGGCGACCCGGATCTGCTGGAGCGAGATCCCGGTGTCGAGCAGGCGCTTGACGAGCTTGAGCACCAGGATGTCGCGGAAGCCGTAGAGGCGCTGCGATCCGGAGCCGCTCGCGCCACGCACGGTCGGCTCGACGAGCCCGGTACGGGCCCAATAGTCGAGCTGGCGGTAGCTGATCCCGGCAGCGCGTGCGGCCACCGCACCGCGGTAGCCGGCGGCGTCGTCCATCTCCGGCAGCCCGTCGGTGAACAGCAGACCGAGATCGTAGCGGGTCTCCTCGCTGCGATTGCTTACTTCGCTCATACTGCTTGCCCTCCGTTGACCGCGCTCGAGCCGTGGACCCGATCCGCTGACTCCACGGTACCCATGACACCTGCCGTAGGCAACGACATCCCGCCCAAGCGCTGCGGCGTGTCGCCCACGCTCAATGGGTCAGCCTGGACAGCGCCGAGCGGATCAGGCTCGATCGCACAATCTCCAGCTGACCTGCTATTTCCTTCGCGAGTTCGGTCGCCTTGGCCCGACTTGATGCGTCGTTGCGGCGCGCGACCGGGATCAGCGCGCTCTCGATAAGTCCGAGTTCGCGTTCCGCCGCGGCGCGGAAACCGCGCAGGTGACGCGGTTCGATGCCGCTGCGCTGAAGCTCCACCAGGGCGCGCAGCACCGAGACGGCGTCTTCCCCGTACCAGTCGGCCGGCGTGATCAGCGACGCCGAGACAGCATCCGCCAGCAAGCTGGGCGATGCGCCGGCCTCTCGAAGCATTTCATCGCGCTGCAGCCGCCTGTCGCTCGGCAGGATCGACGGGACCGGCCCGCTGACCGCGCCGGGCAGTTCCGGCTGCCGGCCGGCGTCGAGTTCGTCGAGGAGGCCGCGGATCACCTTGAGCGGCAGGTAGTGGTCGCGCTGCATGGTGAGCACGAAGCGCAGCCGGTCGAGGTCGGCCGGGGAGAACTTGCGGTAGCCCGACTCCGTGCGAGCAGGCGAGATGAGCTGGCGCTCCTCGAGGAAGCGCAACTTGGACGGCGTGAGGTCCGGAAATTCCGCGGTGAACCGTGCGAGTACTTGGCCGATGCTCAATAGGGCAGGCTGGCCGGGCGATTTCGCCTCGGCCGAAGAGCGCGGCACTACTTGCTCTCTCGCTTGCGGAGGTCGTGCCGCGACGCGTAGAACGTGAGCCGGAACTTGCCGATCTGCACCTCGGCACCATCGGTGAGCAGCGCCGTGTCGATGCGGACGCCGTCGAAGTAGGTGCCGTTGAGCGAGCCCATGTCGCGAATCTCGAACGCCGTGCCATGCCGCAGGAACTCGGTGTGGCGGCGGGAGACGGTCACGTCGTCGAGGAAGATGTCGGCATCCGGATGCCGTCCAGCAGTGGTGACGTCGGAATCGAGCAGGAAACGCGCGCCAACGTTCGGCCCCCGCCGCACGATCAGCAGCGCAGAGCCAGAGGGCAGCGCGGCGATTGCCTCCTGCTCCTCGGAAGTCAACTCGCCATCAAGTGCCGCCAGTTGAGCCTCGAACTCCTGGCTGAAGTGGGCGGTGGTGTCATCCGGCCCGTGCACTGGGTGGCGGTCGTGGTTCTGCTCGTCGGTCATCCGTGCCTCCCTAGCGTCCCAGCGTATCGGATTGGGGACCCTCTTCCGCTAGAGGGATCTTGATGACTCGAATCGTCTCCCTCACGTACAGGAATCCTGCCCACCAGTAGAGGAACGCACCCCATAATCCGAACGCCCAGCCGATCGGGGCGCTCAGCCACTCGATCGAGGGGAATGCCTGCCCGAGCATCAGCACCGGGAAGGACCAGAACAGGCAGAAGGTCGCCGCCTTGCCCAGGTGGTGCACCGGCAACGGACCGTACCCGTGGTTGGCGAGCACAACACCGACGATGACCAGCATCGCGTCGCGCGCGACGATGATCGCGAGCAGCCACCATGGCACCACCTCACGGATGGCCAGGCCGATGAGAGTCGCGAAGATGAACAGCCGGTCGGCGGCCGGATCGAGCAGTTGCCCGAGCCGGGAGATCTGGTTCAGGCGCCGCGCAAGCAGCCCGTCCAGGAAGTCGGTGATGCTCGAGACGACCAGCACCAGAAGAGCGAGCACGTCTTCGCCGATGATCACCAGGACGAGGAAGACAGGCACCATTGCGAGCCTGAAGAAGCTCAGCAGATTCGGGATCGTCAGAACGCGTGACGAAACCTCATTCGCAGACTGCTCGGGCACACCGGAATTCTAGGGGAGGCAGGCGACACCACCCGCAGGGCGCCTTGCCAGTCGCATTTCCTAAACTCGACGGATGATCCACCGTGGAGCCGCCCGCAACCGTGCGTAAGACGTTCGGGATCCTTCGACTCCTGGTCGCGGCGACCGGGGTTGTCGCGCTTATCGGAGACATCAACTTCACCCTCGGCAACGGCCCATTCGCGGTGGCGAACTTCTTCAGCTACTTCACGGTCGAGAGCATGATCATCGCGATCTGCGTCTTCGTGATCGGTGCCGTGATCGCACTCAGACGAGACCAGGACCCGCTCTGGCTGGACATGCTCCGCGTGCTGTCCACGACCTGGTTGATCGTGTCCGGCATCGTGTTCGCGGTCATCCTGGTCGAGGGGACGCTGCGTGGAGTGCCGGTGTGGGCGCCCTGGTCCAGCCAGCTCCTGCACTTCTGGATTCCCGCATACGCGATCGTCGATTGGCTGGTCGCCCCCGCCCGCGACGTGCCGTGGCGCACCGTGCTGTGGGTGATGATCTTCCCCTCGATGTGGGTGGCGTTCACCATGATCCGTGGCGCCAGCGTCTTCTGGTACCCGTACTTCTTCCTCGATCCGAACCTGGTGGACATGCCGTGGGAGTTCATCGGCTACCTGCTGCTGGTCATCGCGATCTTCTCGGCGACGGTAGCGATGCTGATCGGCATCAGCAGGCTGCCGACGTTCGAGGAGCTGCGCGCGCGCGGTTAGGAGCCGTCGTCCTCTTCTGTCTCGTCAGCGACGAACGGCTCGAGGCTCCGCAGCGCCGCCGCGACCAGGTCGTTGTCGCTGAGCTCGGCGAGCCGCTCGGCATCCTCACCGCCGAAGAGCGCCACCAGGACATTGTCCCCGGTCGACGGTTCGACGTTGAACCACAACGGCAGCTCCGTCTCGGCGTCCACCACCGACCACACCGTGGCATCCGTCGCCCAGAACCGTTCCTCGAACTGCAGCACGAGCTTGTCCTGCAATCCCATGCCGAGCGCGGAGATCGCGCCGCGGTGGGAGAACGGCAGCGGCGGGTCGAACTCGATGGATCCGGACTGCAGCACGCCGAGCGGCACCGTGACCACCACGCGCGCGGCCGACAGCGATTCGCCGCGGGCGAGGCGCATGGTCACACCATCGTCATCGTGACTGACGGATGCGACCGCGCTCGACGGCAGGACGTCGATCCCGTCGAGAAGCCCGTCGACGAAGCCGCTAAGGCCGCCCGTGACCAGTCGGTCGTCCTCGTGGCTGAGCGTGGCATCCGGTGCGTACCAGGCGGACAGGTCGTCTGGCTCGGCGCCGGTCGGGACCACCAGATTGGTTGTGACGTAGTCGGCGACGAGGTCAACCTCGGAGATGCCCTGCTCGTTCGGGCGGTCGTCGAGGTCGGCGCTGCCCTCGATCGCCGCAGCCATCGAGACGTCTGCCGGCTGCTCTGACGCCCAGTCGATGGCGGTGACGATGGTGTCAGGGCCGATAGTTCCGGTGTCCACCACAGCACCGTCTGGCGTGCGGTGCTCCCACTCGTAGTTGAACCGCCTGGTGGTGACCCCCGCGTCATCGAGCTCATTCTCGAGCGGGTTAGTCGATGAGGAGCGCACCCACGCTGCGCCGAGCTCGACATGCGACTCGTCGTCGACCTCGAGCGTGTGGATGCGGCCGCCGGAGCGCTCCCTGCCCTCGATCACGACGACGTTGAACCCCGCGTCGGCGAGGCGGCGGGCGGCGGTGGCTCCGGCCATGCCTGCGCCGATCACGGCGATCCGCTCCCCCGGCTCTGCGATGTCGATGACCTCGGTGGCGGCGCGGTGCCCGGATGCGCGCGCACCGTTCACCGTGCCTGGGAACGTCTCGGATGTGTGCTCCCCGGCGAAGAAGACACGGTCGCCGAGCGGCTGGCGCAGTGCGGTCCGCTGTTCGGGCGTTGAGCCGACCCTCTGGTAGCTGAACGCGCCGCGGGAGAACGGGTCGCTGGTCCACTCCGACCGCCAGAAGGCGGACGGTTGCGGGACGGTCGGATTCTGCCGGGTCGGCGACGGCGTCGGTTCTGGTTCCCCGTTGGTGCAGGCGGTGAGCGCCAGCAGTGAAGCACCGGAGAGGGCCCCCAGCACGAACGTGCGCCGCTTCACTGTCATCTCGGGCCACTGTAACCGCGGGCGCCGAGAACTGCCAGAGCTACCTCCACACCCCGGAACTGCCGCGGCGATGGCTGTCGACGAGGTGGGTGTCGACCATGCCGATCGCCTCCATGAGGGCGTACATCGTGGTCGGACCGACGAACGCGAAGCCGCGGGCCCGCAGCGCCTTGGACAGCGCGACCGACTCCGGGCTGGAGGTGGGGATCTCGCTGTGCTGGGTAGGCTGTGGCGTCGCTTGCGGCCGGAACGACCAGACGAGGTCGACCAGTCCCCCGTCGGCGCGGAGCGCAACGGTCGCCTTGGCGTTGGTGATGGTGGCGAGGATCTTGGCCCGATTGCGAACGATGCCAGCGTCGGACAGCAAACGCTCGACGTCGTCCTCGCCGAACGTGGCCACCGCATCCGGGTCGAAGCCGGCGAACGCCGCCCGGAACGCCTCACGCTTGCGCAGGATGGTCACCCAGGACAGCCCCGCTTGGAACGCCTCGAGGCTGATCCGCTCGAACAGCCCGCGTTCATCCCGCACCGGCATGCCCCATTCGGTGTCGTAATAATCGCGCAGCAGCGGGTCGGTGGCCGCCCAGGCCGGCCGGGCCAGGCCGTCGTCGCCGACGATGGCGCTCACGCGGCCGCCTCGAGGTCGAGCAGGGTGCGCTTCACGTGCAGACCGCCGAGGTACCCGCCCAGCGAGCCGTCGGTGCGCACCACCCGGTGGCACGGAATGACGATCGGCAGCGGGTTGGTCGCGCACGCCGTGCCGACCGCGCGGACGGCACGCGGGTTGCCGGTCGCGACCGCTACCTGCGCGTAACTCTCGGTGGTGCCGTACGGAATCACCGCCAGGTGCCCGAGCACGTCGCGGCGGAAGCCCCTGGACAGCGCGAAGTCGATCGGCACGTCGAAGCCCAGGCGCTGGCCGGCGAAGTACTCGTCGAGCTCGCGTGCGAGCGTGTCGAGGCGCTTCGGTGTGTTCAGGATGCGCGGGCTCACCCGGGCGGCAAGGTCGCCGAGCACCCGGTCGTGTCCCTCGGTCTCGAACGCCACCCGCACCACGCCGCGGTCGGTGGCGGCAAGCAGAAGCCGGCCGATTGGCGTGTCCACGGTGCGGTAAGCGAGGTCGAGCAGGCCTGCCTCATCGGCGGCGTGGACCAGCCGGTCGTGCAGCCGGTCCAGGTCTGCGGTGTTCGGGGCTTCGATGTTCGTCATGCTGTGCCTCCTGGGATGGTTGCGTACGCTCGGCGCAGCGCGGCGACGCCGTCCGCGGCGGCCCGGCGCGCGGCATCCGTTGTCCCGCCGACGATGGCGGCGACCTCGCTGTGTGGGAGCCCGACGAGGTAGTGGTAGGCGACGCACTTGCGCTGCTTGTCCGGCAGCGCGCCGATCAGTGCCCAGACTTCGCCGCGTTCGTCGTCCGGGATGCCCAACTCGGATGCGCCGTCGGGTACGTCGCCCACCGGGACTGGCGTGCGGGCACGCGTCCGGATGACGTCGATCGCCTTCCGCTTGGCGATCGTCACCAGCCAGGCTTCGATGTTGGCGTCGGCGCCGAGGCGCGGGTATGCCTGCAGTGCCGACAGGAACGTCTCCGACCAGGCGTCCTTCGCGTCATGCGCGGTCAGGACCGCGCGACAGACCCGGAGCACGGTCGGCCCGTGCTCGCGGACGATCAACTCGAACGGCGTCATGGTCACATCAGGCAGACGCTGCGGAGGGGCGAAACGTGAGGTGCACGAGTCGAGTCTGCCGCACACCGGCGACGTCGACGCGTGCCGGGTCAGATCAGCCCGAGCTCGGCCACCGCGTCGCGCTCGGCGACCAGTTCGGCGACGGACTTCTCGATTCGGGCGCGCGAGAAGTCATTCAGCTGGAGACCTTGGACGATCTGCCAGGAGCCGCTATCGGAGCGCACCGGGAAGGAACTGACCAGTCCCTCCGGTACGCCGTAGGAGCCGTCGGAGACGACGCCCGCCGATGTCCAGGACCCGTCGCCGGTGCCATTCACCCAGTCGTAGACGTGATCGATCGCCGCGTTCGCAGCCGACGCCGCCGATGAAGCCCCGCGCGCCTCGATGATCGCCGCGCCGCGGTCCGCCACCGTCGGGATGAACTCACCCTCCAGCCAGGCTTGATCCACCAACTCGGTGACCGGTCGTCCCGCGATCGTCGCGTTGAAGACATCCGGGTACTGCGTCGCCGAGTGATTGCCCCAGATGCTGACGCCGGCGATATCGCTCACCGACGCGCCGGTCTTGGCCGCGAGCTGGCTGATCGCGCGGTTGTGGTCGAGGCGGGTCATCGCGGTGAAGCGGTCGGCCGGGATGTCGGGCGCGTGCCGCTGGGCGATGAGCGCGTTGGTGTTCGCCGGGTTGCCGACCGCGAGCACGCGGATGTCGGCTGCGGCGCCCGCATTGATCGCTTCACCCTGCGGCCCGAAGATGCCGGCGTTGGCGCGGAGCAGGTCGCCGCGTTCCATGCCCTGAGTGCGCGGCCGCGCACCGACGAGCAGCGCGATGTTGGCGCCCTCGAAGCCCTGGCGCGGGTCGTCGAAGATGTCGATGCCCGCGAGGAGGTCGAACGCGCAGTCCTCGAGCTCCATCGCTGTGCCCTCAGTCGCCTTGACCGCAGCCGGGATCTCCAGCAGCCTCAGCCTGACCGGCGTGTCCGGCCCGAGCAGCTGCCCGGATGCGATGCGGAACAGCAGCGCATACCCGATCGCTCCGGCCGCTCCGGTCACGGTGACGTTCACCGGTGTTGTGGACATTGCGGGCTCCTTCGTCTCAGACAAACCGGATGCCGTGTTGCAGGCGTGTGCGCAGCTCGAACGCGTCCTCGATGCTGCGCCGGGTGCCACCGGCGATGCCGTCGCGCACGACCATCGGCAGCACCGAGCGGCGGATCACCGCGGCATCCGCCTTCCGCCCCACGACGCTCACCGCCTCCTTGAGGTCGTCATCCGGCACCACGACGAGCAGGCCGGTGAACTTCACGCCCAGTTGCCGGCCGAGGGCACGCGCGCTCCGGGAGAGCTCCTTGATCGGCTGCGCGGCGCCGAGGGTGTCGCCGGTCAGCTCGCCCCGTTTCAGTCGCACCTCGCCGCCCCAGTCCGCAGAGGTGACCGCGAACAGGCCGGCCGGTCCGAGCACGACGTGGTCGATCTTGCCATCGCCCGCGGCGACATCGCTCCACACGGTGTAGCCGATGCCGAGCTTCGCGAGGGCCTTCGCGGTCGCCTCCTGGGCGAGCGCGGCCGCAAGCCGCCGCCGGATCTCGCGCGGCGCCGACTGCACGAGCGCCGGATCGTACGGGTCGGCCTCGACGCCGCGTCCGGTCCACTCGCGCATCAGGGTCAGGAACTCTTCACGCGCGGCACCACCCGGATGCCCGTACAAACGCGCCCGCAGCGCCGAGTCGTGGGTTTTGCGCCGCTCAGGCCCCGGGACGACCGCCGAACGCCGGCCGGCACCGCGATCGTAGTCCGCCCGTGCGACCGGGTCGCCGACGCGCGCCCACGCCCGCTGCACCGCGTGGAAGCGCGCGGACTCGCCGCCGACATCCGGATGCGACTGGCGCAACGCCTTGCGGTAGGCGCGCTTGAGCTCCTCCTGGCTCGCGGTCGGCGGCACGCCGAGCACCTCATACGGCGTGGCCGAAGCCGGGGAATCGGGCACAAGCGTCTCTTCTGTACGGGAAAACGTCGGTTACGACGATACCGACCGAAGGACGCGGGTGGGATTCAGGATCTGAGGACGGAGATGGGGTTGCCTGCCGGGTCCAGGAACCAGGCGATCTCCATTCCCAACTGCTCGTCGCGCGCGATCCCGCGTTCATCGGTGTTGAGCTCCGGGTCGTCGTAGATTTTCGTCTTGATGCCGGAGTTGTTCAGTTCGTCGACCGCGACGTCGACGTCGTCGACTTCGAAGTTCAAAACCGTATGAGTCGAGGGCTCATGTGTCTCCTTCTCGTACACCATCACTCGCGCCCCGCCGGGCAGGGTGAGTGAAAGCGTTCCCATCGCGGCGTCGCTGACGGTGAGCCCGAGGCTCTCGCTGTAGAAACGGCGCGCCTCCTCGAGGTCGTCGACGCTGAAACCGCTGAATGCGCCTGTGTAGTTCAGCACTTCTCCTCCTTCGTCGATGGGGCGATTGCCCGATGATCACACGCCCCCCACCTGTGTGCGCCCTCCACGCCTCACATTTGGAGGGGCTGCGTCGTCATAGGGGCATGAACGTCACACGTGTCGTAGTCCTCGGAGCCGGGTACGCCGGGCTCACCGCCGCCAATCGCCTCGCCGGACGTTTGGGCGAGACCGCCTCGGTCACCATCGTCGACCCGCGCGGCGTGTTCGTCGACCGGATCCGATTGCATGAGCTCGCAGCCGGGGCGGACGAGAGCACCGTCGTCCATCCGCTGCCCCGCATGCTCAATCCGCGCGTGCGCGTGCTGCACGCACAGGCGACCCGGATCCGCGCTGCCGAGCGGCAGATCGAGTTGGCGGATGCGACGACCGTCGCCTACGACGAACTGGTCTACGCGGTCGGCAGCGGCGAGACGGTGAACTCGGTCCCCGGCGCCGCCGAGTTCGCGCTGCAGGCTGCGGGACTCGACGGCGCTCGAGCGCTCCGCGCGAGGCTGGCCGACCGTGCGCCGGGAGCGGCGGTCCTGGTCATCGGCGGTGGTGCAACCGCGGTGGAGCTGTCGGCAGAGCTCGCAACCCAGACAACCGCTGCCGTCACCATCGCCGCCGGCAGTGAGCTGCTCGCCGGCGTATCCCCCGCAGCGCGCCAGCGAGCAAGAACCTGGCTGACACGGCACGGCGTCACCGTCCTCGATGACAGTCGCGTCGCATCCGTCGACCAGGGCGGCGCTCTCACCGACGACGGCCGCCGCCTGGACGCCGACCTGGTGGTGTGGGCCGGCACCTTCGCCGTGCCGACGCTCGCCCGCGATAGCGGCCTCGAGGTCGACGGCACCGGCCGCCTCATCGTCGATGCCAGCCTGCGCAGCCTTTCCGACCCGAGCATCCTCGGCGCTGGCGACGCGTGCGTGCTGCCAGAGCAGCCGCACCTGCGCATGGCGTGCGCGACCGCGCTGCCGCAGGGTGCCCACGCGGCCGACGTGATCGCGGCATCCGTCACCGGCGGCCCGCAGCCGCAATTCTCGCTCGGCTACGTCTTCCTGTGCATGAGTCTCGGCCGCCGGGACGGCCTTGTGCAGTTCCTCACCCGCGACGACCGGCCACGCCGGATTGTGCTGCGATCCGGCCTTGGCGCGTTAGTGAAGGAGTCGATCAGCCGCTTCGCCCGCGGCAGCGTGCTCGCCGAGCGGCGCCGTGCCGGCGCCTACCGGTGGCTGAAACTCGGTGGCCCGGCAGTCAGGAGAGAATTGGTCCATGACTGACCGTCAACTGCTGCTTAATGTCGCCTACCGACTGCTCGGTTCCTACCACGATGCCGAGGACGCCGTGCAGGAGACCTACGCGCGCTGGGCGGCACTCGATGACGGTCAACGTCAGGGCATCGACAGCCCCGACGCTTGGAACGTCCGCGTGATCGGTCGCGTCTGTCTCGACATGCTCGGTTCGGCACGCGCGAGACGAGAACAGTACGTCGGCGAGTGGCTGCCGGAGCCGTTACCGGATGCCGCGAGCGACCCTGCCGAGCGGGTGACGCTCGATGAGTCGGTGAGTATGGCGCTCATGGTCGTGCTCGAGAGCCTGACTCCGGCCGAGCGGGTGAGCTTCGTGCTGCACGACGTCTTCGGGATGTCGTTCGACGAGGTCGCCACGATCGTCGGGCGGTCGCCGGATGCGGTGCGGCAGCTGGCCTCGACCGCCCGCCGACACATCCGGGACCGACGTCAAGCGGCCGAGCCGGACCGGTCAGAGCATGCGCGGGTGGTCGCCGAGTTCGCCACCGCCTGCATGACCGGTGACCTTCAGACACTCCTACCGCTGCTCGACCCGAGCGTCGTCGCAGTGTCCGACGGCGGAGGCAAGGCCCGCGCCGCGCTCAACCCGATCTTCGGAGCGCAGAACGTTGCGCGCTTCCTGCTCGGCCTCATGAACAAGGCGGTGGACACCGAGTTCAGCTTCGAACCGGTCAACGGCGAGCTCGGCATTGTCGCGCGAAGCGGCGGCCTGGTCTACGCGACCGGCAGCGTCGGCATCCGGGACGGGCGTCTCACCAACGTGTGGATGACTCTGAACCCGGACAAGCTCACCAAGTGGAACGAGGCGCTGACGGCTCAGACGATCGAGAGCTGACCGGTGTGCGCTTCAACCGTGGCGGCGCGCTCGGGCAGCACCCGCGGGTGAGTGGCCGCCATGTGCTCGAGCACGCGCACCACCTGGCTGCTGTAGCCGAATTCATTGTCGTACCAGACGTACAGCACCAGGTTGGTGCCGTCACAGATGGTGGCGAGACCGTCGACGATGCCGGCACGGTGCGAGCCGACGAAGTCGGTGGACACGACCTCCGGCGAGTCGGTGAAGTCGATCTGCTGCTGCAGCGTCGAATCGAGCGACAGCCCACGCAGGTAGCTGTTGACCTCCTCCACCGAGGTCGGGGTCTCCAGTTGCAGGTTGAGGATGGCCATCGACACGTCAGGGGTTGGCACCCGGATGGCGTTGCCGGTCAGCTTCCCGGCCAGCTCCGGGAGCGCCTTCGCAACCGCGCTCGCGGCACCGGTCTGGGTGATCACCATGTTCATCGGCGCCGAGCGGCCGCGGCGGTCGCCCTTGTGGAAGTTGTCGGTGAGGTTCTGATCGTTGGTGTAGGAGTGCACCGTCTCGACGTGACCGTGCCGCACACCGTACGCGTCGTTGACCGCCTTCAGCACGGGCACGATCGCGTTGGTGGTGCAGGATGCGGCGGACAGCACCCGGTCATCCGGTTCGATGGTCGTGTGGTTGATGCCGTAGACGACGTTCTTGATGTCGCCCTTGCCCGGCGCGGTGAGCAGCACACGGGCGACGCCGGTGTTCTTCAGGTGGTTCTCGAGGCCCTCCCGGTCGCGCCAGCGTCCGGTGTTGTCGACAACGATGGCGTCGCGGATGCCGTACGCCTCGTAGTCGACGGTGGACGGGTCATCCGAGTAGATGACCTGGATCAGCGTGCCATTGGCGAGGATCGTGTTGTTCTCGACGTCGACGGTGATGGTGCCCTCGAACGGGCCGTGGATGGAGTCGCGGCGCAGCAGGCTGGCGCGCTTCAGCAGGTCGTTCTCCGCGCCGCGGCGGACCACGATGGCGCGCAGGCGGAGGCCCTCGCCATTGCCCGCGTGCGAGATCAGGATGCGGGCCAGCAGACGTCCGATGCGACCGAAGCCGTAGAGCACGACGTCAACGCCCGCGCCGTGGCGGGGGCTGGCACCGAGCGCCGGTTCGAGCTCCTCACGCAGGAACTCGAGCAGGTCGCGTCCGTTGCCTGCTTCGCGGTAGCGCAGCACGAGCTTGGCGAGGTCGATCGACGCCGACCTGGGCTGCAGTTCGACGAGCGCGGCCAACACCGAGAGGGTCTCCTCGATGGGCAGCTCGGTGTCGTTGAGCTTGCGCGCGAAGCGGTGCGCCTTGAGGATCTCCACGGGCGACTGGTTGATCAGCCGGCGTCCGTGGATGGACGGAACAACCCCGTAGTTGCGGTACAGGTTCCCGATGAGGGGGATCATCGTCTCGGCCAGGGCTTGGCGAGCGTTCCACCGCTCGAGTTCGGCAGTGCGTTCCCGCTCCAATGTCTTCCTTTCAGCAGGCCGACGCATCCGTGCGCCGGGCGCAAACGAGATCCAGTTTACCGAGCATTCCCGATGCTCCTGACGTTCCGCATACGGATGCCTAGCATTGGGCCATGTGGACCGGCACGCTGGAGGTCGACCTCCTGCTCGGCGACGTGCACTCGCTGAAGGAGAAACGGTCGGTTGTGCGCCCCATCATCGCCGAGGTGAAACGGCGCTACCAGCTGTCGGTTGCCGAGGTCGGGCATCAGGAGCTGTACCGGCGCACGGCGGTCGGGGTTGCGGTCGTCGCTGCGGACCGCGCGCACGTGGTCGAGGTGCTCGACGAGGTCGAGCGGATGCTCGTCGGCCGCCCCGACACCGAGCCGCTCTCGGTGCGCCGCCGGTTGATCAGCTCCGACGACGACTGACCGCCGAATGCACGACAGGCGTGGACAGCGCCGCGCCCAGCAGGGAGGATCTTCAGCATGATCCCGACGCCGTCCGATCCCGTCGCACCGATGCTCGCCAAGGCCGTCACCGCTGTGCCGGAACCCGACTCGGTCGACGGCGGCCTGAGCTACGAGCCGAAATGGGACGGCTTCCGCGCCATCATCTACTTCGACGGCGACACGGTCGAGATCGGCAGCCGCGGCTCGAAGATGCTCACCCGCTACTTCCCCGAACTGACCGATGCGTTCGCCCGCCTCCTGCCCGGACCATGCGTGCTCGACGGCGAAATCGTGGTGCCGACCGGCCAACCGGGCAACCAGAAACTTGATTGGGAGACGCTCAGCCAGCGCATCCACCCGGCGGAGAGCCGCGTCCGGAAGCTGTCGGTCGAGACGCCGGCGATGTTCGTCGCCTTCGACCTCATCTCGGTCGGCGACCGCAGCCTTCTCGATGCGCCGTTCTCCGAGCGTCGCGCCGAACTCGAGTCGTTCCTCGACTCCGTGGACGACCCGATCAAGCTCAGTCAGGTGACCCAGGATGTCGAACTCGCCCGCAGGTGGCTGGTGGAGTTCGAGGGCGCGGGCCTCGACGGGGTGGTCGCCAAGCCGCTCGCCCAGGGTTACGTGCCGAACAAGCGCCTGATGCTGAAGGTCAAACACCAGCGGACAGCGGATGCCGTCGTCCTCGGCTACCGGGTGCACAAGAGCGGGCAGGGTGTCGGGTCGCTACTGCTCGGGCTGTACGACGACGATGGCACGCTGCTGAATGTCGGCGGCATCAGCGCATTCAGCGACAAGGTGCGGCTGCAACTGGTCGAGGAACTCGACCCCCTCGTCATCCGCGACGCCGAAGGCAAAGCCGAGCTCGGCGAGACCGATCGCAGCCGCTTCTCCTCCGGCCGGGATGTGTCGTTCGTGCGGCTCGAGCCGACCGTCGTCGTTGAGGTGAAGTACGACCAGATGGAGGGCAGGCGCTTCCGGCACACCGCCCAGTTCCTGCGCTGGCGCCCCGATCGGGACGCGCGGTCCTGCACCTTCGACCAGCTTGAGCGGCCGATCGCCTACGACCTGGGCGGCGTGCTCGCCTGAGGTGCCTCGCGGCTCAGGTCAGCACATCCCGAGTGGTGAACCGCCCGAACGCGAGCGCGCCGAACACCGCAAGGTAGCCGAGCTGCAGCAGCGCGTTCGACGCAAGAGAACTCCACTCGATCGGCTGCCGCAGCAGGTCGGAGAAGCCCAGCCAATAGTGGGTGAACAGCCACGGGTGCAGCCACTCGAGCTGCGGCAGGTTGTCCAGCACCTGCGACACGATCGACAGCACAACCGTGGCCGCCATCGCGCCCACCGGCACATCGGTGAGCGTCGAGACGAACAGCCCGATCGCGGCGAACCCGAGCAGCGAGATGGTGATGTAGCTGGTGATCAGCAGCAACCGGATGAGCGACTCGCCGATCTCGATCGTGTCACCCGAGAGCAGGGTCACCGGCCCGACCGGGAACAGCGCCAGCCCGATGAGCGTGCCGGCGAGCGCGATGGTGAGCGTCGCGCACGCACAGAACACCGCCACCACCGCGTACTTGACCACGAGCAGTCTCGCCCGGCCGGCCGGGGCGATTAGCAGGTAGCGCAGGGTGCCGGACTGCGACTCCCCCGCGATGCTGTCGCCTGCGACGACTCCGACGGTGAGCGGCAGGAACAGCGGGATGCACACCACGAGCGCGGTGACCGCCACGAACAGGCCGTTGCTCGTGATGCTGTCGAGAAACGGTGGGCCGCGCCCAGGTGGCGGTTCCACCGCGGTGACCCGCACCGCCACCGCGATCAGCATCGGCACCGCGGCGAGCGCGACCAGCATCGCCCAGGTCCGGCGGCGCCGGAACAGCAGGGTCAGCTCGGATGCGAGCAGCGCAAGCAGCAGAGGCTGGCGGGCGGTGTGCACCTCGTCAGCCTGGACCGCCCGCACGGCGGGCTCACTGGGCAACGTCGAACCCCTCACCGGTCAGCTCCACGAACCGCTCCTCGAGGCTGGCACTCTCCATGCTGAACCCCCGCACGCGCACGCCGTCCGCGACGAGCGCGGCGACGATGTCCTCCGGCGTCACGGCCGGCTCGGCGGGCCCGGAGCTGACCAGCCCCGCGGCGGTGTCAACAGCAGGGTGCATGCCGAGCCGTTCCAGCACGGCCCTGGCGCGCGCGACATCCGGGGTTCGCACGTTCACCGTCGCCGACCCATTCGACCGCAGCGCGTCGACCCTGCCCTGCGCGACCAGCCGTCCCGCGCTCAGCACCGCGATGTGGCTGCACAGCTGCTCGACCTCGCTGAGCAGGTGGCTGGACACGAACACCGTCGTCCCGTCATCGGCGAGCGTGCGCACCAGGTTTCGCACCTCACGCGTACCCTGCGGGTCGAGGCCGTTCGTCGGCTCGTCCAGCACCAGCAGGTCGCGGGGCATGAGCAGTGCGTTCGCGATGCCGAGCCGCTGCTTCATCCCGAGTGAGTACTCCCCCACCTTCTTGCGTGCCGCGCTCGTCAAGCCGACCCGGTCGAGCGCATACGCCACCCGCCGTGCTCGGCTGACCCGAGTCGCGAACGGATTGGCATGGTCCAGCCGGTTCAGGTTGGCCGCACCGGAGAGGTACGGGTAGAACGCCGGCCCCTCGACGAGTGCGCCCACCCTGGGCAGCACCGTGGCCGCCGCGCCCGGCATCTCCTCGCCGAGCAGGGCGATCCGCCCAGCGGATGCGGCGGCGAGGCCGAGCAGCATCCGGATGGTGGTGGTCTTCCCCGACCCATTCGGGCCGAGAAACCCGAATACGCTGCCCGCTGGCACCGCGAGCTCGACGTCAGCCACAGCCAAGCGCGTTCGGAAGCGCTTGCTCAGCCCGCTGGTCTCGATCGCGAGCCGGCTCTCAGAGGGCACTGCCGCTCACTGACCGGATGCCAGGGACAGCAGGGTCTCCGGCGGAACCGCGCCCATCAGCACGCTTCCGTCGTCGGTCACGAGGACGCTCACCAGCGCGGTGCTGATCAGCCGCCCGCCCGGCACCGTGGTGCTGAGCTGCTGCAACTGCGGCGACTGCAACGCGTCGACCGGTGCGCTGCCGGCCGGGAGCACGACCACCGTTTCCCAGCCCCTGCCGAGAGTGGTCGGCTCCTCACCCGAGTCAGCTCGCTTGTCGCCTTCCGCCTTCTTGGCGTGCTCGGTAACTGTGGTGCCGGGCGGCGGGGTGAACTCGAACCGCTCGGCCGGCGGCGTCTCGAGCGTGATGTCGGTGAACGCCACACTGGCCGCCGGGGCCGCCTGGCCCACGGCGAAGACGGTGACTGCCAGCGGTAGGCCGGTCTCCCCGTCGACGGCAATCGTGACCATGTCGACCAATGTCGCTTCAGTACGCGGATCCAGCTCGAGTTGGTACGCGGCTCGTCCGGCCACTGATGTCGTGTCGCCCAGGGTCACCTCCGTCGACGGGTCGGCCGTGTCTAGGAAGCGTGCGGCGAGGTCTTCCGGGGTCATCCCCATGTGCTGCGGGTCCATGTCGGAGTGTCCGGATGCGGCATCCGGCACCGCGAAGTGGGTCGCCGTCTGGGTGGAGGAGTCGTAGAGCCACGCGTCGGCGCCGTTTCGCACCAGGTCGCGTTCGTCGAAGCGCTCCATCACCTGGACCCGCGCCTTGCTGGGGCCATCCACATAGACCCGCACGGTGTGAGAACCGGCGAGCAGGTCGAGGGCGGCCGCAACATCGTCGCCGGTCGGCGTACCGACATCCGGGAGCTCCGGCAGCCCCAGCTCGCTGTGCTGTTCGAGGGTGCCGGAGAACGCGTCAACCGTGTGACCGGCAACAAGCGCGAGCACCTGCTCCGGGGTCTTCCCGGGCAGGTCGACGCTGCTGGCGGCGCTCACACCGAGCACCCCTGCCGCGACGACCGCCGGTGCGACGATCGCGGGCAGCCAGCGGGACTGCTGCCAAACCACCGTGCTCTCCTCGTTGAAAACTCGTGTGAAGGCTACGCCCACCGGAAAGGGCATTCAACGAGTCTGGGTGCACTCCCAGTCGGCCTGCTCAGTCAGGCTTGCGCGCCCTGCTCGGCTGCACGCGCGGCGGCTCGCCGGGCATCTTCGGGTAGTCAGGCGGGAACGGCAGTTCGCCCAGCCCGTTCGCCAGGTCGCGTTCCCACCAGCCGAGCAACTCGTTGATCGTGCCGGGGTCGGCTCCGAAGTCCGACCACGGGTCGCCCACCGTGCGCAGCCGCTCGGGCATGGTCAGGATGGTGTGCTTCTTCGGGTCGGTGTTCTCCAGCTCGTCCCAGCTGATCGGGCAGGACACCGGTGCGTGCGGCAGCGCGCGCGGACTGTACGCGCCGGCCATGGTGCGGTCGCGGTTTGCCTGGTTGAAGTCGACGAACACCTTCTCGCCGCGCTCCTCCTTCCACCACGAGGTGGTGACGGCATCCGGCATCCGCCTCTCCAGCTCACGCGCGGCCGCGATCACGGCATGCCGCACGTCGAGGAACTCCCGCACGGGCTTGATCGGCGCGAAGACGTGGATGCCGCGGTTGCCTGAGGTCTTCAGGAAGGCGGTGAGGCCCGCCTCGGCGAGGATCGCCCGCAGCTCGATCGCCGCCGGGATGGCGTCGTCGAAGTCGGTTCCTGGCTGCGGGTCGAGGTCGACACGCAGCTGGTCAGGGTTGTCCGAGTTGCTGCCACGCGACGGCCAGGGGTGGAAGACGACCGTGTTCATCTGCACCGCCCAGACCGCGACGGCCGGCTCATCGATGACGAGCTGCGGATGCGAGCGCGCGCTCGGGTAGATGACCATCTCGGACCGGACGTAGTCGGGTGCGCCCTTCGGCGGGTTCTTCGCGTAGAAGCGCTCGCCCTCGATCCCGTCTGGGAAGCGCTCGAGGGTCACCGGCCGGTCGCCATTCGCAGTGACGAAGGCGTCGCCTACATCGACGATGTACTTGGCGAGATCTAACTTGGTGATGCCGAGTTCTGGGTAGATCACCCGGTCGGGGCTTGAGATGCGCACGTCGCGCTGGCCGTTTGGCCCCGGGACTGTAAGGACGACCGCGTCGCTTGCCATGCCCCCAACCTAGACGGTGCGCCTCGCATGGTCGAGGGTGGCTGCGATGCCATCGGCGTACGGCGTCGGCGTGACGCCGAAGGTCGACTCGAACGTATTCGAGTCGAATAGGTACGACTCGGTGTTCTGGTAGCGCAACTCCATCACCTCACGCGCAGCCGACATGAACAGCCCGCCGATCCGCATCATTCCTGGACCCATCACCGAGACGTCCCCCGCAGCGAGCATGGCGACGTAGTCGGTGCCTGTCCGGGCGGGCGCAGCGGTCGGCATGTGCCAAGTTCCGCCAGCCGCCCGCTCATCTGTTCCGATGAGGGCGAGTGCGCGACCGATGTCGGGCGTGTAGGTCATCGAGTGCGGCTTTGTGGCATCGAACATCCAGACCGGGCGCTTCCCGCGCGCGGCATTGTCGACGGCCATCATGTTGAAAACGCTGGTCGCCGCGCCCGGGCCGTAGAAGTCGGCGCTGCGTGCGACCGTGACCGTGACGCCGCTCGCGCGAGCGTCGTCCAGCATCCGGAGCAGTCCGGCCCGCACCTCGCCCTTCTTGCTAGTCGGTCGGATCGGTGTCCGCTCGGTCATCGGACCGATCGTGCGCCCGTACGAGTAGACGTTGTCGAGGAACAAGAGGTGCGTACCGTTGATGCGTGCCGCTTCGATGGCGTTGCCCATCACGATCGGCCATTCGCGTCGCCACACGCCCAACCGATACTGCAGCCCGACAAGCAGGTAGGCGACGGCCGCACCGTCGAGCGCGTGCGTGACCGCGTCCAGGTCGAGAATGTCGCCGATGATCGAGCGCACGCCGGGCGTTTCTGACGGCCGGCGGCCGAACGAGGCGACGTCGATTCCCAGCCCGAGCAATTGGGTCGCGGTCTCACGTCCCACCGCTCCGTTGCCTCCGAGTAGGACGTGTGTTGTCATTGCGTTTCTCCTGTTGTTGGTTGTGCCGGCGACTGGTCGACCGGAAAGGCGGCCGCCGATTCGTTCTCTTGCGCGATTCGCCTGAGCCCGGCGATGAGGGCGTCGCCGAGCACTGTGCCAGCGACCATCAGTTCTGTCACCGATTCGGTGTCGTGCCGCGATTGCAGGGCAAGGATGTCCGCTTTCGCAAGCCGCTCTGCAGCTGCCGCGTAGCTCGCCAGAAAATCATCCGGGAGCGCGAAGTCGATCGAGTCGAAGCCGTCGAGCACGCGGGCAGCCATCGCGATGCCGGGGTTCTGGTCCGAGTACCCCCAGCCACTCGACTTCGCCAGCTCAGTGACGCGCTCGCGTGAGGATGAGGAGCCGGCATCGCGGTGCGCGGCCCCCATGGCGTGCTGTGCGGCCTCGAAGGCGTATGCAGGAGCATCCGGATGCTCGTCTACGGCGGCAAGCACGCGGCCCGCCTCTGCAACCGACAGTCCCCCGGTCTCGAGCAGTGCGCGCACCAGCTTCGCGCGCTTCACGTGGGATTCGTCGTACACGGTTTGATTCGTCGCGATGCGCGCGCCCTCGTGGACCAGCCCCTCGCGAATGTAGTACTTCAGTGTCGTCTGGCTGACGCGTGCCCGGTCGGCCGCTTCGGAAATCCTCACACACTGATAGTAGCACTATCGATAGTGTCGCTACCAGCAGCCGCGACCTACCATCGAGCCGTGGCACTCCTTGAGCGCGACTCCGCAATGGCGCAACTCGACGCCGACCTTGCCCTGGTTCGTGCAGGGGCAGGGCGGATGGTGCTTGTCGGCGGCGAGGCGGGCATCGGCAAGTCCGCCCTTGTGTCTGCATTCGTGGGGGCGAACGCCGATTCGGTCAGGGTGCTCGTCGGACGCTGCGACCCGATCGAACCGGCGCCAGCTCTGGGGGCGGTCGTGGAAATTCTGGGACGAATCCGCCGCGACCTGGCAGAACGCGCACGATCAGACCCGGACCTGTTCGCTACCGCGAGCACCTTCCTGTCGCAGGTCGCCTCGCAGCCGACGGTCGTCGTCGTTGAGGACGTCCATTGGGCGGACGGGGCAACCCTGGACGTGCTCGTGCACGTCGCTCGGCGACTCGCCACCGCCCCGGTGCTGCTGATTGTGACTTTCCGGTCTGACGAGGTCGGGAACGAGCATCCGCTTCGAATTGCTCTTGGGCGTCTGGCCGGCATCAGGCAGAACCGCATTGCGGTGCCGCCGTTGTCGCTCGACGCCGTCGCCGAACTGGCGGCCGGCGTCGACATCGACGCGGCGAGGCTGCGTGAGGTGACCGGCGGCAACCCGTTCTACGTCACCGAGGTCATCGCATCCGGCCTGGACGACGTGCCCGCGGCCGTCGCCGACAGCGTGCTGGGTCGAGCACGCCGGCTGTCGCCCGCCGCGCGTCGCACGCTCGAACTGATCTCGGTCATGCCATCCGGGTGCAGCCTGCTGCGACTCGAACGGCTGAGCGCCCAGCCAGCGGCGATCGACGAGTGTGTAGAAGACGGAATCCTGATCGCCACCGATGGTTGGCTCGGCTTTCGCCACGAACTAGCGCGGAGGGCGATCGAGCAGACTGTGCCGCCCGCCGAGAGGCGGGGTTTGCACTCACACATCCTCGCTCAGCTCGAATCCTTCTCGGACGCGGGAGCCGTGGAACTCGCCTTGCACGCACGCGGAGCGCACGATCGCGTGGCCATCGTGACGCACTCGCTGGATGCCGCACGGGAGGCGGCCGCGCACGGTGAGCGACGGGCAGCAGCGAGTCACTTCCGGGCAGTAGTGGAGAACAGCAGCGGCACCTCCCCCGAGCTGGCCGAGGCTCTCGAGGGTCATGCTGCCGCTTGTCTGGCGCTCGGCGACGCGGATGCGGCAGTGACGAGCTTCGACAGCGCAGCCGACATTCTCGATCGACTTGGCCAGCCGACCCGTGCGGGGGTGGCCCGCGTGATGGCGTCGTCCGCGACCTGGAGCGCCGGTCGCGGGTCGGAAGCACACGATCGGATCGCTCGTGCCCTCACGGTGCTCGAACAGGTCGGCGGCGAGCCGTACGCGCTCGCTCTGTCACAGGCCGCGACGCTGGCGATGCTCGCGCGCGACAACGCGACCGCCGTGACCCTGGGCCGTGCGGCGATCGACCTCGCGGGCGAAGAGGGCGCTGAGCGGGTGCTTTCCCGCGCTTACAACGCTGTCGGCTCGGCCCAGCTCTTCCTCGCACCGGATGAGGCGGAGCACACCCTGATGAAGGCGCTCGAGCACGCCCGTGCGGCTGCGGAACCGTCCCTCGTCGCCGTTGCCCTGAGCAACCTCGGGTCAGGTTCGGGTGAGATTCGCCGGTACAGCGCAGCGCAGAGGTGGTTGGATCAGACCATCGAGTGGAGCGAGTCGCGTGACCTGGACGCGAGCGCCGATTACGCGACAGCGTGGAAGGCACGCGTGCTGCTCGAGCAGGGGCGATGGGCGGAGGCGGCAGCGCTCGCGAACGCCGTCGTCTCGCGAGCCTGCCCGGTCATCGCGCGGATCGTCGCCTCCACGGTGCTCGCGTTGATCCGATCGCGTCGAGGAGACCCCGGTGCCCGGGAAGCCCTCGACGAGGCGTGGACGCTGGCCGAGGCGACCGGTGATCTGCAGCGCGTGTGGCCGGCCGCGGTGGCGAGCGCCGAATTCGAGTACTGGGCGGGCGGCGACGTCACGCGCACTGACCGGCTGGAGTCGGCGCTGGAGCTTGCACACCGGTACGACCACGGGTGGGCGATCGGAGAGCTCGCGAGCTGGCTGCAGCGGGCGGGTGAGACGCCGGATGCGCGCGGCGCGGCCGCTCCGTACGCCGCCTGGCTGGCCGGCCGATTCGATGAGGCAACGACCGCGTGGCAGGAGATCGGATGCCCATTCGAGTCGGTCCTCGTGCGGCTCGACCAAGGGTCAACCCACGCGCTCCGCGAGGCACTGGACGGCGCCATCGCCCTGGGCGCCTCGCGGGCGACCGCTCGCATCCGACGGGAACTGCGGACACGCGGCATCCGGAACCTGCCGCGCGGCGCGATGGAGACCACGCGGGCGCACCCGGCCGGTCTGACGGCCCGCGAGAGCGAGGTGCTCGGGCTGCTGTCGGAGGGCCTGACCAACGCGGACATTGCGCGCCGACTGGTGGTCTCGGTGCGCACCGTCGACCATCACGTCTCGGCGGTGCTGCAGAAACTGCAGGTCGACTCGCGTCGGGCCGCCGCACGGATCGGCAGTGCGGACGACAGCACGAAATAGGCAATCGTCACCCATGTGGCGGGGCCTCCGGCAGCGAAAGCTGGGCTGTGCCGGCGCACGGCCGGCCCGAACTGGAGGTCATGATGCCCCGCTACCTGATCGAGCGCACCTTCCCGGACGGTCTCAGCATTCCGCTGGACGCGGCCGGGAGCAACGCCTGCATGTCGGTTGTCGGCAACAATGCGAGCCGCGAGGTCACCTGGCTGCACTCGTACGTGACGCCCGACAACGGCAAGACGTTCTGCGTGTACGACGGACCCAACCCGGAGGCGATCCGGGAGGTGGCCGAGTTGAACTCGCTGCCGATCGACAACATCACCGAGGTGCGAGTGCTCGACCCGTACTTCTACCAACCCTGAAGCAGCCCAGGCTCCCGGCGGCCAGCCGCCCGGCAGTCGTTCCTGTCCGACGCTCAGCGCTCAGGCTTAGGGTGCCTGCCATGGGAGTCACTGCACTGACGCTGGTCCGCCACGGCGAGAGCATCGGCAATATCGCCGCGTCCAAGGCCGAATCCAGCGGAGCCGAGGAGATCGAGCTTCCGTCCAGGGATGCGGACGTCCCGTTGAGCGAGACAGGCGTCGAACAGGCGGATGCGCTCGGCCGCTGGCTGCAATCGCTCTCCGACGATGAGTTCCCGGATGTGGTCTGGTGCTCCCCGTACGTCCGGGCGCTGGAGACGGCGCAGCGCCTCAGGGTGAATCAGCGCCGCGACCTCGACCTCATCGTCGATGAACGGCTTCGCGACCGCGAGCTCGGCATCCTCGACGCGCTGACGAAGCACGGCATCATCGCCCGCTACCCAACCGAAGCCGCCCGGCGTCAGCATCTCGGCAAGTACTACTACCGCCCGCCCGGCGGGGAGTCGTGGGTGGACGTCGCTTTCCGGCTGCGCGCGGCGCTCGGTGACATCGACCGGCTCGAGCCCGACCGCACAGTGCTCATAGTCGCCCACGACGCGGTCGTCACCATCATCCGGTCGCTGTGCGAACGACTCACCGAACCCGAGATCCTCCAGCTGGCCCGGTCGACCCCGGTGCTCAACGCGTCGGTGAGTCGGCTCGTGCGGGTCGACGGTTCCTGGACGGTTGACTCCTACAACGTCGTCGAGCACCTGCAGGATGCCGGTGCCGCAGTGACAGCGCACACCGGGGATCGGGATGCCTTCCCACACTGAGCCGCTCACGCCGAACGCGCTGCGGGAGTGGCCACTGCCCAGCGGGGCGGGTTCGAAGTACGACCGCGGCGCCATCCTGGTGGTCGGCGGGGCGCGCCGCTCCCCCGGCGCTGCGATGCTGGCTGGACTCGCCGCGCTGCGCGTCGGGGCCGGCCGGCTCACCATCGCCGTCGCAGAATCCGTTGCGATTGGCGTCGCCGTCGCCGTGCCGGAATCGGGCGTGATCGGCCTGGCCGAGGACGCCGCCGGTTCCGTGCGCGGCAACGGGCTTGACCGGCTGGAAGACGAACTGGCCCGCGCGGACGCTGTCGTCGTCGGTCCCGGCCTGGATGACGCGCACGAGGCGATCACGCTCGTGAGTGAGCTGCCGAAACTGGTCGGGCGTTCGACTCTGGTCCTCCTCGACGCGTACGCGCTCGCGGCGATTCCGCACGTCGTCGAGCAGGTCGGCGAGCTGCGCGGGCGCCTGGTGCTGACACCGAACGAGGGTGAGGCAAGCAGGCTGCTCGGGCGAGATCTCGAAGATCGCGCCGACGACCTGCGCCGCATCGCCGAGCGCTTCGGCGCGGTTGTGACGAGCTTCGGCCATATTGCGGCGCCCGATGGGCGGATGTGGGTCGATGACTCCGGTCAGGGCGGCCTCGGCACCTCGGGGAGCGGTGACGTGCTCGCCGGCGCCATCGGGGGTCTGCTCGCTCGCGGCGCCTCGGTCGAGCAGGCGGCCTGTTGGGGCACCCACCTGCACGCTGCATCCGGTGATCGCCTGGCCGCTCGCATCGGCCCAACCGGCTACCTGGCGCGCGAACTCGTCGACGAACTTCCCAGCGTTCTGCAGGAGCTCGGCCAGCAGGTGTAGAGGCGCTGTTCAGATAAGAGCCAGCGGACTCCCGCGAAGCGGTCAGACCAGCGCAGGCGTCCGCGCAGGTTGCGGTGCTTAGGTTCAGCCAAACCCCGAACGAGGCCACATGAGACAAGAGCCAGCGAAACGACCCGAGTCGCGCTTCGAGGCCAGCCCGGTTAAGCCGTCGCTGCCCACCATGCGCATCGGCGTGATCGCACCGTGTGCAGTGCCGATCCCGCCGCCCCGGTACGGCGGCATCGAGATGGTCATCGACCAGCTCGTTCACGGAATCGCCACTCACGGGCATGAGCCGGTCCTTTTCACCGTCGGGGAATCGACCCACCCGGCTGAACGCCGCTGGTCCTTCGATAAGGCCGCTGGCACACCCGAGCCGCCCATGCTCGCGCTGCGTCACTCCCGCGACGCGTACAAGAGCCTGCGCGATGTCGACGTGATTCACGACCACACGAGTGTCGGTCCGACGATGGTCGGCTCGCACCCGGCGGGCATTCCGGTCTCTGCGACACTGCACGGGGAATGCATCCCAAGCCAGGTCGACGCGCTGGCACCCGTCGACGACCGGGTGTCACTGATCGCTATCTCTCACGACCAGCGGCGGAGCGCTCCTGGGCTCCGCTTCCGCCAGGTCATCCATCACGGAATCGACGTCGAACAGTACAGCGAGGGCGACGGCTCGGGCGACTATGTGCTGTTCCTGGGCCGGATGGAACCCACGAAGGGCGCCCACCGCGCCATCGACATTGCACGCAAAGCCGGGCATCGTATCCTGATCGCCGCGAAGATGTGGGAACCGAGCGAGCGAGCCTACTTCCGCGAGTACGTCGAACCTCGCCTGGGCTCGGATGCCGAATACATCGGGGAGGTGGGACCGGAACAGAAGATCGAACTCCTGCAGAACGCCAGGGCGCTCGTCAATCCGATCCGGTGGCGCGAACCGTTCGGTCTGGTCATGATCGAGTCGTTGGCCTGCGGCACACCGGTGCTTGCGTTCCCGGGTGGCGCCGCTCCGGAGATCGTCGACGACGGCGTCACCGGCTACCTGCGCGATGACGAGGATGAACTCGCTGACGCACTCGCCGCCGTCGACCGGCTCAACCGCGATGACTGCCGCGACGCGGCGGTGAGGCGGTTCTCGACCGAGCGGATGGTTCTCAGGCACCTCGCGCTTTACGCGGCAATGCTGGGCAGCGAGCAGATCAACGACGGACTCATCCAAGCCGAGTAGAGATGGCTGACACCACACAATTCGAAGGAACCATCCCTGTGCCCGCCGTCCACGGACCGCAGGCGGGAGTGTCCCTGATCAGCGGCCGGTCCTTCGCGCTGTCCGACGGTGACGGCAACATGTCCCCCCTGTTCACCCAGGGACTGTTCGTGCTCGACACCCGCATCCTCTCCAACTGGGTGCTCACGGTCGCCGGTGCTGTGACGGAACCGCTGGGACTCGACGCCCCCTCCCCGTTCGTGAGGACGTTCGTCGGCCGCGGGCGTCCTCAGATCGGGCACGCGGATGCCGACATCGTCGTGTTCCGGCGTCGCGCCTTCGCGGACGGCATGAAGGAACTCATCGAGATCACCAACCACGGGCTGGAACCGACCGTGCTGGAGGTCGCGCTCGACGCGGACTGCGACTTCGCCGACCTCTTCGAGGTCAAGGAGTCGCGCCGGGTGGAGCGCGAGCGTGAGTGTCGGGTCGACGGCTCCCGGCTGGAGTTCCGCCGTGCCGGAGACACCGACCGCGCGGTTGACGTCGACTTCGGCGGCACCGCGTCGGTGACCCAAACGGGTGCTCGTTGGGAGGTGTCTCTCGAGCCGCGGGAGACGTGGCGTCAGGTCGTGTCCGTCGCCTCGACTCACCACGGGACCCTGGTCGGTCCGTTCGGCCCGCTCGCCAGCAATCAGGAGGCCGCTCGGGAACTGGAGGAGCAGCAGCAGAGCTTCTGGCTAGACGTGAAGAGCGACAACATCGAGTTGGTTCGCACCCTACGACGCACGGCGGATGACTTAGCTGCCCTGCGCATCCGCGATGAGGGTCACCCTGACCTCCCCCTCATCGCAGCCGGCGCACCGTGGTTCATGACCCTGTTCGGCCGCGACTCGCTGCTGACCTCGTGGATGGCGCTGATCGTCGACCCGTCGCTGTGCGCCGGGGTGCTGCAGACTCTCGCTCGGCTGCAGGGCACGCGGGTCGACCAGAGGTCTGGCGAGGAACCGGGCAAGATCCTGCACGAAGTGCGGTACACCGGCACCGCCGCCCGCACCATCGATGAGGCAGACATCTACTACGGCTCAGTCGATGCGACACTCCTCTTCGTCATCGTCGCCGCGGAACTGCAGCGCTGGCACCCGGACCCTGAGTTGCTGGATCGGCTGCTGCCGCACATCGACGCGGCGATGAACTGGATCGAGAACTACGGGGACCGGGACGGCGACGGGTTCGTCGAGTACGAGCGGGTCGGCGATTACGGCCTGGTGAACCAGGGCTGGAAGGACTCGTGGGACGCCATCCGGCACGCCGACGGCGCGCTCGCGACCGGTTCGATCGCACTGTGCGAGGTGCAGGCCTACACGTATGGTGCGTACCTGGCCCGAGCCGAGCTGGCGGCGCTGGCCGACGACCACGAGCTGCGCCAAGACTGCCTCGAGAAGGCGGCGCGCCTGCGTGAGAAGTTCAATGCCGAATTCTGGGACCCGGATGCCGGTTGCTTCGCACTCGCACTGGATGGCCAGAAACGGCGGGTCGCGGTCGCGTCCTCCAACGTTGGCCATTGCCTCTGGATGGGCATCGTCGACGACCGGTACGCAGCAACCGCCGCCGAACGACTGCTGAGTTCCGGGATGGACAGCGGGTGGGGCATCCGCACGCTCGACGCCAACGCGCGCGCCTACAACCCGGTCAGCTACCACAACGGTTCGGTGTGGCCGCATGACAACGCCATCTGCGCGTGGGGGTTGTCGAGATATGGGTTCCACGAAGCGGCGATGACTGTTATCGAGCGGCAACTCGATGTCGCTGTCGAGTTCGACGGCCGACCGCCGGAGTTGTTCGCCGGTTTCTCCCGGGACGAACTGGGTGAGCCGGCCGTCTACCCGTCGTCATGCTCGCCTCAGGCGTGGTCGGCGGCTTCCCCGCTGCTGTGGCTCCGCACGATTCTCCAGCTTGAGCCCGTCCCATCCGAGGGGCGTTTCTGGATCTCTCCCGACCTGCCTGGGTGGGTGCACCGCCTGCACCTGGACGGCATCGCGTTGGCCGGCCGAAGGATTCGCATTGACTTGGGCGATGACCGGGTCGCGATCGGCGGCACCGGCGACCTCGCCATCATGCCCGCCGCTCGGCCGGTGTTCGATCCGGCTCACGAGCTCCGCACAGCCGGAGTGACCGACTCGAGTTGGCGCCGATGACCCCGCACACTTGGCTCATCGACCTCTCCCCCGAGGAGTGCACGCGGCTGCTCGCCGAGTCACGGCTCGGCCGGCTCGGTGTCGTCATCGAAGGGCGACCGGAGATCTTCCCGGTCAACCATGTGATCGATGCCGATACCGGCTGTGTCACCTTCCCGACCGGGGTCGGAGCCAAGCTGAACGCCGCGCTGCAATGGCCGTGGGTCTCGTTTGAGATCGACGGGTCGGACACGAATGCCAAGGGCTCCTGGAGTGTGCTGGTGGTCGGTCAGGCCGAGGAGATCACCGACGAGGAGGTGATCGCGAGACTCGCGGAGCAGCGCGGCATCCGAGTCAAGTGGATCACGGGCGCGGGCGTCCGCTGGCTTCGCATCCGACCGACCAAGGTGAGCGGGCGAAGGATCACCGTGGGCGAGTCCTGACTCGCCGCGCGCGTCGCTGGTGCCTGGCCATAGAATTCGACGCATGGTCTACTTCTCACCGGAGTTGGTGTCGTTGACTGACACGACTCTGCAGACCGCTCTCGGCACCATTTCCGAGACCGGCGCTGAACTGCTGGCATTCGCGATCGTCGAGAAGGACGGCCACCGAGCGCTGCACCGCTTCACGACCGAAAGCCCGAGGGACAGCGCGGGAGTCGCTCGAGACTTCGCCGCATCACAGGACGACGCCGACCGGATCGCCGTCGCAAGCGTCGACCTCGTCGACGTCGGAGGCGAGCGGTTCGATGCGGTGGTGGTCGAGGCCTGGGACCTCATCCACAAGCAGGTCCAGGTGGTCGGGCAGCGATACGACACCGCCGGCGCGGCCGGCGCGCCGATCCTCCTCGATCACTCCGGGGCGGAAGGCACCTGACTCACGAATCACCGTCGGATGTGATTGTTCATCATCCGCACTTCACGCCATGCTGATCTCATGGAGGCACGTAAGCCCGACCGCGCACTGATCGCGGTCATCGCCGTCATCGCTGTGCTCGTGGTTGTCGCAGTCATCGTGGTGTTCGGTCGCGGCGAGCCCGAGTTGCTCGATGCGGACACGCCGGAGGGTGTCGTGCAGCGCTACTCGGCCGCGGTGATCGAAGGCGACGAGGAAACCGCGCAGCAGTACCTCAGCCAGGAGGTCTTGGACGACTGCCAATTCGTGGAGTCCCAGCTCCCGGACGGGAGCGTTCGCGTGACCCTGCTCTCCACGGACATCCGCTCCGAGACGGCGGACGTCGGCGTGCTCGTCGCCGTGACGAGTGATCGCGGGCCGATCGGCGGCGGCGGCTGGGAGAGCGAGAGCGAATTCAAACTGGAGAACACCGACGGAACCTGGCGGATTGACCGTGCTCCGTGGGAGCTGACCATCTGCATCGGACGATAGGCGAAGAACATGACTGAGACACAGCCCCAGCCGAGCGCGCCCGTGCAGGCATCCGGAGCGGGCGCCACCGTACGGCGCATCGTCATCTATACCCTCCTGCTGATCCTCGTGATCACGGCGGCGATCGGCTTGGCTGGCCTGCTCGGCCGCCTCTTCGACACGGGCGGACGCACCGTCTTCGAACTCGACAACCTGTCGCGATCGCTCGCCTTCGCCCTGATCGCCGGCCCGCTCGCGCTCGTGCTGTGGTGGCTCAGCTGGCGACGACTCAGTGAGCCGGATGAGCGCAGGTCGATCTGGTGGGGCCTCTACCTGACGATCGCCCACACGATTTCGCTGATCACAGCCACGGTCGCGCTCCTGTCTTTTCTGGCGTCGCTGCTGAACCCAGAGTGGACCGTCTTTCCTGTCGGCGGCTTCGGCCGTCAGCTGTCGTGGGACCCGTACGCGCTGGCCAACGCGCTCGTCTGGGCGCTGGTGTGGGTGTGGCATCGCTGGATGCTGACACACCGAGACAAGGGACCGGTCCGGATGCGCACCGTCCCAATCGTGCTCGGCTGGGTCTTCGGCCTGTCGCTCATCATCGGCGGCAGCATCAACCTGCTGTCGACGCTGGTCAACGAAGTGGTGGCGATCGCCACCAACACACCGTCGTTGGGCGCCCCGTGGTGGGTGTGGGCCCTGCAGGCGCTCATCTGGGCGGCCGGCGGCGCACTCGTCTGGTGGTTGCACTGGTACCGGGACGCCGGTCGCACGCTCAGCACCGTCTTCAATGCCGTGGCGCTGGTCATCATGGGAATCCTGTTGCCCACCGGTATGGCAATCGGCGGGACGGCGACCGTGCTCTACGTGCTTTTGACTCTGGTGGCCGGCAGCGGCGATCCGCTGAGCGTCACGCTGTGGCCCCTCGCCGGCGGGGTGTCCGCGGCGCTGATCGGCGCGCTTGTGCTGCTGTACCACCGCTCGGCAACCGCGCGCGAGAGTGTCATGCACGCGGGCCGCCTCGCCGTCTCCGGTGCGGCGCTCGCGGGCGCGGCAACCGGTGTCGGCATTGTGATCAATGCGACACTCGCAGCGATCACCCCGGCTCTCTACTTCGGCGACCCACGCTCGCTGCTCTTCGGCGGCATCGCGATCCTGGCCGTGAGCGCGCCCGTGTGGTGGCTGGTCTGGCGCCGAGTTCCGGTGTCGAGCGCCAAGCGGGTGTACCTCATCGTCGTCTTCGGCGTGAGCGCGCTCGTTGCGCTCATCACCCTGCTGGTGATCGGCTACCAGCTGTTCGTGTTCTTCCTCGACCCGATGAGCGGCGCCGGGCTGGTTGACAGCATCCGGGCACCACTTGGCATCCTGGTCTCCACCGTGCTGGTGTCCTGGTATCACTTCGCCGTCTGGCGGCACGATCGCGGCGCTGTCGTGCCAGGGGGCACCGTCAGCGCGATCGGCCGGGTGCTGCTCGTCACCGCTGACCACGGGCAGGGCGAGCGCATACGCGAGGCCACGGGCGCCAAGGTCACCGTGCTCGAGCGCGCGGACGCAGCGCCCGGAGTCGAACGCGACGTGGACAGAGTCGTTGCCGCGCTCGAGGGAGTGTCGGCACGGCATGTGCTGGTGCTGGATTCGCCGAGCGGCGTGCAGGTGGTCGACCTCAAGGACTGAGCACACGAGCCAACGCCAAGGCGGCTGTAACTTTCCCTCCAATTCCGTCGCTGGCTGCCTGGCCGACCTAGTCTGACGCGAAAGCGAGGGAGGAATCATGACCAGCAGGGAGACCGTTTCGACGCCCCGCAACCGCAATGTGTGGCTGATTGTGGGAATCGTGCTCGCGGTGCTTGGCGCCATCTGCGCCGCGATCGGCTTCATCGTCGGCTTGACTGGCACAGAGGGCATCGGCGAAGGTGCCCTGCGTGCGAGCCTGCTGATCATCGGTGCCATCATGTTCGGGGCTGGCATAGTGGGGATCATCACCGGATTGCTCAAGAAGAACCGTGCCTGAGCCGGCCGGGAGCATCACCCTCCCCCCGGGGAGGCAACTCGCCCTCACCTGGTCGATCCCGCGCACCTACGGCGGCATGACCGGCGCACTCCTCCGCCGATCACGCGCGTTTGTCAGCTTGGCAGGAGCCAGTGTTGACGTGCTCACCTTCGACTACGGCCGCGACTACGACGCGGTGATCACACGGGAGACGAAACGCGGAACGCTCATCCCGGGCATCCGGATCGTCAATCTGTGGGACTACCTGGAGTCGCTCGAGAACTTCGATGACTTCCCCACCACGGCGACCGCGCCCGAACTGACTGTGCCGGAACGACTGCCACGGGGAACAATCCACCGCCTGCTGACGCGCCAGACCGAGACCAGGATGGCCGCCGACGGCACAACGGAACTGCAAGTCGACCACTACCGGCGCGACGGGACCCTGCTGGCCATCGACCTGCGCGACCGCAAGGTGCGTGGCACTGTCGGCGGACGCCAGATCGTGCTGTTCGACCGCGAGGGCAATCCGGTGCGGATCTGGCGGCGGATCTGGCAGCTGTACGCGGCCTGGCTCGACCACCTCATCGGCGACGAGCCCGCGATTGCGATTGTCGACAGCAAGATCGTCGCCCGGTTCGCGCGCACCTACAACCGCCCGAACGTCACCACAGTGCACGTCATCCACAACTCGCACCTCGCGACGGCCGAGCGCCCATTCGGGCCGCTGCGGCCAAGTCGCGCGGAGGTCCTGACCAACCTCCACGACTTCGACGCCGTCGTCGCCCTGACGCACCGGCAGCGGGAGGACATCGAGGTGCTGTTAGGGCCGACCGATAACCTCGTCACGATCCCGAACGCCGTGTCGATGCCCGACCTGACCGGGGTTCCTGACCGCGATCCGTCCCGCGGCATCATGCTCGCCACGCTGGACTCGCGAAAGCGAATCGACCACGCCATTCGCGCGGTCGCTGCGGTTGGTGCCCGTGCGACACTCGACATCTATGGCGCTGGAACGCAACGCGCGCGTCTCGCGCGGCTCATCGCAGAGCTGGGGGCGGCAGACCGTATCCACCTGCGCGGCTTCGAGCCGGATGCGCGCCGGCACTTCCAGTCCGCATCCTTCCTGCTCCTCACCAGCGAGTTCGAGGGGTTTCCGCTGGTGCTGCAGGAGGGAATGGCGGCCGAATGCATTCCGATCGCGTACGACATCCCCTACGGTCCGAGCGACATCATCCGACACGGCGTGAACGGCTTTCTGGTACCGGCGGGCGACATCGACGCGGTTGCCGGATGCGTCACACAGCTCATTGCGATGCCGGAACCGGACCGGGAGCGGATGCGCGACGCGGCCCGATCGACTGCCCTTCAGTTCACCGACGAGGCGATCACGCGGCGGTGGGCGGCCGAACTGGACGCCGCCGTGGCGCGCAAGCAGGTGGGCGGCAGACGGTTCACGTTGGTGGCGGGCGATTGTCGGCTGTCCAAAGACGACGATGGCAGCGTGCGGGTGTCGGTCACCTTGAAGCTGGACCCCGCGCGCGTCACACCAGACGAAGTCACCATCGCCCTCGCCGGCAGCCAGCCGCTTGCCGAGCTGCGGGCACCCGCCGAGTTGCGCTCGCACTGGCTGCTTGCCGGACGGTACACCGCCACCGCGGTATTCAGCCCGGATCGGATCGGCTGGCTCGGTGAGCTCGAGTCGCTTGAACCGAGCGCACTGGTGCGATCCGGCGCGAGCGTGCGCCGCGCATCCGCGGGCGGGCAGAGCTAGCCGATCACGGGAGGTGGCGCGCTGGCCGGGGCTGCGACCTGCTCCGGCTCGGCGGGCCCGGTGTCCAGCCGGAACGGCGGGTACTCATCGCGCATCAGCGCAGCGTAGGTGGTGACCCGGTACAGCCAGCGATTGATGCCCATGATGAAGTCGAACAGAGCGACCCGGTAGCGGTTCGTGAACAGCAGGATCACGGCAGCGATCAGCACCAGCACCGTCAGAAGGGAGATGCCACCGGCCGGGTTGGGTCCGTCCCAGCGCTCCCAGCCCCAGCGCCACCCCCACCAGCCGGTCCACCAGCCGGCGCCACCGACGAGCGCCGCGACAACCAGGTAGTGCGGTATCGCCAGCAGCCACCACTTGACGAGGACGAGTCCGTGACTGAGCTTCTCGGGGTAGTCGACCGAGAAGTCCGCGGGGTAGTCGGTGCGCGCGAGGGTGAACGGTGGGTAGCGGTCGGTCGCCAGCGCGGAGTAGGAGTAGAAGCTGACCCGCCAGTTCCAGCGAAGCACGCCGACGTTGAAGTTGAACAGCGACCTTGGGTAGCGGCCGGTGAACAGGATCGCGAAGAAGGCGATGACTGTCGTGATCACGAAGGCCATCCACAGACCGGCAAGGATGATGAAGTGCGGGATGGCGAGCAGCCATTTGACGAGCCACAGCCAGCGCGATAGCCCGGGATCCAGCACACCGGTGAGCTGTGCCGGGTACGGACGGCGCTCCTCCTCCGGGACAGGCGTGACGGAGGCCACGGTGGGCGCCGGGTATCCGTCGCCCGGAAGGCGTCGACCCAGCCCCATCGCTCCGATGGCGGTCAGCGGAATGCCGATTACCAGCATCCCCAACCCGGCCAGAATCAGGCCGAGTGCGATCGGCGCGAGCAGGTCGCTGCGGATGCCCGCCTCGATTTCCACTGAGACGTCGCGGCTCGCATCGGCGTTCATGATCACGACCGACCAGTTGCCGGTTTGCACCGGCCAGACGATCTCCTGGGGGCCCGAGCCGGTTGCCGACTCGATCCAGAAGTCCTCAGCGCTGGGCCGACCCGGTTCGCGTTCACCGGGAACGTCATTGCTGCTCACCCTGAAGCGGCCGTTGCCGACATCGACCTCGGTGTGCGCGACGTCATCGAGGTAGCGTGCCACCTCGCCGCTCGGGCCGACCCCCACGAAGATGTCCTCATCGCCCGTCGATTCGACCGATAGCCGCGCGGTTGCGATGTCGAACGGCAGCACGGTGCTCGTGTCCCGGTCGGTGAACCCGGTGCTCCGCGGCGATGTCAGCGCGTAGGTCGAGCTCGTGATGGTGTCGGGACCGGTGATGAAGTAGCCCTGGTCGTTCTGCTTGGCGGCAATGACGCCTGACCAGATGCCCGAGCTGAGCAGCCCGGCACCAATCAGGCTGAACACGATGCCGATCACCAGGAGGACGATGAATCCCGCGGCGCCTGACGACTGGACGGGCTGACCCGGCTGAGGCTGGCTGTGGGACATCCGGCACCTCCGTAGCGGACGTAGCGATTTGCGCCGGATGCTACGCCGAAAACACCGGAACCGTCTCAGCGTTCACGCATTTGAGCCGCAGAATGGAGGGGTGAACGGCATCCTGAGCGACGGCATCGGCCTCGCCGCGGGCGGCGCCAACGTCATCATGCAGCTATCCATGCTGCCGATAGGGCGTGGGGTCGTCGAGAGCCGGGTCGACGGCGGGCGTCTCGACCGGCATCCGCTCAAGCGCGCCCGCACGACGTTCACCTACCTGGCAGTCGCATCCGGGGGCACGGATGCGGAGAAGCGCGAACTGCGCCATCAGATCAGTCGGGTGCACGCGCAGGTGCGTTCTGACCCGGATGCGCCGGTGCCGTACTCCGCTTTCGATCAAGAGCTGCAACTCTGGGTGGCAGCCTGCATCTACTGGGGTGTGCGGGACGTGATGATCCGTCTGCACGGCCCGATGGACGACGCTGACGCGGAAGACTTCTACCGTCGGGCGGCTGCCTTCGGCACGACGCTGCAGATGCCAGAAGACCTGTGGCCGGAGAGTCTGCGCGCCTTCGACGAGTACTGGCACCGGAGCATCCGGGAGATTCGTATGGACGATCTGACGCGCGACTACCTGCAGCGGCTCGCCGAGTTGCGGTTCCTCCCCCGCCCGCTCGCCGCGCTGTTCGGCCCGGCGAACCGGTTCCTCACCCTGGGTTTCCTGCCAGAGGAGTTCCGCCGCGAGCTCGGCTTGCCGTGGACAAAGCGCCAGCAGGCACGCTTCGACCGCTGGCTGCGCCTCACGGCTTCCCTCAACCGGGTGACTCCTGGCGTGCTGCGCCGCTTCCCGTACAACCTGATGCTGTGGGACGCCAGGCGGCGCATTCGGCGCGGCGTGCCGATCATCTGAGTCTCCCGCACGGGTCTCGACAGTGGGCCGATGGGAGCGCACAATCGTCCTGTCGGGGACGATCGATCCCGACCGTCGTGTCAGCTCCCCGACACGACGAAAGGATGTGCATCGTGACCAGCGAAGAAACCCAAACCGACGCCGACCGGGCGCTCAAGGCCAAGCATCGGGCGATGTGGGCGTTCGGCGACTACGCGACCCTCGCATCCGACCTCATCGCGAGCCTCGGACCGGTGCTGGTTGAGGCAGCGGGAGTGAAGCCCGGCGACCGCTTGCTCGATATCGCGGCTGGATCAGGCAATGTCGCGATCCCTGCCGCGCTCGCCGGGGCGGATGTGGTGGCGAGCGACCTCACACCGGAGCTCCTGCAGGCGGGCGAGCGTCAGGCCAATGAGCGAGGGGCGACACTTGAGTGGCGGGAGGCGGACGCGGAGGCCCTCCCGTTCGCGGATGGCGAGTTCGACACGGTGCTGTCGTGCGTTGGCGTGATGTTCGCTCCGCACCATCAGGTGACCGCGGACGAAGCGCTCCGCGTGCTGAAGCCAGGCGGCACCCTCGGCCTGATCAACTGGACGCCGGAGGGCTACATCGGCCAGCTCTTCGCCACCATGAAGCCGTTCGCGCCGCCTCCCCCGCCCGGCGCTTCGCCGGGGCCGCTGTGGGGAAGCGAGGATCACATCCGGGAGCTGTTCGGAGATCGGCTGACCGACCTCGATATGCGCAGGCAGAAGGTCAGGATCGAGCACTTCTCGCGCGCAGAAGAGTTCAGGGACTACTTCAAGTCCCACTACGGCCCCACGATCGCCGCGTACAAGAACCTGGCGGACGACCCGGAGCGGGAGGCCGAGCTCGACCGCCAGCTGGTCGAACTCGCTCGCCGGGGTGGCCTCGACGACGACGGCAGCACGATGGAGTGGGAGTACCTGCTGGTCACCGCGCGCAAGCGCTGACCCTTCGGCAGACGTTTGTGCCAAAAGCAAGCGATCGTTCCCTTGCTTGTGACACAAAGCTCTGCCTACACAGACACGGACGCGCCACGGCGGGTGCCGGGCGCGTCCGTGTGGGGCAGAAGGGTCAGCCGCTGATGCCCTCCAGCACGTCGGTCTCGGTGGAGCCGATCGCGTTGATCACCTGCGGGCGCCTTGCCTTCAGGAACAGGTACCAGGCGATCGCAACCGCGAGCACCCCGGCGAACAACCAGAAGATCAGGTTGAACGGGTAGGCGGGCACCGGGTAGACGTTCGTGTAGAACACGTAGAGCATCGCACCCACTGCGAGGATCGCCGTCGGCAGCACGAGCCAGTTCTTCACGCCGATCCGGCGCAGGAACAGCACCGCGGCGATCGCGACCGTCGCGTAGGCGACCATGTAGCCGTAGGTGCCGAACGTGTCGACCCACACCACGATGTCCATGCCGTTCACGCCCATGATGTACAGGATCGAGGTGAGCGCGATCACCGCAGGGCCGATGGTGAGCAGCACGCGGTGCGGGGTCAGCTGCGTCGGGTGCGTCTGGCCGAGGTACGCCGGCGCGACGCCTTCCTTGCCCATGACGTAGACGATGCGGCCGATCACGTTGAGCGGTGCGACGACCACGGCGAAGAAGGATGCCGCAACACCGAAGTTCAGGATCGGGTTGAACCAGACGGGCAGCCCGACCATGGTGGCCATGTCGTCGAGCGGGCTCGCCGAGGTCGCCAGATCGTCGCCGAGCAGGGCGACCTGCGTGTATGCGGCGAACACGTAGAGGACGCCGACGAGCAGGGCGCTGAACATGATGGCGCGCGGGATGGCGCGGTACGGGTTCTTCGCCTCACGTCCGAGCGAGTCGGCGCTGGAGAATCCGACGAAGCCCAGGATGCCGAGGGTCATGCCGAACGCGACGCCGGAGAACTCGAAGCCTTCGAGGCTCAGCTGCGCAGGGTCTATGGCCGCCGGGCCGAGGTGCACGATGGCGAGGACGAGCACGATCAGGATGATCGCGACCGACACGAGCTCGAGCACGAGCGAGACGCGGGCGGAGAGCCGGATGCCGCGGATCGTGAACAGGATCGCAAGCGACCCGAGCACGATGGTCACGACCACGCTCGCCAGGGTGCCGGAGATCGGCAGGCCCAGCTGGTTCAGCACGGTGATCATGTAGGTGGTCGCGCCGCTCAGCGAACCGGAGGCGATGCCGAAGCATCCGATGAGCAGGGTCACGCCGGTCAGGTAGGCGCCGAACGGCCCTAGCCCGACCGCAGCGTAGTTGTACAGCGACCCCGCCGAGGCGCGCCGCTTGGCGAACTGCGAGATGAGGTAGCCGACCGCGAGGATCACGATCGTGGCGAGCACGAACGAGAACCAGGTGGAGTTGCCTGCCGACAGGAAGATGGATGCGGCGGTGAACGCGATGACCGCGCTCGGCGCGATGCTCGCGATTGCCTGCGCGAACAGTTCAGCGCTGCCCATCACCCCCCTCCGGAGGCCGGGGTCTGTGGATGTTGGTTGCTTGGAGGCGGCGACGTCGCTGCTCAATGTGTCTCCTTAGGTGGTTGGGGTAGTTCAGGACGCAGGGATCAGAAGCGTGCGGAGCGCCGAACCGTCGTTGAGCGCGTCCAGCGCGGCGCCGGCCTCATCGAGCGGTCGGCGGGCGGTGACCAGCTCGTCGAGCTTGAGGTCGCCCTCCATGTAGCGGTCGACGAGCGCGGGGATGTCGACCGCCGGGCGCACGCTCCCGTAGTTCGAGCCGAGGATGCGCTGGTCGGACTCGCCGAGCACAAGCGGGTCGAAGTATGCCTTCGAGCCGGTGGGCGGAAGGCCGACGACGACCGCGGCGCCGCCGAGTCCGAGCATCTGGATCGCCTGCTCGGTGGTCTGGGTGCGTCCGATCGCGTCGAACGCGTAGTCGACGCCGTCCGGGATCAGCGCGCGCAGCGCCTCGACCGCATCGACCTTGGACGCGTCGATCTCGTCCGTCGCGCCGAGGCGCATGGCGAGTGCCGTCTTGTCGGCCTGGATGTCGATGGCAATGATGCGCTCTGCGCCGGCGAGGCGGGCGCCCTGGATGACGGACAGGCCGACCCCGCCGCATCCGATCACCGCCACGATCGAGCCCGGCTCGACCTGAGCGGTGTTGGTGACAGCGCCGACGCCGGTTGCGACAGCACAGCCGACGAGCGCGATGACGTCGAGTGGCGCGTCCTCGCGCACCCGGATGGCGCCGCTCGCGGGAACGACGGCCTCCTGGGCGAACGATGAGACGCCGAGGTAGTGGTGGATGCGCTCACCGTCTCGGCTGAGCCGCGATGTGCCATCCTGCAGCACGCCGCCGGGTGCGACGATCGTCGCGGCCACCTGGCAGCGGGCCTCGTGCCCAGCCAGGCAGTACCGACATTCGTGGCACGGCGCGACCCAAGACAGCACGACGTGATCGCCGACCGCGAGGTTGGTGACGCCCGGGCCGACCTCGGTGATGATTCCGCTTCCCTCATGGCCCATGACGACCGGGACGGGAACATCCCACTCATTGCGGTAGACGTGGAGATCAGAGTGACAGACGCCGGCCGCGGCGATCTTGACCCGCACCTCACCGGCGCCGGGCGCCGCGAGTTCGACGTCGGCGACCTCCACCTTCTTGGTCTCACCGTTGAATACGACTGCCTGCATCACCACTCCTTTGTCCTGTGCACACGCGCCGCAAACCACAGGGTCACGGCCGGTCCGTGTCAGCCTAGGAAGGTCGCGATCGGGTGCACAGCCGCCGAATGGGAGCGCTGACGGGGGCCCGCGCACCGTTTCGTACAAGTCAGCGTGTTAGCGTCGAACAGGTGCAGAACGGCTCCATTGATCAGGTTCCCGCGCCCCATCCGGCTGGCGATCGGGCCTCGGATGCCGCACCCCGCGAACAGCGGGGTGGCCGCTATGACGGCCAGTTGGTCCGCGGGATCACCGCGCTGACGCACGCCGCGCGCACTGGTCAGACCGCCGGCATCGTCACGACCCTCTCGAAGCTCATCAACGGGTGGGCTGTGGTGATCGACCGGTACGGGACGCCGATTGCGAGCGTCGGCGCTTCGCGCATCCACCACGACGATGCTGTTGCCGCTGCGCTGCGGCTGTCCCGACGCATCCGGGTCACCAACCTCGGTGTGTACCCGGTCGGGCACCCACTCGACCCGAAGGCGCAGCTCGTCATCTCGGACAAGCTCGGCTCCCCCGGTCTGGTGCGCGAGCTCGCGACTCAGGCCACCGCGTTGCTCGACCTCACGTTCAGCCCGCAGCACAGCGCGCGCCTCGACCCGGTCGCGAGGGCGGATGCCATCGACGTGCTGCTCGCGCGAGACGAGGGCATCGCGCGGCGCGTCGCCGCACGTTGGGGATTGGTCGGCTCGGAGTTCTCCGTCGCGGTGATCCGCTCGCGGTCACGAAGTGTTGTGCTCGAGTCCAAGGTGCTCGACTGGCTTGACGAGCTGCGGCTGCCGCATCTCGCCTCGAGCGACGGATCGACGGTCATCGTGGTGCTCGACCCGGCATGGCTGAATGCGTGGGCGGAACGGCTCGAACGTGCTTCGCGGGAAGGTGTGCCGGTTCGCTGCGGGGTGGGCGAACCCGCGGCACTCGGGCAGCTTGCCGGCAGCCGGATGCAGGCGGAGCAGGCGGTCGAACTCGCGATCGCGGACGATCAGCCGTGTGTGAGGTTCGCCGATCTGGACTCTGTCGACATGCTGCTGAGGCACCTGACGCCGATCATGGTGCACGCCCTGAAGCGTCCGCTGGACGAGCTGACCGCAGCCGACGCATCCGGGGACCTCCTGCATTCGCTGCGCGTGTTCCTGGCCGAGAACGGCAGTTGGGAAGCCTCGTCGTCGCAGCTCGGCATCCACCGGCACACGCTGCGCAGTCGTATCCAGAAGGTCGAAGACCTGACCGGTATGTCCATGTCGAACGCTGAGGACCGGGTGCAGTTGTGGCTGGCGATCCGGGCGAGTTCGCTCGACTCCTGACCCGCTGCCGCGCCGTTCCGGACATCCGCTGCGCCGCAGCCCAACAGGCGCCGTTTCGGACATCCGCGCCGCTCCGCCACGATGCGCCCGTTCCGGAGATCCGCGACAGGTGCGCGGGGCGCGGATGTCCGCAACCGGCGCGCGGCGGGGGCTACCGCGCAGAAATCGACTCATTTAGGCTGACGCCGTGTATCTCACAATGGTCTTCCTTCATGTGCTCGGCGCCTTCGCGTTCGTGCTCGGTCACGGCGCGTCGATCGGCGTCGCGTTCCGCCTCCGCAAGGAAAAGGACCGTGCCCGCATGGCGGCACTCCTGGATGTCTCATCGTGGGGCATCACCTTCATGTACATCGGCCTGCTGGTCATGATCGTCGCGGGCGTCATCCTCGGCTTCATGGGCAACTTCTGGGGCTCGTGGTGGCTGTGGGTGTCGATCGCGCTGCTCGTGCTGGTGATGGGCGCCATGTACGGCATCGCGATGCCGTACTACCTCGGTGTCCGAGTGCTCTCCGGGGCGCGAATCCCCCCGTCCGCGCAGGCCAAGGCTGAGGCGCGCGCCACCGAGGGGCTGCTCGAGACACTCCCGACCTCGTGGCGGCCCATGGCCCTCGCGGGGATCGGCGGAGTCGGCCTCGCCGTGATCCTCTGGCTGATGATCGCCCAGCCGTCCTAGCGTGTTGTCAGCGCCATCACGACCCGGCTCTCAGTCGGCCGGGCGATCTCTTCGAATCCGGCTGCGCTGAACAGCCGTGCGCTGCCGACGAAGAGCTCGTTGTTCGAGGACTTCCGCCGCTCGGTGTCGATCGGGTACGCCTCGATGAGCCGCGCACCGTGTTGTCGCGCGTGGTCGATCGCGGCTTGGAGGAGGCGCGTCGCGATGCCCTTCGCCCTGTGCTCCCGGCGCACCACAAAGCAGGTGATCGCCCACACATCGGGGGCATCCGGCGGCTCGTCGCTGCCTCGCTTGACCACCTGAGTGCGCGCGAGCGCCGCCTGGTGCGTTCGCGGCGCTATCCGGACCCACGCCGCCGGTTCGTCGTCGACGTATGCGACCAGCGCCGGAGACGGTTCGGCAGCACCGAGCTCGCGCCGCAGCAGCTGTTTCCGCTCCTCCCGGCTTCGCGCACTGAACTCCGAGCGCGGGATGAGGAACCACTGGCACCAGCACGAGCCGCCGTCGCCACCGCCGGTGAACGCGTGCTCGATGTCGGCGAACGGCACTGTCGTTGCGGGTTCGATCCTGATCGCGCTCTCGTCGCGTGTCATGACGGCACCCTAAACCCGTCCCCTGACGTCGGTCAGCGGATGCCGGCGAGCGTGACCGGCGCGGACTGATCCGCCCAAGTGCCGGTCAGCCGTTCGGTCACGCCGCTGAGCTCGTCCCCGACGCGGCGCGCGACCAGCAACTCTCGGCCATCAGCGGAGATGGTGGTGATGCTGCCGGCGGTTGTGGCTTCCACCCGCTGGGGCACACCCACCAGGTCAGCAGAGCTGCCGCTCCCCCGAACCTGGGCCGTTCCCTCGATCGGCGTGCCGTCAGGGTAGAACTGGTCGGCCTCGCGCCCGCCGCCGAGAATCGTCGTGGCAAGCATTTGCGCGTAGACCGGGTCGCCTGCCGCGTCATAGAACCAGCGCGTGCCCAGCACCGAGTGCTCTGCGGTGCCGATGAGCCATTCGTCGGCACCCTCAAGCGGTGCCCCGCGGTAGGTGAGCGGCACCTGCAGCACCGGACCGCCTTGGGTTCCGATCAGCATCGTCTCGATTCCGACCTCGCCTGCTGGGTCGTCGAACCGGTACGCGGCGATCCGCTCCCAGTCTTCCGGGAGGTCGCCCGCCCACTCACGTCCGGCGACGAATTTTGCGACCATGTCGCGCTTCGACGGGACGATCTCGGCCTGATGCAGAATAGCCATCACTCAACACCCTTCGGTTTGGTGGCCTTGCCATCCAGCCACAACGTGTCGGATTCGTCACGGTGGCTGCCGTTCGAACCGACGTGCTTGCTGTCGATGCGCGGCCCGTTCTTGATGACATGCACGAGAGCCATCCCGTGACCACGACCGAGATCGAAGTCCTCCTTGAGCCAATCGAGGATCGTGCCCGCCTTGACATCGGGCGAATCGAAGCCCTTCTCCTTCGCGAGCTCAATGAGCTGACGAGGCGTCAAGCCTGTCTTCTCCTCGATGCTGTCGAGGTATGCCTGAAACGACATTCGTCTCCCTTGAATCGATACCGTGGAATCGATCGTAGGACGGATTGCGCCGCGTAACACTCATGTTGCCCGGGGCGGGCGGTGGATAGCGTGTCGGGATGACTGTCGAAGAGATACATGGCCTGCAGGTTCAGCGCGTCCCAGCCGATGGTCCCATCATCGCCACCGGCGATCAGACATCCGACCTCATCGGCAACGCCTGGTACGTCCACGCGCAGTTGCTGGTCGTGCCTGCGAGACGTTTCGGCACAGAGTTCTTCGATCTCTCCACTGGGCACGCCGGAGAGATACTGCAGAAGCTCGTGAACTACGGCCTCAAGCTCGCGATCATCGGCGATGTCAGCGAGCGCGAGCGGGACAGCGACGCGTTCGCGGCGTTCGTGTGGGAGTCGAACCGCGCCGACCACGTCTGGTTCCTGCCTGACGAGGACGCGCTGGTAGCCAAGCTCGCGGGGCGGGCCGGCGCCGTCAGCTGAGCGACGGCGCCCGGCGCCATCAGCCGGCGAGCAGCTGCTCCTTCTTGGCGGGGAGTTCCGTCACGGTCGCGGACTCGGCGGTTTCGCCCAAGATGACGGAGTCCAGGAGGGCATCCGCCTTGTCGAGGTCGATGGACAGCGTCAGCGAGATCTCCGTGACAAGCGGGCTGCGGGCATCCCTCAGCATCTGCTTCTCGGCGTAGGAGAGGTTGGATTCGTCAGCACGGCGAACGAGATCGCGCACGACCTCGGCGATCTGCAGCATGTCGCCGTTCTTGATCGTCTCCGCGTTCTTCTTGATGCGACGCGACCACTGCTTCTCTTCCACGCCACTGGGTGCGCGCAGCACGCCAAACACCTCGTCGAGCTGCTGTGTGGTGAAGACGTCGCGCAGGCCGATGTCGTGCGCCTTGTCCAGCGGAACACTGACCGACAGCGTTGAATTCTGCACGTCGAGGTTCAGGTATTTGGTGGAGACACCGCTGACCTTGCGGTTCGAGATCGTCCGGATGATTGCGGGCCCGTGGTGCGGGTGGACGATGGTCTGACCTTTGGAAAACTGCATTCGAGACTCCCCGGTTGCGCGCGAGAGCCACGCTCGACATCAGTCGGATCTACACATGAGGTAATCGGCCTGGACAGTCTCCCGCCACGGTTCGACAGCTTTCGAACGGGCTCGGGCGGGGTGCGAAGACGGTCACTGTGCATCGGCACAATGCGCGCAGTCGCGAGCTGGCAAGATCAATTGTCTCACGGATCAGGCATTTTTCGTAAGCGGCGACTTCCACTCACCTTCGATGGTGCTCCGGTTTGTTATCGCTGCAGGTGTTCCAGCAAGCGCATCGCTAACAAGCGGCAGCAACGTTGCCGCGGTGGCCGGGCGGTCAGGGACGATCGCCGAACACGCTCGTGAACCTGGCTAGCGCCGTGTCGAGCGCCTCGTCATAGTCCAGTTCCGCGAGCTCGTAGACGAAGGGTCGCCCGGTCGCCATGACGGCACCGGCGCGCGCGGCCTTGCGCAACCAGGCGGTGGCCTCGGCACGGACGTCGGCGGGGTCGGTCACCACGTTGATGAGCCCGATCTCCCGCGCGCGAGCCGCCGTGAACGGCTCGCCACTTGCGATGTTCTCGATCGCCGCACGCGGTCCGACGCGCTGGATGATCGGCACCTGAGCCACCATCGGCCAGACGCCGATGCCGGCCTCGAGAGTGCCGATCCTGGTGTCCGGACCGGCGACCGCGAAGTCGCAGGCGGCGACGATGGCGGACCCGGATGCGACCGCGTCACCGTTCACGGCGGAGGCCACCGGCTTCGGCAGCGTCGGCAGGAGCTTGAGCAGGCTGACCAGCGCACCCGCGAACTCGCGCGGGTCGCCGCCGCGCGCGAAGGCCGCGGTGTCCAGGCCGCCGCAGAAGACCGAGCCGCTTCCGGTGAGCAAGATGCCCGTGACACGCTCGTCGGCGCACGCCGCGGTCAGGCTCGCCTCGAGCCCGGCCATGTTCTCCGGGTTCAGCAGGTTGCGATCCGGGCCGCTGATCTCGATGGTGGCGATGCCGTCGTCCGCCGCGTATTCGGCGCTCTCTGCCGCGCCCCTCTGGTTGCTCACGTGAACTCCTTCGTTCAAATCACCGCGTACCAATCACGCTAGTAGCCTGAGGGCCATGCGACTCGTCACCCTACGCACCCCCGAAGGAACCGCGGCGGCCGTCGAGACCGCCGACCGCTACCGAGAACTGGACGGCATCCCGGATGTCGGCGCCCTGCTGCAGCGTGAGGATTGGCGCGAACTCGCGTCGAGCGCATCCGGAGACCTGCACGCCAAGGACGACGCTGACCTCGCGCCGGTCGTGCCGCGGCCGGGCAAGATCGTGTGCGTCGGCCTGAATTACCGCGCACACATCCTGGAGATGGGGCGGGAACTGCCGGAGCATCCGACCCTGTTCGCAAAGTTCCCGGAGACGCTCATCGGCCCGGGCGACGACATCCGGCTGCCCGAAGAGGACTCCGCGGTGGACTGGGAGGCCGAACTGGGCGTCGTCATCAGCCGCGCCGGCCGCCGCATCAGCGAGGCCGACGCCGCGTCCCACATCGCCGGCTACACGGTGAGCAACGACGTGTCGATGCGATCCTGGCAGTACCGCACGCTGCAGTGGCTGCAAGGCAAGAACTGGGAGCGCACGACCCCGCTCGGCCCTGCCTTGGTGACGCCGGATGACTGGGCGCCGGGTGCCGCCATCCGCACCGTGATCGATGGCGAGGTCATGCAGGAGGGATCGACCGGTGACCTGGTGCACAGCCCAGAGTTCCTGGTGTCCTACATCTCCACGTTCGTCACCCTGAATCCGGGTGACGTCATCCTCACCGGCACCCCTGGCGGTGTCGGTCACGCACGCGAGCCGAAGCGCTACCTCACCGAGGGGCAACTGGTCGAAGTCACCATCGACGGGCTCGGCACGCTGCGCAACCAGGTCATCGCGGGCAGAGCTTAGGCTACGGCTCGACCAGCCGAGCGGTGTCCCACGGGACACTCCAGCCCAGTTCATCGAAGATCCGCGCGAGCACGATCGCGGTGAAGCCCCACACCACGACACCATCGACCTCAAACGCTGGGATGCGGAAGGTGCGGTTGCCGACGGAGCGCTGCACACTCGCCCGGTTGTCGGGATTCAGCAGGTCGGCCACCGGCATCCGGAACACCTCGACGGCCTCCCGCTCATCGACCGCGGTGACCTGCGATGTGCGCGCCCACCAGGCGAGCACCGGGGTGACGAGGTTGTTGCTGCGCGGCAGCGCGAGCTCAGGTAGCGTGCCGAGGATGTCGACACCACTCGGATCGAGACCGGTTTCCTCGACCGCCTCGCGCAGGGCGGTGGCGGTGATGTCGGCGTCGGATGCCTCCACGCCGCCGCCGGGGAACGAGATCTCCCCCGGGTGATGGCCGAGCGTGGTCGAGCGTCGCTGCAGCAGCACGTCGAGGTCGCGCGGGACCGGTCCGGACGCATCCGCGGGCATCGAGTCCAGTACGCCAAACAGCACGAGCACCCCCGCCCGGCGGACGTGCTCCGGGTCGGCCACCCTTCGGGACGGGTCGACGGCCCAATCGCCGATGCCTCGTGCGGCGAGCCCGGCCAGTTCGCTACGAGGGTCGGTGGGCGCTTGCACCAGTCCAGACTATGCCGCTACACCTGACGGTAAGGGGGCATTGAGGCTGCATCCAGCGCTCTGCCGACCATCCGTCCTATCCTGAGAGACAGACCACCCACCACATCAAAGGAAGCCACATGAAGCAGTACGCGGTCATTGATCCATCGACGAATCAGACCATTTCTACTTACCCGCTGGCGAGCGACTCCGACATCCAGGATGCGATCGACGCGGCCCAGTCGGCTTATCAGGGCTTTGCCAAGCAGACCACGGTGGCCGAACGCGCTGCGCTCATGACGCGCGCTGCCGACCTGTACCTGGAGCGCAAGGACGAGCTCGCCCAGATCATCGCTCGCGAGATGGGCAAGCCCATCGAGCAGTCCATCGGCGAGGTCGAATTCAGCGCCGACATCCTCCGCTACTACGCGGACAAGGGACCGGAGTTTCTCGCCGACGAGGAGATCGACACCGAGGGCGGAGCGCGCGCGTTCGTGCGGCGTCAGGGCCTCGGCGTGCTGCTGGGCATCATGCCGTGGAACTTCCCGTACTACCAGGTGGCCCGGTTCGCCGGACCGAACCTCGTCGCCGGTAACACCATCATCCTGAAGCACGCCGAGCAGTGCCCGGAGTCCGCGCTCGCGATCGAGCAGATCTTCAAGGATGCCGGGTTCCCGGAGGGCGCGTACGTGAACGTGTTCGCCGATCACGACCAGATCGGGACCATCATCGCCGACCCGCGCGTGCAGGGCGTGTCCCTCACGGGTTCGGAGCGCGCGGGCGCTGCGATCGCTGAGCAGGCCGGCCGTCACCTGAAGAAGGTCGTGCTCGAGCTCGGCGGCTCCGACGTCTTCCTCGTGCTGGACACGAACGACATCGACAGCGCCGTGGACATGGCGGTCGCCGGGCGGCTCGAGAACAGCGGCCAGGCCTGCAACGGCTCGAAGCGCATCGTCGTGCTCGACAAGTACTACGACGAGTTCTCCGAGAAGTTCATCGCCGCGATGAAGGCCCTCAAGTGGGGTCCGGCCACCGAGGACGGCATCGACCTCGGCCCGCTCTCCTCGGCCAAGGCCGCGGAGCTGCTGGGCGCCCAGGTGGCACAGGCGGTCGAGCAGGGCGCTGTGCTGAACATGGGCTCGACGACGGCCGACGGATGCTTCTTCGCGCCGACCGTGCTCAGCGACGTCACCCCGGACATGAACGCCTACCACGAGGAGCTGTTCGGCCCGGTGGCGGTGCTCTACAAGGTCGCGAGCGACGACGAGGCGATCGCGCTGGCGAACAGCTCGGCGTACGGCCTTGGCTCGGTCGTCATCTGTGAGGACACCGACCGCGCCATCGAGGTCGGCACCCGGCTCGACGTCGGCATGGTGTTCATCAACGGCGTCGGCCTGGATGCGCCGTACCTGCCGTTCGGCGGCGTCAAGCGCAGCGGCTTCGGTCGCGAGCTGGGCCGGTTCGGCATCGAGGAGTTCCTGAACAAGAAGATCTTCGCGTTCGGCGAGTAGGCGCTCGCGCGGGTCGAACTTCCGCGCGCGGGTCGAATTTGACCCGCGCGCGGAAGGTGCACCCGCGCAAGGCGAATCTCCCAGCGCCGTGCTCGACTCGTGGCTCGGCACCAATCACTAGGGATAGAACTAGGGTGCCGGATCGAGGCTAGGACCCACTAGTGAGGGTCATTCGAAGGTAGTCTCCGAGGCGGTCATGGAGGTACCGATCAGGAGTCGGTGCCGAATCCACCCGAACCTGAGGAGATCCACCGTGCGTTCTGTCTACCTTGTTCTCACTGTCATTTTGCTGGTCGCCTTGACCGTGCAGTTCTACCTGGCCGGCGTCGGAGTGTTCTCCAACCCCGACGATGAGCTGTTCAGCTTCCACGGCATGAACGGTCGCTACGTGCTGACGGTCGCATCGCTGTTGCTGCTGATCGTGTCGTTCTTCATCAAGGCCGGCGGTCGCACGATCGCGCTCTCAGCGCTGCCTCTTGTGCTCATCCTGCTTCAGCCCGGGCTGTTCATGCTCGCGGGGCTCTTCGTAAACCCGGACGCGCCCGCCGACTCCATGGCTGCAACCATCATCGTGAGCTTCCACGTGCTCGTCGGGCTTGGCGCGTGGGTGGTCACCTACCACCTGTTCAACCGCGCGCGTGGCCTGGTCTCGACGGCCAAGGCGGCGTCCGCGCCGGCGGCAGAGTCAGAGTCCGTCAGCGTCTAACCGATCAGAAGAGTTCGCGTCCCTCCCGTGATTATTCCGGGAGGGACGCGGCGTTAACGGGCCGAAGCCGATTCATGCCGAACACCGGCCGCTCTCGATTGGCAATTACGAGCGAGAGCGCAAGCAGAGCCGCGGTTGTCGCGATCCCGGCAGCGTTCAGGAACGCGTGCTTGAAGCCCTCGCTCAACGCGGACGCCCCGAGCACCGGTTGCGGTCCCGCGTGGGCCACAATCGACGCAGTGAGAACGGCCACGCCGAGCGCTGCGCCAATCTGCGACGACGCACTCGCCATCCCTGCGGCAAGGCCGGGGCGCTCGGACGACATAGCGTCCGCGATCAGTATCGTGGTTGGGGTAAAACTCAGCGCGACGCCGACGGCGATCAAGAGCAGTCCGGGCAACACACCCGCGGTGTAGTGGACCCAGTTCGAGGCGGAGGACAGCCAGGCATGCCCAACGGCGAGCACCACCAATCCGATTGTGACTGTCACGCGAGCTCCAAGCCTCCGGAGGGCGCGCGGTAGGCCAACTATCGTCACCACGAAGCCCGCCACAGAAGTGGGCACCATCGCTAGCCCAGCGGTTCCGGCATCCATCCGCATCACTTGTTGAAGATAGAGAGCGGCGATTGTGAAGGACGATGCACGCGCAGCGCCGCCAAGCAGACTCACGACGAGTCCAAGCGACACCGTTCGGGATCGGAACAGAACGAGCGGCAGGATTGGATCGGCCGCTCGACGTTCCGCGAGACAGAACACCACCATCGCGGCGACTCCTCCAATCGACGCAACGATTGTGCCCGGTGCGCCGAATCCCTGCACCGGAACGCTCACTGCCAGGTAGATGAGTGACAGCGCAGCGGCGGTGACGGATGCTGCGCCTGTAATATCGATGGGAGTCCGCTGCCTAGTTGTCGACGTATCGGCGGGAATGAGCCGTCGGGTGCTGAGCGCGGCAATGGCAGTGATAGGCACCGTGATCCAGAAGACGGCCGACCAGCCCCACGCGGCTGTCACGCCGCCACCGACGAGGACTCCGATCGCCCCGCCCAGAGTCGATGCGGCGCCCCATGCGTTCATCGCCCTGCCCCGGGTGTTCCCCGGGAAGGAGGCGAGCAGGATCGACATCGCAGTGGGGCTAAGCACGGCGGCACTAAGACCTTGAGCGGCTCGGGCAGCGATGAGGATGACCTCGGTGGACGCCAGGGCGGCGCCCACCGAAGCCACTGTGAAGGCGACCGCCGCCAGCGTGAACAGTCGGCGCCGCCCGAGCGTGTCGGCGAGCCGCCCGCCAAGCAGCAGAGTCCCGCCGAACGCGAGGAAGTATGCGTTCACCGTCCACGCTGCTCCGGTGTGACTCAGCCCCAGCCTGTCTTGGATGGTCGGCAGTGCGACATTGACGATCGAAGTGTCAAGCATCACCACAAACTGCGCACCGACCAGGAGCACAAGAGTCATCCGGCTTGTTGTGCTGGCGATTCGGCCATTCATCGTTGATCCCTGTAGCTTTCGCTCAGACGTCGCGGCGGCGGAATACGAGGGCGGCTGTGAGGGCGAAGCCAACCGCCCAGGCAGTCATGACCAGGGCGCCTTCGAGCCGCGTCAGCTCACCGTCGGCGATCTCGGCGGCCATGAACTGGGATCCCGCTTCCGACGGAAGGTAGCGGAGAATTTCCGCCGCCACCCCACCGGGAATCATCGACAAAGCGGTGGGCAGAACGAACAGCAGCCCGATCACCGTCACGATGGCTCCTGCCGAGTTCCGGAGAAGTACACCAATGCTGACGGCGATGACCGCTGCCAACGCCAGGTACACGCCGGTTGCCAGCAGCAGGCCGTACATGCGGGGGTTCTCGAGGGCATAGTCCAAGTCCTCCTGAGCAAGGATCGGCTGGATCAGTAGGTAGCTCAGGAACGCTGCGGTTGCACCGGTCAGAGCACCGATTCCGGCCGCGACCAGCGCTTTGGCTGCCAGCACACCGGTTCGCATCGGCGCGGCGGTCAGAGTCGGGCGGATCATCCCCGTGCCGAACTCCGAGCTGACCAGGAGCACCGCCAGCGCAGCGAGAAGGAGTTGACCGAACGACAGTCCGGCCATCGGCATCGACTGGATGGCTTGGGTCGCGACGGGCTGACCGTCGCGCTGTGAAAGGATCATCCCCCCTGCGCCGAGCATTCCGACGCCCACCATGGCCGCGACCGAGGACGCGACCAGAATGTAGGAGGAGGGCAGGCTGCGGAGTTTCACCCACTCGGATCGCACGATCCGTGAGAAGGAGAGACCCTTGGTCCAAGCTGCAGGGTTCTGTTGAGCTTCGAGTGTTGTGGTCATGTCGGTCAGTTTCCTTTTCCCGTGAGCGCCAGCGACTGGTACTCGACGTCGTCTCTTGTCAATTCCATGTAGGCCTCTTCGAGAGAGGCGCGTTGCGGTGTCAGTTCATAGATGAGCAGGCCACGGTCGAGTGCCGCACCGGCGATTTCGCGGGGTTCCAAGCCGGCGACCAGCAGTTCGTCATCGTCCCCCGTCTGGACGGTCGCCCCCATTGCGACGACCGCCGCTTGAAGGAGCTCCTGCTGTTCGACGCGAACGAGGGTGCGATGTCCCCCGCCCGCGAGGATGTCGGCGATCGGGGCGTCCGCGATGATTCGGCCTCGTCCGATGACGATGAGGTGGTCGGCCGTCTGCGCCATCTCGCTCATGAGGTGAGACGAGAGGAACACCGTGCGGCCCTCGTCAGCAAGTGTCCTTGCCAGATGCCGCACCCACAGCACTCCATCCGGGTCGAGACCGTTGACCGGTTCGTCGAGGATGACGCTCTTCGGATCTCCGAGCAGGGCGCCGGCGATGCCGAGACGTTGACCCATTCCGAGCGAGAAGTTTCCAGCCCGACGGCCTGCGACCTCTGCCAGACCGGTCAGCTGGAGAACTTCGTCCACACGTCGGGCCGAGATGCCGTGGGTGGTAGCCATGGCGAGCAGGTGGTTGCGTGCGCTGCGGCTGGGATGGAAAGCCCTGGCGTCGAGGAGTGCGCCGACCTCCTGGAGCGGCGCACGATGCTGGCCGTAATGGCGTCCATCCACCGTGACCGACCCGCTCGTCGGTGTGTCAAGACCGAGGATCATGCGCATGGTTGTCGACTTCCCAGCACCATTCGGGCCAAGGAACCCGGTCACGCGCCCCGGCTGGATAGTGAAGGTGATGTCGTCGACGACGGTCTTGTCACCGTACGTCTTCGTGAGGTTTCGTGCTTCGATCACGTGTAGTTCCTTTCGATGGGATGATGCGGTGGGTGGAATCGGCGGTGAAGAACGTTTCGGATCAGAACGCCTGCGTCGGCGCCGTCGGCGGCAGTCCCGTACTTGCCGTCGATGACGACCGCCTGGGTAGCGGGGCGGGCGCCGTGCTCACGGAGCAAGCGGCCCGTCGTGTCGGTCGCCGAGACCGAGACGCCACGCAGCAGTCCTGCCGCCGCAAGGACAGTGGACCCCGAGCCGATCGCGAGCATCCACTGGGCCCGGCAGTCGGCCGCGCGAAGCCACTGGTGAACGGTGCCATTGACCAGGTGCTGCTGGGCGCCTGGGCCGCCGGGGAATACGACGATGTCCGGATGCGGGAACTCACTGAGAGCCGCGTCAGCTGTGAGCTGCAGGCGTCGAGTGTCGTCGCGGATCGGACCAACGCGTTCTGCGATGAACGTGACGTCCATCTTGGGTGTGCCGGCTAGCGCATCGTGCGCGCCGACCGCCTCGAGTGCGGTGAACCTGTCGAAAAGCAGGATGGTGGCTTGCATGTCTGCAAGGTTCCCGGTGACCGATGGGCTGTCGCACCGGCCAAATCACCGGTATTCGTTAGGTCGGTTGTGTGATGTTCTGCCCGACGAGCGCTCCACGTGAACTGACGCCAAGCTTCGCGAACACGTTCCGCAGGTGGAAGTCGACGGTGCGCGGGCTGATGAACAGGCGCGCAGCGACATCCCGGTTCGACAGTCCCTGCTGCACGAGTCTGGCCACCTGCAGTTCCTGAGCGGTCAGGGCGACACGCTCCGCCGAGTCCGCGCCGCGGCGCCGAGCGGTCTCCCCGGAGGCACGCAACTCTTCCGCGGCGCGACCAGACCAGGGGCCGGTATCGAGCCCATCGAAGATAGCAAGAGCAACGCGCAGGTGCCCCCGGGCATCGACCCGACGACGAGCCCGGCGCAGCTGCTGGCCATAAGCGAGGCGGGTGCGTGCATGGTTGAACGGGCGACTGCTGCCGGCATGGTGGGCCAGCGCTTCCTCGAAGTGCGACTCAGCGTCAGCGTCTGAGTGGGCGAGCAATGCACGGCCATGCCCGGCAGCGGCCGCGGCCCAAGCGTGGCCCGTCGCTGCGGCGAAGCGCGCCATGTCATCGGTGATAGCTGTCGCGGTCTTGGTATCTCCCACCTGGATCGCCACATCGAGAATGTCGTAGAACGCTGCCCGACGCAGCATCGGGTGGACAATGCGGTCGAAGTAGTGGGCAGCCGCAACGGCGTCCTGTGCGCTGCGTCGGATTCCCTGGGCCCAAGAGAAGGTGTCCGCGATCATCCGGTCGAGCACTCCTGCACGCTCTGTGGATAGGAGTGCTTGCAGTTGTTCGGCGCGCGGCTCGAAGGTGTCCTCGCCGCGATAGGCGCCGACGACGAGGATCTGTGCGCTGGGAAGCAGCCGCTGATTCTGCTGCCCCGTGATGCCCGCAAGTTGCGACACCTCGTCGGCGGCGGCACTCAGTTCGTCCCACTGCGCCGTAGAGAGCTGGGCGATAGCCCTGCGGGTGAGCGCATGAAGGATGCGAATGGGAGATGACTGAAGCCGAGCCTGGTCGAGCTGGATATCGTGCCATCGCAACGCCTGCTCGTCATCGCCGAGCAACAGCGTGGCGACGCCGACGTTGGCGAGCAGGTCGGGGTCGGTGAGTCCGACTCGCAGCCGGAGGGCACGCTGCAGCTCGCTCTCGGCTGCCTCCAGCCGACCATGGGTGTAGTGGTCCATGGAGAGGAGCAGAGCGGATTGCCCAGCTGCACCGTCGTCTGGCGAAGACACGGCAAGCAAGTCCCCAACGGCGATGGTTGCGCCCGAGCTGGCCCCGAACGCGGCCAAGGTCGTCGCGATCATCGCAAGTTCTCCCGCGACGCTCAGGTGACCCGAAGCGGCCGCTTCAGTGGCGGCGTGAGCGAGGATCCCGTGCGCCAGAGTCGGCGAGCCGAAATTCATTTCCACGAAGGCGCGCAGCCGATCGCTTTGCGCAATCGTCGCCGGGTCGGTGCTTCGCGCACGCGCTGACTGTGCCAGGAACTTCGCTCTGTCTGGCTTGCCAGCCAGCCACGCTGCCATCGCTGCCGCTGCCGTGCGGGTAGCGGCGAGCTCCCCCTCCTCGCTCAGCGTCGCGGCACGTTCCCACGCCGCTGATGCGGCCTCGTGACCTCCCTGCTGATGGAACCGGCGGGCGATCGCATCGAGGTCCGCGGCAATCGGTTCGTCCGGGGAAACTTGGGCGGATGCCCGGTGCCAGGTCGCACGGTCGGTCTCACCGCGAAGTTCAAGTGCCTCTGCAAGGGCTAGATGCGCGCGCCGGCGTTGCTCGTCGGGTGCGGCCAGGTAGATGGCGGAGCGCACCAGTGGATGCCGCACGTGAACCCGCGTGCCAGTTGTCACTATGAGCCCAGCGCCAACCGCATCATCCTCGCCGTCGACAGCGCCAAGCCGCTGGGCCGCGTCGCGGACAATCGCAGAATCTCCAGAGTCGTCCACAGAGGCTACGAGGGCGAAAGCCTGAGCGGAGGCGGGAACGCTCCGATACCGGTCTAGAAACACCCGCTCGAGGCCGTCGGTCAAAGGAAGATGCGAGGGAAGCGGTTCCAGTCCGGCAAGCTGCTCAGTCGAGAGCGCACCAGGCAGTTCGACGAGAGCGAGCGGATTCCTTCCAGTTCGTCGAATGAGTTCCTGCCGAACGCCCACGGCGATCTCTATGCCTGCAGTTCCGTGCAGGAGCAGCTCGCCTGCCGCGTCCTCGGGCAGTCCCTGTATCGACAGCGCCGGCAGGTCCTCCCAGTCAAAGCGCCGCGGGCCACCGTCTCTGGCTGCAAAAAGCATCCCGACTGCCGAAACGTCGATTCGCCGTGCGACGAAGAGGAGCGCGGCGGCTGACGCCTCGTCCAGCCAATGTGCGTCATCGATGATGCACACCACCGGACGCCCCTCCGCGGCTTCGCTGATCAGGGTGAGCACGGCGAGGAACACCAGAAAACGCTCGGTTCCTGCCTCTTTCGGCGCCTGGAGACCCAGCACCTGACCAAGAGCGTGTGCTTGCGGACCCGGCAGACTCGCGACCCCGGCCATCAGGGGTTGAAGCAGTCGGTGTAGCGCGGCAAACGCGAGAGGACTCTCGGATTCGATTCCGGCAGTGCGCAGCACGGTCACGTCGCGAGCGTCCTCACCCACGGAGTCGAGCAGAGCCGACTTCCCGATGCCCGCCTCACCATGAAGGACCAGGGCGCCGCCGTGCCCATCGTGGGCACGATTGAGCACTTGGGCGATCATCGCCCGCTCCGTGTCCCGCCCGAGAAGCACGGGCAAATCTTATCGGAGCACAGGCGATTACCCGGTGGAATCACCGGCGCGAATCAGGCGGGCGTGGTTGAGGATCGTCACGGAGCACCCACGAAAGGAACCACGAATGTCTGGCCACCTCACCGAAGTCCGCACGCGCCTCGCCTGCCCAGTCGACGCCGAAATCCTGCATGCGCTTGTCTTGGAACTCGCTGCTCACGAAGACTCGCTCGACGACGTCCGTGTGACCGTTGACGGCTGGAAGAGGCTCCTGAGTCGCGATGATGTCAGGGTTGTGATTGCCAGTGACGGCCCTGGCGCGGTCGGATACGCATCCACCGTTCGGCGGTTGAGCCTGTGGCTCGGTGGCGACGTTCTCGCCATGGACGATCTGTACGTGCGGGAGGCTGCCCGAAATCGCGGAGTTGGACAGGTGCTCATGGCGGCCGTCGCGGGGCTTGCAGCCCCGGATCGCCTTCCTGTCGTCTGGAGCGCCAGCCTGACGAACGTGGACGGCCATCGCTTCTATCAGCGTCTTGGCGCCGACCTGAAGACGAGGGTTGCCGCATCCTGGTCCCCGGACGACTACCTGTTCACCGTCTCGGACACGCTATGACGGCAGACCTGTGGGAGCATCCTGTTCGGTTTCGCGCGCTGCGCTACCCGGTCGCACTGTGGTGCTCGTACCTGGTGGTCGTAACCGGAATCGCGATTGCGGCCAAAGCGCTCTGGCCACAGCTGACGTCCGGCCCCGGCGGTCTCGCGACTCTGCAGGTCGCTCTTCAGGCGCTCATCACCCTGCTGGTTGTGCCGTTTGTGGCGATGACCGGTTGGCGCGCCATCGGCATGATGAGCTGGCCGTCGTGGCGCGATCTGGCAGCGCTGTCGTTCCCGGTGCTCACGATCCTGTTCGGGTTCTTTGCCGGCTTCCGAGTGGCTGGCGTCTCAACGGTTGTGCTCGCGATCGCCTCTGTCGCCCTGGCCGGGTTCAGCGAGGAGCTGGCATTCCGTGGTGTCTTCCTCCGTTTACTGCAGCCACGAGGCATCTGGCCGGCCGTCGGCATCTCGTCCGCGATGTTCGGCCTCATGCACCTCACCAACCTCGCCCTCGGATCACCCTGGTACACCGCCCTGTTGCAGGTGGCGTTCTCCACCATGGCAGGTTTCGGTTATTCGGCGATGCGACTGCGCACTAGGTCGCTGTGGATCCCGATCCTCCTGCACAGTGTCTACGACCTGACGTTCCGACTCGGCAACGTTGAGCCGGGATCCGCACACCAGTACGCGATCTTCATGCTGCACGGGGTCGGGTGGTTGATCTATGCGGTCGTGATCTTGCGTCCGTCAGTGCGATGGAAGCTTCGCGTCTAGACATCGAGGCGAGCCGAATGAACTCCATCACCGCATCGTCTGCTTGACCAGTTGGTCGGCCCAATCGGCAGCGCGCTGCTCCTCGCCGTCGAGGAGCGGGCCGGCGTAGTCGTGCACGCGAAAGGTCTTCTGCTTGATCGAGGTGTCGAAGCCCAGCGATCGCAGCTCGTGTCGTGCCGCCTTGGCGGCAGAGCCGGGCAGGCGCGGCTTGTCGACGCGGGTATCGAACGCGACCGCGGGAACCTTGATCGCAGAGCGCTCCACCGCGTTCAGCCATTCCCGGATGCCGCGCTTGGGCTCGTGCGGTGCCGAATGGTTCTTCACTGCGTCGCCACGCGTGCTGGGGCGGCTCATCGAGAAGGCATGGGTCGGGCCGCCGACGACGACCAGGTCGTAACCCGTGACGACTTTCGGCGCGGCGTCCGTATCGACGACATCCACCGCACCCAACCGGCCGAGCCTGTCGGCGATGGCGCGTGCGACCTTCTCGGTGTTCCCCCACAGGGACTCGTAGACCACAAGTGTTCGCATGCTTGCTCCAAGCTCGAAGGCTCCACCGTTGTTGTGCGCGGCACAGGGTACGCCTCATTCCTGCTAAGCAGTGTGGATTCTTCTGATCTCGCAGAGGGCGAGGGTAGATTACGCACCATGTCTCGCGAACCGGGAGCCGACCAACCCGCCTCAGCGCACGCCCGCCCACCGCGGCCGGGCATGTCCGATTCGACGCCAGCACCGGTGCGGCGCCTCAGCCCGCCGACCGGAATGCTGCTGGCTGCCCGCTGGCTGTGGCTGGCAAGTCTCGCCCTGGGGCTGATCGCCGGCTTCTTCATCTTCATCTACCGGGCGGACCAGATCGACCGCTTGAAGCAGCTGATCACTGAGCTCGATGCCACGCGCGCTGCCGAAACCGTTGATGCGCTGTCACTACTCGTGTTCTGGGGTGCCCTGGGGATCCTCGCCCTGGTCTTCGTGCTGGAGGCGATCATGCTCAGCGTCATGCTGCGTGGACACGGCGGAGCCCGATGGGCACTGCTGTTCCTGCTCGTCCTCAACGCCGGCGCCGTGCTGCTCGCCGACGCCGTGCTCATTCCGCCCGAAGGCAATGGCCTGTACCTCTGGCTGCTGTTGATCGCCCAATTCGTGCTGGCCGGTGCGGGGTTCGTCTGCAGCCTGCTCCCCGGGGCGTCAGGATGGTTCCGGGGCCAGCACGGGCACAGCGGACGGATGCGCTGAACTAAGGCAACCGCGCAAGGATGGCCTCGCAACTGCGCACCACCGCCTGACAGACCTCGGTGGTGGCTCGGTCGTTCAACGGGTTCTCGGAATGCGCGTGCCACCGCGCCAGCGACGCCAGCGCCGCGGAGCGGATGTCGTCGGCTGAGGCCTCGCGAGCCAATCCCAGTCGATCGGATGGCGCGACTCCCGTGCCACCGATGAGTCGTTCCGCCTCCGCGGCCAGGCCGGTGGGCAGGTTCAATCCAGTGGTCCGCGACGCGGCGAGCAACCGGAGTTCGCGGAACTCGTGAGTACCAACGCGAATGCGCTCAAGTGATGCCGCCACTGCTTCGGTTCCGGCATGCGGGCGCTCGCGCAGCAGGGTTTCCACTCCCACCATCGCGCTGTACGCCTTGAGATGGTCCGCCCGAACCTGAAACTGACCAGCAACCAGGCTCACCAGTTCGTTCAAGCCGCTGCGCCGGGCCAGCTCGTGAGCCAGTTCCGTGGGTTCGGTCGTGCCGCTGTTGATGAGCACCGTGGCCAAGCGGATGCCGAAGATCCCGAAGCGGTCCAGCAGGGCCGCCCGCGCCTCAGCATCCGCGGAGATGTGGTCGGGCGACCGGATGAATCTGTCCGCCGACAGCAGCATCCGTTCCCGTTCTGCGCGATCAAGTTTGGACAGCTCGAGCAGTATGGCGAATTCAGCCTGCCGCATGGTTCTGGCCGTCTGTGCGAGCAGCCCGGCAACCGGCACAATGCCCATGGCCACCGAACCGAGGGTGCTGTCATTCCGATAGCGCTTCGCAATGTCGCGGGCGGCGAGCAACGAGTCAATGCGGCCCGCCCCGATCTCGTCCGCCCGGGAGATCACCGCGAGGGCATTGATGGCACCCGGCTGACTCGCGCTGATGCGGCGGAACGACTCCAGGAACGTCAGATCCGCCTCTCGCAGGTGGCGCATCACGTAGACGAGTGCATCCACCGCCGACGATCCGCGGTCCGGGATGAGGATGTCGGTAGAGCGTGCGGAGACATCTCCCGACAGCGAGGCGATGCCAGGGGTGTCGATCAGGGTCATGTCGCGCAGACTGCTGTTGGGCCAGTCCACGACCAGCCGATCCACCTCATCGGCTCGTGCGCCGCGCAGATCGAAGTCCAGCAATCCGTTGACGCGCTTGACCGCAAGCAGACGCGGTTCGCCCTTGCGGGGAATCATGGTGACCCTGGGCGTGTCACCGTAGCGATACCAGGTCACGATGCGGGTGCACTCCGCCGTGCCGGTTGGCGCGAGCTCCTCCCCGATGATCGCGTTGATCAGCGTTGACTTGCCCGCCTTGACCATGCCCGTGACAGCCACGCGCAGCGGCTCCTCGAGCCGGCGCGCATGATGCTGAAGCGTCTCCTGCGCCTGCGGGTCGTCGTGATAGACCGCGATAGTGTCCTGCAGGAGCTCGGCCACCATCGTGCTTGGTTCGTCGATCATTGGGCTGCCCCAGCCACCTTCGGCTCGAGCGCAGCTGCCCGCTTGCGAAGGTCGTCGACCCGAGCCAACTCCGCCTTGATCTGCGTGATCCGCTGCTCGCGCTCAACCTTGTAGGTTGCCGCCGACTTCTGCGCGGCGAACACCGACTCCTCCAGCGACCTGTGGTGCTCGGCTGCGATGTCGATGAAGTGATCTCTGGTCTGGCGTTGCACGAGTCGCAGTCGGTCTTTGAGCTGCTTGCCCACCTGGAATACGACATCGTCGATATGGCTGCGGACGAGTGCTTTGGCCTCAGACTGTCGTCGCTTGAGCCGCGCCTCCTGCTCGTCCTTGTACACCTTGCTTCCGATGAGGATCCCGGCGCCGACGGAGATCGGGTTGATCAGGGACATGCCGATGACACCGGTGAGGAGCCCGAACATCAGCACCCCACCGTAGGAACCGCGCATTCCGATGAACACTTTCTGCAAGAGGGTCAGTCGCCCGCGGTCGAGCTCGTTCACCTCCTGCACCGGGTCGAGGACCTCGTCGGTGTTATCGACCTTCAGCACCGGGAGCGGCACCTCGTCGTGCACGAAGTGCTGGGCCACCTGCTCGGAAAGCCATTGCGCGCGCTCGTTAGTCCACACGAAGGTGTCTGACACCGCGGCGGCCACCCTCTGATCCAGCCACTCGACCGTCTCGTCCCACACCGGTCCGGGATCGGCTTCGTCTATGGCCTGTTCCGCGTCCCGCTGCACGCTTCGCATCCGGTCACGGAGGTCGTGCTCCATGTCGGAGATCAGGTCGCTGACCCCATCGTTCAGCGTTGTCTGCCAGCGGGATGACTGTCGACGCAAGTCGTTGGCGCGGCTCTTGGCCGCCTCGAGTCCGGCAATCATCTGTGGCATGCCTTCGGGGTCCTCGAGTGCGCTGAGCTCTGCCTGAAGCGACAGCCGCAGGTGCTCCGTGATCGAGATCAGGTCCAACGCGACGGAGCGACGCTGGATCCGTTCGACCTTGCCCAGGATCTCCGTGTGCAGATAGGCAACCAGACTCGGAAAGCCCGATTCCGTGTTGAGCTCCTCGTCCGCCAGGCGGGCCGCGTGCAGCCGAAGTTCCGATGAGACGGGGAAGAGCGGAATCTCCGGGTCGACCTTGTCGAGGTGTTCGCGGTTGATCTCGGCCACCATCCGCCAGTTCGGGTACAGGTCGGTCTTGGAGACAACACACGCGACGTTGGGGCACACGCGCAACGCCTGACGGAGGAACTGGATCTCCGGCTCGGTGAACTCCTGAGATGCATCCGAGACCAGCAGCATCGCATCCGCCGTGGGCAGTGCCGTCAGCGTGGTGAGCGAGTGGGCGGGATCGAGCCGGCCGAGGCCGGGCGAATCGACGAGCGACAGTCCCCCTGCGAGAATCTCGCGCGGAAGGAAGACCTCCGCCGCGATCAGCTGCCCCTTGTTGCCGGGGTTGCCGCCTTCAGAAACGTGTGCCGCGAGTTCGTCGATGCTGATCGGCCGAGTCTCGATGGCGCGCTCGCCCATGCCTGAGCCGTTTTCGCCCCCTGTGATCAGGATCCGTGCGGATGGTGTGTCTCCGTGCCTGACCACGGTGGGCACCGCTGTGGCGATGTCGACGTCCACCGGGCATACCGGTGCGTTGACGAGTGCGTTGATCAGCTGGCTCTTGCCCTGCTTGAACTCACCGACGACGATCACTCGTGTGCTCGAGTCCGCCAGCCGTTCACGGGTGTGCTCGAGCCGCCGCAGGAGGTCCGGTCTCTCGGCCGCGCTGACGAGTTCGATGCCACGTTCCACCAGCTTGACAAGTTCGACCACGATGTCTTCCTCTTGACGGACCATTCCCATCAGAACACACCAAGCGGCCCAGCAAAAGCAATCGCTCCTGCTGGGCCGCCTTCGTCGGGTTTTTGCCAGGTGTCGGGTCACCCAGCTGGGGTCCACCTCCTAGGGGGCGGGTTCTTCGACGACAACTACGTTGTCCTCGACCTCGATCGAGTTGTCGACCGAGTTGTCCTCGTTGAAGGAGTCCTCGAACTCGACGTCGATCTCGGCATCGATCTCGGTCGTCGTCTCGTTGAAGGAGTCCTCGATCTCGACCTCGGTCTCCTCGTTGAAGGAGTCCTCGATCTCGACATTGGTCTCCTCCTCGTTGAAGGAGTCTTCGATGTCAACGTCCACCTCGGTGTTGGTGGAGTTGTCAACCGAGTTGTCCTCGTTGAAGGAGTCTTCGATGTCAACATCGGTGTCGATCTCGTTGTCGTTGAACGAATCCTCAATCTCAACGGAGTTGTCTACCGAGTTGTCTACCGAGTTGTCGGAGTTGTCGTTGAACGAGTCCTCCACGTCGACGTCGATGTCCGTGTTTCCCATCGAGATGTCGTCGCCGGCCCAGATGTTCGTCGATTCGTCCCTGGAGTTGTCGACAGAGTTGTCAACCGAGTTGTCGACGTCGGCGTCGCCGCCTGCGGCAACTGCGCCAACACCAGATGCGATGATCGCGTCGTTGTCGAAGTACTGCGTGACGTCGCCGTCAGCCCAGATGTTCTGGTGGACCGACTGGTCGGTGTTCGTCTCCGTCAGGGAGTAGTTGTTCACGACGTGCGTGATCTGCTGCACGGCGTGGCCGTGGTCATCATCGTCGCGGTCGCGACCGTGTCCGTGGCCGTGATCCTTGTCGTGGTCGTGGTCGTGGTCGTGGTCGTGGTCGTGGTCGTGGTCGTGGTCATCGTCGTGATGTCCGCCACCGCCGTGGTGGTCGCCGGTTGGGGTCGTGCAGTCGAGCACGACCGGCATGACGGCGTCCATGTCATCGCTGGTCACATCGCCCAGTCCGGCTGCCGCGAGCGTTCCCTCCGGGTCATTGCGGAATTCTTCGGCCTTTTCCGGGTCGCCCAGCAGGCTGAGCAGGAAATCCAGCAGCATGGTGGTGAGAGTGGTCATGTCGGGTTACCTCATCCTTGAGTTCATTTACCGGCGGTTTTGCCTGGTCTGACGAACGTAGGCTTCGGCCGGTTGCCCGGGCATCCGGGTGCACTCCCCTACTCGGCTTCCTCTGGTGCGGGGTTTGCCGGTCCGGGGTCAGCCCTCGATAGGGGTTTTCGGACCGGCTGGTCGGCCGCTCAGTCGGAAAAGGCGTCGCGCTCATCCAGCATGATGCGAAGCTGGGCCAGCAACTCGCCACGCGTTGTGACGCCGAGCCGCCGCCTGATGCTCGCAATGTGGTGCTCAACCGTGCGCGGCGAGATGAAGATGGCCTCGCCGATCTCCTGATAGGTCTTTCCCTCCAGGACGAGTACCGCGACTTCGCGTTCACGAGCGCTCATCCCGTTCTCGACCGAGTCGGCGGAGTCGTTGGGTGTGGCTGGGTGTGCGCCCGCAGGTGAATCGGGTGGCCGTTTAGTGCTGGGGCGCAGGTCGCGTGCACAAGCGAGGAGTCGCGCCATGTCTTTGCGTTCGGGCGCGCGTGCCGAAGCGTGTCCAGCCAGCCGCGCGCCCTCCCAGGTCATGCCCACGGCAGCGAGTCCGCGAGCGGCTGCTTCGACCACCGTGACGTCGAAGTTGCCGGCCAGGACCATTACCCAGGCCCGCCCTGCTGAGGCAAGCGTCGAAGCGAGGTGATCGTGATCGGACGCTCGTACGAGCGCGGCCGCGTGCGGCCCCAAGTCTTGCGGACGCTCGGCAAGGATGGCTGCCTGGATCGCCGCCCAGTGCAGCGGAACCGACCAGAGCGGCGGATCGCCGAGTTGCTGCAGCAGTGCCCACGCATCGAGCAATTGGGGTTCCAGGCGCTCTGCATCACGCAAGCGCGTCGCGGCTATCAGCAGTTCGGCCAGCGGCATGAGGTTGTAAAGGTCGATGTCGACGTGCAGGACGCTCTCCCGCGCGCGATGCCACGCGCGCACGAGTGACGATCCGTCATCCGCTCGTCGTGCCAAGCCGACCTCGAGCGCGCGCAGCCACAGCACGTCGCGCGGCACGAGTTCGCAGTCCACTGTGGTGGCCTGGGTGATGGCCTCGTACGCCCGCTCCGGCCGGTCGCGCTGCATGGCTACCCACGCTCGCAGCAGCAGGAGGCGCGGTCGTGCCGCCGGCCCGCCCTGCCCACCAAGGAGCGCGGCATCCAGGATCGAATCAGCCACGTCGAGGTCACCCGCGTGCAGCGCCGCGAGCGTGGCGAGAGCGGCCGGCGATTCGGGCAACGGCACGGTAGCGCCGGAAGCGGTCATCATGTCGGATGCCTGGATCAGCGAAGGAAGCGCGTGGGCGGCTTGGTCGCTGACCGAATGCATGATGCCCTGGCCCATGAGGTTGACGGCCACCGCCAAGGAATGCACTGTACCTGGCGATGAAGCGGCGTTCGCCATCGACTCTGCGCCTGCGCGGTCGCCTGCTCCCATCATGGCCACGACGGCTAGACCGGCGGAGCCTCCGATGTTCTCGGGTCCACGCGATCGGTACAGTTCTGCGCTGCGTGCGAGCATCCCTCTTTGCGCCCATGCGGCGGCTGCGATGTCAATCGCCCTGGAGTGATCTGGCGGATTCTCCTGTGCGAGAAGGGCATCCACGATTCGGGATGCACCGTCCACATCGCCCACTGCCGCCGCGGCCTGCGCGCGTCGGGCAGCCGTGTGGACTTCGTCGGCTCCGGCCGCGGTAGCTTCCTCGTAGAGCACGCCGGCGCGCGCTGGTTCTGTGTCCAGGGCGGCATCGGCGGCGTGCTCAAGCGTTCGGGAAATCCGGACGTCCCTCAGGCCATCCTGCGCGAGAGCTTCCGCGACGGTGTCTAGCGGGAGGCCCTCGTCGACGAAGGTATCGACGAGCATCCGCTGGAGCGCTCGCACGCGGTAGGGCGGTGTGGTGTCGAGAAGGGTTTGTCTCACGACCGGCAGAAGTCGTCCGTTGGGCGACAACCACCCGGCCGCGCGGGCCTGCTCGACGAGGTCGTCGATCTGTGCCGCGTCCAGAGTCGGCGGCACATGGTCGGCGAGATCGAATCCGACCGCGAGGGCAAGCAACAACTCCCGCAGAGCATCGGACGTCGTTTCAAGCTCGTGGCCGAGCGCTTCGATCGCCTCTGGCGGGTTGGCCTGCCCCATGCCGGTGCCTTACACGGCGAGCTCGGGCGGCGCTGCCTGCGCCTCCGCCGGCGGTGTCGTGGGTTCGGGCGTGGGCTCCGGAGTCGGTTCGGGGGTCGGTTCGGGCGTGGGTTCTGGAGCCGGTTCTGGAGCCGGATCCGGCGTGGGATCGGGAGCGGGCTCGGGTGTTGGATCAGGCGTCGGCTCGGGTGTCGGATCCGGGGTGGGCTCGGGTGTCGGATCCGGCGTCGGCTCGGGTGTCGGGTCCGGAGTCGGGTCGGGGGTTGGATCAGGCGTTGGCGTGGGCGTCGGACTCGGCGATGGGGCCGGGTCTGTCCCCCGCGGGGCGGTTCCGGGCGTTTCTGTCGATGTCCTCACCGGTGATGAGGTCCCGGCGCCGTCACGCGGCGACACCGGCTGGCCCGTTCGGCGACGCAGCGGCTCCTCGCCGTCTCCGCGTCCCTGGCTGTCGTCCCGTCCCTGCCGGGGCGCATCCGAAATTGGCGCGGCGCCCTGGTTGGCAGAGTCGGGCTGCCCGCCACCGCCTGCCGCACCGTCCGCTGTTCCGACCGCTGGCGCATCGCCGCTGGTCTCTGTGCCCGTGCCGCTGGTCCCTTCCTCAGGGAACAGATTGAAGCCAGAGCCCTGCATGATCGTCACGCCCATAACCAGCACGGCGGCGGCGGCCGCGGCTGCGACGGGAACGGCCTTGGCCAGCATCCGGTCTCTGCGTGAGATGGGTTGCACAACGTCGTCGTTCTCGGTGTCTGTGCCTTCGTCCTCGGTATCGATCTCCGCCGTATTCACGGATGCGAGCAACGGCAGTGCCCCGAACGCGGCCGCGCCCAGTGAGATCGACGTCTGGGGATTCGTGTCGATGACGATTGGCACGTCGAATTTCTCGGAGAGCAGCTGGGCGACCAACGGGATGCGCGATGATCCGCCGACGAGCACCACGGCGGTCAGGTCGTCCGAGTCGACACCGGCCGTCTCCAGTCGGCCCGCGAGCAGCTCGACGATTCTGCGGACGTCGGCTGCGATCATGCCCTCGAACTCGGAGCGGACGATTCGCACCTGCGTTTGGAGGCCGGGCAGCTGCACAGGGACGGTTGCCTCTGAAGCGAAGGAGAGCGCTTCCTTCGCTTGCGTGCAGTCGGCGCGGAGGCGGGTGAGCGCGAGGTGAGTTTCCGAATCCGCCTGATCGATCTGTTCAGTGGCCCCGTCGAGATTGGTCAGGACATGGGCAAGCATTGCGTCGTCGAAGTCCGTCCCCCCGAGGTCGATCGAGGAAGGCTCTCCACTGAGGTGCCAGGACCGTGTGTCGTCGACGGTGACCAATGCCACATCGGCGGTGGCGGCCCCCAGATCGCACAGCGCGAAAGTGCCGGTGCCAGCCATCGCCCCGCTGGCGTGATGTGTCGCAGCGGCGTGCGTCTCGCTTACCAGTGTCGCGTCGCCCAGCCCGAATTCAGCAAGGGCGTTCGCGATCAACGCGAGCCTGTAGTCGCCCCAATCACGCGGGTGCGAGACCACGATTGCTGCAGGTGGCTCTCCCTCGGACTCCTCAGCCCGCTCGACCACCCAGCGAGCCGCGACTGCGAAGACGTGTTCGGCTGTGACTGGTTCCTCGGCGACCATGATCGGCACGGTGTCGCCAACCCGCCGGGTGAACTCGCGCACGACACGGTCGGGGTGTTCGATCCCACACTCCTCGGCCGCATCACCGACAAGAACACGCCCGTCGTCTGCGAAGTAGACGGTGGATACGGTCGCGACGCTCTGCGCACCCAGCCTCAGCGGAACTGGTGTTGCGCTTCGGTCATCGGGGCTTAGTCGAACGACGGCGGCGGTGGTAAATCGGGTGCCGATATCGACAGCGAGAACGTAGGGCATCGTTCCTCATGCAGGCGATCACTCATCAGCCACACGCAAGCGGGTTGTGTGACTCGGGTCGCACTGTTTCCTGATCGGGGGTTTCACCTAACAATCCGCTCACGCCATCCGGGTGTCAATCGTTCTCAAACCCTTTTGGGGCGATTGCCAGAAGGATTTGAGACGAGCGCTCGATACCGCGCCTACTCGACAGGCCGTCGCACCTCATAGACCAGACGCGCGAACTGGCCGACCCGGACCGCTGACACCAGATGCAGACGGTCGGCTTCCACGCGCCGCGGCAGCAACGGCGCGCCCCCGGTGAGCGTCACGGGAGCGATCGACACCGCGATCTCATCGAGCGCCCCGGCGTCCAGGAACTGGCCGGCCAGGTCTCCCCCACCGACCACCCAGATGTCGCCGCCGCGCGCTGCCTCACGAATTGTCGGCAGGGCCTCCGCAACACTGCCGGACAGAAACCGCACGTCCGCACCTGCCGGCACCGGCAGGATGCGCGTGGTGAACACGAACGTCGGCTTGCTCCCGAATAACTCGCTCCACCGCTCCGGGTTATCGAGCAGGCGCTCATGCGCGAGCACCCACTCGTAGGTCGTCGAGCCCTCGACCATCACCACCGCATCCGCCGGGAACAAGCCCGACTCTGGCTGCTCCCCGCCCTCGACTGCGAACAGCCAATCCAACGAGTTGCTGTTGTCGGCGATGAACCCGTTCAACGTCGCCGCGGTATCGAAGATGATGCGCCCCATGCGGTAAGACTCTAGAAGAAGCCCCCGACACCGGCGCCAAGACTCGAGAATGGAAGCTAGTCAGACGACGCAACCAGTGATCGGGGATCCACAACGTGAACGACACGGTCAAGCGCAGCACCATCGGCATCCTCGGCGCCGGCAAGGTCGGTCCCGTGCTCGCCCGGCTCGCGGTCGCCGCCGGCTACCACGTGCTCATTGCCAGTACGGGCGATCCGGCGAGACTCGCTCTGAGCGTCGATGTGTTGAGCAACGGCGCTGAGGCCACAACCGCATCGGAGGCCGCCGCGCGAGCCGATATCGTGATCCTCGCGCTGCCCCTCGGAAAGTATCGGACGGTTCCCGCTGATGAACTGCGCGGCAAGCTTGTCATCGACGCCATGAACTACTGGTGGGAGGCCGACGGCATCCGCACTGAGTTCACGGACCCGCGCACATCCTCGAGCGAAATCGTTCAGGCGTACCTTCCAGAGTCCCGCGTCGTGAAGGCCTTCAATCACATGGGCTATCACGACCTGGAGGACGAGGCACGTCCAGCAGGCCAACCGGGGCGCAAGGCCATCGCCATCGCCGGCGACGATCCTGCTGACCTGTCAGCCGTCGCGAAGTTGGTCGACGCCTTCGGGTTCGATCCGGTGATCGCGGGCCCGCTGGCCGAAGGCATCCGGCTCGAACCGCATGCTGAACTGTTCGGTGCGGACGTCAATGCTGACGAAGTGCGGGCGATGCTCGAACGTTTCCCCAGGTCGGCGCGCGGAATGGTGGTCGCCCGGGCCAGAGCGGAGACGCCCGGGGACACTGGGCGCGCCGGAATGTGAAATGAGCCGGGTCAGGCGTTCTGCCACAACCCCATCAAGTTGCCTTCGCTGTCGGTGAAGTACGCGCTGTAACCCATCCCCAGGACATCCTGCTTGGGCATGACCATCCGGCCACCAAGCGTCGTGATCTTCTCCAGTGCCTGCTCGATGTCGTCGACGTCGATGGTGACGATGGGGCTCTTCCGGTCCGCGTCGCGCAACATCAAACCGCCGTTGATCGCTCCGGAATCCGTCGGCGCACCATTCTCGTCGGACGGTGTCGTCCCCAGCATCGCGTAGTCGATGTCAGGCACTGGGCTGATGTCCCAGCCGAACGCGGAGCGGTAGAACTCCGTTGCCCGATCGAAGTCATCCGCCGGGATCTCGAAATGCACAACTCGCCCAGTCATGGCGGTGTCACCCTTCTGCCGCGGAGACCGGAATCCGCCACGATGCAGATCCCCTCGCACCGGCAAGGTGACCGTACGCGCCCGCCCTGAAAACGCTCATGGAAGGCTTACGGCGCTAGACCCCGCCTAGACCTGCGTCGCGGGCCCGCGCGACGGCCTCAGCGCGTCCCGTCACCTGAAGCTTGGCGAACACATTCGAAACGTGGTTGCGCACGGTCTTGTCGCTCACGAACAGACGGCGAGCCACCTCCGCATTGGTCAACCCCCTGGCGACCAGATCCAGCACTTCATGCTCACGCGCGGTCAGCGCCCGGAACGGTCTCGCATCCGGCTTGCCCCCGCCTGCGAAGAACGACAGCACCCGTTCGGCAATCGCCGGCGAGAACACGACCTCACCGCGTGCAGCAGCAGCGATGGAGCGTTCGATCTCGGAGCGGTCCGCGCCCTTCAGCAGGTAACCGCGAGCGCCGGCCCGCAGTGCGGCAAAGATGGAGTCGTCCCCTTCGAGCATGGTGAGCACCAGCACCGCGCTGTGTTCCGACACCCCGATAAGCTGCCGAGTCGCCTCGACACCGCTGCCCACCGGCAGGTTCAGGTCCATGATTACGACGTCCGGCTGAAGTTCGTGGGCAAGGCGCACCGCTTCAGCGCCGTCGGCAGCTTCGCCGACCACTTCGCTGCCCGCCATGGTGGCGATCACGCTCACCAGCCCTTCACGGTAGAGCGGATGGTCGTCGACCACGAGTACGCGTGTTGTCACGAGAGGCTCGCAACCTGCTGCGCACCGGCTCGCGCAGGCGACAGCAACGGAATTCGCGCGGTGACCTGCGTTCCTGATGCTCCGGTCGTAAGGCTCAATTGGCCACCCAACTCCTCCGCGCGCAGCCTCATCGAGGTGAGGCCGAATCCGTTCGCCGGCACCGCGGGCAGGCCGCCACCGTCGTCCACTACCGTGATCGCAAGTGCGTTGTCCTCAAACGCCAGTCGGATCGCGATGACGGAGGCACCGGAATGGCGCACGGCGTTCGTCACCGCTTCCGACACGATCCGGTAGGCGGCAACGTCGAGGGCGGCGGACAGCTCGGGAAGGGCGGCGACCTCCGCGGTGACCAGAGCATCCGGCGTCGTCAGGTGGGAGGCAAGGTCGTGCACGGATGCGGCCAGGCCGAACTCGTCCAGGTTCGGCGGGCGCAGATCATGCACCAGCGCACGCAGGTCGGCCACGGTCGCGTTCAACCGGGGCACCAGCCGGGCGATCAACCCGGATGCGACGTCAGGGTCGGCCGATGGCACACTCAGCGCCGCTTCCGCCTGCAACGCGAGCGCGGCGAGCGCTGGCCCGATGTCGTCGTGAAGGTCGCGCCGCAACTGGCGCCGCTCCTCCTCCCTGGCGACGACGATCGCCTCACGCGCCCGCTGCACTTCGTGCGCCAGCATCACCGTGTGAGCCGCGACGCCCGCTTGCGTCGCCAGCCGGTCGAGCACCAGTCGGTCGGAGGCATCCAGCCCACCCGGCCGGTGCACCGCCAGCTCACCACTGGGGACCCCGCCGTAGGTGAGCGGCACCCGGGTGACGCCGTCTGTGGCGTCCGCTTCGATCGGCGTGCCGAAGCTCGCGACTGTGCCGTTGACGAGGGTGAGTTCGGCACCGGATGCTCGCAGCGATCTGGTGACCTGTTCAACGACCGCAGGCAACACCTTCGTCGACAGCTCCTGCGGGTCCGATGCAGCGGCCAACCGTTCGCCGAGCCTGGCAAGCGCCACGTGCGGTTCCTCGACATCGCCGTGCACTCGCAGGTTGACCCAACGCTGCAGTTGCGCGTGCAACGGCAGCGCGACCAGTGCCGCCAACGCGGTCGCCACAACCGGGGCTCCGATCCAATCTCCGACGGTGCTGCCAAGCAACCAGACGGCGGTCAGGTAGATGAGGATCACCGCGACAGAAAGCGCCGTGTAGGTGATGGAGCGGGAGATGACGGTGTCGATCTCCCACAGTCCGTGGCGGAGCACTGCGACCGCCAACGCTAGAGGCACCGGGAGCATGGCCAGGCCCGCGATGACCTCGGTCGGTCCCGCGGGGAAGAGGCGGGCCAGGCCGGCCAGTGCCAGCGTTGCGGTGACCCCGAGCAGCAGCCACTTGAGCTGTTGGCGCGACACACCGGTCGAGCGACGCCAGCGCGCGGCGAGGGACGCAATCGCCAACCCGGTGGACAGCACCAGCAAGGCGCCGACAGCGATCACCGGCGCGGGATGAGTCGCCAGCGGCGAACCGATCGGGTTCACCAGGTCGCGAAGTTGAACGGAAAAGTCCTGCTGGTCGTACGGCGTCATCGCCCACATCGCCGAAGCGACCACCAGCGTGGCGACCGAGAGCCAGAATGCGGGGCGCCACCGAGAGGCCGTGAGCTGACCGTGCGGCAGCACATGCGGGAGCACCGTGAGGATCGCAACATAGGCGACAACCCACAGCCAGGTGCCGAGCCAGAGGGCGAAACCGGCGAGCGCAACGTCGCCCAGCCAAGCCCATTCCATCGCTAAGAGCGCAACTCCCGAAGTTGCCCCGATCACGGCGGTGACCCGGCGAATCCAGACGGCATCGCTGCGGCGCAGCATGACCGAGACAGCACCGTAGGCCACGGCGGTGGAGAGCCCCATGAACCAGAACGACGGGGTGTGCACCCGATCGGATGCGGCGTTGACCGCGTGGAGCAGTCCGCCGAGCAGGCCGGCAGCGACCGCAACAACACCCCCGACCGCTCCCATTCGCTCATTATGGCGGCGAACGCGCGCAACAGCACGGGACAGGAAGTCCCGACTGAAGATAGGACGAGCACCACTGCCGATTGGGACTCGACCGACGGCACCGTTATCCCATGACAACCAATACGACCTCAGAGCACCTGTCCGCTGACCCCAGCGAGACATCCGCTCGCCCGCCCGTGACCGTGATCATCGCCACGGTCCTCACCATTCTCCTGGCGTCGGTCGGCACGTACGGTGCCGTCTTCTTCTCCGGACTCGACGGCTACGACCCTGTGGATGCGACCTTCCTCTCGATGTACGGCTACCTCTCCCTGATCGGGGTCGCCGCCGTCATCGCCCAACTCAGGGGAAGCGCCACGGGCCGGGCGGGCGTCATCGCCTGGGCGATCTTCATGGCGCTGTTCACCGTGGTCAAGCTGGTAACCATCCAGGAGACCGAGGCGATCAGCTTCGGCGTTGTCGCCCTAATCGTCGTCGGCCTTGAGCTGGCTCCCCCGACACGCCGCTTCATCCGCGCGAGGGCAACGGCGCAGGCGGCCTGACGCTGGTATCCGGTCGGTCAGCCCGCCTATGCGGGTCTGACCGGCTGTCTCAGCACCGTCCTGAGCTTGGCCGGTGCGGTGCGCCGCGCATCGTTGAGATAGATCTCGTGGTGGTCGCCGTTGAAGGTCAGCCCGTGCGCGGGCAGGTACTCGTGATGGAGCCTGTGCAGCGTCGGCGCCTCGTCGTCGTAGGGTCCGACGTGCAGGATCTGCACCGACGTACCCTCTGTCAGCGACAGCAGTCGGAGTCGATCGAGTGCGGACAGCGGCTTCTTGGCGCGTGCCTTGGCGACGGCGGATGCGACGGCGTCGTCCGTGATCCAGTCGGGTTGGTTGATCAGCAGCGTCCAGTCCCAGGCGTCCTTGTCGCCCGAGGCGAAGACCGCTGGATCGTCGGCTCGCCATAGCGCTTCAAGGGGAGCGACCGCGAAATCCCGGCCGGCCGCCTTGCTGGCGAACTTCACCGTGTACGCGACGCCGTACAGGGCCTCAATCGCCTCCGCGTACAGCGCTGATGTGTTGGGATTGCCATGACCGTCGAACGCGAGGTAGCGCATCGCCGGAACGTCCACGATCGCAAAGTCCTTCGACGAGGGTGCGTACAGCGCCTTATGCGCCGCCTTGACGTCGTACTTGTCCACCTGGCGATTCTCCCGCCGCGTGCCGTGTGGCCCGCCGACTCAGCGGTGCTGGTCGAACAAGATCGGGTTGCCATCCGGATCGACGACGATGAACGAGCCTGGGCCCTCGGACTGCTCATCCGCTTCCGTCGCGATCGTGATCCCGGATTCCTTCAGTCGCCGCTGCAGTTCGCGCACGTCGGTGAACGGGTCGACTTCCTTGGCGTCGGCATTCCAGCCCGGATTGAAGGTCAGCATGTTGCGTTCGAACATGCCCTGGAACAGTCCGACGATGGCGTCGCCGCTCTTCATGATGAGCCAGTTCTGGGCGATGTCGCCGCCGAACTGTTCGAAACCGAGCTTCTCGTAGAACTCCCGTGATGCGTTGATGTCCTTGACTGTGAGGCTGATCGAGAATGCACCGAGCTGCATGTCGGGTCTCCTTCCTGATTGTCTCCACTCTGTCACGGTCGACCGGCGCTGCTTCCGTGCAGAATTGCCCCATGACTGCGGACACTCCCCTGGAAGAACTCTCCTTCACCGTCTCCGGGCGCATCGCGTTCCCCTGCACCGAGGTCTACGAGGCGGTCGCGGACCCCGAACAGCTGTCGAAGTACTTCACGACCGGCGGCGCTCGCGGTCGGCTCGAGCCAGGCGGCGACGTGACCTGGGACTTCCACGACTTCCCCGGCGCCTTCCCGGTCACCGTCGTCGAAGCGCATCCGCCGCGACGGATCGTCGTGCGCTGGGACGGCAACTCGACAAGCAGCCCCGACGGGACGACGACCACAACCTTCGAATTCGAACCGATCGATGACGACACGCGAACTCTGGTGACGATCACCGAGTCTGCGTGGACTGCCACGAGGGAAGGAGCGAAGAGCGCATTCGGCAACTGCGAGGGCTGGACCGGAATGCTCATCGCGATGAAGGCGTGGCTCGAGCACGGAATCAACCTGCGCGAGGGCCTTTACAAGTAGCCTCTTGTCACTTGAGCTCGAGCGAGCTGACCAGCACCGCCATGATCTCGATGGCGCCTGGAGCTTCCGTGGCGGCCATGATCTCGTCCATGAGCTCTGGCGTGCGCTCCCCCGGGTTCCGGATGATGTCCTGCATCCCCCGTTCCATCCGCTTGCGGCTCTCGCGAATCACGTCTCGATCGAGTTGCCCCGTTCGACCAGGTGCCGACGAAGGGTGTAGGCCGGGTCGACCGCTTGACGAGCCCGATAGCCGGCGTAATCCAGCTGCTGGCGGAGGCTCAGCCCTCCCCGCATCTTGTCCGCCTGCGCAGTCTCGTTGCGCTGAATCTGCCGGGCGGTCTCGAACAGCGCGTCCCGGTGCTGTGCCTCGAAGAACAGCACCCCGTCGTCATCACCGACGACAAAGTACGCGGGTGTCACCGTCACTGAATCAAGCACGGCGACCGGCATCGCGCTCCCGCCGGGTGGCACACGGCGCGGACCGAACGGGAGGGCACCGAGGCTGTGCAACGGCAGCCCGATTTCGATCAACTGCCTGGTGTCTCTGTGCAGTCCCCAGATCACGGCACCGCTCAGCCCGGCCATAAGCGCCTCTAGAACGACCAGGTCGCCGACGCACGCCTCATCCATTCGCCCGCCGTTGTCGACCACCAGCACGTCGCCCGGGGATGCCGCGTCGATCGTCTCAAGGATGACGTCAACGCTTCCGAGGTGTGTGACTGGTCGGGCCGGGCCGGCGAAAGCGGCGCCGGGGACGGCCGGACGCAGCGCGACCGGCCCTGGCCGCACGTCGATACCGAGCCGAAGTGCCGCGTCGGCGATCGCCGCGGTTGCTGGAATCACTTCTGACATTCGTCCTCCCCTTGCCGTTCAGCCGTTCTGGGTGTCAAATCTAGTCAGACGTGCAGACAGCGCAGGCGACCTAGGGAGTTCCTATGTCCGCGAAAGGCACTAACGGCACCGCCAAGAACACCGGCCGGAGCGGTGCGGAGGTTTCGCGCGGCACTGCATCACCGGTGGTGTCGGCCAGTAGGCCAGACAACATCCGCAACATCGCCCTGGTGGGTCGATCCGGCGCAGGCAAGACACTGCTGGCCGAATCGTTGCTCGCGGCCACCGGGGTCATCTCCCGCATGGGCTCGATAGTCGACGGCACAACGGTTAGCGACTCCGACCCGTCCGAGATTCACCAGCAGCGCTCTGTCGCCCTGTCGGTGTTGCCGTTCGCGGTCGATGAGATCAAGGTGAACCTGCTCGACACCCCGGGATATGCGGACTTCATCGGCGACCTTCGTGCCGGCTTGCGGGCGGCGGATGCTGCGCTGTTCGTGGTGTCGGCTGTCGACGGCGTGGACGCGGCGACCACCGCGCTGTGGGCCGAGTGCGAGCACGTCGGGATGCCGCGAGCCGTCGTCATCAGCAGAATCGACCATCCCCGCGCCAACTACGAGGCGGTGCTCATGGGGTGTCAGGAAGCCTTCGGAGGCGGGGTGCTGCCGCTCTACCTTCCCGTGCGCGCCGACGGCGTGATCATCGGCTTGCAGGGGCTGCTGTCCGGCAGTGTGTCGGACTACCGCCCGGAAGGGGGACCCCCCACGACCCGGCCGGCGGATGCGAGCGAACTCGCGGCAGCTGATGCCGCCCGCGGGACGCTCATCGAGGGGATCATCGCCGAGAGCGAGGACGAGACGCTGATGGACCGCTACCTCGGCGGGGAGGACGTCGGCCTCGACATCTTGATCAGCGATCTGGAGACCGCCGTGGCGCGCGGTTCCTTCTACCCGGTGTTGCCGACCTCCGCCCAAACCGGTGTCGGCATCGATGAACTGCTTGAGGTGATGACGCGCGCGTTCCCCTCGCCGCTCGAGCGCGAGGTGCCGCCCGTGACGGATCTCGATGGCAATCCGGTGGGGCCACTCACCTGTGATCCGGCCGGTCCGTTGGTCGGTGAGGTGGTGAGCACGGCGATCGACTCATTCCTGGGGAGGGTCTGCCTGCTGCGCGTTTTCTCCGGCACGGTGCGAGAGAACTCGACAGTGCACATCGGCGGACACGGTTTGGAGGATCGCGGCCATCAGGATCACGACAGCGACGAGCGGGTCACGCACCTGCAGGCTCCGTTCGGTTCCAGCCTGCGTGCCGTCTCATTCGCCGTGGCGGGTGACATCTGCGCGCTCACCAAGGTGGCTACGGCCGAGACCGGCGACACCGTGTCCGACCGGGAGTCGCCGCTGCGTATCGCGGCGTGGGAGATGCCCGAGCCGCTCATGCCGGTTGCAGTCCAGGGGGCATCGCACGGCGACGAGGACGCTTTGGCGCGCAGCCTCGGCAAGGTCGCGGCGGTCGACCCGACGCTGCGGGTCGAACGCAACCCGGAGACCCACCAGCTGATCCTGTGGTGCATGGGCGAAACCCACGCCGAGGTGGTGCTGGACCGGTTGCGCGCCCAGGGGGTGAAGCTGCAAACCGTGGACGTCATCACGCCGCTGCGCGAGACGTTCGCCACGCCCGCGGCAGCCCGCGGACGCTACGTCAAGCAGTCCGGCGGCCACGGCCAGTTCGCGATCTGCGACATCGAGGTGGAGCCGCTCGAGCGCGGAGCGGGCTTCGAGTTCGTGGACAAGGTGGTTGGCGGCGTAGTACCCGGTCAGTTCATCAGTTCGGTCGAGAAGGGCGTCAGGGAGCAGATGCAGAAAGGGGTGTCCGCCGGGTTCCCGGTGGTCGACATCCGGGTGAAGCTCGTCGGAGGCAAGGCGCACAGCGTGGACTCCTCGGATGCCGCGTTCCAGGCGGCCGGCGCGCTCGCACTGCGAGAGGCGGCATCCGGTGCCCGCATTCAACTGCTTGAGCCGGTGTCAGTTGTCACGATCAGCGTGCCGGACAGCTACTTGGGTGCTGTGATGAACGACCTGTCATCGCGTCGCGGCCGCATGACCGGCACGGACTCGGCCGGCGGCGACCGCAGCGAGGTGAGCGCGGAGATCCCGGATGCCGAGTTGCTGCGCTACGCGATCGAGCTGCGCGCCCTCACTGCGGGCACCGGCAGCTTCCGGCGTCGTTATCTGCGGCACGAGCCTGCTCCGTCCGGTGCCGCTGTGCACGCCTGAGCGCTAAGCGAGCACCGGGATTGTTCCGGTCGTGGGCGAAACGCCGGGCGCCGATATCTCGCTTGCCGGCACCGCGTCATCCGTCGACAGGATAGGAATCGACGCTGTTGTCTCGTCGACGGTAACCGGATCGCTGGTCGAGAGGATGGGCACCGACCGCACGAACGGCAGGCGTCGCGCGCGGCGCACGATGATGATGGTCGCCAGCGCGAGGGGGATGATCACCGCGCTCGGTGCGGCCACCCAGAGCGATCCGCTCAACACGCCGAACAACCCCCACAGGACGTAGCCGATCATCATCAGCCACTGGCTGGTTTGGGAGATCCCGGCGAGGCGGGTGACGTCGTTTCGACTCTTCCACGTCGTGCGTGCTTGCGGGATCCACATGCAGACGGAGAACGCGGTGGCGGTGAATCCGAGGAGGTCCAGAAGCGAGATGTCGATGCCCATGCGGCGGCGTACTTACTTTCTTGCGGTCCGATTCGGCACCCGAAACGAACGGTAATTGCGAGGGCATCGACTGATGACACGGTCATCATAAGCGCACAATCCGCCGCGAGAAAAATCGTCAGCGTGCTGGCGGCGGCGCTTCGTCAGGTCTCCTGGAGCTCCCGCGGACGGGTGATGACATCCACGAGAGCGCCGTTTCGCCACACCGTGATCTCGATTGGGCGATCGATGGCGTCCTCCACCATCAGGCGCTGAACGGCCGTTGCGGTGACGACTCGCTGATGGTCCAGGTGCACGATGATGTCGCCGCGGTAGAGGCCGGCTTCTTCGGCCGGGCTGCCCGTGACCACCTGGGCAACCTCTAACCCGGTGGGCGAGCCTACCTTCGCCGCGAGGTCCGGTGCGAGCGGGACTTGCATGCTGGCGATGCCCAGCCACGCCCGGCGCACGCGACCGCGGGTCATCAGCGTTGTGATGATCTCGCGCGTGGTCGCGTTGATGGGCACCGCGAGCCCAAGCCCCATTCCGGCCGCGGCGGTGTTGACGCCGACCATGCGACCGGCGCTGTCAGCCAGAGCGCCGCCGCTGTTTCCAGGGTTGAGCGCGGCATCCGTCTGGATGACCTCATCGATCACCCGGCCGGATGGCGTTGGGAGGGATCGTCCGAGCCCGGATACGATCCCCGCGGTCACGCTGCCGGCCATGCCGAGGGGGTTGCCCACGGCGACCACCAGCTGACCGACCCGGAGTTCTGCGGCGTCACCGAGCACCACTGGCCGCGGCACAGGTCCCTTCGCGCGCAGCACGGCCAGGTCGGACAACGTATCTCGGCCGAACACGTCGGCGGCTACCTCGGTGCCGTCGGCGAAGGCGGCCACGACTGCACGCGCCCCGGTGACAACGTGAGCGCTGGTGAGCAGGAACCCATCCGCGCCGACCACTGACGCACTGCCGGCTCCGCGTCCGAGTGCGGTCTCCACCTGCACGCTGGCTACACTCGGCAGCAGACTTTCGGCGACGCGCATCACCACCTGCGAGTAGGCGTCCAGCGGGTCTTCGCTGCTCATGCTGTAGTAACGAGCGCCAGTGCCGATTTATGCCGCTCGCTGAGCAATTGCCGAATGCCTTAGCGTCCGGCTTCGGCGAAAGTTTTCTAGGCGCAATTGCAACCGTCCCGCGTACTCTTTGCTCCACAGTCAGGGATTTGCGCACCGATGAATCCCAAGACGGAAGGCTCGTGGTTAGCGTGGACGTACTGGGATGGGTGTTGGCAACCCTTGCGATGATCGCCCTCACATCGATCGTCATGGTAGTCGTGATCGTGCGGACGCTGTACAAGCGGATTCGCAACAGTCGGACCCTCGGCGGTGCGGCACTGCGCACTCGTGCGCGCTTCAGTTGGGGCGACCAACAGAAGGTTCTGATGCTGCGCGTGCGCCTGCGGGACACTCTCGACAGCGGCCAGGCGGCGGTCGACTTCGCGGCGCATAACGACGGCCCACACGGAGAAGTCCCGCGCCTCTTTCGCCGCATCCGAATCGCCGCTGAAGCGCTGGAGAGGCAATTGCGGTTGATGGAAAGCGAGCAGGATGGCGCGGTTCTGGCCGAGTGGCTGCCTGACGCTTCGCGGCAGGTTGATGAGCTCGCCGGGTCAGTGCGGCGGCTGCGCTCAGCCGTCACAACAGGTCTCGGAGAACTCACCGACGACACGCTGACCGCGCTGCGTTCCGACGTCGATCGGGAAGTAATCGCGTTGCGCGCTGGGGTGCAAGAGTTGCACGCGCTCAATCGGAACGACGTCGTATCCGAGCCTGACCGCCAGCCATCGATGGAGCGCCTGATTAGGAGAGCATCATGAGCGTTGCGGCCCGGTTGCGAACCATCTTCCGCAGCAAGACCACCCGCGTGCTGGACAGCATGGAGGACCCACGAGAGACCCTCGATGACAGCTATGAGCAGCAGGTGAGGATGCTGTACGAGGTTCGGCAGGGGGTAGCCGAGGTTGCGACGGCGAAGAAGCGCGTCGAACTTCAAGGGCAGGAGATGGGGGCCCGCTATCAGCGCTTGACCGATCAGGCTGGCGAGGCGTTGAGCCAAGGACGGGAAGACCTGGCCCGCGTTGCCTTGGAGCGTCGCGCGCTTCTCGAGAACCAGGTCAGCATGCTGCGTGATCAGCACACCTCGCTGCAGAAACAGCAGGCTCAACTGCAGGAGAACGAGCGCAGACTCGCCGATCGAATCGACGCGTTCCGGACCGAGAAGGAAGCCATCAAGGCCAGCTACACGGCCTCTGCCGCGCGAGTGAAGGCGAACGAGGCCGCCACCGGCATGAGCTCACAGATGACCGAGGTGGGCGTCAGTCTCGACCGGGCCAAGGATCGGATCGCCCAGATGCAGGCCCGAGCAGACGCAACCGATGAGCTGCTTTCCAGCGGTGCCTTCCGTGACCTCACAGCGCCGCCGGACGAGGACCTGGAACGGCAGCTCGCTGCAGTGACGGCGAAGGCAGAGGTCGACCGGCAGCTGCAGCAGCTCAGGGATGGCACCTCACAGGGCCGTAAGTCCCAGGCTGGCAAGGATCCCAACGCGTGGCTGAGCATCGCCGCCCCGCCCGCGCCGACCGACCCGGCGCCGTGAGATTCAGGGCTCTGTCGTCACGTTCAGGGCTCGCTCCGCCGGGACGGTGACGACAGGTCGTTGCACGAGCTCCAGGATCCATAGAGCGATGACCGCGAGCACCAGCGTCCAGATGATCAACCCCGGTGTGAGCGGTCGCACGAACAACACCACTATGGCGGCAACCGCACCGATAAGCACACGCAAGAGCACCCGCTGTTGGTAGAACCACTCACCCGTCCGCCCCGTGGTCACCCCGTGCCGCTCAGCGGATCCGCGCAGGCGGCCAGCTCCTTCACGGGCGAGAGCCCTGAGTCGCCGAGGAACCTCGAACGGTCCGGCCATCCACGCCACGACGGCGACGACGAGCGCGAGCACCAGCACTGCAACAGCCGTGGCGCGCATGTCAGTCGCAACGGTCTCGTAGAGCAGGCTCGCGACGTCCACGGGAAGATCGGTCTGGCTGACGGCGGAGGTGAACGCGACATTGCCGACTGCGAACGCCGAAAGCGTCAGGATCATCGCCAGAGCGAGAGCCACGGCCGCCCAGATCAGCGCGATCACTCGGCGCCGCGCGACGAGCACTCCCGCCGCGAGCAGAATGATGGCAATCCAAGGAAGCCAAGTCCCAAGAGTGACGGTCAGTCCGTACACGACTTGCACCGTCGGCAATGCATCAGACTGGGCGACCTCGATCGTGCGGTCGACCGCCGGGATCCGGCTCGCGATATCGATGCCCTGCCTGAGCAGTGCAGCCTTGACTTCTTCGATGATGGGCCCGAGTTGAATGCCGACCGCGCCCTCCCGACTGATCGTGAGTGCGGCATCCGGATCGTTCTGCATCGCCGCGACCAGCTGCGTGTGACTGACGCGCAGCGCTGCTGCCCAGACATTTGCGAAGGCGTCGGATGCGACGAACCGTGTCACGCCATTCCGGATGAGATTCTCGATACCCGAGGCAGCTGGCCCCTTGAGCAGGTTGAGCGCGTCGGTGGCAGCTGGTCCGGTGCCCAGAGCGATGATGCCGTCGATCACTTGCGTGGTGAGCTCCTCAACATCCACCCGCTCGTTGATGACGGCGATGATCTCGTCGGTGATGTACGCCTGAACCTCGGGGTCGTTGGCCAGCGGTGCGTAAGCGGCCACGAACTGCCCGGTGTCGGTCAGTTCGGTTTTCGACCATGAGGCGATGACGGCCACCGGCGCGAGAATCGCGCCAATCGTGATCAGCACCGCGGCGAGCAGCGTCCACGCCCAGCTGCGTCTGGCCACGCCGGACTGCCCCGGGACGGTGCTCCCGGCTGGGTCCCGGAGTCGGGAGTTTTCAGCTTCGAGCTCATCAATCCGTCTTTGCATCTCAGCGCTTCCAGGATCGGTCACGAGTCATCACCTCACACGGCACGAAACTAACCGTGGGGTGTTGCGACTGCCTCACCCTTGGGGGATGACTCGGTGCCGCAAGGGCGACGCTACCCTTTGCGAGAAATGTGCCCCAAGGATGGCGATGATGAAGCCTGAGACTCCGGGCGGCGGTTCCACTGCGGCGTCGCTGGACGGTCGACATTTCCAGTTCGAGGGTGGTCGTGGGGCGACCTTCGACCCGGGCGGTTTCGTCACCCTGCGCAGCCACGAAGGCTCCGCCCAGCTCGGTCAGGTCCACGATGTCATCCTCGGCAAGCGCGGGACCATACACGGAACGGGCACCATCCTCGGCGTCATCATGGAGGGCCGCGTAGACGATTCCCGACCGGTCACCTTCGCAACGGCGCAGATGGAGAAGGCGGATGCTGCCACATTCGAGCTCTTGTACGGAGACACAGGGCAGTTGTTGCACATCGGTTCACACCTCGGTTCTGAAGGCACTCCTGCGCACCTCCTCCCCCGGCGGTTCAATCGACACACGTTCTGGTGCGGTCAGAGCGGGTCGGGTAAGACCTATGCGCTCGGCGTTGTGCTCGAACAGCTGCTCGTGTGCACCCGCCTCCCGATCGTGGTACTCGACCCGAACGCTGATTTCGTGAAGCTCCGCGAACCCAGCGGGAGCGAAGACTCGGATGAGTCCCGCATTCTGTCCGAGCGGAACATCCGAATCCTTCGACCGTCGTCACCGAACACGGAACCGCTTCGCGTGCGGTACCTCGACCTTCCGGTGCGGGCGAAGGCGGCAATTCTGCGCCTCGATCCACTTGAGAATCGTGCGGAGTACAACGAACTCATGCACCTGGAAGAGACCCTCGGCACGATGGATACAGCGAAGATCGTGCCGAGACTCCGTGAACGCGGCACTGGGACCTCGGCAGCGCTCGCGGCACGCATCGAGAACCTCAGATTGACGGATTGGAGTGTCTGGGCGGGAAAGCTGGAACCAGTAACGGAGGTCATCAACGCTCGTCCGGATGCGACCGTTCTCGACCTGGGTGGCTTTGAGTTCCCGGATGAATCACTGGTCGTTGCGATGGCCGTGCTCGAGGACCTGTGGGCGCGGCGAGAAGAACGCCGTCCGATCCTGATCGTGATCGATGAGGCCCACAACTTGTGCTCGCCGGACGAGACCAGCCCACTGCATGTCGCCGTGCGGGAGCGGATCATCCAGATTGCGGCGGAAGGGCGCAAATTCGGCTTGTGGCTCCTGCTTTCTACGCAGCGTCCGTCACGCATCCACTCGAGCATCATCTCCCAATGCGACAACCTGGCGCTGATGAAGATGACCTCCCCCATCGACCTCGACGAGCTTGCGCGCATCTTCGGCTTCGTGCCTCTCGCGATGCTTGCCCGCTCCCCACGATTCCGGCAGGGCGAGGCGCTGTTCGCCGGCAGTTTCGTACCCGCTCCCACCATGGTTACGATGGGGGCGCGCCTCACCCGTGAGGGTGGTGCCGATGTAGGGGTGCCGTTCCGGACGTAGTCGCCTCGCTAGGCTTTGTCGCATGCCCGCCGGTGGGAATGAGCGCATGAGAGCCGTCGTCTACGACCGATACGGACCGCCTGAAGTGCTGCGACTGGAGGAGTGTCCGGTGCCGTCGCCCGGCGAAAAGCAGGTGCTTGTGAAGGTGGCAGCCACCTCGATCAACCTGTCTGATTGGGAGATGCTGACGGGGAACCCCGGATACGCGCGCCTGAACGGATTGTTCGCGCCCGGGCGCAAGGTACTCGGCTCCGACATCGCGGGGCAGGTCACGGCCGTCGGCTCGGGTGTCACCAGTTGGCATGTCGGCGACGAGGTGTACGGCGACAATCTCGCCCTCATGGGCGGTTTCGCCGATTACGCTGTGGTGGCCGAGACCGCGCTCGCGCGCAAGCCGCCGGAGTTGAGCTTCGCCGAGGCTTCGACCATCCCCCAGGCGGGTGCGATCGCGACCCAAGGAACAGCCAGCGCCCGCGCCGGTCAGCGGGTGCTCATCAATGGGGCGGGAGGCGGGGCAGGCACGTTCGCGATCCAACTCGCCAAATTGGCCGGCGCCCATGTGACCGGGGTCGACAACGATCACAAGCTCGATTTCATGCGCGACCTCGGCGCCGATGATGTCATCGATTACCGTCGGGACGATTTCACCCGACGTGGGCCGTTCGACCTCGTGCTCGATCTCGTCGCAGATCGCTCGGTGTTCGCCTACCGGCGGGCATTGGCGCCTGGTGGTCGCTACCTGTGCGTCGGCGGTAATGTGCGAACTCTGCTGCGGGTGGTGACGCTCGGCGCCGCGCTGGGCGGTCTGACCGGTCGGCACCTGGGTCTGCTCGTGGCGCACGAGGGACCAAGACACTTCACGCCGGTTGCCGAGCGCTGCGTCGCCGGCGAGTTGGGCATCCGGATCGACCGGACGTTCTCGCTTGACCAGGTGCCGCAGGCGCTCGCCCACGTCGGTGCCGGACGTTCACTCGGCAAGGTGGTCATCACGCCGTAGGGCTCCCAGCGACCCCAAAGACGACGGATGCCCCGGTCCGAAGACCGGGGCATCCGCGCTAAGTAATCAGGCCTCGCTCATCGCGGTGGCCTCGGCCTTGCCCTTGGCGGCGTAGTAGGCGGCACGCGCCTCGAGGCGGCGGGTCTGCTCGGCCTGGCCGGCGTCGAGCAGCTCCTGCGGCACCTCTACGTTAGGCACCCGGTTGACGCCGTTGTGCTTCGCGATGTAAGCGTCCAGCTCCGGGCCGGACTCCCACGAGGTGATCAGGCAGTAGCGCGGCTCGGCGCCCGGGTGCGACGTGGCATGCCACAGCCGCTGAGTGTCGACGATCAGCTGGGCTCCCGCGGGCAGCGCGATCCGGTACTCGACGCTCGGGTCGGTGCGGTTGTCGCGCAGCACGAAGTAGCTGTCCTTGTCGTCGGTGAGGTTGAAGAACCCGCGGACGATCCAGCCGGTGCCGTCAGGGTTGAGACGGTTGTTGTCGTCCTGGTGCAGGTTGTAGAGGGCATCCGCGTAGCTGTTCGGCTGCAACTCGATCACGCGGCAGCGGCCGACGTTCGCGCCCGGTTCCTGCGCACGACGGGTCAGGTTGGGAGCCTTCTCAACCTGCGACGGGATCCAGACCCCGTCCTTGTCGGTGCGCGGCGGCTGGTGATTCCAGAAGCCGTTGACCTCGATCTCACCCTTGGCGCTCGCGAGCGGCGCGAAGCGGGTGTCACCGGATGACTTCCAGTCGACGTACTCGAGGTCGAGCCACTCCTTGGGGTCGAGCTCCTGGTTGTAGCGGTCGAGTACGACGTAGCCGGTCTCTTCGAGCGCGGCGGACTTGATATAACCCATGATGCGAATCATGCCTTTCGTTCTAGGGCCAGCACGTTTTAACAGGCCCAGGTAAGGCAAGCCTATCTTTCGTCCGATGAGCGTTCCCTCAGCGGCCGGACGCGCGTCGCGAAATTCACCAGCACTTCACCGATGAGCACGCCGATTCTTCACAGTCGGACTGTGCCGATCTTCATAGTCGGAGGATGATGGCTGGTTCGGTGGTGGCCGTGCCGCCCATCGGCCCGGTCCAGGTGACCCCACGTCCGGGTTTGGCTTTGGCCTTAATCTTGCCTGCGGTTTTTAGGGTGTGATGGCTGCGGCACAGCGCGATCAGGTTGTCGAGGTTGGTCTCACCGGTGAGCGCCCAGTCGTGGACGTGGTCGATGTCGCAATGCCCTGCCAGTGCGCCGCATCCGAACGCCCGGCAGGTCTCGTCCAGGGCGATGATCGCATCGCGCAGGTCTTTAGGCACCCGGTAGCGGTCGCGGCCGATGGAGAGCACCGCGCCGGTCTCCGGGTGGGTGAGGATGCGGATGAAGGAGGGCGCGTGGGCAGCGAGCCGGCGGGCGGTTTGGCGTCGATCGGGCCGTACCCGTTCAGGTTGCCCGGTTCCTCGCTCTTTCCGAGCAGGGTCAGCACCGGGACGGTGACGAACACCTTCGGCCGGATACTGCACTTGCCCGTGGTGGGCACCCCGTCGAGCATCAGGTCGCGGGCGAAGTCGGCGCCGATCTGCGCCACCGTGCGCGTCTCGCCCTCCTTGCCGTACAGCAGCTTGGCGTGGGCCGTGATCCGGTTCATCGCCCCCAGCGCGTCCTCCGCACTCAGGTGCAGGCTCAGCCAGGCCATCCCGTCCTCGACCGGCCACGACTCCACCCGCCTCTGCTCCCGGGCGGCGCGGTGCCGTTCGGCCAGCACCTCCGGGTGGAGCAACTGGCGCAGGGTGCGCACCTTCTGGCTGAACCGCGTCGGGGTCAGCTTCACCGCGTATGGGAGCGCCCTCTGCTCCAACGCCGCGCAGTCATCATCGGACAGGCCGATGCTGTGCTCGACCATCACCTGCGCATGCCGGTAGGAGAACTCACCTGCTGTTAGGCCCGCCAGCGTCGCCGGCAGCTTGGTCACTAGCTGGTCGGCCTCGGCCAACTGCCCCTCCGCGGCCCGCTCGGAGATCTTGAGCCGCATCGCCACCTCCAACCGCAGCGCCCGCGCCTCCAAGTTCTGCTTCCACGGCACCGACTTGCCGAACATCCCTTTCAGCTCGTTCAACTCGATCACGGCTTGCAGTTGCCTTACCCGTGCCGCCATGATCATCGCGATCATCCGATCCGCGGTCTCCACCCCACCGATCGCATCGTCCAACGCATCGAACACGAACCGCAACGGCTCAACTCGGGTCGCCGGATCCGGCGCCGGCGGCTGTTCCGGGTCGCTGATTTGTTCCATACTTCACTGCACCACGACCCGCAGACATTCCCACCGCACCGTCCACAGTCATCGCGACCGGAAACGGAACGTGGGGCAAATTCTCAGGAATGCGGCACGACGACGCCACGACCGGAGATCTCCCCAGCCTGCAGCTTGTGGTACGCGTCCAGGGCGTCGTCCATGCTGAACCGCTCCACCGCCGGCTTCAGTTGGCCGGCGCGGTACATCGCGACGACCTCCCAGAGGTCTTGGATGGTGCCCCAATAGGTATTGGTGAGTTCCGCCTCGTACGGGGTCGAGAAGAAGTCCCAGGTGTACTTGCCGCCGGCGATCCCCACGATAGTGACCCGCCCGCCCTGTGCGACGGAAGCCATCGCAGTCCCTACTGTCGGGGCAATGCCGACGAAGTCCAGCGCCACGTCGACGCCACGACCACCGGTGAGGTCACGGATCTGGGCCACCTGGTCCGGCCCACCACCCACCGTCTTCGCGCCGGACTGCGCGGCGCGTGCCATCGCGTCCTCCTTCATGTCGGTAGCGATCACCTCCGCGCCCGTCATCGCCTTGAGCATCTGGACGGCCAGCTGGCCTAGTCCGCCGAGGCCGATCACGAGCGCAGTCGCACCGCCCTTGGCCAGCTTGTCGAGCGAGTTCTTGATCGCGTGGTACGGCGTCAGCCCCGCATCCGACAGCGGCGCGGCGTTCACCGGGTCAGCGTCGCCCAACGGCACGAGGTTGCGGGCGGGCACGACAACGTACTCGGCCATGCCGCCGTCGCGTCCGAGACCGATGCCCAGCGAGCCGACTTCGGCGACGTTCTCGCAGTACGTGTCCTGACCGCGGGAGCAGGCTTGGCAGCGCTGGCAGCCGTAGGGACCGTACACGAGGTAGGCATCGCCCTTGGTGAAGCCGCTCACTCCGGAACCGAGCTCTTCGACCCATCCGGAGTTCTCGTGACCCAGCGTGAAGGCAGGAGGCTGCGCGCCCGGCATCCCCTCCTCGAAGGTGTCGTAAATCGCGACGTCCGAATGGCATGCCCCTGCACCGGCGACCTTCAGCAGCACCTCACCGGCACCCGGAACGGGACTCTCCACATCCTTCAGGGCGGGAAACGTCTTGTAGTCCTCGAACACCACAGCGCGCATGGGCTGCTCCTCTCGACAGTGAGATGCACCGGATGCGCCGGCAGCACCACCCAGAGGCTACGCTCGGCCCCTGCCGCCGATGCCGGGTTATGAGGGAACACTCGGCTACCCGGTGTGCGGCGCGTGACAGCGGTTCAACGCCCCCGGTTGGTGAGGCGGACCCGCCGCGGCGCCCGGCCACCCACGAACGACCGTGCCGGGTCGACGATGAACGACTGCCGCAGCGCCTCCCGGCCCACGAGCATCCGGAACCCCATCGAGTCGCGGTTGCTCAGGGTGACCTCCGCGCTGACGGTGCGCCCGAGGATGGCCACGTCCATAAGCACGACGATGCGCTCCTCCTCGTGGCCGGATGAGCTGCGCACCATGCGCCGGTCGTGGATCGGGCATTCGACGGCGATCGCGTCATCGGCCGAGTTCTGCCACGGGTGCACCCAGAAGCGGACGCGCTGCGCCCCACCCTCGCCCAGCTCCTCGACATCGAACGCGTGCAGGCTCGACGTGCGCGCGCCGGTGTCGAGCTTCGCTTTGATCCACGGCACGCCGATGCCGGGAAGGCTCACCCACTCGCGCCATCCGGCGATGGTGCTTGAATGGGACGGTTGCGTCATTTCACTATCTTCTCAGGGGTCACCGTTTGAAACTCGCCATCCTTTCGCGCGCCCCGCACTCGTACTCGACGCAGCGCCTGCGCGCTGCCGCGGTGCAGCGCGGGCACAACGTGAAAGTGCTGAACACACTTCGTTTCGCGATCGACCTGTCCGGGCCGGAGCCCGACTTGCATTTCCGCGGCCGCCCGTTGTCGATCTACGACGCGATCCTGCCCCGTATCGGCAACTCGATCACCTATTTCGGCACCGCGGTGGTGCGCCAGTTCGAACAAATGGATGTTTACACACCGAACACCGCCAACGGCATCACCAATGCGCGGGACAAACTCCGGGCCACCCAGATCCTGTCCCGGCACAACATCGGGATGCCGGCGACCGCGTTCGTGCGCAACCGGGCGGATGTGCGGCCCGCGATCGAGCGCGTCGGCGGAGCTCCCGTGGTGATCAAGCTGCTCGAGGGCACGCAGGGCATCGGCGTGATCCTCGCGCCGGAAGCCAAGGTGGCTGAGGCGATCATCGAGACGCTGCACTCCACCAACCAGAACGTGCTCATCCAGCGTTTCATCGCGGAGAGCCGCGGACGCGACATCCGGGCCCTCGTGGTCGGCGATCGCGTTGTCGCGGCGATGCGGCGCAGTGCCATCGGCGACGAGTTCCGCTCCAACGTGCACCGCGGTGGTTCGGTTGAGCCGGTCGACCTGACACCGGAGTATGCTCGCGCCGCGGTGCGCTCGGCGCAGATCATGGGGCTGAAGATCGCGGGTGTCGACATGCTCGAGGGCCATGACGGACCGCTCGTGATGGAGGTCAACTCCTCCCCAGGCCTGCAGGGAATCGAGGCAGCCACCAAGCTCGATGTCGCCGGCGCGATCATCGACTACATCTCGAACGAGGTCGCGTTCCCCGACATCGACGTACGCCAGCGGCTGGCGGTCTCCACCGGGTACGGAGTTGCCGAATTGGTCGTCAACGCCGGAGCAGATCTGGTCGGCACGTCGCTCGGCGAATCCGGGCTGACTGAGCGCGACATCACTGTGCTGACGCTGCACCGCGGCGCGACCGTCATCCCGAACCCACGTCGTGGCCAGCTGCTGCAGGCCGGCGACCGGTTGCTGTGCTTCGGCAAGTTCGAGGAGATGCGGTCGATGATCCCGAACCGCCGCCGCCGAAGCAAGGTGCGCAAGCTGCCGAAGGAACCCATCACCGAGAGCTGAGTCGCCGCTTAATTGGTCGATGACGCGATTTGTTATCGATGCGTCTTCTGTAGAAAGCACGCATCGATAACAAACGGCAGCAGCGATAGAAGCCAGCCATTGCGCTCACGCGCATAAGGTGAAAATTTGGTGGATCTGAGGGGACTCGAACCCCTGACCCCCTGCATGCCATGCAGGTGCGCTACCAGCTGCGCCACAGACCCGTGCTTCGTTCCGGATGAGCGGAACGACTACCTAGATTACTACACGTCGCGCCCGTGCGTTGACCGCTCAGACGTAACCCATGTTCTCGGTGGCGTTGCGAGCGAGCACGAGCAACGGGTCGACGCTCGTGCCGTTGGCCGTGAGATGCAGCTCGTAGCCTTCAACCAGCACGCCCGCCGTGATCATCGGTCCAAGAACCGTCTCCTCGCTGAGCACCCAGGTCTCGTCGAGGAAGTCGGGTCCTTCTGCGTAACCCTCGGACTCCCACGCTGCCACCTGCTCCGCGTCGGTGGCGGTGGCCCGTGTTGCAACCCCGAGAGTCACGCCCGCATCCGAATTCGGGATGCCCCACTGACAAGCGAGACCGCCCCGTCCCTGGAACTCGACAGCGGTCGGATGCGCGGGATCGATGTCGATTGCGACGTAATCGGCGCCGTACTGCTGCTGCACCACGTCAAGGTCGACGAGCTCATCGCATGATTCCGGTAGCTCCAACTCCCGAACGGTGGGAGATGGCACGCTCGTCGGCTCCTCAGCCTCTGTCGGACTCGGGGTGGTGGTAGTTGCACCCGGTTCGGTCACTCCGGTACATCCGGTCAAGATCATTCCGGCGACCGCCATCGTCACCCAGGCTGTACCGATCCGCATGCCAACCGCCTCCGCCACCGTCACTCATAGCGTACGACTCGGGTGATCGTTGGAATGTTGCAATCGTCTAACGCGGAAGCCAGGCTCCGCATGCCCCTGATGGCCGACCGGAGCTCCTGCAACTGGTGGTGTGGCAGGAACCGCTGTGTGAGCGGACCGAGGTCGTTCGCGCTGTCGCTCACCGCGACCGTTTCCACTGTGATCCCGTACTCGAGCCGAGAACCTCGACCGCGACCGCCGCCTGGTACGGCACGTACACCGGGGTCGTCACGACGAGCACGTTGCGGATGCTCGAAGGTATGCGCTCGGCCCAGAACCGGAATGTGTCGCCGGTGTGCGCCCGCCTGCGCTCCGGTTCGGATGATGGTGCCGCGACCGCGCGCACGTCCATCCCGTCGAGCTTCCAGCGCACATCACGCCAGCTCGCGAAGGGGCTGTCGTCCGAGTACTCGCTCACCTCGCCGTGCGGGAACGGGCCGAAGGATTTCTCCAACCCCGCCACCATCGCATCGAACTCGTCATCACCCTCGACGCCGAGTTCGCTCGCGAGATCCACCTCATCGCCCGCGAACGGCCGAAAGGCGCCCAGGAACGTGCCTTCGTCAAAGCTGACACCCGCATCCACCAGCTCGCGAACATGCCGCGGCTTCACGATGCCCGCTCGCACCATCCCGCCCGTCATGATCACCGCGTCATAGTTATCCAGCGACGGCGGTGGCGTGCCATCGAGTCCGAGCGGACCAACAGCGTCGGCGATCGCCTCCAACTGCGCAGGAGTCAGGTCGGGCACGGTGGCCAGGTTGCGCTCACGCCCGGCACGAAAGTCCCAGTGCGCGGCAGCGAACCGTTCCAGGAAGTCCAGCAGCGGCTCCCCCGCCGCCACTGTCCCGCCGAACGCCTCGAGCAGTCCGCTGTCCGTGACGCGCTGCGCCCAGGCGTCGACGTCAGCGCGGACCTGCTCCGCCGCATCCGGAGCCGCGCGCCACCACCGGGTGAGCGTCAGAGGGTCGGAAGCGTCGGGCTGTCCTGCCACAGTCGCTCCAGTGAGTAATAGACGCGGTCTGACTCATGGAACACGTGCACGACGATGTCACCGAAGTCGAGGAGCACCCAGCGACCTTCGGCCTTGCCCTCGCGGCGCAGCGGCTTCGCGCCGTGCTCGATGAGCTTGTCCTCGACCTCATCGGCGATCGCCGAGACGTTCCGCTCGTTCCGACCGGTTGCGAGCAGGAAGATGTCGGTGAACGGAAGCCTGCCCGACACATCGAGCGCAACCAGATCCTCTGCCTGCTTGGAATCCGCCGCCTGAGCGGCGATGCGGAGAAGTTCGCGTGCGCGATCGGATGCTGTCACTGAGGCCTGACTGTTGAGAGATTGTCGATCACTGATCAGAAGATGTTCAAGACGACGCCGCCGACGAGCAGCACGACGACACCGCCAGCCATGACCGCACCGCTCACCGCGAGAGCCATCATCGGGAAGCGGCCGGTCTTGTGCCGCTTGCTGGCGATGAGACCGTGCGAGGACGTGTGCGAACTGCTCACGGCGCGGATGGCGCGCACCGGCGCAGAACTCGGCTGACCGTCTTCGAGGTCGTCGTCGAGGTCGATGTCCCGCGTCTCATGCGACGCGCTGATGCCCAAGGCGCTCAAGCTGCGCGGCAGGTCGATCGATCCGGTGACCAGCACCTCCCCGCTGCGACTGACCGCGCTGGTGATCGGGTCGGCAGGAAGGGACGGCAGCACGAGCGCGCTGGTCGTGATGGCGTCGCTGATCGACAGGTCGCGGATGTGCCCGGTCACGTGGTCATGCTCGGTGACGTTCACTGCCGGTGGCGGCGGAGTGTGGAACTCGGGTGCAACGACCACCTCGCGGTCGGTCGGCAATTCGCTGGCAGCCGGAGTTCCGGGGATGACCAGGTCGTCCGCACTCTGCGCCGAGTGTGAGTCACGGGTCGGCCGCAGCAGCGGCTCGATCAGCGGCTCCGGCAGGGCCGCTTCCGGTTCGATCACGGTGGGCTCGATGACCTCGGGGAACACCTGCGCTGCCGGCGCCTCCGGGAACACCGGAGGGCGGATCACCGCGGTGAACGATGGCGGCTCGCTGGCTTCCACGACGATCTCGGGCTCGGCTTCGGGCTCAGGATGCGCCTCGACGAGCGTCTCCGGATGCACCTCGACCGCGCTGTCCTGCTTGGCCGGGAAGACGTCCTCGATCGGCGGCAGAACGACCGGAAGCGGGATCGCCTGCGGCTCGCTCGGCTCGACGTTGTTCGGTTCGATGAGGGTCGGCGGGGTGGGGCTGGCGGCGTTGCGGATCGCACGCAGCTCGCGGCGGGTCAGTGTGTGCTCAACCGGGGGCTGCGCCGCAGCCTGCTCGGCGACGGTCCGCTCAACCGGGGATTCCGGCACCACCTCGGGGCTCTGGAACGCCTGCGGTCGTGCCGACGACTTCGCGTCTGGCTGCTGCGCCGAGGTCTGGTACTTGAGGTCTCCGCTGGCCACCTGCGGCGACCACGGAGCCGGCGCCTCGACCGGTGTTGCGGCGCGCGTCTGACGGGACTCCGGGCTGAAATCGCGCATCCGGTAGCCGGGGTTGTCCGGCTGATGCGGCGCGGTCGACACCGGACGGTTCCGGAACGAGGGCCCGTCGTAGCTCGGGATGTGCGGACGCGCCGAGGTGGTGTAGCTCAGGGGTTCCGGCTGCGCTGCCGGTTCCTGTTGGTTTTGGGCATCACTTTGAGCTCGAGCTCGCTCGCGTTCGCGAAGCGCTCGCCTGCTCAGGGGCGGCTCATCTTGCCAGGCTGTCACGTAAGACTCCGATACAAGCGGTACTTGGAGATGTACTGCACGACACCGTCGGGAACCAGGTACCACACCGGGAAACCCCGACTGACGCGGCTTCGACAGTCCGTCGAAGAAATGGCCAGCGCGGGAACTTCCAACAAGCTTACGTGCTCCTGCGGCAATCCGGAAATGGTGAGGTTGTGCCCAGGACGGGTCACAGCGACGAAGTGAGCGAGATCGAAAAGCTGCTCGGCGTTCTTCCATTCCAGGATCTGCGCCACCGCATCCGCACCCGAGATGAAGAACAACTCGGCGTCGGGGCGGGCCGACTGCAGCTCCCGCAGCGTGTCGATCGTGTAGGTGGGGCCGCCTCGATCGATGTCGACACGACTCACAGTGAAGCGCGGATTGGATGCCGTGGCGATCACGGTCATCAGGTAGCGATGCTCTCCGGCTGTGACGTCGCGCTTCTGGTACGGCTCGCCGGTGGGGACGAAGACGACCTCGTCAAGGTCGAATGACTGCGCGACTTCGCTCGCCGCGACAAGGTGTCCATGGTGGATGGGGTCGAAAGTGCCGCCCATCACTCCGATTCGGGCGCGTCCTTGCGCGGTTGCCGGCATGGTCACTGGCGAACCTACTGGTGCGCAGCCTCGTCATGCCGATGCGACTGAATGACGTGACGGTTCGAGACGTCGCGGAAGCTCCAGGTGATCAGGCCCATGAGTATGAATGCCGCGGCGGGAATGATCGCGAACCAAATGATGGGCATCCAGATGGGTGCCAGGTGCTCTTCGCTGGCGGCGACTACAGCAAGCAGTGACATTTCTTCTCCGTTCGGCGCTTCGGCAAGCACCATAGCCAATCTACCGTGTTCCGTCGATGGCGCCGGGTCTTACGCGCGCACCTGACCCGAGCCCCTGACGATCCATTTCGTGCTCGTCAGCTCCGGCAGCCCCATGGGGCCCCGGGCGTGCAGCTTCTGCGTGGAGATTCCGACCTCGGCGCCGAACCCGAACTCGCCGCCGTCCGTGAACCGGGTTGAAGCGTTCACCATGACGACCGCGGAGTCCACCTCGTTCAGGAACCGTTCCGCGTTCGCGAGGTCGTTGGTGACGATCGACTCCGTGTGACGCGTTGAATAGCGCCGGATGTGCTCGATCGCCTCATCGAGCGTGTCGACGATGCGCACCGACAGTTCGAGCGACAGGTACTCGGTGGACCAGTTCTCCTCGGTCGCGACGAGCGCGTCCGGGAAGTTCGCGACCACCTCCTGATCGGCGTGCACGGTGACCGAAGAATCGCGCATCGCCTGCATGAGGGCGGGTAACACGCGTTCGGATGCGGCGCGATGGATGAGCACCGTCTCGACGGCGTTGCACACGCTCGGCCGCTGCACCTTTGCGTTGCGGACGATGTCGACAGCCCACTGGGTGGGGGCGCTCTCGTCGACGAAGATGTGCACGATGCCGGCGCCGGTCTCGATGACAGGCACCGTCGACTCGGCGACGACGGTGTTGATGAGGTTTGCGCTTCCGCGCGGGATGAGCACGTCGACGAGGCCGCGGGCGCGCATGAGCTCCGCCGCTCCGTCGCGTCCGAACTCATCGATGGTCTGGGCTCCGAGAGGCGGGAGACCGGCTGCAGCGAGCGCATCCTGGATCAGCTCGACCAGCACCCGATTCGAGTTCTCCGCGGCAGACCCGCCCCGCAGGACCACCGCGTTGCCACTCTTGAGGGCGAGGCTTGCGATGTCGATGGTCACGTTTGGTCGGGCCTCGTAGATCGCGCCGACAACGCCGAACGGCACACGCACCTGGTTGACCCTGAGGCCGTTCGGCAGCGTCATGCCGCGCACGGACTGTCCGATCGGGTCGGTGAGGCCGATGATCTCGCGAACCGCCGCGGCGAGGGCGTCGATACGCTTGGCGTCCAGCCGCAGTCGGTCGAGCAGCGAGTCGCTGAGCCCGTTCCTGCTGCCGGCCCCCAGGTCGTGCGCGTTGGCCGCGACGATGCGCTCGGCATTCACTTCGAGAGCGACCGCGAGCGACTCGAGTGCGGAGTTTTTCTGCTGGGTGGTCGCTTGCGCAAGCCCGAGTGAAGCCTCCCGAGCGGCGAAAAGCTTGTCGGCTAGGGTGCTGGTCGTGGTGGTACCGTGCATGCTCGCGAGTTTACCGTCGCGCGGCAGCCGTCTGGGCGTTGCGTGCGGGTCTCCGACGTGGTCAGTGTCTACACGCATCCGGAGGCATTCATGACAGAGTTCGTCACATCGACGGATGGAACACGGCTCGCCTACGAACGCGAAGGCGACGGGCCGACCGTGGTGTTCATCGGTGCGGCGATGCAGTTCCGGGCGTTCGATCCGAGAACGGGCGAACTGGCCCACCGGATGGCCGCGCAGGGCTTCACCGCCGTGACCTACGACCGCCGCGGACGCGGTGAGAGCGGTGACGCCAGCACGTACCACGTCGACCGTGAGGTCGAGGATCTCGCCGCTCTCATCGAGGCGAACGGTGGCAGCGCCGCGCTGTTCGGCAGTTCGTCCGGCGCTGTGCTCGCGCTGTGGGCAGCTGCCGCCGGTTTGCCGGTCACGGCGCTCGCTCTGTGGGAGCCTCCGCTGGCGCTTGAGGGTGACGGGGGTGCCTATCAGCGCAGCCTGACCGAGCGGATTACCGCGGGCGACCGGGAGGGCGCCACCGCGGTGTTCATGCAGGACATGCCGCCCGAATGGCTGGAGGCGTCGCGCCGAAGCCCTGCGTGGCCAACCATGCTCACTCTGGCTCCGACACTGCCCTACGACGCAGCGATCCTCGCGAAGGCGGAAGCGGGCACGCCGTGGGCGACCCAATGGGCTGCCGTGACGCAACCGACCACCGTCATGACCGGCGCCGAAACGCTGCCGCTCTTCCCCGCTGCGGCTGACGCGCTTGAGCGGTCCCTTCCCAGCGCCGCCCACGTCACCGTTGCCGGAGCGAATCACGGTTGGGAGACGGATGCGATGGTCGAGGCGCTCGTCAGAGCCTTCGGACCCTCACGGTGACGACGAGCCGCTGACCTAAGCCTTCGCGTCGAACCAGGTGCCGACGTGGTCCCCCGCGAGCGCCTCGCGCACCTGAGTGGTCGACGCAAGCAGCACGGGGGTTCCGGCGGCTGCCGCGAGCTTCGCCGCGGACACCTTGGTACCGGCTCCACCGGTGCCAACGCCGGCTTCGCCGATTCCGCCGAATTCGACCTCGGCCAACTCGTCGTCGAATGCGACATGCTCGATCTTGCGCGCATCCGGATGCGACGGCGGCTTGGTGTACAGCGCGTCGACGTCCGACAGCAGCACAAGCAGGTCGGCGCGGACCAGAGTCGAGACGAGCGCCGCGAGCCGGTCGTTGTCGCCGAAGCGGATCTCGTGCGTTGCGACGGTGTCGTTCTCGTTGACGATCGGGAGGATACGCAGCCCGAGCAGGCGTTCCATGGCGCGCTGCGCGTTGCTGCGGTGTGACGGGTTCTCCAGGTCGCCCGCCGTGAGCAGCACCTGACCGGCGACGATCCGGTAGCGGCGGAGGCTCTCCTGGTAGCGGAAGATCAGAAGGTTCTGGCCGACTGCCGCGGCCGCCTGCTGCGTCGCGAGGTCGGTTGGCCGCGCGTCGAGCTGCAGGTACGGGATGCCTGTTGCGATGGCGCCTGACGACACGAGCACAACCTCAGCACCACGCCCGTGGGCTTCAGACAGCGCGTCGACAAGTTCGGTGATCTGTCCGGCGTTGGCGCCGCTGATCGACGACGAACCGACCTTCACGACCACACGCCTCGCCTGCGGGATCTGGGTACGGGACGATAGCGGCGGGAGCGTTATCGGCTCAGTCATCCTCGGTGTTCTGTTCCTTCGTATCGCCGGTGCGGTCGATCTCGAAATCGCCGTCTTCGGTCCACAGGCCGGCCTCGCGCTCGCGACGGAGTTCCTCGCGGGCCGCTGCCTTGGCGTCCATGCGGGCGAAGTAGTCCTCGCGCCGCTCGGCGCGGGTCGGACGTTCGCTTCCTCCGAAACGGGAGTCGGTGCCTCGCGGACTCGTGATCAGCTCGGCGGCAGACGTCAGCGTCGGCTCCCAGTCGAAGATGACGCCGTCGTCGGCGCCGATCACCACTGTAGCGCCGGCTGCAGCACCCGCTTGGAACAGGCGGTCATCGATGCCGATCTTGGACAGCCGGTCGGCGAGGAAGCCGATGGCCTCCTCGTTGCGGAAGTCGGTCTGGGCGACCCAGCGCTCGGGCTTCTCGCCCCGGATGCGGTAGATCGGCCCCTCGGAACTGCCCTCGACGGTGATGGTCATGCCGTTGTCGTCGACGGCCTTCGGCCTCATGACGATGCGCGGCTTCGGCGCAGGCGTTGCGGCGCGGTCGGCCTCGACGAGCTCAGCCAGTGCGTAGCTGAGCGGCTTCAAGCCGTCGCGGCTCACGGTGGAGATCTCGAACACGCGGTAGCCGCGTGCCTCGAGGTCGGGACGGACGAAGTCCGCGAGTTCGCGAGCCTCGGGCACGTCGATCTTGTTCAGTGCCACGAGCTGCGGGCGCTCCAGCAGCGGCGTCTGGCCGGCTGGCACCGGGTACGCGCCCAGCTCGGCGAGGATCGTGTCGAGGTCGCTCACCGGATCCCGGCCGGGTTCGAGGGTGGCGCAGTCGAGCACGTGCACAATCGCGGTGCACCGCTCGACGTGGCGCAGGAACTCGAGGCCGAGACCTCGACCCTCACTGGCGCCTTCGATGAGTCCAGGGACATCGGCGACCGTGTACCGGACCTCGCCCGCCTGGACTACGCCGAGGTTCGGGTGCAGCGTGGTGAACGGGTAATCGGCGATCTTCGGGCGTGCCGCCGAGAGGGAGGCGATGAGGCTGGACTTGCCGGCGGACGGGTAGCCGACCAGCGCGACATCAGCGACGACCTTGAGCTCCAGGATGACATCGCCCTGCCAGCCCGGCGTGCCGAGCAGCGCGAATCCGGGCGCCTTGCGCTTGGTGCTCGCGAGCGCCGCGTTGCCGAGACCACCCAGGCCGCCCGGGCCGGCGATGAACTCCATGCCGGGCTCGTTCAGGTCGACTAGCTCTGTGCCGTCCGGGTCCTTGACGACGGTGCCGACGGGCACCGGGAGCACGAGGTTCTCGCCGCGCGGGCCGTTGCGGTTGTCGCCCATACCCGGCATACCGTTGGGTGCGCTGCGGTGCGGCGAGTGGTGGTAGCCGAGCAGTGTGGTGACCTGCGGGTCGGCGATCAGCACGATGTCCCCGCCGTGCCCGCCGTTGCCGCCATCCGGACCGCCCAAGGGCTTGAACTTCTCACGACGCACTGAAACGCATCCGTGCCCGCCGTTGCCAGCACGCAGGTGCAGCGTCACCTCATCGACGAACGTCGCCATGGCTGCCTCCTGTCTCTCACGTTAAACACTGCGAGCGAGCCGAAGCTCGCTCGCAGGGAAAAGCTTTGCTGCTACTCGGCAGCCGCCGCCACGATGTTGACGACCTTGCGGCCGCCCTTCGTGCCGAACTCGACCGAGCCCGCCTCGAGGGCGAACAGCGTGTCATCGCCACCGCGGCCGACACCGGCGCCCGGGTGGAACTTGGTGCCGCGCTGGCGGACGAGGATCTCGCCCGCGCTGACGACCTGGCCGCCGAAGCGCTTCACGCCGAGGCGCTGCGCGTTGGAGTCGCGACCGTTACGGGTGGAGCTAGCTCCCTTTTTGTGTGCCATGAGTGCTTCAGCCCCTTACTTGATGCTGGTGATCTTGACGCGGGTCTGCTCGGCACGGAAGCCCATGCGGCGCTTGTACCCCGTCTTGTTCTTGTAGTTCTGGATGACGATTTTCGGGCCGCGCTCGTTGCCGAGCACCTCGGCCGTGACCGTGACCTTCGCGAGTGACTTCGCGTCGTGGGTGATCTTGTCACCGTCGACGAGCAGCACCGGCGCAAGCTCGATGTTGCCGTTCTTATCCGCCTGGATGCGGTCGAGGACGACGATCGAACCGACCTCGACCTTTTCCTGCCGACCGCCGGCGCGCACAACTGCGTAAACCACGTGGGGACCCTAACTCTTGAAGGAAGCTATTGGCGTAAAAAGCGGGCTCAGCCCAGCGCACACCAAGGGTCAATGCTACTTGATGGGCGGTACGGCGGTCAAACCTCGTCGAGGATGCCTTCCGCGGGTTGTTGAGCCGGACGCTTCGTCAGCCAGAACCACAAGCATACCCCGGCGAGGACAACGACCGGCGCAGCGTAGATCAGCGCGTTGACCGCCTGCATCAGACCAACGGCGATCGCGTAGTTGCCACTCTGGGCGAGTGCGCCGGCGACACCGCTCAGTGAGTGCCCGAACCAGCTCACCTCGGACAGCCGCGCCATCGCTTCGAACAGGAACGAGGCAATAAAGACCGCCAAGGCGCCGAGACCCGCCGCTGCGAGCGAGCGAGCCACCACCTGGGCCATCCTGTGCTCCGCGACGATGCGTGCGACAAGCCAGAAGCTCACGAACACTCCGAGTGCGAACGGCAGCCGGACGGTGAGAAAATCAAACCCCAGCCCACCTAGCCACAGCCCAAGCTGACCGGAGCTGCCGTAGAAGGCGATCGTGTACACAGCGTTCGCCAACTGCTGGGCGACCATCACCGCGAGGACGAGGCCAGCCGCGTACGCGGCCGTGACCGAGTTTGGTTTGCGGACCGCTGTGGCGACGCTGTGCATCCGGATGCCCCCTCTAAACTCCCACCATGGCCGTGCTCATCGATCAACCTAGCTGGCCAGCGCACGGGATGCTATGGGGTCACCTGGTGAGCGACTCGTCCCTCGAGGAGTTGCACGCCTTCGCCGCACGGGTCGGACTCCCCCGGCGCGGCTTCGACCTGGACCACTACGACGTGCCGGACCACCGGTACGACGACCTCGTCGCGGCCGGGGCGATCCCCGTCAGCAACCGGGAACTCGTCGAGCGCTTGCTGGCGAGCGGCTTGCGCGTGACGCAGCGCGAGCGTCGCGGTCTCTGACCTAAACCATCGAGTCGGGAGTAGTTGCCCTTATGAGGTCGTTCATTTGGACAACTACTCCCGACTCAATGAAGGGATTAGGACTCTTCGGTCTCAGCCTGGGCCGCGATGCTCGCGGAGGTCGCGCGTCGCGGTCGGCGTGCTGAGCGTCCTGTGCCCGGCTCCTTCGGCGCCGGAAGCGCTTCCAGCACCGAACCCAGAATGTCCTCGGCGGCCTCGGGGCTCACCCGGCGGGGGGCGCGCTGCACCTTCTTCAGCGGGATGTCCAGGATCGCGAGCTCGGCGTCCTCGGCGTCCTTCTCGGGTGCCGCGGGCGTTTCGGCCATCGCCTCTGCTGTCGCGGGAGCAGCCTCTTCGACCGCTTCCTCGGCGGGTTCGCTCTTCGCCGCGTCGTCATGCGCATCCGGGATGATCGTGCTCGCCGCGATCTGGGCGAGCGCGTTCTTCACGTCATCGGTGATGGCGTGCGTGCCATTGCCGGGCTTCGACGGCGGCGCGGTCTGCGCCTTGCCCCGACGGCGCGTCTCCGGCTGCGGGGTCTGGCGGTGCTTGGTGACGGGGTCGTGGTGGACAATGATGCCGCGTCCGGCGCACACGTCGCACGGCTCGCTGAACGACTCGAGCAGCCCAAGGCCGAGCTTCTTGCGGGTCATCTGCACGAGACCGAGGCTCGTCACCTCGGCGACCTGATGCTTGGTGCGGTCACGGCTGAGGCACTCGACCAGGCGCCGCAACACGAGGTCACGGTTGGTCTCCAGCACCATGTCGATGAAGTCGACGACGATGATGCCGCCGATGTCGCGCAAGCGCAGCTGGCGGACGATCTCCTCCGCGGCCTCGAGGTTGTTCTTCGTGACCGTCTCTTCGAGGTTGCCGCCCGAGCCGACGAACTTGCCGGTGTTGACGTCGATGACGGTCATCGCCTCGGTGCGGTCGATGACGAGCGAGCCACCGGATGGCAACCAGACCTTACGGTCGAGCGCCTTCTCGATCTGCTCGGAGATGCGGTACGAGTCGAATGCGTCGCCGTCGCCGTCGTAGCGCTTCAGGCGGTCCATCAGGTCGGGGGCGACCTGGCTGAGGTAGCCGGAGATGGTCTTCTCGGCGTCGTCACCCTGCACGACCAGGGACTGGAAGTCCTCATTGAAGACGTCACGCACGATCTTGACCAGCAGGTCAGGCTCGCTGTGCAGCAGGGACGGCGCGTTCCCCTTCTCAACTGCCTTGCTGATCTCGGCCCACTGGGCGATCAGGCGGTTGACGTCGAGGGTCAGCTGCTCCTGCGTCGCTCCCTCGGCGGCGGTGCGCACTATGACACCGACGTTCTCCGGGAGCACCTCCTTGAGGATCTTCTTCAAGCGCGCACGCTCGGTGTCCGGCAGCTTGCGGCTGATGCCGTTCATCGACCCGTTCGGGACGTACACGAGGTACCGCCCGGGCAGGCTGACCTGGCTGGTGAGTCGGGCACCCTTGTGTCCGACAGGGTCCTTGGTCACCTGCACGAGCACCTTGTCGCCGGGCTTCAGTGCCAGTTCGATGCGACGCGGCTGGTTCTTCTCGCCATCGGTGTTCGCGGCATCCCAGTCCACCTCGCCGGAGTACAGCACGGCGTTGCGGCCACGACCGATGTCGACGAACGCTGCCTCCATGCTCGGCAGCACGTTCTGCACGCGACCGAGGTAGACGTTGCCGATGAGCGACGATTCCTGCGACTGGGCGACGTAGTGCTCGACGAGCACGCCATCCTCGAGCACGCCGATCTGGATGCGGTTGTTCTTCGACCGCACGACCATGACGCGATCGACGCTTTCGCGGCGTGCGAGGAATTCTGCCTCTGTGATGACCGGGCGGCGGCGGCCGGCGTCGCGGCCGTCACGGCGGCGCTGCTTCTTCGCCTCGAGCCGCGTCGAGCCCTTCACTCGCTGCGGTTCGGTGATGAGCTCCGGCTGCTTGCGCGGCTGGCGGACCCTCACAACGGTGTTTGGCTGGTCGTCGCCCGGGTCGGAGTCCTCACCCGCACGACGCCTGGTGCGTCGACGCGACGATGACGGCGTCTCCTCCGTGTCGTCGAAGTCAGCCACCGGCGGCAACGGGGGCAGGTCCGGTGCCTGGAAGATCAGCGACGTGGTCGTCAGTGCCCGGATGGGCTCGGGCTCGGGGGTGGTCGCCTCGGGCTCGGCCGCCTGCTCGGGCTGCGCTGCGGGTTCCGCTGTCTCTGCAGGCTCAGCCTCGGCGTTCGGCGACTTGGCGACGTCTGCCGCTTGGTCAGCCGACGCATCCGGCACCTTAGCGACATCGTTCGCGGCCACGGCAGCCGACTTCGGCTCCGCCTTCCGCCGTCTCAAGATGCGGCGCTTCGGGGCCGCCTCAGCGGCACCCTCCGGCGCGGTTGTTGGATCCTGTGATTCGTTGTTGTCGTCTGTCTCCAGCATTGCTGGTGCGCTCCCAGCCCGGTGCGGGTATCCGCGCTACCCTGCGATCCGGGTCTCAATTCTCGAGCGGCGTTCGTCATGAACATCCGCAAATCCTGTGCGTCCTGACCGTGGCACTCGGTGCGTCGTGCAACCGTGGATCTCGGCCATTCCGGTTCTGTGACCGGGAAGCTTGTCGTAGGTCACGCCGAGCGCGGCTCGGGTGACTGTCGTCAATTATCGCACGCTGTCGCCCGGAACGTACGCATTTGCCTCGGAGTGGAATAATCGCGAGCGTGCGCCCGCCCCAACCCACTGCCCGTCCGACGGCACTCGCGATCTTCCTGATCATCGCCGGAGCTATCGGATTCTGGGGCTCGTGGGAGCTCACCATCTCGAAGTTCGAGGTGCTGCAGAACCCTGACACGCAGCTCAGCTGCGACATCAGCGTTCTCGTCGCGTGCGGCCCGAACCTGGACTCATGGCAGGGCGCGGTATTCGGTTTCCCCAACCCGTTGCTCGGAATCGCGGGCTTCGCAGCGCCGATCGCGGTCGGTGTCAGCCTGCTTGCCGGCGCACGGTTTGCGCGCTGGTTCTGGATGCTGTTCAACCTCGGGCTGCTCGGCGCCTTCGTGTTCGTGTGCTGGCTCATCGGCCAGAGCATCTTCGTGCTCGGGACGCTGTGCCCGTGGTGCATGGTCGTTTGGTCGGTGACCATCCCGTTGTTCCTTGCGGTGACGCTGTACAACCTCAAGTCGGGCAACATCCCGGTCCCGCCGGCGGCCCGCCGCTTCTTCGGGAAGCTCTACTCCTGGGTGCCGCTGCTGACCGTTCTCTGCTACGTGGTCGTCGCGGTGCTGGCGCAGGTGCGCCTCGACGTCGTGAACAACCTCTTCTAGCGCCGAGTTGCCCACTTCGGCCCCCAAAATGTGCGAAAACTGGGGCGGAAGTGGGCAACTCGGGACGTTCGGCACTAGTTGGTGAGGCTGTCGACCCAGTCCTGGTTCTGCGAGATCCAGTCCTCGACGATGGGCGCGTAATCATCACCGTCGTACTCGTTGAACAGTGCGTTCTCGAGCGAGTGAAGCAGGTCGGAGTCCATGGTGAAGTCCTCCAGCCACTTCGCGACCTCGGGGAAGTCGTCCGCGAAGCCCGTGCGGCTGTAGCTGTACATGCTCTCGGAACCACCGAGCGCGCCATCCGGGTCCTCGAGATCCTTGATGTCGAACGCGTCGTACGCCCAGTGCGGACGCCACAGGGACACGACGATGTTCTCGCCGGAATCCAGTGCGGTCGACAGCTCCGTCAGCATCGCCGGGGTCGACGAGGTGAGGAAGTTCATATCCTCGAGCCCGTACCCGGGGATCACGGCGTCCTCCATCACGCCGGTGAGGCCGGCGCCCGGCTCGATGCCGACGATCTGGTTGCCGAACAGGTCCGCGTTCTCGGCCAGCTCGGCGAGTGAGTCGATCGGCGCATCCGCGTTCACGGCAACGGTGAGCGAGGCCGTGTCGTTCCAGGCACCCAACTCGACGATGTCGTTGCCGTAGGTCTCGAGGTACTTGGAGTGCGTGCCTGGCAGCCAGACGTCGGTCGTGAAGTCGTAGTCGCCGGTCGACAGTCCCGCGAAGACCGGTGCGGGGTCTGCGTACTCGAGGTTCACGTCGTAACCCTGCTCGGTGAGGATGTTCTCCCACAGCAACGAGGTCGCGACTCCCTCGTCCCAGCCGTTGAACACGGCGATGGTGATCTCGCCCTTGCTCTCGGTGGCGTTGCCGGGCTCGGCCTCCGCCGAGCATCCGGTCAGTGCGAGCGCCGCAATGGCGCCCGTTGCGATCAGCGCTGAATGGCGCTTTCTCATTGGTGTCTTCCTTTCTGGGCGCGCAGATGCGCGTCCGGGGTTGACGTGATTGCACGCGGAATCTCCGCGCGCACGGGTCACGGGCGCACGGGGCGCCCGCGAGTTCAGGGGACGGCGATGGGCCGCTTGCTTCCCTCGCCCACGGCAGCGACCTCGGCCTCTTGGGTGATGCCGTTCGGCCGGCGGCGCCCCAAGAACCTGCTGAGGAAGCTGCCGCCGTTGCCGAATGCCGCGGTGAGCCGGTCGAGGAAGATCGCCAGGATCACGACCGAAAGTCCAGCCTCGAAGCCGAGGGCGATGTCGATCCGGTTCAGGCTCGCGACGACCTGCCCGCCGAGTCCACCGGCACCCACCATTCCGGCGATCACGACCATGGACAACGCGAGCATGATCACCTGATTGACACCGGCCATGATGGTCGGCATCGCGAGGGGAAGCTCGATTTGGCGGAGGATGCGGCCAGGTGAAGACCCGAACGCCTTGCCCGCCTCGACGACCTCCTGGTCGACACCGCGGATGCCGAGCTCGGTCAGGCGGACACCCGGCGCGAGCGCGAAGATGATCGTCGCGACGATGCCCGGCACGACGCCGACGCGGAACAGGATGAGCGCCGGGATCAGGTAGACGAACGCCGGCATCGTCTGCATGAAGTCGAGGATCGGCCGGATGATCGTCGAAGCGGCCCGCGACTTTGCAGCGAGGATGCCGATCGGGATGCTCAGCAGCACCGCGATCACGCTCGCGACAATGACCAGAGCAAGCGAATCCATCGCGTAGTCCCACTGACCGACGGCGACTATGAGACCTAGGCCAACGACGCTTCCGATGGCGAACGGCACGCCCTTCACGAGCAGTGCGATGACCGCGAGCACGAGGATGACGGCCCAGAATGGGGGCGTCGCGAGAATCCAGTCGAGCGCGTCATAGGCGCCCTTGAACACGGTCCTGATTGCGCCGAACACGTCGGAGAAGTACTTGGTCACGAACTGGACGAGGGACTCAACCCAGTCGCCGAGAGGGATGCGGAAGTCGTTCACGAGCGACCTCCCGTCATCACGGCATCCGAGTCGGGCTGCGCCGTCTCCTCCAGCGTCGCGGTGACGATCGACACCTCAACCGTGGGCGGCGGTTCGACGATCGGCTGCTCGCCGGTGTTCGTCGTCACATTGCCGAGCGCGGCGAGCAGCGTCACGTTCGGGATCACCCCGAGCAGGCGCTCGTCTTCGTCGACGACCGCGATCGGCAGGTCGCTTTCGACCGCTCTCTCGTAGAGGTCGCTCAGGTACTCGTCGGCGTGCACGCGCGGCACTTCGACCCCAAGTGCCGACCCGAAGCTGCTCTCCCCCGCCCTCACGAGCTTCACCATCTGGCGATCTCGTACGACGCCGATCAGCTTGCGGTTGCGGCCGACGACGTAGAGGGCGGATGTCTGCAGGTCCCGCATCATCCGGAGGGCGGCGCGAGGGCCGGCCGTGTCAGAGATGACCGCGCGCGCCGGTTCCATTGCACTAGAGGCGGTGAGCACGCGCGAGCGGTCGACATCCTGCACGAACTGCGCGACGTAGTCGTTGGCCGGGTCGGTGAGGATCTCCTCCGGTGTGCCGATCTGCACGATGCGACCGTCCCGCATGACCGCGACCCGGTCGCCGAGGAACATCGCCTCGTTCAGGTCGTGGGTGATGAACACGATGGTCTTGCCGAGTTCTGCCTGCAACTCGACCAGCTGTTCCTGCATCTCGCGCCGGATGAGCGGGTCGAGGGCGGAGAACGCCTCGTCCATGAGCAGGATGTCGGTCTGCGCCGCCAGCGCCCGGCCGAGACCGACGCGCTGCTGCATTCCACCGGACAGCTCGCTGGGGAGGCGGTCCTCCCAGCCAGCCAGTCCCACCTTGCCGATGATCGTGCGAGCGCGCTCCTGCCGCTCGGCGACCGGCACACCCTGAATCTCGAGCCCGTAAGCCACGTTGTCGAGCACGGTGCGGTGCGGCAGCAGAGCGAAGTGCTGGAACACCATCGACACCTTCGAGCGGCGTACGGCGCGCAGCTCCTTGGGTGAGATGCCGACGATCTCCGTGCCATCGATCGTGACGCTGCCCGCTGTCGGCTCCAGCAGCCCGTTGAGCATGCGGATGAGCGTCGACTTGCCCGACCCTGACAGCCCCATGACCACGAAGATCTCGCCCGGAGCAACATCGAACGATGCGTCGATGACGGCGGCTGTTCCGTCGCCAGCGACGCTGTCGCGGCTCGCACCGGCTCGCAGCCTGGCGACTACGGATTCGGGCTTCCTGCCGAACACCTTGAACAGGTTTCGGACTTCTACAGCGGGTCGGGACGTGGTCACGGTACCTCCGCGCACGCATCCGAAATTCGGATCGCGGGCGTCATTGGTCACGGTCCGGGTGCATGCCAGGTGCCCGGTGCGACAGTGCCGCAGGGCGGGAGCGAACTTCGGGAACGCTCCCCTGACACGAACCATACGACCGAACGAAATGGGGTTTCATTCGGGCGCGGCCTTGTGTACTGCGTCGACCACCTTAGCGAAACTGGGAAATTGCCGTTAAGGCCGGATGCCGGTCCTCGGCCGGAAAACCGCAGGTCAGGGGCGAATCTCGGCACTTTCGCCGCTCGGCGTGTTCGTTGCCGTTTCGTTACCTATGTGCGCTCAGAGGCCGTCAGGCGAACCAGAGCCCAAGCTCGCGTGCAGCCGACTCTGGCGAGTCGGAGCCGTGCACGAGGTTCTGCTGCACCGCGAGGCCCCAGTCGCGCCCGAGGTCGCCGCGGATGGTGCCCGGCGCAGCTGTGGTCGGGTCGGTGGTGCCGGCAAGCACCCGGAAGCCCTCGATGACGCGGTTGCCTGCGATGCGCAGCGCGACGACCGGGCCGCTCTCCATGAACTCGACCAGCGGCTCGTAGAACGGCTTGCCCTGGTGCTCCTCGTAGTGGCTGGCCAACAGCTCGCGATCCGGCTGCACGAGTCGCACGTCGACGAGAAGGTACCCCTTCGCCTCGATGCGGCGCAGGATCTCCCCCGTCAGCCCACGCGCGACGCCATCCGGCTTCACCAGTACCAGGGTCTCTTCGACGGAATCGGTCATTTCTTCTCTCCTGTTCACGCTGTTGCTGAGTTGTTCTGCCTGTCCAGCCGGCGGCCGGTGAGGAAGCAGTAGATGAAGATCGCGGCGAAGCCCGCCCCGATCGCGTACATGACGGGCAGCACGAGGCCGAGCGCGATGAGCACGACCTGCATCGCCCAGCCGAGCCAGATCGCCCACGGGAAACGCGCGTACGCCGCGGCGATGATCAGCAGCAGGAACAGCACCGCCCCGCCGCCGAAGGCCACCCCCGGAGACACTTCACGCAGCCCGAAGACGGCCATAGTCACAAAGAAGACGAGTGTCGCTTCAAGCCCGAGGGCGATCGATACCAGCGACTCGGTCGCGCTGCGGCGCCTGCGCGGCTTGCGCTGCCTGGGCTGATTCACCTCAGTCACAGCGCCCACCCCTGGTCTCGTCCGATATCGATCGCTTCGCCGACGAGGGTGATCGACCCGGTGACCAGCACGGCACGTCCCTGCTCCAGCCCTGCCCACTCGCGTGCGGCGTCGAGCGCCTCCTCGAGGGTGTCGAATCGGATGACCGTCTCGTGCGTCCACTGCTCGACATCATCGGCCAGCTCGTCGGCGGGGATCGCCCGATCCGAGTGCGACTGGGTGACGTGGATGCGCGTCGCGAGGGGCGCGAGAGTATCGACGATGCCGTGCGCATCCTTGTCGGCGAGGATGCCGACGACGAGCGCCAGCTCACGGAAGTCGAAGTACTTGCCGATCGCCGCTGCGAGCGCCTCGGCACCGTGCGGGTTGTGTGCGGCGTCCACGAGCACCGACGGTTCGATGCCCAGCAGCTGCAGCCGGCCGGGCGAGGTGGCGGTGGCGAGGCCTTCTGCCAGCACGTCCTCGCCGATGCGCTGCTCTCCGCCGCCGAGGAAGCTCTCGACCGCGGCGATCGCAACGGCCGCATTCTGCGCCTGGTGGTCACCGAGCAGCGGCAGGAAGACCTCCTCGTAGCGTCCGGCGAGGCCCTGCGCGGTGATGAGCTGGCCGCCGACGCCGACGGTGGCCGATTCCAGCCCGAAGTCGCGACCCTCGGCCGCGATGGTGCCGTTGTTGCTGGCTGCCGCGCGGATGATCGCGTCCGCGGCATCCGGATGCTGAGCTGCGGTGACAATGCGGGCGCCGGGCTTGATGATGCCCGCCTTGGTCTCGGCGATCTCGGCGATGGTGTCGCCCAGTCGGTGCACGTGGTCCAGCGCGATCGGTGTGAACACCGCGACCTGGCCGTCGGCGATGTTGGTCGAGTCCCACTCGCCGCCTATGCCGACCTCGACCACCGCGACATCGACCGGCGCATCCGCGAAGCTCGCGTAGGCAAGCAGCGTGAGCGCCTCGAAGTAGGTGAGCGGCTCCTCGCCCTCGGCGACGAGCTGCTCGTCGGCCATCTTCAGGTACGGCGTGATGTCGTCCCAGTTCGTCACCAGCGCCTCGTTCGAGATCGGTTCCCCGTCGATCATGATGCGCTCGTTCACCCGGCTCAGGTGCGGGCTGGTGAACAGTCCGGTGCGCAGGCCGTGCGCGCGCAGGATGCTCTCGGTGATGCGGCTCGTGCTGGTCTTGCCGTTGGTGCCGGTGATGTGGATCATGCCGAACGCCTTCTGCGGGTCCCCCAGCAGCTCGGCCGCCTGCCGGGTCGGCTCGAGCCGGGGCTGCGGGGCGGACTCCCCCACCCGGGCCAGCAGTTCGGCATACACCCGGTCAGCCTGGGACTGGAACAGCGCGTCGTCGCTCAGCTCCGGGTCGTCGTCGCGCGCGCTCATACCTTCTCGATCCTGAATGCGTAGGAGCCCTCGCCGTTGTCGGATGCGGCGCGCTCGTCCCAATTGTCTCCCGACGCATCCGTGAACGGCATCGTCTGCAGCTCCACCGCGAGCACCTCGTCGGAGATGTGGCCGCCGAACGAGTCGACCGCGGTCGTGAACGCGCCGTCAACGGCGATGGTCAACCGGATGCGGTCGCTCACGTCCAGGTCGCGTGCCTTGCGCGCCTGGTTGATCGCGCGCACGAGGTCGTTGGCGAGGCCCTCGCTCTCGAGCTCGGGGGTGGTGAGCGTGTCGACGAGCACGAAGCCGCCGCCGGACAGGAACGACACCGCGTGGTTCTCGTCGCCCGCCTCGAGGACGAGGTCGAACTCGCCCGGTTGCAGCGGCGTGCCGCCGACCACGACCGCGTCGCCATCCTGCGACCAGTCGCCCGCCTTGGAGGCCTGGATGACGCGTTGCACGTTCTTGCCGATGCGCGGGCCGAGCGCTCGCGCGTTGACGGTCAGACGCCGGACGATGCCGTAGTCGCTGAGGCTCTGCTCGGTCAACGGCACGAACTGCACGGTCTTGACGTTGAGCTCGTCGCGCAGGATGTCGCTGAACTCCTCGAGACCGGACTGCTCGCCGACCACGGTCAGCGCCGCGAGCGGCAAGCGCACTCGCAGGCCTCGCGTCTTGCGCAATGCAAGACCGGCGGATGCGATCTCCCGCACCCGGTCCATCGTCGCCACGAGCAGGCCGTCGGCGGGGAAGACCCTCGCATCCGGCCAGTCGGTCAGGTGCACGCTGCGCCCGCCGGTGAGCCCGCGCCAGATCTCTTCTGTGACGAGCGGCGCGAGCGGAGCGGCCACGCGGGTGAGGGTTTCGAGCACCGTGTACAGCGTGTCGAAGGCGTCGGTGTCGTCGCCGCCCCAGAACCGGTCGCGACTGCGACGCACGTACCAGTTGGTGAGCACATCGGCGAAGTCGCGCAGCTTAGCCGCGGCCATCGGGCTGTCGAGCGCCTCCAGATCGACCGTGACCTGCTCGATGAGCGTGCGGGTCTTCGCGAGCAGGTACCGGTCGAGGACGTTGGTGGAGTCAGTGCGCCACTTCGCCTCGTAGCCGCTCGCACCTGCGCTGAGCCCGGTCGAAGCGTTGGCGTACAGGGTGAAGAAGTAGTACGTGCTCCACAGTGGCAGCAGGAACTGCCGGACACCCTCGCGGATGCCCTCCTCGGTCACGACCAGGTTGCCGCCTCGGATGATCGAGGACGACATCAGGAACCAGCGCATCGCATCCGCGCCATCCCGCGCGAAGACCTCGGAGACATCCGGGTAGTTGCGCAGGCTCTTCGACATCTTCTGCCCGTCGCTGCCGAGGACGATGCCGTGGCTGATCACGTTCTTGAACGCCGGACGGTCGAACAGCGCCGTCGCGAGCACGTGCATCGTGTAGAACCAGCCGCGAGTCTGCCCGATGTATTCGACGATGAAGTCGGCGGGGTTGTGGCTGTCGAACCACTCGCGGTTCTCGAACGGGTAGTGCACCTGCGCGAACGGCATCGAGCCGGAATCGAACCAGACGTCGAGGACATCCTCGATGCGGCGCATGGTCGATTTGCCCGTCGGGTCATCCGGGTTCGGGCGGGTCAGGTCGTCGATGTACGGGCGGTGGAGGTCGGTGGGCCGTACGCCGAAGTCGCGCTCCAGCTCATCGAGGGAGCCGTACACGTCGACGCGCGGGTACTCGGGGTTGTCGCTCTTCCACACCGGGATCGGGGAGCCCCAGTAGCGGTTGCGGGAGATCGACCAGTCGCGGGCACCGGCGAGCCACTTGCCGAACTGGCCGTGCTTGACGTTGTCGGGCACCCAGTTGATCTGCTCGTTGAGCTCGCCCATCCGATCACGGAAATCCGGGACGCGCACGAACCAGCTCGACACCGCCTTGTAGATGAGCGGGTTGCGGCAGCGCCAGCAGTGCGGGTACGGGTGCTCGTAGCTCTTGACCTGCAGCAGGCGGCCGTCGGAGCGCAGCAGCTGGGTGAGCGGCTTGTTCGCGTCGAACACCTGCAGGCCGGCGACGGGCGCGACATCCGGGAGGAACTTGCCGCCGTCATCGACCGAGAGGATGACCGGGATGCCTGCAGCCTGGCCGACGAGCTGGTCGTCCTCACCGAAGGCGGGCGCCTGGTGCACGATGCCGGTGCCCTCGCCGGTTTCGACGTAGTCGGCCACGAGCAGCTGCCAGGCGTTCTGGGTGCCCCACTTCTCGGTGTCGGCGTAGAAGTCCCAGAGCCGGTCGTAGTGGATGCCCTCGAGCGCGGCGCCGAGGTGGGTGCGGGACACCGCGGCACGCGCGGCCTCGGCGGACTCGTAGCCGAGGTCCTTGAAGTAGGAGTGGACGGTGTCGGTGGCGAGCAGGTACTCGGCGACGCCCTCTTCGGCGCCGTCGCCGGCGCCCAGCGGGCCGGATGGGACGACCGCGTACTCGATTTCGGGCCCGAGCGCGAGAGCAAAGTTGGTCGGGAGCGTCCACGGGGTGGTCGTCCAGGCGAGGGCGCGCACGGCGGTGAGGCCGAGCGCCTCCGCCTTAGGGCCGACCAGCGGGAAGGTCACTGTGACGGTCTGGTCTTGGCGCTGCTTGTAGACGTCGTCATCCATGCGCAGCTCGTGGTTGGACAGCGGGGTCTGGTCGCGCCAGCAGTACGGCAGCACGCGGTAGCCCTCGTAGGCGAGACCTTTGTCGTAGAGCTGCTTGAACGCCCAGATGACGCTTTCCATGAAGGTGATGTCGAGCGTCTTGTAGTCATTCTCGAAGTCGACCCAGCGCGCCTGCCGGGTGACGTACTCCTGCCACTCCTGCGTGTAGCGCAGCACGGACTCGCGCGCGGCCTGGTTGAACTCGGCGATGCCCATCGCCTCGATCTGGCTCTTGTCGGTGATGCCGAGCTGGCGCTCCGCCTCGAGCTCGGCGGGCAGTCCGTGGGTGTCCCAGCCGAAGCGGCGGTGCACCTGCTTGCCGCGCATGGTCTGGAAGCGCGGGAAGACATCCTTGGCGTAGCCGGTCAGCAGGTGGCCGTAGTGCGGCAGGCCGTTGGCGAACGGTGGGCCGTCGTAGAACGTCCACTCTTCGCAGCCCTCGCGCTGCGCGACCGAGGCGCGGAAGGTGGCATCCGCCTTCCAGAAGCTGAGGATGCGCTCTTCGATCTCCGGAAAGCGCGGGCTCGGGTTGACGGACTCATCGCCGGTGCCGGATCGCGGATACATTCGCTGCCTTCCCTCGTGTCGACTTCCAACACGAGGACGACGGATGCCGCGGTACCACCTCGCTTGCCGGCCGCGCTTGCGCGTGACTGGCCCCTCATTGCGGCTGTGACGGGCCACCCGTTCGGTTCTAATTGGCGGTTGCCCGCCGTTCTTCCGAAGACTCCCCGGTGATGGCCGGATCGCAGTCGTTGCCCGCAATTCTAGCGGGTCGCGCTGTCCGTGCCCCAACATCGCGAGTTGCCCACTTCTGCCCCTGTTTGGGCCTCAATTCGGGGCGGAAGTGGGCAACTCGGTGAATCCGGCGCGGCGTGAGGCGGGGGCGCAAAAAGCGGGTCAGGCGGGGCGGCGCGCGGCAGCCGCCGCCGAGAGCACGGATGCGCCGGTCGCTGCATCGTCGACCGTCACCACGAAGCGCTTGCCGCCCGCGTACTTGACCTCGATCGCCACGCCCGCGCGGAGCACCACCCCGAAGCGACCGTCGAGCGAGACGCGGTAGCCCCAGCCACCGAATTCCGGAACCGGACTGACTTGCACGACGCGCACCGATTCGATCGACTCCGCAGGCAGGAACTTGCGCACACCCAGTCCCGTCACGCTCAGTCCCGCTGGACCGGCCGTCACTCGCCACAGCCCCCGCACCCGCTGCGACCAAACCGCGATCTCATCGGCGCGAAGCTGCAGCGGAGGCGCCTCGATGCCGTCATCCGTCACGGCACCTGCCGCCGGAAGCAAGAACCAGGCGATGGCACCAAACGCGAGTCCGGCTCCCGCGCCCACCAGCATCCACCAGCCCGCATCGGGCGCCAGCGTGGCATCCTCCAGCCCGCGCTGCACGTACACGGTGCCGGTTATGCCCACCGACAGCAGCCCGCTGATGAACGCGATCGACGTCAGCACGAGCTTCTGGTTGGCCAGCAGCACGCCGTCGCGCAACCGCCAAGACAGGACAAGCACGAACATCGCGTAGGCAAGTGTCAGCCCGACCGGCATCAGGATGGCGAACCACGGCGAGCCGAAGCCGTCTGGCCCGGACGGGCCCCAATGTGTCGCGATCACCTCGGGCAGCTCCGGCAGCCAGCTGAACATCACGATCGCGGCAGCGAGTGCGACAACAGTCGGCAGCACTCCCCCGACGAGGATCATGCGCCGGTGAGTGCTTCGCGCGGTGCCGGATGTCATTGGTAGGCCTCTCTGATGAGCGCGGTAAGCGCCGCTGGATGGATGTCGAGTTCCCTGGCTTCGGTGACCACCACGTTGATGGCGGCATTCAGTTTGGCGTACTCGCTCGCTCGATCGGTGACGGTCGCACCGCGCCCCGGCCGAAGGTCGATGATGCCCTCGTCGCGCAGCACCTGGTACGCATGCAGCACCGTGTGCACGTTGACGTCGAGCGTGCGCGCGAGTTCCTTCGCCGACGGCAGTCGCTCCCCCGGGGCGACGGCGCCGGAGATCGCCGATGTCCGGATGCCAGCGGCCAGCTGGTCGAAGATCGGGACGTCGGATGCGGCGTCGATTCTGAGGAGCATGCCCTCAGTCTATTGTTCTACTTGAACTAGTACAAGTCCCTACGTTGGCAGGCGTGTGCAATCAGCCCCATGTGCCCCGCTAGGATTGTTGGACTGAGTTCAACAAATCATCCCGCACCCGTCACGTCAGGAGCCGCATGCGCGCGCCCGCCCATTTCGCCCATCGGTCCATCGCAGCAGCGGCCGGCATCACGGCTCTAACGCTCCTGCTCGCCGGATGCACACCAGCGGCCCAGCAGAACACCGAACCGACCGCGGGCGGGACACTGGTCTATGCGAGCGGCGATGCGGAGCCGACCTGCCTCGATCCGCACGTCGGCGGCAACTACCCGCAGGCGCTGATCGCGACCCAGTACCTGGAGTCGCTCGTGTCGAAGGACGCCGACGGCCAGATCATCCCCTGGCTCGCCACCGCATGGGAGCCGGCCGAGGACGGCCTCAGCTGGAAGTTCCAGCTCCGTGACGACGTGACCTTCACCGACGGCACCCCGTTCAACGCCGAGGCGGTGCAGGCCAACGTTGAGCACCTGCTCGACCCGGCGACCACCTCCTCCACCGGGTATCTCGCCCTCGGCAAGGTCGCATCGACCGACATCGTCGACGAGCACACCATCCGGTTCAACCTGTCAACGCCCGACAGCGCTCTGCTCGACTCGCTGTCGATGCCGTGGGTCGCCATCCAGTCCCCCACAGCGCTGGCGCGCGGCATGGACGTCAACTGCGAGAGCCCGGTCGGGACCGGCCCGTTCATCGTCACAGACTGGAAGCGCCAGGACTCGATCACGCTCGTCCGCAACGACGACTACAACTCCCCGCCGGCCGATGCCGAGCACGACGGGCCCGCCTACCTGGACGAGATCGTCTGGCGCTTCATCCCCGACTCCGCGTCACGCTTCGCTGCCCTCCAGTCGGGGCAGGTCGACGTGATCGACAACGCCCAGCCGAGCGATATCGCCGCCGCAGAAGGTCAGGGCATCACCGACCTCGACGCGCCTCGCCCCGGTGCCTCCAACCGCATCGAGCTGAACTCTGGCAAGGCGCCGTTCGACGACATCAGGGTGCGTGAGGCGTTCATCCGCGCCGCTGACGTCAACGACGGCATCGAGGCGCTGTTCTTCGGCACCGCCGACCGCTCCTTCTCCGTGCTCTCCAGCGTCGAAACGCTCGGGCTCTCGGCCGAGGAGCACTTCGGCATCGACCCGGATGCCGCGAACGCGCTGCTCGACGAAGCCGGCTGGACCGAGCGCGACGGTGACGGCTACCGCGTGAAGAACGGGCAGCGACTGAGCGTCGACTTCCCGGTGAGCACCAACCAGTCGATCCCCGCCGAGCAGTCGCTGTTCGAGCAGATCCAGGCAGCGGTGAAGCAGGTCGGATTCGAGGTGCGACTCAAGCCCATGGACCTCTCCAGCTGGTACTCGACGCTGATCGGCAACGACTACAACCTGGTCAGCGCGCCCTACACCAAGGTCGGCCCGGACGTGCTGCGCATCCTGTACCACTCCGACTCGATCACTCCCGCGCCGAGCGGCTACTTCGCCAACCTCGCCCAGCTGAACGACCCCGAGGTCGACGCTCTGCTGACCGAGGCGAGCCAGGTGACGGACGCCGATGAGCGGGCCGCCCTCTACGCCGAGGTGCAGGAACTCATCCTCAGTGGGTTCTACGCACTGCCGCTGTACGACCAGCAGAACCACTTCCTGGTCGGCGGGAACGTGAGCGGCCTGCGCGCGATGCCGACGGTCTCCACGCCGACGTTCTACGACGCGTGGCTGGCCCGCTGACGATGAGGATCGGCCGCTGGGTGCTCACTCGGGCACTCGGCGGCATCTTCGTGCTCTGGGCGGTCGCAACGCTGATCTTCTTCGCGATGCGCGCGATCCCTGGCGACCCGGCCGAGGCGATCCTCGGCGGTCCGGGATCGCAGGCATCCGACGAGGCGATCACCCAAGTGCGCAGCGAGTACGGGCTGGACCGGCCGCTGTACGAGCAGTACCTGTTGTCACTCGGCCGCCTCGCAACCGGCGACCTCGGCACCTCCTACGCGCTGAAGGCTGACGTCGCCGGACTGGTCGGCGAGTTGTTCCTCAGCACCCTCATCCTCACCGTGCTGTCGCTGCTCGTCGCCTGGGCATTCGCGCTGGCGCTGGCGCTCTGGGCGACCCGCGGCGGCCGCATCGGCCGGATGATCGGCTCCGGCATGGAGATCATCGCCGCCGCCGTGCCGCACTTCTGGCTCGCGTCGATCTTCATCGTCATCTTCTCCACGGCGCTCGGCTGGTTGCCGCCGATCAGCACGCCCGGCCCCCTCGGGCTGGTGCTCCCGGTGCTGACGCTGGCCATTCCGCTCGCCGGCTTCCTCGGCCAGGTGATGCGCGAGTCGCTGACGGATGCGCTCGAGTCGCCGTTCGTGCTGTCCGCCAGGGCGCGGGGCGAGTCGGAGACCGGTGTGCGCTGGCGGCACGCCATCCGGCACGCGGCGCTTCCCGCGATCTCGCTGTCCGGGTGGGCGTTCGGCTCGCTCATCAGCGGAGCGGTGGTCGTTGAGACCGTGTTCGCCCGGCCGGGGCTCGGGCGCAGCCTGCTGAACGCCGTGCTCATCCGGGACGTGCCGATGGTGACCGGGGTCGCTCTGATCTCGGCGCTCGCGTTCGTGCTCGTCACCATCGCGACCGACGCGATCGACCGGGTCGCGGACCCGCGATTGAGGTCGGCATGACCGCCACCATCGACACCCAGACCGCGCAACCGGGAGCCCTGAGCCACGCCGGCACGAGAGTGGGTGCCCGGCCGACCGTCGGCGAAGTGCTCGCTGTCACCGCGCTGCTGCTCTTGGTTGTCGCCGCCATAGCGCCCTGGCTCCTGACGCCATTCGACCCGCTCGCGATCAGCCCTCGCGAGGCGTTCCAGGTCCCAAGCTTCACTCACTGGTTCGGCACCGACGAGTCAGGGCGAGACGTCTTCGCGCGCATGATCTACGGCACCCGGCCCTCGCTCATCATCGGCGTCGCCGCGACCGCGATCGGGCTGGTGCTCGCGCTCATCCTCGGCATGCTCGCGGGACTCGGCCCCAGGCCGGTCGACTACGCCGTCACGCGCGTGGGCGAGGTGCTGTTCGCGCTGCCGGGCCTGCTGCTCGCGCTCATCTTCATCACCATCACCGGACCGGGAGTCGTCACCTCGACTATCGCGGTCGGGATCGCCACCGCCCCCGGCTACGCGCGCATCATCCGCAGCCAGCTGCGGGCGGTGCGCGATGCGCCGTTCATCGAGGCAGCAACGGTGCTCGGTCGCTCCCGGTTCACTATCCTGCGGCGCCACACCCTGCCGAACGCCATCGCACCCGTGTTCGTGCTGGCCACGCTCGGCGTCGGCCAGGCGATCGTGTGGGCAGCGTCCCTCAGCTACCTCGGACTCGGCGCCGAGCCTCCCGCGGCCGAGTGGGGCGCGATGCTCAACGCCGGGCGCACCTACATCAGCACCGCGTGGTGGCTGACCGTGTTCCCCGGGCTGTTCATCGTGCTCGCCGCTGCCGCCTCCACGGCGCTGGGCCGCAGCCTGCAAGCGAGGACGAGGCAGGTGCAGTCGTGAGCCGGATGCTTTGGGTCGAGGACCTGCGGGTGACCTTCGGGGCCGGCCCGCGCCAGGTCACCGCGGTGGACGGGTTGTCGTTCGAACTCGAGGCGGGCGAATCGCTCGCGCTGGTCGGCGAGTCCGGTTCGGGCAAGAGCGTGACCGCCCGTTCCATCCTCGGGTTGACCGGGTCGGGTTCCCGGGTGTCGGCGGGGCGGCTCGAGCTTGCCGGCCGGTCGGTGCTGGGCTTGAAGCCTGCCCAGTGGCGACGCATCCGGGGCAGCGAAGTCGGGCTGGTGCTCCAGGACGCGCTCGTGTCACTCGACCCGCTGCGCACCATCGGGCGGGAGATCGACGACACGCTGCGGCTGCACACGTCGCTGACACCCGCCGCGCGGCGAGCGCGCGTGATTGAACTGCTCGAGGCGGTGCGGATGCCCGACCCGGAGCACCGGATCGGCCAGCGCTCCGGTGAGCTGTCCGGCGGACTCCGCCAACGTGCGCTCATCGCCTCCGCGATCGCACTGAACCCCGGGCTGCTGATCGCCGACGAGCCGACAACCGCGCTGGACGCGACCATTCAGGCGCAGATCCTCGACCTGCTCGGAGGGCTCAAGAGCAATGGCACCGCTCTCCTGCTGATCAGCCACGACCTGACCGCGGTCGGCAGAGTCGCCGACCGCGTCGCCGTCATGCGGGCCGGGCGCATCGTCGAGCACGGGCCCACCGATCGCGTTCTCGGCGCACCGCAGCATCCGTACACTCAGGCGCTCCTGGACGCCGTGCCGACCGGCCGAGACCGCGGCGAGCGCTTGTCGTCATCGGAACCGGTGCGGCCCCTGTCCTTCCATCCGGCCGATCCCGCCACCGCTACGAAGGCACCGGATGTCGTGCTCGCAGCGACCGGCCTCACCAAGACCTTCCGTCTCCGGCACGGCACGACGCTCACCGCAGTCGACGACGTGTCCCTGCACTTGCGCGCGGGGCAGACCCTCGGCCTGGTCGGCGAGTCCGGATCCGGCAAGACCACCGTCGCCCGGATGATCCTCGGGCTCAGCGCACCGGATGCCGGCGATGTGACCCTTCTCGGCGCACCGTGGAGCACGGTTCCCGAGCGCGATCGCCGCAGCCGCCGGCCGCTCCTCGGAGCGATCTACCAGGACCCGCTGAGCTCGTTCGACCCCCGGTTCACCGTCGAGGAGGTGCTGACCGATGCCGTCAGCCTCGGCACGTCGAGACGCGGGCGGGAGCACCGTGCGCGCGTCACCGAGCTGCTTGACGCCGTCGGGCTCCCGAATGCTCTGCGCGGCAGGCGCCCGTTGCACCTTTCCGGCGGGCAGCGTCAACGCGTCGCGATCGCGCGGGCGCTCGCCCCGGGCCCGAGGATCGTGATCTGCGACGAGCCGGTGTCCGCCCTGGATGTGTCGGTTCAAGCGCAGGTGCTGGACCTGCTCTCCGACCTGCAGAAGGCGCTCGGGGTCAGCTACCTATTCATCTCGCACGACCTCGGGGTGGTGCGGCACATGAGCGACGAGGTGGCGGTGATGCGCCACGGCCGCATCGTCGAGACCGGCCCGCCGGAGCGCCTCTTCACCTCGCCGACCCACGAGTATACCCGTCTCCTCGTGGATTCCGCGCCTCGGCTTCAGCCAGCAGACAAGGACACGACATGACCGAAACCAGCACCCCGCGCGGCAGACCACAGGCGGCCTCGCGTGAGCTGCTCCAGGATGCCGCGCTCGAGCTGTTCCTCGAGAACGGCTACGCGGGCACCACCATCGAGCAGATCACCACCCGCGCCGGAGTGAGCCGCAACACCTTCTTCAACTACTTCGACGCCAAGAGCGATGTGTTCTGGGTCGAGCTGGACGACGCCCTCGAACGGATTCCCGCGTCGCTCAGCACCGCACCACCTACCGCCGGAGGAATGCAGGCCGTCGAGGCGGCCCTACTCGAGTTCGGAGGCCAGTTCGGTCCCGGACGGGTCCCGTTCGCCCTGACCCAATACGAGCTCGTCGGCAGCGTCAACGAGCTACAGGCATCCGCCCTGACCCGATTCACCAGACAGGCTGCGCTGCTGGCCGACTTCCTCACATCCCGCGGCTTCGAGCGGCTGCGCGCCCAGACCGCGTCCTACGCGGCGCTCGGGGCCGTGGTAGCAGCCGGTCAGGCGTGGGCGGATGCCGGCACCGCGCGTGGTGACCTGCTGCCCTACCTGTCTGCAGCCCTATCCCCGGTGATCGGCGCCTTCGCCGACGAGTGAACCGCGGTTCACGACCTGTGCGCACGGGCGCTGTCTACACTGTCGCTGACTGCGCCTTTCGCGAATCGAGTGGACAATGAGTGACGACACTCCGACCCAGCGGATGCCCGATCCGGAGAACGATCCGACCCGGCGGCTGCCAACACCCGGCGATGACGCGCCGACGGAGATGTTCACCCCGCCACCAGCCGCTGCACCGCAGGTCCCGCCACGAAGTGAGCCGCCCAACTACGGCCAACCCCCGGGCGGCAGCGGAGGCGGCGCGGGCAAAGACCCCGGCAAGCGCAACCGCCGGCTGATCACGTGGCTCTCTATCATCGGCGGCTTGCTCCTCATCGCGTTGATCGTGCTGCTCTTTCTCTTGTTCACGCGTCCGAGCGAGCCGGAGCCGACCCCGACACCCACCGAGACTGCGGAGTCGCCGACACCGACACCGACTCCGACTCCGACGCCCACCCCAACGCCCGAGCCAGAGCCGAGCCCGGAACCGACGCAGGAGCCGCCGCCGTCGACCAGCCCGGCGTTCCTCAGCCTCACCCCGCCGAGTGGCACCTCGGTCGGCTGCCCGAACGACAACGCATCCGTGCCGGTCAACTTCACCTGGACCACCACCAACGCGGTTGAGGCCGCGATCGGCGTGGCGACGACGAACGCATTCTCCGAACCGTACGAGACCGGCCTGCCCGCGAACGGGCAGTTCGAGTTGCCGTACCAGTGCAGCGAGCCGTCGCAGGTGTACACGGTGAGCATCCGGGGCAACGGAGAGGAAGCGCACTTCACCATCACGCTCACCCGCTGAGCCGGGCGGTTAGAATGGGGCAAACCCACACTCAGGCACCTTTGGAACGGACACGGTGCCGCACATAGCGATTCGGAGCCCCTGATGGCCTTTTCTCTGCCCGACAAACCCGCCCTCGAGGGACTCGAAGCTAAGTGGGGTGAGCGCTGGGAGCGACAAGGCACCTACCTCTTCGACCGCGCTCGTGCTCTCGCCGCTGACGCCCAGCGCGACGACCTGTTCTCGATCGACACTCCCCCGCCCACGGCATCCGGGTCGCTGCACATCGGCCACGTGTTCAGCTACACCCACATGGACCTGATCGCCCGCTACCAGCGGATGCGCGGCAAGAACCTGTTCTACCCGATGGGCTGGGACGACAACGGGCTGCCGACAGAGCGCCGCGTGCAGAATTACTACGGCGTGCGCTGCGACCCGTCGCTGCCCCACGACCCCGACTTCACGCCGCCGTTCGAGGGCGGCGACAACAAGAGCGCGAAGGCAGCCGACCAGGTTCCGGTCAGCCGCCGCAACTTCATCGAACTGTGCGAGCGCCTCACGATTGAGGACGAAAAGCAGTTCGAGGCGCTCTGGCGCAAACTCGGCCTGAGCGTCGACTGGACCCAGACCTATCGCACCATCGGCGACCACGCCCGCACGGTCGCGCAGCGCGCGTTCCTGCGCAACCTGGCGCGCGGCGAGGCGTACCAGTCGGACGCCCCGACGCTGTGGGACATCACCTTCCGCACCGCGGTCGCGCAGGCCGAGCTCGAGGACAAGGAGCAGCAGGCCGCCTACCACCGGGTGACCTTCCACAAGCCCGACGGACAGCCGATCGAGATCGAGACGACCCGGCCGGAACTGCTCCCCGCCTGCGTGGCACTGGTCGCGCATCCGGATGACGAGCGCTACAAGCCGCTCTTCGGCACCACCGTGCGCACCCCGATCTTCGATGTCGAGGTCCCCGTTGTTGCGCACCACCTGGCGCAGCAGGACAAGGGCACCGGCATCGCCATGATCTGCACCTTCGGCGATGTCACCGACGTCGTCTGGTGGCGCGAGCTGGACCTGCCGAACCGCACCATCCTCGGCAAGGACGGCCGCGTGCTGCCGGATGCCCCGGATGCGATCACCGCTGAGGCGGGCAAGGTCGCCTACGCCGAGCTCGCGGGCAAGACCGTGTTCAGCGCCAAGGCGCGCATCGTCGAGCTGCTGCGCGAAAGCGGCGACCTCATCGGCGACCCGCGGCCCACCACCCACGCGGTGAAATTCTACGAGAAGGGCGACAAGCCGCTCGAGATCGTCAGCACGCGCCAGTGGTACATCCGCAACGGCGCGCGCGAAGAGGACCTGCGCGACAAGCTCGTCGAGCGCGGCCGCGAGATCAACTTCGTGCCGGAGTTCATGCGCGTGCGCTACGAGAACTGGGTCGGCGGCCTCACCGGCGACTGGTTGATCTCCCGGCAGCGCTTCTTCGGCGTGCCCATCCCGGTCTGGTACCGGCTGGACGAGCACGGCGAACGCGCCGACGTGATCGCGCCCGCGGAGGCACAGCTGCCGATCGATCCGTCATCGGATGTCCCCGACGGGTTCGACGAAAGCCAGCGCGGGCAGCCGGGTGGGTTCGAGGGCGACTTCGACATCATGGACACCTGGGCGACCTCATCCCTCACGCCGCAGATCGCCGGCGGCTGGGAGAGCGACCCGGAGCTGTTCGACGCTGTCTTCCCGTACTCGCTGCGCAGCCAGGGCCAGGACATCATCCGCACCTGGCTGTTCTCCACCGTGCTGCGCGCGCAGCTCGAGCAGGGCAGCGTTCCGTGGAAGAACGCCACGATCAGCGGCTTCATCGTCGACCCCGACCGCAAGAAGATGTCGAAGTCGAAGGGCAACGTCGTCACGCCCGCTGCGATGCTCGACGAGCACGGCTCGGACGCAGTGCGCTACTGGGCGGCCTCGAGCCGGCTCGGCACCGACGCCGCGTTCGACCCGCAGAACCCGAAGCAGATGAAGATCGGGCGCCGGCTCGCCATCAAGGTGCTCAACGCCGCGAAGTTCGTGTACTCGTTCCCCGAGGCGGCCGACGGCGCCGACCGGGTCACCGAGCCGCTCGACATCGACCTCCTGGCCGAACTGAGCCGCGTGGTCGCCGCCGCGACGCGAGCGTTCGATGAGTTCGAGCACACTCGCGCGCTCGAAGTCACCGAGCAGTTCTTCTGGACCTTCTGCGACGACTACCTCGAGCTCGTCAAGGAACGCGCGTACGGGGCATCCGGAGCCGAAGCGCAGGCGTCGGCCGTCACCACCCTGCGCACCGCGATCGACGTGATGCTGCGGCTGTTCGCGCCGTTCATCCCGTTTGCCACCGAAGAGGTCTGGTCGTGGACGCACGACGGGTCGGTGCACACCGCCGAGTGGCCGGCCTCTCCGACGGATGCCGAGGCAACCGGACTGCTCGGCCTTGTCGGGCAGGCGCTCATCGGCATCCGCGGAGCGAAGACGAACGCGAAGGCTTCGCAGAAGACCCCGGTCGCGTCAGCCACGATCGCCGGGCCGGCACTGCTGCAGCAGGCCGCGGTGGACCTGAAGTCGGTCGGCCGGATCGAGGAGCTGACTTTCGTCGAGAGCGACGAGGTCAGCGTCACCGCGATTGAACTCGCCGACGAGGTCAAGGCCGAGGAAGGGTAGACGCCGGGAGGGCGTCTACCATAAGGACAAGTCAACTCCGGCGAGGAGTGGGTGGAGGAACAGCTCTAGGCAGCTGGCACGCCACTTCTCGCCGGAGTTGAGTCTTTGTGGGGCTGGTGGAGCTGGTTGGGGCTGTGGAGCTGCCGGCTTAGCCGCGCAGCTGGGTGAGGCGAAGCGCATCAGCTTCGCGCTGAGAAGTGTGGGTGGCCGTCATCATGAGACGGGCATGCTCTTCATGGGTCAGCGCCTTGCGCTCGGCACGCTCTCGTGACCACTTGAGCATCGCAACAGCGAGTCGGGCGACCATGCGGTCGAAGCCGGTGTGGGGCGCGCGACGGGCCACGGATGAGCCGGTGAAGGCCTCCCTGGCGGTTGCGGTTGTCATCGAATTCACCTCCTTGATTACTTCGAACGTACCCGTGACCACTGTCATTACAGGGGCCGTGAATGGTGCACTTGCGGCATAGCTAGTCATGGCTTTTCTCCTGTTTCAGGGGACGGAATCTCCTCGCCATCGACGATCGGGAATCCGTTGAATTGGATTTGGACCGGGCGGGTGCCCGGGACGTTGCGTGCGCGGTGCGCGAGGGCGAACTGCTCGAGCAGGGCGAGCACCTTCTGGTTGAACTCGGTCAGGTCGGCCGCGCTGGCGAACACGCTGGTGACGTTGATCATGCTCGCCTTGAGCCACTCCTCCGGCATGGTTTCCATGCCGCGGTTCACGAAGTCGGCGAGGTTGCGCTCGCGGCTCTTCGACCACTCGTTCATGACGAGGTTCGATGCCTGCTTGCCTGCCTCGGTGCGCATGAACTCCTCCGGCCCGAGGTCGACGGCGCCGGGGATGCGTTCCCACCAGCGCTCGCGCCCTGTGCCTGCGCCCTCGAGTTCGCGAACGAACGCGTGCTTCTCGAGTTGGCGGAGGTGGTAGCTGGTAGCCCCGCTTGACTCACCGAGTCGCTCGGCAAGCCCGCTGGCTGTTGCCGGCCCGTAGGTGGAGAGCGCATCGAAGATGCGAACTCGCAGCGGGTGGGCGAGAGCCTTCAGCGACTCGAGGTCGAGGATGCGCTTCTGCTGCTGCGGGCCCGGTGTTTCTTCCATGAGTGCAAAGGTAGCATTGCAAAGACGTCTTTGCAAGTACTTCTTTGCAATTAGTCTTTTGCAACCTCTTCTTTGCAATCACCCCTTTGCATCGCCTCTCGGCTTATGGCATCCGGAACCAAACGAGTCGGGAGTTGTTGCCGAATTGGACCGGTCCAATTGGGCAACAACTCCCGACTCGATGATGGTGTGCGGATGCGGCGCTAAGGGCGCGCGAGAATCTCGCCGTGCGGCATGGCGAGCCAGGCGGTGCGGTCGTCCCGCCAGTCGATCCACGCCTTCGACAGCTGCTCCAGGTCGTCGACGGTCGCCAGCCCCAGCTCTTGCACATCGCTCGCGAACGACGACGACAGCACGCGCTGTGACCAGGTCTCGCCCCACCAGCCGCGGTCCTCATCGGAGCTCATCCCCCACACGGATGCGTAGCCAGAGACATCCGTGAACCCCGCCTCGTACGCCCACGCCTTCAGGCGGCGGCCGGCGTTCGGCTCGCCACCGTTGCTGCGGTGCACGGCGTCGTACAGCGACTGCCAGCGCGACAGCGCGTCCAACTCTGGGTAGAAGATGATGCCCGCCCAGTCCACCTCGCGCGCGGCCACGACTCCCCCGGGCTTCACCACGCGACGCATTTCGCGCAGCACATCAACCGGACGCCCAACATGCTGCAGGGTCTGGTGCGTGTGAACGATGTCGAAGCTGTCGTCTTCGAACGGGAGGTTGTAGGCGTCGCCGACCACGAACTTCACGTTCTCGACGCCCTTCTGACGCGCGTTCTCCTGCGCGCGGGCAACAGCATCCGCCGAGTAGTCGAGACCAGTGACGACGCCGGGCGCGACCCGCTGTGCGAGGTCGATGGTGATGGTGCCCGGACCGGATCCGACGTCGAGGATGGTCGCCCCTGCGCGCAACTCGGGGATCAGGTAGGCGGCGGAGTTTTCCACCGTCCGCCAGCTGTGCGCCCTGAGCACGCTCTCGTGATGGCCATGCGTGTATCGCTCGTCAGATTCGGTCATGGGCTCAACGCTAATAGGCTCGGGGCATGACGAATCCGTTCATTACGCCGAGCACGCTTCCGTACCAGCTTCCGCCGTTCGCCGAGATCACCGACGAGCACTACCGACCCGCTTTCGAGCGCGGCTTCGAGGAGCAGCTGGTCGAGATCGCCGCCATCACGGCGACCGACGACGAGCCAACATTCGAGAACACCATGGTGCCGCTGGAGCGCAGCGGGCAGACCCTCGCGCGCGTCGCTCGCGTGTTCTACAACAAGACCTCGGCGGACTCCAACGACTTCACCAACGAGCTCGAGGAGGAGCTCGCACCGAAGATGGCGGCGCACGCCGACGCCATCCGGCTCAACACCGAACTGTACGCGCGGATCAAGCGCCTGCACGACTCTCTCGACGAGTTGGGGCTCGACGACGAGCAGCGCTACCTCGTGGAGCGCAACTACACCGAGATGACCCTCGCCGGCGCCGGCCTCGACGACGCGCAGAAGGAACGGCTGAAGGACTACAACAGCAAGCTGTCCACCCTCACCACCCGATTCGAGAAGAATCTGCTCGCGGACACCAACGACCTCGCGCTGGTGTTCGATGACGCCTCCGAGCTGGACGGACTCGCACCGGGCGAGCTCTCCGCAGCGGCCGAGGCAGCCAAGGAGCGCGGACTCGACGGCAAGTACCTGGTGACGCTGGTGCTGCCGACGGGGCATCCGTACCTCGCCGACCTGACGAACCGCGAGGTGCGGGAGCGCATCATGGACGCCTCACGCACGCGTGGCAGCCGCGGCGGCGAACACGACAATCGCGAGCTGGTGCTGGAGATCACGCGCCTGCGCGCCGAACGCGCCCGACTGCTGGGCTTCCAGACTCACGCAGAGTATGTGACGGCGGATGAGACGGCGAAGACCCCGAAGGCGGTCGCCGACATGCTGGGTCGCCTCGCGCCGGCCGCAGCTCGAAATGCTCGCGCGGAGCAGGCCGACCTCGAGCAGCTCGCGGGCCACGAGATCGCGGCTCACGATTGGGCGTTCTACACCGAGAAGGTCCGCCAGGCGAAGTACGACGTCGACACGGCCGCGATGCGTCCGTATTTCGAGGCGGAGCGAGTGCTGCAGGACGGCGTCTTCTTCGCAGCCACGAAGCTCTACGGCATCACCTTCACCGAGCGCGCCGACCTGCAGGCCTACCACCCGGATGCCCGCGTGTTCGAGGTCCGGAACGAGGACGGGAGCGAGGTCGGGCTGTACCTGCTCGACCTCTACACGCGGGATTCCAAGCGCGGCGGTGCCTGGATGAACGACCTGATCGGCCAGAACGAGCTGCTCGACCACCCCGTGGTGGTGGTGAACAACCTCAACGTGCCCAAACCCGCTGCCGGCGAGCCGACACTGCTCACCTACGACGAGGTCAACACTTTCTTCCACGAGTTCGGCCACGCGCTGCACGGCCTGTTCGCGCGCGTCAGCTACCCGAAATTCAGCGGCACCTCGGTGTTCCGCGACTTCGTCGAGTTCCCCAGCCAGGTGAACGAGATGTGGATGCTGTGGCCAGAGGTGGTTGCGAACTACGCGGTGCACCACGAGACCGGCGAGCCGATGCCGCAGGAGCTCGTCGACAAGCTGCATGCATCCGAGCAGTTCAACGAGGGGTTCAAGACCAGCGAGTACCTCGCGGCGGCCCTGCTCGACCAGGCGTGGCACGCGATCACCGCGGATGACGAGGTGACGGATGTCGCGGCCTTCGAAGCCGAGGCTCTCGCCGCGGTCGGGCTCGACAATGCAGCGGTGCCGACCCGATATTCGAGCACCTATTTCGCGCACACCTTCTCGGGTGGCTACGACGCCGGCTACTACTCCTACATCTGGAGTGAGGTGCTCGACGCCGACACCGTCGAATGGTTCAAGGAGAACGGTGGGCTGAAGCGGGAGAACGGCGACCGCTTCCGCAAGCTCCTGCTCGGTGTCGGAGGCAAGAAGGACGCCCTGCAGGCATACCGCGAGTTCCGTGGGCGTGACGCGGTCATCGAGCCGCTGCTGAAGCGCCGCGGGCTGGAGTAAGCCAGCATCGAAGTCTCGCGAATCGGTCAGGTTTGAGCCATAGCCTCGGGGCCTGACCGAGAGGAGACGATGATGACCGACGCATCCGTTCAACCGACAGAAGAGGTCGCGCAGACACCGCTTCGTGAGTTCTCCAACTATCGCGAGGCTGCGGCACTTGTCGACAAGCTCTCCGACGACGGGTTCGACGTCAGTCGGCTGCGCATCGTCGGAACCGGGCTGCGCAGCGTCGAGCAGATCACCGGCCGGATGACCGTGGCTAAGGCTGCAGGGATGGGAGCGATCGGCGGAGCCTGGTTCGGCCTGCTCATCGGCGTTATCTTCGGTCTGTTTGTGATCGGCATCGCCTGGTGGGCGGTGCTGCTGTTCAGCGTGCTGCTCGGAGCGCTGTGGGGGGCGATCTTCGGCGCGATCGGGCAATGGTCGACTCGCGGACAGCGTGACTTCTCGAGCGTGAAGACGATGGAGGCCAGCTCCTACTCGGTGATGGTCGACGTCACGCACGCGGACGAGGCGCGGCGGATGCTGGGTGCTGGTCTCTGAGGTCGCCGGTGGAGGTCTCGACAGGCTCGACCACCGTGAGCTCGACCACCGTGAGGCGGAGAGCTACGCGGACTTCTCCTGGCGGCGCTGCTTGTGCGGCACGATGGTCGGCGCAGCGTTGTCGATGACCGACTGCTTGGTCACGATGACGCGCGCGACATCCTCGGTGGAAGGCACCTCGAACATGATCGGCCCGAGCACTTCTTCCATGATCGCGCGCAGCCCGCGGGCGCCAGTCTGACGCAGCACCGCAAGATCGGCGATCGCCTCAAGCGCATCCGTCTCGAACTCGAGCTGCACACCGTCGATCTCGAACATGCGCTGGTACTGCCGCACGAGGGCGTTCTTCGGCACCGTCAGGATGTCCATGAGCGCAGCCTGGTCGAGCGGGGTGACCGTCGAGACGACTGGCAGACGACCGATGAACTCCGGGATGAGTCCGAACTTGTGCAGGTCCTCCGGCAGCACCTCGCTGAACAGGTTGATGTCGTCGCCCTTGCTGTGCAGCGGGGCGCCGAAGCCGATGCCCTTCTTGCCCGCACGCTGGGAGATGATCTCCTCCAGCCCGGCGAACGCGCCGGCGACGATGAACAGCACGTTCGTCGTGTCGATCTGGATGAACTCCTGATGCGGGTGCTTGCGTCCGCCCTGCGGCGGCACGGATGCGACGGTGCCCTCCAGGATCTTCAGCAGCGCCTGCTGCACGCCTTCACCCGACACGTCGCGGGTGATCGACGGGTTCTCCGCCTTGCGGGCGATCTTGTCGATCTCGTCGATGTAGATGATGCCGGTCTCGGCCCGCTTGACGTCATAGTCCGCGGCCTGGATCAGCTTGAGCAGGATGTTTTCGACGTCTTCACCGACGTAACCGGCCTCGGTGAGCGCGGTGGCGTCGGCAACGGCGAACGGCACGTTGAGGCGCTTGGCGAGCGTCTGAGCGAGATAGGTCTTGCCGCATCCGGTCGGCCCGATGAGGAGGATGTTGCTCTTGGCGATCTCCACGTCATCGTGGGAATCGGCCGAGTGGATGGTGCGGCCGGCGCGAACTCGCTTGTAGTGGTTGTACACCGCGACCGAGAGCGCCCGCTTGGCCGGCTCCTGGCCGATGACGTACTCCTCGAGGAACGTGAAGATCTCCTTGGGCTTCGGCAGGTCGAAGTCGGCTGTCGCCTGCTCCCCCGACTCCGCGAGGCGCTCCTCGATGATCTCGTTGCACAACTCGACGCACTCGTCGCAGATGTAGACCCCTGGGCCCGCGATGAGCTGCTGCACCTGCTTTTGGCTCTTGCCGCAGAAAGAACACTTCAGCAGGTCGGCGCTTTCGCCTATCCGTGCCATTCGCGGCCTCCTCCCGGTCCCCCACCTTCGGGGGTCGCATTCTTTACCGTGATCCTGCTACCGAGCCTAACCCGACCCGAGGACACTCTGATGCACCGTGCCGATAACCTCCCACGGCGCGCCGCCTAGGATTGTTCGCGAGGAACCTCGCAGCACTCAGGAGCGCACACATGTCGACACGTTGGGCCCGCGTCGCCCGCGGTCAGGCGGCGGCTCTGGTGTCGACTTTCGTCGCAGCCTTCTCGCACGCCGCAGCCGATGGCGCCCTTCCTGGACCGGCCGGCATCCTGCTCTGCCTCGCCTTCTCCGGCATGCTCTGCGTCGCGTTGGCCGGCAAGCGGCTGTCCCGGATGCGACTGGCCGTCTCGATCGCGTTGAGCCAGTTCGCGTTCCACGCGTTCTTCAGCAGCCTGAGCGCACCGATCGCAGCGGTACCTGTCGCAGCGCACGCGCATCCGGGCGGGCTCGCCAATCTTCAGCCGATCGCGCCCACCGTGCACGCTGTGCACGCGGGTGAGACCATGTGGCTCGCCCACGCGGTGGCCGCGGCCATCACCTTCCTGATTCTGCGCTTCGGCGAGCGGGCCTTCTGGAGCCTGCTCGAGACCGCGCGGCTCAGCGTCGGCGCACTGCTCAACCGGCTGCTCGTCGCCCCCGTGGCTCTCCCCCGCCGGGCATCCGGCGCGCAACTGTCACGCAGTATCTCCCCGCGTGCGCTGCGACGGATGCTGTCGCCGATGCGGCATCGCGGTCCGCCGCTCGCCCTCTTCGCCTGAAGATCGGCGAACGAAGCACTCACGCATCCGCGTGCCACATTGTCGCCGTGCAGCCCACGGCTGAAAGAAGATCACAGTGAAACGCAAGAACTTAATGGCCGCAGGAGCGGTCGCAACCATCGCGCTGCTCGGCCTGGCCGGGCCGGCATCCGCGCACAACGCCGTCATCTCGACGACGCCATCGGACGATCAAGTGCTCACCGAACTGCCCGCGCGCTTCGAGATCCGCACGAGCGACGACCTGCTTCCCGCTGGCGCGGCCATCATGCAGGTGACGGATGCCGACGGGCTGTTCTACGGAAACGGTTGCGTCGTCGTCGAGGGACCGAGCGCGTCAAGCGTGCCGGAGCTCGGCGCGCCCGGCGACTACACCCTGGACTGGCAGGTCGTCTCCGCGGACGGGCACACCATCTCGGGCACCATTCCGTTCAGCTGGGCGCCCGCTGCCCCGGATGCGCCGATCAGCGAGGGACGCGCGACTGCGCCGATGTGTGGCGAGGAGCCGGCAGCCGCGCCGGAGCAGACCTCCGACGCGACAGACACGCCACTGCCCACCGACAACGGGGACGACGCCGAGACGGTCGCGGACAGCGGCACGCCGTGGGGCTTGCTCCTCGGCGGCGTGCTGGGACTCGGGGCGATCGGTGCGCTTATTGCGATCCTGGTGCATCGCGCGAAGAGCGCGCCGAAGGGCTGAGTCGGACCAGTCCGACGCCGGGCAGCGCATGCGATAGCGCGTGCGCTGCCCGCTGCTCGATCTGACTGAACGCCGACACTGACAGCGAAGGATCGACGTCGATGTCGGCGGCAACCGTGAGCCGGTGGCCCATCCAGCGGAGCCGGACGACGTCGACCGAGCGCACGCCATCGACGCGAGCCAGAGCTTCCTCGGCGCGGTCCACCAGTTCCGGGTCTACAGCGTCGAGGAGCCTACGGCCGATGTCACGTGCGGTCCCCCAGAGCAGCACGAGGATCGCCGCGGTGATGACCAGACCGACGATCGGGTCGGCCAGCGGCATCCCAAACCACACGCCGATGACACCGAGCACGACCGCGAGGGATGTGAACCCGTCGGTGCGGGCGTGCATCCCGTCGGCGACGAGCGCCGCGGATCCGATGCGGCGGCCGACTCGGATCCGATAGACGGCGACGAGCTCGTTGCCCGCGAAGCCGATGATGCCCGCGGCCAGCACCCAGCCGAGGTTGCTGATCGGCATCGGCTCGATGAGCCTTCGAATCGACTCGACACCGGCCACGACTGCCGAAAGCGCGATCATGGCGACGATGAACAGCCCGGCGAGGTCTTCGGCACGCCCGTATCCGTAGGTGTAGCGCCGGTTGGCTGCCCGGCGGCCGACCACGAACGCGATCCACAGCGGGATTGCGGTGAGCGCGTCGGAGAAGTTGTGCACGGTGTCGGCCAGGAGGGCGACCGAGCCGCTGATCATGACGACGAACAGCTGCAGCACGGCGGTGATACCGAGGCCGACCAGGCTCAGCTTGACCGCGCGGATGCCCTGCGAGCTCGCCTCCAGCGCATCGTCGATCGAGTCGCTGGCATCATGACTGTGCGGCACGAAGATCGAATGCAGAAAGCCCTTCAACCCGGTCGGATGGGTGTGCCCGTGGGCGTGATCGTGCCCGTGCTGATGGTCGTGACCGTGATCGTGGTGATGGTCGTGCGGGTGGTGGTCGTCGTGCTCGCGGGTCTCGTGCGTCATGAGGCGCTCCGTGCGTCCGAACGGTGGTGGCGCGGCACTCCGCCGAGCGAGTGCTCGGCCTGCTGGATGGCACTCGTGACGAGCGCACTCGCATGCTCGTCCTCGAGGCGGTAGTACACGCGCGTGCCGACATGACGGGTCGAGACCATGCGTGCCAGACGCAGCTTGGCGAGGTGCTGCGAGACCGCCGCCGGCGACTTTCCAACCGCCTCCGCCAGCTCGCTGACCGACAGGTCCCCAGCACGCAGGGCGAGGATGATCCGCACCCGAGTCGCGTCGGCGAGCATCCGGAATACCTCGACCGCGACTTCGGCGAACTCGGCGTCGCCCGCACCGCCAATCACGTTATCTGCATCCATACGCAGATTCTTTCACATGGCGTCGGGCAACAAGAAGCCCCGCACTCGAGAGTGCGGGGCATTCTTGGTTCCTGGCGGGCGCTACTTGGTGAGCGCCGGCACGCTCTTGCGGCTCGTGAGCACCTGGTCGATCAGGCCGTACTCGAGCGCCTCGGCGGCACTCATGATGTAGTCGCGGTCGATGTCGGAGCCGACCTGCTCGATCGTGCGGCCTGAGTGCTGCGAGATGGTCTCCTCGAGCCAGGTGCGCATCCGGAGGATCTCCCGCGCCTGGATCTCGATGTCGGAGGCCTGGCCGCGCCCGGCGTCACCGGTTGCCGGCTGGTGGATCAGGATGCGCGCGTTCGGCAGCGCGAGACGCTTGCCGGGCGCACCGGCGCCGAGCAGCACGGCGGCCGCCGATGCCGCCTGGCCGAGGCATACGGTCTGGATCTGCGGCCGGATGTACTGCATCGTGTCGTAGATCGCCGTCATTGCAGTGAAGGAGCCACCGGGTGAGTTGATGTACATGACGATGTCACGGTCGGGGTCCTGGCTCTCGAGCACGAGCAGCTGCGCCATGACGTCATCCGCCGAGGCGTCGTCGATCTGCACGCCGAGGAAGACGATGCGGTCCTCGAACAGCTTCGCGTATGGGTCCTGGCGCTTGTAGCCGTAGGCTGTGCGCTCCTCGAAGCTCGGCAGGATGTAGCGCGACTCCGCCGTCGGGCGGGCCAGCCCTGACGGCTGGTAGCCGGAGGACATTGAGGGGTTCGTGAATTCCATGGTGTTTGTGCCTGTTCCCTACTTCTCTGCCGAGGTGTCTTCGGTTCCGCCGCCGCCGACGACGTCGGTGGCGAACTCGCGCAGGTGGTCGACGAATCCGTACTCCAGCGCTTCCTGCGCGGTGAACCAGTTGTCGCGGTCACCGTCCTTGATGATCTGCTCGATGGACTTGCCGGTCTGCTCCGCGGTGAGCTCAGCCATCCGCTGCTTCATGTCGAGGATCAGCTTGGCCTGAGTCTGGATGTCGGCAGCGGTGCCGCCGAAGCCGCCGGAGGGCTGGTGCAGCAGCACGCGCGCGTTCGGCGTGATGTACCGCTTGCCCTTAGTGCCGGAGGACAGCAGGAACTGACCCATTGACGCCGCCATGCCGATGCCCACCGTGACGATGTCGTTGCCGACGAACTTCATGGTGTCGTAGATCGCCATGCCCGCGGTGATCGAGCCACCGGGCGAGTTGATGTACAGGTAGATGTCGCGGCTCGAGTCCTCGGCGGCGAGGAGGAGGATCTTGGCGCAGATCTCGTTCGCGTTGTCGTCGCGTACCTCGGATCCGAGCCAGATGATCCGATCCTTGAGGAGTTGGTCGAAGATACTGCTGACGAGTGCCGGTTGGGCCATGCTGTCGCGCTCCATTCAGTTGTCGCTTGCGTTACGAATCTATCCGAGCGACACCTTGCGAACTGCCGTGTTCGCCGTCGGCTGAGAGTCCCGCCTACGCTTACAGGCGTGAATGCGGATTGGGATGCTCGGGTCGATGCTGTGTGGGGTGCCGCTGCCGAACTCGGCGAGGCTGAAGTGCTGCGCCGGATCGATGAGCTGGTGGCGGAGCGGGGCGAAACGGATGCCCTCGCCGCGTTCGAGGCGGCCAGCGCCAGGGACTATGTCGGGCAGGAGGCCGAGGCGGCACCTCTGTACCGCCGGGCGCTCGAGGCGGGGCTGCCCGAGCCGCACAAGTCCTACGCGATCATCCAGCTCGCGAGCACGTTGCGGAACCTCGGAGAGGCGAGCGAAGCCATCCGGATACTCGAGGAGAGCGGGGTCACCGACCCGGCGCATCCGCAGTCCTCAGCAGCGAACGCCTTCCTCGCGCTGGCTCACGTGTCGGGCGGCGACCCGCAGAAGGGTGCGGCGATCGCGCTGCACGCGCTTGCGGGCACCATGACGGAGTATTCGCGGGCGATCCATGCCTACGCCGACGAACTCACATCCGTCCGTTAAGGACAGCGCGGGCCGAGCCGAAGCCCAGCCCGCGAGTCGATGCGACTACTGGTGGTCGTGACCGAAGTGCTCGTGGTCGGGTGTGCGACCGTGGCGGTCGGTGCCGGTGTCGGCTGAGTTCAGCTGCTGCAGCATGTCGGCGGTGCCGCGCGGGTCGAAGCCGTCTTCGTCCTCATCCGGGGTGGCGGTGAAGGCGGAAAGGTCGACCACGTTGCCTGCGGTGTCCTTGACAGTGGCCTTGGCGAGCACGCGCGCTAGCGCCTTGCCGCGCGCGACCTCACCGACCATGCCGGGGATCTGGCCGTTCTGCGACAGCACCTGGATGAACTCGCCCGGCTCCATGCCGTACTGCGCGGCGCTCTGCACCAGGTACTGGGTGAGCTCGTCCTGGCTGACCTTGACCTCTTCGGCCTCGACCACGGCGTCGAGCAGCAGCTGCTGCTTGAACGTCTTCTCGCTGGACTCTGCAACTTCGGCGCGGTGCTCGTCGTCCTCGAGGCGTCCCTCGTTCTCGAGGTGGCGGTGCACCTCGTCGTCGATGAGCTGCTGCGGGATCGGGATCTCTACCGACTCGAGCAGCTTCTCGACGAGCAGGTCGCGCGCCTTGGCGCCTTGACCGAACACCTTGGACTGGTTCAGCTGCACGCGGAGGTCCTCGCGCAGCTCGTCGATGGTGTCGAACTGGCTGGCGATCTGAGCGAAGTCGTCGTCCGCCTCGGGCAGGTCGCGCTCCTTGACCGCGATCAGGTCGATCGAGATCAGCGCGGTCTCGCCTGCGTGGTCGCCGCCGAGCAGCGGAGCGTCGAACGTGGTGCTCTCCCCCGCGGTGAGGGTGTCGAGCGCTTCGTCGATGCCCTCGATGAGCTCGCCGCTGCCGACCTCGTAGGAGATGCCGGTCGCGGTGTCGACCTCGCTGTCGCCGATGGTGGCCTTGAGGTCGATCTGTACGAAGTCGCCGGTCTTGGCGGGGCGGTCCACCGTGACGAGGGTGCCGAAGCGGCTGCGCAGGTTCTCGAGCTCGGCCTCGACCTCGTCATCCGTCACCTCTATCGGGTCGACGGTGAGCTCGACGCCGTCCAGCGAGGGCAGCTCGAACTCTGGCCGCACGTCGACCTCGACGGTGACGACCAGGTCGCCGCTGAAATCCTTGCTGTTCGGGAGCTCGGTGACGTCGGCTTCCGGGCGGCCGAGCGGGCGGATGCCGGTCTCCTCGGTTGCCTGCCGGAAGAACTTGTCGAGTCCCTCGCTCACAGCGTGGTTGATTACCTCGTCGCGGCCGATCCGCTGGTCGATGATGGGCGGCGGCACCTTGCCCTTGCGGAAACCAGGGATGTTGACCTGCTCAGCGATGTGCTTGTAGGCGTGGTCAATGCTGGGCTTGAGCTCCTCGGGGCTGACGTTGATGATCAGCTTCACGCGGGTGGGGCTCAACCGGTCGACGGTGGTCTTCATGGGCTTGTCGTTACTCCTGATGATGGAAATGGGCAATCGTCGGGGCGACAGGATTTGAACCTGCGGCCTCCCGCTCCCAAAGCGGGCGCTCTAGCCAAGCTGAGCTACGCCCCGTTCAACTGGGTGGCTCGGCCAGTGCACGCGCAAGTGAACGCAAATTGGCCTCGGCAAGTCTAGCCGCTTTTCGCGAGCGGTTCGCTGTGGTTATCGGTTGGGATTGCCCTATGCTGGCGGCAGTATCCGACCTCGTGCGGATGCTGATGCTGACCCGGGGGGAACGGTGGCCCGCATGACTGACACGATCACTGGTGCGCCGACGGCCGGGTGGTACCCGGATCCGATCGTCACCGGAAACATCCGTTGGTTCGATGGGAAGAACTGGACGAGCCATTCGGTGCCCAAGCCGACGGGGAATGCGTCGCTGCCTGCAGCACCGCTCGCGATCACGTCGAGCGGCCCGGTTTCCGCTCCGCCGCCGCCGAGTTCGGCGACCCCGCTACGGGCTTCGGGGAATGCTCCGGATGGCGGCACGCCGCAGCCTGCCGCACCCGCCATGGCCACCGCGGCTTTGCCTGCAGAACTGGTCTCGTTCGGGCCGTCGCACAATGAGCTGCCCAGTTTCGAGGCGGCCTTCGCGTCGGCTCTAGCTGCCCCTCCGGCACCACCCCTGCCGACCACTCCTGCTGCGCCGGCCGCGCCGCGGTTCCCTGGAAGCGCTGCTCCCGCGCCGGTGCCGCCGGCGAGTGCGCAACCGCTGCGGACGTCAGCGCCGCCTCCGCCCTCCGCTCCGCCTGCCGCCCCCGCTCAGGCAGCGCCCCCTTCACCTTCAGCAGCTGCGCCCCTCGCGCAGCCGGCGCCTCCGGTCCGCTCGGCACCGCTGGGCGCGGCAGACCTTCCTCCTGCGCCTCCCGGTTTGCCGACCGCGCCGGCCGGGATGGCCACGGCGCCACGGTTGTCAGGTCTGCCGGACACCAGCTTGAGCGCTCCTCGCGCGGGTGAGGCGAATCCGCCGCTCCCCCACCGTGCGCAGGACGACCGCAGGAACTTCCCCGCGACCATCGGCCTCATCTTGGGTCTGCTGTCGGTTGTCGTGCCTGTATTCGTGCTGAGCGTCGCCGCGTTCATCGTTGGCGGGATCGGCGCGGCGCGAGCTCGCGGCTGGGGTCGACTCGGCTACCGGCCGAATGGTCGACGACGCGCGGGTTGGGGCGTGTTCCTCGGCATCCTCGGCGTGCTGCTGTCGATCGTCGTCGGCTACGTCGTGCTCAGGCAGTGGGCGGGCGTCGACCTCGGGCTGAACGTTGGTACCTACCTGGATCCCGCGCTGGCGTGGCTCCGTGAGGCGGGCGTGCCGATCCCGTGAGCTTGACGCATCCGGTACAGTAGCTACGGCAGTCGCGCCTGATTCAGGCGCCTGTGGGGATGTAGCTCAATGGTAGAGCCTCAGTCTTCCAAACTGATGGTGCGGGTTCGATTCCCGTCATCCCCTCCAATTGACACGTGCCAACCTTGTTGAGACTTTTGCCAACCTAGTTGAGACAGCCGGCTCGCAATCGCGGTAATCGGACCCTTTCATCCAGGGAAGCGCGCCCGGCGGGTCGCTCCAGGAGAGCCTTTCGGGTCATTCAGTCTCATACTGGTGAAATGTCACTTACACCTCCGAGCTGGCCTGGGGAGGCCGAACCGCCCGTGTCTCTCCCCTTCTGGGTTCGTCGGGCGCTGCTCGTTGTGATTGCGGTCTTTCTTGGGTGCACAGCGCTGATTCTTTTAGCGCTGGCGCTGATCGACATGCGCTCGGGAGGAAGACAGAAGGTACTTATCGGCTCTATCGACTCAGATTCAATTGCTGCCGTCACGATGATGGTGGCGTTCGGTCTGATCGGTGTCGCTCTGTGCCTGATCCCTGTGCCAAGGACGGGGCTCCTGCTCATGGTCCCGGCGCGGTTCCTGGCCTTTGCCGCAATCTGGCCCGCGTTGTGGGCCTTCAGCGCTGACGCGATCGTGACGCCGCTTCTTAGCGACGGGTGCGAAACAGGATACGTAGTAGAAGAGCAACGCGGGCTCTTTGACACAAGCGGCACCATCTATGAGCCGAACGGTCTCCTCGCGGCGACAGTCGCTCGCACAGGCCATGCGGATGGTTTGCGGTTCGCGCACGGTGAGTACATTGCCGAGCGCAATGGTCACTCGCTGGACATCTGGTACCGGGACACCTATTCGAACCCAGGACCGATAACCGATATCGGTGAACCCACACTCACCATCCCCGCACTTCCTGCCCGCAACTGCGCCACATAGTTCATCCGTTCTCCCATCCCTCATCGGTTGTTGCAAACGGGCCGAAGTAGGTTTGGACTCATCTTTCGATTGGACCGCGGCTACGATGGCGAGATGAACCCGAGGTCGCGCCACTTCTCCGTTGTTCTCCTGCTGGCCGTGGCAATCGGTACAGCCGGGTGCACGATCGCCACTGACACGCCTTCACCGGCGCCGAGTCCGGTAGCCGCTGAGGCTCCCTCTCCATCGCCGGCGGACATGTTCGGCCGGGTTGCAAGTCCCGACTGGGAGTGCGGCCAGTTCAGCGCACTTGAAGGCATCGAGTTCCGGACCCGGTGGGAGCACAACAGCGGCAAGATCGACGACGCGGCCTACGCCTCACGTCTCGACGCCCTTCAAGATGCCTGGATGTACGCCGTCTTCGGCGACTCCACCGTGACCCCAAGCCTTCGCGAGGCTCAGCGTGTAGCTGCAGATGGTGTTGACCCGGACGACCCCGCGTTCCTTGCGGCGAAGGGTGCCGTCAGTCAGGCCTGCGACGCCGCCGGATCGATAGTCTCGATGGGCGCACTTCCTGAGATGGGCGGATAGGTTTCGCTTTGAACCGCACTCATCTTCTTGGTTGGACCGGGGCTTCAATCGTGGGATAAACGCACTGACTCTTGATTAGCGTCCCCGCGGGTGCGACCTTGGCGTCACCTTCTGATGATCTGTCGGTCGCTTTAGCCCGCCTACGAGCGCGAGGTGGTTCAGCCACTTACTCACTGCATCTTGCTGTCGGGCCGACCAGACGGTCACGTGGCCGCAATTGCACTCCAGCCTTTACGCAATGTGCTCGATCCCGTGCTTGGTTGATCGCCGCTGGGAGGTCTGCGGCGCCGGATCGACGTGCTTCGCCGCAGCGTGTTTCAGTTCTTCCCACGGAGGAAGCCGAGAACTCATTTCGGCGCACCGTCGCGATCTGGGTCCGCCCAGTCAATACGACTTTCACTTCGCCCAGGCCACAGTTGTTTGCGGTGTGTGCGCGTGAACTCCTTCCAGATTGCTTGGCACTCGGCGCAACCGCACTCCCCTTCCAGAACGGGGAAGATCTCGAGGAGTTCGTCGACATGCCGGAGGTGCTCACGCGTGTAAGCGTCGATGGCGCTGGTTCGCTGGTGAGGGTTAACGATCCGGGGACCCTCGTACGCCGGCGCGTCGCCGGATGCGACGAAGTAGAACTCCACTTCCTTGGCTTGCGTGGCGGTTTTTCCGGGTCGCTCCTGGCGCTGTTCAGCCTCTCGCTCAAGGTCCCGGTGCTTGCGGCGATGCCGTTCGCGCTGACGGGCTTCCGCGATCATGTCCTCACCGGAGCGCTCATCCGGTTCCTTTTGGACCTTCGGTACGGGGTCGTGAAGAAAGCCGATCAAGTCGACCATGTCGCCGATGTCATGACCGGGCGTGCACCAATGTGCACGGAGTGTTCCGTGGCCGAGCTTCGCGCTGGCTATCGCGTGATGGGGCCATTGCAGTGCCGGCTCCACGTGTGAACGGTAGAAGTAGGCATCGCACTTGTGGCAAGACCATCCCCACTCACGTTTCCCGTTTCGGTAATTGTGTTGCCAGCCGACGCGGGCTGACTCGATGAACAGCCCCAGGGAACTCAGCGCGCGGGCGGGGTAGGTTTGCTTGGCTTCCGGTGGGCGAATGACACTGCTGAACTCACACTCCGCACATCTGAGTGCGGCTTCGACTCGGAGATCGTGAAGCACGTTGAGTTCGTGGCAGCGATAACACTCATGCACGGCCCATGCCACCTCGGCGTGAATCTCGCCCCTGGGCCGCGAATTCCAGCGCAGGTCACCTCCTAGGACGTTCCCTAAGAATTGCGGCAAAAGCAACGACTCATCACCGATCCAACGGTGTGTGCTCCCCCAAGCAGACACTGACAGTTCGGCTTCGAGGTTGACCTGTACTGCCGGGACGTCACGGTGCACGATGTAGTCACCGCGCCGCACCAACCAATAGCACTCGAGACCGTCGCGCTCGTAGCGACTCTGCCGCATGCGGTAGTCAGCCGCCGTCTGCGAGGCGAGTTGCACTTCGAAGGCGATCCGCCGGTCGCCTTTTTCGACCAGCACATCCGCTATCCAGCTGCGATCCGCGGCCGCTACTTCGGCGCGGGCGTTCCATCCCAGTTCACGCGCGATCGTGACTATGGCGGACTTCACCCGTAAGTGCTCGGGGGACTCGCCCTTGTGCTCGTCGTCCCTTGGCACGTAGAGATGCGCGAAGAATTGCGTCCCCAACTTTGAGGTCTTGACCACGGCCTCGACGCCGCAACTCAGGAGCGGCCGCGGCTTGCGTCCCTTCATTCCGACCCAATCGCTTTCCGAAACGAATGGAGCCAGGATTTCCTCACCGTTGAGGAAGGCGGTCAGTGGCACTATTCCACCTTTGCTTCAATCCAATTAGTCACGCGGCCGGCGACTCATCTTCTTCACTCAGAAGCTCCAAGGCCGGCAGCGAGTTGACAATGCGGACCGTCTCCACGCTCACCGTGACGATTCGGGCAAGGAGATCCAGGATGTATCGCGGGTTTCCCTGCTCCTCGGCCCAGTCGTTTGGGTCATTAATGATTCCAGAGGCCTTGTCGGGCTTGACCTGATAGCGCTCGATGATCCAGTCGATCGCGGAACGGGAGCCCAACATGTACTCGTGTGCTTCCGCCGGTATGCCGGAGACAGTTATGTCGGAGTTGTAAATGAGAGTGGACTTGTCCGCGAGGCGCCCTGCCTTTGCATACTTCATTTTCCGGACTCGGTAGGTCGCGTTTGCGCTGCGATGCTCCTCGAGCGGGTACTGCTCAACGGCATCGTAATTCAGGTGCAGATCCGACAGTTTGCGTCCAGCTTCGCTGAACGCCCGGAAGTCCTTGACTTTCGGAATGCGGGGCAGCCACTTCTTCAAGTCGCTCCCATATTGCGCTCGATACTCACGGGAATGGAGCAGACCGTACAAATAGAAGAAAATGTCGTCCTTTGTTACTTGGGGCCCATAGCTTTCTTTATAGTCGCCATGGATCTCGTCGGTTACATTGTCGACTCGACGGAAGTCGCCGTCGCTGTCGTCCAGAGCTGCGAGCAGGTCACCGGCGGAATCGTTCCCTTCAAACGTGAACCTCGGGAAGAACTGCCCCGTATCCAGAGTGTGAACATCGGGGATCCCCCGAACCGCCAACACCTCAAAACTCGGATAGTGCGAGGAGGGAGACGTCACGACGAATCCCCAGTTCTCAGTTTCTGGCGTGGGGAGATACTTCGGAGTCTGGGATCGCTCGTGGTTTAGGTGTTCGTCGAAATATGCATGTTGCTTTGAAAAGGGGCGATAGACCACGGTGTACCGCGCGTTCTCGGGCCTAAATTTAATCGATCGCTCCCTGCGCAGATGATTGCGCAGGCTGCGGGTCCAACTGAGTCTCGTGGGATCAGTGTCGATGAAAGCTTCGACCGGGACCGGACGTCCGGACTGGATCCACCGCGCGACCTCACTCGTATAGGTCTCGATGCTTCGTCGAACGTTCGCTTGCAGTCGGCTAGCTGAGTAGTTGTAGATCCAAGCGTCCCGGCCAGACTCTAATCCTCTCGAATGGCTGTGAAGCACGCGGAGTTTTCGCTGATCTTCTTTCCTCTTGGAGGCCAGGAGCGTGAAAGACTCGAAATCAGCGTTGCGCTGATTGATCCAGTCGCCCTCCACATTCGGCGTGATCGACGTCCACTCGATGCCGGTGTAGCTGCGTGCGTTGCGGACGATCTCAAGCTTCTCCTCTCGGGTGAGGTAATCGCCAATGTCGCAGTAGAAAATTTTTCCTAGGCTTGGATCGACGGGATTCTTAATGAGGAGGTAGATCGCCACAGTCGCGCGACTGCCGCTACCGAAAACCTTGCCGCCTTCCTTTCGGGACTGCTCGCCTGCGGTTCGCTGGTTGCCCCGGAGGTTGAAAACGTAGATGCTGTTGAACTCGGCGGCAAAGGTCTTGCGGAGGCCGTCTGCCGTGTTGCCGTCAATAAACCCGCCGTTGGAGACAAAAGAGACGACGCCTCGGTCGCCAACGCGGTCGGATGCCCAGCGGATCGCTCGAATGTACGAATCGTAGAGGTTGTTCTTGTTCTGAGCCGTGGACCGGATAGCGTACGTCGCGGCGATCCTGGCGTCGAGGGTCGGATAGCTGAGGTTCTGGTTGTTGTCATTCCCCGACTCTTGCCCTTTGGAGTAAGGCGGGTTTCCAATGACGACGCGAATGTCGAGCGCCTTCTGGGCCTCTGCGCGATCATTGTTCTCGGGGAAGACGCCGTGATTGTCGAGTTCGTCGTCGGCTTCATTCATTTGGAATGTGTCGGTGAGCACGATGCCTTCGAAGGGCATGTACTCGCCGCCTGCGAGCTCGTGGTAGGTCTCTTCAATGTTGATTGCAGCGACGTAGTACGCGAGCAGCACTAATTCGTTGGCGTGTAGCTCGTACCGGTACTTGTAGGCGAGGTCTTCCGGTCGGATAAGGCCGGATTGGAGCAGTCGGACGATGAAGGTGCCGGTTCCAGTGAAGGGGTCAAGTACGTGCACCCCCTTGTCGGACAGGCTCGCCCCGAATTCTGCCTTCAAGGCGTCATCGACAGAGTGGATGATGAAATCCACAATCTCGTTTGGTGTGTAAACGATGCCAAGCCGGTCGCTCGTTCCAGAGAAGGCTGTCTTGAAGAATTTCTCGTACAGCTCCTTCACGATGTGCTGCTTTGCAGCGGCGTCAGTAATTCCTGCGGCTCGCGTGCGCACAGAGTCATAGAACTTGTCGAGCTTCTCCGTCTCTTTCTCGAGGTGCTGCTTTTCGAGCGCGTCGATCATTCGTTGCATGACCTGAGAGACAGGGTTGTTGTCGCTGAATGCGTAGCCCTCGAACAGGGCGTCGAAGACCGGCTTGGTGATGAGGTGCTGGGAAAGCATTTCGATCGCGTCCCGTTCAGTGATGAACGGGTTGAGGTTGTCCTGCAACCCCTTCAAGAACCGGGCGAATTCGTCGCGTAACGCGGTGTCTGAACCGTCGACGAGGGTCGTAATGCGGGTGATGTGGTCGGAGGCGATGCCTGCTACGTCATTGGCCCAGGTCTCCCAGTAGCGGCGCTCCCCCACCTTCTGCACGATCTTGGCCAGGATCGCGTCGCGCCACTGGTCGATGTCGGGCATGTCGAGAGTGACGCTGCCATAGTCGGCTTCCGACTCGCGGTCGGTCCGCGCGCCGCCCTTACCGATGACGCCGACCTGAAGTCGGTCGGTGTTCCCGGTGAGGTCGATCTTATTGACCTCTGCGTCGAATCGCTCGTCGTGGGCTCGCAGAGCTTGCAGCACCTGCCAGACGACCTTGTATTTCTTGTTGTCATTCAGAGCCGATGCAGGGTCTACATCCGATGGCACTGCGATAGGGAGGATCACGTAGCCGTATTTCTTACCCTCCAACTTCCGCATGACACGACCCACTGATTGCACGACGTCTACGACGGAGTCACGCGGGTTGAGGAACATGACCGCATCTAGTGCGGGTACGTCGACTCCTTCGGAGAGGCACTTAGCGTTGGTGAGGATGCGTGCATTGCCGTCGCCGGGCTCTTGCTTTAGCCAGTCGAGTTCCTTGTTACGGTCGAGCACGTTGAACGTGCCATCGACGTGGTGCACCTCACAACGAAGAAGCCGGTCGGCGTCCTCATCCTGAGCGTCGATCTCCGCGTCAACAACGCGCTCGAACAGCTCCGCGATCTTCTTTGACTCTTTGATGTTGCGGGCGAAGGCCACTGCGCGCTTCATTGGCTCAGGATCGAGGGCAAACTCATCCTGGGTAAGAGACCGCTTGGACAACCCGTTCCAACATCCGACGATCTTCGCTGCGTCTTCGAGCTGGAGCTCGTTGTCCGCATCGGCGAGCAGTCGCTGGAACCGTTTAGAGACGTACGTTTCGTCTACTGCGAGAATCAGAACCTTGTAGTCGGTGAGTCGGCCCATTGAGACGGCTTCTCCGAAGCTGAGGCGGTGGAATTCCTCGCCGTACAGCCCGGTGTCGTTCATGTCGGCCAGGGTGGCGCCGGCTTCTTCGGCTTTTGACTTGCTCACGTCAGCGTAGATGCGGGGTGTTGCGGTCATGTAGAGGCGCTTCTTGCCTCGGATGTAGCTCTGATTGTGTACCCGGACGAAGGCGGACTCGTCGTCGTTTGCCAGGGTGACTCCGGTGGTGCGGTGTGCTTCATCGCACACAATGAGATCGAACTCGGGTATGCCGTCGTCCTGCGCTTTGGCGACGACGTCGATCGATTGGTAGGTGGAGAAGACGACCGTGATGCCGTCAAAGTCCACCGGGACCTCGGCGAACTTTGCCACGAGCTTGGTGGTGTTGGTCGTGGCCGGGTACGCCAGGTCGGTGACAGGGATGTCCTCGTCGTTCTTCCGCTTGCCCACCGACACGTCGGAGCAGACCGCGAATGATCGCAACGGAACGGACGCCTCGATCGTCCATTCCTTGAGCGTCTGTGAGAGCAGCGAGATCGATGGCACGAGGAACAACACCGTGCCGCCGCGCGGGACCATCTGCTCAACCAGCTTCAGTGAAGTGAACGTCTTGCCTGTACCGCAGGCCATGATCAACTTGCCCCGGTCGGCCGACTCAAATCCCGCAACGACCTTGGCTATCGCCTTCTCCTGATGCGGGAACGGCGTCTTGTGCGCCTTCTTCGTCAACTCAGCCGGTGATGCGAGCGAGAATTGTGACCAGTCAATCGATGAGTCATCAAGATCCTGGACACGCAATCGAGAGACGGGCGGGTTCTGGTTCTCGACCGCGTCCTCAGCGTTAACCCCCCAGTTATCGCTCGTGGAGATGACGAGGCGTGCAGTGAATTCGGCCTGCCCCTCATATGTCTTGCTGGAAGCTGCAAGGAATGAATCCAGCATCGGCTTGGTGACCTGGGTTGCTGGGTCGTAGAACTTGCACTGGATCGCTGTTAGTTCACCGGTATCTCGAGCCCTGGCCACGAGGTCGATGCCGGTGTCCTTGCGGCCGTTGCGTTGCGGGTAGTCCCGCCACATCCAGACGTCGCTATAGAGCTGCTGGTACTGCGGCTCAGTAGACAGATACGACTGCATCAAGCGTTCGAATCGGTCACCCTTGTCCCGCTCGTCGTACGCGATAGAACGCAACTCATCAAGGATGTCGTGAATGCTCACAGCCACGTGCTGCCCCCGCTCTTCTTCAGCTTGAACTCAACGTAGCGGTGACTGGACATCGGACGACAATCCCCCTCCGTACAAGCGCGACGCGGGTCATGAGGCTTGCGCTGTTGCCACGTTTCCCCAATCGCGATAGCAACGTGCGGAGTCAGTCGTCCTCCTCGATCGTGGCGTCAAAGACCTCTTGCGCCCAGAAGCTGGTCTCTTGCTTCTCGAGCCGGCGGAGCAGTTCACTAGCGAACGCTTCGGCCTCTTCAAGTGTCACTAGTTGGGCGACCTGAACGGCGCCCGATGGCAACTGGACGTAAACGCAGGTCTTGTGCTGGCCCACTTTCTCTGCGTACACGCCAAGTATCGCGTCGAGACGAATAGCGCGACTCTCGGCGAAGTAAAGGAAGTTCGCCATGGGTTTCTCCTAATTCAATGGCGGGCATCAAACCGCGGTCGTGCGGCCGAATGCGGCCGGGGGCACCAGAGTTTGCATCTAGGGTTCGTCGTCGGTCAGCGGTTGACTCGCCAGCTCTCGCACCCAGTCGGGAGTGGGCTGCCCCACTACTGCCTCAAGAGCGATTCGCGTCTGTGCCGCGATTATCTGCTCACGCCGGGAGTACTTAGTGGGATTCAGTTCGTGCGTCGACGAAGCAAGCTGCGCAATCGACGCCGGGGTTTCGCACTCCAAGATCTGGTCGATGGCCACTCTTGCCTGGGCAGCCGCGACTTGGACGTGGGTCGAGGGAGTCGGGTTCGACTCGGTGTCGGAAGTCTCCATCATGTCCGAAGCGTCTCACGCACCACCGACGCCGCAGACGTCAGGTACTCGATTGATGAGGGCAATCCGACGTACCTAGCCAGTCGCAATCCGTGAGAGTTCCGGTCAATCGAGATGATCTGAGGGCTGGGCCTCTTCACGGGAGCGGAAGCACACTCGGCGGTTTCGAAGAGCGCGAAGAACTCGCTTCGACGCCAGTAGGGCAACTTGTTAGCTCGGTCTTGCTGGCGTTGGTGAACAGCCCATGCCGCCAATGCTCGCTCGTGCGCGTCACGGCTGCGGTACCTGGGATGTCGGCGTTCCATGTTTAAGAATTCGCGATACTCGTCCAGACGGTCATCCCAGGCGTCATCGAGCGGTTCCCAACTGAATTGAGGAAGCGCTTCCAAGAGCTGGCGCTGAGAATCCGAGAGCCGTTCCCGCGCCTGAGGGCGGCGTTGATGTCTCAGCCACTCCGCAAGTGCACGCTCCCCCGCCGCGTCGGGCTGCCGCCGACGCCTTGCATTGGAGCGAGGCAGCCGACCGTAAGTTTCCACGAAGTCCGCGAGTGCCTGTAGCCGCCCATGCCAGTTACGTTCTCGGTTGCTTCCAACAGTTCCCCGTTCCTCAGGCTCTGTTCGCGGTGTATCCGACATTGATCACTCCTTCGCAGCAACCCAATGCGGGCTACTACGTCACCTATGCGCGGTGTCTCAGGTGAATGGAGACCGTTTTGAATTGTCGGGCGCGCTCAGCGCACGAGGGATTGGCAACCGGCCAACACGCGACCTGGCGATTTCAATAGGTTCAGGGCGGCCATCGACAGCGCGGACAGGCGTATACGATGTTCCATCGTGTGGGGAAAAGTCGTTATTTGGATGCGCATCGGCGCCTTGCTATGGGTGACCGTTGTTGGCGTCACCGCAGCCCTGCAAGCCAATGGCCTTGTCCCGAACTTGCCAAGACTCGAACCCTTTGCCTGGGCCTTCAGCCTCGTCGTGATCGGCGTCGACAATGCAGGCAGCCTGGTTGTCCGCCGCTGGGAAGACAACAGAGCCATCTTGAGCCGGAAGATTGAGACTGCACTGATGGCATTGCTTATCGGCCTCGTCAAAGGGAAGAAAGAGCTTCGATTCGAAGAGTTAGGCGCCAACGTGTACACCGTGTCATGGCTGGACAAGACGCTGCAGCGTTCGGACGAGGCGCGTCGCCTCAAGCGAATCAAGCGCTTTCGCCCCGGCTATCCCCAACAATCCGGTATTCGATGGACGCCCCGCACCGGTACGGTAGGGCAGTGCTGGTCGGAACGGCGGGAAGTTCACTGGACTGGTCACAATCTTGCAAAGAGACACGCAGGAACTTCGTTCAGCGAAGAGGAGTTCTTGAATATCCGTAAAGACACGCGGCAGGGATTCACGCGCGAAGAGTTCCAATCCATAGTTGGCAAATACTCCGAGATTCTGGCGGTCCCGATATGGCATCCGCAAAAGGACGGAAAAATGCTGGGTGTGTTGACAATTGACAGGGCCTATAAACAAAGCGACGATGTTTTTGTACCGATGCTTGCAAAATCGGGAGAGTCGGCCGCGGCGACGGCGTCAGTCGTTGCACGTAACCTGATCTCGAGCGATGACTCGGTTTAGAAAGGGCGAGACCTTGGCAAACGAACTTAGCCCCCAGCAGCAAGCGTATTTCGAGATTCTTGAATCCCTCGCCCCAGATGATGACCTGCGTCGGGACATAGAGGCGGCCAAAGAAGATTTGCGGCACCTTAGTAAGGACCGTGTTGTGCGTGGTCTAACGCGGGTCAAAGGCTTCACGCCGAACAACTAGACGGCGGTGCGCCCGCCTCTCAAAAGCGCTCCAGCACCGACCGAGCACGATCGGGCGTTGCGCCAGCAGATGTACGAGCACGCAGACGTGGGGTCACCGGGAATGGAACGATGACCCCAAGACCGTACAGATGCGCGGGATCTTCGCAAGTTTGAGAAGCGCTAACCTCGTCGACTCCAAGGAGTCGACGAGGTTCCCATGCCCACTTTGCGATCACCCGCGACCCGCCGGTACGCCATCGCGCATCGGTCTGAATGGGCTCACCGCGTCGACGACATCGCCAAGGACCAGCTCTGCCATGCCGACATCCTCAAGTCGCATGATCAGGTCTCCCCGCAAGAGCTTCAGGAGCCGGTCGTAGCTCGTTCCGACGCGTTCGGCATACATCTTCAGCGGAATCCGTTCGGCGCGAGCTCGCTCTCGGATTCGAACAGCCCACAAGTGCTGCATACGCGCCGCGGCGATGCGGGAGGCCTCGGCACCGGTGAGTGGTCGCCATCGCACATGAAGCGCCTTCCCGAACCCGTGCCAGTCGAGGCAATAGTCACGCGGCCGGTAACGCGGTTCGCTCATCCAATGGCTCCTAAAGGACTGTTTTCGCAATTTTCATGCGAAACAGACCCAGTCTGTCAGAAGTTTCGAATGACAGCGCTCGCTGCCATCTCTCTCTGGGTGTGGAACTAGAAATGGAAATCAGGGCGAGGTCGACGTCATTCAACGGCTTTGCCGAAGTTTGTTGGCTCGAGCCCAGCGGATCGTGGAGGCGTGAGCCGGCCACCCCGCAACTGCTCGACCGTGAGCTTTACCTGGCGAGCGCGAGCAGGGAAGGCAATCGATACGCCAAGCAGCGGAACTATCACGGCTTCTACTACTTCACCGGTACGGGCACTCACGTTCGAACGGAGTCGTTGCTGGAGGCTAGCTGCCTTGCTTGGCTTGACCTGACCTGCGACATCGTGGCGATCGCGAGCCAGCCGATGCGAATCGATTTCGCCGACGGGACCCGTCACTTCCCGGACCTGTTCGCCCTGCACAGCAACCACCGACAGGTTCTCTACGACGTCAAGCCCACTGCGCGCATCGATGCGAGGGCGCTGACCCAGTTCGCTCGCACCATGGCGCTCTGTGAGCGGGTTGGTTGGGGCTACGAGATCCTCACGGAACTGCCACCGGTCGAGCATCGCAACGTTGCCTACCTTCGCCATTTCAAGCACCGCGGGTTTCACCCTGCACCGCAAGCGGTTGATCGGCTCCTAGCATCCCTCAGCGAGCCGATGCCTTTCGACGACGCAGCTCGGACGCTCGCTCTTGGAACCCTTGCGGACTCCAGGGCGGCGCTGCTTCACCTCGTGTGGCGCCGCGTCGTCGCAGTCGACCTCAGTACCCGACTTAGCAGCACCTCGCTAGTAGAACGGAGCAACCGTGCACACGCTTGATACCGACGAGATCATCGAACTCGACGACGGCAGTTACCAGTTCCTCGAGCGCCGTGCGAATATCGTGCGACTACGCGACACCGCCAACGGAGATCACCGAGACATTCACATCGCTGAACTCGCCAGAATTGTCCCGCTCGCGGTTAGCTCGCTTCCGCCAGCACGCATCACCGAGACGCTGACTGCGGCACCTTCAACTCGGGTCGATTCTTGGGCTCGCCACGTCCGTGAGGTTCTCTTCGGACGCGTCGACGACAGCGTTGAAGTCAGGGCCGAGTACGACCCGTCAGCGCACAGCTTGGAACGGCGAGTTCAAACCAAGATCACGGAGATGTCCCGGATGGGCACAAGCACCTCGCGTGCCACCATCATGCGCAAGATCAAGGCGTACCGGGAAGGTGGCGCCGATGCTCTGGTGGACCGCCGGAGCCTCCAGCTGCATGGACCGCTGGAACAGTCAGACGCCGATGTGCTGACCGCCCTAGCGCAGGAGATGAGCAACCAGGCCACAAAGGCCACGGTCACCAAGGCCAAGCTCATCGACGACGCGATCTACCGGGCAACCTCCACTGGGCAGGTTGTCAACATCCCATCCCGTCGGTCGCTCTACCGCTACATCAACGAGCTGGACCGCGGCCGCCACACGTTCGGAAGGGCCAAGACTCGCCAATCCATCGCCGGGCGTCCCGACCGCACCTTCAAGAAGCTCTGGCAGGCGGTTGCCGGAGCCGAAGTGCAAGTCGACACCACAACCTTGGATGTCTATGTCCGGACGGGTTCCGGCAAGAAAGCGTATGAGCGGCCGCGGCTGTCGATTTTGGTGGATGTCGCCACTCGCAGCATCCTGGCATCAACCATCCGACTCGAGGCAACTAACGGCATCGACCAGGTGAGTCTCCTCGCCCAGGCGCTGGTGCCGCCAGAGAACCGCCCCGACAAGTCGGACCACCGAGCCGTCGTTGCAGCCGATAACCCTCAGGCGAACCTGCGCAGCGCCGCCGAGCTCGCCCTCGCCAGAAACGCCAGGCCGTTCGTATTCCCGCGGCGAGTCATGATGGACAACGGAATGGACTACGCCGGCAGAGACTTCCGCGCCGCGGCGGAGAGATACGGCATCGACATCAGCTTGTCCGCCCCTGTCACACCAACCGGCAAACCCTTCGTCGAGCGACAATTCGACGCAATCAACACGCTCTTCACCCAGTACCTACCCGGCTATGTCGGCCCCGATGTCACCAACAGAGGCATTGACCCGGAACTCGACGACCTACTCACCCCCGAAGCGCTCTATGAATTGTTCGACGACTGGGTGCTGACCGTGTGGCAGAACCGCCCGCACGAAGGTTTGCGGGACCGCATGACACCCAGCATCAAGTACTCGCCGAATCAAATGCTCGCCGCGCTATCCGAGGTCACCGGGCAGCTACGACTTCCCATGCCACCCGAGACGTGGATCGAACTGCTGTCGACCGAATTCCGGACTATCACCAGCACGGGAGTGAGTCTCCATAGGCGCGAGTACGACTCCCCCGAGTTGCACCCGCTTCGCCGCACCCACTCCGGGAGGGTCGATCACGGCGGCAAATGGGAGGTCAAGTTCGACCCGTACAACCACACAACCGTGTGGGTGCGGGGACGAGACGGCCAACTGATCGAATGCACGCGCCGCGACGCCGATGCCATCCACGACCCGTTCGTTGAAACCACAGTCCGAGAACTGAAAAAGCAGAATCGTGCGATGACCGCTCGAACCAACGCCGAAATAACCGGCACACCGATACACCGCGCCCCGCCCGTGCCGCCGATCCTGCGCCCAAGCGACTTCCCCGACGACGACATCACCGACACCGACACGTTCAACCCAGATGAGGACTAAGCATGCTGCACTTCCATAACACCGACCGCCCCTCCTCTCTCTACCAGCACGAGGGGCTGACCCAGTACCTGAACACCGCCATCGCGAAACCAGTGATGGCTGAAGCCGCCGAGCTGACCGCGATGAGTCCGGCCCAGCGGGCGGACTACGACCGCCAGCGGATTGTCTACCTCTCCGGCGGAATCGTGCTCAAGACCCACTATCTCGACGAGGCCAAGCGGCTGTTAGCCCAAGCGTTCGCCGAGAACATCGGCCGCAACTCCGGCCACGCCGGGCTCGTCCTCTCCGGCGCCTCCACACTGGGCAAGACCACGATCGCCAAGGCCCTGATGAAATATGTCTTCAACCAGTACCGTCGCCAGTTCCCCGACTTTCACGAGCACGGCCGCGTGCCCGTCGTCTATGTTGAGGTGCCCGCCGCCTCCACCGGGAAACTCCTGATGAAGACCTTTGCGGACTTCTTCGGACTCCACGTCAAGAGTGGCGAGTCAATGGGCAGCATCCGCGCCCGCATAGTCGACTTCGTCAACGCCGCCGGCACCCAACTCATCGTCGTCGACGAACTGCAAAACCTCGCCGGACGGGGCACCGGCAACGGCGAATCGGTCGATCTGCTGAAGAACCTCCATAACGACCTGGCCGCCACTTTCCTCTACGCCGGGATCGACCTGACCACCGGCGCCCTGCTCTCCGGCGCCCGCGGCCAGCAAATCGCCAGCCGGTTCAGCATCCTCGAGATGACTCCTTTCTCGCTCTCCGATGCCGCTGATCGGCGCAGCTGGCGCGGCCTGATCCCCGCCTTCGAACGAGAGCTGCTCCTGCACGAACACGAAACCGGCACACTAGCCGAACTCAGCGACTACCTGTTCGCACGAACCGGTGGCTCCATCGGAAGCCTCGGCCGGCTCATCACCGGCAGCGCCATCGAAGCGATCACCAACCCGAACCTGCCCGAACGCATCGACAAGGCGCTGCTGGATAGCCGAAAACTCGACCACACCGCCGAAACCGCTCACGCCCGTAGCCAAGCCCGCCAAAACAGCACCACCCGAAGGGTCGCCTAATGTCCACCCTGCGCCGCCCATTCGTCTTCGCCGTGCGACCCCAGCACCACGAAACCATCGACAGCTACACCCGCCGGCTACTCTCCGCCAACTTCGAATTGGACACCCTTCCCCGCGAACTCCTAAAGGAAGCCACCGGCACCCGTCACCCGGACGACCCAGAGACCGCGTGGACAAGGGTGCTGCGGGCAAAGACCCGCAACCCGAACCTCGACCTGTCACCTCGGCGCGCACGGCTCTGCGGGACGGCCGGCGAAACCTGCGAGCAGTGCAAACCGCTTCTGCGTGACCGGTGGAGGTGCCTCCTGTGCGCGAAAGGACATCACATCAAGCAGCACCCCCACTTCGACGACCTCGTCTGCCAGAAGCACCGGCGATGGGTGGGACTGTCCACCATCGACCGCCAACACCCAGTCGGTCACGAGATCCTGGCTGCGGCCCGGACGTTCCGGAATCTGAGACGCCACGGCCGGATCAACCCACGCATGTATGACGTGCTCGAGCGCATCCTCACCGCCCCCGGCACGCCCGACCTCACCACCGCAGCGGAGCGCTTCCCCTCCATCGTCGCCCTGGCAGACGCGCTCACCGAGCGCGCCTTCATGCGCCGCCTCTTCGACCCCTCCCGGTCATACATCGACGCGGTAGGACAGCTGCGGGAGATGGTGAACGAGACCCTTGGCGAGAAGAGACCGCAAGTCACTAGGGGGATCTGGCTCTACCTGCATCCGACCTCCGCCGCAGTACGCGACGCCATCACGCGCAACGACTCCTACCAGACACCCGCCAGCCACGACTTCCCGCTCCCCCGGCAGATCGCCACCGGATACAGCACCGCGGCAAGGAACCTGGAGCGGTTCGCCGGATACTTCGCCGCGACTGCTGACGAGTACCAGACCGCGATGAAGTACCTCGACTTCATCCACGGTGCCCACGACATGGACAACCCTCGCCGCGGGAGAGTCAACGTGATCTGCGCCAATGGACACCGCTACGTCGCCACCGTCCTCAACGACGGTTTGCAGAGCCCGAAGACCTGCCCCGCCTGCAGACACCGTCGCGTCCTTACCGGACAAAACGACCTCGCGACCCTCTTCCCGGAAGCAGCCGAGGAGTTCCTACCCGAACTGAACGGCGGTCTCACCGCGTCACAGATCCCGGCCGGAACTCAACAGATCTACACCTGGCGGTGCAAGAAGCACGGGCACGAGTACCCGCAATCAGTGGCCAACCGGACCAGGTCGAAGGACTGCTCAGTGTGCAGCAAACGGCTGATCATCGCCGGACACAACGACGTCGCGACAACTCACCCCGACATCGCCGCGGACTGGTGCCGCACATCCAACCGAGTTGGACCCACGGACGTGGCCGCCGGCAGCAACCGATCAATCCACTGGCGGTGCGAAGAAGGACACCACGAAATCACTCGAGTGTTCGAGCGAGTCGCCAACGGCGGGTGCCGCGAATGCTCACAAACCGAACGTCTGGAGGTGAAGACCGACCTCGCAACTACCCACCCCGCTCTAGCCGCAGAATGGCACCCGGAATGGAACGGAGACCTTCGCCCCGAAGACTTCACCCACGGATCAAACGCGAACATGGCATGGCTCTGCCGAAACGGGCACAGCTACCGCCAGCGCATCGACCGCCGGGTCGCCGGGATCGGATGCGGCCGATGCTCCAAACGCACGCGTATAACCGGAATCAACGACCTCGCAACCACCGACTCAATCCTCATCAAGGAGTGGCACTCCTACCTCAACTGGAAGACGCCACAGGAGTGCTTTGCAATCACCGAACTCCACTGGTGGCGATGCCTGGCCAACAATCACGACTACCGACAAACAGTCGACCACCGACGCAAGTCGCGAGGCTGTCCGATGTGTGCTCCGGGCGAACGCATTCTCGCCTCAGATCCAAGCGCCGCTGGTCTTGGCTCGCTGAGCGTGTCGGTGGCGCTCCTTAAGGTGACGCCATGAGCGCAGACAAGAACCAGCCGGCGGAGCCGCCAGGAATGACGTGGGTATCGAACGGCGTGCTTGTCAACGTGCACGCCGCCAGAACGTGTGTTGCTAAAAACTGCTGGATGCACAATCCGTCAAGTCACCACATGCTCGGCTGGCCCGTCACCCGGACGATGTCGCCCACCACGCGCTCTGCGGGCGAGACGTCACTACGCACGGCTGCGACGGATGCTGTGGTTGATATTCGCGAACCACGTCAACCGCGAATTCATTCATTGTCGGAAGTGGCCGAGAGGAGCTTGCTATGACGGAACTGGCGTACATGACCCGTGAAGACTGGGGGCAGCACGGCACCGCAATGGTCGACCAAAGTGCGGTTATCCGCCAGTGGGTGGGCGGCGCGCCATGCCTCTTCGCCGTTACCGACGTCAGGAAGTTCACTCGTAATGATCGAGGCGCGGACGTTGAGGCCGCGAACTTCATCGCGCCCGATGTGGAGTCGCGCCAGGTCTTCAACATCGGGGAACTGTCGCGGCTCGATAGAGACGACAAGGTCATTGACCATGGAATCGTCGTGCTACATCCCTACAAACAGGACGAGCTGGAAGTAATCCGCCGAGTTGTCAACGGCGATTCCGTGACTCGAATCTTCGTCTTGGTCTGGTGGCCGAGAGATGTGGTGCGGACATGGCTTGACGGACGTGGAGCGATCAACTTGCACACCGGCGAAGCGATGACTGCGCCCGACCCTCTCATGATCGCCGCGTCAGCAATGATGATCGACCACGAATACAACGGCCTCGGCTCGGGCGCCGGCAAGGAAGCAGTGGTACAACTCGTCCGCGCCTTCGCAGTCGAAGGCTACCCGGTCGATGTCGATGCCTGGCTGCGGGCGTACTTCGCGGCAGGCGGTACCTTCCGGCACGCCCAATCGATCGCGAAGCTCGTGACGGAAATAAAAGCCGGGACGAAGCACCGGGTCAAGCCCCGCTACCGCGAGAACATCTTCGAGATCATCAGGGGGCGGGTCGGGTAGCTGCCCAAGCCCCAAGTAAGGCAACGACTCGAGGGGTGTCGTTAGGTGAGATTCCGTCGCACGAGCGGCACACTGAACTTCATGTTCCTCGATGTTCGCATGGAGGGTGTCGCCTTGACACCGGACCAAGCAAAAGCACTAGACGACGAGTTTTTCCTCTCCAAGCCGCTCTCGCACTTCTCATCACGAATCGTGATGCTCATGAACGCTGCGGGCGACACAGCAGCGCCGTCTCCTGCGGATCAGCCCGATTTCTTTCGGGCATTGGGACTCTCCTCCTCGGAGACTGTCCTGGCTTTCAGAGAAGAGGAACGACAACTAGACGTTGCCGTCGACGCTCTGGCCCTCCGCCATCAGGCTGCGGAGGCGCTGACGCGGTTCCTGTATACCGTTGCGGCCGCCACGCCACGCTCCGGGGACGCCCCGTGCACGTGGCTCGCCCTTGCAGATAGCCCAATGCGACTCGACGATGTGGTCGCTGCCAACAAGAACGCCATCGAGGCCGATCCGTCGAAATTCCTCGAACTGCTCTTCCCGTACGGCGCGACAATCGATGACACCGCCCTTGCTGCGGCACAGACGGCGATTGCATGGGTGAATCACGCGGCATTGCTCCTAACCAGCGACGAACTCTCCATCAACGCGGCCTACAACAAGGTGAAGCACGGACTAGCGATTCGCACCCGCGGGGATGTGCGCATTGAGCTCATCACGCGAGCACCCGACGAACTTGGGCAGATTCCGCTTAGCTCGTTCGGAGAAGGAAAATCAATCCCGATCTTCGATCGGCCAATGCTGACATACCTCAGCCGCTCGAAAAATGCCAAGCCAAAACAGGGCCTCGAAGCTGTGTCACTTCGTGTCGAGGTTCCCGTGGTGCTGGCAGAAACCTGGATGATGGCAAACGTATACGCCGCCCTCTTCCACGTGGCGGCGCGCAAACACTACGGCCATCCACTTCCCGATGGAGTCGCGTCGTTCCCGACCTTGGTCGTAGGTCGGCTGCCTGAGCACGTTATTGGAGGGAGTCCGCTCGGGTATCGCACACCTGTGACGTCGCCTCCAGATGGAATCACGGAGGCCCGCCCATCGGGATTGTTCTTCCATGGCCGCTTCGTGCCCATGCGAGTCGACCTTGACAGCAAGGTCGAGGGCATCGTGACCGACGGTTGACTTCCGTCCTAGACGCACGCGCCAGTCGCTGTGCCTGAGAAACGTGAACAAGGAGAGCCCGTGCCTACTGCGCAGTGCCACATCTGCGGCGAGCAGATGACACTTACCGTGAAGCCGAAAGACCGATGGACGCCTCTTCCACCGAACGAGCGTCCGACAATGGTCCCTTTCGCCTTCGACGAATGGGCTTGCCCCAGCGGGCACCGACGGGATCTGACTTATACCGAGTCCCGGATGTTCGAATGACCCGGACGATGATCTAGTCGCCGCGGCTGCCGTGGTCCAGCATTGTAGTCGCCGACTCGTTCTTGATCTGACCGCTCATCGGCTAGGCCGCTCTATGACGGCGGCTACCCATGGATCCCACCTCAAAGCACCTCAGCGACATGACTCCGATGCATCCATGGAGAATAGAACCTCAAAAGGTGGACAAGTCGGCAAATCACAATGATTCCGGCCGCGCGTGACACGCCAAGCTGGCGCCCTCGCTTCGAATCGTGAACAGCAGTGGAAGATGGGCAAGTGGACGAGAATTGGGCGATCGCGAAGCTTGGCGAATTCGTAAACATGACCGCGGTCGTAGAGCGGTCCTACGAATACAACGTCTGGGATGAGAACTCCAGCGAGCCCGCCGCGATTATGGCGGCCGCGCAGATCGCGGAGAAGATTATTGACCGTGTCCTACCTAGATGGCGGACGGACATTCCGATCGACACCACGGGTCTGTGGAAACAACATCGGGAGGCTGCAATTCGTGCGATCGCCGAACTGGAGTCGCGCGGTGAACTGGCCGAAAAGCTTGGCGATGATGCTCCAGATATGAATGCGGCAGCGATGCATCCCTGGATCTGGGACGCCGCGCGGTCGCTCTGGCAGAGCGGCCACTTCCGTGAGGCGGTGCGCGCGGCGTCGGTAAAGGTTAACGCTGAACTCCAAAACAAGGTTGGCCGCAGGGATGCGTCGGAAGTTGCCCTTTTCCAACAGTCGTTCAGCGATGACCTGCCCGCTCCTGGAAAGCCGCGTCTTCGCCCTGAAAACGACGACGGTGGAAAGACATCACTGAGCTTGCGTCGTGGGATCGTGGCCTTCGCCGAAGGTTGCTACTCGGCGATTCGAAACCCTGCCAGCCACGACGAAGGCGACCTCCAAGAACAGATCGCGATGGAGCAGTTGGCAGCATTGAGCGTCCTCGCACGGTGGCTCGACGGCGCAACTGTGGAGTCCGCCTGACCGCGGCGCACCGCTTGCCAGACCAGCAGAGTTCGACGAGTGCGTGCATAGGGGCTCGGGCAGAGGTACGGCAGTGCGTGTCCGGAGCGCCGAGAACCGGGAGCACCAAAGGACGATGCCCGCTGCCCCAGCACGATCAACGTGTCTCAATTCGCGTGGCACCAGTTCACAAGAGAGACCTTCTGACGTGCCGAGTATCCCAGTCTCAATTGTGGCAAACAGTCGCAACTAGGTTGGCAATCGACACCAATTGAACGACGACAGCTTCGCGCACCCCCATGGACCGCCGGCATCCCCAGCGAAGTCCTCACGTCCCGATTAACACACAACCGCGCGGCGGTCAGGTGACGGCTGCCGCCGCAGCGATGGCCTTCGAGCGCGTGTTAATGGCTTCCGCGAGCGCAGCGACTTCATTTCGAGCCTCCGGAGTGAGCGCCACGACGGCATCAAGCCTTATCCGGCGAAGGACAGCCTCGATTGTGCGACTTGCCGCAACAATTTCATCCGCTCCCGTGAGCGCCTGTCCCCCGCCACCAAAGACGGAGAGGATCTCGGAGTTGCGCTGCTGTTTCTCTGCGGAACGTTCGCGCGGACTAGCTGAACGCATGCCCAAACTCATAAGCGTCTCCGAGTCCAATCGGCCCCGGAGTATGTTCCCACTGTGGTACCTGATCGCCGCTTGCAGTGCAGACGCGTCGGCCGCGGGCACCTCCGCAAGGATCATGTTCTCGCGTACCCAACTACGGTACGCGTGAGTCCGCCCTCCCCAATCCGGAGTCCCCTCCTTTGTGAAGAAATGCTCCCTTGCGGACACGAAGGCGCCCGCCGTCGTGCGAAGCAATTCTGTCTTCTCCGCGTCGGTTGCCATGGCGTAGTTCCTGAGTGCTGTAACCGCGACTGACTGAAGTTGAGGCAGTGATTGGGGTGTGTTGGAGCTCATGATTCGCGACCATACCGCTGGACCGTTTCACACGGGTAATCGACGGCAAGCAGGTGCGCGCGGCCTCCCGACTCGGCACGTGTAGGCGCTGTGCTAGAGACAGCGGCCACCCAGCAAAAGGCCGCACGTATTACGCGAAGCCGAAAAGCGGTGGCAGGAGAAGTACGACGAACAGCACCCAGCCGGCGAACACCGGGAGGTACCCGGTCTGCCAACGCTCGACACGCGCCGCCGGGTCTCTGTCTGCCAGCAACCGCGCGATGAGCCACGCAGTCACGACGAGATTCACCAGCAGGATGATGTTGAGCCCGAGCGCCGCCACACGGTTGGCTGTGAACCCGAACTCGCCGATCCGCGCGAACATCGACACGAGCACCAGCAGGTCGAGCACGACCGCCGCGATGACTGCGACCAGCCTGATCGCATCCGTCAGCCGCTCCCGACGCGTCAGATCCCGCGCCGAAATTCCGTAGACGACCAGCCCCAGCACGACGAGTAGAAGCAGATCGAAGACCATCAACAGGTCGCGGTCGAACTCGCGGCCGAGTCCGAAGATCGCGTACGCGAACACTGAAACCGTCAGCATGATCGCGAACAGCGGCGTGAAGATGGCCGTGAGCACCGGAGCGATGTTCTCGATGACGCTCTTCTTCGCCTCGACCAGCCACGCCGCCACGATGATTGCGCTGGCCGCTCCGGACGGGATAACCCAGGTGAGAACCGACTCGATCGCCTCGGGAGCGATCGGGCTAAGCACCGCAACCGTCAGCCCGACCAGCACCGCGCCACCGAGCGCGATCAGCGCGTAGTAGATCACCCACTCACCGGTGAACCGAATGAAGTCCATCCGCCGCGCCGACGATCGCAGGTCACCGCCGAGATAGGCCGTGCCCACCACGAACCACAACGCGACGGGCAAGTGGATGGCCACCAGCAGCTCGGTGCTCGCCCCAGGAACAAACGGGAACAGGTTCACGGCGACGGCGAGCAGAGCGACGGCAGCGCCGAGGCCCATCACCCGCTGCCACGACATCCGCCGCACCACCGCGAAATACGCTGCGAGCACCGGCAGCACGAACAAACTGACATTGCGGGCGAAAGACAGGTCGGAGATGACAGTCGGCTCCGACAGAAGCCTCGCAACCTGCACGAGCACGGCTGCGACCGCAGCAATGGCGAGCATGGTCACAATCGGCTGCCGTCGCTCCTCATCCGGGCGTGAGATCGCCAGCTGCTTCCACAGGCGCTCGCCGTGCTCGCGTGCGAACTCCGCAGTGAGCTGGTTGACCTCGCCCAGACGCCTGACCGCGATCAGGAACGCTTCGTCCGCGGTCAGCCCGGCCGCCTCGAGGTCGGCGATCTGCTCCCGCAGGTGCCCTTCGAGTTCATCGGCATCCGAATCGGCGACCGCCCTCCCCTGCAGCACCGCAGAGCGCCATTCGCCGATCTGCTTCTCCAGCGTGTCGCTCATGCCGTCGCCACCGAAGGTGTCGGTCCCCAGATACCGCCGAGGGTCCGGTTCGCTGTCTCCCACTGCTTGCGGTGCTCGACCAGCTGACCGCTCCCCTTCTCGGTGATCTCGTAGTACTTACGGCGCCTACCCTCAGGCGACGACCCCCACTCCGCCCGCACGTAGCCGAGGCGCTCGAGCCGGTGCAGCAGTGGATACAGCATCCCGTCGGTCCACTTCAGGTCCCCACCCGAAAGCTCCCGCACGCGCTTCAGGATGGCGTACCCGTAGCTCGAGCCCTCCAGCAGGATCGCCAGCACGAGCGGCGTCGCCATCGCGGCGACCAGGTCCTTGTCGATGTTCGACACCATGCGGATCAGCCTATACCTTGCGGTGCTAGGTACCTAGCAGTCCTAGGTATCGTGATGCGCAGATCAGTAGGTCCGCGCGGGTGGTTGGCCGAGGAACTCCTCCAGCGTCGTGAACGCGCCGTCGTGGTACGCCGCCGCTAGTTCGACCCCGACGAAGCGCATGTGCCACGGCTCGGGCGTGTACCCGGTGACCTCGGTGCGACCCGCCTCGTACCGTGTGATGAAGCCGAACCGCCACGCGTTCGCGGCCGCCCACTTGCCCTGCGCGCTCGCTCCGAAGTCGTCGATCGTCAAGCATCCGGATGCGAAGCACGGCACCAGATCAGCGGTCAGCCCGGTCTGATGCTCGCTGTGCCCTGGCCGCGCCGACACGAGATCCGCCCGCTCCTGCCCCTTGTCCCACACGTGCCAGGCGTAAAGCGAGTCCTGCGTCGCATAGGAGCGGTAGCCGCTCAGCATGCCGATTTCCCCAACGCCCTCGGCGAGCGCCGCCGCCACAAGTTGCTCGAGCGCCGCCACCGCCCCCGCGCGAAGCGGGGTCCCATTGATGTTCCGGATGCTCGGCCAGGCCAGGTCGCCGGGCTCGAAGTCGAGCGGCACCAACGCGCGCTGCTTGTTCACGAGTACCCAGTGCCGGTTCGGGTCGCTCAGGTCCAGGCATTGCGCACCGGATGCCACCGCCTCACGGAACGCGTCTGCTCCACCGACCGCGGCGATCAGCTCGGCGTCGGTGCCTGCGAGCGCTTCGAGCACGGCAGGCTGTTCGCACAGCGGAATCGGCGTCGGAGTGGGCGTTGGCGACGTGGACGGCAGCGACGTGGGCTTGCGCGTCTCGGACGGCGGCGTAGCCGAGCATCCGGTCACCACGATGGTGACCATCACGGCCAGCAGCACGAGGCTTCGCACGCCCTGGCCCTCCCGGCCCTTCCCGACCATCCGCACTCGCACAGTCTTCCACCTCTGGCACGCACGTCCCACGCCGAGAGTCGAACGACCGCTACCGTGATAGCTGCACACGCGACGGGACAAGCAGGGGGCAGCGCCGATGGCCGAAGACGACAGCGAGTTCCGCGGCTACGCCGCGCCGATGTACTTCCCTCGTCGCCTCGAGGACCTCACCGGCACCGGCAACTGCCCTGCGTGCTTCGCGCGGCTGACAGGTGAGGTCTGCGACTCATGCCGACTCGACCTGAACCACCCCGCTGCATCCAGGTTGCACGACGTGTCACTCGCGGCTGCGAACGCGCTCGAACTCCGCGCTTCAATTGTGGGGCGGATGCGATTTGAAACTGCACAGCGAGGCGCCGAATTGACACTGCAGGGGGCGCAGGCGGTGGCGCAGCCAATCGCCGTGCCTGTGGCCTCGACCGAGACAGCCGCATCGCCCGCCGGCGCCACCTCGTCGACGGCAATCGCCGAACCGGCGGCCGAGGAGCCGGCCTTCACCCCACCGCAGCCGCCTGTCACTCCCCCGCCACCGGCATCCGGAACACCGGGCGGCAACTTCACGATCGAGCCGCGCCGCTCGAGCGTCCAAGTCACCCTGCTGCTGGTCGGCGTGACCCTGCTGTCGGTGGCCGCCATCTTTTTCCTGGTGTACGCCTTCATCAATTTCGGGCTGATCTGGCGCAGCGTGATCATCGGCGGCATCACCGTCGCCGCCCTGGTCGCTGCCCACCTGCTGCGTGTCAAGGGGTTGCGAGCAACCGCCGAGGGCATCGCCGCGTTCGCGGTCGTGCTGGTCTACCTCGATGCGTGGGCGGTGCGCGAAAACGACCTGTTCGGGCTCGGGAGCGGTCACGGCGCCATCCACTGGGGCGTCACGTTCGTCGCAACGTCGATAGCGTTCGCGCTGTGGAGCCGCGCGAGCACCCTGCGCACCCCCGGCATCGTCGGGCACTCGGTGTTCGTGCCGGGCATCATGCTGCTCGCGGCCGGCATCACGGACGAACTTGTGCTCGAAGACGGCACCTTCATCGCCTTCAGCGCCGGGGCGATCGCCGGGTTCAGCCAGCTCCTCGCCCCACATCGGGTCGAACGGGTCATCGTGCTCATCCAGACCAGCCTCGCTGTCGCTGGTGCGGCGTTCGCCGGCCTCTTCGTCGGTGATCCGGCGATCGGCCCCGCCGTGGCACTCGCTGTCGTCGCCCTCGTGGCCGGCGCGCACGTTTACGCGCTCGCGCAGCTCAGCGCTCGCGCTGAGTTCCGCGGCTTCGGCTACGGGTTCAGCCTGGTCGCCGGGATTGTCGCGGCCGGTTTCATGGTGCCGCTCGACACCGGGTGGGACCCCTTCTCCTACCTTGTGCCGCCGGTAACGGCTGTCGCTGTCGCGGTCGGGTTGGACGGCATCCGTTCGAAACTGCCGGAGGGGTATGGCCGCAGGTCGCTCCTGCTTGCGACGGTAAGCGCCGGCGCGGTGGCGTTGCTCGTTCTCGCGTTGCCGGTCGGGGTCAGCGCGTTCACCGTGCTGGTCACGGTGGCGAGCGCCATCTTCCAGCCGTGGGATAACGCTGCGATCGACACCATCTACTTCGTTGGCGACGAGTTGGGCTGGGCGGTGCTTGGGCTTGCGATCGCGACCGCACTCGCCGGACTCCTGTGGGGCGTCGCCCGAATGCTGGGCCGGCGCCTCGTCGTGGTCGCCTGGGCGGCCGTCATCGCGCTGCTGCTCGCGGTTCCGCTGCTGAGCACCGTGTGGATGGTGCTCGCCGGCTGGCTCGCCATCGCCGTGGTCGCCCTCGGGCTGCTCCTGCTGAATCGTGGGGAGCGCATCCGCGGCCCGCTCGTGGCAGCACTGGCCACCGCCGGCACCATCGGCTATCTGTTCGGCTGGGTGAGCATCGAGACCTGGTGGGCGAGCACGATCGTCGCCCTCGCCCTGCTCATCGGGGTCCGGATGCTGGTTGCGCGGCCCGCTCGCGCGGCGATCGCCGCGGTGATAGCGGCGTTGGTCATCGGCTCCGCGGCAGCGGTTGCGGCACACATCACGTTCGGCTCCGGAGTCCCGGATGCTGTCGACGCGGCGGGCCGCATCCGGTTCGCCGGGCTCGCCGCGGTCGTGGTGTTCGCCGGCGCCGCGTTCCCGAACCGGCTGGTCAGCCCGCTGGAGCGCCGCGCAGTGTTCTGGGTCAGCGGCGCGCTGATCGCGATGCTGGTCGGCTCGACCCCGGCCTGGCTGGAGCGGCTGAGCGCAGCCGAGCGGGGCTTGCTGCTCCTGCCCGAGTATTGGACCGGGCTCGGTGTCGCCCTGCTGCTGCTCGCCGGGATCGCGCTGTGGCTGCGCCGCGTGAACCGGGTGCTGAAGGTGGAGCGCATCGTCGCATCCGTCGGCATCGGCCCCGCGCTGTACCTGGCCGTCACGTCGTTTGCGCTCGCGCTGGGACTGGTCGAATTCAGCGCGGCGGTCGCGCCGATCAGCGCCGCGCTGCTCGCGGCAGCCGGGTCGCTCGTCGTCAGGGTGCTCGGTCGTTCGACGCTGCCGCGCTGGGCGCGGGATGTCGGAGTCGCGATCGTGGCGGTGCCTGCCCTGGGCTGGGCGGTGTGGTCCAATGCCGACGCCGGCTGGCTCGTGCTCGCCCTGGGAGGTGTCACGGCCCTGCTGCTCGCGATCGACACCGACGGGTTGTTCGGTTCGCAGTCCCAGCGCCGACACTTCGGCTGGCTCGCTCTCACCCTCGCCACCGGTGGCCTGTGGTGGCGCCTCAGCGCCGACGCGGTCTCCTCGCCTGAGCCCTATCTCCTGCCGCTCGCGGGCGCGCTCATCGTCGTGGGGATTCTGGTGCACCGCGCGCGGGGCGCATCCGTCGCCGCGCCGCTGATCGCGCTCGGCGGGGCGCTTGTCGCCATCCTGCCGCTCGCGTTCCAGTACGCGACCGGGGATCCGATGCTCGCCATCGTGCTGTTCGCGGTGTCGACCGCGCTGCTGCTCGCGGGCAGTTTCCTGCGCGGCGGTTCACCCGCCTGGCTCGACGCCGCCGCGGCCGCCGGTGCGATCGGTGTGGCTGTCACCGCGATCGGACGGGCCGCCGAGGCGTCGGTGTTGGACGTCGCGCGAGATGTGTGGCTGGCCGGAATGTTCCTGGTGCTGCTCGTCGCCGCGATCGGGCTGGGCCTGCGGGCATCCGGCGATCGCCTGCGCACCCTCGCCGCGAACGGGCTTGTCATATTCGCGATGGCGGCGGTTCTCCTCATTGAGCTGACGAATCTGCCTGACACCCGGCTTGGCGCTGTGCGCGCGATGGCGATCGTGGTCACGTTCGCCGCCGTGCACGTGCTGTCGTTCCTGGGCGACCGGGTACCGTTCACCCCGGTTGTCGGGTGGAGCGCCATCGGCTTCGCGTTGATCGGGGCGCTGCTGGCCCTGCAGACCGTCGAGCCCGTCGAGATCCTCTTCGTGCCAATAGCGCTCGCGCTGCTCGTCACCGGCGCAAACCACCTGAACGAGGTGGCAACCGCGCGGTCATGGCCGTGGCTCGGCCCGGGAACCGGCATCCTGTTGCTGCCATCGCTGATCGCGACAGTCGACGACCGCCCCATGTGGCGTCTGGTCGGCCTCGGGGTGGTGGGTGTCGCGGTGATTGTCGTGGGCGTGGCCAAGCGGCTGCAGGCGCCGTTCACGATCGGCGTTGTGGTGGTGCTGATCCACGGGATCGCGACGTTCCTGCCTCAGTTGCGGGCGGCGTACGAGTTCTTCCCGTGGTGGCTGTGGCTGGGTGCCGGCGGCGTGCTGCTGATCGTGCTCGCCGCCCGGTATGAGCAGCGCATCGCCAACTTCAAGGCGATCGCGCTGAAGTTTTCCAACCTCCGCTGACCGAGGGTCAGCGCTGCAGCCAGGCGAGCACCGCGAGCACCCGGCGGTGGTCGGTGCCGGAATCCTCGAGGCCCAGCTTCTGGAAGATCGACGTCACGTTCTTCTCCACAGCACCGGTGCCGATGAACAACGCGGATGCAATCGCCGCGTTGGTCTTCCCCTCGGCCATGAGGGTGATGACCTCGCGCTCGCGCGGGGTGAGGCTCTCGAGCGGGTTCTGCCGCCGGCCGAGCAGCTGTGTCACGACCTCGGGGTCAAGCACAGTGCCGCCGGCCGCGATGCGCTCGATCGCGTCCTTCAGCTCGTCGAGGCTCGCGACGCGATCCTTGAGCAGGTAGCCGATGCCGCCGCTGCCGGATGACAGCAGTTCGCTCGCGTATGCGACCTCGACGTACTGCGACAGCAGCAGGATGCCGAGGTTCGGCTGCAGCTCGCGCGCGCTGATCGCCGCGCGCACTCCCTCATCCCTGTAGGTCGGGGGCATCCGCACGTCGAGCACCGCGAGGTCGGGCCGCAGCTCGGGCAGGCTCGCGATCAGCTCGTCGCCGTCACCGAACGCCCCGATGACGTCGACGCCGGCCTCGCCGAGCACCCGCACGAGTCCCTCGCGAAGCAGCACCGAATCATCCGCCACCACAACCTTCAACGCCACCGCCCCACTCTAGGGGGACGGCGGCGTTGAAGACTGCGGTCAGTAGGTGATGGGCAGGTGGACGGTGGCCACCGTGGGGCCGCCCTCGGGACTCGAGAGCTCGAAGCTGCCGCCGAGACCGCGGATGCGCTCCTCGATTCCAGCGAGGCCGTGGCCGTCCTTCGAGGCCGCACCGCCCGAACCGTTGTCGGCGACCGTGACGTCGAGCCACCAGTCGTCGCCCTCCGGAACCCGGTGGAGCGCGAGCTGCATTCCGATGTCGGATGCGCCGGAGTGCTTGGTTGCGTTGGTCACCAGTTCGCTGGCGACGAAGTACGCGTTCCGCTCGATCTCCTGCGGCAACTGCACCGAGCTGTCGATCGCGTTGACGAAGCTGACCGGCACGGCGTTCCGGGCGGCGAGCGACTCCAGGGCGGCGGCCAGGCCGCGGTCCATCAGGATCGGCGGGGCAAAACCGCGGGACAGCGCACGCAGCTCATCGAGCGCAGCCTTCGACTGCTCGTTCGCCTCGGTGATCAGCTTGCGCGCGTTCTCCGGATCCCTGTCCAGCTCACGCTCGGCAGAGGCGAGGTCCATCTGCAGCCGCACCAGGCGCTGCTGCGGACCGTCGTGGATGTCACGCTCGAGACGACGCAGCGAGTGACCCTCGGCGGAGATCGCAGCACCCCGGGACTCGTTGAGGTCGACCACGCGACGCTCAAGCGCCTCGGAACGCCATGCCCCGAGCATCCCCTGGGCAATGACGTGGTGCAGTCGGGTGAGACCGCGGGTGATGAACGGCAAGGTGAGGGCGAAGAAGATCCCGAAGAAGAAGTTCAGAATCGCGTCACCCTCAGGACCACCCGGCAAGTTTCCGCCAGGGGCAAAGAACCCGAAGATCACCTCTGACAGGTAGAAGTCGTTGTCACCCTGTGGGATGAAGCGGTCCCAGAACCAGAAAGTCAGTCCGCCGAGCGTGCCCGCCACCCAGGTGATCGCGATCGACCAGGTTGCGATGCCGATGGCGAAGTTCACGACCATGCCGTGCAGCAGGTAGATCCAGTAGCGGCCATCTGCGAGGGGACCGAGCGCGCGCGCGAGCCCGGTGCGATCCGAGTCGCCCCAATTCGGGCGCGCGATCTCCGGCATGCCCGCGGCGCGCAGGCGCACCAGCTCGAGCGTTCCGAAGCCGCGCGCAACGAACAGCGCGGCGACGATCAGGAAGAGGCCGACGAAGATGACGATCATGCCCGCGCCGGCGGAAAACAGCGAGACCATCACCGAAAAGCCGACAACGACGATCGGCAGCGTCGGCAGCAGGAAGCCCAGCTCTCGAGGAACCCCGCGCCAGAGTGCGCCGTAGCCGGTCCTCTCGCTCACGTGCTCAAGCCTGACAGATTCTGTGGTCATGTATCTTTTCCTCGTATCCGTTGGTGGCGTCGATTCGGCAACAACAACCAGCATCGCGATCCGGCGCGGACGGCGGCATCCGGCTGCCTCACGGATGCCCGTTCGGGTTAACCCCACCGAACCTGAGGGGAATATCGTCCAGCTGGAATGTCTGCGGTGAGGCATAGGTTGCGTCTGATACCTTTCGCTGTCTCCCCCGCAAAGCCTGCCGCGCTACCCCTTGCCTCAAAAGGACGAAATGACTAACACAGCACCGGTCGAACTGCCGATTGTCGACCACTCGCGCCGCAACCAGCGCGTCATCTGGCTGTTGCTCGCAGCCGCTTTTGTGGTGATCCTGAACGAAACCATCATGAGCGTGGCCATCCCCCGCCTGATGACGGATCTGTCGATCGACGCGCGGGCAGCTCAGTGGCTCACCACGGCGTTCATGTTGACCATGGCCGTGGTCATCCCCATCACCGGCTTCCTGCTGCAGCGTTACAACACGCGGCCGATCTTCATCGCCGCCATGACGCTGTTCTCGGCCGGAACCCTGCTGGCCGCCGTCTCGCCCGGCTTCGAGGTGTTGCTGGTTGCGCGCGTTGTCCAGGCATCTGGAACCGCGATCATGATGCCGCTGCTCATGACGACCATCATGAGCCTGGTGCCGCCTGCGACCCGCGGAAAGACCATGGGCAACGTGTCGATCGTCATGTCGGTCGCCCCTGCGCTCGGCCCGACGATCTCCGGCCTCATCCTCAGCACGCTGACCTGGCGATGGCTGTTCTGGCTGGTGCTGCCGATCGCGCTCGTGATGCTCGTCATCGGCATCCGCCGCGTCGAGAATGTCAGCGAACCGCGGCCGGTCCCCATCGACGTGGTCTCGGTCATCCTGTCGGCGTTCGCCTTCGGCGGGCTGGTCTACGGGCTCAGCCTGGTCGGCGCCAGCGCGCAGCAGAAGGGCGACGCGATCGCCGTCTCCGAGACGCAGATGTGGGTCTCGCTGGCCGTCGGCGCACTGGCTCTGACGATCTTCATCTGGCGCCAGCTGCTGTTGCAACGCCAGGATCGTGCCCTGCTCGACCTGCGCACCTTCCGCGCGCCGATCTTCACTGCCTCGGTGAGCATCCTGACGGTGAGCATGGTCGCCCTGTTCGGCACCATCGTCGTCTTCCCGCTCTACCTGCAGCGCGTGCTGGGCCTCACCGAACTCGAGTCCGGGCTGATGATCATGCCCGGCGCGCTGCTGATGGGTTTGCTCGCGCCGTTCATCGGCCGGCTGTACGACCGCATCGGGCCGAAGCCGCTTGTGATCCCCGGCACGATGATCGTCAGCGGCGTGCTGTGGGGCTTCACGACGGTGGGGACCACGACCTCGGTCTGGTTCGTGCTTGCGCTGCAGATCACCCTCAACCTCGGTCTGGGGATGTTGTTCACCCCGCTGTTCACGGCCGGGCTTGGCGCTGTGCGGCCAAGTCTGTACTCGCACGCGAGCGCCGTCGTCGGCACCATTCAGCAGGTCGCCGGAGCCGCGGGCATCGCGTTGCTCGTCACGGTCATGTCGACGCAGGCGGCCGCGCTCGAGGCGACGGGTGTCTCCGTGGTCGAGGCGGAGGCCGCGGGCACGCGCGCGGCCTTCCTGGTCGGGGCGATCATCTCGCTGGCTGGCGTCGCGCTGTCCTTCTTCATCAAGAAGCCGGCCGACGTGATTGCAGAGGCACCGGTGCCCGCCGCGCACTGACCTGGCGGTTACAGCGTCGAGTGGGTGACCCGGCCGGCCAGCAGCGTCAACGCGACGGGCATGCTGCGCAACTGCTCACCGTCGGCGCTGTACGGGTCGAGTTCGACCGCGATCAGGTCGGCGGGCTCCCCCTCGGCGACGCGTGAGCGAGTCGAGGCAGTAATGGCCTCGCTGGCCGTCACCGCCTGCTCCGGATGCCACGGCTCGCGCCCGTCGCGAGCGCGGCTGACCGCGGCGCTGATGGTGATCCACGGGTCCAGCGGCGCAACCGGAGCATCCGAGCCGAACCGCAACTCGATGCCTGCGTCGAGCAGGGAGCGCAGCATGAAAGAGCGGTCGGTGCGGCCGGCCCAGTACTGGTCGGCGATGTCCCGGTCGTCCATGGCGTGCTCTGGTTGAACGCTGGCGGCGAGGCCGAGCGCAGCTATTCGCGGGATGTCTTCACGCCGCAGCAACTGGGCGTGCTCGATGTTTCCGCGTCCGCCGACGGCCTCGATCGCGTCGAGCGCGAGCCGGTTCGCCTCGTCGCCGATGGCGTGCACGGTCAACAGGATCCGTGCATCCATCGCCTTGCGCAGCAACGGCATTAGCCGGTCCGGCGGGACGGTGAGCAGGCCATGGTCGTGCGTGCCCGGGTACGGGTCGACACAGAAGGCGGTGCGCGTGCCGAGCGACCCGTCGGTGAGGATCTTGAACGAGCCGACCCGGAGCAGGCCGTCGTCTGTCAGCGTCTCCCCGGAGAAGCGCCCATCTTCGATGGCCTGATCCAGGTACTGCGTGTAGATAGCCGCGTCGACGCGCAGCACATCGAACCCGTTGCCGAATCGGCGCGTCCAGTTATCGATGTTCGGCGCCATGTCGAGGTCGGTGATGCCGACGATGCCGCGCGCGGCCGCGGCGAGCGCCGCATCGCGCACCCATTCGTCGTGCTGCTCGGTCGGCGCCTGCTTGAGACGTGCGACGAAGTCGAAGCAGTCGTCCTCCTGCAGCAGGCCGGTCGGGTGGTCGGTGTAACCGTAGGCCCGGGCGGCGGCCGTGCTCAGCCAGCAGGAGTGCAGGTCCGAGTTGATGAGCACGACGCTGCGGTCGCCGACCGCGGCGTCGAGCAGCTGCCTGGTCGACGCGTTGTCCGGCCAGAGCGCGTCGCGGATGCCGACCCCGACCACGGTCTCGTTCGGGTCCTCCTGCGCGTGAACGTGCAGTTTCATTACGCCGGCGGCCTCAGCGGCCGAGGTGACCCGTGACAGGTCGATGCGGCGGAGCGTGTACGCCCACTCGCCGAAGTGCACGTGGTGGTCCCACATCCCTGGGAGCAGCCAGCGACCGTCAAGGTCGAGCGACTCCCCCGTGCTCGTGCCCGCTGGCGGGAAGCCTGCTATCAAGCCGTCGTTGATCTCCACGTCGACAAGTTGGTCGCCGACGCGTGCGTTTCTGAGGATCATTGTTCTCCGTGCACTCTGCGCATCTCGTCAGCCAGTCGAGGCTGCGAGTAGTTGGCACCGTGGTCGAGCTCGTCGATGACGGTGTGCACGACATCGGCGGGCTTGTTCTGGCTGAGCTTCAGTCGCGCGTCGAAGCGCGTGACTACGAGTCGGAAACCGACGGTGCCCGTCGCAAGCTGCCGGTTCTCGTGGTCGTCCTCGAGCAGCTTCGGATGCGGCATCCGGCCTTCGAAATGCTCGACCAGGGTGCCGAGCACGCGCCAGTTCTCCTCGTCGCTGAGGATCTCTGGCGTTCCGTACAGGTGGGCTGTGGCGTGGTTCCAGGTCGGAACCGACTTCAGGTCGCCGTACCAGCCAGGCGAGATGTAGCCGTGCGGACCCTGGATGATGACCAGCAGCTCTCCGCCGCCGAGCTCGAGCAGGCGGTCGTCGGGGCGGCCGACGTGCGTGACGATGCTGATCTCGTCGCGGTCCTCCTCGAGCAGTACCGGGTAGTGCGAGGCGACGAGACCCTTGGCCGTGTTGGCGACAATGGTCGCCCACGGGTTCTCGCGTATCAGCCGCCGGACCTCCTGCGGGTCATCGATGACAAAGGACGGATTGTGGCGCATTACTCAAGCATGGCATGGCGGTTCACCGCTGGCAGTTAGGGCACCAGTACAGTTTCCGGCCGGCCGCCATGTCCATCAGGATGTGCGTGCCGCAGGTGCGGCACGGCAGGCCCGCGCGCTGGTAGACCCAATGCCGGTCGTCACTGTTAGCGAGCGCTTTGCGGTAGTCCTCGTCGGTCGGGTAGTCCATGGTCAGCATGTGGCCGGTTTCGACTCCGATGTGCAGCAGGTGCACCCAGTCGCGCCAGAGCGAGCGCACGGTCTCCTCGGGGACCCGCTTTCCGGGCGTGTGCGGGTCGAGTCGCGCCCGGTACAGCAGTTCGGCGCGGTAGACGTTGCCGATGCCGCTCACGATCGACTGGTCCATCAGCAACAGGCCGATCGGGGTCGGCTTCTTCAACACCGTCGCGGTGAACCGGTCCTCCGCCTCCTGCGAGTCGTCGCCCATCGGGTCGGGTCCCAGCTTCGCCACCACCGCATCGACTTGCTCCGGCAGCAGCACCTCGCATGCGGTCGGTCCGCGCAGGTCGGCGACGGTGTCCTCGGTGAGGAGCCGTACCCGCACCTGCCCAACCGGCTCCGGGGGCCACGTGTCCAACTCGGGCTGCACGGTCTCCTTCTCCGACATGCGCAGCCTCGAGCGCCGGGGCGCGCCGATCGAGTGCAGCGAGTCCTCGAAGTTGGCGAGGTCGTTGCCGCGCTCATCGGCCGATGCGAGCGGCGCATCCGTCGAGATGTCGCCCGCGAAATCCCACGCGCCGTAGATGCCGAGATGCACGCGCAGCCACAGCCGGTGATCGAACTCGAGGAACAGATTCTTGCCCACCGCGCGCGAGTCGGTCATCGTGAGCCCGTCGAGCTGCTGGGCGCCGCTCACGAACCGTCCCTGCGGCGAGCTGGTTTCGACGCGCTTGCCGACGAAGTGCAGCCTGAACTGCCTCGCGATGCGGTGGACGGAGTGACCCTCTGGCATCAGGCGCCGATCTCGTGCCCGGCGATGGTCCCCGTCCGCTCGTACTCTGCAAGCTGCGCGATCCGGCGCGAGTGGCGCTTCTCGCCGGAGAACGGTGTGGCGATGAAGGCGTCGATGAACTCGATCGCTTCCTCCAGCGTGTGCTGGCGCGCGCCGATGGAGATCACGTTGGCATCGTTGTGCTCGCGCGCGAGCTCGGCGGTCGACCGGTTCCAGACCAGCGCGGCGCGAGCGCCCGGTACCTTGTTGGCCGCCATCTGCTCGCCGTTTCCCGAACCGCCGAAGACGACACCGAGAGCCTCGATCCCGGACTGCTGGTCGGTCACAACACCGATCGCGGCATTGATGCAGAACGACGGGTAGTCATCCAGCGGGTCGTATTCGCGCGGGCCATGGTCGATCACCTCGTGGCCGGCACCCCGCAGGTGCTCCTGGAGGTCGCGGCTGAAGTCCAGACCGGCGTGATCGGTGGCGATGTGGATGCGCATACAGGTCATTCTAAGGATGCCGCGGGGCAGCACCTCTGGCCTTCGGCCGACAACAGGCGCACACTGGAGGGAACTGCAAACGCGACAAACGCGGGAGGCGCAGATGTCACCGACGACCGTATCGCCCGGGATGGTCCCAGTCCTTTCTGCAGGACGGCACCGCAGTCCCCGAACAGGCGCGTGCTTCATGGAGTTCGCGTCCTACCTGGCTGGAGAGCGCTGGAGCGACCATCCGTCGTGCACGCATCCGGCTCTGGCATTCCTTGCCCGCATGGTCAACGACTGCAGTTCCGACACGGAGCGCTCTCGACTTGCTGTGCTCATCCCGTCGGTCATCGGACTGAATGGCTCCGACCGCTCGGTCGAGGTCGCCATCGCGCTCCGTGCTGCGAGCGTCGCCCTTCCCATTGCCAGTGAGGAACGGCAGCGCGCGCTCGCTGTCGGCATCCTCTCCTGCCAGCGGATCCTGGAGCGGATGGGCGTCGAACCGGCTCCCGACCTCGCGGCCGCCGTGGACAGCGCGATGCAGCGGACCCCGCTGGCCGTCAGCTGGGCACGGGACTTCGTGGGAAGCTACCGGCTGCCCACCGGCAACAAGGCCGCGTCCCGCCTGAGCGAGTCGGTCATCCGGATCTCCGTTCTCGGCATCGCCGGCGCGTGCATCGAGAACCCGGACGCGCGACTGCGCGCGCTGCTGACTGCGGCGATCGAGGACTCGGCCGCGATCCTGCGGCCGACGTCAGTCGAAGACCGGGCCCCGAGTGCGCGACCGCTTCAGTTCGAAGAACCCATCGTAGGAAGCCGCAGCTAGAACGCCATCCCAGAGGGCGACCGCTTGGTCGCCCTTTGGTGTGGGCGAAATCACCGGACCGAAGAACGCGACATCGTTCACGGCGATGACCGGAGTGCCGACGTCCTGGCCGACTCGGTTGATGCCGTCGAAGTGCGACGCGCGCATCTGCTCGTCGAACTCGTCGCTGTCGGCGTACTTCAGGTACTCGGCCGGCAGGCCCAGTTCGGCGAGCGCCTCCGGGATCACGGCATCCGGATCCTTCGAACCGTCGAGGTGGATGCGGGCGCCGAGCGCGTCGTAGAGCGGCTTGACGACGCCAGCGCCCTCGAGTTCCTTCACCGCGGCGACGAGCCGGGTGTAACGCAGCGCGCGTGGGAAGAACGCCCGGTAGGCGTCGTCGACATCCTTGTCCTCGTTCAGCACCGCGAGGCTCATCACATGCCAGTTGACGTCAAGTTCGCGATGCTGTGACACCTCGTCGACCCAGCGGCTCGTCATCCAGGCCCACGGGCAGGACGGGTCGAACCAGAAGTGAACAGGGGTGGCGGATGCTTCGGTGGTCATGCATCCCAGTCAAGCGCATCCCCGCTGGGTGACCTGCATCGGGGTGGCCGCGCCGACTAGTCTGGGGTGCGCGCCGCCGCCGTTGCCGCGCGCAATTCGTTCGCTGACATGGGAGCCTAAGTGCCTGGAGACAACCTCACCCGCCTCGAAGCGCAGGAGCGCAAGGCGCTCATCGATGTGCAGAGCTACGACGTCGAGCTCGACCTCACGACGGGACCCGAGGTGTTCCGCAGTACCACGGTCGTCAGATTCACCGCGACCGCTGGCGCCTCGACGTTCATCGACGCGTTCACTCGCACGGTGCACTCGATCCAGCTGAACGGCGTCGAACTGGACCCTTCCGTGGCCGACGGTGTGCGCATCCAGCTCGCGGGCCTCGCCGAGGAGAACGTGCTGCGCGTCGACGCTGACGCCGAGTACACCAACTCCGGCGAGGGGCTGCACCGCTTCGTCGACCCGGTGGACAACGAGGTGTACCTCTACTCGCAGTTCGAGGTGCCGGACTCCCGCCGCGTGTTCGCGGTGTTCGAGCAGCCCGACTTGAAGGCATCCTTCGCCTTCACCGTCACCGCCCCCGCGCACTGGGTGGTCGTGTCCAACTCGCCGACCCCCGCGCCGGTTATCAACGGTGACTCGGCGACCTGGCTATTCGCGCCCACCCCGGTGATCTCGTCGTATATCACCGCCATCGTGGCAGGCCCGTACGCTGTCGAGCGCAGCGAACTGACGAGCAGCGACGGGCGGATGATCCCGCTCTGCATCTACTCGCGCAAGTCGCTCAGTCAGTACCTCGACGCTGACTACCTCTTCGAGAAGACCCGTCAGGGCTTCGCCTACTTCGAGAGCAAGTTCGACTACCCGTACCCGTTCGAGAAGTACGACCAGCTCTTCGTGCCGGAGTTCAACGCCGGGGCGATGGAGAACGCCGGTGCAGTCACGTTCACCGAGACCTACGTCTTCCGGTCGAAGGTGACGGATGCGATCAAGGAGCGTCGCGTCGTCACGATCCTGCACGAGCTCGCGCACATGTGGTTCGGCGACCTGGTCACCATGAAGTGGTGGAACGACCTGTGGCTCAACGAGTCCTTCGCCGAGTGGGCATCCACCATCGCGACCGCCGAGGCCACCGAGTGGTCGGAGGCGTGGACCACCTTCCAGGCGATGGAGAAGAGCTGGGCCTACCGACAGGACCAGCTGCCGTCGACGCATCCGGTGGTCGCGACCATCAACGACCTAGAGGACGTGCAGGTCAACTTCGACGGCATCACCTACGCCAAGGGCGGCTCGGTGCTCAAGCAGCTCGTAGCCTGGGTCGGCGAGGAGGCGTTCTTCGCCGGGGTCGCCGCGTACTTCAAGAAGCACGCATACGGCAACACCGAGCTGACGGACCTGATGGCAGAGCTCGAAGTGACGAGCGGCCGCGACCTGAGCGGCTGGTCCAAGATGTGGCTGGAGACCGCTGGCGTGAACACGCTGCGACCGGAGATCGAGACGGATGCCTCGGGCACCATCACGAGCTTCGCGGTGCTGCAGAGCGCGCCGGAGGACTACCCGACCATCCGCCCGCACCGTCTCGCGATCGGCTTCTACGACCTCGTCGCGGGCAAACTCGTGCGGGATGACCGGCTGGAGCTGGACGTCGATGGCGAGCGCACCGAGGTTCCCGGCCTGGTCGGGCGCCGCAAGCCAGCGCTCGTGCTCATCAACGACGACGACCTGGCCTACGCGAAGATCCGCCTCGACGAGCAGTCGCTCGAGACGGCGATCGCGCACCTGAAGGACATCGAGGACCCGCTCGCGCGCGCACTCGTCTGGGGTTCGGTGTGGGACTCGACCCGCGACGCGGAGGTCGCCCCGCGCGACTACGTGAAGCTCGTGCTCGGCAACATCGCCAGCGAGACCGAGAGCACCACCATCCGGACGACGCTGAACCAGCTCGTCACCACGGTGCGCACCTACGTCGACCCGTTCGAGCGCGCCAAGACGCTCGAATACATCGGCTCGTCGCTGTGGACTCTCGCCGAACTGGCGGAGGCGGGGTCGGATGCGCAGTTCCAGTTCGTGAAGTTCTTTGCGAGCGTCGCGTCGATCGGTGACCACGTCGCCGCGCTGCGTGGCCTGCTCGACGGCACCGTCGCACTTGACGGCCTGACCGTCGACACCGACCTGCGTTGGGAGCTTCTTGAGGGTCTCGTGCTGAACGGCGCTGCGACCGAGGCGGACATCGACGCCGCGCTGGAGAAGGACAACACCGCAAATGGCCAGCAGGCGGCGGCTCGCGCTCGCGCCACGTTCCCGACGGTGGAGGCGAAGCTCAAGGCGTTCTCGTCCATTGTGGATCAGGCGGATGCGCCGAACGCGATCGTACGGAACACCGCGCTCGGCTTCCAGCACGTCAACGACCCCGCGGTGCTCGAGCCGCTCGTGGAGCGCTACTTCGCGAGCCTTGCGAACATCTGGGAGTCGCGCAGCTACCACATCGCCGAGACGCTCATCGTGGGCCTCTACCCCGCGCCGCTGGCGACCCAGTCGCTCGTCGACGCAACCAACGCGTGGCTGGACGCCAACCAGGAGATCCCGGCGCTGCGCCGCCTCGTGGTGGAGAACCTCGCAGGTGTGGAGCGCGCGCTGAAGGCGCAGGAGCGCGACAAGCAGCGCTGACACCTCCCAGTTGCCCACTTTGGCCCCTGTTTCCGCATTTTCAGGGGCCGAAGTGGGCAACTCGGCGTTAGCGACCCCTCGGAGTGAGTGAGCAGGCGCAGAAAAGTAGACTGGCGAGAATATGGATGAGACTCCCCCCGCCTTCGACTGGACGGCCTTCTGGGCGAACGTCGACGCGTTCTTCAGCCATCCGCTGGTCAAAGCCCTTCTTCTCGTCGTCTTCGCCCTCGTGCTCAACTGGGCGCTGCGCTTAGGCATCCGACGAGTCGTCAACCGCGTTGTCACGGGCGCCAAGAAAAAGCACAGTGTCGACGACACCCAGGCCCTGATCTCCTCGCCGCTCGCCGCGGCGCGGGTTGTGCAGCGCACCAGGGCGCTCGGCACCGTCTTCAACAGCGCCGTGACGGCGATCATCACGATCGTGATCCTCCTGCTGGTGATCTCGATCGTCTTCCCCAACGCCACCGGAGCGTTCGCGATCGTCAGCGCCGCGATCGGCGCCGGTCTGGGTTTCGGCGCGCAGAACATCGTGAAAGACGTGCTGAACGGGATCTTCATGGTCGCCGAGGACCAGCTCGGGGTCGGCGATGTCGTCGACGTGGGCGAAGCGACCGGCACCGTCGAAGAGGTCGGCCTGCGCATCACCAAGGTGCGTTCGGTTGACGGCACCCTGTGGTTCGTTCGCAATGGCGAGATCCTGCGCGTCGGCAACTTCTCCCACGATTGGGCCCGCGTCATCATCGACCTCCCCGCCCCGTACACCGCGGATGTCTCCGCTATCCAGGAGACGCTGCTGGAGACGGCCACCGCCATGTCGAACAGCCCGGCCTGGCGCTCGAAGATCCTCGAGAAGCCGGAGATCTGGGGCATCGAATCCGTGTCGGCCGAGGCCATCGTCATCCGCCTGGTGATGAAGGCGCGGCCTGCGGAGCAGTGGGCGGTTGCGCGTGAGCTGCGGCTGCGGCTCAAGCACGCGCTCGACGAGATCAACGTCGGTCTGCCCGCGTTGAACCGGGTGGTCATCGACAGTCCGGATGTCCCGCAACCAGTCGGCAGGCGGACACAGCAGCCGACGACCGAGAAGGAGGAGTCCGGTGAGTGAAACCGGTGGGGAGACCCACGTGACGCTGCGCACCGGCGAGGGCGGCACCGCGGTCGGCGGCGAACTCTTCGACCAGATCGGCGGCAGCGAGACCTTCGACCGGCTGGTCACCGCGTTCTATGAGGGCGTGCAGAACGACCCGGTGTTGTGGCCGATGTACCCGGCGCACGACCTCGATGGCGCCATCCGTCGCCTGAGCATGTTCCTGCAGCAGTACTGGGGCGGACCGAAGACCTACAGCGAGGAACGTGGACATCCCAGACTCCGGATGCGGCACGTCGCGTTCAAGGTGAACCCGGATGCCCGGGAGCGCTGGCTGCGACACATGCGCGACGCCCTGGACACGCTCGAGCTGCCGCCGTTGCAGGACGCGACGCTGTGGGGCTACCTCGAGCGCGCCGCCCACTCGCTCGTCAACACCTTCGAGGAGTAGCCGCTACGCCTTGAAGACCTGCTGCACCTGCGGCACGCCCGGCCGGTAGGCCAGGTAGCTGTAGTGCGGGGCGTCGAGCACGACCAGGTCGGCCTTCTTGCCCTCTGCCAGCACGCCGACGTCCTCGCGGCGAAGCGCCGCGGCTCCCCCTGCGGTCGCCGCCCAGAGCGCCTCAGCCGTCGTCATCCCCAGCTCGCGCACCGCGAGGGCGATGCAGAACGACATTGACGACGTGTAGCTCGACCCCGGGTTGCAGTCGCTCGCGATCGCCACGGTGACGCCCGCGTCCATCAGCCTGCGCGCATCCGGGTACGGCTGGCGGGTGGAGAACTCGACGCCCGGCAGCAGCGTCGCGACGGTGTTGCCGCCAGCGAGCGCCGAGACATCCTCATCGGTGAGGAAGGTGCAGTGGTCGACGCTCGCCGCGTCCAGTTCGACCGCGAGCTGCACCGCGCCTGACGTTCCCAGCTGGCCGCCGTGCAGCCGCGCCCCGAGCCCACGGTCGATTCCCGCCTCGAGGATGGCGCGTGCCTGGTCGACGTCGAATGCGCCGTCGTCACAGAACACGTCGATCCACTTCGAAAGGGGCGCGCACAGGTCGAGCATGGTGCCGGTGACCAGTTCGACGTAGCCGGCCGGGTCGTCGGCGAATTCGGCGGGGACGACGTGCGCCCCGAGGAAGGTCGTCTCGGTGGTGAACTGGCCAGCGATGGCGAGGCTTCGCGCCTCGTCGATCGAGGTCAGCCCGTAGCCGCTCTTGATCTCGACGGTGGTGGTGCCCTGCGCCCGCATCTCGGCGACCAGGCGCGTCGCGTTGCGCGCCAATTCGGCGTCGCTCGCGGAGCGGGTCGCCTCGACCGTGCGGCGGATGCCGCCGGCGGCGTACTCCTCGCCCGCCATCCGCGCCACGAACTCGTCGGAGCGGTCGCCCGCGAACACGACGTGGCTGTGGCTGTCGACGAAGCCGGGGATGACGCAGCGCCCGCCGACGTCGAGCCGGTCGTCGGCATCCGGAGCGCTGCCCGCGTCGCCGACCCAGCTGATGACGCCGTTGTCGATGACGACAGCGGCGTTGGCCCGCTCCGCGGTCAACTCGCCCTGCTCAGGGTCGTTGGTGACCAGCAGGCCGATGTTGTCGATCACAGTGCTCAAGTTGGGCGCCTTTCAAAATTTAACGACGCCTTAACTTACAGTGTTCTACTTCGAAATCCTGCTACCGACTCGAGTACGCACAGCGCGACCAGCCGGATGGTCCGCTGATCTGGTGTGTCCTTCGTCGCGTCAACCTCGACCAGATCGACCGAGCGGACGGTCGGATGCGCACCAGCCAGTCGCGCGGCGATCCGCAGCTCGTGCGCCGAGATTCCGCCCGGAACCGACGCCGGGCAGGCCGGCGCGACCGAGCGATCGCACACATCCACGTCCAGGTCGACGTGCACCGGGCCGCCCCCGGATGCCGCCAACTCGAGCGCCTCCGCCATCACGTCCGCCATCGGTCGCAGCATCAGGGCGTCGCGGTGCACAACCGTGATGCCGTAGTCGGCGGCACGCGCTGCGTACTCGGCGGAGTTCGCGAAGTCGGCGATCCCGACCTGCACGACCCGGCCGCCGTCGAGGCCGGCCTCGATCAGCCGCCGCACCGGCGACCCGTTGCTGACGCCGTCCCGCAGGTCGTGATGGGCGTCGAGGGTGACCAGCCCGCCGGCCGCCAACCCGTCGCCCATCCGGCCCAACGCGGTCGGCACGGTCGCGGCGTTGTCGCCGCCGAGCGCGATCACCAACTCGGCCTCGATCGCGGCGATCGCCGCTGCGGCCGCCCGCTCGTCGGCATCCGGATCGGCCAGGTCACCGCAGTCGACGATCGACAGCTCGCCCCACGGCACGGTATACGCGAACTCGCCGTAGTAGCGGAGAGCCTCCCGCACGGCCGCCGGGGTCTTCCCGGCGTCGGTCGCCGACAGCGAGGTGCGCCAGGTCGGCACCCCGACCAGCGCGACATCGGCGGCACCGGCGGGCGCGGGCCAGTCGCCCGCGCGGGGCCAGAGCGGATCGTGCGACAGAGCCATCAGTCGCCAGTCTCCCGCATGGGGATGCGCACACCGCGTTCATCGGCGATCTCGACGGCGTGGTCGTACCCGGCATCGACGTGACGGACGACGCCCATCCCGGGATCGTTGCGCAGCACCCGGGCGAGCTTCTCTGCGGCGAGCGGCGTCCCGTCGGCCACCGACACCTGGCCGGCGTGGATCGACCGGCCGATGCCGACACCGCCGCCGTGGTGGATCGACACCCAGCTGGCGCCGGATGCCGTGTTCACCAGCGCGTTCAGCAGCGGCCAGTCGGCGATGGCGTCGGACCCGTCGAGCATCGCCTCCGTCTCGCGGTAGGGCGAGGCGACCGAGCCCGAGTCGAGGTGGTCGCGGCCGATCACGATCGGTGCGCCGAGTTCGCCGGCTGCGACCATGTCGTTGAAGCGCAGCCCGGCGACGTCGCGTTCGCCGTAGCCGAGCCAGCAGATGCGGGCGGGCAGTCCCTGGAAGTGCACGCGCTCCCCCGCGAGCTTGATCCAGCGGGCCAGCGATTCGTTCTCCGGGAACAGCTCGAGCACCGCCCGGTCGGTCGCCGCGATGTCGGCGGGGTCGCCGCTGAGCGCTGCCCAGCGGAACGGGCCCTTCCCCTCGGCGAACAGCGGCCGGATGTAGGCGGGCACGAACCCGGGGAACGCGAACGCGTCGGCGTACCCGGCGGCGAGCGCCTCGGTGCGGATGTTGTTGCCGTAGTCGAACACCTCGGCGCCCGAATTCTGGAAGCCCACCATCGCCTCGACGTGCCGCGCCATCGACTGGCGCGCCGCGTTCGCGAAACCGGCCGGGTCGGCGCTCCGTGCGGCGTCCCACTCGTCGAACGAGAACTCGAGCGGCAGGTAGGCGAGCGGGTCGTGCGCGCTCGTCTGGTCGGTGACGATGTCAATCTCGGCGCTCATCGCGAGCAGCCGCGGCACGACATCCGCCGCATTGCCGAGCACCCCGATGCTGAGCGGCCGGCGGGCGTCGCGGGCGTCGTAGGCGAGCTGGAGCGCGTGCTCCAGGCTGTCGGCCTGCACGTCGAGGTAGCGGTGCTCCAGCCTGCGCGCGATGCGGCTCGGGTCGACGTCGACGCAGATCGCGACGCCGCCGTTCATCGTCACCGCGAGCGGTTGGGCGCCGCCCATCCCGCCGAGCCCGCCGGTCAGTGTGATCGTGCCAGCCAGGGTGCCACCGTTGCGCTTGGCTGCGACCGCGGCGAAGGTTTCATAGGTGCCCTGCAGGATGCCCTGCGTTCCGATGTAGATCCACGAGCCTGCGGTCATCTGCCCGTACATGGTCAGGCCGAGCTGCTCGAGGCGGCGGAACTCGTCCCAGTTGGCCCAGTCGCCGACGAGGTTCGAGTTGGCGATGAGCACGCGCGGCGCCCACTCGTGCGTCTGCATGACGCCGACCGGCCGGCCGGACTGCACGAGCATGGTCTCGTCGCCCTTGAGAGTGGTCAGCGTGCGCACGATCGCGTCGAAGCTGGCCCAGTCGCGCGCGGCCTTGCCTGTCCCGCCGTAGACGACCAGCGCATCCGGATGCTCTGCAACCTCCGGGTCGAGGTTGTTCTGCAGCATCCGGAGGGCGGCCTCCTGCTGCCAGCCGAGGGTGTTCAGGGTGCTGCCGCGGTGGGCGCGCACCGGTCGTGGTCCGCTCATACGAGTTCTCCTCCTCGCTCCGAGACGACGGCTGCCGCGGCCTGCAGCAGCGAGCCGTCCAACACCATCGAATAGGCGTCCTCGATCTCAGGGGCGAGATAGCGGTCGGTCGCCGGCCCCTCGATCGCCTCCCGCAACCGTGCCCGGACCGCGGCTGCGACTGGGCCAGGCTCGACCGGCGCGCGCAAGTCCATCGCGCGAGCGGCGGTGAGCAGCTCGATCGCGATGACGCGGCCGAGTCCATCGATCGCGCGCCGCAGCTTGCGGGCGGCGCCCCAGCCCATCGAGACGTGGTCCTCCTGCATCGCCGACGACGGGATCGAGTCGACGCTCGCCGGCGTGGCGAGCCGCTTGAGCTCGTTGACGATCCCCGCGGCGGTGTACTGGGCGATCATATGGCCGGAGTCGACGCCGGGGTCGTCGGCGAGGAACGCGTTCAGCCCGTGATTGCGGGCGACGTCGAGGAAGCGGTCGGTGCGGCGCTCGCTCATGCTGGCCAGGTCGGCGACAGCGATGGCGAGGAAGTCGAGCACGTAGCCGAGCGGTGCGCCGTGGAAGTTCCCGTTCGACTCGAGCCGGCCATCCGGAGTCACCACCGGATTGTCGATCGCCGCTGCCAGCTCGCGCTCGGCGACCATCGCGGCGTGCTGGATGGTGTCGCGCACCGCGCCGTGCACTTGCGGCGCGCACCGCAGCGAGTAGGCGTCCTGCACCCGGGTGAATCCAGTCGGGTGGCTCACCATGTCGGAGTCGGCGAGCACCGCGCGCATGTTCGCCGCGGAGTCGCGCTGTCCCGGATGCGGCCGCAGCGCCTGCAGGTCGGCGGCGAACACCGCGCCGGTCCCGGTGAGACCCTCGACGCTCATCGCTGCGGCGAGATCAGCGGTGGTGACAAGCGCGCGCAGGTCGTTCAGCGCGAGGACGAGCATGCCGAGCATGCCGTCGGTGCCGTTGATGAGGGCGAGGCCCTCCTTCTCGTGCAGCTCGATCGGCTCGATGCCGGCCGCGGCGAGCGCGTCGGATGCCTCGACGAGGGTGCCGCTGGAATCCCGCACCGTGCCCTCGCCCATCGCCGCGAGTGCGATGTGGGCGAGTGGGGCCAGGTCCCCCGAGCAGCCGAGGCTGCCGTACTCGCCGACGACCGGGGTTAGCCCTGCGTTCAACAGTGCCGCGTAGGTCTCGGCGACGACCGGGCGGACCCCGGTGCGCCCTGTAGCCAGCGTCGACAGGCGCAGCAGCATGGTCGCGCGCACCACCTCGCGTTCGACCTCTGCGCCGCTGGAGGCTGCGTGACTGCGGACGAGCGAGCGCTGCAGCTGGGTGCGCCGCTCGAACGGGATGTGCTTGCTCGCGAGCGCGCCGAAGCCGGTGGAGACGCCGTAGTGCGGCTGGTCGTCGCTCGCGAGCTGCTCGACAACCGCCCGGGACTCGGCCATCGCGGTGAGGGCATCCGGGGCGAGCTCGACGGGTTCGTCATCCCGGGCGACGGCGACGACATCACCGGGCGACAGCGGCCCGGTACCGAGAGAAACAGCCATGGTCACATCAAACTCCCGAACCGTGCCCCGAGCGCCGGTTGATCGCACAATGTGTCTTGGATACGAGACAATAAGTGCATGAACGTGCCCGCCGCGAGGAGCGCACTGCGCATCATCCGGCACCTCGCCGAACGGAGCGGCCCTGTGCGCGCCGCGACCATCGCGCGCGAACTCGAACTGCCCCGGTCGAGCGTCTACCACCTGCTGGCCGTGCTGCAGGATGAGGGCTTCGTCGTGCACTCGCCCAAGCACCAGGGCTACTCGCTGGGGCCGCTAATCGGTGAGATCGGCACGACGGTGCTGGCGTCGGATGCCCTCGCGCGGATCGGCCGACCGTTGCTCGAGCGGCTGGTCGCCGAGACGAAGCTGCCGGTTGTCGGACACCTCGGGCTGCTGCAGCACACCGACGTCGTCTACGCGGTGAAGGTCGCGGCCGCCCGCGCACCGGCGGTGGTGACCAGCGTCGGCGTGCGCCTGCCCGCCCACCTGACCGCGACCGGGCGTGCGATGCTCGCTGCGCTGCCGCCCGCCCAGTTCGCGGCCAACTACTCCCCCGGCGACCTCCAGCTGCGCACCGAGCAGGGGCCAGCCACCGTCGCCGCGCTCGAGGAGCTGCTCGCCCAAACCCGGGACCGCGGCTGGGCGACCGAGGACGGCGACATCAACCCGGCCTACGCATCCGTCGCCTCCGCCGTGCTCGACCACAACGACTACCCGGCGGCCGCGGTCGGCCTCACCTTCCGCCGCAACCTGCTCGCCGACGCGCCCCGGCTCGCCCGTGCCGTCTCGCACGCTGCCGACACGCTGTCCCGCCGCATCCGCGGCCGCTCTTAACCCGTCTCAAGGATTTCCTGCCGCTTCGCTGCCGACTCGCCCGCAACATCCGTCGCCGCGGCGAACATCTCCTTGAGACGGGTTAGGGAAAGATGAGGGCATGACGACGGAGTTGGACAGTGACGTCTTGGTTGTCGGCGGCGGGCTGGCAGGGCTGGTGGCCGCGGCCGAACTGGTGAACGCGGGCAAGCGCGTGACCATCCTCGAGCAGGAACCGGAGGCGAGTTTCGGCGGCCAGGCCTGGTGGTCCTTCGGCGGACTGTTCCTCGTCGATTCGCCCGAGCAGCGCCGGATGGGAGTGAAGGACTCGCCCGAGCTCGCCCGCCAGGACTGGTTCGGGTCGGCCGGCTTCGACCGTGAGGAAGACCTGTGGCCGCAGCGCTGGGCCGAGGCATACCTGGATTTCGCGGCCGGTGAGAAGCGCGCGTGGCTGCACGGTCTCGGCATCCGGTTCTTCCCGGTCGTCGGTTGGGCCGAGCGGGGCGGGTACACGGCACTCGGCCACGGCAACTCGGTGCCGCGGTTCCACATCGTCTGGGGCACCGGCCCGGGAGTGCTCGCGCCGTTCATCAAGACGGTGCGCGACGGACAGCAGCCAGGCCTCGTCACCCTCGCGTTCCGGCACCGCGTCGACGAACTCGTGGTCGACGGCGGCGCGGTGGTCGGCGTGCGCGGCACCATCCTGCAGCCGGATGCCGCCGAGCGCGGCGCGGCGAGCAACCGCGAGCCGGGAGGCGAGTTCGAGGCCAGCGGCCAGGTGATCGTCACCAGCGGCGGCATCGGCGGCAACCACGACCTGGTGCGCGACCAGTGGCCGCGCCGGATGGGCGACGCGCCGGCCGACCTGCTCTCAGGTGTGCCCGCCCACGTCGACGGGCGGATGCTCGGCATCAGCGAGCGAGCCGGGGCACGCCTCATCAACGGGGACCGAATGTGGCACTACGTCGAGGGCATCAAGAATCACAGCCCGGTGTGGCCGCTGCATGGCATCCGGATCCTGCCTGGTCCGTCCAGCGTGTGGCTTGACGCGACCGGCAAGCGGCTGCCGGTGCCGCTGTTCCCCGGCTTCGACACGCTCGGCACCCTCGAGCACATCGTCGCGACCGGCCACGCGCACTCGTGGTTCGTGCTGACCCAGAAGATCATCGAGAAGGAGTTCGCGCTCTCGGGCAGCGAGCAGAACCCCGACCTCACCGGCAAGGACTTCAAGCTGCTGCTGCAGCGGGTGAGGAAGGGCGCCCCCGCACCAGTCGAGGCATTCAAGCGGCGCGGAGAGGACTTCGTCGTCGCGAACACGCTGGACGAGCTCATCGCCGGCATGCAGGCGAAATCGGACGTGCCACTCGACGCGGACCGCATCCGCGCCGAGGTCGAAGCTCGTGACCGCGAACTCACCAACCCGTTCGCGAAGGACGCCCAGGTGAACGCACTGCGGCAGGCACGCAAGTACCGCGGCGACCGGCTCATCCGAGTGGCTGGCCCGCATCGCATCCTCGATCCGAAGGCCGGTCCACTCATCGCGGTGAAGCTGCACCTGCTGACCCGCAAGAGCCTTGGCGGCATCGAAACCGACCTTGACTCACGAGCCCTCGGCACCGACGGGCGACCGATTCCCGGCCTGTACGCGGCGGGCGAGGCGAGCGGATTCGGCGGCGGCGGCGTCCACGGGTACCGGTCGCTCGAGGGAACGTTTCTCGGCGGATGCCTGTTCAGCGGGCGCGCCGCCGGGCGCGCTGCCGCGGCGAGCGCCTAAGCACCCCTAAGCTGTCCTCGACTATTCGAGGAGGCCCATGTCCGACGTCGCAGCGCCCGCAGGCTGGTACCCCGCCAACGACGGCAGCCAGCGTCAACGTTGGTGGGACGGAGTGGCCTGGACCGAGCACTACCAGCACCCGTTCACGACAGAGCGGGTCGACCTCACTGCACCAGAGGGCGCGCGCGTCTACACCCCGTGGATCTGGGTGATGCTGGGGGTTCAGGTGCTGCAGACCATCGCCCTGCTGACCATCGACTGGGCCGAGTACATGCGACTTTCGCTGGACGCTTCCATTCAAGGGCAGCTCGCGGCGCTGACGTCCCAGGCGTCGTTGGTCTCGATGCTCTCCGGCTGGGGCGGCCTGGCGCTGCTCATCGGCTGCGCCTTCCTGGACTGGTCCGCGCTGAAGCGCGAAGGGATCCCACGCCCGTTTCACGCCGCATGGTCGATCCTCTCCCCGGCCGTCTACGTGATCGGTCGAGCGGTCGTCGCACGGCGCCGAGCGGGCCGCGGAATCGCAGTCATGTGGCTGGAGATCGCCATCCTGGTGTTCGGGCTTGTCGCCGCCATCTGGATGATCGGCGTCATCTTCGCCGTGGTGTTCGAGTTCATGCCTTCGCTGACGGCCTGACCCGCTGCAGATCGGTTGACCCGACTCGCCTCCCCGTTCACCCCTATTGGAAGGTGACGGGTGTGTCCGGGATGTCGACGGCGGTGACGCCGTGGGGGCTGGTCCATTCCAGCACGCCGGGACTGATCTGTTTCACGCTCCAGCCGGGCAGGTGCTTGATGGTGTGATGATTCGGGCACAGGTCTGCGAGGTTGCCGACCTCCGTCTTGCCGCCGTGCTGCCAGGCGGTGGTGTGGTCGAGGTCGCAGTCGCCGGGCGGCCGTGCGCAGGACGGACATCGACATCGCCCGTCGCGGCGATGCAGGTAGCGACGCAGCTTCTTTGACGGCCGGTAGCTGTCCACCGCCAGCACCTGCTGGCTGACCGGATGGGTGAGCACCCGGATCAGGCTGGGCGCGTTCCCGGCCAGCCGGGTGGCATCGTCCAAGCCGATCGGACCGCGTCCGGCAATGCTCGCCGGCTCGTCGCCCTCCCCGAGCAGGGTGAGGACCGGAATGAGGATCGACACCTCCGGGCGAATACCGATCCCGGCGGCGTGCGGGGCATCCGGTTCGCCCGAGGGCTGCCCGGTGAGCACCAGCTCGCAGGCCAGGTCGGCACGCACCTGATCCAGAGTGCGCGCATCGGCCGGATTGGCGGCCTTGACCGCCTTAGCCTGCGCGGTGAGCCGGTCGAACATCGCCACCGCGAACACGGTCGGCACGATGTGAACCAGCTCCGACATCCCGTCGACGCCCTCGAACATGCGCACCGAGCGGCCCTCCCGAGCCTTCCGGTGCCGCTCCTCGAAGGTCACCGCGGCGAGCTTCTCGGCTGCCTGCCGCGCCAGCCGCCGTAACCGGCCGGGGGTGATGTTCACCGCCCGCTTGAGCACCGCGGCCTCGTACTTGCCGCGCAGCTCCGGATCGTCGATCGGGTCGCCGCACTCGACGATGACGCGGGCGTGCCCGATGCCGATCGTGCCGGCCGCCAGCGCCTCCAGCGTGCCGGGGTACTCGTCGACCAGCTCCTCGGCGTAGATGATCCGGCTCTCCATGGTCCGATCCGACACCCGGCAGGCCAACGCCAACTCTGCCGCCAACGACCGGTAAACCAGATCCACCCGGGCATCCGGACCCTCCTCGGCCACGTACAGCCGGGCCAGCATGGCCAGCTCCCGGGCCTCCTCGGCCTCCAACTGCGCCTTCCTCGCCTGCAGCAAGGCCACCCGCTTGATGCCGGCGTCGATCGGACTCTCCGGCTCCAGCCCGGCCACCAGCGCACGGAACCTCGCCTCGACCTCATCGGCCGGCAGCTCCCAACCCGCATCGGCGAGCCCGCGAGGCTGAATCTCAGCGTCGACCTGACCTCCGGTGCCGGTGAAGTTCTCCATGAATCCAGTGCACACCCTGCCACCGACATTCCGACATCGGAGGCCGGAAGTTATCCACATGAAAGGTCTCGGCTGGCTCGACAACCACAATGTGGACTCGACCCTGAGTCAGACCTGCAGTGTCCACGCCCTGCGGCGCACGAGAACGTGCCCGCGCTGGCTGGTCAGCCGAGTCCAGGGGCCGGTCTCGTAGATCCGCACGTCGTCGTCACCGATGAAACCCAGAGAATGCGCGGCGAACGCCGCGCCGGCCGGGACGTACTCGATGCTTGGAATCGGGCGGCCCCACACCTCGGCCCGCACCGAACGCACGAGCTGCTCACCGGTTTCGGTGCCGACGGTGTCTGCCACCTCCCGGATGCCTTCGTCCGCGACCCGAGAGAGCACGACCGGGCCCACAGGGTCGTGCTGGGTCCAGCCGCCACGCGGGGGCGAGATCGCGGCCCACACCACCGTGTTCACCTCGATCGGCAGGCTGACCGTCACCGGCGCATCCGGATCGGTCACGTTCGACTGCGCCCGCGCGAGACGGTCCAGCAGCGAGCGCACCGGCACGACCGCGTCGAACGCCTCAGAGTCTGTCAGCGCGAACGTGCGCAGGCCGAGCACCGTCGGTGTCTCATCGCGCAGGCCGACCGGGTAGAGCACCGCCACGTACACCGCGAGCACGCCCGAGCCCGAAATAAGGCGCACGGAGCCGTCCTCCACCCTGCCGGCGCGACCGAGGAAGGTCTGCAGATCACTGAGGGAGAGGGAATCGACCAATGAGAAGGTTCGGTTCATTACCCAAACTAAACTAGCTGGAAACAACTGGCGCCGCTCGCGCCCGCTGAGCCGGGAGACCCATGAACGACCCCCTGTTTGGAATGCTCGCCGCTCTCGACCTCGACGACACCGGTGCACCGGCAGGCAAAGACATCTTCACGGGCCCCAGCCAATGGATGCCGCACGGCCGCGTGTACGGCGGCCAGGTTCTCGCCCAGTCGCTCGTCGCCGCCGTCCGCACCGTGCCCGAGGACCGCATCGTCCACTCTCTGCACGGCTACTTCCTGCGCCCCGGCGACGTGCAGCTGCCGATCACCTTCACGGTGGACCGCATCCACGACGGCCGCTCGTTCTCCACCCGCCGCAGCCAGGCGTACCAGAGTGGTCTTCCGATCCTGTCGATGATCGCGTCGTTCCAGACCGTGGATGAGGGCCTTGACCACCAGGTTGACGTCGATGGAAACGTCCCTCCACCGGAATCGCTGCCGACGGACGAGGAGGTCCTCGATGGCCACGACCACGTCATCGCGCGCTACTGGGCCAAAGGCAGGCCGTTCGACATGCGGCACGTTCAGGAGCCGATCTACCTCGAGCCCGACCGAGACAGCTCGCCCCAGCAGGCCATCTGGTTGCGGGCGACGGGCGACCTTCCGGATGACCCGAATCTGCACCGTGCCGCGCTCGCCTACGCAAGCGACTACCCCATCCTCGAGTCGGTGCTGCGCCGGCACTCGCTGGCGTGGGCGACGCCCGGCCTCAAGGTCGCGAGCCTCGACCACGCGATGTGGTTCCACCGGTTTGCGCGCGTCGACGAGTGGCTGCTCTACGTGCAGGAGTCGCCCAGCGCCACCGGCGGCCGCGGCCTGTCGCACGGCCGGTTCTACACGCGCGAAGGAGTGCTCGTCGCGAGCGTCGCGCAGGAGGGCATGATCCGGATACCGTCGCCGCGCTGATCTGGCATAATTATTTCCTGAACGGTCGGTCACTAATTCCCCGTTCGCCCGACAACGCGGTCAGGAGAGAGCATGGCGGAGGCCTTTCTCGTCGGTGGGGTTCGTACGCCGGTCGGACGCTACGGAGGGGCCCTCGCAACGGTCAGACCGGACGACCTCGCCGCACTCGTGATCGGCGAGGCGGTACGTCGAGCCGGAATCGACCCCGAGCGCATCGACGAGGTGATCTTCGGCGCGGCCAATCAGGCCGGCGAAGACAACCGCAACATCGGCCGGATGGGCGTGCTCCTCGCCGGGTTGCCGGATGACGTGCCCGGCATCACCGTGAACCGGCTGTGCGCATCCGGCATGTCGGCGATCGCCATGGCGGCGCAGGCTGTGCGCGCCGGCGACGCCGACCTCATTGTCGCGGGCGGCGTGGAGTCGATGACGCGCGCACCATGGGTGCAGGCAAAGCCGCAGAAGCCTTGGGCGAAACCCGGCGACGCCTACGACACCTCGATCGGCTGGCGCTTCGCCAACCCGAGACTGCTTGCGCGCGACAAGGCCACCTTCTCGATGCCAGAGACCGCGGAGGAAGTCGCGCGAGTCGACTCGATCACGCGCGAGGAAGCCGACGAGTTCGCGCTGCGCAGCCAGCAGAGGGCCACGGCCGCGATCGACGCCGGACACTTCGCCGACGAGATCATCGGCGTGCCGACCGCCACCGGTGAGGTGCTCGTCGACGAGGGGCCGCGCCGCGACTCCACTCTTGAAGCTCTTGGCCTTCTGCGGCCGGTGGTGAAGGGCGGCACCGTTGTCACCGCCGGGAACTCCAGCTCGCTCAACGATGGATCGTCGGCCATCGTGATCGCCAGCGGCGAGGCGGTGGAGAAGTATGGGCTCGAACCGCGAGCGCGCGTCGTCGTCGGGACCAGCGCCGGGCTCGCCCCGGAGATCATGGGCCTCGGGCCGGTACCCGCGACCCAGAAGGCGCTCGCCCGCACCGGCCTGACGATCGACGACCTCGGCTCGATCGAGCTCAACGAGGCGTTCGCCACCCAGTCGATCGCCTGCATCCGGCGACTCGGCCTGGACCCGGAACGCGTGAACGTTGACGGCGGCGCGATCGCGCTCGGCCACCCGCTCGGCTCCAGCGGCTCCCGGCTGATCGTCACGTTGCTCGGCCGGATGGAGCGCGAGGACTCCCGGTACGGACTCGCAACCATGTGCGTCGGCGTCGGCCAGGGCACGGCCATGATCGTGGAACGGGTGTCGTGAGCGCGCCGCTGCTCGTCGAACGCCTGGACGACCGGGTCGTCGCGACCCTCAACCGGCCCGACGTGCGCAACGCCATCGACCAGGCGACCATCGACGCCCTGCACGAGCTGTGCGACGAGCTGGAGAAGGACCCCCGCATCCTCATTATCACTGGCGCCGACGGCGTATTCGCTTCCGGTGCCGACATCGCCCAGCTGCGCGAGCGCACCGCCAAGGACGCGCTGCGCGGCATCAACGCGAACGCCTTCATCCGGGTCGCCGCGCTGCCCATGCCGGTGATCGCCGCGATCGACGGCTACGCCCTTGGCGGCGGCGCCGAGCTGGCGTACGCCGCGGACATCCGGATCGGCACGGTGAGCCTGAAGATCGGCAACCCGGAGACCGGCCTCGGCATCATCGCGGCGGCCGGCGCGAGCTGGAGGCTCAAGGAGATCGTGGGCGCCGCGCGAGCGGCCGACCTGCTGCTCACCGGCCGGAGCGTCGGCGCCGACGAGGCCCTGGCGATCGGTCTGGTGAGCGCGCTGCACCCTGCCGAGGAACTGCTGCCTGCCGCGCACGCGATCGCCGACCGTATCGCGCGCAACGACGCCGCCGCGACCATGGCCACCAAGCGCGTGCTCACCGCGCCGCGCGCCGAGCACCCACGTGTCGACCTCGAGGAGCAGGCCGTGCTGTTCGAGGGCCCGGAGAAGCACCGTCGGATGACCGAGTTCCTGGAGAAGAAGAAGTGACCGTTCCAGAGCGCGTCGGAGTGCTCGGCGGCGGCCGGATGGGCGCCGGCATCGCGCACGCCTTCCTGCTGGCCGGCGCGGACGTGATCGTGGTCGAGCGGGATCCGGAAGCCGCTGCCGCGGCGCTCGGGCGAATCACGGACAGCGTCGAGGAGAGCATCGACCGAGGCAAGACAGTGCTGTCGCGCGACGACCTCGCCAGCGCCCTGCACACCGGCACGGATGTTGCCGCCTTCGCCGATTGCGCGCTCGTGATCGAGGCTGTGCCAGAAGAACGCGACCTCAAGCTGGACGCGCTGCGGCGAGTCGAGGCGCAGCTCTCGCCCGGCGCGGTGCTCGCCAGCAACACGTCGTCGATCTCCATCGACTCGCTCGCCTCCGAACTGCTGCGCCCTGGCCGCTTCCTCGGCCTGCATTTCTTTAATCCGGTGCCGGCGTCGGCGCTCGTCGAAATCGTCGCCGGGGATGCGACCCAGCCCGAACTCCTCGGCGAGGCGCGCGGCTGGGTGGCCGCGCTGGGCAAGACGCCGATCACGGTGCGTGATGCTCCCGGGTTCGCGTCCTCCCGGCTCGGCGTCGCCATCGGCCTGGAGGCGATCCGCATGCTCGAATCCGGGGTCGCCAGCGCCGAGGACATCGACGCGGCCATGACCCTGGGCTACAAGCATCCGGTCGGCCCGTTGAAGCTGACCGACATCGTCGGCCTCGACGTGCGCCTCGGCATCGCCGAGTACCTGCACGCCGAACTCGGCGATCGTTTCGAACCCCCTGCGCTGCTGCGCCGGCTCGTCGCCGAGGGAAAGCTGGGCCGCAAGAGCGGCCAGGGCTTCTACCGCTGGGACGAGAACCCCTCAAAGGAGAGCAATCGATGAGCGAGATCCTGCCGAGCTACGTCAACGGCCAGTGGTGGACGCCCGAGTCGGCAGACGGCGCTGCCACCGTGCGCGACGCGTCCACCGGCGAGGTCGTGACCCGGGTGTCGACCGCGGGCCTGGACCTTGCCGGCGCGCTCGACTACGCGCGCACGGTCGGGCAGGCGAGCCTCGGCGAGCTGACCTTCCACCAGCGGGCGGTGCTGCTCAAGCAGTTCGCGCTCACCCTGACCGAGCGCAAAGACGAGCTGTACGCGCTGTCCTCCCGCACCGGCGCGACCAAGCGGGACTCCTGGGTCGACATCGATGGTGGCATCGGAGTGCTGTTCACCTACTCGTCGAAGGGGCGGCGCGAACTGCCGAACGCGCGGGTCTACGTCGATGGGCCGGTCGAGAACCTGTCCAAGGACGGTTCTTTCCTGGGCCGCCACATCTACACGCGCCTCCCCGGCGTTGCGGTGCAGATCAACGCCTTCAATTTCCCGGTCTGGGGGTCGCTCGAGAAATTCGCGCCGGCGTTCCTGGCCGGGGTGCCGACGCTCGTGAAGCCCGCAACCCCGACCGGTTACCTCACCGAGGCGTACGTGCGGATCCTCGTCGAGACCGGGATGCTTCCGGTTGGCTCGCTGCAGCTGGTCTCGGGCAGCGTGCCCGACCTGTTCGAGCACCTGCGACTCGGCGACCTGGTGTCGTTCACCGGCAGCGCTTCGACCGCCGAGCGCCTGCGTTCGCACGAGTCGGTGCAGACCGGCGGGGTGCGGTTCTCGAGCGAGACCGACTCGATCAACGCGTCAGTGCTGGGGCCGGATGCGACGCCCGAGACCCCGGAGTTCGACGCCTACGTCAAGCAGCTGGTGAACGAGCTGACCTCGAAGGCAGGGCAGAAGTGCACCGCCATCCGGCGGGCGGTCGTGCCCGCGGCATCCGTTGACGCCGTCATCGACGCCGTTCGGGCCCGCATCGACGAGCGGATCGTGGTCGGCGACCCGCGCGCGGAGGGCGTCACGATGGGACCGCTCGCGTCTCTGGAACAGCGCGACGAGGTGCTGCGCCAGGTCGGCAAGCTCGAAGCGGCCGGCGGTGAGATCGTCATCGGGTCGACCGCCGACCCCGACGTGACCCGAGCCGACGGCAGTCGCGCGCTGGCTCCGGAGGGAGCCTTCTTCGCCCCGCTCATGCTGCGGTTCGATGACCCGAACACCGAGGCGCTGCACCAGGTCGAGGCGTTCGGCCCTGTGTCGTCGATCGTCGGCTATCGCACGCTCGATGAGGCGGTCAAGCTCGTCGCGCACGGTGGCGGTTCGCTCGTCACGAGTGTGGCGACCCACGACCCCGAGTTCGCGGTCGGCATCACCGAGCGGATCTCCGCCTACAACGGGCGCGTCCTGCTGCTCGACCGGGACAACGCCGGCACCTCGACAGGGCACGGTTCGCCCGTGCCGCACCTTGTACACGGTGGGCCGGGCCGCGCCGGCGGCAGCGAGGAGCTGGGCGGCATCCGCGCGGTGCTGCACCACATGCAGCGCACCGCGGTGCAGGGTTCCCCCGAGATGCTCACCGCGCTGACCGGTGTCTGGCATGCCGGGGCGAAGTCGAATCCGGATGGTCGGCATCCGTTCCGCAAGTCCCTGGCCGAGCTGCGGATCGGCGACCAGGTGGTGTCGGAGCCGCGCACCGTGACGCTGGATGACATCGAGCTTTTCGCGAACTTCACGGGCGACAAGTTCTACGCCCACATGGACGAGGATGCCGCGGCGGCGAACCCGTTCTTCCCCGGCCGAGTGGCGCACGGCTACCTGCTCATCTCGTGGGCTGCTGGGCTGTTCGTGGACCCTGAGCCGGGGCCGGTGCTCGCCAACTACGGGCTGGAGAACCTGCGCTTCGTCACGCCGGTGTCGCCGGGCGACGCCATCCGGGTCGAGCTCACCGCGAAGCAGATCACGCCGCGCGAGACCGACGACTACGGCGAGGTGCGCTGGGATGCTGTGCTGCGCAACCAGAACGACGAGCTGGTGGCGCAGTACGACGTGCTGACCCTGGTGGCAAAGACACTCGCCGCCTGAGAACTCGAGGGGCCACAAAGAGGCCCTCATCGCGCTGGGAAGGGCCCTTTGCGACCCCTCGGGGAGAGGACGGCGCTACGGGAGCAGCTGGTCGGCCTTGGCAGCCGGCGCGACAGCCGGCATCCGCAGCCCATCGAGGGCGATCGCCAGCACGTCGTCCGCCAGGCGATCGGCGCTCTCGCGGCCCTCCGGCCGGTACCACTCGACGATCGAGTTGATCATGCCGAACACCAGCCGCTCGACGACGCGAGCGTCGATGTCGCTGCGCAGCGAGCCCTCCTGGCCCGCCTCGACGAACAATGCGGTGACCGCGCGGTCGAATTCACGCCGGCGGCGCAGAGCCTCCCGCTCCACCTCGGTGTTGCCGCGTACCCGCAGCAGCAGCGTCACGAATGGGAGCTTGTCGACCAGCACGTGCACCGCGCCACGGAGCACGTACGCGAGCCGGTCGGCGGCTCGCCCGGCGCGCGCCTGCTCATCCGTCAGCAAGGCCTCCAGCGCGTCGAGCGCCTCATTCAGCGCGCGCTGCAGAATCTCGTCCTTCGACGAGAAGTGGTGGTAGATCGCCGACTTCGACAGCCCTAGCCGCTCGGCCAGCACGCCCATCGAGGTCGCGTCGTAGCCGAACTCGATGAACGCGGTCACCGCGACCTCGAGGATGCCGCGCTGGTCGTAGCCGGGTCGGCCACGGCGCGGTTCGATCAGTTCTGACATAGGCCACCAGTCTCCCATCCCGGGCGGGGCACGGATCAGCCGGGCGTGCCCAGGCTGCGGTTGGTGGAGACGCTGCGTCCCCGGTACTCGGCGACCACATCGCCGGTGTCGTCGGTGACGGTCACGTCATAGAGGCCAGTGCGTCCGCTGCGCACCTTCCGCACGGCGGTCGCGGTGAGGGTCTGCCCGGCGCGGGTCGACTTCAGGAAGGTGATGTCGGCCCCCGCCGCCACCGTGATGTTCTCATCCTCGTTGCACGCGATGGCGAATGCGGTGTCCGCGAGCGCGAACACGAGCCCGCCGTGCGTGATGTGGAAGCCGTTGGTCATGTCTTCGCGCACCTTCATGGTGACGACTGCGTGGCCAGGATCGTCCCGTTCGACGACCATGCCGAGCGCGGCAGAAGCCAGATCGCGCTCCATCATCGCCCGGTTCGGTGCGGCGGCTTCGGTCACTGTCGCTCCCCTGCTTCGGTCGGGATGTACGCGCGCACGGCCTCATTGCCGCCGCGCTACGAGACACTATATACTAACCGAACGATCGGTTAGAAATGCCGTTGGAGCATCAGGAGTCGACGATGACAACCCCTGCAGACCTCGCCCCCGTGGAGCCAGAACTCTCCGAGGCTGAGAAGCAATTCAACGACCTGATTGCCGCTGATTCGCGCATCGAGCCCAGGGACTGGATGCCGGAGAGCTATCGCAAGTCGCTCATCCGGCAGATCTCCCAGCACGCCCACTCGGAGATCATCGGCATGCAGCCGGAAGCCAACTGGATCACCCGGGCTCCGAGCCTCAAGCGCAAGGCGATCCTGATGGCCAAGGTGCAAGACGAGGCCGGCCACGGCCTGTACCTCTACTCGGCGGCGCAGACCCTCGGGATTTCCCGTGAGGAGATGACCGACCAGCTGATCGCAGGCAAGGCCAAGTACTCGTCGATCTTCAACTACCCCACCCCGACCTGGGCGGACATGGGTGCGATCGGTTGGCTCGTCGACGGCGCGGCGATCTGCAACCAGGTCCCGCTGTGCCGCGCCTCCTACGGCCCCTACGGCCGCGCCATGGTGCGCATCTGCAAGGAGGAGTCGTTCCACCAGCGTCAGGGCTTCGAGATCCTGCTCGAGCTCATGCAGGGCACGCCCGCACAGCGGGAGATGGCACAGGATGCCGTCAACCGCTGGTACTGGCCGTCGCTCATGATGTTCGGCCCGCCGGATGACGAGTCCCCCAACTCGGCGCAGTCGATGGCGTGGAAGATCAAGCGGTTCTCCAACGACGAGCTTCGGCAGCGGTTCATCGGCATGCTCATCCCGCAGGCCGAGGTGCTCGGCGTCACGCTCCCCGACCCGAAGCTGCGCTGGAACGAGGAGAAGGGCGCGTACGACATGAGCGACATCGACTGGGACGAGTTCCACGAGGTGCTCGCGGGCCGCGGTCCGACCAACTCGCAGCGGCTGCAGCGGCGGCGCGAAGCACACGAAGAGGGCGCATGGGTGCGCGAGGCCGCCGCCGAGTACGCCCGCAAGCAGGCGGCAGCACGAGCGGAGGTGGCCTGATGCCGACACCGGGTGAGATCGAGACAGAGGCCTGGCCGCTCTGGGAGGTCTTCGTGCGCGCGAACCGCGGCCTGAGCCACGTGCACGTCGGCTCGCTGCACGCCCCGGACGAGGAGATGGCAATCCGGAACGCGCGCGACCTGTACACGCGCCGCAACGAGGGCGTCTCGATCTGGGTTGTCCCTGCCGCTGCGATCACCACCAGCGACCCGGACCTCAAGGGCGCCTTCTTCGAAAGCCCCGCAGGCAAGAACTACCGTCACGCCTCGTACTACACGAAATCCGAGGGAGTGAAGCACCTGTGACTGACTCCGAGGTGCACGTCTCGGTCGACCAGGTCGAGCTGTCGGCTGAGCTCGAAGGCGACCAGGGCGCGGTGGCGACTCCGGATGTCGCGGAGTACGCGCTCTGGCTGGGCGACGACGCGCTGATCCTCGCCCAGCAGCTCGGCTGGTGGATCTCCCGAGCGCCCGAGCTCGAGGAAGACGTCGCACTGGGCAACATCGCCCTCGACCTCCTCGGCCACGCCCGCTCACTGCTGCGCTACGCAGGCACCGCGTCCGGTCGCACCGAAGACGACCTCGCCTACTTCCGCAATGAGCCGGAGTTCCGCACCGTCTGGCTGTTCCAGCAGCCGAACGGCGATTTCGCGCACACCATCGCCCGGCAGTTCGTCGCATCCGTCTACCTCGACGCGCTTTATCCGCGGCTGACCTCGTCGAACGACCCAACCCTCGCCGCGATCGCCGCGAAAGCCGCCAAGGAGGTCGCCTACCACCGCGACCACGCCACCCAGTGGGTGCTGCGGCTCGCCGGCGGCACCGACGAATCCCGGCGCCGGATGATCGTCGCACTGCACGATGTCTGGCCGTACGTCGAGGAGCTGTTCCGCGACGAACCGCTGATCGACGCTCTGGAGGGCGTCGCGGTGCGGCCATCCACCTTGCGCGCCGACTTCGACGCCGTGGTCGACGCGGTGTTCACCGAGGCCGGGCTCGAACTGCCCAAGGGCATGATCTCCTCCGGTGGTGGCCGTCGCGGCAGCCACTTCTCCACCATGGGGTACCTGCTCGCCGAGATGCAGGTGCTCGCCCGGCAGCATCCGGAGGCGACATGGTAGAGACGATCGCCCGCCCGGTGCCGACGGATGCCCGCGCCCGGCACGCCTGGGACGTCGCCGCCACGGTGACCGACCCCGAGATCCCGGTGCTGACCATCGAAGACCTGGGGGTGCTGCGCTCGGTCACTCTGGACGGCGAGCGCGTGCGGGTCGAGCTGACGCCGACCTACTCCGGATGCCCGGCGATGGAGGCGATGAGCGACGACGTCAGGGAGGCGCTGCTGCGGGAAGGCTACAGGGACGTCACCGTCTCGCTCGTGCTCTCACCCGCTTGGACGACCGACTGGATGAGCGAAGCCGGCCGCGAAAAGCTGCGCAGCTACGGCATCACCCCGCCGAGCGGCAACGCACCCGCGCGCGGCGACGGGCCGATCCGGGTGCAGCTGGCGGTGAAGTGCCCGCGTTGCGACTCGCTCAACACGCGCGAGCTGGCACGCTTCGGCTCGACATCGTGCAAGGCGCTCTACGAGTGCCGCGACTGCCTCGAACCGTTCGACTACTTCAAGGTGCTCTGAGTGCCCGCGGCTACGCGCAAACGCGCGCGCTTCCACTCGCTCGAGGTCGCAGACGTGCGACCGCTCACCGCCGACAGCGTCGAGGTCACCTTCGCGGTGCCGGAAGAGCTGCACGGTGAATACGACTACCTCGCCGGCCAGTACGTTGCACTGCGCGCGAGCATCGACGGCCAGGAGTTGCGGCGCAGCTACTCGATCTGCCGCCCGCCGCGTGCCGGGTCGATCAGCGTTGCAATCAAACGCGACCTCGGCGGCCGGTTCTCGACCTGGGCGAACGCTGAGCTGCACGCGGGCGACCGCATCGACGTGATGAGCCCACAGGGCACTTTCACCTCCCGACTGGACGACCTCGACGACAAACACGTCGTCGGCATCGCCGCCGGGTCGGGTATCACCCCGCTGATGTCGCTCGCGCAGACCGTGCTGGCTCGCTCGGACACCTCGCGGTTCACTCTCGTCTACACGAACCGCTCGACCATGGATGTCATGTTCCTGGAGGACCTCGCCGAGCTGAAGGACCGCTACCCCGCCCGGCTCGCGCTGCACCACGTGCTCTCCCGTGAGCAGCGCACCGCCCCGCTGCTGTCCGGCCGCATCGACGAGGACAAGCTGCGCCGGATGCTGGACGCGCTCATCCCGCCCGCGCACGTCGACGAATGGTTCCTGTGCGGCCCATTCGAACTCGTGCAGCTGTGCCGCGACACGCTCCAGTCGGTCGGCGTCGACCCGACACACGTGCACTTCGAGCTGTTCACGACCGGTGAGCCGGACCAGGCATCCGGGAACGCCGGACGACCCGTCGTGGTGCAGCGTGGCGAGGAGACGTTCCGCATCGAGTTCATCCTCGACGGGCACTCCGCGACGGTCGAGAGCCCCGTGAGCGCGAACGAGTCGATCCTGAACGCCGCGCTGCGGGTGCGTCCGGATGTGCCGTTCGCGTGTGCGGGTGGCGTGTGCGGCACGTGCCGGGCGCGTCTCATCGAGGGCAGCGTGCAGATGACCGAGAACTACGCGCTCGAGCCGGACGAGCTCGAGCGCGGATACGTGCTCACCTGCCAGTCGCATCCCAAAACCCCGGCCGTCGTGGTCGACTACGACGTGTGACAGCCGGTTGTCGCGAGACCCCGCTCAACCGAAGGAGCAGATGACGTGATCGAGCTGACCATCGCCGACAATGTTGCCGAGGTGGTGCTGAATGCCCCGGACAAGCTGAACTCGCTCGACCCTCAGGCGATCGCCGAACTCGACGCCGCCTACCGCGAGGCAGAATCGGCGGGCGTGCGCGCGCTGCTGCTCCGAGGTGAGGGGCGAGCGTTCTGCGCCGGCCGGGACATCTCCGAGGTCGATCCGCAAGACGACGACGTGCTGGGCTACCTCGGTGGGCTGGTCACGCCGCTGCTCGAGCGGATGAGTAGCTTCCCGGCGCCGACGTTCGCTGTCGCGCACGGGGCGTGCCTCGGCGTCGGGCTCGGCCTGCTCATCGCGACGGATGTCGTCTACGTCGCGGACACCGCGAAGATCGGCTCGCCGTTCGCGAACCTGGGCGCCACGCTCGACTCGGGCGGGCACGCCCTCTTCTTCGAGCGGCTCGGGGCGCACAAGACCCTCGACCTGATCTACACAGGCCGGCTGATGAGTGGGTCGGAGGCGGTGGCATCCGGGCTCTTCTCGCAGGTGTTCCCCGCCGACGAGGTGACGGATGCGACCCGCGCGGCCGCTCGGAAGGCGTCGACCGGTGCGACGAGAGCGTTCCTGGAGAGCAAGGAGCTCGTGCACGCGTTGCGCGACGAGCGGCTCGGGCTGTGGCAGTCGATGGCGGACGAGAACCGTGCGCAGGCGGCACTGTGCGACACCGACGACTACCGCGAGGGATTCGCCGCGTTCCAGCAGAAGCGCTCGCCGGCCTTCACCGGCCGCGCCTGACCCTCATCGAGTCGGGGGGGGGGGGGGGGGGGGGGGCCCCCCCCCAGGGGCACACACCCGCCCCCCCCGGGGGGTGGGGGGGGGGGGGGGGGC
>NZ_JAANZA010000001.1 GCF_012274275.1 Cryobacterium sp. BB307 | reverse complement strand
CCCCCCCCCCCCCCCCCCCCCCCCCCCCCCCCTCGGGGGGGGGGGGGCGGCCCCCCCCCCCCCCCCCCCCCCCCCCCCCCACCCCCCCCGACTCAATGGGTGATGCGGCGGGTCAGGGCTCGACGGCAAGGAGGACCGCGCCGGTGTCCACGGATCTCACGTCGATACGCTGAATCTCCTCGATTGACAGCTTGGTGGATGCGGTCGGCTCGGTCGTTCCGCCCGGCCGCGCCGTCCAGGTGGCGAGTTCGACCTCGTTGCCTTCGGCATCCGTGACCCACAGTGCGTAGTCGGCCGGCGCATCGTACGATTTCCCGTCGGTGTACCGGCACTCCATGTCGATCGTCGTCCCCCACTCGTGCGGGGTGAGTTTGACGTCCGCTTCCAGTGGGCTCGCTGCCACCTGCGACAGCGAGTACTCCGCTACACCTTCACGCTCGCCGATGAACCCCGGTGCGACGAGCGTGAAGGTGAGGGCGGCCGCCGCTGCCGCTCCGGCGAGGCTCACGCCAATCGTCCGGATGCGACGGCGACGGTGCGCCGCGTGCGCCAGCCCCTGCATCAGCGACTCGGGGACCCGATTCCCCTCGCCCTCTGCCCAATCGAGCGGCACACGAGACAGCAACCCGGGAACCGCCGCGAGTTCGGCAACCGCGGCACGGCAGGTGGCGCACTCGGTCAGGTGATCCTCGAACTCGCGCCGCTGTGCCGGAGACAGCGAACCCAGAACGTACGCGGCATCCCAGTCCCGGTAGACGTCAGTCATCCGGTCACCCCCCTCTCCTGCAGAGCAAGCCGCAGGGCACGCAGCGCGTAGTGCAGTCGCGACTTGACCGTGCCCTGCGGCAACTCCAGCGCGTCGGCGATCTGAGCGATCGACTGTCCCCGGTAATAGGACAGGACAACGACGACGCGATGCTCATCGGACAGCCCGGCGAGGGCATCCGCCACCAACCACCGGTCCAGCGCCGCGTCGACCCCATCGTCGATTGCGCGCTCCGGCAGTTCAGCCGCGCCCAGCTCGTTTCGGGCACGCGCGCTGCGGTAGTTGTCGATCACCAGGTTCCTGGCGACGGTGAACAGCCACGCGCGAGCGGATGACTCGCTCTGATCGAGCACCTTCGGACGCCGCCAGGCCCGCAACAGCGTCTCCTGCACGATGTCCTCGGCGAGTTGCCGGTCGCCGCACAGCCACAGAACGTACCGCCACAGCGCGGCGGCGTGCTCATCGTGCAGCGCACGAAGCAACTGGGCCTGCTGATCGGGCATCCGACGTTTCCTCCTATGACTGACAACGTACGCCCGTCGAAAAAAGTTCACCGCACGTTGAACCGATCCGAGGCGGCGGTCGTGACACAGTTGACACTTCCGACACCGACGATGGGGAAGAATCGTGGACAACCTTCCGACACTGGGCCGCAGAGCGCTGATCACCAACGGCGGCGCGGCCGCCCTGGGTGTGGGTGTTCTCGCACTAGCCGGCTGCACGCCCACCTCACCGGGCGGCACCACTGGGAACGGCTCGCTCGAGGCAGGGACCGAGCTCGTGAAGCTGTCCGACATCCCTGTCGGCGGCACTGCCTCGGCGAAAGTGGGCGGCGCCCCGATCGTGCTGGCGCAGCCAACAGAGGGCAAGGTCGTCGCATTCAGCGCCATCTGCACGCATCAAGGATGCACCGTGGCCGCGATGCAGACATCGTACGACTGCCCGTGCCACGGGTCGCGCTACGACGCGGCGACGGGAGCCGTCATCAACGGGCCGGCCCCAGAGCCGCTTGCGAAGATCGACGTTGAGGTGGTGGATGGAGCGGTGGTGACGTCGTGATCGACTGGGTCGTGGGTGGCCTCCCGGTGCACGCGCTGATCGTGCATCTGACTGTCGTGATCATCCCGCTGGCCGCCCTGTGCGCGCTACTCGCCGCCTTCTGGCCCGCGGCTCGCCGGCGGTTGGGGATTGTGACCCCGCTGCTGGCGCTCGTCGCCCTGCTGGTCGTCCCCGTGACGATCTGGGCGGGCCAATGGCTGCAGGAACGCGTTGCACCTACTCCGCTGGTCGAGCACCACGCGGCGCTCGGACCGCTGATGCTGTGGTGGGTGATCGGCTTGTTCGTCGCCACCGTTGGGCAGTACATCTGGCACCGGACATCTCATCGTCTGAACGGCGGGCCGCGCATCGTCGGCGGCCTTCTGATCACCTTCGTTGTAGTCGTCGCGGCCGTCGGCTCAGTGGTGATGGTCGCCATCATCGGTGAGGCGGGCGCTGCCTCGGTCTGGACCGGCAACTTCTGACTGAACCATCCGGCCATCGCTTTCGTTCTTAACGTCGGGACGCCAAACGCGCCCGGACAGAGAAGAAGGTCAGTCATGAGGAAGGGAATCAGCGCAGCCGCCGGCGTTTCCGTCGCCCTGCTGCTGCTGGCCGGGTGCAGCCCGACCGAGACGCCGCCGGTAACGGATGAACCGGGCACTGTGACCGAGGGAGCCGAACTCGCGGTCGCGACCAGCGACCTGGGAGAGATCGTCGTTGATGGCGAGGGGATGACCGTCTACGTCTTCGACAACGACACCCAGGGCACCGACAAGTCGGCGTGCGAAGACGCGTGCGCTGCGCTGTGGCCGGCGGTCATAACCGAGTCGGATGCACCGACGGTCGAAGGCGTCACAGGGACGGTCGGCACGATCGAGGCGATCGAGGGCGGTCAGCAGGTGACTCTGAACGGATGGCCGCTGTACACGTACGCGGACGACTCGGGGCCAGGCGATGTGGCCGGTCAGGCGTTCAACGACGTGTGGTGGGTGGTCGACCCTTCGGGCGAGAAGATCACCGACATGCCGGATAGCGGCTTCAGCTACTGACGCTTGAAAGAGACGGGCTCCTCGATGTACGGAGCCCACGCTTCCCGCTCCGCGTCGCTCACCCGGCGCGGCCGGCCCGTGGCTGCATCGATGAACACCATCGTTGTCGTCGCCTTCACGTGTAGTTGGCCCTTGGCGTACACCTCGTAGGAGAGGTCGGCACTCGCGCCGCCGATCCGTCCGATCCAGAGCTGCACGTCGATGGGCTTTCGCTGGTACTCCATCGGCAGCACGTACTCGATCTGGTGACTGGCAATCAGCGTCAACGTCGGCGACCCTGCGCCCGCCTCGATGATCGCGGTCGGCGGGGGGACATCATCCGCTGACTCCGGCGCCCAGAAGACGCGAACACGCGCCTCCTCGAGCAGCCGCAACATCGTGACGTTGTTGACGTGGTTGTACGCGTCGAGGTCGCCCCATCGCAGGTGTATGGGAACGTGGACGCGCATCAGTCGCGAGTGAGCTTGCGGTACGCGGAGCGGTGCGGCTTCGCCGCCTCCGGCCCGAGACGCTCGATCTTGTTCTCCTCGTAGGCGTCGAAGTTGCCCTCGAACCAGTGCCACTTGGCCGGGTTCTCCTCTGTGCCCTCCCAGGCGAGGATGTGCGTCGCGATGCGGTCGAGGAACCACCGGTCGTGGGTGATGACCACGGCGCAACCGGGGTATTCGAGCAGCGCGTTCTCCAGGCTGGACAGCGTCTCGACGTCCAGGTCGTTGGTGGGCTCGTCGAGGAGCAGCAGGTTGCCACCCTGTTTGAGGGTCAGCGCTAGGTTCAGCCGGTTGCGCTCACCGCCGGAGAGCACTCCAGCCTTCTTCTGCTGGTCGGGTCCCTTGAACCCGAACTTGCTCACGTAGGCGCGCGACGGGATCTCGGTCTTGCCGACCTCGATGAAGTCGTGGCCGCCGGAGACGACCTCCCACAGCGTCTTGTTCGGGTCGATGCCGGCACGCGACTGGTCGACGTAGGAGATCTTCACGGTCTCGCCGACCTTCAGGTCACCGTCATCGAGCGGCTCGAGACCGACGATGGTCTTGAACAGCGTCGTCTTTCCGACACCGTTCGGGCCGATGATGCCGACGATGCCGTTGCGGGGCAGGGTGAAGCTGAGGTCGTCGATAAGCATCCGGTCCTCGAAGCCCTTGCGCAGGTCGCGGGCCTCGATCACGACATCGCCGAGTCGCGGACCCGGTGGGATGACGATCTCCTCGAAGTCGAGCTTGCGAGTCTTCTCCGCCTCGGCTGCCATCTCCTCGTAGCGGGCGAGACGCGCCTTCGACTTGGCCTGACGGCCCTTGGCGTTGCTGCGCACCCACTCGAGTTCGCTTTCGAGTCGCTTGGCGAGCTTCTGGTCCTTCTTGCCCTGGATCTGGAGGCGCTCGGCCTTCTTCTCCAGGTAGGTCGAATAGTTGCCCTCGTACGGGTAGAGGCGGCCGCGGTCGACCTCGGCGATCCACTCGGCGACGTGGTCGAGGAAGTACCGGTCGTGGGTGACCGCGATGACGGCCCCGGCGTACTTCTGCAGGTGCTGCTCGAGCCAGAGCACGCTTTCTGCGTCCAAGTGGTTGGTGGGCTCGTCGAGCAGCAGCAGGTCGGGCTTCTGCAGCAGCAGCTTGGTCAGCGCCACCCGGCGCTTCTCACCACCGGAAAGGTTTTCGACCGAGTAGTCCCCCGGCGGCGTCCGCAGCGCATCCATCGCCTGCTCGAGCTGGGAGTCGAGGTCCCACGCGTCGGCGGCGTCGATGTCCTCCTGGAGGGTTCCCATCTCGGCGAGCAGCGCGTCGAAGTCGGCGTCGGGGTCGGCCATCGCGGCAGAGATCTCGTTGAACCGGTCGAGCTTGCCCTTGATCTCAGCAACGCCCTCCTGCACGTTCTCGAGCACGGTCTTGGACTCGTCCAGTTCGGGCTCCTGCATCAGGATGCCGACAGTGTAGCCGGGCGAGAGGCGCGCCTCCCCGTTGCTCGGGTGGTCCAGACCCGCCATGATCTTCAGGATCGTGGACTTGCCGGCACCGTTCGGGCCGACCATTCCGATCTTCGCGCCCGGCAGGAACGCCATCGTGACGTCGTCAAGGATGAGCTTGTCGCCAACCGCCTTGCGGGCGCGCACCATCGAGTAAATGTATTCGGCCATGACCCCATTCTAGAGAGGCCAGGCTGGGCGCCAATTCGGCTGACGCGGGATCACCAGTCGATGGTGCGCGTCTTCCCGACCAGGCACGCGCCATTGCTCAACACTGGCGCGATGGTGCTCGTGTAATCGGCGCTTCGGACCTGACCGATCAGGCAGTCCTCACCCGCCAGCACGGAGAACTCGATGGAGTCCACCGCAAGCCCGCCGGGAGTCGCATCCGGTGTCACCTGCATCGCGGCCTTCTCGAATCCGGCCGCGACCAGGTTGTCGATAATCGCCTTACCCTGTGCATCCGGCGCCTGCCCGAGCAGTCGCGCGTTGACGAAGTCGAAGTAGTCCCGGTTGGCGAGCGCACTGCCGCCGGGAAGCAGTTCGGGATCACGCTCCGGCTTCGGCGACGCACTCGCGCTCGACTCGGGCGCTGTGGTCGCCTCGACCTCGGCTGGTTGCCCGGCGACGCACCCGCTGAGCGCGAGACTGCCGGTCAGCAGCACGGCCGCGACGGACAGCAGGCTCCGGATGCCGGAAGCAGCGGGGCTTTGCCGGCACCAGTTCGTCACGCCGACGATTCTAAGGGTGTGCGGCCAAGCGGTGGAGTTCAGAACGGTGTGGCGACTTCTTCGCGCTCATCGTTGATGGGCAGCGATGCCTGCTCGTTATCGGACGCGGGCTCGGCCGGGGTCTCCGCCGCGCTGGGGAAGGCATCGTCTGCCTCCCGGTTCACGTTGACATTCCGCGTCCGCTTGAACTGCGACGCGCCCCAACTCAGGTCGTGGCCGATGGCGTCAGCCACGATCTCGACGTCTTTGCCCTTCTTCTCACCACTCACCCATTCCTTGACTCGCAACCTGCCGGTGATGATGACGGGTTCTCTCTTGTGGACCGATCCGTTCACGTTCTCAGCGAGGTCCCCGTAGGTGCTCACCGAGTAGAAGTTGGAGTCCTGCTCGACCCACTCCTTCTTCGTCCGATTCCAATACCCCTGGCTAGTCGCGATTCGGAAGTCGGTGATGATTAACGAATCGTTTCGGATGTGCCTCGGCTCCGTGGCGACGAAGCCCCTGATCGTGATGATGTCGCTCATGCAATCAGTGTGGGGACGTCACCGACGATTTCGCCCTGGGATGCGAACAGCGGTTGTACGGAACGAAGCCTGTTGCTCTGGTGAGGACAGGACAGCTCAGTGCTCGCGGAACTCCGGCCAGTCCGAGCCGGGCGGCAACGCCGCGAACAACGCACTCTTCGCGACCTCGAGCGACGGATAGCGGCCACGTGGCGCGTCATCCGTCAGCAGCTTGAAGGTGTACTCGCCTTCGACGCGGTGGACGCTGCCGATCGCACCCGCCGGCCCGAAGGCGACCCAGGTCTTCTCTGTGGTTTCCTCTGCCATGGCGCCCTCCGTCGGACAAGCGTGGGTCAGGCGGCCTTCACATACGACGCGAACGACTTGCGCACCTTGTTGACCTTGGGGACCGCGACCGCGAGGCAATAGCCCTGACCAGGGTTCTTGGCGAAGAAGTCCTGGTGGTACTCCTCGGCGCGGTAGAACTCACCGAGCGGTTCCAGCTGGGTGACGATGCCTCCGTCCCAGAGTTCATCGGCCTTCCGGATGGCATTCTCGAAGAGCGCCTTCTGCTTGTCGTTCACGTAATACATCGCCGAGCGGTACTGCGTTCCGATGTCGTTGCCCTGGCGGTTCAGCTGACGCGGGTCGTGCAGTGTGAAGAACACGTCCAGGATGACGTCGCCGGGGATCTGCTCGGGGTCGAACGTCACCGCGACGGCCTCGGCGTGCCCCGTGGTTCCAGTGCACACCGCCTCGTAGGAGGGGTTCGCCGTCGCGCCACCCGTGTATCCGGATACGACGTCTTCGACACCGGTGAGAGTGCGGTAAACCGCGTCGAGACACCAGAAGCAACCGCCAGCCAGAACGTACGTCTCCATGGCTCTAGGCTAACGCCATGAACTACGAGGCGGCCCGGGATCGCTACCAGCGTACGCAGTACGCGCGCACCGGGATGAGCGGCCTGAAACTGCCCGAGATCTCACTCGGGCTCTGGAACAATTTCGGCGATGACCGTCCGCTCGAGACCCAGCGCGCAATCATCCGGCGCGCGTTTGATCGCGGTGTCACGCACTTCGATCTGGCGAACAACTACGGCCCTCCAGCCGGCGCCGCCGAGTCGAACTTCGGCACGATCCTGCGGCAGGACCTGGTGCCTTACCGTGACGAGCTCATCATCTCGACGAAAGCGGGTCACAACATGTGGCCGGGCCCGTACGGCGAATGGGGTTCGCGCAAGTACCTGCTCGCGTCCTTGGACCAGTCGCTGAAGCGGATGGGCGTCGACTACGTCGATATCTTCTACTCGCATCGACCGGATCCGGATACGCCGATCCACGAGACCATGGGCGCCATCGCCACCGCGATCAAGCAGGGGAAGGCACTGTACGCGGGGATCTCGAACTACGACCCCGTGCAGACTCGGGCGGCGTACGAGGCGCTCGCAGGGCACGGCATCCCGCTGCTGATCCACCAGCCCCGCTACAACCTGTTCGATCGCACGCCGGAAGAGGGACTGTTCGAGACGCTGGGCGAACTCGGCGTCGGCTGCGTCGTGTACTCCCCGCTCGCCCAGGGACTGGCGACCAACCGGTACCTGAAGGGCGTCCCGGCCGGATCACGCGCCGCCGAGGGTCGCTGGCTCAACGCCGAGAACGTCAGCTCCAGCTACCTCGAGCGTGCGACGGCGTTGCAGGCGATCGCCGACTCCCGCAGTCAGACCCTCGCGCAACTGGCGCTCCGGTGGGTGCTGCGGCAGCGCGAGGTCACCAGCGCCATCATCGGCGCGAGCAGCGTCGCGCAACTCGACGACAGCCTGGATGCGCTGCACTCGCCGCCGCTCGAGGCGCACGAGATCGCCGCTATCGAGCCGTACGCAGTGCACGGCACCGGACTTCACTAGCGGTGGGCTACTTCTGGGCGCTGCTTGCGGCGCTGCTCTTCGGAGTGAATGGAAGCGTCACCAAGGTGCTCGTCGAGGGCGGGCTGAGCGCGGCGCACGTCACGCTGTTCCGTGTCGCTGGCACCGCGTTGATCGCAGCCCTTGTGCTGCTGGTCAGCGACCGTAAGGCATTCAGGATCACGCTTCGCCAGGCAGCGGTGCTCGCCGTCCTCGGCGTGTTCGGTGTGGCGCTGCTGCAGTTCACGTATGCGGTCGCGGTGAGCCTCGTGCCGGTGGGAATCGCGCTGCTCATCGAGTACATGGCGGTCCTCATCGTCGCGCTGTTCGCGTTTTTCGTCCTGCGTGAACAGGTGCGGGCGCGCCTGTGGGTCGCCATCGGGTTCGTGCTGATCGGTCTGGCGCTTGTGGCGCGGGTTTGGAACAGTGACCTCAACCCGTTGGGCGTGCTCATGGCGTCGTGCGCGGCGGTCGCCCTTGCGCTGTACTTCCTGCTCGGTGAACGCGAAGTGGGCAAGTCCTCCCCGATGGCGGTGGGGTTCTGGTCGATGTCGTTTGCAGCGCTGTTCTGGGTGATCTTCGGCGACCTCGGCTCGCTCGATGTGAGCGGGCTCGGCGAGGCGGTCCCGCTCGGCGGTCACCTCGAAGGGGTTGCGGTGCCGCTCTGGATGCTGGTGGCCTGGAATGTGGTGCTGGGCTCGTTCGCCCCGTTTCTGCTCTCATTGCTCGCCCTGCGCTACCTGACGGCCACCGCGGCCGGCATCACCGCATCCGCCGAGGTGATCTTCGCCTTCGCGTTCGCTTGGATTTGGCTCGGTGAGCTTCTGACACCGTTGCAGCTGGTTGGTGCTGCCGTCGTCCTGGTCGGCATCGTGCTCGCGCAGACGGCTCGCATCAACAAGGTGGTCGACCCCGACCTCGCGATCATCGACCAGGACGCGCGAATCACCTGAGGCGATGTCGGTGGTCCACCGTAACCTCGCTAGCGTCCCGAGATCACAGCGGCCGGCTGCACACGAGGAGAACGGATGGCACGACTCGACTACGCCGGAACGTCGACACGCGATCGCTTCGGCGTCCGCTGCATGCAGTTGCACAGCGAACTGTGGCGTGTGACCCGCCCCGACGGCGAGGTGCTCGGCTACGTCGAGCAGTTCAGCGACCCCCGCGGCATCCGATTCCGCGCCAAGCGGCTCGTCGCGCGCGCCAAGCACTTCCTCATCGTCGGCGAGTTCTGGGCGTTCGATGAGGCCGTCGACGCCTTGCGCTGACGCAACGTCGCGGTGCGCGAGACTCGCCCGCGATTTCAGGTGAATGACCCCCAACAGTGGGTAAGGTTCAGCCATGCAGTGGTGGAACAACTTCCTTGACTGGTTCAATTCAGAGGCCGGGCAGCAGGTGATGACCACCGCGATAATCCCGGCTCTCGCGATACTGGTGGCCGGAATCATCGCCGCCCTCATCGGGCGAGCAGCCACCAAGCGCATTGTCGAACTGCACGAGCGGGAGAAGCGCGCTGCGGCGATCACCGCGCTCATCGCATCCGCTCGTCGCGCGGCCCGTTGGAACTCGCTGTCCGCTCCCGAGCAGCAGCACGCTGAGCACGTCGCCCTCGAGGCCGACGTGCAGGTTCGCCTCCTGCCGGTGACCGGGGCGGCGATGGCTGCCGACTGGGCCATCCACGAGATCGCCGAGATGAAGAAGAACGCCGTGTCGTTCAGCTTCCAGGCGGAGCAATCGCTGATCGAATTCCGCAGCCGGATGCTCGAGTGGCAGGACAAGCCGAGTCGCGCCAAGAAGCTCTTCAAGAACGATCTCGACTCGTGGGCCTACGAGGCGTCGCTCACCGATCAGGAACTCATCGCTCAGCAGCAGGCCTGGGCGGCGCAGCAGGCGGCCGGTGAAGCCAGCTCCAAGCCCGTTGTCGAAGACAACCCGCCGAGTGTCTTCACCACCCCCGCCACCCCGGTGCAGCAGGGTTCAGAAGCGGTCGCGCGACCGATCGAACCGCAGCGTGCGCCGCTCCGTCAACAGTCCGGTGCGTTCGCCATGCCAGCCGCCCCCGGCGCTTCCGCCGGCGACTCCCCCGCAGACGACTCGGCCGGGATTGCTGACGACACGAAGGCATTTGAGCAGACACCGATGCCGAAGTCGGCGAGCACGGTTCGTCAGCGCATCGCTCCGGACGACGGCGAGCACTACGGCTGAGCAACCGTTCGCCGGCAGGTCCGGCTCAGCGGTACCCGGCCTGGTAACGGAGGTCATCCACCTGGAAGAAGGCGTAGCTGATCCCCTTGATGCGCTTGACGTCGTAGTCGACCGCAACGCCGTCAGCCGTCAGCGACGTCAATACCCTCTCTCCAAAGTCCGCCGGAAGCATGCCGGTGAGCAGGCCGTCGACGCGTGGGTCCACCTGGACCTCGAACGCCACGTCGCCCGTGCCGGTGCTGTCCACGGTCGTGAACGTTGAAGCCTGGCGCCCCTCGGTGAAGTCGAGCAGCTGCCCAGCGGAGATCATCGGAATGTCCCTGCGGACGGCGACGTCCATCAGCTTCTGATCGAAGTCATCGCTGAAGTCGTAGTGTGTGCCGAGCAGCCCGTAGTAGCCGCGTTCGTCCTCCGCCGCGGTGATCAGCTCGTCGATACCGGCAGTGGAACCCATCCAGGTCTCATTGACCAGGTGTGTCTCCTGCTGGAAGACGTCCAGCATCCGGCCGTCCTCGTCGCTGAACCGCATGGGCAGCGCCGACCCGGTGATGTAACCGGGCCGGTCCCGGATCCAGTCCGGTGGCCAGTTGTAGTAGTTCATGTCGAGGCGGATGCCCCACTGGCGCTCCTCGGTCGGCAGGCCCAGCCAGTCGCTGTAGGCGACACAGTGGAGGCGGTGGCCTGTCTGGTCGGGAAGGGCAGGATGCCTGCTGCGGAACTGCAGCATGGATGCGGCGAACGCAGCGTCGAGTGACTCCTCGGTCCAGTCCGCGCAGCCCGTGGAGACGTGAGCCCCCAGATCGAACCCCAGGTCCCAGTAGCGTTCAGCGTCTTCTGCGGCGAGTGGGGTCGGCGGATGCAGCCAGGACGTCGCGCGCGGACACTCCCACCGCTCGACATCACATCCGGGCTCGGCCAAGGACAGCATCCGCTCGAAGGACTGTCTGGTCCCGTCCTCGGTCCCATGGTCGTCTGCTGTCATCACCAAGGCGGTCTTCTCACCGTTGGGCAGATACCAGAACCGCGGCAGCGGGGACGTGTCTCCGTGTAGTTCCACCAGCACGTTGCTCAGTAGGCGCATCTGCTCATCGGCCTGCGGGATCCCGATGTTGGACTGATCCAGGTAGTCCGGTTCATCGGTTGTTCCGATGAAGAGGTCATTCGGCCGGATGGGCGCCGAGCCGTCGTGCTCGCTTCCCGCCGCATCCGGATGTCCCTGCCTGGTGTAGATGACCGAAGTCGCCAGGTCGTAGCTGAAGGCGGCGATGTGTCCAGCGGAATTGCCAACTTCGGTCAAGGTCAGCGCGGGATGCGGGCCGGAGCGCTCCCGGTCAGGGGATAGGGTCGCGATGGTTTGGCTTTCCGACCCGGTCGTGTACAGCAGCGCGCCACCATGGAACTGCATGGCCTCGGCTGTCAGGCCGACCCCAAGGGCCTGTGTGGTGTCGATCTCCAGGTAGCCATCCTCGAGCGCCAGCCCGGTTGGCTCAAGTCCAGCCAGCTCGGCCAGCCCGCCCTCCGGCTTCATCGTGATCAGTTCACCGCCGCCCATCACCCAGGACTCCACCTGGGCAAGGTGCGGCCCCGTCGAGCTCATGGCGCCGAGGATGACGACTGGATGGCTTGCGAGCAGGTCGCTTTGGAGCTCCTCCGGAGTCACGGTGTCGAATCCTGTGAATCCTTCGGCCCGCAGGATCTCTGCCAGATAGGCGTCCCTGGTCCCCTGTCGCGCCACCACGAGTATGCTGCCGCCCGATCCGTCGGAGAGACTTGGCGCAGGCTCGACTGTTATGGGCCACGAATCGATGACATTGTCCTTCGACGACGGTGACTCGCGATGGTGTACCTCCACCCCATACGTCCCCGCACTCAAGGGCACCTCGGGCGTGAAGGACAGCACCCCCGTGTTGCTCTGGACATTGCGTCCATCGACGATCTCGCCGCCTGACCCGGTGAGCACGATGTCGAAGTTCCTCTGGCGGTTGAACCATCCGACCTGCAACACGACATGGACCTCCGCGGAACCCTGCACCACGCGCGTTGCGGGCCCCGGATACTTTGCGACGACCTCTGCCTGCACACCGCCAGACATCGCCCAGAACGCGACGGCGGACGCCGCCACAGCGACACACACCATCAGACCGATGACGACACGAAGGGTTCTGCGCAGCGGTTCTCGAAGACCTCGAGACTGCGGTCCGGCCATGGCTCGCATCGGCGCCTCCGGAACAGATACCTGACGTCAGTTTCGCCCTCAGTTCCGGAGAGGGATTTCCGAACTAGCTGGCAGTTTTCCGAATTGGCGGGTCAACTCACACGCGCCCTCGGCAGGAATCGAACCTGCGACCAAGAGATTAGAAGGCTCCTGCTCTATCCGCTGAGCTACGAGGGCGAAAACGCGCTACCACGATACCGCAGCACCCATACGGCACCCGGCATTTAATTGACGAATCGTCAGAGGTCGTTGCGGTCCTCTGGGTCCTCAAGCTCGTCGCTGTCCTTCGGGTCGTAGATGTACTCGACCTGGTACTGGTCGCCGAGCTCGCGCCACGACTCGAAGTTGTAGTTGATGAGGGTTTCCTTGCCGTCGATCGATGCGACGACAGTCAGCTCCTCGTCCCACGAACCATCCGTGCTGATGCGACGGTCGATGCGACCGTCGTTGGGGCCGCCCTTATAGAAGACGATGTACTCGTCGCCGCGCTTCAGGTCTGGGGTCTGATCGGTCATAGCCCATTACTACCACTTGACGACTGACGGCGGTAAGTGCTGGAAAGAATCACGTCTTCACGTGCGCCGTTAGACTCGTGGGATGGCAAACGGCTCCGATCGACTCGTCTGGATCGACTGCGAGATGACGGGACTTGACATCTCCGTCGACGAGCTGATCGAGGTTGCGGTCGTCATCACCGACTTCGACCTCAACGTGCTCGATGAAGGCATCACGGTGGTCATCAAGCCGGACCCAAGCGCCCTCGCAAACATGTCGGACTTCGTGCGCGACATGCACACCGAGTCCGGCCTGCTGGCTGAACTGGAGAACGGGATGTCGCTCTCCGATGCCGAGTTCGCAGTCAACGAATACATCCTGAAGCACGTGCCGGTGCAGCAGCAGGCTCCCCTCGCCGGCAACACCATCGGGACCGACCGGACCTTCCTCGCGCGCTATATGCCGCGGGTTGACGCTCACCTGCACTACCGCAATGTCGATGTCTCCTCCATCAAGGAACTCGCCAAGCGCTGGTTCCCGCGCGTGTACTTCAACGCGCCGCCGAAAGCCGGCGGGCACCGCGCGATGGCGGACATCCTGGAGTCGATTCGCGAACTCGAGTACTACCGGCGTGCGGCGTTTGTCGCCCCTCCCGGCCCGAACAGCGACGAGGCCCAAGCGGTCGGCCTTTCGGTCGTGCAAGAATTCGGTGCGCGCCTGTAATAGGATGGTGTGTCGTTGCGACCTTCTCGGTCGCACATGGTGGTCGTAGCTCAGTTGGTAGAGCGCTGGCTTGTGGTGCCGGATGCCGCGGGTTCGAGTCCCGTCGATCACCCCAATTACTCGTCTTGAGTCGAGCGCGTTCAACCATGCGCCCGTTTGTTATCGATGCGGCCGCTGTAGCAGGCGCATCGATAACAAACTGAAGCAGCGTCGCGCGGAAGCGATCGTTGGAGACTGTGCGTCGCCGCGCGGTGTGCAAGGGTGGAACCATGCCCCAGACCATCGAATCCACTGACACGCGCCAGCGCGAGTCGATCGATGTGCCTTGGGTCACGATCGTGCTCAACGACCCGGTGAACCTCATGTCCTACGTCGCGTGGGTGTTCCGCTCGTACTTCGGTTACGCAGCCGCCGAGGCGGAGCGTCTCATGCTGCAGGTCCACCTCACCGGCCAAGCGGTCGTCGCCACCGGCGGCCGCGAGGAGATGGAGCGGCACGTCGAAGCGATGCACGACTTCGGGCTCTGGGCGACGCTCGGCAAGGCGGATGCCTGATGCGCGGCTTCGAGCGCCACCAGGACGGCAGCATCAGCGCGAAAATCGACCGCGACGAAGCACTGCTGCTGCAGAGTCTCGCCTCCCAGCTGGCGACCCTCCTCCAGTCCCCGGATGACGGCGATCCGGCGGTCATCCGGCTGCTCCCCGATGCCTACCCGGATGACGCGGACGCATCGGCTGAGTTCCGCCGGTTCACCCAGGATGGGCTCGTCGAACGGAAGCTGCACAACGCGACCCTGGTCACCACGACCCTGTCCGCGGCCGTCGACAGCGGGGAACTTTCACTGAACCCGGGCGAGACCCTCGCCTGGATGAAGGCGCTCACCGACATCCGTCTGACCCTCGCCTCCCGGCTCGGCATCGAGCGCGAAGACGACCGCAGCGCCGACATCGTGCTTCAGGACCTCTACGACTGGCTCGGCTTCGTGCAGAACTCGCTCGTCGAGGTCCTCGACTCATGACAGGCTGTCGATGTGTATGACATCGGGGCGGACGAGTTCGAGCAGCTCGTCGTCGACGAACTCGATCAGCTGCCCGATGACATGGTCGACGGACTCGAGAATGTGGTCTTCGTCGTCGAGGATCGCCCGGAGGATGGCTCCCTCGATCTCCTCGGACTGTACGACGGGGTGGCGGTGACCGAACGCGGCAACTACGGTTTCGGCGAGCTGCCGGACCGGATCGTGCTCTACCGCGAGCCGCTGCTGGACATCAGCGAGGACCTCGACGAGCTCAAGGATCAGATCCATGTGACGCTCGTGCACGAGATCGCCCACTTCTACGGCATCGACGACCGGCAGCTGCACGAGCTCGGCTGGGCCTGAGAATCAGCCGTCGATCACCAGGTCGGCCAGGTCCTGCGGATGCTCCCGCGCAATGAACGCGTCCTCCTGGGCCGCCCAGCGGTCCCAGTGCGGCGCGTAGGTGTCGCCGTCGCGAGCGAGCGCACGCTGCTTGCGCGTCTCGGCATCCAACTCGACCCAGATGCCGAGGGTCGCGAGCGCCCGGTTCTCCCGGGACAGCGCGCCGAACCCCTCGATGATGATCGGCCGGGCGGGGTTCAGTTCGTGCCACTCGGCTGGCTCGTTGGCAAGCCAGTCCCAGCGTCTCCAGCGAGGCCGCTCTGCCGCGAGGATGAAGTCGTGAACGTGTCGGCTGCCCGCCTCCAACCCGTCCCAGCCCGGGTAGAGCTCGTCGAGGCGCACCAGTTGGGCATCCGGCATCGCTTCCAGCAGCCCGTGAGCCACCTTGGTCTTGCCGGATCCGCTCCGACCGTCGATGAGAATCCGATCAACCAGCAATGAAGTTCCACTCCCCTGTCACGACGGCAGCAACGATAGCCGCCGCACCGACCAGGGCGCCGGATGCGACCACCAGCCACTCGGCGGCACCGAACCGCGATTCACGCGCCCAGGTGCGATGAGCTCCGCCGAACGCCCTGGCCTCCATCGCGGTCGCAAGCTTCGTCCCGCGCCGGATGGACAGCACGAGCAGTGCGAACACCTGCCCGGGGATGCGGCGGATCCGCCCGGTGTCGCCGACGCCACGCGCGCGACGCGCGAGCTCGAGATAGCGCCAATCGTCGATGAACAAGCCGACCAGCCGCAGGCCGGCCAGGGCGCCGAGCACGAAGCGGTTGGGCAGTCGCCAGACCTGTGCCAGACCGTCGGCGAGATCCGTCGGGTCGACCGAGCTGAACAGCACCACCGCGGGCAGCCCGATCGCCAGCACGCGCAAGGTCGTGGCCACCGCCAATTCGATCGACCCGTCGCTGATCCGCACCGCCAGGAACTCGACATACACGGTTCCGGATGCCTGCCCGTAGAGCAGGATCGTCAACCCGGTCAGAGGGGCGGCGACCCACACCGGCCAGGTTCGCGCCCAGAACGTTCGCCACCCTGGCCCGATGAACGGGAGTGCGATGCCGGTGAGCAGGAGCGCCGTCGCCGCGGACACCGGATCGATGGTCAGGACGAGGCACGCCGCCAGCAGCAGGGCCGCGGCCAATTTGGCCACCGGGTTCACCCGAGCGAACGCGGTCACAGCGACACCTCCTGATCGGCGAGCGCCTCGACGAACACCCGATCGTGCGTTGCGAACAGCACCGCGCTGCCCTCATCGAGCAGCTCGGCGAGCAACGCCACCTGCTCCCGCCAGGTGCGCGCGTCCTGACCGAACGTCGGCTCGTCGAGCACCAGGAGGCGCGGACGGGTAGCGAGCGCGGTTGCAACACTGAGCCGGCGCTTCTCCCCACCGGACAGCGTGAAGGGGTTTGCCTCGGCCAGATGCTCCAACCGCAACCGCTGCAGCAACTGGTCGACGCGGTCGCGCACCTCGGGCTCCGGCAGCCGCTGCGCCTTCGGCCCGACCTCGAGCTCGGAGCGGACTGTAGACGCGAGGAATTGGTGCTCCGGTTCCTGGAACACCATTCCGATGCGGGTGAGCAGGTCGCGCGACTTCCAGCGGTACGGATGCGGGCCGATACCGGCGCGCAGAGCATCGGATGCCGCCACCTCGCCGGCGACCGACGGCAGCAGCCCGGCAAGGGTGAGCGCGAGCGTGGTCTTCCCGGATCCGTTCGCACCGCTGAGCGCGGTCGCCACGCCCTCGCGCAACTCGAGGTCGATTTCCGAGCGGACCACGGTACCCGCCCGGCCGACGCTGAGCGAGTCGGCGGTGAGCAGCGCCTCCCCCGGTCGCGCGAACCGCTCCGGACTCCAGGCTTCGCGACCGGGCACCCACACGCCGCTCGCGGCGAGCGTTTCGCCGTGGTCGACGAGCACAGCATCGGGGTCCCCGTCGGCAATCACCCCGCCCTCGGGCGAGAGCACGATGACCCGGTCGACGACAGGCAGCCACACGTCGACTCGATGCTCGACGACCACGAGCGTTGCGCCGGTGGCCTCGAGCACCCTGCTCACAGAGTCGCGAACCTCGAGCACGCCGTCCGGGTCCAGGTTCGCGGTCGGCTCATCCAGGAGCAGCAGACCCGGTCGCATCGCGAGCACCCCGGCCAGCGCGAGCCGTTGCTTCTGCCCGCCGGAGAGCGCCGCGGTTGAACGGTCGAGTGCAAGATCGAGGCCGACCGCATCGAGCGCTTCGCCGACCCGGTGCCAGATCTCCTCACGCTCAATCCCAAGGTTTTCGCATCCGAAGGCCACATCGTCGCCGACCCTTGCCATGATGACCTGGGACTCCGGATCCTGCAGCACTAAGCCGACCCTCCCGTGTGCGGGATCCGGTTCGCGGCCGTCGATCGTCAGCTCGCCGTGCTGTTCGCCCTCATCCGCACCGCCGAGCACGCCGGCGAGCGCCGAGAGCAGGGTGGACTTTCCGGCCCCGGATGGCCCGAGCAGCAGAACCCGCTCCCCCGGCCGGATGTCGAGGTCGATACCGTCCACCGCCCACCTCTCGCGGCCGGAGTGTCTCCAACCCCAGCCGCGAGCGGTGACGCGCGCGGGTGCACTCACCCGCGTCGACGCGCTCACACCCGTTTGGCCGACTCACCGGCCGCGAACCGGCTGAGCACTCCCGTCCGGGCGAGCGCACGCATGGCCAGCCACGACAGCAGCCCGGCGATGACTGCACCGCTGATGATCCCGCAGACCGCATAGACCGTGGCGAACAGCGTGTCGGCGCCCGCGTACCAGACGATCAGGTCGTGGATGACCATCGCGAGCCCGGCGCCCATGCCAGCGAGCATCGCGACGTAGACGCGGTAATTGGCGTACAGGAACACCGCGAACACCAGTTCCGCGCCGAGACCCTGCACGACGCCGCTGACCAGCGTGTCTACGCCCCACTGGTTGCCGACCAGCGCCGACACCGTTGCGGCGAGCAGTTCGCCATACAGCGCCGCGCCCGGCTTGCGGATGATGAGCCCCGCGAGCACGCCCGCGAAGAGCCAGAAGCCGTGGCCGAGCGCCTGCAGACCCGGCAGCAGCGCGCCGAGCGGCCCGGTGACGGGCTCGGAGGCGACATTCCAAACCAGGAAGACCGCGCCGGATGCGACGCCGATGACGCTCGCCACCACGATGTCGACCACGCGCCAGCGAAGATTACGGCGGACGACGGGTTGCTTGGTTGTTGAAGTGCTGGTCACTGTTCGTGCCCTTTCAGTGGTTGAAATAGGCACGGGAGTAGAGATTTGGCCCTCCCTGCGCTGGCATTATCCAGATCAGGTTCGACGGTCGAAGCTTCGATCAGCTTCCTCTCAGCCCGGCTCACCGGACTCCCGTGTTCGGCACCCATTCTAGTGCGGATACGGTGGGACGATGGATTTCCGCGTGTTCACAGAGCCCCAGCAGGGTGCGAGCTACGACGATCTGCTCGCCGTCGCGCAAGCGACAGAGCGGCTCGGCTTCGACGGCTTCTTCCGCAGCGACCACTTCCTGTCAATGGGCGGCGACGGGCTGCCAGGGCCGACGGATGCATGGACAACGCTCGCCGGCCTCGCCCGGGAGACCAGTCGCATCCGCCTCGGCACGCTCGTGACCTCGGTCACCTTCCGGCATCCCAGCATCCTCGCGATCCAGGTCGCCGGCGTCGACCAGATGTCCGGCGGCAGGGTCGAACTGGGGCTCGGCACCGGCTGGATGGAGGATGAGCACACCGCGCTCGGTGTCCCGTTCCCCGCGAAGCGGTTCGGGATGCTCGAAGAGCAGCTCGAGCTGATCACCGGGCTGTGGTCAACGCCGGTCGGCGACCGGTTCTCGTACGAGGGTGAGCACTACCGGTTGCAGAACGCACCCGGGCTGCCCAAGCCCACTCAATCCAACGTGCCGATCATCGTCGGCGGCGGTGGGCCGAAGCGCACGCCCGCCCTCGCGGCGCGCTTCGCGACCGAGTACAACTCGGTGTTCGTCGACCTGGCTGAGCACCGCGCCCGGATGGCGCGGGTTCGCCAGGCGAGCGAGGCCGCCGAACGCGAGGTGCCGATCCTGTCGATCGGGGGCACCATCGCTGTCGGCGCGAGCACCGCTGACGCCCAGCGCAGGGCGGAGGCCATCGGACGGGATCTGGACCGGATGCGACCCACTGGGATCGTCGGCACGCCCACCGAGGTTGTCGATCGGCTCGGGGCCTTCGCCGAACTCGGCGTCACTCGCGTCTACCTGCAGCTGCTGGACCTGCAGGACCTGGACCAGCTCGAGTTCTTCGCCACCGAGATCGTCCCGCAGGTCGGGTAGAGCACAGTGCGGCGCGACGAGTTCAAGGCATACAGCGACCGGCTGCTTGCGAGTGTCTCGGACCGGCCGGATGTCATCGGGCTGGTGTTCATGGGTTCAGCAGCTGACCGCTCCCGAGCCGATGAGTGGTCTGACCACGACTTCGCGCTCGTCGTTCAACCGGGCCGCCAGGAGGAGTACAAGCGGAACCTCGACTGGCTGCCAGAGCATGAACGCATCGCGGTGGCCGCACCCGAGCACGAGGGCGGCCGCAAGGTCATCTACGACAACGGTCACGTGCTCGAGTTCGGAGTCGCATCCGTTGACGACCTGGCCGTCTGGCAGGGGAAGACCGCCTTGGTGGTCCTCGACCGCGGTGGAGTGGGCCCGGCGATCGAAGCGATGGTGTCGCGGGAGAGTCCGCGGGAGAGTGTCGACGCCGAGCAGGAGATCCTGCTGTTCATCGCGGTGCTGCTGATCGGGGTCGGCCGGTACCGGAGGGGCGAAAAGCTCATCGCCGGCGAGGGCGTGCGCTCGGTCGCTGTGCGTTCACTGCTGGAGGCGCTGGTGCTGAGGCAACCCGGCATCGGATCGGAGCGGCTCGACGCGTTCGACGTTCTGCGCAGGATCGAGCTCGTGCATCCGGAGTTCGCCGCGCGCGTCGCCGACGCGCAGGAGCGGGACGTCGAGACATGCGCTCGATTGCTGCTCGAACTCGCCGAGGAGGAACTCGCCCCCGGCTGGGACGCCTTCCCACACCGCGGCGCGCAGGCGGTCAGGCGCCGGCTCGGCTGGGTCTAGCGCATCGCTTTCACGATGCGAGAGATCGCCCAGCCGACAGCGCACACGAGCGGAATGGACACCGCGAGCAGCGCGACCGGATTGGGCCGGAAACTGGTTGTGGCGCCGCGCGTCACGTAGACGCCGAGCGGCATCGTCGCGCCGCCCCCGCCACCACCGCCCTGGCCGCTCTCCCCACCGCCGCCGAAGCCATAGGTGACCATCGCGATGGGCACCAGCGTCGTGTCTCCCATGACGACGGCTTCACCGTAGGCGAGCTTCACACCGCGCTTGGGCACGGACTCCGCGAGTTCCTCTGCGACTGTTGGCATGACGCCACCGTACGTCCCGGATGCTCAAGACTCGCAGTGAACCTCGAGAATCAAGAACCGGACGGGCGGATGGGTGCCGTCGGCTTCAGCAGCGCAGCTGGACGCAGCGCCCCTCGGCCGAACCGGTCGGCGACGCCGTCGATCGCGCGCTCCGCCTCCCGCCAGCTGTCGTCGGTGTCCCACAGCGCCGGCTGAGCCTCATCGCCGGTCAACTGTTCGACGCGCACGCCGATGAGCCGCACGGGCCTCCGGTTGTCGAGGGCATCGTAGATCGAGCGCACCTCGTCGTAGATCCGGCGACCGAGGTCGGTCGGATCCGCGAGCGTGCGCGATCGCGTGATGGTCGTGAAGTCGGAGAAACGCAGCTTAAGGGCGACGGTGCGGCCGGCTAGTCCGGCCTCGCGGAGCCGCGCGGCCACCTGGGTCGATTGCTGAAGCAACTCGCGCCGCAGCAGGTCGCCATCCGTCACGTCCGTCTCGAACGTGACTTCGTGCCCGACGCTCTTCTCCACCGAGTTCGTGTCGACCGGCCGCGGGTCGATGCCGTTCGCGAGTTCGTGCAGCTTGCGACCGGATGCCTCGCCGAGCGCCCGCTGCAACGTCGCCAGTGGTGCCGCCGCCACGTCGCCGATGGTGCCGAGGCCGCGGTCCAGAAGCGTCTTCTCGGTGACCGCCCCGACTCCCCATAGTGCACCGACGGGGAGCGGATGCAGGAACGCCAGCGTCTCGTCGCGAGGGATCACCAGCAGCCCGTCAGGCTTGGCACGCCCGGAGGCAAGCTTGGCGACGAACTTGGTCGCCGCAGCTCCGACCGAGCAGGTGAGCCCCGTCTCTGCGAGCACGCGGCCGCGGATCAACTCCGCTGCCTCAGCCGGTGAGCCGATCACCGCGCCCGCGCCGGACACGTCAACGAAGGCCTCGTCGATGCCGAGCCGTTCCACAGTCGGAGAAACGTCGTCGAGGATGGCCATCACCTGCCGCGACAGCGCCCGGTACCGGTCGAAGTGCGGCTCGAGCACGATCGCCTTCGGGCAGAGCTGCAGCGCCCTGGCCAGCGGAATCGCCGAGCGCACCCCGTACTTGCGCGCCGGGTAGTTCGCCGCAGTGACCACCGAGCGCGCCGAATTGTGGGCGACGACCACCGGCTTGTCGGCGAGCTCAGGGTGCTCAAGCAACTCGACAGACGCGAAGAACGCGTCAAGGTCGACGTGCAGGATGGGCGCCGAACTGCTGTCGATGTCCTCGGCGCTGACCTGCCGGTCACTGCCGTCCTGTTTGCCCACGCAATCAGGCTAACCCCGGCGACCGACCGTCAGCGGCCCGGCGCGTGGTCCAGGAAGAGCCTGCGGTTGCGGAGGGTGCGGATGGCCTTGGCGAGCGGGTACACGGCGAAGAAGACGACCATCGGAGCACGCAACAGCGGGTTCATGAGGCCATGTCGCGCGTAGGTGCGCTCGAAGCGCCCGACGTAGTAGCTGTACTCGCGCGGGCTGTCCTCGACTCGGCGGGCCGACATCCCGCTCACCATCGAGCGCACGTAGGCGACGCGCAGCCGGTGCTGCGCGAGGTGGATGGACAAGTCGATGTCCTCGTGCAGTTCATCCTTCTCATCAAGGCAGGTGTCGGCCCGGATGGCCTCCCACGCTTGACGCCGAATCGCCATGTTGCTGCCGAACAGGAAGTGGTAGTCCCGGGACAGGCTCAGGATGACCCGGCGCAGGCGGTCGTCGGCCTTCAGTCCGAACCGTCGAAGTGGCATGTCGTAGTAGAGGACAGGGCCGGTCGCTGCGGCGACCGACTCATCGGCGAATGCCTTCTGGACTTCCTCGACCCAGGTCGGTTCGATGACGGAGTCCGCGTCGATTCGGCCGATCACGTCTCCGGTCGCCGCGTCGAGGCCCGCGTTGCGTGTGGGGATGATGCCCTGCACGTCGTTCTGCTGAACGTAGATGATCGACTGCTGCGGATGCTCCGCTTGCAGCCCCTTCACGATCTCGGCGGTGCGATCGGTCGAGCGATTGTCTACGACGATGATCTCGTGGGCCGGCCTGGTCTGCAGGACAGCAGCCAGCACGCACCCCTTGATCGACGCCTCCTCGTTGTAGGCGGGAATGACGATCGACACTGTCGTTGGGTTCGAGGGCACCGGCTCAGGCTAGCCTGTGGCCGTCCTGAGCCGGTGTCCCCTCGCGGACTCAGACCGAGTTCGCGCGCAACCAGCCGAGCGGCTCGATGGGGCCTCCACCCACGTGAACCTCGAAGTGCAGGTGCGGGCCGGTGCTGACGCCGGTGCTGCCGACTGCGCCGATGACTTGACCGGCCGTGACGCTCTGGCCAACACTGACGGCCATCGAGCCGTGCTGCATATGTGCGTACATGGTCTCGACCTCCTGGCCGGCCACGACGCTCTTGATGCGCACGTGCACGCCGTATGCGCCACCGGTGTTGGCAGCGGTCACGACGCCGTCGGCGGCGGCCACGATCGGAGCGCCGGCGCCGGGCGTGAAGTCGATGCCCTCATGGTTGGAGCTACAACCGATCGAACATCCGGCTCTGGCACCGAACCCGCTCGTGATGGTCGCACCCGAGCCGACCGGCCAGACGACCTCCGGTGGCGCCTCGGTTGCACCGTAGGTGTCGCGGTGCACGGCCTGCTTCGGAGCCTTCTTGTCGACCTCGACTGCCTGCGGGGCGAGATCCTGCTCCGAGACCTGCTCCATTGGCGTCATGTCGGACGCGACGACGAGAGCGTCACCGTAGGCCGGCACACCTACTCCGGCACCGACGATCACGGCGAGTGCGACGATGCCGAGGCCGAGTTCCCCGAGGTAGCGCGCCGTGAAATGGCGGACGCCACCCTTGGCGACGCCGCGTCGGCGTCCACTGGGCTTCTGGTTTGCGGCGTTTTCGGGTGTGGCGTGCTTGATGGCGGCACGCATCTTCTCGATCAGCAAGGGGGTAGTTGTGTCTTCCGGGTCAGGCGTCTAGGGAACGCGTGGTGGAACGTCGATGCGGCGGGGCACACGCGGCGCACGGAACTCGGGGGCGAGCATCCGGGCACCTGTCCAGGTCGACCAGTCGGCGGATCAAACACGCCAACACTCAACCCGCGAGGAGAAGTGCCAGAAACGATCCTGGTTGCCGAACCTCCGCGCTACCTGAGTAACTTGCGAACCGTTCTCAAGAGGGAACGTTCTACCTACGCCGCGCAGGGGCCGCTACTTGCCCGTCATTGCAGGGATCTCCGGATGTGAGCACGGTCCGTGAAGCGGACGAAAACGCCCGAAAATTTTCGAGTTTGCGCTGTGGCCGCTAGTTCTCTAGCAGCGAATAAGGCGTAGCTCGCGAGATCAAGAGCAGTTCGACGCCCTCGCTGTGGAGCAGAGGCACCAGTTCATGCTCGCCGCATTCGATCACTGCTCGGGCTCGCTTCAGGAAGATCCGCGCCATCTCCGGCTTGCATTGGAAACGCCGTCCGCCGTACTGAATCACGGCCGTCAGTCCCGCATTCCCCACGGAGGTCACGGCTGCGGGCTGAGTTATCGGTCCAGTCGCCAGCGCCGCGGCTGACTTCGACTGCTCCCCTGACCTGGACACAAGCGAACCTTCTCCCCTACAAACGCCCGACTGTTGAGGCCGATGCTAGGGTGGCGCCCCGCTACCGACGCCTGCTTCCCATGAACTTCACGGGGTATCCGGATGAATAGCTGGCTTAGAAGAGGGTGGGCTGGGATTCCAGGTGCGCGGCCATGCCCGGCGGCAGCTCCTCTGCGATGAGGGAGCGCTCACCGTCGTCGCCTCGGAGCATCCCTAGAGCGCTCGATCGCACCCCACCGGTTGAGGCATCGGTTCTGCCGCGATTGAGGCCGTGCGCGCGGATCAGCGGACGGATGCGCGCGGCGAGCCACTTGCGGTAGCCGGTGGGTGCGTATGCCTTGTCGCCGTAGAGCGCGACGTAGCGTGCGACAAGCTCCGGATGCTCGCGCTCAAGCCACTGCATGAACCATTCTTTGGTGAACGGCCTCAAGTGCAGCGCGGTGTAGAGCACCGAACTGGCACCGGCCGCCTTCGCCTGGCGAAGTGCGAGGTCGAGATGCTCCTTGCTGTCGGTGAGGAACGGGAGGATCGGCATCATGAACACCGAGCACTCCAGACCCGCCTCGCGCACCGCGGTGACGGTCGCGAGCCGCGCTTTCGCCGTCGGAGTTCCCGGTTCGACCGATTGCTGCAGTTCGTCGTCGTAGATCGCGATCGACATCGCGAGGTCGACCGGCACCACCCTGCTGGCTTCCGCAAGCAGCGGAAGGTCGCGCCGCAGCAGCGTTCCCTTGGTCAGGATCGACAGCGGGGTTCCGCTGGCGGCGAGCGAGGAGATGATCCCGGGCATGAGCCGGTAGCGGCCCTCTGCCCGCTGGTAGGGATCCGTGTTGGTGCCGAGGGCGACAGGATGCCTCCCCCAGGTCGGCTTCGAAAGTTCCTTCGCGAGCACCTCGGCAACGTTGACCTTGACGATGATCTGCGTGTCGAAGTCGTCGCCGGCATCCAGGTCGAGGTAGCGGTGCGTTGGCCGCGCGAAGCAGTAGGTGCAGCGGTGCAGGCAGCCGCGCATCGGGTTGATGGTCCATCCGAACGGCATCGCCGTCTGTTTCGGGATGTGATTGAGCGCGCTCTTTGCCAGCACCTCGTAGAACGTCACGCCGTCGAAGTCGGGTGTGCGAACCGTGCGCACCAGGTTGTTCAGGCGCGCGAGACCCGGAAGGGCATCCGGCTGCTCCTGGTCGATCTGCTGGCCGCTCCACCGCATTCCCCTATTCGAACATATGTTCGACCGAGATGCAAGTGTGCAGCGCTCATTCGGTGCGTTCGACCGGCTCCGGCACCTGATCGAGGGGATGCGCGAGCTCGTCCTTCGGCATTCGGAAGATGACGATCGTCAGCACCGCCAGCGCCACCGGCGCCAGTCCCGCAATCAGGAACACCGGAGCGTTGCCGATCGCGACGCCGACGGGTCCGGCGAGGGCCATCGAGATGGGCATGAACACGAGCGAGACGAAGAAGTCCAGGCTCGAAACCCGCCCGAGCATGGCGGACGGCACGCGGCGCTGCAACAGGGTTCCCCACACGACACTCGCCGCCGAGTAGGAGAAGCCGACGATGAACATCGCGGCGATGATCAGCCACAGTTGCTGGGCGAAGCCGATGATCGCCAACGGTGCGCCACCCGCACCCCACAGCAGCACCATGATCGTCAGGTAACGTCGCGGCAAGCGCAGCGACGCCACGATGAGCGACCCGACCGCGCCGCCGATCCCGAACGACGCGAGCGCGAGCGCGTAAGATGCCGCGGCATCGTCCGCGCCGACGACGTCGCGGATTGCGAAGGGCAGCAGCACCTCGATCGGCCCCATGATCAGGAACACCAGCACGCTCGCGTACAGCAGCGTGCCGAACAGCCACGGCGTGCGGACCATGTAGACGAAGCCTGCACCGAGATCGGAGAGCATTGAGCGAACCGGATGCCCGTCCCGCGGCTCTCGCTCGACCGGGATGTGGCGCATGATGACGAGGCCGCCGACCGCGAGCGCCTGGGACGCGGCAACCACGGCGAACGCCACACCGGGCGAGAAGACGGCGATGATCGCGCTTGCAACGGCCGGGCCGGCCGCCTGCATGATGACGGGCCGAAGCATCCCCTCGACACCGTTCGCCGCCAGGAGGAATTCGTCCGGGAGCACCGATGGGAGGAGCGCCGAATACGCCGGGTAGAAGAAGCCGTCGGCGCAGCCGAGGATCGTCGCGATGACGACCAGGTGCCAGAGTTCAAGGTTGCCAGTGAGCGACAGCGTCGCGGCGACCGCGGCACCTGCGGTGCGAGTCGATTCGACCGCGACGAGGATGGTGCGGCGCGGGACCCGGTCGGCGACCACTCCACCGAACAGCACCGCGGCGACGAGCCCGAGTGATGAGCCCAGCACGACCCAGGAGAGTTCCACCGGGCCGCCGCCAAGATCGATGACCTGGAAGACGACCGCGATCAGCCACACGCCCGTGCCGAACATGGAAAGCGTCAGCGCGGCGACCAGGATGCGGTACTGCGCGACAAGGAACGGTTTCGCTGCGTTGGGGATTCTCATGGGCTCTCCCGCTCGGCCCCTCGACGATGGTCCGCACGTGGCGACTGCTACGCGTCAAGCCTTGCACCAGCCACCGACAAGGGAAAAGGGAAGCAGGGATTTGCCGCAAAACTTTTCCCGCTTCTTGTGGTTATAACCACTCGGTTATATGCTGAGGGGCATGCACGCGCTCGACGTTCTCGGAGACCCGGTGCGCCGGCGGCTCGTCGAACTCCTCGCGAGCGGGGACCAGTCGGCTGGCGAAGTGTCGCGCGTTGTCGAGAGCGAATTCGGCATCAGCCAGCCCGCGGTGGCCAAGCATCTGCGAGTTCTGCGCGAAGCGGGCTTCGTGCGCGTGCGGCCAGAGGGATCGCGTCGCATCTACCGGCTCGACGAGCGCGTGATCACCCAACTGCAGGACCAGGCCGACCGCTACCGGACGCTCTGGAACCAACGTCTCGACGCCCTCGAGACCGAGATCGCGCGAGGCAAGCGCGAGAGAAGGACAGCACAATGACCAGGATTTTCGGCGACCTGACCACAGCAGCGAACGGGTTCGATCTCGAATTCGTCAGACTGTTCGACACCGATGTGGCCGACGTCTGGTCCGCGGTGACCGACCCGGAACGGCTTGCCCGCTGGATGGCGCCGTACCGCGGCGAACTCCGGCTCGGCGGTACCTGGGAAGGGCTGAGCGACGACGGAAGCGTGTGGGTCACCGGCACCGTCTCTGCGTGTGACCCACCGCACACCTTCACGACGACCTGGCATGCGATCGAGGAGCAGCCGACCGAGCTCACCGTGACGGTCGACGAGACGCCGGATGGCGCCAGGATGAGGCTTGTGCACACCAGCGTGCAGTCGATCGACTATGGGCCAGGCTGGCAGACCTATCTCGAGCGGCTCGACGACCTGCTTGGCGCTGCCGCCGCATCCGTCACGGATCCGGAGCGTACACCGGGCGTCGACTGGGACGAACGGTACGCGAAGCTCCGTGAGCCATGGCGACAGCAGTTCGACGCGCTCCGCGCTGACCGCTGAACGAGCCGGGACCGCCCGTCACGCTGCCACCAGCTCCCGCACCCGCGGGATGACCTCGTTGCCGTACAAGTCGATGCTCGACATCAACAGTTCGTGCGGCATCGAGCCGTTGGAGTACTTGAGGTCGAAACGTGACAGTCCGAGCCCCTTGACCGCTCGCGCGATCTTCTGGGCGACCGTCTCTGGTGAGCCCACGAACAGGGCACCGCTCTTCGCCTCGTTCTCGTACTCCGGGCGGGTGACCGGCGGCCAGCCGCGTTCGGCGCCGATGCGGTCGCGGTTCTTCTTGAAGTGCGGGTAGAGCTCCTCGAGCGCATCCTCGTCGGTCTTGCCGACATGCCCGGGCGAGTGTGCGCCGATCGGCAGCTCTGGCCTGCCGAATTGGCCGAGTGCGCGCTTGTACAGGCCGACGAACGGTTCGAAGCGCAGAGGGTCACCGCCGATGATGGCCAGCATGAGCGGGAAGCCATAATGCGCGGCGCGCACGACCGACTCCGGTGTACCGCCAACGCCGACCCAGGTGGTGATGCTGCCGGACTCGGCCGGCGGGAATACCAGTTGGTCGGTGAGCGGTGCGCGCACCGAACCCGACCAGGAGACGGGGCCACCCTTCAGCAGCTCGGCAAATAGTTCGATCTTCTCCTCGAACAGCCGCTCGTAGTCGGCCAGCTTGAAGCCGAACAGCGGGAACGACTCGGTGAACGAGCCGCGCCCGATGATGACCTCTGCCCGTCCGTTCGACACCGCGTCGAGGGTGGAGAACCGTTCGAATACCCGCACCGGGTCGTCTGAACTCAGCACGGTCACCGCCGAGCCGAGTCGGATGTGCGACGTGCGGCTCGCTATCGCCGACAGCACCATCTCTGGCGATGACACTGCGAAGTCGTCGCGGTGGTGCTCCCCCACCCCGATGAAGTCGATGCCCAGCGAGTCGGCGAACACACCCTGCTCGACGATGTTCCGGATGGTCTGGGCGTGGCTGATCGGGTTGCCATCGACGTCGAGAGTGACATCTCCGAACGTGTCGAGGCCGAGTTGCAGTTGCTGGGTCACGGGGGTGGCCTTCCGCTGAGTGTGCGAACGAATCTAACCCCAGAACGGTGTGCCGACCATGAGTATTCCGTCAGGCGTGTCCCAGCGTCCGCGCCTAACTTCGCGGCATGACCGAACGCGATGAGAAAGAGCAGCTCGAGAAGGACATGGCGTACACGCCTGGGAGCGAAAGCGAGACGCAGGAACGGCAGGAGAGTCCAGCCTCCAGCCGCGCGACTGACGACCCTGAGATCGACGAGGGTGACGTCAACCTACTGCCCGGCACGGGGGGTCCGGACGACGTCGGCGATGTCGAGGTGGATCCGGAGGACCTCAACCTACCCGGACGACGTCAGAATCCGACGGAATGAGCACCCACAGCACGATGTAGGCGACCACTTGCGGGCCCGGGAGCAGGATGCTGAGCGCGGTAAGCACGCGCACAGCCGTCACGTTCCATCCGAAGCGGCGGGCGATCGCCGCACAGACTCCGGCGATGACCCGATCGGTGCGTGGTCTGCTGAGTATTGTCATGCTTCAACCCTCACGCAGGAGGCCGTGCGGCGCCATCGGGGAAACCCCCGATTCTCGACTCAGGGACAGGGCGAGGGTAGCCTCGAAGACACAGAAGCCCTAGTGCTTCCGACGGAGGGAGTGCCGTATGCCCAACAAGTCACCGAAGAAGGGCGCGAACACGAAGACCGCTGCTTCGAAGTCCTTGAAAGAGAAGCGCGCCGACAAGAAGGCGAAGGCTTCCAAGAGGACCGGCGAGTAACGGTCTTTCCAACAAGCGCATTCGAAGAGCCGGGCCTATGGGCCCGGCTCTTTTCCTTGAACGGCGCGCTCGACTGAGGCACCTCACCCGCACCCCTAACATGACAGCGTGAGGCTCCATCGAGTGTTTGCCATCTCGATCATTGTCGGCGCGTCAGCAGGCGGCCTGGCGTGGGTGCTCACGACCCTCCTTCCACATCCATGGCCAACGCTCGCCGGCACCAGCGCGCTTTGGGGCCTCGTGCCGTTCGGTGTTGCATTGCGCGATGGCGTGCGCACGCAGAAGCGGGAAGCTGCATTGACCGGCGTGGTGACGATGCTCGCAATGGTCGCCATCTGGTGCGCGTTGGTCGCCAGCACGGTCACGTTGCGTGAGGTTCTCCTGTGGACGGTGGTCGGTTTCGCTGCCGGTGCGTTGTGCGGCCTGGCTGGCTACAGCGCACGAAGCAGGCAACGCTGGTTTCGGGCGCTCGCGCTCGCTTTCATGGGCGGACTGGTCGCCGGCGAGGGGCTCTACGGCGTCGTACTGATCGGTGGGCCGCAGTGGTGGTTGGAGCTTGTCGTCGGCCTCGTGCTGCCACTGGCCCTCGGCCGAACACTGCAGGGCAGGCTCGTAGCTCTTGTCGGGGCCGCCGTGTTCGCGGCCGCGCTTCTCGGCGTTTTCTGGCTCTACGACGCCGTAGCGGTGATGTGAGCGCGAGAGGGCGCGCATCCGGAGGCCAGTTGGATCCGGATGCGCGCAAGTCGGGGCACTGCCAGCACCTCGAGAATCGCCTCGCTTCTAGGCCTTGACGTCGGCCGCCAGCAGTTCGTCGAGACGCTCGTAGCCTTCGGACAGGCCCGTCTCCATGCCACTGGCAGCCATCCCGTCGCGCGCTTCCTGCGTCGGGTAGACCGAGTGTCCGACGAGACGCGTGCGTCCGTTTCCGAGATCCTCGAACCTCATCGACTCGATGCTCACGACATCCGGGTAGCCCTCGAACTCAAAGGTCTGGATAGCGAACTCGTTCGGACGTACGACGTGGAAGACGCCGTTGAATACGTACTCCTCGCCATTGGCCTTGTGGATGTAGCGGTAGCTGCCGCCGGTGCGGAAGTCGAACCGCTCCACGGTCATCTCGTACCCGCGCGGGCCGAGCCATTGCTTGATGAGCTCGGGATCCGAGTGGGCGCGGAACACAGCCTCTACCGGCGCGTCGAATTCGCGCTCGAAGTCGATGAACGGCACGCCCTCGGGCACGTCGAGCTTCAGTGCGTTGCTCATTTCAGTTCTCCTTGATGGTCTCCAACAGGGCGTCGAGTGTGCGATAGCGCCGCTCGGCGTCCAGCCGGTACTTGTCGATCCAGCCGGTGAGCTCCTCGAGCCCGGCCGGGTCAAGGTGAGCCGGGCGGCGCTGACCGTCTCGACTCCGGGTGATCAGCCCAGCGTTCTCGAGCACCTGGATGTGCTTGGAGACCGCTTGCTTCGTGATGTCGAACGGTTCGGCGAGCTCGTTGACCGTCGCCGGTCCGCGAGACAACCGCGCAACGATTCCGCGTCGCACGGGATCCGCGAGGGCCAGGAACGCCCGGTCCAGCCACTCGTCTCTGTCGCTCTTCATCGTCAACCAATTCATTTATCAACCATTTGGTTGAATATAGGCTAGAACGACATTTCCGTGCTGTCAACAGTTGCGACAAGCAAGATGGGTGGATGCACGGTTACACCGCAAACCAGATCCGGACCGCTGAAAAGCCACTTCTGAAGCACGGCGTTCCCCTGATGGCGCGCGCCGCGGCGGGTCTCGCGCGGGAGCTCCGCGCGCTGCTTCCGGATGGCGGTGGTCGCATCCTCGTGCTTGCCGGGTCGGGAGACAACGGTGGCGATGCACTGTTCGCGGCGGCCGAGTTGGCGTCGGACGGCGCCGACGTGTCGGTGATCCAAACCGGCGGCACGATGCACGAACGCGCGGCCGCCGCTGCGATGGTCGCGGGCGCAAAGGTCATCGAGCCGCGAATGGCCGCTCAGGCCGCGGAGGTCTCCGATGTCGTTCTCGACGGCATCCTCGGCACCGGGGCCAGCCGCTCCCCCGCGCTGCGCGACACCGCGCGTGAGGTGGTCGCCTTGGTGCTGCCGGTGCTCGCCCAGCCGAAGCGGCCGCTCGTCGTCGCCGTCGACATCCCGAGCGGCATCCACCCGGATGACGGCTCCGTCCCGGACCCGACAGTGCTGCCAGCGGACGTCACCGTGACCTTCGGCGGGTGCAAGGCCGGGCTGCTGCTAGATCCCGCTTCCCGGCTCGCGGGGCGGATTGTGCTCGTGGACATCGGGCTGGGCCCAGCGCTGGCGACGCTGAAGCCCGCTGTCTCCGCATCAACCCAGGTGTGACTGCGCGGCTCGACCCGTTGCGCCGTCGAAAGGTGTCGATTGGGTGCACGCTCAATCGTCATAGGGGTATGTCGGTCACACCGCGTGGCCGCTACGGTACGAGAAGAAGGGCAGACAGATGCGCTACTCACTGATCATGCACTACCCCGAGATGACTGAGGCCGACCTCGGCACTGAGGCGATGAACGAGGGCAAGGCGGCCTTCGATGACTACGCCAAGGCGCTCAATGAGGCCGGCGTGCTGCTGGCGGCCGAGGTGCTCCAGCAGTCCGCCAGCACAACGACGCTAACCGCGCGCGACGGCGCGCTGAAGGTCCAGGACGGCCCGTTCGCCGACACCAAGGAGCAACTGGGCGGGATCTTCCTGATCGACGTTCCGGACCTCGATGCCGCACTCGCATGGGCCGAGAAATGCCCGGCCGCGTATTACGGCACGATCGAGATCCGACCGACCGCAGTGCACTTCGAAGACGGGGCATGGCACGGGACGATCTGACCGCGAAGGCGCGGGCGGAAGTGGTCGCCCGCGCTTCGTACGGTCGCCTGCTCGCGCTGCTCGCCGCGCGCACCGGCGACATCCCCGGAGCTGAGGATGCGCTGGGCGACGCGTTCGTGCAGGCGCTCAGCACGTGGCCGGCGAGCGGCGTCCCCGCCAACCCGGAGGGATGGCTGATGACCGTCGCACGTAACCGGCAGCGGGACCGCGCGAAGTCCGCAGCCGAGCGCACCTCCGCGCCGCTGGCCGCGGAACCCCAGGTCTTCGACGAGGTCGATCCGGATGCCATCCCCGACAAACGGCTTGAACTCATGTTCGTGTGCGCCCACCCCGCAATCGACCCCGGCATCCGCACGCCGTTGATGCTGCAGACCGTTCTCGGATTCGAAGCGGAGCAGATCGCGCGTGCGTTCGCGATGCCGACAGGGACTATGGCGCAACGCCTGGTGCGCGCCAAGCGGCGCATCCGGGATGCGAGGATCCCGTTCGTCGTCCCCACCCGCGCCGACATGCCCGAGCGGCTGCCCGCTGTGCTCGAAGCGATCTACGGCGCGTACGCGATCGACTGGCTCTTGGTCTCCGGCGAACGGGAATCGCTGGCCGCCGAGTCGCTGTACCTGGCCTCAACGCTCGCGACGCTGCTCGACGACGAACCGGAAGCGTACGGGCTGGCCGCCCTGATCGCGTTCTCGTTCTCGCGGGCCCGGGCACGCACCGGCGCGGACGGCCGCTTTGTGCCGCTCGAGGAGCAGGATACGACCCGGTGGGATGCGACGCTCATCGCACGCGGCGACGACTGGCTAAGGCGAGCCGCACGGGCGCAGCGCCTCGGCCGATTCCAGCTCGAGGCTGCGATCCAGGCGGTGCACGCGGCACGCGCTCGCACCGGCCTGACCGACTGGTGGGCGCTCCGGACCCTCTACACGGCGCTCGTAGAACTCACTCCAACGCTCGGTGCCCGGGTCTCCCTGGCCGCAACGATCGGGACACTCGATGGTCCGGATGCCGGGCTCGCTGCCCTCGAGGCGATTGAAGGTGCCGAACGGTTCCAACCGGCCTGGGCGACCCGAGCGCACCTGCTGGCCGAAGCGGGGGCGACTCGCGAGGCATCCGCCGCCTACGAGAAAGCCATCTCGTTGACGACCGAGTCTGCGCTGCGGGCACACCTGACTGAGAAAGCGACCCGACTCTCGCCCAACGGCTGACCGGCGGGTCTAGCATGTCTCGCATGTCCGCGTCATCAGACGCGTACCGCGATGCACTGGACGCGGCACACGTCAATGCAATCAAATGGCTCGAGTCCCTCCCAACCCGACCCGTCGGTCCGCGAGCGAGCGCAAATGAGCTCTACGAGCGGTTCGCTCCCCCGCTTCAGGACGGGCCGCTGCCGCCCGATGCCGTCGTCAACGAGCTGGCAGAGCTCGCCGAGCCCGGCCTCATGGGCATGCCATCCGGACGCTTCTTCGGTTGGGTGATCGGCGGCACCCTGCCCGCCGCCATGGGCGCGGACTGGCTGGTCAGCGCGTGGGACCAGAACGGCGGCATGCGTTACGCGACACCGGCGACGGCGGCGATCGAAGAAGCGGCGGGCACGTGGCTGCTCGATCTGCTCGGCCTGCCCGCCGGCGCCGATGTCGGCTTCACCACCGGCGCGACGATGGCCAACTTCGTCGGCCTCGCGGCGGCCAGGCAGCACGTGCTCGACGCTGTCGGCTGGGACCTCGCCACGAATGGGTTGGCCGGCTCCCCACCCATCACCGTCCTCGCGGGCCGGGAGCGGCACGTTGTGATCGACCTGGTGCTGCGCTACCTCGGACTGCCGGCTCCGGTGGAGGTCGAGGCGGACGATCAGGGACGGATGCTGGCGGATGCGCTCGAGCGTGAACTCGACGCGACGTCGGGCCCCGCGATCGTCTGCCTGCAGGCCGGAAACCTGCATTCTGGCGCGTTCGACCCGATCGGAGATGCTGCCGCGATCGCCCACCGGCACGGGGCGTGGGCACACGTCGATGGCGCCTTCGGGCTGTGGGCGGCCGCCAGTGGCCGATTCGCCGAAGAGACGCGGGGTTGGGAGACCTGTGACTCGTGGGCAACCGACGCGCACAAGACGCTGAACGTCCCGTATGACTGTGGCGTGTCGATCGTGTCGCGGCCGGAAGTGGTGCGCAAGGCATTCGGTGTGCACACCAGCTATCTGATCACCGATGAACACGGGCCCGGCGACCCGTACGACAAGGTCGCCGAGTTGTCTCGACGGGCGCGCGGCGTGCCGGTCTGGGCGGCGCTGCGATCCCTTGGTCGGGATGGCGTGACCGCGCTCGTCGACCGGCTCGCCGCCAACGCTCGCGCGCTCGCTGCCGGGCTGCTCGCTATGCCTGGTGTCGAGGTGCTGAACGACGTCGTGTTCACGCAGGTCAGCGTGAGCTTCGGTGACGATGAACGCACCCGCAACATCACCGAGCGGCTGATCGCTGACGGCACCAGTTGGATGTCCGGCTCGAACTGGGCGGGGCGCGACATCCTGCGCATCTCGGTCAGCAACTGGTCCACCGACGCGGATGACGTCTCCGACTCGCTCGCCGCGGTGGAGAGGGCCGTGAGAGCCGAAGACGCGGTCAGCTCTGGTCGTTGATCGCGAACCGGATGGCACCGGCCTCATCGACCTGAGCGTCCAGTTCCTTGTCGTCAAGGGCAGCAGCGGCGGTCTCCTCGAGGAAGACGCGAGCCCCGGTGTGCTCAACCACCGTGTCATTCGGCTCTGGCGAGGCGGTGACATCAACCGTGAGGTTCGGGGTTCCTTCGGCCGCGCTGATGCGCAGGCCCGCCTCGTCGCTCGCGGTCTGGTCGGTGAGGTTCTTGATCAGCACACTTGCGGTGTCAGTCAGAGTGAGCATGGGTGAGTCCTTTCGATCGTGTGCAAGTACCCGACTTTTCTCGGACCCGGCGACGACTGCAACCCCTGGGGTGACACTCTGCGGAAGTTCACACGAGCACCGGCACGTCACCGTTCGACGCGCTCCCACGCCTCTACCGGTCCGGGGATGACGACGAACAGCGGATGCGCATCCGGTGTCTCGACGTGGGAAAGGCGATGCTTCCACGACGGGTTGCGTGACGCGAGCTTGGCTCCCAGCCAGTGCCACTCGTAGTCCAGCTGGCCGTCGGTGACCGGCAGCCCAGAGACATTGCCCGGTCGCTGGATCTTGTCCCGCGCGAACCGGTAGCCGCGCGCATCCGCTTCGTCGACGATGCCGTGCAGGTAGGAGCCGATCGAGGCGAGCGGGTCGTCGCTGCCGCGGAACCGTTGCAACTGCGGGTGGTTGCTGTACCCGCCCGAGGTCCTGCCGATGACCGCCTGAGCCAGCAGACCCTCGCGCCAGCACGCCGTCAGCCCTTGCCTGTCGAGGTAGCGCGGATGCAGCGACCACAGTCTCATGATGCGAAATCGTACGACTCGCACCAGACAGGGGCGAGACTTCGCCCCACCTCGACGTGGTATCAATGGCACGTGGATGCCAGTTCCGCCGCTGCCAAGGGCAAGGCAGAGGATGCCAAGGAAGCGGCCCGGCGCGCCGCTGACAGCCGCCCCGCCCGCGTCTTCGCCCGCGCCGGTCTGATCGCAAGCGGTGCCCTGCACGTGCTGATCGGCATCATCGCGATCGGGGTGGTCTATGGGCTGGACCACAACGCTGACCAGAGCGGCGCCCTGGAGGCGGTCGCGGACACACCCGGCGGGGTCATCGCGCTGTGGATCGCCGCACTGTCACTGTTCGGCCTTGCCATCTGGCAGTGGACCGGGCCGATCGCTCCGCGGCCGGAAGGCGTGGTCCCCAACAAGTGGCGGGATCGCGCCAAGTCTGTTGTCTTTGTCGTAATCGGGCTGGCCGCGGTCGTCTTCGCAACAGGCGGGCAACCGGATGCGGCGGAGCAGACCCGCACGGTCAGCTCGACGCTCATCAACATCCCGGGAGGTATCTTCCTCCTCGGCGCGATCGGTGTCGCCGTCGCGAGCGTCGGGGTGTTCTATGCCGTGCGCGGCGTCTCCCGGCGGTTCATGGAAGACATCACGCTCCCAGACGGCGCCGTCGGCGTCGCGGTGCTTTGGCTCGGGATCGTCGGGCACACGGCAAAAGGAATTGCGCTCGTGCTCGTCGGGGTGCTCTTCGTCGGCGGCGCATTCGTGAGCGACTCCAGCTGGACAACCGGTCTTGACGGCGCAGTGCACTACCTTCTGAGCCTGCCAACCGGTGTGTGGCCGCTCAGCATCATTGCCTTGGGGTTCATCGCGCACGGGCTCTACCTTTTCCTCCGCACGAGGTACATGCGCCGATGACGCCGAGTCGGGATGCCATCGCCGAGGTCGCTCGAGAGCTCTACGCGTTGCCGCCCGACGCGTTCACGGCGGCTCGGAACGACCGAGCCAAGGCGGACCCGGCCATCGGCAAGGAGGTCAAGGCGTTCAAGAAGCCGTCGGTCGCTGCGTGGGCGGTCAACCTGCTGGCGGCTCGGCGCGGGGATGAGCTCGAGCAGGTCCTCGCGTTGGGCGCGGCGCTTCGGGAAGCGCAGGATGACCTCGATGCGAAATCGCTGCGGGAGCTGACCAGGCAGCGCCGGCAGGTCATCGCCGCGCTCGGGCGGGCTGCCGCGGAGCTCGCCGAGGAGGCCGGGCATCCGATCAGCGGAGCAACCCGCGATGAAGTCGAGCAGACGCTGCAGGCGGGGCTCGCCGAACCTGCAGCAGCAGCGGCAGTGCGCAGTGGCAGGCTCGTGCGGGCTTTGGCCTTCGCCGGCCTCGAGTCGGTCGACCTGAGCGGAGCCGTTGCCGGCGGGGAGCCGGATGCGCCCGCCGCCCCAGCGCGGAAGCCGTCAGCCGGTGCGGCGGCGGCGAAGCCGGTGAAGCGGCTGAAGGATCAGGCTCGGAAGAAGGCGGAAGAAGCCGAGGCCGCGGCGCGTGAGGTGCAGGACGAGCTCGACCGGCTTGAGGGTGAGGCCGACGAGGCGCTTGCTGCGCGCGACCGGCTCGAGGCGCAGCGGGAGGAGCTGATCGCCCGGCTGGATCAGCTCGAGGAGCAACTGGCTTCCTCCGCCAGGGATGCGACCACCCTGCAGCACCGGCGGGAGCGAGCCGAGCGCGACGCGGAACGAGCTGCGGCCGCGGCAGATCGTGCTCGCGAGCGGGCCGCCGAGTTCGACTGACACGCCCTGTTATGCAGAACATCCCTGGTGTGCCCGGTGAAAGTCGATGTCTAGTTTGCTTGACACGGTGTGAATGCTGCTTTACATTTCTCGTGTAAAGACTTATTGACATTGGAGAACAAGCAAAATGACATCCGCAGAAAAAGAAACGTGGATCCAAGCATTGGTATCTGTGGTCACCTACTCGGCCTACCTGATCATCATCCTGTCCCGCGCGGCAGTCACCCCCATCACGCAAGTCGACTACTTCGTCACGATGCTGTGGACGATCGGCATCTCCATCGTCTCGGCCATCGTGCTGAATATCATCGCCAGTATCGTGTCCGGGGATGGCGGCAAGAAAGACCGGCGCGACCGCGAGATCTTCCGGTACGGCGAGTTCATCGGACACGGCTGGCTGATCGCCGGCGCACTCGGCTCAATCTTCATGGCAGCGTTCGAGGTCGACTACTTCTGGATCGCCAACGCGCTCTACCTCGCGTTCACGCTCTCCGCCATCACCTCGTGCACCGCGCGGATCGTCGCCTACCGGGGCGGGTTCCAGCAATGGTGAAACCGACGCTCGTGACGAACAGCATCCGGCAGCTGCGCTTCGAGCACGGCGAAATGACCCAGGCCGACCTGGCGAAACGGATCGGCGTCACCCGCCAGACCATCATCGCCATCGAGCAGGGCAAGTACTCCCCCTCACTCGAGATGGCATTCCAGATCGCGCATGTCTTCGGCGTCCCGCTCGACGACGTGTTCCAGTACCCCACCAGCTAAGGAGAATCGACCATGAATGCAACAACCAAGAAGAACCAGTCAGCATCCGAGCGCTCGGAGCAGCGGATGATGAAGGCGGCAACGCAGGACCGTTACGGCGACGCCGAAGTCATCCAGATCAGCACGGTGCCCGTGCCCAACGTCGGCGACGAGGACGTGCTGTTGAAAGTGCACGCCGCGGGCGTGCACCCCGGCGACTGGCACCTGATGACGGGCAAGCCGTATCTCATGCGCCTGTTCGGGGTCGGATTCAGGCGCCCTAAAGAGCAGACGCGGGGATCGGATGTCTCGGGCACGGTCGTCGCGGTCGGCTCGGGCGTCACCGAGTTCGCTGTCGGTGACGAGGTCTTCGGCGTCGCGACCGGCTCGTTCGCGGAGTACGCCAGCTCGAAGGAGAGGTGGCTGGTCCGCAAGCCTGCGGTTGTGAGCTTCGAAGAGGCGGCTGTGGTCACCACCTCAGCCGTGACCGCGCTCCAGGCGCTCCGCAAGGGGGAACTCAAGGAGGGCCAGCGCGTGCTGGTCATTGGGGCATCCGGAGGCGTCGGCTCGTTCGCCGTGCAACTCGCCAAGAGCATGGGCGCCACCGTTACGGCCGTATGCAGCACCAGGAATATAAAGCGCGTGCGCGGCCTGGGCGCTGACGATGTGATCGACTACACGAAGCAGAACCTGGAAGCGATCGCGCACGACTTCGATCTGGTGCTCGACATCGCCGGCAGCAGGCCGGTGTCAGCCCTGCGCCGGATGCTGGCCGAGCGCGGCGCGCTGGTGCTCGTCGGCGGCGAGGGTGGCGGGAATCTCTTCGGTGCGGTGACGCGCAACTTCACCATCGCCGCCCAGGCGCCATTTGTAAAGCAGCGACTGGTGGGGATGTTCGCGATGGTGCGCAAGAACGACCTCGAAGTGCTGCGCGGGCACGTCGAGGCGGAAACGCTACGGCCGCTGATCGACACTGTCTATCCGCTGGAGGCTGCGGCGGATGCGCTTCGCCACGTCGGCTCAAACCACGCACGCGGCAAGATCGCGCTGTCGGTGACACCGAGCGCCTAACAGTCCCGAGGGGTCGGAGACCGTCCTTCCTGCTGTACGGGAAGGGCGGTTGCTGGCCCCTCAGACGCGGCTAGAACCCGCCGAAGTCGAAGCCTCCACCGTCGAAACCGCCGCCAAAGTCCCCGCCGTCTGCACCGGTGTCGCCCGAGGCATCCGCGCCGGGGTCAGCACTGGCATCCGCCCCGCCGCCATCGAAGAACGAGCCCACGATCGCGGAGCCGATCACGTAACCGGCGATCGTCCCGAGCAGCGAGCTGCCGAACATCGCGCCGAAGCTGGGGCCGCCCCGCTGATCGCCTTCACCCAGCGCACGCGTGAGCGTTCCCGGCTGACGCAGCTCTGTGCGAGTCGCGGTGCGGGCCAGCGTGCCCGGCTGGCTGTCGCTCGGACGCTCCCCCTCTGGCGCCGACTCGGTCAGCTTCTGGAACAGGATGTCGCGCTGCTCAGGCGTCAGCTTGCCGAACGCCTCGGTGTGGACCTGCTCGATGGTCTCTGGTGGAGCCGTGCGAAGGAGGTACTCGTACCGCTCGACGGCGACCTCATCCTCGTTGCGGCGCTGCGGAGGCTGCTCGGGCCGGCCGAAGATCTTGTCGAAGAGTCCCATTTGCTGCTCCTTGATCGGGATCCAATTCTGTCAGTCGACGCTGGACGGGCGCCGATCACTCGAGCGGTTTGAGCTCGACCTGCACGACGTCGCCGGTGCTTATTCCCTCGGACTCGCGCACCGACTTCTTGACGGGAAGCAGGTAGCTGCCGCGCTGCGAATCGGGAAAGATCGAGGTCTTCCAAGTCGATGAGCCGATCCGCACGCTGACCCGAACGGAGCCGAACCCTCGCGGCATGCGCGGCTGCTCGCGGATCTCCTCTGACTCGTCTGGCGGCACCGACACGAAGTGCCAGGCGCTCTTGCCCTCCCACTGCCAGAGTTCCGCGCTGAAAAGGAAAGCGTCGCGCATCCCGCGATGATAACTCGCCTTCTGCTAGTTTTCTCGGCAAGAGCAGAGGAGAAGCCCGTGAACAAGCTCGTGTCTGTCGGAGTCATCGCGGTGGCGGCCGCGTTCCTGGTGAGCGGGTGCACCCCCACTCCTGCGGGCGATCCGGGCGCAGATCCTGCCCCCACTGTCACGGTGACCGTGACCCCTGCGCCGGAAGAGCCCGGAGAAGGACCGGACTTCGGTTTCACCTTCTTCGAGGAGGCGCAGATCGGCGCGACTTGGGCCCAGATGAGCGACCAGTTGAACTATCCGGTCACCGGCTACGAGGTGTGCCCGCACTACGGCGTCGTCTGGCAGACCGACACAATGTACACGCACGCGATGATGGACAGCTCCGACATGGCTGCCGGCACGTTCCTGTTCTACTCCGAGATTGGAATCGCTGACCCGGCCTCGCACTTCCCACGCAACGCGGAGGACGTCGGACTCGGCAGCACTCAGGCCGAGGTCGTTGCCGCGTACCCGGATGCGGTGGTTGGCACGTACGCCGACATAACTCGCGGTGACCTCACGACGATTACGGTCGAAGATCCAGACAGCGACAGCAAGTACGTTTTCGCGCTGACGACCGGTTCGAGCGTGGTCGATCTGTTGCAGTGGGGGCTCCCCGGCACCGGCGGTCAGTGGGGTCACCTCTGCGGCGGCCTGTAGACCCGGCGGCTTAGTCAGCCAGCGAACAGCGCATCCGGAACTCGGACATCCCCTCGCAGCTGCTCGAGCAAGGCCGAGGCGACGCCCGCGCGCCTGTGATCCGGGTCGACCCACATGGCGACCACCTCTTTGCCTCCGGCTTCGTGGCGATCATCGATGAGCGTTGCGGTGCCGAGCGCCTTGTCGCCATCGCACGCGAGCACGGTGTTGCCGCTACTAGCCCGGTCATGCCAGATGCTGTCATCGAAGGCCACCTCGCGCTCCAGGGTCGACCGGAACGCATTCGGGGCGTCAGCAAGCGCGCGCAGGCGGATGTCGCGATACGCACGCCGGTCGGCGGCGGTGGTTGGGCGGATGTCCATCCGTCGAGTGTGGCATCCGGTCGCTAACATCGGCACATGGTTTCAGCCCGTGAGCGTGTAGCTGGGTCGCTGACGTCGTGGAATGACGACCGCGGCTTCGGATTCATCTCGCCAACGGATGGCGGCCGTAACGTCTTCGTGCACATCAGCGCATTCGACGCGCGTGTCGGTCGGCCGCAGGTTGGCGACACCATGACGTTCACGGTGGGGAATGCACCGGATGGCCGGGTTCGGGCGGAGCGTGTGCTGGTGGATGGCGCTGCTGCCGATCGGCCAGCGACTCGGACGCCCTCGGTGGCGCCCTACGCCAGCGCCGCGACCCTGATCCCACTCGTCGTCTTCGCCGGAGCGTACGCGATCGCCGCCCTCCTGATGCCACTGCCGACCTGGATTCCGGCTGCCTACGCGATCGCCAGCCTGCTCTGCTTTGTCGCTTACTGGAAGGACAAGCGCGCGGCCGGCGCCGGCGGGTGGCGCACCCCGGAATCGACGCTGCTGAGCTTAGGACTGCTGGGCGGATGGCCCGGTGGCCTCATCGCGCAACTCGCCTTCCGGCACAAGACTCAGAAGGCCAGCTTCCGGGCGGCGTTCTGGTGGACGGTCGTGCTGAACGTGGCGGCGCTCGGGACGCTTGTGTGGCTCATCTCGGAGGATTCGATCAAGTGGATTTAGGGGTCGCGCGCGGGTCGAACTTCCCAGCGCGGGTCTGATTCGACGCGCGCGTGGAAGGTCGACCCGCGCGAGGCGGTCGCCACAGGCATCCGGCACTACTCAAGCCGCGCGAATAGCGACAGACTGGGCGCATGGCTGAACCCAGCGACCCACGTGTCGCCGTCTACATCGACTTCGACAACATCGTCATCTCCCGCTACGACCAGTTGCACGGCGACCAGCGCTTCCATCGAGACAAGGCGCGCAACTTCTCACCGGCGCGCTCCAAGTCGGAGGTGGCGACGAAACTGCACGATGCGACGATCGATGTTGGCGCGATCATCGACTTCGCGTCATCCTTCGGCTCGATCGTCATCAGCCGCGCGTACGCGGACTGGTCCGTGCCGGTGAACGCTGGTTATCAGAAGCAGCTCATCGAGCGCGCGGTGGACCTCACCCAGCTCTTCCCGACCACAGCCGGCATCAAGAACGGTGCGGACATCCGGCTCTCAGTAGACGTCGTCGAGGACCTGTTCCGCCTGCCCGACCTCACTCACGTCGTGATCGTCGCGGGCGACTCGGACTACATCGCCCTCGCGCAGAAGAGCAAAAGGCTCGGGCGCTACGTCGTCGGGATCGGAGTAGCGGGCGGCACCAGTCGCTCCCTCGCAGCAGCCTGCGACGAGTTCGCCGACTACGACGCGCTGCCGGGAATCAAGCCGCGGAAGAACCCGACGGCGCCGCGCCCCACCGTGGCCGACGAGCAGAAAGAGAAACCAGCAGCGACCAAGAAGAAGACGCCGGATGCCTCAGCTAAGGCCGACGCGGATGCGCCAGCCGACCCGCAGCGAGCCGCAACTGATCTGCTCGTGCGGGCGCTGAGGCTGGGGCATGCCAAGGACGACGAGGACTGGCTGCACAACTCGGCCGTGAAGACCCAGATGAAGCGTATGGACCCGTCGTTCCAGGAGTCGGCGCTGGGTTTCAAGTCGTTCTCCGAGTTCGTGAAGTCGCGCGCAGACGTTGCCGAATTGGACGAGAGCAACCAGACCCGCCTGGTGCGGCTCAAGCCGGGTGTGAACCTGCCGTAGCTCGGCGCGCGTTTCTTCCGAGGGGTCGCAAACAGCCCTTCAGGTGAGCTTTAAGGCCTCTTTCTGACCCGCAGGGGTGGTTCGGCGCTCAACCGCCGTCAGCGGGAGGCTGAGGTCGCCGCATCCAGCCAGCGACCGAGCTTCAGCGGCTTGTCGGTGACGATTCCGTCCACCCCAAGCTTTAAGGCCGTCTCCCAACGCTCCTCGCTGTTCAACGTGTACAAGATCAGCCCGATACCGGCTCTGCGCGTGCGTTCCACGATCCACCGGTTCTTTCGCACCTCCGCGAAACTCGTCACGATCGCCACCGCACCGAACCGTTCCGCTAGCTGCACCGGGTCGTTCGGAAGATTCGATGCCAGAAGCGCACGCCGAATCGTAGGATCCGCCGACTCCACGCTCATCAGCGTGTGGCGGTCGAAGGCTGCAACGATCACCCGTTCTGCGACACCGTAACGCTGAAGGAGGTCCGTCACGATTGCCGCCTCCTCCGGCGTCCAAAACGCCTTCAGTTCGATCAGGCTGCGCTTGTCGCTATGCGCAAGAAGTTCAAGGAACGACTCGAGGGTCGGGATGCGCTCACCGGCGAACTCCTTGGAGAACCAGGATCCGGCATCGAGCCCCTGCAACTCGGCCAGCGTGAAGTCGCTCATCCGACCAGAACCATCGGTCGTACGATCCAGCCAATGATCGTGGAACAGCACCGGGACGCCATCGGCTGAGAGCCTCACATCGGTCTCCACGACGTCCATCGGACCTTCGATTGCGGCCCGAAGCGCCGGGAGCGTGTTCTCCGGAGCGGAAGTGCGATCACCGCGGTGGCCGGCGACGAAGCCGGCGTCCCCCGGACCGCGAGCGCCAAACAGGCCAGTGGCGTCAACACTCGACGACTCCGGGGGCAAAACGAGACTGAACGCGAACGCGAACACGGCTGCGGCGGCCAAGAGGCCGCGACGCGTTGTCGACATTGACACCGCCAAATCGGGTAACGGGAACCATCGCCGCCGAAGCGGTTCCGCTCACTATAGCGAGTTCGTTACCGTTCTGTTACCTATTCGCCAGCACGCGAGATCCTCGTCTCGCCGTCTCCGCTCACGCGCCCCAGCGCGGATCCCTACCCGCGTCGCTTCCGCCGGATCAGAATCACCAGCACCGCTGCAATCGCCGCGACCGCGAGGAACACAATCGCCATGCCCGGCCATAGCCAGGACGCGTCGACTCGCTCAGCGTCGTCGAGCGTCGTGACGTCGTCATCCGCAGCGTCCCCCGCCTGGCGGGCAGTGCTGTCTCGCTCGGCGGCGGCGTCGTCCCGCGGAGTTGCGCTCGCGGTCGGCTCTGGTGTCGGCGTCGCCTCCGGCTCGGCAGCGGGCGCGGGCTCCGGATCGGCCGCCGGTGGCGCGGGGGCCGGTGCCGGCGCTGCCGGTGCCGGAGCCGGTGCCGCAGGTGCCGGTGCGGGCGGCGCCGGCGGCGGCACCGTGGCCCCATACTTCGCGAAGACCTGCACCGACCAGGTTCCGTTGGCTCCGGAGATGTGCGCGATGCCAATGTCAGTGAAGTCGCCGAGGATGTTCGCCTTGTGACCGGGCGAACTCATCCAGCCCGCGTGCACCGCGGCGCCGGTCGCGTAACCGTGAGCGACGTTCTCGCCCGCCTTGCTCCAGCCCCCCGGGATCTGCGACGAGTAGCTGGGATTGTGCGACATCGAGTTGGCCGCATCCATCTGCTGCGCCCACGCGAGGGCGACAGAGTTCATCGACGAGTTCATTCGAAGCGGCCCGAGCCCGGCGTCAGCCCGACTCTGGTTCGCGTGAGAGAGAATCGCCGGCTCGTCGTACGCGGATGCCGGGTCCGCGATCCCGAACACCGCGCCGGCAGCGACCACCAGTCCGGCAACCGCACCCGCTATCCAGCGGCGAGCGCGTCGGGTCCAGCGAGCTGACCCCCGGCGGTTTTGCGCGTGCGGACTTGCGGTGAGTGCTGCATCAACCATCAGGGGATGCTAACGCGGGCGATGCTGGGAAATCGGTTCATTTGAGGCAACGTCGCCTCGCGCGCAACCCGTCTCAAGGAGATCCGGGCTTAGACCGGTTGAATCCGAATAGAGCCAAGTCGACTCAGTCAAATCTCCTTGAAACGGGTTAAGGCGGAGGTTTTCAGCGCTCGTTGCCGCGCTTGTAGTTGCCGGTGACCTTGGCCTTCCCCAGCCGCCATCCGAAACTCCAGCGAGCTAGATGATGCCCTTCGGGTGCCACACCGTCTTTGTCTCGGTGAAGAACGTGATGCGATCAACGGATGGCGCAGGCACACCCGGCTCGGGCGGGAGAACGCGCTTCAGCGTGTCCGCAGCCGTGATCTGCAGGTCCACCCAGTCGAGGTCACCCGCGCCGGTCAGGTCGAGCGCATTGACGTCGGCGTGCGCCGCGAGCCACGGAGCGAGCTCGGCGGGCGACCCGGTCAGCACGTTCACGACACCGCCCGGAACGTCGCTGGTCGCGAGCACCTCACCGAGGCTGATGGCGCTCAACGGTGCCTGCTCGCTCGGCACCACGACAACCGTGTTGCCGGTGACTAGTGCCGGGGCGACAACCGAGACCAGCCCGAGCAGTGACGACTCCTGCGGCGCAATGACCGCGACAACGCCTGTCGGCTCCGGTGTGGAGATGTTGAAGTACGGCCCGGCGACCGGATTCCCGTTGCCCGCGACCTGCAGGTACTTGTCGGCCCAGCCTGCGTACCAGACCCACACGTCGATGGCCGAGTCCACTTGCGCGTTCGCCTGCGCATCCGTCAGCCCCTCGCTGCGGCGGAGCTCGTCGACGAACTGCGCGCGACGCCCCTCCAGCAGCTCGGCGATCCGGTACAGCACCTGGCCGCGGTTGTACCCGGTGGCACCCGCCCAGCCGGACTGCGCCTTGCGAGCGGCGACTACCGCATCCCGCGCGTCCTTCCGGCTGGCTTTCGCCGCGTTCGCCAGGAACGAGCCGTCGCGAGCGGCGACCTCGTAGGTGCGGCCGGATTCGCTGCGCGGGAACGCGCCGCCGATGTAGAGCTTGTAGGTCTTCGGGACGGCGAGACGGGTCGGGGTCACTTGGTTGCTCCCTTGGTAGTGGCCTTCTTGGTCTTGGCCCGCGTTGTCTTGCGCGGTGAGCTCGGCTTCATGCCCTCGATCACGGGCGTGTCAGTCGACTTCACGGTGACCGGCGACGGCTTGCCTGCCGTCACGGCCGACCGGGCGGGCGTGCCAGCCGGGTTCAGGTAAGCGGCTAGCCCGTGACGGCCACCCTCGCGCCCGTAGCCGGACTCCTTGTACCCGCCGAACGGGCTCGACGGGTCGAACCGGTTGAACGTGTTCGCCCACACGACGCCGGCGCGAAGCTTGTCGGCGACGCCGAGGATGCGGCTGCCCTTTTCGCTCCACACTCCAGCCGAGAGGCCGTACGGCGTGTTGTTGGCCTTCGCGATCGCCTCAGCCGGGGTGCGGAAGGTCAGCACCGACAGCACCGGTCCGAAGATCTCCTCCCGCGCGATGCGGTGGCTCGTCGCGACGTTGGTGAAGATCGTCGGTGCGAACCAGAACCCGCGGTCAGGGATGACGCAATCGGCGGTCCAGCGGTCGGCGCCCTCCTGCTCGCCGACGGCGGTCAGCTGCTTGATGCGGTCGAGCTGCTCCTGCGAGTTGATCGCACCGATGTCGGTGTTCTTGTCCAGCGGATCCCCCAGGCGCAGGGTCGACAGGCGCTGCTTGAGCCGGTCGAGCACCTCGTCGTGGATGTTCTCCTGCACGAGCAACCGCGATCCGGCGCAGCACACGTGGCCCTGGTTGAAGAAGATGCCGTTGACGATGCCCTCGATCGCCTGGTCCAGCGGCGCGTCGTCGAACACGATGTTCGCGGCCTTGCCTCCGAGCTCGAGGGTCAGTTTCTTGCCGGTGCCTGCGGTGGACCGGGCGATCGCGCGGCCGACAGCGGTCGACCCGGTGAATGCGACCTTGTCGACATCCGGGTGGTTGACCAGCGCCTGCCCGGTCTCCCCCGCTCCGGTGATGATGTTCACGACACCCGGCGGCAGGTCGGCCTGCTGCAGGATCTCCGCGAAGATGAGCGCGGACAGCGGCGTGGTCTCGGCCGGCTTCAGCACGACGGTGTTGCCGGATGCGAGTGCAGGCGCGATCTTCCAGGCCAGCATGAGCAGGGGGAAGTTCCACGGGATCACCTGCGCGGCGACACCGAGCGACTTGGGCGCCGGGCCCAGCCCGGCGTAGTCGAGCTTGTCCGCCCATCCGGCGTAGTAGAAGAACCACGCCGCGACCAGTGGGACGTCGACGTCACGCGCTTCCTTGATCGGCTTGCCGTTGTCGAGGCTTTCAGCGACCGCCAGCTCACGCGAGCGCTCCTGAATGAGACGCGCGATGCGGAACAGGTACTTGCCGCGGTCGGCGCCGGACATGCGCGACCACACCGAGTCATACGCGCGGCGAGCGGCAGTGACCGCGAGCTCGACGTCGTGCTCGTTGGCGTGTGCGATCTCGGCGATCGCCGATTCATCGGCGGGCGAGATGGTCGTGAACGGCGTGCCGTGGCCGTCGACGAACTCGCCGCCTATGAACAGTCCGTAGGTGGGCTTCAGGTTCAGGATCGAACGCGACTCGGGAGCCGGTGCGTAGTCGAGGAAGTTCATGGGGTTCTCCTTGTAAGCGTTCGGCTCAGTCGATGGTCACGTAGTCGGCGCCGCTGTAGTTGCCGCTCTTGGTCTTCTGACGCTGCAGCAGCACGTCGTTGAGCAGGCTCGACGCGCCGAAACGGAACAGGTGCGGCTGCAGCCACTCCTCGCCGACCGTCTCGGCCACCGTCACGAGGTAGCGGATGGCATCCTTCGACGTCCGGATGCCACCGGCCGGCTTGACGCCGATCCGCTCGCCGGTGAGGCGGTACCAGTCACCGACGACCTGCAGCATGAGCAGCGTCACGGGCAGCGTCGCGGCAGGCTGGACCTTGCCGGTCGACGTCTTGATGAAGTCCGCGCCGGCCAGGATCGACAGCCACGAGGCGCGACGCACGTTGTCGTAGGTGTTGAGTTCACCCGTCTCGAGGATCACCTTGAGGTGTGCGTAGCTTCCGTCCACTCGACGGCACGCGTCCTTGACCGCGACGATCTGGTCGAAGACGATGCCGAACCGACCGGAGAGGAACGCGCCGCGGTCGATGACCATGTCGATCTCGTCGGCGCCCGCTTGCACGGCATCCCGGGTGTCGGCGATTTTCACCGCCAGCGAAGCGCGCCCGCTGGGGAACGCGGTTGCCACCGCGGCGACGTTGATGCCCTTGTCGGTACCCGCCGCGTGGTGGGCGCCCAGCGCTTGGATCGCAATCGGGACCATGTCCCCGTAGACGCACACGGCCGCGACCCGGGGGGTGGTCTGGTCGGTGGGGTCAGGGTTGACCGCCTTGGCGACGAGGGACTGCACCTTGCCAGGGGTGTCGGCACCCTCGAGTGTGGTCAGGTCGATGAGGCTGATGATCTTGTCGAGCGCCCACGCCTTCGACGTGGTCTTGATGGAGCGCGTCGACAGCCCGGCAGCACGCGCCTCCAAGCCGACCGCGTCAACACCGGAGAGGCCATCCAGATGCAGCTTGAGGCTCTTCTCGGTGAGGTCGCCGCCGAGCAGGCTCACCGCGCGCTCGGCCGGCGCGAGCGCTACCGCTGACTGTTCCATTGTCATTTCTCTTCCTCCAGGAGGGTCCGCGCAGTTCCCTCGTCGGTGACGACGACGCTGCACAGTCCATTGGCGACGACCGCTCGCGCGACGTCATGCTTCTGTTCGCCCGCGATCACCAGGATCGCAGTGTCGGCGGACCGCAGCTGCTCGAGCTCCAGTCCCACCGTACGCTCATTGAGTCCGGGATCAACCGGGTTTCCGTTGGCATCGATGTACCGCCCGACGACGTCTCCAACCGCGCCGCGACGCACGAGCTCCGCGACGTCGTCCGCCGTCAGGTAGCCGCTCTCGACCAGCACGGAACTGGCATCCGCGACGCCGGCGCTGAACAGGTAGACGGATGCTCGCCGCGCCAGTTCGAGCACACCCGCAACTGTCCGGTCGGCTTCGATGGCACGTTTGGTCTCGAGTCGCTCGAGGATCGCGGGGCTCGGCAGCAGCGTTGCCTCGCCAGACGACTTCTGCGCGATGGTCGCCGCCGTCGTCGCTGCCGTGCTCGCGCGACGGTTGAGGCTCACTCCCCCATTGATCTGGACGACATGCACGCCACGTGCCCAACCATTCGGCAGCCGCTCGGCGATGTCGTCAAGGGTGCGGCCCCAGCTGACGCCGAGCGTGCCCGGCACAGGCCGGAGCGCGCTCAGGTAGTCGGATGCCGCTTGCGCGACGTCCGCGCGCGCATCCGCCGATTCGGGGATGATGACAGCGTCCTTGAGACCGAAGCGCTCCCTCAGGTCGCGTTCGAGGCCGAGCCGCCTCGCTCGCGGGTGCACGATCTCAATGCGCACGATGCCGCTCTCGCGGGCGCGAGTGAGCAGGCGCCCAACCTTCCAGCGGGTGATGCCGAGGAGCACGCCGATCTCGTCCTGGGTCTTGTCCTCGTCGTAGTAGAGCTCGGCGACGCGCACGGTCAGCAGGTCAGAATCCTGCGCTCGCGTGTCGAAAGTCTCTGCAACGGCCACGCCTCAAGCGTAGGCAGAGCACGCGCAAACAACGACATCCGTTGCCGATGTTGCTCATATGAGCAACTCGGGGTCGCGGAGCCAACGGCTCGCTGGTCAGGACGACCGCAGATAGCGCTGCCAGACCGGAGCCCGGTCCCGGTCCCAGTTCGCCCAATCCACCGGATGGCCACGCAGCATCTCCTCGAGCTGGTCGAGGTTGCTCTGCCAGTCGGCGCGGATGCGCGGGATGAAGGCGCGCTCGATCACGACCGAGATCCCCACGTGCAGCAGCGCACCGAGCTCCGTCGCCACGAGTCCGTAGCGCAGCGTGCCGCGATTGTCGGACTCGACGGTCAGCGCGCGCGGCTCCTCGAGCAGGCTGATCGTGCCGGTGGTCGGCGGAAAGCTCTGGCTGTGCAGCCAGACCAGGTCGTAGCGGCCGCCGACTTTCGCCTCGATGCGCGCTTCGCCGAGCCAACCGATGACCAGCTCTGGGTCGATGAGGGCGTCCCAGACAACGACCGGCGACACCCCGAACTCGCGGGAGAACTCGAGGTCCACGGCGTCCATGCGCGCAACTGTACGCGTCGCCGCCCACTTTAGGATCATGACATGGCGCAGTCTCTAGCTCTTGCTATCGATCTCGGAGGAACCAAGGTCGAATCGGCCCTTGTCGACCCGGACGGGATGCTGCTTGCCGGCACCCGATTCCGCCGCCCAACCGGGCGTGACAGCGACTCGGCGGCCATCGCGGCGAGCGTCGAGTCCGTCGTCCGCGATGCTCTGGCCGCGGTTCCGGATGGCGCCGAAATCGCCGGTGTCGGGATCGGCGCCGCGGGTCCGCTCAACGAGCAGGCCGGCCTTGTGTCGCCGCTGAACCTTCCCGCTTGGCGCGATTACCCGCTCGTCGAGCTCGTGGCATCCATCACGTCCGAGGTGACGGATGCGCCGGTGACAATGCGCATGGATGGCTTGTGTATCACGCTCGCCGAGCAGTGGATCGGTGCGGCCCAAGGAGCGCAGAACCTGATGGGCATGGTGGTCTCGACCGGTATCGGCGGCGGGCTGATCCTGCACGGACGAACGGTGTCGGGACCGACAGGGAACGCCGGTCACATCGGCCACGTGCAGGTCGCCGGGTTCGTCGACCGGTGCGCGTGCGGCAGTATCGGCTGCATCGAGGCGATCGCCTCCGGGCCGAACACCGTCGCGTGGGCGCGCTCGCAGGGCTGGGACGGCTCCACCGGTGAGCAGCTCGCAGCGGGCTATGCGGCGGGTGACGACGTCCCCCGCCGAGCGATCGAGCGCTCCGGTCGAGCGCTTGGTCACGCGATCGCCTCCGCGACGGCTCTCGTCGACCTGGACCTCGTCACCATCGGCGGCGGATTCTCGCAGGCGACTGGGGACCTGTTCGGCTTCATCCGGCAGTCGATCGACGAGCGTCACGAGTTCGGCTTCGTCACCAAGGTGAAGGTCGTGCCATCCGGGCTGTCCGGCGACGGACCGCTGATCGGCGCTGGCGCGCTCGTGCACCGGGCGGAGCTGCTCGGTTAGACGTGCAGCTCGTCCTCGACGAACACGCGCTTGCGCAGGGCGAAGCCGACCGCGACCAACACCACGTTGGTCGACAGCAGCAGCATGATCGGCAGGGTCCAGCCGCCGGTCGCGTCGTGCAGGATGCCGATGAACAGCGGTCCGGTCGCCGCTAACGCGTAGCCGACACCCTGCGCGAAACCACTGAGGGCGACCGCACCGCGCTGTGTGCGGGTGCGCAGGTTGATGATGACCAGCGCGGCCGGGAACAGCATCTGCCCGCCGCCGAGCAGCACGACCCAGAGCACGAGAGCGCTCCCGGGGGCCAGCAGCAGCCCCGCGTAGCCGATCAGGTAGCAGGCGACGCCCGTGTAGACGAGCAAGCCGAAGTTCTTCAGGCGCGTGGCGAGAATCGGCACGATGATCGAGGTCGGGATGCCGACGAACCCGAAAATGCTCAGCATGACGCCGGCGTCGAACTCGCTCACGCCCGCGGTATCCATGACCAGTTGTGGCAGCCAGGCGAAGTTCGCGTACGCGTGGAACGACGTCATCCCGAACAGCAATGTCACCGCCCACGCGACCTTCGAGTGCCAGATCCGCCGCAGCAGTTGCGGCTCCGGTTCTTGAACCTCCGGTGCGGTATCCAGGCGTGCGAGCCGATCGCGCCTGGCTCTGGCGAGCATCACCAGCCACGGCAGGAGGCTGACCGTGGCCAGAACACACCACACCGCCAACGACGCGCGCCAGCCGGAGGACTCCGCCACCGGCACCGCGAGCGCTGCCGGCAGTCCGGTGGAGACGGCGATCACCGTCGCGTACGCGGAAGTGACCAGCCCGATGCGGTCGGGGAAATACCGCTTGACGAGCGGTGGAAGCAGGATGTTGCCGAGTCCCGCCCCGATCAGCCCGAGCGCTGTACCGGCGAACAGCGACGGGAAATCCCACGCGGCCGCGCGCAGGCCGTAGCCGACCACCATCACGACGATGGCAACCACCGTGAAGCGCTCGAGCCCCAGCCGGTGCGCTCCCGCAGGGCCGAAGAGGCCGCTCAGCGAGAACACGATCGGCGGAATCGTCCCGAGCAGGGCCAACCCGATCGCGTCCAGTGGGATGTCTGCCGCGACCGGCGACACCACCGGCGACAGCGACGTGACGGCGGTGCGAAGGTTCAGCGCGACAAGCAGGATGCCGAGCAGAGCTGTTGTGCGGCCCGCCCACAGCGGAAGCGCACGCTGGTTCGCGTCAGGCATCCGGCGCCGCAGTCAGGTGCAGGAGCGAGCGCACCTGGTCGACGTCCTTGCCGATCTGCGCGGTCAGTTCGTCGATCGAGTCGAACCGCTCCATACCGCGCACGCGGTCGACGAACTCCACTTCGACGATCTTCCCGTACAGGTCGAATCCCTCCTCGAGACCTCGACCCAGAACGTGAGCTTCGACCTGGCTGTCCGGCACGCCGGTGAAGGTCGGGTTGTTGCCGACCGAGATGGCCGCGGGCAGCCGCTGCGGGTCCGGCGAGCGTCCGGCGCCGGCTTCACCATGGACAGCCAACCATCCGGCGTAGACGCCGTCGGCGGGGATGAACCCGTCGAGCTGTGGCGACAGGTTCGCAGTCGGGAAGCCGAGTTCGCGACCGCGCTGCGCGCCGTAGACCACCTCTCCCCTTACGCTCGGCGGGCGCTGCAGCAGCTCCGCGGCTTCCGCGACCCGTCCGTCGGTCAGCAGTTCTCGCACCCAGGTGGAGGACACCCGGCGGCCGTCGTGCTCCACAGAGTCGATGGTGCGCGTCTCGAAGCCGTGCTCTGAGCCCATGCGCTGCAGCAGTTCGACCGTGCCGGCTCCGCCGCGCCCGAACCGGTAGTCCGGTCCGACGAGCACGAAGCCGGCGTGCAGCGTGTCTACGAGGATGCTGCGCACGAACTCGTCGGGCTCCATCCGGGAGAACTCATCGCTGAACTCGAGCATGACGGTCGCGTCCAGGCCGGCGTCGGCGAGCAGCTCGAGCTTCTGGTCGTTGCAGATGAGCGCGCGCGGGCAGACTTCCGGGCGCACCACGCTGAGCGGGTTGCGGTCGAAGGTCAGCGCGGCGGCGACGAGCCCGCGACCGGATGCCTCCTGCCGCAGCTGCTCGATCATCGCCCGATGGCCGATGTGCAGCCCGTCGAACTTGCCGATCGTCACCGCCGATGGACCGAAGTCGGCCGGAACGTCCGCTGCGTTCAAATAGACGTCCACTTCTCACGCCTTCCGCGCGAAGCGGTCGCGCTGCGACCACAGCCACCACATGCCGAGCAAGGGCAGCACCAACGGGATGAACAGGTAGCCGCGCCCGAAGAACGACCACACCGTGTCATCCGGGAACAGCGCGGGGTCGAACAGGCTCAGCGCGCCGACGACGAGCACGCCGATGAACTCGAACCCGATTGTGGCCCAGGCGACCAGGTACCAGCCGCGGCCCGGAGCGATGAGCGCAACAGTGGCGACGATGTACACCACAGCGGCGAGCGCCGACAGTGCGTACGCGACCGGCGCCTCGTCGAAGCGCGTCACGATCTGGACGAACGAGCGTCCGGTTGCCGCCAGCGCGAGCACACCGTACACCGCGATCAGAGCGCGGCCGATGCCGAGTCGCCGACGAGTGTCAGTGGAGTCCATCGTCCTCAAGACTAGGCGAGTTGGAACGCCCAAATCTGCAGCATCCGGTAGACCATCACGGCGACCGCGAGATTCGCTATCGCAAGCACGATGTTGCTCCACTTATTGCGCTCAATGAGGGACCACAGGCCCGCCAGCGGCAGCAGGATGATCGCGGACACGAGGTAGGTGTAGAACTCGAGAACGTTGCCGCTCGGCACGTTCCCGAAGCCCGGGGCGAGCAGCGCGACGACCAATTGCACGAGCAGCAGCACCTCGACGACGGTGGTCGCGCCCAGGGTGAAGTCGTCGGGCTTGCGGCCCATGAACCCGCGCACCAGGCAGAAGAGCCCGGCGAGCACGGCGATCGCCACCTGCACGTACGCGAACCAGTCGATCATTCAGCCACCTCATCGCTCGGGAAATTCACGAGCGCTCGCGCCCGGCCGCCGCTCACTTCGACCAGTCCGATCAGTCGGCCATCCGGACCCAGCGCGGCAATCGGGCCACCGTCGCCGCCGGCAACCGTGATGCGCTTGCCATTGGCGAGGTCCCGCGCCTGATCTGCATCCAGCCGTTCGCTCGGGAAAAGCGTAGTGGCGACCTCGGCCGGATTCAGGAGGTTCTCGTCCACGGCGAGTTGCTCGAGTGAACCGGCCGCGTCGATCGAGAACGGGCCGACGCGCGTGCGTCGCAGGGCGGTGAGGTGGCCGCCGACACCCAGCGCTGCCCCCAGGTCGCGAGCGAGCGCCCGGATGTAGGTGCCCGACGAGCACTCGACGCGAACGTCGACGTCGACGTGGCGCGTGAGGTCGCTCGTGGACGAGCGGATGTCCAGCACGTCGAAGGCGGAGACGGTCACCGCGCGCGCGGCGAGCACGACCTCCTCGCCCTTGCGCGCCAGGTCGTAGGCGCGCTTGCCGTCGACCTTGATGGCGCTGACCGAGGACGGAACCTGCTGGATATCGCCGGTGAGCCGCCCGATCTCCCGCGCGAGCTGGTCGTCGGTGAGCGACTCGACGAGGGGGGCCTCCGCTGTCGCGACAACCTCACCCTCGGCGTCATCGGTTGTCGTGGTCTGCCCGAGCCGGATAGTGGCGTGGTACTCCTTGTCGAGGCCGACCAGGTAGGTCAGCAGCCTCGTCGAGCTGTTCAGGCCAAGCAGCAGCAGCCCGGTCGCCATCGGATCGAGGGTGCCCGCGTGGCCCACTTTCCTGGTGGCCGCCAGCCGGCGCACGCGCGAGACGACGTCGTGGCTGGTCATGCCAGCCGGCTTGTCGACCAGCAGGATTCCGCTGCGCCTGGGTTCCATGCCCAGAGGCTACCAACGGCCAGGCGACCGGTGCTGCCCAGTAGGATGCGGTGCATGCGGGTGGGGGTGATCGGCGCTGGCGCGGTAGGCGGAGTCATCGCGGCGCTGCTCGACCGGGGCGGCCACGACGTCGAGGTGACGACCCGCGGCGACGGGATCGCCGCCATCCGGGACCGTGGCCTCACCCTGACCGGCTCCTGGGGCGAGCACGTCGCCCGACCTGCGGTCGGCGAGCGGCTGACCCGCTCCCCTGACTTGGCCGTGGTGACCACGAAGGCCCTCGACGCGCGGGACGCGCTGCTCGCGAACGCCGAAGCCCTGCGAGGCATCCCGGTGCTCGTGGTGCAGAACGGGCTGCGCGGCGTCGAGACCGCGACCGAAGTGCTGGCGGACTCCGAGGTCATCGGCGGTCTCGCCCTGTACGCGGCGTCGTACGTGAAGCCCGGTGAGGTCACGGTGACCAACGACGGTTCCACCTACATCGGCGGTGCGAGCCAGTCGGCCGTTCGATTGGCCGCCCAGGTGATCGGCGGCGTCATGCCGGTCAGCGTGACCGACAATTTCGCGGGCGCCCAGTGGACCAAACTGGTCGTCAACCAGATCAACGCCCTGCCGGCGATCACCGGGCTGAGCGCGCAGGCGACCATCGCCATCCGGCAGCTGCGACACATCATGACCCGAAGCATGCGGGAGAACGTGCGGGTCGGCTACGCGTCCAACGTCAGGTTCGAGTCGCTGCAGGGCCTCACTCCGGCGCTGCTGTGGATGCTCGCGCACGCGCCGATCGGGATCGCTCAGGTCGTGCCGGCGCTCATGGCCCGCAGGATGGGACCGGTTCCCAATCCCGGCTCCACCCTGCAGTCGCTGCGGAGGGGACAGCCGACCGAGGTCGACTACCTCAACGGCGCGGTCGTGGACGCAGGCAGAAAGGTCAGCCTGCCCACGCCGGTTAACGCCGCGCTGGTGGAACTCGTGCACGAGGTCGAGCGCACCGGGAGGCACCTGAGCCCGCAGGAAGTCATCGCCCGCGTGAGCTGAAGGCCCGAGTCAGCAGGAGTCTTCGAAGACGCGTCTCGGATGCCCGGGGTCGGTGTTGTCGATGATCGCCGAGGCCTTCATGCTCGGGTCGACGCTCGAGATGTAGAACTCGTCTGCCTCCGCTCCCCTGGTCTCAAGCTCGGTTGCCGGGGGCGCCTGGGTGCGGGTGACCCATACCGAGTAATTCCACAGCGGAGCGAGCTCCGGGCGGTGCAGGTACACCCCGTCGACCACGAGAACGGCATCCGGTCCGGCCGACATCCACTTCGGTTGCGTCACCGGCTGGTTACGTTGTTCATCGAAACCGGTGAGCACGAAGCCGGTGCTGCCTGCGGTGCGAAACGGGTCGAGCAGCACGCGCCGGAACAGCGAATAGTCGTACGCGCTGCGGTAGTGCGCCCTCGGGTCCAGCCAGCCGGCGCGATCGCGCTCGGCGCGGGGCTGGAAGAAGTCGTCCATCGATGCCCGGAAGACGTGCTTCGTCGAGGCGCGCAAGGTATCCGCGAGTCCGTCGGCGAACTCCTTCTGGCCCGCGTTGTAGCGCCCGTCGACGGCGACAGTGGCTCGGCCGCGCGCATAGTTGTGCAGGAACTCGGTCGCGAGTGACTCGAGCTGGTCCTTCTTCAGCGGTGCCCACCTGGCCATGGCCCCAGCCTAGGCCGGGAAGACGGCACACGCGCGGATAGCCTGAGAGGATGACCGTGACCCGCAACGCGAACACTGGCGAGAACGCCCTCGTCGGTGCGGTCATCGAGTGGTTCGTCGGCAACGCGCGCGACCTGCCGTGGCGCAGCCCCGACTGCACGCCGTGGGGTGTGCTGGTGAGTGAAGTGATGCTGCAGCAGACCCCGGTGAGCCGTGTGCTGCCCCGGTTCGACGAGTGGATGCGGCGCTGGCCGTCGCCCGCTGACCTGGCTGCCGAGGCGCCGGGCGAGGCGGTGCGGGCCTGGCACCGGCTGGGCTACCCGCGGCGGGCCCTGAACCTGCATGCGGCGGCGGTGACGATCACCGAGCGGCATCGCGGCGAGGTGCCACGCGATCTGGTTTCGCTCCTCGCCCTGCCCGGGGTCGGCGAGTACACGGCCCGTGCGGTCGCGTCGTTCGCGTTCGGCGAGCGGCATCCGGTGGTCGATACCAACGTGCGTCGGGTGATCGCCCGCGCGATCGTGGGGCACGGCGAAGCCGGGCCACCTTCGACTCGACGCGACCTGGCCGCAATGGAGGCTCTGCTGCCGGCTGCTCCCGCGGATGCGAAGCTCGTGAACGCGGGGACGATGGAACTCGGCGCCCTGGTGTGCACCGCACGGTCGCCGCGCTGCGACGACTGCCCGATCGCCGGACACTGCGCGTGGCGTGCTGCCGGCCGGCCGGCGTACAGCGGTCCACGCGCGGCCGTGCAGAAGAAGTTCGAGGGATCCGACCGGCAGGTGCGCGGGCTCATCGTCGCCGCGCTGCGGCAAGCCGATGGGTTGGTGCAGCACAGCGACCTGGCCGGGCTTTGGCCGGATGCTACTCAGTTCGAGCGTGCGCTGCGCGGCCTGCTGGCCGACGGTCTCGCGACCGGCACCGCGGCATCCGGCTACCGCCTGCCCTGACGGAGCTAGTCTTCTTCGTCTTCGCGAGGCTTGATGTACGGGTCCGCGTCGCCGGCGTACTGCGCGGTCTTCGCGATCTCGCTCACCTCGGTATCGCGCAGGCGCGCGGCAGCAAGGAGGTCCTCGATGTGCTTCGCGTTCTCCGGGATCGCATCTGCGACGAACTCGAGACTGGGGGTCAGCCGCGAGGTGATGTTCTTGCCCACCTCTGTACGAAGCATCCCGGTCGCCGACTTCAGCGCAGCCGCGGAGTCCTCGCGCTCCTGGTCGGTGCCGTACACCGTGTAGAACACCGTCGCGTGCTGCAGGTCGCCGGTCACCTGCACGTCGGTGATCGTGACGAAGCCGAGCCGCGGGTCCTTGATCCCCCGCTCCAGCCGCTTCGCGATGATCACCTTGATGCGATCGGCGAGCTTTCGTGCCCTGGCCGGATCAGCCATGGTTCACTCCCTTCCCGAGTGCGCACGCACCGGCCGGGTCAGCTGACTGACCCGGCCGGCGAAGCGCTACTTGCGGGGCTTCTCCTTGAGTTCGATCGTCTCGATCTCGTCGCCGATCTGGATGTCGTTGAACTTGCCGAGGCCAATACCGGCTTCGAAGTCGGTCCGCACCTCGGTGACGTCGTCCTTGAAGCGGCGCAGGCTCTCGATCGCCAGGTTGTCACCGACAACGACGCCGTCACGGATGACGCGCGCCTTGGCGTTGCGGGTGATGGTGCCGGACCGCACGAGCACACCGGCGATGTTGCCGAACTTGCTCGACCGGAACACCTCGCGGATCTCCGCGACACCGGACTGGACCTCTTCGTACTCGGGCTTGAGCATGCCCTTGAGCGCGTTCTCGACGTCCTCGATGGCGTTGTAGATGACCGAGTAGAACCGGATGTCCACGCCCTCACGAGCCGCGCGGTCGCGCGCCTTCGAGTCGGGCCGAACGTTGAATCCGATGATGATCGCGTTGTCGACTGTTGCCAGGTTGACATCGCTCTCGGTCACAGCACCGACACCGCGGTGGATGATGCGCAGCTGAACCGACTCGTCGACCTCGATCTTGAGCAGCGACTCCTCGAGCGCCTCGACGGCACCGGAGACGTCACCCTTGATGATGAGGTTGAGCGACTCGACCTTGCCGTCCTCGAGCGCCTTGGTGAAGTCCTCGAGGCTGATGCGCTTGCGGCTGCGGGCCAGCAGGGCGTTGCGCTCGACGGCCTCGCGCTTCTCCGCGATCTGACGCGCGGTGCGGTCGTCGTCGGTGACGATGAAGACGTCACCTGCGCGAGGCACCGAAGTCAGGCCGAGCACCGCCACCGGACGCGACGGGGTCGCTTCCTCGACGTTCTCGCCGTTCTCGTCGAACATCGCACGGACGCGACCGTGTGCGGTTCCGGTGACAATCGGGTCGCCGACCTTCAGCGTTCCCGACTGGATCAGCACCGTCGCCACGGCACCGCGGCCCTTGTCGAGCTTGGCCTCGATCGCGACACCACGCGCATCCTTGTCCGGGTTGGCGCGCAGGTCGAGACCGGCGTCAGCGGTCAGCAGCACGGCGTCGAGGAGCTCGGGGATGCCGGAGCCCTTCAGCGCTGACACGTCGATGAACATCGTGTCGCCGCCGTACTCCTCGGCAACCAGCCCGAATTCGGTGAGCTGTTGGCGCACCTTTGCCGGGTTCGCTTCAGGCTTGTCCACCTTGTTCACCGCAACCACGATCGGCACTTCCGCCGCCTGCGCGTGGTTCAGGGCCTCAATGGTCTGCGGCATGATGCCGTCGTCGGCTGCGACAACGAGGATCGCGATGTCGGTCACCTGCGCACCGCGAGCACGCATGGCGGTGAACGCCTCGTGACCCGGGGTGTCGATGAAGGTGATCTTGCGATCCGTGCCGTCGTGCGAGACGCCGACCTGGTAAGCACCGATGTGCTGGGTGATGCCACCGGCCTCGCCCGCTCCGACGTTCTCCTGACGGATGGCGTCGAGCAGCTTGGTCTTACCGTGGTCGACGTGACCCATGACGGTCACCACCGGCGGGCGTGCCGCCAGGTCCTCGTCGTCCTCGTCCTCGAGCTCCTGCTCCAGGTCGATGTCGAAGCCCTCGAGCAGCTCGCGGTCCTCGTCCTCTGGCGAGACGATCTGGATCTTGTAGCCCAGTTCGGCACCCAGCACCTCGAACGTCGCGTCATCCAGCGACTCGGTTGCGGTCGCCATCTCACCGAGGTGGAACAGCACCGTGACCAGGTTGCCGGGGCTCGCGTCGATCTTGTCGGCGAAGTCCGTGATGGAGGCTCCGCGCCGCATCCGGATGACGGTGTTGCCGTCCCCGCGCGGGACGCTGACGCCGCCAATCGACGGCGCTTCCCTCATCTCGAATTCTGCGCGCTTCGTCCGCTTCGACTTGCGGGCCTTGCTCTTGCTGCCACCGCGACCGAACGCACCGGCGGTTCCACCACCGGGACCGCGACCACGACCACCGCCGCCTGGGCGGGGCGCGCCGAAGCCACCACCGCCGCCCGGGGCGCCGCCGGGACGGAAGCCGCCACCGGCACCACCGGGACGAGCGCCGCCGCCGGCACCGGGGCGTGCGGGACGACCTGCACCAGCACCAGCGGGACGCGGCGCACCGGGGCGCGGCGAACCTGGGCGCGGCGCAGCCGGCCTGGGGATGTTCGCGGGCGTCGGCCGGGACTGCATGCCCTGGGTCGACGCGTACGGGTTGTTGCCCGGGCGCGGGGCGCCTGGGCGCTGCATCCCCTGGCTGGAGGCGTACGGGTTGTTGCCTGGCCGCGGAATGCCGGGGCGCGGTGCACCACCTGCTGCCGGGGCATCCGGCTTGCGGGGCTCCGCCGGGGTCGGCGCGGCTGCCTCAGCTGCCGGTGCCGCAGGGGCTGGCGCCGGGGCAGGGGCCGCCTTGGGCTCCTCTTGCTTGGGGGCCGCCTTCGGGGCCTCCTTCTTCGGCTCCTCGGCGGGCTTCGGCGCGGTGATGCCGTCCGCTTCAAGCGCGGCCTTCAACTTCCGCGCTACCGGGGGTTCGATACTCGACGACGGGCCCTTGACGAACTCGCCCATCTCCTTGAGTTTCTCAAGGGCTTTCTTGCTTTCAATGCCGAGTTCTGCCGCGATCTCGTGCACGCGTGGTTTTGCCACAGTTCTCCTGTCTCGAAGTCCACTCCGAGACGGAGTGGACCTAGTTACGGACGGGTCTCATTTCGAGCCGCTCATTACTTGTCCATTTGCCATTCAGCCTGTTCTGTCAGCTGTTACTTGTGGATGCCGGAAGGTCTCCGGACTTCTTGGGTCAACCTTGCTCGTGTCGAGGTCACCGGTCACGCGCAACGCGCGCCCGAAGGCTCGTCGTCTGATTGCGGTCTCGATGCAGTCGCGGGTGGGATGCACCCACGCGCCGCGTCCTTGCATGCTGGCCGCGACATCCGCTACAACCTGACCGTCGCGCGCAACAACCCTCAGCAATGCCGATCGGTCGTCCCGCTGCCGACAGCCGAGGCAGGTTCTGACTGGTTCCATACTAGACCCTCCCACGCCGAGCGTGTCCCAGCCTCGGTTCGACGGAACGCCGATGCTTGGCGCAGGGCCAGTCAGGACTCCATGGTCGAGTCGGGCTGGATGTCGATTCTGGCCCCGGTGAGCTTGGCGGCCAGACGCGCGTTCTGGCCCTCCTTGCCGATCGCGAGTGACAGTTGGTAGTCGGGCACGAGCGCCCGCACCGCCTTGAGCGATTCGTCGATCACGAAGGCGCTCGTCACCTTCGCCGGCGACAACGCGTTCGCGACAAAGGTCGCGAGATCCTCGCTGTAGTCGACGATGTCGATCTTCTCGTTGTTGAGCTCAGCGGTGACGGCGCGCACGCGCTGCCCGAGCTCGCCGATGCACGCTCCCTTGGCGTTCACCCCTGGCTCGTTGGCCTTCACCGCGATCTTGGTGCGGTGGCCGGCCTCGCGCGCGAGCGAGACGATCTCCACGACGCCGTTCGCGATCTCCGGCACCTCGAGCGCGAACAGCTTGCGGACGAGGGACGGATGCGTGCGCGAGACGGTGATCGACGGACCCTTGAGCCCCTTGCTGACGCTCGTCACGTAGACCCGGATGCGGTTGCCGTGCGAGTAGTCCTCGCCGGGTACCTGCTCTTCGGGCGGGAGGATGCCCTCGATGGTGCCGAGGTCGACGTGGATCATCCGCGGGTTCGGTCCCTGCTGGATCACCCCTGCGACGATGTCGCCCTCGCGGCCACGGAACTCGCCGAGCACCGCGTCATCCGCGATGTCGCGCAGGCGCTGGTTGATGACCTGCTTCGCGGCGAACGCGCCGATGCGTCCGAAGTCGTCCGGGCTGTCCTCGGCCTCGCCGATGATGTTGCCCTCGTCATCGAACTCCGGCACGAAGATCGACACCTTGCCGGTCTTCTGGTTGAGTTCGACGCGCGCGGGTGCCGGCTCGTCACGATGCGCGTGGCCGTGTCCGTGACCGTGGCCCGTCTCTGAACGCCCGGTGTGCTTGAGGTAGGCGGTGAGGATGGCCTGCTCGATGATGGTGACGAGTTCGTCGAATGGGATTTCACGTTCGCGCTCCATCAAGCGCAGCACGCTCAGGTCGATTTCCACTGCGGACCCTCCACTATTCAACTCTCGTAACACACGGCTTCACCGCAACGGAGAAGCCGTCTGTCTACGGTACCCGAGTTTCTCGAAGGGCACTTTCATTCCAAGCTCGTGGACTAGCGTCGTGCCATGGCCGTCCGCAGCCTTTTCCCGATCCTGTCGACACGAGACTTGCCCGCGCTCGTCGAATTCTACGAACGAGCGCTCAGCGCTGAGGTCGCCTACCGATTCCCCGGCGAGGACGGGGACGACTACGTTTCGCTGATGATTGGACCGGCGTCTCTCGGCATCGGGCATGATCCGGACGTTGTGGAGGCCGTAAACGCGGGAGACCGAGTTGCGCTCTGGTTCTATGTCGACGACGTTGATCAGGCGTTCGCTACCGCTCTCAAGTCGGGCGCCGTGGAAACTCGCTCGCCGATGGACATGCCGTGGGGCGAGCGAGTCGCGCAAATTCGCGACATCGACGGCAATCTCGTCAACCTCGCCATGGAGTTACCCGGCGTCTGAGTCTGCCCTGCCTCAGCGCAGGCGGACGATGGCCTCGTCGACCGTGACGCTCTCGCGCTCCCCGGTGCGGCGGTCCCACAGTTCGACGCGCCCTTCGGCCGAGTCGCGTCCGGCGATGACGATCCTTGGCACGCCGATCAGCTCGGCGTCACCGAACTTCACGCCGGGCGACACCTTGGGGCGATCGTCGAACAGCACATCCCGACCGGATGCGTCGAGTTCCGCCGCGAGCCGCTCACCGAGCGTGTAGGCCGCCTCGTCCTTGCCCGTCGCAATCACGTGCACATCGAACGGCGCGACCTCCTCCGGCCAGATCAGGCCCTTGTCGTCGTTGTTGGACTCCGCGATCGCGGCCAGGATGCGCGTGACGCCGATGCCGTACGACCCCATGGTGACGGTCACGAGCTTGCCGTTCTCGTCCAACACCTTCAGGCCGAGCGTTTCAGCGAAGAACCGGCCGAGTTGGAAGACGTGACCGATCTCCATGCCTCGGGCGGTCTCGATCGGCCCTGAGCCATCCGGTGCCGGGTCGCCGTCGCGCACCTCAGCGGCCTCGACGAACCCGTCCGGCACGAAGTCGCGTCCCGCGACCAGCCCGAACACGTGCTTCTCGTTCTCGTTCGCGCCCGTGACCCATTGGGTTCCGTCCACCACACGGGGATCGACGAGGTACCGGATGCCGCTGGCCGACTCTTCGCCGAGGATGGGCCCACGCTCGGACCATGGCCCGATGTAGCCCTTAACGAGGTTGTCGTTGCTGTCGAAGTCGGCCTCCGTGGCCGCCTCGACTGTTGCGGGCGCAAACGCGACCTCGACACGCTTGAGGTCGACCTCTCGGTCGCCTGGCACGCCGACGACGACTAGTTCGCGGGTTCCGTCGAGGTGACTGAGCGCGAGCACGACGTTCTTCAGCGTGTCTGCCGCCGTCCACGCGCGGTCTTCACGGGGGTACTCCGCGTTCGCCAGATCGACGAGCGTCGAGATGGTCGGCGTGTTGGGCGAATCGAGCACCGCCGCGGGGTGCAGCCCGTCCACCGGGATGGGCTCAGGTCGCTCGGTCTCGTAGGCCTCAACGTTGGCTGCGTAGCCTCCCGCTGAGCGCACGAAGGTGTCCTCGCCGACTGGCGTCGGGTGCAGGAACTCCTCGCTTCGTGCGCCGCCCATGAGTCCGTTGTCCGCCTGCACGATCACGTACTCAAGGCCGAGTCGCGCGAAGATCCGCTCGTACGCGTCGCGCTGGTCCTGGTAGGACTTGTCGAGCCCCTCATCCGTGTAGTCGAACGAGTAAGCGTCCTTCATCGTGAACTCGCGACCCCGCAGCAGGCCCGCGCGTGGCCTGGCCTCGTCGCGGTATTTGTCCTGGATCTGGTAGATCGCGAGCGGCAGGTCCTTGTAGCTCGAGTACAGGTCCTTCACCATCAGCGTGAAAGCCTCCTCGTGCGTTGGGGCGAGCAGGTAGTCCGAGCCCTTGCGATCCTTGAGCCGGAAGATGCCGTCGCCGTATGCCTCCCACCGGCCGGAGGCCTCGTATGGCTCCCGTGGCAGCAGCGCAGGGAAGTGCACCTCCTGCGCGCCGATCGCCGCCATCTCCTCGCGGATGATGTTCTCAATCTTGCGCTTGACCCGAAGCCCCAGTGGCAGCCAGGCGAACACACCGGGCGCCTGGCGACGGATATAGCCGGCGCGGACGAGCAGGCGGTGGCTCGTCACTTCGGCGTCGGAGGGGTCCTCGCGGAGGGTACGGACGAAGAGCTGGGTCAGGCGCGTGATCACAGCAGTCGAGTCTACTGAAGCGCAGGGCACCACCCGCTGACTACGCTGGTGCCTTAGCGAGGGTGGAGGGGCAGGCGATGGCGGAGCGGCAGCGCGCGCTCGACTCGGTCGACAGGCGGATCATCGCCGAGCTCGGTCAGGATGCGAGGCTCTCCATCCGTTCGCTTGCGGAGCGCGTGCACATCTCCCGCACCGCCGCCAACACCAGGCTCACCCGCCTGATCGACGACGGCGTGATCACCGGTTTCACGGCGACGGTGGATCGCGAGGCGCTCGGCCTGCCCCTCACCGCGATCGTCATCGTCAAGGTCGACAGCGCGTGGCAGAGCGTGTCCGAGGAGCTCGCCTCTTTGCCGTTCGTGGAACGCGTGCAGGCGCTCAGCGGCGACATCGACATCCTGCTCACCGTGAGCGCCCCGGATCACGACGCACTGTCCGAGACCATCCTGCGTCGGATCCGGAACATCTCGGGCGTCGCGTCGACGCGGTCGTACATCATCCTTGAGGAACGGACGGGCACACCGCCCGAGCAGTCGACGGACAGTTGGCAGCTCTGACGCGTTTTTCGCGGACGGATGGCACTGCCTTAGGGTGTGCGAGCGCCAAGCGTTCGGATTCGCTGAAAACTGCCGATCAGCCCCGGGAATCGGGCGCACGATATGGGGTATGAGCCTCAATGTTGAGACCAAACCGACCGTCGGCCTGCCCGACCCGGAGCCGCTGCGACTGATCGACGACGAGGGGCGCGCGGTGCGCTCGAGCGCCAGGCAGGGGTTCGAACTTCCGCCCGTGGCGACGCTCAAGGAGCTGTATCGCCGGATGGCGATCGCCCGGCGCTGGGACACCCAGGTGACCGCGCTCACCCGTCAGGGCCGGCTGGCGACCTACCCGTCGGCGCTCGGCCAGGAAGCGTGCGAGATCGGCACCGTCCTCGCGATGACCGAGCAGGATTGGCTGTTCCCCACCTACCGCGACTCGATCGCGCTGATGACCAGAGGCATCGACCCGGGCGAACTGCTGCAGGGCTTCCGCGGCGACTGGCACAGCGGCTGGGACCCGAAGAAGCACCGCACCTCGGTGCAGGCGACACCACTCGCGACACAGGCCCTTCACGCCGTCGGCTACGCGACCGCGGCCAAGCTGAACGGCGAGCGGATCGCGACAGTGACGTTCATCGGCGACGGCGCATCCAGCGAGGGCGACACCCACGAGGCGTTCAACTTCGCCGGCGTCTGGCAGGCGCCGACGGTATTCGTGGTGCAGAACAACCAGTTCGCGATCAGTGTGCCCCTGTCCAAGCAGACCCGCGCTCGCACGCTCGCCGACCGGGCGATCGGCTACGGCATCCCCGGCTACTACGTCGACGGCAATGACGCAGCGGCCGTCTACGCGGTCATGTCGCGCGCGATGGAGCGCGCACGCCGCGGCGACGGCCCGACCATCGTCGAGTGCCTCACCTACCGGGTGGAGGCTCACACCAACTCGGATGACCCGACCCGCTACCGCACCGCGGACGACGTCGCGATCTGGAAGGGCAAGGACCCGATCGAGCGGCTCGAGCGCTACCTCGTCTCGCAGGATGCCCTGAGCGACGCCGACCGGGACGAGATCACGGCTGAGGGCGAGCGAAAAGCCGCCGCGACCCGTGAGGCGATGAGCGCAGAGCCCGTTCTTGACCCGATGGACCTGTTCGCGCACGTGTACGTGAACGAGCGGCCGTCCCTGGTCGAGCAGCGCGAATTCCTGAAGGCCGAGGGGAACCGATGACGACAACAGAGGCGAAGCCGATCACGATGGCTGCGGCGCTGAACGCCGCGCTGCGAGACGCGATCGCCGAGGACCCGACCGTCGTCGTCTACGGGGAGGACGTCGGCCCGCTCGGCGGGGTGTTCCGGGTCACCGACGGGCTGCAGGCCGAGTTCGGCGAGAACCGCGTCTGGGACTCACCGCTGGCTGAGTCCGGCATCGTCGGCACCGCGGTCGGCATGGCGATGTACGGCATGCGCCCGGTCGTGGAGATGCAGTTCGACGCATTCAGCTACCCGGCGTTCGAGCAGATCGTCTCCCACGTCGCGAAGATGCACAACCGCACCAAGGGACGCGTCGCGCTTCCCATGGTCATCCGGATCCCAGCATCCGGTGGCATCGGCGGCGTCGAGCACCACTCCGACTCGTCGGAGGCGTACTGGACGCACACCCCAGGGCTGACGGTCGTGATGCCGTCGAATCCGGCTGACGCGTACTCGCTCATGCGCGAGGCGATCCGCTCCGACGACCCGGTCATCTTCATGGAGCCGAAGAGCCGCTACTGGTCGAAGCAAGAGGTCGCGCTGCCGGTCACAACCGAGCCGATCGGCACCGCGAAGGTCGTGCGGGAGGGCACGGACGTGACGCTGATCGCCTACGGGCCGACGGTGGCGACCGCGCTGGAGACCGCCGAGATGGCCGAGGCGGAGGAGCTGTCGATCGAGGTCATCGACCTGCGCAGCCTGTCCCCGTTCGACGACGCGACCGTCGGAGCATCGGTGCGCAAGACCTCCCGCGCCGCGGTGATCCACGAGGCGGCACAATTCGGCGGCTTCGGCGCCGAGGTCGCCGCGAGGGTCACCGAACGTGAGTTCTATCACCTGGCCGCACCGATCCTGCGGATCACCGGCTTCGACATCCCCTACCCCAGCCCCAAGCTCGAGGAGTACTACCTGCCGACCCCGGAGCGCATCCTGAACGCCCTCGCAACCTGGGAATGGGAGCTGCCGTGAGCCGCGATTTCATCCTGCCCGACCTCGGTGAGGGCCTGACCGAGGCCGAGTTGGTGCGCTGGCTGGTTTCACCCGGCGACACCGTCGTGATCGACCAGCCGGTCGTTGAAGTCGAGTCGGCCAAGGCGGTCGTGGAACTGCCCAGCCCGTTCGCGGGTGTCGTCGGCACGCTTCACGCCGAGCCGGGGCAGACCGTGCACGCGGGACAGCCGCTGCTCACTGTCGAGGAGACCAGCGGAGGCGATGTCGTCCCCGGCACGGCGCTGCGCGACGAAGGGTCCGGCGCCGTGCTGATCGGCTACGGGACAACCGCCCGGAAGACCTCCAACCGTGCCGTGCCGGCCGGACGGTTCCGCGGCCGCGGCACCGCGGTGGCCGAAGCCGAACCTCCCACGACCACCACCGCCCGCCGCTCCCCCGTCGTCTCGCCGCTGGTGCGCAAGCTCGCGCGCGAGCACGGCATCGACGCGACCAGCATCCAGGGGTCTGGCCCCGACTCGCTGGTCATCCGCGCCGACGTCGAAGCCCACATCGCCCAGCTCACGGGCACGACCGAGTCCACCGCCGACGGCGACGTCCGGATTCCGCTCACCGGCATCCGCAAGTTGATCGCAGAGCGGATGAGCGCGTCCCGGCGTGACGTGCCGGAGGCAACCATCTGGCTCGACGTCGACGCGACGGCGCTGCTCGAAGCGAAGGAGCAGCTGCAGCGCACCACCGGCGAGCGCTGGAGCCTGCTCGCGCTGGTCGCACGCTTCGTGATCGCCGGTCTCAAGCAGCACCCGATCCTGAACTCGTCCGTCGACGTGGCCGCGGGCGAGATCGTGCAGCACTCCGACATCAACCTCGGTCTCGCCGCGCAGACGCCGCGCGGTCTGATGGTGCCGGTCGTGCATGGTGCTGGCGCGATGACCACGCAGCAGCTGCGGGACGCCATCGCCTCGGTCGTCGACACCGCGGCAACCGGCGGCTTCCCGAACGAGCAGCTGCGCGGCGGCACGTTCACGCTCAACAACTACGGTGGCTTCGGCGTTGACGGTTCGGCGCCGATCATCAACCAGCCGGAGGTCGCGATGCTCGGCATGGGACGCATTATCGACCGGCCCTGGGTCGTTGACGGCCAGCTCGCGGTGCGCAAGGTCATGGTGCTCTCGATGGTGTTCGACCACCGGGTCTGTGACGGCGACGTGCCCAGTGAATTCATCACCTTCGTCGCGCGGTGCATCGAGAGCCCGCTGAACGTACTGCCGAGCCTGTGACCGGGGAACTCGCACTCCTCACCGACCGCCTGCGTGCGGCCGGATGCGTGTTCGCCGCGGACGAGGCGGCCCTCCTCGCCGACGAGGCGACCACGGCCGAGGAGTTCGAGACGCTGGTCGGCCGCCGCATCGAAGGCGAGCCGCTCGAGCATGTGGTGGGCTGGGCGCAGTTCGTCGGGCAGCGCGTGCACGTCGCATCCGGAGTGTTCGTGCCGCGTCGCCGCAGCGAGCTGCTCGCTCGCGAATCCTTCGCACTCGCGGATGCCTTCTCGATCGTGCTGGACCTGTGCTGCGGCAGTGGCGCGCTCGGCGCGGTGATCGCGGCGGCGGAGCCGTTGGTGGAGGTCTTTGCGGCCGACATCGACGAGAACGCGGTGGCGTGCGCCAGGCGAAACCTCCGGGCAGAGCGCGTGTTCGCGGGCGACCTGTTCGAGCCGCTTCCCGCGTCGCTGCGCGGCAGGATCGACGTCATCGCAGCCAACGCGCCGTACGTGCCGACGGATGAACTGCCGTTCATGCCGCCCGAAGCGCGCCACCACGAGCCGGTGCACGCGCTCGACGGCGGGAGTGACGGCCTCGACGTCGCACGCCGCATCATCGCCGCAGCACCCGATTGGCTCGCACCCGGCGGCGCCCTGCTGATCGAGACGGGCCGCACCCAAGCGGCAACGCTGAGCGCACTGATGGCATCCGCCGGCCTCACGCCAAGGACCGTGCACGACGACAAGTTGGACTCCACCGTCGTGATCGGCTCGGCCGACTGACGGGAGGCTGGCGTGGGCCGCTTCGTGATCATCCTGCCGCTTGAGTCGCTGAACGTCGGCGATGGCTTCGTCACCGCCGACTGGCCGCTGCACGTTACCGTGGTGCCGCCGTTCCGCACCCGGTGCACTGCAGAGCAGCTGCGCGAGGCCATGACCGCGGTCGCCCGGGCCCGCGAGCCGCTGCGGATCACGGTGGGGCCGGATGACTGGTTCGGCCACCGCAAGGACGTGCTCGTCTCGCTCGTGACAGACGACGGACGGATCCAGAAGCTGCACGACAACCTGCTGGTGACGTTGCGACGCTGCCTCGTCGACCACGAGACGCTGTCGCATGTCGGGCGTGGCTACCGCCCGCACATCACGGCGACACGGCACGGGCGGGTGACCGATGGCGAGCGCTACACGCTCCCCCAGCTGGCCCTCGTCGACATGGCTACACCTCACGGCGATCCGCCGCGCGTCACGCGCGCAACGGTCGACCTCGGCGGCCGCTAGCTCGTGGTGACGACGGGTTCGCCGACCGGCGCATCCGGCATCTCGGATGCGATGCGGCGCGCCTCCTCGAGCAGGGTCGCGACAATCTCACTCTCTGGCACCGTCTTGATGACCTCGCCCTTGACGAAGATCTGGCCCTTGCCGTTTCCGGATGCGACACCGAGGTCCGCCTCGCGTGCCTCGCCAGGACCGTTAACGACGCAGCCCATGACGGCGACACGCAAAGGCACCGTCATGCCCTGCAGCCCCTCTGTGACCTCGTCCGCGAGGCTGTAGACGTCGACCTGTGCGCGGCCGCAGCTCGGGCAGGAGACGATCTCGAGCTTGCGCTCGCGCAGGTTCAGCGACTGCAGGATCTGCAAGCCAACCTTGACCTCCTCCACCGGCGGCGCCGACAGCGAGACCCGGATCGTGTCGCCGATGCCCTCAGCCAGCAGGATGCCGAACGCGGTGGCCGACTTGATCGTGCCCTGGAACGCCGGGCCTGCCTCGGTGACGCCGAGGTGCAGCGGCCAGTCGCCCTGCTCGGCAAGCATCCGGTAGGCCTTGACCATGACGATCGGGTCGTTGTGCTTCACCGAGATCTTGAAGTCGTGGAAGTCGTGCTCCTCGAACAGGCTCGCCTCCCACACCGCGCTCTCGACGAGCGCTTCCGCAGTGGCCTTGCCGTGCTTCTGCAGCAGGCTCGGCTCGAGCGAGCCTGCGTTCACGCCGATCCGGATGCTGACGCCTGCGTCACGGGCGGCCTTCGCGATCGCGCCGACCTGGTCGTCGAATTTGCGGATGTTCCCCGGGTTCACCCGCACCGCGCCGACGCCGGCATCGATGGCGGCGAAGACGTAGCGCGGCTGGAAGTGGATGTCCGCGATGACCGGAATCTGGCTCTTGGCGGCGATGATCTTCAGCGCATCGGCGTCCTCCTGGTGGGGCACGGCGACGCGCACGATGTCGCAGCCGGTGGCGGTGAGCTCCGCAATCTGCTGGAGCGTCGCGTTGATGTTGGTGGTCTGCGTCGTGGTCATCGACTGCACGCTCACCGGAGCGTCGCCTCCGACGAGAACCTTGCCGACCCGGATCTGCCGCGTCTTGCGCCTCGGGGCCAGTACTTCGGGGACTCGGGGCATACCCAGATTTATTGCTGCCACGCCTCAAGTCTACGTCCGTGCGCTGTGCCTCTCCCGGCGGCGTCCGAGGCGGCTCGCGGATGCGGGGAGTAATCTGCGTGCCCGGGCCCGGCCACCGTCACCCGCCATGGAGGAGCAGTGTCACTCACGACAGAACAGTTCGCAGAGCGGGTCTTCGCATCTGCGCTCGGATCGATCGAGATGTACTCGATTTACATCGGCGATCGCCTCGGCTACTACCGGGTTCTGGCCGGCCGCGCTGTCACCGCATCCCAGCTCGCCACTGCCACGAAGACCGACGAGCGCTATGCGCGCGAGTGGCTGGAGCAGCAGTCCGCAAGCGGCATCCTCGACGTCGACCTCAGCGGCGCAGATCCGGTGTTCACGCTTCCCATCGCGCACCGGCCGGTGCTGACCGAGGCGACCGACAGCAACTATCTGGCGCCCATGACTCGCATGCTGACTGCCGCGGGCGGACAGCTGCCTGACCTCCTCGAGGCATACCGGTCCGGCGGCGGTGTGCCGTGGGACCGGTACGGCCCAGACATGCGCGAGTCGCAAGCCGACATGAACCGCCCGTTCTTCCAGAACGAGCTCGCGGACGTCTTCGGCCGGCTGGGGCGAGTCCACGAGTTGCTCTCGAAACCGAATGCGCTGGCCGCCGATGTCGGCTGCGGCGCGGGCTGGTCGACCATCCACCTGGCCAGGGCCTACCCCAACGCGACGCTGAACGGCTTCGACATCGACGCCGTGGCGATCGAGATGGCCAGGCGCAATGCGGAGGCAGAGGGAGTCGCCGATCGGGTGACTTTCAGTTCCGACAACATCGCGGAGCACCCCGTCGATGCGCACTGCGACGTGGTCCTGGCGTTCGAGTGCATCCACGACATGCCGAGGCCCGTCCGGGTCCTGCGTGCGATGCGCTCGATGCTGAGGGACGACGGGATCTGTGTCGTCATGGACGAGGCCGTTGGCGAGAGCTTCGCCGGCCCATCCGACGATGTCGAACGGCTGATGTACGGCTTCAGCCTGCTGGTGTGCCTTCCGGATGGCCGTTCCTCCCGGCCGTCGGTCGCCACCGGAACGGTCATGAGGCCGTCAGTGCTGCGCGGATATGCGCTCGACGCGGGGTTCAGCGACTGCGCTCCGATTGCTGAGGCAGGCTTCTTCCGCTTCTACGAGCTCACGCCGTGAGCTAGACGGGTTTCATCGCTGTCGCCGGGCTGATCCACCCTGTGACCTCCCCCAACGAGATGGTGGAGCCACCCGCGCCGGGAGCCGTGGCGGTGATGCGCACCTCGTCCCCATCGGCTAAGTAGCTGATGGTCGTGCCGTCGGCGAGCGGAAGCGGATCGGTCCCGTTCCAGGTCAGTTCCAGCAGGCAGCCTCGTTGGTCACGCCGTTCGCCCGACACGGTCCCGGAGCCGAACAGCCCACCGGAACGGAGAATCGCGCCGTTCACCGTCATGTGCGCGAGCATCTGCACGGCGGTCCAGTATTGGGTGGAGAACGGCGGTCGAGAGATGACTTCGCCGTTGAGTTCGACCGCCAACCGCAGGTCGAAGCCCCACGGCTGCATGCCGCGGTCATCCAGGTACGGCGCGAGTGGAGTGTCTCTGGTCGGTGGCTGGACTCGGGCGTTCTCGAGCGCCGCGATCGGCACCACCCACGGGCTGATGGCGGTGGCAAACGACTTGCCCAGGTGCGGGCCGAGCGGCGCGGACTCGAACATCTGGATGTCGCGGGCAGACCAGTCGTTCAGCAGCACGACCCCGAAGATGTGGCGGCTCGCGTCCTCGAGCGACACCTCGGACACGGCATCCGTTGTCCCGACGACGAAGCCAACCTCCGCCTCGAAGTCCAGCTGCCGCGTCGGCCCGAACGTTGCGGCCGAGCCGTCGAGACGCAGCCCCTTGGGACGGACAACATCGGTCCCGGATGCGACAACGGTTGCCGACCGTCCGTGATAGCCGATCGGCAGGTGCTTCCAGGCCCGTGACAATTCGGGGCGCTCCGGTTGGAAGATCTCGGCAACCCTCAGGGCGTGCTGCTCCGAGGTGTAGAAGTCGACGTAATCGGACACCGTGAACGGCATGCCGATGCGCACGGATGCGATGGCGTGAACGGTCTTCGACAGCCTGTCGTCGACCGGAGTCTCGCCAAGCAGGACCGTCACGAGCTCGCGCAGCTCCGCCCATACGAGATGGCCAGCGGCGAGGATGCCATCAAGGGACGGCGTGTCGAGTGCAACGCGGAGCGCGTCCGACACCCGGGGGTGTCCAGCGAGCGCGGCTCGCAGGTCGACCACCGAGTCGCCGATGCGGACGCCGGGCCGGAAGCCGGCGCCTGCGTCGAAGGAACCGTAGGGCAGGTTGTTCAGACCGAAGCCCTGGGTGCCGTGGATATCCGCGATGCTTCCCGTTTGCGCGGCGCTCACGATGCATCCTCGAAGATCGCAACCGCGCGGGTCCAGCCGGCCGAAGCCTTATGGATCTTCACCGGGAAGCACGAGACCTGGAAGCCGAACGCTGGCACCGCTTCGAGGTTGTGCAGCTTCTCGATATGGCAGTAGCCGATGTCGCGGCCTGCCCGGTGCCCTTCCCAGATGATGCCCGCATCGCGGTCTTGCGCGTAGCGCTTGGCGGTGTAGCTGAACGGGGCATCCCAGCTCCACGCGTCGGTTCCCGTGACGCGCACGCCTTGGCGCAGCAGGTGCAGCGTCGCTTCCCGGCCCACTCCACAGCCGCGGGACACGTAATCGTCTTCCCCGTAGCGGGCGCCGGCGCTCGTGTTCACCATGACGATGTCCAGCGGCTGCAACTCGTAGCCGATGCGCGCGAGTTCGGCATCGATGTCAGCCGGCGTCAGCACGTAGCCGTCGGCTGCGTCGCGAAAGTCGAGCTTGACGCCGTTCTGGAAGCACCACTCGAGCGGGACCTCATCGATGGTCATTGCGCGCTCGCCACCGTTCATGGTCGACGCGTAGTGGTAAGGCGCGTCGAGGTGAGTGCCGTTGTGGGTGGAGAGGTCGACTTGCTCCACGGCCCACGCCTCGCCGTCCGGCAGGTCGGCTGCCGTCGCACCGGGAAAGTAGCTCAACATCGCGTCTCGCGACTGGGTGTGATCGATGTAGTTGATCTTGGGTTCCATCCCCGTCGGGTCGGAGGCGATTCCCGACTTCAAAGGCACCGACAGGTCAACGATTCTGCGCATCCTTGCTCCTTGATCAGCGCTGAGACTCCTCAGCGCACGCCCCAGTCGTCGGTGCGCTCGAAGATGTACATGCCGCCGTCGTGCCGATCGGTGGCGTAGATGAGGCCGTCCGAGTTCACGATGAGGTCGTTCATCTGGATGGCACGCTTTCCGTCTGGCGATGGGGGGACGTGGTAGGCCAGTTCGCGCGGACTGAACGGATCGCTGAGGTCGTAGACCCGCACGCCCGCACTGAAATAAGTCACGAACACCTCGTCGACGCTCTGGTAGGTGCCAGCGCGCATCTCGTGAAGGTTGTGCGGACCGAAGCGCCCACCGCGAGTGTGGAAGTCACCCTGCGGCTCGGGCAGGATCGAAATCTGCCGGGGACGCTGCTCATCGGAGATGTCGAACACCCTCACGTACTTCTTCTGGGTGGCGAGGTCGTCGACGATCTCCTCCTCGGTGACGATCAGCAGATTCCGCTCCGGGATGGGCAGCACCGAGTGCACCGAGCCAGATACCTGAGGCGGGCTCGCGAGGTCGTCCAGGATGATGTGCTTGACGAGCTTCGGGGCGCTCTTGTCGGAGATGTCGAGGATGACAACCCCGCCATCCCACCACGAACAGTAGGCTCGGTCTCCCACGATGTTCGCGTGGTGGTGCCAGACGTCCCGGCCCGAGTGCCAGCGCGACTCCTCCCCCGCACCGTGGTTCATGCCGGGCAGCCACCACCGGGACACCTCGACCGGGTTCGCGGGATCGCTGAGGTCGAAGATCATGAAGATCTGCCGGTCGAAGCCCAGATCGCTTCCGCTCATGTAGACGTAGGGCTCTTCGATGTACTTGAACCGGTGCACGCCGTGACCGGGCATGTGGTAATAAGCCAGCTCGTTCGGTCGGGTCGGGTCCTCGAGCGAGAACACCTTGAAGCCGGTCGGAAGCGCCGGATCCGGCTGCGCGTTGGGGTAGATCTCCTGATTGACCAGCAGGATGTCGCCCAGGATCTGCACCTTGTGGGTGCGGACGCCGTCGGGCTTCTCCATTTGGTAGACGACCCTCGGGTTCGTGGGATCTGAGATGTCGACCACGGAAGTGCCGATGCTCCTGTCTCCCATGTGCCCGACGTACGCGTACTTGTCGTAGAAGTTGACGTGCATAGCGTCGCCCGACCCGTTCAGGTCGGTGTGGCCAATGACTCTCAGGCCGCGCGCCTCGGCGTTCAGCTGGCTCACATCGGTGGTCGGGCTGTCGTGCATCTTCCTTCTCCTTGTTGCTCTCTGACGCGTAACCGGCGAGGGCATCCGGGGACGCCCTCGCCGGTCGCGGATGTGACTACTTGGCGTTGTTGATCGGCATTTCCGGGATCATCATGTCCTTGATGCCGTACTTGGACATGAGCTCCTCGTAGAAACCGATCTCCACCAGGTGCTGCAGCGCTGCGTGGAATGCATCGCGCAGTTCGTCGTTGCCCTTCTTGATCGCGGGGCCGCTCGTGGTGTTCTGCACCAAGCCCGCGACGCGGAGGTTGTCAGAGTCGCGATCCGCGTAGGCGAGCGCGACGATGATCTCGAGCACTCCGACCTCGTCCTGCTCACTCTTGACAGCGAGCGCAACACCGGCGTTGTCAACGTAGGTGTGGAAGTCGATCGCCTCTTCGCCGTTGGCGACGCACTCCTCGGACGCCGCTGTCATGGTGCGGTCGACGAGCGTGCCCTTGGTACCCGCCACCGAGTGGCCGCACAGTCCGGTGAGGTAGTCGACGTCATCCTTCTCGAACGTGTTGTTGGCGAGTACCGCGAAGCCGTTCTTGTAGATCGAGATGATGTCGAAAAGCTTCTGACGGTCGATGTTGTCACCCATTGTGGCCAGGTCGTAGCGCCCTGAATCAACACCCGGCTGCAGCGCGTCGAACGTGACGACGTCGAACTCGGCCTTGAGCCCAAGCACGGTGGCTGCAGCGTCGTACAGCTCGATGGCAACACCGACCAGCTCGCCAGCCTCGTCGGTGAACTGAGCCGGCATGTTGGTGCTGGTTGCGCCGATCTGGAGCGTGCCGCGCTTGGCGATCTCCGCCGGCAGCATGTCCGCGATCTCCTGCACGAGCGCGACCTCCGTGGTGGTTTCGATGTCCGACCCCGGGGTGGCAGCCTCGCCTGGGTTGGCACACGCGCTCAGACCGAGCAGTGCGACGAGCGCTCCGGCGACGGCCACTTTGTTCTTCAGTAGCATCTTTGCTTCCTCTCTTGGTGGGTACTGCTCTCGGTTCTTGTCGGCGATAGAGCATTGCTCTCTCGTCTCACCAGCGGTGACCGCCACCGCTGACGCCTTGGGGCGCATCACGCGCGGCTAGGAGTCCGCCCTCCCGGTGTCCTGAGCCTTGAAATTGACACGCCGGTTGAATCCTCGTCCGAACCTGCGCTCAACCCAGATCTGTCCGACCATGAGCACACTTGTCAGCCCGAGGTACCAGACGCACGCGACCGTGAGCATCGGGATGGTCTCCCCGTTCTGCGCGTACACCTTCTGCACCGTCGTCAGCAGTTCGCCATAGCCGATGACCGTGACGATCGACGTGTTCTTGAACATCGTCACGACCTCGTTGGCGAGCGGCGGGATCAACACCCGGATGGCCTGTGGTCCGGTCACGCGCGCGAGCTTCGTCGGCCCACTCAAACCAAGCGCATGCGAGGCCTCATGTTGGCCTGCCCCCACTGCCAGATAGCCGCCGCGGAAGATCTCGGCCGCCTTCCCTCCGAAATACAGTGAGAGACCAAGCAACGCCGCACCGAACTGGGTGACGACGTGCTTGGTTTCGATCTCAAATAGTGCTGGAAGACCCGGAATGCCGAGGCCGAGAGTGGGAACCAATGCCGCAAGAAAGTAGATGAACAGCAGCACGACCATGATCGGCAGCGCCCGGACGAGCCAGATGTACGCGAGTGCCATGACCCGCAGCGCCGCGAACCTGGACAGTCGCGCCATGCACACGAGCAGGCCGATGATGGTCCCGCATGCGAGCGCCGTCACGGTGAGCAGCAGCGTGCGACTGACTCCCTCGAGCACGTCATCCGAGAAGAGGTTCGCCGCGACGACATCCCACTTCCAGCCGGGGCTGCGGAGGAAATCGATGACCGAGAGCACGACTAGGATCGCGATCGCCGCGGCAACCCAGCGCTTGAGCTCGAAGCGCCGCCGGATCGGCATTGCGGCGACCTTCTGGTGCTCAGTTCGATCCGGCACGGTTGCAGCATTGGTGGTCATCCCCTGCACCTCACTTCGAACCGGCGAAGCTACGCTCAGTCGCGTACTGGACGATGGCCTCGACAGCGGCCGTGTCCGCCTTCAGCTCTCGGCCGAGGATGACCTCGGACAGCACACGAACAGCCGTGAGCGCGGCATGGTCAACGCCGATGCGTTCGGCCAGTTGCTCGTAGGCGGCAATGCCGTAGGGCACGTCGTCGGTGAGGAAGCGGGAGTCAAGCTGCTTGGGCCCGAGACGGTTGCGATAGAGCGGGAACACCTTGACCGCGTCGAAGAAGGTATCGCCCTGCATTCCATCGCCACCGTAGGAGTTGAGTGCCCCTTCGAGCAGCGTGCGGGGACTACCGCCGAGCGCTGTCACCACGTTCACCCGTTCGCTGTCGATGGCGTCCATCAGGCGAGCGACGCCGGGCGTGAGGCCCTCGTCCCAGTAGTGCCAGTCCTCGCCGTTCTCGATTCGGGTGGCGTTGAGGATCGCGAGAGGCGGGTGGATGGTGGCGTTGATGTTGGACAGCGAGGTCGTCAGGAAGTCCGCGGCCACGAGCTCCGGCAGATACCGCGAGAAGTGGTCGAGCAGTGCTGCCGTGTCCTCGTCGGAGGCGCCCGCGATGTCCAGGTTTCGCTTGCGCATGGCGATGTTCACCCGGTCCCCGGAGAGCGATCCGCCCGCGATCCAGCCCGGGACCTCACCGAAGATCGGTGACTCGATGCCCCACCTGCGGAACAGCTCGGTGGCCAACAGCGCTCCACCGAACCCACCGGGGCCCAGCAGCACCAGTTTGCCCGCGAACTGCTCGGGCCTCACGCTCAGCAAGGACTCGAGGTCCTTGGCCGGCGCCGCGATCACGTAGCTGTCGCCCTCGAACTGTGCGTCCTGGGCTACCGCTTCGATGACCGCTGTGCCGCTGAGGCCGGTCCCCTCGACCTGCACGGAATGCTCGCCCGCGCCATGCTCGCTCGTGAAGAGCACGCGCTCCCCGCTTGTCAGCGCCGCGACGGCGGCAACCGGAAGTGAGCGCTCGGCGTTGTCTCCAATGACGACCAGAGTCACGTTGTTCTCCTAGCTTCGTTGATGGGTAGGTGTCTTTGCGCTCAGCGCAGCTCGGCGTCGAGTTCCGGGGCGATGGTGCCCTTCCACGGAACGGCGACGCGTGACAGGTGGTCGAGGTCGCCGGGAAGCAGCAGGTGGTCTCGACCGATCGAGGCGAGATCCGACAGGCCCAGCGCACCCATGGTGCGTCGAATTTCGTCGCGGAGGATCGACAGGGCATGGGACGCCCCCGCCTCCCCGGCTGCCGCCAGTCCGTACAGGGTCGCGCGTCCGATCATGACCGCGTCTGCTCCCAGCGCGATCGCCTTCAGCACATCGCTTCCGCGGCGGAAGCCGCTGTCGACAAGCACCGGGACGCGGCCAGCGACTGCCGCCACGATACTGGGCAGCATCTCCAGCGGAGATGGGGCCGAGTCGTTCGTTGCGCCGCCGTGGTTGCTGACCACGATGGCGTCGGCACCGGCGCTGATCGCCTGAACCGCGTCATCCGGGTGCAGAATTCCCTTGATGATGAGGGTACGCGGCCACAGGTCGCGAACGCGCTGGAAGAAGGTCCAGTCGAGGGAGTCCTCCTTGACGAACCAGGCCCGTCGTTCCGCTGCGGTCATCCCCTCGGGGACATCGGTGTTGGTCATACCCGGGAGCTGGCGCTCCTTGAGGAGGTACCTTGCCGGTGTGCCGAGCGCCCAATGCGGGTGACGCACCCCTTCGAAGAGGTGGCCGAGCTTGACCCGCTCGAGCGGGAACTTGATGTCCTGGCGCTTGTCCCACGGCCGGTTGTACGGGATGGTGGAGTCGACCGTCAGGAACAGCGCCTCGAAGCCGGCATCCCTGGCCCGCTCGACCCCGCGCAGCGACGATTCGAGGTCGCGCCACATGATGGCCTGGTACCACTGCGTGCCGCCGCCCTCTTCGAGCACGGTCTCCATCGGCGTGGCGGTGGTGCTGGTCAGGGTGAAGGGAATATTCGCCTTCGCCGCGGCGCGCGCGAGTGAGACCTCACCCCGATAGGAGATCCAGCTGGTTATGCCGGTGGGTGTGATGATGAGCGGCAGGTCGTGCTTCTTGCCGAAGAGGGTGATCGACGGGTCCCGCTGCGAGACATCCTGGAGGATGCGGTGGATGAGCTTGATGCGCTCGAACACCTCACGGTTGTGGCGGTATGAGACGTCGTCCTCACTGCCGTGGTCCAGCTGATTGAACAGCGCAACGGGCAGTCGCCGCTTGGCGATGAGGCGCAGGTCGTTGATCTCCACTGCCTTGTCAAGACGTACCACTGATCTAGCTCCTGTCCGGGTTCTGTGCCTTGTGCGCTGTACTCACTCAGCTCACCTGCTTCTCGTGCTGCTCGCCGATCGCCGCGAAGAAGGCGCGGCCGCGCTCGGTCTGCGGGTTGGAGAGCACCTCACGGGGCGCTCCCTGCTCGATGATCCGGCCGTCGGCCATCACAACCAGCTCGTCGGCGATGTCGCGTGCGAAGTTCATCTCGTGGGTGACGATCACCATCGTCGTGCCGTCGTTCGCGAGACTCCGCATCACCTCGAGCACCTCGTGCACAAGCTCGGGGTCCAGTGCACTCGTCGGCTCATCGAAGAGCATCACCTCGGGCTGCATTGCCAGCGCCCGCGCGATGGCGACACGCTGCTGCTGTCCTCCGGACAGCTCGTTGGGGTAGTTGCCAAGCTTGTCGCCAAGGCCGACGCGCGCGAGGTGCTCTTTCGCGACCTGCTTCGCCTCGGATTGGGAGAGGCCCCTAACGGTCTTGGGCGCGAGCATGACGTTCTGCAGTGCGGTGAGGTTCGGGAACAGGTTGAACGACTGGAACACCATCCCGAAGTTCAGGACCTGCTCCCGCGACTTGGTCCTCGACACCGGAACCCGGTAGCCGCCCCGAACCTCTTCGTGGCAGAGCTCCCCCTTGAAGAAGATCGCACCGCCATCGATCGATTCCAGCCCGTTGATCGTCCGCAAGAGCGTGGACTTTCCGGAGCCCGAAGGACCGACGATGCAGGTAACCGAGCCTGCGGCGATCGAGAGGTCAACTCCGTACAGTGCCTGGAAGGAGCCGAACTTCTTCTCCACCCTGACCAGCTCGAGAATGAGCTCCGTGGAAGCGTTCACCGAACACCACCTTTCTGATTGATCGACTCTGAGAGAGGAACAGCGACCGTGACCGGCACGTCTGGCCCGAATTCCTGGTTTTCGTCGTGCCGGAAGACCCTGCGATCGAATCCGCGCCCGAACTTTCGCTCCAGCCGCAGCTGACCGACCATGAGGATGCTGGTCAGGGCGAGGTACCAGACACACGCGACGGTGAGCATCGGGATGGTCTCGAAGTTGGTCGCGTACAGCCGTTGCGTGGTTGTCAGCAGCTCAGCGAAGCCGACGACGGACACGAGCGATGTGTTCTTGAACATCGTGACGACCTCGTTCGCCATCGGCGGGATGATGACACGAATCGCCTGCGGACCGATGACGCGGCTGAGCGCCGTCCACGGTCCGAGCCCGAGGGCCTGCACTGCCTCGCGCTGCCCGGCTCCCACTGCGATGAACCCAGACCGGAAGATCTCGGCCGTCTTGCCGCCGAGGTAGAAGGACAGTCCGACGACGGCCGCAGTGAACGGCGTGATCAGGTCGTTCGTCGGCCACTCGACGACGTAGGGCAGGAAAGGCAATCCGATGCCGAGGGTGGGCTTCAGCACGCCGAGGAAGTAGATGAGCAGCAGGATCACGAGCGGCGGCGTCGCGCGCACGATCCACACGTAGACGAACGCCGCGCCGCGCAGCACTGAGAAGCGGGACAGACGGGCCAGGCACACTATGAGGCCAGTGAGCAGGCCGAACATCAGCGCCAGCACGGTGAGCCAGACGGTGTTGAGCACGCCGAGCATGATGCGCTGGGAGAACAGGTACGACCACACGAGTGGCCAGTCCCAAGCCTCGTTGAAGATCAGGAGATTCAATACCACCGCGGCCACGTAGATCCCCACGATGAGGAGGATCCACCGGGTGATCTCGAAGCGGCGCTTCTGCGGCAGGCTCAGCAGCCGGTCGGTGCTTAGCGTCTTCTCACGAGTTGGTGACGACATCTGTGTCTCTCCAGTGCGCTTACAGGGTGGTTCCGGCGGCGTCACCGGCGGTCAGGCTGGATTCGGTTTCGAGGAACCGACCCGGACGGTAGGCGGCGAGCAGCTCGCTCTGCTCACCAGTGGCGATCTCATAAGCGAGCAGGCGGCCGATGAGGGGTGCGAGCACTCCGCCGCTGTGCATCACGGCGTCGTAGTAGCCGGGCACGGCCGCGACCTCGCCGACGCGTGGGAGGCCGTCCGCGGGGAACGGGCGAATGCCGACCCTCGTGACCACCGAGCGAATCGGCGCACTGCCCGGAAGCACCCGCTCGAATTGGCCGACGACGTGGTCGACGAACTCGTTCCGTTCCATGCCGCCGGTGAAGCTGCTGTCGCGGCTGGCCGCGCCCACGTCAGACTTCCAGCCGAGGAGGCTGCGCAACCGGATCACGCCGTCGATCTCAGGCTTGATGGCCAGCCCCTCCACCGTGATCATGCGGCCGAGCGGCTGACCGTTCACCTTCACGAGCACGCCGATGCCGGGCTGGGGGCGCATCGGCATCGGGATGCCGTACAGGCCGGCTACTTGGTCCGCTGACGCTCCGGCAGCGTTCACGACGGCATCCGCGTCGATCCAGGTGCCGTCATCGAGTGTCACCCGGTGCCGGCCGCCGGAGAGCTGCCCGAGGCCGATCACTCGGGATCCGATGTGGCCGATCGCGCCGCTCTCGGTGGCGGACTCGAAGAGGATTCGGGTGAGCAATGAGCCTATGACGGAGAACTCGCTCGTGAAGTGGGCGACACGGAGGTCGGGGCGCTCGAAGACGACGTTCGGCTCCAGTTGCGCGTTCACCTGCGCGGCGCTCAGCACCTCGACCGGCATCCCGTGCTCTCGGGATTCGGCAACGGTTCCATCGAAGTCACCGTCGGCGTCCTCGGTGAGCAAGGTACCGCCCACTGTGAGCCACGGCGTGGAGGGGAACAACTCGGCGAGCCGGAGGTGCTCTTCCATTCCGTGCAGTCGGAGGTTGCGATATCCCTCGTCTGCTGTGCCGCGAGCGGTGACCCAACCCGTGCCCGCCTCGGTGACACCTGCACCCGGATAGCCGGCATCAACGATCGTGACGCGCACGTTCGGGAGTCGTGACAGGTGGTACGCCACGGATGCGCCGACAATGCCGGCTCCGATGACACAGACTTCCTTCACGTCCCGCAACCTCCCGCTAGGTGCTTCGGATGCGGCGATCCCCTAAGGAATCGAACGCCACATCCTTGTGGTCTCTTGAATCCATCGCGGCGCTGCCGCCCGGAACAAAGTGTATTCAATCCTACAGACTCGGGAGCCAATCACAAACGGTTTGCATGCGACTTTGTCCCACTGTCTCCGGCGCGGAATGGGCGCCTTCGACATCGTGTGGGGTAAGTATTGCATACCAAGCGCGTCACTCAACCGATTGCTTAGAAACAAGTTGAGGCTTATTGCATGCAAAAAATGAATAGATGCGAGCGTGCGCTCATGGTGGTGACCAGCCGGGGTCAGGCAGGGGTCGCTCAGTCCAGTTCGCGCAGACCCAGCAAAACGAGCTCCCCGGATCGCAGTACGTGGCGGATCATCGCCTGACGAGCGGCGCGGCCGTCTCCGGCCTCGATCGCCTCTCGGATGGCACGGTGCTGCGCGACGTTCGAGCGCATGAGACGGACATCCCTGCCGAGTTCATTCCAGGTCAGGTTGCGCGGGAGTTGGTTGTGAATCCACGCCAGGGCCGAGACGAGAGTCTGGTTGCGTGCTGCCGCAAGGATGATCTCGTGGAACTCATCGTTGGCCTGGGTCCACCGCTGCCTGCCAACCTCGACGCTTGTGTCCGCATCGGAGACCTCGGTGACAGCGGCCTCGAAAAGCTCCTCCGCTGCGATCAGCTGGTCGATCTGCAGCTGTGTGGCGAACGTCGCGGCCAGCTCGGCGGCGAGGCCCTCGAGTTCGGCGCGGACGCGGTAGCCATCCTCAATCTCGCCCGCCGATGGAACCCTGATCCGAGCGCCGCGGTTGGGGATGAGCTCGACCACTCCTGTTGCGCTGAGGGATTGAATCGCTTCGCGCACCGGGGTTCGGCTTGTGCCGAATTCCTCTGCGATCTTGCTCTGGCGCAGCCATGATCCGAGGGGAAGCTCGCCGGAAGAGACTTGCTTCGTCAACTCCGCGGCAATGCGATCGGACAACCCCGCATTCGGGTCAGCGCCCTGCTGCTGGGTCGGGTCTGTCGTCTTCACACTGCGATCGTAGTTGTTCACCGCTCGGTTGGCCACACATGATTAAGGAATGAATGCGACCTAATCCATTTGGTATACAATCCATGTGGAACGGATTGTCCGGTTAGTGAATAGTGAGCAACGATGCCTGAACTTGACCTTGTGCCCATCCTTCTCCTCGCACTGGCCGGGCTCGGCGCTGGGATGATCAATACGATCGTCGGATCCGGATCTCTCATCACGTTTCCGGCGCTGCTCGCCGTCGGCTATCCACCGGTGCTAGCCAACGTCACGAACAACCTGGGCGTGCTTCCAGGATCGATCAGCGGGGCCATCGGGTACCGCCGGGAGCTCAAAGGGCAGTGGCGGTCGATCGTTCCCCTGATGATCTCGTCCGGGATTGGAGGGGTCGCCGGGGCGCTGTTGTTGCTGGTGCTTCCCGCCGAAGTGTTCAACGGCGTCGTGCCCGTGCTCATCGCACTCGCGTGCGTGCTCGTCGTCACCGGCCCGACAATCAAGCGGCACATCGCTGCCCGGCAAGAGCTCGCACGCGCGCGACGCAATCAGGCTCTCGCCGCTCAGCATGCCGTGGCCCTGGCAGACAATGGCGAGCCGGAGTTCCGCGAGAACCGTCCGGGATTGGCTGTTGCGACAGCCCTCTCCGGCACCTACGGCGGCTACTTCGGTGCCGCGCAGGGCGTCATCCTGCTGTCCATCCTGTCGATAATGCTCAAGGGTTCCCTGCAGCGCGCCAATGCCATGAAGAACGTTCTCACGGCAGCCGCCAACTTCACGGCCGGTGTCGTCTTCGTCGCATTGACTCCGATCGACTGGTTTGCGGCAGGGATCATCGCCGTGGGCGCGATCGTGGGCGGTCAGCTGGGCGCGAAGCTTGGGCGTCGCATTCCGGAGCTCGCCTTGCGCATCACCATCGTGGTCGTCGGCGTCATCGCGATCGTTGCGCTTCTGATCGACAAGTCCTGATCGGCGACTGATGGAAACGGCACGGCTCACGCGCGTCCAGCGTGTCGCGCTTTATGCGGGCGGCTTCCTTGGCCCGTTCGGCGGGCTCATGACCTCCTCGATCCTTCCTGAGCTGGGTGCCTCGTACGGCATCTCGCCGGAAGAGGCATCGGTGTCGATCATGGTCTACCTGCTGCCGTTCGCGACCACCATGCTCGTGTCCGGGTCCATCAGCGCACGCTGGGGCATCCGCCGCATGATGACCACGGCGTACGTCGTGATCACAGCAGCGGGAGTGCTGTGCGCAGTGGCGCCCAGCTGGCACGTGTTCCTTGCCGGGTACTTCCTGCTCGGGGTGAGCAACGCCTTCACCAACCCGCTCATCGTGACGCTGCTCAGCCGGTTCACCGCCGTGGACCGTCTCGGTCGAACCCTCGGGATCTTCGGCGCGGTGGCCGCCACCGGACAACTCTCGGCGCCGCTTGTGAGCGGCTTGTTCGCAGAGTTGACCTGGCGCTACGCGTTCATCTTCGTCGCTGTCTACGCGCTCCTGCTGTGTACGATACGACTGCCCTCGATTCCGAATCAGCAGAGGCAGACAGGGAGCAGGACGCTCTCTTGGCCAATCGTCTGGCTGTGCGTGACAAACCTCACGATCGGTGCGTGCGTCACCGGACTTGGGTTCCTCGTCGCGTTATTCGCCTACGACAACCTGGGCTCGAGCGCCTCCGAGCGCGGCATCATCCTGATGATCGGGGGCGTCTCATCGCTCATCGTCGCCCCGCTAGCCGGGTCCGCTGTGGATCGCTGGGGTTCGCGTACTGTCAGCCTTGCCGCCCTGCTCATCAGCGCGAGCTTCATTCTCGCGGTGCCACTTGCGATCAACCCTCTGATGCTCGCCGTGCTGTGGGCGGTAGCCATTCCGTGCGCCCTGGCCGTCGCGCTGAGCATCAACAAGCATGTGCTTGGGCTGCGCTCAGCTGACTCCGCCATCTCGTTCGTGCAGGCGTTCCGGTTCTTCGGAGCCGGCGTTGCCCCGATGGTACTGATGCCGATCTACCTGTGGCAGAACGCATGGGGCTTCATTGTCGCCGCCATTGTGCTGCTGGCCACTATCCTGCTCCACCTCGTCGCGCGTCCATTCGACAGCCAGCGTGCCACCGCCACCGAGACCGCGTGAGCTGACGGGGAGCAGCGTTAATCGATGGCGGGCGCCCACTTTCGTGGGCGCCCGCTGTTCAGACTAGGCCGGTGTCAGCCGACGTTGACGGTCAACTGGCCGACTCCGCCGATCGTCGCGACGATCTGGTCGCCCGGCTCGATCTTGCCCACTCCCGGAGGGGCACCCGTCGTCACAACGTCTCCCGGCACCAGGGTCATCACGCGCGAGATGTTGGAGATGATCTGGGGCACAGAGACGATCATGTCTCCCGCACGCACGTCCTGGCGCACGACGCCGTTCAGATGCATGACGATCGGCAGGTCCTCCCACGAGGACACCTCGTCTGCGGTGACAACCCACGGCCCGATCGGCGTGAACCCGTCGTACGACTTGCGCCGCGACCGGTCGCCCGAGCCGCGCTCGGTGATGTCGAGCAGGATCGTCCAGCCCAGCACGTGCTCAAGAGCCGACTCGACCGGGATGTCCTTGCCGCCCTTGCCGATGATGAAGGCCAGCTCGCACTCGTAGTGGATTTCCGCTTCAAGCTCCGGCAGCACGATCTCTCCGCCACCGGTGATCGAACTGGGTGCCTTGAGGAAGAAGTCGGACGTGAGCATCCACTCGGGCAGTCCGCGGTTGCTCATCTCCTCCACGTGCTCGGTGTAGTTCGAGGCGGCGGCGATGACCTTGGTGGGGTTCAGCACGGGTGCCCGGAGCTCGACGCTGTCGAGCGCATGCCGGCTCCCGGTTGCCGTCGCCGCGGTGATCGCATCCTTCAGTGAGTCGAAGTCACGGCACAGACGGACCCAGTAGCCCGCCCCAAGCCCCTGGTCATGCTCGGGCAGTGCCGAGGTCACGTCAACGACGGTCTGGTCGTCGACGACCACCCCGAGTCGATCGTCGTTGAAAATTGCAAGCTTCACTGCGTTTCCTCTCGTTCCATCATGGCGATGAAGTAGTCCCACGCCTTTGCGTGGCCGGCTGGTGTGTTGGTTCGCCACGCCTCGACCTGCATGGCATCCAGCGAGCGCACTGGGCCGAGCGAGATCGCGCGCAACAGGGATTCGGCCGTCTGCTCGAGCGTCACGGCGCGGACGACCGTCGCCTCGACGCTTGGCCCCACGATGACGCTGCCATGCGCGTGAAGGAGGGCTGCGGGACCGTCACCGATCACGTCGACGAGCCGGTCCCCCGCCTCAGACGATGAAATCGGGCCCGTCTCATCTAGCACGGGCACTGGCGCGTGCAGCCACGGCGTCGCGATGCCGAACACCGGCAGGATCTGCTGGGTGCTGATGCTGAAGGCACGGCTCATCGGCGAGTGCGAATGGACGATCGAGCGAACATCAGGGCGCGCGCGATAGATGCGCGCGTGGATCGCCCATTCGAGCGGCACGGTGCCCGCCCCATCGAGCACCGTGCCCTCCTCGTCGATCACCATCAGATCGTCAGCGCTTGCGAGACCTGGGGCCTTGCGAGCTGAGATCGCGAATGAGTTGGTGCCGGGCAGCCGGTAGGTGAGGTGACCCGAGCTGTCAAAGATGCCCAGGCGGTCGAGGATGCGGCAACCGACGACGATCAGGTCGTCCAATTCACCTGTTCGACCGGTCATCTCAGTCCCATTCGTACTGCGCGGACGGGTTGCCGAGTGCGCCACCGCGGGAGATCGCTGCTTGCTTCGCGGTCTCGTAGTCACCGAGGTCGAAGATGATCTCGAGGCGGTAGCCCCAAGGGTCGTCCATGTAGAGCGAGAGCAGACCGAGGCCACCGTGACCGTACGGCCCGAGAACCTCGACACCGTTCGCCTCGAGGTGAGCAATCCATTCATCGAGCTGCTCTGCAGGGGCGTGCATCGCGTAGTGGTAGAAGTGGAGGTCGGTCGGGCGCTGCATGACCGGGCCCTCTGCAAGGTTAATGACGGCCGTGCCGAACTGCACCCACACCTGACGGTTGCGCTTCGCAGCGACGTCGGATGCGTTCCAGCCGGTGCGCATGATCTCGGTCCCCTTGAAGACGCGCTGATACCAGTCACTGGCAGCTTCGACGTCCGGCACGGGGTAGGTGATGTGGTGCCATCCGGTGATTGTCATTATTCGCTCCTTCTTGGTGACAGCGTTGAGGGGGAATTTCGCAGCTCGGCGACGATCGATGAGACGGCTCCTTCGAACCGCTCCATTCGCCGCAGGTCGCGGAAGCGGGTAGGCAGCTCAGCGATCGACGCCGTGGGGTCATCGTCGTCAGCATGACGCTCGGCGATGCTTCGGAGCGCGCTCAGCAGTTCGATCATGTCATCCAGGACGCCAGCACTGCCGGCGGTGCCATGCCCAGGGACGACACGCTCTGGCTTCAGCCCTTCCAGCACGGCAAGTGCTTCAATCCACCCTGCCGTGTTCGCGTCGCGCAATACCGGCATGACATTCGTGAACACGACATCGCCGGTGAACACGGTGCTGGTGCGCTGATCGAAAACAACGACGTCTCCGGGTGTGTGGGCATGGCCAACCGGAATAAGGCGCACAGCTCGCCCGTCCACGTCGATGGTGGTCGTCGAGTCGACCGGCTGCGTCACGACCGGGACCGCTGCAGAAGCCAACTCGTCCCTGTGGTCGGGAAGCAGCTCGATCAGGCGATCGCGCTCATGCACACCTCGCTCGTCGAGGAGTCGAGCCGCCCGGTCGCTCGCGATCACCGGCACATCCGCCAACCCCGCCGCTCCGAACACATGGTCAGCGTGGTGGTGGGTGAGCACGAGCTGCGCATTCGCACCGTCCGTGGCTTGGCGCCAGAATTCTCGTGCCGCCGAGGGCAGGCTGCCTGCGTCGACCAATAGTGCACTCGAACCGCTTGTGATCACGGACAGGTTGGATGCGCCAGGCGAGCTCGCGAACACCCGGATGCCATCGCCAAAGTGCTCAAGGCTCATGCTGCCGACTCCGGAACAATGACGACCTTGCCCTGCAGTCCGCCAGCCTCCACCGCGGCGTGGGCTGCAGCAGCGTCTGCCAGGTCGAAGACCTTGTCGACTCGCGGTCGCAGTCTGCCCTCATCGACCAGCCTGAGCACCAGACGCAGGTCCTCGAAGGTGCTGCTGGTCGAAAACAGCAGGCTGAGATTGCGCCGATACAGGTCGCGAAGAGTGAGCCCGACCTCACCACCGCTCGCACCACCGCAGCACACGAGCCTGCCCTCCGGGGCGAGCGAATCGACGCTGCCGGCCCACGTATCCGAACCAACTGTTTCCACGACGACGTCGACTCCCCCTGGCGCAATCGACTCCAACTGAGGCGCGAAGTCGGTCGTGGTGTCCACAACCCCCAACGCGCGCACCTCGTCGGAGAGTTCTCGCAAGTTCTGGGGCGTCCGGGAACCGAGGACGACGCGGGCGCCGAACAGCGCGGCGATCTGCGCCGCTGCCGTGCCGACGCTGCCTGCGGCACCGACGACGAAAACCACATCGGCTGGGCTCACCCTCGCCCGGGTGACGAGCAGATGCCACGCCGTTCCGAACGACACCGCAGTACTTGCCGCGACAGCGAAAGAGGTGCTGTCGGCGATGGGGATGAGATTGCGGGTCGGGACGCTGCAGAACTCGGCGTACCCACCGGCGTGATGGATCCCCAGGAACTCTCGCTGCGCGCACGAGTTGTCGCGACCGGAACGGCAGTAGGCACACTCACCGCAGGAGATGTTCGGCGCTACGGCGACCCTCGTGCCGGGATCGGGCGCTGCGGCGTCGGGGCTGGAGATCACCGTGCCCGCCATGCTCGCACCGAGCACGTGAGGAAACCGAAGCTGCCAACCGGCGCCGTTCAGCCGGGTCCGGACGTCGAGGCCCGGTTCGACACCTGCAGCACCTACCCGGATCAGCGTCTCACCGCTGGTTGGCACCGGCGCCGGAAGCTCGCTCAATTGCAGTACCTCTGGACCGCCGTGCGACCGCAGGATGCTCGCTCTCATCGCGTTGGCACGCTCGCTCACTGGCGGCGTTCTCCTGACAGACGCATCGCGAGTCCTCCTTTGGCTAGCTCACGCCACTTAAGTGCGTGTGGGCGGTCCCCGGCTCCGCACCCGATATGAACCCTAGGGCTCCAGAGCCACAAACTCAACCTGTTTGCATACAATCTGGCGCAGTTTTCGACTCGGATGCGTGAACGATGCGAAAATCGTATGCAATAATGCCGCCTATGCAGTCAGTCGAAGAGCCGGCCACCGGCCGCATTGGGCCCTTGGCGGGCATCCGGGTCATCGAGCTCGGATCCTTGATCGCCGGTCCGTTCGCAGGTCGGATGCTCGCCGACTTCGGCGCGGAAGTGATTAAGATCGAGAGCCCCGGTCGAACGGACCCGTTCCGCGATTGGGGTCGCGCCGAGCAGAACGGTCACGCTCTGTGGTGGGCGGTGCAGTCCCGCAACAAGAAAAGCGTGCTGCTCGATCTGAAGAGCGACGTTGGCCGTGAGGCGTTCGAGTCCATCCTCGGCACCGCTGACGTTGTGATCGAGAATTTCAGGCCGGGCACTCTGGAGAGGCTCGGGCTGGCGCCCGAGCGGATGCTCGAACTGAACCCGGGCGTCGTCATCGCGCGAGTGTCCGGCTATGGCCAGACCGGAAGCAAGGCATTCCGGCCCGGATATGCGTCGATCGCCGAGGCCATCGGAGGCCTTCGGCACCTGAATGGGTTCCCGGATGGCCCACCCCCGCGTACCGGCATCTCGCTCGGCGACAGCCTCGGCGCGATGTTCGCGGTCCAGGGCGTGCTGATCGCGCTGCTCGCGCGGCAGACCAACGGCGGTCGCGGCCAGGTCGTGGATGTCTCGCTCGTGGAATCCTGCTTCTCGCTGCTGGAGAGTGCGCTGCCCGACTACATGGCGAGCGGGCACATCCCGGGGCCGAGCGGCACGTCACTCGCCGGCATCGCCCCATCGAACATCTATCACTCGATGGACGGCAAGTGGGTGGTGATCGCGGCCAACCAGGACAGCGTCTTCACGCGGCTGGCAGCGGCGATGGCGATGCCGGACCTTCTGACGGACGATCGGTTCACGGACCACACCGCCCGCGGCCGGCACCAGGCCGAACTCGACGAGATCATCGCCGATTGGTCGGTGTCACGATCCTCCGCAGACCTGCTCGAGGTGCTCGACGCGCATGACGTGCCGGCGAGCCTCGTGAACACAATCGCGGATATCGTCGCCGACCCGCACTTCCGGGAGCGCGAGATGTTCCTCGAGGTCACAGATGACGACTGGGGCACAGTCACCCACCCGGGTATCGTCCCGAAACTCTCTCTCGAGCCGGGCGCCGTGCGGTGGAACGGCCCAGTGACACCGGGCGAACATACCGAGGCCGTGCTACGCGAAGTGGGCTTGAAGTCAGTGGTGGATGCCGGAGAACGCGCATGAGCGCAGTGGAGATCATCGACGTCACGCCGCGTGACGGGCTGCAGAACGAGGCCACGACCGTTTCGACCGAAGCGAAAATCGAGCTGATCGCGCGACTCGTCGACGCAGGCGCTCGGCGGATCGAGGCGACGAGCTTCGTGCACCCCGGGCGTGTGCCCCAAATGGCGGACGCAGACGAGGTGATGGCGGCACTGCCGCGAATCGACGGGGTCAGTTACATCGGCCTCGCGCTCAACGAACGCGGTGTGGACCGGGCGCTGGCGGCGCGAGTCGATGAGATCAACTTCGTCGTACCGGTGTCCGAGGCGTTCGCATCCGCGAACCAGAACACGACCGTGGAGCGGGCGGTGGCCGGGGCTCTCTATGCGGGCAGACAGGCGCGCGCCGCGAATGTGCCGCTGTCGGTTACGTTCGCGGTGGCGTTCGGTTGCCCCTACGAGGGCGAGGTCACATCCGACCAGGTGCTTCGCGCGGTGTCTCCGATCCTGGAGGCAGGGGACCTCGCTGAGCTCGCACTCGCGGACACGATCGGCTGTGCCAATCCGTCACAGGTTGCCGGTCTGTTCGACCTGCTGCGGCAGCGCACCGCAGTCGAGTTGCGTGCTCACTTCCACGAGACCCGCCACACCGCGTTGGCAAACACCGTCGCCGCACTCAGCATCGGCGTGCGACGCTTCGACTCCAGCGTCGGTGGGCTCGGTGGCTGCCCGTTCGCGCCCGGTGCCGCCGGCAACATCTCGACCGAGGACCTGGCGTGGCTGCTCGAGCGCGAAGGGAACATCCACGGGGTCGACGCCGAACGAGCTACCGAGATCGGACGCTGGATCTGCGAAATCGTCGGGGTTGCGCCGCGCTCCGGCCTTGCATCGGCTGGCTCATTCCCGCGCAGCGCACGTGCTCAGTCCTGAGCCGGTCGTCGCCCGCCGATCGCCGCGGTGAGTTCGTCGGCGGCCTTCAGCAGCGTGTCCACCAACGCCTCACAACGCTCCCTGGGCATCCGAAGGGTGGGACCCATGATCGAGACCGCACCGGCCAAGTCGCCCTGAGCGTTGAACACCGGCGCAGACAGACCGCTCGCACCCGACTCGCGCTCGCCTGTGGTGATCGCGAAGCCGTTGGCACGAGTGCTCTCGACAGCGTCTCGCAACGCGTCCGGGTCGACGATGGTCCGCTCGGTGACAGCGTCGAGGTCGCGAGCGAGCGCCTCTTCAAGCAAGCCGTCCTCCCAAGCGAGGAGCACGCGTCCGGGCGACCCTGCATGCAGCGGAAGCACAGCGCCCACGTTCATCGCCGCGCGCAGCACCTGATGGGTCTCCGCCATCGCCACGCAAACGCGGTGCACACCCGATGTCTGGAAGAAGCACGCGGTCTCCCCGGACTCGTCGCGGAGGCGGGTGAGCACCGGCTTGACCGCCTCGACCACATCGTCGCTCCGAATCGCCGTCGCTGCCCACTGCCGCATCCTGGCACCAATCCGATACCCGCGAGCGGTGCGGTCCAGGAAGCCGTGCGCTACCAGGTTCCCGACGAGTCGTTGCACCGTGGAGGGCGGCAGGCCCGTTGCAGCACGGATGGTCGCCAGTGTCTGCTCGGGCTGGGCGAGGGAAAAGGTGCTGAGGATGTCGGCGATTTTTCCGAGCACGAGCAGGGGGTGGTGTCCGCTGCTACCGGGTTGCGCCATGCGGTTGATCATAGTGGCGTGGTGAGCGCCGGCCCCATTGACACGATCGAGCTTTGTACTACATGATGGGTTGCAACCTACATGATGAGTTTTGGGCTTGTCACGGCAATGCTGCCGCGCCACGCGGCACTTTCAATCGGAGGATTTCATGGGCCGCATTCTGATCAACCCGTCCGGACTGAGCAAGCCGGGTACCTACTCGCATGTTGCGATCGGGACCGGGCAGACGATCGTGCACTTCGCCGGGCAGGTGTCGTTCGACGAGAACGGCGAGATCGTCGGCCACGGCGACCTGCGAGCCCAGGTCATCCAGACCATGAACAACTTGAAGATCGCGATGGATGCGGTCGGGGCGACGTGGGACGACATCGTTCACCGCAAGGTCTACGCGACCGAGATGGGCGAGCCGGGAACGATCGGCGCCGCCATTCGTGAGGTCACCGGTGACGCGGGGCACCCCGCACAGGCCACAGTGCAGGTTGTCGCCCTCGCTCGCCCAGGTCTCCTGGTCGAGATCGAGGCAGTAGCGATCCTCCCGTAAGTCCGAGGCAAGACGCGGATGCGACAGCGGGAGCCGGACCTCCAAGAGCTCAGTTCATTCAACCTCGCCCACCCGCCGACCCCGAGTGCGGTCATCTTCGCCGAGACGGCAGCGGATGTCCAGCGGGCCGTTCGCAAGGCTGTCGAAGAGGGCCGCGGCATCGCGGTGCAATCGACGGGACACGGAACGATCGGCAGCAACGACGGCGCGGTCCTCGTCGCGACCCAGCGGATGACTGGCATCCGCGTCTATCCCGATCGGCGGACGGCGTGGATCGGGGCCGGAGTGCGCTGGAGCGAGGTCGTCGCGGAGACCACTAAACATGGTCTCGCGCCGGTCAACGGGTCATCTCCGACGGTCGGGGTGATGGGCTACGCACTCAGCGGCGGAATCGGGCTGCTCTCGCGGATGTTCGGGTTCGCCGCAGACACGATCCTCGCGGTGCAACTGGTCACCGCGGACGGAGAGCTCCTCGAGGTGACGCCAGAAGAGAACAGTGACTTGTTCTGGGGCGTGCGCGGCGGTCGCGGGAGCTTCGGCGTCGCCACGGCAATAGAAGTCCAGCTCTTCCCGCTCGAGTCCTACTTCGGCGGTGGCCTCTACTTCCATCCGGACGCGGCGGCGGACGTGCTGCCGCGCTACCTGGAGTGGGTGCGCACCCTGCCCGAGTGGTTCGGCACCTCGCTAGCCATGCGCGGCCCCGTGCCGCCTGTGGACAACGAAGGGTTCGCCCAGTTCGTGCACCTGAGGGTCACCGCCGCCGGCGACAGCAACGAAGCGGCAGCGCTGCTGCATCCGATGCGCTCCCTGCCTGGCATCGTCCTGGACAGTGTCGATGAGAAGGCATACTCGCGTATCCGGGAGGTGCACAACGACGGCGGCGTGCCGAAACCCTTCACCGAGCGAAGCCGTCTGCTTCCGCGCCTGACTGAGGAGCTGCTCAACGACATGTGGCACCAGTACCCGGACGACGATGGATACGCACCGACCCTCGAGTTCCGCCACCTGGGCGGCGCGATGAGTCGGATGCCCGCGCACCCGAACGCCGTTGCCGGACGCGGGTCGGAGTTCTCCTTCCTGGTGATCGGACGCACCGACGACGCTTCCCGGGCGAGAGCGGCACGCGCGTTCCAACTCGCGGATGCCGCCTCGGCCGGCCAGCCGGTTCCGAATTTCCAGGGCGATGAGGTTGGCAAGGATCGGGTGCTCGCCTCCTACGACCCGCAGACGGCAGCCCGTTTGCTGGAGCTGAAGGCGACACACGATCCGCAGAACGTGTTCCGGTTCGGTCACGTGATCGCACCATGAGCGGGGCACCGGCGTCTCCGCGCTCTTTCCTGCTCACGAACGCGACGCTGATCAGCATGGACGAACGGCTGCCTCAGCAGTTGCCGCGCGCCGCGGTGCTCGTCGCCGATGGGATCATCCAGCAGGTCTACACGAGCGATGCCGACCTGCCGACGACCGTAGCCGTGCTGCCGCGGATCGACGCCGCCGGGATGGCCGTGCTTCCGGGGCTGACTGACGGCCACGCCCATCTGGACCGCGAGACCCTCGGTGACGATCTACCCGGATTCGCGGGAGCGTCAAGCGTCGCGGACATCCTGGACGTCGTGGCTCAGGCCGCCGTGAATGCACAACCGGGCGAATGGATCGTCACCAGACCCCTGGGCACTCCCCCGGACTACACCGATGCCGACGACCCGTTCGGAGGCGGACGCCTTCCGGACCGGCACGATCTCGACTCCGTCAGCCCCGACAACCCGGTCTTCATCCGGCCGATCTGGGGCTTCTGGAACATGCGGGCGAAGAAGATCTCCTTTGCAAACTCATTGGCACTCGCCGCGGCCGGGATCAGCGCTGAGACGCTCTCGCCGCACGATGACCTGGTGATCGAGCGTGACGCTCGGGGCAACCCGACCGGCAGGTTCGTCGAGACCGCGCACCAGCCGCTCATTGAGCACACGCTCCTGCGAGTCGCACCCGGATTCACCAGGCACCAGCGCGCTGCCGCCATCCGGAACGCGTTCGAACGGTACGCGTCCTTCGGCACAACCGCGGTATTCGAGGGCCACGGCATCGCCAGCGAGGTCTTGGACGCCTACCTGGATGCCTACGCTGCGGCCGGCAGTGCAAGACTCCGCGCGAGCTTGCCGTTGAGCCCGCATTGGCCCGAGATTGGCGACCTGCGAGGCACACTTGAAGGCTGGAGGGGTGACTTCGAGCTTCTGGCCGGCAGGTTCGCCGGCGTCGACGGCGTCTTCATCGGGGGCGCTGTCGATGAGACCGCGACGGCGCTGCGCTCCGCGAACCACCCGCGAACCGGTTGGGCGGGCTTCGCCGCCGGGGCGTTCGTGCCCATGGCGGACGTCGAGCAGCTGCTGCTCGACTGCGCACGCTCCGGTGTGAGGGTGGCCGGACTGGCCAAGAACCTCCTCGAGATATTCGCCCGGGTCGACGGGCAGGTTCCGATAGGTGGGTTGGGCTGGACCCTGGGACACCAGCCGACGCTGAGCCGCGACCAGATCGACGTCGCCGCCGACCTCGGAGTGATGATGACGACCATCACCGGCCATCACCTCCACCGTGGGGTGTTCACTCGAGACCTTGTCGGCACGGATCGGGAGAGCGAGATCGTGCCGGTGAAATCCCTGATGGATGCTGGCGTTCCAGTGGTGCTGGGATCCGACAACCGGCCGATCTCGATCTGGGACAGCATGGTGCACGTGGTGAGCCGAGAGGATGAGCGCGGAGTCATCGTCGCCCCCGATGAGGCCGTCAGCCGTTATGACGCGTTGAAGCTCGTCACCGTGAACGGTGCGCGGTTGACAGGCGACGAAGACAAGAGAGGTGTCATCCGCCCGGGCCTCGCCGCAGATTTCGCCGTGCTCGATCGAAACCCTCTCGAGTGCGACTTGGCCGAGCTTGCGGGCACCCGCTCCGTGCTGACCCTCGTGGACGGGCATCCGGTGAGCACGGACGGAACCCTGGCGCTCTAGCGGCCGAGTGCGTAACCGAGCCCACCCCGCGGATCCGCGCCGGCGGTGAGGAATCCCGTCTCGCGATCGCGCTGCGCCGCGAAGATCCGCCCGAGTGACCACGCCGGACTGACCGTGACATCGTGCCCGCGCGCCTTCAGGTCGGCGATCACGTCTGCGCCGAACGACTCCTCCACCAGCACCTGCCCGAGGGTCTGGCGCCTCGGATAGAACGACGCGGGGAAATGGCGAATGTGGAACTTGGGGTACTCGATGGCGCGCTGCAGGTTGCGCTCGCCGTGCAGCACGGCGAGCAGGAACGCCAACTGCCACTGATTCTGCTGGTCACCGCCCGGCGAGCCGAGCACCATAGCGGGCGCGCCATCACGAAATGCGATGGTCGGTGACAGAGTGGTCCGCGGCCGCTTGCCTGGCACGAGCGAACTCGGCAGGCCTTGCTCCAACCACATCATCTGCATCCGCGTGCCAAGCGCGAACCCGAGCTTGGGGATGATCGGTGACGACTGCAGCCAGCCGCCGCTCGGCAGCGCGGAGATCATGTTTCCGAATCGGTCGATGACGTTGATGGAGACGGTGTCCCCCGCGGTGGCTCCGGGCTTCGGTCCCGGCGCGGCCAGGTTCGGCTCTGCGAACGCTGCGTTGCTCAGGGCAAGGTTGGGCTCGGCGAACGCAGCATGCGTGGAGTTCGCGGGGTCCAACCTGTCAAGGTCAGGCATCAGCGGTGTGCGCCCGCTCGGTGAGCCAGGGCGGAATTCGTGGGATGCGGACTCGGTGATGAGCTTGCGCCGCTCATCCGCGTACCCCGCCGACAGCAGCGCCTCGATCGGGGTGTCTCCGCTGTCGCCGTACCAGGCCTCCCGGTCTGCAAAGGCGAGTTTGGCCGCCTCGATCACGGCGTGCACGCTCGCTGGGTCGACCGGATCGAAACCGGTCCCTTCGAGCAGGGCCAACTGTTGCAGCATCACCGGTCCCTGACTCCACGGCCCGGCCTTGTACACCGTGTACCCACCCGATTCGACACCGAGGGCACTCTCGTAGCTCGGCGCCCAGGAGGCGAGGTCATCGGCAGAGATCAGACCGCGATGTTCGGTCCCATTGGCATCGCGGTGAGTTTCGGCGCTGAACTCGTGAACCGCCTCGGCGATGAAGCCGTGACCCCAGGTAAGGAGCGCGGCGTCGAGTTGGCTGTCGCGATCGGCGCCCGCCGCCTCCGCCTCTGCCAGCAGCCGTCGGTAGGTCTCAGCGAGTTGGCGGTTGACGAATCGATCGCCGGCACGAGGGATGCTGCCACCGGGCAGGTAGGTCGAGTACGAAGCCGGCCAGTACTTCTCGAAGACTTCGGCCATGGAGCGGATCGTCACGATCGCCTGCTCCCCCAACGGGTACCCACCCGCGGCGAGTTCGATCGTCGGCTCCAGAACCTGCCGGAGCGAGAAAGTGCCGTGATCGCGCAGCAGGGTCAGCAGCGCAGGCGTCGCCCCCGGCACCGAAGCGGGCAGGAGCCCGGATCCCGGGATCAGATCCAGCCCAAGCGCAGCGAAGGCGGACGGGACGGCCCGGGCGGGCGCAACCCCCTGCCCGCACAGCACCGTCGGCACGTCATCGCCTGCGCGCGCGAACATCGCAACAATGTCGCCGCCCGGTCCGGACTGTTGCGGCTCGATCACCTGCAAGGCGAAGACACCAGCAACTACGGCATCGAACGCGTTGCCGCCGGATTCGAGCATCCCCATCGCGACGGCACTGGAAATCCAATGCGACGACGTGGCCATACCGAAGTCGCCCATGAGCTGTGGCCGGCTTGGAATCACTTGTATTACTCCCCTAGATGTTGGTGTGTTGGCGAACCGACCGGGCGCCGCGCCGTTATCGGGCTGCGACCAGCAGGCTGGCGAGGTCGCCGGGCGTCAGCAGAACGTCGCGACCGAGCTCGGAAAGACGTGTGAGGCCGAGCGCCCCCATCGTGCGTTCGACCTCCTCCCGCAGGATGGTGAGCGCCCGTTGCGCCCCGAGCTCGCCACCGGCGGCCAGTCCGTACAGGGTTGCCCGGCCGATCATCACCGCGTCCGCGCCCAACGCGACAGCCTTGAGCACGTCGCTTCCGCGAGTGAAGCCGCCATCCACGAGCACCGGCACACGGCCGCCGACCGCGGCCACAACCTCCGGGAGCAGTTCGATGGGCGCCGGCGCGGCATCAATGGTGCGGCCGCCGTGGTTGCTGACCACGACCGCATCGGCACCGGCATCCGCCGCGCTGAGCGCGTCATCCGGATGCAGGAGGCCCTTCACGATCAGGGCGTGCGGCCAGCTGTCTCGGACGCGGCGCAGGAAGTCCCAGGTCAGCGAGTCGTCTCTGACGAGGAACCGCTTCCTCTCGGCGGGGGTCAGGGCGCTGGGGACAGTCACGTTGGCAAACCCGGGCAGGCGTCGCTCGGTGAGCAGGTAGCGGCAGGCGGTGCCGAACGTCCAACGCGGATGGTGAACGGCCTCGATCAGGTGGCTGGGCCGGAACTTCATGGGGAAGGTCAACCCGCGGCGCTTGTCACGCGGTTGGTTGAATCCGATGGTGGTATCGACCGAGAGCACAAGTCCGTCGAACCCGGCTCGCCTCGCACGGTCGATCTCTTCGAGTGTTGCCCGGGTGTCCTGCCAGACGACGGGCTGGTACCACTGGGTTCCGCCGCCTTCTTTCCGCACGGTTTCCATGGGTGTGTTGGTGGTGCTGGTGAGGACGAACGGGATGTTGGCGGTGGCTGCGGCACGCGCGAGAGCCACCTCGCCGCGGTAGGAGATCCAGCTGGTGACACCGGTCGGCGCGATCACCAACGGCAACCCGTGCCGTTTGCCGAACAGCGATGCCGATGCGTCACGGCGAGAGGTGTCGCGCAAGACGCGATGCACCAGTTTGAGGGCCCTCAGGGCCTCGCCATTGTGTCGTACCGCGACGTCGTCCTCGTTGCCGTTGTCGAGGTTGTCGAATAGCGCCACGGGCAGCCGCTTCTGGGCAAGCTCTCGCAGGTGGTTTATGTCCACCGCGCGCTCGGCAGCACTTGTTGTCGCCACGGCTGGGCCCTCGTATTTCGTTCGTGTCCGGCGCCAACGCTTCGGACGGTGGATAAGACCGACCCGGCGGCTGCGGAACCGCAGCCGCCGGGTCGATCGACGGGTTACTCCCGGCGCTTCCCGGTTTCCATGTTGTTGATCGGGATGCTCGGAATGGCGTGGTCCTCGAGACCGAACTCGGCCAGGATCTCGTCGTACAGTCCGATTTCGACCAGGTGGAGCAGTGCGGCCTGGAGGGCGTCACGCAGCTCGTCGCGACCCTTCAGCACAGCGGGACCGCCGCTGAACGAGTAGTCGGCGTCCACGACCTTGATGGACTCCGGCTGCCGTGCCATGTAGCCGTTGGCGACACCGGTTGAGACGATTCCGTACTCGGCCTGCTCGCTGGAGATCGCGAGCATGACCGCTGCGTTGTCCACGAAGGAGCTGATTGCGGCCGGCTCCTTGCCCGCTGCCTCGCACTTCTCGGATACCGCGATGGCGGTCCGCTCCGCGATCGAGGTCTTGGTCACAGCCACCGACGAACCGCACAGCGCCTCGTCCATGTTCACACTGTCGTTCTCGTTGTCGGCGTGCGCCGCAAGCCCGACGCCGCTCAACTGCACCGAGATGATGTCGAACAGCTTCTGACGCTCCGGGTTGTCGGCCATCTGGGCGATGTCGTAGCGCCCCGACTCGACGCCAGCCTGGATGGCGTCGTTTGTCACGATGTCGAACTGCGGCTCAAGGCCGAGCACCTGGGCCGCTGCCGTGTAGAGCTTCACGATCGAGCCCGTGTGCTCACCGGCCTCGGTGGTGTACTGCTCCGGGAAGTTCGTGCCCAGGGCGCCGATCTTGAGAACGCCGCTCTTCTTGATGTCCTCCGGCAGCATGTCCGCAATCTCGGGAACAACCTCAATGGCGCTCGACTCGGAGTCCGAACCGGGCGCACCTTCGTCAGGCGTCTCGCCCGGTGTCGCACACGCGGTCAGTCCGAGCAGCACCGCAAGGGCACTCGCGGTCGCCAACTTCTTCTTCAACAGCATCATTGCTTCCTCTCTGGTTGGTACAAGGGTGGTGCGGTGACAGGGATGGGTTGCCCTGTCATTCGGCGACTGGCGTCGCCGAATGGCTATGCGATGGCGAGTTGTCGGCTCACCCCGTTGACCTGGGCCAAGAGGCCGCCGGCCAGCAATATTTCGCGTTCGGCGGGACTGAGCTGGATGCCGAGCACGAGCGTCCGCCCGTCGCGAGTGGTCACAGTCAGTTCAGAGTGGCCGTGCGCGATCGCGGCCTGCAGCCCGGAGATCGACCACTCGTCGCCTTCATCCGTGGTGTCGCCGGCCGGGCGGATCAGCGGCGCGATACCCGCTGCGATGAGGTTCCGGCGGTGGATGCGCGCGTAGCTCTTGGCCGCGACGATTCGCACGCCGAGGTGCAGCGGAATGAGTGCCGCGTGCTCTCGCGATGAACCCTGCCCGTAGTTCTCGCCGCCGACGATGATGCCTCCGCCCCAGTCGATCGCCCGATCATGGAATCCCGGGTCAAGACGGTTGAACATGAAGCGGGCGCAGACGGCGAGGTTCGACCAGACTGACATCGCGATCACGCCATCCGGTGCCATGTCCCCGGTTGAGATGTCGTCTCCGACGACGATCAGAACCCGGGCCTTCAGGTCGGCCGGCAGCGGTTCGGGCAGTGGCGGCGGCACCAGGTTCGAGCCTCGTTCGATTTGCACGTTGCGGCGTTCTGCCTCAGGCAGCACGCGCGTGATGTTCGCTTCGTGCAATCCAAGGTCGGGTGCGGCGGCGGCCACGAGCTCCAGCGGGCCAAGCCCCGTCGCCTCCGTGATCGTGCCCGTGAGCGCGCTGGCGGCCGCGGTCGAAGGGGAGCACAAGTAGACCTGATCCTCGGCTGTTCCGCTGCGTCCCGGGAAGTTGCGGTTGAACGTTCGGAGGGATGCGGCGCCGGCTATCGGTGCCTGACCGATTCCCACGCACGGTCCGCAGATCGGCTCGAGCATCCTCGCTCCGGCTTTCATGAGCGTCTCGTAAACGCCGGACGCGATGATCATCTGCAGGATTTGGCGCGAACCAGGGGTGACGGTCAGTTGGACCCCGGGGTGCACCGACCGACCATCGAGGATCGCAGCTACGGTAGCCAGGTCGTCGTACGAGCTGTTCACCGATGACCCGACGCACACCTGCACCACCGGGGTCGGCGGCAGGTCGGCAACAGCGACGACGTTGCCCGGCGAGTGAGGGACTGCCACAAGCGGTCGCAGCACGCTCAGGTCGACGCGCTCGACGGCGTCGAACTCTGCATCGGCATCTGCTGCGAGCGGGATGAAGTCACTCTCGCGTCCTTGCGAACGCAGCCACAGGCGGGTCTGCTCATCGGATGGGAACATCGCCGTCATTGCGCCGGTCTCCACGATCATGTTGCAGATCGTCGCGCGCGCGGAGACGGACAGCCGCTCCACCGCTTCCCCGAAGAATTCGAACACCTTGCCGCGGCCGCCGCGGACGCCATGCCTGCGAAGCAGTTCGAGGACGATGTCCTTGGCCTCGACGGCGATTCCCAATTCTCCGGTGAGCTCGACACCGACAACTTCCGGGCATACGAAGTCGAAGCCGTACCCCGCCATCGCGACTGCTACCTCGAGTCCGCCCGCACCCAGCGCGAACATCCCGAGGGCTCCGCCCATCGACGTGTGGGAATCCGCCCCGACGAGGATCTCGCCCGGCTTGCCGAATTTCTCCAGGTGAATGTAGTGCGAGATGCCGTGCCCCGGTGGCGAGTACCGCACACCGTAGCGGTCGCAGAACGATCGCAAGTAGCGGTGGTCCTGCATGTTGCGGTCGTCGATCTGCAGCACGTTGTGATCGATGTACATGACGGCGAGGGGCACGCCGATCCGGTCGACGCCGAGCATCTCGAACTGCATCGCGGCCATGGTCCCGGTGGCGTCCTCGACGAGGATTTGGTCGACGCTCACCGTGCAGTCGAGCCCGGCGCTCAACGCACCTCCGCTGACCAGATGCGCCCGCAGAGTCTTGCGTGTGAGGGTATCGCCCACCACCGAACCTCCACTTCGAGAGCCAATGAGAAGGACTCTATGGTGACTCACATAGTGAGCGCAATACCGCAACGTGAGTTTTCTGGCAGCGCGCAGAAAGGAACGCCAATGGGACGAATGTCCCGGATGCGGCAGGGAAGTGGATTGCGCGAGTCTCCGACGCGCGAAAAACGGGTGGGCTGCGGGAGGCTAGTGCGCCGCTGCAGACCGCTTGGGGGACTCGGCTGATGCCTGCAGCATGGCAAGGGCCGCTGGTCGGGCCGCCAGGATGTGGCTCGTCATCACTGCGGCGACCAGTTCCGCGTCGCCCGCTGCTATGCCCCTGATGATGTCGCGGTGGTGCATCATGCTCCGCTCCAGGTCTTCGGTCTCGAAGCCCCGGAAGGTGCGGCCGACCATCGACACCGACGTCAGGGTATTGATCATGCTTTCCAGCAAGGTGCTCTTCGCCATCCCGACAACCGTCGCATGGAACTCGGCGTTGAGTCGCGCCAAATCGTCGAGGAAAGTCGCCGGGCGGCGGGCGAGAAGTTGCTCCATCTGCGCCTGGACTGCCTGGAGCTTCTCAACGTCTTCCGGATTCGAGTTCGCTGCCGCCAAACGCCCCGCGTGCGCCTGCAAGACTGCCCGGAGACCGTAGGACTCGTAGATCTGCTCCGCCGTCCACGCGCGCACCGTCGCCCCACGGTTCTGGGCGATCTCCACTAGTCCCTCGGCCGCCAGAGTACGAAGCGCCTCACGCACCGGTGTTCGACTGGTCCCGAACTCCAGGGCGAGCGCGCCCTCTCGCAGTTTCGTGCCCGGAGCGAGCGACCCATCCGAGATCCGCTCCAGGAGCGCGTGGTAGACGAGGCCATTAGCGTCGACGAACTCTGCCACTTGGGTTCCTCCACCTGTGCGCACGAATAGCTGCCCATACTGTAGTCGCTGCCTCGGCGGCAGCGACCTAGGGCCGCACCCTCGTGGGATGCGGCCCCATTGCCGCGGGTAAGCGGGTTAAACGGCCGTCCGGCCCAGCAGGTGTGCGTGCAGAGCGGCGTCGAACTTCTCCGGGTATTCGAGCTGCGGGGAGTGTCCGCAATTCTCGAGTTCGATCTCTGTCACGCTGCCGCCGGCGGCCTCGTATTCCATGAGTACGTTGCGAGTCTGTTGCTTCATCGGTTGCGCCGGAGCGACCTCTTCGCCCGGCCAGCCAGGGATCGCACCGAGCTGACCGAGGTAGTTCAGGTCGAAGTACGACGTGTCGGACACGATCGCGTCCTGGGTGCCGTGGATCCACAGCACGGGCGGCTTTACCGCGAGGTCGACGATTCCGGTCGTGTTGAAGTACGTCGGCGCCATGGTGTTGAGCACGCCACGGTCGCCCGGAGCGAAGCCGGGCCAGTTCTCACTCGGGGTGGAGTTGCCTGGATAGTTTCCGTCGGCGACCTTCGTCGTGAGCATCGACTCGACCCACAGGTCCTCGTGGTCGCCCTGGTAGCCGGGTGCGACGTACGCGGAGCGGAACACCGAGCGCGGCGAAGTCTGCTCATCCGCAGTGCGGTCGCCGCTGTGCAGCCTCGCTTTGAAGTCGGGGTTCACTCCCCCGGCACCGGAACCTGCGGCATCCGGTGTCAGCAGGGACCCGTCAAGAGCGGTTGGCCCGAAACCGTACGGCGACACCGGCGCCTGCAGGGTGACGGTGCGCACGAGCTCGTTGTGGTCGAGCATGAGCTGCTGCACAACTCCGCCGCCCATGCTCCAGCCGACGAAATGCGCCGACTCGATGCCCAGCGCGCGGAGCACGGATGCGACGTCGTCGGAGTAATCGGCCAGCCCACGTGTCGCGTCAACCGCCAGCGTCTCGCTGTCGCCGAAACCACGCAGGTCGATGGCGATCGCCCGGTAGTTCGCAGGCAGGCGCAGCATGGTCGGCTGCCAGAACAGCGATGACGAGACGTTGCCGTGGATGAACACGACGGCCTCGGCGTTCGGGTCATCTCCGTCGCGTTCCAGGATGTTCGCGTTGAGCCGGTCGGTCTTCAGCGTGCGGGAACTGATCCCGTCGATCAGAGTAGCGGTCATGCAGCAAGTTCCTTCCCGATGGTGAGCGGCGGCTCCGTTGCCGCCCGCACCTCGTCCACGGTCACGCCGGGAGCGAGTTCCTGGAGCACGAGACCAGCGGGCGTCACGTCGATGACGGCCAGGTCCGTGATGATCCGGTCGACGACACCCCGGCCGGTGAGCGGAAGGGAGCACTCGTTCACGATCTTTGCCGAGCCGTCCTTCGCGACGTGCTCCATGAGCACGATGAGCTTGCCCGCGCCATGCACCAGATCCATCGCACCGCCGGGACCCTTGACCATCTTGCCCGGGATCATCCAGTTGGCGAGGTCGCCGTTGACCGACACCTGCATCGCACCGAGGATCGCGGCGTCGATCTTGCCGCCGCGGATCATGCCGAAGCTCATCGCTGAGTCGAAGAACGCGGTGCCGGGGAGGGTGGTGACGGTCTCCTTGCCTGCGTTGATCAGGTCGGGGTCGACCTTGTCCTCGGTCGGGTACGGTCCGACCCCGAGGATGCCGTTCTCCGATTGCAGCACGACGGTCAGGCCGTCCGGTACGTAGTTCGGGACCAGCGTCGGAAGGCCGATGCCCAGGTTGACGTAGGCGCCGTCCTCCAGTTCGAGTGCTGCCCGCGCCGCCATCTGCTCGCGTGTGAGTGCCATCAGTTGCCGCCCTTCTCGGTCACGGTGCGCCGTTCGATGCGCTTCTCGATGTCGCTTCCCACCTGGACTACCCGGTGCACGTAGATTCCCGGCAGGTGCACGGCATCCGGATCCAACTCGCCCGGCTCCACGAGTTCCTCGACCTGCGCGATGCAGATCTTGCCTGCCATCGCCGCCAGCGGTGAGAAGTTGCGCGCGGCCTTGTTGAAGACGAGGTTGCCGTGCCGGTCGCCCCTGAGCGCGTGCACGAGCGCGAAGTCGGTGGTGATCGCATCCTCGAGCACGAACTCCAGGTCGCGGCCGCGCACTGTGAAGGTGCGGACCTCCTTCTCGGGTGAGGCGATCTTGACGCCGCCGTCGCCGTCGTAGAGGCGCGGCAAGCCGCCCTCTGCGACCTGCGTGCCAACACCGGTCTGGGTGAAGAAGGCCGCGATCCCGGATCCGCCGGCGCGCAGCTTCTCGGCGAGAGTGCCCTGGGGGGTCAGCTCGAGCTCGAGTTCGCCGGACAGGAACTGCCGCTCGAACTCTTTGTTCTCGCCGACATACGACGAGGTCATCTTGCGGATGCGTCGGGCGGCGAGCAGGATGCCAAGGCCCCAGTCATCCACGCCGCAGTTGTTGCTGACGATCGAGAGGTCCTTCGAGCCCCGCTCGAGCAATGCCTCGATGAGGATCATCGGGTTGCCGCTCAGGCCGAACCCGCCGACGGCAATGCTGGCACCGTCGCCGATGTCGGCGACCGCTTCGGCCGGTGAGGCGACCCTCTTGTCGATTCCAGTCATTCAGACTCCCGCTTTCTTCTCAGCCCGGGCGAGCGCATCCTGAACCACAGCCGCGACTACGCGGGCGCCCCTTCCTCCGAGCACGATCGTGTAGTGATTGACATCGTCGACCTCCAGCGTGGAGATCCGTGGGAAGCGCTCCGCCCAGCCTGCCACCTGCTCGCTCGTGTACAGCGGAGCCGCGTTCATGAGCCCGCGGGGTGCGCGAAGGAAGGTCGCGTCGTGGGTCATCCCGGTCAGCGCCGACATGACCGAGTCGCTGCCGGACAGCTCGGCGGAGTCCTCTGCGACCGCCTGGTAGCTGGTCGACGGGCGCAGCTCGGGTTCGCTGCCGTCCAGGTCGTAGTCGATGTAGTCGAGCACGACATCGTTGAGGTCGTCGGCGAACGCCGGATGCTCTTTCCAGAACTCGACGTAGGCCGCCCGCGTCGGGAAGGTCATCGACAGCCGCTCCTGCGCCGGGCCGAGCACCGCCCGGGTGAAGTCGGCATCGGACATGCCCTCCGGCACGGTCAGCGGAAGACCGCCGTCGACCAGTACGAGCTCCGCGACTCGCTCCGGATGCCGGTGGGCGAACACCACGGACGCGAACCCGCCCATAGAGTGCCCGACGACAACCGGCCGCTCGACCCCGAATGCGTCGAGCACCGCAGCCAGGTCGTCGGCGTGTGATGGCATGCCGTACGGTCCCGGCAGCCGGTTGCTGCGGCCGCGGCCGCGCAGGTCCGGCGCGATGATGCGCACGCCGGGCAGCGCCTCGCTGAGGTACGGCCAGGTCATGTGGCTCGCCGTCACGCCGTGCACCGCGAGGATGGTCGGTCCCTCCTCCGGCCCCCAGCTGCCCACCGCGAGTTCTCCGCCGCGCACCGGGATCATGCGGGCGCGGTAGTCCGGCGCTGTCATCGGGAGCTCCATCCGCCGTCCATGGTGTACGAAGCACCGGTGACCATCTGGGCTGTGTCGCCGGACAGCCAGCGCACGAGGTCGGCAACCTCGGTGGGCTCGAGGAGTCGCTTGATGGCGCTTTCGGTGAGCATGATCTTCTCGACCACTTCGGACTCCGGGATGCCATGCACGCGCGCCTGGTCGGCGATCTGCTTCTCGACCAGCGGGGTGCGCACGTAACCCGGGTTCACGCAGTTGCTCGTGACGCCATGCGGCCCACCCTCGAGGGCGGTCACCTTGGAGAGACCCTCCAGGCCGTGCTTGGCCGCGACGTAGGCGGACTTGAAGGCGGATGCGCGCAGGCCGTGCACGGAAGAGATGTTGATGACCCTGCCCCAACCGCGCTCGTACATCTTCGGCAGCGCTGCCCGGATGAGCAGGAACGGCGATTCCAGCATGAGCCGCATGATCAGGTTGAACCGGGCGGGGTCGAAGTCCTCGATGGGGCTGACGTGCTGGATTCCGGCGTTGTTGACGAGCACGTCGATGTCGAGGTCGAGGTCAGCGAGGGCGGACGTGTCGCTCAGGTCGACCTGCCATGCCTCGCCACCCACCTCCGCTGCGACCCTGGCAGCCGCATCGCCGTCGAGGTCGGCGACGATGACGTGGGCTCCCGCCTGGGCGAGCGAGTGCACGCACGCGGCGCCGATGCCGCTCGCACCGCCCGTGACGAGGGCCCTTCGGCCGGTCAGGTCCGTCATGCTTGTCCCTTTCTCTGCTCGGGGGCGCCGAGGCCCCGCTGGATGAAGCTCATCATCTCCTCGAACACGTGGTCCGGGACCCGTGAGGTGCCGCTCGCGGTGGGGTCGTTGTCGGCGCCGGCGGCTCCGTCCTCGCCCCAGAGCACCCACCGCATGCCGACCATCTCGCCGATGCCCATCAAAATCCAGGCGACAACGGCCGGGTCAACATCGCCGATCTCTCCGTGGTCCTTCGCTTCGCGCAGGCCCTCGATGTAGCCGTCGACGATCCGCGTGTAGTGCATGCGCAGCGCCTTCGGCGACACCGATTCCGCTTCACGCACGATGCGGTACAGCGCGGGGTGCTCTGCGGTGAACTGGAAGAAGCCGTGGTAGCCGGCGCGCTCGGCTTCGAGTCGGGTCGGTGCCCCCTCCATCGCGTCGCGCATCGCATGCCTGACCCTGCGGTTGAGGTCCTCGACCAGCTCGTCGAAGATCTCCAGCTTGCTGCCGAAGTAGAGGTAGAACGTGCCCTGGGCCACGCCGGCGGCTTCGGTGATGCGCACGATCGATGCCTCGTGGTAGCCGCACTCGGAGAACACCTTCTCGGCTGCGACGAGCAGCTTGGAGCGGGTCCTGTTGCCCCTCTCGGTGCGTGGCGCGTCAGTCATCGCGGCCCGCCGCTCGTGTGCTCGCTCGCCTGCTCGGCCAGGTACGCGTCGACCAGCGCGCGGCGCAGCACCTTGTTGCCACTCGAGCGTGGGATGGACGGCACGAACCGGATGCGCTTGGGCACCTTGTAGGCGGCCAGGTCGCGACCGCAGAACGCCAGCAGGTCCTGTTCGTCGGTTGCATAACCCGGCCGGACGACCACGTGCGCGATCCCCACCTCGCCCCACCGGGTATCCGGGACACCGACGACCGCGACATCGGCGACCGCCTGATGGCCGGCAAGGACACTCTCGACCTCGGCGGGCGAGATGCTCTCGCCACCGGAGATGAAGATGTCGGAGATTCGATCGACGACCTGGTAATACCCATCGGAGTCGCGGCGAACCAGGTCGCCGGTGTGCAGCCAGCCGCCGTGCAGCGCGCGAGCGGTGCTCTCCGGATCGCGGAAGTAGCCGGGGAAGACGCTGGGGCCTGTGACGAGCAGCTCCCCTGTGGCCTCGCCGTCGAGGATCTCGCCGGTGATCGCATCCGCCACGGCGACCTCGACGTGCGGGTACGGCTTGCCCGCGAGTCCGATCTTGGTGCGGGCGTCCTCGTCCGGCAGGCACAGCACGTTCGGGCTCGCCTCGGTCAGGCCGTAGCCCTGTGTCAGTGCGACGCCACGCGAGTGCCAGGTGCGCAGCAGCGGTTCCGGCATCGGCGCCCCGCCGACGACAGCGTGCCTGAGGCTGGAGAAGTCGGTGCCCCGGAAGGACGGGTGCTCGGCGAGGAACAGGTAGTTCGCGGGGACACCCATCATGGTGGTGATCCTGCGGTCCTGGATGAGCTGGAGGACCCGCCCGGGGTCGAAGGTGCGCTCGAGCACGACCGTCGCGCCGACCCACCAGGCGAGCAGCGGCTGAACGTTCCAGCCGCCAACGTGGTACTGGGGCATGACCGCGAGCACCGTGTCGCGGCTGGTGATCTCGACGGTGCGCGAGAACGCGAGGTTGGTCCAGAAGCAGTTGGCATGCGTGAGGATGGCGCCTCTGGCCGGTCCCTGCGTTCCGGACGTGAAGATGATGAGCAGGCCGTCGTCGTCGCGCACCGCGCGCTGTTCTGGAAGCTCGGCCGGGTTGCTGCGCACAGGGTGCGGGACGCTCGCCTCGATTCCGCTGCCGCCGAGGGCCTCGACGGCCGGCTGCGTGACGAGCCGCTTGGTTGTCGCCGCCGCGAGGGTGCGGAACTCTTCCTCGACCAGCAGCAGAGCCGGGTCGGCGATCTGCAACTGCTGGGCGAGTTCGCGAGGGGACAGCCGCCAGGACAGCGGCGCCAGGATGATGCCGGCCTTCGCGCACGCGAAGAACAGCACGACATGGTCGGCGCTGTTGCCGGTGATCGTCGCGATGCGGTCGCCGACGCCGTACCCGCGCTCGAGCAGGGCGGCCGCGAGGTTGCTCGCGCGCTCGTCAAGGTCGCGGTAGGTCACGACTACGCCGCGATCGTCTACCGCCACCCGGTCCGGCGTCGCGACCGCACGGTCACGGGTCCACCGGCCGAGCGTGTGCAGCCCGTCGTTCACACGACCTCCTCCAGGACATCCCTCTCAGCCCGGACGTTCGACCGTCCCCGCGTGACGCGCTTCGCCAGTCCGGCGATGCCGCCCGGCAGGAACAGAACGACCAGGATGAACAACGTTCCCAGAATGAAGAGGGGTTCCGAAAGGGGGATGCGAAGGAAGTCGGGAAGACCTGCGATCGCTTCCGAGCCGGCAAGCACGGTGAGTCGCTGGTCCAGCAGCGTGTAGACGACACCGCCGATGACGGCGCCCCAGCGGTAGCCGACGCCGCCGAGCACGACGATGACGAGCAGGGTCAGGGTGAAGTCGGCGGTGATGATCTTCTGCGTGGCGCTCGACTGCAGCAGCAGGTAGGCCATGCCGACGATGGTGGCGAGCACCCCAGCAACGATGAAGGTGAGCAGCTTCACGAAGTACGGCCGGATGCCGATGACGCGAACACGCAGCTCGTTCTCGCGCGTCGCCGCGACGACGTGGCCGGCCCGGGACTTCTCGAACCAGCTGGTCACGAGGAACACGAGCACCAGCACTGCGAGGCAGACCCAATACAGGTTGCGCGTGTTGAGCACGCCCACCAGTTCATCCGGGATGTGCGTCGTGTCGAGTGCGAGTCCCTCGTCGCCACCGGTCCAATCGGCGTTGCGGCGCACGAGCACCGAGCCCGCCTGCGCGAACGCGAGGGTGACCATGGCGAACCCGATCCCGGTGACCCGCAGGCTGACCGCGCCGACTACGCCTGCGATCAGAAGGCCGACGACCAGCGTGATCACGATCGCCGGGATGAGCTCCATCTCGAACCGGCGCAGCACGATCCCGAGGCCGTAGGCGCCGGCCGCGAAGTACAGCGCATGGCCGAACGAGAGCAGCCCGGCGACACCGAAGATCAGGTGGTAGCTGAGCGCGAGACCGGCGATCAGCATCGTGAACGCGAGGAGCTGCAGCGTGCCGGGCGTGTAGGTGGCGCCAGGCAGCACGCCAGGGATGCTGAGGTTCAGCATGGGCAGCAGCGCGAGGAAGCCGACGAGCAGCGCCCCGAGCACCCACTTGACGGCCGGGCGGGTGAGGAAGTCCATCACCGAAGGCTTGTTCGTTGTCTGCGTTGCGTTGCTCATGCCTTGCTCCCGAGAAGTCCGGACGGGCGGAGGAGCAGCACTGCCGCGAGCAGCAGCACGACCACGAGGTCACCGATGCCCCAGTGGTAGTTCGCGAACTGCTGCAGCACCGCGACCACTGCCGAGGCGATCGCCGCGCCGCTGAGCGAGCCGAGACCGCCGATGACGGTGACGATGAACGCGAAGATCAGCAGCGAACCGCCGATGTACGGCGACACATACCCGTTGTAGTGCGAGGCCAGCACGCCGCCGATTCCGGCTGCGGCGCCACCGATGGCGAACACGAGCGTGAACGCAGAGCGAACGTCGATGCCGAGCGCCGTCACCATGGAGCGGTTCTCCACGCCGGCGCGGATGATGAGCCCGAAGCGCGTGAACTTCAGGAATAGCACGATGGCGATGAGCACGATGACTGCTGCCGCGATGTAGAGGAAGCGGTCGTTCGGGATGGATGCACCGAGGACGTTGGTCTGGCCGCCCATCCACGCCGGCGCGGTGAGGTAGATGGGGTCCTGCCCCCAGATGCCCTCGAACAGCGCGACGGTTGCCAGTGCGAGACCGACCGTCACGAGCACTTGCTCGATCAGTCTCTCGTACAGCTTTCGAATCAGCAGCAGCTCGGTCAGGACTGCGAAGATCGCGCCGACCGCGGCGCCAACCAGCAGCGAGAGCAGGAAGGTCCCCCAGCTGTCGGCCCCGAAGCGGCGGGCGAACTCCCAGCCGGCGAACGCGCCGAGGGTCAGGAACGACCCATGCGCGAAGTTCAGCACGTCCATCAGCCCGTAGATCAGGGAGAGCCCGGATGCGACGAGGAAGTACAGTGCACCGAGCCCGAGCCCGGTGATGAGCAGCAGCACTATGGTGCTCATGCGCGCTCCTCCTGAGCGCTGGTCGCGCTCGCTACGCTCGGCGCCGGGTGGCTGTCGCCACCGCTCACTCCGAGGAATCGGTGAATGAGTGTCTCGTCATCGAGAAGGGTCTTCGCCTTGCCCGTGTAGACCACACGGCCTCCATCGAGCACGATGACGTCCTCGGCGAGTTGGCGCACAACCTGCAGGTTCTGCTCGACCAGCAGGATCGGGACGGTCTTCGCTGCCTCGGCGAGCGCATCCGCGACCTGGGAGACGATGATCGGCGCGAGCCCCTTGGTCGGCTCATCGACGAGCAGCAGCCGGTTCTCGTTGATCAGCGCGCGACCGAGCGACAGCATCTGCTGCTGGCCGCCGGAAAGCGTTCCTGCCTTCTGGGCCGCCCGCTCGACGAGGTCCGGAAACAGGTTGTCAACCAGCTCGCGGCGTGGCTTGCTGGTGCGCTCGGCGAGACGCAGGTTCTCCGCGACGCTCAGCTTGCTGAACACCTCGCGGTCCTCTGGGACATAGCCGATGCCGCGCTGCACGATCTTGTGGGTGCGCAGCCGTTCGATCCGCTCGCCGGCAAACGTCAGTTCGCCCTTGCGCTCGATCAGGCCGAGGATGCCCTTGATGGTGCTGGTCTTGCCGACACCGTTGCGACCGAGCAGGGCCGTGACGCCGGTTGCCGGAACGTCGAAGCTGACGTCCTCGACGACCTGCTGCCCGGCGACCTTGGCGCTGAGATTGCGAACGGTGAGGATCGAGTCGGATGGTGCTGGGGCGTTCACACGCTCTCCCCGAGGTAGGCGCTCTGCACTGCCGGGTTGGCCATCACGGCCTCCGGAGTGTCAACGACGAGCAGTTGTCCATGGTGCATGACGGCGACACGGTCGACCAGACCGAGGACGACCTCGATGTGGTGTTCGACCATGAGGACCGTGCGTCCGTGCCCGCGGTGCAGGTTGCGGATGACTTCGGTGAGCCCGGGAACGTCACCGGATGCGACGCCCGCCATCGGCTCGTCGAGCAGGATGACGCTGGGCTCAGTAGCCAGCAGCATCGCGATCTCGAGCTTGCGCTTGTCGCCGTGGGAGAGCACGCCGGCGTCGGTTGTCGCATGGTGCGCGAGTCCGACTTCCTCGAGCTTCTCCTCGGCGATCGTTGTTGCCTGGTCGCCGTTCCGGGGGAACCGGGTCAGCGACAGGCTGCCGCCGAGCTTGGCCTGTGCCGCGAGGCGGACGTTCTCCAGGGCCGACAGTCCGTTGAACAGGCTGGAGGTCTGGAAGGTGCGACCGAGACCAGCCCGTGCTCTCGTGAAGATCTGGTCCTTGCTCACGTCCTTGCCCTCGAGGCGGATGGTGCCGCCTGTCGGGTTCAGGACGCCTGAGATCAGGTTGAACAAGGTGGTCTTACCGGCCCCGTTGGGACCGATAACACCCAGCATCTCGCCTTGCGCCACCGACAGGTTCACATCCGTGAGGATGCGTGCGCCGCCGATCTGAAGGCTCAGATCCTGTACTTCGAGCACGGGCTGGTTGGTCGTCATGTTTGGTGCTTGTCGCTTACGGCTCGACGGTCTTGGCGTCGACGACCTTGATCAGCTCGGGGACGTAGGTGCCGCCCTGTGCCTTGAGTCGCGCCTGGAACATCGGCTGGATGACTGCGTGGTCCGCGGCACGGATGGTGAGCTCACCCTTAACCGAGTCGAAGGTCCAGCCCTCGAGCGATGCGATCATCTCGTCGACGTCGTCTCCGCCACCCTCGCTGATCGCTCGCACGATCATCTGCGCGGCGACGAAGCCATCCGGTGAGAAGAGGTCGGCGACGTGGCCGTTCTTCTCCAGGTGCTCGATCATGAACTTCTCGGCGTCAGTGCCCGCAGCGCCACCGAAGTAGTGGTTGAGGAAGCTGATCTTCTCGCTCGCGGGGCCGTAGGCGCCGAAGGTGGAGACGTCGCCGAGACCGGTGACGACCGGGAAGTTGTCGAAAACGCCCTGCTGCGAGAGCGCCTCCCACATTGCGGCGGAGGTTGCGCCCGCCCACGCGACGAACACGAGGTCCGGCTTCACGTCGTTGATCTTCTGGGCGAAGGGCGTGAACTCGGTGGCGTCCTCGGGAACGAGCTCGCTCACGACGGTCGCGCCCTGCCCGCCGAGCACTGCGGTGACGCCGGCGAAGTTGCCCTGGCCGAACGCGGTGTCCTGCGCGAAGACGAGGACCGTCTTGCCCTTGACGTCGCCCGCGAAGGTACCCGCGGTGGAGATGTCCTGGATGGTCTGGCGGCCCGAGCGGAAGGTGTAGTCGTTGACGCCGGTGATGGCGTCGGCTGCGGCGGGGCCGGAGATGTACAGGATCTTGTTCTGCTCGGCCTGCTCGGCGAGCGCGAGTGCGATACCGGATGCCGCGGTGCCGGCGATGATCTTGTAGCCGTCGCCGATGAAGTTCTTGGCCGCGGTCACGGCCTTGTCGGTGTCGCCTGCATCGTCCGCGTGGGTGATGTTGATCTCGCGGCCGTCGACCTTTCCGGTGCCGTCGGTCGCGTAGTCGAGGCCGGCCTCGAAACCGTTCAGGTAGGCCTGGCCGTAAAGGGCGAGCGGACCGGTCTCGGAGGTGATGACCGCAACGTTGACCGGTGCGAGGTCCTCTCCGTTGGTGCCGGGCTCAGGGGTGGACGTCGACGGTGCGCATCCGGCTAGGGCCAGACCCGCGACGGCCAGGATGGCCGGTGCCAGGTACTTCTTTGTTACCCGCATGTGAATGCCTTTCGTGCTGTTGGTGACGTGGGGTTCGTCCGCCAATATGACAGACGATTCAGGTCTCAGCAAAGTAGTACCATTCGAAGTAGAGTGTCAAGCAGACACACGGGCACCGCGCCGTATCACCTTAAACGGCGCGAACGAGCAATGGAGCCGCAACCTATGACCACACGCGATGTCGTCATCCTCGCCGGAGCACGCACCCCACAAGGGAAGATGAACGGCGCACTGTCCTCTCTCTCCGCCGTCGAGCTCGGCACCATCGCGCTTAAAGGTGCCATCGAGCGCTCCGGGGTCGACGTCAGCGCGATCGACGCCGTCATCATGGGCAACGTGCTCACCGCGGGCCTCGGCCAGGGTCCCGCTCGCCAGGCCGCGATACACGCGGGCATCGGCTGGAACGTCCCCGCCACCACCATCAACAAGATCTGCCTCTCCGGGCTCGCCGCGATCATCGACGGTGCTCGGCTCATCCGCGCTGGCGAGGCCGAGGTGGTTGCGGTCGGCGGGCAGGAATCCATGTCCAACGCGCCCCACGTGCTGCCCGGCTCGCGCCGCGGCTGGTCCTACGGCAACACCTCGGTAGTCGACACCACGGCGCACGACGGGCTGACGGATGCGTTCGACCGCGAGTCGATGGGCACCTCCACCGAGAAGCACAACCCGTCGCTCAGCATCAGCCGCGAAGACCAGGACGAGGTCGCCGCCGCATCCCACCAGCGGGCCGCCGCTGCGACAGGCCTGATCGCCGAGGAGATCGTGCCCGTCACCATCAAGGGCCGCAAGGGCGACACTGTCGTCGACACCGACGAGGGCGTGCGCCCCGACTCCACACCCGAGTCACTTTCAGGGCTGCGCCCGGCGTTCACCGAGGGTGGCACCATCACCGCGGGCAACTCCTCCCCCATCTCCGACGGTGCTGCCGCGGTCATCCTCGCCAGCCGCGAGTACGCCGAGGCGAACAACCTCGACTACCTCGCCGTCATCGGAGCCCCAGGCCAGGTCGCCGGCCCGGACAACTCGCTGCACGCGCAACCAGCGCACGCGATCACCGCGGCGCTCGAGCGCCAGGGCTGGTCGACCGCGGATCTCGACTTCATCGAGATCAACGAGGCGTTCGCCGCGGTGTCCCTGCACTCGGCGCGCGCGCTCGGCGTGAGCCTCGACAACGTGAACATCCACGGCGGTGCGATCGCGATCGGGCACCCGATCGGCGCATCCGGTGCCCGCCTCGCGCTGCACGCGGCCTACGAACTCAAGCGTCGCGGCTCGGGCAAGGCCGCGGTGGCGCTGTGCGGCGGTGGCGGTCAGGGCGAGGCCCTGCTGCTCTCCCTGTGACCACCTCCTAGAGCAGGGAGATCGGCTTCACGATGTCGGCGTAGATCAGCAGGAGGCTCATGCCGCCGAGCAGGATCACGACGCCGAATGTGATCGGGATGAACCTGGCCGCGTCGAACGGGCCGGGGTCGCGGCGTCCGAACAGCTTCGCGAAGAAGCGGCGGATGCCCTCCCACACTGCGCCGGCGATGTGTCCGCCATCGAGGGGCATCAGCGGCACGAGGTTGAAGACCAGCAGCGCGACGTTGACGGATGCGACCAAGCCGATCAGGTAGGCGGCGCGGTCGGCGATCGGGATGGTGTTGATGCTCGTGACCTCACCGGCGATCCGCCCGACGCCGACGACGCTCATCGGCCCGTTCGGGTCACGCTCCTCGGGACCGAATGCCGCGTTGGCGACGTCGACGAGTCGCTGCGGGAGGTTCAGGATGATGCCCGTGACGGCGGTGATGTTGTCACCCACCGCGGGAAGCACGGCACTCGGCGGTTGCGGCACGGCCTTGTAGGCGGCGGTGATGCCGAGCATCCCGACCTGCTCGGTGAGCAGCTCCCCATCGCTTCCGGTGGCGACCTCGCCGTTATCGTCGAAGACGTAACGCTCCGTGAGCGCCGGAGTTGCAACCACGTCGATGTTCTTGCCGTCGCGCTTGACGACGATGTCGATGGGTTCGCCAGCCGACTTCTGGATGATCGCGGTGCTGTCCTGCCAGCTGCTGATGGCCTGGCCATCGACGGACACCAGAGTGTCGCCGGGGAGGATGCCGGCCGCGGCCGCCGGAGCCGCCGGATCGCTCGGTGCGCAGTCGCGCTGTTCCGCCGATGCGGGGATCAGGCACTCGCTGACACTTCCTACGGTGGTGGACACCTGTTGCACGCCGAAGCCGCACAGCACGACGGCGAAGAGCGCAACCGCGATGAGGAGGTTCATGAACGGCCCGCCGGCCATGATGATGATCCGCTTCCACACGGGCAGGCGGTAGAAGGTGCGGTGCTCCTGGCCCTCGGGCACGGTCTCCGCGTTCGCGGTGCGCGCATCCTGAACCATCGACTGGAAGAAGCCGGTACTCGAAGTGCGTGCCTTCTCGCCCGGTTTCGCCGGGGGGTACATGCCCGCCATCGAGACGTACCCGCCGAGCGGGATCGCCTTGACGCCGTACTCGGTCTCCCCCTTGCGCTTCGACCACAACGTCGGCCCGAAACCGATCATGTACTGGGAAACGCGTACCCCGAACAGCTTCGCCGGCAGGAGGTGGCCGATTTCGTGCAACGCGATCGACAGCGCCAGCCCGAGCGCGATGATAACCACGCCCACCACATACAGAAGCACCGTTTCCACCGATTCAGGATACTCGCCGACAACTTCAGGAGTCTTCAGGGTTGCTCGATAACATGACTCCTGCCCTGCAGAGAGAACGATCGTCCTCCCCCCGAAAGAGAGAACGTGCCAGCCGACCTAGGAACTGAACAACCGATCGGATCCGTCCTCGCCGGGCGTTTCCGGACCGAGTCGTTGCTCGGTCGTGGCGGGATGGCATCCGTCTACCTCGCGTTCGACGAGGCGCTCGGCCGTCAGGTGGCCGTGAAGCTGTACCGATCCGACGTCACCCAAGAGGACGAACTGGAGCGGCAGCAGCACGAGGTGCGCACTCTCGCGGCACTGAATCATCCCGCACTCGTCACTCTCTTCGACGCAGGCACAGACGAGTCGACTGGAACGTCATTTCTCGTCATGGAGTACGTGCCTGGCGACGACCTTCGCGCGAGGCTCTCAGCCGGACCGGTCTCCCCTGTCGAGGTCGCGGTCATCGGCTGGCAACTCGCCGACGCGCTCGCCTACATCCACGCGAACGGTGTCGTGCACCGCGACATCAAACCGGGCAACATCCTCCTCACCGATCGCGGAGACGACGAGTCCGGACCGCATGCCAAGCTCGCCGACTTCGGCATCGCCCGCCTCGTCGACGGCGGTCGCATCACCGCGACAGGCACCGTGCTGGGCACCGCGAGCTACTTCAGCCCGGAGCAGGCGCTCGGCGGCGCGATCACGCCGGCAAGCGATGTGTACGCATTCGGGCTGGTGCTGCTCGAGTGCCTGACGGGCGAACGCGCGTTCCCCGGTTCTGCGATGGAGTCGATGATGGCCCGGGTGAACTCGGACGTCGCCATCCCCGACTCGGTGCCGGACGGATGGGCGGCCCTGATTCGGCGGATGACCGCGCGCGAGCCAGACCAGCGTCCGAGCGCACGCGACGTGTCGCTTGAGATCGCCGCACTGCCAGAGCCGTACGAGCAGACGATGCGCTACCCGGTGCTAGAACGCGAGACGTCCGACACGCAGACGACGGCCCCTGTAGTAAACCATCAGCCGACTACCGCGCCGAAAGCTGTTGGCGTGACTGCCGTGGCAAACGCTGAACCGCCCGCAAGCCACTCCTGGTTGCGGGCCTTAGGGGCCAAGCGAGTCGCGCTCATCGCAGGCATCCTCACGGCGCTCGTGCTCGCGGTCGTTGTCGCGCTGACCATCATCCCGACGCTCAATCCTGAGCCGCCAGCCGCACCGGACTATCCGGTCGTCGAGGGGCCGCTCGGCACCCACCTCGAACAACTGCAGAGGACGGTGGCACCGTGATGACCCGTACGCGCGCCTGTGTCGCGGCCGTCGTGCTGTCGGCGGGCGTCGTGCTGTCTGGATGTGCCCAGGCGCCCAGCTTCGATCCGGATGCGGCAGCGAGGTTCCAGGAGAGTGTGCTCGAAGTGAGTACGGCTGCGTCGACCGCCGAATTCGACGCCGCACTCCAGAAGGTCGCCGAACTGGAGGTGGAGGTGAAGGACGCGCTTGCGCGCGGGCTGATCACCCCCGAACGCTATGACAGCATCCTCGCCGCGATCGCGCTCGTCCGAGCCGACCTGGAGGCCGCGATTGCAGCGCAACAGCCGGCTCCTCCCCCGCCTGAGCCACCGGCGTCGAACGAGGGCGGAAATGACAACAACGGGAACAACGGCAACAACGGCAACAAGGACAAAGAGAAAGACAAGAACAAGGACAATAAGGGCAACAACGGCAAGGGCAACAAGGGCAACGACGACGACGACGACGACTGACGTGCCCGATCAGTCCATCAGGCGGCGCAGGTCGTCGACAACGAGACCCATCCGCTCCTCCCGCTCCCGCAGATAGTCGTCGTCGACGACCACGACCTGGCGATCGAGGGAGTCGATCACCGCTTTGGAGATGTCGCCCCAGGCATCCTTTCGCGCGCTCTCGATCAGGCCGAGCAGGTGATCTCGGTCGTCGATGAGTCGGCGCAGCTCCTCGGATAGCGCACGGAGCACTGTCGCGCGCAGCCGAAGGTTATACGCATCAGCTTGCCGGTAGTCGTGCGCGTGGGTCGCCTTGCCCCTGCGCCCTCTGAGCTGCCGGATTTGAGCGTCGAGGCGATCGCCGGCCTCGTCGAATTCGCGAGCCAACCCGCCCAGCGCGGCCTTCGCCTCCGGCAGATATTGCTCAGGGTCGAACCGCCGGTCGCCCGTGAGGGCCCGGATGATGACGGCATTCTTGACCTTCATCCTGCTCGCGTAGTCGGCGAGCTTCCGACCATCGGCGATGGCCTCTTCGACCGGCGTCGGTGTCAGCGTCCCACCACCCGTTCGGCTTCGGATCGCGCCCAGCGTTCCGCGTCCAGGACGCCGGCAAGCGATGGCTCGCCCGGCTCGTGTGCGTCCACGACGCGACTCACCGTGTCGACAATGTCGAGGAATCCGATCCTGCCCTCATGGAACGCGTCCACCGCCACCTCGTTGGCGGCGTTGAACACGGCCGGGTAGGTTCCACCGGCGCGCCCCACACGTTTCGCGAGGTCTACCGCAGGGAACACCTCCGAGTCGAGCGGCTCAAAGGTCCACTGCTGTGCGCGGGTCCAGTCGAGCGGCGCGCCCACCCCGGGCACGCGGTGCGGCCAGTCGAGCGCGAGCGAGATCGGCAGGCGCATGTCGGGTGGGCTGGCCTGTGCGATGGTCGATCCGTCGACGAACTCGATCATCGAGTGGACGATCGACTGCGGATGCACAACCACGTCGATGACGTCGTACGGCACATCGAACAGCAGGTGCGCCTCGATGACCTCCAGCCCCTTGTTGACGAGCGTCGCCGAATTGGTGGTGACCACCCGTCCCATGTCCCACGTGGGGTGGGCGAGCGCATCCGCCGGCTTCACTTCGCGTAGCGAGTCTCGGGACCTGCCCCGGAATGGACCCCCGGAAGCTGTGAGCACCAGCCTGCGGATCTCTTCGTGGGTTCCGGCCATCAGCGCCTGCGCGATGGCGGAGTGCTCCGAATCGACCGGCACCAGTTGGCCCGGCGCTGCGGCATCCTTCACCAGGGACCCGCCCACGATGAGGCTCTCCTTGTTGGCAAGGGCGAGCACCGCACCGGTCTCGAGCACAGCGAGCGTCGGTCCGAGCCCGACGGAGCCGGTGATGCCGTTCACGACGACGTCTGCTTCGACGGTCCGGACGAGCTGAGCCGCCTCGTCGGCGCCGAGAGCGACGTGTTCGACCGAGAAGTGTTCTGCCTGGCGCGCCACCGCGTCGCGGTTCGATCCGGCACCGAGGCCGACCACCTCGAACCGGTCGCGATTCGCAGCCACGACCTCAAGCGCCTGGACGCCGATGGACCCAGTCGAACCGAGGACGATGACCCTACGCACGAGGTTCAGTCTTCCATGTGCGCGCTCGGGTCGTGGCTAGCCGACGACCTCGAGGATGTCGATCACGAAGACAAGAGTCTGACCACCGAGTTCGTGGGCATCGGGGTCCTCGCCGTAGGCGAGCCCCGGTGGGATCACCGCGATCACTTGCGAACCGATGGTCTGCCCTGCGATCGCCTGGCTGAAGCCCGGAACGACCTGCGCGAGCGAGAAGGTGGCGGCACCGCGACCCCAGCTCTGGTCGAAGATCTCACCGGTCGCCCAGTTCACGCCCTGGTACTGGACGCGCACGGTTGCACCTTCAGGCACTGTCTCGCCGTCGCCGAGCTTGAGGACCGCGATCTGCAAGTCGGATGGCGGGTCACCCTTCGGCACCGTGACATTCGGGGTGCCGTCTTCCTCGAGTTGGACGGTCGGGAAGCCGGGCTCTTCGGGCTGGTCCTCACCCCAAGCCTTGTCCGGCTTGATCTCGATGACGTCGATGACGAAGACGAGCGAGTCCTCACCGTTGATCGTGAAGCCCTCCGTCTCGAGGCCCTGTTCACCGAAGCCCTCGCTCGGCGGGATGACCGACACCACGCGGGAGCCCTCCGCCACGCAGCTGATGGACTTCACCAAGCCGGGCAGGAGGGTGGAGGGATCGGCCGTGAAGGCGATCGGGCCCTCTTCGCCGTAGCCGTAGGTCTCGAAGAGCTCGCCGGTCTCGCCGTTGTACGCGGAGTACGCGACATTCGCGGTGCCCTTGAACGGCAACTCGTCGCCGTCACCATCGATCACGATGGTGCGTTCGGTCTCAGACACGGTGAGTCCGCCGTCGAATTCGACCTCGGGAGCTGACCCGATTTCACCGGTCACCGTGATGGCGTCAGAGGCATCTCCGGATGTCGTCGCGCAGTAGTCGATCTCGGAAGCCGGGTTGTCGGTCGCCTCGGGCTCGGACGGTGAGCAGGCCGCGAGAGCAACCACCATGGAACCGGCGATCGCGAACGTGGCGACGTACTTGGGGAGTGTCTTGGGCAAGAAATCGCTTCCGGTCTCGGGGTGGCACTGCAGGTCAAGTCTTGCCCACTGCCCCTTTGTGGAAGCTGTGCGAAGAACTCCGAAGAGCCTAATCGTTACGACGATGCGATGATCGTCGGCTCGTGCTTCACCGGGAAGTTGACCGAGTTGGCGATGAAGCACAAACGGTTCGCCTCGTGGTGCGCATCCGTGGCCGCTGCAAACTGGCTCTCATCGGCGATTGTGACGCGGGGCCGGAGGGTAACGCTGCTGAACTGCCCGCTGCCGTCGGGGTTCGAGGTCATGGTCCCGACGGCGTCGTCCTGGTAATCGGTGACGACGATGCCGCGATTCACCGCAACGTGCAGGTAACTGAGCATATGGCATTGCGAGAGCGCGGTCAGCAACAGCTCTTCGGGGTTCCAGCGGTCTCGATCACCGTGGAAGGTGCGATCGGCGGACCCGTCAATGTCGTGCTTGCCCTCCGCGGTGACGACGTTCTGGCGGCCGTACTCGCGGTAGCCGCTCGTGCCGGTTCCCCGGTTGCCGGTCCAGCGCACTCGCACCTCATAGTGGTGTTCGTGATGCATGTCCTGAACGGTACACGGGTCCGCCGATAGGCTCGGACAATGGCACGCGAGAGCAACCGGCACCCCCTAGATGCGACCGGAATCGTTGAGCTTGCGGTCGTCGAGCGCGGTGGCATGATCGAGTCGCGGCACCTCGGGGCGGCGGTGGTTGTCGACGCCGGCGGTGCAGTGCTGAATTCGCTGGGGAATCCGGATGCGCTGGTATACCCGCGCTCATCCCTCAAGCCGCTGCAGGCGCTCACCGTATTGGAGTGCGGTGTCGACCTTGACGATGAGGAACTTGTCCTCGCTACCGCGAGCCATTCGGGAACCGAACAGCATGTCGCGGTCGTGCGGCGGATGCTGGAGTCGGTAGGCCTGGGCGAGGATGCGCTGCATTGTCCGCCCGACTGGCCGCTGGATTCCGCCGCGCAGGCTCACGCCCGGGTCGGCGGTGAGCGACGCCGGGTAACAATGAACTGTTCCGGCAAGCACGCGTCATTCCTTATGGCGTGTGTTGCCAATGGCTGGTCGATCGATGACTACCTCGACCCGCTGCATCCGTTGCAATTGCGGGTGCACGAGACTGTCGAGCGTTTCGCGGGTGAGCCGATTGGCCACAGTGCCACGGATGGCTGTGGAGCTCCGGTGTTCGCGCTCAGCCTGACCGGGCTGGCTCGCGGGATCTCCCATGTCGGCATGGGGGCCGACGAGCGCACCGCGCGGCTGACCTCGGCGATTCGGCGTCACCCGTGGGCGATCGCAGGCGAGGGCACACCCAACACGGTGGTGATCCGGGAGCTCGGACTTGTCGCGAAGGTCGGCGCAGAGGGCGTCATGGTGATGGCCGCGTCGGACGGCACCGCGGTGGCGGTGAAGTGTGTCGACGGCAGTTCACGTGCGACGACGCTCGTTGCGCTGGAGTTGCTTGCCCGGGCAGGTGTTGTGGGCAGAGATGATGCGGATCGCGTGATCGCCCTCACCACCGAGCGCGTGCTGGGCGGCGGGGAGCCGGTGGGCGGTATTCGCGCGGCGTTCTAGCGCCGCCAGCTGTCTCGGTAGTCGAGACCCTACTGGCATACCGGTGGTCGAGCTTGTCGAGACCCCGGGATCTCGACAAGCTCGACCACCGAAGAACTCGATCACCGAGGGGCGTCAGTTCCAGCGGGCGGGGTGGTCGGTGGCGGTGACCCCGTTGGGGCTGGTCCACTCCAGCAGGCCGGGCGCGACCTGTTTCACGGTCCAGGCGCCGATCGATTTCAGGGTGTGGTAGCCGCGGCATAGGTTGGCCAGGTTGTCGATGGCGGTCTTCCCGTCGTGCTGCCACTCCTTGGTGTGGTCCAGGTCGGTGCGCCACGGGGATGCGTTGCAGCTGGGGAATCGGCAGCGTCCGTCTCGCCAGCGCAGGTAGCGGCGCATCTTCGCCGACGGCCGGTAACTGTCTACCGCCACCGTCATCCCGGACACCGGGTGGGTGATCAACCGCACCAATTGGTCCGCGTCCGCCGCCAGCCGTCTGGCGGTGTCCATGTCGATCGGACCCCGCCCCACCATCGACGCCGGTCCGGCCGTCTCGTCGCCGGCCAGCGCGAGCGCCGGGATCACAATGGCGACCTCGGCGCGGATGCCGACCCCGGCCCGGTGCGGGGCATCCGGATCGCCGTTCGGCTGCCCGGTGAGCAGCAGCTCGGTGAGGAGGTCGGCGCGGAGTTGGTCTCTGGTGCGCGGGTCGCCGGTGTCGGCCACCGCCTTGGCCTGCTTGGTGAGCCGGTCCCAGATCCCCTCGGCGAACACCGTGGGCAGCATCGCGCTCAACTGGGACATGCCGTCACCGCACTCGGTCACCCACACCCGGCGTTCCTCGCGGGCCTTCTTGTGCCGCTCCTCGAACGGGATCGCGCCCAGTCGGGCGGCGGTCAGCTGCGCGAACCGGTCCAACCGGCCCGGGGTCACCTCCACCGCCCGCTCCAACACCACCTGCTCATACTCGGCGCGGGCTTCCGGGGTGCCCAGGTTCATCCCGCGGTCCATGATCACCCGGGTGTGGCCGAAGCCGATCGCCCCGGCCTGCAACGCCTCCAACGTCTGCGGGAAGTGATGCACCAGCTTCTGGGCGGTGCACACCCGCGCATCCACCGTGCGGTCGGCCAGCCGCAGCAACACCGCCAGCTCGGACACCAGACTCCGGCCGGCCATCTCTCGATCCGCGTTGGATGCGCCACCCTCGGCATCCGCCATGTCGGCCAGTTCCGCCAGCACCCGCTGCTGCTTCGCCAGCAACCGGTCCTGCCCGTACTGCAGCTCCAGCACATCATCCATCAGCGACCGGCGATGCCGCTCCTCACCCTCGAAGCCGGCAGTGAATCGGTCCGCCTCCGCCGCAAAAATGTAGGGGTCCTCGAACGGACCACACACCGCCAGATACGCCTCTTCGATGTCCGCGGCGCGATCTCGACCCAGCCACGCCTCCCAGTCCTCGTAAGCCCTGGCATAACGCTCCGCCGGCTCCGGATAGGGGGTCGTGGTCTTCATAGTTCCACTGAACAACCAGCCACCGACATTACGAACCCTCCGGCGGCAGGGGTGTGGATAACTCTTCCCAACCGGGTCTCGACAGGCTCGACCACCGAGATGGACACCCATGCCGACGCTGGTTTCGAGACGATCGCTCCGCGATCCCGGGACCAGGGAGAAGCTAGAGGTTCAGGGCGTCTGGGCCTTCTCGCAGCAGGATCGCGAACTGCTCGGCGTCGATGATCCGCAGGCCGAGCTCCTCGGCCTTGGTCAGCTTCGAACCCGCGCCGGGGCCGGCCGCGACGAAGTCGGTCTTCTTGGACACGCTCGACGCCGCCTTGCCTCCGGCCGCGATGATGGCCTCCTGCGCTTCCTCACGCGAGAACCCCTCGAGCGACCCGGTGGCCACGACCGTCAGTCCAGCGAGCGGACCGCCTGCCGTGGCCGCCGCACCCGGCCCGGGATGCCCCGGCGTCACCAGTTCTACGCCCGCCGCCGCCCAACGCTCGACGATCTCCACGTGCCAGTCGACCGCGAACCACTCCTTCACGGCATCGGCGATGATGCCGCCAACCCCCTCTACCGATGCGAGCTCGTCGCGCGAGGCGTCGCGGACCGCGTCGAGTGAGCCGAAGTACTGGGCCAGCGCGCGCGCCGCGACAGGTCCGACGTGCCGGATGCTGAGCGCAACGAGCTTTCGCCACAGCTCCTTGGTCTTGGCCTTCTCGAGTTGGTCGATCAGCTCGTACGCCGACTTGGACGGCACGAATCCCTCATCACCGGCGAACTCCGCGGCATCCGGATCGAATGGCGCATCGCCCTTCTTCCGCTGCCTGCGGAACGGGGCGACCTCCTTAGGCGAACCGTCCTCCTCAAGCCTGATCAGGCCAGTCTCGCTGTCGCGCACCTGCACCCGGATGGGGAACAGGTCAGCGACGGTCAGGTCGAACAGGCCCGCCTCAGTGGGCAGCGGCGGCTCCGCCGGCACGAGCGGCTGCGTCAGCGCGGCGGCGCTCACCTCACCGAGCCCCTCGATATCCAGCGCGCCACGGCTGCCGATGTGCTCGACACGCCCGCGCACCTGCGCGGGGCAGCTTCGCGAGTTCGGGCAGCGGAGGTCGACGTCGCCCTCCTTGGCCGGGGCGAGCGCGGTGCCGCACTCCGGGCATCCGGTCGGCATCACGAATTCGCGTTCGTTCCCGTCACGCAGTTCGACGACCGGCCCGAGCACCTCGGGGATCACGTCGCCGGCCTTGCGCAGCACCACGGTGTCGCCGATCAGCACTCCCTTGGCCTTGACGACGTCCTGGTTGTGCAGTGTCGCCTGCCGCACGGTCGACCCGGCGACGCGCACGGGCTCCATGACCGCGAACGGTGTCGCCCGCCCGGTGCGGCCGACGCTGACGACGATGTCGAGGAGCTTCGTGTTCACCTGCTCGGGCGGGTACTTGAAGGCGATCGCCCAGCGCGGGGCCCGGCTGGTCGACCCGAGCTCATCGTGCAGGGCGAGCTCGTCGACCTTCACGACCACACCGTCGATCTCGTGTTCCACGCTGTCGCGGTGCTCGCCGTAATGCTCGATGTAGGCGGCCGCGTCGGCCGCGCTCGAGGTCACCGTGAAGTGCGTGCTCGTCGGCAGCCCCCAGCCGGCCAGCAGCGCGTACACTTCGGATTGCGACGCCACTGGCGGGTTCGGCCACGCGCCGATGCCGTGCACAAGCATCCGGAGCCTGCTGAGCCTCTCATGCATCAGCGTGAGCGCCGCGCCCGTCTTGCCTTCTTCTTTCTGTCGCAGGCTTCCGGATGCCGCGTTTCTGGGGTTCGCGAAGACGCGCTCCCCCGCTGCGGCCTGCTGCTCGTTCAGCTCGCGGAAACTCTCGACGGGGAAGAACACCTCGCCGCGCACTTCGACCAGTGGCGGATGACCCTCTCCGGCGAGCCGTTGCGGGATGCCGTTCAGGTACTGCACGTTCTGGGTGACGTCCTCGCCGACGACGCCGTCGCCGCGCGTTGCCGCGCTCACCAGGCGCCCGTGCTCATACCGGAGGTTCAGTGCGAGTCCGTCGATCTTCAGCTCGCACAGGTAGTTGCCCGCGCGGCCGGCGGATTTCTCGACCCGCGCGGCCCACGCGAGGAACTCGTCGAGCGAGAAGACGTTGTCGAGGCTCAGCATCCGCTCGGCGTGCTTCACCGGTGCGAACAGGGTCGTCTGGGCGCGGCCGCCGACGGTCTGCGTTGGACTGTCCTGCCCCTGAAGCTCCGGAAAGTGGTGCTCGAGCTCTTCCAGCCGGTGCATCAGCGAGTCGTAGGTCGCGTCGTCGACGAGCACCTCGTCGCGCTCGTAGTAGGCGTCGCGCAGTTCGAGGATGCGCGCGGTCAGCGCATTCGCCTCGTCTCTCGCGCGGTCCAGGTCGATGGGAGTCTGCTCGCGAACAATCTCGGTGTCGGCCACCCGCTCAGTTTAGGCGCGGCAACCGACCGTCCCGGCTGTCAGAACGCCCCACAGGGCTTAGGAACAAGAACCGCGCTCGCTCAGCGCGGCTCTCGAGAGCACCTGGTTCTGGGCGCTCATTTTGATCAGCAGTTCGTTGCCCGACACCTCGGCGGAGTCCAGGCTGATCGCGGCCGGCAGCACACCTGCGACACAGAATGACCGCGTCTGCAAAAGGTTCTCGGCGATGCTGCCGAACTGCTTCTTCAGTTCCTCGGCCGTTGTTTGCTGCCCGCCGATCTCGATGCTGGATGGGGTGAAGCCGAGCCAGCCTTCGGATGCGTACGGTTCGATTCCGACGCCGGCGGATGCCGTGAAGCCAGGCACCTTGATGCCGAAGAACTCCATCGTCGGCGTGGAGAATTCGGTGCCGATCAGGATCTCCGGCTCGGCGAACCGGACATTGTTGACGACTGCCGCAGTGAGGAGTCCGGACAGGCGTTGGATGTTCTCCTCGCCAACGCTCACGGTCGCATCCACGCTCTGAACCGGAAGGTCGGTGTCGACCGGGATGCCGGTCGCGTTCAGCACGAGGTCGCCGGACAGGTCGCCGACGCCGACGTTGTCGACTCTCACCGTCGCCGAGTCGATCGTTCCGCTGAGCGCCTGCAGGATGACGGAGAACCCGTGCACCTCGACCGACACCGGATGGCTGTCCGGCAGTGAGAAGACCTGCCGCACCTTGTCGCCGACAAGGTCGGCAACCCGGCCGCGCGCCCACAACTCGGCCACCACAGCGGCCCCGGCAACGAGCACCACGACGATGAGCACCGTGATCAGCACGGCGCGTCCGGCCCCGCGACGCCGGGGCGGGTCAGCCAGCGGCACGAGTGGCACGGTGGCGTTCGCATCCGACATCCGGTTTCCCGCCCTTCGTCACATCCGCTCTGGTGCGGACACGCCGAGCATACCGAGCGCGTTTCGGAGCACGGTGCCAGTCGCGTCGTTGACCCAGAGGCGAGTGCGGTGCACGTCGGAAACCGGTTCGTCGCCGAATGGCGTGACCCGGCAATTGTCGTACCAGCGGTGGTAGGAGCCCGCGAGCTCTTCCGCGTAGCGCGCGATCCGGTGTGGCTCGCGCAACTGCGCCGCCTGCGCCACGACGCCCGGGAACCGGGCGAACATGCCGAGCAGCTCGCTCTCGGTCTCGTGGGTGAGAAGCTCCGGCGCGAAGACGCCGTGATCGACACCGGATGCTGCGGCATTCCGCGCCACCTGGTGGGTGCGAGCGTGCGCGTACTGAACGTAGAAGACCGGGTTGTCGTTGCTGCGCTTCTGCAGGAGCTCGGGGTCCAGCGTCAACGGTGAATCTGCCGGGTAGCGCGCGAGCGAGTACCGGAGCGCGTCGGTGCCGAGCCAGGCCTGCAGGTCGTCCAGTTCGATGATGTTGCCTGCGCGCTTGGAGAGGCGGGCGCCGTTGATGCTGACCAGTTGCCCGATGAGCACCTCGATGTCCTTCTCCGGATCATCTCCCGCGGCTCCGGCGAGCGCCCGCAGCCGGTGGACGTAGCCGTGGTGGTCGGCGCCGAGCAGGTAGATCTTGTGCCTGAACCCGCGGTCGCTCTTGTTGAGGTAGTAGGCGGCATCGGATGCGAAGTAGGTGTGGACACCGTTGGAGCGGCGGATGACACGGTCCTTGTCGTCGCCGAAGTCGGTCGTACGCACCCAGACCGCGCCGTCCTCGTCGAAGACGTGCCCCTGCACACGGAGACGGTCAAGCGCATCATCGATCGCGCTGCGCCCCTGATCGTCTGTCTTGTGCAGGTCGCGTTCACTGAACCAGACGTCGAAGTGCACGTTGAACCGCTCGAGCGACACCTTGATCTCGGTCAGCTGCAGTTCGTAGGCGACTTCCCGCGCGAGTCCGCGGCCGGTCGATTCCGGAAGGTCGAGCACGTCGGGGTGGAGTTCGCGCACGCGCGTCGCGAGGTCTTGGATGTACTGGCCCGGGTAGCCGTTCTCGGGGGTCGGCTCGCCGCGCAGGGCAGCGTAGACCGAGTCGCCGAAGGTGTCCATCTGGGAGCCGGCGTCGTTGATGTAGAACTCGCTCGCGACCGTCGCGCCTGCGGCCCGAAGCACCCGGGCGATGGAGTCACCGAGAGCGGCCCAGCGGGTGTGCCCGATGTGCAGCGGCCCGGTCGGGTTGGCGGACACGAATTCGAGGTTGATCGACTCGCCGAGCAGGCTGTCGTTGGAGCCGAACGCTGCACCGTGTTCGACGATGGTCTTCGCGATGGCGCCGGCGGCCGCTGCATCGAGGCGGATGTTGATGAAGCCGGGTCCTGCCACGTCGACGGATGCGACCCCGTCGATCTCCCGGATGCGCTCGGCCAGCTCACCGGCGAATTCGCGCGGGTTGACGCCGAGCGGTTTGGCCAGCTTCATGGCGATGTTCGAAGCCCAGTCGCCGTGGTCGCGGTTCTTCGGGCGCTCGAGTGCGATCGTCTCCGTCGGCACCTCGGTGGATGCCCCTCGCTCCTCGAGCACCGTCGACACGATCGTGTGGATGGCTGCTGCGAGTTGATCAGGGGTCATTCGATTGATTCTAGTGGCGAGCCATCAGCGTCCCCGGCGCGTGCGCGCGCAAGGAGCGGCACCTGAGGCGAAGATGGAGTTGTGACCATCTTGCGCGCCTCTTCTGCACTTTTCGCCGCCACGCTCACGATCGGCGTTCTCGCCGGCTGCGTTCCCGGTGCCGAGCCGGAACCGAGCCCTACGGCCTCGTTCTCGCCGGATGAGTCGGCCGGCCCGCGCGTCGATCCAACCGCGACCCCGACGGCGACGATCGAACCGGACCCCGGCGCCACTCCGTTCAGCGTGCCGTGTGAGACGCTCGCCAGCCTGCAGACCATGTACGACTTCAACCCGAACTTCGCGCTCACCGGGAGCTTCTCCCCCACGGCGGGCACCCCGGCGGCGGATGCAGCTGCAGACCAGGGCACGCTGTGCCGCTGGGTGAACGCCACGAGCGGTGAGGCGATCGACTTCACCGCCTCGATCCCGTCGCCGGCGGAGTTCGAGGCCCGGAAGGCGGCTGCCGCATCCGGAACTCCGGTGACCGGTCTCGGCGCCGATGCCTGGTTCACGACCGAGCACGATGTCGGCACGGTGCAGGTGTTCAAGGGGGATAAATGGGTGACCGTGAGTTCGGCGTGGTTCACGTTGGCTCAGGATGCCCAGGCGCTCGTGACTGAAGCGGCGAACGCGGTCGGCTGACCCGCCGCACAGGACCCGCTGCGGCTGGTAACGTAGAGCACGCCCTGGCCCCCATAGCTCAGGGGATAGAGCGTCTGCCTCCGGAGCAGAAGGCCGCAGGTTCAAATCCTGCTGGGGGCACATCTTGTCACGTGACACGCTAGTTCGGACTCCTGCCACTTAGTTCGGACAAGCAGTGTGCGGCGACTCGGTGTACACCCGCCGAGACTGCACGAAAGGGCTCTTAGGTGCCCCATTCTGCAGATTTCCGCAGTCTCGCGGAAGTGACGGTCAGCGCGTTCATGTCGCCCCGGTCAGCAGCATCCGGCGGCGTTGGTAGTCGAGCAGACACCAGTGGCCGGGAGGCTGAGCTCAACTGCCCGGGCGGATGCGAGGTCGCCGGCGAGCCAGGCGGCGATAGAGCGAACCTGCTCGTACCCGGTGGCCAGCAGGAAGGTGGGTGCCCGGCCGTAGCTCTTCATTCCGGCGATGAAGAAGTTGGGTTCCGGCTGCTGCAGCTCGGCGAAGCCATGCGGTTCAACCGTTCCGCAGCTGTGCACGTTCGGGTCTATCAGCGGCGCCAGCGCTCGTGGGGCCTCCACGATGTCGTCGAGGTCAAGCCGGATCTCCCGCAACAGGTCGAGATTCGGGCGGAACCCGGTGGCGTTCACGATCAGGTCGGTATCGACGTGTTCGCTGTCCCGAGTGCCGAAGATGCGGATGCGACCGGCCACATCCTCAACCTTGGCGATCTCGAAGCGGTCGACGACCGTGATCTCACCGGCCTCAACCAGCTGCTGGATGCGCGCGCCGAGAGAGGCGCGCGCCTGCAAATCGTCGTCCTCAGAGCCGAGCACGCGAACCGCGGAACGGTTGCGGATGAGCCAGGTCACAGTGGTGCCGGCACCTTGGCGGGCAAGCTCGACCAGGTTCAGAAGCGTGTTCGCGGCGGAATGCCCGGCGCCCACCACTGTGACATGTTTCCCAGCAAACCGGTCTCGCTCGGACCCGAGAACATCGGGGAGGGCAAGGCTCACGCGGTCGGCCACGCCAGGAAGGCCGAGCGGGTCGAGACCACTGGAGCCGAGGGTGTTCGGCGTGGCGTAGGTGCCGGACGCGTCGATGACGGCGCGGGCGAGCACCTCGTCCCGAGTGCCGTCGGACCGAAGGATCCGCAACACAAACGGAGTCGAGTCCCTGCCACTCGAGCGGGTGCGGTCCATGCCCTGCCTGCTGACTGCCTCGACAGTCGCGTCTGTCGTGATGTGGGGTGCGAGCGCATCCGTTGCCGCCAGCGGCACGAGGTAGCGTTCGACCACTTCAGAGCCCGAGGGCAGGCGCGAGGCGTTCGGCGCGCCCCAGCCGGTGGGCTCGAGGACCCGACGCGCGGCCGGGTCGACCAGAAACTCCCACGGGGAGAACAGGCTGATGTGACCCCATGACCGCATGCTGCTTGCGACGGTGTTACCGGCTTCGTAGACGGCGAACTCGATGCCGCGCTCGTGCAGTTGTGCTGCGGCGGCTAGGCCGATGGGACCCGCCCCGATGATGGCGACGGGCAGGCCGTCGAGACGGGAGTCGCGCAGGGTGGGCATGGCCAGGTCGGCAAGTGTCACGGCTGTACCTTCGAGTCTGAATATCGATGGACTTCGATCAATCGGAATTATTCACCCGTCCATCGAAGGTTGTCAATATATGCCACTATGTGGTTCATGATTTTGCTGAACTTCGCTGGTCTTCGTCGGGTCGCGGCTGAGTTTCTCGGGAGCGCGCTTCTGGCTGCCGTCGTGGTCGGCTCCGGCATTGCCGCCGAACGTCTCTCGCCCACCGATGTCGGCCTGCAGCTGTTGGAGAACGCGCTTGCGACCGCCCTTGCGCTGCCGGTGCTCATCCTCCTGTTCATCCACGTCAGTGGCGCGCATTTCAACCCTGTCGTGTCGCTCGTTGATTCCACGCTCGGGTCGCGCTCGTGGCGGGACACTGCCGCTTACATTCCCGCTCAAGTCATTGGATGCATCACGGGGGCGATGCTCGCCAACCTCATGTTCGGTGCCACCGTGGTCTCATGGAGCGCGAAGGAACGCTTGACCAGCGCAACGTTCCTCGCCGAGGCTGTGGCAACCGCCGGACTGGTCCTCGTGATCTTCGCGTTGGCACGAACCGGACGCGCATCCGTCATCCCGGCCGCCGTCGGCGCCTACATCGGCGCTGCCTACTTCTTCACCAGCTCGACGAGCTTCGCCAACCCGGCGATCACCGTCGGGCGGATGTTCAGCGACAGCTTCGCCGGCATCGCTCCGTCATCGACCCTCGGCTTCATCGCCGCACAGCTTCTCGGTGGCGGAATCGGATACCTGCTGGTGCGGTACTTCTATCCTGTTCGGGTCCGGTAGGTCTGCCTACGCGACGACCTGGATGGTCGCGAGGGTCGGGTCGGCGGCGTAGGCGATGCGGCCGCCGTCTGCGAGGGTGGTCCGCAGCGCGTCCAGTGTGGCGGTGCTGACGATCTCCCCCGGCGCGAGCACCGGGACGCCAGGAGGATACGGCGCGATGAGCTCGGCGCAGACGCGCCCGATGGCGGCGTCGGCGTCGAGCGTCTCGTGCGGCGCGAAGAATGCAGTCCTCGGATCAAGAGCAGTTTCGGCCCGCACGCTCCATGCCGCGGAAGGCGTGATGGGCTGGGGCGTGCCACGATGCCGCTCGATCGCGGCCACGATGGCGTCGATCAGCACGTCGACGGTGCTCGCGTCATCGGCGAGGGTGATCATCGGCACGATCACACCAGAGTCGGCCATCTCAAGAGTGATGCCCTGGGCGAGCAGGTCGGACTCGATCGCGTGCCCATGGGCGCCCGTGCCGGCCAGAAGCACGACCAGCTTGGCAGGGTCGACGGCGAGCGCTCCGTGCGGATGCCCGGCCGGGCGGTCGGCGAGCACCTCAACGCCGTCCACCGCGGCCAGCCTGACTCGCGCCGAAGCGACGAGGTCAACAAGTCGTCCCACCAGTTCTGCCCCGTCGCGTTGCAGCAGCGCTCGCGACGCGTCGGTGCTGGCGAGGATCGCGCCGGCTGCGCTCGTGGTGTGAGATGCCTCGAACGCCCGCTCCAGTCGGTCCGGGTCGAGCAGTCCGCCCGATCGAGCCGTGCGTGCGAGCAGCAGCGCAGCCTGGCTCCACGCCGGGAGGGACTTGTGCGCGCTGGTCACGAGGGCATCCGCCCCGCGACCGAGCGCATGCGCGGGCACGGCGGGCGAGAACCCGAAGTACGCTGCCCACGCGGCGTCCACGACCAACGGAACTCCTGCGGCGTGCGCCGCATCGGCAAGTCCGGCGATGTCGGATAGCGTCCCGACGTAGGACGGATCGCCGACAAGCACGCCACACGCATCCGGATGCGCGTGCAACGCCGCCTCCACTGCGCTCACCGGCACCGCGCCCGGCAGCCCGGTAGCCGCGTCGATCTCCGGATGCACCCACACCGGTCGCAGTCCCGCCAGCACGATGCCCAGCAGCACCGAGCGGTGGAGGGTCCGCGACACGATGACCGACTGTCCGGGACGGCCGAGCGCGAGCACCGCCGCCTGGTTGGCGTGCGTCGACCCGCCCACCGAGAGGCGGCACCAGTCCGCGTCCCACGCATCTGCTGCGCGCGCCTCCGCCGCGGCCAACAGCCCAAGGGTCTGCTTCATCGTGTCAAGGCCGGCGAGCATCGGCACATCGCCCTGAATCAGCTCGCCGACGAGGTCCTGGCGGTGCTTGTGGCCCGGGATGCTGAACGGAGTCACCCGCCCGGCTCGCTGGTGGCCGGTGAAGCGCAGCCACGCTTCGAACAACGGCGCATCCGGGGCGTAGCCGCGCGGGTCGCGCGGGTCGTTCGCGGTCATGATCCGGCCTCCAGGAATCGTTCCACCGCATCCGTGACTGCGACAGCGAACCTCTCGAGTTGGGCGATCTCCACCCACTCGTCGACCGCGTGCAGCCCGCCGCCGGCCGGGCCGCAGACCACCGTCGGCACCCCCGCGGCCTGCCACAGTGCCGACTCCATCCAGTACGGCGCCCCAACCTGAGCCGGCGGGGTCGCGCCGGCGGATCTGAGCGCATCGCTGAGCAGGTTGGTGAATTCCGCGGCGCTGCCAGCGGCATCCGCTTGCCACGCATCGCGCGCGTGGGTGAGCCGCACGTCGCCCGCCAGCCCGGGGGTCGCCGCGGTGATCGGGTCGACCAGCGCGCGCATCAGGTCGAGCGCATCGTGCGGAGACTCCCCCGGCAGGATGCGGCGCTCGACCACCACGTCTGCGGTTGCCGCGACGGTGAACGGCGCGCTGCCCGCCCTCGCGACGGTCGCCATCATCGAGCCGAAGTCGAGGAGCGGATGCCGTTCCCGCCGGCGCAACTCGTCGTCCGCATCGGCGACGGCGGTGAGGACCTGACCGAGCGCGCGGAGCGCATCGACGCCCGCCTCCGGCTGCGACGAGTGGGAACCCGCCCCACGCAAAGCGACATCGACGACCGCGTAGCCGCGGTGCGCCACCGCGATGTCGAGCCAGGTCGGCTCGGCGATGAGACAGAGGTCCATGGTCACACCACGGAGCTCCTGCAGCACCGCCTCGGCTCCGACGCTCGCGTCCTCTTCGTCCGCGACGAGGGCAACGATGATGGTGCCGGGCACGTCGGCGGCGGCAAGCTGTTCGGCAGCGACGACCAGACCGGCGACGCCGCCCTTCATGTCGCTTGCACCGCGACCGTACAGTCTGCCGGACTCGATGCGCGGCGAGAACGGGGCCGGCATCCCCTCCACCCCTACGGTGTCGAGGTGTCCGTTCAAGACGACCGTGCGTCCGGGCCGCGAACCGGTGCGTTGGGCGATGAGGCTGATGCGTCGAGGGTCGGATGGGGCGGGAATCGAGCGGATTGCGAAGCCCGCGGCATCCAGCCGGTCCATCAGGTGTGAGGCTATCCGGGCCTCGCCGGCGGCATCCGGTACCAGGCTCGGGCTGACCGAGTCGATCGCGACGAGCTCAGCGGTGAGTTCGACGGCCGCGCTGCCGACATTGCTGTTGATCACGCCTCGACGATATCGCTGTCCAGCAAGCAACCCGCGGCATCCCAGAACGAGGAGGGCTTCTGCCGCCGCTGGCTGCGCTGAGGTACATTGCGAAGGTGACGAGGTGCCCTTCCTGCAATTCGCCGATATCGGCGAAGCAGAACCCCTACTACGGCGCCGGCCTCTCGGTACATGAGCTCATCCTCGACTGTGCCAACTGCAAGCAGGTGACCTTCGTGCCGAGCGAGCGAGCGGATGCCGCTCTCAGGCCGCGCGCCAAGGCGAGACGCCTACTCGCGCGCATCTTTCGCCGCCACCGCTGATACGAGACCCTTCGTCCCCTCACTCTTGATAATCGCTTCGAGACCGGTCCGATAGTGTCGAGTTGACCGGAACGCACCTGCCGCGCCAGCCGCGTGAGTTCACAGCCGCCGAACCGGCATTCCCAGCGCGACGCCGCGCTCATCCGCCTGGACGCACTCGCGTCGCCACCACGGAGCCACCATGCCCACCAGCCAGAACGTCCTGTCGCGGGACCGCTACGCGCCGCAACCATCGGTGATGACTGCCCTGCGTTCCCCGCGCCTCCTTACCCGCGAAGTCCTCGCCGGGCTCGTAGTCGCGCTGGCGCTCATCCCTGAAGCAATCTCGTTCTCGATCATCGCCGGCGTCGACCCTCGGCTCGGGTTGTTCTCCTCATTCGTCATGGCAGTGTCCATCGCCTTCCTCGGCGGCCGCCCGGCCATGATCACCGCGGCGACGGGTGCCGTCGCGCTCGTCATCGCGCCGGTTGCGCGCGAGTACGGCATGGACTACTTCATCGCCACCGTCATCCTCGCCGGTGTGTTCCAACTGGTCCTCGGCGTTCTCGGCGTCGCCAAGCTGATGCGGTTCATCCCGCGCAGCGTGATGCTCGGCTTCGTCAACGCCCTCGCGATCCTGATCTTCATCGCCCAGCTGCCGCACCTGGTCGGTGTGCCGTGGCTCGTCTACCCGCTTGTCGCAGTCGGGCTGCTGATCCTGGTCGGGATGCCCCGGCTCACCAAGGTCGTTCCGGCGCCGCTGGTTGCGATCGTTCTGCTGACCGTTGCGACCGTTGTCACGGCGGTGAATGTGCCGACGGTTGGCGACCAGGGCGAACTGCCGGAGAGCCTGCCCGAACTGTTCATCCCCAACGTGCCTCTGACCTGGGAGACCTTCTCGATCATCGCTCCGTACGCGCTGGCGATGGCTCTTGTCGGACTGCTCGAATCGCTCATGACCGCCAAGCTGGTCGATGACATCACGGACACCCACTCGCACAAGACTCGCGAGGCGCTCGGTCAGGGCGCGGCCAACGTGCTCTCCGGCCTCTTCGGCGGCATGGGCGGCTGCGCGATGATCGGGCAGACCATGATCAACGTGAAGGCGTCCGGCGCACGCACCCGGATCTCCACGTTCCTGGCCGGCGTTTTCCTGCTGATTCTCGTCGTCGCGCTCGGTGATGTCGTCGCTGTCATCCCGATGGCCGCCCTGGTCGCAGTCATGATCATGGTGTCGGTCGCCACGTTCGACTGGCACAGCATCCGTCCCGCGACATTGAAGCGCATGCCGAAGAGCGAGACCGCGGTCATGGTGATCACCGTCGCGATTGTCGTCGCCACCAATAACCTTGCAATCGGGGTGATCATCGGTGTCATCGCGGCGATGGTGCTGTTCGCCCGCCGCGTCGCCCACTTCGCAACGGTGGAGCGCACGCTGCCAGCCGACGAGACCGTGCCAACCGCCTACTACACCGTCACCGGGGAGCTGTTCTTCGCCTCCAGCCACGACCTCACGACACAGTTCGAGTACGCGGATGACCCAGACCGGGTGGTGATCGACATGTCCGATTCGCACGTGTGGGATGCCTCAACGGTGGCCGCCCTGGACGCCATCACCACCAAGTACGAGCGCTACGGAAAGCGGGTCGTGATCGTCGGCATGAACGAGGCGAGTACAGCGATGCACGAGAGGCTCGCGGGCAACCTAGGCGCCGGCTAGCTGTCCCTCGTGCGGAGTTCCGCGTTGAGCCGCGCCGCTTGTCGTGTGAGGTGGTGGCGCTCTGCGAGGTTCGGCGCTGCTTGCGCGGCATCCGCGTAGAGCTGCGCTGCCGTCACAAGGTCACCGTCACGCTCATGCAGGTAGGCAGCGGCCGCGGTGAAGCGGGGCAGGGAAGGATCGAGGTCCGCCAGGGCAGCCAGTCCGGCTCGCGGACCGTCCGCCTCGCCGACTGCGACAGCGCGGTTGAGACGGACTATCGGGCTGCCGGTGAGTCGCAGCAGTTCGTCGTACCACTCGACGATCTGCACCCAGTCGGTGTCATCCGCCGTGCGGGCATCCGCATGGAGTGCCGCAATGGCGGCCTGAGCCTGGTACTCCCCGAGCCGATCACGCATGAGTGCTGCCTGGAGCACGTCGACACCCTCGGAGATCATCGCGGTGTCCCACAAGCTGCGGTCTTGCTCGGCGAGGGGCACCAGGCTGCCGTCCGGGCGCATCCGTGCCGGGCGCCGTGCGTGGTGAAGAAGCATCAGTGCGAGCAGGCCGGCCACCTCCTCATGCCTGGTCTCTTCTGCCAGTTGGCGGGTGAGGCGGATCGCCTCGGCCGCGAGGTCGATGTCACCGGAGTAGCCCTCGTTGAAGACGAGGTAGAGCACCCGCAACACGGTGGCGACGTCGCCCGGCTGGTTGAATCGGACGCCCGACACTGTCCGCTTCGCCCGGCTGATCCGTTGCGCCATCGTCGCCTCCGGCACGAGGTAGGCCTTCGCGATCTGGCGCGTGGTCAGACCACCGACCGCGCGCAGCGTCAGCGCGACTGCGGATGCCGGTGTCAGAGAGGGATGAGCGCACAGGAAGTACAACTGAAGGGTGTCGTCCATCGCCTGGCGCGGCTCAGGCACAGGCTCGCTCTCAACGATCACCTCTCGCTGTCGCCGGGAGCCGTCGGCGCGGGCCGTGTCGAGGAACTTGCGCCAGGCCACGACGACCAGCCAACCCTTCTGATCCCGCGGCGGATCATCCGGCCACACGCGCAGTGCTTCGACCATGGCGTCCTGCACGGCATCCTCGGCCGCCGCGAAGTCAACTCCGCGGCGGACGAGGATCCCGATCACAGCGGGGGTGAGGGTCCGCAACAGGGCCTCATCCACCGTCCGTCACTCCGTGATGGTCTCGGGCGCGGCGAGGAATGGGCGAAGCTCGAGCCACTCGTGGATAGGCTTGCCGCCGGCGCCCGGAGCCGCGGACAGCTCGCCGGCAAGTTCCAGCGCCCGGTCGTAGCTCTCGACATCGATCACCATCCACCCGGCGATCAGGTCCTTGGTCTCCGCGAATGGACCGTCCGTGACCGGGGGACGCCCGTCGCCGTCGAAGCGCACGAACGTGCCCTCTGGCGACAGCGCAGCCGCGCCAACGTACTCGCCGGAATTCTCGAGACGCGCGGCGAAGTCGTCCATGTACTGCATATGCGCCGAGATCTCCTCGGGCGTCCACCGGTCCATCGGCACGTCGTTGACCGCAGTTGGCGCGCCACGGTAGTGCTTGAGTAACAGGTACTTGGTCATCGTGTTCTCCTTCATGCAGTACGGCCCATTGTGGCCGTGTTCATTCCGAGGACGGAGCCGCAAGTGGATTCTCGACATCCGTCGCCGGTCCGGCGATCGCGGTGTAGGTTTTCTCGCAACGACGACGGGAGCATCCCATGGCTCAGAAGTTCGAGACGGTCGACGAATACGACAGGTCGCTGTCGCCCGATGTCCTCGCCGCAGTCGATGAGGTACGCGGCGTCATCCGCTCGGTGATCCCGGATGCCGACGAGGTGATCAGCTATCAGATCCCGACGTTCAAGGTCGACGGCAAGTACGTCGTCTATGTCTCCGGATGGACGGAGCACGTCAGCATTTACCCGGTGCCGGGGCGTGACGAGCAGCTCCTGGCTGAACTGGAACCGTTCCGCTCGGGCAAGGGAACGCTGAAGTTCCCGCTCGGCAAGCCGCTTCCGCACGACCTCATCCGGCGCACCGTCGAGGAACTGCTCGCCGAGCGCAAGGAACGCGCCTGACCCGGCCGCCGTCACCGGATTTGCCGTGAACTGGCGGCGAACCATGCAAGTCACAGGCGCACACCGGACACTGGGCGGATGCGAGTCGTCCTCGCCCCGGATTCTTTCAAGGGGTCGACCAGCGCCACCCGAGTTGCGCACGCGATTGCCCGCGGATGGAGCAGGAGACGACCGGACGACGACCTGGTGCTGCTCCCGCAAGCCGACGGCGGCGAGGGCACCCTCGACGCCATTGAGGCGGCCATTCCCGACTGCACTCGGCACACCGTCACGGTCACCGGGCCGGACGGTGTGCCCACTCGCGCGGACTGGCTCGAGCTGCCCGGCGGGCTCGTGGCCGTCGAGCTCGCGCAGAGCTCCGGGCTGCCACTCATGGCCACGCTCGACCCGCTGGGCGCGACGACGCGCGGACTCGGTGAGGTAATCCGCGACGCCGTGACCACTCTCGCGCCGACCGGCATCCGCCGTCTCATGGTGGGGCTGGGCGGATCGGCGTCCACCGATGGCGGCACGGGCGCCCTCACCGCGCTCGGCGCTCGGTTCCTCGACTTCGGCGGGAGGGAGCTGCCGGATGGCGGTGGTCACCTCAACACGCTTCGCGCCATCGACCTGTCCGCAGTCAACGACGTGGCCGAGCGCATCGTCCTCCTCACCGACGTGGACGCGCCACTGACTGGGCCACACGGCGCAGCCTTCGTCTTCGGACCGCAGAAGGGCGCCGACCACGGTCAGGTCGAGCTGCTCGACCACGCACTCGACCGGTTGTCGCAATTCCTGCGCGGCGACCCCTCGAGGCCCGGCGCCGGCGCCGCAGGCGGCACAGGGTACGGTCTCGCGACCGCTCTGGGCGCTGAGCTGCTACCGGGCGGGCGGTTCATCGCCGAGCTCACGGGCCTCCCCGAGGCAATCCGGGATGCGGATGTCGTAATCACGGGTGAGGGAAGGTTCGACCGAACCTCGCTGAGCGGCAAGGTCGTCGGCGGCGTCATCGAGCTCGCCGAAGGGAAGCGGACGATCATCGTCGCCGGCGTCGTCGAAGCGGGTATGCCCACCACTTTCCAGCCGCTCTCGCTCGCCGAGCTGGCCGGGTCACCGGAGGCCTCACTCGCCGACCCGGAGGGCTGGCTGGAGGTCGCAGGCGAGATCCTCGCTCAGGGATTCACCCGCTCCCCCGGCACTCCCCCGCACTACGACTCGGAGTGGGCCTCGAGGAAGTCGTAGAGCTCGGTGTCGTCGACGCCGGGGAAGGTACCGGATGGCAGCGGCGAGAGCACGTGCGCGTGCATGCGTGCGCTCGCCCATGCCTTGTGCGACCAGCGCTGCGACAGCTCCTGCGACGGACGACGGCAACAGCTTGGATCCGGGCACTTCGACTGCTGCCGGAAGGTCGTCTCCCGGCCGCGGAACCACTTCGCATCCGCGAACGGAACGCCGAAGGTGATCGAGAACTCTTCCGAGCTCGCCGCCGTCCCGATCTGGGTCGAGCACCAGTAGGTGCCAGTCGGCGCATCGGTGTACTGGTAGAACTCTGTCGTGCGGTTGGTGCGCTCGAACGCGCGGCGCGCTGCCCAGTGCCTGCAGACGATCTGCCCCTCGGTCGACCCGGTGACATCGGTCGGCAGGTTGAGCCCGTCGTTCTCGTAGCCCTTGTACAGGGCGCCGTCCTCGCCGACGCGCAGGAAGTGCACCGTCATCCCGAGGTGCGTGGTCGCGAGGTTGGTGAAACGCAGCGCAGCGGCCTCATGGGTGACACCGAACGCGTCGCGGAAGTCCTCCACCGCCAGGTTCTTGTCCGACTTCGCCTTGCCGAGGAAATCGACGGACTGCTTGAGCGGCATGAGGCACGCGGCGGCGAAGTAGTTGATCTCGAGCCGCTGCCTGAGGAACTCTGCGTAGCTCTCCGGCTCGTGATGTTCGAGCAGGCGGTGCGCGAGCGCCTGCAGCGCCATCGACCGCAGGCCGTGCCCACCGGGGATGGAAGCCGGCGGCAGATAGATGCGGCCGTTCTCCAGGTCGGTGACCGACCGGGTCGAATGCGGCAGGTCGGACACGTAGATGAGCTCGAACCCGAGTCGCTTCGCCATCAAGTTCACCGAGCGGTGCGTCAGCGCGCCGGTGGCGTGACCGACAGCGCGCAGCTGCTCCTGGGCGAGCTCCTCGATGGCCGGCAGGTAGTTGTTCTGCGTGCGCATGTACTGGCGCAGCTCCGTGTTCGCCCTGCGCGCCTCCTCCGGCGTCGCGATCGCCTCGCGGGCGCGCCGAGCGAGCTCGTGGTGGAGGCCCACCATGGCCTCAAGGGTCTCGTCCGACATGGTGCGCGACGGCCGGATGACCGGCAGCCCCAGTCCCGCATAGACGGCGCTGCGCTGCAAGCGCTCCAACTCGATCTCCATGGCTGCGCGCGGGCTCGGAGGTGCGGGGTCCAGCAGGTCGGAGACTTCGACCTTCAGGGCGGCGGCGATCGACTGCAGCACGGACAGCCGGGGCTCGCGACGGCCGTTCTCCATCAGCGAGAGCTGGCTGCCTGCGATTCCCACTGTCGCACCGAGCTGGTCGAGGGTGAGATTGGCACTGCCCCGGTAATGCCGGATGCGTTGACCTAAGGTGGCGAGATCAGTCATGAATTCACAATAGTGAAAGAATCAGCGATCTTTCGACCACTTTCACTGCGAAATCTCCGGAATGACGCGCAAAGTGTTACTAGACAAGGATTTGAAGCCGGCGAAGTCCGCTTCCGGCTGAGGAATTGAGGAGCAAGACGATGACACTCACCGCCCCCCGCAACTCCGAGTCGGGAACATCAGCGCTGGGTGTCGAGCCCACGCATTCGATGGGAGGCGCCCCCGACAACGCGCCTCAGGACGTCGTTGAATGGGTCGCCGAGATCGCCGCCCTCACCCGACCGGATGAGGTCGTCTGGTGCGACGGCTCGAAGGCCGAATGGGATCACCTGACCAAGAAAATGGTCGATGACGGCACCCTCATCCGACTCAACCCGGAACATCGGCCGTACAGCTTCCTCGCTCGCAGCGACCCCAAGGATGTGGCTCGCGTCGAGGCGCGCACGTTCATCTGCACCGAGGACCCCGATGAGGCCGGCCCGACGAACAACTGGCGCGATCCGAAGGAGATGCGCGCAACCCTCCTCGAACTGTTCGATGGCGCCATGCGCGGTCGCACCATGTACGTCATCCCGTTCTCGATGGGCCCGATCGGCAGCCCGATCGCCAAGCTCGGCGTGCAGGTGACCGACTCCCCCTACGTCGTCGCCAGCATGGCGATCATGACGCGCATGGGCGGGCAGGCTCTCGCTCAGTTCGGCCGCTACACCGACTGGGTCCCGGCTGTGCACAGCGTCGGCGCTCCTCTCGCCCCGGGTGAGGCGGACGTGCCGTGGCCGTCGAACGAGAAGAAGTACATCACCCACTTCCCGGACACCCGCGAAATCTGGTCGTACGGCTCCGCCTACGGCGGCAACGCACTGCTAGCGAAGAAGTCGTTCGCGCTGCGCATCGCATCCGTCATCGCACGGGATGAGGGCTGGCTCGCCGAGCACATGCTCATCCTCAAGGTCACCAACCCGCGGGGCCGCGTGTTCCACGTCGCCGCCGCGTTCCCGTCGGCCTGCGGCAAGACGAACCTCGCCATGCTCAAGCCGTCGATCCCTGGCTGGAAGGTCGAGACCATCGGCGACGACATCGCCTGGCTGAAGCCGGGACCGGATGGCCGCCTCCGCGCGATCAACCCAGAAGCGGGCTTCTTCGGTGTCGCGCCCGGCACCGGCCGGTCCACCAACGAGACCGCGATCGACACCATCTGGGGCAACACCATCTTCACCAACGTCGCGCTGCGCGAGGACGGCGACGTGTGGTGGGAGGGCATGACCGACAAGGCGCCTGACAACCTCATCGACTGGCAGGGTCGCCCGTGGGATCCGGCCAACGGTCCCGCAGCGCACCCGAACTCCCGGTTCACCGTCGCCGCGAGCCAATGCCCCACGATCGCCGACACGTGGGATGACCCGAACGGTGTCGTCATCGACGCGATCATCTTCGGCGGCCGTCGCGCGAGCAACGTGCCGCTCGTCGTCGAGGCCCGCGAGTGGGAACACGGCGTGTTCATGGGCGCAACGGTCTCGTCCGAGCGCACCGCGGCGGCCGAGGGCAAGGTCGGCGAGTTACGTCGCGACCCGTTTGCGATGATGCCGTTCTGCGGCTACAACATGGCCGACCACTGGTCGCACTGGCTGAAGGTCGGTTCCGAGCTTCGCAAGAACGCCGTGCTGCCGCGCATCTTCCAGGTCAACTGGTTCCGTCGCGGCGAGGATGGCAGCTTCCTGTGGCCCGGGTTCTCCGAGAACTCTCGAGTGATCGCCTGGATCCTGGAGCGCGTCGACGCGCAGGTGCCCGCCAAGGACACCCCGCTCGGCCTCGTGCCGACCGAGGGTGGAATCGATCGGGATGGCCTGGACGTGTCCGACGAGGCGTTCGACGAGCTGTTCGCCATCGACCGTGATGCGTGGCTCGCTGAGCTCGACGACACCGAAAAGTTCTTCGAGCAGTTCGGCGACCGCACTCCTGAAGCGATGCGACGCCAGCTAGCCGCCATCCGGCAGCGTCTCGAGAAAACCGAGAGCGCCTGACACCCCTCTCTCGCGCTCGCACCCAACGTTCGGGGCGCCTGCCTCGTCTTAGTGGGTATGAGCAGCATTGCGCTCGCGTCGCGCGCGCCGTCCTCCGCGATCCCCGCCAGAATGGTGGCGGAACCAAGGAGGACGCGCGTGGCACGGGCCGGGAACGAGGAGCGCTGGGAAGAGGTCGTCACACGCCTCGTCGCAGAGCGCGGTGACGCCCTCACCCGTTACGCCTACCTGATCTCGGGAAGCGCGGATGATGCGGCTGACCTCGTGCAGGACGCCCTGGTCAAGACGTTCGGGCGCCTGCGCAACGGCTTCACCGTTGCAAGCGCAGAAGCCTACGTAAGGCGGGCCATCCTGAACACCTACCTCGACACCGGGCGCCGTCGTAGCCGTTGGCGGCGCATCGAGCATCTCACCGCGGTCCCCGCCGAGCAGGAGTCCACCGACGCGGCCACCGAAACACGCCTCGACCTCGACGCGCGGCTGCAGCAGCTGTCGCCGCGAGAGCGCGCGTGCGTCGTCCTGCGCTATTACGAGGACCTGAAGGTGGATGACATCGCCGAAACGCTCGGCATCAGCGCCGGCGCGGTCAAGCGCTATATCAGCGACGCGCTCGCCCGTCTCGCGGTTGCCATGGGCGACGAGCACGGCGGGCCATTGACCAACACGCGGGGAGGCGATCGTGCCCACTGAGTCCGAACTGCGCGACTGGCTGAAGGGTGGCGACACGCCACCGTCGCCGGGGGTCGACCCCGCCGACATCGTGCGGCGAGTTCGCCGCCGCCGACTGCCACGCCAACTCGCCGCGGGTGCGGCAACCACCCTCGCGGCGGCCGGTGTGATCGTGCTCGGCGTCGGCACCCTGCCGCAGCTGGTCCAGCCTCCCGTGTCTGTCATGAGCGACGGCATGCAGAGTCCGGAGTTCGGGACCGGGCCGGCCGACGAGAGTCGCGACAGTTCACTCGTTCCTGCGTCACCGCTCCAGCTGCTCAACCAGTGCAGCCAGCCGTTGACGGTCGTGCAGCCCGCAGCATCCGGTCTCACTCTCACCCTCGCCTTCCCAGCCGATGTCGCGATCGCCGACGGTGAGGTGATCGGCACGGTCACCCTGTCGAACAGCGGCACCAAGCGGGTGACCGGCTCGGCGGCAGCGGGACCGGCGGTCACCCTCTCCCAGGATGGCGTCACGGTCTGGCATGGCGCGCCCGCTCCGCTCGCCGAAGCGGTCCCCATCGATCTGGCGCCCGGCCAGTCCACCCGGTTCGACGCGACCTTCATACCTGCCCTGTGCGGCAGTTCCGGTTCGAGCACGAACAGCCCACTTGCCCCAGCCGCCCCTGGCAGCTACGAGCTCTCGGCCGCGATCGTCGTCTCGGAGGTCGGAGGCGACAACACCGCCGGCTCGGAACTCGTTGGCAGCGCGCTTGTGCCGATTCACCTTCGCTAAACCCGGGTGTTCGGTCGCCACCGCTAGACTCTCACCTCACCTCGGCACAGCGAAAGGACTCGGCCATCGCCACGCAACGCTCGCTTCTGACACGGTGGGCCGCGATCGCGTTCGGGGCGGCAATCGCTCTCGCGACCCCGACGGCCGCTTTCGCCGAGGACCCCGTCGACCTCGGTGGCGCCTACATCTTCGACTCCGTAGGAGCTGTGCGCGGCCAAGAGGGCGCGATCATGGACTCGCTCGATCAGCTGGCCGCAGAGACGGACGCACAGCTCTTCGTCGTGTATGTCGACTCGTTCGAGGGCGTGCCGGCAGGGTCCTCGTGGGCGGACATCACAGCCGAACAGAACGGGCTTGGCAACGACGATGTGCTGATGGCGGTCGCGGTCGAGGACCGCATCTATCAGATGTCCTACCCGAGCGAGTTCGAGTTGAGCGAGAGCGAGACTCGCCAGATCGAGAGCGAGCTGATCGAGCCGCGCCTCTCCGACAGCGACTGGGCTGGTGCCGCGATCGCCGCAGCGGACGGCTTGCGCGAGAAGATCACAGACCCCGGATTCCCGTGGGGCTGGGTACTCCTGGGGCTCGTCGTGGTCGTCGGACTCGCGTTGTTCATTCGCTCGCGCGTGCGAAAGGGCCGCGCTGTTGCTGCTGAGAAGCTGAACGCCAAGCAGCTCGACCAGCGCGCAAGCATCCTGCTCGTGCAGCTCGACGACGAGATCAAGACGAGCGAGCAGGAACTCGACTTCGCGGTCGCCCAGTTCGGCGAGGAGACCGCAAAACCATTCGTTCATGCGCTTGGGTCGGCCAAGGACAAAGCGCGCGCCGCGTTCGAGCTGCGCCAGAAGCTCGACGACGCGTTCCCCGAGTCTGCCGAGGAGCGCCGCAGCATGACCCTGCAGATCGTCGAACTCGCGGAGGCCGGCGACAAGGAGCTCGACGCGCAGGCGGACGCCTTCGACGAGCTTCGCGCGCTGGAGCAGACCGCGCCCGAGCAGCTGGTGACCGTCCGGACGGATACTGATCAAGCCCGGGGACGCCTTGAGGCCGCGAAGCAGACGCTGGTGACCCTGCAACGGGACTACTCCCCTGCGGCGGTTGCCATGGTTGCCGGCAATCCGAAGCAGGCCGAGGACCTGCTGACCTTCGCAACCGGCCGCGCGACCGAAGCGGAGCAGGCGCTTGCCGCCGGAAAGACCGGCCCTGCCGCGGTTGCCGTTCGTGCCGCGCAGGCTGCGGTCGGCCAGGTGACGCAACTGCTTGACGCGGTCGAGCGAATCGCCGCAGACCTCCGCGAGGCGCAAGCCGCACTCAGCGCCGCTGTCAGTGACACCGAACAAGACCTCGCTGCCGCCCGAGCACTGCCGCTGGACGATCCGCAACTGGCGCCCGCGATCGCGGCAGCCGAGGCCGCACTGTCGGCGGCGGCATCCGGAGACGACCCCGTCAACAGCCTCACCAACCTGCACAAGGCGAACGAGCAGCTGGACGCCGTGCTCGCGTCGGTGCGCGAAGAACAGGAGAAGGTGCGCCGGGCCGCCGGAGCGCTCGACCAGGCGATCTTCAGCGCTCGCGCTGAGATTTCGGCAGCACACGACTTCATCACCACCAGGCGCGGGGTCATCCGCGACACCGCGCGCACCCGGCTCTCCGAGGCAATGCGTCATCTGGACGGGGCGGTGGCGGTCGCCACCACCGATCCGGTCGCCGCGCTCGCGCACGCCCGTGCCGCCAGCAACCTGGCGCAGCAGGCGTTGTCGAGCGCTCAGTACGACCTGCAGGGCTACTCGGTGCCCGGCTACGGCGGCGGGTTCGGCGGTCGCGGCAGCAGCGTCGGAACCGACATCGGGGGCGCGATTATCGGCGGCATCATCGGCGGAATGCTGAGCGGTGGCGGCCGAGGCGGCGGCATCTTCGGAGGCGGCGGGGGCGGATTCGGCGGAGGGTTCGGCGGAGGCGGCCGCTCAGGTAGTTTTGGGGGACGTTCCCGAGGATTCTCCGGTGGCAGGCGGAGCAGCGGCGGCAGATTCTAGACATCCGACAGTCAGCAAGGCACACCCAGGAAGGTAAGGAAAAACGATGGTCAAGCAATCGATTTTCGGGCGAATCGCCCAACTCGCCAAGGCAAACATCAACGCGATGCTGGACGCCGCCGAGGATCCGGCGCTCATGCTGGACCAGATGGTCCGCGACTACACGAACAACATCGCTGAAGCAGAGGCCGCCATCGCACAGACGATCGGCAACCTGCGCCTGCTCGAGCAGGACTACCAGGAAGACGTGAAGGCCGCGGCCGACTGGGGCAACAAGGCTCTCGCTGCCAGCCGCAAGGCTGACGAACTGCGCGCAGCCGGCAACGCCGCGGACGCGGACAAGTTCGACAACCTCGCCAAGGTTGCCCTCGGCCGTCAGCTGTCTGAGGAGAACCAGGCGAAGGCGGCCGAGCCAACCATTCAGTCGCAAACCGCGGTGGTCAACCAGCTCAAGCAGGGTCTCGAGGCAATGCGGGGCAAGCTGCACGAGCTGTCCTCGAAGCGTGACGAGCTCATCGCGCGCGCCAAGACCGCCGGCGCCCAGCAGCAGGTGATGGATGCGATGAAGAGCATCGACCTGCTCGACCCGACAAGCGAGATCAGCCGCTTCGAGGAGAAGATCCGCCGCGAAGAGGCGAAGGTTCTCGGCTCGCAGGAGCTTGCGGCCTCCAGCCTGGACGCCCAGTTCGAGCAGTTGGAGCGCTCGGACGAGTCGGTCGAGGTCGAGGCGCGCCTCGCAGCGCTCAAGTCGGGAACGCCGCAGAAGGCAGTCGGCACGGGCGAGTAAGCCGATCATCCTCGGGGTCGACCCTGCAGCAAGGGTCGACCCCCGAGGAGACTGCACACGAAAGACGGGCAGGCTAGATGTTCCTGGTTGTACCGCAATGGCAGGGCTCAAGCTCAGCACGCGCCATGAGGCTGGTCGACGGGGCCAACGCGATCCGCGGCGACCTTCCCGGTTCCAGCACGGTTGTCGTCGACGTCCCCCTCGAAGCGGGCGACGAAATCGGAAGCGGCGTTGCCCGCTGCGGTTCGCTCATCACGGTGCGGGACCGGATGCGCGTCGCCCTCAAGACGGCGCCCAAGCCGGTCATCACGATCGGCGGGGACTGCGGCGTTGAACTGGCCGCGATCGAGCGTGCGGCCGACGAGACGACCGCGGTCGTCTGGTTCGACTCGCATCCGGACCTCAACACCCCCGAGACGTCACCGTCCGGCGCCTTCCATGGGATGGTGCTGAGGACGCTCCTCGGCGAGGGGGTGGAGCACCTCGCGCCCGAACGAACCCTCGACCCGCGCCGGCTCGTGCTCGCGGGTGCGCGCGCCTTCGACAGCGCGGAACGCGAGTACATCGACGACATGAGCGTCGCGTGCCTCGACCCGGCCAGCCTGAACCCGCAGGCGCTAGTCGAGCAGGTCAAGGCGACCGGCGCGACCTCGGTCTACGTGCACATCGACCTCGACGTGCTCGACCCAGCGGAGTTCGCGGGTCTCGTTTTCCCTGAGCCTTTCGGCATCACGAGCGCGCTGCTCATCGAGTGCGTGCGCGCGCTTCGCGCCGAGTTCACGCTGGCCGGTGCGGGTCTCACCGAGTTCGCGCCGGCCTCCGAGGCCGCCGCGGCCGACGACCTGCCGACCATCCTGCGGATCATCGCCGCCCTCACCCGGTGACGCCCGTAGGCTGGGGCGATGATCACTGAATCAGACTCGCCTCGTGTCACCGTCGACCGGGAAGGACACGTCCTCCTGATCGGGCTGAACCGGCCTGACAAGCGCAACGCGGCCGACTTCCGCCTGCTGCAGGAGCTGTGCCTCGCCTACGGCGAGCTGGAACGGGATCCGGAACTGCGGGTTGGGCTGGTCTACGCGCACGGCGAGCACTTCACCGGCGGACTCGACCTGCCCGACGTCGCACCTCGCATCGGCGCCGCGGGCCTCGACATCGTTCCCGAAGGCGGCATCAACCCGTGGCGGGTCGACGGCAGCGGCACCACCAAGCCGGTGGTCGTCGCGGTACAGGGCACCTGCCTGACGCTCGGCATCGAACTCATCCTCGCCAGCGACATCGCCGTCGCCGCCCAGTCCGCGACGTTCGCGCAGATCGAGGTGGCACGCGGCATCCTGCCGTTCGGCGGGGCGACCCTGCGCTTCCCGAAGGTCGCGGGCTGGGGCAACGCGATGCGCTGGATCCTCACCGGCGACAGTTTCGACGCCACAGAAGCGCACCGGATCGGCCTCGTGCAGGAGGTGGTCCCGGATGGCGAGCAGTACGACCGTGCACTCGAACTCGCCCGCCGGGTCGCGGCGCAAGCGCCGCTCGCCGTACAGGCGAGCCTGGCGAGTGCGCGCACCGCCGCCGCGGACGGTGAAGCGGCCGCGGCACGGAACCTTCAGCCGGAACTCGTCCGACTCGCCACAAGCGAAGACGCAAGGATCGGCATGCAGGCGTTCCTGACGCGCACCCCGGCCGAGTTCATCGGTCGCTGAGCATTCGAAGAGGAAACCGTCGAAGCCGAGCGGCAATCGGCTTGTCCGGCGTAGCGTCGAGCCATGGCAACCTACGACCTGATCGTGATCGGGGCGGGTCCAGTTGGCGAGAATGTAGCCGACCGCGCCGCCCAAGGTGGACTCTCCGTCGCAGTCGTCGAACAAGAACTGGTCGGCGGTTCGTGCTCGTTCTGGGCCTGCATTCCATCGAAGGCGCTGCTGCGCAGCGCGAACGCGCTGCAGCACGCGCACTCCGTCGACGGCGCGAAGCAGGCGATCACCGGCGAGCTCGACGTTCCCGCGACCTTGGCCCGCCGCAACTGGTTCGTGAACGACTGGCAGGACGGTGGGGACGTCGACTGGCTTGAGAGCGTGGGCATCGACCTCTACCGCGGGCATGGCCGGATCACGGGCGAACGCCGCGTGCTGGTCAACGGCTCCGACGGCCCCAGCGAACTCGAGGCGCGCCACGCGGTGGCCGTCTGCACCGGCTCGGCAAGCCTCATTCCGGACATCCCCGGAATGGTGGACGCGCGTCCGTGGACCAACCGCGAGGCGACGAGCGCCCAGCACGCGCCGTCAAGCCTCGCGATCTTCGGTGGAGGGGCTGTCGCCGCTGAGCTCGCGACCGCGTACGCCGGATTCGGGACGACAGTGACGGTGCTCGCACGCAGCGGCATGCTCGGGCGGATGGAACCGTTCGCCGGGGAGGCGGTCGAACGCGGGTTGCGGGCGCTTGGCGTCGACATCCGCACGCCCGTTGCGGTCGTCGGCGTCGAGCGGCTCGCTGACGGGGTCCACCTCTCGCTCGGCGACGGCACGACGATCATCGCCGAGGAGTTGCTCGTCGGTGCCGGACGGGTGCCACGCACCGGCGACCTCGGCCTCGAGTCCGTCGGCATCAAGGGTGGCGACTGGCTCGACGTCGACGAGACACTGCGCGTGAAAGGCCACGACTGGCTCTACGCGGTCGGCGATGCCAACAATCGGGTGCTGCAGACCCACCAGGGCAAGTACCAGGCACGAGCTGCCGGGGACGTCATCGCCGCGCGAGCCAAGGGCCAGCACGTCGACGACCTGCCGTGGGGAACTCACGTGGCCACCGCCGACCATGCCGCCGTGCCCCACGTGGTGTTCAGCGACCCCCAAGTCGCCGTCGTCGGCCTGACTGCCGATCAGGCGCGCAAGGCGGGCAAGCGGGTCAGGGTCGTCGACTACGACCTGAGCAGCGTCTCTGGTGCCGAGTTGCACGCCGACGGCTACGCGGGGCAGGCCAGGATGGTCGTGGACGAGGATCGGGAGGTCGTGCTCGGCGTCACGCTTGTCGGCCGCGAGGTCGCCGAACTCCTGCACGCGGCGACGATCGCGGTCGTCGGTGAGGTGCCGATCCACCGGCTCTGGCACGCGGTGCCTGCGTTCCCGACCATGAGCGAACTGTGGTTGCGCCTGCTGGAAGGCTTCGGACGGCCAGGACCGGCCATCGCAACTACGGCTCGATGATCGCCTGGTAGACGTCGAGGAGGGCGCTGGTTGACGCCGCCCAAGTGAAGCCGAGAGCGTAGTCGCGCGCTCCCGCCGAGAGCCGACCGAGCGCTGGCGGGTCCACGAGGAGCCCGTCGATGGTGTTCGCCCAGTCGCGCGGCGTCCGCGAGTCGACCAGCAGTCCGGAGTGCCCATCCGACACCGACTCAACGAGACCGGATGCTCGAAAGGCGACGACCGGCGTGCCACTTGCCGCCGACTCGAGGGCGACGATCCCGAAAGTCTCGCTGTGCGACGGCACGAGCGTCAGCGTCGCAGTCGCCAGCAGGTCGGCCAGCCGGTTGCGTTGCACCGCACCGACGAAGCGGACATCGTCCGCGATACCGAGGTCCGCCGCCAGCGACCGCAATCCACTCGCGTACCCCTCATCGCCCGGCGTCGGCTCACCGGCGATCACGAGAACCGGCGACCAGCCGCGCATGGCGCGCAGTTCCGCGAGAGCCTCGAGGGCGAGCGCCTGATCCTTGAGCGGCTGGATGCGCCCGACAACGGCGAGGATCGGCCTGCCTGCTTCGATGCCGAGCTCTGAGCGGACCCGCTCCCCCGCGTCCGCCCGATTCGGACGGAACAGGTCGACATCAACCCCGGGCGGCACCACCCAGACCCGGTCGGTCGGCGTGCCGACCTCGTCGATGAGGCTTGTCGCTTCCGCGGCCGAATTCGCGATCACGGCGGTGGACTGGGTGGCCAGGTAAGCCTCGGCGTGGCGCCGGCGCTCCGGCTCGAGGGCACCGGTCTCACGGCCTTTCATCGCCGCGAGGGTGTGGAAGCTCTGCACGAACGGCAGTCCGAGCTCGATCGCCACCGGCAAGGTCGCGATCCCGCTGAGCCAGTAATGCGCGTGGATCACGTCGTAGCGAGCGCTCTTCCGACCGGCGAGCGTCGCGACGGCCTCTCCGAATTCATCGGACACCGCGGCGAGGCTCTGCTTGTCGAGCGGACCGTAGGTGCCGGCGGGCAACTCGAACAGCGTCACGCCGGGCTCGAGCTCGGTCACCGCCGGCTCGCCCGTCGCACGGGTCAGCAGCTCGACCTCGATGCCGCGCTCCGCGAGTGAGCTGGCGGACGCCAGCACAGCGACGTTCATGCCGCCGGCATCCCCAGTTCCGGGTTGCTCGGCGGGCGAGGTGTGCATCGACACCATCGCGACCCGCCGCGGCGTAGCTGCCATGTACGCAACTGTAGAGGAGCGCGCCTGCCGGTTCTTTCGGTGTACAACTGGTTGCGTGCTCAGCAGAATCGAGGCGCTGGCTACGCGCGCCGTCGGGTGGACAGCGCGTCGCCCGCGCCTGCGCCGAGCCCTGCTGCATCCGGTGGTCGTGCGACCCGGCTACTGGTTCGCGACCGGCTGTGCTCTGATCTGGGGAGGTGCGCTCAGCCTCGGCCGGATACGGCCGATGGGAGGCGTCATCGTGGCCCGCCGGATGCCGCGGTGGTCATTCGGTCGCGGTGGCACCACGATCGGCGCGGTGTTCCTCACTCACAGCGCACTGCATCCGCGCATCCTGCGGCATGAGGCGGTTCACCGCGCACAGTGGAAGCGCTACGGCCTGGCGTTCGTGCCGCTGTACGTCGCGGCCGGTCAGGACGGTCTCATCAACCGGTTCGAGATCGAGGCCGGGTTGGATGACGGCGGGTACGTCTGACGGCCGCTCACCACATGGGCGGATGCCTGCGCTGCCACTGCAGGCGGCGCTCAAGCTGGGCACCGATCGCCAGCAGAACGTGCTCGCCCCCTGGGCGGCCGATCAGCTGCACACCCATCGGCAGGCCGTCAGCAGTCACCGCAACAGGCAGCGAGATGGCCGGGAGCCCGGAGACGTTCACGAAACTGGTGAACGGCGTGTATTGGCACTGCTGCTCGAAGTTGCGTTCCGGATCGTCGTTGTCGTACCAGCCGACCGGGCGCGGAGTCAGCGCGAGCGCAGGCGTCACGATCGCATCGAACGGCGCGAACTGGCGGATGACCGACCGCTCGAAGTCCGACAACACGCGAAGCGCGGTGGCCAGCGCCCCTGCCGACGTCTGCCTCCCTCGCTCGACGAGCCAGCGGGTCAGCGGCTCAAGCAGGTCGAGCTGGTCGTCGTCGACCGGCAGGTTCGCCGCCCCACCCTGCCAAACGGTGCGAAAGGCAGACGCGTAACTGTCCTGGGGCTCGAGGTCGATCGTCTCGATGCCGTGTCCGATCGCGTCGAGTTCTCGCAACGCGAGCTCGAGGGCCTCCTTCGCCTCACGCGACACCTCGATGTCGTACTCGGAATCCCACGGTGATGAGGTCGTGACGGCGAGCTGGAAACGGCCCTCGCCGCGCACTGCAGCTGACAGCAGCGGGCCGCCGTCCCAGCGCGGTGCGCGAACAGTGAACGGGTAGTCACCGCCGGCGATCATCGCATCGAGCATCATTGCGGCATCCGCAACCGTCCGCGCGAGCGGGCCGGGAACTGACAGTCCGCCGACCGAATCGAGGCCCGTCCCGGCCGGGATCAGCCCGCGGGACGGTTTCAGGCCGACCAGCCCGGTCGCTGCTGCGGGGATCCGGATCGAGCCACCGCCGTCCGAACCCGGCGCGAACGGTAGGAGGCCCGCCGCGACGGCGACCGCGGCGCCGCCGCTGGAGCCGCCCGCGCCGAGCGAGAGATCGTAGGGGTTGCGCGCAGGCGGAGCGACTTGGCTCTCGGTGTAGGAGGGCATGCCGAACTCCGGCACGCTCGTCTTGCCGAGGCTGACTGCGCCGGCGTCGTCGAACACGCGCACGAGGTCGTCGGATTCCTCCGGGACGAACCCTGCAAACGCACGCGAGCCGAACCCGGCGGGCACTCCCGCCCGCCGGATGAGGTCCTTGTCCGCATACGGCATCCCCCACAGCGCTGCGGTGCGCGGCACCGACTTCCGCACCAGGGCCGCGCGTTCGAGCGCCGCTTCGCCGGTCACAGTCACGAAGGCACCGAGATCACCGTTCAGCCGTTCGACGCGCTCGAGGTAGTGCTGGGCGAGTTCCTGCGGGGTGATCTCACCCCGGTGCAGCCAGTCCCATTGCTCCTGCGCGGTCAAGTGGTGAAGTTCGAACACGTTCCCGAGCCTAAGGGTTGACAGCTTCATTACTTCTATGGTTGGTTAGTGGAGTAACGAACCAATAGACCCGAAAGGAGGTCCGAATGGATGACTCACGACCGATCTTCCTGCAGATCGCAGAGCAGATCGAGAACGACATCATCAGTGGCCTGCTCCCCGAAGAGGGACAGGTCCCGTCCACCAACGAATTCGCCTCCTTCTATCGCATCAATCCGGCGACCGCCGGGAAGGGAGTCGCCCTGCTTGTCGACTCGCGAATTCTGTACAAGAAGAGGGGAATCGGCATGTTCGTCGCCGAGGGGGCACGGACTCGCATCGTCGAGCAGCGCCGCACGCAGTTCAGGAACGACTACATCCAGCCCCTGGTGGACGAGGCCGACAAGCTCGGCATCACCAGGGAACAGCTCGCAGACATGATCAGAAAAGAGGGAGTCGAATGACGACGACAATCGAGGTCACCGGCCTCACGAGGCGGTTCGGCAACGTCACCGCCCTCGACAACGTCAGCTTCACGGTTGAGGAGAACGGCATCTACGGCCTGCTCGGCCGAAACGGGGCCGGCAAGACAACGCTCATGCAGTTGCTGACCGCGCAGGACTTCGCAACCGACGGGGACATCCGGATCTTCGGCCAGTCCCCCGTGGAGAACGCGTCGGTGCTGCAGAACGTCAGCTTCATCAAGGAGAGCCAGAAATACCCGGATGACTTCCAGGTCAAGCACGTGCTGAAGAGTGCGCCGTGGTTCTTCAAGAACTGGGATGCCGACTTCGCCGCAGAGCTCGTCGAGGACTTCCGGCTCCCGGTCGACCGGCGGATCAAGAAGCTCTCCCGCGGCCAGCTCTCGTCGGTGGGGGTGATCGTCGGACTCGCATCCCGCGCTCCGCTGACCTTCTTCGACGAGCCCTATCTGGGCCTCGACGCGGTGGCGCGGCAGCTGTTCTACGACCGCCTGATCGAGGACTACGCCGAGCATCCGCGCACCGTGATTCTCTCCACCCACCTGATCGACGAGGTGAGCAACTTGCTCGAACACGTCATCGTGCTCGATGCGGGCCGCATAATCATCGACCAGCCGGCCGAGGAACTGCGCGGATCGGCCACCAACCTGGTGGGCCAGCGCAGCGCCGTCGAGGAGTTCGTGAAGAGCCGCGAGGTGCTGCACCGGCAGTCGATCGGCGGGATCGCATCCGTCACCGTCGCAAGTCTCGCCGCAGACGAGCGCCGCGAGGCTCAGGCGGCGGGGATCGAGCTCACCCCTATCTCGCTGCAGCAACTGATCGTTCGCAAGACAAACACCACCGACAAGGAATTCGAGCAGAGCGCATGACAACAACAACGATTCGACCCATGAATGTTGCTAAGGGCGGTGAGTTCCAGCGCATCTGGAGCGTCGTTCGGCTCCACGTCGTGAACCGGATGGCCCTATTCGGGGTGCCGCTGATGATCCTGGGGTTCATCTTCGCGGTGAACTTCGTCATCTGGTGGACACTGAAGTCGTCACTGTCGACATCCGATTTCGCCGATGCGAGCGAGGGCATGCAGTACTCCGGCGCCAGCACGTTCATCTTCGTCTACATGATGGTTGTGGCGGTGCAGGCCATCAACCTGACCTTCCCGTTCGCACAGGGCTACAGCGTCACCCGCCGGGACTTCTACCTGGGCAGTGTGCTGACGTTCGTGATGCTGTCCGCGGCGTGGGCACTGCTCATATCGGTCCTCGGCGAGATCGAGCAGGCCACCGGCGGCTGGTACGTCGGCGGCTCGATGTTCAACGCGATCTACTTCGGCGATGGCGGATTCCTGCAGCGCCTGTACATCACCTTCCTGCTGTTCTCGTTCTTTTTCTTTGTCGGTGCGGCAACCGCGGCGGTGTACGTGAAGTGGCGAACGAACGGGATGCTGGTTTTCTTCGGCGCGCTCGTCCTGGTGTTGCTGGCAGCCGTGCTGTGGATCACGTTCGGCGCGCACTGGATGGCGGTCGGAGCGTGGTTCGTCGAGATGGGCGTCGTCGGGGTTGTCACCTGGACGCTGGTGCCCACGATCATCTCCGGAATTGTCGGATTCTTCATCCTGCGCAGGGCAACACCGCGTAACTGACCTGATTGATTCCACCCTGCAAGGGCCGCCCGGGCATCCCGGGCGGCCCTTGCGCTCTTTGCGCTCGCACCGAATTCTCGAAGACGCGCGCCTATGATCGAGCAAATGAGCGATCTGCCCACGCGAGCACGCCGGCGTTATGGCTCAACTATCGCCCGACATGGGCAGTTGAGCGCCCCCGGTCCCATCGCCATCGCCGCGAAGTACTTGGGAGTGGCGCTCGCTGTCGTGCTTGTCAGCACGTTCACGGTGGTCGGGATAGCGGTGTGGGGTATTGCGAGCAGCATCAAGCCCGGCGTCTCGCTCATCGGCGAGACTGGCGCACCGCCGAACGTGGGCGCCATCGAGGGCGGCGTGAACCTCCTGCTGGTCGGAAGTGACAGCGGTGAGGGCGACCCGCGGTACGGCAAGCGCGAGGCGACGCTGAACGACGTCAACATCCTGCTCCACATCTCGGAGGACCACACCCACGCAACGGTGGTCAGCTTCCCGCGAGACCTGTTCGTCCCTGTGCCCGAGTGCCCCGATCCGGACGGTGAGGGAACGGTCAGCTCGAGTTGGTCGGCGAAGCTGAACACGACGCTTGAGCGTGGCGGCCTCGCCTGCACGGTCGAGACGATCTCGCAATTCACCGGACTCGACATCCCGTTCGCGGCGAAGATCGAGATGAACGGTGTCATTCAGATGTCCAACGCCGTTGGCGGGGTCGACGTGTGTGTAGCGACCCCGATCAACGACCTCCAGATCGGCCTGAAGCTGGATGCCGGCATCCACACCCTGCAAGGCGACGCTGCGCAGCTGTTCCTGCGCACGCGCTACGGTGTGGGCGACGGTTCGGACCTGGGCCGCATCAACAACCAGTACGTCTTCCTGTCGTCGCTCATGCGCACGGTGAAGAGCAGCGAGACGCTGTCTGACCCGTACAAGCTGTACGGGCTCGCGAAGGCGGCCGCCGAGAACATGCAGCTGTCCAACAGCCTGCAGAACCTCGACACCATGATGTCGATCGCGGTGGCGCTGAAGGACATCCCACTCGAAGCGATCACTTTCGCGCAGTACCCGACGGCGTACGGTTCGAGCGGCGGCATTCAGGGTGTTCTTCCGTTGGAGGCCGACGGCGAAAAGCTCATGGATGCGCTCAAGTCGGACGTGCCGGTCACCCTGACTGGCGACACCGGAGGCGGAGCGGTCCTCGCTGAGGGCGAGAGTGGGCCCGCCTCACCCGCACCAAGCGCGCCCGCCGACCCCGGCAGCGCGGAGCCGGGAACGCCGGAAACGGGCGAGCCAGGGACTGCTGAACCTCCCGCCGCCACCGGGCCCCCGGTCGTGGAACTGCCCGATACCATTCACGGGCAGACGGCCGCACAACAGACGTGTTCCGTTGGCCAGACCGCGCGCGGTTGACCGGCGTCTATTCGACGCTGAGGCGCACGTCCTCGACAAGCTCCTCGAAGACTCGTGGCGCAGCCTCGACCTCCTTGCGTCCGACAAAGCGCCCAAGCCGGTGCGCAGTCTTGGCGACGTTCAGCAGGGTGTGCTCGATGTGGCATCCGTGTTCATCCGGGACGACCCGGTACTCGGCCCGGTACCACCAGCCACCCTGAGCGACGATGAGGCTGGCGGCGGGGTCGGCAAGGAACTGGCTATGGGCACCAGGACCGGGATCGAGCCGGTCCACAAGTGCTTCGAAGACCGGCATCGGGCGAGCCCGAACATGGGCCGTGTAGAAGCCGAGGACCTCCGCAGACTCGGGTCTGCGTCGAGGAGCTTCTGACATGGCTTCGAGCGTACTGGGTGTGGTCGCCTCGTCGGCCGCGAGTCGCAGCGGAAGCGCCACGCGCGGGTGAAACTTCCACGCGCGGGTCGAATTCGACCCGCGCGTGGCAATTCGACCCGCGGATCGCCGTCAGTGTGCGACCGCGACCAGGCCCAGCTCTGCCGGGCTCGTCAGCGCCGGGTGGCTGGGCGTCACCCGCACCGTGTAGCCGAAGCTTCCCGCACGCTCCAGCAGCACCGTGCCGGAGAACTCCACGACACCGGATGCGTGGGCGCCAGATGGTTCCAGCCGCACCCGCTGTTGCTCGCTGAGCTGGTCACTCGCCTTCGGCCGCCCGTAGACCAGCTCGACCGCGACATCCGTCGCAGCCAGCTCCCCGAGATGCACGCTGGCTCTCACTCGCAGTTCGTCCCCGACCTGTGGGACGGCGTCAACACCGCCCGACTCGACGCTGCCGACTGAGACACCGTGCCATCCGGCTCGCACGCGCTCCTTGTACGCGGCCAGCTCGCGCGCCCCCGCCCACGAATCCGCGATTACGGCACGCGACGACACCGCGGCCGGCCGGTAGAGAGCCTCGACATACTCGCGCACCATCCGGTCGGCGCTGAGTTCGGGCGACAACGACGCAAGGGTGTGCCGGATCGACTCGATCCAGCGGGTGGGCACACCATTCTCATCCCGGTCATAGAACCGCGGCGCGACCTGGTGCTCGATCAGGTCGTACATCGAGCCCGCCTCGAGTGCGTCTCGCTCGGCGGAGTCACCAGCGGCATCCGCCGACGGGATCGCCCAGCCGTTCTCACCGTCGAAGTACTCCGCCCACCACCCGTCGAGGATCGACAGATTGAGCGAGCCGTTGAGCGCCGCCTTCATGCCGCTCGTTCCGCACGCCTCGAACGGGCGCAGCGGGTTGTTGAGCCACACATCGGTGCCCGGATACAGCGTCGCTGCCATCGCGATGTCGTAGTTGGGCAGGAAGACGATGCGCTCGCGCACGTCCGGCTGATCCGAGAACTGCACGAGCCTCTGGATGAGCCGCTTGCCCTCGTCGTCGGCCGGATGCGACTTGCCGGCCACGACAAGCTGCACTGGCCGGTCCGGGTTGGTCAGGATGGCGCGCAAGCGGTCCTCGTCGTGAAGCATGAGCGTGAGGCGCTTGTACGTCGGCACCCGCCTCGCGAAACCGATTGTGAGGATGTTCGGGTCGAGCAGGTTCGCGTACCAGGGCGGCGGCGTGAGACCCGGGTTCTGCTGAACCCACGCATCCTGCATCCGCCGGCGCACATCGGAGACCAGCTGCTTGCGCAGGCGACCCCGGAGCTGCCAGAGATCGTCGTCGCTGACCGCGGCAGACTGCCAGTTGGCCGCGGTGGTGTCGGATGCCTCGAGCCGGTCCTTCGCGAGTGCTGCGACTTGCGAGTCGGTCCAGGTGGGGGCGTGCACGCCGTTGGTGATCGAGCCGATCGGCACCTCATCCGGGTCGAATCCCGGCCACAGGGCACCGAACATGCGGCGGCTCACCTCGCCATGCAGTTGCGAAACCCCGTTGGCGCGCTGGGCCAGGCGCAGGCCCATGACCGCCATGTTGAACATGCCGGGAGCGCCCCCCTCGTAGTCTTCCTCGCCGAGCCGCAGCACGTCGGAGGTCTGGACACCCGGCAGCAGGCCGGTGGAGAAGTACCGTTCGATGAGCGCCGAGTCGAACCGGTCGATCCCGGCCGGAACGGGCGTGTGGGTCGTGAACACCGTGCCCGCGCGCACGACCTGAAGCGCCTCGTCGAAGCTCAGACCGCTGTCGCCGATCAGGTCGCTGATGCGCTCGAGGCCAAGGAATCCGGCGTGGCCCTCGTTGGTGTGGAACACCTCGGGTTCCGCCGCGCCCGTGATCGAGCAGAAGGTGCGGATGGCGCGCACACCGCCGATGCCGAGCAGAAGCTCCTGCAGCAGGCGGTGCTCTCCCCCACCGCCGTAGAGCCGGTCGGTGACAGAGCGCAGGTCGTCGTCATTCTCGGGGATGTCGGTGTCGAGCAGCAGCAGCGTGACGCGACCGACCGCAACCTGCCAGATGCGCGCGTACAGTGCACGATCATCCGGCAGCCCGAGTGCGACCTGGGCCGCGGTGCCATCCGGATGCCGCAACACGTTCAAGGGCAGGCCATCCGGATCCAGTACCGGGTAGGACTCCTGCTGCCATCCGTCGCGCAGGATCGACTGGGCGAAGTACCCAGCGCGGTAGAACAGGCCGGCGCCGATGATCGGGACACCAAGGTCGGATGCGCTCTTCAGGTGGTCGCCTGCGAGGATTCCGAGACCCCCTGAGTATTGCGGCAGGGCAGCGGCAATGCCGTACTCCGGCGAGAAGTAGCCGATTGCGCGTGGAGCCTCCGCTCCCAATGACTGATACCAACGCGGCTCACTGATGTACGACCTGAGGTCATCGCGCAACGCGTCGGCGGTCCGTACAAAGTCCTCATCAGCAGCGAGTTCGTTGATGCGCTCGGCATCCAGCGTGCCGAGCAGTCCGATCGGGTCGTGGCCTGAGGCCGCCCAGCCGACCGGCGAAATGCGCTCGAACAGTCTCTGCGTCGGTTCGTGCCACGACCAGCGGAGGTTGGTGGCAAGCTCGTCGAGCGCGGAAAGCGACTCGGGAAGGACTGGCTGGACGGTGAATCTCCGAATGGCTTTCACGAGTGCACAGCCTAGGCGACGGTCGTCAGTGGGGCCTCAGGAGGCAGTGGCTGACTCGTCGGATGCCACTTTGCGCTTCTTCGCCGATGCGACGCTCGCGCTGATGACGAGGTAGCCGGCGTATGCGAACAGGCCGCCAGCGGCCAGCGGCACGAGCCAACCGCGGGCCTCGCCATTCAACGCGTTGTTCACCCAGCCCAGCCAGGGGAACGAGTACCAGAGCGTGCCACGGATCTGGATCTCGCGAATCGGGTCATCTGCGAGGTCGTTGTTGTCACCCTTGGTGACGAACGCCACTTCGCCATTGGAACTCACCGAGCGTTCGATGACGCGGTGTGTGACGAGAATCGGCTCACCCGACCGCAGTTGGAACGTGACGACGTCACCGACCCGGATCTCCTCGACCGGTGTGGGCTTCACGACGATCAGCGTGCCGGGAGGCAGCCCGGGCTCCATCGAACTCGTCAGCACCGTGAGCGGCATCCCCCCGACGGCGGCCGGCAGCGCGATGAGCAGCACAGCCAACGCGGCGACGAGCAGCAGCAGTCCGCCGCTCAGTCCGACGCCGATGTAGTGCAGGACGCCCTTGCGCTTCTCCGGTTCGGCCGCTTCCGCGGCGACTTCCTCGACGGCATCCGTCGTCGTCACGCTTGCACCTCTTCGTCTCGGCGACGACGCCGGTACGCGGCGATCACGAACCAGAGGCCGGCGCCGAGGAGCAGGCCGGCAGCCGCGATCAGCGGTGCGTTCACAGTGCCGCCGGTGAACGGCAGCGACGTCCATGTCCCGGCGGACGGGAAGACCGGGAATTCGTTGGCAGCGGGCGGGCAGGCGGCGAGGTCGGCGTCGGATGCGATGTCGTCGCGGAGTGATACCAGCAGGTCGGCGCTCGCGGAGGCGTTCTGCCCGCGCTGACCGGTGAGGTCGGCCATGTGAACGGTGACGGTGACCGTCGTGATCTGTCCTGGCATCAGATGGACGCCGCTGAGCAGAACAGTGCAGTCAGACGTGGGGTCGAGGGTTGCAGGCTGTCCGACGTAGTTTCCTGCTGCGGTCGAGGTTTGGAGCAGAAAGGCGCCCTCGGCATCGCCGGTCAGGGTGATGTTCGCCGCGTCAATGCGCAGCATCGTCTGCACCGTTGACTCGTTCTTCAGCCAGAAAGTCGCCTGGGCGGAACCGTTGGGCACCAGGTTCGGTGTTGTCGAGAAGACCGGCGCGGCGAGGATGTTCCCGTAGGTGACGCCATCGCGGCTGACCTGAACGCCGGGCACGGCAGCGGCTGCCGGAGCAGCGGCCGCGATGGCGAGCAGGGTGCCTGCGACAGCCGCCACGGTGATCGAGCGCGTGCCGGTGATCATGCTGCTGGCACGCAAGAGATCGATGGCGGGTCACGGAGGATAGGAACGACGATGCCACCCGAACGTTGACCGCCGACGACGGCGTGCACCGTCAGCGTCGTCCCCTGTCCGCCTAGTTCATTGTGCTCAAAACGAATGGTCAGGCCGCTGGGAGCCTTCTCGTGAACGGTGCCGCGGTAGACGATTACGTAGCCGTCGACGGTGGCAGGGGCTGCTTCCCACGTGATGTCAATAGCCTTCCTGTCGCCGATGGCGACAGTGGTGCACTTGACGTTCAAGGGGTTCGGTACTCCCGCAACGGACTGGGTGAACTGCTGTGCGGAGCCCGCTGCTGACCAACTGGTGCCAACGGTCCCCGTGAACGCAAGTGACGGCGTTATGCTCTGACCTGCGTAAGTCGCAGGGTCACCGGTGAATGTCGTGACGGCGCAGAGTTGAACGCTCGTGCCGGGGTTCACCGACGACGGCATGCCGCTGAGGATTTTCACTCCTCCAGTGAAAAATGTCGTGTAAGCACCGGTAGGAGGGCTGGATTGACAGGCGCCAGCTGGCTTCGGCCATAAGGCGAGACGAATCACGCCACCCAGAGGATCTTCATTGGTGACGGTGGCATACGAGATCGTCAAAGGCGTCGACCCGCTGTTGGTCAAGGTGATGAGCTTTGCAGCCGCAGACTGGTTCTGACTTGCGTACGAGGTTCCGAGCCCGTCGATTCCTGAAGAAGTGATACCGATCGTGCCGTTTGTGGCCGTTGCGGACTTGGAGGTGGATGCCGTCCACGCCGCGTGGACGCCGGTAGCGCTCAGTGCCAGGAAGATGGTCAGTCCAACGCCGATGGCCGTGTTGCGCAGGCGCCGCGGCATCCGTTCGCGGGTCACTGTTGGACTCCCGTCAGACTGACGGTGAGCGACGACGCAGCGCCGATCGCGCTCGCGGGGGCGTCGTTGGCCATCGATACGGTGAGGCACATGTCCGTGGTGCCGCCGGCTGGCAGCACTACGCCCAGCGATCCGGAGGTGACCGGCGTACCCGTGCCTGCGCATGCTCCCGACCTCACTGCTGCGGTGAGCCCGTTGGCGGCGAAGTTCCCGGCGATCGAGCTGACGCTCAACGCGAGCGGGACGCTGCCGTTGTTAGTGACCGTGAACCCGGCTGTTTCCACCTTGCCCGGGTAGAAGTTCGCCATGGAGAGCGTTCCGGTGCTGACCGTGAGCTCAGCGGTACCCGCCTGGAGCACCGCTCCGGTGCCTGTCGCTGCCGAGTTCAGGTAGGCGTACGAGCCGCCCACTCCGAACAGTGAAAACACGACAACGCCGAGGAGGGTCCCCGTGGTGATCAGCAACGTGCGGATTGCTCCGGCGCTCTTGGTCTTGCGGCTTGTTGATTCGCTCATCGGGTCACCTCCTCGGTCCGTCGTCCTGACATGGAACTTCGGTGCCGGCCGCCTCTGTGGGGTGAGGCGGCCGGCACACGACTAGATGGTCTGGGTGAGCGTGACGCCGAAGTTCGCAAGGTTGACAGCGCCGGTCATTGCGGCGTTGTCGGCTGCGTTGTCCTCCCACGTGATGGAGACGCTGACCGTCACCGTCTGCACTCCAGCGGAAGCAGTGAGGGTGGTCACGTCTGCATTGTTGATCTTGAACGATGCGCTGTTGGTGAGTCGTGCGGCGAGAGCGTCGTTCTTGTCGGTATCGCCGGTGGTCGCAGGCGTTATGGCACCGGGGGCAAGAGCGACTGACGCGGTGAGGTTGTCGCCCACCGCGGTTACGTCGAAAGCTGCGGTGTAGGTAAGGACGTCGCCCGGGACGATTCGGAAGTTTGTGATGTCGGTGATGGCGCCGCCCGTTGCACTGCTCCAGGTACCTGAAGTGGCGTTGGGGACGATGCTGAGGCTGCCAGCGGTGATCGTGGCCTGGCCGGCGTTGCTGGAGGCGTTCCACACCGCGAAGGTGCCGCCACCGCCGAGAAGCAGGATGATGCCTGCGCCGCCTGCGATTGCTGCCTTGGTGAGCTTGTTCATGTGCTTGGTCCTTGTCAGGTTCGGACCCGTCAAGGCAGCACTCGACTCACCCAGGCGCTAGGTTAAGCACGCGGGCACGCCGAATCCCCCGCTTTCGGGTCGCGGGATCTTCGTGTCGAGACGGAGGGTAACCGTCTCGCAGGGGCGGAATTCGTTCAGCAGGTAAGAACTGAACGTACCCCGCGATCGAGTATATGAGTCCTCCGAAGTGCGGACACGGTTTGTACCCCACCCAAAACGGGGGTAATTTCAGCTCCTGTCGTCTGAGAGATTTCCGAGGGACTGGTGAGCACAGTTCGATACGGTCAGGGGGTGGCCGCAGACTACGAACCGCGCACCGGGCGCATCCCGATCCGTCTCGACAGCCCCAGGCAACCCGATGACCTCTTTCCGGCCAAAGCGTACGTCGGTGAAGTGGTTCCGTTCCGCGCCACAGTCTTCGCCGAGGGTCACGCCGCACTCGGCGCCGACCTGCTCCTGACCGACCCGGACGGCGCGCAATCACGACACCGGATGCGCATGGTCGCCCCCGGCACCGACCGCTGGGTCGCCCCGGTCCTGCTCGAGCACGAGGGCATCTGGCAGTACAGCGTGCAGGCCTGGTTCGACGACTGGGCGACGTGGTTGCATGACACCGAGATCAAGGTCCCGGCCGGCATCGACGCTGCACTCATGCTCGCGGAAGGCGTCGTGCTCTTGCGGCGAGCGCATGAGCGCGCCGCTGGCAATCCGGTGATTGCGGACACCCTGAAGACGATGTCGGATGCGAGCCTCTCCCCCGCCCTGCGTCTCGCCGCGGCCACCGATCCGAAGCTCGCAGCGGCGCTCCAGGAGCATCCAATCGCATCCGGGATCACCCTCAGCCTCCCGCTGCCGGTCCGGGTGGAGCGCACTCGCGCGGGCGTCGGCAGTTGGTACGAGTTCTTCCCCCGCTCCGAGGGCGCCAAGCAGCTCAAGGGCGGCGCGTGGCGCAGCGGCACGTTCCGGACCGCGGCCAGGCGCCTCCCGGCACTGGCACGACTCGGCTTCGACGTCATATACCTGCCGCCCATCCATCCGATCGGCACCGCGTTCCGCAAGGGACCGAACAACACACCAGACGCCGGGCCGAACGACCCTGGCTCGCCGTGGGCGATCGGCTCACCGGATGGCGGACACACCGCGATCAACCCGGAACTCGGCACGCTGCAGGACTTCAGGGACTTCCTCACCGTCGCGGGGAACCACAACCAGGAGGTTGCCCTCGACCTCGCCCTGCAGTGCTCGCCCGACCACCCGTGGGTGAAGGAGCATCCGGAGTGGTTCACGGCGCGCGTCGACGGATCGATTGCCTACGCGGAGAACCCGCCGAAGAAGTACCAGGACATCTACCCGCTCAACTTCGACAACGACCCCGAGGGGCTGCGCGAGGAGATCCTGCGGGTCGTGCGCTACTGGATGGGCGTCGGAGTGCGCATCTTCCGTGTCGACAACCCCCATACCAAGCCCCTCTGGTTCTGGGAGTGGCTGCTGCACGAGGTGGCCCAGACCGACCCGGATGTCGTGTTCCTCGCAGAGGCGTTCACCCAGCCGGCGATGATGCACGCTCTCGCGCAGGTCGGCTTTCAGCAGTCCTACACCTATTTCACCTGGCGGAACACCAAGCCCGAGCTCGAGGACTACCTCACCGAGCTCTCCACGCAGTCGAGCGATTTCCTGCGGCCGAACCTGTTCGTCAACACCCCGGACATCCTCACCGAGTACCTGCAGTTCGGCGGGGTGCCCGCCTACAAAGTGCGTGCCGCGATCGCCGCCACTGCCTCCCCGACCTGGGGCGTCTACTCGGGATTCGAACTCATCGAGAACGTCGCCCGGCCGGGGTCCGAGGAGAACATCGACAACGAGAAGTACGAGTACCGGCCACGCGACTGGTCAGCCGCCCAGAAGGAGGGCAGGTCGATCGCCCCGTATCTCGGGCTGTTGAACCGCATCCGATCGGAACACCCGAGCCTGCGGCAGCTTCGCAATCTCGAGGTGCATTGGAGTGACGACGACTCGGTGCTCGTCTACAGCAAGTACCTGTCGGGGCAGTTCACACGGAGCGGCCGCAGCGACGCCATCATCGTCGTGGCGAACCTCGACCCGCACGCGATGCGGGAGACGACCGTCCACCTCGACGTCACCAGGTTCGGCATGGAGCTTGATCAGCGGTTCACCGTCACCGACCTGGTCAGCAAGGACAGGTTCGAGTGGTCTGCCGACAATTACGTGCGGCTGGACCCGTTCAAGGAGCCAGTGCACATCCTCCGCGTCGACTACGCCAAGGGGCACTGATGCACCGGATGCCGGAGCTCGAGCCGTCCGTGATCACCGCGGTCGCCGAGGGAAAGCACGCCCACCCCCACACGGTCCTCGGGCAACACCAGCACCGGGATGGGTGGATCATCCGGGCGCTACGGCCGCTCGCGACCACCGTGACCGCGATCCGGGCCGATGGCGAACGAGTCACTCTGGAGCACGTCGTATCCGGCCTCTGGCAGGGAAGAGCCGGCGGCGCCGGGCAAGCGTACGAACTGGAGGCGACCTACCCCGACGGCAGCACGTGGACGGCGGATGACCCGTACCGCTTCACGCCAACCGTGGGCGATGTCGACCTGTTCCTGTTCGGCGAGGGACGGCACGAGCAGTTGTGGGAAATGCTGGGCGCGCACGTCCGGGCGCACGAGTCGGCGGATGGCACGGCGTTCTCGGTGTGGGCTCCGCACGCGCTGGCAGCGCGGGTGATCGGCGACTTCAACGCGTGGGACGGTCTCGGCCACGCCATGCGCAGGCTCGACGACAGCGGCGTGTGGGAGCTGTTCGTGCCCGGGCTGCAACCGGGCGGCACCTACAAGTTCGAGCTGCTGACCGCCGCGGGGCACTGGGTGCAGCGCGCCGACCCGATGGCCAGGTATGCCGAGGTGCCGCCTGCCACCGCGTCGCGGATCGTCGCCAGCGAGCACGACTGGGCCGATGCCGAGTGGATGGCGGCGCGAGCGCACCGTGACCCGCTCACCTCGCCGATGAGCGCTTACGAAGTGCACCTGGGCTCCTGGCGCAAGGATCTCGGATACCGCGAACTCGCCGACCAGCTTGTCGACTACGTGTCAGAGCTCGGCTACACGCACGTCGAATTCATGCCGGTCGCCGAGCACCCGTACGGCGGGTCTTGGGGTTACCAGGTCACCGGCTACTACGCCCCGACCAGCCGGTTCGGGCATCCGGATGAGTTCCGTCACCTCGTCGACAGCTTCCACCGCGCCGGCATCGGCGTGATTGTGGACTGGGTCCCCGCCCACTTCCCGAAGGACGAGTGGGCGCTCGCGCGCTTCGACGGTGAGCCACTCTACGAGCATGGCGACCCGCGACGCGGCGAGCATCCGGATTGGGGCACGCTCGTCTTCGACTTCGGGCGCTCGCAGGTGCGCAACTTCCTCGTTGCGAACGCGCTGTACTGGCTGGAGGAATTCCACATCGACGGGCTACGCGTCGACGCCGTGGCCTCGATGCTGTACCTCGACTACTCCCGCGCGGACGGCGAATGGGTGCCGAACCTCCACGGCGGACGGGAGAACCTCGAGGCGATCGCTTTCCTGCAGGAAGTCAACGCGACCGCCTACAAGCGCAACCCCGGCATCGTCATGATCGCCGAGGAGTCGACCGCGTTCCCGGGCGTCACCACGCCAACGAGCGCAGGCGGGCTCGGCTTCGGACTCAAGTGGAACATGGGCTGGATGCACGACACCCTGCGCTACCTGGCCGTCGATCCGATGTACCGCGCTCACCACCACGGGCAGCTCACCTTCAGCTTCGTCTACGCGTTCTCCGAGCACTTCCTGCTGCCGATAAGCCACGACGAGGTGGTGCACGGCAAGGGGTCGCTCCTGCACAAGATGCCAGGCGATCACTGGCAGCAACTGGCGACCGTGCGCGCGTACCTGGCGTACATGTGGGCGCATCCGGGCAAGCAATTGCTGTTCATGGGGCAGGAGTTCGGCCAGCCGTCGGAGTGGAGTGAGGAGCGCGGCCTCGACTGGTGGATTCTGGACCAGCCCGCGCACCAGGGTCTGCATCGCCTCGTCGGCGAGCTGAACCGCCGCTATCGGGGCACCCCGGCGCTGTGGGAGCGCGACGACAGCGCTGATGGCTTCAGCCTGCTCTCGGGTGATGACGCGGTGAACAACGTGGTGGCTATCGCACGATATTCGGCATCCGGTGAACCGCTTGTCGCAGTGACGAACTTCTCGGGGCGTACGATCGATGGCTACCGGATCGGGATGCCGCGGGCGGGCGACTGGGCTGAGGTAGTGAACACGGATGCGACCGAATTCGGCGGCTCCGGCGTTGGCAATGCCGGTCGCGTCGTGGCGACACCGGATGCTTGGGCCGGGCAACCGGCGGTTGCCGAGCTAACGCTGCCCCCGCTTGGGACCCTCTGGCTGGCGCCTCGCTAGCGGCTAGTAGAGCAGCATCGTGAGCCGCTTGCGAGCGGCGATCACGCGCGGGTCCTCTGCACCGGCTATCTCGAAATAGTCGAGCAGGCGCGTGCGAACGCGGTCCCGGTCGTCTCCACCGAGCGAGCCGAACAGGTCGAGCAGTCGGCCGAAGGCGTCCTCTAGGTGCCCACCGGAGACGTCCAGGTCGGCGACGGCAAGTGCGGCATCGACATCCTGGGGCGCATCCGCGGCAGCCCGCCGCACGTCATCCGCCGCCACACCGTCGAGTCGCTTCAGCAACGACACCTGCGCGAGCCCGGCGACGGCGAGCGCGTCGCGGGGGTTCTGTGCCATGGCCGTCTTGTATGCCGTGATCGCGGCGTCATAGTCGCCCGTCAGGATGGCGTCGTAGGCCTCCTGGTGCAGGGGAGGCAGCGGCTCCTCGGCCGGCTCGGCATCGGGCTGCGCTTCGGCGCCGGATGCGCGCACGGTGCCGGTGACTCCGTTCTGCGCTGCGACCTGGGCGAGCTGGTCGAACACGCGTCGGGCGTCGGCATCCGGCAGTTCGCCTTCGTAGAGGCCTACCGGTCGGCCTCCGATAAGCGCCGCCACGGTCGGAGCTGCGACCGCTTGGAACGCCTGGACGAGTTGCGGATTGGCCTGCGCATCGATGGTCGCGAGCAGGAACCTGCCCGCGTACTCCTTGATGAGCGCTATGAGCGAAGGCGTCGGTTCTCCCGCGTACAACTCGACGATCACCGGGACGGTCTTCGACAGCTCAAGGATGTTGCCGAAGTTCGCGTCCGTGCCATCGACGACGAGAGAGGGTACGTCGACCGCTCCCCCGGTGGTCTCCTGGGGCGCCTGCTGCTGCCGCACGAGCGACGACAGGTCGACGGCGCCGCGGAAGTTCGCGGCCGGGGGAACGTTCGACACTACAACTCCTGAGCTGAGATGAGGGCTGAGGTGAATCCGAGCAACTTGATCTTCTCATTTGTGCTGCTCGACGGCGGCACGTAGAAGAGCAGCTGGTCGCCATAGGTGGCCTGAGTGCCCTTAGTCGTGCTGCTCACGCCGGAGAGCGTCTTCACCGCACCCTCAGCGTTGATCGTGGCACCCTCCTCGACGGGAGTGACGGTTTCCGTCTCGTGGAGGTAGACCGACACGATGGCACCGGTGTTGTTCGTCGCCATGGCGATCGCATCACCAGGACCGACCGCGTTCGCGAACGCCATCGAGGCGATCGCGGGCAGGCTCGCCTGGCGCTCCGCCTTCTTTGCCTGGCCGATAGAGGCGATCAGCGAGTCACCCTCGGTGTCGAACTTGCCGTAGTGCTCGCTCGATTCGCCATTCAACAGCACGTCACCGTAGGCGAGGGCAAGCTGGTCTGGAGCCATCTGCAGCAGTTGCTGAACGTCGGGCTTGAGCCGCGCGGTTCCGGTCTCGGCTGAGACCACCTCGGGGAGCTTCGCGCTCGGCTCGAGGGTCACGGCGTAGACGACCTTGAAGTTGTCCCGCGGCGTCGCCTGTACGAGCATGAGGCCGTACATCGGCTCAGCCTCCGCCGCGGCTTCGCCTTCGGCGGGCTCAACCGGGCTGGCGTTCTTGGCCGGCTTCTGCTGCACGACCGTGAACACGGTGCGCGGCCACGCGTCAGTCTGCTGCGGCAGAGCGAGCTGGATCTCGCCATTAGGGATGGCGGCAGGAGCCGGGTAGCTGGAGTCGGCGGCGCGAATGGCGTAGTTCGCCGAGCGCGCTTCGAGGGCAGCGCCCGCGAAACGTGAGGCGGCGATGTCCGCATCCGCGGCAGCATCCGCGTCCTTGGCAGCGGTCGCTACCTTGCCGATGATGTTGGTGAGCTGCGGAACGGTGACCGCGGGCGGCTTGGCGTCGGATGCGGAGGTCGTCGCCGATGGGGTCGGCGTCGCCTCTGCCTCACCGCTGAACGCGGCCGGCCAGTAGTCGGCCGAGCATGCCGAGAGCAGCAGACCGGTGGTGAGTGTCACGGGGATGACCGCCATCCGCAGCGCCTTGCGGCGACCACGCGGGATCGGAAGCACCGACGGCTTCTTCGGGCGGGCGATCGGGCGCCGCGGCGGACGCGGAAGTTTCGGCTGCTTGCGGCGTGGGCCGCGTGACTTGTTGAGGTGGGCGAGCGCCCACAGGTAGAGGCCGAGACCCACCAGAAGCAGTACGACACCGCCGACGATCAGCGGACCTGACCAAGGCGTGCGGTTGTCCTGCGGCCAGGAGATCGCGACCTCGGTCGGGGCGGGCGCCGTACCGTCTGTCATGGCGATGACCGAGACGTCCTCTGGCACATTGACGACGATGCTGAGGAGGTCGTCGCGGGAGTACTCGGTGAGCCACAGGTCAGAACCGCGCGGGTTGGGGACCGCTTCCTCGGTTCCCTTGACCACCGAGGTGGCGAGTTCGCCGGTCTCCGAGTCGTACTGCAGTTCGTTGTAACTCGCCTCGCCGATCCAGGCGAGCAGGTCGCTGGTTCGACCGTAGGCAGCGAATAGGTTGCCTTCCCCGGTGAGTTCGATCTTCTGTCGACCGTCGAGCGAGTTGAGGGTCGCTCCGTCGATCAGGGTGATGGGGGCCGTGCCGTCGAACTCCGCTACGGCTTCGACTTGGTCGGGCTCCGCTAGGATGGTTCGCTGTGCGATGCCGAAGCCGATCATGACGGCTGCCAGCACAAAACTTATGATTGCCGCAATAAAGCGCAAGTAATTTACTCCTCTCGTGTCGCCACGCGGGCGCTGGTCTCTGCCAGTCGTCCCTGCTTCAGTCCGTTTCGGGCTGGCTGAAGATGCGAATAATCGTCTGCATGGCAACAACAAAGACATTAAAGGTTAGCGCAGGGCTCCTGAGAGAGACCTCCTTGTTTCGCTCTCGGATGAATTGAGTCATTCTCTGCGAGACCAACCGCCCCCGTATGGGGCGCTAAACTCTTCGATGTCCAGCCCTCGGTTGCCTCGTGCCGCCGGAGACCATCAGGGAGAAACGTGGCGAACGACGACGAATCCTTCTCGACCGTGATGCGCGGGTACAACCGCGAAGAGGTCGACAAGGCGATCCAATCGCTGCGACGCGAACTCATCAAGGCGAACGCCGACAAAGCGGAGCTGTCGAAGGACGTCAAGCGGCTCAGCGCGACCGTCGCCGACCTTCAGGCCGAGGTCGAGGAGGCGGGCAGCCCCACTTACAGCGGACTCGGAACCAAGCTGGAGAATGTCCTCCGCGTGGCCGAAGAGCAATCGACCCGAGTCATCAGCCAGGCGGACATCGATGCGGAGAAGCTCCGGAGTTCTGTCCGCGGCGAGATCGACGCCCTGCGCGCCGAGGCGGCAGCCGAAGCCGAACGGCAACTCTCGGACGCACACACTCGAGCGAGCTCGCTGCTCGAGCTGACCCGCGCCGAAGCCGACGACCTGCTGCAGCGCGCCCGCGAGGACGCCGAACTGCTGACTCAGGAGGCGCTGCGCGAGGCGGCAGCCATCCGTGGCGCTGTCGCGACGGAGGCAGCTGAGGCGAGGACCACGGCAAAGCGGGAAGCCGCGGCGGTGCGCGCTGAGGCCGAGCGTGCCTCAGCCGAGCTGAGCGTTGTTGCTGCCCGCGAAGCCAGCGAGGCGCGCGAGGCGGCCGCCCAGCTGGCTCGTGACACGGAACTCCGCCGCGCCGAGTTCGAGGCCGAGTACGAGAAGAAGTGGGCGGATCTCGGTCGCGAGACCGAGCAGCTGAGAACCGACACCCTCCGCGACGTCGAGGCAACCCGTGCCCGCCTGGAAGAGGACACCGAGCAGACCCGCGCGGCGCTTGTCGCCGAGGCGGAACAGACGCGCGCAGAACTAGCCGAAGAACGCGAGCGCACCAAGAACGAACTCGCTGAAGAAGTCACCCGGACCACGGCTGAACTTGCGGCGGAACGCGAGCGCACTGAACTGGAGCTCAGCACGGCGAAGGAGCACACCTACGCCGAATTGGATGCGGCGCGCAAGCGGACGGAAGCGGAACTCGCTGATGCCAAGGCGCGCACGTACGCGGAGCTGGAGTCCGAACGCGCCCGCACCGAGGCGGAGGTCACCGAGGCCAAGCAACGCACTTACGCCGAGCTGGACGCCGAGCGCCAGCGCACCGAGGCGGAGCTGGCCGACGAGCGGGAGCGCACCACCGCGGAACTGACCGCGGAACGCGAACGCACCACCGCCGAGCTGACCGCAGAGCGCGAGCGCACCGCCGCGGAACTGACCGCAGAGCGAGAGCGCACCACTGCCGAGCTCACCGAGGCCAAGGAGCGCACCTACGCGGAGCTCACCGACGAGCGGGAGCGCACCACCGCTGAGCTCACCGAGGCCAAGGAGCGCACCTACGCCGAACTCACCGACGAGCGCGAGCGCACGCAAGCCGAAGTCGATGCCGCGCGCGCTCGTGTCGAGGCCGAACTGGGTGCTGAACGCGAGCGGACGATCGCCGAGCTGACTGCCGAACGTCAGCGCGCTGCCAAGGAGATCGCGGCGGAGCGCAAGCGCGCGGCAAAGCAGCTGGCGAAGGAGTCAGCGGATGCCCGCGCCGAGCTGGAAGCAGAACTCGCGGAAGCGCGTTCGAGCGTCCACGCGGAAGTAGAGAAGCAGCGCGCCGATCTGGCACGTGAGCTTGAGCAGCAGCGCACGGCGTTCGCTCACGAGGCCAAAACCGGCAGGGCACAGCTCGCGGCCGAACTCGACGAGACCAAGAACGCGATCGCCGCCGAGGCTGAGCAGGCGCGCATCGACCTGGACATCGAGCTCAAGGCCCGTCGCGACGACGCCGAGAAGGACTACCTGGCCCGCCACCAGGAGGCCGTGGCGCAGATGCAGAAGTACCTCGACGAGTCTCAGGCGCAGCTGACCGAGGCCATCGCGCGCGCCGAGGAGAAGCGTGCAGAGGCAGCGGCGCTGGATGCGGACTCCAAGGCGGAGGCGCGCACGCGCCGTGCCGAGGCTGATGCGATCGCAGCCGAAGTGCTCGCCAACGCTGAGGCCCGTGCGAAGTCGATCGTGAGTGAAGCCGAAGCACGCACGGCACAGCTCGTGTCTGACGCCGAGGAGCGGCTCGCCAAGATTAGGATTGAGCGCGAAGCGGTCGCCGGCTACTTCGAGAGTCTGCGCAACGTTCTCGGCGACGCGGAGAAGGTAACCGCAGAGAACTCGTAAAGACGCGAAGGGTGCCCCTTGAAGATCCAGAACTCGTTCCGTTTCGGCCTTCTCGGTGGGTTGGGGGTTCTGGTCGCGCTCGCGATCGGCACCGCTCTCGGAACGCTGGCGACGATCCTGACCTACATCGGCGCTGCGATCTTCATCGCCCTGGGGCTCGACCCCGCCGTGTCCTGGCTCGAGCGCAAGGGCTTCCCGCGCTGGGCGGCGATCCTGACGGTCGTCGTGGGTGTGCTCGCGGTGTTCACCGGGCTGGTGTTCTCGGTCGTGCCGGTCATCGCCGAGCAGACCACGAACCTGGTCACGAGCATCCAGGACATCCTGCCGTCAATCGAAGATCAGTCCTGGGTCGCGAACCTGCAGGAGTCCCTGCCGCCCTACATCCAAGTGAACGTGATCTTGGGCTCGGTGGCTGACTTCCTGAATGACCCGGAGAACATCGCGTCCATCGGCGGCGGCGTGCTGCAGGTCGGCATCGGCATCGCTAGTGGCGTGTTCGGCGCACTCATCGTGCTCATCCTCACCCTGTACTTCATCGGTTCGCTGAGCCACATGAAGCGCGGCCTCTACCAGCTTGTGCCCGCGTCGAAGCGCGCGCGCTTCGCGGACATCGCGGAGCAGATCAGCAGCTCGGTCGGACGCTACATCGTCGGGCAGACGAGCATCGCCTTCTGCAACGGCGCCCTCAGCTTCATCTATCTGACGATCATCGGCGCCGAGTACCCGGCGCTGTTCGCCTTCATCATGTTCATCTTCGCGTTGATCCCCTTGGTGGGGACGATCTCCGGCGCCATCCTGGTCACCCTGAGCTGCTTGGTCCTGGACGGGCCCCCGACCGCGATCGCTGCGGGAATCTACTACCTGATCTACATGCAGATCGAGGCATACGTGTTGAACCCGAACATCATGAACCGGGTCGTGAAGGTGCCCGGTGCTGTGGTGGTCATCGCCGCTCTGGCCGGCGGCACCCTGCTCGGCATCCTTGGCGCGCTCATCGCGATCCCGGTTGCTGCGTCGATCCTGATCATCGTCAACCAAGTTGTCGTTCCGCGAGCGAACGAGCTGTAGAGGCCCCGGCCGGTTCGAGGACGCGCCACCTCCGGTCAACCGCGCCCGGTGCGCCGGGCGCGCACGTCCGGAACGGGCGCGCACGCCCGGAACGGCCCCGAAGCGGCTGCCGGCACGCCTCGCTTTCGCGTACGCGGCACGACACGCCGCGCATCCGGACAACCGCGCCCCGTGCGCCGGGCGCGGATGTCCGCCACACGAGCGGGTGTCCGGAACCGGCGGGATGTCCACCACAGGAGCGGGTATCCGCAAAGGGCACGGGATGTGAGCCCTCAGCCGGCGGCGGGCGGGGTCCAGTCGGTGGGCAGCGGCGCCGCGGACGGGTTCACTGCAGTGACGATCTCGTTCAGCACCCGGCGGGTCTGGTCCTCCCCCACCCACAGATGTTTGCCGCCGTCCACCGCGATGAGCTTGGTCTCTGGCACGATTGCGAACTTCAGGCGCGCCTCGTCGGGGCGTAGGTAGTCGTCCAGTTCCGGGATGAGCGCCACCAACTGCTTTCCGCTGCCCGCCCAGGCTTCGAGCTCCGCCCGGTTGACGCGGCGCAGGGGCGGCGACAGCAGGATCGCACCGACGACGGGATGCCGCAGGCCGTGCTTGAGTGCCACTTCGGTCCCGAACGACCACCCGACCAACCACGGCGAGGGAAGCTGTCGCTCCTCGACGAGGCGCATTGCGGCGTCGAGGTCGTGCTTCTCGTCGATGCCCTCGCCGAAGGCGCCCTCTGAGCGTCCCCGCGGCGACTCTGCGCCACGGAAGTTGAAGCGCAGCACCGCGAGGTCCGCGAGCGCGGGCAGCCGGGCGGCCGCCTTGCGGATGATGTGCGAGTCCATGAATCCGCCATGGGTGGTGAGCGGATGCAGCGCGACCAGGGTCGCGACCGGCTCTCGCTGCGCAGGGAGCGAGAGTTCACCGACCAGGGTGAGTCCGTCCGAGGTGTGCAGTTCGATGTTCTCCCGACGGGCGGGCAACTCGACTCCGGCTCTGATCTCCAATTGCATCCCCTACTTGATCTTCCAACAGTGCGAATGCCAGTGGCGGCGGGCAGCGAGGTCATCTGCCTCGCCCATCAGCCCGTCGGCACGCCAGGCAACGACGTGCGCCGCGCCTGGGCCGACCTCGAGCCCGCATCCGGGGCATGTGTAGGTCTTCACCGCGGACGTCGCAGCCACCGGCTGGACGTTCCACAGCCCATCACGCTTCGATTCCTGGCGGAGGTAGCCGAACAGTGCGCGCGAGAGATCCACGTCCTCCGGTCCTGCGGCGCGCTTGCGGCGCGGACGATTGGAACGAGGCATGGTTCAAGCCTAAAGGCGAGGCCGGCGTGACCCGGTCAGTACCAACCCTTGCCGAGGAACGCGTTCCAGGCGCCACACGGTGTGCCGTAGCGGCCCTCGATGTAGGAGAGTCCCCACATGATCTGCGTGCGCGGGTTCGTCTGCCAGTCGTCGCCGAAGGCGGCCATCTTGCTGCCGGGCAGAGCCTGCGGGATGCCATAGGCGCCGCTGGACCGGTTGGCCGCGTAGACGTTCCAGCCGGATTCGCGGTTCCACAGACTGACCAGGCAGCTGAACTGGTCGTCGCCGAGTCCGCGCGACTGGAGAATTTCGTAGGCGATCGCCTGCGCGGTGCCCGGATCGGGCTTGCCTGCCGGCGGCGCGGCGTGCACCACGGGGGCCGGCGCGGGCTTCGGCTTCTCCTTCGCGGAGTACGCGTCGCGCTCCACGGTGGCCGCGTAGTCGCCGTTCACGACCAGGATCTGGCTCGGCAGTTGCTCTGGCGTGTCGTACTTCGGCGCGGACAGCGCCGCGACCGGCTGATTGGGTGCGATGGCGCTCACCATCAGAATGCCCAACGCCACGAAGAAAGCGAAGATCGGAAGGGAAAGCGGGTGCCGAACATGGCGCTCGACAATGTCAGCCCCGGTGCCGGAAATCCGGGGCCGGGGCTCAGTGTTCACGCGGTGCCTGCTCACAATTGCTTTACCTTAGCGCACGAGTTTCTGTATGTCCCGAACGCTCACCGCACGGCCTGCATGACGCTGACAACGGAATCCAGCAGCAGGTCGACCTGCGCCTCCCGGTATCCGCCCCGTCGGGGCCGGAACGCCACCGTGCGGACATCCTCGATGCTGAGAGGCTTCCCGGACCGGAAATAGGCGATCAGCCTGCGTGCGAACGAGTCGACTTCACGCTGGTCATAGCCGTCGACGAGGAGGTTCACCCGCTGGAACTTCTGACCGGCCGGGCGATCGAGCCGGTCGACGATCTCCTGCGCGATGGCCCGGGTCTCTTCCACCCAGGCCTGATCGCCCGCGTTACGTCGCGCGACCTCTCGCTCACGGGCAGCGAATGCGTCCTCAAGCCGTTCGAGCGCACTGTCGACCGCCGTGGTCGAGTACCCGCCCTTCTCGAGCGAGAACGCGGTGTGCCGGATGCGTGTCGACGTCATCCCGGTGGGAGCGCCCGGTTCTACCGAGTACGCGATTCGAGCATCCTCGAGGAAGTCCTCGACCTGTTCAACGCTGTAGCCGCGTTCAGACCGCTTCACTCGGGGAAAAGTTGTGCTCATTTGACCCATTCTGCCCTAACCGTCGGATGCGCCCGGTGCGGCTCAAGCGAAGATGAGGTACAGCACGTAGGCGGCGGCGGCGCTGGGGAGGATCGAGTCGAGCCGGTCGAGGAAACCGCCGTGGCCGGGCAGCCAACTGCTCATGTCCTTGATGCCGAGGTCACGCTTGATGAGCGACTCGGTCAGGTCGCCGATGGTCGCGGTGAAGAAGATCACCGCGCCGAAAATCATGCCGAACCACCACGGCTGCTGCAGCATGAACACCGCGAGCAGCACGCCCGCGAGCAGGGCAACAAGCAACGCGCCGCCGAAACCCTCCCAGGTCTTCTTCGGACTGATGCGCGGGGCCATCTTGTGCTTGCCGAACAGCAGTCCGCTCGCGTACGCGCCGGTGTCGACGGCGACGACCAGGATGATGAAGGCCAGCGTCCACCATTGGCCATTCTCCTTGGCCGTCAGCAGCACCGAGAAGCCCGCGAGGAATGCGACATATACCTGGATGAAGGTTCCGGCCGCGATGTCATCCAGCACGGCCCTGGCAGGCGCGCGGAACCTGCGCACTCCCAACTCGGCGATGCGCCAGATCGCGATGAGCACGACGCCGGCGAGCATGACCAGCCACTTTCCGCGATCATCCAGATAGAAGGATGCCGGCACGATCGCGACACCCGCGAAGATTGACGCGATGCGAGGGACCCGCAGCCCGGCAGACCGGAAGGCGGTCGCCAACTCGAAGGTCGCGAATGCGATCCCTGCTGCGGCAAGCACCATGAAGAGCTCTTTGATGACGATCAGGCTGAACAGCATCACGAGGCCCAGGGCGAGGCCGATCGCGATGGCCGCGATCAGGTTGCGGCCGGTGCGCGCCTCGATGAGCTCGTTCGTCGCATCCAGTTGATGGCGGGTCGCCTCGAACTGGTTGATCAGGTCTTCACGGCGGGCTTTCACCTGCTCGCGCAACTCGTTGCGTGTCGCGTCTGCGCGCGCCTCCAACTCAGCGCGCTGCCGACGCCACCACGGGGCCGCGCTTTTCGGCGGGCCTGTCGGGTCATCAGCCATTCAGACCTCGAGAAGCTCGGCTTCCTTCTTGCGCAGTGCCTCGTCGATGGAGTCGACGTGGGACTTGGTCAGCGACTCGAGTTCCTTCTCAGCGCGGCTGAGCTCGTCGTCGCCAACATCGCCCTTGAGGGCGTCCAGGTCGTCTTTCGCCTTGCGTCGGATGTTGCGGATCGCCACCTTGGCGTCTTCCGCCTTCCCGCGCACGATCTTGACGTATTCCTTGCGCCGATCGCCGGTGAGCTCGGGGAGGGTGACGCGGATGACTTCGCCGTCGTTGCCGACGTTCGCGTCGATGTTGGGAGCAGCGACAAGCGCCCGCTCGATGTCCTTCAGCGCGCTCTTGTCGTAGGGAGTGATGAGCAGCGTGCGCGCATCCTGGTTCTGCATGCCCGCGAGCTGTGCGAGCGGCGTCGGCGTACCGTAATAGTCGACGAGCACCTTCTGGAACAGCGCAGGGTTGGCGCGACCGGTTCGGACGTTCGAGAAGTCATCCTTCGCGACGTCGACGGCCTTCTCCATCTTGTCCTTGGCCTCGGCCAGCACGTCCGAAATCACATCAGTCTCCTTTGCGGTGGGCGCAGAATGCGAGTTTATCGTCAGGTCGGCTCAGTTGCTGACGAGCGTGCCGATGCGCTCGCCCCGCAGCGCCTTGGTGATGTTGCCATCCGGCTGCATGCCGAAGACGACCATGGGCATGCCGTTGTCCATGCACAGGCTGAACGCGGTCGAGTCGACGACCTTGAGTCCCTGCACCAGTGCCTCCTGGTAGGTCACCTTGTCGAGCTTCGCGGCATCCGCGTTTTTGCGCGGATCGCCGTCGTAAACACCGTCGACGCCGTTCTTGGCGACGAGTACGACGTCGGCTCGGATCTCCAGGGCACGCTGCGCGGCGACGGTGTCGGTGGAGAAGTACGGAAGGCCGGCACCCGCTCCGAAGATGACGATGCGCCCCTTCTCCAGGTGGCGCTCGGCGCGCAACGGGATGTACGGCTCGGCGACCTGGGTCATCGAGACCGCGGATTGCACGCGGGTGGCTGCGCCTGCCTGCTCCAGGAAGTCCTGCAGGGCCAGCGCGTTCATGACAGTGCCGAGCATGCCCATGTAGTCGGCCCGGCCGCGGTCCATGCCGCGCTGCGACAGTTCTGCGCCGCGGAAGAAGTTGCCGCCGCCGACGACAATGGCGATCTCGACGTCGCTCGCGGCTGCCGCGATCTCCTTCGCCAGCCCGGCGACGACATCCGGGTTCACGCCCAACTGGCCGCCGCCGAATGCCTCACCCGACAGCTTCAAGAGAACCCGTCGTTTACCCGATTCCGTCACGGCGTCTCCTCGCGTTCGTTCGATACAGAGTATTTGCTTGTGGGCGTGAAAACGGGGTCCGGACGAAGAATCGTCCGGACCCCGTATCGCACTGGGTCTAAGCCCCGACCTTGAACCGGGCGAACCCGGTCACGGTGAGACTCGCGTCCTCGAGCACCTTGGCGATCGAGAGCTTGTTGTCCTTGGCGTAGTCCTGGTCGAGCAGAGCGACCTGCTTGAAGTAGGCGCCGAGGCGACCCTCGACGATCTTCGGCAGGGCTGCCTCCGGCTTGCCCTCGTTGCGGGAGATCTCGGTGACGATCTCGCGCTCCTTCTCGACCTCGGCGGCCGGGACCTCGTCGCGGCTGAGGTACTGCGGGTCGGCGAAGGCGATGTGCTGGGCAACGCTGCGCGCGGTGTCCGCGTCGGAGCCGGTGTAGCCGACGACCACGCCGACCTGCGGCGGCAGGTCCTTGCTCGTGCGGTGCAGGTAGACCTCGAAGGCGTCACCGCTCACGACGGCGACGCGGCGCAGCTCCACCTTCTCACCCAGGATGGCGGACTCCTCCGCAATCAGGTCAGCGACCGTGCCGCCGGTTGCCGGTGCCGCAAGCGCAGCGTCGGCGGTCGAGGCTCCCGCGGCGACCGCGGCGTCGAGCACCGAGTCGGCCAGCGCGATGAACTTGTCGCTCTTGGCGACGAAGTCGGTCTCGCAGGACAGCTCGATCATCGTTGCGGTCGATCCCTGCGCCTTGGCTGCGACCAGACCCTCGCTCGTCGCGCGGTCTGCGCGCTTCGCGTTGGACTTCGCACCCTTGAGGCGGAGGATCTCGACGGCCTTCTCAAGGTCGCCATCCGCCTCGACGAGGGCGTTCTTGCTGTCCATCATTCCGGTGCCGAGGCGGTCACGCAGCGCCTTGACGTCGGCGGCGGTGAAGTTAGCCATATCTGTGCTGCTCCTTCTGAGCGTTGGTGGTGGGCGAAGGGTTACTTCGCGTCGTCTTTCTTGGCTGCGGTCTTGCGCGCGGGCTTGGCGTCGGCCTCAGCGGCGGGCGCCTCCTCAGCGGCGGGTGCCTCGTCGGCAACCTCTGCAGCGGGCTCCTCAGCAGCCTCGGCGGCCGGTGCCTCCTCAGCGGCAGCCGGTGCCTCATCAGCGGCGGGCTCCTCGGCAGCAGCGGGCTCCTCAGCGGCGGGTGCTGCAGCCTCGGGCGCGGCGTTGGCCTGCAGAAGCTCTGCCTCCCACTCCGCCATCGGCTCGGCGGCTTCGCCTTCGCCCTCGGTCTTGCTGTGGCGCTGGATCAGACCCTCGGCTGCGGCATCCGCGATGATGCGGGTGAGCAGCGCGACGGAGCGGATCGCGTCGTCGTTGCCCGGGATCGGGTAGTTGACCTCGTCCGGGTCGCAGTTGGTGTCCAGGATCGCGATGATCGGGATACCGAGCTTGCGCGCCTCGTCAACCGCGAGGTGCTCCTTCTTGGTGTCGACAACCCAGAGCGCCGACGGCGTCTTCGTGAGGTTGCGGATACCGCCCAGGCTCTTGTGCAGCTTGTCGAGCTCGCGCTTCTTGATGAGGAGCTCCTTCTTGGTGAAGCCCTTCGTCGTGTCGTCGAAGTCGATCTCCTCGAGTTCCTTCATGCGCGCGAGGCGCTTCGAAACCGTCTGGAAGTTGGTGAGGAGGCCACCGAGCCAGCGCTGGTTGACGAACGGCTGGCCGACGCGCTGCGCCTGCTCGGCGATCGAGAGCTGCGCCTGCTTCTTGGTGCCGACGAACAGGATGGTGCCGCCGTGCGCGACGGTGTCCTTCACGTAGTCGTAGGCCTTGTCGATGTAGGCGAGCGACTGCTGCAGGTCGATGATGTGGCTGCCGCTTCGCTCCGTGAGGATGAAGCGCTTCATCTTCGGGTTCCAGCGGCGGGTCTGGTGTCCGAAGTGGACGCCGCTGTCGAGCAGCTGGCGAATGGTGACAACGGCCATGAGCCGTCTCCTTTTCTGGCACTTTGAGTCGTGCCGCTCAGTTGTCTTCCGCTACCGGATGGCGCGAAACCTGGTGCCCGGCACGGCTCCGCTCGGCAAGCCGAGACTGAGTGGAGTGTGATGCCACGATGCTCGTGGAGAGCATCGCTATGGGCACGCGTAGTCACCCCGCTTCGCGGAGTGCTTGTCAATGATAACACCGCTCCCCCACCACCTCGGTGCGCTGCCTCCGGTGCACCCTTGCTTCCGGCATCCGGGTGCGTGGGCCGCCCGGGGTGGGACGCTGACGTCATGTTGCTCCCGCCGCCCGCCGACCCCATCCGGCTTCTCGGGTTGGCACTCGTGCTTGCGTTCGTGGTTGTCGGAGTTCCGGCCTCGCTGCACGCGGCGGGAGCGCAGCCGGCGGTGTGGAGCTGGCCGCTCGCGCCGCCGCATCCGATCGCGCGGCCCTTCATCGCCCCGCCGACACCGTATTCCGCCGGTCACCGCGGTATCGACATCACAGCGGTGCCCGGGGCTGATGTTCTCGCGCCCGCGGCCGGTGTCGTGCACTTCTCCGGCCCCGTCGTGGATCGTCCGGTGCTGTCGATCAGGCATCCGGGCGGCTTAATCTCCAGCTTCGAGCCCGTCGCCTCACCGCTCAAGGCCGGCGATGCCGTCTCGGGCGGTCAGCCGGTGGGCACGCTCGAGGCAGGCCACTGCGCGACGGCGTGCTTGCACTTCGGTGTTCGGCTGCACGGTGAGTACGTGTCGCCGCTGAACTACCTGGGCGGCGTGTCGCGAGCCGTGCTGCTGCCGACGAGGTCGCTCGACTGAGCGCCAGCACCTCGCACGCGGGTCACGCGCGCGGGTGGGCGACTCGGTAGGTGTCTTTTAGGCGGGCGGCAGACACGTGTGTGTAGAGCTGGGTGGTGCCGAGGCTCGCGTGGCCGAGGAGTTCCTGCACCGCCCGGAGATCGGCTCCGCCATCGAGCAGGTGCGTCGCCGCGGTGTGCCTCAGCGCGTGCGGGCCCGCCGGGCCGGTGCCGGGCAGATCGGCGAGCAGACTCGCAACGAGCTGGTAGACGGTTCGGGAGTTGATGCGATTGCCGCGCGCGCCGAGGAAGAGGGCTGTGGTCTCCTCCGCGCTGTTCCGTGCGGCCAGCTTCGGCCTCGCAGTCGCCAGGTACTCGTCGATCGCCCTCAATGCGGGGACTCCGAACGGCACAACGCGATCCTTCGAGCCCTTTCCGGTCACGCGCACCGTGAGCCGCGACCGGTCGAGCGAGCCAAGGTCAAGGCCGACGAGTTCGCCGACGCGCAGCGCGGATGCGTAGAGCAGCTCGATGAGCGCGACATCGCGGACCGCAACCGGGTCGCCCGTCGCCGCGAGGGCTGCGAGCGAGTCCAGGATGCCGTCGATCTGCGGGCGGGTGAGCACGCGCGGCAGGTGCTGGTCGGCCTTCGGCGCGCGAAGCCTGGCCCCGGCATCCGCTGTCGTGTGCCCTTCTCGTGCCAGCCAGGCGGTGAGACCGCGCGCGGCGGCGGAGCGGCGGGCGATGGTCGACTTGGCCAGGCCGGAGCGGGAGTCCTGCCACAGCCAGTCGCGCAGCAGTTCGAGGTCGAGGTCTGACGTGTCGTGGGCGCCGCGGCCACCGGCGAATGCGGCGAGCGCGTCAAGGTCGGAGCGGTAGGCCTTGGCGGTGTTCGCGCTCAGGCCGCGCTCGGAGGCGAGTTGCACGACGAAGTCGTCGACCGCGCGCTCAAGCCTCATGCGTCAATCGTCGCGCACACGGACGCGTTCGCCCGCACCGCCACGGTTCGTCAGTCGGCCTGCTCGCCGAGGTTGAACGGTGAACGCTTGGCGGAGAACATCTGCTCGCGCTGCTCTGGGGTCATGGACTCGATGACGTCCCACGCGCTGTCCGGCTGCCCGGTGATCTCCTCCGGGCTCCCTACGGGGACGATGGAATGCACGGTGCGGTCCTCGTAGACGTGCACGATGGTCATCGACTGCCCGAAGTCGACGCCGGACAGCAGCCGCTGCTCTGCGGTGAGGTCGAGGGTGTAGCAGGTTGCCGCCGCCACCGACACCGGGACGCCCGCGAACGTGCTGTGCGTCGAGTAGTGCAGGTGCCCGGCGAGCACTGCGCGCACGTCGGTCCCGCGGATGACGCGCTCGAGCCGGCTCTGGTCCCGCAGCTCCAGCATGCCCATCGCCTCGAGCAGGGGTGTGGGGATGGGCGGGTGGTGGACTGCCAGCAGTGTGCCGTGCGGCGCCGGGGTCCGGAGGACGTCCTCGAGCCAGGCGAGCTGGTCGTCGGTGACGTCGCCGTGGTGGTACCCGGGCACGCTCGTGTCGAAGGAGATGATGCGCAGCCCGTTCACGTCGTACACCCGGTCCTGCGGCGCGTCGTTCGGGGTCTCGTCGAACAGTTCGGCCGAGTACTGGAGTCGCTCATCGTGGTTGCCCATCACCCAGATGAGCTGCGCGCCGAGCCGCTCGGCCACCGGCTCGACGATGCCGCGCAGTCGCGTGTAGGCATCCGGTTCGCCCAGGTCGGCGAGGTCGCCAGTGAAGACGAGCGCATCCGGGCGGATGCTCGACCGCTCCAACTGTTCGAGCGCCTGCTTCAGGTGCGCGTCGGTCGCCACTTTCCCGTACAGCGGAGCGCCGCCAGCCAGTAAATGGGTGTCGCTGATGTGGGCGACGACGTGCGAGGGCGCTGGGTACTGTCCAACCTGAATCACGACACCAGACTAGGGGGTGGCGGCAAGGTCAGAGTCGCACCCAGCCTGCCTCCCGCTCTGCCGCCCTGCCCTCCAGTTCCATCGTGCCGAGCATCGACTGCACCTGGGCAACCGAGAGCCCGGATCGCGCTGCGAGGTCGACGACGGGCCGTGCCGCCCGGTTGCTCATGGCGTCGCGCAAACGCGCTTGGTCGCTGTCGAGACCGGGAAGCGGCACCTCGGTGTGCGCCTGGGTCGGCCGGTGTTCGCTGAGCGGCGCGAGTTCGGCCATCTCCTCCGCGCTGGTGACGCAGATCGCATCGAATTCGCGGATCAGCCGGTGGCATCCGGATGAGGCGGCGGAGGTCACCGGGCCGGGCACCGCTCCCAGTGGGCGACCCAACGCCGAAGCGTGGCCGGCGGTGTTGAGCGATCCGGAGCGCCAGCCGGCCTCGAGCACGACCGTGGCGAGGCTCATCGCCGCGATCAACCTGTTGCGTTGCAGGAACCGCCATTTGGTCGGCGCGGCCCCGCACGGCAGTTCGGAGACGACGGCGCCGTCGTTCACGATCCTGGTGAGCAGCGCCTCGTGACCGCTCGGGTAGAAGCGGTCCACCCCACCGGCGAGCACGGCGATCGTCTGACCGGAACTGGCGAGGGCGGCTCTGTGCGCCATCCCGTCGATGCCGTAGGCGGCGCCGGAGACGATCGTGTACCCGCGATCGACCAGCCCGGCCGACGCTTCCATGGTCACGTGCTCTCCGTAGCCGGTGGCGGCCCGCGCACCGACCAGCGCAATCGAGGACTGCGTCGTCGCGAGGGTCGACTCGTTCCCGCGCAACCAGAGCGCGATTGGCGCGTGTGGGCCGAGGTCGTCAAGTCCGGCCGGCCATACCGTGTCGCTCGGTACGACCAGCCGGACGCCGTAGCGGGCCGCCTGCTTCAACGCGATGATTGTTGCCCGTGCCTGCAAACGGGGTTGCCATCTGGCGATGGCCTCGGTGGTCTCCATCGGGGTGAGTTCGCCGCGGACCCTCTCGACGATGGCATCGACCGAGGTTCGGGCGATCACCGCGTCGAGAGCGCTCGCCGCGCCGAGCATGCCGACGAGCACACCGGCCGCACGGTCCCCGGGCTCGGCGATCCCGGTCCAGGCTGCCCGCGCGAAGCGGTCGAACAGTTCGTCGGCGTCGAGGTCGTCGCGCGCGACCGCTCGGACGTGTTGGGCGATCTCCGCGTTCTTCAGCCCGAAAGTGGTCATGATGCCATCGCCTTTCTCAGGAACAGTGCTCTTCCGATGTGATCCGCGCTCGGCGCTTCGGCTCCCTCGAGGTCGGCGAGCGTCCAGCCGAGCCGCAGCACCCTGTCGTAGCCGCGCATCGTGATACCGCCCCGTTCCAGCGCCCGGTCGATGGATGCGGTCGCAACCGGCCCGAGACGTCGTGACGGATGCCGCAACCAGTAGCCGGGAACCTGGGCGTTGATCGTCCATGGCGTGCTGGCCAGGCGATGCGCCGCTCGTGCCCTGGCCGCGATCACACGCTCACGCGCAGCTCGCGATGAGAGCCGCCGCGCGTCATCCGCTGTCCGAAGCTGCGCCGACGTGATGCGCGGGACCCGCACCTGGATGTCGATCCGGTCGAGCAGCGGCCCGGACAGCCTCGCGAGATAGCGGCGACGCACACTCGGAGTGCAGGTGCAGTCGGAATCCCGCGAGCCGTACTGTCCGCATGGGCACGGGTTGGCTGCGAGCACCAGCTGGAATCGACCCGGATACTGTGCGATGGCGTTGGCCCTGTGGATCGAGATCACCCCGGATTCGAGCGGCTGCCGAAGCGCGTCGAGCACGTTCACGTTGAACTCCGGCGCTTCGTCCAAGAAGAGGACTCCCCCACTTGCTCGCGCTGCCGCCCCCGGCCTGATCTGCTTGGTGCCCCCTCCGATCAACGCCGCGGCGGTCGCGGTGTGGTGCGGCGCTTCGAGCGGTGGCCTGCGGGCCAATTCGCGGCCAACCGGCAAGCCAGCCAGCGAGCGCACCGAGCTGACCTCGAGCGCGCTCACCGGGTCGAGGTCAGGCAGGAGACCGGGCAACCGCTCGGCGAGCATGGTCTTGCCGGAGCCGGGCGGGCCGAGCAGGAATACATGGTGACCGCCGGCGGCGGCCACCACCATCGCCTCGACCGCCTCCGGGTTGCCGATGACATCGGCGAGGTCGCGATGATCCTCCTCTGGATCGTCTACCCCGCCGCGCATCAACGGCTCGACCGGGATCGGCTCATACTCCCCGCCGTGCCAGATCGCAGCATCGCGCAGGCTCGGGACCCCGATCACGCGAACCCCCGGAACCAGCTCCGCCTCATCGACGTTTCCGCTGGGTACCATGACCGTCTCGAAGCCCGCCGCCGCAACGGCGGACACCGCGGGCAGGATGCCGTTGATCGGCCGCAATCGGCCATCCAGTCCGAGCTCGCCCAGGTGCACCACTCGATCGATCGACTCGGAGGCGATCGCACCGGTCGCGGCGATGGCTGCCAGCGCGATCGCAAGGTCGAACCCGGATCCCTGCTTCGGCAGCGCCGCAGGCGACAGGTTGACGGTCAGCCGGCGGCTCGGCAGCTCGCATCCGGAATTCGCGGCAGCCGGCAACACCCGGTCGCGTGCCTCGCCGAGCGCCGCATCCGGCAGGCCGATGATGACGAACTTCGGCAGTTGCGCGGAGAAGACCGCTTCAACCTCGACGATCTCGCCGTGCAAGCCGATGAGCGACACCGAATGGGTGCGGCCAACCGACATCAGAAGATCCTCGACAGGTGCTCGATGGTCGGCCCCTCGCCCCGAGGCGCGACCACCGCGACCGCGTCGATGCGCACCAACCCGGTGACGTCGGGGTGCGCCCGGCACCACTGCGACGCGAGGCGGCGCAGTCGCGCGAGCTTGCGGGCGGTGATCGCCTCGAACGGATGCCCGAAGCCGAGCCCTGCGCGAGTCTTGACCTCGACGAAGACCGTCTCGTTGCCATCGCGGGCGACGAGGTCGATCTCACCGTCGGTGCACCGCCAATTGCGGTCGATGATCGCGAAGCCGAGCGCCTGAAGATATTCGGCCGCAAGATGTTCGCCACGCCTGCCCAGCTCGTCTTTCGCCGCCATGGGTCAAGGGTCAGCCGGGCCACTGTCTCTCACGCGACGAACGGCCCGAGCGGTGGACGTGCAGTCGCGCCGGTTCCGTGTGGAGGACGTGACGACGGGTGGTCCGAGGTCAGGCGAAATACACCTTGCGCAGGGTCTCGGTGACGGTCCAGATGGTGCGCTGGCCCGCACTCAACCGACCGACCGACCCGGGTCCGAGCGTGATGCTGCGACCCTCGTCAACGAACTCGACCGTCGCCGCGCCGAAAAGCACCACGAACACCTCGTCGATCTCGACATCCGCCATGGCCCCGACGGTCAGCTCCCAGACGCCCACCGAGTGCCCGTCCAACTCGTGAAGCTCAGCACTGCCGACCCGGGGCCTGCCCGCAACCACCTGCGTTTCCGGCACAGGCTCGTAGGTGAGAACGATCGAATCCGCAGCAGTCACGTCGTACATGACAGCGACTCTAGTCAAGCGCGCCGGCCCTGGGTGCTCGAAGCGGGCCACCTGGGCGGGTCTGGCGGGGCTACCGTAGAGGCACGCCAACCACTGGGGAGTCGCAGTGCAGCAGTCCCACCGAGTCGTCCTCGACGAGCCGATCACCTGGCGCGAGCGCGGGTTCCCTGATATCGGCGGCACCGTCGGCTCGGTCCGCGAACACCGGTGGACTCTCACGGACCTGAGTCTGCCGATGCTCGTGCTGCGCGACGACGCGCTCGAGCACAACCTGCAGGCGATGGCGGACTACTGCGAGCGGCACGGCGTCGAGCTTGCCCCGCACGGCAAAACCCACCTGAGCCCGCAGCTGTGGTGGAGGCAACAGGATGCCGGAGCGTGGGCGGTCACCGTCGCATCGGTCGCGCAGGCCAAGGTGTTCGCGGCCAGCGGTGCCCGGCGCATCCTCATCGCAAACGAGGTCATCGCAGCCGGGGACCTCCAGTGGATCGCCGAGGTGCAGCGTGACGGCGCTGAGGTACTGCTGTGCGTCGACTCGCACGCGGCCGTCGACCGAATCATCGAGCACACGCGCGACGCCGAAACACCGGTCCAGTTGCTCATCGAACTCGGCTACCGAGGCGGGCGCGCCGGATGCCGCACGACCGAGCAGGCACTCTCCCTCGCCCAGCGCATTTCGGGGGAACGCGGTCTCCGGCTTCGCGGCGTCGAGGGATTCGAGGGCGTCATGCCCGGCGAGGGCGACGGTCAGCGGCGCGCGATCGCCGGCTACCTCGAGTCGGCGGCGCAGCTGCTCGACGCGATGATCTCGGACGGCTACGTCGAGGAGCCCATCGCCACTTTCGGCGGCAGCGCCCACTTCGACCTGGTGATCGGCGCGTTCACGCGCCGCGGCTGGTCACACGACGCCGATGTGCGGGTGATCCTGCGCAGCGGCTGCTACCTCACCCACGACCACGGCCTGTACGCGAACAGCAGCCCCACCCTCGACGGCACCGAGCTGGAACCGGCCTTCGAACTGTGGGCCCAGGTCATCTCCACCCCGGAACCCGGCCTTGCCATCGCGAACTTCGGTAGACGCGATGCTCCGTTCGACGCCGGCCTGCCGATGCCGCTCACCGTCGGGTCCCCGGATGCGCGGCGCCAGGCATCCGGCATCACGATCGAGCGGGTGAGCGACCAACACGCGCACCTCCGCATCACGGCGGGCACCGCCCTCGCGGTCGGCGACCTGATCGCGTTCGGCATCTCGCATCCGTGCACCGCATTCGACAAATGGCGGCTGATCCCGGTCGTCGACCCCAACTATCGCGTCGTCGACGCGGTGAAGACCTACTTCTAGGTCACTCGTCGAGCGCGAGCTCCTGCGGCAGCTCGAGCTCCTTGGCGCTCAACTCCTCGACGTTGACGTCCTTGAACGTGAGCACGCGGACGCTCTTCACGAACCGGTCGGAGCGGTAGACGTCCCAGACCCACACGTCGTGCATCGTCAGTTCGAAGTAGAAGTCGTGCTCGGTGTCGCGGCGCACGAGGTCGACCTCGTTGGCCAGGTAAAAGCGCCGCTCCGTCTCGACGACGTAGCGGAACTGCGCAACAACGTCCCGGTACTCACGGAACAGCGCCAATTCGACCTCACGGTCGTAGTCCTCAAAGTCGTCGTCTTCCATCCACCCAATCCTAGGCGTCCGCAATGTCGAGTGCTGGCTGCCTCAGCCAACTCAGACGGTGCAGCACGCTCGGACCCAACCGATCGATGGCCTCGTAGTGCTCGCTCGAGCCGTAACCCTTGTTGCTGGTCCACGAGTAGCCGGGCCAGCGGACGTCGGATTCGATCATCATGCGGTCGCGGTGCACCTTGGCGATGACGGATGCGGCGGAGACGGATGCGCAATCTCGGTCGGCCTTGACCCGGGTGGTCAGCTTCACCCGGGAGCTGCCCAGTCCAGGGTTCAGCCAGTCGTAGTGGCCGTCCAGCAGCACGACCGACTCCTCGATCGGGATGCCGGCATCGGCGATGGCCTCGAGGGCGCGTTTGCCCGCCATGGCCAGCGCAGCCATGATGCCGAACCGGTCGATCTCATCGGCGCTCGCGAGTCCGACCGCGGAGAACCGGGCCCAGGCTGCCGCAAGCGGCGCGAGTGCCTCGCGTTTCGGCTCGGCGAGCATCTTCGAGTCCCGCAGGCCCTTGGGCACAGGGCCGCGTTCGCGGTCCACGACGCACAGGCCGACCGCGACCGGGCCCGCGATGGCCCCGCGGCCGACCTCGTCGCATCCGATCACGAACCGGGCGCCGCCGTCATGCAATTCCCGCTCGAATTTCAGGGTCGGGTCAGCGACGGCCATTGTCAGCCCTCGCCTCCGTCAACGCCGGAGAACACCGTCGGGTAGTTGTCGATCCAGCTCCAGTTCTCCACCGGCCAGGTGACAACGAACGCGCGACCGACAACGTTATCGATCGGCACGAAGCCCTGTCCTGGCTGGGTCGTGTTGTAGCGGGAATCCTTCGAGTCGTAGCGGTTGTCGCCGAGCACCCAGAGCGAACCCTCGGGCACCGTGACGTCGAAGTCGACACCGGATGCCTTCGTCACGCCCTGCGGAAGCTCCAGGTACGGCTCGTCGATCGGGACGCCATTGATGGTGATCTGGCCGAACGTGTTGCAGCACACCACCTGGTCGCCGGGCACACCGATGACGCGCTTGACGAGGTGGTCGTTGCTGTCGGATGCGCTCAGCCCGACAACGCCCAGGAACCAGTCGAACCCGGCGGTGATCGGGTTCATCCGCGGCTCCGGCATGGGGCGGAGCCACCCGCCGGGGTCTCGGAACACGACAACGTCACCGCGCTCGATCGGCACCAGATCGGGGACGAGTTCGTTGACGACGATGCGGTCGTCGACCTCGAGCGTGTTCTCCATCGACCCGGAGGGGATGTAGAACGAGCGAATGAGGAACGTCTTGATCAACACCGAGATGATGATCGCTGCCGCGAAGATCAGGATGATATCCCGCGCGAAGAGTCTCGCGCTCCGCGCGCGGTTGCGTCGGATCGCCTCGACGTCGTCCGCCGCGATCGGCGGGTTGTCTTGAGTCATCTCGCCCCTGGGTTTGCGGACCATTGTACGAGGCGCCTATGCGCCACGGGCCACCAGGGGTTAGTTGGACTCGCGCTTTTCCTTGATCTTGGCCTTCTTGCCGCGAAGGTCGCGCAGGTAGTAGAGCTTGGCGCGGCGAACGTCACCGCGGGTGACGATTTCGATGCGGTCGATCACCGGCGAGTGAACCGGGAACTTGCGCTCGACGCCGACCTGGAAGCTGATCTTGCGGACCGTGAACGTCTCGCGGACACCCTCGCCCTGACGTCCGATCACGACGCCCTGGAACACCTGGACACGGCTGCGCGTGCCTTCAACGATGTTGACGTGCACCTTGACGGTGTCACCGGCGCGGAAGTCCGGGATGTCGCTGCGAAGTGAGGCCGAATCGACTGAGTCGAGGATGTTCATTGTGGTTCGCTTCCTGCAATCGCCACAGGTCGACGGCGTGCTCGGTAAAACTTCGAAGGTGAGAGGCGCCCTGTCGTAGCCGGCTCCCCTGTGGCAGAACCGTGCGCGGGCACAAACAGCAATTCTGTCATAACCGGCCGTCTGCCGCCAGTTGGCAGCGATTCGTCTCGACGATTGCTACTGGTCGATACGGATGATGCGGGGCGGGTCATCCGGATTGGGAGTCACCGGATAGCTGTCGGTGAGCCGCGCGGTAGCCGCGTTGAAGCGGTCGCGGGTCTCGCGGATCAGCTGCCACAGCTGCAGCCAGAATGCGCCAATCGAGATGAGGATCGCTATGGCGGCGATGCCGTCGTTCCTGACGAACCCTGCCGCGATCAGCACGAGCCACCACACCGCGAGCAGCGCGACATCGATCCAAGAGACCGCCTTCGTCGCTCGAACCGACTTGCGTGCAAGCGTGAGCCCGAGGATGAGGCACATGTAGACGAACAGGATCGGCGCGACGATCAGCAGCATCACGAACGCCCAGCCGGAGCCGCTGAAGACCAGACCGCGGCCGATGAGAAGCCACAGCGGCAGGACGATGACCGCGCCGAACTGCGCCCAGTAGAACCCGCGCCTCACCAACATGCACCAAGCCTAGGCGGGGGATCGTGAAGAATGGCTGGATGATCGAGTTGAGAACCGCGACGGAACTAGAGCAGATGCGACCGGCGGGAGCCTTCGTCGCCGAGGTGCTGGGCGAGCTGCGGAAGGCAGCCGACGTCGGCGTGAACCTCCTCGAACTCGACGCGCTTGCTCACGATCTAATCCGTAGGCGCGGTGCCGTCAGCACCTACATCGACTATCACCCTTCGTTCGGTGCCATGCCGTTCGGGAAGGTGCTGTGCACATCGGTCAACGACGCCGCACTGCACGGGCTGCCCCACAACTACCGGCTGCAGGACGGCGACCTGCTCAGCATCGACTTCGCCGCATCCGTCGACGGCTGGGTCGCGGACTCGGCGGTGTCCCTGGTCGTCGGCACACCGCGCGCGGAGGACCTGGCGCTCATCGAGACGACGGAACAAGCGCTGGCGGCGGGCATCGAGGCGGCGCGCGTCGGCAACCGGATGGGCGACGTGTCATCGGCGATCGGCGAGGTGGCCCGCGCGGCTGGCTTGTCCATCAACACCGACTTCGGTGGTCATGGCGTCGGGCGCACCATGCACGGTGACCCGCACGTGCCCAATGACGGACGCCCCGGCCGGGGTTTCCCGCTGAAGCCCGGCCTGGTCTTCGCGATCGAGCCGTGGTTCATGCTCGGCACCGACCGGCTCTACACGGATGCCGACGGCTGGACGCTGCGGAGCGTCGACGGCTCACGCGCTGCGCACGCAGAGCACACCATCGCCATCACCGACGACGGCCCGCTGGTGCTGACCGCGCGCGACTGACTCGGGTCACTCGGGTGGGAGCAGGTCTGGGCGGACGCGTCGGGTCCGCTCCAGCTGCTGCTCGCGGCGCCAGGCGGCGATGGCCGCGTGGTTGCCGCTGAGCAGCACCGGCGGCACGCTCAGGCCACGCCATTCGGCCGGCTTGGTGTAGCTCGGATATTCGAGCAGGCCGTCGCTGTGCGACTCCTCGACGAGGCTCTCCGGGTTGCCGACAACGCCCGGGATGAGCCGACCGATCGCCTCGATCATCGCCATCGCGGCGACCTCTCCCCCGTTCAGCACGTAGTCGCCGAGGCTGACCATGCGCACGCGCGCACGCGTCGCGGTGTGCTCGACCACGCGCTCATCGATGCCCTCGTACCGCCCGCATCCGAAGACCAGGTGCTGCTCGTCGGCCAGCTCGCGTGCCATCGCCTGCGTGAACGGCTCTCCGGCGGGCGACGGGAATACCACAACAGCATCGCCCTCGAGGATGCCATCCAGCGCTTCACCCCACGGTTCGGGCTTCATCACCATGCCTGCGCCGCCGCCGTATGGCGTGTCGTCGACGGTACGGTGACGATCGCGCGTGAAGTCGCGCAGGTCGTGCACGCCCAGTTCGATGAGACCGGATGCGCGCGCCTTGCCGAGCAACGACACGTCCAGCACCGAGAAGAACTCGGGGAAAATCGTGACGATGTCGATGCGCATGGGCACGAGCCTACGGTGCGGTCGGTTCCCCGGTGGCCGCGTCGCCATCGGCGGGTGTCGCCGTCTCCGCTTCCGACGCATCCTCCGGCAGTGCCTCGAACAGGCCCGCCGGCGGCGTGACGGTGAGGATGCCCGCGGCGAGGTCGACGCTGGGCACGATCGCCTTGACGAACGGCACCATCACCTCGCCGGACTCGGTCTGGACGACCAGCAGGTCCTGCGCGGGCAGGTGCTCCAGCCGCGCGACCGTTCCGACGGTCTCGCCTTCGCGCACGACCCCCAGCCCGACCAGCTGGTGGTCGTACCAGGCGTCGTCCTCCTCCGGCAGTTCTGCCGGGTCGTGATCGACAAGCAGGATCGCCTTGATGAGGGACTCAGCCGCGGTGCGGTCGCCGATCCCTTCGAAGAAGGCGACCGGCTGGGTGTTGTAGTAGCGCAGCTCGGTCAGTTCGATCGATTTGCCATGCCAGGGGGACGATTCCGGCACTTGCAACCAGAATCGCGCCCCCGGCACGAACCGCTTCTCCGGCTCGTCGGTATACAGCTCGATCTTGATCGCTCCCTTGAGGCCGTGAGCCTTGGTGAGTCGACCAACCCGAAGCCGGTTGTTCTCTGCTGATGCCACTCTAGGAATCGGTGTCGAGCACGTCGACGCGCACCTTGCGGCCGTCGGCGAGTGCGCTGACCAGCGTGCGGAGCGCCTTGGCGGTGCGGCCGGAACGGCCGATCACACGACCGAGGTCATCCGGGTTGACACGAACCTCGAGGATCTCGCCGCGTGGCGAGTTCTTTGCGACAACCTGAACATCGTCAGGGTTGTCGACGATCCCCTTCACGAGGTGCTCCAGAGCGGCAGCAAGCAACGGTTATTCCTTGCCCGGCTCAGCCGCGGCAGCGGCGTCGGCCTCGGAGCCCGCGGCCTGCTCGGCCGTCTCCTCGGCGGGGGCGGGGGCGGCGTCAGCAACCTCGGCCTCGGCGGGAGCTGCCTCGGTGGCGACCTCGTCACCGGTGGTGGCTGCCTCTTCGGCTTCGGCCTTGGCCGGCTTCTTCTCTTCCTTGGGCTTCAGGACGGGCTTCTTCTTCTCGTCCGCCTGGAACTCGGGCTTGGCCTCGGCGGTGCGCACCGTGTTGGTGGGGTTCTTCTCACCCTTGAAGGTGCCCCAGTCGCCGGTGAGCTTCAGCAGCGCCATGACCTGCTCGGTCGGCTGCGCGCCGACGCTGAGCCAGTACTGCGCACGGTCGGACTTGATCTCGATGACCGAGGGCTCCTCGGTGGGGTGGTACTTGCCGATCTCCTCGATCACGCGACCGTCACGCTTGGTGCGCGAGTCGGCGACGACGATGCGGTAGTAGGGTGCCCGGATCTTGCCCAGGCGCTTGAGGCGAATCTTTACAGCCACAATTCTCCGATTGATTCAATAGTTGGTTGAACTGAGCGCCGTGGGCGTGGGGGCACACTCGGCTCAAAAGCTCTGATGGGGTCTTGCGGCCAGCCTGATAGAGGGTCGGGCGGGCCGGGACTCGACTTACTATTCTGACAGATTTCCGGCGCTCGCGGGAACCGGCGTCGATTCCGGGCGACGCGGACGCATCCGGGACACCGCCACGCCGACCAGGCACAGCGCGCCACCGACGATCGCGAGCGGAGCGGGGATCTCGCTGAAGACGAGCCAGCCGAGCAGGATGACGAGCGCTGGCACCACATAGGTGGTGACGCCGAGCTGGCTGGCCGGCATTCGGCCGAGGGCGTAGGCCCAGGTGCTGAAGGCGAGCGCGGTCGGGACGGCGCCGAGGTAGATCATTCCGAGCACGGCCTCGATCGGCGCGGCCTGCACCTCGCTGATCAGGTTGCCGGTGAACGGGAGGCAGGCGATCGTGCCGATGGCCGCGCCCATCCAGGTCACCTGCGATGCTGGCAGCGACTTCAGGACCGGCTTCTGGCACAGCACGCCGATCGAGTAGGTGACTGCAGCGAGCAGGCACCACCAGATGCCCGCTCCGCCGCCGAGGCTGGCACCGGATGCGATCCCGATCAGGATGACGCCGAAGAAGGCGACACTGGTGCCGACGATGAGCCACTTCGGCACCCGCTCCCCCAGGAACACTCCCGCACCGAGGGCGATCAGGATGGGTGCGATGTTCACGATCATGGCGCTCGTCCCCGCATCGAGCGTCTGCTCTGCGATGTTGAGAGCGACGTTGTAGAGCCCGAACCAGGCAATGCCGAACACGAGGATCAGGACCCACTCGCGCCCGGTCGGCTTCACCCAGCGCTTGCCGATAAGCAGCAGCGCGAGCAACACCGTGCCGACGACCAGTCGACCGAGGGCGAGACCACCGCCGCTGAAGTGCGGCGCGACTCCGCGAATCACGATGAACGCGCTCGCCCAGGCGAGCACCGTCACAATGATCGCGACGAGCACGAGCGGTGTGACGCCGGATGCCGGTGTCGGAGCTGCGTCGCGTTTCATGGTCGAAGTCACCTGACTCACGCTAGTCGTGACCGGCGACAACCTTTGACCGCACCGTTGACTCTGGCAGAAGGCGTGTGAGGGTTGGCAGGAACGATCAGGAAGCCAACTTCGAGCGGTGCCCATCCCGCCAGGAGAGCCAGTCCCTGACCATGTCGAGGTTGTAGTGCGGGCCAGACAGTCCGAGCGTGAACAGTGTGGCGCCGAGGTCGACGAGTTCGTCGGCCTCCTCTGGTGTGCGGCGTCTGAGTTCCGTTGAGATCTCGATCTGCGAGGTGTCCCGGTCGACCGCGCGACCGTGCTCGGCGAGGACACCGAGCTTGCGCTCCAGGGTCGGCACGTCGCTGAAGCTGTGCCAGATGTCGGCGTGCTCTGCGACAATCCGCAGCGTCTTCTTCTCGCCGCCACCGCCGATCAGGATCGGGATGGGGCGGGTCGGCTGCGGGTTGAGCCTGGTCCAGCGCTCCTTGATGATGGGCAGGTCGCGAGCGAGCGCGGCGATGCGGGTTCCCGGCGTGCCGAACTCGTAGCCATACTCCGTGTAGTCGCGCCAGAACCATCCGGCGCCGGTGCCGAAGATGAACCGGCCGGTGCCGCCCTTGGCGCTGATGTGGTCGATGGTGCGTGCCATGTCTGCTTGCAGGCTGGGGTTGCGGTAGCTATTGCAGTTCACGAGAGCGCCGAGTTCGACCCGGCTGGTCTGCTCGGCGATGGCGGCGAGCATCGTCCATGACTCGAAGTGCAGGCCGTCGCGCTCACCGGACAGCGGGAAGAAGTGGTCCCAATTGAAGATGATGTCGACGCCCAGCTCCTCGAGCTCGATGACGGCGTCGCGGATGGCCGCATATGGTGCGTGCTGCGGCGCGAGTTGCACGCCGATGCGGATGGGACGCGTGGGCATGCCCCAAGCCTAGGCTGGCTGCACTCGCCCCAGCTCGACTCCGGATGCGTCGACGAAGACGAGCGCTTCGCCGTCGAAGCCAGCGTGGCGGGCGCCGGATGCCCAGAACGCGGTTGGCGCACCGTCGCACGCGATGAGGGTGGATGGGCCGGCGGTGGCGAGCCATTCACCGTCCGCGCCCACCGCCCAGCGACCCTGTGATCCGTTGCAGCCGTCGGAGCCGGTGTAGCTGCCATCCGCAGCGAACTCGATGAAGGCATCCGTACCCTCGCCCGCTCCGATGGGCAGCCAGCGGCCAACCACCGCGTCGACAGATGCGGGCTCAAGGTCGCTCGGCAACGGTGCCGGCTCGGCGAAGTGTTCGCGCGTCCGGTCGGTGATCTCCGGCGCTTCGCGCATCGAGTCGCTGACGTTCGGGTTGGGTGGCGGAGTGCCGTCGATGGTGAGGGAGGCGATGACACCGCCGGAGCGGTCGAGCAGTTCCCAACCGTCGACGCTGGGCTCGTAGCCCGTCACCTCGTCAAGCCAGTCCACCCTGGGCATCTGGCCGTTCTCGACACATCCCTCCAGCGCCCCGTGGACGTCAGCGATGAAAATGCGCTCCCCCGCCTGCCAGGATCCACTCACAACGCCGCAGTCGCGCCACAGCTCGAAGCTCCCCGCGTCGAGCCGCAGCCAGGTCTCGTCGGACTCGTGTGGTGCATCGACTCGCCACATGCCGACGAGATCGATCGCCCCGGACTCGCCGCTTGGCGCCGACTCGCTCGGCGCACCCCCGGGGGAACTCGCGCATCCGGCCAGCAACGCCAGCGAGGCAACGGGGACAGCGAAGGAAAGCAGGGTGGAACGCCTCATGGCACAAAGCTAGTGACTGCGCTCGCCAACCGGTACCCAACGTTTCGCGGCTCTCGCACGTACGGCACCATTCGTTCACCGACGGTTGGTGGACGCGTCACCGCACCGTGGCCGGACATCCGGAGGCGGATGCGATGGTGGCGGGGTGAGAGTCGCACTGGTCGCAGAATCCTTCCTCCCACACATGAACGGCGTCACCCATTCGCTGTTGCGGGTGATCGACCACCTCGCTGCGCGCGGCGACGACGTGCTGGTGCTCGCACCGCGCACCGCCGAGCTGCCCGCCACGGTCGGCGGCGTAAACGTCGAGGGCGTCCCGTCGTTCGCGCTGCCCGCGTACCGGAAGGTGCGGGTCGCGACGGTGACGAGGAACCGCATCGCGAAGAGCCTGCGTGCCTTCCGCCCCGATGTCGTGCACCTCGCCTCGCCCTTCGTGCTCGGCTGGCAGGCGATGATCGCCGCCGAACGGCTCGATCTGCCGACCCTCGCGATCTACCAGACGGATGTGCCCGCCTACGCGGCCCGCTACGGCTTCCCGTTCGCGGAGGCGCTGCTGTGGCAGCACGTTCAGCGCATCCACCAGCGCTCGACCCTCAACCTGGCGCCGTCGAGCTACGCGGTGCGGCAGTTGCGCGAGCACCAGATCGACCGGGTGCGCACCTGGGTGCGAGGGGTGGACAGCGCACGGTTCTCGCCCGCGAAGCGTGACGACGCCTGGCGGGAGCTGGTTGCTCCAAACGGCGAGCGCATCGTGGGCTTCGTCGGCCGGCTCGCCGCAGAGAAGCAGGTCGAGGACCTCCGGGTGCTTGCGACGCTGCAGGGCGTCAAGCTCGCCATCGTCGGTGACGGACCGCAGCGGGCCAGGTTGGAGCAGCTGCTGCCGACAGCACACTTCGCGGGTTTCCTTGGCGGCGACGACCTCGCGCGGGCGGTCGCCAGTTTCGACGTGTTCGTGCATCCGGGCGAGTCGGAGACGTTCTGCCAGACCATCCAGGAGGCGATGGCGAGCGCCGTGCCGGTTGTCGCCACCGGGCGCGGCGGACCGGTCGACCTGGTCGATTCCAGCCGGACCGGATGGCTGTACTCCCCCGGCAACCTGCACGAGCTGCGCGAGCGCGTCGCCGACCTGGCCGGCGACACCGCGAAGCGGCTCGCGTTTGCTAGCGCGGCGCACACCGCAGTGCGCGACAGGTCGTGGTCGAGCGTGTGCGACGCGCTGGTCGAGCACTACCGCGAGGCCATCGAGCTGCACGCGGAACGTCCGATCGCCGGATGGCGCGCTGCGGCGCCTGCTCGCCGGAGCTAGAGCCGCCTAGCGGCCGAGGAACTTCTGCAGCGCAGCGAGCTCTTCCTCGCTCGGACCGCCCTGCTTGGCCGCACCGCCGAGGCCGAAACCGGCTCCGCCCGCTCCAGCACCGCCCGGCTGAATGCCGGCGGCGAGCGCCGCCTCTTCTGCCGCGCGCTTCGCCGGGTTGCCCGAGCGGGAGCCCTTCTTGCCCTTCTTCGCCTGCTGCTTCATCCGGCCGCCCGGCATCGGTCCCATTCCCGGGATCTGCGGCATACCGCCCTTGGCGACGGTCTTCATCATCTTCGCGGCCTGCTCGAAGCGGGTCACAAGCTGGTTGACATCGGTGACGGTCGTGCCAGACCCCTTCGCGATGCGCAGGCGACGGGACCCGTTCAGCAGTTTCGGCTGGCGCCGCTCCGACGGGGTCATCGACTGGATGATCGCCTCGGTGCGGGTGATTTCCCGCTCGTCGAAGTTGTCCAGTTGCTGCCGCATACCCTTCGCGCCGGGCAGCATCCCGAGCATGCCCTTGATGGAGCCCATGTTCTTGAGCTGCTGCATCTGGGCCAGGAAGTCCTCGAGGGTGAACGTGTCGGTCGCGAACTTCTCGGCGACTTTGAGCGCCTCTTCCTCGTCGATGGCCTTCTGCGCCTGCTCGATGAGGGTCAGGATGTCGCCGAGGTCGAGAATTCGGCTTGCCATCCGGTCGGGGTAGAACGGCTCGAAGTCGCCGAGGCCCTCACCGGTCGAGGCGAACATGATCGGACGGCCGGTAACCGATGCGACCGACAGCGCCGCGCCACCGCGGGCGTCGCCGTCGAGCTTGGTGAGCACGACGCCGGTGAAGTCGACGCCGTCCTGGAATGCCTTTGCCGTGGCGACCGCGTCCTGGCCGATCATCGCGTCGATGACGAACAGCACCTCATCCGGCGCGGTCGCCTTGCGGATGTCGGAGGCCTGCTTCATCATTTCCGCGTCTACGCCGAGGCGTCCGGCGGTGTCGATGATGACGATGTCGTACTGCTTGTCCTGCGCGAACTTGACGGCGTCCTTCGCAACACGCACCGGGTCGCCCACGCCGTTGCCCGGTTCAGGGGCGAAGACCTTGACGCCGGCCTGTTCGCCGACAACCTGCAGCTGGGTGACGGCGTTGGGACGCTGCAAGTCGGCTGCGACGAGCATCGGCGTGTGGTTCTCGGATGCGAGCCACTTCGCGAGCTTGCCCGCGAGCGTCGTCTTACCCGCACCCTGGAGACCCGCGAGCATGATCACGGTCGGCGGATTCTTGGCGAACTCGAGCCGCCGCTGCTCACCTCCGAGGATGCCGATGAGCTCCTCGTTGACGATCTGCACGACCTGCTGCGCCGGGTTCAGCGCCTTGTTGACCTCGTCGCCGAGGGCGCGCTCGCGCACCTTCCCGGTGAATTCCTTGACGACATCGAGGGCGACGTCAGCGTCTAGCAGTGCGCGTCGGATTTCGCGGACTGTGCCATCGACATCCGCTGGGCTGAGCTTGCCCTTGCCGCGCAGCTTCTTGAACGTCTCTGTGAGACGGTCGGTGAGGTTTCCGAAAGTGGCCATGGTGCTGCCCAGTTTAGGTGATCGAGGCTGTCCGTCTGGCGGGGCGATATCGTGGCGACATGACCAGTGAACCGCTTGTGCTCCCGTTCGACGGTGGGGTGCCCCAGATCGACGACACCGCGTGGGTCGCCCCCAATGCGACCGTGATCGGGCGCGTCAACCTCGGCTCGGAGTCAAGCGTGTTCTACGGAGCCGTGCTGCGCGGCGACACCGACAGCATCACGCTCGGCGCGCGCAGCAACCTGCAGGACAACGTGGTCGTGCATTGCGACACGGGCATTCCGACCTCGATCGGCTCGGGCGTCAGCGTCGGCCATGCCGCGGTGCTGCACGGCTGCACCGTCGACGACGACTGCCTGATCGGGATGAGCGCGACCGTGCTCAATGGTGCGGTGATCGGCGCCGGGTCCCTGGTCGCGGCTGGCGCCGTCGTGCTCGAGGGCACCGTCATCCCACCCGGTTCACTCGTGGCTGGTGTGCCGGCCAAGGTGCGCCGTCCGCTGACCGACGAAGAGCTGAAGAAGGTCCGCGGCAATGCGACGCACTATGTGGAGCTGAGCCGGCAGCACCGACGGTAGGGCGTTAGCGCTTGAGCTTCGGCAGCACCTCGCGACCGAAAACCTCGATCCATTCGCGCTGGTTGCGGCCGACGTTGTGCAGGTAGATCCGGTCGAAGCCCAGGTCGACGAACCTCTGGATGTACGCGCGGTGCACGTCCGGGTCGGAGTCGATGACCATCCGCCCCTCGAAGTCCTCGGGCCGCACGAGTTTCGCCATCTGCTCCAGCTCGAACGGCGACCGGATGTCCCCCTTCGGGAACTTCATCCCGCCGTTCGGCCACTCGTGCAGCGCGTTCGCCATCGCCTCTTCGGTCGTCGGCGCCCAGCTCAGGTGCAGCTGCAGCACCCTGGGCATCGTCGATGGGTCCTTCCCCGCCTCACGGGCCCCCTCGTCAAACTTGCCGAACAGCATCGAGATCTTCTCCAGCGGAGCGCCGACCGTGATGAGCCCGTCAACGTGCTTGCCCGCGCGGCGCGCGGTCACCGGCCCGGCCGTTGCAACCAGGATCTCCGGCGCCACCTCTGGCATCGTCCACAGCCGCGTGCTCTCGAGCTTGAAGTACTGCCCGGTGTGCTTGACATCCCTACCGGCGATGGACGCCGAGAACAGTTTCTTGATGATGTCGATGGCCTCGAACATCCGGTTGATGCGCTCGGGCGCCTCCGGCCAGTACTCGCCGATGATGTGCTCGTTGAGCGCCTCACCCGACCCGAGGCCAAGCCAGTGTCGTCCCGGATACATCGAGGCAAGGGTCGCGGATGCCTGCGCAACCATCGCAGGATGCCAGCGGAACGTCGGCGCGGTGACGCCGGGGCCGAAGTCACCCCTGGTGCGCTCCCCGACCGCGGCGAGCATCGCCCAGACGAAGGAGGACTGCCCCTGGGCGGGAACCCACGGCTGGAAGTGGTCAGCCGCCATGACGCCGCTGAAGCCGTGCTCCTCGGCAAACGCCGACAACGCAACGGCCTCCGCCGGTGCGAACTGCTCCAGCATTGCCGCGTAACCGATCTGAAGGTCGCTCATGCGATCATCCTTCCACTCGCGCTGGTCAGCCGACGAGGTTTTGAACGAAAACGTGCGGCGTGAAGCCGGTGAGGTCGCCGATGCCCTCGCCCTGCCCTATGAGCTTGATCGGAATGCCGGTCTTCTCCTGCACCGCGAGCACGAACCCGCCCTTCGCGGACCCGTCCAGCTTGGTCAGCACCAGCCCGGTGACGCCCGCGTGCTCGATGAACGCCTCGGCCTGCGCGAGCCCGTTCTGGCCGGTGGTCGCATCCAGCACTAGCAGCACCTCGGCGATGTCCGACTGCTTCTCCACCACCCGGCGGATCTTCGACAGCTCGTCCATGAGACCGCTCTTGGTCTGCAGCCGACCTGCGGTGTCGATGATGACGATGTCGATGCCCTCACGCTTGGCCTTGTCGACAGTCTGGAACGCGACGGATGCCGGGTCCTGACCCTGCTGCTGGGGACGGACGATGTCCGCGCCAGCCCGCTCTGCCCAGGTTGCCAGCTGTTCGACCGCTGCCGCGCGGAACGTGTCGGCCGCCCCGACGACGACACTGCGGTCGAAGTTGCGCAGGAACTTCGCGAACTTGCCGATCGTGGTGGTCTTGCCGACCCCGTTGACGCCAACGACGAGCACAACCGCGGGGCGGTCGCTGAGCCGCAGCGTCGGGTCGAGCTTCGACAGTCGCTCCTCGAGGCTCTCCCGCAACATCCGCTTCAGGTCGGCCGGGTCGGTCGTGCGATACCGGTCCACCTTTTCCCGCAGATCCTCGATGACGCCGTCAGTGACATCCGGACCGAAGTCGGCGGTGATCAGCGCATCCTCGAGGTCCTCCCAGGTGTTGTCGTCGATGGTCGGCTTCGCGAACATGCCGCGAAGTGCTCCGGTCAGTGACCACGGGGTGCGCTCAGCCATGGGGTCGAGTCTATTGAAGCCGGTGCCACCGCCCCTCCAGCGACCACAACGGAATCCCCGTCACTTTCCCAGCCCCGCGTGCGACGGTCGAAAGATGACCGTCATCGGCTTCCATGCCTCCCATGAACAGGTTCACCCGAGCGCGCTCATCGATGCCGTCCAGCATGCAGAGCAGGCCGGCTTCACCGCGGCCATGTGCAGCGACCACTTCGCGCCGTGGAGCGAGCGGCAGGGCCATTCCGCATTCGCGTGGGCGTGGCTCGGCGCGGCACTGCAGGCCACCCGGCTGCCGTTCGGGGTCGTGAACGCGCCGGGCCAGCGCTACCACCCCGCGATCATCGCGCAAGCGGCGGCAACCCTCGCCGCGATGTACCCGGGACGGTTCTGGGCGGCCCTCGGCAGCGGCGAGAACATGAACGAGCACATCACCGGCGACGAGTGGCCGGACAAGGACACCCGCAACCGGCGGCTGCGGCAGAGCGTCGACGTCATCCGGCGCATGCTCGCCGGTGAGCAGGTGAGCGCAACCGGCGACGTCGCCGTGCACGAGGCGAGGCTCTGGACGCTTCCGGATGTTCCTCCCCCACTGTTCGCCGCAGCAGTCACCCCGGCCACCGCAAGCTGGGCGGCCGACTGGGCGGACGGGCTGATCACCGTCGCCCAGCCGCACGACGCGCTGCGCGAGGTCATCGACGCGTACCGTTCCGCGGGCGGCACCGGACCGGTCGCGCTCCAGGTGCACCTGAGCTACGCGCCCACTTACGACGAGGCACTGGCGATCGCGCACGATCAGTGGCGAAACGGCGCGATCGGGCCGCCTCGATGCTGGGACATCTGGGCGACGGAAGAGTTTGATCGCGAGAGCGCGAACGTGCCGGCAGAGCAACTCCCCGATCTCGTACAGGTCTCCGATGACCTCGCCCGCCACGTCGACTGGCTGGGTGAGGCCATCGAGCTCGGCTTCGACGAGGTGTACCTGCACCACGTCGGCAAGGAACAGCTGGTGTTCATCGAGCAGTTCGGCGCGCACGTGCTGCCGCAACTTCGCCCGACGGCGAGGAGCGTGGCATGAGAATCACCGACACGAGCGACCTGTGGTGGAAGAACGCCGTCCTGTACTGCCTCGACGTCGAGACGTTCATGGACTGGGACGGCGACGGTCGCGGCGACTTCGGCGGACTCGCCCACCGGCTCGACTACCTGTCCGACCTCGGAGTGACATGCCTGTGGCTCATGCCGTTCTTCCCGACACCCGACCGCGACGACGGCTACGACATCATGGATTTCTACGGCATCGACAAGCGCCTCGGCCACATCGGTGACCTGGTCGAGGTGATTCGCAGCGCCAAGGACCGTGGCATGCGCGTCATCGCCGACCTGGTCGTCAACCACACATCCGACCGGCATCCGTGGTTCCAGGCGGCCAGGTCCAGCCCTGATTCGCCGTACCGCGACTTCTATGTGTGGAGCGACGAGATCCCGAAGGATGCCCCGGAGACCGTGTTTCCGGGCGAGGAGAAGGGCGTCTGGTCGTTCGATGAGAAGGCCGGCCAGTACTACCTGCACCGCTTCTACAAGCACCAGCCGGACCTGAACACCGCCAACCCGAAGGTGCGCGAGGAGATCGCGAAGGTCCTCGGCTATTGGCTGCAGCTCGGCCTCTCCGGCTTCCGCGTCGATGCCGTGCCGTTCTTCCTCGAGACCACCGAGGGAATGCTGCCGGAGGGTCCCGATGCCGGCCACAGCTACCTGCGCGACCTGCGCAGCTTCGTCGGCAGGCGACAAGGCGACGCGATCCTGCTCGGCGAGGTCAACCTGAAGTTCAAGGACCAGCTGGCCTACTTCGGCGGCCCGGATGGCGACGAGCTCTCGATGCAGTTCGACTTCGAGTCGATGCAGCGGTTCTACCTCTCGCTTGTCCGGGAGGATGCGCGCCCCCTCGCCCGCACGCTCGCCAGGCGCCCGAAGCTGGCGCTGCAGTCGCAGTGGGCCAACTTCGTGCGCAATCACGACGAGCTGACCCTCGACAAGCTCACCGAAGTCGAGCGCCGGGAGGTCTTCGACGCCCTCGGCCCTGAGCCCCGCATGCAGGTTTACGACCGCGGCATCGTGCGCCGCCTCCCCACCATGCTCGACGGCGACCCCCGGCGCATCCGGATGGCGTACAGCCTGCTGTTCTCCCTACCGGGGACACCCGTCTTGTTCTACGGGGAAGAGATCGGCATGGGCGAGAATCTCGATGCCGGCGGGCGTCAGGCGGTGCGTACGCCCATGCAGTGGACTGACGCGAAGAACGGCGGCTTCTCAACCGCGCGGCCGTCGGCGTTGCCCAATCCGGTCGTGGCTGACGGTTTCGGCCCTGACCACATCAATGTGAATCAGCAACGGCACGACCCCGATTCGCTGCTCAGCTTCATCCAGTTGCTCATCCGCCGCTACCGGGCATCGGCCGAGATCGGCTGGGGCGACCTGAGCATCCTCGAGCAGCCTCACGCATCCGTCCTTGCGCACCGCGTCACCGGGCCCTTGGGGAGCATGATCGCGCTGCACAACTTCTCGCCGAACGCGCTGACCGTCCCGCTCACCGTGGATGGTGTGGATGCCGAAACACGTTTGGTCGACCTGCTCCAGGAGGGCGAGACGCGCACCGACGACCGGGGGCGGGCCGAACTCGACCTGGAGGGGTACGGCTACCGCTGGCTGCGGATCCTGGACCCGGGCACCAGACGGCTCTCCTGAGCGGTGAGTCGGATGATCGTCCACACCGTGACGAAGCCGACCAGGGCGATGGTGACGAAGCCGAGTCCCGAGTAGCCGATCGCGACCAGCACCGGCCCGGCGAGCGCGCCGCTGAGTGCCGCGACCGCGTTCATGGTGAGGTCGGAGACGCCCTGCAGGGCGGCGCGGTCGGGACCTTCCGCGGATTCGGCGACGACGGTCGATCCGGCGATGACCGATGCCGACCAGCCCACCCCGAGCAGCGTGACGCTCAGTGTGACACCTGCTTCCGAGTGGCTCACGAAGCCGGCAAGCAACAGCGAGGCGGCGAACGTCGCCTGGCCGATGAGGATCACCTGGAGTCGGCCCACCCTATCGGCGAGCCACCCGAACACGGGCGACAGGGCGAACATCCCGGCGATGTGCAGACTGAGCGCGAAGCCGACCAGCTCGAGCGTCGCGCCGTGCGAGTACAGATGCACCGGCGTCATCGCCATGACGGCGACCATGGTCGCGTGGCTGAGGGCAACGGTCGTCACGGCGTAGCGCGCAAGGGGGTTGTGTCGTAGCGTCGCGAAGCCGCCTCGGGCGGGGCGTGATTCCTCCGGCGTGCGGCTGCCGATCGCCGTGAGCAGCGGGTCAGGACGAAGACCGACGAGGTAGACGACGGTCGCTGCCACCTGGGCGGCGACGGTGAAGATGAACGGGCCGGTGAGCGTCGGCAGGCCGAGCGCGGCGCCAAGCGCCTCCCCAGGGCCGATCAGGTTCGGGCCGAGCACCGCGCCAATCGTCGTCGACCAGACAACCACGGACAGCTGACGCCCGCGGCGGTCCGGCTGAGCCAGGTCGGTGGCCGCGAACCGCGCCTGCAGGTTCGTGGCCCCGATGACGCCGGTGAGCAGGAATGCGACGATCAGCAGTGGGAACGATCCGAGCGCCGCCGACACCGTTGCCAGCACCGCGCCGGCGATGCCGAGAATCGACCCTGCCGCTAGCGCGAACCCCCGCCCACGCCGCATCGCCAAGCGGGCCAACGGCAACGCGATGATGGCAGCCCCGAGAGTGCTCATGGTCGACGCCATACCTGACAACGCGTTCTCGCCGCTCACCTCCGCAGCAAGCAATGCGCCAACGGACACCGTCGCCCCGAGGCCGATTCCGCCGAGAATCTGCGCCAGAACGAGGGTGCGGATGACGCGCCTCTGCACCCGCTCGATGTCGATCACTGCGACAGTCTAGGCGCGACAGACCGCCACGAGACGGGGCATTCCTGCCAACCAGATGGGTGGATGGCGGCTGAGCTCACCGACTTCCGCGCGCCCGTTCCGGACATCCGCGCCCCGCGCACCGGGCGCGGATGTCCGGAGCATGCGCGGACGAGTGCGGAGGCTAACGGGCATCGGCTCCGCGATGCAGAGCTTGCCGGTCGTACTCGGAGCTTGCCGGTCCCGCTGGCGGCTCAGCTCGCCTTTTCGTCTTCGCGGGCAACCCGCTGACCGACCACGGCGCTGATCCCATCCGAGCGCATCGAGACGCCGTAGAGCGCATCCGCGATCTCCATCGTGCGCTTTTGGTGGGTGATGACGATGAGCTGCGAGTTCTCGCGGAGCTCCTCGAAGATCGTCAGCAGCCGGCCGAGGTTCGCGTCGTCGAGTGCCGCCTCCACCTCGTCCATGATGTAGAACGGGCTGGGGCGCGCCTTGAAGATCGCGATCAGCAGCGCAACCGCAGCCAGTGAGCGCTCGCCGCCCGAGAGCAGCGACAGCCGCTCGATCTTCTTGCCCGCCGGCTTCACGGTGACCTCGATGCCCGTGGTGAGCAGGTCATCCGGGTCGGTGAGGCGGATGCTGCCGGTGCCGCCGGGGAACAGCACCGGGAAGACGTCGTTGAAGGCCGCCCGAGTGTCCTCGAACGCGGCCTCGAAGATGTCCTTCATCTTCACGTCGAGCTCGTCGATGATCGTGAGCAGGTCCTTGCGGGTGTTTGTCAGGTCGGTGAGCTGCTCGGTGAGGAACTTATGGCGCTGCTCGAGCGCCGCGAACTCCTCGAGCGCGAGGGGGTTGACGCGACCGAGCTGCGCGTACTTGCGCTGCGCGCGGGCCAGGCGGGCTTCCTGCTCGGAGCGGTTGAACGGCTTGCCCTCCGAGGGGGCCATCCACCCTTCATCGGTGATCGAGCTCGTCGAGATCTCGGTCGAGGTCTCGACGGGTTCGACCGTCGGGGCGTCGACCGCCGTTGCGGCATCATCCGGCACCGGTACCTGCGGGCCGTACTCGGCGACGAGAACGTCCTCGACGAGGCCGAGCTCCTCCGCCGCGCGCTCGACGAGCGTGGACAGGTGCAGCTTCTTCTCGTAGATCTGCATCTCGAGCCCGTGCACGCTTTCGCTCACCGCGGTCAGGCGCTCGCGCAGCCCGGCTTCCTGGCGACGCAGCTCGGCGAGCTCCTCGTTCTGCTTGGCGCGATCGGCTTCGCGCGCGGAGAGTTCCATGCGGGCTGCGGTCACCGAGCGGTTCACCGAGTCGAGCACCGCGGGCAGCGCATCAGCGACGCGTTGCGCCTGCTCGATCTGGCGACGTCGGATCACCGCCCGACGGGCGCTCTCCTGCGCGGCGGCGCGCTCCTCCTCAAGCTGCTTCTCCAGCTGCAGTGCCCGCTGGCGTTCCGCACGGACCCGCTCGCGCGCGGCCTCGACCTGGAGTCGCGCCTCAACCTCGCTCTCGCGTGCCGCGTCGAGCTCCTGCGACAGTCCGTCGCGCGCGCTGACGTCGAGGATGGGTTTCGGCCTGGACCGGGCCGACTCGAGGTCGGCTGCAGCCTTCTCCGCCGCAGCCACCGCATCCGCCACCGCGTTCGTGGCAAGCTCGAGACCCTTCTCCAGGCGCTGCGCCTCTGCCTGGGCTGCCTCGAATTGGACCTTGGCGCGGTTGAGCTTCTCGGTGCGCGCGGCCAGCTGGGCGTCGAACTCGCGCAGGGTGGCGAGGGCGCGCTGGGACTGCTCCTTGGCGACCTGAAGCACGCCGCGCTGCTCGGCCAGCTCGAATCGTGCCCGCTCGATGAGCGAGGTCACCTCGGTCAGGCGTTCGGCGGCTGCGTCGCGTTCCGCGAGCAGCTCGATGCGCCCCTGCTTGCCGCCTGAGCCGCCGCGCAGCACGTACTCGGTGAGCACGTCGCCGCCTTTGGTCACGATCGTGATCGGGCCGCCGAGCCCGGCGTCGGCGAGCTTCGGTTCAGCTGAGCGCGCCGCGTCGAGGTCATCGGCGACGGCGATGTAACTGAGGATGCCGAGCACGCCGCCCGGGGCGTCCACGACTGATTGCGCGGCGACGATGCCGGGCAGCGCCGGCCAGGCGGGTGCCATGGCGCCGCTGTCGGCCACGACGATCTCGACCCTGCCGAGATCATGGTGCTTGGCATGCGCTACCGCGTCGATGGCGCTGTCACGGTCCTCGGCGAGCACGCCGTCGGCGAGGCTCCCCAGCGCAGCGGCGATGGCAGCTTCGAACCCGGGCTTCACCTGGATGTGGTCCGCGACGATGCCCCGGATGCCGGTCAACTTCGCAGCGACCAGATCGCCCGCTGCATCCTTGACCTCGAGCGCGCGCGTGAGCGCGTTGGTGCGGGCGGCGAGCGCGTCCCGTTCGCGCTCGAGCGTGTGCAGCGACTCCCGCAGCCGCTCGATCTCCGACTCGGCGGCGACAACGACGCCCTGTGCCTCCTCGTACGCGGCGTCGAGGTCGGTCTCTCCCGCCTCCCCCACCGCGGCGTCCGCTTCCAGCCTGGTGAATTCGGCGAGCGCGGCCTCGCGGCGCTGCTCTGCGGCGTCGAGCGCGTTCTGCTGCCGCAGCACTTCTCCGCGCACCGCGGCGAGCCGCGAGTTGGCTGTGTCGACCGCACCGGCGAGCCCGGCGAGCTCGAGTTCGTGCTTCGACACGAGCGAGCTCTGCAGCGCGATCTCATCGTCCATCGCATCCAGCGCGGCACGTGCGCTGGCGCTCACGGCTTGCGCCTCCTGCCAGGCCCGCTCGGTGTCGCTGATGAGCTCGGCGAGCCGCTCCGCCTCAGCGCGCGCATCATCCACCTGCTGCTGAGTGACACCCGCGCTGAAGTCGTGCACCTCGCCCTGCGCGCCGAGGAGCGCGATCCGCTGGTTTGCGAGCGTGAACAGGCCGCGCAGGCGCTCCTGCACCTGCTCCAGACCGAACGCGATCCGCCTGGCCGTGTCGACCCGATCGCCCTGCTGCGCCGCCTCGATGCGCTGCTCGCGCAGCTTGTTCTGGTCGAGCTGTTCCTGCAGAACGATCCGCTCCGTCTTGCGCTCCGCCTCGCTCGAGGAGTGCACCGCGAGTGACTCGCGCAGCGTCACGATCTCGTCGGCGAGCAGCCGGGCGGTCGCGTCGCGGACTATCGCCGCGATCGACTGCGCCTCACGGGCGATCTCGGCCTGGTGCCCGAGCGGCTTGAGCTGCCGGCGCAGCTCACCCGCGAGATCGTTCAGTCGCGTCAGGTTCGCCTGCATCGCCTCCAGCTTGCGGAGGGTCTTCTCCTTGCGGCGGCGGTGCTTCAGGATGCCGGCGGCCTCCTCGATGAAGCCGCGACGCTCCTCGGGGCTCGCGTGCAGCACGGCATCCAACTGTCCCTGGCCGACGATGACGTGCATCTCGCGCCCGAGCCCGGAGTCGCTCAGCAGCTCCTGCACGTCGAGGAGCCTGCAGTTCTCGCCGTTGATCGCGTATTCGCTGCCGCCGTTGCGGAACAGCGTGCGGCTGATGGTCACTTCGCTGTACTCGATCGGCAGCGCGCCATCGCTGTTGTCGATCGTGAGGGTGACCTCGGCGCGGCCGAGCGGGCCCTTGGTGGCCGTGCCGGCGAAGATGACGTCCTCCATCTTGCCGCCGCGCAGGGTCTTCGCCCCCTGCTCGCCCATCACCCACGCGAGAGCGTCGACGACGTTCGACTTGCCGGAGCCGTTCGGTCCGACGACGCACGTCACCCCTGGTTCGAACGCAAAAGTGGTCGGCTGAGCGAAGGACTTGAACCCCTTGAGGGTCAGGCTCTTCAGGTACACCCGTTCGCCCTTCTTCGCACGCCGCGACTCACCCGGTATACGGTACCGGACGCCGAGCATCCGAGAGTTCTGCCGCGCTTTGCATCGGAATGGTCTCAGATTCGCGTTTTCTTCGTGCGCGGGCGTTAGTCTGGGCGGCTGCCGACACGCACGAGCCAAGGAGCACGGCCGATGACCGAGTTCACCATCGACGACCTGCACATCCCTCAGTCGATCGACGCCCCGGATGCGCTGGACTTCATCGAGATGACCACCGTGCGCAACGACATCGAGGCTGAGATCGTCGGCAACTACGACCTCGCCTACTCCGCGGCCGAACTGCTGCCGCACTGGTTGGACCCGTACGACCCGAAGATCGCCTACGTCGCCCGGGTGGATGGACGCATCGTCGCGCGCGGCATCCTGAACTGGCGCATCGAGGACGATGTTGACGAAGCGTGGCTCGAGATCGAGGTGCTCGCGGCGTTCCGCCGAGCCGGCATCGGGGCCGCGCTGTACGACCTGCTCGCGACGCGCGCCGCTGCCGAACGGCTTCGACCGTGGCAGTCCTACGTGCTGCACAAGGCCGCAGACGGCGAGACTCTCCCGTCGCCGACCGGCTTCGGCGCGGTGCCGCTTGCCGACCCCGGTACGCGCTTCTTGCTTGGCCGTGGGTACGAACTGCAGCAGGTCGAGCGCTTCAGTCGGCTTCCGCTCCCTCTGCCGACTAGATGGTTCGACGAGTTGGCGGAGCGCGTGCGGGTCGCCGCAGATGCCGGCTACCGGCTGGTGCGCTGGGTCGGCCGCACCCCGGAGGACCGGGTCGCGGATCTCGCGGTGCTGCACCAGCGGATGAGCACGGATGCGCCGAGCGGCGGGCTCGACTACGCCGAGGAGCAGTGGGACGAGACGCGCGTGCGCACCCTCGATGACCTGCGTGCCGCGAGCCCGCGCCTGATCCTGGTCACCGCGGTCGAGTACGTGCCGTCCGGCACGCTGGTGGCCTTCACCGAGTTGGAGGTGCCACTCGAGCGTGAGCGTGCCGTCTCACAGGCCGACACGTTGGTGTTGCGCGAACACCGCGGTCACGGGCTGGGCATGCTCGCCAAGTTGGCGAACCTGAAGTACCTCGAGGACACGCACCCAGGGCATCCGTCGGTCACGACCTTCAACGCCGAGGAGAACCGGCACATGCTCGCCGTGAACGAGGCCATCGGATTCATGCCGGTGGGCTACGGCGGCGGCTGGAAGCTCGACGTCACCCCTTGATGCCGCTCGAGGCGACCCCCTCGACGAACTGCTTCTGGCCGAAGAAGAACAGGATGATGATCGGCAGTGTGGTGATCACGCTTGCCGTGACCAGGATCTCCCAGTGCCACTCCCCGCCGAAGCCGAACTGGTCGACGAGAGCCTTGAGCCCTCGCGGAACAGTGAAGGTCGCCGTGTCGCGCAGGTAGATGAGACCGCGCATCAGGTCGGTCCACGCCGCCTCCGCCTCGAACAGGAGAACGACGGCGAGGGCGGGCTTCGTGAGCGGCACCGCGATGCGGGAGAAGATCTTCCAGTTGCTCGCGCCGTCCACCCGCGCAGCCTCGAACAGGTCGCGCGGCAGCGTCAGGAAGAACTGGCGCAGCAGGAAGATGTAGAACGCGCTGCCGAACAGGTTGCCTGCCCACAACGGGATCAGCGTTCCCGTGGCCCCCAGGCCGTTCCAGATCAGGAACGTCGGGATCAGCGTGACAGCTCCCGGCAGCATCATCGTGCCCAGCACGATGCCGAACAGCACGTTCCTGCCGCGGAACTGGAAGTAGGCGAAGCCCCACGCCACCATCGAGCTCGCGATGGTCACCGACACCGCGGCCAGCACCGTGACGATCACCGTGTTGACCAGCCACAGGGCAAGCGGCGCCTCCAGCCACACGTTGACGTAGTTCTCCAGCGTGAAGGTGTTCGGGATGAGCGCGTTGTCGAACACCTCACTGCGCGGCTTGAACGAGGCGCTCACCAGCCAGATGAACGGGTACAGGAAGATGACGCCGAACAGCACCAGCAGCGTGACGGTGAGCACCCGCTTCCATCCACGCTTCGACTTGCCGACCTTCGCGCTCTTGTCGACTGCGATGGCATCTGCGCTCGCGAGCGGCGGAGCGGTCACGCCGGGAACCCTCGCGGTCGTCGTCATCGCGAGCCCCCTTCGTAGTGCACGAGCCTGCGGGACACGATCACCTGGATGACTGTGATGATCATGATGATGAGGAACAGCAGCCAGGCGAGCGCCGACGCGTAGCCCATGTGCAGGAACTGGAACGCCTGCTGGAACAGGTAGATCACGTAGAACAAGGCTGCGTCGTTGCTATAGGTCGTGTTGCCTGAGCCGAAGAAAGCCGTGTACGCCTCGTCGAAGGTCTGGAACGCGCCGATCGTGTTGACGATGACTAGGAAGAAGAGCGTCGGGCTGATCATCGGCAGTGTCACGCTCTTGGTCTGCTGCCAGAAGCCGGCGCCGTCGATCCTGGCCGCCTCGTACAGGTCCTTCGGCACGTCGCGCAGCGCGGTGAGCAGGATGATGACGCTCGCCCCCACCGTCCACAGGCTCATGAGCACCAGCCCCGGCTTCACCCAGGCCGGATCCGTCGTCCACGACGGCCCGTTGATGCCGAACCAGCCGAGCACACTGTTGACCAGCCCGCTCTGGCCGTTGAACAGCAGCAGGAACAGCACGCCGACGGCCACCGGCGGTGTCATCTTCGGCAGGAAGAACACGGTGCGAAAGAACCCGGATGCACGGCCGGCCCGGTCCAGCAGCAGCGCAAGGGCGAGCGACAGCAGCATGTACGCCGGGACCTTCATCAGCGTGTACAGCAGGGTGTTGCCGAGTGCGAGCCGCACCTTCGGGTCCTCGATCATCCGCTGGTAGTTCTCGATGCCGACGAAGTCGGGTGAGTTGATGACGTCGTAGTTGGTCAGTGAGAGGTACGCGCTGTAGAAGATCGGCCACGCGGTGAAGATCAGGAAGCCGACGATCCACGGGCTGAGGAACAGGAGCGCCGCGATGACGTTCCTGCGCCTCGCCCGCCGACGGGCCGGGCGTTCGACCGACGGCCGGGTGTCGAGGGTGAGGGCGGACATCACTCCTCCATCGACGCCCAGGCCTCATCGAGGACTGACTGTGCCTCCTCCTGCGCAGCGTCGAGAGCCGTCTGCGGGTCGTCCTGACCGTTGAGCACCCGGTTGACGGCGTCCTGCCAGATGGTCTTGAACTCGGCATCGGCGGGGTTCGCCGGGAGGCTGAAGGTGTTGTCATTGGCCTCGTACATCGCCTCGACCCCTGAATCCCACGGCTCCCCGCCTGAGGTGACCATCTCGCGGATCTGGTCATCGGCGACCGCGTTGCCGGTGAGGACGCCGGTGAACGCCGTGCCCTCCTCATTGCGCAGGTCGAGTCGCGCCTGTGCCGCGGCGATCCAGCTGTCGACCTCCGTCATGACGCGAGCGAACCGGCAGCCGGCGGCCGGGTTGGAGCTGCCCGCCGGGATCGCCCAAGCCGAGCCGCTGGCGAACGCGAGCGGCTCGCCATCCGGTGTCCGGAAGGTGTCGAACGCCATCGGCGCATCCGGGGACACGTCGTTCAGGACGTTCAGGTACCACTGCTCCATCCACATCGAGCCGAGCACGTTGGTCGCGTACTGGTTGCCGCTTCCGAAGAAGTCGGCGGAGTCGCGATAGGCCTTAACCGCGCTGAAGCCGCCCTGCGCCTCATAGATGCCGACCGCGAACTCGAGCGCCTCGACAGCGCCAGGGTCGTTGAGGTTGGCGGTGCGGCCGTCCTCGCTCAGCAGGTCGACGCCGTTGGCCTTCGCCCACAGCGGGAAGAACTCCGGCAGCTTCGAGTCGACGCCGATGACCGACAGTCCGCCGTCGTTGACCACGAGCGCTTCAGCCGCAGCTGTGACAGCATCCCAGTCTGAGCCGTTGACGTCCTCGATCGTGAGTCCGGCATCCGTGAGCAGGCTCTCGTTAGCCATCGTCAGCTGAACGACGTTGAATTCCGGGATGCCGTAGACGCTGTCGTCAAAGGTGACCTGGTCGAGTGCCGACTCGACGAACTGGCTGGTGTCGATGCCCTCCCCTTCGATGCAGTTGTCGAGAGGGATGATCGCACCGCGCGCCGCGAGCGACCCGATCTGGTCGCGGTTGGCGTACAGCAGTTCGGGCGGGTCGCCGGCCGCGACGGAGGACAGGAACTGCTGCATGTCCAGGTCGCCCTCGATGAGGGTGACGTCGACCTCGCCGAGCGCGTCGACCGCGAGGTCGTAGCGCGTCTGGGCGATCTCGTCGCCCGCGCCGAAGCCCATGACGTTGAGCTCGCCGCTGAGCTCGGCCGACGGGTCGTACTCGGTGTCGTCGTCGGTGTTCTGCGTGCCGGTGCCGACAGCGCAGGATGTCAGCAGCAACGCGCTAGCTGCGGCGACGGCAAACGGGATTGACCTCTTCATTGTTTACTCCCTCGCGTGCTCGGGGTCGCTGGGGTGCGCCGACCGGCGCCGACTTTGCGCACAACGTACCCCGAACGAGGGTGGTGGGAAGAGAAACACAGGGTTCGTGAAGCGAATCTCAGGAATGAGTCAGAGAAGCGCTTCTCGCCCGTGGGCCGGTTTCGCGCGGGTCACCGCACGCGCTGGCAGTACGCGCAGAAGTGGCTGCCCCGATTCATGAAGGTTTCCCGTACGATCGGGCGGCCACAGCGGGCACACGGTTCTCCCTGGCGCCCATAGGCGTTGAGCGAGTGCGCGAAGTACCCGGCCTCGCCGTTGACGTTCAGGTACTGCCAGTCGAAGCTCGTCCCGCCCTCGACGAGCGCCTTGCCGAGCACCGAGCGCACCTCGTCGAGCAGCCGCTTCGCGCGTGGTCGGCTCAGGGTCGCCGTCGGCTGGTCGTAGTGGACCCGCGCTGCCCACAGCGCCTCGTCGGCGTAGATGTTGCCGATGCCGCTGATCAGTGTCTGATCCAGCAGAGCGCGCTTGATCCCGGTGCGGCGCATGGCGAGACGCCGGAAGAATTCACGATCGTCGAACAGCGGGTCGAGCGGGTCACGAGCGATGTGCGCGACGCTGCGCGGGACCCGCCCGCCACCGCCATCCGGAATCAGCTCGTCGATCGCCATCGACCCGAAGATGCGCTGATCGACGAAGTTCAGCCGCACCTGCCCCGCGACCGGATGCTTCAGGTCGAGCCGAATGCGCGTGAGCCGGTCGTCGGTGTCCCTATCGCGCACGAGCACCTGCCCGCTCATCCCGAGGTGCACCACCACGGCTTCTGAAAATGCAGGAGATCCGTCCGATTTCGGGCCGTTTGGTGACAGAGCGCCGTTTTCGGGCGGAATCTCCTGCGTTTTCAGTGGGAGCCAGAGGTACTTGCCGCGGCGGGAGGGCGCCGCCAGGCGCGCGCCGGTGAGCCGGTCGACGAAGTCCTCGGCAGGTCCCGGATGGCGGCGCAGCGAGCGCTCGTCGAGCACCGTGACCGCCGTCACCGTTGCGCCGGTGACCGCAGGTTGCAGGCCGAGGCGGACGACCTCGACTTCGGGGAGTTCCGGCACGTCAGGGAGCCTGCAGTGCGGTCCAGGCGTTCAGGGCCGCGTCCATCTCGGCGTGCTTCTTGCTGGTGCCTGAGCCGCTCGCGATCTCCTCGCGGCCGAGGGACACGGTGGCGAAGAACCGCTTCGAGTGGTCCGGTCCGCTGTCGGTGACCGTGTAGTGCGGGGTGCCGCGACCCAGTCCGGCGGCCAGTTCTTGCAAGCTCGTCTTGGGGTCCATCGCGGCACCGAAACGGTCAGGGTCATCCAGCAGCGGGATGATCAGCCGCAGCACCAGGTCGGTGGCGACGTCGCCGCCCGCACCGAGGTAGACCGCGCCGATGACCGCTTCGACCGTATCCGCCAGGATGGACGACTTCTCGCGCCCGCCGGTGAGTTCCTCGCCGCGCCCGAGGCGCAAGTGTGCCCCGAGGCCGATCGTGCGCGCGACCTCAGCCAGGGCGGCACTGCTGACGAGGCTTGCACGCCGCTTCGCCAGCGACCCCTCATCGAGGTCGGGGTAGCTGGTGTAGAGCCACACCGTCACCGCTTGGCCGAGGATCGAGTCGCCGAGGAACTCGAGCCGCTCGTTGTGGGCGATCCCGCCGTGTTCGTAGGCGTAGGAGCGGTGCGTGAGCGCGAGCACGAAAAGCTCGGGATCGATTTCGACCCCGAGCTGTTCCGCGAGCGCAATTCCGGTGGACTCGAGCTCGGCGTTGGTCACGCTGTCACCGCCCGCATCCGATTGCGAATCAGACGTCAGCGACCTTGCGGCCCTTGTACTCCATGTACAGAGGCGTGCCGGCCGAGTCCTCGACCACCTTCGCGCGGTGCGGAAGGCTGTAGACGACCTTGCCGCCCTCGATGGTCTTCACGAGCGTGGGCGGAGTCGCCTTCCACTGTGCGCGGCGCGCACGGGTGCTCGCGCGGGACATCTTGCGCTTGGGAACAGCCATTGCTTATCTCTCTTCTGTCTCGGCACCCGGTTTGGTGCCGGTCTCGCCTGGGTTTTGCGGTTCTCCGGCCAGCGCGGCGAGCGCAGACCAGCGAGGATCCGTTTGCTCTTCGTGCTTGTGGCCGGGTTCATCCAGCAAGCGCACCCCGCACTGTGGGCACAGGCCGGGGCAATCCGGCTGGCAGACCGGTTGGAACGGCAGTGAAAGCACCACCGCATCTCTGATCACCGGTTCAAGGTTCACGTGATCACCTTGAACTTCGTAATCAAAAGCTTCGTCGACAGAATACGCGAAAACCTCCTGGATATCGACTTCGACCTCTTGGCTGATGTCGATGAGGCAGCGCACGCACTCACCCCGCGCGGTGCTGTCGACCTCCGCGCTGACGAGGATCCCGTCGTGCAGCGACTCGAGCGTCGCCTTCACGCTGATCGGCTCGCCAGCCCGGACACCGATGACGGCGTTGGCGAGCTCATCCGGTGTCGTGATCTCGAGGTCGCGCTCGCGCTGCTCCCCCGGCCGGTGAATGAGGTCGCGCACATTGATGAGGTAGGGCGATGACGTCTTCTCCACGATCCCAGCCTACGTCGCTACGCGCTTTCGGCTGCTGTGAACGCCTCGTCGTAGAGGGCGAGGGCCTGCTCGACCTCGTCCGGCGTGACGATGCACGGCGGGACGACGTGGATGCGGTTCTCCGCGGTGAACGCCAGCAGGCCGCGGCGCTGCAGGTCGGCCTTGAGCCCACCGATGACGGATGCCGGCACCGGCTCGCGCGTGTTGCGATCGGTGACCAGGTCCAGCGCCCAGAACACGCCGACGCCGCGGACCTCGCCGATCATCGGATGCTTCTCCTGCAGCTTCCTCAGGCCCGGACCGAGGTGCTGCTCGCCGATCATCCTGGCGTTGTCGACGATGCCCTCCGATTCCATCGCGTCCAGCGCGCCGACGATCGCGGCCATCGCCAGCGGGTGGCCGGAGTAGGTGAGCCCGCCGGGGAAGACCCGGTCATTGAACGCGGCCGCGATCTCGTCGGAGATGATCACACCGCCGGCCGGGACGTACCCGGAGTTGACCCCCTTGGCGAAGGTGATCAGGTCGGGCACGACGTCGAAGTCGTCGAGCGCGAGCCAGCGGCCGGTGCGGCCGAAGCCCGCCATGACCTCGTCCAGGATCAACTTGATCCCGTACTTGTCGGCCAGCGCACGCACGCCAGCCAGGTATCCGGGAGGCGGCACCAGGATGCCGGCGGTGCCAGGCACGGTCTCCAGCAGGATCGCGGCAATCCCGTCCGCCCCCTCTGACTGGATGACCCGCTCGAGGTGACGCAGCGCACGCTCCGACTCCTGCTCGTGCGTCTCGGCCCAGAACTCGCTGCGGTACAGGAACGGGCCGAAGAAGTGGACGTGGCCGCGCGCGTACTCGTTCGGCATCCGCCGCCAGTCGCCGGTCGCGACGATCGCCGCGCCGGTGTTGCCGTGGTACGAGCGGTACGTGGTCAGCACTTTGTCGCGACCGGTGGTCAATCGCGCCATCCGGATCGCGTTCTCGATCGCATCCGCACCGCCGTTGGTGAAGAACACCTTCGAGAAGCCAGCCGGCGCGTGCGACAGGATGCGCTCGGCCGCCTCGCCGCGGGCGAGGTTGGCGTGGGACGGCGCGACGGTCGCGAGAGTCTCGGCCTGCCGGGTGATCGCCTCGACGACGGCCGGATGCTGGTGGCCGATGTTGGTGTTGACGAGCTGGCTCGAGAAGTCCAGGTACTCGTTGCCGTCGTAATCCCACACCGTGCATCCGCTGCCGCCAGCGACGACGAACGGGTTGAGCGAGCCCTGAGCCGACCAGGAATGGAACACGTGCGAGCGGTCCAGGTCGTAGGTGCGCTTCCCATCTGCGGTGTTCAGCGGGGTCTGGTCGATGCTGGTCATCAATTGGTCCTTCGTTGGAGCTTGTGAAGACGAGGTGAACCCCTCGGGACTCACTCTAGAGCCAGTCCCGAGGGGCCAGGAAGTTACCTAGTTGCCGCCCTCCTCCAGCGTCACCTGAATCGGGCTGAAGCCCTCACCGGTGAGGTCGAGTCCCTCGCCTTCGAGCTCTTGGTGTGCCCGCTCGATGTACTCGTTCGTCCACGCGGTGGCCGGCGGTTCCTCGGTGATCAGGCGTGCACCGGTCTCGTTGACGGCGCTGAGCGCGGCCTCGACCGTCCGGTTGAACGCCTCCTCGTCGATGAAGCCGATGCCGTTCTCCGCGGGCCAGATGAGCTTGTTGGTCTCGTTGACCATCCACAGCTCGTGGCTCGGACCCCAGTTGGAGCCCGCGGCGAGAGTGATCGCTGATGCGTCCTCCGGGTTCTCGGCCGCGAAGATCCAACCCTTGATCACGGCCTTCAGGAACGCGACGGTGGTGTCCTGGTACTCCTCGTCGTTCTCGAGCCGCTCGGTGTCGGCCCAGATGGCGTCCTGCAGCATGGCGCCGACGGTGTCCTCGTAGCTGATGACGTTGAAATCGTCCTCGGTGTACTGCTCACCGGTGTCCGGATTCACCGACTCCAGCAGTTGGGCGTACTCGTTGTACGTCATCGCCTGCGCGGCGTCGATGTCACCAGAGAGGAACGCGTTCATATTGAAGTCCTGCGTGATGATCTCAACGGTCGAGGAGTCAAGACCCTCCTCGGCCATCGCTGCGAAGATCTCCCACTCGTTGCCGAAGCCCCACGAGCCGATCTTGCGGCCTTCGAAGTCTGCGACGGAGTCGATGCCGGAGTCCGCCCAGGAGACCTGCAGCGTCCCGGAGCGCTGGAAGATCTGAGCGATGTTGGTGACGTTGGCGCCGGCTTCGATCGATCCGAGCACCTTCGGCACCCAGGCGATCGCGTAGTCGACGTCGCCGTTGGCGAGCGCGTCCTGCGGCACGATGTCACCGCCAGACGGGATGATCTCGACCGAAAGCCCCTCATCCTCGAAGTAGCCCTGGTCCTGCGCGGCGAAGTAGCCGGCGAACTGCCCCTGTGGCAGCCACTGCAATTGCAGCTTCACCTCGGTGAGTTCGCCGTCGCCGTTGCCGTCCGTTTCGCCGCCGGTTCCGGTGCATGCGGACAGGATGAGCGCTGCGGAGAGCCCCGCAGCCCCGATCGCCGCTATGCGGCGCGTGCTGTGCTTCATCTTTCATCCCTTTCCCTGAGAAGTTCCTTGCGTGATTGGCGGTGGTTCTGGCTTGTGGTTATAGCGGTACGGGCGCGCGGCGACCTGTCGCCCAGCGTTCGATCGCGAGGGTGACGAGGAAGAACGCGAGCCCGAGGATGATGGATGCGACGACGTACGCCCACGCGCGCGGGTAGGCGCTCGAGGCGGCGGACGTCGCGATGAGCCCGCCGAGTCCTCCGCGCGGGCCGCCGAAGTACTCGGCGACGAGCGCCGAGATCACCGCGAGTGACGCCGCGAGCCGGATGCCCGTGAAGACGAACGGGATCGCAGTCGGCAAGGTCAGAGTGCGCATCACCTGCACCCCGGAAGCCGCGTACGCCCGCATCAGGTCGCGGTGCACTGGCCGCGTCTGCCGCAGGCCGCGGACGGTATTGATGAACACGGGCACGAACGACGCGAGAGCCGCAATGGCCTGCCGCCCGAATTGCGAGTCCGCACCGAACATGGTGTTCAGCACCGGTGCGAGCGCGACGATCGGGATGACGGCCAGCGCCGCGACGATCGGCTCAACCATCCAGTCGATGACCCTGAGCGCGACCGCGAGCAGCGCGAGCAGTATCCCGAACACCGAGCCGATGATGAGCCCGATGAGGGAGTTCAGTCCGGTGATCCCGGACGCGGAGACCATGCTTGGGGCGAACTCGACGATCTGCTCGCCGATCGCGGCGGGGCTCGGCAGCAGGTACGCCTCGACCAGGCCGCTGCCTGCGAGGAGCTGCCACGCGATGACCACGACCGCGCCGAGCACGACCGGTGCGAGAATCCGCACCGATCCGTCGCGCAGCGACCGGTTCATCGTGTCTCCACCCCCTTGGGGATCGGGGCGCCGCCATGCAGCACCTCTCGCACTGCCGTGATCATCTCGAAGTATGCTGCGTCCTCCCGGATGTCGTCGCTGCGACTCGACGGGGAGCCGAGCTGCATCGGCACGATCCCATCGATGCGCCCAGGGCGCGGCGACATCACCACGACACGGTCGGAGAGGTACACGGCCTCGGGGATCGAGTGCGTCACGAAGACCACCGCCGCGCGTGTCTCGGCGCTGATACGCAACAGCTCGGTCTGCAGGTACTCGCGGGTCATCTCGTCGAGCGCCCCGAACGGCTCGTCCATGAGCAGCAGGTTCGGCTTCTCGGCGAGCGCACGGGCGATCGCGACGCGCTGTTGCATGCCGCCGGAGAGCTGGTCTGGGTACTTCTCGCCGAAGTCGCCGAGTCCGACGAGCTCGATCAGCTCTGCTACGCGCGCCCGCCTCTCGGCCGCACCGACTTTGTGCAGTTCGAGCGGCAGCGCGATGTTGTCCTCGACGGTCCTCCACGGCAGCAGCGCCGCCTGTTGGAAGGCGATGCCGTAATCCTGGTCGACTCGAGCCCTCCTTGCGGCTTTGCCGAAGACGCGGATCTCTCCTACCGTCGGCTCGTCGAGGTCGGCGATGAGTCTCAGCAGGGTGCTCTTCCCGCAGCCGGATGGCCCGATGAGCGAGACGAACTCCCCTGCGCTGACCGTCATGTCGATGCCGTCGAGCGCGCGGACCTCCCCCTTCCCGGTCGAGAAGACCTTGTCGACGCCCGTCACTGTGACGGCGTCGGCGGGTCGGGTGGGAGCCTTCTCGATCATGCGGTTACCTCCGAGCGTCGGTACTTTCTGAGAATCAGGCCGAGTAGCGCGACGGAGCCGGCCGCGACCAGACCAAGCACGATGGCACCGAAGATGGGGGCCCAAGCCTTCGCCGGGTCCCCGGACGCTTGCCCGGCGTAGGTGATCAGCAGTCGGCCGATGCCGCCCTGCAAACCGGTGGAGACCTCCGCGACGATCGCCCCGACGACGGCGCTGGCTGCGGCGAGCCGCAGCGCCGGCAGCAGATAGGGCACCGCGGCCGGCAGCCGCAGCTTCACAAGCGTCTGCCACCATCCGGATGCGTAGGTCCGCATGAGCTCGATGTGCAGCCGATCGGGCGAGTGCAAGCCCTTCAGCGCGCCCACCGCGATCGGGAAGAAAGCGAGGTAGGACGCAATGAGGGCGACCGACATCCAGTCCTCCCACTCGAACGCGCCGATCTCGATTCGCGAGCCCCAGCTGCGCACGACCGGAGCGAACGCGATGAGCGGAATCGTCTGGCTGAGGATGATCCACGGCAGGATCGACCACTCGGCGGGCTTCCACCGCTGCATGATGAGGGCGAAGCCGATGCCGACCACGAGGCCGACGAGCCAGCCGACCGCGGCGATACCGAGCGTCAGGGTCGCCGCGATCGCCACCTCGAGCCACAGCGGCCGCGCGGTTGCGGCGCTCGTCACGGGTTCGAAGAGCCGGGAGAACATGTCCCACACGTGCGGCATGGCAAGGTCGCTCGTGCGCGGCAGTACCCGGGTGCCGGCGATCACGAACCCGTCGGCCGGGCCGAGCAGCTTGTAGCCCTCCCAGACAAGCGCAACGATCACCAGCCCGAGCAGCCCGAACAGCCAGCGCTTGACCTGTGTCCCCTTGCGCCTGGCGCGCGTGCTGCGCGCCAGGGATACGGATGACATTGTCTAGCCCTTCGCGATGATCGGGTCGGTAAGTGCGGGGATCACGGTCTCCCCGTAAACGCGGAGCGTCTCCTCCTTGTTGTCGTGCTGCAGGTAGCCGGCGAACTGGTCGACGCCGATCGCCTTCAGCTCCTCGAGCTTCGCGATGTGGTCGGCGGCCGTCCCGAGCAGGCAGAAGCGGTCGACGATCTCGTCCGGCACGAACTGCGTGTGCACGTTCCCCGCACGCCCGTGCTCGTTGTAGTCGTACTCCTCGCGACCCTTGATGTAGTCGGTCAGCGCCTGCGGGACGACGTGTGAGCCTTCCCCTTCTGTGCCGTACTTGGCCACGATGTCGGCGACGTGGTTTCCGACCATCCCACCGAACCAGCGGGTCTGGTCCCGCATGTGCTCCCAGTCGTCACCGATGTACATCGGCGCCGCGACGCAGAACTTCACGCTCAGCGGATCACGCCCGGCCGCCTCTGCGGCGTCCCGCACGGCCTTGATCATCCACTTGGCGATATCGACGTCGGCAAGCTGCAGTATGAAGCCGTCGCCGACCTCACCTGCAAGCTTCAGCGCGAGCGGACCGTAGGCTGCCACCCAGACGTCCAGCCTGGAGCTGCGACTCCATGGGAACTGCAGATGGGCGTCGTTGTACTCGACGCTCCGGCTGTTCGCGAGCTCGCGGATGACGTGCACCGCTTCGCGCAGCGTCTTCAGCGTCGTCGGCGCGCCGTTTGTGACGCGCACGGCGGAGTCGCCGCGGCCGATGCCGCAGATGGTGCGGTTGCCGTACATCTCATTGAGTGTCGCGAAGATGGATGCGGTGACCGTCCAGTCGCGCGTGGCCGGGTTGGTGACCATCGGGCCGACGATCACCCGGTGCGTCTCGTCGAGGATCTTGCTGTAGATGACGTACGGCTCCTGCCACAGCAGGTGCGAGTCGAACGTCCACACGTGGCTGAACCCGTACTGTTCCGCGAGTTTCGCAAGGTGCACGGTTCGCGCCGCGGGCGGGTTGGTCTGGAGTACAGCTCCGAAGTCCATGGCGCGCCTCAGCTCAGGTACTGGGTCAGGCCACGCTTGATGTACTGCCCGTCGCCCTTGCGCCCGAGGTACTCGTCGCCGTCGACGATCACCCGGCCGCGGGAGAGCACCGTGTCGACGTGGCCGTCGATCTCGAAGCCCTCATAGGCGGAGTAGTCCATGTTCATGTGGTGGGTCTTGCCCAGGCCGATGGAGGTGTGCCCGTTCGGGTCGTAGATTACGACGTCAGCGTCGGCTCCGGGCTGGATGACGCCCTTCTTGCCGTACATTCCGAACATCCGGGCGGGCGTCGTGGAGGTCAGCTCGACCCAGCGGGCCAGCGAGATCTGCCCGTCGACCACTCCCTGGTACATCAGGTCCATGCGGTGCTCGACCCCGCCGATGCCGTTCGGGATCTTGGAGAAGTCTCCCTTGCCCATCTCCTTCTGGTCCTTCATGCAGAACGGGCAGTGGTCGGTGGAGACCATCTGCAGGTCATTGGTGCGCAGGCTATGCCACATGTGGTTCTGGTGGCCCTCCTCGCGGGATCGCAGCGGCGTCGAGCACACCCACTTGGCACCCTCGAACCCTGGCGCGCCGAGCTGCTCCTCGAGCGACAGGTACAGGTATTGCGGGCAGGTCTCGCCGAAGACGTTGAGACCACGATCGCGTGCTGCCGCGATCTGCTCGACCGCCTGCTTCGCGGAGACGTGCACCACGTACAGCGGTGCGCCGGTGAGGTCGGCGATCATGATGGCGCGGTGCGTCGCCTCTTCCTCCGCCTGCCATGGCCTGGTGAGCCCGTGGTAGTACGGCGAAGTGTTGCCCGCCTCGATCGCCTGCCGCACGAGCACGTCGATGACGGCGCCGTTCTCGGCGTGCATCATCATCATCGCGCCGTTCTGGGCGCCCTTCTGGAACGCGCGCAGGATCTGCCCGTCGTCCGAGAGGAACACGCCCTTGTAGGCCATGAACAGCTTGAAGCTGGTCACTCCCTCGTCGATGAGCTCGTCCATCGCGGTGAGGGACGACTCCTGCACATCAGACAGGATCTGGTGGAACCCGTAGTCGATCGCACAGTTCCCGCCGGCCTTCTCGTGCCACGCGTTGTACTGGTCGATGATGTTCTGATCCGGGTACTGCACGATGAAGTCGACGATGCTGGTTGTCCCGCCGTGCGCCGCCGCCCTGGTCCCGGTTTCGAAGGTGTCGCTCGCGAACGTGCCGCCGAATGGCATCTCCATGTGGGTGTGCGCGTCGATGCCGCCGGGGATCACGTACTTGCCGGCCGCGTCGATCACCGTGTCGACGTTGCCTTCGATGTCGAAGCCGAGCAGCCTCGACCCCGGCTCGAGCACCGCGGCGATCGTTTCGCCGTCGATGAGCACGTCGGCGACCGCGGTGCCGGTGGCGTTGACGACTGTTCCGTTCTTGATGAGGGTCTTCAAGTGTGATCGCCTCCCGTTACGGCTTCGGAATCGACTGATAGGACTCCGGGCGACGGTCGCGGTAGAACTGCCAGTTGTTGCGCACCTGGCGGATCATGTCGAGGTCGAGGTCGCGGATGACGACCTCTTCGTTCTCGTTGCTGCCGTACTCGCCCACCAGGTTGCCCTGCGGGTCGACGAACTGGCTCGAGCCGTAGAAGGTGACCGCGAGGTCCCCGTACTCGTTGTCCTCGGTGCCGACGCGGTTCGGAGCAGCCACGTAGTAGCCGTTGGCTGCTGCGGCGGCGGGCTGTTCGATCTCCCACAGCCGGTTGGAGAGCCCGGGCTTCGTCGCGTTCGGGTTGAAGACGATCTGCGCGCCGTTCAGGCCGAGTTCGCGCCAGCCCTCGGGGAAGTGACGGTCGTAGCAGATGTACACACCAATCGGACCGACCGAGGTGTTGAAGACCGGGTAGCCAAGGTTGCCAGGACGGAAGTAGAACTTCTCCCAGAACTTCTCAAGGTGCGGGATGTGGTGCTTGCGGTACTTGCCGAGGATCGTCCCGTCTGAATCGACGACGACGGCGGTGTTGTAGTACACGCCCGGCTGGTCCTCCTCGTAGATTGGGAGCACCATGACCATCCCCAGCTCCTTCGCGAGCGCTGCGAAACGCTGCACGACCGGTCCATCCGCGGGCTCCGCGTACTCGTAGTACTTCGGATCCTCGGTGATCCCGAAGTACGGACCGTAGAAGAGCTCCTGGAAGCAGATGATCTTCGCACCTTCTGCTGCTGCCTGCCGGGCGAACTGCTCGTGCTTGTCGAGCATCGACTCTTTATCGCCGGTCCAGGTGGTCTGGGTGATTGCCGCACGTACGACTGCCAATTGTTCCTCCGCTCGATTGCCCACTCCGTTGGGGGTGCGCGAGTTTGTGGTTGGCGCAAACCTACCGGTGAATGCGGCCGTTGTGAACGGTAATCTTCGCTAGATTTGGAGCGGACCCTCGCACCGGATCTGGTGCGGTGAGTTTTCCCCGTGAGTTGGGGCGGCAGGTCCTCGGTCGGCACGCTTGAGCCGCCATCCTTGTGCCGTTCCCTTCGACTCCGTGAGGCTCTCATGCCCCGTCTTATCAGCCCGTTCGCCGGACTGTGCGCCCTCGCCATCCTCGCCCTCGCCGGTTGCTCGAGTTCCGTCACGCCGGTCGCGCCGGCACCAGCAGCACCCGAAACGATCGACAACTGCGGCTTCACGTTCGAGGTGGGTGAGCCGCCTGAGCGCATTATCACGATCAAGTCGACCACGACCGAACTGCTGCTCGCCCTCGGGCTTCACAGCCGCATCCTCGGCATGGCGTTCCAGGATGGCCCGGTGCCCGCCGGGTGGCGGGCCACGGCCGCGGACATCCCGGTCATCAGCGACGGGGTCCCGAGCCAGGAAGCAGTGCTCGACCTCGAGCCGGATTTCGTGTTCGCCGGCTGGGAATCGAACCTGACCGCGGACGCCGCCGGTGACCGCACGGTGCTGGCCGGGCTCGGCGTCGGCAGTTATGTGCCGCCGTCGGCGTGCAAGGCCGAGGGTTACCAACCGCCCCGAATGACCTTCGACGTGCTCTTCGACGAGTTCGAGGAAGCCGGAGTCGTCTTCGGTGCCGAGGCCGCCGCGACCGAACTCATCGCAGAGCAGCGCGACGCCCTCGATCAGCTCGAACCGTCGACGGCGGGGCTGACCGCGCTGTGGTACTCCTCCGGCAAGGACACCCCGTACGTCGGCGCGGGCATCGGGGCGCCGGAGATGATGCTCGATGCGGCGGGGCTCACAAACATCGTGAAGGCTGACGACACCTGGGTGTCGATCGGCTGGGAGTCGGTGATCGAGGCGAACCCGGACGTGATCGTGCTGGTTGATGCGGCGTGGAACACCGCAGCATCCAAGGTCGACTACCTCAAGGCGAACGCGGCGACGGCGGCGCTCGATGCCGTGCAGAACGACCGGTTCATCATCGTCCCGTTCGCCGCGGGCGAGGCCGGGGTGCGAAACGTGCAGGCGGTCGGAAGCATCCTCGAGCAGCTCGACAAGCTCGGGCTCGAGTAAAGGATGCGCGCCCGAAACCGTCTCCTGAGCTGGGGCTGGGGTGCGCTGCTTGCCGCCGTGCTGGTGGCGACGATCATCGCCGCCATCTGCCTGGGGGCGGCCGACATCCGGCCCGCCGATGTGCTCGCGAGCGTCGCGGCGCACCTGGGTTTCGGCGAGGCAACGCTGTCGCCGCTACGCGACGGCATCGTCTGGGAGCTGCGGCTGCCGCGCGTACTCACGGCGGCGGCGGTCGGCGCTGGGCTCGCCATCAGCGGGGCGGTGATGCAGGCCATCACCCGGAACCCGCTCGCCGATCCGTACCTGTTGGGCCTTTCCGCCGGCGCGTCCCTCGGCGCCGTCACGGTGCTCATAATCGGCGTTTCGGTGCTGCTCCCGATCGCCGCTTTCGGCGGCGCGCTCGCGGCGCTCGTCGCGACGCTGCTGCTAGCGAGCGCCGCCGGGCCGCTGTCGCCGACCCGCACGGTGCTCGCGGGTGTCGCCGTGTCGGCTCTCGCCGCCGCGCTCACCAGCTTCGTCATCTTCTGGTCGGCGAAGGGCGACTCGTTCCGGGAGATCCTGAACTGGCTGCTGGGTTCGCTCGCCGGCGCGAACTGGCAGGCAGTCGTCATCTCCGTCGGCGCGCTGGTCGTCGTGGGCGTCCCGGTGCTGCTCGCCGGCCGTCTGCTCGACGGGTTCGCGTTCGGCGACTCGGCGGCCGCGGCACTCGGCATCAACGTAACCGGCGCGCGGTGGGTGCTGCTGGTGTTCACCGCGCTGCTCACCGGCGCCATGGTGTCAGTGAGCGGCTCTATCGGGTTCATCGGGCTTGTGCTCCCCCACGCGGTGCGGCTCATGGTGGCCGCGCGGCACCGGGTGCTGCTGCCGCTCGTCGCCCTGCTCGGTGCGATTGTGCTGGTCTGGGCCGACACCATCGCGCGCACGGTGTTCGACCCGCGCGAGCTGCCGGTCGGTATCGTCACGGCCATCCTCGGCGCACCGGTGTTCGCGGTGCTCCTGGCACGTCGGAGGAGCAGCACGTGAGCCTCGCTCTGCGCGACTTCACCGTCGCCATCCGGGACCGGACGATTGTGCACCCGGTCGACCTCAGCCTGCCCGCCGGCGCGGTGAGCGCACTCGTCGGACCCAACGGCGCGGGCAAGTCGACGCTCTTGCGCGGCATCGCCGGGGTGATGCCGGCCGGCGGAAGCGCACGCTTCGACGGCGAGGACCTGCTGGGCATGCCCAGACGAGCGCGGGCCAGGATGCTCGCCGTCGTCGAACAGGACGTCACGACCGAGTTCAGCCTCGACGTGCGCTCCGCCGTGGAACTCGGCCGGACGCCGCACCGCCCGCTTCTGGCTCCCGCCGCACCCGAGGACGATGTCATCGACCGATCGCTGGCCACCGTGGGCATGACCGAATTCGCCGAGCGGGACTACTCGACCCTGAGTGGCGGGGAACGCCAGCGGGTCCAACTCGCTCGCGCGCTCGCCCAGGAGCCGCGCCTGCTGTTATTGGACGAGCCGACCAACCACCTCGACATCCGGGCGCAACTCGACACCCTCGCTCTGCTGCGGAGCCTCGCCGACGATGGCGCGACGGTGTTCGCGGCACTGCACGACCTGAGCCTCGCGGCCGGGTACGCCGACCACGTTGTCGCGCTCGCGGCCGGCCGTGTCGTCGCCGAGGGCGCACCGGCCGAGGTGCTGACGCCGGATCTGATTCGTGAGGTCTACCGGGTCGAGGCGACAGTGCTCACGCATCCGGTGACGCGGCGGCCGATTATCGCGTTCGAGTGATCGGCTGCCAGATCGAGCGCGGCGCGAACAGGGCGCGCAGCCTCGCCCGGATGCTCGCGCTCGCATGCAGCCCATTGAGCACCTCGCGCACCTGATCGGCGCGGCGCTGCCCGGGGGCGAGGCTCGATGGCGGTGCGTAGGCTTCCCGTTCGATCGCGGACAGCGTCCCGGCGAGGGCGGGGACCGGCACCGACCCGGCGAGCGAGCGCGCGGCGACGCGCGGTGTAGCGGTGTCAGCCACCGGTTTGCCCAGATCCCTCGCCGTCTGCAGCACCTCGCGCCAGCCGGTGTCGGCGAGCGATTGCCCGCGCTCGAGCCTGCTGAGGCGAACCGCGCGCTGGATGGCGCGGATCATGGCGGGAATCAGCAGCAGCAGCACTGCGCCGAGCACGACGCCGCTGAACCACAGCCATCCGGTGCCGGATTCGGATCCGTCCGCCTCGTCGTCTGTCGGCCTCTCCCCCGGCGCGGTGGTCGCGGACGGACTGGGGGCGGCGGTCGGTGTCGGCGTCGGCTGCGGAGAGATCGGCGCCGGGGCTTGCGGCACTCCGGGCGCCGCTTCGTCGGCGTAGGTGGGCACGAAGCCGCGGCCGGGGGTCGGTTCGAACCGGATCCAGCCGATGCCGTCAAAGTACAGCTCTGGCCAGGCGTGCAGGTCCGCCGTGGTGACCCGAATGACCTCGCGACCGCCCTCGAGCTCACCCGTGGTCTCGCCGGGCAGCATGCCGACGGCGACGCGAGCGGGGATGCCGAGGGTGCGCGCCATGACCGCCATCGCGGAGGAGAAGTGCACGCAATAACCGCTCTTGACGCCGAGGAACCGCTCGATCACGTCCATCCCGTTGCCGTCGTAGCCCTGCTCGACCGGCGCCTCCTCAGAGTAGGTGAACTCGCCGTCGCGGAAGAACTCCTGCAGGGCGATCGCCTTCTCGTAGCTGCTCGCGGCATCGGATGCGATGTACCGCGCCACCTCACCGATCACCGGCGGCAGGTCGGCGGGCAGGTCGGTGTAGCGCTCGAACCCATCCGGCACCGCTTCGCCCGCGGTCACCAGCTGGGTAGGAGTGGGCTGCACAGACAGGATTTCGGCGCGGTAGTCCTCCCCGCGCGCGGTGTCGTCAGGACTCGTGAGGGTGAGGGTATCGGAGTCCCAGAACCAGTCCCCGCGCAGCCCGGAGATGCCGGTCGTCGGGTATGGCACCGGCAGCCACGGGCTGCCGAGGCTCGCGATGTCGACGAAGACGCTCTCGGACCCGGTCGGCACGTCCGCTGACAGCCCGGGCGGGTCCCCCATGCGCTGCGGGACGTTGGCGGTGTCGAAGGTGGGCTCGTCTGGTGCCCAGGTCTCTGCGGTGAAATTCTGCAGGCTCACGAGGCGCAGGTAGTGGCCGTCGCCGCTGCTCGTGGTGTAGGTGAGCAGTGTGCGCTCGAGCTCACGGCGGAGGTCGCTACCAAGGTTCAGCACCGGGTTGACGCCGGCGAGCAGCCCGCCGAACCGGTCGTTCGTCTGCACCGACTGCGCCACCGGCGGCAGCACGAGCGGAGCGATGAGCGCTGTGGCGACCGCGAGGGCACCGACGGTCAGGGACAGGCCCGGTTGGTGCAGCGGCGACCCCGCGCGCAACAGCACCAGATACGCCACGGCGGTGAGCGCGAACACGACTGGGTCGGTGCGGTCCAATCCGGTGACAGCGGGGATCGCGAGCACGACCAGGACCGGGATTCCCGCGACCGCAGGCATGAGGATCGCGTTCGCCAGCAGGTCCGCCAGCAGCACCAGGCATCCGACGGCCAGGCACAGGATGAACATGATCCCGGTGTCCGTGTCCGCGGGCACCGACTGCCCCTCGATCGAGTCGGAGCCGCGCCGGATGAGGGTACCGAAACGCTCCCACGTCTCCTCGGTGGGCACCACGAGCAGGAACGCGGTGCGCGGTGCGAAGAACGCGGTGAGAATGCCGAGGAATGCGAGCGCCCCCACCAGCGGCGGCGCCCAGCGGCGTGGAGTGAGCGCGCGCACGCCGGCGGGGATGGCGAGCATCACGAGCGCGACGAGGACGAGCACGAACCACCAGTCGAATTCGGCGATGACCGTGTGCAGGCCGGCGAGCGCCGCGGCGAAGCAGAACAGCAGCGCGAGGCTGCGCGCCGCCGGTCGCTCGTCGACCACGCGCTTGTCAGGCGCGCGCAAGCTGCGCCTCCCGAGCGATGGCAGCCGCGACCCAGGCGTCGAATGGGTCGTCGTCGGCTGTGACCGGCACGCAGGCCCACCCGGCCTGCCGGAGGGGCCGCTCGACGGCGTCCACGCGTGAATCGACGACGAACGCGATCGCCAGCTCGAACTGGTGCCGCTGCGCCGCGAGTCGGTCGACCAGGTGCGGTTCTGCATCCGACATCACCGCGAAGACGCTGCCAAGCGACCGGCCGGGGTCGGGCAACAGCGAGAACACCCCGTCGGTACGCGGCTCGTCGACCAGGTTAACCGCGGCGAGGCTCTCCAGGAACTCCTCGAGCTGCTCCGGGGACGCGAGCTGGCGCGCAGCGGTCTCGACGATCCGCACCGTGAAGCCGGAGCGCTGCAGGCGCAGCGCGAGCGACCCGGTGAAGCGCACCGCCCACTCGAACGCCTCGCTTTCCGGCTGCTCCGGCGTCGCTCGGGTGGTGTCGCGGTAACCGTTTCGGCGAGTGTCGAGCAGGATGCGCGCCTCGGCGTGGCTGCGCTGCTCCTCCTGGCGCACCATGAGCTCGCCGTGGTGCGCCGACGCCCGCCAGTGCACGCGTCGCAGGGGGTCCCCGCTGCGGTACTCCCGGGTCATCAGCTCATCGTCGCCGCCGCTGGCGCGCCGCTGCAGCGCACGCGCCGAACCCTCGTCGGCGTGAATCGACGCTCCGGTATCCGGCAGCACGATGAGGTCCGGTGTGACGACGAGCTTCTGCGGTTCCCCGACCACGGCCTCACCGGACGCGAGGGAGAACGGGTCGGCGAAGTCGACTACGAACGGGCCGAGCTCGACGATGCCGCGGCGCGGCGGCGTGAAGGTGTACTCGACGATGGTCGCGGTGCCGCGGCTGGCCGCGCTGCGGTGAGCGGACAGGGCACGCAAACCACCGGTTCTGGTTCCGAACGGGCGCCACGGCAGCACGTCGTACCAGGTCGATTCTGGCGTGCGCGAGCCGGCCAGGTTGCGCACCTCGATGCGAGCGAGCACCGGCTGCCTGGCGGTGGCCAGCGGGGGCGAGAACCGGCGGGCTACGCCCATCCGGATCCTGCGGAAGCGCACGAACACGAGTGCGAACAGCGGAAGCGCCACCAGCAGTGCACCCAGGTAGAGCAGCTCGACCCGGCCAACCGGGTAGGCGGCCAGGCCCAGCCCGGCGCCGACGATCAGCAGAGCGTAGCCGCGAAGCAGCAGTCTGGCTCGGGACCTCCGGCCCCACCCCCGTGTGGATCGACGCATGGCGTCAGGCAGACTCGCCTGCGCCCAGCGGCACCGGCGTCGCCGCCACGATGCGGTGGATGATGTCGGCGATGCTGCTGGCCTGGAAAGCGGATGCCCCACCGGCGACGCGCGCGGCGGCGATCAGCCGGTGGCCGAGCACGGGAACCGCGAGGGCGTCGATGTCGTCGGGCAGCACGAACTCGCGTCCGTCGAGAGCGGCGCGCGCCTTCGCAGCCCTGACCAGGTGCAGGGTCGCGCGCGGACTCGCCCCGAGGCGCAGGTCACGGTCGCGTCGGGTCTCCTGCGAGATGGCGACCGTGTACTGCTCGACCGCGGGTGAGACGTAGATGTTGCGGACGAGGCCGATCATGCTCGTGAGCTGCTCGAGGGTCACCACCGGGGTCAGGCGGTCCAGCGGGCTGGAGGTCTCCCGGGTGCGCAGCATGGTGACCTCCGCCGCCTCATCCGGATACCCCATCGAGATGCGGATCATGAACCGGTCGCGTTGCGCCTCGGGCAGCGGGTAGGTGCCCTCCATCTCGACCGGGTTCTGCGTGGCGACGACCGTGAACGGTCGAGCCAGCGGGTAGGTGGCGCCGTCGACGCTGATCTGGCCCTCCTCCATGGACTCCAGCAGCGCCGACTGGGTCTTCGGGCTCGCGCGGTTGATCTCATCGCCGATGACGAGGTTGGCGAACACTGGGCCGGGCTTGAACTGGAACTCCATCTCGGCCTGGTTGTAGACCGACACGCCGGTGATGTCAGATGGCAGCAAGTCGGGGGTGAACTGGATGCGGTTCACGGTGCAGTCGACCGAGCGGGCGATCGCACGCGCGAGCATCGTCTTGCCGACGCCCGGGACGTCTTCGATCAGCAGGTGACCCTCAGCGAGGAGCGTCGTGAGTGCGAGTTCGATGGCGTCGCGCTTGCCGTCGATGACGGTCTCGATGCCGCCGATGATGTCCGCCGCAAACGAGTGGAAGGTGTCGATCCCCATGGTCCCTGTCGCCATCGTCACTATCTTTTCCTCGTTTCCGCTTGTGCTTGGAGCGAGTCTGCCAGACGGTCGGGTCTGGGCCTACGGTTTGGCGCGAAGCTATCCGGTGCGTGCGGCCAATCGCCCGTTCCTGTTCACGAGCGAGTTCGGCCAGAGCGTGGCCCGGAGGCGCTCCGGCCCCGCGATGCCAGAGCGCAGGCACGCCGTCGCGACGGCCACGTCGTCAGCGAGCGACCCGCTGTCTGCAAGCTCGCTGGGCCTGCCGAAGCGTTCGCGTTCGACCGCCGCCCCGATCCGGCTCACCGCGTCCCGTCCGGATTGGGTCATGCCGCGCGCGCGCCGCAGCCGTTCGACTGTTTCGCGCGGGGTCTCGGTGCGTCGCAGCGCCAGCCCGACGTCGGTGGCGGTGGCCCGCAGTTCCCGCCATGCCAGCATCGCGCTTCCTCGTCCGCTCCGCAGCCCGGCCACGTTCCGCCGGTGACGGAGCATCCGGACGCCAGCGGGCAGCAGCGACAGGACGATCACGAGCAGCACCGCGCCGGCGATGGGCAGCAGCAGCCTCCACTGGCCGCTGACGAACCAGCCGGACCCCTGGGAACCGGATGGCGCGGCCGGGCCGTCGAGACCGCTGTCGTCGCGCGGCGCGCCGGCGTTGCCGGAGATCGCGCCGCCGATCGCGGCCGGGACGCCGGCGATGCCAGGGTTCGCGTAGTCGGGCAGGCGACCGCGGCTCTGGGTGGGTTCGAAGGCCACCCAGCCGATGCCCTCGAAGTACAGTTCCGGCCACGAGTGCAGGTCGTCGGTGGTTACCTCGAAGATCTTGCTGTCGCCGGGCGAGTTGGTTGAGCTGCCCTGCTGGAACCCGATGACCATCCGGCTGGGGATGCCGAGTGTCCTGGCCATCGTCGCCATCGCCGAGGCGAAGTGGATGCAGTAGCCGGCCCGCCGCTCGAGGAACACCCCGACCATGTCGACACCGGTGCCGTCGTAGCCCTCCGCGACCGGCGTCTGCTCCGAGTACCTGAACAGTGCGCTGCGCAGGTACTGCTGCAGCGCGACTGCCTTCTCGTAGTTGGTGTCGACTCCCGCGGTCGCCTCTCGCGCGGTATCGGCGATGATCGCCGGCACCGCCGGCAGTTCCAGGTAATCCTCGACGCCGTCGGGGACAGTCGTGCCCGCACGCTGCAACTGCTCGGGTGTCGGCTCGATGACGTGGCTTCGCACGGTGAAGTTCTCACCGATCGCGAGGTCGGTGTTGCTCGCGACGGTGAGGGTGTCCTTGTCCCAGAGCCAGTCGCCATTGAGTTGGGTCACGCTTGAGATGGGGTACGGCACCGGCAGCCACGGGCTCGCCAGGTTGCCGACGCTGATGAAGCCGACCTCCTCCCGCACCCGCACGTCCGCCTGCAGCCCGCTCGGGCGGGGAATCGTGTGCGGTCGGTTCGACCGGTCGAGGACCGGCTGCTCGGGGCCCCAGCCGTCTTGGCTGAAGTCGCTGATAGTGGTCAGGCGCAAGTAGTAGGGCTTGTTTGATGCGGTCGTGTAGCTGAGCACCGGGCGGTCGTCGGTGCGCCTCAGGTCCTCGCCGAGCCGAACGATCGGGTTGACCCCGGTGACGACGCTCGGACCAGCTTCGCTTGCGGTGATCCCCTGCTCGGTGCTCGGCAGCGCCGCCGGGAGCACAAGGCCGCCGATCACCGCGATCGACCCGATCGCGAGCGCGGGGGCCAGACCCCGGTACGAGCCCAGCGAGCGCTGAGTCGACATGAGCAGCCACAGGTAGCTGGCGGCCGTGCCGATGAACGCGAGTCCGCTGGTCTCGGCATCCGGAGTCAGCCCTGGCACTAGGAACACGGCGACGAGCGGGATGCCGGTCAGAGCGGGCAGGCGCACCGAGAACGCGAGCGCCTCGGCGATTAGCACCAGCGGTCCGATGCCCAGCGCCATGACGAATTGGATTGGCACGTCAGCGTTGGCCGGCGTGCTCTGCCAGGTGATGGAGTAGGTGGCGTCCACCAGAAGCGTGCGGAAGCGGAGGATGGTGTCGCCGGTCGGGATCACGCCCAGCCAGGCGGTGTCGGCAGCGAACCGGGTGACGATGGTCGCCGCCAACGCGAGCGTCGAAACCAGCGGGGACCAGCGTCCGAGTCCCGCCCACCGGGCGGCAACGCCGCTGCCGAGGACCACGACCACCAGCACCATGCACCACAGCCACCAGCCGACGCCCTCCAGCATCGTGTGCAGTCCACCGAGGGTGACTGCGAAAGCCACCAGCAGGATGCCGCTCGTGCGCCACCCGGTGCGCTCCCAGCGCACGGTGTTCAGCAGGTCACGCTTCAGCAGGTCACGCATCCGGACCGCCCAGACCATGCCAGGCATCCGCCACCGGAGTCTCTGGCGTGACCGCGACGACCCGCCATCCGCCGCGACGCAGCTCCTCGATCGCGGCGACCGGGGTGTGCTCGGAGACGAAGGCGGCGGCCTCGTCGAACGAGCCTCGGGCGCTGACGAGCGTGCCGAGGGTCGCGGCATCCGGCACGCCGAGCACCGCGAAGATCGAACCGGCACCGCTCGTGCCGTCGGCGGCGAGCGAGAGTTCACGATCGTCGTCGAAGCTCAGGTGCACGCGCGCGAGGCTCTCCACGAACTCGTCAAGCCGATCGGGGTCGCCCAGCTGCGGCATCGCCGTCTCAACGACAGTGAGCGCGAGTCCCGCGGCGGACAGGTGGTCGCGCAATGACGCGGTCATCCGCACGGCCCATTCGAATGCGCCGCTCTCCGGGGTCCGGGCACGCGACCCTGCGGTGTCGGCGTAGTGGCGCACGCGTGTCTCGAGCACAATGACCGCGGCCGCGTGGGAACGCTTCTCCTCTTCGCGCACCATGAGCTCGCCGTGGTGCGCCGACGCTCGCCAGTGCACGCGGCGCATCGCGTCGCCGGGCCGGTACTCGCGGGTCATGATGTCGTGCTCGCCTGCGAGCGAACGGTGCTGGAAGAGCCGGGCCGAGCCGCTGTCGGCCGCGATCTCGACAACGGTCTCGTCGAGGCGGGCAGCCTCCGGTCCGATGATGACGCGATCCGCGGTGCCGACCGCGTACTGCCCCTCGGCGAGCCCGAACGGGTCACAGAAGGAGACCAGCAGAGGGCCGACCTCCACGACACCGCGGCGGGGTGGCACGAACTCGTAGCGCAGGTGCAGTTGGCCGGAGGGCTGCATCGGGTCGAGCGTGGCAGCGGCGGTGGCATCCGGCGGCCACGGCACCCGGTCACGCCAACTGCCGGCCGCCGACGGCCGTTGACCGACGTTGCGCACCGTGAGGCGCACCGCACCGAGCTTTCCGGCCGCGAGCACCGACGGGGCGATGGTTCGGACGACCGTGAACTGTGGGCGCATCCGGTGCACGACCACGAGGGACAGCAAGGGTGGGATGCAGGCGAACGAGCCGACGATCAGCAGTTCGTACCAGCCGATGACATACGCGAACACGAACGCCAGCGCGGCCGCGAACAACAGCAAGATCCCGCGTCTGGTCAGGCGGAAGGCACGCTCGGTGCGTTCGCCTGGGTGCCCCGTCGGAGGGTCTGAGTTCATCATCGTCGATGCCTTACGCTACGAGTCTTGCAGACCGTCGCCCCTTTGGGGAGAGCGTCACTCAGCCCTGCGGCAGGTGCTCAGGCGGGACCGCCGGGCGCCCCCTCGACCGCGTCGCGGTAGCCGCGAGCGTAGGCCTCCGCGGCGCCCTCGCGGAACAAATCCTCGTCGGCCGGCCGGATGATCGCGTGCGCGCCCGGTGCGTCGAGCCCGGTGACCAGGTGCCCCAGCCCGCGGATGACCGCGACCGGGCGGCCGGCGGCCTTGCCCTTGACGAGCTCAGCCGCGCCGGCGAGCTGGTCGCCGAGCGCCACGATCGTCGCCTCCAGGACCCGCCCGCCCGCATCCGTGCTGCCACGCAGGTCCTCCAGCACTCGCACGCCTGCCGCGCCGATTGCGACGTCGGTCTGCCCCAGGCGCCAGGCGCGTCCGAGGGTGTCGGAGATGATGACGCCGACCCGCGGACCGCTCGCCCGGAGTGCCGAGCAGAGGCTGCGAGCGGAGGCATCCGGATCCTCTGGCAGCAGCAGCACGTAGCCTTCCTGCGTGTTGCTCGAGTCGACGCCGGCGGCCGCGAGCACGAGACCCTGCCGGTTCTCGACGATGCGCGTCACCCCACCGGGATGCTCCTTGGACGCGACCACGCGCACGGTTTCCGCGGTGATCGCGTCGTCGCGAGTGGCCGCGGCCACGAAGCGCCCCTCCGCCTTGGAGACGACCTTGCTTGTGACGACCAGGATGTCGCCATCCTGCAGCGTGGTCTCGTCAGCTGCCTGGAGGATGAGCGCGGCGAGGTCGTCTCCTGCGCCGACCTCGGGGAGGCCATCGAGCGCGAAGACGCTGAAGGCTGCGGTCATCGGGGGCTGGGCTGCTGCAGGTACTCTGCGACCGCGCGTGGCACGTAGGGGCTGACGTCGCCGCCGAGCGCTGCGACTTGGCGCACGAGCGAGCTGGAGACGTGCGCGTGGCCGGGATCCGGCAGCATGAAGATGGTCTCGACGCCGGCCAGGTTGCGGTTCACGATCGCCATCGGCGTCTCATAGGCGACATCCACCTGTGAGCGGACGCCCTTCACCAACACGGTGGCGCCGACCTCGGTGCAGTAGTCGACGAGCAGTCCGACGGTCCAAGAGGTGACGATGATGTTGCCGGCGATCCCGGCATCCGTGATCGCCCGCTCGATCAACGACACGCGCTGGGCGACCGGGAGCAGGGCGGACTTGTCCGGGTTGTGCACGACGAGCACGTGGAGCTCGTCGAAGAGGCCAGCCGCTCGGTCGATCACGTCGAGGTGACCAAGGGTGATCGGGTCGAACGACCCCGGAACGACGGCGATCCTGCGCATGGCTAAACCCTATCGGGCGCACCCCGCAACGCGTCAGGCCTTGGCGAGGAAGTCGCGCTCTGCTTCATCCAGTCGGGTCGTGATGGCGCGCGCGAGGGTCGGGTTCCGCTGGAGGTCGGGGTCGCCGGCGAGCACGTCGGCGGCGAGCGCTCGCGCCTCGCCGATCAGGTCGGTGTCTCTTGCTGCACGCAGCAGCTTCAACGACGAGCGGCGCCCGGACTGGACGCTGCCGAGGACGTTGCCCTCCTGGCGCAATTCGAGGTCCTTCTGGGCGAGGACGAACCCGTCGAGGGTCTCGGCGACCGCGTCGACCCGCTCCCGGGAGATCGTGCCCGCCTCGGCGGTCGTCACGAGCAGGCACAGTCCGGGCACGCCGCCACGGCCGACGCGGCCGCGGAGCTGGTGCAGCTGCGACACACCGAACCGGTCGGCGTCGAGCACCACCATGACCGCGGCGTTGGGCACGTCGACCCCGACCTCGATCACCGTCGTCGCCACGAGCACGTCGATGTCGCCCGCTGCGAACGCGCGCATGATCGCATCCTTCTCGTCGCTGGGCAGCCTGCCGTGCAGCGGCTCGATGCGAGCGGATGCCAGCAGCGGATGCTTGCGCAGCTTGGCGAGGGTGTCGGCGACGCTGCTGACCGACTTGGCGTCCATCGGCTCGGCATCCGGGTCGTCCAGCTCGACGTTGGAGCTGTCGATCGCCGGTGCGACCACGAAGGCCTGCCTGCCCTTGGCGAGTTCCTCGGACAGCCGCTCCCAGATGCGGTTCTCCCAGCCCGGCTTCTCGGCGAGCGGCACCACGAAGCTTTCAATGCCCTGCCGCCCGGCCGGCAGCTCGGCGATGGTCGACACGTCGAGGTCGCCGAACACGGTCATTGCGACGGTGCGCGGGATCGGCGTCGCCGTCAGCACGAGCACGTGCGGCGGCGTGGCGCCTTTGAGTCGCAGCGCCTCGCGTTGTTCGACGCCGAACCGGTGCTGCTCGTCGACGACGACGAGCCCGAGGTCGAAGAACTCCACCGACTGGCTCATGAGCGCGTGCGTGCCGACGACGATGCGCGCCTGCCCGGCGACGGTGGACAGGGTCGCCTTGCGCCGGTAAGCGGTCGGCAGCTGCCCGGTGATGAGGGTCGGGTGCACCTCAGCGGCGAGGTCCGGGCCGAGCGTCTTCACTATCGAGCGCAAGTGCTGCGCGGCGAGCACCTCGGTGGGTGCGAGCAGCGCCGACTGGCCGCCGGAGTCGGCGACCGCGAGCATCGCGCGCAGGGCGACGAGGGTCTTGCCGGAGCCGACTTCGCCCTGCAGCAGTCGGTTCATCGGCTCGTCGCCAGCGAGGTCGGAGGCGAGCTGCTCGCCAACAGCGCGCTGGTTGCCGGTGAGGGTGAACGGCAACTGCGCGTCGAAGCGCTCGAGCAGTCCCCCGGGCCTCGGCACGCGAGGCGTCGCGGCCTGCTTGCGCAGCTCTGCGCGCTGCTGCAGCAGCGCCGACTGCAGCACGAAGGCTTCCTGGAAGCGGAGCGTCTTGCGGGCGGCCCGCCAGTCTGACTCCTCATTCGGGCGATGGATGAGATTGAGCGCCTCTTGGTACGGGAGCAGTCCCCGCTTGATGCGCACGGCATCCGGCACCGGGTCCTCGAGCGGGGGCAGCGTGTCGAGCAGAGCGCACACCGCGTCGTGCAGCTTCCAGGTCTTGAGGGACGCGGTCGCCGGGTAGATGGGGATCGGTCGCTGCGCCCACGCCGCCGCATCCAGGCCCTGGTCCGGGTCGAACAGCTTGTAATCGGGGTGCGTCAGCTGGCGGCGATTGTTGTAGGAGCTGACCTTGCCCGCGAAGATCCCGCGCACGCCCGGGATGAGGTCTTTCTCGGGTAGGTACGCCCCCTTCCCGAAGAAGGTGAGGGTCATGATGCCTTTGCCATCACCGATCGTCACCTCGAGGATTTCGCCGCGCCGCTCACGCATCTTTCGCTTGGAGGCACCCAGCACCTCGGCGACGATGGTGACCGTCTCGTCGAGCGGCAGCCGACCGAGGTCGGTGAGCTCACCACGGCTCGCATACCGGCGCGGGTAGTGGGACAGGAGGTCGCCGACGGTGACGAGGCCGAGCCCGCGGTCGAGGGCCTTGGCCATCCGCCCCACCGCGGAATTGCTGAGCTTCTGGTCGAGCGGCGATTCCACGGGGTCAACGCTACCCACCGCAGGCGGCCAGCACCGGCATCCGGTGCCCGTTTAGGCTGACTGGCGTGACACGCATCATCGCCGGGTTCGCCGGTTCGCTGACGATCGGCACCCCGGTTCACGGCACCCGCCCGACGAGCGACCGGGTGCGGGAAGCGATTTTCTCGTCGCTGGACGCGCGTGACCTCGTCGAGGGGGCGCGCGTGCTCGACCTGTACGCGGGCTCCGGCGCACTCGGGCTGGAGGCTGCGTCCCGGGGTGCGGCGCTGGTGGTCCTCGTCGAGCGCAGCCACGGTGCGACGCAGGTGTGTCGGCGGAATGCGGCCCTCGTCAAGCGGACGGCACCTGCCGGGCATGAGCTGGTGATCGAGGTCACCGGGCAGAGTGTGCAGGCGTTCCTGAACTCGGACGCGCGCGAGTGGGACGTCGTGCTGATGGACCCGCCGTACGAGATGGGCGAAGTGGAGCTGGGGCACAACCTCGAGGCGCTCGCGGCGCGGCTGGCTCCGGATGCTGCGGTGCTGCTCGAGCGTTCGTCCCGCTCGCCGGAGCCGCGACTGCCGGATGGCCTGGTGCTCGAGCGCCGCAAGGACTACGGCGACACCGCGCTGTACTGGCTCGCGAGGGGCTGACCTCGCGTCCGCGTGCGCGGGTGCACCTTCCGCGCGCGGGTGTTGCAACACCCGCGCGTGAACAATTCACCCGCGGGAGTGGTCCCAGCCCCGGAACGGGTCCCACCCGGTGAGGTCGTGCGGTTCCCCATCGACCAGCACACCGGAGCCGTCGACGACGGTGCCGATGCGGCGGAATCCGCCGGGCAGCGCCGCATCCGGCGGGAAGCACGCGAGCAGGCTGTGGTCCTCTCCCCCGCCGAGCGCGAGCTCCGGGTCGGGGCCGAGTTCCGAGGCCGCGAAGTCGAGCGCGACCTCGCTTGCCCGCGCGATGCGCCCGGCGTCGATAGCGAGCCCGTCGCTGATGTCCAGCATCGCTGTGGCGCCTGCCTTCGCCGCAAGCACGCCGTCACCGATCGGCGGCCGTGGGGCCAGTTGCGCGGGGGTGTCGCTCCGCAGGCCGGCGGCGAGCGCGGCATCCGGTTCCCCGTGCTCATCCACCGCGCGCTCGAACAGCAGCCTCAGCGCGGCGGCGGACGCACCGAGCGGACCGGACACCGCGACCTGGTCGCCGACCCGTGCGCCCGAGCGGAGCACGGGGTCGCGCCCCTCCAGGTCGCCGAATGCGGTCACCGCGAAGGTCAGCGTGTCCGACACCGACAGGTCCCCTCCGACGACACCGCACCCGGATGCGAGCTCAAGGCACGCCTCTCGCAGCCCGTCGGCGATCCCCTCGAGCACCTCGACCGGCGTCTCGGCCGGTGCGGCGAGCGCGACGACGAGCGCGGTCGGCGTAGCGCCCATCGCGGCCACGTCGGCGAGGTTGGTTGCCGCGGCCTTCCAGCCGAGGTCATGCGGGGTCGACCAGGCGAGCCGGAAGTCCGGCCCGTGGATCATCATGTCGGTGGTGACGACGTACCGCCCGTCCGGTGCAGCGATCACCGCGGCGTCGTCGCCTGGGCCAAGCAGCTCGGCCGAAGACGACGGCAGCAGCGGGAAGATCCGGCTCAGCACGCCCAGTTCTCCGACCGAGCCGAGGGTCTCGTGCGGGTCCTGGCGCTGCATGCACTCACGGTAGCCTGAAGAGGATGAGATCGTCGAAATCAGTCGCGGTCGCTGCCCTCCTGCTCGGCGGCCTGACGGCGTGTTCCCCGGCCGTGTCGCTCGACGCGGCGCCGGATGCCGTGAACCCGGACTGCGCCGAGGTGATCGTGCGCCTGCCGGATGCGATCGACGAGTTCGAGTACCGCTACACGGATGCGCAAGCCACCGGCGCGTGGGGTGACCCGACCGCGATCATCCTGCGCTGCGGCGTCCCGGTTCCCGGCCCGACGACGCAACTGTGCGTCGAACTAGACGGCATCGACTGGATCCGCGACGACAGCAACGCGCCGACTTACGTCTTCACGACCTACGGCCGTGACCCCGCGGTCGAGGTCATCGTCGACGGCGACGTCGCATCCGGCACCAACGCGCTCATCCAACTGTCGAACGCGGTCGGCAACATCAAGGCGACCGGCGCGTGCACCGACCCGAACGAGGTGCTCGACCTGCCGGAGCCCGGCGAGCAGTCCGACTAGCGGACGGTCTCGAACCCCAGCTCGATCAGTTCGCTGATGAGCTCCGGGTACTCGATGCCGCTGGCGATCCAGCACTTCGGGAACATCGAGATCGGCGTGAACCCCGGCAGCGTGTTCACCTCGTTGACGATCAGGTCCGATGACGGGGTCAGGAAGAAGTCGATCCTGGCGAGCCCGGATGCCCCGATCGCCCGAAACGCGCGCGTCGCGACCCGCTCGAGCTCACGCTGCTGACCCTCGTTGAGCTCCACCGGGCACACCAGCTCGACGCCGGGGGCGTCACGGTACTTCGCGTCGAAGTCGTAGAACTCGCGACCGGTGAGCCGGATCTCGCCGGGCAGCGACACCCTGGGTGCCCCGCCGTCGCGGCCGCTGAGCACGCCGCACTCGATCTCCCGACCGACGATCGCCTGCTCGATGATCGCCGTGCGGTCCTCGGCGAACGCCACGTCGAGCGCCGCGTCCAGGTCGTCCCAGTCCTCGACCTTGGTCACGCCCACCGACGATCCGGCCCGCGCCGGCTTGACGAACAGCGGCAGGGCGAGGCCACGCGCACGCCTGCCCCACAGTTCGCTCTCGTCGCGCCAGTCGGCCTCGGTCACGGCCACCCAGGGGGCAACCTCCACGCCAGCGCTCTGCAGCACCGACTTGGTCATGTGCTTGTCCATGGCGATGGCGGATGCGAGCACGCCGTTTCCGACGTAGGGCAGGCCGATCAGCTCGAACATGCCCTGAATCGTGCCGTCCTCGCCGAACCGTCCGTGCAGGATCGGGAATGCGATGTCGATGTCGCCGAGCGACCGCACCGAGCCATCCGTCTCCACGACGCGCAACTCGCGTGTCGCCGCGGACTCAGGCCACAGCACCCTGGTGCCGTTGTCGATGACAGTGGGCAACTCGGCGCCCAGCGCGAGCCGCTGCGGGTCGTCCTCCTCGAGCACGAACGCGCCGTCGGTGGTGATGCCGACCGGGATGACGTCGTACCGGTCGCGGTCGATGGCCGCGAGCACCCCGCCCGCGGTGGCGCAGCTGATGGCGTGCTCGCTGGAGCGGCCGCCGAAAACGAGTACGACGGTGGTCTTGTCTGTCACTTACCTAGTTCTCCGGTTGCGGTTCGTCCGAAATGGTGAGGTGCGGGGCGATGTCCCGGGGGTTCATGGTACCGGCGAGCACCTCGGCGACCTGCGAGACGATCGGCATCTCGACGCCCTTCGCGAGCGCCAGCTCCAGGATCGGAGCGACGGATGCGAGGCCCTCCGCGGTCTGGTTCATCTGCTTGATGACGTCAGTGAACGAGTAGCCCTGGCCGAGCAGCCGCCCGGCGGTGTTGTTCCGGGACAGCGGCGACTCGCACGTCGCGATGAGGTCGCCGAGCCCGGCCAGCCCGGCGAGTGTCTCCGGTCGTGCGCCGTAGGCGACCGCGAAGTCCGTCATCTCGACCAGGCCGCGCGTGATGATCGAGGCTTTGGTGTTCTCGCCGTAGCCGACGCCGTCGACGATGCCGATGGCGACGGCGATGAGGTTCTTCAGCACGCCGCCGAACTCGGTGCCGATGACGTCGGTGTTGACGAAGGAGCGGAGGTAGCGACTGGATGCCGTCATCGCGACGAGCGTGGCGGTGTCGAGGTTCTCGGATGCGACGACGGATGCCGTCGGTTCCTCCCGCGCGATCTCCAGGGCGAGGTTCGGGCCGGAGACCACTGCGATCTGGGCGGGTTCGGCGCGCAGTTCGTCGCGGATGACCTCGCTCATGCGCAGCGCAGTGCCCATTTCAACGCCCTTCATCAGGCTGGCGATGATCGCATCCGGTGGCAGGATGTCCCGCACCGCGCGCAGGTTCTCGCGCAGGCTCTGGCTGGGCACCGCGACGAACACCATCTCAGCCCCGTCGAGCACGGCATCGAGCTGCGGGCTCGCCCACAGATCCCGGGGCAGATTGACGCCGGGGAGGTAGTCGCTGTTGCGCTTGGACTCGGCGATCTCCCGCGCAAGCTCCGGCCGCCGCGCCCACAGCGCCACATCCGATCCGCCGTCGGCGAGCACCTTGGCGAAGGTCGTGCCCCAGCTGCCGGCACCCAGCACAGCGACCCGGCGTTTGCCGGGCTGCGGGATGCGGATCGGCAGCGTGCTAGTCAAAGCGCCCCGTCTCGCTCTGGCCGGCCTTTGACGGGTCCCAGCGTTCGGCGGGAGCGGGCTCGCCGCGCAGCTCGGACAGCAGTGCGGCGATCGCGTCCATGAGCTTGTCTGTGGCGGCGTTCAAGGTCGCATGGTCGAGCGGGCGCCCCTTGAACGGCGTCAGGTCGACGGGCGCGCCGAACCGGATGGAGATGTCCTTGCGCGGGAAGAAGCTGATCCTCTTGCCGTACCGAGGCAGTACCGCCTGGGTTCCCCAGTGCGCGACCGGGATGAGCGGCACGTCGTGTTCGAGCGCCATCCGGACCGCCCCATGCTTGCCGCGCATCGGCCACAGGTCCGGGTCGCGAGTGAGCGTGCCCTCCGGGTAGATGACGACCGCGAGGCCGTTCTCGGTGAGCTTGTTGGCCGCGGCGAGCGGGTCGCTCGTGTTGCGCTGCCGGCGCTCCACCGGGATCTGCCCGGTCTTGCGCAGGATCCAGCCCACCACCGGCACCTTGAACAGGCTCGCCTTCGCGAGGAAGCGTGGCGTCCTTCCCCGTTTCCACATGGCCAGCCCGATCACGATCGGGTCGATCTCGCTGTAGTGGTTCGGTGAGACGACGGCCGGGCCGCTTGCCGGCAGATGCTCGCTGTGCTGAATGTCGTACCGCGCCAGCAGGTTCATGAGCGGCACGACAAAGAACGCGATCACCCGATAGAGCGGTGTTTTCTCCGACTTGGGCTTACGCGCCCCTGTCTCCCCCGGCGCCACTCTCAGCCTTCGAAGGAGTAATCAGCGCCGAGGGCGTCCAACTTTTCGATGATGTGCTCGTAGCCTCGGCTGACGATGCCGATGTTGCTGACGGTGGAGGTGCCCTCGGCCGCCAGGGCCGCAATGAGGTGGCTGAAGCCGCCGCGCAGGTCGGGGACGGTGATGTCGGCGCCGTGCAACGGAGTCGGCCCGGTGATGACCGCCGCCTGCTCGAACTCGCGGCGGGCGACGCGGCGCGGGTGGTCGGGCAGGCCCTTGGGGTGCACGACGATGTTCGCGCCCATCTCATTGAGCGCGTCAGTGAAGCCGAACCGGTTCTCGTACACGGTCTCATGCACGATCGAGGTCCCGGTCGCCTGGGTCAGCGCGACGATGAGCGGCTGCTGCCAGTCGGTCATGAAGCCGGGGTGCACGTCGGTTTCGACGGTGACAGGCTTCAGTTCGCCACCGGGGTGGTAGAACCGGATGCCGTCTTCCTCGATGTCGAAGGCCCCACCTACCTTGCGGAACACATTGAGGAAGGTCATCAGCTGGGACTGCTGTGCACCCGCGACGAAGATGTCGCCGCGCGTTGCAAGCGCTGCGGATGCCCAGCTCGCGGCCTCGTTCCGGTCGAACAGTGCGCGGTGGTTGTAGCCCTGCAGCGACTCGACGCCCTCGATGAGGATGGTGCGGCTGGGCTCGACCGAGATGATCGCACCCATCTTCTGCAGGACCGCAATGAGGTCCATGATCTCGGGCTCGATCGCCGCGTTGTGCAACTCGGTGACGCCCTTTGCCTTCACGCCGGTGAGCAGCACCTGCTCGGTGGCGCCGACGCTCGGGTAGGGCAGCGTGATCTCGGCACCGCGCAACCCGTTCGGGGCGGTCAGGTGGATGCCCTCGTAGCTCTTGTCGACGACCGCGCCGAACGCTCGGAGCGCGTCGAGGTGGAAGTCGATCGGGCGGTCGCCGATGCGGCATCCGCCCAGGTCCGGGATGCGCGCCTCACCGAGGCGGTGCAGCAGCGGCCCGCAGAACAGGATCGGGATGCGGCTCGCGCCCGCATGCGCATCGATCTCGGCGAAGTGCGCCTTCTCGACGTTGCTCGTGTCGAAGCGGAGCTCGCCGGCGGCGGGCTCCGAGACGACGACACCGTAGACCTCGAGCAGACCCCTGACCACCTGAACATCGCTGATGTCAGGGACGTCCTTCAGCACGCTCGGGGTCTCGCCGTGGAGGGCTGCGACCATCGCCTTGGTGGCGAGGTTCTTCGCCCCACGGACGGTGACACGCCCGCGTAGCGGGTTCCCACCGTTGATGGTGAGCTTCTCGGCCTTGAGGCCTACCCGTGCACCTGCCTTCTGGGCATCCGTGACAGCAGAATCCATGTGACCACCTTGAGGGTTAGCGTGCGGGAAGAGTAGTGGGTCGCCACGATTCTCGGGCATCCTCAAAGCGAGTGATCTGCGCCTCCTCGCGCAACGTGAGTCCGATGTCGTCAAGGCCCTCGAGCAACCGCCACCTAGTGTAATCATCGATCTCGAAAGCGACTGAGCGATCTCCCAGCGTCAGCGTCCGCTCGACCAGGTCGACCGTGGCCCCAATCCCGGGGTCGGCTTCGATCATGGCCCACAGTTCCTCGGTCTCCTCCTGGCTGATCTGCCCGGTGAGGAGGCCCTGTTTGCCCGAGTTGCCGCGGAAGATGTCACCGAACCGGGGCGAGAAGACCGCAGCGAACCCGTAGTCGCGCAGCGCCCAGACGGCGTGCTCGCGACTGGACCCGGTGCCGAAGTCCGGGCCGGCGATGAGCACGCGCGGGTTCTGGAACGCCGGGTCGTTGAGCACGAAGTCGGGGTCCTGACGCCAGGCGTGGAACAGCGCGTCGTCGAAGCCCGTCTTGGTGACGCGCTTCAGGAACACCGCCGGGATGATCTGGTCGGTATCGACGTTGGAGCGCTTCAGCGGAACGGCAACTCCGGTGAGGGTCTCGAACTTCTCCATCAGCGTGCGCTCCCCTCTGCGGTGGACTGGGCCCCGGCCGGAACACCGACCGATTCGATGACCGGCGGCAGCGTGCTGCCTGTGGCGACGACATCCGACGGCGCGGACAACGTTCCCCGGATGGCGGTGGCCGCGGCGACGAGCGGCGACACCAGGTGGGTGCGCCCGCCCTTGCCCTGTCGGCCTTCGAAGTTGCGGTTGGAGGTCGATGCGCAACGTTCCCCCGGCGCCAGCTGGTCGGGGTTCATGCCGAGGCACATCGAGCATCCGGCGAACCGCCACTCTGCGCCGAACTCCTCGAACACCTTGTCGAGGCCCTCGGCTTCGGCCTCAAGGCGAACGCGCGCGGAGCCCGGCACGACCATGACGCGAACGCCGTCGGCCTTCTTCTGGCCCTTCACAACGGATGCGAACGCGCGCAGGTCCTCGATGCGGCTGTTCGTGCACGAACCCATGAACACCGCGTCGACCTTGATGTCCTTCATCGCGGTGCCGGCGGCGAGGTCCATGTACTCCAGAGCGCGCTCGGCGTTGGCGCGCTCGTTCGGGTCGTCCAGCAGCGCCGGGTCGGGAACCCGGTCATTCAGCGACACGCCCTGGCCGGGGTTGGTGCCCCAGGTCACGAACGGTTCGAGTTCGGCAGCGTCGAGGTACACCTCGGCGTCGAAGACGGCGTCATCGTCGGTCTTCAGCGTCTCCCAGTAGGCGACGGCGGCGTCCCAGTCCGCTCCCTGAGGCGCGTGCGGGCGACTTTTCAGGTACTCGTAGGTGGTCTCATCCGGTGCGATCATTCCCGCGCGCGCACCGGCTTCGATCGACATGTTGCAGATTGTCATCCGGCCGTCCATGGAGAGCGAGCGGATGGCACTGCCGCGGTACTCGAGCACGTAGCCCTGGCCGCCGCCGGTGCCGATCTTGGCGATGATCGCGAGGATGATGTCCTTCGCCGTCACGCCGGGCTTCAGTTCACCCTCGACCGTGATGGCCATGGTCTTGAACGGCTTCAGCGGGAGCGTCTGGGTCGCCAGCACGTGCTCGACCTCGCTCGTGCCGATGCCGAACGCCATCGCCCCGAATGCTCCGTGCGTCGAAGTGTGGCTGTCGCCGCAGACGACGGTGATGCCAGGCATGGTCAGCCCCAACTGCGGGCCGACGACGTGCACAATGCCCTGCTCCTTGTCGCCCAGCGAGTGCAGACGGATGCCGAACTCCTCGGCGTTGCGGCGCAGCGTCTCGATCTGGGTGCGGCTGGTGAGGTCGGCGATCGGCTTGTCGATGTTCAGCGTCGGCGTGTTGTGGTCCTCGGTCGCGATCGTGAGGTCGGGCCGGCGGACCGGGCGGCCGGCCATCCGGAGTCCGTCGAACGCCTGCGGGCTGGTGACCTCGTGAATGAGGTGGAGGTCGATGTAGAGAAGGTCGGGCGAACCGTCTTCACCCTTGACGACCAGGTGGTCGTCCCAGACTTTCTCCGCCAGCGTCCTGCCCACGGCTTTCCTCCTTGCGACATGCGAATTCACCCCGCGCGCGCTTCGCACGCGGGAAAGCGATCATTCCAGTCTACGGCCCCCGGCGCGGCACTAGGATTCCCATGGGCACCGACCCTTTGGGCCCGCCCGTGAAGCCCACAAGGCCAGTTACAAAGGAGTACTCAATGCCGGCGACCGACCCTCTCTCGTCCCTCCCCCTCGAGCACGAACGGGTGCTCATCACCTCCGGGGAGCGATCCGGTCTAACCATCAGCGTCGCGGTGCATTCGACGCGACTCGGTCAGGCCCTGGGCGGTGCCCGCATCTGGCAGTACGAGAACTGGACCGACGCGGTCGCCGATTCGCTGCGCCTGGCGAAGGCGATGACCCTGAAGAACTCCGCTGCCGGCCTGAACCGCGGTGGCGGCAAGTCGGTGATCCACGTGCCGATGGGCGTGACGTTGACCGAGGAGCAGAAGCGGCTCGCGATGCTTGACCTGGGTGACGCGGTCGAGAGCCTCGGCGGCGCCTACATGACCGCGGAAGATGTCGGCACCAGCGCCGAACTCATGGCCGTCGTCTCCGAGCGCACCGCTCACGTGTGCGGACTGCCATCCGACCAGGGCGGCGTCGGCGAACCGGCGGATGCAACAGCGGCGGGCGTGCACCAGAGCGTGCTCGCGACCCTCGACGCCCTCTACGGCTCGAAGGATGTCGCCGGTCGCCATGTCGTCATCGTCGGGCTGGGCCAGGTGGGTGGCCGGTTGGCCCGTTCACTCGCGGCCGACGGCGCGACACTGACCGTCACGGATGTGAACCCGGGCAAGAAGGCGCTGGCCGATGAGCTGGGTGCGAACTGGGTGGGCGTCGACGAGGCGTGGACGGTCGAGGCCGACCTGCTCGCGCCGTGCGGCCTGGGCGAGGTGCTGACGCCCGAGGTGATCGCGAATCTGCGGGTGCGCGGTGTCGTCGGGGCGGCCAACAACCAGCTTGCTTCGCACGATGGCGCCGGGCTGCTCGCCGAGCGGGGCATCCTGTGGGCTCCCGATTTCGTGGTCAACGCGGGTGGCGTGATCTACCTGGCCATGGCGTCGGAGCCGGATGCCGACGGTGCAGCGATCGAGCGGCGCGTCGCGGCGATCGGTGACACGGTCGCGACGATTTTCCGGGACGCCAAGGAGCAGGGCATTACGACGCTCGAGGCCGCTGAGCGGCTGGCCTTCGCGCGGCTCGACGCCGCGCGGTAGGCCATCCGGCCCCTCCTGTCACATCGCTTCGCGCGGGTGAAACTTTCGCGCGCGGGTGTTGCAACGCCCGCGCGTGGAAGGAACACCCGCGCGAGGGAGTTGGGATCAGGAGCGCTCTACGCGCAGGTTGAAGCGTCCGAGGCTTACTTCCTGGCCGGGATGCACGCGCATCCGCTCGCCCGGCTCGACTCGCTGATCGTCCACCCACACGCCGTTCGTTGACGCCAGATCGTGAATCCAGAGCTCCTCATCGACGAGCTCGAGCGCCGCGTGCGTCTTCGACACCGTCTTCTGGGCGTCGTCGACCTGCAGCAGCTGGGCATCCGGCCACCGCTCGTTCGCGGCCGGGTTGCGGCCAAGCACGGTCGTCGCATCCATGGTGACGCTCACGCCGCTCTCGAGCACAATGCTCCACCTGCCCCTACGCGGCGCGAACCGAGTCTCCTCGTCGATTGCCGTTGGTGCCGCGACGACCGCTTGCGGCGGCGCCTCGGTGACTGCTGGCGCGGGCGGGGTTGCCCCGGGCGGTGCCGGCAGGAACACGATCTCATCACGCGGCCGCTGCGGGATCCGTCGCGTCCCCGAGTTCGTGTCGAGGTTCGGTGGCGCGATGCCGGGGGGCAGCGTGATGAAGCCGTCCTGCTCGTCCCCTATTGCGCTCACGCGGCAATGGTAACGGATGCCGCGTGCTCATTCACCGGTCGGGTTGCTGCTGCTTCTCCCAGTACGCGACGCGCATGAGCGCGTCGAAGAACGGCAGCAGGTGTTCCCGGAGCCCCGCCATCGACGTGGAGAAGTTCACGAGCACCACCCGCTTGGTGTCCGGAACGGCCAGCCAGTAGTCCACGATGAGCACGTCAAGGCTCCCGCTGTCGTCGCCGCTGCCGACAGCAGTTGCCCGGATGCGATCTCGTCGCAGCGCGGATGTTCCGGCCAGTTCGAGCGCGGTCAGGTCGCCGGTGTCCGCGGAGCCTTCCAACCCCTGCCGCAGGATGCCCAGCACGCGATCGCCGCGCGTCCCGACCGCTGGGACCAGTTCGACATCGAGCAGGTACACCGTGATGGTGATCGGCAACGGCAGGCCGTCAACCAGCTGGATTGCAAGGAACATGCTCTGCCCGTTGCCCGCGATGGCTTCGTCGATCGCGGCGGTGAACTCCCGGCGCAGCCGCGCCCGAAGCGCTGACCGGTCATCGGTGGTGCCGATGCGGTGACGGATGAGGCGGGTCGCCGCCGCGATCGCCGCCTCCCGGTCGAGCAGGGAGGTCGCCCACCAGTCGCCAGGCAAGCGGAATCGCAGGGTGGGCATGGCTTCAGTGGGCGGAGTGTCCAGTGGAGTGCTCACTGGCGCAGTTCTTCCCAGGTGCCGTACCGCTCCTCGAAGAAGTCGATCGTTCCGGAGATGGTGTCGTCCGAGAGATGACCGTCATAGAGGTCCAGTTCGCGTGCGGCATCCTCGATCGAGATGTTCGGTTGCGACATGTTCGGCTCACCCGGCATCGGCGACGCTGCGACATCAAGCCGCACGCTCACGGGACGTACTGGGGATGCCGCAAGCGTCGCCTCGAGCGCGCTGTCGATCACGCGCACCAGATCGTCGTGCTCTGTCGACGTCACGTACACCCGCACCCACACTCCGACGCCGGCAATGCCGGTGGACGTAGCCGTGAAGGCGTCCTCAATGACCGGGTCGGATGCGACGACCGCCGCGGGCACCACGGTGTGGAAGTCGGGGGCCGCCACGCACCCGCTCAGCGCGAACGGAGTGGCCAGCACTACTGCCAGCGCTGCCGCGATCCGATTGTTCACTTGACCGCCGTTTCTGCCTCGGCGAACTCGTATTGATACGCGAGCTCGAAGTCGGAAAAGAACATCGATTGCCGTTCGCTGTCCACCCGAGCGGCAGTTTGGGCGTAGTAGTCGGCGTTGTGAGGGTATCCCGACCGACCAGACGGCTCGGTTATCGTCACCCAGTTCGGCCCTTGGCGCGGCGGGGTGCCGTCGAGTCGGGGAACGTGATCGCCGTCATGCTGGATCGCGAGCACCGAAACCGTCGGCGGGATCGGCATGTGATCGATCGGCGCACCGGCGACGGCGATGGCGCGAATGTTGAACGGCGAATCAGGGTCCGATGCCATTGCGCCGGCGAGAATTCCTCCTTGGCTCCAGCCTGCGAGCATGACCGAGTCATCCGGTCCGATCCCGGCGTCGCTCATCGCCTGGAGCACTGCCCGCTCGTAGGCGGCCTTCTGGTCTGGGGTGAGAATCAGCGTGAGGTTGGAGCCCAGGTCGTTGACCGCTCCGGCGTCACCGAAAGCGCCGCCCATCAGCAGTTGCCAGTCCTGGGTGCTCGGCAGTGTCACGCGCCAGATCGGATTGCCGAACTCGTCCAGTGCCGGTGCACCGCTGTCATCAAGCACCCGAACCACTTCGACGACGGTGCGGTCCCTGCCGCCGTTCTCGTCGAGCTTCCCGTTGTTCTGGAACAAGTACTGGTAGTCCGATGCACCCTGCTTGTTCACGAGTCGCCCGCCGAGCGTATCCGTCACGGGCCGCACGGTCGGCGTCGGCGTGAGCGCTTCGCGCAGCATGAGCGCAGCGACGGCGCCGGTCAGTAGCGGCACGACGACGAGCGCCACGCCGACGAGCACCTCCACGAACCCATCCATGGTCAGCGCACCAGACGTGATGAGCGTGAGGAAGACCGGGAACAGCGCCAGCACCACCGCGAGCACCACGACGAGGGACACGACGACGATGACGATGAGGAGCAATGTCGTGAGCACCGTGTCGAGCACCCGCACGATCCACTCGCCTACGGCAGCGACGAACCCACCGAGGTCCTCCAGCACGGCTCCGACGTGATCGAAAAAGCCGTCGTTGAGGGTGCCGAGCTCCATCCGGATGCGCGTTGCTGCCGCCTCCGCGGCAAGATTGCGCTCCTCGAGAGCTTGGTTGTACCGCTGCCAGGCGGCCGCGAGCCCGGCCTGCGCATCCGCCACCTGTCGGCGGTAGTACGACTGGCGACTCAGCAGGTCCTCGATGACGCCGGGATCCTCCCCCGCCATCGCCGCCATCGTGGTGCGGTGTTCCAGGTCGCGCAGAGTGGGCTCGGCAACGGCGAGGTCATGCTCGTGCGCGGCGACTTCCGTCCGCAGTTCGCGCACGCGCGATTGGGTGTCCTCGAGCACCACCGCGTAGTCGGTGAGTGCCGCCGAGGTCTCGGTGTAGCGCGGTTCGACGGTGACCAGGTCGGCGGAGACCACGCGCGTGCGCTCACGCATCGCGTCGACTGACTTGCCGATCGTGAGGTCGTCGTCGGCGACGTTGTTGAGCACTATCGAGAGGCTGCGGAGCGTCTCGGCGATCGTCGCCAATCGAGTGGACTCCTCCGTGAGCGTACGCGGGTCACCCGGCAGCTCCTCGAACATCCACAGCTGGGTGCTCACGCCCCGCCCTCCGTGCTCGTGAAGGCCGTCACGCGCGCCTCGAGTTCGGAGTCGAGGGCACGAAAGGTGTCCCTGATGGCGACGACGGACTCGCGCACGAATGTGAGCTCCTCCGTGAGCCGCTCGCGGCGGATGCTCCACGCGTCGCGGAAATCGCGCGTCGCCCCGGCGACTGCGGCGTGCCCGGCGATATCCGGGACGTGGGCGGAGAGTTCGCCGACGCTCGTGAAGTCGGCGAGCACGGTGTTCAGCCGCTGGTCAGCCCGATCCAGCCGGTCGAAATCGATCCGGATATCGCTCATATTGCCCCCTCAGCGACACTGTAGCGAAGCCTTGAATCTCCGGGCGATGGGCACCGCTGCCCATGTGGGTCACGCGGTGGCGACCTTGGTGGAGCGGGTGTCGTCGCCCGGTGCGAGCGGCCGCGGATCATCCTGCGGGCGGATCACGATAGAGCCAGCGTCGCGATCCCGGTCCCGGATGGCGTACGAGTACCAGACTGCGGCGGACAGGCGCCCGACCACCCAGCGTTCCTGGCGCGGGGTCATCGGCCCGGTGAACCACCCGTCGGCGACCTGAACCGTCCCGGGTCCGCTGAAAGAGGACATGACCAGCCGGGTGCCGGTGGCGGTGCTCGTTGCGCGGTGCTTCATGAGCCACAAGGAACGACCGCCACCGGCCGCGAAGTCCTTGACCGTCACGAACGACCCGTTCGGCAGCACGAACTGGTAGGTCGCCTCGGGCAGCCGCCGCGTGTGGAACCTCAGGTGCTCCAGGATCTGACGGGCGATGCGGTCCGCTTCTGGCCGAGGCAATTTCACCCAGAATCGGGCAAAGAGGTAGCCCGGGCTCAGACTGGGCTGCCACACGCCATTCTCGTCGGCGCGGCGGCCATCCTTCACGTGACGTCGCGCGAGCAGAGGGATCAGCACGAAAGGCGCGACAACCAGCACAGCGATGATCGTGAGGATCACGACCCCTTCTGTCGTCACTGGGCGTCCTCGGCCGTGGTCGGGGCGGGCCAGCGGATCGTCTTCACGATCGCGTCGAACAGCCCGAGCATCTCCTCCTCGTATTCGGCGAGCGCGGTGGAGAACGTCAGCAGCGCAAGCCGGTTCGGGTTGGCTGCAGCGAGCCAGTAGTCGGCCTCGACGAACTCGAACGTCGCTTCCGCATCCCCTTCAGAGACCTCCCGCACCCGGCGCCACGAGTGGCGGACCGCCTGGATGCGACCATCGCCGTCCAGCGTGGACACCGACCCCTCCTCCGGGGCCCAGCCGCGCGTTCCAACCTCGAGGAACGACTTCAGCTCGCTCAAACCCAGCGCATTGAAGTCGGTGGCCTCGATGCGCGGGGTGAACACCGAGACCCAAGCGGGAAGCGGAATCTTCGGGGTCAGGTTGAACGCGACGTAGAAGTCGGATGCGCCGCCCTCCCGTGCCGCGTCGGCAGCCTTCTGGAAGCGCGAGCGCAGTTCTGCGCGAGTCGTCGCGAGGTCGTCGCGGCGCTTGGTCGCCTCATCGAGGACCTTGCGGATAGAGCGGTGCATCGACTCGTCGGTCGCGAGGTTGATTCGTCCCCACTTGCCCGGCAGTACGAAGCGCGGAGTTGTGGGTTCAGTCATCGTCATCAATCGTCTCCGGCGGACGGGTCTTCCCCGGCCGCCAACGCCATCAAGTATGCCCCGGTGTCGCTGAACAAGGCCAAGTTCTGGGTGAGCAGCGTGAACTCGACTCCCGTTTCGCCGCCGTGCGGGAAAAGGGCGAGGAAGGTGCGTTCCATGGCCGGGTTGGGCACGCCTTCACGTGCGACCGGGAGCGTGAAGTCGTGGCTGAGCACACCGCGCCCGGTCGGCACTTCGACCTCGTCGACGGTGCGACGGATGACCTCGGTGCTCTCGTCGCCGCTGAACGAACGGGCTGCGGCGAGGTAATTGTCGTACGCGCCGGGCGCGATGCGGCTCACGCGCATGCTGAGCAGCGCTTCCACCCGACCGGTGTGAGGCGCGATTACGAAGGCGAAGCTGCGTCGCGCTCCGGCGGGCAGGGCAGCGGCGATCGCGGTCACCGTGCGGAGAGCGGCGGCGAGCCGACCGGCGGGTTCGTCGCGGTTCTCGCCGAAGTCGAGGCCGTCGAGGATGTTGGCGATGCGCGTGTCCACGTCCTCGTCCTGGCCGGGCAGGGCGATCCAGCCGGCCGGGACCTGCACGGTCAGGATGCCGTCGCTGAGGACTCCGCCGCTCACGATGCGGGGACCGCGTTCACGGAGCCCCAGACATCCGTCATCTCATTCCACGATGCACCGGTGTCGTAGTCCCAGTCGAACATGCCCGCGAGCGGCGATGCGGTTCCGAAGGTGGCGATGTCCGCGAACCCGGGGAGCATGTCGGTCGGGGTCGCGTCGGACAGGTCCCACACCGGCTTCGGAGGTGAACCCCACGGCCGCTGGCCGAGGTGCGACAACTCGAAATCGAGACCCTCGCTGACGAAGTAGTTGACCGGGGTTCCGTACGCGCTGACCAGGCCGCCGATCGTCTGGCTCTGCAACAGGTCGGCCACCTGGTTGCTGGTCGGCCGCACAACAAGCGGCACGGTGCTGCCCGCAGCGACGGCGGCACCGCGCTGCGTCACGCCAGAGAACGCGCCGGCCACATCGTCGAACAGGCCGCTGCCACCACCGAGCTTGGAGGTGATCACGCTGGTGAGGGCGGAGATGCCGTCCGCGAGCACTCGGCCGAGGCTTTCCCTGCCCATCAGGAACAGCAACGCCGAGCAGGCGAAGATCGCCACCGACAGGATGACCGCGAGCGCGGACAGGGCAGCCGCGAGCGGTGCCAGCACCGGAATGAACAGGGCGAGAACAGTCACGATGAGAGCGAGTACGTCGACGATCTTCTTGAGGATCTCGAGCACGTCCCGCAGAATCTCGAGCACCGGCCCGAGGTATTTGGATGCGAGTTCCCACAACAGTTGCAGGTCGCCCAGGACCCCGTCCCAGAACCCGTCGTTGAGGTTCGAATCCGATTCCGCATCGCGCAGGCCGTTGACGGCGTCGTTGACTGCGGCCTCCCAGGACGACACCGCGGCGTTGTACTGCGCCAGGTAGGTCGTGTACTGGGAGTCGTAGTGGTTCGCCTGCCGGTTCGCCTCTTCGAGGTCGGCGAGCAGCTCCGGATCGGTGTTACCCCACATCGCCTGATCGCGAAGCTGGTTCTGGCGGTGCCGCCAGTACCGCCCGTTGTCGTTGTTGGAGATGATCTGGGTGCGCGCGCCGTTGCCGTTGGTGTGCGCGTCGGAGAGCGACCCGGCGTAGGCGCTGAAGGTTTCGGCCGCGCCCTGGTAGCGGACCGCCACGCGCTCGGTGTCTCCGCTCGCGTCCCCGGCCTTGGAGCGCACCTCGTCGACCGCTTCGCTGATCGTGATGTCGTCGTTCGCGAGGTTCGCGAGTTCGGCGGCCGCCTCACGCAGCGCCTCGGCGGTGGTGCTGAATGCCTTGGCGAAGCTGCTTACAGTTTCGGGATTGCCCGGGATCTCGTCGGGAATCGGATCGTCGCAGCGAAAGCACATGTCATACCGCCTGGGGTGCAGGGCCGTTGCCGGCGGGCGGGTTGGTCAGCCCGTTCGCGAGAGACGCGTCGGTCTCCGCGAGCTGGGTGTGGATGTTCCGCACGGAGTCGCGCAGCCACTCGAGGTTCTTCACGATCTCCAGCCGCCGCTTGTCCCACGAGTCCCGGAACTCGACGGTTCGCGCTGCGAGCCTGTGGTCGCCGACCGCGTGCGACAGGGTCAGCATGGACTCGAACTCGCGGCCGACCGTGTCGACCGCGGCCGTCAGGTTGGTCTCGAGCTCACCGAGCCTGTTGTAGTCGACCCTGAGATCGCCTCCGGCCATCGTGTGCGCGTCCTTTCGTGGGTTGGCTGGTGGGGTGCGGTTCTTCGCACCGGCCCCCGGGCTACGGGGGCCGGTGAGAGTAACTAGCCGCGGATGGCGTTGGCGAGGCCCTCGTCGGTCTGCTGCAGCGCGTCGGCTGCGGCGACCAGGAACTGGCTGAGGCCCTCGAGTCCGTCGATCGCGGTGCGGGTGCCCGAGGTGAACTGCTCGTACGAGTCGCGGTAGGCGGCCGAGGACTGCTCGGCCTGGAAGCCGTTGGCGGTCAGGTTCTGAACGAGGTTGCTGAGCTCGGTGAGCTTCGCGTTCAGGTCGTCGCGGCCGGCGAGGAGGCGCTGGGCAGCATCGCGGAGGTCGTCGTAGGTGACGTTGAGGTTAGCCATTCGTGTGCTCCTTCTTGGTTGTGCCGCTCAGGGAGCGGGCTAGTGGTTTCACGGTACCGATGAGTGCATCCGGTGGTCGATGGGGAGCAGTCCCCATCACTCACGCCTCAGCGAGCGGCAGTTGCACTCGTGTTGCCTTGCCGCGCGCGATGAAGTACCCCCTTCCGGGCGGGAATTCAGCGCGCGAGACGCGCGGCAGGGAGGTCTTCAGGATGGTGTCGCCCTCGATGGATTCCGGTTGCAGCAGGAACCCGGTGCGGGCGCTCTTCACCTCGGACAGCAGTGGCCACGATGACCCCCACTGCCCGGTCTCGGAGTCGGCGAGCAGGAAGTGGTCGCTGCGCTTGACCGCCTTCATGAGCTCGACCAGCGCGGAGTCCGCGCTCGAGCTGAGGAAGTCGGCGACCTGCTCGATGACCACGACGATCTTGCCCGCACTGCTGGCGCCGACCGAGGCGGTGACCTCCTTCGCGAGCGCGGTGACGTCCTCGAGCGCGGTGGCGCTGGCTTCCCAGCCGGGCAGCCTGCCGACGTCGGAGCGCGGATTGCCGAAGTAGTAGCGCGTCGAGCCGGGCAGCGCACGGTCGAGACTGCCGATGAGTACCTTCAACGCGTTGGTGCGGCCGCTCGCCGGTGGGCCGGCGAGCAGGAAGACACCGGTGGGCTCGAACCCGATCGGGGCGAGGTCCAGCTCGGAGATGCCGAGCACCGCCTGGCCGCCGAGCGATTCGGGCAACGCGCGCGCGGGAATCTCGGTCGGCAGTGTCCCGACCGGCTCCGCCGGTATGCGGCCGGTGCGGGCCATCGCCTCGGCGAGCGCGCGCACCGCGTTCGACTGCTCGGCGACGTTCGCGGTGCCGCCGACCACCGCGAGTTGCGTCTCGAGGCCGTCGATGACCGCGCGACCCGGAGGGGATGCCGGCCCGAGCACATCCGATTGCGTGTCCAGGAGGTAGTACGAGCTCTCCTCCGCCATCCGGAGCACCACCCTGCGCGTGATCGCCGAGCTGATGGCGGTCGGCACGCTGCCGGGGCGATCGGCCGAGATCGCCACGTGGATGCCGAGCGCGCGGCCCTCACCCAACAGCTGCTGGAATGCGCCGTACCAGGGGGCGCGGGATGCGCCGACCTCGAACTCGTTCCGGAATGCCGGGAAGTTGTCGACGAGCAGCAGGATGCGTTTCTCGTCCGGTTTGCCCGCGAGTTGCCGGTACTCGGTGATCGTCGACGCGTTGACGGCGGTGTAGCGCTCGCTGCGGTCTTCGAGCATGCCGCGCAGCGTGCGCAGCAGCCGGATGACGCGCTCGGAGTCGTCGCCGTTCACGATCGAACCGACGTGCGGCAGCGGCTCGAGCATCCGGAGTCCGCCGGAGCCGAAGTCCAGCCCGTAAACGTCGATCGGACCGCCGCGCGGGGTGATGCCCGCGGCGATCGCGATGGTGCGCAGAGCGGAGCTCTTTCCGGTGCCGCCCGCGCCGTAGACGGCCAGGTTGCCGTCGGTGTCTGGCCGGAAGCAGACCTCATGCTGCTGCTGCCGCTCGGGCATGTCGTTGACGCCGAGCACGAGTTCGGTGTCGGTGCGCTGACGCAGCCTGGTCAGGTCGTACACCGCCGCAAGCTCGTCGAGCCAGGGTCGCCGGGGCGCGGGGATACGGGCCTCCCGTGCCGCGGTGACCATCGTGGCCACGAGCCTGGCCTGGTCGGTCGGGCCTTGGTCCTCCTCGACGACCGGGACGTCGGTTGTCCCCGGTCGCTCCCAGACGATCTCCGAACCGAAACGCAGCTCGCTGATCGCGATCGTCGGGTCCTCGCGCGCTTCGCTGGTCCAGCCCCCCGCGTAGGCCGACTGGAACGGCGTAAGCCGACCGGGGCCGGTCTTGGCGATGCCGCGGCCGGGGATCGACGGGTCGAAGGTGCCGGCGATCTTGTCGCCGACCACGTCCTGGCTGTCGGACTCGTCCGCCATCCGGAGCGCGATGCGCAGGTTGGTGTTGGCGCGCAGGTTGTCCTTGATCACGCCGGCCGGGCGCTGGGTGGCCATGATGAGGTGGATGCCGAGCGACCGCCCGCGCTGGGCGATATCGACGACACCGTCGACGAACTCCGGTACTTCGCCGACAAGCGCCGCAAACTCGTCGATCACGAGCACGAGCGCAGGCGGGCTATCCGGGTCGCCGCGCTTCTCCAGCTCGAGCAGGTCCTTCGCCTTCTTCCGGTTGAGCAGGTGCTCGCGGTAGTGCAGCTCTGCGCGCAGGCTGGTGAGCGCGCGGCGCACCAAGTGCGGGCTGAGGTCGGTGACCAGGCCGACGCAGTGCGGCAGGTTGACGCAGTCGGCGAACGCCGAGCCGCCCTTGTAGTCGACGAACAGGAAGGTGACGCGATCTGGGCTGTACTCGGCCGCCATGCCGAGCACCCACGACTGCAGGAACTCGCTCTTTCCGGATCCTGTCGTCCCTCCGACGAGGGCGTGCGGTCCCTGCTGGCGCAGGTCGAGGTGCATCGCGTCCACCGCGGACTGGCCGACGATGGCACGCAAGCGGCCGCTGCGCTTGGAGCGCTTCTTCGGCGCGCTGCCGCTGCGGTCGTGGATGGACTCGTTTTGGGTCCACCGCTCGATCGCCGCTTGGCTGCTGCCGGCCAGCTCCGCGCCGAGGAGAGTGACGAGGGAGATGCTGCGCGGCAGGTCGGACTCATCGGCGACGAAGTACCCGGCGTCGTACACCGGAGCGAGTCGCTTGGCGAGGGCGAGCGCCTGGTCGCGGGTGACCGGCTCGGTGGCCGCCGGGCTGATGTGCTGACCCAGGCGGACGTACCCGACTGTCGATCTGGTCGGGTCCGCGGTGGTCTCCACGTAGGTGCGCGACACCGCAGGCAGCGCCTCGACGTTCGGGGCCAGCCAGACCGGGAAGATGCCCGAGTCCGCCGCGCGCTCTGCCAGTTGAATCAGCCGGGCCCGGTCGACGGGGGCATCGTCGGTGATGACGACCAGGATTGCCGGTGTGGGCACCGGTGGTGCCGACAGCGAGCCGTCCTCGCCGACCTTGGCGCCCTGCACGATTGCAGACTGGTCGAACACCTGAGCACCGCGCTGCAATTCCTTCTTGGCGCGCGCCTGCTGCACCTCCTCGAGAGCCGCGAGCAGCGCTCCGGCGCTGCCTTGGCTGTTGGTGAGGTGCGCCACTTCGATGGGGCTGCTGGCGGATGCCGTGTGCGGCAGCCACTTGAGCCACTCCAATTCCGGCGTCCATGCGCTGCCGGCCATCGCCGTGACGACCAGCTCTGCGGGTGAGTGCAGGCCGACGAGCTGACTCAGGATGCCGCGGGCGACATCCGCTGTCGGTGTGATGTCGCCGACGATGCCGAGCGCACCGGCGTCGAACAGGCTCTCGCTGAGCGGCACCCCGTCGACCGAGCGGTACTGCTCCATGACTTCGCGCAGCCGCTCCCGGTACTCGGGGAGCCCGGACTCCTCGCCCGACACGTCAACAGTGTTGCGCGACGGGAGTGTGCCGACGCCGAGACGCAGCGACAGGAACGACCAGTGCTCGGGCCGGCGCGTCCACAGCACCGGGCCCAGACGCATGGCTTCGTCGTAGACCTCCATGGTCGACGGCACTTCGGCCAGGCGCACCTCGCGCTCAATCGGCACCTGCGTCGCGAGGTCCCGCTCCAGCACCTCGAGCTGCTCGTCGAACTGCTTGGCCGCTGCCTTGGCCTTCTGCTTGCGCTGTGATCGGTTCGTCAGCCAGGTGCCGATCATGACGATCGGTGCCATCGCCATGAAGATGACCGAGATCCAGCGTTCGGTGACGAAGAACAGGACTGTGCCCATGATGATCGGGGCCGCCATGGCAAGCCACGGGAACGGCGTCGATTCCATTGGCCCGGGGACAGCTGGACCCGCGAACTCGGTGCCCGGGTAGCGGCGCTCCACGCGGGGTGACCGATTGAACGGGATCGGGCCGTCGGCGATGATGTCGTGCTTCCCAGGGGTCCGCGCGACGATGCGCACGGTGAGCCTCGTGTCGCCGAGCAGCACGGTTCCGCCGTCGCCGATGTCGGCGCGGGTCATCAGACCACCGTCGACTTCAATGCCGTTGGCCGAGTTCAGGTCGACGAACCGCACGGCCACCGCCGATACGTCCAGCCGCGCGTGCCGCTTGGAGACCAACGGGTCGCTCAGGGATACCTCGAGCCCACGCTCGCGGCCGAGCGTCGCGGTGCCGATCGGAAGCGCGAACTCTGTGCCGGCATCCGGACCCTCAACAACGCGAAGGACCGCGGCGACCTCGCGCCCCGCCTCCGGCGGCTGCTCGCCCGTGCCCTCGACGAGCTCAATCGCGGCTCCGGATGCCAGCGGCGAGTCGCCAACGGCGAGGCTCGGGTCGAGCAGCCGCCCACGGCCGCCCTCGGAGCTGACCAAGCGCAGGCTGCTGGCGGATGAGGCGCCGTGGTCGGGAATCAGCGGGTCGACCGCGGCAATCGTCGATGCGAGCGCGCCGATCGTTGCGGAGGCGTCAGCGGTGACGACGATGTCGGCCTTCGGACCGGTCTTGCGGCCCAGGGTGAGCTTCAGCTTCACTGCCGGCTTCCTCTCGATCGGGTCTTGCGTGCACGGTTGATGCGATAGCGGCTGAGCCAGCGCCGTGACCTGGACACCGCGGCGCGAGCGGTCGCGATGGCGCCCTCTGCCTCGGTCCAGAGCCGTTCGGTCTGCTCCGGCGCGACGTCGGTGCCCGAGAACACGGCATGGTCGGTGTCGGTGGCGAGCGCGGCGAGCGGTGACCCGTCCGAGCCGAGCTGGCGCTCCAGTTCGCGGGCAGTGAGCACGCGGGTGGTTCGCTGGGGCGGCTCGTAGCCGAGCTCCGCGTACTGGTCGACGAGTTCCTCCCAGGCTCCGGCGGCGCGAACATGGCCGGCGGCCGCCGACTTGCGTCTAGCCCGCCTGCGGGCCTTAATGGCCAGCGCGGCGAGCATCGGAAGGAACACGATCGCGGCCGGGATCAGGATGCCGAGGCCGACGAAGTAAGCCCAAGTCGGGATCCCGAACAGCTCGTCATCGTCGGAGTCGCTCTCCTCCAACTCGACCGGCGTGATCAGCTCGTCATCTTCGCTTTCGACGCGCGGTGGCTGGCGCACCTGTGGCTGCGGCTCGGTCTTCGGCTGCGGGATCTCGTCCTGCGGTATGTCGGTCTCATCCGGGGTCGGGTCGTACGGGACCCAGCCCACACCGTCGAACGCGACCTCGACCCACGCGGTCACGTCAGAGCCGAGCACCTTCACTGACTCCTGACCGTCGGTGAACTCGGGGGCGAACCCCATCACGACGCGCGCTGGGTAGCCGAGGCTGCGTGCCATGAGCGCGTACGCGGAGGCGTACTGCTCCTGGTCGCCAATGAGCTGGGAGCGCGTGAGCAGTTCCTCGATGCGGTCGGCGCCGTGGCCGGCGCGGGATGCGACCGAGTCGGATGCGGTGCCGTGGCTGAGGAAGCCGGTGTCCGACAGGGTGCGACTGATGGTTTCGAGGATGGCAGCGGGGGTCGAGGCGCCGCCGGCGAACTCGCCCGCCTTGGCGGTGACGACATCCGGCGTGTCGTACACCGGCGGCAACGGAACGCTCGCGACTTTGACGTCGGAGAGCTCGTCGGCGGCTGGTACTCGCTGCACGACAGAGTTCACGACGAAGCTGTCGCCTTCGCGCAGTCCGCCGAGGAGCATTGCCGAGCCCGATGCGGCGTTGAACCGCAGTTCGTCCTGTGCTTCGGCCGCCGCGCCTGCGACGAACTCGATGTCCGTCGGGTAGCCGACGCCGGGGACCCAGACGTCGTTGTAGCTGCCGACGGTGATGCGCACTTGGGACTCGTGGTCGACGGTCATGAAGTCGGGTGACGGCAGGTTGCGTCCGACAAGGGCGAACGCGCCGGTGCCGTCCGCTTGCGTCTCGGAGCCGGTGACATTCCACAGCTTGCCGGTGAACGCGTCCATGGTCGCGAGCCGGATGCGGTCGCCTGGTTGCATGCCCTCGACCGTGAACTGCACCTCCTCCGGCACGACCTTGGTGTAGTGCCGGAAGCCGGCGAGCGGGCTCGGGTAGTCGAGCGGGTAGAACGGCGGCTCGATCTCCTCCCGCAGCACGAACCGGCTCTCCGCGGGCGGCGCGATGACGACCGCCGCGACGGTGCCGAGCACGATCGCACTCGCGAGCAGTGCGACGGTTCCGCCGAGCTTCCGGCGGGACAGCGTCTTGGCGCTTTCGGCGGCGACAGTGTGCTGCGAGCGCCGGCGCCAGCCCACCCAGACAAGCGCAATTCCCGCGAAGCCGATGCCACGCAGCCCGGCGAAGTAGGCCTGGTCCGTGCCGATCAGGATGCTGCCGAGATAGAGCAGCACCGGTCCGATCATGACGGCGGCGAGACGCAGGACGCTTCGACTTGCCCCCAGCCAGCGCAGCGCGAGGGTTGTGCTGACGAAGCCGACGAGCCAGCTCGCGGTGTACGGCACGACGTTGATGTAGTCGGGAGCGCCGATCGGGGTCTGCAGGGTGACGACATCCGCCCAGCCGAACACCGCACCGACGGCCAGCGCCGCGAGGGACTCAAGCGTCGGCACCACCCACAGAAGCCCGAGGCCGGGCACGGCGAAGGCGGTACCGAACAGGAAGAACGCGACGATGGCGGCCAGCACGCTGAGTACCGCGGGCAGGCGGAACCGGGCCGCGACCACCGCAACGGCGGTGCCAACAGCCAGGCCGCCGGCGCCGGCGATGAGGAAGGTGTAGTCGGCGAACGGCGGCCGGAAGCCGATGATGCCGATGGCGCTGAGGAGGAGGACGACGCCGACGTCGCTCGCTTTCACGACAGACTCCGCACGAGCTTCGGCAGGTCGTCAAGCGACCCGACGGTGACAACGGTGAGCCGCGCGACCGAGGACATGCTCGGCTCCGCGCCGTGCTGCACCCGGATCGCGATCTGGTTCGTGTCGGCTGTGAACAGCGACTCGATGCTGCGGAAGTCGGCAGTCGACATGCCAGAACCGCCGACGATCACCACGACGCTCGGCGCGGGCAGCCGCTTCGTGCGCTCGCGAGCGAACTGGCGCGGTGTCTCAAACGGGCTCGGCTTCGTCTCGATGCGGCAGGACGAGTCGAGCATCGACGTGACGCTGTGGGTACGCCACAGCCCGTCCTCGCTCACGACGCTCATCTGGGTGCCGTCGCGGATCACCTGCGCGGCGATGGAGGCAGAGACCGACACCGCGAGCTCGAACTCGTCCTCGCTCGCGTAGTGCTTGACATCTGTGCTGTGGATGACCGTCAGTTGGGACCGGCGGGTCTCCTCGAACTGGCGGACCATGAGCTGCCCGATGCGCGCCGAGGTGCGCCAGTGGACGTACCGACGGTCGTCGCCTGGCACATAGGGACGCAGCGCATGGAAGGCGATATCGCTGTTGGTGATCTTCTTGGACACCTGACCCTCGAGGTCCCGCACGAGTCCGGATGCCGACGGCTGCAGGCGCGCGGTAAGCGGGTGCACGAACAGCTCGACCGGGTCGGCCCATTTGACCGCGCGGCGCAGCAGCCCGAGCGCGTCGCCGCGCACCGACTCGGCCGGGCCGGCGACGATGACCGCGCGGCGGTTGGTCGGCACGGCGAACAGTTCGTCATGCTCCTGCTTGGGCTTCATCCCGGGCAGCTGGAACTCCGCGAGGCCGCGGCCGACCGGCAGTTCCATCCGGTTCGGCGGCAGATTGCGGGTGCTGGTGTTTCTGACGATGAGCCGGCCCATTGCGCGGTCCCCCACGACGACACGCCGCGGGTTCAGCTCGACGTGCACTTCGTACGATGCGCGCCCGAACAGGAACACCACCGCGACGAGCAGCGCGGCCAGCAGCACGCAGCCGAGGAAGACGAACTCGTGCCAGCCGAAGGCGAGCCCCACCCACAGTGACGTTCCCCCGGCAACCAGGACGAGCCATCCGATGGGCGTCACGATCCGCACGTACGGACCAGCAGCCGCCCAGACGGACGCCGCCAGTTCCCGAATGCGCGCGAGCACGCCGAAGAGACCGCGCTGACGCGGTACCTCCTCCTGCCCGAGCAGGGTCGTCTCGGCTGTGCTCACTCTCGGATCGGCCTCAGGCTGCCCGGTAGGCCGGCGGTTCGATGTCGAGCAGGATGCGTTCGATCACGTCATCCGCCTTGACTCCCGCGAAGTCGGACTCCGGGTCGAGCACCAGACGGTGTGCCAGCACCGGCCCAGCGAGTTCGCGTACGTCGTCCGGGGTCGCGTAGGTGCGGCCCTTCATGAGCGCCCAGGTCTTCACGGCGCGTGCGAGCGCCATCGCGCCGCGCATGCTGACGCCGAGAACGACGTCCTTGTTCTTTCGGGTTTGGTCGACGATGTCGCTGAGGTACTGCATGACCGACTCTTCGACGAAGACCTCGTTGGCGAGTGCCGCCATCGCGACGATCGAGTCGGGCTTGATGATCGGCGAGACGAGGGATGCGCGCGCTCGGGTCGCCGAGTCCATCAGCAAAGAGACGGCAGTCTTCGTGTCTGGGTAGCCGAGCGAGGTCTTGATCAGGAAGCGGTCAAGCTGCGCCTCAGGGAGCTTGTAGGTTCCCGCCTGCTCGACGGGGTTCTGTGTCGCGATGACGAGGAATGGTGCGCCGACCGAGTGTCCTTCGCCGTCGATCGTGACGACGCCCTCCTCCATGACCTCGAGCAGGGCGCTCTGGGTCTTAGGGCTGGCGCGGTTGATCTCATCGGCGAGCACGATGGACGCGAAGATCGGCCCAGGGTGGAACTCGAACTTGCCCTTCGACTGGTCGAAGATCTGCACCCCGGTGACGTCGGAAGGCAGCAGGTCGGGCGTGAACTGGATGCGCGAGGTCGAACCGTCGAGCGTATTGGCCAGCGCCTTCGCGAGCACGGTCTTGCCGGTGCCCGGGTAGTCCTCGAGCAGCACGTGCCCGTCACTGACGAGCGCGGTCAGCACGAGTCGGATCACCTCGTTCTTGCCCACGATCGCCTTCTCGACGTTCGCGATCAGCTTGTCGAACGCGTCGGCGAACCAGGCGGCCTGCTCCTGTGTTACTGGCATTTTCTGTCTTTCTCTCCGAGGGTCAAGGTCTGAAGTCCACGTGGTTGCTCTCGACTCCGTCAACCACGACGTAAGCGTCCCGGTAACCGCAGTGCGCCTGGCTCTCCCAAGTGTTTCCGGAGAACTGACGGTTCCAGGTCGTCGTCTGGCAATGCAACGTCACATTGTGAGTGCCGCTGCCGAAGTCGTGGAGCGTGATTCTGTACGTGTGGCATCCGAACGACTGGCTGCTCTCGCAGATAACGCGAGTTCCCGTGGTCAGAGTCACCCGCGGCTCCGGCGGCTTGGGGTTCACCGACACTGTCGCGCTGCCGATTGGCCCGGGGCCGGCGTTGTTCTGCGCCCGGACCTCGATAGTGAACGTACCGCCGCCGTTTCCAACCGACGTGGTGTGGCTCCTAGCGCCGCTCCAACCCGACCAGCCGCCGCCATTGACTCGGTACTGGTATTGCAGGTTGTCGGTGACCGCCTCCCCTGCGCCGGCGTTCGACGGCGTGCCCCACGACCAGGAGATGCTGGTCGGGCCGGTGGCACTTCCGCGGTTTCCGCTGACGTTCGTCGGGGCTCCGGGCACGGTCTGCGAGTTCACGGTCGTCGAGTTGGTGCCCGACGGACCCGCCTTGCCGCCCGAGTTCTGCGCGTACACCGTGATCGTGTAGCTGCCAGCAGGCTGGTTCGTCACGGTCGCGCTGCCGAGGTCGACGCCGCTGCCGCTGCCGACGACGGAGCCGCCGCGGGTCACCTGCCAGTGGTACGTGGTGCTGCCACCGGTGCCCGCGACAAGCGGCCACGACCAGGAGATGGACGCGGGCGCCCACTTCGACTGGCTCGACTTGCTCGGCTGCACCTGCGCCGGCGTGCCGTACGGAGTGATCGGCTGGCTGAAGGCCGACCAGGTTCCCGGGCCGTGCTCGTTGATGGCGCGCACCGAGAAGGTGTACGCAGTGCCGTTGCTCAACCCGCCGATCGTGCAGGCCGCGCCGGCGGTGCAGTTCGCCGGGGTCGCGACCGACGGGTTGGAGCGCACCTCGTAGCTGCTGATCGGCTTGCCGTTCGAGGCCGGTGCGACGAACCTGATGGTCGCGGAACCGTCGGAGCCGATGTTCGAGTCGGGGTCTCTCGACGGCGGGGCAGGCGCATCCGGGACATCACTGACCACAAGGCGAATGATGCCGTTGGCGCGGCGGTCGGGATCCTGGGTCGCGTCCTCGACCGTGTACATGACCTCGATCACGCCGCTCTTGAGCGCCACACTCGGGCTGATGGTCACGGAGGTGCCGGTGAAGGTCACGCCAGCGGGCTCACCGGTGTTCTGCACCTGCGCGCCGACGATGCGCAAAGGTTCGCCCGTCGTCTCGTACGGGTTGGAGTCGTTGCCGAGCGCCTGCACAGTCACCGGGCCGTCGCCGCGCTGCGTCTCCAGGTCATCGGTCACAGCGACCGGCAGCGGCCGCGACGACGACACGATCGTCACGTGCACCTGACCTGGAACCTCGAACTTGTCCCAGCGCAACTTCACGCCGAGGTCGAACGTGGTGCCCTTCGGGGTGTTGCGCGGTGTGCTGAGGGTCAGCTGCGAGCCGTTGAGGGAGGCCGACAACTGTGCACCGGCGCCGGTGATCTCCGAGTAGGTGACCTGGCCGAGAATCGACGGGTTCGGGTGCGCGGTCGACTCGCGAAGGTCGATGGTGACCGACTCCCCCATCTCCAGCTGCGGGCTGGGCGGTGTGAAGGTCGGCGGGGTATCCCGGAACTCGGGGTCACCGACGATGATGGGCAGCCGCAAGGTCGCCCAGTTGCCCTTCGGGTCGTTCTTCGACGCACCGTCGGTGACGGTGAAGTTGATGGCAGCCGGCCCGCGGTAGTCGAGTCCGGGCGTGAACCGCAGGCTGTCCTTGTCGATGAAGATCGCGTCACCGTTGCTCTGTACGCCGCTCACCGAGTCGGGGTCGGCGATCCAGACGTCGCGTCCGGATGGCGCGTAGACGAGATCGTTCAGGTCCCACTCGCGCGTCTCGTTCATGAACAGGATCTGCTCTGGCAGGTTCGGGTCGATGATCGGCGGATCATCGAAGCCTTCATCGGCTGCGGCCGGCACCAGGATGAACGCCATCGCGCTGAGGTCGTCGACATCGTTCGTCACCCGGTAGGCGATCGCCTGCCTGGTCGGCTTCGGGGTGACCTGGATGCGCCCGTTCTGTTCGAGCAGTTCCGCCGAACCGGCGTTCGGGCCCACGAGTTCGACGACGAGGTCCTCGGTGCGGCCACCAGGGTTGAACACCGATCCGTCGAACAGGTTGATCTCGATCGAGGCCTGACCGGCGATGTCCTTGGTCTCGATCGCGTAGTCCTGCGCGGTGGGCGGCAGCAGCGGGGCATCCGGAGTGACTTGAACGAGCACGTAGCTGACGTTGCGTCCGCCGCGGTCGTTGGTGAGCTCGTAGCGCAGCGAGAAGGAGCGCTCGGCATCCGGCGCCTCGAGCAGCAGGTATCGGCCGTCGACCACACTCGCGGTCACGTCAGCGGGCACGTCGATGAGCTCGTCGCTGACTTTGATCGGCGCGCCCTGCGGGTCGGAGTCGTTGGCCATCAGGTCGACCTGCGCGAGCCTGCCCGGCCGCACCGAAACGTTGTCCGGGACGGCGATCGGATCCTGGCTGACCGCCGGCTCCGGGATCACGGCGATCTTGATCTCGCCAACACCGGTCGCGCCGAACGCGTCGTAGACCTCGTAGCTGAACGAGTCGGTGCCGTACAGACCCTTGGCTGCCTCGTAGACGAACGAGCCGCCGCTGCTCTCGATCACCGAGCCGAGCGTCGGGTTGGTCGGGAAGTTCAGGAGCTGTACCGAGTCGCCGTCGGGGTCGATGCCGTCGAGCGGAATGTCGACGGTGATCGTGCCACCTTCGAGCACTCGCGCCACCAGAGGGGCGGGCACAGGGTCCTGGTTGCCGTCCTCGTCGAGCGGCGTAACCGTGAAGGTCACGGTTGCGGCCGACGTCTCTCCGAACGGGTCGATCACGCGGTAATCGACGCGGTATTGGCCCGGTTCTGTCGGTGCCTGAAAGCGCACGGTATCACCGTTGACGAACGCGATGCCGGCATCGGGTGCGGTGATCAGTTCGGGGTCAACGCTCATCGGCACATCATCCGGGTGGAAGTCGTTGTCGAGAACGTGCACCGTGATGATGTCGCCGACGCGCACCTTGGCGAAGTCGTTCTCAGCCACCGGCGGTTGGTGCTTCGTGAGCGGCGGGACCGGCACGACGGTCACACCCGCGGTGGCGGTGTTCAGCCCGTCGGAGACGGTGTAACCGAACTGCACCTGCCCGTCGAGCGCTGCCGGGGAGGTGACGCGCACGAGTGTGCTCTCGAGCACCTCGACCTTGAGGCCCTTGGCCACAAGTGCGGGGTCGACGTCGACCGATTGGATGGCGAGGATGCGCCCGCTCGGGCTCACGTCGTTGGCGAGCACCGACACCGTGGTCGGTTCCTCGCCGCGCAGGTAGGCGGTGTCCTTGACGGCGATCGGCGGGAGTTCCTCACCCCCCTTCTCGTGAACGTCGATCCGGATGATGCCGACGCTCGAGTTGGCGCCAGCCGCGACCGTGTACTTGACGTAGTGGACGCCTGGGTCGGGCGATAGGAAGGTGATGGTTCCCTGGTCGGTGTTCAACCAGGCGGATGCGCTGCCGCTGGGCTGCTCGAACGCCGCCAACGAGAGCTGGGCCCCGGATGGCGACAGGTCGTTGGCGAGCGGCTTCACGACCACGGTCTCGCCGACGAACGTCGTGGCGAAGTCGGGTGTGCCGATCGGATTGAGTGCGCCGGTGGGCTGCACGTCGACGTTGAGGGTGCCCTGCACCGGGGCCCCGATGCCGTCGGTGACCTGGAACACCACCTCCTTGGCGCCGACCTCCGAGGTCTGGTGGCTGAAGGTGACGAAGCCGTCGGGCGTGAACTGCACCAGGTCGGCGGACTTCGGTGCAGCACCGAGCAGGAAGAGGTCGTCACCGTCCGGATCGATCCAGTCGGTGAGCACGTTGTAGCTGACGGTCTGGTTCACCTCGACCGTGACACCGCTGGTGCGAACTTCGACGGGCGGGTTATTGACGTCCATCGGCACAACGCGAATGGTGACCTGAGCATCCGCTCGTCCGGCCGGGCGGCCATCGTCGACGGTATAGCCGAAGGTGATGGTGCCGACATACCCGGGCGCTGGCGTGAATTGCAGCGCCCGTCCACCGTCGATGAGGTCAAGCACGCCGGTGGATTCGGCGATCGCCCCGTGGGCCGCGATGACCAGGACGTCGCCATCCGGATCGCTGTCGTTGTTCAGCAGCGGCAGGATCGTTGTCTTGCCCGGCCGCACACCGAAGTCGTCGTCGCGGGCGAGCGGCGGTCGGTTCTGCTCTGTGCGCTCGGCGAGGGTCTCCTCGAACGACTGAGTTGTCGACTTCTCGTCGCCCTTCTCGCCCTCCTGCTCCTCGGGCGGGGTGACCTCGTCCCAGTTCTCAACGAGGCGCATGTTCTCGTCAACGAGCCAGACGTTGCCGTTGTCGAGGTTGTTCAGCACGATAACCGAGCGGTTGACGCGGAACTCGAGCCGGCTTCCCTGGGTCGGCTGGTCGATGTCTGCACCTTGCGGTTCCTGGCCGTCGCACGCGAGGACGTAACGCTGGCCCGCCGCCCAGGCGCCGTGCAGGCATCCGTCGAGCCACACGGGAGCGGCCACGCCGCTCGCCGAGCCGCCTCCTGCGATTCCCGCGTCGATCGTCTCGACGGATCCGGATGCGAGATCGACCTTGAGCAGGGAGTTCGCGGTGGCCGCGCTCGCGTACGAGACGTCGTCGCTCACCTGCTGGAGGCGAACGGCACGTTCGTCGCCCAGGCGGAAGATCGTGCCGTCTTCTTTGATCAGGTCATTGGTGGACTGGTCGAGCACTACCGCCCGCTCGCCGACCGCCGTGAGCTGGAAGTCACCAACACCGGGGAACGCCGACTCGACCGGCGCCTCCGCGCCGACCTCATAGCGGTAGATCGTCTTGTCGTCCGGACTCACCGCGATGAGGGTGCCGGTCTTAGTCAGGACCGACTGGCCACCCGCGCCGAGCTCGAGCAACGGAGGCGTTGAGGTGTAGTTGAACTGCAGGTCGCCGGCAGCGGAGATCAGCCAGACGTCGCCGGAGGCCGAGGTGATCGCGAGCTGCCCGCCGCCGTAGTCGACGTCGGCGCCCTTGGGCACGTCGATCGCCGAGCTGACCCGCGTGAACGACGGGTCGACGGACTCGATGCGCCCGGCATCCGGATCATGCATGAAGAGGGCGTCGCCCTCCTGGAGCACATCGAAGTTGGGGCTGGATGCCGCGACCGAGCCGTTGAGCTCATCAATCTGGCGGTTGAGGCGGCCGCCGAGCAGCTGCTCACCGTTGGTGACCCAGACGTCGCGTGCGTTCAGTTCGACGTCGGTGACCGGGAAGCCGGGGTGCAGAACGGCCATCGTGACCGGTATACCGGCGATTAGAGCAATTGCGACGGTGGATGCGACGGTCTTGCGTCGCTTCGTCCAATTGCCGAGAAAGCTCAAGCCCGGTTCCCGTTGCCTGTCCTAGTTGTCAGTCGACTGAATCACGTCAAGGTTAACAGGGTATTGCCAGCTTGGTGGACCGCTCTGTATGGGGAGAACTCCCCATCCCGGCGCTCGCGCGGGTCGAACTTCCGGGCGCGGGTCGAATTCGACCCGCGCACGGATGGTGCACCCGCGCGAGCCGGTTTCGAGACGATTGCGCTACGCGTAATCCCTCAACCAGCGGATACTCGTAATCCCTCAACCAGCGGTTCCGCCGGTGTGTTCAGCGTCGTTGCGATCCAGCAGGTAGAGGTCTTCCTTACTGACCAGGTGGGTCGCGACCGCGTATTCCACCAGGCGCAGCCTGCGGCTCGTGGCCAGCTTGCCGCGACCGCCGCGCAGACCCGAGACACCGACTTTGTCCAACTTGTCGCACACGTTGTCGAGCTTGCGGTTGAACGTCGTCATCGACCAGTGCAGCCGTTCCGCGGCCTCCGCCGACGACGGGATCTCACCGCGGCCGGGTGAGTCCTGCCGCAGCACCTGCTCGGCGAGCGCGACGATCAGCAGCCGCTGGCTGGTGGTCAGCGGCACCGGGCCGATGGTGGTCGCTCCCGCTTCCCTGCCGAGCGGGCTCGACGTGTTGTAGTAGTCCTCCTCCGAATGGATGGCGAACTCATACGTGGTCGAACCAGCACTGAACAGCACCTGCATCCGCTGGAAGACGATCGGGATGCGCGCACCCGGCGACAGCCAGGTCTGCACCTGACCCGACGCATCCGTCACCGTCGCGGTGAGCAGGTTGCCGACATTGCCCAGCCACCACAGGCCGTAATCGTCGTAGATGCGCAGGAAGCGGCGGTGCAAGTACGGATTCTCGTCGATGACGAGGTCGGATTCGCGTCCGATGTGGAAGTCGGCGCCGGGCGCCACGTCGTACCACTCGCCGCAGAACTCAACCCTCAACGGCTTCATTGCGGGTAGCACCCCTGAAGCGGGTCTGGCGACTGGCGACCGTCGCGCACCACCCACACCTCGACGCACAGCTCGCCGCCAGTGAAGCCGTCGACGGTGAACGTGCCGGTCTTGGACGCCTGCACGGGCTCGTTCTCCCTACCGAACATGCGCTGCCAGCGGTAGGAGTCGCCCTCCTTCGCCTTCGCGTGCTCGACGGTGAACTCGATCGCTCCGCCGCTCTCGGTCGCCGAGACGAGGGTCGGCACCGGCACGGTTTCCACGATCGCGGAGTTGCCGCCCGGTGGCGGTGCCGCAGTCGGTGTGGTGGCCTCCGAGTCGCGGCCGCCGAAGAAGATGATGCCGACGGTCACCGCTGCGGCGAGCACGACCACCGCGACCGCGGTACCGACGATCGCGAGGGTTCGGCCCCGCGACTTGACTGGCGCATCCAGTTCCGGCTCGGGTTGCCGGCTGACGGCGGGCCCGGCCTGCACCGGCCGGGCGCGCGCGACGGTCTCGGTGGCGACATCGTCGACCTGGCCAGCGGATGCCGCGGGCTGCGCCGCAGCGGGCTGCGCCTCGATCGTGGCGACACCACGCACCCGCGTCTCGTCGTCGCTCGAGTCGCCTGCAATCGCCTCTGGCGCCGCAATGACCAGGTTCGGCACGTCGATTGTGGTCGGCGCGTACCCGAGCTCGAGCTCGACGCGCTGCAGCGCCCGCGCGAAGTCGACCGCGGTGGCGAACCGGTCATCCCGATGCGTCGCCATCCCCTTGTGCAGCACGGCAACGAGCGAGCGCGGGATGTCCTCACGGTCGAACGGGGTGATCGCGCCGCGCTCGATCCGGCCGATCAGGTCGAGCGTGCCGTTGGAGCGGCCGCGCAGCTCGAATGGCGTGTGCCCGGCCAGCAGCGTGTACATGGTGGCGGCGAGCGAGAACACGTCGGCGCGGACATCCGGCTTCGGATCGTCCTCGAACATCTCTGGGGGCGACCACGGCACGGACATGCCGACCGACGTTCCACCGCTCGTGCCGCCGGTGTCACCGCCGCGGCTCAGTGTCGTGGTGTGCACCGCCAGGTCGTCATCAACCGTTGATGAGATGCCGAAGTCGGTGAGCGCCGGCCAGCCGTAGTCGTTGGTCAGGATGTTCGCCGGCTTGATGTCGCGGTGCAGGATGCCGGCGGAGTGCGCGGTTGCGACCGCTCCGGCCACCCGGATGCCGGTGCGCAGCACGTCGGCGACCTCGAGCGGTCGGGCCTTGTAGCGCTCGGCGAGGCTTGGGCCGGAGCAGTACTCCATGACGAAGTACGGCCGGCCGTCTTTGGCTACGTCCGCGTGGAAGATAGAGACGATGTACGGATGCGCGGACAGCTGCGCCATGACGTTCGCCTCGGCGACGAACGCGGCGCGGTTGGCTCCGCTGAGTTCCTCGGTGAGCAGCACCTTCACCGCGACCCGGCGTTTCGGCAGTTGCTGGTCGTAGAGGAAGACGTCGCTGAACCCGCCGGAGCCGAGCACGTTGACGAAGGTGTAGCCGGGCAGCTCGGGCGGTGTCGAGGTCGGGCGGCGCATCAGGCGTCCTGCCCGACCATGAGCGTGACTCCGCCTCCCAGATCGATCACGGTCCCGACGATGACCGAGGTGGGCTCGCCGGCCCGCAGCCGCTGCGGCGCCTTGCCGGGCAGGATCACCTGGGTGCCATTGCGCGAGTGCAGGTCGGTCACCACGACCGTGCCGCCTTCGACGGTGACCTGAGCGTGGTTGCGGGAGATGTCCTGGTCGCCGGGGATGGTCACCAGTCGGGGCAGCGCCCCACCCGACACCTTGCTGGCGCTCGGCGCACGCCCAATGATGATCGGCGCATCAAGTGGTTCTCGCAACCCGGTGGACAGGGTTAGATGCAGCGTCGGCTCCGGTTCCGTCGCGCGCGTGGGCGTCGGTGCGGACTTGCGCTCGCCGCGCAGCTTCCGGATGTCGTCGGTCACGATCGTCATGCCGTCGTGGTCCCCGGCGAGGTCGGGGGCATCGTCCTGGGTCTCGGGGGCGTGCACCGCCGCGTCAGCGACGTTGCGGTACATCGTGTCGCCGAACAGGTAGTCGTAGTCGCTCTCCGGAGCCTCCACCGGCGCCGAGACCGCCGGCGCGTCGGCATCCGGCACGTTCAAGGTGACCTCGCTGAGCGTCGCCTCGGGCACCTCGGCGATGGCAGGTGCTGCCGACGCGACGTCGACCGTTCCCACCAGGCGCGACGCGAACGCCGCGCCGTTCGACAGCGGCAGCACCGGCAGCGCGCCGGCGGCGTCAATGGACACGTCGAAACCGAGCGCATCCGGAACGACATACTCGGTCCAGGTCGTCACCGCCGCACCATCCAGCACGGTGTCGCCCGACGTCGCAGACACCCGCACGGTCGCAGAGCCGCGCACGATGACGCGGAGCGCGGAGCCTTCGCGCTCGAGCAGCGCGAACGACGGAATCGCGGAGAACCCGCCCTTGGCGAGCGCGTCGACGGTTGCCGGGAAGCCCGCATTCACCGCGGGCCAGTACAGCTCGGCGGTCGACGCATCCGTCACCTTGACGACGAGAAGCCGGGCGTCGGAAGCGAGCGCCAGCCAGCCGGCCGAGTCGGGTGCGTAGGTGACCTGCTTCACTTTCTCTTCCTTGGTCGGGTCTGCTCGAGGTGGTTCGGGAGAGCGTAGCGGTCGCTGGTTTCCTCTTCGAGACGCTCGGTGTCGAGCGACTGCGCCTCAACCACGACGACCGTGACGTTGTCGGTGCCGCCCGCGGCGAGCGCCGCCTCGACCAGCCGGTCGGCGAGCTCCTGGCCGGTGGCGAGCTTGCTCACGTCGGCGAGGATGCCCGCAATGAGGTCATCGTCGAGCTCCTTGCTGAGCCCGTCCGAACACAGCAGGAAGGTCTGGCTGCCGCCCAGCGGCAACAGCCAGATGTCGGCGTCCACCTCCGCGCCCACGCCGATCGCCCGGGTGATGACGTTGCGATGCGGATGCGCGATCGCCTCCTCGGCGGAGATCTCGCCCAGGTCGAGCAGCTCCTGCACGGCAGAGTGGTCCACGGTCACCTGCTCCAGGCGTCGACCGTCCCAGCTGTAGACACGCGAGTCGCCGACGTTGAACGCCATCCAGTGGTGCTGCGGCTCGACGCCGACCTCGACGACGGTGATGCCGGCGAGGGTGGTGCCGCACACGGCATCCGGATCGTCGCTGGTCAGCGCGACGACCGCAGTGTTCGACTCGTTGATGAGCTCGACGACGCGATCCGGCGTCAGCACGCTGCCGTCCTCGATGCCGCGCGAGAACGTCTCGATGACCTGCTGACTCGCGCGGTCGCCGAACGAGTGGCCGCCCATGCCGTCAGCGACGAGGAACAGCGGTGGCGCGACGAGCATGCTGTCCTCGTTCACCGTGCGCACCTTGCCGCGGTCAGAGGACGACGAGAAGCGCATCCGGATGCCGGGCGACGTCAGCACGAACTCGTGCTCAGCATCCGTCATGAAAACCTCTCCCCCGCGTCTACCCCGACAACGAGGTTAGCAAGTGCGGCTCAGCTGCTGATCCGGTCGCGGTCCTTGCGCATCCGCATCAGGCTCGCCACGGTCGCGATGGTCATCGCCGCGACGATGACGATGAGCGACAGTCCGGTGCCGATCTCCGGCACCCACAGGATGGGCTCGCCGCCGTTGATGAACGGCACCTCGTTGGTGTGCAGCGCGTGGAACACGAGCTTCACACCGATGAAGGCGAGGATGAAGGCGATGCCGTAGTGCAGGTAGACGAGCTTCTCGACGAGGTCGCCGAGCAGGAAGTACAGCTGCCGCAGTCCCATGAGCGCGAAGATGTTCGCGGTGAAGACGATGAACGCGTCTTGCGTGATGCCGAAGATCGCCGGGATCGAGTCGACCGCGAAGACAAGGTCCGTTGTGCCCAGCGCGATGATCACCGCCAGGATCGGCGTGAACATCCTCTGTCCGTCGACGACCGTGCGGAGCTTGCCGCCCTCGAACTGGTCGGTCATCCGGATGCGCTTGCGCAGGAATCCGATGATCCTGTTCTCGCTCTCCGCCTCGTCCTCATGGCTCGTGAACGCCTGGTTCCACGCCGTCCAGAGCAGGAAGACGCCGAAGATGTAGAAGATCCAGCTGAAGTTCGCGATCAGCTGCGCGCCGAGCAGGATGAAGATGCCGCGCAGCACGAGGGCGATCATGATGCCGACCATGAGTACTTCCTGCTGGTACTTCCTGGGCACCGCGAAGCGGCCCATGATGATCAGGAAGACGAACAGGTTGTCGATGCTGAGGCTGTATTCGGTGAGCCAGCCGGCGATGAACTCGCTGCCCTTCTGCACGCCGCCGAGCCAGAACATCAGGCCCGCGAAGATCAGCGCGAGCACGACGTAGAAGCTGACCCAGAGGCTGGATTCCCTCGTGGAGGGGACGTGTGGCCGTTTGAAGGCGAGCACGAGGTCGAAGATGATGATGAGCGTCAGCACGGCCAGGGAGCCGATTTCGAACCACAGCGGTAATTGCAAAGGTGTGTCCGTTCGTTAGGGACGGTGCGGGAAAGAGACGAAAGTCTCTCCCGTGCCCTTCGGCACCACCGCACCCGGAGCCGATCGGCCCGTACTGACGATTGCGGTGAAGTGGGATACTCCCCTTCGCGTTGCCGATTGTATCCGACCGGTTTGAGGTTTCCGCTTCTGGTTACGCGTTCACTCGGTTGCCAGGTAGTCGAGTTGCGCCCGGATGGACTGCTGCGCCGCCTTCTTCACGTCACCGCGGACATCCGGGTAGACGGCCTTCGCCACGTCCTCGACGGTGACGGAGCGGCCGAGGCCCGCGATGACTTCGCGGACCTGGTCGAGCCGGGCGAGCCGGTGCTCGAGGTACTGGCTGGCGATGGCGGCCAGGTCGGGCAGCTCGGGGCCGTGGCCAGGCAGTACCGTGAGCGCGCCGAACTCGCCCAGCCTTCCGAGGGTTTCGAGGTAGTCGCCGAGGGTGCCGTCGGGCGGGATGATCACGGTCGTGCCGCGGCCGAGGATGGTGTCGCCGGTGAGCATCGAGCGGTCTTCGGCGAGTTCGAAGCACACCGAGTCGGCTGTATGGCCCGGGGTGGCAACGACCCGGATGCTGGCGCCGCCGGCTTTGATGAGCTCACCGTCGGTGAGCGGGTCACCGCTGATGCAGTGAGCGGGGTCGGCGGCGCGAACTGGAGCGCCCGTGCGGCGGTGAAGTTCGGCGCTTGCCTCGGTGTGGTCGGGGTGGTGGTGCGTGATGAGGATGAGCTCGACCGGGCGGGCGGTGAGCTTGGCCAGGTGGCTTTCGTCGAGAGGTCCGGGGTCGACGATGACCGTCGCTGCGGCATCCGGCGTGGCGATGATGTAGCTGTTGGTGCCGTCCAGCGTCATCGGGCCGGGGTTGGGGGCGAGGATGCATTGGGCGAGCCGCGTCATAGTCGCTCACAATAGCGGCAGGCTTTGCTTCTTGATCGGGAGGCTCTAGTGGACGAGGGACTGCACGGCATCGCGGCGACGGTCGTGCTGCTTCGCAATGGCGCCGACGGGCTTGAGGTGCTGCTGCTGGAGCGGCCGCACGATCGGGGGTCGTTCGCCGGGGCGTGGGTGTTCCCGGGTGGGGCGGTTGATCCGGAGGATGCTGCCGGTCTCGATGCTGATTCGGACGAGGCGGCAGCGCGGGTCGCTGCTGTGCGCGAGGTCGAGGAGGAGACCGGGCTGGTCGTCTCGGCCTCCGATCTGGTGACGGTCTCGCGGTGGACGCCGCCGTCTGGCATCCCGAAGCGCATGCAGACCTGGTTCTTCTATGCGCCGGCAGCCTCGGGGCGGGTGTCGTTGCATCCCGATGAGGCGGTCGCGTTTCAGTGGATACGTCCGTTGGATGCCTTGGAGCGGCATGCTGCGGGTGCGTTGAAGCTGTTCCCGCCGACGTGGGTGACCCTGCACGACTTGCTGGGTGACGCGACAGTGGCGGATGCCTTGGCTCGCGGACGAGCTGCCGATCTAGCGGAGTTCGTCACCCGTTTCGCAGGCAAGACGGTGCTCTGGCACCCGGACGTCGCTTACGACGACGATTCGCTACTCGACGCAGAAGGCCCGCGCCACCGTTTGGAAACGGGTGCCATGCCTTGGCTTTACTCGCGGACACGCCAGCGGTGACCCCCAGGTCGGCGTACCTCCCACTCAGCAGCTGCACACCACTTGATTCGAGCGGGTGCTGAGTACTTCGCCCCGTGGCCAATCGGTCGACGTCGCACGACCGTTCGGGAGTCATATTCGGAATATGACGCCCGTCGTATCCGCCTCAGCGAAGCTTGAAGTCAGCAGGGGTGTCGAGAACGCGCATTGCGTCCTTGCGTCTGTCTTTAGAACCAACATATAGGGGGCTGTTTCCCGACATCGACTTGTGGATCCATCCCTGTGAAATCAACTCATCGAGCACGCGGTGCACGACGGGACGATCGGTGAGACTCAGTCCACGGCTGAGCGCGCCTTCCTTGCGCGCGGACCCACGCTGTCCAAACACCTTCTTGAGGATCGTCAGGGCGATTCGAGATTCGCGGTCGATTCCCAAAGCCATGATGCCCGCGGTGGTTTGCGTGGACGTGCTGAAACGATCTATCTCACAGTCCGCCAGCCGTGGCTCCAACCAAGCCGGGAGAGACGCCACACCGTCCAAGAGTCCAATCAAAGCCTGCTGAAAATGGGGCACCGAGCTACTATCGTCGAGACCACTCACATCGAGCCTTTCGATTACGCAGTCCTTGAATGTCGTCGCGCTCAAGACTTTGTGATCCGAGAGCGTCAGTTGCTCGAAGTACACCCCCGTGATTAGGAATGTGCTGGTCATGTTGCGGTCGTCCCATGGCATCTCAGTTGAAACCCTCACGAGATCTGCCATCACCGCGTCGAACTGCTCCGCCTTGTCCCGCGCGGCGAGAGCCGCAATCACCGTGCCGACGGTCAGCCCCATCTCGCTTAGCGCGTCGGCAGCAACTTCCGTTCCCAAATCGCTCGCAGCCGACACCCAGGATGCGACCGAAGATAGGGGATGGCTTTCACCGTAGGGAGCGATGGCGTACTCGACAAGGTCCAGTCCATACGCGGTGTCTGCGAGGTCTCGATCAACGAAAAGCCGGACATCGGACTGGTCACTTGGGTCCGAAACAGCCAGACCGGGCAGGCGAAGCAGCAGCTGTAGGCCCTCTTCATCGGGCTGTAGACCGTTCACCGCCACAAACGCAGCACGAAGCATATCCATGTCGATGGGGCCGGTCGCGTCCACACGCGACCTGGCAAGCGTGGCCACCCTCGACACGATGCTGCGAATGGTTTCGGGTCTGACCGCAGTAAACATCTGCGCTTCTCGTTCGCAAATGGCGTCGAAGAACCGACGCCATCCCGTCGCTCTCGTGACAGCCCCCGCCACGCCGGCCGCGTCTTCCGCTCCGATCGAGACAAGATAACCCAAAAGGAGTGGGCGCATGGGAACCCACTCCGGCACGGTCCAGGTAACGCCAGCTTGACTCAGGAAGTCTTGGAGCTGTGACTCGTCAAAGTCCGGGACGCTGTATTGCTCAAGTGTCGTAAACCCAAGAGCCGAAACCATTTCCGCTTGACCCGAGAAGTAGTGCGAGCGTCCAGCAACGACTATGCCGGCCCCAGCCGGTGTCTCGCTCACCAGGCGCCGAATTGAGCTAAGAGCCTCCCATCTCACGTTCCTGAGATCTGTTGCGCCCCCAAGCCACCGGCCCGGCACCACCTCATCAAATCCATCAAGCAAGAGGATGCAGGCGCCGGCGCGCCATGCAGAGATCAGGCCGTTCGCGTGATCAAATCCGATTTCTTCCGCGTGTCGCCGAAGGATCTCGGCGGGCGTCTTCAATCCCGCGCAATCGCGGAGGTTGATGTGGATGGGGAATGGCGTGAGCTTGCCGTTTCTGAAATGCTCTCTCCGGAGTAGTCGGTATATCTCCCGAAGGGTGTGGCTCTTTCCCACACCGTAATTTCCAACCAGTAGGGCGCGGTCGCCTCCTACTAGCCGAGCGGCCATGTCTTCAGAAGTAATCGACTCACCCCCTGAGGTGATGAGTCGCACTGGGACATTCGGGGCCGACTTGCGAGCGCTCGCGCCGAACGTGATGCTTCCGAATGGAGCGTTGTCTCTGGCCTGAATATAGAGTTCCGAGTTGCAAATCCTCTGATGCAGGGTCGCAATGCTGATCGCATTGATTCTCTCCCCGCAAGATTTCGAGATCGCCTCGATAACAGAGCGTTGATCCGCAGTGGGTTCGGTCTTAGTTACAAACCATCCCAATCTCGACTTCAGTGCGTTGCCCCGCTGAGCGCCCACCGCCTTGAGCAACTCCCCCAGTTTCTCGCCGTCTTTCCGGGCCTTCTCCTTCGTGGCAAGGGTCGTGAACTCATAGGCGTTGATGTCTTTGTGATCAACAAAGAGTCCGTCACGTTCCTTGCCGGCGTACATCACAGCGCCTTGGGTACCCATCGGGTCATGTAACGCCCGCGCGAGGACAAGCCCGCGCAACTCGAATTCCTGCCCTGACTCTTCCGGCGCAATACTCACTAGACAAGTTCTCCTTTGAACGTCCTCGCACCCTGTATACCGCATGGCCGTTGATTCAGCCGGACACTCGTCACGCAGGCAAACTTGCCGGGTTCCTCACCCGTTGTTCCCACCCATCGCTTCTTGCAACGCACGACGTCGACCTGACGAGGGAGCCATTTGAGTCGGTGTTGGACTGGTAACAGGCCGGAGAGGCGTGACCCTCTTACGCTCTTCGATAGTTGCACCCAACGCCGCGTCCTCTTGTTATCGATGCGGGTGCTGTAGCGGGCGCATCGATTACAAGCGGCAGCAGCGTTGGCACGCAACGGCTTCGGACAAGAAGAACCCCCGGACGAAGAACGTCCGGGGGCTTTCGGTTGGTGACCCCAGCGGGATTCGAACCCGCGTTACCGCCGTGAGAGGGCGGCGTACTAGGCCGCTATACGATGGGGCCGCGTCAGCACAACTCCAAGAGTATGCCACACCGCGCGCCCGCTCTCCAAAACGCCTCCGCCTCTGGCATGCTCAACAGGTTGGTATACCGAGGGGGTCTCATTGAAGCGCGTTCTGTCCGCCATGGCTGCTGTCTCGATCGGCCTGATTCTCGCCGGATGCGCGTCCGGCCCACCCCGGGACGACAGCGGCCGCGTCACCGAAAGCACCACGATTTCGGCGCGCGACCTGATGCCCGGTGACTGCTTCAGCTTCAACTCCGCCGACGGCAGCACCGTCGGCGAGGTGACGGTCGTGCCGTGCTCAGACGAACACGAGAACATCGTGCTTGACGAGGGCGTGCTCAGCCGGGGCGACATCAGCGACGCCGGCTCGCTGCAGAATGCGGTCAACGTCGCGTGCGAAACAGCGTTCACCGACTTCAAGACCGCGGGCACCTTCGAGACCCGCCCTGAGCAGACCTTCATGGTCTTCCCGCTCGATGACAAGGACGCCGACGGCGACCAGGTCTACACCTGCGTGTCCACCGACCCGGCGCGCATCGACAGCTAGTCGCGACTCGCAGGCGAGGGAGCCTTCGCCAGGATGCGCAGCGCATCCGGCACCACGTCGACCTCAACCGGCAGTGCCGCGATCCGCTCGCCGTCGGCGTAGGCCACGACGCCGTCCGCATCCACGCGCACACGACGGGCGCGCCGGATGTCCACGCGCGCGTCGCTCACGTGCGTGCCCTTGAACACACGCGGGAAGATCCGCAGGAACGCCGTGCGCGACAGCGGCTGCACGATCAGCACGTCGAATAGGCCATCGTCGAGGAGCGCATCCGGGGTGATCCGCATGCCGCCGCCGAGGCTGACGTTGTTGGCGACCGCCACGAGCACCGCCTCGGTCTCCAGCGGTTCCCCGTCGAGCTCGAGCCGGTACCGGATCGGCTTCAGCGCCGCCAACTCGCGCAGCAGCGCGAGGTTGTAGCGGCTTCTCCCCCGCGGCCAGCGCATCAGGTTGGCGCGCTCATTGACGATCGCGTCGAACCCGGCCGAGAACACGCACGCGAACCAGCTCTCACCACCGGCGTGACGCATCCGCCCGGCGTCGATCAGCCGCGGCTTGTGCTCGAGCGCCTCCAGCAGCGCGTCGATCGCCAGCTCGGTGTTGCCCACCGGAATGCCCAGCCCGCGCGACATGTCGTTGCCGGTGCCCGACGGCACGATGCCCAGCGGAACCTTCGTGTTCACCACTAGGTTCACGCCCAGGTTGACCATGCCGTCCCCGCCGACCACCACGAGCGCATCCGGCTTCCGGCGCACCTCACGCTCGGCGACGATGCGCAGCTGCTCGTAGTCCGGCTCGGTGAGCGAGATCACCTCGTGGCCAGCCGCCCGCAGCGTGTGCACAACCGCCGGGCCGACGGCGCGGCTCTTGCCGAAACTCGCGTTCGGGTTGATGGCCACGACGATGCGCTTAGCCCCCGTCGTAACCATCCCACGATTATGGCGGGAATCCGGATGCCCGCGATTCGCCCCCTCCTCCCCAGACCGGGGGCAGACCGCTCCTCATGTTTTCACCAGATCGCTCAGTACTCTGTGCCTATGAGAATCACTAAGCACGAGCACTCCTGCCTTGTCGTGGACCAGGGCGGCAGCAGCCTGGTGATCGATCCCGGCAACTGGACGACCCTGCTCATCGGCACCAACAACGTGAAGGCCATCGTGATCACCCACGAGCACGCCGACCACTGGACGGCCGACCAGCTCGAGCACATCCTGAAGCAGAATCCGGATGCGCGAGTCTTCGGCCCGCAGGGCGTAGTCGACGCGGCCCACGGCTTCAAGGTAGAAGCGGTGAGCGCCGGCGACACCGTCGAGGTCGAGCCGTTCACGTTGCGCTTCTTCGGTGGGCAGCACGCCGTCATCCACTCCAGCATCCCCGTCGTCGACAACGTCGGCGTGCTGGTGAACGACCTGCTCTACTACGCGGGTGATTCCTTCACCGTGCCCGAGGACGTCGAGGTCGACACCCTCGCGGTGCCGGCAGCGGCGCCGTGGATGAAGATCGCCGAGGCGATGGACTACGTCGCCGAGGTGAAGCCGCGGCGCAGCTTCACCGTGCACGAGATGGTGCTGTCCAAAGCGGGCAAGGACCTCTCCAACGCCCGCGTGAAGCTCTCCACCGAGGCGATCGGCGGCGAGTTCTTCCCCCTCGAGCCCGGCGACGAACTCGACATCTGACACTCTGGTCGGTTCCAGTGGAGCATGAGAACATGTCCGCATGGCTGACCCCGACGAACCCGAATTCGACTACGTCTGACCGTGGAGCGCATCTCACCTGTACTGCGGCTGACCATCCCCGCGATCATGTTCGGGATGATCGCCGCGATCTCGTTTATTGAGGCGCCGCTGAAGTTCCTCGCCCCCGGCATCACCATCGAACTGGGCCTTGGTATCGGCCGCCTCGTCTTCACCGCGCTGAACATCTCGACGGTCGTGCTGATGGTTGTGCTGACCGTGGCGTGTATGCGGCCACGCGTCTCGCGCGGCGTGTTCGGCGTGCTGATCGCGCTCTGGGCCGTGGTGGTGCTCGAGGTGCTGGTGGTGCGGCCGATGCTGAACGCGCGAACGGATGCCGTGCTTGCGGGCACCGCAGACAGCGGCTCGATCCTGCATTACCTCTACATCGCGTGCGACGTCGCGATCCTCGGTCTGCTCGTCGCATTCGTGGTGCTCGCCGCGCGCAGCATCCTGCCTGCGCCTCGGCGCACGCCGCCCGCGGACATCCTCCGGTGAGCACGCCGGCCGCCGACATCCGCGTCGATGACGCGCTGGTTGCCCGCCTGGTCGAGACGCAGCATCCGGATGTCGCGGGGCCAGTCACGCTGATCGCCAACGGCTGGGACAACGCCATCTACCGGCTCGGCGATCGGCTCGGTGTGCGGTTGCCTCGGCGCGAGGTCGCCGCGCAGCTGACGCTCAACGAGCAGCGCTGGCTGCCCGAACTGGCTGGCCAGGTGAGCGTCCCGATCCCCGTTCCGGAGCGGATCGGGGTGCCGACACCGGCGTACCCGTGGCCGTGGAGCATCCTGCCGTGGTTCGACGGCTCGGCCGCAACCGGGTTGCCGGTGGAGGATCGCGGCAGGCTCGCGGTCGACCTGGCCGCGTTCGTGCACGAGCTTCACGAGCAGGCGCCACCGGATGCGCCACATAACCCGGTGCGCGGGGTGCCGCTGCGGTCAAGGGAGACGGTGTTCCTGGAGCGGCTTGCGACCGCTGACCTGCCGGATGCTGACCGGTTGCGGCGATTGTGGGAGCGGCTGGTGGAAACACCGCCGTGGCAAGGACCGCCGGTGTGGCTGCACGGCGACCTGCATCCCGGGAACCTGCTCGTGAACGCATCCGGAGCCCTGAGCGCCGTCATCGACTTCGGGGACCTGACCGCTGGGGACCCGGCGAGCGACCTAGCGGTGGCCTGGCTGGCGTTCGACCCGGATGTGCGTACCGCGTTCAGGGACCTGATCGTCGATGCCGACAACGACACCTGGCTGCGTGCGCACGGCTGGGCGCTGTTGCTGTCGACGGCGTTTCTGGTGCACTCAGAGCCGGACTCCGCGATGCGCGCGATCGGTGGGCATGGGCTGGAGCAGGTGCTCATCGACGCGTAGGCGATCTCGGTGGTCGAGCCTGTCGAGACCCGTCGCTGGGCGGAGTTCTCCCCGAGTGCCTCAGGTGGCCCGATGTCGCTCGGCCGCGGTGAGGGCGTCGGCGAGTGCCGGTGATTTGGATGGCATCGGCCTTGGTGTTTGGGTGGGGTCGATGTCGCGGGGTGGGATGAGCCAGAAGCGGGCTAGCGGGTCGTGGTCGCGGGTTTCGATCTCCCAGCCCTCGTCATGCAGCAGCAGGTGGTGGTGGCGGCAAAGCAGGATGCCGTTGTCGATGTCGGTTGTTCCGCCGTCGCGTTCCCACCAGCGGATGTGGTGGGCCTCGGTCCACTCCGGGGGTCGGTCGCAGTCGGGCCAGGCGCAGCCGCCGTCGCGGGCGGCCAGCAGCCGGCGTTGGGCCCGGTTGAAGAAGCGCTGCTCACGGCCGAGGTTGACCGGGAGGGGGCGGTCGTCGAAGACGATCAGCTCGATGCCGTTCAGGCAGGCGTTGCGCTCCACCGTGGCGATCGACACCGGGTAGTCCTGGCCCTCGATCCAGCCCCGACCGGTCCGGTCGGTCAAGTCTGTGGCGGCCACCAGCACCCGCACCGCGGGCCGGTTCACCCCGACCACACCCTGCGGGTCGGTGTCGAGGGCCAGCTGGATCAGCTCCAGCATCCCGTCCGAGGCCAGCTGCTCGGTGGTGCGGGTGTCGGCCATAATCTGCTCCGCCCGGGCCTGCTCCGGACCGGTGGTGAAGCGGGGTCCGCCCCGGCGTGGTGAGGTGAGCTTGTCGTAGACGTCATCGATCAGCGCGGCGCCCTCCGGGTCGAGGTCCCAGGTGTACCGGGTCATCCCGTCATCCCGCTTCCACCTGCGGAACGACCGCAAGGCCCGGCGCTGCCGCTCCCGCTCCACGATCCCTGCCGCATCCAGGTCATCCCGGGCGGCCCGGGCCAGCCGCAGCAGGCCCTCGGCATCGAGCGCGCCACCGGGCGAGGTCGCCGATTCGGCGACGCCGGTCACCAGCCGGGTCGCGGCGGCGGTCAAGTCTTCAGTCGTGACACCGGGTCCCGGCCGGCCCAGCCCGGTGCGGATCGCCTCCGCACCAGCCACCGAGACGGTGCCGGCCGCGACGGCCTTCCCGACGGGTGCGAGCCACGGCTCGGCCATCATCGAGGCGAGCCCTGCCGGGTCGTCGATGCCGGCGGTCTCGGCGTTGTTCAGCAGGTCGGCGTCGTTGAGCATGCTGCCGACCCGAATCAGCGTGGTCGCCTCCCGGGCCGTGGAGCCGGTCACCCCGCGGATCAGCGCCTCCGGGGTGCGGAACCCCTCCTTCCGCGCCAACCCACCGAACCCCGCCTCCACCGATGAGCGGCGCACCACCTCACCGGCCAGCACGGACGCGCAAGCATCAAGACTGCGCTTCGCCTCCGCCAACGATGCCTGCGCCTTGAGCAGCTGCTTGTCACCCAGCGCCCGAGCACCGGGCGCGTCGACGCCGATCCGGGCGGCAGCGGCCAGCAGGACCTCGAGCGAGGTGCTGAACGTAGCTGCGGAACTGGTCATGCATCAATTGTCCCAGCCTCGAACACAGCTACACAAGCAGATTTGAGAATCTGTTAGAAACTACTTTCAAGCCCACCTGTGGAGGAAGAGAGAAGTGGAGGCCGGCGGTCGAGCGTGCGGGTGATCGAGGTCGTCGAGATCCGGGTCTCGACGTCTCGACAAGCTCGACCACCAGAGGCTCGACCACCGAGAACTCGACCCGGAAGTGGGACAATCGCCCCATGCCACTTCAGGGGGAATACGAACCGAGCACGTCCAAGTGGGCGCGGGATCAGGCCGAACTCTACGAGTCGTCCGGCGGCACCAAGGGCACGATGCTCAACGGGCGCCCGGTCATCATCCTCACCTCGATCGGAGCGACATCCGGCAAGCTGCGCAAGACGGCGCTCATGCGCGTCGAGCATGAGGGCGACTACGCGGTAATCGGGTCTCGCGGTGGCTCTCCCAAGCATCCGGCCTGGGTGTTCAACCTGCGTGCCAACCCGCACGTCGAACTGCAGGACGGCCCCACCAAGCGCGACTACTCCGTGCGCGAAGCATCCGGTGCCGAGCGCGACGAGTGGTGGAAGCGCGCGGTCGAGGCGTACCCGCCCTACGCCAACTACCAGAAGAAGACCGAGCGGCTCATTCCGGTGTTCGTGCTCGAACCGCTCGACGACTGACGAAAGCCGCGCGCAGCCTTACAGCGCTTTCGCCTTCGCGCGCAACACCGCGCTCTCACGCTCATTGGTGGCGAGATTCGCGGCGATGACAAGTTCCGAGCGGGCCTCCTCGGTTCTGCCGAGCCGTGCGAGCAGCTCCCCGCGCACGCTTGGCAGAAGGTGCGAGCCGCGCAAGGCTCCCTCCGACTCCAGTCGGTCAACGATGGCCAGACCGCTCGCCGGCCCGACCGCCATGGACACCGCGACCGCGCGGTTGAGCTCGACCACAGGGCTCGGGGCGAGCTGGCCGAGCGCCTCGTAGAGCACCACAATGCGGTCCCAGTCGGTCTCGTCGATGCTCGGTGCGATCGCGTGGCATTCGGCGATGCCCGCCTGCAGGCTGTAGCTGCCGCGACCGCGACCCAAGGCATCCGCCCGCCCGAGCGCTGCCCTACCGCGCTGAATCTGCGCGTGATCCCACCGCGATCGGTCCTGATCCGCGAGCAGGATCGGCTCGCCAGTGCGGCCCAGTCGGGCAGCGAATCGCGAGGACTGAAACTCCATCAGTGCGACGAGGCCGTGCACTTCGGGCTCCCGCGGCAGCAGCCCCGCCAGAACCCGGCCGAGCCGCAACGCCTCGTGCGCAAGCTCGGAGCGAATCCACCTATCACCGGATGTTGCGGCATAACCTTCCGTGAAGATCAGGTAGATCACTCCGAGCACGGCACTGAGACGCGCGAGCCATTCCGCCGGTTCGGGCGTCTCAAAGGGCACTCGCGCGGCCGACAGCGTCTTCTTCGCCCGTACGATCCGCTGTTGCACCGTGGCAACAGGAACCAGCAGCATCCGCGCGATCTCTTCCGCCGTGAGACCAGCGACCACCCGCAGTGTCAGCGCGACCTGCGCTTCGCGCGACAGCACCGGGTGGCAGGCGATGAACACGAGGCGAAGGAGGTCGTCGTCGATCGGCTGCCACTCGTCTTCGCCTGCCTCTTCGAGATCGTGGGCGATCGCTCGGTACCGCTCGTCGACCCGCTCCCGGCGCCGCCAGCCGTCGATGGCCTTGCGCTTTGCGACGGTCGTGAGCCAGGCGCCCGTATTCTGCGGGACGCCCGACTCCGGCCATTGCTTCAAGGCGTCGACCAAAGCCTCCTGTGCGAGATCCTCGGCGAGGCCGACGTCGCCGGTCATCTTGGCGAGAGTGGCGACGATGCGCGCGCCCTCGATGCGCCAGACGGCATCGACCGTTCGCCGGATGTCAGGCATCCGGATCAGCTGCCTTGCGACTTGGCGGCTTCCTGCTCGCGCCAGCCGACCTCTTTCTGGATGTACTCGTTGTCGGCGTAGTCCGCGAAGTCGCTCTCGTCGTTCACCCGACGCACCTCGAGCTTGCTGCCCGGTCCAAGCGGTGCGCGGCTGGCCCACTCGGCCGCCTCTTCCTTGCTGGAGACCTCGACGATCCAGAAGCCGTTGAACAGCTCGTGAGTCTCTCCGTACGGCCCGTCGGTGACGATCGGCTTCTCGGCGGAGAAGTCGACGATGAAGCCCTCCTTGGCGTCGGACAACCCCTCACCTGCGAGCAGCACGCCCGCCTTGATCATCGACTCGTTGTACGCGCCCATGGCGTTGATGACCTCTTCGAAGTCGAGCTTCTCGAAGGCCTCCTTGGCCTCATCGGTGGCGCGCATGATCAGCATGTACTTCATGGTGTTCTCCTTCATCTCGGAGCCGCCGGATGCGTCCCTCTACTATTGCGTCGAACGGGCGAGCAGGAAATCGACAACGCGGAAAAATTCTTTCGACTCAGTCAGTTCGACCCCAACGCGACGTCTAGGGCGTCCACGAAGAAGTCCGCGCTCTCGAGAGTGAGGCACATCGGTGGCTTGACCTTGAGCACGTTCTGCCGCTCGGAGGTCGGCTGCATGATCACCCCGAGTTGGAGCAGCCGCTCGCACAGTGCAGCGGTCTCCAGAGTGGCCGGCTCGAGCGTCTCGCGGTCCCGCACCAGTTCGATGCCCAAGTAGAGCCCCATGCCATGCACCGCGCCGATGATCGGATGCTGCTCGGCCAGCTCGCCAAGGCGCTCCACGAGGTGGTCGCCGACCTGCGCGGCGTTCTCCTGCAGCTTCTCGTCGCGTATGACGTCGAGCACGGCGAGCCCCGCGACCGAGCTCACCGGGCTTCCGCCCGCCGACGAGAAGAAGTTGCCCTCGCGCGAGAGCGATTCCGCGATCTCCCTCCGCGTGATGACCGCCCCGAGCGGGTAGCCGTTGCCCATGGCTTTGGCGACCGAGATGATGTCCGGGACGACACCCTGCTGCTGCACGCCCCAGAAGTGATGGCCGAGCCTGCCGTAGCCCACCTGGACCTCGTCCGCAATGCACAGCCCGCCGCGCTCCCGCACTAGGTCGTAGGCGCCGGCCAGGTATCCGTCGGGCGGGACCACTCCCCCTGCGTTCCCGAGTACCGGCTCGCTGATGAAGGCGGCCGGATGCCGGTCATCCGCTACCATCCTCTCCAACCCTCCGGCAAGGTCGGCCAGATATTGCGGTGCGCTGTCCGCGCCGCGGTAGCGCCCGCGGTACGGGTTGGGCACGTCGGCGATCTCCACCCAGTCGGGGCGGTTCGACAGCGCGGACGGGTTGTCGTAGGCGGAGGTCGTGATCGCATCGGCGCCCATGGACCATCCGTGGTACCCCTCCCGCAATGCAACGACGTGCCGACGGCCGGTGTGCACCTGAGCGAGACGCAGCGCGAGGTCGACGGCCTCGGTGCCGCTGTTGACCAGCAGCACGGTGTCGAGCGATGGATCCGGCGCCAGCTCGACCAGCCGCTCGCTGAGGTCGGCGAGCGCGCGGTAGAGGAAGCGGGAGTTGGTGTTGAGCATCGCCAGCTGGCGCGCGACGGCCTTCACCTGGCGGGGGTGGGCGTGCCCGATGCTCGCGACGTTGTTGACCATGTCGAGGTAGACCCGGCCGTCGCCTCCGATCAGGAACTCTTTCCACCCTCGCTCGATCTGCGGCGGCTTGAGGTAGTAGCGCTCCTGCGCGCTGGCAAAGACGCGTGACCGCCGAAGCCGCTCGCCTTCTGGGTCGAACTTGGGACTCACCGGAGCGAGGCCGATGAGAGCTGCCGGATCCTGCGGCGCCAGCTCCTTCGCTTCCGATGCGGTCACGAAGAGTGGGAACGTGGCATCCGGATTCGCCAGCTGCTGCACCGCGACCCGGCCATAGCCGTCCCGGACCGGCGCGACACGACCGAGCTTGTCACCGGCCGCGACAGTGCTTCCCGCGGAGACCGACGGCTTGAGCCCGTCGATCGAGACCGCGACACCCTCGCCGGACAGTATGACGGTGGTGCCATCGACGGACGCCACTTCGGCGTCGATCGGTGAGCGGAGTGTCTCGCCTTTGGCCAGGAACAGTTCCCAGCCGGTGGCGAACACGGCGGTCTCGTCGCGGCTGTTCACCACCGCCTTGGTGAGGCGGTATTCGCCGAACGGCGCGGCTGCCACCGGAGCCGTGGCGAGCGCCTTGATCGCCAACTCCCACTCGGCATCCGGATGCTGCCAGAGCCCCGCGTCGAGGCCCGGGCTGGTCACCGAGAAGTCCAGCAGCGTGACGTCGCCACGGGAGATCGCGTCGAGAAGCGCGGCTCGCTTCGGCCGGCCGAGCGCGGCGCGGATCGCCGACTCGGCATCGTCGTAGTCGATGCCCTCTGCCGCCTCGAACGCCTGCCACTCGTGCTCGGTGCGGTCGGCGGCGTAATCGTTGTCGCCCTCGACTGCCAACTGGTACTGCCCGCTGACCACGAGGACGGCACCGCGAAGCACCACGAGCGGCCAAAGCGCGGTGAGCTCCTCGTCGGTGAGCGGAACCTGCTCGTCGAAAGCCTCGATCGCCGCAACCGCGGCCAGCGGGTCATCCAAGACATGATGCAGGATCGACGCGACGGTCACCGCGAGCTCTGCCACGAGCCATCCATGAGCGAGGTCGCCGAAATCGACGACGCTGTCCGGAAGGTGCGGCTCGGTCGAAGCGAGAACGTTGTCGTCGGTGACGTCGCCGTGGATGGGCTGAACGCGCAGGGCGTTCTGTACGCGGGACAGGCGAGCGGATGCCTCGGCTGCGGCACCTAGAACCCGACCACGCATGGTGTCATCGGCGACCGAGGGCGCAAGCTGCTCGACGACCCGTTGGGCGTTGCGGAGATCCCACTGGAGTGTGCGCTCCAGCCCGGGCGCTTCGAAGTGGGTCAGCGCTTGCGCGACCTCGCCTGAGATGCGGCCGAGCGCGGCGATAGTCTCCGGTTCGAAGGCGCCGAGGTCGACCAGCGATTTGCCGTCGAGGAAGCTCATCATGCGCACCGAATGTGTCTTGTCGCCGGATGCCCAGGTCTGGACGGTGCTTCCGTCGAGGCCCGGAATCGGGACCGGCACGCGCAGCCCCCGCCCAGCGAGGATCGCCATTGCGGTGTTCTGCGCCTCGAGCTCATGGGCGGCGAATGCGTGGTTGTCGACCTTGAGCAGATAGCTCATCGCCGACAGCCCGGTTGTGGCGTCGATGCGGAAGTTGCGGTCCTGGTTGCTGCCGATTTCGCTGGCGGCCCCGACGATGCCGAACAGCTGCTCGGCAAGCTCGGCCGCCTCGGCCTCTGTGACGTCGGGGCGAATCGGTTCCTGGCCGTCGAAGAAATCGGAAACGCTCAACGTGGCTCCCTGTCGTGCCGATCGGAGAACGGATGCGCGGCATCCGCCGCATCCTCATACGGTAGCGACCGAATCGGCGTTTCAGGGGTCAGAAATTGCGCGGAATCGGCAACGGCCACCGAGCGGCGAAGGTTCGGTGAAGTGTTCGTGAACCAGCCCGCGCGGGGCCAGGCGGCGGGAGACGATGGCCGCGGACAACGTCCTCACTATCGCCGACTACCAAGGAGTAACGTGAACCGTTCAACCGCACGCCGTTTGGGGGCGACCGCCGTCGCGCTCGCCTGCCTCGCCCCTGTCGCCCTGGTCGCCAGTCCCGCAGCGGCTGCAACGCCCGAGACGGGCACGCTGACCCTCACTGTCTTTGAGGACCGCTACCCCGACGCCCGCTTCGACTCCAGCCTCGCCACGGCATCCGGGGAGTCGGACCGCATCCGGGAGGGCGGCTACGTCTACCTGCAGGACTCCGCTGGCAACTGGTTCGGCACCGGCAGCGAGAACAACGGCGAATACATCTTCGATGGCATCGCGCTTGGCGAGGCGAAGGTCTACGCGGCCGACCCGAACGTGTACGAGAGCGTTGCATACTTCGTTTCGGATGGGGATGAGGCAACCGCCATGCGTCACGGGAAGGTCTCCTTCACGGGCGGCACGTTCCTGTTCCCGGGCAGCGACCGACGCATCGCGTGGTCGGGCCCGGAGATGCTCGCCGGCGAAGGCACGGTCACGGTGGGAGCAGAGTCGGAGGCGCTCATCGGGCTGACCGGCGTTGGCGCATCCGTGCGGGTGCTGTCGGCTGAGGATGGAGCCCCCGTCGCAGGCAAGGCGGAGATCATCTTCCTCGCGAACAGCGAGCGCATCGAGTCGAACCTCGTTGCGGACGGTGTCACCTACTACCCCGGCACTCGGCGTCTCATCCCGAGCAACCTCGGCATCCAGGTCGAGCCGGTTGCCGGGCTCGCGGTTGCCGAGGTCACCGCCCGGTCCTCCATCAGCGGGCAGCCGCTGAACGTCACCATGCGCGACGGCGCCTACTTCGTGGACGCGACCGGGCTTGCGCGCTACTTCGACCGGGCGGAGTTCTCGGTGCAGCTGATCAACGCTGAGTCGGGGATGGCAGAGTGCAAGAACGGTGGCTGGACCACAATGCAACAGCCGGTTTTCAAGAATCAGGGACAGTGCGTAAGCTTCTTCGCCACCACCAAGGGCGGCAAGTAGCTCTCCGAACACTCACGTAATCGGGGTCGTCGCGATGCGCGGCGGCCCCGATTGCTGTGTCGAGCACGCACGCGACAGCGCTGGTTCCGAGGGGTCGAATGCCGCCCTTCCTGGTGCCTCGGAGGGCCCGTTTGCGACCCCTAAGCTTCGTCCGCGGAGGGATCAGCCCTCGGCGAAGTCGTTGAGGCGCGATTGCATCTCCCAGTACGAGGTCGCTGCGGGAGCGTGCTTGCCGTCGCGCAACGCGCTGACAACGTCGACGGCGGCGTCGACAGCCGCGCGGTAGGGCAGCGATCCGGAACTCACGCGTCTGACCCCCAACTCCCCCAGCTGCGCGACGGTGAGTGACGTGTGCGCCAGCACGTTGACCGGCAGCCCGATCCCAGCGGCGATGTTCCGGATGTCCTCCGGGTCAGTCACTCCTGGGACGAAAATCCCGTCGGCTCCGGCGTCGCTATAAGCGCTGGCGCGGAGCAGGACTGCTTCGACGGTGGCTAGCTCGTTAAACCAGAAGTTGTCGACACGTGCGTTGACGAACATGTCGGGCGTGCGTCGCTTGATGGAGGCGACCTTGGCTGCCAAGGTCGCTGGGTCAACCAGGTGACCGTCCCTGCTGTCCTCGATATTGATGCCGGCCACGCCCAGGGCGGCCAGCTCGGCCACGAACTCTGCGACCTCGGTGCGGTCGTCCGAGTAGCCGTCCTCGATGTCAGCGGTGACGTGAACAGACAAGCGGCACAACCGCGCCGCGAGCGCCACGGTGGCCGACTTGGTGGCGCCGCGGCCATCCGGCAAACCGATGCTTGCGGCGATGCCGAAGCTGGTGGTGCCGACGGCGAGAAAGCCTGCGGCTGCGAATGCCAAGCCCGACCCGACGTCCCACGCGTTCGGCAGCAGGAGCGGGGTATCCGTGTAGTGGAGTTCGCGAAAGGTGACCACGTTGATTTCCTGTCCCGCGCCAGGCGAAAGGTGGACTTTCCTTCAGAGTAACGCGTGCACCAATCAGCCGTCCGCACCGGTGGGCTGGTGCCGTCGCGGCCCCACGCGGTCCATGACGCCGTAATCCACGGTGAGCACCCGCCCGATGGTGACGCCGATGACGACCACGGACATGAGTACGAAGAGCCAGCCGACGTAGGCGATGGTGATGCCAAGCACGCCGAACTGCGCCGCAGCCGATGCCAGGGCGACCGGAAGGTAGATCCGACCAACTCCGCCCACTAACGCAAGCCCTATGCCGCAGAGAACCGCGCCGGGTAGTAGTGACCTGAAACTGACAGTCCGGTTCAGGACAATCCACCCGGCGAGCAGCCATACAACGGTCCAGAGTACGAACTCGGCGACGCCCCTGAACGCGACGTAGGTTCCGTCTCCGCGCAGGACGGAACGGGTGAGCTGCACCAGGACCAGTCCGAGGAGGATGGTCGCGAGAACCGCGAATAACCGCCACGCTGCGCGGAAGCCGAGCTTGCGCTTCGACCAAACACGTGCGTAGAACCGCTCGAGTGCCCGTGAGAAGGCCGTAGCGGAAACGATGAGGAGGAGAGTTCCGAACCATCCCAGCGCATTGAAGACGTCGGAGGATGCGGGAACAACTCTCTCGAGCGCGGTGGCCGCGGAGTCGTTCAGTCCTAAGTAGTTAGACAGTCCCCGGCCGATCGGTTCCGCATCACCGCGGCGTAAAGCTGCCACGACGATGACGAGCGGGAGTATGGAGGTGAATGCTTGCGCCGCGAGGGTCATCGCCCGATCGAAAACTTCGATCTCGACAAGCGAGCTTGAGGTGCGCATCACGAAACGACCGAGTGCGGTCGTGCGCAATCGTGTCTCCAGCCAGGACCTGGCCGAGCGTACCGTCCGCCCAGTCTGCTCGCCGCCGTGGGTCGCACCCGGACTGCCGGGCTGTTCCGCTGTCATTGCGAGGCCTCCTTCCGCTTGCGCAGGGGCCAATGGGAGTGCTCGGGAGGAAGGCGCGCTACCGCGTCACTGGTCGCGTGCTAAGAGATGCCGCCTCACGACCGAGACGCAGTGAGTTTGACGCGTGTTCCCGGGAAAACACTGGCTGGGGAATCGTGGCGCTACCTGCCACCAAAGCAAAAATCCCCGAGAAATTCGGGGATCTACTTGCTGGGGTACCTGGACTCGAACCAAGAACAACTGAACCAGAATCAGCCGTGTTGCCAATTACACCATACCCCAAGGGCACCGACCGGAGCCGGGCCGACGACTACTCTACCGCACCCACGGGGGCGGTCACGAACCGAAGCGCGTGAGCATCTCGTCGCGGTTGATGCCGCCCGCGACCATCGCGCCCTGCCCGGCCGCGACGATCAGCTGCTTCGGGCCCGGAGGCGTCAGGTCGCCCGCCGCGTACAGCCACGGCAGTGACGTGCGGCCGTACTCGTCAACGACGAGGAAGCCATCCTTGTCCCGCTCAACGTCGAGAGCGTCGATGAAGTCCAAATTGGTGAGATAGCCCGGGCGGATGAAGCCAGCGCGCCGCTCGATGACTTCGCCATCCGCGAGGCGCACCCCAGTCAGTCCGTCCCGGTCACCCACGACATCCTCGATGGCGCGCCTCTCCACCCGGATGCCGCGCTCGGCGAGGCGGGCCTCGTCTTCTGGGCTGATCGCATCGGTTCCGTTGGTGAACACGATCAGGTCGTCGCTCCAGCGCGACACCAGCAGCGAGCGCTCGGCCAGGTCGGCGGACTCGCCGATCAGCGCCAGGGGCTGGTCGCGCTTCTCGTAACCGTCGCAGACGAGACAGCTGTGCAGACTGGTGCCGTAGTAAGCCCGGATGCTCGGCAGCGCGGGCAGGATCTCCTTCAGCCCGGAGGCGAGCACTACGATCCGTGCGGTCACCGTTTCGCCGCTCGAGGTCACCACGAAGCCGCCGTCCACCTGCTCGATGCGCTCGACCAGGCCGCGCTTGTGCTGCACGTCCGGGTACTGCTCGAGCTCGATCAGGCCGATCTTGCGCAGCTTCAGCGGGGACACTCCGTCGCGGCTGAGGAAGCCGTGGCTCGCTAGCGTCGCCGCGTTGCGCGGGCGATTGCTGTCGAAGATCAGCACCCGGTGCCTCGACCGGGCCAGGTTCAGGGCAGCGCTCAGACCCGCTGGGCCGGCGCCGACGATGATGACATCGGTGTCGGTCACAGTCGCTCCGCCAGGCGGTTGATGCGGTTCAGCGAGGAGTCCTTGCCGAGCAGTTCCATCGACTCGAACAGCGGCGGGCTGACCCGGCGGCCGGAGATCGCGGTGCGCACCGGTCCGAAGGCGAGCCGGGGCTTCAGCCCGAGCTCATCGACTAGAGCGGTGCGGAGTGCCTGCTCGATCGCATCCGTCGACCAGTCGTCGAGAGGCGCGAGCGCGGCAGATGCCGCCTGCAGCGCCGCGACCGGGTCCTCGCCGAGACCCTTCAGCGCATCGGCGTCGTACTCGATCGCGTCGTCGTCGGTGAACAGGAAGCCGAGCATGCCGCGCGCCTCGCCGAGCAGCTGGATGCGCTCCTGGATCAGCGGCGCGGCCTTCGCCAGTAGCACGCGGTCCTCGCCGCTGTCGACCGTGTCGGTCAGGTGCGGGAGCAGCCGCTCGGCGAAGTCGTCAGCCTGCAGCATCCGGATGTGGTCGGCGTTGATCGCTTCGGCCTTTTTCAGGTCGAAGCGGGCCGGGTTGGGGTTCACATCGGTGACGTCGAACGCGGCGACGAACTCCTCGGTGGTGAACACGTCACGGTCGGCGGACAGCCCCCAGCCGAGCAGCGCGAGGTAGTTGCCGAGCCCCTCCGGGATGAAGCCCATGTCGCGCAGGTGGAACACGCTCGACTCGGGGTCGCGCTTGGAGAGCTTCTTGTTGCCATCGCCCATCACGTACGGCAGGTGGCCGAACTGCGGGATCGCATCCGCCACGCCGATCTCGATGAGCGCCGTGTAGAGGGCGATCTGGCGTGGGGTGGAGCTCAGCAAGTCCTCACCGCGGAGCACGTGGGTGACGCCCATCAGCGCGTCGTCGACCGGGTTCACGAACGTGTACAGCGGGATGCCGTTCGGGCGCACCACGACGAAGTCGGTGAAGCTGCCGGCCGGGAAGGTGATCTCGCCGCGGACCAGGTCGGTGAAGCTGAGGTCGCTGTCGGGCACCCGCAGCCGCAGCGCGGGCTGGCGGCCCTCGGCCTTGAACGCGTCCCGCTCGACGTCGGTGAGGTCGCGTTCGAAGTTGTCGTAGCCCTGCTTCGGGTCGCGGCCGTGCGCGACGTTGCGGGCGTCCATCTCCTCCGGGGTGACGAACGACTCGTACAGGTGGCCGGATGCCTTGAGCTTGTCGATCACGCCCTGATAGATGTCCTGGCGCTGAGACTGCCGGTATGGGCCGTGCGGTCCGCCGGCGTCGATGCCCTCGTCCCAGTCGATCTTCAGCCAGCGCAGCGCGTCGAGGAGCTGCAGGTAGCTCTCCTCGCTGTCGCGGGCGGCATCCGTGTCCTCGATCCGGAAGATCAGCTTGCCGCCGGTGTGGCGCGCGTACGCCCAGTTGAAGAGCGCCGTACGGATGAGCCCGACGTGCGGGGTGCCGGTCGGTGAGGGGCAGAACCGGACGCGGACGTCGGAGCCGGATGCGGTAGAGAAGTTGGCAGCCATCGCGCTCAATCCTAGTTCCGCTTACGACGCGCATCCGGCGGTCGAGGGGTGGTGCCCAGCGGTTGCTGAGCCGGTCTTGCTAGCGTGGACGGCGAGCGCCGACAGCGCTCCCGGACGAGGGATCAGTACCCGGCACGCGACAAGACTGGCCGTGGAGTAGTCATGTCGTGGGTAATCCTGATTCTGTCCGGGGTGCTCGAGGCCGTCTGGGCGACGGCGTTGGGCAAGTCGGAGTGGTTCACCAAGCTCTGGCCGACCGTCACGTTCTTCGTCGCGCTGATCTTGAGCATGGCCGGTCTCGCGTGGGCGATGCGGGACATCCCGACCGGGACCGCGTATGCCGTCTGGGTGGGCATCGGGGCGATACTGACCGTCGCATACGCGATGCTGACCGGAACCGAGCCGGTGTCGCTGGTGAAGGTGCTGCTGATGCTTGGTCTCATCGGCTGCGTCGTCGGGCTACAGATGGTCGGCAGCGCCGCGCCCGAGGCGTAGGCGCCGCCTCTCCCGCTCCCGCCGCTTCCGCAACGTTGCGGCGGTTTGTTATCGATGCGGGTGCTCTAGCGGGCGCATCGATAACAAACGGCAGCACCGTCGAGGGTCTCGGGCGTTCTCGCCGGCGTTTGTTGACCGCGCTCCGCTTTAAAGGGGCGCGCGGTCAACAAACTGGCGCTCGGTTGGGGTTCGGGCGATGCCGGATGGGGTCAGCGCGCGGCCGGCACCGACTCCACCTCCGCCGCCCGACCATCGGCAACCGTCATCCACTGCTCGATCGGGCTCTTCCAGACGACAGTCGCGATCGCGGTGAGCGCGATGAGGTAGAGCGCGCCGGACGCATAGTACGCCCACGGCACGAAGTTGCCCACCGCGAACTCGAGCGGGAGGAACACGAACAGGGCAATCGGAATCCACACCGGCCCCACCTTGGCGCGCAGCAGCCCGATGCCGAGGAACAGGATCGCGAGGATCGTCCCGATCATGCCCATGAGCAGCGGGATGCCATCGACCCATCCGATCTCGCGGTCGAGAATGGCGTTGTGGATGTCACGGTTCGCGGTGTCGGCGGCCATCGCCAGGGTGACAAAGGAGCCACCGGCAAAGATCGTGTGGCCGAAGCCGCCGATGATGCCGAAGGTCGCGGCGAGGTTGGACATCACGGGCGAGCGCGAACTGACGAGCTGCGCACCGCCGAGCAGGCCGACGATGAAGAACAGTTGCGCGTAGGCGAAGGCGAGGGCAGAGATGGTCGCCGTCGCCGGCGTAGCGGCGATGGCACCGAGCAGTCCATCCGCGTGCTCTGCCGCTGGCCAGAGCAGCACCCAGACGACGACTAACGCGCCGGTCAGCACCAAACTGAGCGCGGTCAGGAAGCGACGGTATTTCGCGGTTGTGGTCATGATTCCTCCAAAGATTTGACCTGCTCGCAAGACGCTAGGGAGGCATCCGATGACCGGCATCCGCCGTCGGATTCAACTTCGATCGCCAGCGGGCGACACCTCGGTCAACTTCCGGTGATTCCCGCGGGCGCATCGCCCGCGTATCCTCGGGCATGTGACGCGCCGCAGCCTCGTACATCTGACTCAGGATGCCGCGGTCGCAATCATCCTGTGTGGCGTCGCGATCGCCGAGCTCTGGGTGCCGCTGCAATCCGTGTATGGGGACGGTTCAAAGGAACTCGGCACCGCGCTCGCGATTTCCGTGTGCCTGCTGCTGATCGTCCGCCGTTTCGCGCCCCTGGCGACCTTGACGGCGATTGTCGTGTTGTGGGCGGCTGTTTACTCGATCACACCTGTGCCCGTGCTGTTCTGGGGCCAGTTCTTCCCGCTGCTGGTCGCGGTCTATTCGGTTGCCAGGCACGGCAAGGGATGGCGCAGCGCCGCGGGCGCCGGCGTTGCCGCCGCCATGCTGATCTTCTTCGACTTGCGCGTAGACGTGATGCAGTCCCCCGAGGAGATGATCTACCACTGGACCGTCACGGCCCTCGTCTGGGCATCCGGTCGGGGACTGAGTCTGTTCGAGAAACGTGCCGCGGACGCGGCGACCCGAGCATCCGAGGTCGAAGCGGAGAGCCGGATGCAGGCGCTGCAGGCGGTCGCCGACGAACGCGCGCGCATCGCGCGCGAACTGCACGACATCATCGCGCACTCGGTCAGCGTGATGGTTGTGCAGGCGGGGGCCGCGGAGCAGGCGGCCGACGACGAGGCGATCGTGCGCCAGGCGCTGCAGAACATCCGCACGACCGGAACGTCCGCCCTCGCCGATATGCGTCGGGTGGTCGCCATGTTGCGCACCCCGGACGACGAGCGTTCCCTCGAACCGCAGCCCGGACTGGCAGAACTCCCCCGGCTGATAGACCAGGCGTGTGACGCCGGGCTCGACACCGAACTTCGCATCGAGGGTGAACCGCTCGAGCTCCCTGATGGACTTGATCTCGCGGTCTACCGGATCGTCCAAGAAGCCCTGACGAACACCCGACGGCACTCCTCCGCGCGCAGCGCAATCGTCACCGTGCGATTCACAGCGGGAGAGGTCGAAGTGACCGTTGCTGATGACGGCATCGGCGCATCCGGCAAGCCGAACAGCCATGGCCACGGACTGATCGGCATGCGCGAGCGCGCCACGCTGTACGGCGGCCGGCTGGAGACAACGAGTGAGCCGGGCGGATTCGTGGTGCACGCGGTCCTCCCGGTCGGAGTGCTGCTGTGACGCGCGTGCTGCTGGCGGACGACCAAGAGCTGGTGCGCGCTGGCTTTCGGCTCATTCTCGAGCGCGCCGGCATGGACGTCGTCGGTGAAGCCGCCAACGGCGAGGAGGCGGTGACGCTCGCGGGTGAGCTCTCCCCCGACGTGGTGCTCATGGACATCCGGATGCCCGTTCTCGACGGCATCGGCGCAACCCGGCGGGTGCTGGCCGAGTGCGACCCGGCGCCGCGAGTACTTGCCCTGACCACGTTCGACCTCGACGAGTACGTGTACGAGGTGGTGCGGGCCGGTGCCAGCGGCTTCCTGTTGAAGGATGTGTCGCCGACCGACCTGGTTCACGCGGTCGGCGTTGTCGCTCGAGGGGAGGCGATGCTCGCCCCGGCGGTGACGGCCCGACTGCTCGAGCGATTCACCCAACGGCCGCTCGGTGGGCCATCCCCGGTGGTCGCATCCCTGACCGACCGTGAGTTGGAGATCGTGCGGCTCATCGCGCGCGGATACTCCAACTCCGAAATCGGGCAGGAGCTGTTCCTCAGCGAGGCGACGGTCAAGACCTACGCGTCACGCCTGCTGACCAAGCTCGCGCTGCGCGACCGCGTGCAGGTCGCGGTGTTCGCGTATGAGAACGGCATCGTGCAGGTCGGCGACCCGACCCCACCTCGCTAGTCGCGGTTGCGGGCCGGGTTCGAGAGTGTTCCGATGCCCTCGATGGTGATGTCCACCCGCTGCCCGTCGGTGAACCCGCCGAGGCCGGCCGGCGTCCCGGTGAGGATGACGTCCCCGGGCAGCAGCGTCCAGACATCCGACGCGAACTCGATGATCTCGGGGATCTTGTACAGCATGTCCGCGGTGTTCCCCTTGCGGCGGGGCTCACCGTCGACGAAGGTCTCGATCTCGAGGTTGGTCGGGTCGAGCTCGGTCTCGATATACGGGCCAAGCGGGCAGAACGTGTCGTACCCCTTCGCACGAGCCCACTGCCCGTCCGCGAACATGACGTCGCGCGCGGAAATGTCGTTGGCGATCGTATAGCCGAAGATGTAGTCCATCGCGTTCTCGGCCCTGACCTGCTTCGCGATCCGGCCGATCACGATCGCCAGTTCACCCTCGTGCACGATGCGACCATCCACCGGCGGGATCATGATGGTCTCGCCCGGTCCGATGACCGACGTGTTCGGCTTGAGGAAGATCAGCGGGTTGTCCGGCGCGGCGCTCGTGATCTCCGCCTTGTGCGCGGCGTAGTTGAGGCCGACGCACACCACCTTCGACCGAGGGATGACCGGCGCGAGCAGTCGGGAGTCCTCCAGCGCGACCCGCTCTCCGGTGGTGTTGAACCCACTGAACATGGGGTCCCCAGCCAAAACGACGAGCTCCTGGTCGTCGACGATTCCGAACCTCGGGTCTTCCCCGGCACTGCTAAAACGCGCGATCTTCACCCGATCAAGCGTACCCGTCCGGGGAGGCCCGCCTTTCCTTAGGTCAGCCGTCCAGGCGGTGCATCCAGCCGTGCTTGTCTTCGACGCGCCCGTACTGGATATCGGTGAGCTCCTGCCGCAGCGACATGGTCAACTCGCCCGGCTGTGCATCCGCGTCGCCGATCGTGAAATCGGCGGCCTTGAGCTGCGCGATCGGCGTCACCACCGCGGCGGTGCCGCACGCGAACACTTCGACGATGTCCCCGGATGCCGCGCCCTCGCGCCACTCGTCGATGGTGACCTGGCGGCGCTCCACCGTGTGGCCGCGGTCCTCGGCGAGCTTCAGGATGGAGTCGCGGGTGATGCCCTCGAGGATGCTCTCCGACTCGGGCGTGACCACGCGGCCGTCCTTGTAGACGAGCACGACGTTCATCCCGCCGAGTTCCTCGATGTACTTGCCCTCCACCGAGTCGAGGAACATCACCTGGGCGCAGCCCTGCGCGGCGGCCTCCTCCTGCGGCAGCAGCGACGCTGCGTAGTTGCCGCCCGTCTTCGCCGCCCCGGTGCCGCCCTTGCCCGCACGCGAGTAGTTCGTCGACAGCCAGATCGACACTGGCGCGACACCGCCGTGGAAGTAGGCGCCGGCCGGGCTCGCGATCAGGTAGTAGGCGACCTTGTGCGCGGCGCGCACGCCCAGGAACGCCTCCCTGGCGAACATGAACGGCCGCAGGTAGAGGCTCGTCTCTGGCTCGGATGGCACCCAGTCGCCGTCGACGGCGATCAGCTGATGCAGCGAGTCGAGGAAGTACTCGACCGGCAGCTCCGGCAGGGCGAGCCGGCGGGCGGAGCGCTGCATGCGCTGGGCGTTGGCCTCGGGACGGAAGGTCCAGATCGAGCCGTCAGCATGCCGGTACGCTTTCAGGCCCTCGAAGATCTCCTGCCCGTAGTGCAGCACCGCGGCCGCCGGATCGAGGGTGATTGGGCCGTACGGCTGCACCCGCGGGCGGTGCCAGCCGCCGTTGACACTCCAGCAGATGTCGACCATGTGGTCGGTGAAGTTCTTGCCGAAACCGGGGTTGGCCAGGATCTCTGCACGTTCTTGCGGGCTCTTCGCGGCCAGGTTCCGTGTCACCTGGAATTCGAGTGCTGCATCCGTTTGTGTTGAGGCCATCGCCAATCCTTCGCTCTTCGCTGTCCGGGAGAGACCGGACTCATCCATTCTGCGCTTCTTTGATGAGCGCAACGATCGCGTCACCCACCTGCGCGGTGCTGCGCGCGTCCGATCCACGCGACCCGAGGTCGGCCGTTACGGCGTCGGTGACCCGCGCCGCGGCATCCGGCAGTCCCTGCTGCTGCAGCAGCAGCGCGACCGACAGGATCGCAGCGGTCGGGTCGGCGATCTGCTTTCCGGCAATGTCGGGCGCCGACCCGTGCACCGGCTCGAACATGCTCGGGAAGGTGCCGTCCGGGTTGATGTTGGCGGATGCGGCCAGGCCGATCCCGCCGCAAACCGCCCCGGCGAGGTCGGTCAGGATGTCGCCGAACAGGTTGTCGGTGACGATCACGTCGAAGCGCGACGGATCGGTGACCAGGAAGATCGTTGCCGCATCGATGTGCAGGTAGTCGACCGCGACCTCCGGGAACTCGACGCCAACGCTGTCGACGGTGCGCTGCCAGAGCGAACCCGCGTAGGTGAGCACGTTCGTCTTGTGCACGAGGGTGAGCTTGTTCCGCCGCTGGGCCGCAGTGCGGAACGCGAACCGCACAAGCCGCTCGACCCCGTACGCGGTGTTGACGCTCACCTCGGTCGCGACCTCGGCCGGCGTGCCGACCCGGATGCTGCCGCCGTTGCCGGTGTACGGACCCTCCGTGCCCTCCCGGACCACCACGAAGTCGATGTCGCCCGGGTTGGCCAGCGGAGACGCGATCGACGGGAAGAGCCGTCCGGGTCGCAGGTTGACGTAGTGGTCGAAGGCGAACCGGAGCTTGAGCAGCAGCCCGCGCTCGATGAGCCCGCCCGCGAGCCTCGGATCGCGCGGGTCGCCGCCGACAGCTCCGAGCAGGATGGCATCGTGCTGGCGCAGCGCCTCGAGGTCCGCGTCGTCCAGCACCCGCCCGGTGTCGAGATAGTGGCCGGCACTGAAGGGGTACGGCGTCGCGTCGATCGTCACGTCCGCGGGCACCGCGGCTTCGAGCACCTTGAGTGCTTCTGCGGTGACCTCGGGGCCGATTCCGTCTCCGCCGATGACGGCGAGAGAGATGTTTCTGGGCATGGTTGGCTACTCCGGCTCTGCGGGGGTGTGCATGCCACATTAGCGCGCAGGCGGCTCTCAGCCGGTTCCCATGGTGGATTGCGAGTCTGATTCACACAACGCCAGTTCGGCTCTGGATGGGCCGGGCATCGGCGAACAGAAAGGATCGATCGTGGGAATTGGAACCGGAATCGTCTTGTTCGTGATCGGCGCCATCGTCACCTTCGCGCTGAACTTCGAGGTTCAGTTCGTCAACTTGGATCTGATCGGCTGGATCCTGATGATCGCCGGAGTGGTCGTATTCCTGATCTCGCTCGTCCTGGTGCTTCGACGCCGCTCAAGCGTTGAGACCGTTCGTGAGGTCGGGGGAACCGGTGACCGCACCGTGCAGCGCGAGACGCGCAGCGACGTCGATCCGACGCTTTAACGACGTCTAGGCAGGCTGCCCCGCGGAGCATCGGTTGCACCGCGGGGCAGTTCTCTGTCTAAGTGCGGTCTCAGGATGCGGCAGCGGGTGCCAGTTCGTGGGCTCCACGGCGAGCGGATGCGAGGGCGATGGCGAACAACACGGCCCACGCCGCGGACATCGGCAGGTTCAACAGCACGCGCCAATCCTGGATGTTGAACGGCAGCCCGATCACGAAGGCCGCGAGCAGCAGGGAACCAAGCCACGCGCGGAGCACCGGGGAGCGCAGCACCGCGAAGCCCGCGATGCCCGTCGCAAGCAGCGGGACGAAGCGTCCCAGAGTGTCGGAGTCGACCAGCCACCACAACGGGTTGCCGTAACTTGATCCGCGGTTTATGGCGATACCGACCGCAAGCAGCAGGGCCCCGATCGCCAGGGTCGTCGCTGTCGCGATCCTGCCCCAACGCGGCAGCGTGCGGTGGCCTGCGACCGCGACCGCAAGCAGCGCTACCGCAATGAGGAACAGCCACGAGATGTCCTCGGATGGGCGGTGGGCCGCGCCGCCGCTGCACGCCTGACCGACGCACCCTTCAGGGCGCAACGCGAGGAGCACGGCGTGCGCCGCCATCACCACTGCGCCGACTACTCCTGCGATGGCTGGAACCAACGCTGGCTCCGACCGCCTCATTCGCAACCTCTCGTCAGGCGACTACGTCAATCTGACGAATGTAGTCGGCGTCGATCGCCTGCCGCACCGTCTCGATGAGTTCTTCCGAGACCGGTGAGTCGACGGTGAGCACCGACAGCGCCTGGCCGCCGGCCTCCCGGCGACTTATCTGGAGGCCCGCGATGTTGATCTGGGCATCGCCGAACTCCTTGCCGAAGATCGCGACGATGCCCGGCCGGTCGGTGTAGAGCATAACGATCAGGTGCTCGTCGAGCGGCACCTCGACGTCGTAGCCGTTCACCGCAACGATCTTCTGCGACTGCTTGGTGCCGATCAGGGTGCCGGACACCGATACCTCGGTGCCGTCGGCGAGGCCGCCGCGGATGGTCAGCAGGTTGCGGTACTCCTCGCTCTCGGCGTCGGTGATCAGGCGCACCGGGATGCCCCGCTGCTCGGCGAGCAGCGGCGCGTTCACGTAGGACACGGCCTCGCTCACGATGTTCGTGAAGTAGCCCTTGAGCGCGGCAAGCTTCAGCACGCTGACGTCGAAGTCTACGATCTCGCCGCGAATCTCGACGTCGATGCTGGTGACCGGACGCTGAGCCAGTCCGGCGAACACCTGCCCCAGCTTCTCCATCAGCGGGATGCCCGGACGAACGGTCGGGTCGATGACACCGCCGGCGACGTTCACGGCATCCGGGACCAGCTCACCATCGAGGGCAAGCCTCACCGAGCGGGCCACCGACACGCCCGCCTTCTCCTGGGCCTCGTCGGTGGACGCGCCCAGGTGCGGCGTGAGGATGATGTTGTCCAGTTCGAGTAGCGGTGAGTCGGTGGGAGGCTCGGTGACGAAAACGTCGAGACCGGCGCCTGCGATGCGGCCGTCGCGGAGCGCCTCGTACAGTGCGTGCTCGTCGACGATGCCGCCACGGCTGGCGTTGACGATGCGAAGGTTCGGCTTGGCTTTGGCGAACTGCTCGCGTCCGATGAGGCCGGTCGTCTCGGGCGTGCGCGGGATGTGCACGGTGATGAAGTCGGCCTGCTGCATGAGCTCGTCAAGGCTCAACAGCTGAACGCCCAGCTGCTGCGCGCGCGTCGGCGTCACGTACGGGTCGTAGGCGACGACGGTCGTGTCGAACGCGGCGAGGCGCTGCGCGACGAGCGTGCCGATGCGGCCGAGCCCGACGATTCCGATGGTTTTCTCGTACAGCTCAGTGCCGGTGTACTTGGAGCGCTTCCACTCCCCCGCCTTGAGCGAGGCGTTGGCGTCCGGGATGTGCCGGGCAAGGCTCAGCAGGTGGCCGATCGCGAGCTCGGCCGCGGACACGATGTTGGAGGTCGGCGCGTTGACGACCATGACCCCCGCCTCGGTCGCCGTCTTGACGTCGACGTTGTCGAGCCCAACGCCCGCGCGGGCGATGACCTTCAGCTTGCGTCCCGCTGCGATCGCCTCGGCGTCGACCTTGGTCGCCGACCTGATGAGGATGGCGCTCGCATCTGGAAGCGCTTCGAGGAGCGCTGCCCGGTCGGTGCCGTCGACGTTGCGCACGTCGAAGTCGGGCCCGAGGGCGTCGACAGTAGCGGGTGAGAGTTCTTCTGCGATCAGCACGATCGGTTTCGCCACGAAAGCATCCTTCGCCAGATAAGAGGGGGAACGCCGCGGCGCACACGGGCGCGACAGGATAACTGTAATGCAGGCCGTTCCGCGCTCGCCGCTGGTTACGCGTCGCTAGGTGAGATAGCCGGCGAGCACGTTGACGCTGAGGGTGACCGCCGCGACCACGGCAAGGGCGGTAGCCAAGGAGAGGACCAGCGGCAGTCGACCCCGCTTGAAGCCGACGATGACGCCGACGACATAGAGCATGACCGGCAGAACCAGGTTCACCACGATCGCCGCCCACGGGATGCCGAGTGGTGCCACGTCAGCCTCGGCCGCGAGCTCGTTGATCTGGTTGATGCTCGTGACGACGCCGATCGCGTCGGAGATCGCCTCGAACAGGTCGTACGCGAACAGCAGCGCGAAGGCCGCCGCGATCGCGACGCGCGCCCAATCGACACGGTCGGGTGCGGCATCCGGAGTTCGTATCGTCTCGGTCATGCGATGAACGGCCATGGGATGAGGACGAGCGCGCCAATCAGCAACCACACCACGCGGGTTGCGGGCCGCTTGTGGCGTGTGAAGACGGCAACGGATGCCGCCCAGAGTGCCGGGGAGACGATCGCCAGGAACTCGCCGAATTGGTACAAGATCACCGGGAGGATCCCGCCGACGGGGATCGGGTTGCGGATGGATGCCAGCACCCAGCCGATCGTATACAGCAGGTAAAGGCCGGCGAAGATGCCGTAAGCGACGAGCGCGAGCGAGCCGGATGCGGTGCCATCGGCCTCGACTGCGTCCGCGCTTGGCGCAGCGGCGTGGCTGGGATCGGACTCGTCACCCCAGCTGAGGGCTTCGTCGTCAGGATCCACGGCCACCCGAGCAACTCTAGCCGCGCCCGCTGCTCGCATTACCGCTGGTTGAGGGATCGACGAAGTCGATCGTCTCGAAATCAGCCACACACGGAAGTTCTTGTGCGGACGGGTTTCGAGACGGTCGCTTCGCGACCCCTCAACCAGCGGGAATGATGACTAGCGCGCGGCGGAGCCGTCCACGTAGTCGTCGTCCTGCTGCTTCCACGCGAACAGGGCGCGCAGTTCCTTGCCGGTCGCCTCGATCGGGTGGGCCTCACCCTTGGCGCGCAGCTCCTTGAACTCCGGCGCGCCGGAGTCCTGGTCGGCGATGAACCGCTCGGCGAACGCGCCGGACTGTACGTCGGCGAGCACCGCCTTCATGTTGTCCTTGACGTGCGGGTCGATCACGCGCGGGCCGGAGACGTAGTCGCCGTACTCTGCGGTGTCGGAGACGCTCCAGCGCTGCTTGGCGATGCCGCCCTCCCACATGAGGTCGACGATGAGCTTGAGCTCGTGCAGCACCTCAAAGTAGGCGACCTGGGGTTGGTAGCCGGCCTCGGTGAGGGTCTCGAAGCCGTACTGGACGAGCTGGGAGACACCACCGCAGAGCACCGCCTGCTCACCGAACAGGTCGGTCTCGGTCTCCTCGGTGAAGGTCGTCTTGATACCGCCGGCGCGAAGACCGCCGATCGCCTTCGCGTAGCTCAGCACGAGCGGCCAGGCGCCCGCGGTCGCGTCCTTCTCGACGGCGACGATCACCGGCACACCACGGCCGGCCTCGTACTCACGGCGCACGGTGTGGCCGGGGCCCTTCGGCGCGACCATGATCACGTCGACACCCTCGGGCGCCTCGATGTAGCCGAACCGGATGTTGAAGCCGTGTCCGAAGACGAGCGCGTTGCCCGCCTCGAGGTTGTCCCGGATGTCCTCGGCGTACAGTGCACGCTGGTGCTGGTCCGGCGCGAGGATGACGACGACATCCGCCCATTTCGCGGCCTCGGCGCTCGGGAGCACCTCGAAACCGGCCTCCTCGGCCTTCGGCTTCGACTTCGAGTCGGGCTTCAGGCCGATCTTGACCTCGACACCCGAGTCACGCAGGTTCTGCGCGTGCGCGTGCCCCTGCGAGCCGTAGCCGATGACGGCCACCTTCTTGCCTTGGATGATCGACAGGTCGGCGTCCTTGTCGTAATAGATCTCGGCCATTGGTTGTTTCTCCTTGCTTGTTCGGATGTCTCTAGCGGGCGGCCGTGCCGGCGCCCGTCAATTCTTGAAGACGCGGTCGGTGATGCTCTTCGGCCCACGGCCGATGGCGAGCAGCCCGGACTGGGCGATCTCCTTGATGCCGTGCGGCTCGAGCACGCGCAGCAGCGCCTGCACCTTGGCGGTGTCGCCGGTGACCTCGATCACCAGCGCATCCGTCGCCACATCGACGATGCGGGCGCGGAACAGGTTGGTCGCCTCGAGGATCGCGCTGCGAGTCGAGTTGTCGACCTTCACCTTGATGAGCATGTGCTCGCGCTCGACCGTCTGCGTCGGGTCCAGCTCGACGACCTTGATCACGTTGACCAGCTTGTTCAGCTGCTTGGTGACCTGCTCGAGCGGCAGTTCCTCGACGTCGACGACGACGGTGATCCGGGACAGGCCCGGGATCTCGCTCTTGCCCACCGCGAGGCTCTCGATGTTGAAGCCGCGTCGGGCGAACAGCCCGGCGACACGCGTGAGCAGACCCGGTTTGTCCTCGACGAGCAGTGACAGTACGTGGCTCATTACTCGTCCTCCCATTCCGGCGCCTTGTCGCGCGCGTATTGCACGTTCGAGTTGCCGACTCCCTGCGGCACCATCGGCCACACCATCGCGTCGGCGCTCACGATGAAGTCGATGACGACCGGACGGTCGTTGGTCTCGTTCGCGAGCTTGATCGCCGCATCGACCTCCTCCTTCTTCGTGACCCGGATGCCGAGGGCGCCGTACGCCTCCGCGAGCTTCACGAAGTCGGGCACCATGACGGTCTCGTGGCCGGTGTTCAGGTCGGTGAACGAGTGGCGCCCGTTGTAGAACAGCGTCTGCCACTGTCGAACCATGCCGAGCGACGAGTTGTTGATCACGGCGACTTTGATCGGGATGTTGTTGATCGTCGCGGTCGCGAGCTCCTGGTTGGTCATCTGGAAGCATCCGTCGCCGTCGATCGCCCACACGGTGCGCTCGGGGTTGGCAACCTTGGCGCCCATCGCTGCAGGCACGCCGTAGCCCATGGTGCCGGCACCGCCGGAGTTCAGCCATGCGTTGGGACGCTCGTACTTGATGAACTGGGCAGCCCACATCTGGTGCTGGCCGACGCCCGCGGCGTAGATCGCCTCCGGTCCGGTGAGCTCACCGATCCGCTCGATCACGTACTGCGGAGCGAGCAAGCCGTCGGCCGGGTCGTCGTAGCCGAGCGGGAAGCTCTTCCGGAGCTCTTCGATGCGTGCCCACCAGTCGGTGAAGTCCGGCTGCACCTTCTTGATTACCTCGTTGTACGCGGCAGCGAGGTCGGTGAGAACGTCCTTCACGTCACCAACGATCGGCACATCGGCGACGCGGATCTTGGAGATTTCGGCCGGGTCGATGTCGACGTGAACCACCTTGGCGTTCGGCGCGAACTCGCTCGGCTTGCCGGTCACCCGGTCGTCGAAGCGGGCGCCGAGCGAGATGATCAGGTCGGATTCCTGCAGCGCAAGCACCGAAGGCACGGTGCCGTGCATGCCGGGCATGCCCAGGTGCTGCTTGTGCGAGTCGGGGAACGCCCCGCGCGCCATCAGCGTCGTCACGACGGGCGCGCCGCTGGCATTGGCGAATGCGAGCAGCTCGTCCGAGGCCCGGCCCCGGATGACGCCGCCACCGACGTAGAGGACGGGCCGCTTCGCCTCGGCGAGCATCCGGGCGGCTGCCTGCACCTGCTTGCCGTGCGCCTTGGTCACCGGACGGTAGCCGGGCAGCTCGACCTCGGTCGGCCAGATGAACGGTGCCGAGTTCTGCTGCGCGTCCTTGGTGATGTCAACGAGCACAGGGCCCGGCCGGCCGGTCGTCGCGATGTGGTGCGCGGCCTGCAGCACGGCCGGAACGTCCTCCGGCCGGCGCACCAGGAACGAGTGCTTGGTGATCGGCATGGTGATGCCGACGATGTCGACTTCCTGGAACGCATCGGTGCCCATTACGGTCGAGAACACCTGACCGGTGATCGCGAGCAGCGGGACGGAGTCCATGTGCGCATCCGCGATCGCCGTCACCAGGTTGGTCGCGCCGGGGCCGGAGGTCGCGATCGCGACGCCTACCTTGCCGGTGGACGACGCGTAGCCCTCGGCCGCGTGGCCGGCGCCCTGTTCGTGGCGCACAAGGATGTGACGGATGGTGGTCGACGACATGAGCTCGTCGTAGAACGGCATGATGGCGCCGCCGGGCAGTCCGAAGACGTCGGTGATGCCGAGCTTCTCGAGCGAGCGCAGCACGGCCCCGGAGCCGGTGAGGATTTCCGGCTCACTGGAGCGTGGATGCGTCGTCGAGGGAGTCGGCACGGGGATAGATTCCGCGGGCATGGTTTTCTGGGTTTCCTTCAGTCGAGGATTGGGGTGCTCACCCGGTGGTCGCGCCCTCCGCAGCGGAGTGCACGAGCTTCGAGTATTTTGCGAGAACGCCACGGGTATAGCGCGGGGGAAGCGGAGCCCAGCCTCGGCGGCGGGCTTCCAGCTCGCTCTCGTCGACAAGTAAGTCAAGTGAGCGGCCTGCGATATCGACCCGAATCAGATCACCATCGCGCACGAACGCGATCGGACCTGCGTCCACCGCTTCGGGAGCTATGTGGCCGATGCACAGGCCGGTTGTGCCGCCTGAGAATCTGCCGTCCGTCAACAGTAATACATCTTTTCCGAGCCCCGCGCCCTTGATGGCGGCGGTGATCGCCAGCATCTCGCGCATCCCTGGCCCGCCCTTCGGCCCTTCGTACCGGATGACGATCACGTCGCCCTTGTTGATGGCGCCCTCTGTCAGGGCGTCCATGGCCGCGCGCTCGCGCTCGAACACGCGCGCCGGCCCCTCGAACACCTCGGCGTCGAAGCCGGCCGTCTTGACCACGGCACCGTCGGGGGCGAGCGAGCCGCGCAGGATGGTGAGCCCGCCGGTCGCGTGGATCGGGTTGTCGAGCGTGCGCAGCACCTCACCGTCAAGCGGCTGCGGATCCAGTTCGGCGAGGTTCTCGGCGACGGTCTTGCCGGTCACGGTGAGCGCGTCACCGTGCAGCAGGCCGGCGTCCAGCAGCGCCTTCATCACGACGGGCACTCCCCCGTGCCGGTCGACGTCGTTCATCACGTACTTGCCGAACGGCTTCAGGTCGCCGATGTGCGGCACCTTGTCGCCGATCCGGTTGAAGTCGTCGAGGGTGAGTTCGACATCGGCTTCCTTCGCGATGGCCAGCAGGTGCAGCACGACGTTGGTCGAGCCGCCGAACGCCATGGCGACGGCGATCGCATTCTCGAACGCCTTCCTGGTCAGGATGTCGCGGGCGGTGATCCCGAGGCGCAGCAGGTTCACGACGGCTTCGCCGCTGCGGTGGGCGAAGTAGTCACGGCGGCGGTCGGCTGCCGGCGGGGCGGCAGAGCCGGGGAGGCTCATGCCAAGGGCTTCGGCCACGCTCGCCATGGTGTTGGCGGTGTACATGCCACCGCAGGCGCCCTCACCCGGCGCGATCGCGCACTCGATGCGGTGCGCGTCCAGTTCCGACATGGTGCCGGCCTTGACCGCGCCGACTGCCTCGAACGAGTCGATGATCGTGACGTCCTTCTCGGTGCCGTCGGAGAGTTTCACCCACCCGGGGGCGATCGAGCCTGCGTAGAGGAAGACGGATGCGAGGTCCAGCCGGGCGGCCGCCATCAGCATCCCGGGCAGCGACTTGTCGCATCCGGCCAGCAGCACGGAACCATCGAGCCGCTCGGCCATCATGACGGTCTCGACCGAGTCGGCGATGACCTCGCGGCTGACGAGCGAGAAATGCATGCCCTCGTGCCCCATCGAGATGCCGTCGGAGACGGAGATGGTGCCGAACTGCAGCGGGTAGCCGCCGCCGCCGTGCACGCCCTCCTTCGCCCCCTGGGCGAGCCGGTCGAGGCTCAGGTTGCAGGGCGTGATCTCGTTCCACGAGCTGGCGATGCCGATCTGAGGCTTATCCCAGTCGGCGTCACCCATGCCGACGGCGCGGAGCATGCCGCGGGAGGTGAGGGCTTCAATTCCGTCGGTGACGACACGGGATCGGGGCTTCAGATCAGGCTCGGACATGGGATCGAGTCTAAGTCGTCCCCGCACCGCCGCTTTCCTGCTGCGCCCGCTCGATGGCCCCGGCGAGCTCGTCGATGAGCAGGCTGTCCTCGGCCATCACACCGGTGCGGTAGCCCGCACGGCCCACCATGTGCGCGGCGATCGGCGCGGTCAGCATCTGGAAGACGAGGATCGGGATGAGCAGCAGGATCGTCGACCAGTTCGGGCTCTGCAGGCCGATCGCGGCGAGGATCACCATCAGCCCGAGGATCTGCGGCTTGGTCGTCGCGTGCATCCGCGCTATCGCATCCGAGAATCGGATGAGGCCGACCCCCGCGGCGAACGACAGGAACGCCCCGACGATCAGGAAGACCGCGGTCAGCACGTCGATCACGATGTCGAGCATGTCACTGCCCCCTTCGCGAGACGTAGCGTGCGACGACGACCGCACCGAGGATCGCCGTGGCGGCGAGCACGAGCATGAGCGGCAGCGTGCGGGTGTGCGAGTTGTAGACCATTTCGGCGCCGAGGATGCAGATGAGCGTGGTCAGCAGCATGTCGGATGCGATCATCCGGTCGAGCAGTTTCGGCCCGCGCGCGATCCGGTACAGAGCCAGCAACGCGGCGGCGAAGAACAGCACCCCGACGGTCCAGAACACCCAGTCGCTCATCGGCGCGCCTCCTCGGCGATGCGGCGCAGGTCGTCCTTGGAGCCGAGCGTGCGCACGATGCGGGACTCCACCAGCAGCACCTTGCGCCGCATCTTCTCGACATCGCGGCCTGAGGCGGTCGGGAAGGTGTGGAAGTACAGGATGGAACTCTCCCGGTCGGCCTCGACCACGAGCGATCCGGGTACGAGGGACAACGCGATGGCCACCAGCGTCATGATCAGGTCGGACCGCGTGTGCAGGTTCACGCCGATGACCGACGAGGTGGGGATCCTGCCTGGTCTCAGCGCCAGGAAGGCGACCTGGAACGACGCGACGATGACGTCTCCGATAAAGGTTGCCAGGAACACCAGCCCATGCCACGGGTTGAAGCGGCCCGACAGGTCGACCGGCGGCAGGTAGAACACGCGGGTCACCACCACCGCGACGAGGATGCCGGTGATCAGGTTCAACCAGGACAGGTTTCCCCACAGCACCATCCACAGCACGACCAGGCCGACAAGCAGCGGCAGTTGCCGGATGAATCGGCGCCGCAGCTCACGCCGTGTCACCTGCGCGTTCACTCCGACACCCCCTCGAACACGGTGGTGACGTAGTAGCCGGGGCCGTCGATGTTCTTGCCGGCGCGCTCGCTGACGTCGAACAGCGGCCCGGCGAACAGCGTCAGGGCGACACTGATGGCAACCATGCCGCCGGTCGCCGCCACCATGATGCGGGGCACGACACGTGCCGTCGCCACCTGGCCGGAGTCGTTGCGGCGGTCGGCGTCGGAGACGGGCAGCGGATGCTCGTAGTCGACGACCTCCTCGGCGTCCCGCCAGAACGCCATGTTCCAGGCGCGCGCGAGGGCGTAGAGCGTGAGCAGCGAGACCAGCGCTCCGGCGCCGATGAGCAGCCACGCGAGCACGGAGCCGTCCTTCGCGCCGGCGTCGAACAGGGCCAGCTTGCCGAGGAAGCCGGAGAAGGGCGGGATGCCGCCGAGGCTGAGCATCGGGATGAAGAACAGCACCGCGATGACCGGGCTTGCCTTCAGCAGACCCCCGATCCGGTTGATCGAGGTGGTGCCCGCGACGCGTTCGACGAGTCCTACGGCGAGGAACAGTGTGGTCTGCACCGTGATGTGGTGCACGACGTAGTAGGTCGAAGCTCCCAGGCCTTCAGCGGTGTTTAGCGCGATCCCGAACACCATGTAGCCGATGTGGCTCACGAGCGTGAAGGACAGCAGTCGCTTGATGTCGGACTGGGCGACCGCGCCGATGATGCCGATGATCATCGTCAGCCCTGCGGCGATCATGAGCGGCACCTGAAGGTCATCGCCGGGGAAGATGATCATCTCGGTGCGCATGATCGCGTAGACGCCGACCTTGGTCAGCAAGCCGGCGAAGACCGCCGTGACCGGAGCCGGGGCGGTCGGGTAGGAGTCCGGCAGCCAGAACGACAGCGGGAAGATGGCTGCCTTGATGCCGAACGCGACGATCAGCATCACGTGCAGGATGAGCTGCACATCCTCGGGCAGTTCGGCCAGCCGCACGGCGAGTTGTGCGATGTTCACCGTTCCGGCTGACGCGTAGATGAAAGCGATCGCCGCCAGGAAGATGATCGACGACACCAGGCTGACCACGATGTAGGTGACTCCGGAGCGGATGCGCTGCTCGGTCCCGCCGAGGGTGATCAGCACGTAGCTCGCCACGAGCAGGATCTCGAAACTTACGTACAGGTTGAACAGGTCGCCGGCGATGAACGCGTTGAAGACGCCGGTCGCCAGAATCAGGTAGGTCGGGTAGTAGATCGACACCGGCGTCTCGTCGTCTCCGTCGGCCAGGCCCTGGCCGACCGAGAAGATGAGCACCGAGAGCAGCACCGCGGCGGAGATGACGAGCAGCAACGCGGCGAGACGGTCGACCACGAGGGTGATGCCCCACGGCGCGGGCCAGCCGCCGACCGCGACCGCGATTGCGCCGTAGGCATCCACGTACCAGAGCAGAAGCCCGCCGATGACGAGCACGACACCGAGCACAGCACTCGCGATGGTCACCTGCGCGCGCGGGTAGCGGGCGAGGGTCAGCGCCGCCGCGGCGCCGAGCAGCGGCAGCAGGACGACGAGCGGGATGAGTGAACTCACAGCTTCTCCTCCTCCTGCAACTCGGTGGCGTGGCCGTCCTCGGCTCGCAGTTCGCGGTCGAGTGCTTCGCGGTCACGTGCCTCGCGCTGCGCCTGCTCCTCTTCGAGCCGCTCGGCTTCCTCGAGGTCGAGCGCGGTCGAGACCGCCGCCGCGGCGCGCGTGCCGAACTCGGTGTCCTCCGCCTCGGCCGAGGACTCGGAGGTGACGGACACCCTCCGCCGGCCGATCTCGACGTCCTCGACGTCGTCTTGCACGACATCCGCGTTCGCCAGCCGCCACGAGCGGTAGATGAGCGCCATCAGGAATGCCGAGACGCCGAAGGTGATGACGATCGAGGTGAGCACGAACGCCTGCGGAAGCGGGTCTGACATCTCGGATGCTGGCGCGTCGCCGTAGAACGGCGGGGTGCCGCTGCGTCCGGCGATTACCAGGATCAGCAGGTTGGTCGCATTGCCGACCAGCATGAAGCCCAGCAGCACCCGGGTCATGCTGCGCTCAAGCAGCAGGTAGACGCCGACCGAGTAGAAGATCGCCATCAGCGCGACAAGCACGAGGGAAACGCTCACACCAGGCTCCCTTCCGCGATCTCATCCGATTCGTCCTCCTGCTGGCGGTCGACCTCAGCGCCCAGGCTGCGCAGCACGTCAAGCACCATGCCGACGACGACGAGGTAGACGCCGACGTCGAAGATGGTCGAGGTGATGAACTCGACGTGGCCGAGGATCGGCAGCTCCGCCTCGAAGAAGGTGGACTCCAGCGGCGCCATGCCGAAGAACAGCGGTACCACCGCCGTGCCGGCGGCGAGCAGCAACCCGACCCCGAGGAGGCGCCCGGCGTCGAGCGGCGCGGCTGCTCCGAGTTCGTAGCGGCCACCGGCCAGGTACCTGGCCGCGAGGGCGAGGCCCGCGACGAGCCCGCCGGCGAACCCGCCACCCGGCGCGTTGTGCCCGGAGAACAGGATGAACAGCGAGACGACGATGATCGCGTGGAACATCAGGCGCACGACGACCTCGAGCAGGATCGACCGGTTCTCCGGCGCGAGCTTGAACCCGGCCAGCAGCCACGCGCTGCGAGTGCTCGCGTCGTCGGGACGCGACTCCTCGTGCGGCCGCTCAGGAAGCGGCTTGAGCCGAGCACGCAGGGTGCGCCGACGCACTTCCTTCGGCGGTCGCGGCAGGTTGTCGGTGCGGCTGCGCAGGAACACCAGGCTCGCGACGCCGGTGGCGGCCGCGATGAGCACCGACAGTTCACCCAGGGTGTCCCAGCCTCGGATGTCGACGAGGATCACGTTGACGGTGTTGAAGCCGTGACCTTGCTCGTAGGCGAGTTGCGGCAGTTCGAGGGAGATGGGCGCGGCGGTGCGAGCGCCGAGCGCGACGATCGAGCCGACCGCCATGACCAGGCCGACACCGATTCCGATTACCGCGCGCAGCAGCCGGTTCCGCGACTCGTGCACCTGCCCCAGCCGGGCGGGCAGTCGACGCAGCACGAGAACAAATGCGATGAGAGTCACCGACTCGACCAGCACCTGGGTGAGGGCGAGATCCGGGTCGCCGTGGAACGCGAACTGTGCTGCCATTCCGTAGCCGGTCGCCCCAAGCAGCAGTGCGGCCTGGAAGCGCTTGTTCGCGCCGGCGAGAGCGATGGCGGCGATGCCCATGACCACGGCGATCGCGAGTTGCGCCGGGCTGTCCCACAGCCGCCACTCGCTCGGCCAGGTCGTGTTCAGGATGAGCGTCGTGCCGACCGTGCCGACGAAGACGAGCAGGGTGACGCCGAGGTAGAACGGCAGCGAACCGCGCTGCGTGGTCGCGGTGATCCGGCTGGCGACCCGGTCGATGCCGCGCATGGTCTCCAGGTAGAGCTCGTTCGCGTTGACGTTCGTGCTCAGCCGAGTCTGGACCGCGCTCACCGGCACGCGCGCCCAGTACAACGCCAGACCACCGAGGATCGTGCCTGCCGAAATCGCGAAGGCGATGTCGAACCCGTGCCAGAGCGCGAGGTGGATGTCCGTCCCCGTGGTCGCGAACTGCGCCGAGTAGCCCTCCAGCGCGGTTCCGATTGGTGCCGCAAGTGGCGCGGCGATGATGCCCGCTGCGGCAAGCAGCGCCGGCGAGAACATGAACCCCAGGCTCTCGTGCACCGGACGCACCTGCTCGACCTCGGTCTTCCGCGCGAACGCGCCCCACAGGAACCGGGCGCTGTAGGCCACCGTGAACACCGATCCGAGTGCGATGCCGACTACCGCGACCCAGCCGAGCAGCTGACCGTCTGCGGCATCCGCCACAAGCGCCGCGAGTACTGACTCCTTGGCGACGAAGCCGAGCGTGAACGGGATGCCGGCCATCGAGGCGGCAGCGACGGTCGCGGTGGTCGCGAGGAACGGAGCCTCCCTGCCCAGCCCGGACAGCTTGCGCAGGTCGCGCGTGCCGGCGCGGTGGTCGATGATGCCGACAATGAGGAACAGCGCCGCCTTGTACAGGGCGTGGGCGAGGAGCAAGGCGACCGCCGCGAGGGCGGCGTTGCGGGTGCCGTACCCGGCGACGGTGATCAGGAAGCCGAGTTGGCTGACCGTGCCGTAGGCGAGCAGCAGCTTCAGGTCGTTCTGCTTGAGAGCCCTCCACGCGCCCAGCAGCATCGTGAGCAGACCGAGGGTGACGAGCGCCTCACGCCATCCGGGGGTATCGGCGAAACCGGGTGCGAGCCGGGCGACCAGGTAGATGCCCGCTTGCACCATGGCGGCCGCGTGCAGATAGGCGCTGACCGGGGTGGGCGCGGCCATCGCGGAGGGCAGCCAGAAGTGGAAGGGGAAGATCGCCGACTTGCTGATCGCCCCGACCAGGATCAGCAGGATGGCGGTGGTCACCAGCGGTTCGACCGGGGCGAGGGCGATGAGTTCGCTCAGGCTCGTGGTGCCGACGGTGACGGACAGCATCACCAAGCCGACAAGCATGACCAGCCCACCCGCGGTGGTGACGATGAGCGCCTGCAAGGCGGCCGTTCGGCTGGCGCGGCGGCCGATGTAGTGACCGATGAGCAGGTAGGAGAAGACGGTCGTGCCCTCCCAGAACGCGTACAGCAGGTACACGTTGTCCGCGATGACCAGCCCGTACATGCATCCGGCGAACGCGAGCAGGGTCGCCGCGAATCGACCGACGCCTTCCTCGTCCCGGCCGAAATAGAAGGTGCAGTAGAACAGCACGAGCGAGCCGACGCCGGTCACGATCAGCGCAAGCAGCCAGGAGAGCGTGTCGAGGCGCACGGTGATCTCGAAGCCGAGCTGCGGTATCCAGGTGAACGATTCAAGGTGGGCGTCGCCGGCGAGCACTGCGGGTGACTGCACGATCGTGACGATGAGTGCGGCCAACGGCACCAAGGCGAGCACGGGGAACATCCGGGTGCCGAAGCGGGCGACCAGCGGATTCGCGACGAGGGCTACGACTGCGAACAGAAGGAGGGTAGCGAGCATTTCCCTCCCGGAGCGTCAGTTGCGGCGGCGCTCGGCGCATGAAATGTACCCCGATGAATGTGGTCCGCCCCACGATTCTACCGGCTGGGCGGAAGCTCGTTACCCGCGCTGGTCGGCCAGAAGCTCCAGCACCGACGGCATCATGGCGAGGTCGGCGACACGGTAACGGGCGAGAGACTCGCCGTCACCCACCTTGAGCGCGAGGTCGTCTGCGCCGAGAGCGGCGAAGCCGTCCTCATCGGTCACGTCGTCGCCAGCGAACAGGATGCCGGTCGCGCCGGTGTACTGCCTCAGCCGCCGCAGCGCCCCGCCCTTTGTAGCGTCGACGACGGAGAACTCGAGCACGTTCTTGCCGACTCGAACGGTGAGACTCGGCATTCTCGAGGTCAGGCTTCGCGCGAGCTCGTTCGCTTCGAGCGCGTGATGCGCATCCGACTTCCTGGTGTGCAGGGCGAAGCCGACCGCCTTGACCTCGACCCACGCACCGGGCGCCACTGCTGCCGCCCGCTCGAGCGCCTCCCGCAACGGTTCGAGACGTGCGCGCTCGTCGTCGGTCAACTCGGGTGCGATCAGCTCGCCGTTGACCCGGAACTCGGCGCCGTGCGAACCGGACAGGATCACGTCGTCGGGGGCGTCGGCGACGTGCTCGAGGCTGTCCATCGCGCGTCCGGAGACCAGCGCGACCTTGGTCGCCGGGGCAGCGCGCAGGCGCTCCAGCGCGTCGCGCGCGGCCGGCAGGGCGCGCGCATCGCGCGGGTTGTCGACTGTCGGCGACAGCGTCCCATCGAAGTCGAGAGCGACCAGCAGCAGCTCGGTTGCCGCGATCGAGCGCAGGGCGGCGACGAGGTCGTCGGAGAGGTCGGCCTGGTCAGTCATTGGCGGCGGCCCGCGCTTTCGCTAGTTCTTCCAGGAACTCATTCGACCACTTGGCGACGTCATTGTCGAAGACCCGTTTGCGCAACTGCCGCATCCGCGACTTCCGCTCGCGCTTGGGAAGCTCCATCGCCCGCAGGATCGCGCGCTTCAGCTCCTCGATGTCGTGCGGGTTCACCAGGATGGCACGCGTCAGCTCGTCGGATGCGCCGGCGAACTCCGACAGGATGAGCACTCCGTCGTCGTCGAAGCGGCTCGCAACGTACTCCTTCGCGACGAGGTTCATGCCGTCGCGCAACGCCGTCACGAGCATGACGTCGGCGGCCAGGTAGAACGCCGTCATCTCCTCGCGCGGGAAGCTCTGGTGATAGTAGGCGATCGGCGAATGGCCGATGGTCGAGTAATCACCGTTGAGCCGGCCGACCATCAGTTCGACCTCGTCGCGCAGTTCCATGTATGGCACGACTCGTTCGCGGCTGGGGCTCGCGACCTGCACGAGGACGACGTCACCGACGGTCACCTCACCGTCGGCGACCAGTTCGCCGAACGCCTTGATGCGGTGGCCGATGCCCTTCGTGTAGTCGAGCCGGTCGACACCGAAGATGATCACTCGCGGGTCCCCGAGGTCGGCGCGGAGCTGGCGAGCTCGCTCCTGGATGTCGGGGCGCCGGGCGAGCTCGTCATAGATGCTGGCGTCGATGGAGATCGGGAACTCCCGGGCGACCACCGTGCGAATCGGTCCGGTGGGCTTGATCGGCCCGTACACGCGAACGCCCGGCGTCTCATCGACGACCGGAACCTCGATGTGACCCCTGCGGGTCGGGTAGCCCTTGAGCCTGCGCACCGCCTGCTGGAAATTTACAGCGTCGGCTTGTCGCTGGAACCCGATGACGTCAGCGCCGAGCAGCCCCTCGACGATGCGCGTGCGCCACGGCAGCTGAGAGAAGATGCCGTAGGGCGGAAAGGGAATGTGGTTGAAGAACCCGATCGTCAGGTCCGGTCGCGCTTCCCGCAGCAGCTTCGGGACGAGCTGCAACTGGTAGTCGTGCACCCAGACGACGGCACCCCCGCTGGCGACCTCGGCCACGGCATCCGTGAACCGCTGGTTCACCGACTTGTAGGCATCCCACCACTCGCGGTGATAGCGCGGGGAGGCGATGACGTCGTGGTACAGCGGCCATAGCGTGTCGTTCGAGAACCCCTCGTAGTACTGCTCGATGTCGTCTGCGCTGAGCGGTACGGGGACGAGGCGGATGCCACCCTCGTCGAACGGCTCGACCTCGACATCCGGCATGCCCGGCCAGCCGACCCAGGCTCCCCCGTGCGCGTGCATCACCGGCTCGAGTGCTGTCACCAGGCCGCCCGGTGACCTGGTCCAGGCTGCAGACCCGTCGGCGTCGATGATGCGGTCAACGGGAAGCCGGTTGGAGACAACGACAAGGTCGAACTGTTCGTTCGTCGCGCTCGTCTCGCTCACCAGTGTCCCGATCCTGCCCACCCGTTTCCCCGCCGACTACACCGGCGTGGGCAACCTCAAGGGTATCAACGAGCCTGAGAGTTGCCCGAGTGGCAGGTGAATGCGGTCGGTCGAATTTCACGATCTGTTCACACGGCCGGTGCCGGGGACTACCTGAGTTCCCGCAGATTGCGTGCTTACACTGGAGCAAATGATCCGCATCGGAATGAGCACGTCGGCTGTGTACCCCCTCCCTACGGAGCAGGCCTTTCGACTGGCTCGACTAGCTGGTTTCGACGGCGTCGAAGTGATGGTGACCAAGGACGAGATCACCCAGGATGCGGATGCGCTGCTGGCGTTGTCCGAGCGCTACGAGTTGCCGATCCTCTCCATCCACGCGCCGGTGCTGCTGCTCACCGCGTTCGTCTGGGGACGCGACCCGCGCGTCAAGCTGCGCAAGTCAGCTGAACTCGCGAAGGCCGTCGGCGCGGACACCGTCGTCGTGCACCCGCCCTTTCGCTGGCAGGCGGAGTATGCGCGGGATTTCCTGCGGATCGTGCGGGAGATTTCAACCGAGTACGAGGTGCAGATCGCGATCGAGAACATGTTCCCGTGGAAGGTCGGCGGCAAGAACCTGAAGGCGTACTCGCCCGGCCCCGACCCATCGATCATGGACTGCGACGCCATGACGCTGGACTTCTCGCACGCGTCACTGTCCGGAAGAGACTCGCTCGAGCTGGCGATGGCGATGGGCGACAGGCTGCGGCACGTGCACCTGTGCGACGGTTCCGGTTCGATGGACGAAGGCAAGGTGTTCGACGAGCACCTGCTTCCAGGTCACGGAAGTGAGCCGGTCGCCGAGGTGCTCGAGTACCTGGTTGGGCAGGGCTGGCACGGCTCGGTGGTTGCCGAGGTCAACACGCGTAGGGCCAAGACCATGCAGGAGCGCTTCGAACTGCTCAAGGAGACGCTCGTCTTCGCACAGGACTGCCTCAAGGTGGCACCCCGAAAGCCGTTCGGCTGGCACGGGCCGCACTACGAGCACCTTGGGATGTTCCGGCGTGCCTCGCGCCGCGCCATCACGGCGCTCCGCCCGTCGTCGCGCTGACCGGCATCCGCTCCCACCATCGGGTCGGGACGTTTGCACGCTCTGAGTCTCGAATAAGGGGCAAAGCTCCCGCTCAATGGGGCTTGCTGAGCAGCAGGTCGCGGACTTCCTCATCGGATGTCTGCGCGAAGTCGATGTAGCCCTGGCCGACCGCCCAGAACGGTTCGGGAGTGTCGACGCACACCACCTCATCCACCAACCGGGAGAACTCGTCGACGACATCCGTTGAACCGATCGGCACCGCAACCACGACCTGCCCGGGTTTTGATTGCTCGAGCGCGGCGACGGCCGCGCGCATGGTTGCGCCGGTAGCCAGACCGTCATCGACGATGATGACGGTCTTCCCCTCGACGTCCAACGGCGGAAGTCCGGCGCGGTAGTCACGCTCACGCCGCAGAAGCTCCGGCCGCTCTCGCGCGGCGCCCTCCTCGAACACCACCTCGCGGTCCCGCCCCAGGCGACGGATCACATCCTCGTTCCGCACCGTGATGGTGCGACCGGCGATCGAGGCGAGCGCACCCATCGCGACCTCCCGCTGCGTCGGCACCCCCACCTTGCGCACCACGATCACGTCAAGCGGCGCCCGCAACGCGGACGCGACAACAGCCGCGACCGGCACACCGCCGCGGGGAAGCCCGAGAACCACCACATCCGGGGCACCGCGATACTCGTCGAGCTCCTCCGCCAACGCGCGCCCCGCGTGCTCACGATCCGTGAAGCGCGGCATGCGCACACGCTAGAGACCCCGCCCGTGAGGTCACTGAACACCCGTCCCAGCCGGCTATGGCACGCTGTAGCGTTGACAAGACGTCACACCTAGGGTGACAAGAAGTCACACAGAGAAAGGGCGGGACTGTGCGAAGGTACCTTCTCAACGGAGCGATCATCAGTTCGGTCTTCGGCGGCATCGGAGCGCTCAACCACACCCGCAAGGGCCCCCGCGACTGGCGGCTGGTGCTCGCCTGGATCGCGTGGGCGCTCACCCTTGCCATCGCGATCGGCACTGTGAAGAAGGAACACGACGAACAGGAGCTCGAGCACTGATGCTGGCACTCTTCAACGACGGACCCGGCTGGGGCTGGGGCTGGGGCTTCGAGAACCTCTCCCACGTCTTCCTGAGCCTTCTGAACGCATTCATCTGGCTGCTGCTGCTCGCGGTCTTGGTGGCGACGCTGTTCCTGCTCATCCGGTTCCTGCTGGTCGGCACGCGTGCAGCGCAGCTGTATATCGAGAAGAACGCGCCCAGGCATCCGGATGCCGCGGTGCCCGGAACCGCGGACGTGACCAGGCCGATGCCTGCGACGTCGACGGAGTCGACCGGCGCCACGCGTGTAGACCCGGACGCAGTGGCCACCGAGCCGACAAAGCCGGCCCGCAAGGCGAATCCGAAGTCGCCGCCTGCCCCTTAGAATGGTTGGCATGACCGCCATCGCATTCGTGATCTCGTTCGTGCTGTTCCTCGGGGGCCTCTACCTCTTCGGCATCGCCTTCGACGTCGCCGAGGCTTGGCAGTTGGCCGCCTTCGCGGGCGGGCTGATCGCTGTGACCATTGCGGTCATGATCCCTGTGCACGTGCTCAAGCGCGTCGACGACCTGTAGGCGGCGACCGCCGCGGGGTCGCGCTGCGCTGCTCGTTCCCGCTAGGCCTTCGCGCTGGTGATCGCCAGCGTGCCACCGAGGGCGATCATCGCCGCTCCCCCGGTCGCGCTCATCGCACCGATCCGCTTCGGCGATCGGCCGAACCAGTCGCGGGCCGAGCCGGCGGCAAGTGCCCACACGCTGTCCAGCACGAGGGCGAGCGCGATGAAGATGGCGCCCAGCAGCAGCAGCTGCCCCGGCACCCATCCTGCGCTGGGCGCAGCGAACTGCGGCAGCACCGCGATGAAGAACACCACGGTCTTCGGGTTGGAGATGCCGACGACGAAGCTCTCCCGGAGCACGCGTGAGCGGCGCGGCGCCGGCGCGGCATCCGCCGTGGTCGCCCGGCGGCGATGCCGGATGGCCTGGACGCCGAGGTAGATGAGGTACGCGGCCCCCACGAGTTTGATGACGGTGAACAACACCACCGAGCGCTCGATCAGCACCCCGAGGCCGGCGGCCACGGCGACCACTTGGATCAGCACACCCATGGCGTTGCCGACGACACTGAGCAGTGCGCCGCGCCGCCCGAGGACGAGTGCGCGACCGACCACGAACAGCACGCTCGGGCCCGGAATCGCGACCAGCACGGCGGCTGCGATCGTGAACGCGACGAGGTTCTCCAGCGGCATCATCCGCCGAGCATAGCGCCGCGCACGGCGTGCAGGCCGGTCAGGCCGCTTTGCCCCGCTCGGATGCGACGAGTTCGCGCACAGCCGGCGCCACCTCCGCCGCGAACCGGTCGATCGTCACCGCGTCATCCGCAGCCAGAATGAAGGTTGACGGGCCGTACTCGAGGGCGATTGCGGCGAGTTCGTCCGCCCACTTGGCCGGAGGCCCGACCAGGAGTCCGCCGCCCACGGTCTCGAAGCGCCCGCCGATATTCAGGAGGCGACGGACAGCGCGCGGGTCGCGCCCCGCCGCTTCGGCGCCGTCGTCGAGGTGCCGGTTGAGCTCGGCGAGCGCCGCGGGGCCGCCCTCGAGCCGAGCGAGCGACGGCAGCGCTCCATCGGCGACCCGTCCGGTCATCCGCAGGATCCGCGGCTTGTACGCGCCGACCCAGATTCCGATGTCATGCGCCGGCCTGGGTCCACGCTTCGCCCCGACCACGCGGTAGAACTCGCCATCGACGCGCACCGGCTCCCTCTCATCCGGGTTCCAGACTTCCCGGATGACGGTGATCGCCTCCTCGAGCGCTCGGATCGACTGGCCCGGTGTCAGGCGGCGCCCGCCCATCGACTCGATGGCGTCCCAGAATCCGCCGGCCCCGATGCCGAGTTCGAAACGTCCGCCGCTCGGCAGGTCAAGGCTGGCGGCGCTTCGCGCGAGCACAGCAGGGTTCCGTAACGGCAGGTTGTGAACGTTGCCACTCACATGGATGCGCTCGGTGCGAGCTGCGACGAACGCCAGCAGGGTCCACGTGTCGTGGAACCGCGGCTGGTACGGATGATCCTGGAACGTCGCGAGGTCGAGTCCGGCACGGTCGGCCACAACCGCGAGCTCCACCGCGTGCATCGGCGGGTTATGCAGAGGGGTGATGAACACCCCGAACTGCAGGTCGTGCCCGTAGTCGGTCATGCCTCAAGTAAACGCCAGGGTAGCCCCGATTGGGCAGTCATTTGCGCGGCGACGGGCGAGCGGCTTGCATTGACCTCGTGGACGCACACGAGCGGCAGAGCACCGGGATGCGCGATGCGGTGCGTCGCGCGGCCACGGCCGGGCCGGTGCGCGGCTTCTTCGACGGTGTCGGCCTGCTCGGGCGCGGCCTCGGCATGTGGGCCACGTCGCCTCGGCTGATGCTGCTCGGGGCGATCCCGGCGCTTATCGTGACGGTCGTCTACGGCGTGCTGCTGGTGATCTTCTTCATCAACCTTGAGCCGGTGGTGACCTGGTTGACGCCGTTCGCCGACGGCTGGGACCCGTTCTGGGCCGGGATCCTTCGGTTCGCTGGGGCGGCCGGGCTCGTGCTCGCGGCGTTGCTGATCGCGGTGTACACCTTCACCGCCATCACGCTCGCGGTTGGCGACCCGTTCTACGAGCGGATCTGGCGCAATGTCGAGCAACGCCTCGGCGGGGTCCCGGATGACACCGGCGAGTCGGTGTGGACGTCGATCCGCAGAGGCATCGGCAACGCGCTGGGACTGCTGCTGGCCACCGCGGCGGTGGGGCTCGGCGTGTTCGCGGTCGGGTTCATCCCCGTCGTCGGCACGATTCTCGCTCCGGCGCTCAGCGCGCTGATCGGCGGGTGGTTCCTCGCGGTGGAGTTGTGCGGGTTCGCGTTCGACGGGCGCCGCCACCGGTTGCGCGAGCGACGACGGATGCTCGCCCTGCGTCGCTCGACCACCGTAGGTTTCGGTGTGGCCGTCTATCTGCTGTTCCTGATCCCGTTCGCGGCGGTCTTCGTGATGCCTGCGGCGGTCGCCGGGGCGACGCTGCTGAGTCGCGCGGCGCTGGAGCGAGCGGCAGCGGGGCAGATCGTATCCGCGGATCCGCCGTCTAGGTAGTGTTTTTCCTCACGAAATCGCTGCGGGGTGACAGAGTTAACCCATGGCTGAGCCCCGCCGGCGCGCGACCCTGACCGAACTGCTGACCGACAACCTGGGACGGGTGGCCCTGCGATGTCTGCAGGTGATCGTGATCCTGACCCTCGCGGCTGTTGTGGTCTTCGCACTCATCGAGTTGAAGCTCGTGGTGCTGCCGGTGCTCATCGCGCTCATCCTCGCGTCGGCCTTCAACCCGCTGATCGGGTGGCTGCGGCGCAGAAACGTGCCCCGGATGCTCGCCACCTGGATCACCCTCATCGCCAGCCTGGCCGTGCTCGGGGGTGCGATCTACCTGATCGTGATCGCGGTGCGCAACCAGTGGGACGACCTGGTGACGTCGGCGAGGGAGGGCATCGAGCAGCTGCAGGATTGGCTCCGCAACGGTCCGCTCCCGATCGAGCAGGAGCAGCTCGACTCGGTCTACGAGGCCGGAGTCGACTTCGTCACCAGCAGCGAGTTCGGTGCGGGAGCATTGGCCGGGGTGTCGGCCGTCGGCGAGGTCATCGCCGGAATCGTGCTGACGATCGTGATCCTGTTCTTCTTCCTGAAGGACGGCGACCGGATGTGGAACTTCCTGCTCACCCCGTTCTCGCCGGAACACCGCGAGCGAGGCCACCGAGTCGGGCGCACCACCGTGCGCACGCTCGGCGGGTACATGCGCGGCACCTCCATCGTCGCGCTCGTCGACGCGGTCGCAATCGGGATCGGTCTGGCGATCCTCGGCGTGCCGCTCGCGCTGCCGTTGGCGGCGATCGTGTTCGCGCTCGCGTTCATCCCGCTGATCGGTGCAACCGTGGCCGGCATCCTGGCTGCGCTCGTCGCGCTGGTCGCGAACGGCCCGGTCGTCGCGCTGATCGTTGTCATCATCGTGATCGCCGTGAACCAGCTCGAGGGCGACCTTCTGCAGCCGGTGGTCATGGCGCAGTCGTTGAAGCTGCACCCGCTGGTCATCCTGCTGGCGCTGGCGGCCGGAACCATCCTGGGTGGTGTGATCGGAGCGCTGATCTCGGTACCCATCGCGGCGGTCGGCTGGAACATCATCAAGGTCTGGAACGCGCCCGAGCAGCCCATGGTATTCAAGCGACCCGCCTTTCGGCGCCGCCGGAAGGCAAGACAGGTCGAGCCGATCACCTCGCCGGGCGCCGAGGTGTGACGAGCACTCTACGAGGCGAGATCCCGATAATGGACTTCGGCGACGTTGGGATGGGCGCGTAGCCGGTACCGGAGCGCGTTGTCTCCGTAGGTCTCCAATATCCGGCTGTTCGTCGGATCGAGGGACAAGCCCCGAGCTTGTGCCGCTATCTCCGAACTGAGCTCCAGCCGGGGCATGACCGTGTCGAGGGCGGGATTGAAGAAGAATGGAATCGATATCCGGTCGGAGCCAGCAGGCGGTGACACCACCCGGTGCAGAGTGGCCTTGAGATAGCCGCCGGTTGCCAATTCGAGCATCTCGCCGATGTTCACAATGAACGCGCCAGGAACGGGCGGTGCATCAATCCAATCGCCGTCGTGCTCGACTTGCAAGCCGCCCTTGTTCGGTTCTACGAGCAGAAGCGTCAGTACGCCGCCGTCGCGGTGTGCTCCAACTCCCTGTGTGAGTGTCGGATCCGATTCTCCCGGGTAGCGGACGATCTTCATCGCGGAAAACGGCCTGCTGGCGAACGCATGATCGAAGACATGCTCGGGCGACCCAAGGGATGCCGCCCAAGCCCGCAGGAGGCGCATGGCCAGTTCGCCGAGTTGCTCATTCCAGCGGGCGGCAATGTCCTGAAGCTCCGGCAGCGATTTCGGCCACAGGTTTGGGCCCTCAAGCCGCCAATATTCCGGGACGCCCGGACCCGGCTCGACTGCGGCCCGCTCGACCCCGATGTCGATCTGTTCCCGCCAGTCCACATCCCCATGCGTTCGCTCCCCACCCACCCGGGTGTAACCCCGGAACTGAGGGCTGTGAACGTTCTCGATCTCAAGCTTCTCCTCGGTTGGAAGCTCGAAGAAGCGGCGCGAGACGGTCAAGAGCTCGTCGATCAGACCCTGTTCGACGCCGTGGCCGACGAGGTAGAAGAACCCGACCTCGTGTGTGACATCACGGAGGTCCGCTAGGAACGCGGCCGCTTCATCGGCACCCGCATCAAGGCGGGAAAGGTCAAGGATTGGAAGGGACGTCAACACCTTCCCATCCTTCCACGGCCGCCGGGCCGCCCGTCGCGTGTGACGGCTCGAAGCTGGGCGCACAGGCGTTACGGCAGGTGAACGACCCGTTGCGGTTCCTGATTGGTACACCCCCCGGGACTTGAACCCGGAACCCACTGATTAAGAGTCAGTTGCTCTGCCAATTGAGCTAGAGGTGCTCGACACTGGGCGCGAAACCCGGAGCCGGAGATCAAGATTAGCATGAGAAGCGGACCCAGTTCGCACCACCCAAGGAGATCGCCACGATGACGGATGCCACCCGCTTGCAGCCCGGAGACAGCGCGCCGCAGTTCACGCTGACCGACCAGGACGGCAACCAGGTGTCCCTTGCCGACCACGCGGGTTCCAAGGTGATCGTCTACTTCTACCCCGCCGCATCCACCCCCGGATGCACCACCCAGGCGTGCGACTTCCGCGACAATCTGAACTCGCTGGTTGCCGCAGGTTACCGCGTGCTCGGCGTCTCCAAGGACGAGCTGCCGGCGCTGCAGAAGTTCCGCGACGAGGAGCACCTGACCTTCCCGCTGCTCTCCGACCCCGGGCTGGACGTGCACACGGCCTACGGCGCGTGGGGCGATAAGCAGCTCTACGGCAAGCGGGTGACCGGCACCATCCGCTCGACCTTCGTCATCGGCGAGGACGGCCGCATCGAGCAGGCGCTCTACAACGTGAAGGCCACCGGCCACGTTGCGATGCTGCGCAAGAAGCTGGGTGTCGCCGCCTGAGAGTCAGGCGTCGCGGCGTGCAGTCGCCGCCATCACGGACTTGGTGAACAGCAGCACCAGCACGAGCACCGCCGGGATCGCCAGCAGCCATCCGATGTCGGGACGGGCGAACAGACCCTGGAAGCTGCCGATCGCCAGACCGAGCTGGAGCACCTGCCAGACGACGATCGCACCACGCACCCACGCGTGCCCGCGCAGCGTGCTGACGGCGGTGAAAGCCAACCAGATCGCCGCGATGAGGGTGAGCACCAAAATCGCGACGGCACTCGCATACGAGGCCGGCCGTTCGGTCAGCAACTCGAAGAGCAGGAACACCGCTGCGGCCGCGAGCATCACACACTCGAGGAAGAGCAACCCGACCAGAAACCGCAACGCAACCGACTTTCGTGGCGAACCCTCACCAGAAGGCCGGCTCTCGACGTGTTCGCTCACAGTGATAATCCAATACAAAACTATTGATTTGGCGGGGGGCTTATGAGAGTCTATTTGAGGTCGTTTTGTCGCTCACAGTGCGGTGGGCTTTCCCAATACGAATCCAATCACCCGCCTCATCAAGGCCCTTGATCTTTGTATTCACCCGCACCTAAGGAGCACTACAGCATGGACTGGCGCGACAAAGCCGCTTGCCTCACCGCAGACCCCGAACTCTTCTTCCCCGTGGGGAACACCGGACCGGCGGTCGACCAGATCGAAAAGGCGAAGTCGGTTTGCGCCCGCTGCACCGTCAGCGAACAGTGCCTCCAGTACGCGATGGACACCAACCAGGACTCCGGTGTCTGGGGCGGCCTGAGCGAAGACGAGCGCCGCGCGCTCAAGCGCCGCGCCGCACGCGCCCGCCGCGCATCCTGATCTCCTCCTGACGCGTCGCATCCGGCTCTGACCCGGCCCTCCCTGTTGTGCAGGACTTTCGGCGGGTTTGCCGCCTGAGCATGGGCATCCGGGGCCGTTTGCCGTGGGATGTCCTGCATAACAAGGGATGTCCTCCATAACAGGACGCCGGATGCCCAGCTGCACCGGCTCGGCCCGACCGAGCACCTAGTGCTTGTTCAGCCAGCTGAGCGGCACGTCGATGGTCACTTCGGTGCCGCTTCCGAGCACCGTGTGCCAATCGATGGTGCCGCCGAGCTCGCCCTGGATCAGGGTCCGGACGATCTGCGTGCCGAGCCCAGAACCAACCTTGCCCTCCGGCAGGCCGCTGCCGTCGTCGCGCACCTTAACGCTCAGCAGCTCATCCGTCCGGGTCGCGACGATCTCGACCTCGCCCTCGCGCCCGGCAAGTCCGTGCTCGACCGCGTTGGTGACCAACTCAGTGAGGGCCAGCGCGAGCGGCGTGGCGTACGCGCTCGGCAGCTCGCCGAAGCTGCCGGTGAACCTCGGGTGCACCTTCGTGTTGTGGCTCGAGGCGATCTCGGCGATCAGCAGCAGTACCCGGTCGAACACCGCGTCGAAGTTCACATTCTGCGACAGCCCTTCGCTGAGGGTGTCGTGCACCACCGCGATCGCCGCGACCCGCCGCATCGCGTGCGTCAGCGATTCACGCGCCTCGTCCGAGTGCGACCGTCGGGCCTGGATGCGCAGCAGCGAAGCCACCGTCTGCAGGTTGTTCTTCACCCGGTGGTGGATCTCCCGGATGGTGGCATCCTTGGTCAGCAGTTCCTGCTCGTGGTGACGCAGTTCGGTGACGTCGCGGCACAGCACGATCGCGCCGACGCGCTCCCCCAGCTTGCGGATCGGGATCGTCCGCAGCGACACCGTGACGCCGCGCGCTTCGATGTCGGTGCGCCACGGCGCGCGGCCGGTGACCACCAACGGCAGCGACTCATCGACGGTGTCGCCGTTGCCGATCAGCCCTGCGGTCACCTCGGCCAGCGACTCGCCCTCCAGCTCGCCGTCGAACCCCATCCGGTTGAACGCGGACAGTCCGTTCGGGCTCGCGAAGGTGACGTTGCCGTCGACATCGAGCCGCAGCAGGCCGTCGGACGCGCGCGGTGCGCCACGGCGCGGCCCGGTCGGCGCGCCGAGATCCGGGAAGTCGCCGGCCGCAATCATCCCGAACAGTTCGTTACCGCACTCGTTGAAGGTCAGTTCCTGGCGGCTCGGCGTCCGCGCCTCGCTCAGGTTGGTGTGCCGGGTCAGCACAGCGATCGGCTGATCCGTGGTCGCAGCGCCGCTCGGATTCAGTCGGCGCATCACCGGAACCGCACGCACGCGCGTCGGCGTCTCCTCGTACCAGTCCGGTGTGGACAGGTCGATGATCTTCGCGGTCGCGAACGCCTCGGTCACCTGATCGCGCCACTCGAGCTTGATCGGCAGGCCGACGAAGTCGCGGTAGAACAACGTCGCCGAGCTTGAGGGTCGCGAGTGCGCCACCGCCACGAAGCTGTCGTCCGTCGTCGTGGGCACCCACAGCACCAGATCAGCGAACGCGAGGTCGGCCAGAAGCTGCAGGTCGCTGACGAGCAGATGGAGCCATTCGATGTCCGCTTCGCTGGAACGCGTGTGGGACTGCACCAGTTCGGAGAGCGTTGACACGCGTTCAAGGCTAACGGCTCGCGCCGGGCGCCTATGTCAGGTGGGCCGCCGACCCCCTCACGGGTTCACCACTTCGTGAATCGTGCACGGCACCGCGAGTGTCAGCCTGCCGCTCGCCACATCGCGCCGGTCGAGTCTGACCGTCTCGAGCCCGGATGCTTCAACCGCCGCGGTCACGTCGCGGTTCCACCGGCATCCGGAGACCCGTCGGGTGATCGGACTGGCCAGGTCCTGCAGGCGCCGACGCCAGGTCTGCGGCGGGGCAGCGACGTGGTCGATGAAGAGTGCGGTGCCGCCGGGTTTCAGGACGCGCCGCACCTCGCGCAGCACCCGGTCGACGTCATCGACCGAGCACAGCACGTAGGTGGAGAAGACCGCGTCAACGCTCCCGTCCTCGAGCGGGATGTTCTCGCCGCCAGCCGCCAGCGGCGGCTCGGTGTGACCGTGCCCGGTGGCGTTGCGTCGCAATTCCCGGCGAGCGGAGACGGACGGCTCGAGGCCGATCCAGCGAACGCCCGGCGCGAGTTCCTCGAAGTTGGCGCCGCTGCCCGCCCCGAGTTCCAGCACCGTGCCGCGCAGGGCGCCGATCGCCGCGCCCCGCAGCTGGTCGAAGTCCTGCCAGCTGGTCCTGTCCATTGCCTCCAGCGTACGGGCAGTGCGCGAGCTAGGGCACCCGTTCCAGACGCTGGCGTGCCCGACGCCGCCGCAAGCCATCGCGCTCCGGCGGCAGGATGCGCGCCGCCACCAGCTTCGCGATCGCCGTTCGCGCCGGCGACTTGGCCACGGCATCCGGGAGCGACCGTCCGGAGAGCATTGCCGCGTCGAACGCCGCCTGATCGAAAGGGATCATGACCGCCCCGCTGATGCCACCGAAGCGCTGCAGCGTCTGTTCGACCTGGCCTGCCGGGTTCAGGCCGATGACGCTCGAGCGCAGCTTGTTCATCACGACGGTGATCCGCTCGGCATCGACCATCTCCACCAGGTCGACGTGGGCGCGGAGAAAGCGTGACAGCCCGACCGGATCTGCCGCTCCGACCGCGATGACCCGGTCGGCCTCGCGCAGCGCGCTGATGGTCGCGGCGTTGCGGCGCGGGGCGAACAGGTCGCTGGAGATCTCCTCGTCGTTCTCGAGGCTGAAGCCCGTGTCGAGCACCGTGTAGTCGACCCAGTCGCGGCAGTGGGCGATGACCGACACCACCCGCTGGGCGGAGAGCTCAGGCCACCGGCTGGCGCGGCCGATGCCGGTGAGCACCCAGAAGCTGCCGTGCCCGGAGCGGTAGCGCTGGCCGACGCGTTCGAGCTCGTTGCGGTCGAGGGCGCCGGTGCCCGCCAGGCGGCAGGCTGCCGCGAACCCCGGGGCTTCGTCGAGCAGCCCGAGCGCGGGCGCAACCGACCCGCTGTGCGTGTCGGCGTCGGCGAGCGCCACAGAGTGCCCGGCCGCGGCCAGCTCGGCGGCGATGCCGATCGCGAGCGAGGTTCGGCCGGGTGCGCCTGCCGGTCCCCACACCGCGATCACCTGGCCCCGCACCGGATGCGATGGTGCCGGAGCCTGCTCGGCTCCGACCAGCAGCGCCTCGATCTCCGGCCAGGCGGCGGTCGCCGGAACGACCTCGCGGATGCCCAGCCCCGCCACGACGGTACGCTCCGCTTCCGTGCTGGTGAGCACAATCATCCGGACTCCGGCGTCATCACTCGCGGCGACCAAACTCGCGTCCAGCAACGCCGCGGCGACGATCGCGAAGTCCGGGGCGGAGGATGCGAGCACCGCCGAGAGGGCGTCCGCGTCATCGACGCGCGCGACGAGTTCGTACCCGTGTCGGGCGAGTTCGCCGACGAACCGGTTCTGGAGCTCCGCCGGCAGGGCCACGGCGACCTTCTTCACGTCAGTCCCCGACCGGAAGGCTCACCGGCACGAGCGCGATCGCATCCCCGTTCGCGACGGCCTCGAGCACGCGCGCGATGCGTTCACGCGGCACGAGCACCTCAACGGCGGTGCCACGACCGTCCGCGATGATGCCGCTCTCCTCGAGGATCCGCACGACCGTTGCCGAGCCGACCAGCACCGCGGGTGGGCCGAACAGGCCGTTCTCCACCTCATCGGCTGCCCAGATGTCTACCACCGCGGCGGGGCCGACCGCTCGCGACAGCTGGCCGCTCACGGTGACGACGACGGATGCCACGCGTAGGCCGCCCGGGTCCCCGATCGCCGACATCGGCACCAGTTCACCCTTGTCAACACTGCGCACGACCACCAGGCCGCCATCCGGCAGTTCCTCCGCAGCCAGGTAGTCGCCGGCGGCACCGCCGAGCCGCACGCTCTCGACGACGAGATCCGCCTCGGTGATCCGGTCACCGGGAGTCAACGGGCCGCCGGCCGCATAGACCTGCACGCTCTGGTCGGCAGCCGTCACGATCCCGAAGACGGCGACCACCGAGACGACGACAAGGCCGATCCCTATGGCAAAGCGGGCGTCGAACCAGAACGACTTGCGCCTCTCGTCCTTCACAGTGCGTTCTCGCATCGCCCCTCCGCATCCGGCCGCACGTCCCTGTGAGAGTCCATCGTGTTACCTGCGCCAGACGCGTGCGTGAAGTTATCCACAGCCCGGTTCCGACCGTGCGCCCCGGCCCATAATCGAGGCATGACCGACACCGATGCTGGCGACGCGCTCGCGCGGTTCCTGACCATCGCCGACACCGCCGAGATCCTGAACGTCTCGGTCAATCAGGCCTACGCATTGGTGCGGTCGGGTGAACTTCCCGCCATCAAGGTCGGCGGCCGCGGCCAATGGCGCATTGAGCGGGCCGTGCTCGAGGCCTACATCGAGACGCGATACGAAGAGGCCAGGCGCAGCGGACTGTGGAACCAGGCGGAGTTCTCCAATGTCACCGAGCTGGCGTTCGGCGACGCCTACAGCCGCACCAGCAGGAGCTGATGCAGCGGCACCAGCCGATACTGCAGCACATCGCGCTCGCGTCGGGCGCTACCCGGTTCGTGAACGGCGACATCGAAGTGGTCCCGGCCGACCCGGTCGATGGTGCCGTGGATGACGGCGGCCCCCACCTGCAATTCGAGCGAGCAGCGACGGCGGGCGAGGTCGCGCAGCACGAAGGTCAGGCTGAGCCGGCCGGAGAGCACGGGCGTGCCGCCGACCGGCTCGATCAGACTCTGATCGACCTGCGCGCGATCGACGACGATGCTGGCGACGGCCCACAACGGGATCACGCACTGCGTTTGCTGCCGCGCATCATCGACGAGCTCGGCGGTCAGCCAGTCCTTGCCGAAGCTACGCGGTCGGACCGCGATGGTCCTGCCGTCGGTCAGCACGAGCCGCAGCAGATACGGGTCGCCACCGGAGGCGTCGTGGATGGCGAGCAGCCGATCGCGGAGGGCGAGTCGCCCGATGCGGAGGCGTTCCTCTTCGCCTTTCAGGTCGACCTCTTCGGCCGCGAGCTCGTGCTCGAGTTGGCTCTCAAGGTCGTCGAAGAGGTTGTCCCAGCGCATGAGGCGACGGTAGAGCGCGGCACCGACATCCGAAGCAGGTTATCCACAGCCCCGTTTCGGGGGCATCGACAAGGTGGGCATCTGTCTGTTTTAGTGTCCGATACATCCCCCATTCGGGGGCAGAACGGCGAGTTCCCGTGAGAAGACGGAGCCGAGCATGACTGAAGCAGTTGGAGCAGGACCGGCAGCGCATGCCGTACCGATCGCGTCAACGCCGCGGTCCCGCCAGAACGACGAGTACTTCGGGCTTCAGCCCACACCGCGAGAGAATCTGCCGAGCCCCGAACCGCTCATCGAGAATCTCACCCGCTGTGTCATCGAGATCCTGGCTGGCGCGCGTGACCTCGACCAGATCGCCCGCTGGGTGAGCGACGATGTCTACCGCCACCTGCTGAAGCGTGTCGTGCTGTCGGCGCGGGCGCGCCAGGTGAAGGGTCGCCCGGTGGTCCGCCCCAGTTTCGCGATCGGCTCAACTCTGGTCTGCGAACCCCGCGACGGCGTCGTCGAGGCGGTCGTGGTGGTGCGGGGCAAGGCGCGCGTGCGCGCGGTCGCACTCCGGCTGGAGGGTCTAGACAGCCGCTGGCGGGCAACCGCGATCAACGTGCTCTGACGGCATGCGCGCGCGTTCCGCGACGGTTCCGGACAATCGCGCCCGGTGCGCCGGTAGCGGATGTCCGCAACGGGCGCGGAACGGCGCAACAGCGCGGATGTCCGCGCGGAACGGGACCGGCTAGCGGCCCTTCTTCTTGTCCTGTGCCCGACGCTGCGCGCGGTTCACCGGCGGCGCTGCCTGCGGTGATCCCGCCGGGCGCTGACCGAAGGCCCCGCGCTCCCCCTGCTGACCCTGCTGGGCCTGCTGCGCACCGGAGAACGTCGGGCTCACCTGCGACTGCTGGGCGGCCTGCGCCTTTGCGGTCGCGGCGTGCTCGAGCTGTCCCCGCTGGTTGCGCACCTCGACACCACCGTCGGCGCTCGGCGCCGAGTAGCTGAGGCGCTCGGTCGCCGCGGCCGTGCCGCCGAGACCCTTCGCCGCCACCGCGGTGCCTCCGGCGCCGGACACCTCGACCTCGAGGTTGAACAGGAAGCCGACGGTCTCCTCGCGGATCTGCCCCATCATGTTCTGGAACAGCGCGAAGCCCTCACGCTGGTACTCGACCAGCGGGTCGCGCTGCGCCATCGCACGCAGGCCGATGCCGTCCTTGAGGTAGTCCATCTCGTAGAGGTGGTCGCGCCAGCGACGGTCGATGACACTCAGCACCACGCGGCGCTCGAGTTCGCGCATAGCCTGGCTGCCGAGCTCCTCCTCGCGACGCTGGTAGGCGAGCTTCGCATCCGACAGGATCTCCTCGCCGAGCAGCGCGCGCGTGACCTTGCCGCGCGAACCGGCCTCGGTGAACAGCTCGTCGATCGTGATGGAGATCGGGTAGAGGGTCTTCAGCTCGGTCCACAGGGCGTCGAGGTCCCAGTCGTCCGCGTGACCCTCGGCGGTGTGCTCGTCGAGCACCTCGTTGATCACATCGTCAAGGAAGCTCTGGACCCGGTCGTGCAGGTCGTCGCCCTCGAGGATGTGCCGGCGGTCGGCGTAGATCGCCTCACGCTGCCGGTTGAGCACGTCGTCGTACTTCAGCACGTTCTTGCGGATCTCCGCGTTGCGCGCCTCGACCTGCGACTGTGCGCTCTTGATCGCGCGGCTGACGACCTTCGACTCGATCGCCAGGTCATCCGGGACGTTGCTGCGCCCCATGAGCGCCTCCGCCGCGCCGGAGTTGAACAGGCGCATTAGGTCGTCGGTGAGCGACAGGTAGAAGCGGCTCTCCCCCGGGTCACCCTGACGGCCGGAGCGACCGCGCAGCTGGTTGTCGATGCGGCGGGACTCGTGGCGCTCGGTGCCGAGCACGTAGAGACCGCCGACGTCGCGCACCTTCTGCGCCTCGATCTCGACCTGTCCCTTGATGCGCTCGAACACACCGTCCCAGGCTGCCTCGTACTCTTCCGGAGTCTCGGACGGGCTGAGTCCCTGCGCGTTCAGCTCCGAGACGGCCAGGAACTCGGCGTTGCCGCCGAGCATGATGTCGGTACCGCGGCCGGCCATGTTGGTCGCGACCGTCACCGCCCCGAGCCGTCCGGCCTGCGCGACGATCGCGGCCTCTCGAGCGTGGTTCTTCGCGTTCAGCACCTCGTGCTTGATGCCGCGCTTGGCGAGCAGCTTGGAGAGGTACTCGCTCTTCTCGACGCTCGTCGTGCCGACCAGGATCGGCTGGCCCTTCTCGTGCCGACCCGCGATGTCCTCGACGACCTGCCCGAACTTCGCCTGCTCGTTCTTGTAGACGAGGTCCGACTGGTCCATGCGCACCATCGGCCGGTTGGTCGGGATCGGGATGACGCCCAGCTTGTAGGTGCCCATGAACTCGGCGGCCTCGGTCTCGGCCGTACCCGTCATGCCCGAGAGCTTGTTGTACAGCCGGAAGTAGTTCTGCAGCGTCACGGTCGCGAGAGTCTGGTTCTCGGCCTTGACCGCGACACCCTCCTTGGCCTCGATGGCCTGGTGGATGCCCTCGTTGTAGCGGCGCCCGACCAGGATGCGTCCGGTGTGCTCGTCGACGATGAGCACCTCGCCGTTCATCACGACGTAGTCCTTGTCGCGCTTGAACAGGGCGGATGCCTTGATCGCGTTGTTGAGGAACGAGATCAGCGGCGTGTTGGCCGACTCGTACAGGTTGTCGATGCCGAGGTAGTCCTCGACCTTCTCGATGCCCGGTTCGAGCACACCGACCGTGCGCTTCTTCTCGTCGACCTCGAAGTCGGTGCCGGCGCTGAGCCGCTTGGCGATCTGCGCGAACTCGGTGAACCAGCGGTTCGCCTCGCCAGAGGACGGGCCGGAGATGATGAGCGGCGTACGGGCCTCGTCGATGAGGATCGAGTCCACCTCGTCGACGATCGCGAAGTGGTGGCCACGCTGCACCATGTCGCTCGCCTGCCACGCCATGTTGTCGCGCAGGTAGTCGAAGCCGAACTCGTTGTTGGTGCCGTAGGTGATGTCGGCGGCGTACTCCTCGCGCCGCTGCGCCGGCGTCTGACCGGACACGATGCATCCGGTCGTCATGCCGAGCGCACGGAAGATGCGCCCCATCAGCTCCGACTGGTAGGTCGCGAGGTAGTCGTTAACCGTGACGATGTGCACGCCACGGCTGGCGATCGCGTTGAGGTAGGCCGCGAGGGTCGCCACCAGGGTCTTGCCCTCACCGGTCTTCATCTCGGCGATGTTGCCGAGGTGCAGGGCCGCGCCGCCCATGAGCTGCACGTCGAAGTGCCTGAGGCCGATGGTGCGCACGGATGCTTCGCGCACCGCGGCGAACGCCTCCGGCAGCAGGTCGTCGAGGGATTCGCCGTTCGAGTAGCGTTCGCGCAACTCGACCGTCTCGTTGCGGAGCTCGTCGTCGGTGAGCTCCTTGAAGTCGTCTTCTAGGGCGTTGACAGCCTGCGCGTAGCGCTGCAGGCGTCGCAACAGCCGTCCCTCGCCGGAACGAAGGACGCGTTCGAGAACATTGGCCACCGAGTCACTCCAATTTGCGTATCGTCGGGGAGGGCACACCGGCACGCCGATGCGGCGGTGAAATCTTAGCGTTACCTAAGACTAACCCGCCGCACCGGCGTGACCCTCCGCGGTGGCTGGGTTGCCTGTGCGCTTCCTGTCAGCGTCCGCGCGAGCCTCCCGCGGCCGCCGCGCTCGTGTTCTCCAGATCCAGTCCGATCACTCCGTAGTCCCACCCCTTGCGCCGGTAGACGACGCTGGGCCGGTCGGATGTCGCGTCGATGAAGAGATAGAAGTCGTGTCCGACGAGCTCCATCCGGTACAGGGCGTCGTCGACGGTCATCGGGGTCGCGGGGAACACCTTGGACCGGATGACGACCGGGCTCCAGTCCTCTTCTTCCTCCGCTTCCGCCTCCATAACGGGGACGGAGCCGGTCGCCACCTGCTCCAACACATCCGCCGTCGCGGGAGTCACGTCGACTCCGGTGAAGCCCGTGGCGCTGGCCTCACGCAACGATCGCGGCCCACGCTTACCACGGTGAGCCTTCTGCCGGTCCTTGGCCCGGCGGATTCGTTCCATCAACTTGTCGAATGCCAGATCGAACGCGACGTACTTGTCGGCGCCCGCGGCCTCTGCCCGCACCAGCGGGCCAGGACCGATGAGCGTCAATTCGACACGATCGTCGCCGTTCGAGCCGTTCTTCTCGTTGTGCCGGGAGACCTTCACCTCGAACGCGAGAGCGCGTTCGGCAAGAAGGGAGACCTTTGCAGCCTTTTCGTTGACGTAGTCACGGAAGCGATCCGTGATCCCGGCGCCGAGCCCGTTGATGGCAGTGTCCATTGCGTCCTCCCCTTGTCTCCACTGCGCGTCGCCCAGGGTGACCAGGCGATTCGCGCCTTCTGTCCTCACACCGTAGCCCTCTCATCTGAAGAAGTCACCACGTGTTTCGGATGCGTTCAACTGCTAGGGGCGAACAGCCTCGGAGTGTAGGCGAGGGTCACCCCGGCCACTACTTCGCCCCCAGCTTCGGTGACCGCGCGCACGACCTCGTCGAGGGTCGCGCCGGTGGTCATGACATCGTCGACGGCGATGAATCGGCGTCCCATCAGGGAGCCCCGAGCGGCCAGCGACCCGGCGCGGTTCGCACTCCGCGCCTCGGTGCCGAGTGCCTTCTGGGTGCCGGTCGCACGCACGCGTCGCAGCACACGCGCCGGGTGCAGCCTCGCCTGGGCGAGAAGCAGTGGCACCGGATCGTAGCCGCGCCGTCGCCACGCCGCGCGGGTCGTCGGCACGACCACCAGTTCCACCGGGCCCGTGCGGGCGGCCACCCGGTGAAGGGTGTGCGCCAAAGGCACCGAAAGCGCTCGCGCGATGTCAGTTCTGCCCAGCTCCTTGAACGCCAGGATGGCGGTGCGCACCTGCGCCTCGTAGAGCAGCGCGCTGTGCACCGGTGTCCCGTCGGCGAGCGGATGCCGGTGGTCGCCCGCGGCGAGCGCACGCCGGCATCCGGAACACAGCGCGCGATCAGCCGCCCCACATCCGGCGCAGTCGACTGGCAGCAGCACAGCGACGGCATCCAGCACCGCTTCACGGAGGGCAGGCAGGCTCGCACGCATGCCCCAGCACTACTCGGGACGACCGACGGCGCGACCGAATTCGACGGCCAGTTGTGCAGAAGCCGGGTCAGCGCTGGGTTGCGATGAACTCGACGGTGAGCTGGGAGCGCTGCCAACTGCTGCCGCGTGGTGCGCTGAGCACACCGTCATCGCCGAGCACGCGGATGCCGAGTCGGCCGTTGCCTCCGACAATGGCGACGGATGGCCCTGGCCTTCCGAGTTCGGTGGCCACACCGCCGAGCTCGTGCAGGTTCACCTCGTGTTGCACATCGTCGACGACGAGCGTCGCGACATTGAGCTGGTCGACCCACGTGGCGTCGATTGCGACGTCCGCCTCCAGGTTGGCGTCGAGCAGCGGCTCCGCCACAAGCCCGGTCGGCGCGAACCCGCGGGCGGCATCGCGGACGATGCCCGAGACGATGAGACGGGCCCCGGATGGGGTCTGCAGGAGGGTAGCCAGCCTCGTGCCGTCCCGCGAGACGTCGATCGACACAACGCGTGATGAGCCGGGCAGGGAACTGGCGACGGGATTCGCCCCACCGGTGAAGTCGAACGCGATCATGCCGTTCGGGATGTCGGCGGGAACCGACCAGACGTATCCGTAGTCATCCATCGTCGGCGAAACCAGGCCCGGCCGTGAGTCGAGTACTGCCGGGGGCAGTTCACCGGTGCGCGCGACGTACACCGATCCGTCCGCCCCCCTGACCGCCGCCGCGATCGAGGCGGCATTGAGCGTAGCTGCGGTGGCGCCGAGCGCGACCACCTTCTCGCTGAGCGCGGGGATGGGGGTCAGCTCGCTGCCCGAGCTGTGCCCGAACTGATCGTCAACGAGGACCAGCGGGCGGGCGTCGACGGTCGGGTTCACTTCTGGCACGTCGGCGCCCAGCGACGTCACCGGTACGTGAACGCCCCCGATCGTAATGTCGACGGTCGTGATCCCCGAGACGCTCGACAGGCTCTGGCTCAATTGCAGCCGCATGAGCTGCCGCTGCCGATCACTCGCGGCCGCGGCCTCGGACGAGAGCGGGACGGTGGCGGTGTTCTCGTCGACCGCTACCGTGTTGCCCGCTTCGAGTTGCGTGCCCTCCGGGAACTGCGAGACGACCGCGCCGCGCAACCTGTCCGGCGGCCCCTGCAGGAGCGCTGAGACGATACGCGTGGCGGTGGTACCGCCCGGGTACCACCGCTGGTCGGGCACCAGGTAGCGGAGGTCGAGGTCGTAGAAGTAGATGGAGTGCGGGCTGAAGATGCGGGTGAAGGTGCTCTCGGGCACCACGATGCCGTTCGGTGCCTCGGCGATGCGCCACTCGCCGCCCTCCTGCACGAAGCCGTAGGTCAGTGTCTGCTGCGCGGACGGATTCGCGGTGTAGTAGCCGCGCTCGTCGAGTTGAGCGTGCGTGTTGAAGGTGAACTCGATATTGGTCGCGTCGACGACCCGGAACGCCGGCGGCGCGTTGCTGCGGATGAGCACGCTCTGCCGCGGATCCCACTCGCTCCGCACATCCTCGGCGAGGAACTGCCGCGCCACCTCGTAATCCCCCTTCGGACCATTGAACGCGGCGACGAAGCCCTGCAGGATCCCGAGCTGGTCGTCCCCCGCTGTGGGCCCGAACGGGTTGAAGACGATGCCGTCGTCTGCTGCTTCCTCCGCGACCGGTCCGGCCTGCACGCTTCCCTGGGTGGGAATGCCGACGCACGCGGCCAGGAGCACGAGCAGGGCTCCGGATGCTCCGGTCGCGAGCAGCGCACGGGCGATCGTCGATCGGGTCATCACTGGTCCACCTCCAAAGCCTCGACCGGGCTGCCAGGCGGCAGGTCGACGGGCGACTCACCCGGATCGGTGCCGACTTCCCGCGGAAGGGTGAGCCGGAAGCAGGTCCCGGCATCCGGCTCGGACCACACCTCAAGCCTGCCACCATGCACGATGGCGTCCTCGAGCGAGATGGCAAGGCCAAGGCCGGTGCCGCCGATGGTGCGCTGTCGCGACGGGTCGGCTCGCCAGAACCGGTTGAACACCTGCGAGAGGTGCTCCTTGGCGATGCCGGCGCCCTGGTCTTGGACGGTGATGGCCACCGCGGTCTCGTTGCTGTCGATGGTGACGACGATCGGTTTGCCCTCGCCGTGCTCGATGGCGTTGCCGATGAGGTTGCGCATGATCCGGCGCACCCGACGGGCGTCGACGTCGACCGGGAAGTAGCCTCCGCTCGCCACGAGCCGCAACTGGCTGCCGTGCTCGCCAGCGACAAGACTCATCGAGTCGATGGACTCTTCGACCAGCCGCACCAGGTTGGTCGACTCCAAGTCGAGTTCGATCGCGCCGGCGTCGTACCGGCTGACCTCCAGCAGGTCGGCGAGCAGCACCTCGAACCGCTCCACCTGGGTGTGCAGCAATTCGGCGGTGCGCGCCGTCGTCGGGGGGAAGTTCTCGCGCTGGTCGTAGAGCACGTCACCCGCGAGGCGGATGGTGGTGAGCGGCGTCCGGAGCTCGTGCGACACATCCGACACGAACCTCTGCTGCACGCGGGACAGCTCGGCCAGGCGGGTGATCTGGGTCTGCAGGCTGTCGGCCATGTCGTTGAACGATCGGGCGAGGGTGGCGAGCACGTCCTCACCCTTGACCGGGATGCGCTCCTCCAGTTGACCGGCCGCGAGCTTCTCGCTCGTCTCCGCGGCGGTGTTCACCGGGTCGACCACGAGGCGCACGACGAAGTAGGTGATCAGTCCGCTGAGGGCGACCAGCACCAGCGAGCCGATGATCAGGGTCTGCTGCACGAACGTCAGTGTTTCCTGCGCGTCTCCGAGGTCATAGACAAGGTACAGCTCGTAGAAGCCCGCGTTGGGAACGGTCAACAGCGACCCGGAGGCGATGCCCGGAGAGCCATCGGGCAGCTGCACCGACTGCCACCACACCCGCTCTGCGGTGGTGTCCTGAGCCACGGACTCCCGGAGTGAAGGGGTGATGGTTTCCGCCGGGAATCCCTGGCTTTGGGTCGGCTGCAAGGTGACCGGCGTCTGCTGCCCAGGCACCCGCATGATCGCGACGCCGATGCTGCCGGGGCTGGTCGTCGACCCCCGGATGGTGCTCGTGACGTCACCGCTCAACTGGTCGAGGTCGACAGTGTCTCTTGCCAGGTCGGTGTCGAAGATCGACTGGGCAAGATCGCTTGCCCGGCGTGATTCGGCGAGCACCTGATCGAGCCGGCTGTCGAACAGGTTGTTGCCGATGCTGACCGCCATGTAGGAGCCAACGATGGTCACCGCGAAGCCGGAGAGCACGATGGCGATCGCGACGGTGCGGAACTGCAGCGAGCGCCGCCAGATCCGGCCGACCGTCCGCGGCCACGAGCGCCAATCCGTGAGAACCGGGCGAACGGAGACGCTATTCGTTGGAGCCTGCACGATAGCCCACCCCGCGCACGGTCATGACGATCCGGGGGTTGTCCGGGTCCTCTTCGACCTTGGCACGCAACCGCTGCACGTGCACGTTCACGAGGCGTGTGTCCGCCTTGTAGTGATAGCCCCAGACCTGCTCGAGCAGCATCTCGCGGGTGAAGACCTGATGCGGCTTCGACGCGAGCGCGACCAGCAGCTCGAATTCGAGCGGGGTCAGGTTGATCTTCGTCTCGCCGCGGCGCACCTCGTGTCCGGCGACGTCGATGGTCAGGTCGCCGACCTGCAACGTGTCGACGGTGGCCTGCGGCGACGGGCGGAGACGTGTCCGGATGCGAGCGACCAGTTCCTTGGGGTTGAACGGCTTGACAACGTAGTCGTCGGCTCCGCTCTCGAGCCCGCGCACGACATCAGTCGTGTCCGACTTGGCTGTCAGCATGATGATCGGGACGCCCGATTCGGCGCGGATCTCGGCACACACCTCGATGCCGTCCTTGCCCGGCAACATGAGGTCGAGCAGCACGAGCTCCGGCCGGGAGGCCTGGAACGCGGCGAGCGCCTGGGAGCCGTCACCGCAGAAGACAGGATCGAAGCCCTCAGCGCGCAGGACGATGCCGATCATCTCCGCAAGCGCGGTGTCGTCGTCGACCACCAGAATTCGAGCCGTCATCATCCTTGTCTTACATTAAGGGGGTCTCGGGCCTGAATCAAAAGGAATGGGACCCGGGTTGCCCAACTTTCGCATAACAGTAGTCGAGTGTGGAACGATAATCGCGTGACGCATCCCGGGCGCTGTGCCCGGCTGAGGGGACGATGAATGGCGGACGAGCAGAACTGGCAGCCACCGGAGTGGAAGCCGGAGGCCACGTCGCCGTCACCGTTCGGTGCAGCGCCGTCCCAGCAGCCACCACCCCCCTCGGCGCCGCCCACCTGGACTCCGCCGCCGAAGCCGGGTCTGATCCCGTTGCGGCCGCTCGACCTCGGCGCGATCCTCGGTGCATCCTTCAGGGTGCTGCGCCGCAACCCGAAGGCCACCTACGGCACGTCGCTGATCATCTTCGGCGTGATGTCGATCGTCACGACGTTGATCGTCGGACTCGTCACGTTCGGTGTTCTCGCCCGGCTTGACCGAGCGGCGGCCGAGGACGAGAACACCATCCTGGCGGGCTCCCTCGCGGCGATCGCCCTTGCCGGTGTCGCAACGGCCGCGCTCTCCGTCATCGGCGGCGCGGTCCTGCAGGGCATCCTGGTGCTCGAGGTCGCGCGCGGCGCGCTCGGCGAGAAGCTGCGGCTGCGGCAGTTGTGGCGTCTCGCCAAGGGCCGGATCGGCGCGCTGATCGGCTGGAGCATGCTCATCGCGCTGGCCATCATCATCGGAGTCGGCCTGCTGATCCTGGTGATCGTGCTGCTCGCCGCCACACTCGGTGACGTCGGGGCCGGTTTGGGCGTTCTGGTCGGCGTCCTCGGGTCGATCGGCACCGCAGTGCTCTGGGCGTGGCTGAGCACCAAGCTGGCCCTGGTGCCCAGCGCGCTCATGCTGGAGCGCACCAGCATCCGGGGCGCCGTCGCGAGATCCTGGTCGCTGACGCGCGGATACTTCTGGCGGACGTTCGGCATCCTGCTCCTGGTCGCCTTCATCGTGAATACCGCGGTGCAGATCGTCTCGACTCCGATCGGGTTCGTCGGCGGCATCCTGTTGGCGTTGATCGACCCGACAGGGTCGAACAGCCAAACCGCGATCACCGTCGCGGTGGTCGTCACGGTTGTCAGCCTGCTGGTCACGGTCGCGCTCGGGGCGCTCGCCGCCGTCGTGCAGGCCGCGACGCCCGCGCTGCTGTACGTCGACCTGCGCATCCGCAAGGAGGGGCTCGACCTCGAGCTGATCCGGTTCATCGAGCAGCGCCAGGCGGGAGGTGCCGAGCAGCCGGATCCGTACCGGCGCCAATCGGCCGCAGCAGCACCGGTACCGCCGGCTGAAGGGTCGCCTTGGATCTGATGCACGGATGGCTGCTCCGCGCCGACGTGCCCGTGATTCCGGATGCCGATCAGGCGCGCGACTGGGTACTGAATGAACTCTCCGAGCCGCAATACCAGGCCGCCCAGCCGACCTGGTTCGACTTGCTTTCGGCTGCCTTCGTCGACTGGCTGACCTCGCTCGACCTCACCGGCGGGGGCGCGTTCGAGTGGCCGGTCCTGCTCATCGCCGCGGCCGTCATCGCGGCACTGCTGGTCGCTGCCTTCTTCGTCTTCGGGCGGGCGCGGCTGAACCGGCGCAGCGCGGTCACCGGTGCCCTCTTCGGTGAGGACGAGACCCGGTCCGCCGACCAACTGCGCAAGGACGCCGCGGCGGCCGCCGCCCGCGGCGACTGGTCCACGGCGATCGCGGAACGGTTCCGTGGCCTTGCCCGCGCTCTCGCCGAGCGCACCATTTTCGGCACCAGCCCGGGGACAACCGCGCACGGCTTCGCGGCCGGCGCGGCTGCCTCCTTCCCTGAATACGCCGAACGGCTGGAGTCGGCCGCCGCTTCCTTCGACGATGTCCGCTACCTCGGACATCCGGGAGCCGAAGCCCAGTACCGATCCATCGCGGAGCTTGACGGCGACCTGCAGGCCGCCCGCCCCCGCCTGGCCGAGGGAGCCCTGCAGTGACGGTCCTGACGCCGACAGCGCGAGCTGCCGCCAGGCGTCACTCATTCTGGATCGGCATGGCCAGCATCGCACTGTTGGTCGTGCTCGTCACCCTGCTGATCACGCGTGCCGGGTCGGTCACCGGCGATCCGCTGTCGCCCACCAACGCAGCGCCGGTCGGTGCGATGGCCGTCGCCGAGGTGCTCGCCGATCAGGGGGTGACGGTCACACCGACCGGAAGCCTGGGTGAGACCTCGGATGCGGCATCCGGCGCCGACGAACCGACCATCTTCATCGTCGACGCCGACGACACCCTGGTGGGAAGCCAGCTCGACGACATCGCGGCCGACGCCGGGCACCTTGTGCTGATGTCCCCGGGCTTCGGGCTGCTCGACGGCTTCGCGCCGGAGATCGCGCTGGCGGGCAGCGTCAGCGGAGTGCTCGACGCCGACTGCGCGGTGGGCGCGGTGGATCGCGCCCAGAGCGTGCTCGGCGACGGTACTGGCTACCGGCTGGTCGGCGATGCACCGGATGCCATTGAGTGCCTGGACAGCGGCGATGACGTGTTCTCGCTCATCCAGTTGCAGCGCGACGGCTACCTGCTCACCGTGATCGGCACCTGGGACGCTTTCAGCAACGAGCGCGTCGCCGAGGAGGGCAACGCCGCGCTCGCGCTGAACCTGCTGGGCGGGGCGGACGACCTGATCTGGTACGAGCCGTCCATCGAGGACTCCCTCGTGCCCGGCGCGCCGACCGTCGGTGAGCTGACCCCGGTGTGGGTGTCGGCGGCGCTCGTCACGCTGTTGCTCGCGTTCATCGCCGCGGCCATCTGGCGCGGTCGTCGCTTCGGTCCGCTCGTCGTCGAGAACCTGCCGGTCACCGTCAGGGCTAGCGAGACGATGGAGGGCAGGGCGCGGCTGTACCAGAGTTCGTCGGCGCGTACGCACGCGATCGACACGCTCCGGATCGGCACCGTCGACCGCATCGCCCGACTGTGCGGCCTGCCCCGACTGGCGACCGTCGAGGAGGTCACTGCCACGGCATCCTCGATCACCGGCACCGACCGCGGTCGGGTGCACGCGCTGCTGCTCGGCGACGTGCCGAGCAGCGATCGCGAGCTGGTCGCGCTGTCCGACGCACTGCTTCAGCTCGAGCGTCGGGTCGCGCACGCGGTCGACCCGACGAGTCGCGCCACTACGACCGAGACACCCTTTTCCGAGAGCACCGAGGAGACAACCAGATGACGAACGAACTTCGCGCGCAGTTCGCGGCAGTGCGCACCGAGGTCGGCAAGGCCGTCGTGGGCCAGGGCGGAGCGGTGACCGGCCTGCTCATCGCCCTGCTCGCTGGCGGGCACGTGCTGCTCGAGGGTGTGCCTGGCGTCGCCAAGACGCTGCTCGTGCGTACGCTCAGCCGATCGCTGCGGCTCGACACCAAGCGCGTGCAGTTCACTCCCGACCTGATGCCAGGTGATGTCACCGGCTCGTTGGTCTACGACGGCAAGGCCGGTGAGTTCGAGTTCCGCGAGGGGCCGGTGTTCACCAACATCATGCTCGCGGATGAGATCAACCGCACCCCGCCGAAGACCCAGTCGGCGTTGCTCGAGGCCATGGAGGAGCGTCAGGTGTCGGTCGACGGCGTGAGCCGCCCGCTGCCAGAGCCGTTCATGGTCGCGGCGACGCAGAACCCGATCGAGTACGAAGGCACCTACCAGCTGCCGGAAGCACAGTTGGACCGCTTCCTGCTCAAACTGGTCCTGAACCTGCCCGAACGTGACGACGAGCTGCAGATCCTCGACCGCAGCGCCGCCGGATTCAACCCGCGCGACCTCGCGGCGGCTGGCGTCACCCCGGTGCTCGGGCCGTCCGAGCTGGCCGAGGCACGCGCATCCGTCGCCACGGTGAGCGTGAGCCAGGATGTCATCGGCTACATCGTCGACCTCGCCCGCGGAACCCGGCAGAGCCCGTCGGTCAAGCTTGGGGTCAGCCCGCGCGGCACCACCGCGCTGCTGAACGTCGCCAAGGCGTGGGCCTGGCTGAGCGACTCCGACGGCGTCACCCCCGACCACGTGCAGGCGATGGCGCTGCCGACCTGGCGGCACCGCATCCAGCTCCGCCCCGAGGCCGAGTTGGAAGGCATCTCGCCCGACACGATCCTCCGGTCGGTCATGCAGCAGGTGCAGGTTCCGATCTAGTGGCGATTTCCGGCTGGTTCGTTGCGCTCCTCGGCTTCGGGGTGGTGCCGATCATTCTGACCGGCAGCGAATGGATGCTGCCGGCCTGGGTCGGTTTCGTCCTCGTGCTCGCGGCCGTCGACCTCGCCCTGGCCGGATCGCCGCGTGCTCTGAACCTGTCTCGCGACCTGCCGGCGCGCGTGCGGCTCGGCGAGACGGTGCAGTCCACGCTGTACCTGCGCAACGACGGTCGCCGCGGCGTCCGCGGCCAGGTCAGGGACGCCTGGCAGCCGTCGGCCGGAGCACACCCGACCCGGCAGGACATCGACCTCCCGGCAGGCGAGCGGCGGGCGATCATCACCCAGCTCACGCCCGTCCGCCGCGGCGAGCGTCGCGCGGCCCATGTCACGGTGCGTTCGTTCGGCCCGCTGCGGATCGCGGCCCGACAGGCGACCATCGCCGAGCCGGGCGCCATCCGGGTGCTGCCGCCATTCAACTCGCGCAAGCACCTGCCGTCGCGGCTCGCGAAGCTGCGGGAACTGGACGGGCGCACGAGCGTGATGATCCGCGGGCAAGGCACGGAGTTCGACAGCCTGCGCGAGTATGTGCGCGGCGACGACGTGCGGTCGATCGACTGGCGCGCGACCGCCCGCGCCACCGACCCGAGCGGCGCCCAGAAGCTCATGGTGCGCACCTGGCGGCCGGAGCGGGACCGCCGCGTCGTGATCGTGATCGACAGCGGGCGCACATCGGCCGCGCGCATCGCCGGCGAACCGCGGATTGACACCGCGTTCGAGTCGGCGCTGCTGCTCGCGGCGTTGGCGACCCGCGCGGGCGACCGCGTCGACCTGGTGATCTACGACCGACTGGTGCGCGGACGGGTGCAGGGCGCGAGCGGGCCGGAGCTGCTGTCCCGCATGGTGAACACCATGGCGCCGATCGACCCGCAGCTGTACGAGCTGGACTGGGCCGCCGTGCCCGGCCTGGTGCGCTCGGTGACCAGCCATCACGCGCTTGTCGTGCTCGCGACGTCGATCGACACGGCTGGCTCATCACGCGGCCTGCTCAGCGTGCTGCCGCAGTTGACTCAGCGGCACACCGTGGTGGTGTCGTCGGTGACCGACCCCTCGGTGCTCGACGCGAGCCGTGAGCGCGGCAGTCGCGACGAGGTGTATCGGGCGGCGGCCGCCGAGCGCGCCCTGCTGGACAGCGCGCGCGTTTCTGCCGCCATCCGGCAGCTGGGCGCTGAGGTGGTCACCGGCGCCCCTGCCGACCTGCCGCCCACCCTCGCCGATCGGTACATCGCGCTGAAGGCCGCCGGCCGGCTCTGATCTCCAGCATGGTGTTTTAGGGAAGGCGAGTTACCCTAAGCGCCTGCTCCGCCGGGTGTTCAGCGACGGCAGCGGTCCACCCAGCGACGGGATGCGAACATGACCGAGCAGATGACCAGGACTCAGGCTCGAGGGGTGCTGCTCCCGCTCGCACTAGCGCAATTCATCTGCAGCTTCGCCGGCTCGAACATGAACGTGATGATCAACGACATGAGCGAGGACCTGAACACCACGGTGCAGGGCATCCAGGTCGCGATCACCATCTTCCTGTTGGTCATGGCAGCGCTGATGATCCCCGGCGGCAAGCTCACCGACAAGTACGGCAGAAAGCGCCTCTTCATGCTGGGGCTGGTCATCTACGGCGTCGGCGCACTGATCAGTGCGGTCGCACCCGGGCTTCCCGTGCTCATCTTGGGGAACTCGATCCTCGAGGGAATCGGCACTGCTCTGCTCATCCCGCCGGTCTACATCCTGACGACCCTCCTTTTCCACGACCTCGGCTCCCGTGCCCGCGCGTTCGGCGCGATCAGCGCGATGGGAGGCATCGGCTCGGCCGCCGGGCCGCTGATCGGTGGGCTGATCACCTCGGCGATCAGCTGGCGTGCCGCGTTCGTCTTCCAGGCCCTGATCATCGTGGCGATCGTGCTGCTCAGCCGAAAGATCAAAGATCCCCTCCCCGCCGATCCAACCCGGAAGTTCGACCTGCTGGGCGCCATTCTCTCGGCCGGGGGCCTCATCCTGATCGTCTTGGGCATCCTTGCCACAGACAACAGCCTCATGTTGATGGTGGTCCTGATCGGCTCGGGCGTGCTGGTGCTGGTGGGCTTCTTCCTCTCGGTGCGGGCGAAGGAACGCACCGGGCAGGAACCACTGCTGTCGACGAGCCTGTTCCGCAACAAGACGTCGAACCTCGGCCTGATCACCCAGAACGCGCAATGGCTGATGCTGCTGGGGTTCTCATTCATCGTGGCCAGCTTCCTGCAGGTGGTGCGGGGCTACAACGCCATCGAGACGGGCATCATCTTCACCGCTGCGACCGTCGGGCTGCTGGCATCGTCCCTCGGCGCGGGCCCGTTGTCGAAAAGGTTCGCGCAGCGGACGCTGATCATGTCCGGTTTCGCCCTGACAACCGTTGGCATGATCTTCGAGGTCCTGTTCGTGCGCAACACCCAGACCCCGTGGGCGTTCGTGCCAGGGCTCCTGCTCACCGGGGTGGGCGTGGGCTTGATGCTCACGCCCTCGGTGAATGTCGTGCAGTCGAGCTTCCCCGAGTCCAAGCAGGGCGAGATCTCCGGCCTTTCCCGAAGCGTCTCCAACCTCGGGTCATCGCTCGGCACGGCGATCGCCGGCACGATCCTCGTTGCGGGCATCGCTTCTACTCCTGGCCAGAACTATGCGATTGCCACGTTCGTGCTCGCCGGAATCGGCGTCGTCGGCCTTGCCGCGGCGGCCTTCCTACCGCGCAAGATCACCTCGCCGGTCGAGGAACCGGCGAGGTGAACGCAGATCAGCGGCGCTCGGCCCGCTTGGTCAGCTTGCCGTCCAGCGTGATGGCCGCGTTGATCAACGCCAGATGCGTGAACGCCTGCGGGAAGTTGCCGATCTGCTCACCAGTCAGCGCGATCTCTTCTGAATACAGGCCGAGGTGATTGGCGTAGGTCAGCATCTTCTCGAAGGTGACCCGTGCCTTGTCCAGCTGCCCGGCCCCCGCCAGCGCCTCGACGTAGGTGAAGGTGCACAGCGAGAAGGTGCCCTCTGAACCACGCAGCCCATCGGGCGACGCCTCGGGGTCGTACCGGTAGACGAGGCTGTCGGTGACGAGTTCCCCATCCATCGCTTCCAGGGTGGACTGCCACATCGGGTCGGTGTGGCTGATGAAGCCGAGCGCCGCCATCCGCAGCAGCGACGCATCGAGCACGTCGGTCTCGTAGTGCTGCACGAACGCCTGCCGCTGAACGTTCCAGCCCTTCTCCATGATCTGGTTGAATACCGCGTCCCTCGCTGCCATCCACCTGTCGAGGGAGGCCGGTCGCCCATGTTTCGTCGCGAGGCGGATGCCTCGGTCGAAGGCCACCCAGCACATCAGCCGGCCGTAGGTGAAATCCTGCCGACCGCCGCGGGTCTCCCAGATGCCCTCCTCCGGCTGGTCCCAGTGATCCACGAGCCAGTCGAGCACCTCGCACACCTTCAGCCAGCCGACGTAGTTCATCTGGAAGCCGCGTTGGTCCGCCGCATACAGGCTGTCCATCATCTCGCCGTAGATGTCGAGCTGCAGCTGGTCGGCTGCGCCGTTGCCGATCCGCACCGGGAATGAGCCCCGGTAGCCCTCCCAATGGTCGAGGCTCTCCTCGCTCAGCTCGCTCGAGCCATCGATGCGGTACATGATCTGCAACGGGGTCCCACCATCCGCTCGCGCGTCGGTGACCCGTTCCCGCAGCCAGACGCCGAAGGCGCGCGCTTCCTCCATGAAGCCGAGTGCGAGCAGGGCGTACACCGAGAACGACGCATCCCGAACCCAAGTGAATCGATAGTCCCAGTTGCGCTCGCCGCCAATCTGCTCCGGCAACGCAGCAGTGGGGGCGGCGACGAGTCCTCCGCTGGGCGCGTAGGTCATGAGCTTCAGCGTTATCGCCGAACGATTCACCATCTCGCGCCAGCGGCCCGTGTAGGTGGACCGCTCGAGCCAGTTCGTCCAGAACCGGGCGGTGGTGTTGAAGAGACTCCACACATCGCCGACACTCGTCTGCCGAGCCTCGGTGGACCCGACGTCGAGGATCATCCCGCGCATCTCACCCGCGGCCAAGGTCACTCGCGCGTGCACATCTCCGACCTCGTCGACCATGCCCTGACCCAGCGGCTCGTCGTCGGTTTCCCGCACAATGCTGACAGCCATCGACGTCCGCTCGCCACGAAAGACGGCCCCGCTTTCACTGAGCTGCGTCTGGTGCTTGTCGCGGCCGTAGTCAAACCGCGGCGCGAGATCGAGCTCATAGGTCATGTGTCCCCGGATGCACCGCAACATGCGCACGATCCGGTGCTGATCGGACGGTACCTGCGAACTCGTGACCGGCATGAAGTCGACGACCTCGCCGACACCGTCCTCTGTCAGGAATCGGGTAACCAGAATCGCAGTGTCCGGAAAGTAGAGCTGCTTGGTGGTGAACGCCTCCTCGGTCGGCCGGATGCGACAGAACCCACCTTTCTCCCGGTCGAGGAGCGCCCCGAACACGCTCGGCGAATCGAATCGCGGTGCGCAGAACCAGTCGATGGAACCATCCGTCGACACGAGAGCCGAGGTCTGGAGGTCTCCGATGAGTCCGTGGTCCTCGATGAGCGGGTAGCCGTCTTTCATGTGAGTCTCCTCCCTCTACCTCCCGATTGTGAGGTGGGCGTTTTGAACGCCAATCATCCTGACCGGATGAACCTGCCGGATGATGCCCGGGGACCGACTTATAGTCGTCCCATGGTGCTCAGTCGCTGGCAGCAGCTGACGCAGTGGCCGATGGTCGCCGCCGCCGTGGTCTTCACCGTCGTCTATGCCTGGGTGGTGATCGCGAATGTCCAGGCACCGGACGATGCGGTACCGCGTCTGGTCCTCGCCGCGATCTGGCTGATATTCGCTGTCGAGTACGTCGTGTGCATCGTGCTGGCCGAGGCTCGCGGCGAGTGGTTTCGCACCCACCTGGTCAACCTGGCTGCGGTGATGGTGCCGATTCTGCGTCCGCTTTTGCTGTTGCGGCTGCTGCGCCTGGTTCCGTCGCTGCGCGCCGAGACGGGGACCGCGGTCAGGGGACGGTTGGCGATCTACGCAGTGGCGACATCCGTCCTGCTGATCTTCATGGGTGCACTGGCCGTCCTGGACGCCGAGCAGAACGCGCCGGGGGCCAACATCACCGAGTTCGCGGATGCCGCGTGGTGGGTTGCGGTCACCGTCACCTCGGTCGGGTACGGCGATTACTTTCCCGTCACCGCGGCGGGGCGGTGGGTGGCCGTTGGGCTGATGTTCGGCGGGCTGGCGTTGCTCGGCACCGTGGCGGCGACGCTGTCGTCGTGGCTCATCGACCGGGTTCGCAGCAGGCACGGCGGCGGGTAAGCTGCACCGTCGCCGGCGGGTCACCAGCCGCCGCGGGTGGGAGTGTGGCCATCGCGCGCATCATCCGGCATCGGCATCTCGGCGCGCAGCCCCAGCAGCCGAATCGGCCGTCCGGGCTCGCGCTTGGCGGCCAGCTCCAGCGCCCGGGCGAGCACGACCTCCCGCTCGGTGACCGGCGGGATCTTCTTGGCGAAGGTCTTGGTCATGAACGGCGCATAACGCACCTTGAGTGTCAGCCCGATCACCGGCCGACCCTCCGCCGACACGTCTTCCAGCACCCGGTCGACCAGTTCGCGCACAGCCTCCTCGACCTGCGCCGGGTCCGTGAGGTCCTGCTGGAACGTCGTCTCCCGACTGTGGCCGCGCGCCACCCAGGGCGTGTCGTCGACGATCCGGGTGCCGTCGCCGCGCCCGAGCTGCGCGAACCACGGTCCCATCCGCGGGCCGAACTCGGCGGCGAGGATGTCCGGGTCGGCGGTGGCCAGCTCGGCGACCGTGGTGATGCCACAGCCCGCCAGGCGGCGGGCGATCTTCGTGCCGACGCCCCACAGCGCGACGGTGGGCCGATCCCCCATCACCGCAAACCAGTTCTCGGCGGTGAGGCGGAACACGCCACGCGGCTTCCCGAACCCGGTCGCGACCTTGGCCCGGATGAGTGTGTCGCCGATGCCGACGCTGCAGTGCAGGCCGGTGCCGCCGAGCACTGCCTGCTGCAGCTGGCGCGCGACCGACTCCGGGTTCGCCGTCAGGATGCCCACGAACGCCTCGTCCCAGCCGAGCACCTGAACGCGCGCGCCCGGCTGTGCCCGCAGAATTGTCATCACCTCGTCGGATTTCGCGAGGTATGCCTCGGCATCGACGGGCAGGATCACCGCATCCGGCACTTTGCGCGCGGCGATGCGCAGCGGCATCCCGGATCCGACACCGAACTCGCGCGCCTCGTAGGACGCTGTAGAGACCACCGCGCGTTCGGTCGGGTCGCCTCGCCCGCCGATGATCAGCGGCTTGCCCGCCAGCTCGGGGCGCCGCAGCACCTCGACGGCGGCGATGAACTGGTCGAGGTCGACGTGCAGCACCCACGGGGTCAGGTCCACGAGACCAGTCTCCGCCTCGCCTGCGACGCCGAAAAGGGCAACCAGCTGTCTCGCCGGTCTCCCGGGAAGGCGAAAGGGCCGCATCCGGTGTCGGATGCGGCCCTGTGCGTGGGTCGGTTACTCGTCGACGCCGACCGGCTCTGCGGCCTGGATCGGCGTGCTGTCGGCCCCGCCCTGCGCGGCGCGCAGCGCGGCACCCAGCTCGGCGTCGACGTTCGTCCAGTACCAGAAGAAGCGCTCGATCACCTCGGGGCGGGTCAGAGAGTGCAGCTGACCCGTGAGCACCTCGAGGAAGCGGGCACGTTCGCCGTCGTCGAACACCTCGCGGTAGAGGGTGCCCGCCTGGCCGAAGTCGTCGTCCTCGGCGTGCAGGGTGGCGGCGGCGCGGGTGAGCGCGCCATCCGTCTCCCAGCCACCCTCACCGGCGCGCGCGGCGTCGGCCTCGGGCCCGCCGAGCGAGTTCGGCGTGTACACCGGGGTGGATGCGTCGTTGTAGAAGTACCGCATGTTGCCCTCGTGCTGGTAGTTCTTCACCTCGGCGGCGTGCGGCTGGTTCACCGGCAGCTGGTTGTAGTTTGTGCCGATGCGGTAGCGCTGCGCGTCGGCGTAGGCGAATACGCGGGCCATGAGCATCTTGTCCGGGCTGAGGTCGGTGCCAGGCACCAGGTTCGACGGCGCGAACGCGGCCTGCTCGATCTCGGCGAAGAAGTTCTGCGGGTTGCGGTTCAGCGTGAAGTGGCCGACCTTGACGCGCGGGTAGTCCTTCTTCGAGATCGTTTTGGTGATGTCGAACGGGTTGAAGCGGTAGGTCTTCGCCTCCTCGTACGGCATGATCTGCACGTACACGTCCCAGACCGGGTTGTCGCCGGAGCGAATCGACTCGTACAGGTCGCGGCGATAGTAGTCGGCGTCGGAGCCGGCCAGCTTCTCGGCCTCCTGCGGCGACATGGCCTCGACACCCTGGCGGGACAGGAAGTGGTACTTCACCCAGAAGCGCTCGCCCGCCTCGTTGATCCATTGGTAGGTGTGCGAGCTGTAGCCGTTCACGTGACGCCAGCTGCGCGGCAGGCCGCGGTCGCCCATCAGATAGGTGACCTGGTGCGCGGACTCGGGCGAGAGCGTCCAGAAGTCCCACTGCATGTCGGCGTCCCGGAGGCCTGATGCGCCGAGTCGCTTCTGCGAATGGATGAAGTCGGGGAACTTGATTCCGTCGCGGATGAAGAACACCGGGGTGTTGTTGCCAACGATGTCGAGGTTTCCCTCGGTGGTGTAGAACTTCAGCGCGAAGCCGCGCACGTCGCGCCAGGTGTCGGGCGAACCCTGCTCACCGGCAACGGACGAGAAACGCAGCAGCATCTCGCTCTTGGCGCCGGGCTGGAACACCGCCGCCTTGGTGTAGGCGGAGACGTCCTCCGTCACCTCGAACTCACCGAACGCGCCGCCACCCTTGGCGTGCGGGTTGCGCTCCGGCACGCGCTCGCGGTTGAAGGACGCGAGTTTCTCGACCAAGAAGCGATCGTGCAGGGCGGTGATGCCATCCGGTCCCGTGGTCAGCGAATGCGCGTCGCTGGGGACCGGGGCACCGGTTTGGGACGTGGTGAAGTCCGTCATATTTCTCCTTGTTGGTGGTTGGGTAGATTTCGGATGCCTAGGAGGCGACGGTCGCAGCCTGGCACTCGGCGCACAGGCCCCAGAAGGTGACCTCCGCCTGCTGCACGGCGAAGCCGTGCGTGTGCGACGGGACAAGACACGGCGCCTCGCCGACGACACAGTCCACGTCGCTGATCGCACCGCATCCGGTGCAGACGACGTGGTGATGGTTGTCGCCGGTCCGGCGCTCGTAGCGCGCCGGCGACCCCGCGGGCTGAATGCGGCGGATGATGCCCGCCGTCGTCAGATCACCGAGGATGTTGTGCACCGACTGCACCGAGAGACCGGGAAGTTGCTCCTTCAGCGCCCGGAACAGCGTCTCCGCGTCGGAGTGCGGAAGGTGGTCGAGTGACTCGAGCAGCGCGACCCGACCGCTCGTGACGCGCAAACCGGCGTCACGGAGTTCCTGATCGAGGGCGGTGGGCATGCACCCACCTTATCGTGAATAACTATAAAAAGCTAGTTATTCATGTCAAGCGGCGATGATCCGCTTGGCTCCGCTCTCGAACTCGACCAGGTCGCCGGTCTCCCCCGCCTGCGCGGCGCGGCGCCCGAGAATCCACTGGTAGTAGAGGAAGGCAGCGAGGGCGAGCGTGCCGATTCCGATCTTGATCGCCCATGGCCAGTCCTGCCGCGTGACGAACCCCTCGATGATGCCGGAGAGCAGCAGCGAGAGGGTCAGTCCGACGGCGACCGTGATGAGCGCGCGACCGTCCTCGGCGAGCGCCTGCCCGCGCGTGCGCGCACCGGGGGCGACCCAGGACCAGAAGATGCGCAGGCCGGCGGCGCCCGCGACGAAGATCGAGTACAGCTCGAGCTGCCCGTGCGGGAGGATGAAGAGGAAGAACGTGTCGAGGTGGCCCTGCTCCGCCAAGACGGCTGCCGCACCGCCGACGCCGGTCGCGTTCTGCATCAGGATCCAGGGAGCCCAGACGCCCAGGATGCCGAAGGCGACGCACTGTATTGCGATCCAGGCGTTGTTGGTCCAGACGAGCGCGCCGAACTCGGCCATGCCGTGCTCGGAGTAGTAGTTCACGAAGTCGTCCTCGGCGTACTGCCTGCGCAGCTCGTCGCTGCCGAAGTTGGCGAGCACCCCGGGGGTCTGCGCCGCCCAGAACGCGAACAGGGTGGCGACCGCGATCCAGATCACGGTGACCCACAGCGACAGCCAGCGGATCCGGTACAGTGCCGCGGGCAGCTGCGCGCCGAAGAACAGCGGGATCCGGCTCATCGGGTTCGACTTCGCACCGGTGAAGCGCAGCCTGGCCCGATGGATGGCGACCGACAGCCGGTCGCCCTGGATCGACTGCCCGACGGTGGTCTTGATCACCGAGAGGTCGCTAGCCGCCGCCTGGTAGCGGTCGATGAGTTCGTCGGCTTCGGCGCCGTTGAACCTGCGCTTGCTCCCCAAGCGGGCAAGCTCGTCCCATTCATCGCGGCGGGCGGCGGAGTAGGCGTCGAGGTCCATCTGCTTAAATACTAGACATGACCTCGGTATCCGCGGCATCCGTCGACGAGAGCCACGCGGACGACGGATCCGAACTCATCCTCGGTGAAGCCGTCGCCCTCGATACCCGGCCCGCGAGCTACATCGTGCGCGCGGCCGGAACCATGATCGACTGGGTCGTCTACTTCGGGGTCTGGCTGCTGCTGGTGATCGCCGCCACCACCCAGACCGTCATGCAGTTCGTGGACCCGTCGCTGATGACCATCCTGATCATCGTCTCGCTCGTGCTGTGCCTGGTGATCATCCCGGCCACCGTCGAGACCGTCTCGCAGGGAAAGTCGCTCGGCCGCCTGGCCCTCGGCACCCGGATCGTGCGCGACGACGGCGGCTCGATCGGATTCCGGCACGCCCTCATCCGCGCGCTTCTCGGCGTGATCGAGCTGTTCCTGAGCCTCGGCAGCATCGCCGCGTTCGTCGGGCTGCTGAACGCGAAGGCGAAGCGCCTCGGCGATCTGCTCGCCGGCACCTACAGTCAGCACGAACGCGTGCCGAGGCATGACCCGCCAGTGTTCGGCGTGCCAGTCGAGCTTCAGGGTTGGGCCGCCACCGCGGACGTCGCCCGGATGCCAGACCCCCTCGCCCGCCGGATCGCGCAGTTCCTGAGGCAAGCCGGCAACATGGTGCCGGATACGCGGGTGCGGGTCTCCCGCGAGCTGGCCAACGAGGCGGCGCAGTACGTTTCACCGATCCCCCGCAGCAACCCTGAGCTGTTCCTGGCCGCGGTGTCCGCGGTGCGCCGGGAGCGCGAGTTCGCGGCGCTGGAGCGCGAGAAGCAGCGGCTCGAGCGGGTCACGCCGGTGCTGGACGCGCTGCCGCACGGCTTCCCGAAGCGCGGCTGAGCCTAGCGGCCCGTGAAGTTCGCGTCGCGCTTCTCGACGAAGGCCGCCATCCCCTCTTTCTGGTCGTCCAGGGCGAACATGCTGTAGAAGGTCCGGCGTTCGAACCGGATGCCCTCGGTGAGCGTCGATTCGAACGCGACGTTCACAGCTTCCTTCGCTGCCTGGGTGACCGGCAGGGACTTGCCGGCGATCGTCGCGGCGACAGCCAACGCCTCCTCCAGCAGGTCGGCAGCCGGCACGATCCGGGACACCAGTCCGGCGCGCTCTGCCTCCTCGGCCCCCATCGTGCGTCCGGTCAGGATGAGGTCCATCGCCTTCGCCTTGCCGATGGCCCGCGTCATCCGCTGGCTGCCGCCCATCCCGGGGATGACGCCCAGGTTCACCTCTGGCTGCCCGAACTTCGCGGTGTCGGCGGCGATCAGGATGTCGCACATCATCGCCACCTCGCATCCGCCACCCAGCGCGTAGCCGGAGACCGCGGCGATCAGCGGCGTGCGGATGCGCGCGAACGCGTCCCATTCGTCGAACAGCCGCTCGGCGGCGACATCCTGCTGGCTCTTGTCAGCCATCTCCTTGATGTCGGCACCAGCGGCGAACGCGCGTTCCGAACCGGTGAGCACGATCGCGCCGATCTGCGGGTCACGGTCGAAGTGCACCGCCGCCGCCAGCACCTCGTGCATCACGGTCGCGTTGAGCGCGTTGAGCGCGTCCGGCCGGTTCAGGGTGATCAGCCCGACCCGGTCGCGCCTTTCGACGATGATGGTCTCGAATTCGGTCATGCGGCGCCCTTCTCGCTCTGATCCCGGATGCTGTTGATAATGCCCGAGAAATCCGTATCGGCGCCGCCGCTCTCGGCGAACCGCTGGTACAGCTCGTTCGCGAGCATGCCGATCTCGGCATGGACGCCGGTCGACTCGAGCGCGCGGGCGGCAAGCCCCAGGTCCTTGGCCATGAGCGCCGCCGCGAATCCGGGCTGGTAGTCCCGGTTGGCCGGGCTGGTCGGCACCGGGCCCGGGACCGGGCAGTTGGTGGTGAGCGCCCAGCACTGTCCGGATGCGTTGGACGCGACATCGAAGAGCGCCTGGTGGGAGAGTCCGAGCCGCTCCCCCAGCACGAACGCCTCGCTGACGCCGATCATCGAGATGCCCAGGATCAGGTTGTTGCACACCTTGGCGGCCTGCCCGAGCCCGGACTCGCCACAGTGCACGACGCGCTTGCCCATGGTCTGCAGCACCGGCTCGGCAACCGCGAAGTCCTCGTCGGAACCGCCGACCATGAAGGCGAGCGTCGCTGCCTCAGCGCCGACCACGCCTCCCGACACCGGCGCATCCATCGCCCGATGACCGGCATCGTAGGCGAGCTGCGCGGCCCGCCTGGCGTCGTCGACCGCGATGGTCGACGAGTCGATGAACAGCGTGCCTGGGCGGGCGGCGCCGAGCAGCCCCTTCACCTCGTCGGTGCCGTTGTAGACGCGCATCACCTGGTCGCCGGTCTGCAGCATCGTGATGACGATGTCGGCGTCGGCCGCGGCCGATCCGGCCGACTCGGCGATCGGGATGCCGAGTGCGGTCGCCGCCTCGATCGCCGCTGGTGCGACGTCGAAGCCGCTGACCTCGTAGCCGGCTTTCATCAGATTCGCCGCCATCGGGCACCCCATGTGCCCGAGGCCGATGAACGCAATCTTCGTTGACATTGTCATCCCCTTCGTGAGCTGGTCGCGCTAGCCGCGCTGTTGCTGCTGTTCAACGAGGCCAAGGGTGAGATCATCGACCGGCTCGAAGAACTCGTCGATGTCTTCCTTGTTCAGGTCCTCGACGCGGTCCGGTTTCCACTTCGGCCTGCGGTCCTTGTCGATGACCTGCGCGCGCACGCCCTCGGCGAAGTCGCGGTGCTGCAGCGCGTGCAGCGAGACGCGGAACTCCTGCTCGAGCGCGTGCTCGAGCGTCTCCAGCTCGCGCGCCCGGCGCAGCGACTCGAACGCGACGCTGAGCGCAATCGGCGACTTGATGCTCACCGTCTCGGCCGCAGCGATGCTCTCCTCGGTCGCGATGTCGCGCAGCCGCTTCACGACATTGGCGACGGTGTCGGCGGAGAACGCCTCATCGATCCAGCCTTGCTGGGCCACCAGGTCGGATGTCGGCGGTTCGGTTGCGACCGCGGCGATCGCCTCATCGGCGGGGGTGGCCTCGAGCGCCTCGAGCAGGGCCGGGAGCCGGTCGGAGGGCACGAAACGGTCGGCGAAACCGGTGGCGATGGCATCCGCCCCCGACATCGGCTTCGCGGTGAGGGCGAGGTAGACGCCCAGCTCACCGGGCGCTCGCGATAGGAGCCAGCTGCCACCGACATCCGGGATGAACCCGATGCCGGTCTCCGGCATGCCCACCGTCGAGCGCTCGGTCACCACCCGGTGCGAGCCGTGCGCCGAGATGCCGACGCCGCCGCCGAGGGTGACACCGTCCATGATCGCAACGTACGGCTTGGGGTAGCCGGCAATGTACGCGTTCAGCCGGTACTCATCCGCCCAGAACCCGGCCGCCGCCTCGATGTCCTGCGACTTCGCGGCGTCGTACAGCGCGACGATGTCGCCGCCCGCGCACAGCCCGCGCTCGCCGGCGCCGGTGATGACGACCGTCTGCACGTCGTCGTCGGATGCCCACTCGACCAGGGTCTGCGTGAGCCGCTTGATCATAGGGTGGGTGAGCGCATTGATGGCGCGCGGACGGTTCAGCGTGATGTGGCCGAGCCTGCCCCGCTTCTCCGCGAGGATCTCCGCATCCGCGTCGCTCACGCCGCCTCCTCGATGAGTGAGCGCCCGATGATCATGCGCATGATCTCGTTGGTCCCCTCGAGGATCTGGTGCACGCGCAGGTCGCGCACCACCTTCTCAATGCCGTAGTCGGCGAGGTAGCCGTAGCCGCCGTGCAGTTGCAGCGCCGAGTTGGCGACCCGGAACGCCGCGTCGGTGGCGAACCGCTTCGCCATCGCGCACAGGGCGACGGCATCCGGATGCCCGGAGTCGAGCGCCTGGGCGGCGCGCACCACAAGCCCGCGGGCGGCCTGCAGGTCGGTTTCCATGTCGGCGAGGGTGAACACGATCGACTGGTTGTCCGCGAGCGGTGAGCCGAAGGCACGGCGTTCCTTGACGTAGGCGATAGTGCGCTCGTGCGCCCACTGCGCACCGCCGAGGGAGCACGCCGCCATGTTGATGCGTCCGCCGTTGAGACCCTTCATCGCGACGGTGAAGCCATCCCCCTCCGCTCCGAGCAGGTTGGCGGCTGGGACTCGCACGTCGTCGAGGATGACCTGACGGGTGGGCTGGGCGTTCCAACCCATCTTCTTCTCATTCGCGCCGAAAGACAGGCCCTGGGCATCCGCGGGCACGATGAACGCGCTGATGCCCTTCGGGCCGGCGTCGCCGGTGCGCGCCATCACGATGTAGACCGCGGAGGTGCCGGCGCCGGAGATGAACTGCTTGACCCCGTTGAGCACGTACACGTCGCCGTCGCGCACTGCGCTGGTGGCGAGAGATGCGGCATCCGACCCCGCACCGGGCTCGGTGAGGCAGTAGCTGCCGAGCTGCTCCATCGAGGCGAGCGCGGGCACCCAGGTCTGCCGCTGGTCGTCGTTGCCGAACGAGTCGATCATCCAGACGATCATGTTGTGGATGGAGATGTACGCCGCGATGGTGGTGTCGCCCTTGGCGAGCTCCTCGAAGATGATGGCCGCGTCTGTGCGACTGAGGCCGGCGCCTCCGACATCCTCGCCCGCGTAGACCCCGCCGAGGCCGAGCTCACCCGCGGCGCGCAGCACGTCGACCGGGAAATGTTTCGACTGGTCCCATTCGACGGCGTGTGGTGCCAGCTGGGACTGGGCGAATTCGCCGACCACTTCGATGAGTGCGCGTTGTTCGTCGCTCAGGTCGATCATGCTCTTCATTGCGCGTAACCCCTGGTTCCTTGTGGGAGGGACAGTGAGCGCAAGCTTAGTGAGCGGTCCTAGGAGTCCGCCGCACCGCTTTCATCGAGTCGGGAGTTGTCGCCCAATTGGGCTCGCTCATAAGGGCAACTACTCCCGACTCGATGGATGCGGCGGGTCAGTAGCGGTAGTGGTCGACCTTGTACGGGCCGTCGAGGGGCACGCCGATGTACACCGCCTGCCGCGGCGTCAGGGTCGTCAGCTCGACCCCGAGCGCGTCGAGGTGCAGTCGGGCGACCTTCTCGTCCAGCTTCTTCGGCAGCACATAGACGCGCGTGTCGTAGTTGGCGCGATGCGCGTAGAGCTCGATCTGCGCGAGCACCTGGTTGCTGAACGAGTTGCTCATCACGAACGACGGATGCCCGGTCGCGTTGCCCAGGTTCATCAGCCGGCCCTCGGACAGCACCAGGATGCTGCGACCGCTCGGCAGGCGCCACTCGTGCACCTGCGGCTTGATCTCGACGCGCTCAGCACCGGCGAGCCGCTCGAGGCCGGCAATGTCGATCTCGTTGTCGAAGTGCCCCACGTTGGCGAGCACCGCGAGGTGCTTCATGCCGAGCATGTGCTCGACGGTGATGACGTTCTCGTTGCCGGTGCCGGTCACCCAGATATCGACCTCGTCCAGCACGCTCTCGACGCGAGCGACCTGGTAGCCGTCCATCGCCGCCTGCAGCGCGTTGATCGGGTCGATCTCGCTGACGATGACCCGGGCGCCCTGCCCGCGCAGCGCCTCTGCCGCACCCTTGCCGACATCGCCGTACCCGGCCACGAATGCGACCTTGCCGCCGATGAGCACGTCGGTTGCGCGGTTCAGGCCATCCGGAAGCGAATGCCGGATGCCGTACTTGTTGTCGAACTTCGACTTCGTCACCGAGTCGTTGACGTTGATCGCGGGGAACAGCAGCTGGGCGGCATCCTGCAGCTCGTAGAGGCGGTGCACACCGGTGGTTGTCTCCTCGGTGACGCCCTGGATCCCGGCTGCGACCTTGGTCCAGTGGTTCGGGGAGGTTGCGAGCGACGAGCGCAGCACGTCGAGGATGACCCGCCACTCGTGGGTGTCGGTCTGGCTGGGGTTGGGCACCGCGCCCGCCGCCTCGAACTCGACGCCCTTGTGCACGAGCAGGGTCGCGTCGCCGCCGTCGTCCAGGATCATGTTCGGCCCGTCGAAGCCCTCGGCCGTCCAGTCGAAGATCTGGGTGGTTGCCCACCAGTACTCCTCGAGGGTCTCGCCCTTCCAGGCGTACACCGGGACGCCAGCCGGTGCATCCGTCGTGCCGTTAGGGCCGACAACCACAGCCGCGGCCGCCTCGTCCTGGGTCGAGAAGATGTTGCAGCTGGCCCAGCGCACCTGCGCGCCGAGCGCGACCAGGGTCTCGATGAGCACCGCCGTCTGCACGGTCATGTGCAGGCTGCCTGCGATGCGCGCACCCTTCAACGGCTGGGCCGCGGCGTACTCTGCGCGCAGGGCCATCAGGCCGGGCATCTCGTTCTCGGCGAGGCGCAACTGGTGCCTGCCGGCCTCGGCGAGGCTCAAGTCGGCGACCTTGTACGGCAGGGATGTGGTGACAGTCATGGCCTCATTCTTCCAGCCCGCGGCTCGCGTTACCTCGGCGGGTCGAAAAATGTGCGGGTCAGCCGCGGATGATGCCGAGCGCGCGGTCCCGGATGCGCTCCATCAGGTCGCGCGTGCCCGCTTCGACGTTGAGGCGCAGCAGCGGCTCGGTGTTGGACGGCCGCACGTTGAACCACCAGAATTCACCGTCGTCGTAGCCGCTGACGGTCAGGCCGTCGAGTTCGTCCAGCTCGGCGCCCGCGAACCCCTCGATCACGCGCGCGTACGCCGACGGCACATCCGTCACAGTCGAGTTGATCTCGCCGCTCTGGTGGTACGGCGAGTACCGGCGCGACAGCGCCGACATCGGCTCGTCGTTCGCGCCGAACTCGGCAAGCACGTGCATCGCGGCGAGCATGCCGTTGTCAGCGCCCCAGAAGTCGCGGAAGTAGTAGTGCGCCGAGTGCTCGCCGCCGAAGATCGCGCCGGTGGCCGCCATCTCGTCCTTGATGAGCGAGTGCCCCACCCGGGTGCGCACCGGGATCGCCCCGGCGTTCTCGATCGCCTCCGGCACCGCGCGCGAGGTGATCAGGTTGTGGATGACGCAGAGCTCGCCGTCAGGGTCGGCGGCGCGTGCTCGGGCGATCTCCCGCAGCGCGACGATCGCGGTCACCGCCGACGGGTTCACCGCGGCGCCCTTCTCGTCCACCACGAAGCACCGGTCGGCGTCGCCGTCGAAGGCCAGCCCGAGATCCGCCTCGTGCTCGACTACGGCGCGCTGCAGGTCGACCAGGTTCGCGGGCTCGAGGGGGTTCGCCTCGTGGTTCGGGAACGTGCCGTCAAGTTCGAAGTACAGCGGCACGATCTCGATGGGCAGCTTCGGCAGCCCCGCCGCCTCGCCCAGCACGGCCGGGACGGTCATCCCACCCATGCCGTTGCCGGCGTCGACGACGATCTTCACCGGCAGGATGCCGCTCAGGTCGACCAGCTTGCGCAGGTACGCGGCGTAGTCGGCGAGCACGTCCAGTTCACGGTAGCCACCCGGCGTCTGCACCGCCCGGATGCCGTCGGCCAGGTAGTGCGTCGCCCGGTCCCGGATGGTCGCCAGCCCGGTGTCCAGGCTGATCCCGCGGGCGCCGGCACGGCTGAGCTTGATGCCGTTGTAGGTGGCAGGGTTGTGGCTCGCGGTGAACATCGCGGCCGGGGCGTTCAGGTGACCGGATGCGAAATAGCTCTGGTCCGTTGAGCACAGCCCGATCGAGACCACGTTGCCGCCGCGGGCCTGCGCGCCGCGCGCGAAGGCGGCCGCGAAGCCGGGTGAGGAGTCGCGCATGTCGTGGCCGACGACGACCTCGCGGCCGGCGGCATCCACCTCGTCGACGAATGCGGCACCGAATGCTTCGACGACCTCATCGGTGAGTTGGCTGCCCACCAGTCCCCGCACGTCGTAGGTCTTGACGAACTGCGTGAGGTCGACTCGTTCAGAGCTCATTGTTCAACGCTACATGACGGATTACCTGCCAGCCGCGGGGAGCCGAGAGCCGCTCGGCATGCACCGGGCACAGGTCGTAGCTGTGCGGCTCGTGCCTGTCGGAGAGGGGTCCGAGCACCGCCATCGAGTCCGCATAGACGTAGGTGAAGGTCTGCGTGGCCTCATTGGTGCACGCGACCTTGCTGCAGAGCCGACCGTCCATTTGCCCCACTGTACCGATCGGGGGGGCCTGGTCTGGGGAGGCTCCGCCACCAGCGCGCGCGAATTGTGCGAGTGCGCGCGCAATATCCCGCGCGCTCGGGGGCGCTCGCCCTGCGGCGACGGTCGCACACCCGCGGCGCGTAGAATCACGGCATGGCCCGCTCCCGACACACCGCCCCGACGCCGGTGCGACGTCGGGACCGGCACGGCCACGGCATCCGGTCGGCGGTCACCGGGCCGCTGCTGCCCCGGCTGTACTCGCGCGCGGGCCTCTTCGACCAGACCGTAGCCTCGACCGCCGAGTATTTGAAGGGCCTGTGGCCGGACGAGCTGGGCTCGACGCGCTTCGAGGTCGCCGCGCTCCCGCCCGGCCCAGAGCGCGGTCGCGTGCAGCGCTGGCAGGTCTTTCCCGCGGAACGCCGCATCGTGCTCTACCGGGTGCCGATCGAGCGACTCTCCCGCCTGCACCGCCGCGACGACCTGCACCGCCGGATGCTGGTCGAGAGCTGCGTGTTCCGCGCGGTCGCCGAGCTCCTCGGCCGCGATCCGTGGGATCTCGCCCCGGACCGCTTCCGCCACTTCTAGTTCGCTAGAGCAGCACCCGGATGTCGCGCGCGAGCGGCGAGGGACCGGTCACCACGAACCCAGCCAATTCGGTCGCGCCGCGGTAGCTCACCGACACGTGCAGCTGGTCGAAACCGTCCAGTTCGAACGTGCCGCCTGCCGGAACCGGCACAACAGCAGCAGCACCAGCCGGTACGCTCACCGTCTCCTCGCTGCCGGTCTCCGACGTGACCGTGACCTCGGCATCCTGCTCGGTGGGGTTGACCAGATGCAGCGCAGCCCACGGCCCCGGGGCGACGCTCAGCAGGGCCGGTTCGCTCAGGACGGGAGCGGCTCCGAACCACGCGAAGTCGGTGCCGCCTTCCCCATCGGCCGTGGTTGACCGGGCTGCGGCGACGACCGGCAACGTCGCGTCGACACGCACGGTGTAGGAGCCGTCCTCGATGTGGTCGAGCGCGACGTCGATGACCTGTCCCGCGGTCAAGTCGATCGCGACCGGGTCGACGGCGGGCGACCCGTCCTCGGGAGTCATGCTGAGCATGGCTGTCGCGTCCTCGTTGCCCGGCGCCAGCAACCGGATGACCGCGCCGGCGTCGTCGACCGTGGCACCGGCGGTGAGCTCTTCGGCCGCGTGACCGCCATTGATGACGAACCCGGGGATCACGATGCCGGTCGACGGCGCATTGACGCCGCCGATCAGGTCGACGCCACTGGGCGCGAGGGTGCGCACGATCGATTGCTGCAGCGTCGCCACGATCTCCCCGCCGCGGCTCACCACCCGGATGACCGGCGACGCGGCATCCGGGGCGAACCCGGCCAGCGGCAGCACCCGCTCTCCCCCGGGCGGCACAACGATGCCGTCGGTGCCGGCCGCGGTGATGATCCCGTTCTCGGTGTGGATGGTGAGGTCGACCAGGGAGTCGACCGTGCTCGGATTGACCAAGCGGATGAGGGTGACCCGTCCGGTGGTCGATGCCCCGCCGACCAGCCAGGTCTGGCTAGCCGGCATCGCGCACTGCGCCGCCGCGAACCCGGCGAACTCGCCGCCGGCCTGGCTCTGACTGGCACCGAACGTGGACTGTTCCGGCCCGGTCGGCTCGAGCGTGACGCGGTGCGGTCCCCCGGCGCCACCGGCCATCGGCTGCAGCCGCGGCATGCCGTCGGTCGCGGCGAAGCGGATGTCGGGCTCGCCGATCGGGGCGACCGCGCGGGCGTCCTGGCCGCTCTCGTCGCCGAACCTCAGCAGCGAGCCGGCGCACACGCGCTCCTGCGCGGCTGCTGTCGGATGCACGTCCAGCGCTCGCACATCGCCGCCAACCGTCGGCAGCGGAAGCCAGGTCGCGCCGGCGATCGCGAGCGCGGCGACACCGACCCCCACCGCGCCGGTCAGCACGCGTGCCCCGACGACCACCGCCGAGCGTCCCTTGGGGGCCGGGGCGGGTTCGGTGGCGAGTTCCTCCGGTGCCTCTTCGAAGTCGGTCGCGTCGGTCATTCCTCACCGCTTTCGAACGTGTCGGCTTCTCCGGCGGGTCCGCGTCCGCTGTACACCTTCCGCCTAGTCCCGAACGGCAGCGCAAGCAGCACCGCGATGCCGAACACCACGCCTTGGCCGATCAGGATGCCGCGGCCGATTGCGGTGTCGGTGTTGCCCGGATGCTCGGGCTGGGCTGCCAGCTCGCCGTCGAACCGCCACAGGTTGCCGTCGACTGTCCCGCCGGCGGCGGTCAGCGCGTCGTTGGCGTTCAGCGCGTCGGATGCACGCCGCTGGGTGTCGGCGTCGCCGTGCGTGAGCACGATGAAGCCGATGCCGAGCTCGGCCAGCTCTGCGGCGCTGTCGAAGCCGCTGCGTGACACCAGGTTGCCGGCGAGTTTGGCGATGCGCTGCTGCTCGGCGCTGGCTCGGGCGGCTGTGGTCGCGAGCGTCGACTGGTCGTCGAGGGTCGCCCCCGCGCCGCGCTGCAACTTGGCGGCGACCCGGTCGTCTGGCCTCGGCGAGAGGACGAGCGTGCCGACATCCGGTTGCTGATCGGCGAGCGCATTCACCAGCGCGGGCACGATCGGGCGGCTCGAAGGGGCAACCGCGGCCGCGCCGATCAGGATGGCGCCCAGCAGCGGCACCGCGACGGTGGCGGCGGTGATGCCGGTGAGCAGCGCGGATGACGTTGCCGCCCGCCCGAGGGCGTCGAGCGCGACGAGGGCGGCGGCGATGAGTCCGAGCCAGAACAGGCTGAGTCCGGACCCCGGCCACACCGTCACCGGCTGGCCGCCGACAGAGGCCAGCGCCAGGTGCGTCGCGGCAACCGCGGTGAGGTAGCCGAGCAGCGCGGTCAGCGTGGCCGGGATGGCGCGGTAGGTCCCGCGCAGGAACAGGGAAAGGAGGGCGAGCACCGCGAGCGGCGCGAGCAGGCCGGCGATGACGAACGGCGCGATGGAGTCGGGCACGCCGAGCGCCGCCAGCAGCTGCGGCCAGCCGAGCAGGCTGCCATCGGCGTCGCCGAGAGCGAGCCGCCATCCGGATGCCGCGTCACCGGACACAGGCACGCCAGGGTCGGCGAACACGGCCAGCGGTGTACCGCGCACGAACTGGGTGACAACCAGGGGCGCGAACAGCGCGAGCAGCGGGATCGGGACGCCGATCGTGCGCAACAGCGCGCGCGGGCGGGCGATGAGAGCGCCGAGCCAGAGCAGCAGCAGCGCGGGGATCAGCACCGGCGCCGACGCGCCGACCACCGCCAGCAGGATGCTGGCCGCCGCGCCTGCCGCCAACGACCGACCGGAGCCGATCACCGCGAGCGCGAGCCATGGCAGCACAAGGTGGGCGATCGCGGCGCCGAGCTGGCCGCTCGCGAGGGAGGACAGCAGCGGCGGCGCCACGGCCCACAGCAGTGCGGCCAGCACCGGCAGCCAGCGCGTTGTGGTGAGGCGGCGCGCGCAGCACCACGCGCCGAGCGCAGCCAGCGGCAGCGCGGCCAGGTAGAGCAGCAGGATCGAGTAGCTCGGCGCCCAGAAGGTGATGGAGCCGAGCACGGCGAGGACAGCGGCGAACGGGTCAGCGGCGCCGAGGAAGCCGGTGCCGAGTTCGCGCCAGCCGTAGCCGACGTTGCCCCACAGGTCGCCGACGTCGGTGCCCAGCGGCAGCAACCCGCCGCCTCTCAGCACGCTGGCGCCGAGGAGCGGCGCGAACGCGATCAGGCCGACCACCGCCATCGCGACCACCGCCCACAGCCCGCCGTCGCCCAGGAAGCTGGCCCGCGGGACGGGGATGCCGCCCACGTCGTCGATGAGCGCGGCCTCGCGGGCCTGCGCCCGGCGCTCGCGGAGCTCGCCCAGTCGCATCCGGAGACCAGCGATGGCCGCCCAGCCGACCGTCCGGGTGCGGCGCAGGTTACGGCGCGCGGGCAGCACCGAACCGTCGACCAGCGCGCGGAAGGCCGCCGAGAACTCGGCCGGGACCAGACCCGGATGCTTGGAGAGCAGGTGCGCGAGCGACCGGAGGACCGCGAGGGGCAGGAACGACAGCCAGTGCACGACCATCGCCAGCGCCGGTGCGTAGACCATCCGCCGGTGCAGTTCGGCCGAGCGGGTGATGCGGAACCGCCGCGCAGTGGAAAGCGGGCGCGCGCCGAAGGCCTCGGCGCCGCCCGCGCTGAGCACCCGCGCGCGCGGCACGAGGATCACGCGGTGGCCGGCGAGGCGAGCGCGGATGCAGAAGTCGAGGGCCGCGTCGATGCTGGGCAGGCCTGGGTCGAAGCCGCCGAGGCGGGCCCACAGCGTGCGGCGCACCAGCATGCCGCCGCCGGCGATCCCGAGCACGTCGTCGCGGCGGTCGTGTTGGCCCTGGTCCAGCTCGCCGTGGACGAGTTCCACACGCGCGCCCAGGGTGCTGACGGTCTCACCGAAGGAGTCGATCAGGTGCGGCTCGCTGCTGCGCATGAGCTTCGGGCCGGCGACGGCGACGGAGGGCGCGATCTCGACCGCGCCCAGCAGGCGCTCGAGCGCGTGTTCATCCGGGGCGTTGTCCTCGCGCAGCAGCCAGAGCCACTCCTCTTCGGACTCCGGCGGGGCGGCGACGTGCACCGCGTGGCTGACCGCGCCGCCGAAAGTGGTGCCCGCTCGTGCCGAGACGACGTGGCCGGGGCCGAATTGCGCGATCAACTGGGTGATCTGGGCGGTGGAGCCGATCTCGACCACGATGACCGCATCCGGTGCCCGCGTCTGGGCGCCAAGGGCACGAAGAGTCTTGTCGAGATTCTCGGCCCCGGACTGGGCAACGAGGATCGCGGTGACTCTGGGGTGCATTGAGTTGACGTTACGCGCGTTTGCGCAGCTTGCGACGTTCCCTCTCGGAGAGTCCGCCCCAGATGCCGAACCGTTCGTCGTTCTCGAGCGCGTACTCCAGGCACTGCGACTTCACTTCGCAGGACGCGCAGATCTTCTTCGCGTCGCGTGTTGAGCCGCCCTTCTCCGGGAAGAAGGCCTCTGGGTCGGTCTGCGCGCACAGCGCGTCCGACTGCCACGCCAGAGCACTGTCATCGTCGCCAACGCTCGTCGGCCGAACGCCCGGAACGCCCAGCTGAACCGGGTCGATAAACCAGTCGTCGGGGACCCCTCGTCGTTGCTCGGCAATCGCCATAGCACACCCTCCCCGTTCTCCATGTGTGCGACGTGCGCAACACTTGGAGATAATTACACTCTTGTAATTCGCGTAGGTCAAGTCGCGAATGTTAAACCCTCAAGCGGTTGCTGAAGGTTCACGACGCGCCGACCATGCACTTTCCACCATGTCGGAAAGGCTGTTCCGCATCCCCCAGTCGAGATCTCGCGCTGCGAGATTCCCCGACGCGACAATTCTTGCAGGATCTCCCGGACGGCGCGCCCCGACTTCGGGGGTGAAGTCGACGCCGGTGACTGCGGCGATTTCCTTCATGATCTGCGCCACCGAGACACCATTGCCGCTGCCGAGGTTGTAGGCCGGCTGGATCGGCGCGCCGGTTTCGAGGCGGTGCGCGGCGGATGCGTGGGCGAGCGCGACGTCGGCGATGTGCACGTAGTCGCGAACACACGTGCCATCCGGCGTCGGGTAGTCGTCGCCGTGGATGGTTGGTGTCTCGCCGTCGAGGAGACGCTCGAAGACGATCGGGAACAGGTTGTGCGGGCTCACGTCGTAGACGTCGGGCAGGCCGCTGCCGACGACGTTGAAGTAGCGCAGGCTCGTGTGCTTCAGGCCGGTGGCGATGGCTTGGTCGCGCAGCAGCCATTCCCCGATGAGTTTGGTCTCGCCATAGGGAGATTCGGGGGCAGTCCGGGTGTCCTCTGTGACGAGGTCGACATCGGGGTTGCCGTAGACGGAGGCACTCGAGGAGAAGACCAGCTTGTCGATCCCGGATGCGTCCATCGCGCCGAGCAGCGTCGCGGTGCCGGTGACATTGACCTCATAGGTGTGCAGCGGCCGCTGAACCGAGACGCCGGCGAACTTGAAGCCGGCCAGGTGCACCACGCCGGTGATGCCGTGGCGCTGCATGGTGCGCAGCAGCAGATCGCCGTCGAGGATGGAGCCGCGCACGAACTGGGCGCCCGGCGGGACGAACTCGATGCGGCCGGTGGAGAGGTCGTCGAGCACGACGACGTTCCGGCCGGATTCCTGCAGCGCCGCGGCGACGTGCGAGCCGATGTAGCCGGCGCCGCCGGTCACGAGCCAAGTCATCCCCCAAGGCTAGCGGCGCGCCTGGTGTCAACTGAAGCGGGTCGGGATGCGGCGGTAGCCGTCGCGGTGCACGAGGTTCGCGGTGGCCGAGATGGCCGCGACTGCGATGGTGGCGAGTACGAGAATCATGGCAGTAATTCTTTGCCTAGTGTTTTCCTGCCACTAGTGGCAGTATGGACAGCATTAGGTCCATTCCTGCCACGGGAGGCGCCATGCTCAACAAGGTCGTTCTGCTTGCGATCCCCGGTGTCGCGCCGTTCGAGTTCGGCACCATCTGCGAGGTATTCGGCATCGACCGCACCGAGAGCGGCGGGCCGGCATTCGACTTCACCATCGCCACGTCGCGGCCGGGTCGGGTGCGCACGTCGCAGGGCTTCGACATCGTGATCGAGAACGATCTCAGCGCAGCGGCGGATGCCGACCTGCTCGCGGTGCCCGCGCACAGTGTCGACGAGGTCGACGATGAGGTGCTCGAGGTCATCCGGGCTGCCGAGCGGCGCGGGGCGTGGGTGCTGAGCGTCTGCTCCGGTGCGTTCGTGCTCGCGCAGGCGGGCGTCCTGGACGGCCGCGCCGCCACCACCCATTGGATGTACACCGACAAGCTCGCTCGCGAGTATCCCGGCACGAGCGTGAACCCGGATGTGCTGTTCGTCGAGGACGGCAACGTCGTGACCAGCGCCGGCACGGCATCCGGAATCGACGCGGCCCTGCACATCGTGCGCAAGGAGCTCGGTGCGGCGGCGGCGAACGTGATCGCGCGCCGGATGGTGGTGCCCCCGCAGCGGGACGGCGGCCAGTCGCAGTACATCGACACGCCGATCCCGGAGTGCAAGAGCGACTCGCTCGCACCGGTGATCGAGTGGATGCTCGAGCACCTCGACGAGGAGCTCACCGTCGATCAGCTGGCGCGGCGCGCGCTCATGTCGTCGCGCACGTTCGCCAGGCGATTCAGGGCGGAGACCGGCACGACCCCTGCCGCCTGGCTGAACCGTCAGCGGCTCGTGCGCGCGCAGCAGCTGCTCGAGCAGAGCGACCTCAGCCTCGAGCAGGTGGCGGCGCGCACCGGGTTCGGGGCTGCCGCCGTCATGCGGCACCACTTCGTGAAAACGCTGCAGACGACCCCGACCGCGTACCGTCGCACCTTTGGGGAGCGCGTGCCGGCGCTCGCTGGTTGAGGGATTCCACGCAGCCCGCTGGTTGAGGGATTTCGCGCCAGCGAAATCGTCTCGAAACCAGCGTTGGCGGCAGGCTGGTTTCGAGACGGTCGCTGCGCGACCCCTCAACCAGCGAGGGGGGTCAGCGGGTGGTCGCCACGAAGAGGTCGCCGGCTCCGGCGATGGTGAGCGGCCCGGCATCCGGGGACACGTAGAGAGACTCACCGCGCTCAATCCGCACCGCATCGCCGCCGTGCGCCACCTCGAACCCGCCGGCCGTGCACACGACCACCATCGGCCGCCCGCCGCCGATCGCCGCATCGCCGGTGACGTGCAGCAACTCGAAGCCGGGCCCATCCGGACGGTACGCCGTCACCGACGCGCTCACCTCGATGGCACTGAGACGCGGCTCGGCCAGCTCGGTGAAGTCGGTCAGCGCCAGCAACTCTGGCACGTCAACGTGCTTGGGGGTGAGTCCGCAGCGCACGATGTTGTCGGAGCTGGCCATCAGTTCCATGCCGATGCCGCTCAGGTAGGCGTGGATGTTCCCGGCTGGCATGTACAGCGCCTCGCCGCGCCGCAGCGTCACCCGGTTCAGCAGCAGCGACACGACGATGCCCGGGTCGCCCGGGTACGCCTCGGCGAGGGTGCGCGCGGTCTTCAACGCGATCCCGTCCCCGGATGCGGCGAGCGCCGTCACCTCAGCGATGAGGTCGTCGACTCCGTCGCCGCGGGTGACGAGCCATTCGACGGTGCCCGGCAGGTCATCCAGCCGTCCGGCGAGACCCGTCAGACCGAGGCCGGTGAGGAGCTCACGGGTCTGCTCGACCGGCCGGAACCCGCACAGCGCCTCGAACCGGTCGCAGAGCGCGACGACGATCTCGGGCTTCGCGAACGGGTCCTTGTAGTTGCGGTGCGGCGCATCGAGCGGGATGCCCGCCGCGTTCTCCCGCTCGAAGCCCGCGGCTGCCTGCTCGGCGTTCGGGTGCACCTGCAGTGACAGCGGCCCACCCGCGGCGAGGATCTTCAGCAGGAAGGGCAACGGCTCACCGGATGCCGCGAGCCACTCGTCAAGACCCCTCCCGTCGTCGAGAACCCGGGCCGGCGACCCCGGATGCGAGCCGAACCAGAGCTCGGCCTCCGGCCCGCCGGATGGCGCTGTCCCGAGCAGGTCGGCGATCGCTGTGTGCGAGCCCCACGCGTACGGGCGCGGCGAATTGGCGATGCGCACGAGCACGGGCCACTCCTTCGCCGAAGCGACGTCATCGGGGCGATCACGTCGAGCACTCAACGCTACCAATGGCGCTCACCCTTCCCCCAATTGCCCACTTCCGCCCCTGTTTCGGGCCAAATTGGGGGCCAAAGTGGGCAACTCGGCTCCGAACCATCGCGCAAGCCCGCCGATAGTCTTGGGGCGTGGACGGTGCGCGCTTCAGAATGGGCTTCGCGATCCTGGCACTGTTCACGGTGCTGGCTGGCGACGCCTGGCGCTACACCCTCAGCTGGTGGGGCTACAGCGTCATCGCCATCGCCATCGCGACGGTGAGCGTTCTGATCCTCATCCGCGAGCGCGACCGCTGGCGTTTCGGCGGCCTCCCGCTGCCGCTGGTCCTTTTCGTCGCCTTCGCCGCGCTGAGCACGGCGTGGTCCTTCTACCCCGGCTCCACCGCGCTCGCGACCCTCACCACGCTGATGACTGTGACCGCCGGCATCGCCCTCGGCGTCGCCTACTCGTGGACTCAACTGCTGAAAGCGCTCGGCTGGGCGTTGCGCTTCATCCTGGGCCTGTCACTGCTGTTCGAGTTCGTGGTGGGCTCGTTCATCCGGCAGCCCGTGCTGCCGCTGTGGGTGGACTATCCGGATCGCGACCTTCCCAAGCTGCTCTACTGGTCGCGCGACCTGCTCTTCGACGGCGGCAAGATCCAGGGCATCGTCGGCAACTCGAGCCTGCTCGCGATGATCGCGCTGCTCGCGGTGATCGTCTTCGGCATCCAGCTCGCATGCCGCTCGGTGAACAAGTACTGGGGCTGGGTGTGGCTCATCACAGCCACGATCGTGATCGGGATGACCCGCTCTCCCACCATCTACGCGGCTCTCGCCGCCATCGCGTTCGTGCTGTTCGTCGTGCTGCTGCTGCGCAAGTCGAGAACACCCGGCCAGCGCACCGCCGTCTACGCCAGCGCGGTGATCGCCCTCGGCGCTGGCGTCGCCGTCATTATCGCCTTCGGCCAGCAACTGCTGGAGGCAGTCGGCAAGTCGCCTGACCTCACCGGGCGCCTCGGCATCTGGGAGACCGTGATCGGCATGGCGCAGGAGCGCCCGTGGTTCGGCTGGGGCTGGGTCAGCTTCTGGACGCCGTGGGTCGAGCCGTTCGACGACCTGGTCTTCCACGCCGGCGTCGTGCAGCTGCACGCCCACAACGCGTGGCTGGACGTGTGGATGCAGCTCGGCATCGTCGGCCTGGTCCTCTTCGGCATCCTGGTGCTCACGGCGTTGGTGAAGGCGTGGCAGCACGCGGTCGACCGGCCGCAGCAGCTTCCGGATGCGCCGCAGCCGTACACCGCGATCACGCTGCTGCCGCTGCTGATCATGGTTGCGCTGATCGTCCAGTCGCTTGCGGAATCGCGGCTGCTGATCGAATACGGGCTGGTGCTGTTGACCGTTGTCGCGGTCAAGACGAAACGGCGTGAGCTGACGTGAGGGCGGGGCAGCGGTTCGACGTGACGATGGCGTTCCTGTCATCGGCGAGGTTCGTGACCGCGCTCACCACCGCATCCGTCGGCACCGCCCTGCTGGCATTCTCGATCCGGCAGACGATCGGCTGGGCCGGGCTGTTCACCATCCTGATCATCGAGGTGGCGCTGTTCGCAATCGCGCTAATCGGACGCCGCGGTGAGATCGAGTGGAGCGGCCTGCTGCCGATTTCGCTGATGGTGTTCATGGGCTGGGCCGTCCTGTCGATGTTCTGGAGCGTGTACCAGTGGGCGACACTCGGCGGGCTGCTGTATTCGCTGGTCTTCACGGTGCTGGGCGTCTCGGTGGCGCTGCTGCGCGACACGATCCAGATTGTGCGCGCGTTCGGCGATGTGTTCCGGTTCGTGTTGCTCCTGTCGGTCGCGATCGAGGTGCTGAGCGGGCTGCTGATCGATACCCCGATCTGGTATCTGGACATCCGGGGCAACCTGGACCGTGGCGGGCCGATCCAGGGCGTGCTCGGCGGCAACGACCAACTCGGGGTGGCCGCGCTGATCGCGTTGATCACCTTCGCGATGGAGTGGACGACGAGGTCGATCCGCCAAGAGGTCGCGATCGGGTCGATGGTGCTCGCGGCGGTCGCCCTGCTGTTCAGCCGGTCGCCGATCGCCTACGGCGCGCTGCTGGTGGTCGCCATCGCGGCCGTGGCGCTGATGCTGCTGCGACGGCTGACGCCGGAACGCCGGCGCAACTGGCAGATCGGCCTGCTCGGCGGGCTCGGGGTGCTCGGTGTCGCGACCTGGCTGGCGCGCGGGGTGATCATCGACGCCTTGGATGCGACCCGCGAGCTCACCTCGAGGCTGCGGCTGTGGCGCGAGGTATGGGACTTCATCCCGCTGCACCAGCTCGAGGGCTGGGGCTGGATCGGGCATTGGCGGATGGAGTTGCCGCCGTACTACACGTTCGTGCCGCTGCGGGATGACCCGACCGAGTCGGCCGGGAACGCCTGGCTGGATGTCTGGCTGCAGCTCGGACTCGTCGGGCTGGTGGGATTCATTGTGCTGGTCGTGCTCGCCTTCACGCGGTCGTGGCTGCTCGCGGCGAAGCAGCGCAGTGTCGTCTACCTCTGGCCTGCCTTGGTGCTCGTAGTGCTCGTGATCAGTTCGCTCGCCGAAAGCCTCGTGCTGGTGGAATTCGGATGGCTGACGCTGGTCGTCTGCACCGTGAAAGCGTCCCGCGAGCTGAGTTGGCGGCAGGCGTTCAGCACGTCCGCCCCGAGGCCGCCGGAACTACCGCACGAGCGCCCCGCCGCCTGAACGGCGGGCGAGCACCCAGATGTGGCGACGGCCCAGCGGCAGGATGTCGACCGTGACGTCTCCGGACGGGTGCCGGCGCAGCGTGTTCTCAGCAACCCGTGCCCCACGCCATGCCCGGCTCAGCGTGCGGCGGCCCCGCAGCAGGTGCCAGACGTGGCCGACCCAGTCCAGCATGCGCGGCACGACCCCGCCGCGCCGGAACTGGATGAGCGCCCAGCCGCCCGGCGCGAGCACGCGAAGGGCCTCGGCGAAGTACCGCTCCTGCGCCTGGGCGGTCGGCACGTGCTGCATGGTGATGTAGGAGAAGACGGCGTCAACCGAAGCATCCGGGACCGGCAAATCGCCCTCCCCCGACACTTCGACGTACGAGACGTTCGGCAGGTCGGCCAGGTTTGTCCGCGCACGAGACAGCATCTCGTCGCTCACGTCGGTCGCGACCACCGAGCCCGCCAGCTCGGCCAGTCGGCGCGTCATCCGCCCGACGCCTGACCCGATCTCGAGAAGACGCTCGTCCCCGCGCAGCTTCAGGCCAGCGAACGACAGGAACGTGTCGACCTCCCGCGCGCCACTGGCGAAGAACTCGGCGCTTTCGGTCGTGTACCCGGTCGCGATGTGCCACGCTGCGTTCTCGCGCGCGGCGCGGTTCCAGAACCGCTTGGAGGCCTCAGGTTGGATCACGTCGATATGTGTAGCAAAAGCGTCTGCGGAACGCCGGGGATGTCATGGTGCGAGACGGATCGTATCGGGCGCTACTGTGGGTGCGTCCGCGAAGAGGGAGAGCTGTGCTCACAAAAATGAGAAGCGCTGTCGATCTCGCTTCGTTCTTGATGCGTGCCGAGTGGGCAATTTTGCTGAGTGTTGGTAGCTTTCTGGTTGGATCCCTCCCCATGCTCGTCGGCCTACCGCCCGTAGTTGGCTGGGCGATCGCGGCAGCGGGCTTCGTCGTCGGTGTTGTGTTCATCGTCAAGGACATCTTCGGACTGCTCGGCCGCTGGTCAGAGTGGAGCATGCGTAAGGTAACCGCGCCAGTGGAGTTCGACGGTGAGCTTGTGGTGCCGGGCCTTCCCCAAATCGTGACCACTGAGGTCGGTAGGGTCGCCATTGATCCCGACGTTGACGCACTGCTCGCGAATAGTCAGTGCAACGTGAAGTGGCAGAGCGACCCTTATGAGCTGCCATCACCACTCGCTGAGATCGCCCCCTACGTCCTTCGCACCAGTGCCCAGGGACGCTGGCCCTTTAACGGTCCGAACGTTCGCCTGGAAAGCGACATATCCGCCGAATTCCTCACCGACAACCGGGATGTACTCATGCGACCGGGAAACTTCTATCGGGGCCTGTGTTCCAACGAACTCACTTCCTGGGTCATCACACGCGGCGGCACTCGCTGGCCCTTCGAGGAACAATTCATCTTCGATAGCCAGCATCGAATCCAAGCGCTGAGTCAAAGCCAGTTGCTAAATGGAGTCGGCGTCTCGACGCTTGCGGTGACAACCGACGATCGGCTGGTCATCGTCTTGCAGTCCAGAAACTCGCAGACGAGTGCGGGAATGTGGGCACCGTCGGGCTCGGGCGCCCTCGAACCTCAGGATGTTGCCGCCTCCCCTGACCAACTTCTTGTGAACGTCGTCTCGGCTGGCGCAGTTCGTGAGCTTCGAGAGGAAGGCAACCTCTCCGCGACAGCGGTCGGTGCTTCCGAAGTGATCGGATACGGCCGCTGGCTCGATCGTGGTGCCAAACCGGAGTTCTACTGCCTCACCGCGCTAACTGTGGCGTCGACCGAATTGCGGCTCGGATCAAATGCGCATCGCTTTGGTACGGAAGAGCGGACCTGGACGGCAGACATCCAGTTGATTGAACTCGACTTTGCCGGCGCGCAGTCGAGGGTCGACAACGACTCTTCCAGGCCGCTCTGGCGTTCAAGTCTTCTCGTTCCGAATCCCGCCGTTCTTATCGGAAGCGTCTCTGTTTCGCTGTCCTTGGCGCTGGACGCCCTTGTTCGCGCGCTCAGGCGAGACCCCGATATTGTGAGCAGGCTCCGTGGTTTAGGTCGCGCCAGTCAGGTCGAAGAGTGGCAAGGAACTGAGGCGCACTAACGCGACTGTTGCTCGAGGTCGGCCAGCACCATCCGCTCGACCAGCTCGGAGAATCCGACGGTCGGCGCCCAGCCAAGCTCTGCGCGGGCCTTCGACGCATCGGCGCGCAGTTCGGCCGGATCCGCCGGCCGCACGAAGGCGTCGTCCGCGACCAGGTACTCATCCGCCGACCCGAGACCGGCCGCCGCGAACGCCGCATCGGCGAACTCGCGCACGGTGTGGGTCTCGCCGGTGCCGATCACCCAGTCGCCGGGCTCCGGATGCCGCACCGCCAGCTGCAGGGCACGAACATAGTCGGGAGCCCAGCCCCAGTCGCGGCGAGCGTCGAGATTGCCGAGGACCAGCCGGTCGTCGAGGCCGAGCGTGATCCGCGCCGCACCGCGGGTGATCTTGCGGGTCACGAATCGGTCCGGTCGCAGCGGCGACTCGTGGTTGAACAGGATGCACGACGACGCGTGCACGCCGCGCGCCCGGTACACGCCCACCAGGTGATGGGCGAGCGCCTTCGCGGCGCCGTACGGCGACGACGGCCGGATCGGTGTCTGCTCGTCTTGCGGGGCGGCGGCGTTCCCGAAGATTTCAGCACTCGCGGCGAGCACGAACCGCGACCCGACCTCGGCGGCCGCCTCGAGCAGCCGCGCGGCGGGCAGGGCGGTGGTTTCGAGCGTCCCCACCGGGTCGTCCCAGGACGCAGCCACCGACGTCTGCCCGGCCAGGTGGTACACCTCGTCCGGCCGCAGCTCGCGCAGCAGCCGCCCGATCAGCGCCGCGTCGCGGATGTCGCCGCGGTGCACGCTGATCAGGTCGGCGGCATCCGGTGCGCTCTCGCGCACCAGCGCGTGCACGTCGTGGCCCTCGTCGAGCAGGTTCCGGATGAGCAGGGTGCCGTCCTGCCCGCTGGCGCCGGTGACGAAGACGACGGACATGTCAGCTCGCCCGTTCGGCGTCCAGGTCGGCGTCCACCATCATCGCCACCAGTTCCCGGAACCCGACGGTGGGTTGCCAGCCGAGCTTGTCGCGCGCCTTGCTCGCGTCCCCGATCAGCAGGTCGACCTCGGCGGGCCGCTCGTAGCGCTCGTCGTAGCGCACGTACCCGGACCAGTCGTCAATGCCGATGCGCTCGAAGGCGACATCGAGCAGGTCCCGGATGCTGTGGGTCTCGCCCGTCGCGACGACGTAGTCGTCGGCGTCCGGCTGCTGCAGCATGAGCCACATTGCGCGCACGTAGTCGCCGGCGAAGCCCCAATCGCGCTTGGCGTCGAGGTTGCCCATCGCGATGGAGTCCTGCCGTCCGAGTGCGATGCGGGCGACCGCCTGGGACACCTTGCGGGTGACGAATTCGGGGCCGCGCCGCGGCGACTCGTGGTTGAACAGGATGCCGCTGGAGGCGTGCATGCCGTACGACTCGCGGTAGTTGATGGTCATGTGGTGCGCGAACGACTTCGCCACCCCGTACGGCGAGCGCGGCCACAGCAGCGTCGTTTCGCGCTGCGGCACCTCCTGCGCCTTGCCGAACATCTCCGAGCTGGAGGCCTGGTAGAAGCGGACCCGATCCGAGTTGTTGCCGGCGTGCAGCCGGATGGCCTCGAGAAGATTCAGCGCACCCTTGGCGGTGACGTCGGTGGTGATCGACGCGTTCTCCCACGAGTATGCGACGAACGAGATGGCGCCGAGGTTGTAGACCTCGGTCGGGTTGGATCGTTCGAGCACCCGCAGCAGCGAGGAGGTGTCGGTCAGGTCGCCGAACAGCAGTGTCGCCTCCGGCAGCGCCTCGCGCACGAGCGGGATCTTCGGGTTGTTCTGCCCGCGCACCAGCCCGAACACTTCGTAGCCCTCGGCGGTCAGCAGTTCGCCGAGGTAGAGGCCGTCCTGGCCGGTGATGCCGGTGATGAGAGCGCGCTTCATCGTGTCCTTCGTGTGCGTCTCCGCCGCCGGAGAGGTGTTGAGTACCCCTTACGGTACTGGCTGCACGGGTGTCGCGGTCACGGTCGCGTCCTCCAGCGCAGCGCGACGAAGATGGCCTGGCAGGTGACCGAGGTCAGTTCGCCGATGGCCAGGCCCCACGCACCGCCGGCGGCGCCGAACGCACCGGCGAGGAGCAGGATGGCTGGCACCCCGGCCGCCGCGCCGATGAGCACGCTGGTCATGAACTCGCGGCGAGCGCCCAGGGCGACCAGCGTGACCCTGCCCAGCACCGTGCCTATGGCGATGCCGAGGGTGGCGACGCCGAAGCCGAGCGCGGTCGCCGTGTCGATGGCGACCGTTTCGCCGAACAGCAGGCCGGATAGGAACGGCCCCAGCAGCGCGAACGCCGCGAGGCCGAGCAGGCCCAGGCATCCGTGCAGCAGGAACGCGCGGCGCACCCGTGCCGGGAACTCGCGGCCATCGTCCTCGACCACCCAGCCCTGCAGCGCGTTGCCGAGCGCGGACACCGAGTACTGGCCGATCCGGTACAGCTTGTCGCCCGAGACGTACGCCGCCGCCTGCGCGGTGGGCGCCGTGATGCTGACGAAGGTCACCGCAAGCGAGTTGTAGGCGCCCCCGGCTATTTCGGTGGTCATCGCCGAACGGTTTCTGCGCAGTGTGCTCCGGATCTCGCCTGGTCGCGCCACGAGCACGTCGCGCGCGCCGACCGTGCGCAGGAGGTAGGCGGCGATGCTGGCGATCGTGGCGACAATAAGCAGTGCCGGGTACCAGGTCACCTGTCCGAGCAGCAGTAACGCCGCCGCGGCGAGGGCCGTGGCGACAATCCGGGGCAGGATCTCGTACCGCACGATCAGGCCGGCACGGCCGAGTCCGATCATGAACCAGGATGACGACAGCCCGGTGAGGGTCATCGCGACGCTCATCAGCGCACCGTCCAGCCGGTTCGCCTCCGGGGAGGCGACGGCGGCGATCACCGCTGCGACGATGACCGCGGGCAGGAACAACGCGAAGCGGGCGTGCACGCTGCGGCGCAGCAGCTCGGTCCGGGCATCCGGTGCCGCGAGGGCGACCATTGTCGGTCCGACCGTGTTGTAGCCGAGTGCGACGAACAGCGCGGCGAACGCGCCGACCGACTGCCCGATGGCGATGGCGAGCCAGGCATCCGCTCCCGCCACGCGCGCCAGGATCGGCAGGAACAGGAACGGCGTGACCAGCGACAGGAACGGCAGACCGGCAAAAGCGAGGATGCGTTGGGTGAGCGAGGGGGTGCTCGGTTGCGGTGCGCTCGCGGTCATGAGGTCACCTTATTGGGGGCCGCTCCTGGTAGGCGTGAGCTCACTCTGCAATGCCCTCACGCATCACGCGAGTGATGTCGTCCCGAATTCCGAGAGGAATGTATCTGAGCCCGTTTTCCCGGATATCGGGCCAGGATTCGCGGGTCACGTCGTAAATGATTGTCGTCGTTGTTCCTCCATCTGCCCGCGCCAGAGGCGTCTCATCTTGTGACACGGCGACGAAACCTAGCTGAGTCAGGATGTGGCGCATTGGAGCGTTGTGAGCGAGGACGCGACCGGTCAGGCGTCTCGCTTCAAGCCTGTCGAACGCATGGCCGTGGGCTAGAAGCGGCAGCGCTTTGCCTAGCCCAGCCGGTGCGCGGACGGGATCACCGAGCGCGATACCCCAGCTTCCCACTTTGGCCTGATCGTCCCAGTTCTCTATTTGGAACCAGCCGACTGGCACACCATTGCTTTCGACGAGGATTGTGCGGTCACGCATAGCCGGATGCGCGCGCGAGAACCACGCCTCGTGGTGTTGTCGAGGAATCTCAGCGTCGTTCGTGCTGACGTGTCTTATGCGGTCAGAATTGCGCCACTCCCACAGTGTCCACTTGTCGCTAGGGCGAACTTGGCGCAGCGACACCAAGGTGGTCAGGGCTCCTCCAGCAAGCTCCACGACACGGGTGTACCTGCACTGGCCTGTCGCGTGAAGGCTCGACCCATGACCTGGGCTATCGCCGCGGGAGGAAGCCCGCCGGCCGGCCTGACGGAGCGAATGTTTTCTGGGGTGGCGATGTCACCGGCTCGGACGTCGGCCGTAACGTACAGCGATGGACGCAGACGCAATGACTCAGCTTCGGCAGCTGTAGCCCAGACGCTCGCCGAACCCAGAGCACGGTGTGCTGCGTCGCATCCGTCGACGAGCTGCTTGACTTCGTCAGGTTCGAGGGAGAACGCGCTGTCTACACCGCCATCGGCTCTGCTGAGGGTCACATGCTTTTCGATCACGGTCGCTCCGAGAGCGACCGCTGCGATGGAGACGCCAGTTCCGAGGGTGTGGTCCGAGAGTCCGACCTTCACGCCGAAAAGGTCGGCAAGCACGGGGATGCGACGCAAGTGTGCATCATCGGGCGACGCGGGGTATGAGCTCGTGCACACAAGAAGAGTCAGGTCAGCGCAACCGCCGGCCCGCGCCGCATCGACGGCTGCCGCGATCTCTGCGACGGTGGCGGTGCCGGTCGAGAGCAGAACCGGCTTACCGGTCTGTGCGACGCGTTCTATGAGCGGAAGGTCGACGATCTCCAGTGACGCGATCTTGTAGAGCGGCACATCAAGCTCTTCGAGGAAGTCAACCGCAGTCTCGTCAAACGGTGTGCTGAATGCCACCATTCCGAGTTCGCGGGCGAGTTCAAAGATGGGCTGGTGCCACTCCCACGGAGTGTGGGCCTCCGCATAGAGGTCGTGAAGTGTGCGATTGCCCCACAGTTCGTGTCCGTCACTGACGCGGAAAGCTGGCGCGTCCACGTTCAGTGTGATCGTGTCCGCCGTGTAGGTCTGAATCTTGACCGCATGCGCACCGGCCCCGCCCGCGGCCCGCACTATGTCGAGGGCCCGCTCGAGGGATCCGTTGTGGTTGCCGGAGATCTCGGCGATCACCATGGGTGATCCTGTCGTTGTCACGAGAGCGCCTTCCGCACGAGTTCAATCACTCGATCCTGATCCGACGCGGAAAGGTTTGCAAACATTGGAAGCGATATCTCTTCCTTGTAATACTGCTCAGCCACGGGACACATTCCTCGCTTGTAACCGAGGTCCTCGAAGTAGGGGTGCCAATACGCGGGGATGTAGTTGACCTGTACGAGCACTCCTTGTTCCCGTAGGAACTCGAAAACACTGCGCCGCCGGTCTTCGCTGACTCGAATCGGGAAAAGGTGCCACATCGGGTCAACGTAGGCGCGTTGGTGGGGCAGCCTGACTCCGTCAAGGTCTCCTAGGCCTTCTGCGTAACGCTGGAAAACTTTCTTTCGAGCGTCCTTGAAGTCGTGTAACCGTTTGAGCTGACTTAGTCCGAGCGCGGCGAGCACGTCGGGGAGTCGATAGTTCAATCCCAGTTCGTGAACTTCTTGGTGCCATGGGCCTTCGTCCGGGTAGCGCTGTGCATGCTTGTCGCGAACAAGGCCGTGCGATTTGAACCTGCGGGCACGTTCTAGAAGTTCGGAACGTGTCGAGACGATTGCACCGCCTTCGGCCGTAGTCAGGTTCTTCGTGGGAAAGAACGAAAACGTGGTGATGTCGGCTACGGAACCAACTGGGCGTTCTCGGTATGTCGATGCGATCGAATGTGCTGCATCCTCCAGTATCACAACATCGTGCCCGGCGACTGCCTCGCGCAGGGCGGTGAAGTCGGCGGGGTGCCCGGCGTAGTCGACCGCGGCGACGGCTCGGGTTCGCTCAGTGATGAGTGCGTTGACCGCGTGTGGGTCGATGTTGCCCGTGTCTTCTTGCACATCGGCGAACTCGACCGTTGCCCCACTCAGAATCGCGGTGGATGCTGTTGCGACGAATGTCAGGGGAGTTGTGACGACGACGCTTCCCTTGTCGAAGCCGATCGCGGCGTAAGCGCAGTGAAGGGCGGCGGTACCGGAGCTCACGGCAACTGCTTCGGGCACACCTGCGATCCCTGCGATGGCTGCCTCGAACTCGGCAACGGTGGGCCCCATGGTGAGCCATTCGCCGCGGACGGCGGTGGCGACTGCGGCGACATCATCATCGTCGATCGACTGGTGTCCGTATGGAATAGCCACTAGTCGAGGCTCTCAAGCACGCCTCGAAGCTCGTCGACTCCAAGCCATTGTTCGTTGGTGTCTGATTGGTATGCGAACCCCTCTGGGAGGGTGTCGCCTTCCGGCGGTGTGAATCCCCAGTTGGCGATTGTTGGCAGGACGACGTAGCGGTCCCCCAATCGAAGCGTGCGGCGGCTGTCGTCGAGCGAGATCATCTCTTCGTGAAGCTTCTCGCCGGGGCGGATACCGATCTCGTGGGTTTCGCTCCCTGGGGCGATCGCCTCGACGAGGTCGAGGATTCTCATGCTGGGGATGCGAGGGACGTAGAGCTCACCACCTTGCATGAGGTCGAAGGAGTCGATGACGAACTGCACGGCCTGTGGCAGGGTGATCCAGAAGCGTGTCATACGAGCGTCGGTGATGGGGAGCGACTTGCTTTCCGCGGCCAATGCTTTGAAGTATGGAATCACGGATCCACGACTGCCCATGACGTTGCCGTAACGCACCACACTGAAGCGGGTTCGGTGTCCGGCGGCATAGTGATTCGCGGACTGGAAGAGCTTGTCGGCCGCGAGCTTGGTCGCGCCGTAAAGATTGAGCGGGCTTGAGGCTTTATCTGTTGACAAGGCGACGACTTTTTGCACGTTGGCGTCAATCGCCGCTTCGACGACGTTTTGTGATCCAACGATGTTGGTCTGCACATACTCGAACGGGTTATATTCCGCGGTGTCCACTTGCTTCAACGCGGCGGCGTGGACGACGAAGTCGACATCGTGCATCGCCCGGGTGAGGCGGTGGCGATCCCGGATGTCGCCGATGAACCAACGCAGCCGAGGGTCGTCTTGCAAGCCCTGTCGTACCTCGTACTGCTTGAGCTCGTCACGGGAGAAAATGACGATACGCTTCGGGTCGAACTCGTCGAGAGCACGACGAATGAAGGCCTTTCCGAACGAACCGGTTCCCCCGGTTACCAGGATCGATGACCCTCTTAGTATCGACATTGTCAACCTCTCGTGTGCGGAACGCCTCATAGACTCGCGTACGAGAATACGCCAGACCCCGTAGCCACCCGGACAGCGCGAGATCGGAGCAGTTGGAATGCGTGTTCTTCTGCGCGCAGACGCGGACTCCCTACGAGGAACAGGGCACGTGATGCGCTGCCTCTCGTTGGCTGAGGCGTTGATGCAACGCGGTCACACCGTAAGTTTGATGGCGTGCATCTCCTCAGTGCCGTGGCTTGAAGATCGACTCGCGGACGTTGCGATTGCGGTAATCCCCTGTGAACCAGATTCTCTTGATCTTGATGCGATCAGAGGTCATGAGCCAGATTGGGTCGTCGTTGATTCGTACTGGATCCCTCCGGACGAGATAACGCGCATGAACTCTGAAATCCGGTGCTTAGCGATCGTGGACGGAGACGATCGGGGAATCGTCGCGTCCCTCTACCTTGACCACAACTTGGGGGCGGAAAAGTCAATCCCGCCAGAACGCGCACCCGGCCGCACCCTTGCTGGCTCGCAATTCTCTCTGATCCGCGACGAAATCCTCCAAGCACGCCGCGAGGCTCCGGAAGCAATCCAGCACGACCCACCCCATGTGCTGGCTTTCATGGGGGGCACAGATCCGAATGCCTTGGTCGTTGATGTCGTTGCAGCGTTGTCTCGCAGCGATCTCCACCTGACGCTTACGGCCATTTGTGCGGCGGGTGCGATGGAATCGGTCGTTGAGATCGCACGCGAGAACCCAAATATTGAGGTACTCGGCACCACAAATGAACTCCCGAAATTGCTGAGCCGGGCGGACACGGTTATCTCCGCGTCGGGTACGAGCGTATGGGAACTTTGCACGCTCGGGATCCCCAGTCTTGTGCTTGCCACGGTTGATAATCAGTTGCGAAGCCTGGCTGCGGTGCGTGACGCCGGCGTGGCATACGGCATCGATGCCACGGGCAGCTTGGTCGCGGAGGACTTTGTGGCCGCGACCCGCACGCTTCTGACGGATGACGGAGCTCGGCATCAACTAGCGGCGCGCTGTCGGGACCTGTTCGATGGCCTCGGAAAAGATCGAGTGGCGGAAGCGATGGAGATGATGCTCGCGTGATTCAAACTCTGGCGATCCTCCAGGCGCGGGCGAGTTCTACGCGGCTGCCGGGAAAGGTTCTGGCACCCGTCCTTGGCGAGCCGATGATCGGCCGTCAGTTGGAAAGAATCGGCAGAGCAAACGCCATCGACGAGGTCGTTGTAGCCACATCGATCGACGAGTCCGATGACGATCTCGCGGAGGTACTCGTCAAAGGGGGCGCCATCGTTCGCCGGGGTCCTCTGGAGGACGTGTTGGCCAGGTTCAATCAGGTCCTAGATGAGTTTCGCCCCTCGCACATCGTGAGGCTCACAGCAGATTGCCCCCTCACCGACCCCGATGTCATCGACCGCGTTATCGAAGCTCATCTGGAATCGGGTGCCGATTACACATCAAATGTGCTCACTCGCACCTTCCCACACGGCTTGGATGTTGAGGTGTTCAAAGCCGAAGCGATGCGTCAGCTGCAATCGCTTCGGCTGAGCGATGAGGAGCGGGAGCACGTCACTCTCGGTATCTACTCGCGTCCCGACGAGTTTTCTCTCCACTCGGTGACTCAGAGGACGGATCAATCCCACTTGCGTTGGACCGTCGACTACCCGGCCGACCTGGAATTTGCTCGCTCCGTCTATGAGCGCCTCTACCCGCGCATCCCGGCGTTCACCACGTCTGATGTGATTGACCTTCTAGCCAGTCAGCCTGAACTGGCGGAGATAAACGCCCGCCTCTAAGCGCTGGCCGTCCCCCTGCGTCACGTTTCGGCTAGCGAGCCGCACGTCATTTGTGCAACGGCCCGCCTTGGAACTGTTGCGAACAGCCGGCCTCCCCGCAAACTTGCTCTCCGACTGGCCAACCCATTGGTCCTCGAATCCAACCTCGGGCAATCCATGCCGTCTCGATCAGCGACCTGTGTTCCACGCGGAATACACCTGCCGCACTTGAGTACAGGTACCCACCTTGGAAAATCTGTACTACGCCGTTGCCGTTCACCGTTTCAAACGGCTTGCCTGGGTCTAATGGGTAACCCAAGACACCTGAAGGACCATCGCGATCCTCATAGGATTTGGCGAGGACACCCGTCACCGGATAGACCGCCGACTGGCTCGGGCCGCCGACATAGCCGCCCTGGAACCTTTGCAGACAGCCGGTCGACCCGCACTCCAACTCCGATACTGGCCACCCCAGCGAACCTCGGATCCAGCCATCGCTGATCCAGTGAGCCTCTACCGGTGATCTATTCACGACCCGGAAAACTCCGGCGTCGCTGGAGTACAGATACCCACCTTGGAAGATTTGCACTACCCCATTACCGTTTACGGTCTCAAATGACTTGCCCGCATCCAGCGCGTTACCCAGAGCACCCGCAGGACCTCCATTGGCGTCGTAGTACGACTTGATGTCAGGATCGGTCACCGGCCAGAAGACTTCACCGGAAGACGAAACGACGCCGCCCTGGAACTGCTGGGTGCATCCACTCGCTGCACATTGCATCTCGGCAACCGGCCAACCCAGCGCCCCGCGAATCCAGCCCTGAGCGATCCAGTTCGATTCAACTGGAGACTTGTGAACCACGCGGAAGACGCCAGCCGCGCTTGAGTACAGGTACCCGCCTTCGAAGATCTGAACGATGCCGTCGCCATTTGCCGTGTCGAATGACTTTCCCGGATCGCGAGGTTGCCCTAGAACGCCGCTCGCGCCTCCACTGGCCTCGTAGTAGGCCAAGATCTCACGATCAGTAACGGGCCACCCGACGCCGCCGGAAGATGACACCGTCCCTCCTTGGAAGGCCTGTGTACATCCGGTGGGGCCGCACGTCTCTTCGCCTATCGGCCAGCCCAATGACCCGCGAACCCAACCTTGTGCGATCCATGCAGCTTCGATCGCAGATCGGTTCGCCACACGGAAGACACCCGCGTTGCTCGAGTAGAGGTAGCCGCCCTGGAAGATTTGCACCACGCCATTGCCATTGGCCGTTTCGAACGGCTTGCCCGGATCCAATGGGTATCCCAGCACGCCTGCCGAGCCTCCACGGTTCTCATACGAGTCCGCAAGGGCGCCGACCACCGGATGCACCACCGTCTTGCTCGGGCCGCCGATGTAACCGCCTTGGAACTGCTGGATACATCCTGCAGAGCCACACTCGAGCTCCGACACTGGCCAACCCAGCGAGCCGCGGACCCAGCCATCAGCGATCCAGTGGAACTCGACGGGCGACCGGTTGATTACACGAAACACGCCGGCGTCGCTCGAGTAGAGATAGCCCCCTTGGAAGACTTGTACAACACCATCGCCGTTGACCGTCTCGAACGATTTTCCTGAATCCAGCGGATAGCCCATTGCATTCGCCGGCCCACCGCGCGACCTGTACGAGTCCGCAATGACTCCGGATACGACGTGAGCGCCACCGGACTTGGTCCAGCCGATGATCCCGTGTTCGAAGTCCTGCCAGCAAGAGGTACTTGAAGGGGGACAATTCAGCGTGGCGACTGCCCGTCCGAGCAGACCGTTGGGGCCACCTGCAAGGTCGTGGGCAAGTGCGATTGCCGCAGCACCACTCGTGGCGGCCGGATCCCCGAACCAGTCGCTGTAGAAGAACCAGAAGTTGCGGTTTCCGTAGGACGAGCATGAATCGCCAGTCCCAGGGTACGAGTGCATTGCGGCGGAGTTGGGCTGATACGGGGTGTAGTTGTAAAGCCCAGCTGTTGCCCAGTTCTTGATGTTGACCGTAGTGCCACCGCAAGCAGTGTTCGGGTGATACTGCACGTACACGTTGCCAGGGTGGTAGCGAAACCGGTTCTCGGGCAATTGGTAGACCTTGAATTGCCTTGAGGCCATATACAGCTGATTGCCGAAGCCGTAGTAGAGCTCATTGCATGGCGCGGTGTCGGGGCATCCGTAGCCCATGGCGATACGAACCGCAGACTCCGAGGCTGTACTGCGAGTGATTAGACCCTGCTCCTTCTGGAGCGTGACGAGGAGCACCTTGGCCGAAATTCCGCACGCTTGCTGTGCGCGGAAGATGATCGTCGAGGCCAGAAGGTTCGATCCCCCCTGGAAGGCTTGGCAATACACATGTCCAGGTCGTGCTTGGTCAGAAATGTACGCAGCACGGTTTGCAACCGTGCTGCGGTAGGAAGCCAATGCACTTCCGCGCGCGACCAGGAACGCCTGAATCTGCGACTCCGTCATCGCACTGCCGTCATAGAAGTTGTCGTCGCTAATGATGTTGCCGGGATCAAAAGTCACCGGGTTGGGAAGTGCCGCTTCGGCGCGCTCTGACGGAATTAGTGCGACGAGGAGCGCCGGCAGCATCGATAGAGCCGCGAGCGCCGCAACCCCCTTGCGCCCTCGCCGAATGCGTTCCGTCGAAATATTTGCCACGATCACTCCCCCGCGTGCTTGCCGCACGAGTGTATGGCACCATTGCCTCAAATTCCGGCACTGCCGGACCGATAATTTGTCGTGTCCAAGGGCCCATTTGCGCGTGTAGTGCCGGGTGCGGCATTTCCGAGGCTACGGAACGGCGCTAGGTGCCGAGAGTGACGTTGCTCCCTGCGACATACTGTCGACGCGCATGATTGGAATCCGCCATGCCTCTGAGCCTGAAGCGGCATGACCCCACGCGGCCGCCCGTAGGCGTTCGAAGTATCTCCTCTGCCCGCGCAGAAAGATAGTTGAAACCCAAATCGCTCGCCATGGCACGCGTCGACCTTCTGGCAGTGCCATCGCTCGAGGAAGAGGATTCTTCGGCAGGTCGAATTCTTGCGCGAGCTCTCTGTAGTACCTATGGACTCGCGCCGAAACCAACCAGCTTCGGGCATACCAGAGTGAAGCGAAATGAGCGATCAGGCGGCCCGTCGCCTCTGCCAGACGCAATCGCCTCAATGAGTCGAGGAAACCAGTGTTGGGGTAGTTCATGCCGAATATCTGGCACGTTGTCTTGCCGAAAAAGAGGTCGATGAACCGGTTCTCGACTGCTTCGACTTCTGACGGCCCCATCGCGAGTCGGCGGGCCGCTGCAAACCCCCACACCGCTGTATGCAACCGATCGAAATAGCGCGGGCTCAACGCCCGGCGCGTGATGCTCTGAAACTCTTGATGATGCGTGTAGCCGACGAGGTCTGCTTTATGAAAACGCGTGACAAAGAACGGCAACACCAGAGTGAGAAGGTTGTCCTCGAAAAAGCAATACTCTGGGTACCACAGTTCGTTGGCTATGAGCAGTTCGCGCCGTGTGATCTTTGTAACGAGCGAGCCGTAGGTGCGGACCAAGCCGGATCGAATCTCGCTGGACACACCATAAGTTCCCGCCGTGATACCCATGGTGTTGGTGACTGGTCCCGACACTCCGTCCGCCATGTCAAAGTCGATGAAATCGAGCCCATCGTGCTTGAGCCGGTCGAAATACGCCAGAGCCTCGGCCGTAATGTCATCGTCGCAGTCGACGAACCACACATAGTCACCCCGGGCGTGCCGCAAGCCGTTGTTCCTGGCCCTGCCTGGACCCGCGTTCTCCTGCCAGAGGATCTTCACCGGCACCGTGCACACTTCGGCAAAGTTCGTCAAGACGTCCCTGGTCCCATCCGTGGACCCGTCGTCGACGCAAATCACCTCGACAGAACCGTTAGGTAGATCCGCTAGCGTCCTCAAGAGGCGTGCTGAGTTGTTCTGCGAATTATGAAATGGAATGATTATCGACAAGCTCGGAGTCGGTCTGCCCAGACTCGCTACATCGTTACTCGACACCCGCGAGACTCTACCAACTGGCTCGTGCTCGGCTCGTCCGGTTGACGGCTCGGCGAGTTTGCGGGTCCAACCGATCAGCCGCTAACGCACGTACGCTCGCCGCAATCGTCCATCTCGCCAGACGAGCGTGCGCAAGCAACTACGATGAAGAGGTTGGCTGCCTGCCGCCTACCTTCCGGAGCACTAATGATCGCCTCGAACGACCACGTCCATGGGTCTGCCGACGTAGCCCCAACCGCGGAAATCGCCGCGAGCGCGCGAGTTTGGCATTACGCGCAGGTGCGCGAGGATGCAACGCTCGGCGAGAACGTCATTGTCGGCCGGGGTGCTTACATCGGCCCGGGCGTTCATGTCGGGGACAACTGCAAGATTCAGAACTACGCACTGGTCTACGAGCCGGCCCGCCTTGCGCGCGGGGTATTCATTGGACCAGCCGTCGTTCTTACCAACGATCAATTCCCGCGCGCCGTCAATCCAGACGGCTCCGTGAAGTCTGCGACGGACTGGCAACCCGTGGGCGTCGACATCGCTGAGGGGGCGTCCATCGGTGCAAACAGCACATGCATTGCACCGCTCAAGATTGGGCGATGGGCTCTCGTTGGCGCCGGATCGGTAGTGGTTAAGGACGTTCCCGATTTCGCGCTCGTCGTTGGCAGCCCCGCACGGCGCGTCGGCTGGGTAGGCAAGGCCGGGCACCCACTCGTCCGAGAAAGCCGCGAACTTTGGGGCTGTCCCGTGACGAACGCCAAGTACCGCCAGACCGACGAAAACGCTCTCATGGAAGTGGAGAATTGATGATCCCCGCCGCTAGGCCCGAGATCGGCGAAGACGAGCGCGCCGCAGTTGACCGCGTTCTACGCTCCGGCATGCTCGCTCAAGGACCGGAGGTTGCAGCGTTCGAATCCGAGTTCTCCGAATGGGTTGACGGTCGGCACTCAATCGCAATGAACTCCGGCACGTCTGCCCTCCATTTGGCCTTCCTCGCTGGAGGTATTGAGCCTGGCGATGAAGTCATTGTGCCGTCGTTCAGTTTTGCTGCAACGGCGAACGCGGTCAGCCTCGTAGGCGCAACGCCCGTCTTCGTCGATGTCGAACTCGATCACTTTGCGATCGATGTCGCCGCCGTTGAGGCCGCGATAACTCCTCGCACAACAGCAATCATGCCTGTTCACCTTTACGGCCATCCGGCTGACATGGTCGCTCTTACGGCCCTTGCGGAGAAGCACGACTTGCTTCTTTTCGAAGACGCAGCGCAGGCTCACGCCGCCTCCATCGAGGGCAAGCCCGTAGGTGCGTGGAGCGAGGCGGCATCCTTCTCGTTCTACCCCACCAAGAACATGACGTCGGGCGAGGGAGGCATGATCACCACCGCCTCAGATCAGGTGAATCGAGTCGCTCGGATGCTCCGGAACCAGGGCATGGAACGGCGCTACGAAAACGAATTGATCGGCTTCAACACACGCATGACTGACATTCATGCAGCTATCGGACGGGTACAACTCAGGAAACTCGAAGCATGGACCAAAGCTCGTCAGCGCAACGCCGCGTTCTTCAACGAGCATCTCGACGGCGTTGTCACGCCCCCCACCGCCGCGAATGCAGTGCACGTCTATCATCAATACACGATTCGGGTCGTCGACCACGATCGCGACGCCTTCGCGAACGAACTCACGAACCGCGGAGTGGGCAGTGGAGTGTACTACCCGACACCGATTCACAGGCTTCCGTCGTTCGGCCTTGACCTCGACCTGCCGAATACTGAACTCGCCGCGCAACAGGTGCTGTCGCTTCCCGTGTACCCGTCCCTTAGCGATGCCGAGCGGGAATCAATTGTGGAAGCGGTTAACGCCGTTGCTAGGGCGGGCGCTTGATGGCGCTTCGCGCGGGTCTCGTGGGCCTTGGCGTGATGGGAAGCAATCACGCAAGGGTGCTTGCAAATCTCGACGGTGTCGAACTTGTCGCTGTCTTCGACCCGGCCGAAAACGTTCCCGAGCGCGTTCACGATCGTCCGGTCATCCGCGACCTCGACCGCTTTCTTGGGCTGGGTCTTGACTACGCAGTCGTCGCTGCACCAACCGTGTTCCACCTGCAACTCGGAACACGACTCGCGGAGGCGGGCGTGCACGCCATCATCGAGAAGCCTGTCGCATCCACCGCCCAAGAATCTCGCGAACTTCGAGATCTCTTTGACGCGAAAGGACTAATCGGTGGGGTCGGCCATATAGAGAGGTACAACCCCGCGTTGCAGGCAGCTCGTCAGCGCATTCAAGATGGCGTGCTTGGAGAGATCTACCAGATCGCCACTCGCCGGCAGGGTCCGTTCCCCGGCCGGATCGCAGACGTAGGTGTCATCAAGGATCTTGCATCGCACGACATCGACCTCACCGCCTGGGTTGCGCAACAGGAGTTCGTTTCTGTTAATGCACGCACGGCACACCGCAGCGGTCGTCCCCACGAAGATATGGTTGTCGCCGTCGGTACGTTGTCGGACGGCACGATCACCTCGCACACCGTGAATTGGCTCACCCCCTTCAAGGAGAGAGTGACGATCATCACTGGTGAGAATGGCGTACTCCTCGCCGATACCCTGAGCGCGGACCTCACCTACTTCGAGAACGGACGCATTCAAGTTGCCTGGGATCCAGGCGAATTCCGCGGGGTCTCAGAAGGAGACATGACCCGTTTCGCGCTCGACCGCAAGGAGCCGCTGCGAATGGAGCACGAGGCATTCCGGGACTCAGTGTTAGCGGGCGAGCCCCGCGGCATCGTGACTCTTGCCGAAGGGACTCGCGTCGTTGAGATCGCCGAGAGCATGAGCTTAGACGGGCGCACTAACCGGCTGGACGCTCACGCAGAGTAGCCGCATTAATGCACCCTCTGCAGGTCGCCTAATTCAAGCGAGCCTCGGCCCAACTCCGGAAATTCTCGACTGCGCCCGGCTTCCAAATCGAATCAAGAACCGAAGGCTCATCATCGGCCTCGGCGTCGAGCATCGCCCGCGAGATTCGATCAACCTCACCTACTCCTTGTAGCGGTGGTCCAAAAAGGTCCCCGACGTAATAGTCGGTGTAGGGACTATCGCGCACGAACACCTGGCAACCCATGGCAAGGGCCTCGAAAAGAACGGTACTCGCCGTTCCCACGACCGCTCTTGCAGTAGAGAGCGATTCGTAGACATCGGCGTTGTCATCGACATGGAGCCCGGGCTCAGCCAGCATCCGCCCATACCGAGACGACAGAACCGCGCGCTCTGAAGGATGCGGACGAAAGCGCACCACCCATTCGGGAGGCAATGCTCGACGCAACGAACGGGCGAACTCGATCGTCTCTTCAGGGAACGAAACGCTGGAAACCAAGAGCACCTCCGAGGGGCGTTCGTTCCATTGTTCAGCTTTGGCGGCCATCGATTCCAGATGAGGCTTCCCGATTGCGATCGCGCGACCGGGGTGCCGAATACCGCTGCTCCAGTATTCGCCGAAGGTCAGGACTTCGTCCGGCAGCGTGACGAGGAGTTGGGGATCGCGCATTGCAGCGCCGAAATTGTAGGCGCCGTGAGTCGGTCCGATCCAGCCATGCTGCGGCTCCACGACGAGTATTCCCCTCGCCTTAAGCATCGCAATGAGTGCCGCCCTGCCCCCGTATGAGGCGTCTTCCATAATGACTATTCGGGGTCGCACGCGATCAAGAAGCTTCGAGAACTCTGCTTCGAAGTACGGCGCGATCGAGGCAGAATAAGTCGCGCTGGCAGCTATCGCCACTAGTTGGTCGTCGGTGATCTGTCCCTCCAGCCGCGCGGCAAACTCCCGCACTAACCGTCTCACGAGCGCCGAATCCACTCTCTTGCGAGATAGTCGTGCGTAGCCGCCGGAACGCGCTGCCATGGGGTCCAGCGACCGCGTCATGGTAAAGGCCGGCGGCGGAGAACTGATCGCGTGCCACTGCACAACTGCCGATAATTCAGGGAACAGATCGAGATAGTCACCGATGAGCCAATTCCGTAGACCCGCCGACACGCTGTGGGTCGTCCCGCCGCCAACTATGTACAGGATCGGGCGCTCGGATCGGAGTTGCCGTGCGTCCCACTGTGAAGGCAGCAGGGAACGCAACAACCGTTGCCACGCACGCACTTGCGATGAAGCGGCTGGTTCTGAGGGGGCCGAGCCGTAGTCTCGGTGTTGCATGGCCGTCATGAATGCAGTACGCACATCGGGCCATAGCGGAGAAGTAGCTCCCGGAATTCGCTCGAACAGGATGTCGGGCGCCGCATCCTCAAGGTCCAGAAGCGCCTGCGTGCCTGGAGCCGTCTTGAGCTTCATGAGCGGTCCGCCAGAGATCTCAATTGAGCGGGAGCGGGGTAGGAGATGAGCACCGCGCGGTGCTTGCCGTTGAGCACGAACATGCTGCCTGCCGCGACCGCGGATGCTCCCTTGTCGAGCGCAGCCCTGAAGTCGTCGAACCCTGACGCCCCACCCAGCGCGATCACGGGCACACTAACCGCGGCCGCGACAGACTCGACGAGTGGCAGGTCGTAGCCGGTGAACGTACTCTCGCGGTCGATCGAGGACACGAGGATTTCCCCAGCTCCGAGCTCCTGCGCGCGACGAGCGGCTTCGCTCGGCGACAGGCCCGTGCGCTTCGAGCCACGGCGGACGTAGGTATCCCATCCGCCTGTCAGCTTCTTCTTGGAATCAATGCTCACCACAGTGCTGGACGAACCTAAGTCCTCTGAGATCTCAGTGACACTCTCTGGCCGCATCACAAACGCGGTGTTCAGCACAATTTTCTCGATCCCGATGCCGACGACGCGCTTCGCGTCCTCGGCCGACGTGACTCCGCCTCCATAGGCCACCGGCATAAAAGCCTCGCTGGCGATCTCCTCGATAAGCGTGAAATTCACTCCGGTGCCCTTGACAGATGCGTCAATGTCGCACACTACAAGCTCGTCAACCTGCTTTTCGTTGAAGATGCGGACAGCGTTAATGGGATCGCCAATGTACTTCCCGCCCCGGAACTTGACAGGCTTGACCAAATATCCGTCGCTGACGAGCAGCACCGGGATCACTCGAGGGAATGAGTTCATAGGTTCGCGAAGTTGCTCAGGATACGCATGCCGAAGGCATGGCTCTTCTCCGGGTGGAATTGAGCACCCATGACGTTGTTCGATCTGATCATCGACACAAACGGACCCCCGTAGCTAGTGACACCCAGCACGTCTTGATCTCTGATGGGTGAGACCCTGTATGAGTGCACAAAGTAGAACCGACTCTCGGGATCGAGTCCAGAAATTAGAGGGTCATCGCGTGCGGGCGCCATTGTGTTCCAGCCCATATGGGGCACGCGGAGTCCAGGAACTTCCGGGAATCTCGTGCTCGTGCCGGGAATCAGTCCCAGTCCCGGCGCCTCGCCCTCTTCGCTTCCATCGAGCAAGAGCTGCATGCCCAAGCAGATCCCAAGCAATGGCTTACCTGAAGCGGCGAACTCCCGTACAGCAGTGTCTAGCCCCTGGTCACTGAGGAGTTGACTCCCCGTGTCGAAAGCTCCAACCCCTGGCAGAAGCAGCCGGTCGCTCGCGGTGATCTGTTCCGGCGCGCTGACCAACCGCCACTCGGCTCCTACACGCTTGAGCATGTTGGCGACCGAGCCGAGGTTGCCTAAGCCGTAGTCGACGAGCGAGACGCTCATCGGAGGATGCGCAACTTTCTCAACACGCTTCCGAGCGCTGCAGTGAAGGCGAAGAGACGGTCAGTGGACGCTTTGGCGTTTGGGTATTGCGAGTAGTGCACTGGAGGTTGTTCGAAGATCGACTCGAGTTCAGAAGGGGTCACGCCGAGCTTCTTCGCGATGAACTCGTGATCCTGCCGCCGCAGATCGTCTGGGTAATTGGTGGTCTCCATCAGCGCGAGCGCTTCGTCTCGCGTCATCTGGTCGGACACAATGAGCGATGAGTAGTGCGCGAGACGCTTGTCGAATCCGAACTTGTGGGGCAGGTAGTAGCCCTGGAAGTATCGTGTGAACACGGACTCATAGTGCTTGCCGCCATAGTCGCGCCACGAGAGCTCGTCGGCGATTTCTTGCTTCGCATCCTTGTAGATGTACGGCATGTAGTTCAGTAGCGGGACCGTACGGATGCGCCTGACTTCGGGGTACCACAGGTTCCGCTTTGCTAGACCCATCAGTGGATACGTCTTGAGCTTTACCGTGCCGAACTGCTTCTGGATTGCCTTCACGTGTCTGGCGTCCGAGGAGTCGTAACCCCAAGCTGGCGGCAGGATCGACTCGCTCGCGAAGTTTGCGCCGGAGAGTATGTACTTGATCCCGTACTTCATCGCCTGCGAGTAGGCGACCCAGCTGAAAGCATGATCGGTAGGCGTATCCGCGTTGGCGACCGAAGCCTTAAAGAACGACAGCTGAAGGTCCTTCATCTCGCGCCAGTCGACCACGTGCGTGTATAGATCGAGGCCAAGCTTTGAAACGAGGTTGTGAATGTTGTCGACAGCGAGTTCGCTGTTCCATCCGCTGTCGAAATGTACGGCCAGCGGGCGAAGACCCAACCTCACGGCCTGGAGAGCTACGTAGGAGCTATCGACCCCACCGGAGATACCGATTATGCAGTCGTAGGGCTTTCCCTCGCCAGACTTTTTAATCTCGGCGACGAGAGCGTCGAGCTCCGAGATCCGCTCCCCCGCTTGCGCCCTTCGCAATTCCGGAGCAAACGCTGACTCGAAGCGCAGCACGTGGGACGACACGCCGCGTTCATCGAACCATATGTCGGGATCGGATGTGTCCATGATGGTGCGGGTACATCGCTGGTAAGGCCGAACCTCAGTCGACCGGGACACTGCTCTCGACTCTTTCATTACACAAAGCCTAAGCGAGACCAGCGAGCTGAGCCTGCTCTGCGAAATCTGGGAACTGCGTCACGAGCTGCTCGAATGTTCCCGCACCCGCCAACTCGCCGTGGCGCAAGAAGAATATTCGATCCGAGTGTTTGATAGTCGCGAGGCGGTGCGCAACCACGATGACGGTGACATCTCCTCCAAGGTTTGCGATCGACTCAGTGACTGCGGCCTCCGTCTTGCTGTCGAGTGCGCTCGTCGCCTCGTCCATGACAAGCACCAGCGGGTCGGTGTAGAGAGCTCTCGCAATTCCGAGCCGCTGTCGTTGACCCCCGGATAGCGCTATTCCACGTTCGCCGATCGGCGCATCGATTCCCCCATCACGATTGCCCACTACATCCCAGAGCTGCGCGCGCTCCAGTGCACTTCGCACGCGGTGACGATCAGCGTCGTCGGACCAAGTGAGCGCAACGTTCTGCGCGATGGTCGCATCGAAAAGTGCTACCTCTTGCGGGACATACGCCACTCGCTCACGCCACGCCCGACGAATATCGGAGAGCCTAACGTCGTCCACGAAGACATCACCGTGAGTCGGCTCGATGAGACCAAGCACTAGGTCCACCAACGTTGACTTGCCAGAGCCGGATTCTCCGACAAACGCGACCGTGGTGCCGAGATCTATGTCTAGCGAAAGGTTTGAGATCGCGGGCTCCGCGTCGTCGGCATAGCGGAACGTTACATCGCTGAGCCGAATGCGCGTGGCATTCTCTGGCACGGCCAGAGCCGACTCCGGTGCCGCGGTCTGAGCCGCAAGCTCCGTTTCTGCCATCTCCTCTAGCAGGCGTCGCGAGTAAGACATGTTTGCCAGCATTCCCGAGACCACGGACTGGACTCGTACCACTGATGGGGCGATCCGGAAGCCGGCTAGCCCAAACAAGGCGACGGCAGACAGTGCCAGTTCGGGACCCCGTTCTGGTCCGCCGAGAATGAAAGCCATCGCGCCGACAAGAAGGAAGCCTCCAACCAGGCCGGCCTCCAGCACATAACGCGGGATTGTTGCCAGGAAGATCATTGCAGCGCGGGCGGTCGCCGTGCCTGTTCGACTCGTCTTGACGACCCCCGCAACCTCGGATTCCTTGTTACGAAGCGCGACCTCCTTCATCGCGCCAACGATCTCAAGGACCAGTCTCCCCGTGCGAATCGCAAACTTCACATAGTTCTCGCCGACCGCCCGCGATCGTTTCCCGATCCACGCATGCAAGACAAGGCCGATCGCCAGCATATAAACCAAGGTGACAAGCGCCAGCAGCGGCTGCACCACCGCAAGCGTTGCGATAACAGCAACCAGACTCACAACCTCGCCAATGAGGGAGGCACCGGGAATGATAAAGGCGTTCACGGCCGCGTCGACTCCGCTGTCACTGAACCGGAGCATGTCCGCTGAATTGCGACGAAGGCGAGTCATCCAGGGGGCGTTTATGTAGGCACGAAATAGGCGGTCACCGATGGCAACCTCATACCGTGCAATCCGGTAGACACCCCAGCGGGTGATCACGATTGAGAAGAAACCTTTCGAGATCATCAATGCGCACATGATCACGATCGCCCCGATTACACCGGTCGTCGTCAGTTCGCCGATGACAGGCAGAGTCACGGGCTGCCCGGATGCGAGTGGTCCAATGATGACGGCGAGAAGCCCAAGCGCCGCCACGTCAAGAATCGAGAGTGACGCGAGGAGCCACGAGTAGCCGAGAACGAATCGCCGGCCGCCCGGCGGAAAGACCGCGAGAACATCCCGAAACAGGGAGTACAACTCTCTCAACCGTGACTCCATACCCTCGTTGCTCACTGAACCCAGATCAGCGAGTGTAATTTTTTCTCTTGTCGAGCCGCACACCCGACGTCGTGTCAAGCACTTGAGGACGCGACTTACTTAGCGGTGAGACGTCCAGCAGTCAGCTTCGTGATGAGTTCCTCCCAGACTGTAGCTTGCGATTCACTCGATAGTGCATCAGCGTGTGCCGCCGAAGCTGTCTTCCACTTCGCCACGGTCTCCGATGTGATCGACTCCAGAGCCCGCGCCAACGAGGACGGCTCAAAATCGTGGAGCACCAAGCCGATCCCATATTCGTCGACGAACCTCGACATCTCTGGTGACGGACCCACGATCACACCCAGCCGTGCCTGCACGAAATCAAAGAACTTATTTGGCAGGCACCACGCCAGATTGAACGTTGTCGGTGGGAAGATGCTGAGCCCAAGGTCGTACTCATTGAGAGTCGGAACGAGCTCGTCATACGGCACCGGTTCCCGGAATCGGATGCGAGCGTCGCCGGCGGCGAGCTCCTTCAACTGCCGCATGAGAGCGGAATCCCCTCCCACCAGGTAGAGGTCAAGAGTCACGTTCGCCGACGACTCGCGCACTCCGGTGATCATGAGATCAAGGCGACGCTGCACCGCGATACCGCCACTGTGCACTAAGCGCAATGGCGCGCTTACAGGCCGAGCATTCAGCTCGTAGTACGGCGTGGCATTGACTACGAGGGTTGACTCGAAACCGAATTCGCGCTCGTACTCATCCGCGATGCCCTGACTCACCGTGACAACGGCGGACGCGCGCGGGACCTTGGTGCGGCAGAGCCACCGGAAGTAGGGAGCGATCAGCAGCCGCCACAGCAACGAGTGCTCTTCCTGTCGCGGCGCGTACTCATGAAGGTCAAGGAGGACGCCGTGGCGAGGTTTAAGTCTGAGTGCCGCTTCGATGGTCTTCACGTCGTGTGCGATGACAATGTCCCAGTCGCCGCTTCCGACGAGGCGCGAGGTCACCCTGTCTAGCGCGTTGATACGAGTAAGTGGCCAGTACCAACGCAACACGAGCAGGATGGCCGCCAAGAGGCGTCCGATAAGGCCCCAGCGCTGAGGCGGGAGCGCGGGAATCTCGACGTGGGGCACCTCGGAGAAGGGAGAGGGACCGAACCCTGCCGTCGTCACATCGTGTCTGTCACGCAGGAAGCGCACTTGCTTCAACGCCCGTGGCTCCTGCGCAAACGGCGTGTATGTGAGCACGAGAATTCGGGCTCGAGCGGTCACTTGAGAAGCCCCGTTCTTCGGGCAAGTCGACCGACGGGCGCGCCGAGCCGACGCACCGCCGACCAGAATGCGGCAGAGTTCGGATACGCCGTGTAGTCGACCGGTGGGCGCACAATGAGTCCCTCAAGTTCCGCCGTCGTGATTCCGAGCTTCTTCGCAATGAACTCGTGGTCCTGCTCGCGCAACGACTCCGGGTAGTTCGACGATTCCATTTGCGAAAGCGCCTCCTCACGAGTCAGCTGACCGGAGAGGATCAGGGAGGAATAGTGCGCTAACCGTTTGTCGAATCCGAATTTGTGCGGCAGGTAGTAGCCCTGGAAGTAACGGGTGAAGACGGACTCGTAGTGCTTGCCGCCGTAGTCGCGCCAGCCGACGTTGTCAATGATGTCTTGCTTGGCATCCGTGTAAACGTAAGGCATGTAGTTGAGAGGTCGGACCGTCTCGATCCTTCGCACGAGCGGATACCAGACATGCCGCTTGAACATTCCCATCACTGGGTACGTCTTCAGGTTCACCGTCCCGAATCTCGCGTGCACCGCCTTGAGGTGACGCGCATCATCGGAGTTGTAACCCCAGGCCTCCGGGAGGATCGACTCGGTCGCATAGTTGGAACCGGAAAGGATGTACTTGATTCCGTATTTGCGCGCTTGCTGGTAGGCGACCCAACCGAAGGCGTGATCGGTTGGGACATCGCAGTTGGCTAGTGACGCTTTGAAGTAGGAGAGTTGGAGATCCTTCATCTCCCGCCAGTCGATGACATGGGTGTGGAGGTCAAGCCCGAGCGTCGTCACCAGATTATGGATGTTGCCAACCGCGAGCTCGGAATTCCAGCCGCTGTCGAAGTGCACAGCAAGCGGACGCAGCCCCAGCCGAACTGCCTGCAGCATTAGGTAGGTACTGTCCACCCCGCCGGAGACACCGATCACACAGTCGTATGGTTTGCCCTTACCGGCAGCCTTGATCGTATCGACGAGCTTCTCAAGCTCGCCGAGGAGTTCACCGCGCTGTGCCGGGACGAGGACCGGCGCGAAGTCTTCATCGAACCGGATGGCATGCGAAGAGACGCCGTGCTCGTCGAACCAGATATCCGGGTCGGTGGTGTCCATAATGGTGCGGGTGCACCGCTGGTACAGTCGCGCCTCAGCCGACATTGCCCTGCCTCCATAAGTGCTTCGGCATTCAGCCCAAATTTAGCGAGCCACCAAGGCTTGACCGGGCGGCACAGAGCGCCCGGACCGGGCACCCACCGAGCATAGTCGATCGCGAGATGGCATTCTGTGAGCGCTCACCCTATTGAATTCAAGCCGAGACGGTGGGACGTTGAGCGACGGCCGGCGGGCCCGAACGCAGCCAATAGACTTGACAATATGCGTCGCCTGCTTTCGAGAAGATCTGGTTGAGGAAACCATTGCAGCCAAAACGAATCCTCTGTGTCTCCTTCTCCCCCATCCACGCTGATTCCCGAGTGTTGCGCCAACTTGAAGTGTTGAGCCAACACGGCGAAGTGACGACGGTGGGTTACGGCCCGGCACCGGACGGCGTCGTGCAGCACATCGAAGTGCCGAATAAGGCGTCGTCCCTGCCCGAGACACCGCTGGGCGTCGCCAAATTGGCACTTCATCTGCACAATGCGGTCGAACTCACCGCGCCAGGAGAGAAGGCGGTGCGACAGCAGGCGATCGACTCCGGCCCCTACGACCTCGTCGTCGCCAACGACGCTCGAGCGCTACCCCTCGCCTTCGCCGCCGCCGGCGGGGCGCCGGTACTGGCCGACATGCACGAATGGGCCCCGGAAGAGAGGGCAACGGTTCTGGTTTGGCGCCTGCTCGTAGGTCCATACATGAAGCACCTGTGCAAGAAGTACCTGCCCAAGGTCGCCGCGGTCACCAGTGTCAGCAAGGGCCTCGCCGGCCTCTACAGCGAACGGTACGGGGTCACCACCGAGATCGTCCGTAACGCCGCTGACTTGAGGGACCTCACACCGACTCCAGTCGACCCAAATACGATCCGCCTCGTGCACAGCGGGACCGCCGACGCGGAGCGCAACATCGTGGAAGTTATTGACGCGGTGGAGCAGCTCGGTGACCGCTTCACGTTGGATCTCTACCTGCTCGAAGTGCCCGGCGGACACCTCAATGTCATCCGCAAGAAGGCCGCCTCGGCCGCAAGGGTCACCGTACATCCACCCGTGCCGCCGGAAACGCTGCCAACCGTACTCAACCAGTACGACCTTGGAGTATTCCTCTACCCGCTCAAGACACTGAGCCACCTGTATCACCTGCCGAACAAATTCTTCGACTTTGTGCAGGCTCGGCTGGGGCTCGTGTTCTCTCCCGCCCCAGAGATCGATGCCCACATCGCGGAGTATGGACTGGGCATCATCACCGCCGACACAACCACGGATGCGCTCGTTGATGCACTACGCGGCATCAGCGCAGACGACGTGACCCGCTACAAGGAGGCCGCGGATCGGTCCGCCCGGGCGCTTTCCAGCGAACCGGATCGTGCAACGCAAAGCGCGCTGGTTGGACGACTTCTCGCTGGGACGCGATGAGAGTAGTTATTGCCACTCGGATCTTCGGGCCGGAAATATCGGCAGCATCCGGGATTCTGCGCACCTGGGCGGAAGAATTCCGGGACCGCGGCTGCGAGGTCACGGTCCTGACTGCGAAACCGCCGCGAGGTGCCGTCATCGACGACCCCTCAGGCATCAAGGTGCGTCGGGCGCGGGTCAAACGCGACCGTCAGCAGTACGTTCGCGGGTACCTCAGCTACATGAGTTTCGACATCCCGCTCGCCTTCCGGCTCCTGTTCTCCCGGAAGGCCGATCTCTACGTCGTCGAGCCTCCGCCGACGACCGTCGCGGTGGTCCGCGTGATCGCGGCTCTTCGCCGCACCCCGTATGTCGTGCGCGCCGCCGACTACTGGTCGGAAGCCGCCGAGCTTGTGACGAGTTCCCGACTCATCCTGGGTATGCTGCGCCGCGTCGAGGCATGGGGGTTGAACGGCGCGAAGATGCTCTTCTCCGCACACCAGCCGCTGACGGACCGCTTCCGCACGGCCGGGATCACGACCCCGGCCGTGCCGATCGGTTTCGGAGCTGACACCAAAGACTTCCGTTACGACGGTCAGGCGCCACCGGAGCCACCGGTGTTCATCTACGCCGGCACGCACTCTGAATGGCATGGCGCAGGAATCTTCGTCGAGGCGATGCATCAGGTGCTGCAACAGCATCCCGGTGCCCGCCTCGAGTACTACGGCAACGGCGAAGACCGTGAAGAGATGCAAACCCGAGCGCGCGAGCTCGGGATTGAGAAGTCCGTAGAGTTCTACGCACCGATTCCACCGGCGGCGCTCTCGACCATCCTCGCCGCAGCCACCGCCACCGTCGCCAGCCTGGCGCCCGTACCGGCGAATGAGTATGCCCTCGCTACCAAGGTGTACTCGTCGCTGGCCGCCGGCTGCCCCGTCATATTCGCCGGACCAGGCCCAACCGTGGAGTTCCTGCGCGACGCGGGCCATCCCCGCGCCGGCGTGGCCGTCGGCTACGACATCGACGAGACCGCAGCAGCGATGAACGCGATGGCCGCTGCACCACTGCAACCGACCGCCCGCGCTGAACTGGCAAAATGGTCAGCAGGCCAGTTCTCACTGAATGCGATCGCAGAGCGAGTCGTCGACGAGAGCCTCGTCATCATCCGCACGAGGCAAGCAACCGGTGGAACTTCACCGACAACTGCGACAAAGGCTTCTGCGGAAGCAGACCGTCCAGACTAGACACCAGCCGCGTCCAGCCGCCCTACAGCTAGCAAGTGAGCTAATTGGAGGAGCGGGGTGACGGAGTGGCGCTCACGCCACTCCGAAACGTCGAGTTCTCGCTGGGGACAAATGAGAGTAGTCATTGCCACTCGGATCTTCGGGCCGGAAATCTCGGCGGCATCGGGGATTCTGCGCACTTGGGCGGAAGAATTCCGGGAGCGCGGCTGTGACGTCACAATCCTGACCGCGAAACCGCCACGGGGCGCGGTCATTGATGACCCCCGGGGCATCGAGGTGCGCAGGGCGCCCGTCAAGCGCGATCGGCAGCAGTACGTGCGCGGATATCTCAGCTACTTGAGTTTCGACATCCCGCTCGCCTTCCGGCTGCTGTTCTCCCGAAGAGCTGATCTCTACGTCGTCGAGCCTCCGCCGACGACCGTCGCGGTGGTCCGCGTGGTCGCCGCTCTTCGCCGCACCCCGTATGTCGTGCGCGCCGCCGACTACTGGTCGGAGGCGGCCGAGATGGTGACGAGTTCCCGCCTGATTCTGGGTGTGCTGCGCCGTGTCGAGGCATGGGGTCTGAGCGGCGCAATGATGCTCTTCTCCGCGCACCAACCGTTGACTGACCGCTTCCGCATCGCCGGGATCATGACACCCGCCGTGCCGATCGGTTTCGGCGCCGAGACCAAAGACTTCCGATACGACGGCCAGGCGCCGCCCGAGCCGCCGGTGTTCATCTACGCCGGGACACACTCGGAATGGCATGGCGCAGGAATCTTCGTCGAAGCGATGCACCAGGTGCTGCACCAGCACCCCGGTGCCCGCCTCGAGTACTACGGCAACGGCGAAGACCGTGAAGAGATGCAAGCCAAAGCGCGCGGGCTCGGGATTGAGAAGTCTGTGGAGTTCTACGCACCGATTCCACCGGCGGCGCTCTCGACCATCCTCGCCGCAGCCACCGCCACCGTCGCCAGCCTGGCGCCCGTCCCGAGGAACAACTATGCCCTCGCCACCAAGGTATACGCGTCGCTCGCGGCCGGATGCCCTGTCATTTTCGCCGGCCCAGGCCCAACCGTGGAGTTTCTGCGCCAAGCGGACCATCCCTACGCCGGCGTGGCCGTCGGGTACGACGTTGACGAGGCTGCGACGGCGATGAACGCTGCTGCGGCGGCACCACTGCCACCGCCTGACCGCGCGGAACTGGCAAAGTGGTCATCAGGCCAGTTCTCCCTGAGTGCGATCGCAGAGCGTGTTGTCGACGAGAGCCTCGCAATTATCCGCACGTAGCATTGAACCAGCATGCCAACCCCGTCAAACTACTCAACCCCTGGAGAGACTCTTTGAAGATCGCCGTCATCGCCCTCGGCAAGATCGGGCTTCCGCTCGCTGTCCAGTTCGCCAGCAAGGGCCATGACGTGGTCGGCGTTGACGTTTCCCAACGCACAGTTGACCTCGTCAACCAGGGCATCGAGCCGTTCCCCAACGAGGCACACCTTCAAGAAATGCTTTCCGAGCTCGTTCCAGCCGGCAAGCTCCGCGCCACCACCGACTACTCCGAGGCCGTGCCCGGAGCCGACGCCGTCGTGCTTGTCGTGCCGCTCTTTGTCGACGAGGTCACCGCTGAGCCGGACTTCGGATGGATGGATGCCGCAACCAGGTCTCTGGGCGAGGTGTTGACCCCCGGCACCCTTGTGTCCTACGAGACGACTCTCCCAGTTGGTACTACGCGCACAAGATGGAAGCCACTTCTCGAAGAAGCATCCGGACTGAAGGAGGGGGTCGACTTCGACCTCGTCTTCTCCCCGGAGCGCGTGCTCACCGGTCGGGTGTTCGAGGACCTCCGCAAGTACCCCAAGCTCGTTGGCGGACTCTCGGAGCGCGGTGCTCAGCGCGCAGTCGAGTTCTACCGCGCCGTGCTCGACTTCGATGATCGCCCCGACCTGCCCCGCGGGAACGGGGTCTGGGACCTCGGCAGTGCCGAGGCATCTGAGCTCGCGAAACTCGCGGAAACGACCTACCGTGATGTGAACATCGGGCTCGCGAACCAGTTCGCGCGGTTCGCCGCGACTGCGGGAATCGATGTCTACCAGGTGATCGAGGCGTCGAACTCACAGCCGTACAGTCACATCCATCAGCCCGGTATCGCCGTCGGCGGTCACTGCATCCCGGTGTACCCGCGGCTGTACCTGTGGACTGACCCTGAGGCCACCGTCGTATCCGCGGCCCGCGCCGCGAATGCCGGCATGCCCGAGTACACCATTGGCTTGCTGGAGGGGGCTTACGGAGACCTCACCGGTGCGAGAGTTGCTGTCCTCGGAGCCGCCTACCGCGGCGGGGTGAAAGAAACTGCATTCTCCGGGGTCTTCGGCGCCGTAGAGGCGCTGAAGGCGCGCGGCGCAGTGCCGCTCGTGCACGACCCGCTCTTTGACGATGAAGAACTCGTTCGCCTCGGATTCGCGCCATACCATTTGGGCGAGTCCGTCGACGCCGCAGTGGTTCAGGCCGACCACGACGAATATCGCGCGCTCAAAGCTGATGACCTGCCAGGCATCAAGGCATTCATCGACGGACGACGGGTTTCGTCCGCCGAGCAGTGGCCGGGTGTCGCCTACCGGGTCATCGGAAAGCTGGCCGCTTGAGGATCAGTCCCCTGAGAATTAGCCTTAGCCGGTTCCGAACTCAGGCCAACCGCAGCCAGGAACCGCGGGCCCTCTCCCCGACTTGAGAAGTGTCACAAGGGAGCAAGGATGCCTATAACGCAACCTCGCAGGTCCCAATAATGACCCCAAGAGTGGAGGCTATGCACCGACGTGGGACAGAAATTTCGGCCCTTCGCCCCTTGTTGAGAGGTCCGAAGCCGCCAGAGAAGCTGCCGTCTTCATGGCAACTATCTCCTCGGTCGACAATCTGTTGATTGCCGCCGCCAAGTCAGAAGCCTCCCAACCCGTAACGATGATGCCCAAGCCGTAGTCCCGAACGAAGCCGACCATCTCCTGACTCTCCCCGATCACGATCCCGAGACGTGCCTGAACTGCCTCGAAGAACTTGTTCGGCAACGCGTAGACGTTGTTGAGGAAGCGGGGCGGGAGGAACATCACCCCGAGGTCGCAGTCGTTCAGCGCCGACGCAACTTCTGTGACAGGCACAGGAGAACGAAATTCAACTCTGCCTGCTACAACCGCTGGATGCCGACGCAGCGGAGCAAGCGAACGCCGATTCCCGAGCACCATGAGCACGAAGACAAATCGGGGCTCGAGTTCAAGCACGGCATCGAGCATGACGTCAATGCCACGCGCGGTCGCGGCATAGCCGTGATGCACGAGCACGATCCTCTCTGGATCGACAGGGGACGGTTCAAGTTCTTGATATGGAGCCACATTCTTGATCACATCGGGCCGAGGTATGCCGTACCTGTCTCGGTAGTAATCCGCGATGCCCTCGGCGACCGTAAGTCGCTTGGTGAAAACGGGGGAAGGCACAAACGTCAAGAGCCAACTGTCGTATCGGCCGTGGAGAAATCTGAAGAGTGGGCCGGAAACGGTGCCGGAATACACTTCGTGCAGGTCGAGCGTCACCGGCCCTTTGGAAAGATCGCTGGCAACTTCCACAACCCAGGGCAGCAAATGGAGGTCGTTCACGACCATGAGATCGTATTTGTGACCCGCAAGGTCCGATATCGGCAGTCTTCGCCCCACGAGTCGATGGAAGCGAGCGCGCGGAGAAAGAAAAACGTAGATGGCAAGTCTTACGAGAAGATTCGGATAGCCGATCCGAAGAAATCGGCCCGTCGCACCAGGGGCCTCGGGGCCGCGACTGAGGACATCAACGCGGTAACCAGCAGACTCGAGCCAGCCGATCTGTTTCGTAACCCGAGCGTCGCGGGTCACTGGTGAATAGGAGACAACAAGCGCTCTTTTGACTGACGTGAATTGCGGGCGAGACACGTCGAAAGCGTAACGAGGGCACCCTTCGCTTATCCTGCGAGAAGCAACCGAGCGAAGCTTCTGGATTGCGCCGGATCGCGCATGCAGCGCTTGGTCAAGTCCAACGTGGCATAATTGAACGGCTCTTTGCCTCTTGGCCTTGGCCTGCTGGCCTTAGCAGCATGATGTCGGCTGCAAACCCCTCCTCGGAATCGGAGAAATCATACGTGTGCGGAATCTTTGGCTTTGTCGGCCCAGACAGCCTCGACTCCGGGTCGGTGAAGACACTGGTCAAGCACGCACAGCAGCGTGGTCGCGATTCGAGCGGCATGGTGGTTCGGGGCAAGGACGCCTACAACGCCTACCGTGCAGACCTCCCGATTGACCGCCTCCTGAAGCGCATCCCTTCGGTTGGGGCCCTCTTCTTCGGTCACAGCCGGCTCGTGACCAACGGCACCGCAGACAACCAGCCGGTGATGCGGGAGCAGATCGTGGTGCTGCACAACGGCATCGTTGTCAATCACACGGAAGTGTGGCCGCTGATCAGCAAGACCCCTGAGCTGGAGATCGACACCGAGGTGATTCCGGCCATCATCGCCACGCACCTTGAAGAAGGCGGAACAGTCGAAACCGCGGCTGAGCGCGTGCTCGAGCTCACCGAGGGAGTGGTCGCGTGCGCCGCCCTCATCCCCCGGCTCGGGAAGTTGCTGCTTTTCTCCAACAACGGCAGCCTCTTCCTCGGCGACAAGTCCAACGGTGTCGCCTTCTCTTCTGAGAGCTATCCGCTCGAGCAACTCGGCGCCGAGAACATCCGCCAGGTTCGCGACGCCGTCATCCTGGAAGTTCCGGCGCAAGAGGACGAGGTCGCCATCGTCGAGTGGGCGAACCGTTCGATCGACCTCGTCCCCGGGCTCGGCTACTCCGCGAAAGAGGAGAGCCTCCTCCAGTACCCCACCCACAATCTCCGCCGGTGCACGCGATGCATTCTGCCCGAGACCATGCCGTACATCGCCTTCGACGAAGACGGCGTGTGCAACTACTGCCTCAACTACAAGCCGCGCAATCACCCCCGGCCTAAGGAAGAGCTTTTCGAACTGATCGAGCCCTACCGACGCTCGCACGGCGACGAAGTGGTCGTGCCCTTCTCCGGTGGTCGCGACAGTTCGTACGGCCTGCACCTCATCATCCATGAGCTCAAACTGCGCCCCATCACGTACACGTACGACTGGGGCATGGTCACCGATCTCGGCCGCCGAAACGTCAGCCGCATGTCTGCCCAGCTGGGCGTGGAAAACATCATCGTGGCCCCCGACATCACGAAGAAGCGAGACTACATTCGGCGCAACCTCACGGCCTGGCTCAAGTCACCCCACCTCGGAATGCTCAGCGTGCTCACCGCGGGTGACAAGCACTTCTTCCGTCACGTCGAAACGATCAAGCGGCAGACCGGGATCAGCCTCAACCTGTGGGGCATAAACCCGCTCGAAGTCACCCACTTCAAGTCGGGCTTTCTCGGCGTGCCTCCCGACTTCGCTGAAGAGCGTGTCTACAGCCACGGTGCGATGAAGCAGTTGCGCTACCAGTCGCTTAGGGGTCGCGCCATGCTGAAGAGCCCCGGTTATTTCAACCGCTCACTGTGGGACACCCTCTCGGGCGAGTATTACCGCAGCTTCACGAAGAAGAGTGACTACTTCCACATCTTCGACTACTGGCGGTGGGACGAGAAGCAGATCGAAGACACACTCGACGGCGAGTACGATTGGGAGCGCGCCCCCGACACCCAGACCACGTGGCGCATCGGCGACGGAACGGCGGCGTTCTACAACTACGCGTATTACACGATCGCCGGCTTCACTGAGCATGACACTTTCCGCAGCAACCAGGTGCGCGAGGGCGACCTTACTCGCGACGAAGCCCTGCGTCTCGTGCAAGAAGAGAACACGCCGCGCTACCCGAACCTCAAGTGGTATCTCGACATCGTCGGCGTCGACTTCACGCACGCCATCAACACCATCAACCGCACACCGCGGCTGTATGAAGGCGCGACGCTGCCGACGCTCACAACGCCCAGCGATTGAACCTTCCGTGGACGAGGCTGGACTCCAGGGGTTCAGGAAGCACTGGGGTCACTCGACTCAACTGTGGCCAGAGCACGGCCAGCAACCCTGCATAAGCCAGCGAGCCAACCACCCACACTGCCGTCGGACCGACCGGGAAGCCTGCCCACCACCACTCGGCGCCTGAGTCGAGGTTCAGACCCTGCTGGTCTGCCCCGGTGACGTAGCGACGGATGTTGACCTGCAACGAGACGAGGTTCGCGAGCGCAACCGCGCCGAGGATCACGAACGTCTGCACCCTGGTGAATCGGAGGCGGGCACCCGCGGGCTCGAAGACCAGCAGGAACACGAGCAGCACGATAAGCGGGAGCAGGTAGCGAGGCTGCAGATTCGCCCCTACCTTGTCGCCCCCCGCCGTCAGCACGTGCACCGGAAGCGCAATCAGGACGAACAGCACGCCACCTGTCGCAATGGCTTTTCGCCAGGTGAGCAAGCCGATCCCTGCGAATCCGAAGACGACAAATGCTGCCGTTGCCGCCCACTGCACGATCGCCGGCAGCTGGGTGTCGAGCCAGCCCAGACTCCATGATCCCCACACTCCCGTCCAAAGGAACGGAAGCATGAGCAGGTTGTAGGCAGCGAGCCCGAAGCCAGCGAGCGGCGCCTCCACTCCGGTCTGATCCGAGGAGATGGGAATGGTCGCACCCCCTCCTCCGCTGAAACCTGCCGCGAAGACACCGGCTTGCCCGGATGTCGAGAAGAAAAGGACCGCGATGATAAAGCCAGCCAGGGGCAGAATGGCGTGCAGGGCCCACTGACGTTGCCGCGCCGCCGTAAGGATCAACACCGTGACCGTCGCTCCAGCGGCGTAGACCGCAGCATCTCCCCGCGCGCCCGCCGCCATCAGAACGCCGACAAGATAGAGGGCGCCGAGCGCCCACCGCCTTCGTCCGTGTGTCTCAAACCACCCAAGCAGGGCGAGGAACGCGGTCCCCACCCCGGTGATCGCCCATCCACTCGGATTATTGGACGGGATCAGAAACATCCCCAGTGGCACAAGGACAACCACCCAGCCCCACAGGAGAGTACGGCGACGCTGTGCTGGAAGCAGCCACGCCAGCGCCGTCGCAAGCCCCACGAACAGTGCTGCGTTGATGAGCCTCATTACCAGCGCACTGGTTTGGATGTCTCCGCCGGCAAGGATTCGCATGGATGAGTAATAGACGTGCGGATACTCCCCGACGAAGTTTCCGCGCTCGCTCAAGGCGCGCTGTTCCATCAGCGTCGACCACACTTCGTTTTGGCACCCAGCGCTGCGACTTGCGTCCTGCGCGTAGCACGCGACACCCGGAAGCGCTTGTGTAACCGTCCTGTTGTTCCACTCAGCTCCCGGCGTACACTCCGCGCTCCCGCCGTTTGCACACCAGACGCTCACCAGGTGATAGTCATCGTCGGGCCCGGCGCCGATAGGTGAAGCAAATGCCCAGGCACTGAGCGCGACAAGCGCGAGCACCGGCGCCAGGTGAATCAGGCGAATCGACCGAAGAAAGGCACCGAAGGAACGGGGACGGGGTAAAGCGTCAAGCGTCGTCATGCGGACGCCTTTCGATATCGAGGGCGAGCTTCTGAACCACCTTGCGGAGTTCGTCTCGCGTGCGGGCTAACTCGAGACTAACTTGCATGAGAAGCAGCAGCACGACAAAGAAGCCGCCGACGAAGAGCAGGTTGATCGGTTGCCCGATTCCCAGGAATCGCGCAACCGTGTCCAGGAGACCTGGCCACGCGGAGAGAATGATGGCCGAGACTGCAGCAACGAGCCATATCACTGCGTACTTCTCGGGCAGAACGTAGGACCGAAGAAGCAAGATGACCACGATGAGCAGGACGACCGCAAGCACGATCGCGACGAGTTGAGGTGTCACGCCCCCGCCTCTTGTTCTCGCAATTTCAACGCCTTTATCTGCGGAGGCACGCTTCGAATGGTCGCGAGTCCAAGGATGAAGAGAATTCGACCTGTATAGAGAGTGGCTCGAAACACTGACTGAGAAGGAACGCCCCCAGCCCGTTCGTTCATGACCACGGGGATCTCCGAAACGCTGAGCCCCTGCCGGGTCGCGAGGACGATCGACTCAACGGTGTCGCCAAGCCACTCGACCGGGTAATGTTCTGCAAACACTTGGAGCGCCCGGGGGCCGGCAATCCGGAATCCGCTCGTCGCGTCGGTGAGTCGCGTGCGAGCAAACGCCGACGTAACCCACGCGATGAATCGTTGAACGTTTCGTCTCGTGGCGGACGATTTGAACGACCCGCCATTCGCAAAGCGACTTCCGATGACGATGTCGGAGTGTTCGGCGGCCGCAATGAGCTCTGAGATTTGTTCCGCCCGATGCTGACCATCCCCGTCGAATTGGATGACCGCGTCGTAGCCGTTCAGGACCGCGTACTTGAATGCGGTTCCCATGGCCGCACCGACCCCGAGATTGATCGCGTGTGAAAGGACGTGGGCGCCCGCCGCTCGCGCAATGCGTGCGGTATTGTCACGCGATCCATCGTCGATGACGACGACATCTCTGAGCGGGTGGGCTACCGAAAGGGATGCGAGCACGTCAGCGATTACCGTCGCCTCGTTGAGCGCGGGGATCGCAACGAGAACTCTCATGGAGTCACAGTCTACTGGGCGACGAACGCACCCCGCACTTCGTCGCGGACTACCGAATCGTTGGTGCTGCGAGAGTGTCAGTCGGCTGGTCCAAATGGGCCGAAGCGGAAGCGACAGCTAAGGAGGGCCAGGCCACTGCTCTCAGAACGATCGCAAGCAAGCCCGCGTAAGCAACGGCCCCCACCACAAACACGAACATGGGCGAGGGCACACCGTCCCACCACCATTCGATCCCCAGATCGAGGTTCGAACCCGGATGGTCCATGCCCTTGATGTAACGCCGCATGTTCACATGCAACGCCACGAGGTTCGCGACGGAGAGTGTAGCCACGACAAGTATCACCTGCAGCCGGCTGAACGAAAGAGTTTCGCCCACCCGGGTCACCACCAGCAACCCCGCGAAGAGCACAATCAACGGAAGCACATAGCGAGGCTGCACAGCCACACCCACAATTTGTCCACCCTGAGTCAGTACGTACAGCGGCACCGCCCACAGGGCAAAGCCGGCTCCCGCGACGACGAAAAGCTTGCGGCCCCAAAGTCGAGATAGCGCAACGAAGCCGATCGCCATAAAACAAGCCATTGTGCTGAACGTGACAATGCTCGGCGTTGGTGTGTCGAGCCATCCGAGTCCCCATTCACCGAAGTTTCCGGCCCACAGGAATGGAATGTTTAGGAAGTTGTACGCGAATCGACCGAAGCCTTCCAACCGTTCGGCCGGATCGGCGTCCTCGGGGAGTGGTCCCCCTGATGGAGAACCAGAAGTGAAGCCAGAAACACCGGAACTGGACTGGCTGGACAGGGCGAAAAAGAGGAAGCAGACTCCTACGAGAACCACCGGAAGGATCGCGTCTCGAGCAAATTTCGACCAGTGTTCTTTGGCTCGAGGGAAGGTAAGCACGAAGACAGCGCCAATGCCCAAGATTGTGTAGATGGCCGCATCACCGCGTGACCCCGCTGCCATCAGTGTTCCTACCGCCGCTATCCCGCCGAGAACCCATCGTCGCCAACCAGTGGTTTCCAGATATCCCAGGAGGGCGAGCCACGTCGTTCCCACCCCGACGATCGCCCAACCGCTTGGATTATTGGATGCGATCAGGAACATCCCCAGTGGAACTGTCGTGATCGTCCACATCAAGATCAGCGTTTGACGCCGAGCAATCGGGAGCAACCAGAACAGTGCGCTAGTAAGGCCAACAAAGAGCAGCACGTTGACAAGCCGCATGATGACGACCGACGTACCGATGTCGTTGCCGACGAAGGCGTGCATTACCCAGTAGTAGACCGGCGGATAGGAGCCGACGAAGTTGCCGCGATCCGTGAGCTCCATATCGGTGCCCGTCAGGTCAAAGTCCTCCTGACATGCGGCACTCTGGTCGGGTTCCCCCGCAAAGCATGGTGACTCCAGAATCGTCTCTGGCACAATCCGTGTGTCCGCCGAAACCCCGGGCTCGCAATTCGTTCCATCCACGACCGCGCACCACGTGCTCACCAAGTGGAAATCATCGTCGGGTCCGGCGCCTATCGGCGAGGCAAGTGCCCAAGCGAAGAGGCTGATCACTGCGAGAAGCGGAGCCAGGTAGATCAACTTCAGCTTTCGCAACAGTCTGTGCCTTCCAATTTGGTCGCCCAAGACTCCAACACCTCTACGCATGCGAAACGGTCACCTTGCCTGAGTCAGATGCCTCCTGTGGCTCGGTGACGGGCAAGCGTCTCATTCGATGCAGCACGATGAAGATCAGCGCTGAATAGGCAATCGAACCGATAACCCAAACCGTCATGGGCGAAAGCGAAATGTCCCACCACCAGTCGATGTGGTCATCAATATTTGCACTCTGATTCGAGATTCCGGCTACATATCGCTGCATATGGATGTGCAGCGAAAGGAGTTGAGTGCTCGAAAGTGCGGTCGCAACCAGAATCCACTGAGCTGCTGTCAACCGGTTGGGCCGCCAGCCGGATGAAAGCGTCATGATGCCTGCAAACACAACCACCAGAGGCAAGAGGTAGCGCGGCTGCAGGTTGGTTCCCACGTCGGAGCCTGCCGCCGACAGCAGCACTGCCGGCATGAGGGCCAGAACCAGTGCTCCGGCTACCAAAACCAGGAATCGACGTATCGACATCCCCTTCATGCCCACAAACCCGACCCCGATGAAGCACAGCAGGCCGAGGACCCAGACGGCGGCCGGCATGGAAGTATCAAGCCACCCCAACCCCCAATCTTTACCCAGGATCCCCAACCACAGCGACGGCACATGCAGGAGGTTGTTGGCGACCGTCACAAAGAAGTTGCTCGTCGAGTCGGAGGTGACGCCGCCTGTCACACTCTCGATGGGCCTCGAGAATCGGTACATCATCACGCACATCACCGCGACCGCAAGCGGCAGGATTGCCTTCAGCAGAAAGCGTTTCGAACGCGAGAAAGCCAGAATGCCCACTGCGACAATGGCCAGAATTGAATAGAGCGCACCGTCACCGCGCGAACCCGCCGCCATGAATGCACACAGCGCAAATATGGCGCCCAGCGCGACCTTCCGTCCGAGTCCAGCCTGCTTCGCGTCAGTCTCGAAGTAGCCGAGCAACGCAATCCAGCCGAAACCGACCCCCATGATCGTCCACGAACTCGGGTTGTTGGAGGTGAGCATGAATAGACCGAGGGGCACGGTGGTGAGAACCCAACTCCATACGAGCGCTGGTCGCCGTGCAACTGGCAAGAGAAGGTAGAGAGCGGTAACGAGTGCGGTGAAAAGCACGACGTTGATGAAGCGCATGACCAGTACTGACGCCTCGACATCGGCGCCGGCAAAGAGGTTCACGAAGGCGTAGTAGACCGGGGGATAGCCGCCGACTGTGTTGGCGCGATTGGTCAACTCTGTGGTGGACAGGTCCCAGTCCTCGGACTGACATGCAGCGCTGACCTCGGGCTCGTATGCGTAGCAAGCCGAGTCGAGCAGGGACGTTGGTGCCTCGATCAAACCGCGGTCGCTGATGGGGCCACAGTATTCATTAGGCGCATCCGCGCACCAGGTGCTCGCAAGGTGGAAGTCGTCGTCCGGACTCGCACCCACCGGCGATGACATTGCCCATGCACCGAGGGTCAGGAAGACAAGAAGTGGCGCCAGCAGGATGAGCGGGAATCGGCGCAGACGTCGACCAAGCTCCCCACCTACGACCTTCACCGATTCAGGCTAGGAAGCGGCGCCTGAGAGTCTCCTGAAAATCAGGTGAATTCTCACCTCTTGGGGATCAGCCGGTTGCGCAGCTTGGTGAACGTTGTCCGGAGACCCGAGTGTCGCAGGTGGTGCCAGGCCATCCGCACGTCATGGCGCAGCCCATAGGGCTTCCGGCCGCTGCCGACGGCCGCATTGCCCAGCGTGCGCTGGCCTGTGAAATCTGCAGCGTGCCGCGGCTCGCGTGCGAAACGGACAAGCGGTTCCAGCGTCCGGTCCCAGAAATACTGCTCCCGCACGCGACGGACATTCTCCCGAGCCTCGGTCGCGAACTCGTCATCGAACAGAACCCGCGCGAGAGCATCGCGCAGTGCGCAGACATCCTGGGCGGGCACCACGACCCCGAGCCCCTCGTCCGCCACCAGCTCGGCGAAGCTGTCCCCCTCGGTGACCACCATCGGGAGGCCAGCCCACAGGTAGTCGAGGATCCTCGTGCGGAACGAGAACGTCGTCTCGACGTGCGACATGTGGGTGCTGACACCGGCATCCGCCTCGGTCAGGTAATTCTGCCGCTCGGCGTAATCGACCCAGTCCTCGTTGAAGAACACATTGCTGCCGAGCACGCCCAGCTCGCGGGCCAACTCGAATGACTCCCGCACGATACCCATTTCCTCGACGCCCGGATGCCGGGTACCGAGGAAGTACAGCTTCACCCGCGGCTCGGTCTGTGCGAGCGCCGCCACCGCGCTGATGAGGGACTTGGGGTCGAACCAGTTGTAGAGCCCACCGCCCCAGATCAGCAGCTTGTCGTCGGCGCCGATACCGGGGATGACGCCCTTGAGCACCGCACGCTCGTGCTTCGGTGGTGTCGCGTCGAGCCCGAAGGGCGCGACATCGAGCAACCCGCGCAAGTGCGGGTCGCTCTCGTACGTTGCCGGGTTGATGCGTCCGAGCGCGGCCAGTTGGCCGAGGTAGAAGAGCCGCTGGCGCTCGGAGGCACATAGGAAGAAATCGCCGAGCGCCAACTGCTCGTTGAGCACGTGGGTCGCGGTGCTGACCCGCAGCTCCCAGGTCGCGCGCGCCAGCTCCCTGCCCTGCTCGAGCATCTCCAGGTGCATCGGGTCATAGATGTCGACGACGACGACCTTCGACGTGGTCTTCAGCACCTCGAACTGGTTCATCGCGTGGCCCTGGAACACGATCATGTCCGCCCAGCGCTCGAGCTCGTTGAACTCTGCGTTCTCGCCGGGTCGGATGCGACGCAGCCCGAACGGCGCATCCACCCGCTCAAGGTTGGTGGTGGTGACCAGCGTCACTTCATTCTCGCGAGCGAGCGCGGTCGCCATGTTCCAGGATCGGATGGCCGGACCCGCCATGCGCGCGCCGATCGGGTCGCCCGTGATGATCAGGACCTTGCTCACGCCCGATCCGCCAGCAGGTCGTTCAGGTAGCTGCCGTATCCGCTCTTCACGAGCGGTTCGGCGAGCGCAGTGAGCTGGCCATCGTCGATCCAGCCGGCACGCCAGGCGACCTCCTCGATGCAGCCGATCTTGTAGCCCTGCCGATGCTCGATCACCTTCACGAATTCGGTGGCCTGAATCATCGAGTCGAACGTTCCGGTGTCCAGCCACGCGGTGCCGCGGTCGAGCACCTGCACCTGCAGCTTGCCCTGCCCGAGATAGCGCTCGTTGACCGTGGAGATCTCAAGCTCGCCGCGAGCACTCGGCGTGATCGACTTCGCGACCTCGACGACGGTGTTGTCGTAGAAGTAGAGGCCGGGAACTGCGTACCGGCTCTTCGGCCGGGCCGGCTTCTCCTCGATCGAGATGGCGGTGAAGCTGTCGTCGAACTCGACCACGCCGTATGCGGTCGGGTCGGCCACCTGGTAGGCGAAGATCAGGGCGCCGTCGATGTCGGTGTGCCCGCGCAGGCTGGAGCCGAGTCCCTCACCGTGGAAGATGTTGTCGCCGAGCACGAGCGCGACCTTTTCGTCGCCGATGAACTCCTCACCGATGATGAACGCCTGGGCAAGCCCCTCCGGCCGGGGTTGGACCGCATACTCGAGCCGGATGCCCAGTTCGCTTCCGTCGCCCAGGAGCCGCTGGAACTGTTCCTGGTCATCGGGCGTCGTGATGATCAGCACCTCGCGGATGCCTGCGCTCATCAGCGTCGACAGCGGGTAATAGATCATCGGCTTGTCGTAGATGGGCATCAACTGCTTCGAAATGCCCTTGGTGATCGGCCAGAGGCGTGTTCCTGAGCCGCCGGCGAGAATGATGCCGCGCATCTATGCCCCGCTTCCGTAGTTCAGTGATCGGTAGAAGTCGTTCGCCGCGTCCCAGGTCGGCAGCAGCCCGCGGTCGCTCGCCTCGAGGAGACCGGGCGCATCCGTGTCCTTCGGAGACAGGATCAGGTCGCCCGCCGCATCCGGGAACACCAGACCCACGTCGGGGTCGAGAGGGTTGATGCCGTGCTCGCGCTCAGGACGGTAGACGTCGCTGACGAGGTAGCTCACGGTCGCGTCGTCGGTCAGCGCCACGAACGCATGGCCGAGCCCCTCGGCGAGGTAGATCGCGCGCCGGTCGGTGTCATCGAGCAGCACCGAGTCCCACTGCCCGAAGGTCGGCGAGCCGACCCGGATGTCGACGACGAAGTCCAGGACCGCCCCGCGCAGCGCGGTGACGTACTTGGCCTGCCCGATGGGAATGTCGGCGTAGTGGATGCCGCGCACAACGCCGCGGCGGGACACCGAGGTGTTCGCCTGGCGCAGCGTCAGCGGGTGCCCGACCTGCTCGGCGAGAAGGTCGTGGCGGTACCACTCCATGAAGACGCCGCGATCGTCGCCCCGCTGCACGGGAGTGATCTCCAGGGCATGAGGAACCTTAAGCTCTCGGAACTGCACGGGCCGAGTCTACCGGCGAGCGCCTAGCGGTCCGGCTGGATGAGGTCCCGGATGAGGTCGTAGCGCGGCCTGCCGAAGCGGCTGTACCTTCCGCGGATGGCCGCGGCGATCACCGGAACGATGCGGAGAGCGCGGGCGCGTGGGAGGGCCGACCGGTGCTTCTCGTGTTCGACCTTGCGCGCGGCCGCGTCGATCGCTTTCTCCGGGGCGTCTGCTTCGGTGAGTCGATCGTGCAGCGCCTCCGCGCGCGAAAGCAGTCGCCGGTTGCGTTCGCTCCGCGGCTCCTGCAGGCGCGCCAGCTTGCCGCGGGCATCCAGCTTCTGAGCGCCGATCTGGTTGGCGCCGTGCTGCCTGTAGTCGACGAGCGCATCCGGGAGGAAGTCGACCGTGCCGAACACGGACGCGACCATCGCGAGCCACTCGTCGTGCACCCAGTCGTCGACGAAGGGCAGGGCGCGCTCGAGCAGGTCACGCCGGAACATGGTCGTCGCGCCGGTGACTACGTTGCGCTTCAGCAGGAGCTCGAATGCCCGCCCCTCGCGTTCGAGCTGCTGCTCCTGTGGGGTGAACTCGATCGCGTCGAACAGCCGCGACGCGAGCGGCTTGGCGTCGCCGTCGACGAGCCGGGCGTCAGTGTGGAGGAGGGTCAGCTCTGGCCGCCGCTCGAACTCGGCCACCATCCGCTCCAGCCGGTCGGGCACCCACAGGTCGTCCTGGTCGCTCAGCGCGATCAGGTCACCGGTGCACGCCGCGACGGCACCCTCGAAGTTGCGGACGACACCGAGCGCCGGCCTGTTCTCGATGATCGTCACGCTGATGCCGGAGTCCGGACGTTCCGCGCGGAAGCGCGCGATCACCTTGTTGACCGTCTCGACGGTGGCATCGGTCGAGTCGTCGTCCGACAAGACAAGCTGAGCTGGTGGCCGGGTCTGGTGCAGGATGCTGCGAACCTGCTCGGCGACGTACGGCATCCCGTTGTGAGTGCACAGCGCGACGGAGACGGTGAGTGGGTACGTTGCTGGCACGATCCGAGTCTAGGCAGGCGTTCAGGTGCCCGAAGTGCCCCGAACTAGGATTGTCGTCATCATGACTGAGGTGGATGGCGCGCGCACGGGCCGTGTCGGCATCGTCACAGTCAGTTACGGCTCGGAGGCGGTGCTGGGCGCGTTCCTCGAATCGTTGCCCGCCGCATCCGCTCATCCGATGACCGTGGTCATCGCCGACAACAAGCCGGAACCGGGTGGCCCGGTGCAGGAGCTGGCGGAGAAGCACGGCGCGATCTGGCTGCCGATGGACGACAACGTCGGTTACGGCGGGGGCATGAACGCCGGTGTGGAACGGCTGCCGGCCGACACCGAGTGGGTGCTCGTCAGCAATCCGGATGTCGCCCTCGCTCCCGGCAGCATCGACAGCCTGTTGGAGACCGCGGATGAGGACCCGGCGATCGGCGCCATCGGGCCGGCCGTGTACAACTCGGACGGCACGCTCTACCCGTCGGCGCGTGCGGTGCCGTCGCTGCGCACAGGGGTCGGGCACGCGATGTTCTTCAACCTGTGGCCCGGCAATCCGTGGAGCCGCAGGTACCGCAACGACTGGGACGGCGCGCAGTCAAGGCGCGACGCGGGATGGTTGTCGGGGTCGTGCCAGCTCGTGCGCAAGTCGGCCTTCGACGAGGTGGGCGGCTTCGACCCGGACTACTTCATGTATTTCGAGGATGTCGATCTCGGCTACCGACTCGGCAAGGCCGGCTACCGCAACGTGTACCAGCCGGGGGCGAGCGTCACCCACACCGGGGCTCACTCGACGACGACGGAGTCGGCACGGATGATCTCGGTGCACCACGACAGTGCGCGCACCTTCCTGAACAAGAAGTACTCGGGGCCGCTCATGTGGCCAGTGCGCGTGACCCTGACCATGGGGCTGTCGCTGCGGTCGGCGCTGATTCGCCGAAGGCTGAACAAGCAGGGAGACTGAAGACGTGAGAATCCTCGTCACCGGCGGTGCCGGCTTCATCGGCTCTAACTTCGTGCACCATCTGATCGACAACACCGACCACTCCGTAGTCGTGCTCGACAAGCTGACCTACGCCGGTAACCTGCGCTCGCTCGATGGTCTGCCCGACGATCGGTACGAGTTCGTCAAGGGCGACATCGCCGACGCGGCATTGGTCGATGAGTTGTTCGGCCGAGTCGATGCCGTTGTGCACTACGCCGCTGAGAGCCACAACGACAACTCGCTGCACGACCCGCGACCGTTCCTCGACACCAATATCGTCGGAAGCTATGTGCTGCTGGAGGCGGCGCGGAAGCACAACATCCGGTTCCACCACATCTCCACCGACGAGGTGTACGGCGATCTGGAGTTGGACGACCCGGAGCGCTTCACCGAGGAGACGCCGTACAACCCGTCGAGCCCGTACTCGTCAACCAAGGCCGGGAGCGACATGCTGGTGCGCGCCTGGGTGCGGTCGTTCGGGGTGCAGGCGACAATCTCGAACTGCTCGAACAACTATGGGCCGTACCAGCACGTGGAGAAGTTCATCCCGCGTCAGATCACCAATGTGCTGCGCGGTGAGCGCCCGAAGCTCTACGGAACCGGTGAGAACGTGCGCGACTGGATTCACGCCGACGATCACTCGTCGGCGGTGCTCACGATTCTCGAGAAGGGTCGGATCGGTGAGACCTACCTCATCGGCGCCGACGGCGAGAAGGACAACAAGTCGGTCGTCGAGCTCATCCTGACCCAGTTGGGCCAGTCGGCCGATGCCTACGACCTGGTGAACGACCGTCCGGGGCACGACCTCCGGTACGCGATCGAGTGGTCCAAGCTGCGGGAGGAACTGCGTTGGACGCCACGATACGCCGACTTCGAAGCGGGTCTAGCGGCGACCATCGAGTGGTACCGCGACCACGAGGACTGGTGGGCGCCGCAGAAGGACGCCACCGAAGCCCGCTACAAGGAGCAGGGTCAGTAGCTTCTCGGTGATCGAGCTTGTCGAGATCCGGTGGACGGTGATCGAGCTTGTCGAGATCCGAAAGTAGGGGATCGCGAAGCGCTCGTCTCAAAATCACCCGGTCAGCGGCAATCCGACTCCACCTTATTCACATTCGACGGAACCGCGATGCTAAGCAGTAATCCTTCATACACGGTGGCGACCGCCCCGTAATACAGGGGTGGTTCGCCTTCTAAACCCGCCACCCCGATTGGGTCGTAGACGAGGTCCCAGTGCTGGTACACATCCCCTCCCATGCCCCGGTCCGCTTTGAGTTCGGGAGGGGTGGAGGCGACAAGAGCGGTCGCGTCCTCGCCGACGCTGACGCCGCTCGGGGTTCGATTCGTATGCCATTGAGTTCGGGGATTTTTACCAGGACCTCGATCGACGAACCTTCCCGTTCCGAAGAAACGTACAAAGCGCGGTCGTATGCCAGAGGCGAGCACATGCCCGAGTCGAAAGACTCGTCGGCTGCGCCGAAGTGCGTCGCGAACTTCGAAAGGAACGCGGCTGTCTCGCTGTCGAAGCTGATGCTGTCCACAACTACGTCGGCCGTGTTCCTCCACTCGATGTGCGTGCCCAAAATCACCGCTGTTGTGACCACCGAGTCGACTGTTGGTTCTGGCGTCGGCTCGCTCGAGGACCGGGCCGTAGGAATCGCAGCCTCCACTTCAGCGGTGACCGCTGTGGCGCATCCATTGAGCAGGAGGAGCATGGTCAGTCCGGCTGCAAACCTCAAAGTCATCATGACACGCACGCTAGCCGGGACCGCCTCTGCCCGAGCACGGGTTCTGCTCACGATTTGACCACGTTGTGCAAGATTGCATGTCCGGGGTCGTCAGCAGTAGTCCACTGCGGGCCCAACGACGGTATGGCCGAATCCATCGACCAACATGTGAAGCACCGCCGCTCCGGCGCCGTATGGCTTCGGCTCCGGAAAGTCCTCAGCCACCGTCCCGGTCTGGTCGTACAAAAGCGTCCATCTCCCATCGAAGTCAAGGCCGCTCCATTCCGGTTTGCCGTGGGTGCTCCAATCAAACCTATGGTGGGTGGGAGTAGCTTCGAAGAGTTCGGTCGCGTCGTCGCCAACGCTGATTGCGTTCGGCGTTTGGAATTTGATGCCGTTGACCTCAGGCGCAGACACCCAGACCTCGATCAGTCCCCAATCAGTCACCGTGAGCGCTTCATCGTACGCGTAGGCCGTGCACATGGGTTGGATCGGATCGGGCTGACCGAGATGCCGTTCCAAGTTCAACCTGAAGGCCTCACTGCCAACATCGAAGCGAACTGTATCTACAACCGCGCCTGCGGTATTGCGCCACTCGATGCGATCGCCGAAGATCACGGCCGTATGGACCGTCAGATCGACGGTCGGCTCTGGCGTTGGCTCGGGCGCCGGCTGGCGGGAAGGCGCGGCCGTCGGCGTAGGCGCCACACCCTCGGTGATTGCGTCGGGAGCGCACCCACTTATCAGCAGGACCGCGACAAGTCCGGCGGCGAGCCTCGGAGCCCTCATACGGAGGAGGCTACCGAGAGCCACGAGTGCCCGACTATGGATTCTCCTCACGATTTGACTACGTTTACCCGAGGTTGATGAAGTGCGGCAGAAGGATGCCACAGAGGCCCGCCGTTGGGAGCAGGGGCGGCGTAGCCGATTACTGATCGAGCTTGTCGAGATCCCGTGGCTCGGTGATCGAGCTTGTCGAGATCCGACGGTTGAGCCGTCGTCTCGAAACCACTCAGTCAGCAGCTCGTGTGCATCGTGCCAACGCCGGCAGGTACCATGATGCGGGTCAACACTCCGTCGTCCACCCAGGCTTTTGCACCGTATTGATAAGCCAAAGGTGTATCCAGGCCCCACCAGCCCACCACGTCATATAGGAGCGACCAAGATCGACCATCGCCATCGAAGTCAGCTTTGAATTCAGGCGCGACAGAGTCGACAAGGCCGGTCCCATCCTCTCCGATACTCACTCCGCTCGGTATCTCGACGCGGATCCCGTTGACCTCTGATGCGATGACGATGAGTTCGGCGCTGTAGCTGCCGTCGGACTGGTAGGGGACGACGTATCCATCTCCGTAAGTTTTGTACGCGCACACTCCGTCGTCGTACGTTGTGTCAGGTGCGCCGAAGTGCTCCGTCATCTTTGAAAGAAATTCTGTCGGCGCACTATCGAAGCTGGCGCTGTCGATTACGCCCCCCGCTGCGTTCCGAAACTCTACGCGGGTACCGAAGACGACGGCGGTGGTCACGTTCGCATCAAAGGTCGGCTCAGGCGTTGGTTCAGGCGCCGGCTGGCTCCAGGACGGGGCCGTCGGGGTCGGAGCCGCCACTTCAGTGGCGACCTCCGGGACGCATCCAGTCAGCAGCAGGAGTGTGGCTAGTCCGGCGGCGAGTCGCAAAGCCCTCATGCGAAGGACGCTACCCAGAGCCGCGTCAGTCCGGCTATGGGCTCTCCTCACGATTTGGCTACGTTCGTCCGGAGCCAACGGTCAACGTCGTGATCGAGTTGGCGGGTCCTCCCGGGTTTCGAGACGATCGCTACGCTCCAGCAGCTCGGTGCCGCTGTGACACCCCAGCTGCGCGGCCAACCCATCACCGCCCAGCGTCTTCCGGGAGCGGTGCTCCACCTTAGCGGCGATCGCCACCCGGGACGCTTCCACCAGCCGGCCGTAGTCCTCCTCCAGTGTGCAGGCGGCAGCCACCAACGCCGCATCACCCAGGTCGCGGACCCCGGCGACAGCACCGGGAGCCAGGGGGTCGAAACGGGTCGGGTTCGTCATATTTCGATGGTGACACCACCACCCGACATTCGTGACTACATCGGGCTCACGATTCCGGTGAGATAGAACCGTTCTCAGATTCGCGGTTGCGAGCACTCCTCCGCGACGGGGTCTCCCGCATGGCAACTTGGGCCGGGAGCACCCCAGAGGCTATCCCAGAACGCGCCGAGTTCTTCGACGCGAGCCCGCCACGAGTACGTCTCGTTCCAGCCGGGGGCGACCTGGTCGAGATACGCCCGACGGTCTTGGCTGAGCGCCGTCGCCCTCCTTCGGGGAAACGTGACACGTGACGCTGAGTTGCGAGCCAATGGGCGAGAAGACGTGCGTCTCACGTGGTCTTCTGGCTCGGTCAAGTCTGCTCCTTCTCCCAGAACACAGCGAGTTCATCAGCGCGTGCGCGCCACTCGCTGTCCAGCGCGTCCTTCCGACGCTGAGCCGCAAAAGGGTGGCGGGTCGGGCGCCGGTCGACGTGGTCTTCTCGTGCGTCATGCCCTGTCTCTGCGGGAGGGCGAAACGCGGCTGGGTCATGCGGCGAATATGTTGCCCGACCATGTTGAACATCCCGTGTGGAATATCTCGGGATTTTTATGCGTTTGTATAGATAGCGCCCGCAGCAGCGGGCGAGTAATGGACCAAGGTCGATCTATTGGCCTTGGAGAAGGAGTTAGACCATGCAGTTCGAAGGCAAGAAGATCATCGTCACCGGTGGGTCGCAGGGGATCGGCGAAGCGGCCGTCCGGGAGTTCGCGGCTCGGGGAGCTTTGGTCACATCCATCGACCTCAACGAGGAAACCGGGAACGCTGTCGCGGAGTCCGCCACGGCGGAAGGGCCGGGCAAGGTCACCTTCATCCGCGGTGACGTCACTGACCGCGCAGGGATCGACAAGGCCTTCGACACCGCGGCGCAGCAGATGGGCGGGCTCGACGCGCTCATCAATATCGCGGGGATCCAGCAGTCGTCGTTCGCCGCTGAAATCACCGACGAGCTGTTCGACAAGATCTACCGCGTGAACGTCTTGGGCACGATCATCTCAAACCAGGCGGCGTACCGGTTGATGAAGCCAAACAAGTCCGGCTCAATCGTCAACGTCGGGTCGATGGCGGGCTTCGTCCCCGAGCTCACGAACGCCGCCTACGGGTCGTCCAAGGCTGCCGTTCACGCTTGGGTGCGCGGCGTCTCCCGCGAATGGGGCGGCGACAACATCCGCGTAAACGCGGTGCTCCCGTACGTGAACACTCCGATGTTCGACAAGTACCGCAGCTCCCTGAGCCCAGACGAGCTCGTGGCCTACGACAAGTCGGTAGCGGACGCCATCCCGCTCGGCCACGTCGGCAACGCACGGGAAGACCTCGCGCCGGCCATCGCGTTCCTTGCCAGCGACGACGCCCGTTTCATCACCGGGCAGCTTCTGCCCGTTGACGGCGGACTCGCCAACGTGCGGTAAGCGCGATCACCTTCTCACGGCTGAGATGAGAACGGGGCCGGGCAGCGATTGGTCTGCCCGGCCCCTGCCTTTCCTAGTCGCCTACGCGGCGTCAGCGTCCCCGCCCAAGACCGCTTCGCGGTCCCCGGCGATCACCGGGGGCTCGATCACTAGGAGGGCTCAATCACCGAGGTGGGTAAAGCTACGCGGTGCTACACTCTGCTACATGGGTGAGGTGCCAGTGCGCGAACTTCGCAACAACACCGCTTCGGTGATTGAGCGAGCGCGCCAAGGCGAAGAGATCACCATCACGGTGAACGGTGTCCCCACCGCGAAACTCACGGCTATTGAAGCTCCGCGACGCGAATTCCTCACCGTGGCCGAGCTCATGTCGCTGCGGCCGAAGCGCCCGATAGCGGAACCGCACCCCCACGACCTATGGGACGACACGACCGACGATCTGGGCCCGATCCAGTGAGAGCGAAGCTCCCGCACCGGACCGGACTCCTCGACACGAGTGTCTTTGTCGCGATCGAGCAGGGCCGCGAACTCGACTTCGGAGCGCTCCCCACTGAGCAATACGTCAGCACGATCACACGCGGTGAACTTGTCGCGGGCATCCACGCGGCAAAAGACTCCCACGTTCGTGCCGACCGTCTCGCAACGATGGAGGCACTGGCTGGTCTCACCATGCTCACCATTGACTCGGCCGCGGCTTCGCACTGGGGCCGACTAAGGCACGCCATAACGGCGGCAGGCAAACGACCCAACGTCAACGATTTGTGGATCGCATCCATCGCACTCGCCAACGACCTTCCCGTTGTCACGCAGGACCGCGACTTCGAGCTGCTGTCCGACCTCGGCGGGCCCCCCATCATCTACGTTTGAACTGATGCGATACCTCATTACCGGAGCCGGCGGCATGCTCGGCCAGGACCTCCAGGAAGTACTCGCCGGGCACGACTTCACCGCGCTGACCCGCGCCGACCTCGACGTGACCGATCCGGATGCCGTCGCCGAGGCAGTCGCGGGATACGACGTCATCCTCAACGCCGCCGCCTACACCAAGGTTGACGACGCCGAGTCCAACGAGGACGCCGCCTACGCGGTGAACGCAACCGGCGCCGGCAACCTCGCGGCCGCAGTTGCCGCCACCGGTGCGACGCTCGTGCAGCTGTCCACCGACTACGTCTTCGACGGCACCGCAACCAGCCCCTACCCCGAGGATGCCGCGGTGAATCCGGTCTCCGCCTACGGCCGCACTAAGGCCGCCGGCGAGCGCCTCGCCCTGCAGAACAACCCCACCCGCACCATCATCGTGCGCACCGCCTGGCTATACGGCGCGGGCGGCCCCAACTTCGCCAAGACCATGCTCCGACTGGCCCAAACCCACGACACCGTCAGCGTCGTCACCGACCAGCTCGGTCAGCCGACCTGGACCTTCGACCTCGCCCGAGGCATCGTCTCCCTGCTCGACGCGGGCGTCACATCCGGAGTCTTCCACGGCACCAACTCAGGAGCCGCGACCTGGTTCGACTTCGCCAAAGCGGTGTTCGAGGAGGCCGGTCTGGACCCTGATAGGGTCAAGCCGACCGACAGCGCCCAGTTCGTCCGGCCAGCCCCACGGCCCGCTTACTCGGTGCTCGGGCACGACGCGTGGCGCCGGGTCGGTCTTGAGCCCTTGCGTGACTGGAGAGAAGCCCTGGCCTCCGCAGCGGCCCGAGGAGTACTGGAGCAGTAGTTGGTTACCCTGCGAGTGATCGTCGACCAGATCGTCGCACCCGTGCCCGGTGGCATCGGCCGCTACACCGAGGAACTCACCCGCGAACTCATCAGCACCGCCCCGCGCGGTGCCGACGTCGTCGGCCTGGTGTCCGCGTCGCCGCAGGAGGACTACGACCGACTCGAGATGCTGCTGCCGGGGCTTGCCGGACTGGAGAAGTTCAAGCTGCAGCGCCGAGAGCTGCGCCGCGCCTGGGCCGCCGGGCTGGGACGCGTCCAGGGTCGCGGCATGGTGCACGCCACCAGCCTGCTCGCGCCGCTGAGCAAGCACGACCGGGTGCAGAATGTCTCGGACCAGATCGTCGTCACCATCCACGACACGATGGCGTGGTCGCATCCCGAAGTGTTCAGCAAGGAGCGCATCGCCTGGAACAAGACCATGGCCAAGCGCGCCCACAAGTATGCCGACGCGGTCGTCGTCCCCAGCTTCGCGGTCGCTTCGCAGCTGAGCGAGCTGTACGACTTCGGTGACCGCATCCGGGTGATCGGCGGTGCGGTCAGCTCGAAGCTCAAGCTGCCTGTGGACCCGGATGCGCGGGCCGCGCGCATGGGCCTTCCCGAGCGCTACATCCTCAGCGCCGGCACGCTCGAGCCGCGCAAGGGCATCGAGCCGCTCATCCGGTCGTTGGCGCATCCGGATGCCACGGATCTGCCTCTCCTCATTGCAGGGCCTTCAGGGGCAGGCGGCGTGGACATCCAGGCGATCGCCGCGGACGCAGGACTGCCGCCAGATCGAGTGCGCAGCCTTGGCTTCATCGCCGACGCCGACCTCGCGGTCGCGATCGCCAAGGCGGACGTGTTCGTGGTGCCGAGCCTCGCCGAGGGGTTCGGGCTGGCTGTGATCGAGGCGTTCAGCCTGGGCACCCCGGTGGTGCACTCGGATGCGCCGGCACTGCTCGAGGTGTCCGCGGAGGCCGGGTTGGCGGTGCCGCGCGAACCGGCCGCGCAGTACCCGGAACGACTCGCGCAGGCGGTGTCGCGGGTGCTCGCCGACGTGGAGCTCGCCCAGCAGCTGCGCTTCAGCGGCCCCGACCGCGCCCGCGCCTTCAGCTGGCGGGACTCGGCACAGCGCGTCTGGCAGCTGCACGCCGACCTCTGACGCCCTCATGTCCAGCCGGCTCGTCATCGTCTCCGACACTCATCTGCCCGGGCGGGCTCGGGACCTGCCGGCAGCACTGTGGGAGGCGATTGAGGCCGCCGACATCGTGTTCCACGCGGGCGACTGGGTGAGTGTCGATCTGCTCGACGAGCTGGAGCGCCGCGCCGCGCGAGTCGTCGGAGTGTTCGGCAACAACGACGGCGAAGAGTTGCGGGCGCGGCTGCCGGAGGTCGCGCGGGTCGAGCTGGAGGGCACCCGGTTCGCAATGGTGCACGAAACCGGACCGGCTCCCGGGCGAGAGGCGCGCTGCGCCGCGCTGTACCCGGAGGTCGACGTGCTGGTCTTCGGGCACAGCCACATTCCGTGGGACAGCGTCACGCCGGGCGGGCTCCGGCTGCTGAACCCCGGCTCGCCAACCGATCGGCGCAGGCAGCCGGTCGGAACGTACGTGACCGCGATGGCGCATGCCGGCGAGCTGCGCGAAGTGCGGTTCGTGCCGGTCGGTTAGTTCTCGGTCGTCGAGCACCCGGCGGTCGAACCTGTCGCGACCGCCGAGTTGCCCACTTCCGCCCCACTTCCAGGCCGAATTGGGGGCCGAAGTGGGCAACTCGAGGGTTCGCAGTCGGGCCGGCGACAACGAGAGTGGCTACTGCGGCGGGGGCGACGGCGGGTTCGAGGACTGCACGAACGCATCCGCCAGCGCCGCCTCGATCGCGGCATAGTCCGGCGCGGCCGGGTTGAACTCCGGCGGCACCAGCTCAAGGTCGACCAGCGGCAACTCGCGCGACTTCGACGCCAGATCAACGAACAGCCCCAGCATCACCGACGGGATATCCGACCTAACCACCTGCGTGCCCGCGGCGGCGACATCCTCGAACCGCGCGAGCACGTTCGCGGGCGTGAACTGCCGGAGCATCGCTTCCTGCACCTGCCGCTGGCGCGCCATCCGCTCGAAGTCGTTGCTGTCGAACCGGGAGCGCGCGTACCAGAGCGCGGTCGCGCCATCCATCGCCTGCTCCCCCGCCTCGATGTAGCCGAACGGCTCCGGCGCGGTGATCGGGCCGATCGGCGTGCGCGCCGGCACGTTGATGGTCACACCGCCGAGCGAATCGATCAGCTGCGAGAAGCCCTCCATATCTATGAGCGCGTAGAACTGCACATCCAGGTTAAGCACCCCGCCGACCGCGTCGCGCATTGCCTCGATGCCGGGCGAGCTGCCGTTCGCGGCGGCATCCGGATACAGCTCCGGATGCTCCTCGCCGTACGTGTATAGGTAGCTGATGAGACACTCGTCGCCGCAGTTGTAACCATCCGGGAACGGTCCCCACAGCGGCGAATCGTCGCTGAACCGGATGAACTCCATGTTGCGCGGAATGCCCACCATGACCGTCGCGCCGGTCTCGGCATCGACGCTGGCGAGCGAGATGCTGTCCGGGCGGAGGCCCTCCCGGTCGGGGCCGGCGTCACCGCCGAGCAGCATGATGTTGTAGCGGCCGTTCGAGGGCTCGACGTACGCGCCGTCGTCGAAGATCGAGGTGATCGCCGAGCGCGCCGAGCCGGCCACCGTGGCGCCGTACCCGGCGACGCCCGCGGTGGCAACGAGGCCGATGATCGCGAACAGCGCGACGAACAGGCGCGCGTTCGGCTTGGTGCGGATGAACTGCACCAGCCGGAGGGTGTCCAGCGTCAGGACCACCCAGAGCACCGCGTACCCGGCCAGCAGCACCTGCGCGACGGTGAGCGCGATCGGGTTCGAGATCAGCGAGAAGATGATGCGCGGCGCCACCCAGTAGGTGATCAGCGCGGCGATGGCGAGGAACCAGAGCAGGAACGTCATGCTCACACCGAACTTGCCGAGTCGGCGGTTGCCCGCGAGCAGTTGCGCCGAGCCCGGGATGAGCAGGTTGAGCGCCACGAGCCACCAGGCCCGCTTCGTCATGATCGGTCTGGAGGTCTGGTCCGGATACCGGATCGGGCTGATCGCGCTCACAGTGTCGACTTGAGCGCGGCGTTCTTCTGCGCCACCTGCTGCTCAAGGTCCTTCGCAAAGTCGGCGAGCTGGGCGGTGAGTTCCGGGTCGCCGGATGCAAGCATCCGGACCGCGAGGATGCCCGCGTTGCGCGCCCCGCCGATGGACACGGTCGCGACCGGGATGCCAGCCGGCATCTGCACGATCGACAGCAGCGAATCGAGGCCGTCCAGCTTCGCGAGCGGCACCGGCACGCCGATCACCGGCAGTGTCGTCACCGAGGCGAGCATGCCGGGCAGGTGGGCCGCACCTCCGGCGCCGGCGATGATGCTCCGGATGCCGCGGGCTGCAGCATCCGTGCCGAACCGGATCATCTTCTCCGGGGTACGGTGCGCCGAGACGACCTCCACCTCGTAGGGCACGCCGAACTCGTCGAGCACCTCGGCGGCGGCGCTCATCACCGACCAATCCGAGTCCGACCCCATGACCACAGCGACGAGCGGTTCAGGCATGGGGTCAATCGTACTTGCGCCCACCTTGCGGAGGCCGAGAACGGCGCGCCTACACCTCGAACTTCGACGCCATCGCCCGAGCCTCGTACGCAACCTCATCGAGGTCAGCACCGGTCGCCGTCACGTGCCCGAGCTTGCGTCCGGGCCGCGGCTCCTTGCCGTAGTTGTGCACCTTCACGGTCGGATGCTCGGCCAGCGTGAGCGGGTACCGCTCGATCATGGGCACCCCGCTCGCACCGCCGAACACGTTGATCATCACCGACCACGGCTCCCGCACCCCGGTCGCTCCAAGAGGGAGGTCGAGCACCGCCCGCAGGTGCTGCTCGAACTGGCTGGTCGTCGATCCCTCGATGCCCCAGTGCCCCGAGTTGTGGGGACGCATCGCCAGCTCGTTCACCAGCACCCGCTCATCCGTCGTCTCGAACAGCTCCACGGCGAGCACACCTGTCACGCCCAGTTTCTCGGCGATCGTGTAAGCGATGTCCGACGAGACATCCGCGACCTTCCCGAGCGCGCCGGGAGCCGGCGCGATCACCTCGGCGCACACGCCGTCGCGCTGCACGCTCTCCACCACCGGCCAGGCCAGGATCTGCCCCGACGGGCGCCGGGCAACCGACTGGGCAAGCTCGCGCTGGAAATCCACCAGCTCCTCGACCAGCAGCGCTCCGCCGTTGGCGTCCTCGGCGAGGGTCGCGAACCAGTCATCCGCCTCGTGCGCGGCCCGAACCACGCGCACGCCCTTGCCGTCATACCCGCCGCGCGCGGCTTTCACCACCGCGGTGCCGCCGTTCTCGGCCAGGAACTCCCCCAGCTCGAACGAGTTCTCCACTCGCGCCCACACCGGCACCGGCAGGCCCAGGTCGGCGAGCTTCTGCCGCATCAGCAGCTTGTCCTGCGCGTACAGCAGGGCATCCGGTCCCGGGCGCACCGCGACGCCCGCTTCCACCAGTTTGCGCAGCACCAGCTGCGGCACGTGCTCGTGGTCGAAGGTGATCACGTCCACGCCCTCGGCGAACTGGAGCACCTCATCCGGATCCCGGTAGTCGCCGACGACCGCCGCGGCCAGATCCGCAGCCATCCCCTCGTCCTCGGCGAACACGCGCAGCTCAACACCGAGGTTCACCGCCGCCGGGATCATCATTCGCGCCAGCTGCCCGCCACCGATCACGCCAACCCGCATGCTGATCCTTCCAAGGGATTCGAAAGCTGCCGCGGTTAGACTGCCAACCGCACACGTCCATTGTCGCCCATTGCCTCGGGCGTCACCCCGGGAGCCCGATGAAAGCCTTGCTGACGCAACTGATGCGCTTCGGCGTCGTCGGCGGCTTCGGCTTCATGCTCGACGTGACGATCTTCAACGTGCTGCGCATCACCGTGCTGTCCCCCGATGTTCTGTACGAGGGCCCGGTGATCGCGAAGGTGATCTCCACCTCGGTCGCGATCGTGGCGAACTGGCTCGGCAACCGGTACTGGACCTTCGGCGCCACCCGCCGCGAAAACACCTTGCGCGAGGGCATCGAGTTCGCGCTGGTCAGCGTCGGCGGGATGGCCATCGGCCTCGCCTGCTTGTGGGTGTCGCACTACCTGCTTGGCTTCACTTCACTGCTGGCGGACAACATCTCCTCGAACGTGATCGGCCTCGCGCTCGGCGCCGCGTTCCGCTTCTGGCTGTACCGCACGTGGGTGTTCAGCCCCGACCGCGGGCGGCCTGCCGAGCGCCCGGTAGTGCCAGCCGGCTTCACGCCACTGCACCGGATCCAGGCAGTTGCGCCCGTCGACGATCGCGCGGCGAGTCACGACTGAGCCGACCGCATCCGGATCCAGCCGCCGATAGTCATCCCACTCGGTGAGCACGAGCACCACGTCGGCGCCGCGGACCGCATCCGTCCAGTCCTCGACGTAGTGGAGTTCCGGATGCCGGAGGCGAGCGGTCTCGATCGCCTTCGGGTCGGTGGCGCGGACCGAGGCGCCCGCTGCCACCAGTCGTGCGGCGACATCCAGCGCCGGTGAGTCGCGCACGTCGTCGGAGTTGGGCTTGAACGCCAGGCCGAGCACCGCGGCGCGCTTGCCGGCCAGGCTGCCGCCCACCGCCTCGCGGGCCAGGTCGACCATCCGGTCGCGGCGGCGCAGGTTGATCGCGTCGACACTGCGCAGGAAGGTGAGCGCCTGGTCGACCTCGAGCTCCTCGGCGCGGGCCATGAACGCGCGGATGTCCTTGGGCAGGCAGCCTCCGCCGAAGCCGAGCCCGGCGTTCAGGAAGCGGCGACCGATGCGCGCGTCGTGGCCGATCGCATCCGCCAGCTGGGTCACGTCCGCGCCGGTGGCCTCGGCAATTTCAGCCATCGCGTTGATGAAGGAGATCTTGGTGGCGAGGAACGCGTTCGCCGAGACCTTCACGAGCTCGGCGGTTGCGTAGTCGGTGACGACCTTCGGCGTGCCCGCGGCGAGCGCCCCAGCGTACACCTCGTCGAGCTGCGCCTCGGCGAGCGCGTCGCCGGGGGCGACGCCGTAGACGATGCGATCGGGAGACACGGTGTCGCTGATCGCGAAGCCTTCGCGCAGGAACTCGGGGTTCCAGGCGAGGCGGGCGCCCGTCGGCTGGATCACGTGGCTGAGCATCGCCGCAGTGCCGACCGGCACCGTCGACTTGCCGACCACCAGCGCACCGGGCGCGAGCACCGGCACGAGGGAGTAGATGGCCGCCCGCACGTAGCTGAGGTCGGCGGCGTCGCTGCCAGCCAGCTGGGGTGTGCCGACCGCGATGAAGTGCACCTCGGCATCCGCCGCATCGGCGATGTCGGTGCTGAAGCGCAGGCGCCCGGTCGCGAGCGTCGACTCGAGCAGTTCAGCAAGCCCGGGTTCGAAGAACGGCGGGCGTGCCGCGGCGAGCGCCGCCACCTTCGCCGCGTCGACGTCGATACCGACGACGTCGTGACCGAGTTGCGCCATGCACGTCGCGTGCACTGCGCCGAGATAGCCGCATCCGATGACTGAGATCCTCATCGAGGCCCACGGTACGGTCCGGCGCTTACCGGGCGGTGGCGCGCACGTTAACCGTTGGTGCGCCGCGGGAATAGTTCTATAGTCAACGGATGTTGTCTATTTGCAACGGGGTAGCGAGTCACCTTCTTATCCCGCCCGCGCCTCTACCACTCGCGGGCCGCTCAATGAGGAGACACCATGAACCGCACAACACGCCGATTCGCGGGCATCGCGCTCGCGCTCGGCATGGCACTCGGCGTCGCTGCCTGCAGCCCGGCCGAGACATCCGCACCGATCGCTCACGGAAGCGATCACCACGCGCCGCCGGCCGCCACCGCCGACGGCATCGACCCGGTCGCCTTCAACCAGGACATGCGCAAGCTCTGGGAGGACCACATCACCTGGACGAGGCTCTACATCGTCAGCGCGATCGCCGAGCTGCCCGATCTGGAGGCCACTGCCGGTCGCCTCCTGCAGAACCAGGCCGACATCGGTGACGCCATGGCGGTGTTCTACGGTGACGAGGCGGGTGCCGCGCTGACCGAGCTGCTGCGCGAGCACATCCTCGGCGCCGCCGATCTCGTGGCCGCCGCGAAGGCCGGCGACTCAGCCGCGGTGCAGGTGCAGAGTGACCGTTGGTACAAGAACGGCGACGACATCTCGCGGTTCCTGGCCGACGCGAACCCGGCCTGGAAGTTCGGCGTGATGAAGAAGATGATGCGCGGGCATCTCGACCAGACGCTTGCCGAGGCCACCGCGCGCCTGACCGGCGACTGGGATGCCGACATCGCCGAGTACAACCGCATCCATCACCACATCCTGGCGATGGCGGATGCCCTCGCGAACGGCATCATCGAGCAGTTCCCTGACCGGTTCAGCGACTGATCCGTTGAGTCGGGAGTAGTTGCCCTTTTGGCAAGGTCCAATTGGGCATCTACTCCCGACTCGATGAAGGTGGGTCAGCGAGTGCCCCACGCGGTCGTCTCATCCGGATGCGCTTCCTCGGCCTGCCTGCGGGCGGCGATCGGGTTCATGCTCGCCTCCATCAGGTCGTGCAGCGCACCCTGCACCAGGTCGGCATTCGGCACGTCGCGCAGCACGACCGGCTGCTCCAGCCCAGTGTTGATGCGCACGTCGCCACTGCGGAACATGCTCTGCATCGCGTTCTTCCGCACCGTCACGTCGTAGCCGCGGCTGTGCAGCAGCTCCTGCCGCACGCGCACGAAGAACCCCCGGCGCATGACGATCCGGCGGGTGGTGATGATGTAACGGTGCCCGAGCCAGCTCAGCAGCGGCAACAGCCAAGCGAGCACGATGAACAGCAGACCTCCGAACAGCACGGCAAGGTTCTGCCAGGTCTCAGCGAACGACCCGTAGAAGTAGGTCATCGCGCCGACCGCCGCGACCAGGAACAGCGACGGCCAGAACAGCGCCCGCCCGTGCGGCCGGAGTCTGGCGACAACGGACTCCTGCGCCTGACCCGGGGATGACATGGTTCATTCATACCTCAGATGCGTCACGTCGCCCGCGGTGACGGTCTGCGACGCGCCATCCGGATCCGCGTTCAATTCGAGGTGGCCGAAGCGGTCCAGCGCGGTTGCCTTGCCGTGCAGGTCGCTCCCGTCGGGCAGGTTGACGCGCACGGAGCGGCCGATGGTGCTGCAGGCTTCGGTGACTTCCCTCCGGATGCCGCTGATGTCGGCATCCCCCCGCGCGTTGATCAGCCGATCCCAGAGGCGCTGCAGTTCGCGCAGGTATACCGCGAGTGCCTGGTCGGCGAGCTCGATCGCCTCGCCGGTCGCACCACCGATGCGCAGCGACGTGGCGGTGGGGACGGGGAGCTTGTCCTCGTCGATCGTGAGGTTGAGGCCTGCGCCGACGACGATGGTGGAACCGGGCAGCAGCTGGGCGAGGACGCCGCAGACCTTGCGTCCGTCGATGTGGACGTCGTTCGGCCACTTGAGCGCAACGCGGCGCTCGGGCAGCAGCGACTGCACCGCGCGGGTCATGGCGAGCCCGGCGCACAGGGTGATCCAGCCCAGGCTGTCGGTCGGCAGACGGTCGAACGGGCGCAACAGCACTGACACCGCGAGCGCTTCACCGGGGGGAGTCACCCAGCTGCGTCCGAGCCGACCGTGGCCCGCGGTCTGGTCGAGCGTGACCACCGTGGAGAAGTGCGGCCGGCCCGCGACGCTGCTCGCGAGGATGTCGTTTGTGGAGGTCGCCTGCGCGAGCGACTCCAGCTCGGGTACCAATGGCCGGCTGCGCGGGAAGTCCATCGCTCAAGGCTACGCGCGGCACGTGGACTGGCGTTAACCTGCGCGGTACCCTGTGAGCCATCGGCCGCCATAAGGCACGCCCACACCTGACCGCCTCAAGGAGGCAACCACAGTGAGCACGTCCACCGATTCACCCAAGAGCAAAGCCCTCGAGATTGAGACCAACGGCCTCAACCCCATCGACGAAAGCGAACGCAAGGGCCGACCAGCAAACCTGTTCTGGCCCTGGTTCGCCGCCAACGTCTCCATCTTCGGCATCAGCTACGGCGCGTTCCTGCTGGACTTCGGGATCTCGTTCTGGCAGGCGACGATCGTGGCGATCATCGGCATCGTCGTCTCCTTCCTGCTGTGCGGCTTCGTCTCGCTCGCCGGCAAGCGCGGGTCGGCGCCGACGCTGACCCTCAGCCGCGCGCCATTCGGCATCGACGGCAACCGACTGCCATCCGCCATCGCGTGGATCATCACCGTCGGCTGGGAGACCGTGCTCGCGTCTCTCGCGGTGCTCGCCACCTCGACGGTGATCTCCGCGCTCGGGGTGGAGCGCAGCCCGGTCATCGATGTGATCGCGCTCATCATTGTGGTCGGGCTGATTCTCGCCGGCGGTATATACGGCTTCGACATGATCATGCGCATGCAGCTGGTCATCACGATCGTGACCGCTGTCCTGACCGTGGTCTACATCGTGCTCGTGCTGCCACAGATCGACTTCCAGTCCGTGCTCGGGATTCCGGATGGCAGCCTGCCGCAGGTCATCGGCGGTCTGGTCTTCATGATGACCGGGTTCGGCCTCGGCTGGGTGCAGGCGGCCGCGGACTACTCGCGCTACCTGCCGCGCAGCTCGTCCTCCCCCGGCGTCGTCGGCTGGACCACTGGTGGCGCGGCGCTGGCGCCGATCATCCTGGTCATCTTCGGTCTGCTGCTCGCCGGTTCCTCGGAGGACCTGCGCGGCGCCATCGGCGCCGACCCGATCGGTGCGCTCTCGACAATCCTGCCGGTCTGGTTCCTGATCCCGTTCGCGATCGTTGCGGTGCTCGGCCTGATCGGCGGCGCCATCCTGGACATCTACTCGTCCGGTCTGGCGCTGCTCAGCACCGGCCTGCGGGTGCCGCGCTGGGTCGCTGCGGCGATCGACGGTGTGCTGATGATCATCGGCACGATCTACATCGTCTTCATCGCGACCGACTTCATCGGGCCGTTCCAGGCGTTCCTGATCACCCTCGGTGTCCCGATCGCGGCCTGGTGCGGCATCTTCCTCGGGGACCTAACCCTGCGCAAGGCGCCGTACTCGGACCGTGACCTGTTCGACCGTCGTGGCCGCTACGGTTCGGTCAATTGGCTGTCGATCGGAACGCTGATTGTGGCGACCTTCCTCGGCTGGGGACTGGTCTACAACGCTTTCGGTCCTGAGTGGGTGCAGTGGCAGGGCTACCTGCTCGATGTGTTCGGCCTCGGCGGACGCGAGGGCGTCTGGGGCGGCGCCAACCTCGGCGTGCTCGTCGCGCTGGTCATCGGCTACCTGGTCGTCGTCCTCTTCGGTCGCGGCGCCGTCCGCCGCCAGGAGGAGGCACCGATCCTGGAGTCCGAGCGGGTATGACCTCGAACGCGGAGCGGTCCACTGAGCCCTGGCTCGTGGTCATCGACATGCAACCCATCTTCGGTGACCCGTCCAGCCAGTGGGCCGCCCCGCGGTACGACGAGATCGTGCCGAACGTGCGCCGCCTGGTCGACCAGTTCGGCGAGCGCGTCGTGTTCACCCGGTACCTCGCGCCCGAGCATCCGGATGGCGCATGGGTGCCCTACTTCGAGTTGTGGCCGTTCGCGCTGGATCCGGCCAACGCGCACCTATACGAACTGTCGGATGGTCTCGGCTACGCCGGCCAGACGGTCATCGACCGGGAACGGTTCGGCAAGTGGGACGACGGCCTCGCGGAGGCGATCAACAACGCCGCCGATGTGGTGATGGTCGGCGTCTCCACCGACTGCTGCGTGCTGTCGACCGCGCTGCCGATGTCCGACAGCGGCGTGCACGTGCGGATCGCGACGGATGCGTGCGCTGGCGCGAGCGACACCGACCACCAGCGCGCGCTCGACGCGATGGCGCTGTACGCCCCGCTGGTTGAACTGACAACGACCGACGCGGTGCTCGCAGCGGAGACCGCCGGCCGGTGACCGAGTCCACACGCGATCGGGCGGTGGCGGCGCTGTACGGCCTGGCCATCGGCGACGCGCTCGGGATGCCGACGCAAATGCTGTCTCCGGATGAGATCGCCGCGCGGTTCGGTCGGCTGGACGGATTCCGCGCCGCCGACCCCGCGCATCCGATCGCGGCCGGCATGCCCGCCGGAGCGGTAACCGACGACACCGAGCAGGCGCTGCTGCTCGCCGATGCCCTCATCGACGGCGACGGCCATGTGGACGCCGAGCGGTTCGCGCGCAGCCTCATCGCGTGGGAAGAGGACATGCGCTCCCGCGGCTCGCTCGACCTGCTCGGCCCGTCCACGAAGGCCGCGGTCGAGGCGATCCTGGCAGGCACCCCGGTCGATCAGGCCGGTCGCGAGGGCGCAACCAACGGCGCAGCAATGCGGGTGACGCCGGTGGGGATCGTGGTGCCGTCGGATGACCTGGGCGAGCTGGTCGACCGGGTGGCCCAGGCGAGCGCCGTGACCCACAACACGACGATCGCCATCGCCGGCGCGGCTGCGGTCGCCGGGGCGGTCAGCGCTGGCATCGACGGGGCGGGCGTCTCCCTCGCCGTCCGCACCGGCATCGCCGCGGCCGACCTGGGCGGCGAACGCGGCCATTGGGCCGCCGGTGGTGAGGTCGCGCGGCGGATCGAGTGGGCGATCTCCCTCGGAGAGCCGGGTGACCCAGAGGACTCGGTGCGCCGCATCCGGTCGCTCATCGGCACGAGCCTCGCCACGCAGGAGTCGGTCCCCGCGGCCTTCGGCATCATCGCGACGTTCCCGGATGACCCGTGGTCGGCGTGCCTTGCCGCCGCCGGTCTCGGCGGCGACAGCGACACAATCGGCGCGATGGTGGGCGCGATCCTGGGCGCGTGTCTGGGGACCGAAGGATTTCCCGCGGAAGCGCTCGCAATCATCCGAGACGTCAACGGCCTCGAGCTGGAGACGATCGCCGACCGACTGCTGAGCCTGCGCCGATGACCGCCAAACTCGTGTGCGTCGGCGACGTCGTGATCGACATCGCCGCGAAGCTGGACGCGCTGCCGGCCGCGGGCGGCGACGTGCTCACCGAGTCGGGCGGGCTCTTCGTCGGAGGCGCCGGCTACAACGTCATGGTCGCCGCCAGCCGCCAGGGGCTGCCCGCCGTCTACGGGGGCGCGCACGGCACCGGCCCGTTCGGCGACCTCGCGAGGGCCGCGTTGCGGGAAGCCGGCATCTCGGTCGCCGCCGATCCGATCCCGGATGCCGATACCGGCTGGGACGTCGCCCTCACCGACGCCAGCGGCGAGCGCACCTTCATCACGACCGTCGGAGCGGAGGCGAGATTGAGCAGGGAGCAGCTCGATCCGCTGGCGGTCGAACCCGGCGACTTCGTCTTCGTCTCCGGGTATGGGCTGCTGCAGGAGCCCGGCCGATCGGCGATCACCGGCTGGCTGAGCACGCTGCCGAGCGGGGTGACCGTGGTGACTGATCCCGGTCCCCTCGTGCTCGACATCCCGGCCGACACGCTGGCCGCGGTTCAGGATGCCACCACGTGGTGGAGCTGCAACCTCACCGAAGCGCTCGCCGACACGGGCGCGGCGAGCGCCGAGGCGGCCGCACGGCTGATCGCGGACACCGGATGCGGCGCCGTGGTGCGCACCGGCGCGGACGGCTGCGTCGTGGCCGAGCCGGGCGGCGAGCCGCGCGCAGTGCCCGGGTTCGCGGTGGCCGCGGTCGACACCAACGGCGCCGGGGACGCCCATGTCGGCGCGTTCGCGGCGGCGCTCGCATCCGGTCTCCCACCGCTTGACGCCGCCCGCCGCGCCAACGCGAGCGCCGCCATCGCGGTCACCCGCATCGGCCCGGCCACCGGGCCAACCCTCGACGAGGTCGACGCCTTCCTCGCCTCACACGGGTCGGCAATGCGATGACCTACCGAATCCGGCGGCCGACACTGGCGGCATGGGGCAAGAGCCGTTTCCGACACCGCCGGTAAAGTGAACGCGTGACTGAGACGACCCAACCCGACTTGAACACGACCGCGGGACGGCTCGCCGACCTCAAGGCGCGCTACCACGAAGCCGTCACGGCGAGCGGCGAAGCAGCAATCGCCAAGCAGCACGCCAAGGGCAAGAAGACCGCGCGCGAGCGGATCGAACAGCTGCTCGACCACGGCACCTTCGTCGAGCTCGACGAGTTCGTGCGCCACCGCACCCACGCGTTCGGGATGGAGAAGAACCGCCCCTACGGTGATGCAGTCGTCACCGGCACTGGCACCATCCACGGCCGGCAGGTCGCCGTCTATGCGCAGGACTTCACCATCTTCGGCGGATCGCTCGGCGAGGTCGCCGGCGAGAAGATCATCAAGGTCATGGAACTGGCCATGAAGATCGGCGTGCCGGTGATCGGCATCCTCGACTCCGGTGGCGCACGCATCCAGGAGGGTGTGGTCGCGCTCGGCAAGTACGGCGAGATCTTCCGGCGCAACACCCAGGCATCCGGAGTCATCCCGCAGATTTCCATCGTGATGGGTCCAGCAGCAGGCGGTGCGGTCTACTCCCCCGCCCTCACCGACTTCGTGGTGATGGTCGACAAGACCAGCCAGATGTTCGTCACCGGCCCGGATGTCATCAAGACCGTCACCGGCGAGGACGTCGGCATGGAGGAGCTCGGCGGCGCGCTCACCCACAACAAGACATCCGGAGTCGCCCACTACCTGGCCAGCGACGAGGACGACGCGCTGGACTACGTGCGCACGCTGTTGTCGTTCCTGCCCGACAACAACCTCGCCGACCTGCCGGTGTACGAGAACGAGGCAGAGCTCGAGATCACCGACGAGGACCGTCGGCTGAACACCATCATCCCGGACTCGCCGAACCAGCCGTACGACGTCAAGACGATCATCGAGCACATCGTCGATCACGGCGACTTCCTGGAGACCCAGCCGCTGTTCGCGCCGAACATCGTCGTCGGCTTCGGCCGCGTCGAGGGCCGCCCGATCGGCATCATCGCCAACCAGCCGAACGCCATGGCGGGCACGCTGAACATCGACGCGGGCGAGAAGGCCGCGCGGTTCGTGCGATTCTGCGATGCGTTCTCGATCCCGATCCTCACGCTGGTCGACGTGCCCGGATACCTGCCGGGCACCGACCAGGAGTGGACCGGCGTCATCCGCCGCGGCGCGAAGCTGCTGTACGCGTACGCGGAGGCGACGGTGCCGCTGGTGACCGTGATCACCCGCAAGGCTTACGGTGGCGCCTACATCGTCATGGGCTCCAAGCAGCTCGGCGCCGACCTGAACTACGCGTGGCCGACCGCCGAGATCGCGGTCATGGGCGGCCAGGGCGCGGTCAACATCCTGTACCGCGGTGAGCTGCGGGCGGCGGAGGCGGCCGGTGAGGACGTCAACGAGGTGCGCACCCGGCTCGCCAACGAGTACACCTACAACGTCGCCAGCCCGTTCCTGGCCGCAGAGCGTGGCGAGCTGGACGGCATCATCGAACCGGCCGCAACCCGCGTGACGGTCGTCAAGGCGCTGCGGGCGCTGCGCACCAAGCGCGCGAGCACCCCGCCGAAGAAGCACGGGAACATCCCGCTGTGACGGATGCGACGGAAGGTCCGGACATCCGGCTGGTGCGGGGCAACCCCACTCCGGAGGAGCTGGCTGCCGTCACGGCGGTGCTGACGGCGATCGCCGGTGAGCTGGAGGGGCGGCAGGCGCCTCCGGTCAAGCGCAGTCCGTGGGAGAACTCGCAGCGCCCGATCCGCACGCCAATTGTGCGGGGCATCACCTCCTGGCGCACCTTCGGCTGAGGTCGGCAACACCGTTTGGGGCGTGCTTTTGGGGGTATCCCCTGATCTGGGGGGAGGTCGATCAAAACCATGAGATGTACCCCGTTTTTGCGGCGCCTTCGCCGCGACAGCCGCGATATACCGACGATCGTGACCAAATTGGGGCACAAAAGTGTCCCCCGGAAGTCCCCCAAAATGACGACTGTGCGGTACTCTGGCTACACCTCAAACTAGTAGTGCGGATGTTGCTCCTCGTAGAGAAACACCGCCACTCATTAGCCGACTAGGGTAAGCGGGCTAATGACTTGGGGGCGGGTCAGGGCGATATTCGGGTTATCGCCCTGACTCGAAGCTTGAAGGGCCGGGACTTATGTCCCGGCCCTTCTCTTCTTGGTCGACACGCTCGGGCGCCGAAGGGGTTTCGAGACGATCGCTGCGCGATCCCGGGGCCAGCGAATGCGGGTCAGTCGCGCTCGTCGTCGAGGTCCTGGATGTCGTCCGCGTCCGTTGGGATCGCCGACGCCGGCCCAGACGCATCCGGCAACGGAGGCGTGATGACCGAGAGAGTGTCGGTCTCGGTGGAGTAGGTGAGGAACGCGAGGTGAGCCTCGTAACGGTCGAGCACGTCGTCGATCACCTGCTGCTTCGTGAGCCCCATCAGGTCGTAGCCGCCGGAGCCGGTCTGGGTGAACACCTCGAGCCGGTAGTAGACGTCGGTTTCGCGCGACATCCGGCCGGTGAACATCGGCACCGGCGCCTCGACGATGGCGACCTGGTAGTGGAACGGGCGGAACGAGTCCATCGACACCCGCAGCACCGGCTCGTCGATACCGGCAGCTCCGGCCATGGAGCCCAGCTCCCCCTGGTAGCCCTGGTTCCGGAACTCGACGGCGACGTCCTCCAGAGCCGGGCGCACCGTGCGGTCGAGGAACTGCGCGACCTGACGCTTCGACGGGAATGCGCGCATCCGCTCGAGCCGCTGCACCCACGATCGCTCCGGCACGTGCCCGCCGGTGGGCGCCATCGACCGCCTCAGCAGCACCTGACCCTCCCGCTCTGCGCGCTCCATCCGCAAAACCTTCGAGAAGGAGATCATCACGAGGTAGGCGATGATGGTCACCGGCAGCGCGAAGATGAGCGTCGCGTACTCCATCGTCGTCACACCGCCAGCGATAAGCATCGCCACCGTGAGCAGCGCGGTGAGCAGCGCCCAAAAGATGCGCAGTCGCTTGGGGCCGTCCTGCGCCGGATCCGGGATCGAGGACGAGAAGTTCGACATCACCATCGCGCCGGAGTTCGCGCTCGTGAGGTAGAACAGCAGCCCGGAGAGCGTCGCCAAGCCGATCAGGAACATCGCGCCCGGGAACATCTCCAAGAGGGCGTACCAGCCCTGCTCCGGGCTCGCCACCGCGAGGTCTGCGAACTCGGTGTTGCCCTGCAACACCTCGAACAGGGCAGAGTTGCCGAACAGCGAGACGATGATGAAGTCGCACAGCACCGGCGCGGTGATCGCCGCGATGACGAACTCGCGCAACGTGCGGCCACGCGAGATCCGGGCGAGGAAGACACCGACGAACGGCCCCCACGCCAGCCAGAACGCCCAGAAGAAGAGTGTCCATCCGCCCATCCACTCCGCGCCGTCTGGCTCGTACGCGAAGGTCTGCAGCGTGCGCTCCGGCAGGGTGACGAAGAAGCGGCCGATGTTCTCCACGAGCGCGTTCAGCAGGAACGCCGTCTCGCCGGTGACGAGGATGTAGACCATCATCGCCGCCGCACTCCACAGGTTCAGCTCGGAGATCCACCGGATGCCGCGGTCGACCCCCGAGGTGGTAGCCGCGACGGTGAGCACCACCGCGACGATGACCAGCGCGATCTGCAGGGCAAGACCCTGCTCCAGGCCGAACAGCAGCGAGAAGCCGACATTCAGCAGCACGACGCCGATCCCCATCGACGTGGCGACGCCGAACACCGTGCCGACGAGAGCGATGATGCTGATGCCATCGCCCAGCGGGCCGCGCACGCGCTTGCCGAGCAGCGGGTAGAGGGCGGCGCGGATCGACAGCGGCATGCCCCAGCGGTAGGCGAAGTACCCCATCGCCATGCCCAGCAGCGCGTACATCGACCAGCCTGCGATGCCGTAGTGGAACATCGTCCAGACGACCGCCTCCTGTCTCGCGAATGCGGTGCCGCCCTCACCGGATGGCGGGTCCAGATACTGCACGACAGGGCCGGTGACCGAGTAGAACAGCATGTCGATGCCGACGCCCGCGGCGAAGAGCATCGCGACCCAGGTGAAGAGCTTGTACTGGGGCCGCGAGTGGTCGGGGCCGAGGCGCACCTTGCCCTCCTTGGAGAACGCGACCCAAAGCACGAACCCGATAACGAGGGTGACGGTGAGCACGTAGTACCAGCCGAGATTCGTCGCTATCCAGTTGACGACCGAAAGCATCGTCGCGCGGGCGGAGTCTGGCACGAGCATCACCCACACCGAGAAGACCAGGATCACCACAGAGGAGACCACCAGCACGCGCCAGTTGATGCGGGCGGTGCGGTGCTCGAGAAGCTCTGTCGGTCCCTTGCTGAGGTCGCTGCGCGACACCGGTGCCTCGGCCTCGACAGGGCGCTCGTGCCGGCGTTCGGTGCCTCCGAATTTGCTGCGCTCAAGCGGCGGCACCGGCTTCGGCACCGGCGTGCTCTCGGAAGCGGGTTCGCGGCGCTCGTCGTCGGACTGCTCAGTTGACATCTGCACAACCCCTTCCTGGCGGGGCGGCTGCGCGCCTCTGGGTCGTCACGTCGGGACGCAGGACGAGGGAGTGGATTGGCGCTGCTGAGGCACCCCGGTACGCGATCGGCGGAAGCCGTCCAGCTTGTCGGCTAAGACCCCCCATTGTAGGCACGCGCACTTAGCAGATGGGTGTCGCGACTAGCTGGTCCACCGATACGCGTCAGCCAGCGGTACGTGGGATCTCCAACCACAGGTCGACCTGGTCCTCGTCGTCTTCCTCTGGGTGCCCGAGTGCGCTCGCGCTGCCGCCATCACCCGAGCTCAGCCCGACCACTGTCACCGCGACATCCGACCCCTCCGGCACCGTTCGCACGATCAACCGGTCGGCCGTGGTGGAACGGATGGCGTCGGCCAGGTCAGCCAGGACGCGGTCGAGTTCGTACTCCGGCAGGTCGTCCAGACCGCCCTCATCGAGCAGCGTCACGATCGTGCCCTTGCGGCGGGCGGACATCACGTGCTCGCGCACCGCTGCGTTCAGCAGCTTGCGGCCGCGGATCTCGTCCCGGATGGCGCCCTCCAGGTTCAGGCACTCCCGCCGCTGCTCTTCGGTCAGGTCACCGCCGCTCGCGACGATGCGGCGCAGCATGGGCAGCGCCATCCGGCTCGTCTGACGCAACCGGAACTGCCGCTCGAACAGGTGCGCTTCCTGCGCCGCCTGCCACGCGGCCGCCTGACGCTCCGCGACCACGTACTCCTCGGCATCCGCGCTGGCCTTGGCGAGCGAGACCGACAATGCGTGGGACACGCCGACCCAGACCACGCTGCCCAGCACGCCGATGGTCGGCAGCGCCGCGGGGCCGGCCCAGACGATGGTGTGCACCACGAGGGCGGCGACACCCGCCCACGCGAACACGTGCCGCTTACGCGTCGACGTGATCACCATGAGCGTGCCGATCGCCGCGACATACCAGGTCGAATAGTCGTTGCCGATCGGCTGGTTCGCGGGCAGCTGGGTGGTCACCAGCACCGGGATGATGATCGCCACGGCGACGTTGCAGGCGGCCAGCCACGCGGGCATCCGGCTCGACCCGGTCGCCCACAGGCTCGCGGCCGTCGCCAGCGCGTACAGCGCCATCGCGGCGATGTACGGCCCCTTGTCGATCGGAGCGTTGAGCGAGTAGGTCGCGAGCAGCAGGTGGTAGCCGGAGAACACAGCGGCGAGCGCGACGATCAGATAGCGCGGAACGGTGATGATCACGCTTCCACCTCCGGCCAGGTGATGGTGATGACTGTGCCCTCGCCCGGGCTGGAGTCGACGTCGACCGCTCCCCCGATGTTGGCGACACGCTCGATGATCGACACCCGCAGGCCGAGTCGCTCGGTCGGCACCGCCACGAAGTCGAACCCGACGCCCGTGTCGCCGACCTCGATGTGGATGCCATCCTCGCCGATGCCGCGGATGGTGACCCAGCGCAGCACCTTGGGATCATCCCCGGCGTGCTGCAGGCTGTTCACCATCGCCTGCATCGCCGCCGAGTACAGCGCCTCGGCGGTCTGCACCGGCACGCTCCCGGACCCGATGGCCCGGATGCGCACCTCGATGGGTGCCGACAGGGTCTTCGCGGCGTCACTGATGCGCGCGGCAAGCTTGTGCAGGTCGATGGTGGACTCGTCGTCGGGGCTCGCGACCTGAGCCTCTTGCAGGTGACCGATCGCGTTGGCGGCCATCCGGGACGACAGCTCCATCGCATCCGGAGTGTGGGCGCGCGCCGCCTCGAGCAGGGTCGTCAGCACGCTGTCGTGCACGATCGAGTCGACCTGCACCCGCTCGACCTCGGTCGCGTGCTGCCGCACCGCGTGCGAGTAGCGCGACACCGCAGTGCTCTGCGCGGCGTCGACACCTGCTGCGGCCTGGCGCAGCAGCGTGATGAGCACAAGCACCGCTCCGCCGAGGATGACCGCGTAGAGCGTGTCGATAGCAGCCAGGTCCCACTTGGCGCCGCCACCGGACGGGAACAGCCGGATGACGCCGTACACAGTCGGCGCGATGATCAAGTACGCGGTCGCCATCCACACCGGCAGCGCAACCGCGGCCGCTGCCGTCGCGACGGTGCACAGGAACCACAGCCACGGCCGGTCCCCGGCGACCATCGAGGGGTCGTTCACGGCGAGCGGCCAGCTGCTCAACGCCGCCAGGTAGGCGAACGCGACTATGAGGTTGGCGGTGCGCACCCAGCGCTTCAGCACCGACGCGACCACGCTGAACAGCAGGCTGCCGAAGATGACGATGTTCATCGTCCATGCCCACACCGGCGGCAGCTCGTCGAGCTGGCCGAGCATCACCGGGAAGGTCTGTGCGCCGAACAACAGTCCGAAAATCGCGACCGACCGTGAGACGACGGTCTCGATCTGCTGCTTGCTGATCGGGCGACGTCGGGGCGTCGCCTGAACGGTCGCCTCAGTCACCGTCCGGCTCTTCGACCGGGAGCCCTGGCAGAATGCCGTCCTCGACGGCGCGGCGCAGCAGGTCGACCTTGGTCGGGGCGGGTCGGCCGACTTCGACGTACTTCACGCGGATGCGGTCCAGGTACTCCCGCGCGGTCGCGTAGCCGATTCCGAGTTGCTCGGCGGCGGCCTTCAGCGGCAGACCCGAGGCGTACAGGTGCAGGATCTCCCGCTCGCGCCGCCCCAGCTGCGCCTTGGCGAAGTCGCGGTCGGCGTCGATCGCGGTGGCCCACTCCAGGTTGTTCAACACGTTGCCGCGCGCGACGGTCGAGATCGCCGACATGACGGTCTTCGTCGCGGAAGCCTTGGGGATGACGCCCGCTGCTCCGGCGGCGAGCGCTTCCCGCACCAACGCGACCCGGTCGGCGATGCTGTGGATCAGCACCGCGCATCCGAGTGCCTGGATGCTCTTCACATTCTCGGTCACGCTCGATCCGTTGCCGAGCGACAGGTCGAGCACGACGACATCGCACTCGCGCCCGTCCAGCTGCGCGACGAACTCCTCGACGGAGGCCGCGGCCAACACGAACTCGTAACCCGCGTCGAGGCACGCGGCCTTCAAGCCCAGTCGGACCGACTCGTGGTCGTCAACAACGCCCACCCGAGCCGGCTTGCTTCCAGCCGCCTGCTCCGACTCATCCGTCGCCGTCTGCACCATTTCGTTGAACACACTCCTGAGGTTTGTCCCCCATGTTAGTGGCGAGTCAGTCTCGCACCAGTGCCGCAACCGCCTCCACATGGTGGGTGTGCGGGAACAGGTCGAAGGCCCGGATGCGTTGCAGCCGGTAGCCGCGATCGGCGAACAGTGCGACGTCGCGGGCCAGGGCGACCGGGTCGCAGGCGACGTAGACCAGCTGCGCCGGGCCGAGGTCGGCGAGCCGGTCGACGACCGGTCTGCCCGCGCCGGAGCGGGGCGGGTCCAGCACGACAGTGGCATCGCGCATCCGGGCGCCCTCCTTGACCAGCTGGGACAGGTAGCGGTCGACGCGAGCGGTGATCGCCCGCGCGCCGACCCACTCGACCAGGTTGCCGGATGCGTGGTCGGTGGCGGTCGGATCGCTCTCGACCGTGGTGATCCGGGTCGCTGGGCCGAACCGGTCGCCGACCGCAGCGGCGAGGAGGCCGACGCCGCCGTACAGGTCCAGGTTGGTGGCGCGCGCGTCGAAGCGCTCGGGGTCGATCGCCCACTGCACAGCCTCGGTGAGGGTTTGGGCGGCGTTCCGGTGCACCTGCCAGAAGCCGCGAACGTCGAGCCGGAAGTCGCGGTCGCCGACCCGCTCGGTGATGGTGGTGCGCTTGCCCGCGCCGGAGAGCACCCATGGGTTGCCCACGGACGGCGCGATCACGTCAACGGAGGTCGCACCCGGGAAACGCTCGTCGAGCGGCGCGATGGCCTGCACCTGTTCGGTGGCGAGCGGCACGTCGTCGACCGGGATGACGCGGTGCGAACGCGCGGCGTACGGGCCAACCGTGCCGTCGTCGGCGACGTGCAGGTGGAGGCGGGTGCGCCATCCGGTGCCCGGCGCTTCGGTCGTCGGCTCACCCTCGATGCTCTCGACCGTGACATCGGTCTCGACCCGTCCCATGCGCTTCAGCGAGTCGGTCAGCACGTGGCGCTTGAGCTCGCGCTGGTGCTCGAGATCGATGTGCCCGAACTCGGCACCGCCGGCGCGGTCGGCTGGGGCACGATCGATCGACGCCGCCGACCAGACGTGGGGGCGGCGATGCTCGCTGGATTCCAGCACCTGGACGGTGTCGGCGCGCCAGAACTTCGCCTTCGAGTCATCCGTGATCTCGGCTAGGACGCGCTCGCCCGGGATGGCATCGGCGACGAACACGACCCTGCCCTCGTGACGCGCGACCATCACGCCACCGTGGGCTACGTTTGAGACTTCAAGTTCGATGCGGCTGCCCAGATTTTCGCCCATCATCCAAGACTGACACAGGAGCGCCAGTGCGGCTGTACCTCGCCTCCACCTCACCCGCCCGCCTGGCGACACTTCGCGCAGCCGGCGTCGAACCGGTCGTGTTGCCGTCCGAGGTGGACGAAGATGCGGCGGTGGCGGCGGCCGGACCGCTCAGCGCACCGGACATGGTGCAGCTGCTGGCCCGGTTGAAGGCCGAGGCGGTTGCGGGGCCGGAGGTCGACGGGTTCATTCTCGGTGGCGACTCGGCGTTCGAGCTGGACGGCGCCGTGTTCGGCAAGCCGCACACCATGGAGGTGGCGCGGGAGCGCTGGCAGCTGCAGCGCGGGCGGAGCGGGCTGCTGCACTCCGGGCACTGGCTGATCGACCATCGCGGCGGACAAGCATCCGGTGCTGCCGGCGCGGTATCGACCGCCGGCGTGACCTTCGCGTCGGACATCACCGACGACGAGGTCGAGGCGTACATCGCCACCGGCGAGCCGCTGAAGGTTGCGGGCGCGTTCACTATCGACTCGCTCGGCGCTCCGTTCATCACGTCGGTGGCCGGCGACCCGCACGCGGTGGTCGGGCTCTCCCTGTCGACCGTGCGGGGGCTCCTGCGCGGGTTCGGCGTGAGCTGGCACGAGCTCTGGGTGTAGGCGCCGCTCACCCTGTGCCGTCACGGGGCGACCCGCCGTTGTAGGGGTGCGCCGAGTCTGACCTGCACTTTTTGTGGAGAGAGTCCAAATGGACCGGTCTGCTCGCCAATAAACTCAATGATCATGCCCCAGATTTCGAAGGTCCTCGTTGCCAACCGTGGAGAGATCGCCGTTCGCGTGATCCGGGCAGCGAAGGACAGCGGACTGGGTTCGGTGGCGATCTACGCAGACCAAGACCGAGACGCGCGCCACGTCAAGCTCGCCGATGAGGCGTACGCGCTCGAGGGGTCGACCAGCGCAGAGACGTACCTGGTGATCGACAAGATCCTTGCCATCGCACGCCGGTCAGGGGCGGATGCGATCCACCCCGGCTACGGCTTCCTCGCCGAGAACGCGGACTTCGCCGAAGCGGTCATCGCCGCCGGCCTGACCTGGATCGGTCCGCCGCCGCACGCCATCCGTCAGCTGGGCGACAAGGTGTCGGCGCGTCACATCGCCGAGAAGGTCGGCGCGCCGCTCGCACCGGGGACGCTGAACCCGGTCGCCGACGCATCCGAAGTGCTCGAATTCGTGGACCAGCACGGGCTGCCGGTCGCCATCAAGGCCGCGTTCGGCGGTGGCGGGCGCGGGCTGAAGGTCGCGCGGAACCGCGACGAGGTGGCCGAGCTGTTCGAGTCGGCGACGCGCGAGGCGGTCGCTGCGTTCGGGCGCGGCGAGTGCTTCGTCGAGAAGTACCTGGACCGGCCGCGGCACGTCGAGACCCAGTGCCTCGCGGATGCCCATGGCAACGTTGTCGTCATCTCGACGCGCGACTGCTCGCTGCAGCGTCGCCACCAGAAGCTTGTGGAGGAGGCGCCGGCGCCGTTCCTGAGCGCCGAGCAGAACGAGCTGCTGTACGAGTCGTCGAAGGCGATCCTGCGCGAGGTCGGGTATGTCGGCGCCGGGACCTGCGAGTTCCTGGTGGCAGCGGACGGCACCATCTCGTTCCTCGAGGTGAACACGCGACTGCAGGTCGAGCATCCGGTCTCCGAGGAGATCACCGGCATCGACCTGGTGCGCGAGCAGTTCAGGCTGGCCGAGGGCGGCGTGCTCGAGTACGACGACCCGGCGCCGCAGGGGCACTCGTTCGAGTTCCGGATCAACGGCGAGGACCCGGGGCTCGGCTTCATGCCGTCGCCGGGGCCGGTGAACGTGCTGCGCTTCCCCGGCGGGCCGGGCGTGCGCGTCGACAGTGGGGTGACCACCGGCGACGTGATCAGCGGCGCGTTCGACTCGCTGCTCGCGAAGCTGATCGTGACCGGGGCGACCCGTGAGGATGCGCTCGAGCGGTCGCGCCGCGCTCTCGACGAGTTCGAGGTCGCCGGGCTGCCGACGGTGCTGCCGTTCCACCGCAAGGTGGTGCGCGACAAGGCGTTCGCGGAGGACTTCAGCGTCTACACGCAGTGGATCGAGAACGACTTCGACAACGACATCGAGCCGTGGGCGGGGGCGCTGCCGGAGCATCCGGTCGCCACGCGTCACAACGTCGTCGTCGAGGTGGACGGCAAGCGCATCGAGGTGTCGCTGCCCGGCAAGTTGCTCGGGGAGACCGCGGCGCCGCCACCACCGCGGCGGGCGAGCGGGGGCGCTGTTGTCACGGCGACCGGGGACTCGGTGAAGGCGCCGATGCAGGCGACCATCGTGAAGCTGGCCGTTGCGGACGGCGACCGCGTCGTCAAGGGCGACCTGGTGTGTGTGCTCGAGGCGATGAAGATGGAGCAGCCGCTCACCGCCCACAAGGACGGGGTCATCGCCAACGTGAACGCGTCGGTCGGGGCGACCGTGTCGTCCGGGCACCTGCTGCTGAACATCGTGTGAGGCGGGCCTCTCCGCCCGCAACCGCGCCGCCGCTTAATTGTGCGAGTGCACGGGATAGTGCGCGTGCTCTCGCACAATTGCACGGCGCTCGGGGCGCAGCCCAGCCTCCACGAGGTGTCGGCGAAGGGATGGCAGGGATGCCGCGATTGGCCAATCCCACCGTGTGAGGCCGGGCCCGACCGCTCGAAGCCGGTTCTCGCGCTTCTTCTCCGCCATGACGATCTCGGCTGGCTCGCGACCTCCCGTGTATTGGTCGCGGAGGTACTTGCCGGCGCCGTCGAATTCGCCGATAAGGTTCGACTCGGGCCACCAGAAGTCGACGGTGCCGATCCTTCCCTTGGAATCCGAGAAGTCGACTTGAAGCTCCGGCGGCGGGAAGCCCAGCAGGTGGATCGCGACACGACTGAGAGATTCACCGGGTGAGCCACTGCGTGGGTCGGCAAACGCGAGCGCACGGCGCGCAGCAACGACACCGCGACTGGTGCGCACTCGATCCAATTCAGAGTGAAGCGTCTCGAGGTCGGTCGCCTGCCAGTCACTCGGAGCATCAAGAGGACTCGGGCTGATCGCGTGATCGGCCATTGCGACAGCGGTGCCGAAAAGGCTCGTTCGGGCGGTGTCGATCACCGTTCGCGGGAGGGGCGTCACCCACAGTCCGTCAATTTGCACGATGCCATCAGGTATCCCCTCTGAGTGGCACGCTAGGCCTTGTCGGGCTCGCCCGCCGGATGTCCGTTCATCGACGACATGCACCTCCTTCGGCCAATATCCCACCATTGGGAGACCCCAGAGCGCCGCAGCCGAAAGGTGCGAGAACACCAAGTTGCCGTCGTACGCGAGCGCGACTGCTTGGACGACGGCGAGATAGCGGGCGTCTCTGTCGAAACCACGCCAGTCGCCTTCTGGGAGGTAGACACCACGCCAGACCCGCCGCAGCGAACCCGTTTCGACCGCCCGCCGTAGGGCAGACCTCTGTCCCGGTGTGACGGCATCCGAAGCCAGGATGAAGCGCTCACGCCACGGAGCTGTGATGACGGTCATGCACCATCGTGATTCGAACTCGACCCGGCGCGGGACCGGATGCTTGGAGGCTGTGAGTCGTGCGCGCCGAGCGCGCCTGCTGAGGGCGAGAGTGCCGCTCGCCAGCGCCGCCCAATTGTTCGAGCGCGCGCGATATTGCACGAGCACTCGCACAATTGGGCGGCGCTCGGCGGCGGGGCGGGTCAGCGCACGATATGCATCGCGCGCGCCGCATCCGTGATCGAGCCCGACAGCGACGGGTACACACTGAACGCGGAGGCCAGCTGGTCAACCGTGAGCCGATGCTCGATCGCGATCGCGATCGGCAGGATCAGCTCCGACGCCTTCGGCGCCACCACAACACCGCCGATGACGGTCCCAGACCCGGTGCGCGCGAAAAGTTTCACGAAACCGTCCTTGATGCCCAGCATCTTCGCGCGCGGGTTCTGCGCGAGCGGCAGCTTGTAGATGTCGCCCTGGGCGAGCCCGTCCTCGATCTGCTTCTGCGACCATCCGACGGTCGCGATCTCCGGCTGGGTGAAGATGTTCGAGGTCACGTTGCGCAGCTCGGTCGGCGTCACCGCATCCCCCATCGCGTGGAAGACCGCGGTGCGACCCTGCATCGAGGCGACGGATGCGAGGGGCAGGAACCCCGAACAGTCGCCGGCAGCGTAGATGCTCGGCATCGACGTGCGCGCCACCCGGTTCACCCGGATGTGCCCCGACTCGGTCAGCTGCACGCCGGCCTCCTCCAGACCGATGTCCTGCGTGTTCGGGATCGACCCGAGCGCGAGCAGGCAGTGCGAGCCCTCGACGGTGCGACCGTCCGTGAGCGTGACAACCACGCCGTCCTCTGTGCGCTCAACCGACGCCATCCGGGACTTGGAAAGCACGGTCATGCCGTTGCGCTTGAACACGCGCTCGATGACCTGCGCGGCGTCGGCATCCTCCCCCGGCAGCACCTGGTCGCGGCTGGAGACCAGCGTCACCTTCGAGCCGAGCGCGTTGTAGGCGGACGCGAACTCCGCCCCGGTCACGCCGGAGCCGACGACGATGAGCCGCTCCGGCACCTCGTCGAGCGAGTAGACCTGAGTCCACGTGAGGATGCGCTCGCCGTCCGGCTGCGCGGTCGGCGCGATGCGCGGCGTTGATCCGGTCGAGACGACGATGGTGTCGGCGTCAACGGCGTCGAAGTCGACGCGCTTCTTACCGCTGCCGGTCGACACCACGATGCGCTGCGGGCCGTCGAGCCGGCCGTCGCCCTGGATGATCCGCACGCCGGCGCGAAGGAGGGTCTGGGTCATGTCCTCGGACTGCTTGGATGCGAGGGTCAGCAGCCGCCGGTTCACCGCGGCCAGGTTGACTGCGACCTCGGGCTTCTGCGCCAGGCCGCTGTCCCCCTTCACGAAGAACTGCACGCCCAGGTCGACCGACCCCTCGACCGCCTTCGCCGCCTCGGCGGTGGCGATAAGCGTCTTGGATGGCACGACGTCCGTCAGCACCGCCGACCCGCCGACCCCGACGCGCTCGACCACGGTGACCTCCGCGCCGAGCTGCGCGGCAGTCAGCGCCGCCTCATACCCCCCGGGGCCTCCACCGAGAATCGCGATCCGTTGTTTGCGCTCGAACTCGTAGGCCATGTGACCATTCTTCCCCAGTCGCGGGGCGGCTTGCGGCCAACAGCATCCGGATGCCGCGAAGGACGGTTCATTTAGAGTGGTGCAATGATCAACGAACACTCGAATCCGCTGGACGATCCGGCCGCGAATCCCTTCGACGTCGCGCGCCAGGCGGCCGAACAGATAGCGGAGCGCACCGGCGTCGAGCAGCACGACATCGCGCTGACGCTCGGCAGCGGCTGGGCGAAAGCGGCGGACCTCATCGGCGAGACCACCGTCACCTTCCCCGCGACCGACATCGCCGGCTTCAGCAAGCCGGCGCTCGAGGGCCACGTCGGGTCGCTGCGCTCACTTCTCCTCCCCGGCGGCAAGCGAGCGCTGATCATCGGCGCACGCACGCACTATTACGAGGGCCACGGCGTCCGCCGGGTGGCGCACAGCGCGCGCACGGCGGCCGCGACCGGCGCGAAGGTGATGATCCTCACCAACGGCGCCGGCGGCATCCGGGAGTCCTGGAAGCCAGGCCAGCCGGTGCTCATCAGCGACCACATCAACCTCACCGCCGACTCTCCGCTCGAGGGCGCGACGTTCGTCGACCTGACCGACCTCTACTCCTCCCGACTGCGCGCGCTCGCCAAGTCGGTCGACCCCGGCCTCGACGAGGGCGTGTACGTGCAATTCCGCGGCCCGCACTACGAGACGCCGGCTGAGGTGCAGATGGCGAAGGCCATCGGCGGCCACATCGTCGGCATGTCGACCGCGCTCGAGGCGATCGCAGCGCGCGAAGCCGGCATGGAAGTGCTGGGCATGTCGCTCATCACGAACCTGGCGGCGGGCATCCAGACCACGCCGCTCAGCCATGCGGAGGTCATCGAGGCCGGGCGCACCGCCGAGCCGGTGATCAGCGCGCTGCTCGCCAAGATCGTGGCGGAGCTTTGATGGAGGCGCAGAGCACCGACCAGCTGCTCGCGGCCGCCCGCGCCTGGGCGAACCAGGATCCGGATGCCGAGACCCGCGCCGAACTGAACGGGCTGATCGCGGATGCCGAGGCCGACAACGAGCGCGCCCTCGCCGAGCTGAACAATCGGTTCAGCACGCGCCTGGAATTCGGCACCGCCGGCCTGCGCGGCGAGCTCGCGGCCGGCCCGAACCGGATGAACCGGGTCGTCGTCGCGCAAGCGGCCGCCGGCCTCGCCGCCTATCTGCTCGCGAGTAACCCGCAGCCGAGTGTCGTGGTCGGCTACGACGGGCGTAAGAACTCCCGGGTGTTCGCCACCGACACCGCCGAGCTGATGGCCGGCGCCGGGGTGCGCGCGATCCTGCTGCCGCGGCTGCTGCCCACCCCGGTGCTCGCGTTCGCGGTGCGGCACCTCGATGTGAGCGCGGGCGTGATGGTCACTGCGAGCCACAACCCGCCCCGCGACAACGGCTACAAGGTCTACCTCGGCGGAGCCGACGAGGGCTCTCAGATCGTCTCGCCCGCCGACCAGGAGATCGAGCAGCACATCCTCCGGGTAGCGCTCGGCAGCGTCGCCGACCTGCGCCGATCGAACGACTATGAGATCGCCGATGAGTCCGTCATCGACGAGTACGTCCGCCGCACGGCCGGTGTTGTGAAGCATCCGGGTTCCGTGAAAGCCGTCTACACGGCGATGCACGGCGTCGGATGGGAAACCAGCCGCCGCGTGTTCGCCGCGGCGGGCTTCGGCGAACCGACGGTCGTGGCCGAGCAGAGCGAGCCGGACCCAGCCTTCCCGACCGTTGCCTTCCCGAACCCGGAGGAGCCGGGCGCGCTTGACCTGTCCTTCGCCACCGCGACCAGGGTCGGTGCGGAGCTGATCATCGCGAACGATCCGGATGCCGACCGACTGGCGGTGGCGATTCCGGATGCCGATGGCTGGCGCCGCCTGACCGGCAACGAGGTGGGTGCGCTGCTGGGCTGGCGCGCGGCGCAGGCGGCGGGTGGCCGCGGCACCATGGCGTGCTCGCTCGTCAGCTCGACCGCGCTCGCCGAGGTCGCCCGGCAGTACGGTCTCGGGTTCACCGACACGCTGACCGGGTTCAAGTGGGTCTCGCGGGTGCCGGATCTTGTATTCGGCTACGAGGAGGCGCTCGGCTACCTTGTCGACCCCGACAAGGTCCGCGACAAGGACGGCATCTCGGCCGCAGCCGCGTTCCTCGACCTGGTGTCCGAGTTGAAGGCGCAGGGGCTCACCATCGCCGACCAGCTGCGCGCATTCGCGGAGATGTTCGGGGCGTTCGCATCCGGCCAGGTGTCGGTGCGGGTCACCGACCTCGCGGAGATCCCGCGCGTCATGCAGCGGCTGCGGTCGACGCCGCCGGATGCGATCGGCGGGGTTGCGATCGAGCGGGTCGACGACTTCTTGGGCGGCTTCGGCGACTACCCGGCCAGCGACATCCTGCGCTACTGGCTGGCCGACGGGTCGCGGGTGATCGTGCGTCCGAGCGGGACCGAGCCGAAGCTCAAGGTGTATCTGGATGCCTCGAGCACCGAGGGCACTGCGGAGGAGCGGATGGCGACCGCGCAGGCCGCGGTGCTGGCGCTTGAGGCCGGCGTGCGTCCGCTGCTCGCGTGAGCCACGGTGGGCGAGCCTGTCGAGACCAGCCCGTGGACACCCCGGAAGTGAACTAGCCCGACGTTGCGCCCGCTTGTTGTCGATGCGGGCGCTACAGCGGGCGCATCGATAACAAACTGGAGCAACGTTGACACTGCCCACTACCGACACAATCGTCACGTACCCGGCCGGGGCGACATCCGGCACCGCGACCGTGCTGCATGTTGAACCCGTCGACGCCGGCTTCGCGGTGCTCCTCGACCGCACGCCGGTGCACCCGGTGGATGCCGGCTGGCCCGACCAGGCCGCCGACCGGGCGGTGATCCGCTGGGAGGGTGGCGAGGCATCCGTCAGCGACGCCATCGTCGCGGCGACCGACAGTGCGGCGCTGCACTTCGGCGGCGACATTCCGGTGCGCAAGGGCACCGAGGGCTGGGCGTTCGTGGTCGCGCACCTGGTTCCGGAGGCGCCGGCGGAGGGCACCGAGGTCACGGTCGACGTGGACGGCGACTACCGCCGGGCGCTGTCGGTCGGGCACACCGGGTGCCACCTCGCGTCCCTCGCCCTGAACCGGGCGATGACCGACCGCTGGCGCAAGGAGGTGCGCCCGGATGCGCTGGGAGCACCGAACTTCGACGCCGAGGCGAACGAGACCTCGACCATCGTCCCGCACGGCTCGGTCGACACCTACCGGCTCGGCAAGTCGCTGCGCAAGCGCGGCTTCACCACCGACGGGCTCGCGGACGACCTGCCCACGATTCAGGATGCGGTGAACGCGGCTCTTGCGGGCTGGATCGCGACCGCTGCGCCCATCCGGATCGACCGCGACGGCGAGCACCTGACCGATCGGCGGTCGTGGGTGGCCGAGCTGGTCGACGGTGAGGCGAGCATCCCGTGCGGCGGAACGCACGCGACATCCCTCGCCGAGTTGGAGGGACTGCGCGCGACGCTCACGCTCGACGAGGTCGAAGGCGGGCTGCAGCTGACGATGACCACCGTCATCTAGCGGACCTCCCGCCCCGCCATCGAGTCGGGAGTAGTTGCCCTTATGCCAGCGCTCAATTGGGCAACTACTCCCGACTCAATGGACAGCTGAACACTCAGGCGAGGAGCTCGTCGACCCAGGCCGGAACCTGCTCGGTGGCCGGACCCAGCCGCACCTCATCGAACGCCGAGTTCACCTCCGAGGGTTCAAGGTTGAGCTCGACGGCGTGCGCACCCGCGTTCACTGCGGTCGCGACGAAGCCGGCGGCCGGGTAGACGGTGCCGGATGTCCCAATCGCGGCGAAGAGGTCGCACGCCTCGAGCGCGTCGAAGATCGCGTCGAGCTCGAGCGGCATCTCACCGAACCACACGACGTGCGGCCGCAGGGTGCCGGTGGCGCCGCATCCGGGGCAGCGATCCTCGGTCCGGATGTCGCCGCTGATCTCGTGCACAACCTCGCAGCGCGTGCAGCGCATCCGGAGCAGTTCCCCGTGCATGTGCAGCACATTGCGGGACCCGGCGCGCTCGTGCAGGTCGTCGATGTTCTGGGTGATGAGCAGCAGGTCGCCGGGGTGCTCGGCCTCGAGCCGGGCGAGCGCGAGGTGCGCGGCATTCGGATGCACGTCGCCGCTGACGAGCTGCCGTCGCCGTTCGTTGTAGAACCGGTGGACCAGTTCCGGGTTGCGGGCGAATCCCTCCGGGGTGGCGACGTCCTCAATGCGGTGTTCCTCCCACAGACCGTCGGCGGCGCGGAAGGTGCGGATGCCCGATTCGGCCGACACGCCGGCCCCGGTGAGGATGACGATGCGTCGCGGGGCCATGCATCCATTGTTGTCGACCCCGCTAGACTCGATGCCGCCTGCCTCTGTAGCTCAATGGAAGAGCAGTTCCGTCCTAAGGAAAGGGTTGGGGGTTCGAGTCCCTCCAGGGGCACTTCCGTTGACGCAGCCCAGCCTGCGAAACAATCGCGGCCGTCCCTCTGCCTCAGTAACCGGCCTCGGTCGCCGCCCCGCGCTCGTGCCGTTCGCGCGCGAACAATTCGTGCTGGACATCCGACCGAGCGCGGGAGGAGGATCGGGACCATGGACGGGCACGGTCCGCTCGCCGAAAGACGATCAGCGGCGGCCAAGCACGACCGGCGACGGCCGGGGCGGCGTTTCAGTTCGCACGGAACGCCCAAGAGCGCGCTGACCCGCCCGATGGCGCTGACATTCGCCCAGTCTTGGCGCGTCGGCGCGCCGGCCGCACTAGACGTCCAGTCTTGGACTTCCTCGCGAGTACCGCACGACAGGGGAATCGGCCATGGTCGGCAACTGCGGCCCGGCCGAATGGGGGCACTTCACCCAACAGCGATTGCTGAAGGGTGGCTCGCCCAGATACGGGCCCATCGGAAAGGAAGAGAACATGCCCAAGACATCGAAGAGCAACGCCTCGGAAACCGTTGAGATGGAGGGCTACGAGGGTCACCTGGAGAAGTTCGAGGGGGGCTACACGGTGTCCTTCGAGAAGTACACCGCCGACGCCGACCTCACCGAGTTCTTCACGGGCCTGCCGAACGACCAATGCCAGGCAGCCCACTGGGGATACGTCCTGACCGGCAAAGTGACGTACAAAACCGCCTCTGGCGACGAGACCTACGAGGCCGGCGATGCCTACTACGTCCCGCCGGGTCACACCCCGGTGCTCCATGCCGGCACTGAAATCGTCGAGTTCAGCCCCACTGAGCAGCTGCAGCAGACCCTCGACGTGGTCGGAAAGAACATGGAAGCCGCCACCTAGCTTTCGGGATGGAGCGCCGCCGAGCGGGCTCTGCCATGGTGTGACTCCACGCCGCCGTCCGCCGCCTCTATCGGCGACCTCGGTCGGCGCCTCCCGGTGGCGCGAGTCACCTCAGTCGCCCGTAGGTTCCAAATCTCCGACTTGCGACGGATGTGCTGACCGAACCGGGGTCACTACCGTGAGGGCATGGCTAATGACAGTCAGGGCAACGGCTCCGTCATGGCGACCGGCTTGGGCATCGGGGTGGCCATGGGCGCGGCCCTCGGCGCATCCATGGACAACATGGGGCTGGGTCTGGCAATGGGGATCGCTATCGGCGCCGGCCTCGGGGCAGCGTTCGGTAAGCAGTCCAAGCCAGGAGGATCGTCGAACGACGAATCGAATAGCGGCTGAAGCACCCCGCTGCTTAGGTACGGCCGAACCAATCCTCACCCTGGCCGGGAGCAGATGCTCTGCTGCTGGCATCACGAGATGTCGCCATTCGATACCAGGCCTGGTCCAGTCGAGCGACCCGCGTCTCTCTCGTCGAAGCCCAGCGACGCCAGCGCCAACGGATTGAAGCCTCGGAACGTCATCCACAGCCCGATGGAAAGCTCCCAGAAGAAGATGGGCGCCAGCGCGACCGCGCCGAATAGCGGCTGGTCGTCGAATCCGAAGATCCGCGCCGTCACGGATGCGAGCAGCAGCGGTGCCCCGATCAGTCCCAACGCCGGAATCACGCGCGGCACGAGCCGCGACCGGTACAGCACGTAGCCGAACAGCAGTGCGTTCAGGGCGGGGACAAAACCCGGCCCGAAGATCGCTGTCTGGTCGCGAATCTCGACCAGCGCCTGTCCAACCGCGACCATCGCAAGGTCGTCCTCAGACCCGCTGCCGGTGCCGGCCACCCGCAGGTTCACGATCGTGACCAGCGCCAGCACGCCGACGATCATCACCGCCGCCTCGTAGAGCCGGGTCGTCACGAAGCCCAATGACGCGCCCTCGCTCTGCCGCCTGATCACCGGGTAGACCGCGACGGCGGTTCCGATGCCGGCCAGCGCGGTGAGCATCTCAAGGAATGCGCCGAGGATTATCCGGGTGTCGGCCCCGCCCGCGCTGACGATGTAGTTCGGGTCGGTCAGCACCGGCTCGTAGAGGAAGAACGCGGGAATCGAGAAGGCGAAAGTCAGGAGGTAGAAGATCCCGGCCGCTAGCGCCAGGCGCCTGGTTCTGGTCACGGTGGAAGTGTCCTTTCGCAGCTCGCGGCTGGCGTCATCACCTTCCGCTAGGGACATTCTCGTGAAGCGACGGATGCGCGCACCAGATCGGCGGCGGAAAGAGGCGCCGCGCAGCCCCGCCGCTAAGCTGACCGCGTGACCCACAGCTCGCCATACTCCCCGGCCCCGTCCAACCTCAGCCCCACAGTCGAGACCGCGGTTCGACCGGCCGGCAACCCGCTGGGCGTCGCAGCCGCTGGAGTCGCCGGCCTGATGCTCGTCGTCGGCGTCGTCTTCCAGTTCCTGTACCTAAGCGCCGTGGTCGCCGGCGACATCGCTGCGTTGCAACTGATGACGCCCATCCGCACCTTCGTCAGCATCGCCTTGGCGGTGCTGACGGTCATCCTCGGCGGAATCGCGCTCGCGCTGCCGGGGCGCAGGAAGGTCCTCGCGGCGATGGCTCTGGGGGCCGGGGTTTTCGCGCTGGTGACCCTCATTTCCACCGCGTTGACCAGCTTCAGCTACGCGATGTTCTGATCCGCCACAACCCAACGCCCATCAGCGCCGGTTGCCGTCGCGCCCGCTAGAGCGGTTCGTCGGCCACATTGAAGCTTCGCATTCCGACGATCAGCAGGTGGAATCGCGAGTGGATGCTCACCGGGTCTCCTGGCGAGAGCGCGGCGGCCAGGTCGTGGTGGTTCCAGTAGGTTTCGGAGCGACCGTCGAGGTACTCGACATCGACACGACCGCCCTCCACCGCACGGACGATCGCATCCTGCAAGAACTCCGGAGAGCGGTGGGCAGCCGACCAGTGGATCGCGTGGATGTGATGCCCCGGTCGATAGAGACGGCACGGCTCATCGTTGACGCAAAGAAATGTGTTGGTGTGGGTGAGGTCTTCCATTGGGACTCCCAAGTTGATCGCGGTTCCCTAGCCGGGCGGCATGGGCAGGTCTTCCTCCGGGGGCACCGTGCGCGTCGCGCGGTTGCCTCTCCCGCATGCCGGAGGACTTTCGCGGGAGATCTTGACCAACATCAACGTATCGGCGGCCACCGACATCCGAGGCAGCTTTGCTCGTTGGTCAGTCGGCGCGGTCTGGGCACCGGCCTCTGGACGGATGTCGGCAGGTGGCAGAAGACTGGGGGGCATGCCCGAACTCCCCGAGGTACACGCGCTCGCGGCCGACCTTGAAGGACGCCTCCGCGACCGGGTTGTCGCACGGCTCGACCTTCTGTCGTTCGCGGCGCTGAAGACGTTCGATCCGCCCACGTCGGCGCTGGACGGCCAGGTCATCCACTCGGTCACCCGGCAGGGGAAGTTCCTCGACCTGAACATCGGCGACCTGCACCTGGTGATGCATCTGGCCAGAGCCGGCTGGGTGCGGTGGAATGACGGCACCCGCCCCGCCCCCGCCCGCAGCCCGAAAAGCCCGCTCGCCGCCCAGCTGCTGCTTGACGACGGCACCGGTCTCGACATCACCGAGGCCGGCACCAAGAAGAGCCTCGCGATCTACCTGGTCGAGCAGCCGACCCAGGTCCCCGGCATTGCCAGGCTCGGACCCGATCCCCTCAGCGGCGGCTTCACCCTCGTGGCCCTCCAGGACATCCTTGCCGCCGCCGGCCGCGCCCAGATCAAGGGAGTCCTGCGCAACCAGTCCACCATCGCGGGCATCGGCAACGCCTACTCGGACGAGATCCTGCACGTGGCGAAGATGTCCCCTTTCAAGCCGGCGGCGATGAGCCCGGACGACGCAGCCCGCCTCTTCGACGCCATCCAGACGACCCTGCGCGAGGCGATCTCGCGCTCGGAGGGCCTTGCCGCATCCGAGCTCAAGAAGGAGAAGAAGTCCGGGATGCGCGTGCACGGCCGAACCGGCGAGCCATGCCCGGTCTGCGGCGACACCGTACGGCAGGTGATCTTCGCGGACTCCACCCTGCAGTACTGCCCGACCTGCCAGACCGGCGGCAAACCGCTCGCTGACCGCGTGCTATCGCGCCTGCTGAAATAGCCACCCGCCCCCGCGCTGACGCGCGCACCTCGATATCCGTCTGGAGTTGATGCCCGCCGAGCCGCCAGGCGTTGGCACGTCGCATCAGCCGGCCGACGATGTCGCCTTTGCGCTCGCGTCGCGCGCTGCAGCGATGAGCACCGCATCGAGTTCGGGACCCGAGCAGTCGTGGCCAGCATCGGCGATCTCCACCAGGCGCGCCTCGCGGATGAGTCCACACAGTCCCAGCGAGGCACTGCGGGGGCTGCGTGCATCCGCCGCGCCGCGCACTACGACCGTTGGCGCTTGGATCGCCGGAAGCCCGGGGCGCAGGTCCTGCACCATCAACTCGAGCAGCGCTGCCGTTGTTGCCGGTCGCCACTCGCCCAGGAGACGACGCGCGAGTTCACGTCGCTCTGATGGCGCATCCGGCGCATAGACAGAGTCTAGGAAGTCGTCAGCCCACGCCTTGGCCGGATGATCGATCGTGAACCGCACAGAGTCGATGCGCTGCGCGAGCTCGTCGGCGTCCAACGAGCCACCCCATCCAGCGTACGCACCGACGAGCACGAGTCCACCCACGGATGCTGGGTGGTCGCGAGCGAGCAGCAGCGCGATCATCGAACCGAACGAAAGCCCGGCAACCGCGGGAGCGCGCAGTCCCAGCGCTGTGACGAATCCGGATGCCGCGTCTGCCCAATCCGCGTCGCTCCACCCCTCGGGTACCGGGTCGGAACCGCCACAGCCGGGCGCGTCCCAAGCGACCACGTCGAGATGGGGGCTGAGTCGTTCAAGCTCATCGGCCCAGATGCGGGAGTCCTCGAACGCACCGTGGAAGAGCACGAGCGGCGCACCGCTCCCACGGCGCCGGTACGCGATGCGCACCCCGGCAACCACGACGTCCGGCATGATGCGAGGTTACGCCAATCCGTTGGCGACGTGTCAGAATGATCGGTTCTTCAACCGTCGATCAGAAGAGGTCACACCGATGGGACGCAGCGACGCGGTCTTGCAAGTACTGAGCGAATACGACCCGTTCGGGTTGGAGCCTGGCCGGGTTGCACCCGAAGACGAGTACCGGCTGGAGGCAGACGAAATTGCCACCATCCTGCGTTCCAGCCGACGCATCACCGTCGAGGAATTCAGGGCGGTTGGCCTCGAATGGTTCAGCGATCCGGACTGGTTCGGTGTCGACACCGAGGACGCGGTCGCAGCCCTCAACGCGCTCGTCTGATGTCGTCGCGGCCGTAGTTCCGATGAGGTTCGTGCCATACGACGGCGACCGTTCGGCCTCGGATGGCACAAACGTCCTCGGAAGGTGGCAAGTACTGCTGCCAACTGCTGTCCCACCTCAGCACACGCGTAGTGCGCTGAGGTGGGACAGCGAGTGGGTCAGCGGTACGCGGGTTCGAGCGGCCCCTGATCGAGCCGGAACGGCGGGTAGTCGTCCCGCAGCAGCGATGTGTAGGAGTAGACCCGGTAGATCCAGCGGTGGATGCCCATCACCAGGTTGAACAGGCCGGAGTTGTAGACGCCGGTGAACAGCAGGATGAGCGCGGCGATGAACACCAGGAGGCCGACCAGTCCGCCAACGCCCGGGCCGTCGGAGAACACCCACAGCAGACCGGCCAGGATGCCGACGATGATCAGGTGCGGCAACGCGAGCAGCCACGACTTGACCAGCACCTTCCAGCGGGACAGCCGGTCGGGGTAGGCCACGTCGAACGTCGCCGGGAAGTCGGTGCGGGCGAGCGTGAATGGCGGGTACTGATCGGTGGCGAGCACTCCGGTGGCGTAGAACACGACGCGCCAGTTCCAGCGGAGCACTCCGACGACGAACTCGAATAAGGACGCCGGGTAGCGGCCGGTGAACAGGATCGCCAGACCGGATGCCAGCACGACAATTGGGAACGCCGCCCAGAGGATGGCGAGCACGATGTAGTGCGGGAAAGCCAGCAGCCACTTCACCAGCCACATGCCGCGGGACAGCGCTGGGTCCAGCTGGCCCTCGAGCCGAGTCGGGTAGCCGTCGGGGGCGATCGGTGTGGAGCGGATGCTCCGGCCCAGCCCGACCGCACCAAACAGGATGAGTGCGACACTGGCGGCGAGTGCGCCGATTCCCCAGCCGAGGAGGTCGATATCGCCGAGGAGCCGGTGCGACCCTGCGGCGCCGAGCACGCCGGCGATGAGGAGGAACATGTGCAGGCCGCTCATTCTCAGGCGGCGGGGGTCGGTTTCGGGTGCGGAGATGGTCATGAGTTCTGTCCTTGGTTTCGGTTGTTGTCGGGGGTGGAGATGCGCAGCACGACGTTGCCCTTCTTGCGTCCGGTGTCGACGTAGCGGTGCGCTTCGACGGTGTCGGCGAGGTCATAGGTGCGGTCGATGACCGCCTGGTAGCGGCCGGATTCGGCGAGGCTGACGATGTAGGCCAGGTCGTCGGCGCGGTACCTGCCGAGGTTCGGGATGACGCGCTTGCCGCTCTTGCGGCTCTGCCCGCGCGCCTTGAGCATCCCCTTGAGGTCGATGATCACCAGCAGCAGGGCGCCGCCGGGCTTGATCGACGATTCGACCCGCTCGAACGGGGCGTTGCCGACGCAATCGACGATGACGTCGTATTCCTTGCCTTCGGCGGTGAAATCATCCGTTGTGTAGTCGATGACACGGTCGGCGCCGAGCGAGGTGACCAGTTCCCGGTTCGCTCCGCTGGTGACGCCGGTGACATGCGCGCCCAGGTTTTTGGCCAGCTGCACCGTCGCGGTTCCGACGGCACCGGATGCGCCGTTGACGAGCACGGTGTCGCCCGGCTTGATCGCGACCTGGTTCAGGGACTCTCGGGCGGTGCTGCCGCCGAACGGGAGCGTCACCGCCTGCTCGAAGCTCATGTTGGAGGGGGCGCGGGTGATGGCGCCGTCCGCGGCGACGCAGGCGTACTCGGCGTGGCCGCCGAACTTGCCGCCCATCATGGCGATCACCCGGTCGCCCGGAGTGAAGCTGGTGACGTCGGCGCCGACCGCTTCGACGACGCCGGCGACATCCATTCCCAGGATGTGGTTGCGGGGGCGGAAGACGCCCAGGCCGAAGGCGGCCATGAGGCCGAGTCCGGCAGGAATGTCGCGGCTGCGGGAGCGGTGGTCGGCCACGCTGACGGTGCTGGCGTGGACCTTGATGAGGACTTCGCCCGCCTTCGGGGTCGGCTTGCGGACCGTCTCGACCTGCACGACCTCGGGGGGGCCGAACTTGCGGTACACGGCCGCTGTCATGGTGGTGTTCGTTGTCATGGTTCGATTTTTGTCCGCCCTCGAACGGCTGACATCGGCAGATCGGCCTGATTCCGATCAGCCGAAAGTACGGTTTCCGGCTCGTCCGCTCTCCCGATGTCGTGGCCGGGCAATCAAGCGAGCATCGGGGTATGACTTCCCGAATCACCATCACCCGCACGAGCGCGGGGCAGCCCCAGCGTGACCGAACAAAGCAGCGCAGCGGCTGGCTTGCCGCATCCGGCCTCATCCTGCTCAGCCTGATCCCGGTGATAGCCGGCATGTTCCGGCTCACCCAGCTGACCGGCGGCGCCATCACCGCGGACAACGCTCGCTTCTTCGACTCGCCTATCCCGGTGATCGCGCACATCATCGGAGCCACGGTCTACTGCCTGCTCGGGGCGTTCCAGTTCGTCCCCGCGCTGCGCCGCAGGCGCAGCTGGCATCGCATCGCCGGGCTGGTCCTGATCCCCGCCGGCTTCGTCGCCGCCTTCTCCGGCCTATGGATGGCGGCCTTCTACTCGTTCCCCGGTGGCGACAGCGCGCTGCTCATGGTGATCCGCCTGGCCTTCGGTTCGGCGATGGTGGCCTGCCTCGTACTCGGGATCACCAGCATCCGGCGCCGCGACTTCGTCGCGCACGGCGCCTGGATGACGCGCGCCTACGCGCTCGGCATCGCCGCCGGAACCCAGGCCCTGGTCTTCGCGGTGTGGATCCTCGCCGTCGGACCGGTCGACAGCCTGACCGACGCGCTGCTCATGGGCGCAGCCTGGGTGATCAACGCCGGCGTCGCGGAGTTCGTGATCCTTCGACGTGCGCGTCTAGCCCGGGCATCCGGGGCCGCACGCTGATGCGCTCCTATCATGAGGACGTGACCGGTCTCCTGCGTTCCGCGTGGAACGCGCCAGGCGCAGCTCCCCCACCGCCGCGGCGCGTGTGGCGGGACTGGGTGTTGGTGGCGTTGGTCGTTGTGGCCGCGGCGCTCGAGGCGACGCTGCGCACCGACCTGACCCAGCCGCTGGTGGCCGCGATCCTCGTTATCGCTTCTGCCCCGACCCTGCTGTGGCGACGGACGCGGCCGCTGCTCATGCTCGCGATCACGTTCGGCACCACGGCACTCGCGTCCGTGCTCCTCGGCGACTCCCTCCTCTACACGAGCGGGTTCGTCCTCTTCACGCTCTACGCGCTGTTCCGGTGGGGCAATGGGCACGCTCTGGTGATCGGATCCGGTATCCTCCTCGCCAGCTTGGTTGTCTCCGCGTTGACCGGCACAGTGTTGGGCGACCTCATCGGGGAAGCCGCATTCTTCGCCATTGTGGTCACCCTCGCCTTCGCTCTCCGCTTCAGGGCCCGCGCCCGGATGCGTGAACTGGATGGCGCCAGGCTGACGGAACGCGAGATGCTGGCCCGCGACCTGCACGACACGGTCGCCCACCACGTGTCCGCGATTGCGATCCGCGCCCAGGCCGGGTTGGCGACCGCAGCCCTGAAGCCGGATGCTGCGACCGATGCCCTCCGCGTGATCGAGGCTGAGGCATCCAGAACTCTGGCCGAGATGCGCTCGATGGTTCGCGTGCTGCGGCAGGGCGAGGCGCCAGAGCTGGCGCCAGGCCGCACGCTCGCCGACATCGAGCAGCTCGCGAGCGAAGAAGCGGCCGGGCCACGCGTCGAGGTGCGGATCACTGGTGACACCGAAAGCATCCCGCCGACGGTGGCCGCCGCGGTGTACCGGATGGCGCAGGAGTCGGTGACGAATGCCCGGCGGCACGCGCGGGGAGCATCCCTCATCGAGGTCGTTGTGCAGGCGGACGCGGGCGGAGTGCAGCTCACCGTGACCAACGACGGTGAGGTGGCTCCGGCGACCACGCCAGGTTACGGCATCACCGGAATGATGGAACGCGCGGCGCTGCTTGGCGGCACGTGCCAGTCCGCCCGCGCGCCGGGCGGCGGATGGGTCGTCACCGCAGTGCTCCCTCGTGTTGGATGGACCACGTGAGAATCCGCGTACTCATCGCCGACGACCAGGAGCTGGTTCGCACGGGGCTCAGCATGATCCTCGACGCCCAGCCGGACATCGAGGTGGTGGGCCAGGCATCCGACGGCGACCAGGCCGTGGCGCTCGCCCGCAGCCTGCGCCCGGATGTGTGCCTGTTCGACATCCGGATGCCCGGCATCGACGGCATCGAGGCGACCCGCGCCATCGCCGGGCCCGGCGTCGAGGACCCGATGAACGTCGTGATCATCACAACCTTCGACCTCGACGAGTACGTCTACGCCGCCCTGCGCGCAGGCGCGAAAGGCTTCCTGCTGAAGGACGCTGGCTCCGAGTTGCTCGGACAGGCGGTGCGCGCCGCGGCCAGCGGCGACGCCCTCATCGCCCCCAACGTCACCGTGCGCCTGCTCGAAACCTTCGCGAGTACCGCTCCCGCCGCGCCTCTGCCGCAACCGGTCGAGCCGCTCACCGAGCGAGAGGAGCAGGTGCTCGCTGCTGTTGCCCGGGGCCTCAGCAACAGCGAGATCGCCGCCGAGCTGTACATCACCCTGAGCACGGTGAAGACTCACGTCGCGAGCCTGATGACGAAGCTGGCCGCGCGCAACCGGGTTGAGATCGCGATCTGGGCGTACCAGACCAAGCGGGTGTCGGCGCGGTCGTAGTTCCGCGAGTGCTACTGGACGCTGGTCGGTTGGCTGTAGGTTCAGCGCATGGCGAGTTCTGCTCAGGCGAATCCGTATCTGAAGGCGCTGCTCCACATAGGGTGGGTGACCCTCACGCTGGCGGTGTTGTTCGCCATGGCGGGAGCGAGCGAGGCGTCCTACTTCGGCGCAAGCGCCGGGGCCACTCAGTTTGCGATCGCCGCGTGGCTGGCGAGCGTGGGCAGCCTGGCGATGCTGCTCTGGCTGTTCGCCGGAGCGATCGTCTGGCGGCCAGGCACGCGGCCGCGCGCGCGTCCGCGTTCCGACGCGCGCAGCTCGAAGTCCGTCTGGGGCGCCGACTGACGCATCCCGCTCGCACAGGTGCGGCACGTAGCCTGACCGGATGGCTGAGCGCACACTCCCTGAACCCGGACAGGACGTCCGGCTGATCGTCGCCGACCTGGACGGAACCCTGCTCGATGGCGACAAGCAGGTCCCGGATTCCCTTTGGCCGCTCCTGCACCAACTGCACGAGCGAGGCATCACCTTCAGCCCGGCCAGCGGACGCCAGTACGCGATGCTCGCCTACCTGTTCGAGCGGGAAGCCGACGGCATGGTGTTCATCGCCGAGAACGGCGCATACGTGGTCCGCGACGGGGAGGAGCTGAGTTCAGCGACCATCGGCACTGATGTCGTCCACGGGCTCGTGCGCACGGTCCGCGAACTGGTCGAGACCGGACTCGATCTCGGCGCGGTGGTCTGCGGCAAGCGGTCTGCGTACGTCGAGCGCACCGACCGGGCGTTCCGGCAGGAGGCCGAGAAGTACTACCTCGAACTCGCCGACGTCGATGACCTCACGCGCGTTGACGACGAGTTCCTCAAGGTCGCGGTCTACGACTTCGGTGACGCCGAGGCGCGCACGCTGCCAGCGCTCGAGAAGGCAGCATCCGACCAGCAGGTGGTGCTCTCGGGCGGCCATTGGGTCGACGTGATGAGCCCGGATGCCAGCAAGGCGACGGTCGTGCACCGCCTTCAGGAGAAGCTCGGCGTCACCTCCGCACAGACGATGGCCTTCGGTGACTACCTGAACGACCTCGGTCTGCTCGCCGCGGCCGATCTGTCCTTCGCCGTCGCGAACGCGCATCCGGACGTCCTCGCCGCCGCCCGCTACATCGCGCCGTCCAACGAGGAGAACGGCGTCGTCACCACCATCCAGAAGGTGCTCGGCCTCGACTAGCCCAGGTGGTGCGCACCCTCCCCCACGGCGTACGCCTCGGCGACCCAGCCGCGGAACGACTCGTCGAGGTCCGCCAGCGACGACACCCGGAAGTGGTTCACGAACAGGTTGCGCTGGTACGGGCTCGCGCTCCGGATGCGCCGGTCACCGACCAGGGACCGCATCAGGTCCAGATACCCGTCCACACCGAACTTGGACGGGCGGGCACCCGCGAAGCCGCGACTCGAACCTTTGAACGTGATGGTCGTCTTAGAAACCGACAGAGTGACCGGCCCGCACTCCCGGATGATCGCCTCCACCGCGCGATACAACTCGACGTGCGCCGGGTCGGCTCCCCGCAGGTGATCGTCGACGGTCCAGTTCTCGGTCACAGCGCCTCCCGAAATCGAGGCTACTCGTGCGGTCGATCAACCAGCCATGGGCGCCACCCCGGTGCTGATCTAGTAGCGGTTCGACTCGCGGCGTAGCATCGCGGAAGTGACCTCTTCGATGAGCGGCACAGCACCATCCGCAGACCGGCCGAATCTCGAGTCGGTTCCCCGCTTCCTGCTCTGGCAGGCCAGCCGCCAGAAGCGGTTCCTGATCGGTGGAGTGACCTTCGGTGTCATCTGGATGCTCTGCCAGGCACTCTGGCCGTACCTGCTCGGGCGGGCCATCGACGATGGTGTCGCAGCGCAATCGGCAGAGGTGTGGCTGTGGTGCGGGCTGCTGCTCGCGGTCGCCGTGGTGCAGGCCGTGTCCGGCGCGCTGCGCCACCGGATGGCGGTGAAGAACCTGGTGCGGGCATCCCTGCACATCGGCCGGCTGATCGGCCACCACTCCGCCGAGACCGGGTCCGCGATCACCGCGACCACGCCATCCGGGGAGATCGTGGCCACGGTGTCCACGGACGCACTGAGCCTGGGCGCCATGTTCGATGTCGTGGCACGCCTGAGCGGCGGCATCGTCGCCTACCTGGTCGTGTCCGCGATCATGCTCGCAACCTCGGTGGAGCTCGGACTGGTTGTGCTGATCGGGGTCCCGGTGCTCGGCGGACTCCTGGCGTTGCTGCTGCGGCCGCTGCAGACAAGGCAGACCGTGTGGCGCGAGCAGACCGGCCTGCTCACCACCCTCGGTGCCGACACCGTCGCCGGGCTTCGGGTGCTGCGTGGCATCGGCGGCGAGGACGAGTTCATCGCCCGCTATGCCGCGCGCTCCCAGCAGGTGCGCCGCGCCGGAGTGCACCTGGCCAAGCTCCAGTCCTGGCTGGATGGGTTGCAGGTCTTCCTGCCCGGCGTATTCCTGGCCTTCATCGTCTGGTACGGGGCGCGCCTGGTGCTCGCCGGCACCATCAGCGCCGGCGAACTGATCTCCTTCTACGGCTACGCGACCTTCCTGGTCATCCCGCTCCGCACGGGCGTCGAGGCGACCCAGGTGTTCGCGAAAGGCATCGTCGCCACCCGACGGGTGCTCGACGTGCTGCGAATCCAGCCGGCGGCGCGCGACGTCGCCTCGCCCGCAAGCGCGCCGCCGGTGGGTGCGGAACTGGTGGACGTGGCATCCGGTGTCGTCGTCGAACCCGGCCAGTTCACCGGCCTGGTGGACGCCAACCCGGATGCGGCGGCGGCAGTCGCGACCAGGCTCGGCCGGTTCGACGACAGCGCGCACGCGGCTGCGCCGGTGCTGTGGGGAGCCGTCGACCACAGGAGGGTGCCGATCCGGGAACTGCGCAAGAGGATCGTGGTGAGCGACGCCCACCCGCACCTGTTCGGTGGCGCGCTCATCGACGGGCTGGACGTCAAGCGGGCGCGCGACCCGGCGTTCGAGGGGACGGAGACCGGGCAGTTCCGGGCCGTGAGCCGCGCGGTGGACGATGCCGCCGCCACCGAGACGGTCGAGGGGCTGCCGGACGGGCTGCGGCAGACGGTGGCTGAACGGGGCCGGTCCTTCTCCGGCGGACAGCGCCAGCGGCTCAGCCTGGCGCGGGTGCTCCTCACCGACGCCGAGGTGCTCGTGCTCATCGAGCCGACCAGCGCGCTCGACGCACACACCGAGTCGCAGATCGCGACCCGTCTGCGGCACGCGCGGGAGGGCCGCACGACGGTGGTCGTCAGCGCCAGCCCGCTGGTGCTCGACCGCATGGACATCATCCGGGTCATGCAGGACGGCCGGGTCGTCGGCAGCGGCAGCCACGCCGAGTTGCTGCGCCGCGAGGACGACACCGGTTACCTGTACCGCTCGATCGTCGCGCGCACAGTGAGCGCCGCCGAACCCGCAGAGGGCGAAGAGCTCGACGACGCCAGCACCGGCGCCATCGACACGCTGTGGTACGCCGCCGAGCACACCGGCGCCATCCCGGTGTATTCAGAGGGGCACCCGGATGCTGCTGCCGATCGCTGACACGAGGACGGTACGCCAGGAGGCGGCTCGGCTGCTCCGCCACCACGGTCGCACCCTCACCTCGGTGGTCGTGCTGCACACCCTGGCCTCGCTCTGCGGACTCGCCGGCCCGTGGTTGATCGGCCGGATCGTCGACGCCATCGCTTCGGGAACCGCCACCCTGACGACCGTCAATCTGGTCGCGCTGGCGCTGGTCGCCGCCTTCGCCGGGCAGGGCTTCATCAGCAGGTTCGCCCAGCAGCGGGCCATGGTCCTCGGCGAGACGGTGTTCGCCGCGTTGCGGGAGCGCTTCATGGCCACGGTGGGCGCGCTGCCGCTGTCCACGGTCGAACGCGCGGGCACCGGCGACCTGCTCTCGCGCACCACCAGCGACATCCAGAGCATCGCGCAGACCGTCCGGTTCGGTGTGCCGCGAATCCTCGTGGCGGGCGTGACCACAATCCTCACCATCATCGCCGCGCTGCTCACCAACCCGCTCGTCGCGCTCGCGCTGTTCGTCGGCGTGCCGAGCATCGTCGCCGTGAGCCGCTGGTACCTCAGGCGCTCTGGCAGGGGCTATCAGCGGCAGCTGGCGTCGTTCGCACGGCTGACCGGGGTGGTCAGCGAAACCGTGGAGGGCGCTCACACCATCGAGGCGCTCAGCATTGCGCCCGCCCAGCAACGCAAGATCGACGCCGCGCTGCACGAACGGCGTGAGACCGAGCGCTACACCCTGGGCTTGCGCACGGTGTGGCTGCCGTCGATGGAACTGTCCTTCCTCGTGCCGATCGTCGCGGTCATCGCGTGGGGCGCCTGGCTGGTGCAGGCCGGCGACGCCACGGTCGGCGAGGTCACCGCGGTCGCGCTGTACGGCACGCAGCTGATCGGGCCGGTCAACGAGCTGCTCGGCTGGATGGACGAGATCCAGATCGGGGCGACCGCGCTGTCCCGCATCATCGGAGTCGCCGAGGTGCCACCCGACCGCCACCCGATCCCGGATGCGCGGCCATCCGATGACACGCTGCTCGCGCGCGACGTGCGCTACGCCTACCCGCACGGCCGGGACGTGCTGCACGGCATCAACCTGGACCCGGAGGTGGGCGAGCGGCTCGCGATCGTCGGGCCATCCGGGTCGGGCAAGTCGACCCTCGGCAGGCTGCTGGCCGGCATCGACACGCCGACGGATGGCACGGTGACCGTCGGTGGGGTGCGGGTCGTCGACCTGCCGCTCGAGCGGCTGCGCACCCACGTCGCGCTGGTGACGCAGGAGCATCACGTCTTCGTCGGAACCCTCGCACAGAACCTGCAGCTGGCGGCGCCGGGCGCGGACGACGGGATGCTCGAGCACGCATTGTCGGTGGTCGGGGCGTTGGAGTGGGTGCGCTCGCTGCCCACCGGGCTGCAGACCGTGGTCGGCTCGGGCGGGGTGCTGCTGACCCCCGCGCAGGCGCAGCAGGTCGCGCTCGCCCGACTCGTGCTGCTCGACCCGCAGACCCTGGTGCTCGACGAGGCCACCTCGCTGCTGGACCCGAATGCAGCACGAACCCTGGAGACAGCGCTCGAGCGCGTGCTGGCAGGCCGCACCGTGGTCGCGATCGCGCACCGGCTGCACACCGCTCACGACGCCGACCGGGTCGCGGTGATGCGGGACGGGCACATCGTCGAGCTGGGCCATCACGACGAACTGGTGGCAGCGGGTGGGGACTATGCCGCATTGTGGGCGTCATGGCACAGCAGCGACAGCGGTCACGCGTGAGCGGGCCGGCACTCCTCTCCGACCCCGCGAGACTGCGCAAATCGGCAGTATGGAGCCCCAGAACGAAGGTCTGTGCAGTCTCGTGAAGCTTAAGGGGATGGAGGGGGTCAGGCGGCGACCGGCGTCAGGAAGTCATCCCACTGCGGCAGCGGGCTCTCGATGCCGCGCACCAGCCAGGCCGACCCGTGCGGCGGCCGCGGTCGCACCTTCAGCTCCCAATGCATCTCCGCGGGCGTGCGGTCACCCTTGACGTTGTTGCAACGCAGGCAGCAGGCCACCAGGTTCTCCCAGCTGTCCTCACCGCCTCGCGAACGCGGCAGAACGTGGTCGATCGTGGTGGCGTTGGCACCGCAGTACGCGCAGCGGTGCCCGTCGCGACGAAGCACCCCACGACGGCTCACCGGCACCATCCGACCCTGTGGAATCCGTACGTACCTGGTCAGCAGGATGACGGATGGCCGGTCGTACGCTCCGAACGAACCGAACACCGGATTGTCATCGTCTGCGGCGAGGATCGTCGCCTTGTCGTTCATCACCAACACCAGTGCCCGCTTGAAGGACACGACGGCAAGGGGCTCGAAGCCCGCGTTCAGGACCAGGGTGCGCATGCTCATCCTTCCGAAGAAACCTGCACGGCTTGCAGGTGTTCGTCCTGCCCGTCAGTGAATGAGCGGAAGTAGCTAAAAAAACAAGAAAGCACTGTCAAATGACAGTGCTCAGTCGTTCTCCAAGTGCGCCTGGCAGGCGTACCCGTTGCTGCGTCGTATGAAGAAAAGGGCGCGCTCATCCACGGTTTGGATGATTCGCCCTCTGATCATTCGACTCTTCCTTTACAGCTCACGCGCTGAGCGGACGTTCAAGGCTAACCCGATTCGCGCCACTAATCACGCACGGGCACGCGGTCGTTACCCGGCTGTTTTCTTAGGTGTAACCGCGACGTAGATGTGCTGGGCGACATCCGTCGGCAACTCGAGGCTCTGATCGCTGCCCTCGACCGTCGCGTGCACGTAGCCGGGCGTCGAGGTGAAGCTCGCGTGGGCGCCGGGGACCAGGCCCGCGGCACGCAGCTGCTCGAGCACCTCCGGCTCGTACTGCACCGGCTCGCCGAGCCGCTTCACCTCGCCAGTCTGCGCACCCACCGCGCCGTGCACGAAGTTCACGAGGTTCACGACGCCATCCGAGAACGCCCCGGTCTGCACGTTCTCGCCCAGGTCGGACAGGCCAGGAATCGGATTGCCGTACGGGGAGTGGGTCGGATGCTGCAGCAACTCGATGATGCGCCGCTCAACCTGCTCGCTCATCACGTGCTCCCAGCGGCAGGCCTCCTCATGCACGAGAGCCCAGTCGAGGCCGATGACATCGGCCAGCAGCCGCTCCGCGAGCCGGTGCTTGCGCATGACGTTGACTGCCTTGCTGCGGCCGGCCTGGGTCAAACGCAGCTGACGATCGTTCTCGACGACGACGAGTCCGTCCCGCTCCATCCGGCCGATGGTCTGCGACACGGTCGGACCGGAATGCCCGAGCCGCTCGCTGATGCGGGCGCGAAGCGGGATGATGTGCTCTTCCTCGAGCTCGTAGATGGTCCGCAGATACATCTCTGTCGTGTCGATCAGATCGGTCATCCGGCCCTCCTTGCCCCCACAAACTCAAAGGCAAGCCTAACCTGAGCGGCCTGAGCGGTTGGCCGCGGGCGACGTCGCCTGAGCAAATAGAATTGGCCCATGACGGACGTGACGATCCCCGAAGACCTGCTTCCCTCCGACGGACGATTCGGATGCGGGCCGTCGAAGATCCGCCCCGCCCAGCTCGAGGCGCTGGCTGGCCCGGGTGCCGACCTGCTCGGCACCTCGCACCGCCAGGCGCCAGTGAAGGACCTGGTCGGACGCGTCCGAGAGGGTCTGGGTGAGCTGTTCCGCATCCCGGACGGATACGAGGTGATCCTCGGCAACGGCGGGTCCACCGCGTTCTGGGATGCCGCGGCGTTCGGCCTCATCCGCACGCGCAGTCAGCACCTGTCCTTCGGCGAGTTCGGCTCCAAGTTCGCCAAGGCCGCCAAGACGCCGTTCCTCGTGCCGCCTCAGGTCATCGAGGCGCCGGCCGGATCCCGCGGTGAACCGCAGCCCGGGGAAGGCTTCGACGTCTATGCCTGGACCCACAACGAGACCTCAACCGGCGTCATGGCTCCGGTGCGCCGCGTCGACGCCGACGGGGCACTCACCGTCATCGACGCGACCAGCGCCGCGGGCGGCATCGACTTCGACGCGAGCGAGACGGATGTCTACTACTTCGCCCCGCAGAAGAACCTCGGCTCCGACGGTGGCCTCTGGTTCGCACTGTTCTCCCCCGCCGCGATCGAGCGGGCCGAGAGCATCGCGGCCAGCGGCCGCTACATCCCGGAGTTCCTCAGCCTGAAGAACGCCATCGACAACTCCCGACTGAACCAGACCCTGAACACCCCGGCGATCTCCACCCTCGTGCTGCTCGAGGGCCAATTGGAGTGGATCAACGGAAACGGCGGCCTGGCCTGGGCGGATGCCCGCACCCGCGAATCATCCGGCGCACTCTACGACTGGGCGGCATCCGTCGACTACGCGACACCGTTCGTCGCCGACCCCGATCACCGCTCGCAAGTGGTGGTCACCATCGACTTCGCCGACTCGGTCGACGCCTCAGCCGTCGCGAAGACGCTGCGGGCCAACGGAATCGTCGACACCGAGCCGTACCGGAAGCTCGGCCGCAACCAGTTGCGGGTCGCGACCTTCGTGGCGATCGAGCCGGATGATGTGCGCCAGCTGATTCGCAGCATCGAGTTCGTGGTGGAGGCGCTGGCGGGCGGCCGCTAGCCTGTGCGCATGCGGTTGTTGCTTCATGACGACGAACGGCGGCCCGACCCGCCGCCGGTGAAGACGGATGACCGCAAGCCGATCGCGCTCGGCCTAGGACTCTGGCTGGTCGCCCTCGTCGTGCTGCTGTTCCTGCCCGGTCCGCTTGCGGCGGCGGGAAACTCGTGGTGGCTGTGGACCTGCGTCGTCGGCATCGTCATCGGCCTGATCGGGCTCGTCTACACCATCATCCGCCAGCGCTGACTCGGCGATGACGTCGATGTCGACGCCATCGACGTCGTCCTCGTCGTGCAGGTCGTCCTCGTCCTCGTCGTGCAGGTCGTCCTCGTCCTCGTCGTGCAGGTCGTCGTCGTCATCATCGTCGTCCGAGACGTCGGCATCCTCGCCTGCCGCCTCTTGCGCGGCGCGGTACTCGGCCATCCGGTCGGCCCACGGCACCCAGTCCGGCGACAGCAGTGCATCGTCGCCGGGGGTCAGTTCGGTCTCCAGCACGCTCGGCTCGAGTCCGGCCACGTGCGCGATGGTCACGGTCCAGCGCCACCCGCGGTAGCCGCGCATGGTGGTGTCGAAGAACAGCGTCGTGACGCCGTCACCGTCGTCGCGGGTGCCCGCGAAGTCGCCGATCGTGTCCGCCGTCGTGATGTCGAGCAGCGCCTCCCGCGCCAGGGGGATGTCGGGCTGCTCAGACATCCAGTTCGTCCGCGACCTTGCGCAGCATCGCCGCGATCTTGCGGCTGTGCGAGTTGTCGGGGTACCGGCCGCGCTTCAGGTTGCCGCCGATGCCGTCGAGCAGCTTGACCAAGTCCTCGATGATGATCGCCATGTCGTCGGCGGGCTTGCGGTTCATCTTGACCACGCTGGGCGGCGCCTCGACCACCCGCACCGACAGTGCCTGCGCACCACGCTTGCCGTCGGCGATGCCGAACTCGAGCTTGGTGCCGGCCTTCACCGTGACGCCAGCGGGCAGGGCGGAAGCGTGAAGAAAGACCTCCTGGCCGTCATCAGAACTGATGAAGCCGAAGCCCTTCTCCTCGTCAAAGAACTTGACTCTGCCGGTCGGCATGCCACTCCTCATTTCCGTCAGCGCGGGGGCGCGCAGGGGTCGTACTTGGTTCCCATAAGACTACGGGCAATCGGATGCCCGTATCCTTGAGTTCGTGACAGCATCGACACCCGGCGGGATCAACCGTGGCGAACGGTTGCTGGCGTTCCTGATCATCGCCATCGTCGGCCTGTCCCTGCTCGCCTTTATCGCCGTAATCGTCGCAACCGCGATGGGTGTCGGGAACAACGACGGATTCAGCGAGGGCATCTGGCCGGTTGTCATAATGCTGCCCCTGATCGGCCTTCCGGTCGCCTTCGTGCTCATCATCGCGCTGCTCATCCTGAGCGCCATACGGCGCGGACGCGCCGCCAAGTCGAACGGCGGATGACCATGAGCGGGAGGTGGTCGTGACCAGCACGCTGACTCTCGCCGCACGCCTCCGCTCGCTGAGCGACAGTGACCTGATTGCCGCTCTTCGCCGCCGCAAACTGGCGACGACCGGCATCCGGGACTTCTTCGACGCCGCCGATGCCCTGCTGTCGCCCAGCGCGATCCAGTCTGCGCTGGCCGCCGTCGACCGGCCGACACTCGCGGCGTTCGCCGGCAGCGCGCCGGTGACCCGGGTCGCGGTGGAGTGCGCCGACCGGCTGCTGCTGGGCGACGGGTCGGCCGACGGCCCTGTGGTGTTCGAGGAGGTCCGCGCGCGGCTCGCGGCCTGGCCCGGGCAGGGACTGCCGGATGCCGCGGCCCTGGCCGATGAACCCAAACCCACCGGCACCACTCTCACCGACGATGAGCAGGCAACCGTCGACGCACTCGCGGCGGAGCACGCCTTCCTCACCGGAACCTCCGTCGCCGAACTGCTGCACCAGCTGAAACTCGAACCCGCGCGCCGGCTCTCCCGCGGCGGCATCTCCCAGCCCGACCTGCGCCGCCTCGCCGACGCGCTCGCGGTCGACACCGACGTGACTCTCGCGTTCATCAGCATGGCGGTGCGGGCTTCTCTGGTGTCGGAGGGCACCGGGCAGCTGCACGCGACCGACGCGGCGGACGATTGGCTCGGCCTGGAGGCATCCGGCCGCTGGATCCGACTCGCAACCGCATTCGCTGACTCGCTGCCGGAGTCGTTCCGCACCCTGCTCGCCGGTTTCCGCGACCACGGAGACCACCTGCGCCCGCTCATCGGCTGGCTGTTTCCCGCGGGCGGAAGCCAGCTTGCGGAGGCAGTCGAGCTCGGGCTGCGCGAGAGCGAACTGCTCGGGGTCACCGCCCGCCACACCCCATCCACCCCGGCCAGGCTGCTTCTGGCCGGTGGACCGGATGCCTCGGTCGAGGCGATCTCGGCGCTGTTGCCACCGTCGGTGTCCAACGTGTACCTGCAGCACGACCTGTCGATCGTCGCTCCCGGACCCCTCACCCCGGAGATCGATGCACGCCTGCGCACGCTGGCCGACGCGCAGAGTCGAGCGGTCGCATCCACCTACCGGGTCACGTCGTCGAGCCTGAACCGGGCGCTCGCAGGAGGCGAGTCCGCCGATTCGCTCACCGGCTTCCTGGAATCGGTCTCCCTCACCGGCATCCCTCAGCCCCTCGCGTACCTCATCGACGAGACAGCCCGCCGGTTCGGGGCGCTGCGGGTCGGGTCGCTCGACGGCACCGAGGGGTTCAGCTATGTGCGCTCCGACGACACGGAGCTGCTGCACACTGTTCTGGTCGACCAGTCGCTCGCCGTACTCGGGCTGCGCGCCACAGGACCGCATCGGCTGGTAAGCCGGCGCGACCCCGCTCAACTGTTCTGGACCCTCAGCGAGGCCCGCTACCCGGTGGCCGCAGAGGACGATGTCGGCCGGCTGATCAACCTCCGCCGCAACCGACCGCTCCCGGTACCGGATGCGCCGGACCCGTACATCGGGCTGGTCCACCGACTGCGCGCTGCGGACGCCGACGCGCCACAGGACACCGGGCAGGCCTGGCTGGTCCGGCAACTGGAGAGCGCCATCCGTGCGCGCTCGACCCTCACGGTGCGCGTGACGATGCCGAACGGCTCGGTCACGACCTTCGTCCTGGAGCCCACCAGTGTCGCGGGCGGGCGGCTGCGCGCGCGGGACAACAGCTCGGGGGTCGAACGCACCCTGCCTCTGGCGAGCATCCACTCGGTCGGCGAAGGGTAGCGAGTAGAATACGCGGATGCCTTCCGGACCCCTGATCGTGCAGAGCGACCGGAGTGTTCTGCTTGAGGTCGCCCACCCGGCGGCCGAGGATGCCCGGCACGACCTGGCGGTCTTCGCCGAACTCGAGCGCGCCCCTGAGCACATGCACAGCTACCGGATCACCCGCCTCGGGCTGTGGAATGCGCGCGCTGCCGGACATGACGCCGAGGACATGATCGGCACACTCGAGCGGTACGCGAAGTTTCCGATCCCCCAGTCGGTGGCCATCGACATCCGGGAGACCGTCGGCCGCTATGGACGGCTGGTCATTGAACGCGACGGCGATGACCTCGTCTTGCGGTCGACGGATGCCGCGGTGCTCACCGAGATCTCGCGGGCCAAGCGCATCTCCCCCTTGCTCACTGGGCAACGCTCATCCGACAGCTACACCGTCGCGCCGTGGGCGCGCGGGCAGCTCAAGCAGGAGCTGGTGAAGCTCGGCTGGCCGGCCGAGGACCTTGCCGGCTTCACGCCGGGGACACCGCACAAGATCAGCCTCGACACCGCCGACTGGAACCTGCGCCCGTACCAAGACCACGCGGTGGACAACTTCTTCACCGGCGGCTCCGGCGTTGTGGTGCTGCCGTGCGGCGCCGGGAAGACCCTGGTCGGCGCCGGCGCGATGGCGCGGGCGGGCACGACGACGCTCATCCTCGTCACCAACACCGTGTCGGCCAGGCAGTGGCGCAGCGAACTGCTGCGCCGCACCACCCTGACCGAGGATGAGATCGGCGAGTACTCCGGAGCGGTCAAAGAGGTCAAGCCGGTCACCATCGCGACGTACCAGATCCTCACCGCGAAGCGGAAGGGCGAGTACGCGCACCTCGGCCTGCTCGACGCGATGGACTGGGGCCTGATCATCTACGACGAGGTGCACCTTCTGCCTGCGCCGGTGTTCAAGCTGACCGCGGAGCTGCAGGCCCGGCGACGGCTCGGGCTGACCGCCACGCTCGTGCGGGAGGACGGCCGCGAAGGCGACGTGTTCAGCCTGATCGGGCCGAAGCGCTTCGACGCGCCGTGGAAGGAGATCGAGGCACAAGGCTTTATCTCGCCGGCATCCTGCTACGAGGTGCGCGTCGACCTGCCGCAGCAGGAGCGGCTTGAGTATGCGGCGAGCGCCGACGATGAGCGCTACCGCCTGGCGGCGACCGCGCCCGCGAAGCTGAGGGTCGTGCGGCAGCTGGTCGACAAGCACGCCGGCGAGCGCATCCTGGTGATCGGCCAGTATCTGGACCAGATTGAGCAGCTGGCGGATGCGCTCGGCGCACCGTCGCTGACCGGCTCCACCCCGGTGGACGAGAGGGAACGGCTGTACCAGGCGTTCCGTGATGGGTCGATCACCGTGCTGGTGGTGTCCAAGGTCGCCAACTTCTCGGTCGACCTGCCGGAGGCGACGGTGGCGATCCAGGTCTCCGGAAGCTTCGGCTCCCGCCAGGAGGAGGCGCAGCGACTCGGTCGGCTGCTGCGGCCCAAGGAGAGCGGACTGCCCGCCAACTTCTACACCCTGGTCGCGCGCGACACCGTCGACCAGGACTTCGCGCAGAACCGCCAGCGCTTCCTGGCCGAGCAGGGCTACTCGTACGAGATCCTCGACGCCGACGCGTTGCTGGTCGCCTGAGGACTTGCCCGTCCTGTCAGGCTGACGGCTTCTTCCGCATCCGGAACGGAAGCCCGGGAGCGTAGACGACGGAAAGCCGCCACAAGGCGAGCGCTCCGACGAGCAGTCCGAAGTCGCGAAGCGCGACATCGTAGAAGCTGCCCACCGCGAGCAGGTTGACGATGATGGCGGTGAGCCAGACGACCACCAGCAGCGACCCATACCGGGGAACGATGGCCACGACAAGACCGGCGACGATCTCGACGATGCCGACGACGTACATCGCCTCCTGCTCGGTGATGACGAGCGCGTTCGGGTAGAGGTAGATGGGCCAGTGGACGAGGATGTTGAAGAACTTGTCGAGTCCGAACAGTATCGGCGCGACGGTGAAGATGATCCGCAGCAAGGCGAAGGCTTGCCACGCTGGATCTCGTCGCGGTGTGAGGGCGGGTCGTCGGGTCGCTAATTCCTGGGTCGCCTGAACCATGTAGTGCTCCTCTTCGGGTGTAGAACACTTCTAAAGCAGTGGTCTCGAACTTTAGAGGCGGGCGCTTCCCCCTCACACCCCCAAAAAGGGTGTGACGGGCCAACAGCGTGCGGGTTTGTTGACTGCGCGCCGGATTGATGTGGCGCGCGGTCAACAAGCGGGCAGTCGGTTGAGCGGGGAGGCGCGATGGCGGCGCGCGCGAAGCGACTAGAGCCGTGCGTCCATGAAGTCCCGGATGCGCGTGAGTCCCTCCACGAGCGCAGCGTCGTCGAGCGCGTAGGAGAACCGCAGGTACCCGTCCGCGCCGAACGCCTCACCTGGCACCACAGCGACATCGATCTCCTCGAGCAGCAGCTTCGAGAGCGCTAACGAGGTCGTGACCGGGACCCCGTCGAGGTTGAGCCGACCGTCGAGCACCGAGCTGACCTCCGGGAAGAGGTAGAAGGCACCGCGCGGCCGCGGCACCCGGAACCCCTTCACCGACGAGAGGATGTCGAAGGCGATGGACCTGCGGCGGTCGAAGACCTCGCGCATCCGTGCAGGGAAGTCCGCTCCGTCGGTAAGCGCGGCCACAGCGGCCTGCTGTGACAGGTTCGACACGTTCCCGGTGGTGTGCGACTGGAAGTTCTTGATCGCGTTGGCGATCGGAACCGGCGCGAGCACCCAGCCGAGGCGCCATCCGGTGAGCACGTGGGACTTTGCGAGCCCGTTCACGATGATCAGCTGCTCCCGCGGCACGAAGCGGGAGATCGACACGAAGCGCGCGTCGTCGTACACGAAGTCGTGGTAGATCTCATCCGAAAGCACCCAGATGCCGTGCTCGGTGACCCATTCGCCGATCGCCCGGATCTCGTCCTCGTCGTAGACCGACCCGGTCGGGTTGGACGGTGAGGTGAAGATCAGCACCTTGGTGCGATCGGTTCGCGCAGCCTCGAGCGCGTCGACAGTCGTCCTGTAGTCGGCCTCGAACGTGGTGGCCACGGGCACTGTCACGCCGCCCGCGAGCTTGACCTGCTCCGGGTAGCTGGTCCAGTACGGCGCAGGTAGCAGCACCTCATCACCCGGGTCGAGGATCGCGGACAGCGCGTTGTAGATCGCCTGCTTGCCGCCGTTCGCGATGGAGACGGTGTCGGCCGTGAACGGGGTCCCGGTGTACTCGCTCGTGTAGGCAGCGACCGCCTCACGCAGCTTCGGCAACCCGGACGGCCCGCTGTAGTGGTGATTGGCCGGGTCGTCGACCGCGCGCTTGACGGCATCCGTGATGAACGACGGCGTGTCGAAGTCGGGCTCGCCGGCACCGAACGCGATCACCGGCCGGCCGGCGGCCAAGTACTTCTTGGCCAGCGCGTCGATGGCTTGCGGCGCCGACTCTGTAACAGAGGCCAGGAGCCGGGAGACAGTCAACTCAGTCATATTGAAGTACAGCCACTTTCTTCTTGGCTTTCGCGCTCGGCTTGGTTCCGCCGCTCGACCACCGCTCGACACGCACCGCGATCCACGACAGGAGCAGGCACAGCAGGACGTAGATGGACCCCATGACGATCGCCGACGGGATGATCGGGCTCCCGTACTGCATCTGGGTTCCGTAGAACTTGGCCAGGTACAGCAGCTCCGGGTAGGTGACCATGAAGCCGAGCGCGGTGTCCTTCAGAGCGACGACGAGCTGGGAGATGATGGTCGGCAGCATGTTCCGGATGGCCTGGGGCGCGAGGATGACGCGAAGCACCTGGCTGCGACGCAGGCCGACCGCGTAGCCGGCTTCGCTCTGTCCCTTCGGCAGCGAGTTCAGGCCCGCGCGGAAGATTTCGGCGAATACCGCGCCGTTGTAGATCATGAGACCGACCGCGACGGCGAAAAACGGGGTGACGAACGTCGCCCCGAGCACCGGGAGCCCGTAGTACAGGAGCATCATCAGCACGAGCAGCGGAACCGCCCGGAAGGCCTCGGTCAGCCAGGCGGACAGGACGCTGATCCACTTCACCGATGAGATCCGACCGAGCAGCAGCACGACACCGAGCACCAGGCTGAGGGCCGCTCCGACGGCGAACACGCTGAGGGTCGAGATCGTGGTGCGGAGGATCTCCTCCTGCACCAACGGGAAGCTGAAGAGCTGCCACTTCTTGGCGTCGAACTGACCGGACCGGTACAGCTGGAAGACGATGAAGCCGAGGATCGCGACGACAACGGCGATCGTGATGAACCCGGCGATGTTGCTCTTGCGCCGACCCTTCGGGCCGAGCACGTCGAAGAGCTCCTGCGTTGCGTACGCCATTACACCGCCCACTTTCGTTCGAACGCCCTCTGCACTGCGGCGAGGACCATGACGAGGATGAAGAAGAACAGGGCGACCCAGAGGAGCGTGACGAGGAGGTTCTCACCGCGCTCGGACATGTTCGCCGCGATCGCACCGGCCTGCATCACGGAGAACCCGCTCGCGACGGTGGTGTTCTTGAGCAGCGCGATGAACACGCTGACGAGCGGCGGCATCACGTTGCGGAAGGCCTGCGGGATGAGCACCACACGCAGCACCTGGGTGAAGGTGAGCCCGATCGCTCTGGCCGCTTCCGTCTGCCCGCGGTTGATGGAGTTGATCCCGGAGCGGAAGACCTCGGCGACGTAACTGGCGGTGTAGAGCACCAGCGCGATGATCGCGAGGGTGGTGTAGTCGAGACTGGGCAGTCCCATCTTCGGGTAGCCCAGGGCGAAGAACATCATCAGCAGCGCGAGCGGGGTGTTCCGCAGCGTATTGACGTAGACCGTGCCGACGGCGCGCATCGGCGTCGAGGGGGAGATCCGGAGGATGCCGACGACGCATCCGAGGATCAGCGAGAACACGGCGGAGATCGCGAAGATCACGACGGTGTTCGTGAATCCCAGGACAAACAGGTCGAGGTTGTCCAGGAGAACCTGCATTTCAATTCCGATCTCGTAGGCGGGGAAGAGGACCGTGCGGCCCCCTCCCCCGCCCCGCGGGTGCTGCCTAGTAGTTGTCGACCTCTGCGGTCTGGAACGCGACGCCCGACGAGCCCAGGTTGTCGTCGTAGATCGACTGGAGGACATCCGCCTTGTTGACCAGCAGGTCGTTGACGAAGTGACGCAGCGCGACGTCTTCCAGGTTCACGCCGATACCGAAGCCCTCGTGGGTGAACGGCTTTCCGACCACCTTGAGGTTCTCGGGGTCGAGGGTCGTGTAACCGATGAGCAGCGCCTCATCCGTGGTCACCGCGTCGACCTGACCGTTGACGAGCGCGTCGACGCACTGAGCCATGTTGTCGAACTCGACCGGCTCGACGTCCGGGTGGTTCTCCTTGATGTACTGCATCGGGGTGGAACCGGTGATCGAGCACACCTTGTGCCCGGCCAGGTCGTCCTCGCCCTTGATGTCGGTGTTGTCCGAACGCACCAGGATGCTCTGGCCGTTGGTCATGTACGGTCCGGCGAACCCGACCATCTCCTTGCGCTTCTCGGAGATCGTGTACATGCCGATGATCAGGTCGGCGTCACCGTTGGTGAGCGCCTGCTCGCGGCTCTGGCTCGGGATGGTGACGAACTCGATGACGTCGGTGCCGAAGCCGAGCTCCGCTGCGATCCAGCGCGACAGGTCGATGTCGAAGCCGGAACGGATGCCGGTGGCTGAGTCGCGCACACCGAAGCCGGGCTGGTCTTCCTTGACACCGATGACGATCTTGCCGCGCTCGACTGCTGCGTCGAGGGTCGCGCTGCCTTCGAGGGTGATCTCCTCGGCGACGGGGAACTTCACCTCTTCAGCGGGGTCTGTCGCCGTGGCGCTGGACGAGCACCCGGTCAACAGCATGCCCAGTGCGGCGACGCTGGCGAGCACTGCGGTCCTTCTCTTGTTCATTGTTTCTCCTCTTGGTGGTGGGTCAGCGCGCGAGAATCTTCTGGAGGAAGTCCCGCGCTCGGGTGGTCTTTGCTTCGGTGAAGAACTCGGCGGGTGGCGATTCCTCCACCACCTGGCCGTCAGCCATGAAGACGATGCGGTCCGCGGCCTCACGCGCGAAGCCCATCTCGTGGGTGACGACGATCATGGTCATCCCGGACTGCGCGAGGGCGCGCATGACGTCCAGCACCTCGCTCACCATCTCCGGGTCGAGCGCGCTGGTCGGCTCGTCGAACAGCATGACCTTGGGGTTCATGGCGAGGGCGCGGGCAATCGCGACGCGCTGCTGCTGGCCGCCGGAGAGCTGCGCAGGCAGCTTGTCGGCCTGGTTGGCCACTCCGACTCGCTCGAGGTGCTCCATGGCGACCTTGTTGGCCTCGCCCTTCGACATCCGCCGCACCATGACAGGGCCGAGCGCGACGTTCTCGAGCACCGTCTTGTGGGCGAACAGGTTGAACGACTGGAACACCATGCCGACGTCGGCGCGCAGGCTGGCGAGCGCGCGACCCTCCTCCGGGAGGGCAACACCGTCAACGTAGATCTCGCCGGAACTGATGGTCTCCAGCCGGTTGATCGCCCGGCACAGCGTCGACTTCCCGGCACCGGACGGACCGATCAGCGCAACGATCTCCCCACGGTTGACGACCGTGTTGATGTCGCGGAGCACGTGGTGCTCGCCGTAGAACTTGTTGACCTGCTTCAGGACGACAAGCGGGTCTGTCGCTTCCACGGACGCGATCGAAACGGTGTTGTTGAGTTCCAATGGTTCCTACCAGGTGTGAATCGAAAGGTGAGCCGGTGACCGCGGTTGTCCCGTGGTCACCGGCGAAGGCAGAGCGAGGACTACACCTGTACGGGCGCGACCTTCTGCACGAGCTCGGCGAGACGCGCGTTCTCGTCCTCGGTGAGGTCGGTGAGCGGCGGACGCACGCCTCCGATCGGACGGCCGGACACGTTCAGGCCGGCCTTGACGATCGACACCGCGTAGCCGCGCTTGCGGTCACGGATGTCGAGGTACGGCAGCACGAAGTCGCGCAGGCTGGTGAAGACGAAATCGTGGTCCTTTGCGCGCACCGCGGCGTAGAAGCGCAGCGCGAATTCCGGCACGAAGTTGAACATCGCCGACGAGTAGGTGGTCACGCCAAGCTCGAGGTACGGCAGCGCGTAGGTCTCAGCGGTCGGCAGTCCACCGACGTACATGAGGCGGTCGCCGAGGGCGGTGTAGATCTTGGTCATCTGATCGAGGCTGCCAACCCCGTCCTTGAAGCCGATCAGGTTGCTGTTGCGCTCCGCGACGCGGCTGACCGTGTCGGCATCCAGCGACATGTTCGCGCGGCTGTATACGACAACGCCGAGCGGCGTGCTGCGGCAGATCGCCTCGATGTAGGCGGCGAGGCCGTCCTGGGAGGCCTCGGTGAGGTACGGCGGGAACAGCAGGATGCCTGCTGCGCCGGCTTCGGCCGCGATGCGGGCCTGTTCGATGGCGTCGACGACCGAGCCGCCTGCAGGAGCAAGCACCGGCACACCGTCACGGGCTTCAGCGACGGCCGCGTTGACCACGGTGCGGATCTCGTCGTTGCTGAGCGAGAAGTACTCTCCGGTGCCGCCGGCGGCGAAGAGACCGGCGACGTCGTGGCTGCTCATCCACGCGACGTGCTCGCGGTAGCGAGTCTCGTCAAGGCTCAGGTCCGCGGCGAACGCGGTCACGGGGAACGAGAGAAGTCCGCTGCCGATCTTCTTGGCGAGATCTTGCGGGCTGTAGGCAGTCACTGGGTGTGGTCCTTTGTTTGATGGTGGTATCCAAACGAAGGAGTCACCTCCTTCGGGCAGTTTTCCCCACTGTAGGGAGGGATGCATACCCGATCAACAGTTCTTTTATATCCGTCAATACCTTCACGACATAATCGGCTCGGCTGGGATGGCCGAGTGGAGCTCCTGGAGCACGCGGGCGGCCGCCCCCATCACCGGGTTCGAGTTATCGGCGCGCCACACCGCGTGCAGCCGAACCTTCGCCTCCTTGTGCTCCCGGATGCCCCGGAAGACCACCCCGGGCATCCCAAGCTTGCTCGCCGAAAACGGCACCAGGGCAATGCCCTTGTTGGCCGCGACGAGGGAGAGCATGCTGTGCACCTGGGTGATCTGCTGGCTCGGCCGGGTCGCAACGTCGCTGAGGACCGAGTCGACCAGCGCGCGGAAGTAGTGCGCGTCGACCGGCGAATAGGTCAGGACGTGCTCCCCCTCGAGCTCTGTCACGCTCAGTTCGCGCGAGGTCACCGCCAGCCGGTGGCGGTTGCTGATGGCGGCGACCAGGGGCTCCTGGCGGACGAGCAGCGAGTCCAGCTCGGCGGACAGCGGCACCTCGCGCACGAAGGCGATATCGACGGATCCGCGCAGCAGCGCGGCGATCTGGTCCTTGGTGACCATCTCGGCGATGTCGACGGCGACCCCCGGCGCGTGGACGTCGAGGCGCGCCAGAATCTCACCGAGCAGCTCCATGATGCCGGTCGCGGTGATTCCGATCTTGATCTCGCCGGCCGAGCCGTCCGCAATGCGCTGCGCCATGGCGCGGGAGGCCTCGGCGATGCTCAGGATCTTCTCCGCCTCGCTGCGGAACGCGCTGCCGGCCGCGGTCAGCTGGACGCTCTTGTTGTTGCGGTCGAAGAGAGTGAAGCCCAGCTCGGCCTCGAGCTTCTGGATCTGCCTGCTCAGCGGCGGCTGGGTCATATTCAACTTGTCGGCGGCTCGACTGAAGTGCAGCTCCTCCGCCAGGACGACGAAGCTTCGCAGTTGATCGAACGTGAACATCCCGCCCCCTCCTCGACACGCGTCGACGCATGCCTTCAATACCGTTAGTGCATCATCGCATGTCATTAGTGGCTTGGACGATCATGGCACGTCCGAACTAGCATGGCCGGGAACTTGTCTGGCGCAAAGCGTAAGGAACCAATGAGCACCCCAACGACACCGAGCGAGATCGAAAAGATCGCCGTCCTCGCGGATTCCGCGGCCGATCAGTGGGCGGCAACGCCCGCACGAGTCCGCGCTGACGCTCTCGAGGCGGTCGCCGACGCTCTCGACGCGGCAGCCGACACCCTGGTGCCGCTCGCCGCATCGGAGACCAACCTCGCCGACGGCCGGCTGCGCGGGGAGCTGAAGCGCACGACCTTCCAGTTGCGACTGTTCGCCCAGATGCTCGCCGAGGGCAGCTACCTCGACGCCCGCATCGACCACGCGGATCCCGACTGGCCGATGGGCGCCCCCCGTCCGGACCTGCGGCGCCTGCTCATTCCGCTCGGCCCGGTCGTCGTGTTCGCGGCCAGCAACTTCCCGTTCGCGTTCTCCGTCGCCGGCGGGGACACCGCATCCGCCCTCGCCGCCGGCTGCTCCGTCATCCTCAAGGCGCACTCCGGGCATCCGGAACTCTCCCGCCAGACCGGCGAGATCGTCGCCGGAGCGCTTGCCGCGGCCGGTGCGCCAGAGGGGCTGTTCACCGTCATCTTCGGCACCGAAGCCGGTCGGATCGCCCTCCAGCATCCGCTCGTCAAGGCCGGCGCCTTCACCGGGTCGATCCCGGGCGGTCGGGCGCTGTTCGACCTCGCCCAGTCCCGCCCGGAGCCGATCCCGTTCTACGGCGAACTCGGCAGCGTCAACCCGGTGTTCGTCACACGCGCCGCAGCGGACGAGCGTTCGGAGAGCATTGCCCACGAGTTCGTCGGATCGTTCACGCTCGGGGCGGGGCAGTTCTGCACCAAGCCCGGGGTGATCTTCGTGCCGCGCGGCTCCGACTTCACCGACCGGCTCACCGAGGTGCAGCTTCCGGCAGCAGCGCCGTTGCTCAACTCGCGCATCCAGGAGGGGTACTGCACGAGCCTGACCGCGCTGCAGCAGACCGGCAAGGTGCGGGTGATCGTCGACTCGGAGGGGTCGCTGAGCGACCCGCCCGCACCGTCGATCCTCGCCACGACGATCGACGCGGTGCTCGAGGACCCGGATGGCGTCATGGCCGAGGTGTTCGGTCCCACCGCGCTCGTGGTGGAGTACGACGACGAGAATCAGCTGCTCGAGGTCGCTCGCATCATCGAGGGTCAGCTCACGGCCACCGTTGTCGGCGAGGAGAGCGACGCGATCGCGCCCGACCTGCTGCGTCTGCTGGCCAAGCGTGCTGGGCGCCTGCTCTGGAACCAATGGCCCACCGGCGTCTCGGTCACGCACGCGCAGCAGCACGGCGGCCCCTACCCGGCGACCACCGCCGTGACCTCGACCTCGGTGGGAACCGCCGCGATCAGCCGCTTCCTGCGGCCAGTCGCCTACCAGGGCGTGCCGCAGACGCTGCTCCCCGACGAGCTGCGCGACGACAACCCGTTGGGCATCCCGCGCCGCATCGATGGGGTCCGCTCGGCCTGACCTCAAGCGACGCTGCTCGGGTTTGTTATCGATGCGGCCGCTCTAGCGCCGGCATCGATAGCAAACGGGCGCGGCATCGATGGGGGTGCCGCATCCGGCCCGGAAACGCAAGCGGGGCAGCCGGCACACGCCGGCTGCCCCGCTGTCGTTGGTGGAGCTACTTCAGCAGGTTGCTGCCCATGAACTCCTGGTTGGCAACACCGTTACCGCCACCCCGCGCGGTGCCGTTGACCGCGGAGGTGGTCTCCGCGAACGTCCACACCGAGTGCGCAACGGCATCCGCCATCTGCTCGAGCACCGTCAGGTCGACGTTCTCGATAGTGTCGCATTCCTGGTGGTAGCACGGGTCGAGCGCTTCGCCTGCCGTGCCGCCGAAGACTGCCGCCTGCTCCGCGGTCTTCGGGTCCTCGGCACCGGTGAACAGTCCACCGGCCGGAATGCCGTTGTTGATGAACGCGAAGTAGTCGCTCCGTCCGTCGAACGCGGTCGGCTCGGTTGCGAGACCCTGTGACGCGAAGTAGTCCAGGAACACCGCTTCAATCCGGCTGGAGCCGTTCGGTCCGGCCGTGCCGAACGCGTTGCCGTCCCCGTCGTAGACGAAGCGCACGAAGTTCGTGGACCCGAGCATGTCGAAGTTGAGGTTCAGCGCGTGATCCTTGATCTCCCGCTTCGTCAGCTGCGACACGTAGTAGGACGAGCCCTGCAGGCCGTCCTCCTCGCCGCCCCAGAAGGCGAACCGGATGCGGTTCCTCGGGTCATCGCCGAGCTCCGCGATCTGGATGGCGGTCTCCAGGATGGCCGCGGTGCCGCTGCCGTTGTCGTTGATACCAGGGCCCTCGGCCACCGAGTCGAGGTGCGCCCCGACCACGACCGTGCGGTCCGTGCGTCCCGCGGTGTCCGCCAGCACATTGAAGGTCTCGACCGTCTCGAGCGTCGCCTCCGCGAGGATGCGCAGGACGAGTCCCTCAGTGGTCGCGAACTCGGCGCCAAGTTCGAACGACGTCCCCGCGGCAGGGATGTCCGCGAACTCGGCCGGCGGGTTCAGCGTGCCGAACAGCAGCCCGAAGCGGTCGTCACCGGGCACGTCGTTGCCCTGGTTGAAGACGATCGCTCCCGAAGCTCCAGCCGCGGCCGCATTGTCCACCTTCTGCCGGAACGAGCAGGTTCCGCGCTGCATGAGCGCGATGTTCCCGGCCGGGAAGGTCGCGAAGTCGGCGGCCTCGCAGCCGCTGGTCGACGCGCGGTCACCAGCGAGGTTCACATCGACCGCCGTCACCGGCGCTGTCACGTCACCAGACCCGGAGAACTCCATAATGTCGAAGTCTTCCTGGTCGACGTAGACGATCGGGTTCGGACTGACCTGCTCCAGACCGGCCGCGCTCTCGACGTACTGCTGGTACTCGAAGTACTGCCGCACCGGGTCGTAGCCGGCCGCGCGCAGCTGCGCCTCGACGTACTCGGCGGACGCCTCGTAGCCGGAGGTGCCGGCCGCGCGGTTTCCGTCATTGGCGTCGGCGACAGCCTGCAGCGCCTCGAGGTGTTCCAGCAGGCCCTCTGCCGTCACGGCGTCCCTCAACGCCGTCGTGTCGGTGCCGTTGTCGGCCAGGGCCGGGACGGAGAACGAGACGGCCAGCGCCGCCCCGATCCCGATGGCGCACACGCGCCGGATGTGCTTTCGCTGCATGATGATCTCCCTTGATCGCTCGCGAATGATGCTCCGGTTCGGAGCAGTGGTGCTGACGCTAACCGATACCCCCCGAACAGGGGAAGACCTAGCGGTCTTCAGTTTTTTCGCGACCGTAGCGCAAGAGCAGGGTGGAACCGGATGCGAGCGCCCGCTTCAGGGTCAGCCCTCGCGCATCCGGGAGCGTCCCGTTCGCGATTCGCCGCGCCGAACCGGACTCCAGTATGGCGCTGATGGTGATGCACAATTCGTCGACCGCGTCGGCGGCCAGGAGGGTGCCGAACAGTGTCGGCCCGCCCTCACACAGGATGTGCGCGAGCCCCCGTCTGCGCAGTTCGCCGAGCATGGCGTCGACATCGACCAGCTCCTGGCCGCAGACGATGACATCGGCGAGCGCGTCGAACCTGGCGCGTTCGCCGGCGGGAGCGCGCTCAGTAGTGATGACGATCGGCCGCACCGGGGCATCCGTGAAGATCCTGGATGCGGGGTCGAGGTCGAGCGAACCGGACACGATGGCGAACACGGGATGCTCGGGCAGTCCGGCCGCGTGCCGCCAGCGGACGGACTCCGCGCTCACCCGCATCGCCTCGTAGCCCTCGATGCGCACCGTGCCCGCCCCCACGAGCACGACGTCGCACACTCGGCGCAGCAGCTGGAACAGCCGCTTGTCCGCCTCACCGGAGAGACCGCCGGACTGACCGCGATGGGTGGCGGCACCGTCGACGCTGCTGACGAAGTTCATCCTGAGCAGCGGTTCATCCGTCACGAGCTCTGCGATCAACGCGGCGTCGTCCAGCGTCTCGCCGAACTCGACCGAGTGGATGTCGCTCACGTCACCTCAGATGTTGTGCCTCGTGAAGGCCGGCTCGCGCCAGCCGAGAATCGCTTCGGTCATCCGCACCGCGTCGACCGCCGCACGCACATCATGCATGCGCAGGATGCGAGCACCCTCCATGACGCAGAAGACCGCCGCGGCCAGGGTGCCGGCGAGCCGCTCGCCCTGCTCCCGGTTGATGGCCTCGCCGACGAAGTCCTTGTTCGAGACCGCGGCCAGCACCGGATAGCCGAGAGCGACGACCTCACCCAGCCGTCTGGTGACCTCGAGAGTGTGGAGCGTGTTCTTGTTGAGGTCGTGGCCAGGGTCGATCACGATCCGCTCGGGCGGGATGCCGGCATCCAGTGCCCGCTCGATCCGGTCTTGCAGAAAGCCGATCACATCCAGGACGACATCGTCGTACTCCGGTCGGGGCGGTTCGGCGCGGGGCGGATGCAGCGAATGGGTGAGCACAATGGTCGCATCGGAGTCCGCGACGGTGGCTGCCATCTCGGGGTCGTACAGTCCGCTGGAGTCGTTGATCACCGCAGCGCCGGCGGCGATGGCTGCCCGGGCGACGCGCGCGTTGAAGGTGTCGACCGAGACGACCGCGTCGGTCGCCCTGGTCACAGCCTCAATGACGGGGATGACCCGGTCGAGTTCGTCCTCCAGCGTCACGACCGGGCCACGTCCGAACGGCACCCCGCCGATGTCGACCCAATCCGCGCCATCCGACGCCGCGCGCAGGGCGGCATCCACCGCGGCCTCGAGCGCGAACGTCGCGCCCTTGTCATGGAACGAGTCCGGTGTGCGGTTGATGACCGCCATCACCGCGACCTGCCGGGAGAAATCGAAGTCGCGAGCGCCGATGCGCCTGCGCAGTTCGAGCGTCTGGGCCACTACCGCTCCTCGACCGGGACCGAGTCCTGGGCGAGCGCGTCGAGGGGGACCGACTCATCGGCCAGCGCGTCGAGGTCTACCACCCGCTGGCTGCGGATGAGTCGCTGCACCTGGTCGTTGACGTCCCACACGTTGACATTCATGCCTGCCACGACCTTCCCGTCAGCGACCCAGAACGCGATGAACTCGCGGCTCTCGCGGTCCCCGCGGTAGACGATCGTCGCGTCCTTGGTGAGCGACCCGAACCCGGAGTACTCCATTCCGAGGTCGAACTGGTCGGTGTAGAAGTACGGGATCTCGTCGAACACCGTCGGCTCGCCGAGCATGGAGCGCGCGGCCGCCGGACCCTGATTCAGGGCGTTGGCCCAGTGCTCGTTGCGCAGCCGCTGCTCCACACGCGGGTGGAACGCGTTCGCGACGTCGCCGGCGGCGAACACATTCGGGTCGCTCGTGCGCAGCGCAGCGTCGGTAGCGACGCCGTTGTCGATCACAAGGCCAGCTGCCTCGGCCAGCGTCGTGTTCGGAATCGCACCGACACCGATCAGCACCAGGTCAGCCGGCACCACCTCACCGTCTTCGAGTTCCACACCGGACACCCGTCCGTCGCCGACGATGCGCTTCACCACGACGCTCGGGCGCAGCACGACGCCCTTCTCGCGGTGGAACTCGGCGAACATGGAGCCCAGCTCGTCGCCGATCGCGTTGGCAAGCGGGATCGGGTCACGCTCGAGGATGGTCACCTCGTTGCCGAGGGTGCGTGCGCTCGCGCCGACCTCCATCCCGATCCAGCCGGAGCCGATCAGCACCAGTCGGCGGCCGCCGTCCCCCAGTGCCTCGTGCAGGGACTGCGAGTCTTCGATGGTGCGCAGGTAGTGCACGCCGTCGAGCTGCCCTCCGTCGATTGGCAGGCGCCGCGGTGACGCCCCCGTCGCGAGCAGCAGCTTGTCGTAGGGCAGCAGCGATCCGTCGTCGAGCAGGACCCGCTTCTCGGCGAGGTCGAGCTTCTGCGCCGACCGGCCCTGCATCAGGTCGATGTCGTGCTCGCCGTACCAGTCGGCGGGGTGCACGTAGGCGGCATCCAGCCCCTCCGATCCCGCGAGGTAACCCTTCGACAGCGGCGGACGGATGTACGGAACGTGCGTCTCGGCCGCGACGATGGTGACCTTCCCGGCGAACCCCTTCTCCCGCAGCTCCTCGGCGGCCGATGCGCCGGCAAGCCCGCCCCCGATGATCACAAACTCCTGGTCGTCCATTTTCGCTCCTTCAATCTGGCCCGGTGCCGGCTAAGGATGCCGCCTTCTCAGTCGGCTGTGCCCATCCGGAATCGGCGTTGCTGGTCGGTGTCGTTCAGGTCGCCGAGGAAGGCCGATGTCGTGGTGCGCGCCCCGGCGGACTGCACGCCGCGCATGCTCATGCAGAGGTGCTCGGCCTCGATGACAACCCCGACGCCGCGCGGGGTGAGGGTCACATCGAGCCAGTCGGCGACCTGCCTGGTCAGCCGCTCCTGCACCTGCAGGTCGCGGGCGAAGTACTCGACTGCGCGGGCGAGCTTGGAGAGCCCGATGAGCCGGTCGCCGGGCAGGTAGCCGACGTGGGCGATGCCGCGGAATGGAAGGAGGTGGTGCTCGCACAGCGAGTGGAATGGGATGTCTCGCACGAGCACGAGTTCGTTGTAGCCCTCGTCATTGGGGAACGTGGTCGGCGAGAACTCCACCGGGGTCAGCAGTTCGATGAACGCCGCCGCGACCCGACGCGGGGTGCCGACCAGGTTCTCGCTGTCCACATCTCGCCCAAGCGCTCGCAGCAGTTCGGTGACGGCGATTTCGGCCTTGGCTTGCGTGTCCTCGGTATCCACGGCGTGGAGCGTCGCGACCGGATGATGCTGGGCGGATGGCATCCGCTCGGCGGATTCTTCAGTGAACTCCAGCGCCTGGGTCATGGCAGCGACACTAGGTCGGGAAATTTCTTTTGTCAAGATATGTTGTTTTAAAGCTAGGATATGAGCATGCGAGAACTGCCGAACCCGATCTCGGCCATTGCAGCGGTCAACGACCCCCAACGCCGCGCGCTGTACCAGCTGATCAGCGCGAACGACGAACCGATGACGCGCGACCAGGCCGCCGAGGCCATGGGCATCCCCCGCGCCACCGCGGCCTTCCATCTCGAGCGCCTCGTCAGCGAAGGGCTGCTCGCGACCGAGTTCCGCAAGCTCAGCGGCAAGGACGGCCCGGGGTCCGGACGCCCGTCGAAGCTGTACCGACTGGCGAGAGACGAGTTCACCGTCTCCATCCCGCCGCGCAATTATGAGCTGGCAGGCGAGCTGCTTGCCGCCGCGGTCGGCGAGGCGGATGCGACGGGCGACCCGGTCCGGGACGTGGTCAGCCGGGTCGCGACCGCCAAGGGCATCGAGCACGGCGCGGAAGCCGGCAGCCTGCCCACCGCCCTGAGCGCAAGCGGTTACGAGCCGTGTGAAGACGAGGAGGGCGGCCTGGTGCTCGCGAACTGCCCGTTCCACCGGCTCGCGTCGCGCCACGCGGACGTGATCTGCCACGCCAACCGGGAGTACCTGCGGGGCGTCGCGCGGGGTGCTGGCGATGACGCCGATCGCATCGAATTCGTGGTCCCAGAGGGGCACTGCTGCGTACGGATCGCTCCCAGCCAGTGATCGAGCACTGCTCGCAACACGACCACCAAGCATTCAGGAAGTACTCAGACAACACGCAGATACTGGCGGCATGAGCGACGGACCCAAGATTCTCATTGTCGACGACGAGCCCAACATCCGGGACCTGCTGACCACCAGCCTGCGCTTCGCCGGCTTCGCCGTCCGTGCCGTCGGCAACGGCGCCCAGGCGATCTCCGCGGTGCTCGAGGAAGAGCCCGACCTGATCATCCTCGACGTCATGCTGCCCGACATGAACGGCTTCGGCGTGACCAAGCGGCTGCGGTCATCCGGCTATACCTCCCCCATTCTCTTCCTCACCGCCAAGGACGACACAGAAGACAAGATCACCGGTCTCACCGTCGGCGGCGACGATTACGTCACAAAGCCGTTCAGCCTCGACGAGATCGTGGCGCGCATCAAGGCCATCCTGCGCCGCACCATGCAGGACGAGGAGGATGCGATCATCCGCGCGGGCGACCTCACCATGGACCAGGACACCCACGAGGTGACCATCGGCAGCACCCCTGTCGAGCTCAGCCCCACCGAGTTCAAGCTGCTCCGCTACCTGATGCTGAACCCGAACAGGGTGCTCAGCAAGGCGCAGATCCTCGACCACGTGTGGGAGTACGACTTCAACGGGGACGCCGGCATCGTCGAGTCCTACATCTCCTACCTGCGTCGCAAGCTGGACCAGTACACCGAGGAGCCGGTCATCCAGACCAAGCGCGGATTCGGCTACATGCTCAAGGCCGCGAAAGTCTGAGCGTCCGCCTCAGCCGAGGCGACTAGCCTGAACCCTGATGCACGAGCGCCTCTCGCAGTGGTGGAACCGCGTTTCCCTGCGCACCAAGATCACCGGAGTGACCGTACTCCTGGTGACCCTTGGCTTGCTTGTCGCCGGTGTCGGCACGATGACCGTGCTGCGCAACTACCTGATGAGCGAGGCGGACCGCAAGGTCGCCACCTTCGCGCTCGACCTCAGTTCGATCGCGATCGGGGTCGACGCCACGTGTGAGCGGACCACCGGTCCTGCTAGCTACTTCGTCGCGATGCTGGATGCCGATGGCGACACCATCTGCAACAACCGGGCCGACAACCAGGCGCAGCCGAACGTCGGTGTGCTCACCGAACCGATCGTCGGCGAGCAGAAGGGCAACCCGATCACGCTGTGGGACACCGCGCACACCCAGCAGTGGCGAGTTGTCGCGGTGCCGTACGTCGCCCCGAACGGGTCTACGGTCACCCTCGCGGTCGGCTTGAACCTGGCCGACACCAACGGGATCATCGCGCAGTACGCCGCCGTCTTCCTCGGCTTCGGGCTGAGCGTCATCGTGCTCGGCGCCGCCCTCACGCGGCTGCTGGTCACCTCCACCTTCGCGCCGCTGCGCGAGGTCGAGGCAACGGCCGCAGCCATCGCCGATGGCGACTTCAGCCAGCGCCTGCCTGGCGCGACCCCGAACACCGAGGTGGGGCGCCTCAACCGGTCGCTGAACACCATGCTCAACCGGATCGACCGGGCGTTCGCCGACCGGGCCCGCACCATCGAGCAGATGCGTCGCTTCGTCGGTGACGCAAGCCACGAATTGCGCACTCCCCTCGTCTCGGTGCGCGGCTACGCCGAGCTGTACCGGATGGGCGCGCTCGGCACCCCGGAGGACGTCGCGCAGGCGATGGAGCGCATCGAGAAGGAAGCGATCCGGATGGGCGAGCTGGTCGAGGACCTCCTCGAACTGGCCCGCATCGATGAGGCGAAACCGCTTCAGCTCGCACCGGTCGACCTGGTGCCCCTCGCGAACGACGCCGCGCTTGACGCGATGGCTTTCGACCCCACCCGCACCGTCTCCGTTATCGTCCAGTCCCCCGCCCCGGTCGAGTCGTCGTCGCTGCAGGAACTCGTGGCTGCGACCTCCGCGCGGGGACCTAAACGGGTCACGAGCAACCCGACCGGCCCGATCGCGTTCGCGGGAGCCACCTTGGCCAAGCTGCGGTCGCGGCGAAAGGGCGGTGCTCCGCAGGTCGAGCAGCGCATCCCGGTCGCGTCGATCCGGCAGTCCACAGAGGGTGCCAGACCGGCGGTGGTGAACGCCGCCGAGAACAAGATCCGCCAGGTGATCACCAACCTGATGGGCAACGCGATGCGGTTCACCCCCGCCGGCAGCCCGATTGAACTGGTGATCGGCGTGGACGAGGACCGGAGCATGGGAACGCTCGCGGTCGTCGACCATGGTGAGGGCATCGCCCCGCAGATCCGGGAGAAGATCTTCCAGCGGTTCTGGCGCGCCGACACGTCGCGCGCGCGCGAGACCGGCGGCACCGGTCTTGGCCTGGCCATCGTGGCCGGCATCGTCGCCGCTCACAAGGGAACCGTCGAGGTGCTCGACACCCCCGGCGGTGGTGCGACATTCCGCGTCTCGCTTCCGCTCCTCCCCACGCCCCAGGCGCCGGAGCCCGCCGCGGACTGACATCGTCACGTCGGGCGGCCATCCGGATGCCTGCCTAGCCTGTGCTGCGAAACCGGGGAACCGCCCCGGCGGAGGGAGCAGCGATGACCCGGTTCCAGGTCGACAGTGAAGCGGTACTGGCGCGTGCCGGGGCGACGAACGGCGCGATCGAACGCCTCCGGGCGGAGTTGAGCGGCCTGCACGGTCAGCTCACCGACCTGACCACCGTGTGGCAGGGACCGGCGGCGAGTGCGTTCCAGGCTCTCGCCGCCGAGTGGCGTGCACAGGCGCAGCACATGGAGGACTCGCTGCGGGCGATGAACCAGGCGCTCACCCACGCCGGCACCCAGTACGCCGAGCTCGAGCAGGCGAACGCGCGCCTCTTCGGGCGCTAGGCGCGCGCATCGCGCGGGTGTTGTTGCCAGGCGCGGGTGTTGCAACACTCGCGCGAGAAAGAAACACCCGCGTCAGAATCTGGCGCATAGGCCAGCGGAGCGGGGACGGAATGTGAGGCCGCGGGTGTGGTGGGCGTCTACGGGCGGCGGTCTCACGTTCCGTCCCCGCGTAGCGATCCCCGAGGAACGCCAAAGGGCGGCTCCCGGATGGGAGCCGCCCTTCGTGTCGTGCAGGTTCGGACTAGAAGTCCATGCCTGCCGACGGGTCCATCTGCGGTGCCGAGGACTTCTCCGGCTTGTCGGCGACGACGGCCTCGGTGGTGAGGAACAGACCCGCGATCGACGCTGCGTTGAGCAGGGCAGAACGGGTCACCTTCACCGGGTCGTTGATGCCGGCGGCCAGCATGTCGACGTACTCGCCGGTCTGGGCGTTGAGGCCCTGACCCGCGGGGAGGTTGCGCACCTTCTCGGCGACGACACCGGGCTCGAGACCGGCGTTCAGCGCGATCTGCTTGAGCGGCGAGTCGATCGCGACGCGAACGATGTTCGCACCGGTCGCCTCGTCACCGGTCAGGCCGGACAGCGAGCCGTTGCCGAACGCTGCGGCACCGGCCTGGATGAGCGCGACGCCACCACCGGCGACGATGCCCTCCTCGACTGCGGCCTTGGCGTTGCGCACGGCGTCCTCGATGCGGTGCTTGCGCTCCTTGAGCTCCACCTCGGTCGCGGCGCCCGCCTTGATGACGGCGACACCACCCGCGAGCTTCGCGAGGCGCTCCTGCAGCTTCTCGCGGTCGTAGTCGCTGTCGGTGTTCTCGATCTCAGAGCGGATCTGCTTCACGCGACCGGCGATCTGCTCCGGGTCACCGGCGCCCTCGACGATCGTGGTCTCGTCCTTGGTGACGATGACCTTGCGGGCCTGGCCGAGCATGTCGAGGGTGGCGTTCTCGAGCTTGAGTCCGACCTCCTCGCTGATGACCTGACCACCGGTGAGGATCGCGATGTCCTGCAGCTGCGCCTTGCGGCGGTCACCGAAGCCGGGAGCCTTGACCGCGACCGACTTGAAGATGCCGCGGATCTTGTTCACGACCAGGGTCGCGAGCGCTTCGCCGTCGACGTCCTCGGCGATGATGAGCAGCTGCTTGCCGCTCTGGATCACCTTGTCAACGACCGGCAGGAGGTCCTTGATGTTCGAGATCTTGGAGTTGACGATGAGGATGTACGGGTCCTCGAACACCGTCTCCTGGCGCTCGGGGTCGGTGACGAAGTATGCCGACAGGTAGCCCTTGTCGAAGCGCATGCCCTCGGTGAGCTCAAGCTCGGTGCCGAAGGTGTTCGACTCCTCGACGGTGACGACACCTTCCTTGCCGACCTTGTCGATCGCCTCGGCGATGAGCGCACCGATCTCGGTGTCGCCGGCGGAGATGGATGCGGTCGCAGCGATCTCTTCCTTGGTCTCGATCGGCTTGGCCTGCTTGACCAGCTCCTCGGTCACGGATGCGACGGCCTTCTCGATGCCGCGCTTCAGCGAGATCGGGTCGGCTCCGGCTGCGACGTTGCGCAGTCCCTCGCGGACGAGCGCCTGGGCGAGCACGACCGAGGTGGTCGTTCCGTCACCCGCGACGTCGTCGGTCTTCTTGGCGACCTCCTTGACCAGCTCGGCGCCGATCTTCTCGTACGGGTCGTCGAGCTCGATCTCCTTGGCGATCGACACACCGTCGTTCGTGATGGTGGGGGCGCCCCACTTCTTCTCGAGTACGACGTTGCGACCGCGCGGGCCAAGCGTCACGCGTACCGCGTCGGCCAGGGTGTTCAAGCCCCGCTCAAGGCCGCGACGGGCCTCTTCATCGAAAGCAATGATTTTTGCCATGTGTGTTTCTCGTCCCTCCCGGACGTCCAGATACAACCTTGGCACTCCCTACAAGAGAGTGCTAAACGATTCTGGCACTCTAAGGGGGCGAGTGCAAGCGAGGGTCAGCCGGCTGCGGTGAACTCGACGCTGCCGCGGGTCGGCACCAGTTCGACCCAGGTGTTGCCTGCGCCGAGCCGGATGCCGAAGCCTCGGTCATCCGTGAACTGCAGGGGCTCCGTCTGTGATGCCTTCGACCAGGTGCCGTGGATGGTGCCGCCGCCGGTGGAGATCCAAGCCTCCCCGCTGCCCTCCAGCAGCGTCTTCGGCACACCCTGATCGTCGACCACGCCGACGCGCAGCACGACGACGTTCGACGCTCGCAACTGGTTGCCACTGGAGTCCAGGTCCGCACTGCCCTGCTGGATGCGCAGGTAGGTCTGGCTATCCGGATCGTACGTCCAGCTTCCGTCGAACATGTTGGAGAAGCGGTAGTGGATGGCGGAGACCGGCGCCCCCTCCTTCGCCGCGGATGACGACGCCGCGTCGAGCGAGTATGCCCACTGCTGAGCGGGCGCAGGGATGTCGGCATGTTGGGCGACGACTTCGGTCGCCTTGACGAGAACGTTGTGCGGCGCGCGCTTGCTGTCGGTCCGGAAGAAGGTGTTCGCGGTGTCACCCATGCCATGGATGGCGTTGTAGACGGGCGTTGCCTGCATGAGGTTCACGAAACGCTGCTGTCCACCGGAGTAGGCGATGATGCCGCCGTAGGGGGCGGCGATGTCGGGGTCCATCGGTCGGATGGACCGCACCGGGCCGAGAAGTTCCGGAATGGTCGACTGCCAGATCGCCACGTACCGGGTGATGCCACCCTCGACAAGTTCCTCGTAGACGATGTCGGTGGACTCCAACCCGACCTGCGGGCGGGCATCCCAGTGGTTGTCAACCTTCGCTGCAATGGCGGAGTGCGCGAGAGAACCGGCGGGCACAGTCGTACCGCGCAGCGGCGCGAGCTCGGTGGGCGCGGGCGTCTCGTAGGTGGAGACATAGACCGGCACGGTCGGGCTCGGTGCCGGCTCCGGTGCCGTCGCCGCGCATCCGGCAGCCGTCAGGATGAGAGCCGCTATCCCCGAAAGCGCGGCGGCGCGCGCGAATCCCCCGTGTCGAACCACAGGCACAGACTAACGCCGCCTGGTCTCCCAGCCGGCGTTAGCGCGCGCGTGCCGTACGGTTTGGGTCGGTCGCTACTGTGCGACCCGAACCTGCTCCGCCTGCGGCCCCTTCGATCCGGTGCCGACCTCGAAGACGACCTGCTGGCCCTCTTCGAGGACCTTGTAACCGGACATGTCGATTGCGGAGTAGTGGACGAACACGTCCTGGCCCCCACCGTCGACGGTGATGAAGCCATACCCCTTCTCAGCGTTGAACCATTTAACGGTTCCGTTCGCCATGTGGTGCTCCCTGCTGTGCTGTTACGGCCCTGCCCAAAACCTGGGACGGATGAGCCGATAGTAGCGAGGTTGAGGGAGTTTCGGGAGAGGCGATTTGACCTTTAGCCTGCTGGACGGTAGTCGAGTCCGATGACAATGGTCAGCGGCGATCCGGGGAAGTCGTCGGACAACCGCACGTCGCCCATGCCGAGCGACTGCACGATGCCGCGCGCGGCACCCTCCAGCTCGGGGGCGTTGTAGTACACGATCGTCTCCTCGACATCGTTCGCCGCGGCGTTCGCGCGCGAGCCGGTCCCGAGGTCCGCGCCGGCCCAGCCCTGCTCGACGAGCGAGTTGCCGACCGTGTTAGCGAGCCCGACCGTCGGGGTGCCGTTGAGGATGGTGATCGGGATCTCCGGCGCGATCGTCGGTTCGGCCGTTGGGATCACCTCGGGTTCAGGAAGCGGTGCTTCACTCGCTTCGAAGCCCGGCAACCCGAGTTCGAAGTCGTCGTTCAGCGCCGCGAGCGCGACCAGCCCGGCCAGCACCAGCACGATCGTCGCCAACGCCGCCCATCCGAATGCGATCCAACCGCGACCCTTCTTCGCCGGTGCCCGGTGCGCGCCGACGCGCAGCAGCTCGTCAGGCACCTCGTCGAAGCGGTCCTTCGGGTACGTCGCCATTCTTTCCTTCGGTCAGTCGCACTTGGGTCAGTCGCGCGGTGACCCGGGCAGCCGGCGCGCCGAACGGGCAGCGACTGAATGGTCTCGCACTCGTTGCAGCCGCCTGACCAGCATCGGATCGTGCACGATCGCGGCCGGAGAGTCGATCACAGCGTTCAGCAGTTGATAGTACCGGGCGCCGGAGACGCCGAATTCCGCGCGCACGGCCTCCTCCTTGGCGCCGGCATGTCTCCACCATTGGCGCTCGAAATCCAGAATCCGCAGTTGGAGGTCAGACAATTCGGCGGCGGGATGCTCCTGCTCCGCTCCGGACGCCTGCGTCACACCTTCTCCTGCCGTCGGTCCGCCGCCATCCTAGGGCGAAGCGTGGCGGTGGCGGCCGAGGCTCGGCCAGCGGGCGAAATCCGGCTCGGTTAGGATTACCTAAGTTGCTTCCCTGCATCCCGACCCGTCCGCAATCCGCGTGGAGAACCGCCTCACAATGACCCGCCGCCTGCCCGCCCTGCTCTCGGGGCTTGTCGTGGTGGCGGTCGCCCTCACCGGATGCCAGGCGGCGACGAGCGAACCCAGCACGGCACCGACCGCCTCCGGTCCTCTCGTGCCGTTGGCCGAAGCCGACCTGCTCGACAACCCGAAGGACTACGTCGGCGAGTCCGTCGCCCTGCTGCGCGAACTGCAGATCAAACCGATCACCTCCTCGCCCGCGCAGGAGCTGCCGGCCCAGGTCACGTCACACGACCCGGCGGGCGACCGGAACGTCACCGTGACCGACACGTCGCGCATCATCGGCCTCGACATCTCGGGCTCCATCGCGGCGACGATCTACGGGCTGGGCCTCGGCGACAACCTGGTGGGCCGCGACTCGTCGACCACCTTCCCGCCGGTAGGCGAGCTGCCGCTGGTCACGCGCGGCGGCCACACCATCAACAGCGAGGCGGTGCTCAGCCTGCGACCGAGCGTGATCGTCACCGACGGCACCGTCGGCCCTCTGGATGCGCTGCTGCAGTTGCGGGATGCCGGAGTGCCGGTCGTCTTCGTCAAGGCGGAACCCGGGGTGAGTGGTGTCGCCGACCTGACCCGGCAGGTCGCCGCAGCGCTCGGGGCGACGGATTCCGGAGAGCTGCTCGCGACCTCCCTCACCGCGGACATCGACGCGAAGATCGCGGAAATCGCCGCCATCTCCCCGAAGCCGGCCGACCGGCTGCGGATGGTGTTCCTCTACCTCCGCGGCGCATCCGGGATCTACTACCTGTTCGGACAGGAGTCCGGCGCCGACCAGCTCATCGAGGCGGTCGGCGGGATCGACGTGGCGACAGAGATCGGCTGGGAGGGCATGCGCCCGATGACCGACGAGGCGATCATCGCAGCCAACCCGGACCTGATCTTGGTGATGTCAGACGGGCTGGAGAGCGCGGGTGGCGTCGACGGGCTGCTGGAGGCAAAGCCCGCGCTCGCGTTGACGACCGCCGGCAAGAACGAGCGCTTCGTGAGCATGGCCGACGGCGAGATCCTGAGCTTCGGGCCGCGCACCGCCGACGTGCTCGACGCGCTCGCCCGCGCGATCTACGCCCCCTGAATCCATTCCACGAACTGGCCGTGCGGACCGACCCAGGCGAGCGGCCGCTCGTCGAGCCCGAGCACGTATGCGCCGGGACGCTCCTCGGGCAACCGCTCGCGCACGGTCGGCAGGGCGCCGACCGCTTCCAGCGAGACCCAGCGAGCACCGGATGCCCGGATGCGCTCGACGAGGCGCATCCGGGACTCGAACGGCAGGTAGACGAGCATGCCGCTGGTCTGCACCACCGGCGTCGCGCCGACCGGAACGCGGGCGAGGAGGTCGTCGAGGGTGTCGATCGCGTCGCCTCGCAGCAGCAGCGGCGGGTCGGCGGCCACCAGTTGGATGGCGGCGCTCAGTCGTTCGCGGCGTTCATGCTGTTCGGGCCAGATGAGAGTGGTGAGCCAGCGCACGTCGTCGGTGGAGCCCAGGTCGAGCGGGTTCAGGTCGGAGCCGGCACGCCACGTCACCTCGGGCAGGACGGTGGGGACGGGTCCCGAGTAGTCGCTGCTGAGCAGCACCGGGGACGGCCCGGTCGGCGGATCGATTCGCTCGCCGCCGAGGTCATAGCTGTACCGGTCGGGGTAGAGGCACAGGCCGGCGCTCGCTCCGAGCTCGATCAGGGCGAGCGGTCCGTCGATTCGTGCCAGCGCGGGCAGCAGCGCGGCGCAGCGGCGGGCCTCGTTGGTCTGGGTCATCCGGACCCGCGCTTGGCCGGCGACCGCGTCCCAGTTGTCGAGCAGCCAGTGGCGGAACTCGACGTAACCGCCCTCCGGCGCACCGAGCAGGCGCGCGCACGCGAGGATCAGGTTCGGCTGCCGCTTGGGGAACGGCAACGCTTCGATGAGCGCAAGCACGGCGGGGTCGCCTGCGACCCCGAGCGCCCAGTCCTCGTAGACGGCAGAGTGTCCGGCTGCCTCGATCTCGGCGAAGCGCCGGTACCAATCGGCGGTGGGCGGCGGGGTGGCCATCAGGCGCGGCGGCGGATGACCACGAAGCTGATAATCGCCGCGACGAAGAGCAGCACAACGCCGATGGCGATCCACAGCCACACCGGCGGCGTGGCCAGCTGGGCGCACTCCGACTCGGTCGGGATGTCGATCCGGATGCGATCGAACGGCTCGCCCGCTTCGTAGGTTCCGAATGCTGCGGCGCCGGTCGGCAGCAGCACCGCTGGCGCATCCCTGACCGTCACGACGTTGTCGGCGCTCGTTGTGACCCCGGCGCCGAGGTCGATGCTGACGAACTCGACGGCCTGCTCCGACACCGCGACACCATCCTGGGTCGTGCCTGCAACGTCCACCAGCAGCACTGCCTCGCGACCATCGAAACGGATGGCGGGATTGGCCACGGTCGTGTTCAAGATGCCGTCGTGCCCGGTGAAGGTGATCGAACCGGTGAACGACACCGTCCCGGTCATGGTGCGGCCATCGAAGTCGCCGTCGCCACCGGACCAGTAGAAAATGGGCGTCTCATAGCGTGCACCATCGGCGACGCTCCAGTCACCGCTCGCGATCGTGCTGCTGATGTAGCTGCGGAAGGACTCCTTGAAGCCCCACTCCAGATCCGCCCCGGTGACTGCGCAGGTCTGGGATTCGGCCGTTGACGCACCCGACGTGGCAGCTGCGGTGCCGAGCTCGGCGGTGGCCGCCGTGGGCGACTGGATCGCTGTTACCGCGGCCAGCGCCACGAAAAAAGCCAGCACTCGGCTGCGGATGACCTGCACAACTCCCCCTCGGGTGCCCGACAATCGGCACCGTTCTCCAGCCTAACCGGCCGCCATTGGCCGAACCGGGGGATACGGGAACGATTCGGACACAGCGGGCGTTAAATGGAGGGACACGAGCAAGAGGAGCATCCGCATGGCTTACAAAGTGACCAAGAGCGACGAGGAGTGGCGCAGCGAACTGTCCCCGGACGAGTACGCGGTGCTCCGCCAGGCGGCGACCGAGCGCCCGTGGACGGGCGAGCTGCTCGACGAGAACCGGGAGGGCGTCTACCGCTGTAAGGCGTGCGGCGCGGAACTGTTCCGCAGCGAAGCGAAATTCGACTCGCACTGCGGGTGGCCGAGCTTCTACATCCCCACCGAGCAGGACGCGGTCCAGCTGCTCAAGGACCACAGCCTCGGCATGGAGCGCATCGAGGTGCTCTGCTCCAACTGCGGCTCACATCTGGGCCACGTTTTCGATGACGCACCGCAGACCCCGACCGGTGACCGCTTCTGCATGAACTCGGTGTCGCTGAGCTTCGAGCCGCGCGACTGACCCTCCCCGCCGGCTGTTCCTGTTATGCAGGACACTCCTTGTTGTGCAGGACATCCGGCCAAGAACGGGCCCGGATGCCTGTGATTTCCCGCCCGGACGACCGAAAGTCCTGCACCACAGGGGTGTGATACGGTCGTCCGGCCCCAGCTTGGCGGCCTAGAATCCTGCACAACAGGGTGGTGGGCGCCGGGAGGCTACGGCCTCTCGGCCAGCCATTACTATTGGTGAGGCAAACGCCTCCTTAGCTCAGCTGGTAGAGCACCGCTCTTGTAAAGCGAAGGTCGTCGGTTCGAATCCGACAGGGGGCTCAGAGGACACAGCACCACAGCGCTCTCGGCGTCGCGGGTGTCAATGGCACTGCATATGCCCAGCGTGCCCATTTCCCGGGCAATGGAGCAATACTCTCCTGTCGTGGGATGGTGGACCGCATGACGTTGCGTCGGTTGCCTAGTCGCCAAGGGTCTGGCTCCTGTCGACTGGCACTCCATCGCGGCCGCCCTTGTGGTTACGGGCTGCACTCACCAGGGACCATCGAGGGAATCGGAGGGCCCAGTTCCCGTGCTAAGTGGCTGTGCTTCACCCACACAGGTTCTTGAGGATGGGCCCTTCGCTCCAGAAATCGTAGGTTCGTCGGAAGACGGACTGAAGCTGTTCGGTCAAATCCAAGCGGGCGATTTCCTTGTCGCGTCCGACGCTGTGAAGAAGGTCGTTTGGCGGGTAACCGGTTCAGGGGAGCCGACGGTAACGCTGGCGGGCCCAGACGACGTTCAATCGGAGCTCGCATGGGGACCGGAGTACCACCAGGGAGGCGATTACGACCGCCCTGGCGATGAATACGGATCGGGCCTAGTTCTCGATCGTCCAGGCTGCTGGCATATCCAGTTCCGTCGCGGTTCCCAAACGGCTGGTGTCTGGCTCATGGTCGGCGCGGCGGAGTAAGTTCCAGTCGGCGTGTCTCACACTTCACCCGGGCGTACCCTCGAGAAATGAGGCGTGAACTCGCTTGGAGCATCGTCGCCGCGCAAGTCGTCCTGCTGGCGGCGCTCGCCCTCATGCCGCACGGGTCATGCTGCTGGCGGTCAAGGCGCGCTGGGAGGAGCGGATGCTCGCAGCAACGCATCCGGACTACCCCGCATACGCACGCAGGGTCGGACGCTTCCTTCCGCGAATCGGCCGGCTGCGCGGTCGCTAGCCTCCCGCGGGCGGCGTCGGGGTCGGGGTCGGCTCTTCGATGAACTGCGAACCAAGCACCTGCGTCAGGAACCGCGCGAACTCATCCGGATCGAACTCACCCGTCTGCGGGTCGACCGTGTACTGGTACTGCTGCCCGTTCACCAGAACGGTCGGGGTGCCTTGGATCTTCTCCAGCTCGGTGCCGGCGACCGGACCGTTCAGCGCACGGTCGGTGGCGCCCTTCACCCAGGACTTGAACTTCTGGCTCTCGACGCACTGGACGATGTCATTGGCACGCGAAACGCCGACCTGCTGTGTGAGCTCGATGAGCTCGTCATTGCTGAGGCCGGCCGTGCCCTCCTCGGGCTGGTTGGCGAACAGCAGCTGGTTGAACGCGAAGAACTTGTCGGGTGAGTAGTTCGCGACGCACGCTGCGGCGTTCGCCGCGCGGGTCGAGTACTGGGTGCCGGCGGATGCCCGGTCAAGGAACGAGATGGGGTGGACCTCGAGGGTCGCCGACCCGCTTCCCACGAGCTGGCTCAGCTGCTCGGCGTTCGCGCGCTCGAAGCCTCCGCAGAATGGGCACATGTAGTCGACCCAGATCTTGATGTCGAGCACGTCGGGTTCGTTGGTCTGTGCCGGCACGGGCTCGGCCCCCGGGCGCAGTCCGGGGGTGCGCACCGCTTCGAAGTTCTCGCCGATCTTGATGCCGTCGCTCAGCATGTTCTGCGGCCCAGACGCGGGCGGACGCACAGCGTTCACGATGACCAGCGCGACGACCGCGATGACGGCAAGGATGGCGACGATGATGCCGCCCTGGATCAGGAAGCGATTGCGCCGTTCCTTCTTCTTCTGCTCCTCACGAAGCTGTCGCGCTTTCTCACGCGCGGCGCTGCGCCGCTCTGCCTTCGAGAGATGGGAATCACCGGAACCGGCACTCATGGAACCTCGCTTTTTATGAATTTCCACCAACCAGCCTAGCCTTTGCGCGCGGGCGACCTCACAGCACGGACGGTGCCATAATGGCCCTCAAGCGATGGTGCGCCGTCGCGAATCCATCACTACGGATCGTCCGGCACGTACCTGCCGGTGAAGGAGAAAACGAAAAAATGGCAACAGTCACGTTCGATGACGCGACCCGCATCTATCCCGGATCCACCGTCCCCGCGGTCAGCGACCTGAATCTCGAGGTCGGCGATGGGGAATTCCTCGTCATGGTCGGCCCATCCGGAAGCGGCAAGTCGACCGCGCTGCGGATGCTTGCGGGCCTCGAAGAGGTGAACGAGGGCAGGATCCTGATCGGCGAGCGTGACGTCACCGACATGCCCCCGAAAGACCGCGACATCGCCATGGTCTTCCAGAACTACGCGCTCTACCCGCACATGACTGTCGCCGAGAACATGGGTTTCGCGTTGAAGATCGCCGGCGTGGCCAAGGAGGAGCGCGCAGCGCGCGTCCTCGAGGCCGCGAAGCTTCTCGACCTTGAGCCCTACCTGGCACGCAAGCCGAAGGCGCTCTCGGGCGGTCAGCGTCAGCGCGTCGCGATGGGCCGCGCGATCGTGCGTCAGCCCCACGTCTTCCTGATGGACGAGCCGCTGTCGAACCTCGACGCGAAGCTGCGCGTGCAGACCCGCACCCAGATCGCGTCGCTGCAGCGCCGCCTCGGCGTCACCACCGTCTACGTCACCCACGACCAGGTCGAGGCATTGACCATGGGCGACCGCATCGCTGTGCTCAAGGACGGCGTGCTGCAGCAGGTGGGAACACCCCGCGACCTGTACGAGAGCCCCGTGAACGTGTTCGTCGCCGGCTTCATCGGGTCCCCGGCCATGAACCTGTTCCCCGTCGACTTCGCCGACGGCGGAGTGCAGTTCGGCAGCCACGTCGCTCCGGTCGCGCGGGACATCCTCGCGGGCGCGCACGGCAACAAGGCGACCATCGGCATCCGTCCTGAGGATGTCCGGGTCGCCACCGACGGTGACGGTCTTCCGATCGACGTCGACCTTGTCGAGGAGTTGGGCGCGGACGCCTACCTGTACGGGCACACCGAGGTCGATGGCAGCCGGGTCGACATCGTCGCGCGCGTCGACGGCCGCAACCACCCCGTGGAGGGCGACAAGGTGCTGATCCTGCCGGAGGAGCGCCACATCCACCTGTTCGACACGGAGACCGGCCAGCGCCTGAACCCCGCGGTCAAGGACTGAGCAGCGCGAAAGGGAACATGTCTGCTTCCCTGAACATCACGTCGGCGACCGCCGATACTGGGCTGCTCGACCTGCCCTGGGACCTGCCGCTCGATGTGTGGCCAGCGGAGAGCATTGCCGCGCTGCCGAAGGGGATCTCGCGGCACCTGGTTCGCTTCGCGTACCTGAGCGGCTACGTCGTCGCGATCAAGGAGACCTCCGCTGAACTCGCCCGCCGCGAGTACGACCTGCTGCGGACGCTGCAGCGGACGGACGTGCCGTGCGTCGAGCCGGTTGCCTACGTCACCAACCGAACGGATGACGAAGGCAACCCGCTCGACGCCGCGCTGGTCACCCGCCACCTGAAGTTCTCGCTCCCCTACCGGGCGCTGTACTCGCAGCGGTTGCGCCCGGACACCGCGACCCGGCTCATCGACGCCCTCGCGGTGCTGCTCGTGCGACTGCACATCATCGGGTTCTTCTGGGGCGACGTGTCGCTGTCCAACACGCTGTTCCGGCGAGATGCCGGCGCATTCGCCGCCTACCTCGTCGACGCGGAGACCGGTGACCTGCACGCGCGGCTCTCCGACGGCCAGCGGGAGAACGACCTTGAGATCGCGCGCGTGAACATCGCCGGCGAACTGCTCGACCTCGCCGCGGGCGGGAAGCTGGATGAGGAGACCGACCCGGTCGAGGTCAGCAACGGCATCGTCGCCGCGTACCGGACCCTGTGGACCGAGCTCACCGGCACCGAGACGTTCGAGTCATCCGAACGCTGGCGCATCGCCGAACGGGTGCGGCGGCTCAACGAGCTCGGGTTCGACATCGAGGAACTCGCCATCAAGACCGACGAGGACGGCACTCGCGTCGTCATCCAGCCGAAGGTCGTCGACGCCGGCCACCACCAGCGCCGACTGCTGCGCCTGACCGGGCTGGATGTCCAAGAGAATCAGGCCAGGCGCCTGCTGAACGACCTCGACTCCTACGCGGCCACCTTCCACCCGGGCGAGGAGGACGAGGAGATGGTCGCGCACGAGTGGCTGGCCTCCGTGTTCGAGCCGATCACGCGTGCGATCCCCCGCGACCTGCAGGGCAAACTGGAACCGGCGGAGATCTTCCACCAGCTGCTCGACCACCGCTGGTTCCTTTCCGAAAGCGAGCAACGGGATGTCCCGCTCGCCGAGGCGCTGACCTCGTACATCGACACGGTGCTGCGGCACCGCCGGGACGAGGCGACGGTCTTCAACCCGGCGACCGACGCCATCACCCTCCCGATCAACGTCGACTGGCGCGACCTGGTCTAGTCCTGCACAACACGGCGGTCAGAGCAGCGACTCGACTCCAGAGCCGGTCACGTGGTCGAAGATCAGGTTCGTCTCGGTGTGCTGCACCGCAGGATGCGCCGCCAAATGCTCGAGGACGAAGTCGCGCAGCTCGCTCGAGTTGCGAGCCGCAACGTGCAGCAGAAAGTCATCCGCCCCCGCCATGTGGAACAGACCAAGCACGCCCGGCCAGGACGGCGCCTCCACACGGAATCCCTCGATGTCGTCCCGCTCGATCGACACCAGCCGAATCGAGATGAGCGCCTGCACGGTCATCCCCAGCGCCGCCAGGTCGATGTCGGCACGGTAGCCGCGCAGGTACCCATCGCTGCGCAGCCGCCTGAGCCGCAGCGACACCGTCGACTCGGCCACTCCGACGGCGTTCGCCAGCGCAGAGCCCGACATCCGCGCGTTTGAGGACAGCACGCGCAGCAGCGCCCGGTCGATGTCGTCCATGCGCTTCGCCCTTCTTCAACGCCGGATGCCTGGGAAGGCCGCTTAGCGCAGATTCTTCGCCAAACATGCCCATAGTCTCACGATCGTGCACGGATGCTTGCGCGCGCGTGCGGAATCTGCTTCGGTCTGAGCATGACGACTGAGCAGCAGCACTTCGAGACCCGCGCCGTCCACGCCGGAATGGAGGGCGTCACCGAGAGCGGTTCACACGTTCCGGTGATCGACCTGTCGTCCACCAACCCGCTGCCCGACGTCGAGCACGGCGGCGACGCCTACGAACAGCTCGCCACCGGCGGGCCGCTGCTGCCCGGCCAGTCCGCGGTCTACCAGCGCCTCTGGCAGCCGGGCGTCGCCCGCTTCGAGACGGCGCTCGCGTCCCTTGAGGGCTCAGAGACGGCTGTCGCCTACTCCAGCGGCATGGCAGCCCTCACCGCGTGCCTGCTCGCCACCGTCTCCGACGGCAAGCCGCACGTCGTCGCGGTGCGCCCCCTCTATGGCGGCACCGACCATGTGCTCGACACCGGGCTGGTCGGCACGACCGTGACGTGGGCCGACGCCGACGCGATCGCCGACGCCATCCGGCCGGACACCGGCCTCGTCGTGATCGAGTCCCCCGCCAACCCGACCCTCGAGCTCATCGACATCGCCGCGGTCGTCGCCGCCGCTGGCGCCGTGCCCGTGCTCATCGACAACACCTTCGCCACCCCGGTGCTGCAGCGCCCGATCGAACTGGGCGTCACCCTCGTGCTGCACAGCGCGACCAAGTACCTCGGCGGCCACGGCGATGTCGTCGCCGGTGTCGTGGCGACGAACGAGGAGTGGGCGAAGAAGCTTCGGCACGTGCGCGCGCTCACCGGCGGGGTGCTCCACCCCCTGTCGGCGTACCTGCTGCACCGTGGGCTGCGCACCCTGCCGATCCGGGTTCGCGCGCAGCAGGAGACCGCGACCGAACTCGCGCGGCGGCTGGCCGAGCATCCGGCGCTGAATCGGGTGATGCATCCGTCGCTTCCCGGATGCGACCCGCTGGGTCTCATCGGACGGCAGCAGTCCGGCCCCGGCTCTATGATCTCGATCGAGCTGGCGGGCGGATACGACGCGGCGGCGCGGTTCACCGAGTCGCTGAAGCTGATCACGCACGCGGTGTCGCTCGGCGGCGTCGACTCGCTCGCGCAGCACCCGGCCAGCCTGACCCACCGCCCGGTCGCCGCGGCAGCCAAGCCGGGCGGCGGAATCGTGCGGATCTCGATCGGCCTCGAGCACGTCGACGACCTGTGGGCGGACCTGCGGTACGCGCTGGAGGCAGCGGCCTCGATTGAGTCAAAGGCAACGCTGCTGCACCGATAGTCTTGGCGCATGCGCGTGGGGCCGCTGGCACGAATCGGTCGGGCCTCAGCAGCACACCCTTGGCTCACCCTGTGCGGGTGGATCGTCGTCCTGGCCATCGCCGTCTCCACGGCTCTGGTCGGCGCAACCGGCGACTCCCTGTTCGAACGCCTGGTCAGCGCGGCGCCCGGCGCCGACGGTGAAGCGGCCGAGGCCGACGAGCTGCTGAGCGCCAACGGCGAAGAGACCGAATCTCTCACGCTGCTGGTGCACGGCGTCGAACTCGGCGATCCCGAGTTGGCGAGCGCGGCGAGCGCCCTGGGCGACAACCTGGCGAAGCTCGATCACGTCGACTTCGTGAACCCGCTCATCGTCCCAACCCTCCCCGATGGGTCTCGGCTGCCAGAGCTCGCCCCGGTGTTCTCCGCCGACGACCAGGGTGTGCTGTTCACCGCCACCATCGAGGGAGTCGACGGCGAGGATCCGGACGCGAAGCTCGTCGACGAGGTCGCCGCCGAGTTGCGCGCCTCCGCAGACGACCTGCGCGCCGAGTTCCCGGATGCCACGGTGGAGGTCGGCGGCGGAAGCCTGCTCATCGATTCGATCGTCAAGGTCTCAGAGAACGATCTCGCTCGCGGCGAGATGGTCGCCCTGCCGATCGCGCTCGTGGTGATGCTCGTGGTGTTCGGCGGGTTCATCGCGGCGGGAATGCCGCTCGCCGGAGCGATCGCCGCGATCGTCGGCGCTCTGGGCGCGCTGTTCGCCTTCACTTATGTCATGGACATCGACACCACGATCGTCAACGTCGTCACGGCCGTCGGCTTGGGACTCTCGATCGACTACGGCTTGCTCATGGTCAGCCGGTTTCGGGAGGAGTACCGCGCGCACGGCCCGCTCGGCCGAGATCACCGGCTCGACGCCATCACGAGGACAGCGGACACCGCCGGCCGCACGGTCTTCTACTCCGGCACCACGTTCGGTATCGCCTCCCTCGGTCTGCTCGTGTTCGAGCCGAACATCGTGCGGGCCATCGGAGTCGGTGCCCTGGCTGTCACGGTCATCGCCATCCTCTCGGCGCTGACCCTGATCCCCGCGCTGCTGTCGCTGGCCGGGGACAGGCTGGCGAATCCGGGATCGCTCACCCGGATTCCGCTCATCGGCAAGCCGATCGCCCGCTTCGGCGATGTCGCACCGGACGACGGCTTCTTCTCGAGGCTGACGCGGCAGGTGCAACGGCAACCTGCTCTCGTGACACTCGCGTGCGCCGCTGCGCTCATCGCGGTCGGCAGCCCGCTGCTGAACCTGCAGCTCGCCAACACCAGCGTCGACGCGATCCCTGCCTCCTCGACGCAGCACGACTTCATCACCACGCTCGCCGACGAGTTCCCGGATGCACGCGCCCCGCGCGTCGCACTGGTCACCGAGACCGAATCGGACGCCGAAGCGTGGGCAGCCGGCATCGAGTCGCTCGCCGGGGTTCAGTCGGTGACGGCACCGGCTCAGTCGGGCGACGCTTGGCGCGTGAACGTCCAGGTGGACCCGGCGGACGGCATCGAGGTCGTCCACGACATCCGCTCTGACCGCCCCGACTTCCCAAACTGGGTCACGGGAACCGACGCCCGCACCGTCGACTTCTCCGAGTCGCTGATCGGCAGCGCGGGCTGGGCGGTGCTGGTGATCGCCCTCGGCACGATCCTGCTGCTGTTCCTCATGACCGGTTCGCTCATCGTGCCGCTCAAGGCGCTCGTGGCCAGCGCGCTCTCCCTCGGCGCATCCATCGGCGTGCTGGTGTGGGGCTTCGAGCAGGGCAACTTCGCCGGGCCGCTGAACTTCGACCCCGATGTCGTGCACGGCGTCGATGTGCTCGTGCTGCTGCTCACCCTGGTGTTCGGCTTCGGCCTGGCCATGGACTACGAGATGTTCATCCTGTCCCGTATCAAGGAGCAGGTGGACGCCGGGGTCGACGCGCGCGAGGCCATCGCCACCGGACTGCAGCGCTCCGGCCGGATCATCTCATCCGCCGCGCTCATCATCGTCGTCGTGTTCGCGGGCTTCGCGACCGGCGACCTCATGGTGATCAAGCAACTCGGCGTCGCCCTCGCGGTCGCGGTGACGCTGGATGCGACGGTCGTGCGCTGCCTGCTTGTCCCGGCGTTCATGACCTGGCAACAGCGCATCATGTGGTGGGCGCCGCGGTGGATGAAGCGGCTGCACGCGCGCTGGGGCTTGCGCGAGAGCTGAACGCCGAGTTGCCCCCTTCGGCCCCTGTTTCACGCGAAAAGTGGGGCGGAAGTGGGCAACTCAAGGTCGGTGTGACCGACCCCAAGGGTGTACGAGGCGGCCGGCGCTACCCGAAAGCGCCGACCGCCTCTCCCCCCGTCACACCAGAATGCTGACGGGATTCTCTATGCGCTTCACGAACGCCGCGAGCCACTGGGCGGCGAGCGCGCCGTCGAGCACCCGGTGGTCCGCCGACAGTGTGACGGTCATGACCGTCGCCACATTCAGCTCATCGTCGACGACCACCGGACGTTGCGTCGCCGCGCCGACCGCGAGGATGCCCGAGTGCGGCGGGTTGATGATCGCCGAGAACTCGGTGGTTCCGTACATCCCCAGGTTCGAGACCGAGAACGACCCGCCCTCGAGCTCGTGCTGCTTGAGCCCGCCGGTGCGACCGCGCTCGGCGAGCTGCCGGATGTCCGCGCTCACCTCGCTCAGCGACCGCTTGTCCACGGCGCGCACCACGGGCGTGATCAGGCCGCCCTCGATCGCCACGGCGATGGCGATGTCGACGTCGTCGAAGCGCCGGATGGCCGTGTCGGTCCAGATCGCGTTCGCCTCGGGCACGTCGCGGAACGCGCCGGCGACCGCCTTCACCACGAAGTCGTTCACCGACACCTTGTCGGTGCCGAACTCGTTGACCGTCTTCCGCAGTTCCAGCAGAGCATCCACGCGACAGTCGGCACTCAGGTAGTAGTGCGGGATGGTGCTCTTGCTCTCGGTGAGCCGCCGTGCGATCGCGCGGCGCATCCCGGTGTGCGGAACGTCGGTGAAGCCGCCGGTCGGCACAGCCGGCGCAGCCGAGGCCTGTGCTGCCGGTGCGGTCGGTGCCACGGCCAGCCCGTCAAGGTCGCGGCGCACGATACGGCCGCTCGGGCCGCTGCCTGTCACTGCGCTCAGGTCCAGTCCACGTTCGCGCGCGAGCCTGCGCACGAGCGGGCTCGCGAAGCGACGGCTCTGATCGGTCGCGGTGGCCGCACCAGCGGCGACCCCGTCCCCCGGAGCGTTTGCTGCGGCGTTGGCTGGTGCATCCGCCTTCACGGCGGCCGCCGGGTCGACCGCTGCCGCGCTGTCCTCGGAGTTCTCCGTCGGAACGGCGGCTCCGAGCTTGCCTGCCGCGGCGAGAGCGGCATCCGCCGACTCCCCCGCTTCGGCAAGGACCGCGATCGGCGTGCCGACATCAACCTGAACACCGGTCTCGATGAGGACCCCGGCCAGCGTGCCGGCCTCCTCTGCCTGGTACTCGACGGTGGCTTTCTCGGTCTCCACCTCGGCGATGGTCTGGCCGACGGCGATGGTGTCGCCCGGCTTCACGAGCCAGCTTTGCAGGGCTGCCTCGGTCGCGCCGGTCAGCACCTCCGGCATCCGGATGACGATGGCCATCACTCACCACCCCATCCGCGGCGAACCTTCTCCAGTCCTGCGACGACCTCTTCCGTGCGGGCGATCGCGGCGCGCTCGAGCACCTTGGAGATGCTCGGGCTGGCCTCGCCGCCGGTAACCCGCTCGATCGGCTGGTCGAGCCAGTCGAAGTAGCGGCGTTGCAGCTCGTCGGCCAGCCAGGCGCCGTACGACGTCCCCTGTGCGCCCTGTTCGACGATCAGCACGTTGTTGGTCTTCTTGATGGAATCGCCGATGGTGTCCCAGTCGATGGAGGCCCGGTCGAGCCAGCGCAGGTCGATCAGTTCCGCGTCGATGCCGCTCTGCTCGATCGCCTCGAGGCTGTGCGCCACCATGGACAGGTAGCTGATCACCGTGACGTCGTTGCCGGACCGGCGGATGGCCGCGGTGCCGGGCGGGATCACATAGTCGAGGCCGTCATCCGGCACCTTGTCTGCGGTGCCGTACAGGTCGACGTGCTCGATGACCAGGACCGGGTCCTGCAGCGCGAGCGCCGCGTTAATCAGGCCGACGTAGTCGGCGGCCGACGACGGGGCGACGATGCGCCATCCAGGGTTGGTGGCGAAGATGCCGGCCGGGTCCATCAGGTGCTGCGAGCCGTAGCCGGAGCCCATCGCGACCTTGGTGCGCAGTACGAGCGGCACCGGGTTGTCACCGCCGAACATGTGGCGGGCCTTTCCGACCTGGTTGAAGACCTGATCGGCGGCGACCCACATGAAGTCCGGGTACATGAACTCGACGACGGGTCGGAACCGCCCGTCGAGCGCGAGGCCGCCTGCAAGCCCGAAGAAGCCGTTCTCGCTGATCGGGGTGCCGATGATCCGGTCACCGCCGTACTTCTTTGCGAGCCCCTTGGTTGCGCCGTTGGTGCCGCCGTTCAGCCGGTGCACGTCCTCGCCCATCACGATGATGCGCTCGTCCTGCTCCATCCGGCGGTCCATCACCTCGGCGACCGCATCGACGAACTTGACCTCGCGCCAGCCGTCGCTGCGGTCGGTCGGCTCGGCGACCTGAAGCGCCTCCAACTCGCTGGCATCCCCGCGGACGCCGACGTTGACGAAGCCGGGGTCTGGCCACAGTTCGGGGCGGATGCGACGCTTGCCCGCGTTCTCCGGGTCGTCCTCGAGGAGTTCTGCCGTGGCCGCGCGCATTGCGTCCTGCACCGCAGCACGCAACGCGGCGACGCGGTCCGCGTCGATGAGGTTTCGAGCGGTCATCTCCGTGGCGACGCGCTCGAGCGGGTCGCGCGCGCGCCAATGGGCTTCCTCTTCCTTGGTGCGGTAGCCGAACGCGCTGCCCGGGTATGGGCCGTTCTGGTGGAAGAAGCGGTAGACCTCGGCCTCGATGATCGCCGGGCCATCGCCGGCGCGCATCCGCTCCTCCGCCTGCTTCATGGCGAGGTGCACCGCGAGCGGGTCCATCCCGTCGACGCGCCAGGACGGGATGCCGAAGCCCTGGCCGCGCACCGAGAACCGCGGGTCGGCCGTGGCTTCGGATGCATGGGTCGACACGGCGTACAGGTTGTTCTCGATGAAGAAGCACACCGGCAGCTTCCACGCCGCCGCCAGGTTCATCGACTCGAGCACCGAGCCGATCTGGCTGGCGCCGTCGCCGAAGTAGTTGACGGTGATGTCGCTGGTGCCCGAGTGCTTCTGCGCCCAGGCGTTGCCGGTCGCCATCGGGGCGCCACCACCGACGATGGCGTTGGTGCCGAGCGCTCCGGCCTCGAACCACTGCAAGTGCATCGAGCCTCCGCGGCCGCGGCAGTAGCCCTGCGCGAGGCCGAGGATCTCGGCCAGCGTGCGCTGCAGCACTTCCTGCACCGCCGGCGTGACCGGGTTCTCGGGGTCGAGGGTTCCGTCGCTCACGTGGGTGAGCGCCTTGGCGAGGAACTGGTGGTGTCCGCGGTGCGAGCCGTTGACCGCGTCGGTCGAGCGCATGCCGATGATCGAACCGACCGCGCCGCCCTCCTGCCCGATGCTCGAGTGGGCGGGGCCGTGCACGAGTCCCTCACCGGCGAGTTCGAGCACGGTCTCCTCGAATGCGCGGATGAGGTGCAGTTGCGTGAGCATGCTGCCGAGCAAGGCCGGATCGGCTGCCTTCCAGTCCGCTGGGGTCGTGCTCAGTTCAATCCAGTCAACGCCGGTCTCTTGGCGTCTGGTCTTCGGCATCGTCGCCTGCTCCTCACATCTGGTTCACCCAACAAAGAACGTTGATTGGATGCAATTACACCACGAAAACCGCAGATATGCTCCCACTCAGGCAAAAAATGCCGCATGATGGATGCAATCCAATGAAGGAGGGGACCGATGTCGAATCACGGCCTACCCGGAATGCGCGGCACCGATCACATCGGCTTCACCGTGCCGGACCTCGACGAGGCGCAAGAGTTCTTCGTCGAGATCCTCGGAGCCGAACCTGTCTACACGCTCGGAGCGAAGCGCTCGGACGATGACGACTGGATGCAGGTGCAGTTGGGTGTGCACCCGCGCACCGTCATCCGCGAGATCCGCTTCCTGCGCCTCGGCAACGGCAGCAACATCGAACTGTTCCAGTACGACGCGGCCGACGATCAGGCATCCGTTCCCCCGAGCAACAGTGACATCGGCGGGCACCATCTGGCCATCTACGTCGATGACATGGATGCTGCGGTCGACTTCCTGCGCTCGCGCGGCGTTGAGGTGATGGGTGAACCGGTGCTGAGCGCTGGGGCATCCGAGGGTCAGCGCTGGGTCTACTTCCGCAGCCCGTGGGGCATGCAGTTCGAGTTGGTCAGCTTCCCGGACGGCAAGGCGTACGAGGGCACGGCCAACCGGCTGCTGTGGCATCCGGCACGGCCGGCAGAGTGAGCGGCGCGCGAAGCATGTCGACGACAGAGCGCGCCACCAGGGACGGCGACGCCGGCGCCCGGATCGCAGAGCGGATCCGGGAGCAGATCCTGCGCGGGCACTACCCGCCCGGCACGCGCATTCGCCAGGTCGATGTCGCCGAGCAGTTCGGGGCCAGTCGAGTGCCGGCCAGGGAGGCGCTGCGCATCCTCGAGCACGACGGCCTGGTGCGGCTGGTCGCCAACACGGGCGCGTGGGTCTCAACCCTCACGCTCGCCGAGTGCGACGAGATCTACCGGATGCGCGAGGCGCTCGAACCCCTGCTGTTGAGCTATTCCGCGCCGGCCCTCGAGGCGGCCGACATCGAGCGCCTCGGCGCGCTGGCGACCGAGATGGCGGCAACCGACGACGTCGACCGCTTCCTCGAACTCGACCGCGAGTTCCATCTCGGCTCCTACGCGGGAGCCCAGACGTCACAGCTCGGCGAGCTGGTGGTCAAGCTGTGGAACACCACCCAGCCGTATCGCCGCGCCTACACCCGCTCGATCGGCGGCGATGCCAGGAGGATCGTGCACGACGAGCACCACCTCATCGTCTCCTCGCTGGCCGACGGCGACATCGAGGACGCCGGTCGGGTGCTCGCCGGGCACATCCGCCGCACCAGGCGCCAGCTCTCCCGGCATCCGGAACTGTTCGAATCCATCACCGCGCGCTGACGCGCAGACAACAACGAAAGGCAGCCACATGGCCATCGCGACCATCAACCCGACGACAGGGGTCGTCGAGCAGGAGTTCGACGCGCACAGCGAAGCGGAGGTGGATGCCAGGATCGAGCAAGCGCACTCGGCCTTCCGTGCCCTGAAGTCGACCACCATCGCATCGCGCGCCGACTGGATGCGGGCGGCAGCCGACCTGCTGGAAGCCGAAGTCGAGAGCGCGGCCCGGATGCTCACCACCGAGATGGGCAAAACGATCGTGCAGGCGCGCGGCGAGGTGCGCAAGTCGGCCAACACCATGCGGTTCTACGCCGCGCACGCCGAGGAATTCCTCACCGGCCGGTCACTTGAGGACCCGAGCGTCGTCGGCGCCTCGGTCGCATACACCCGGCACGAGCCGATCGGCGTCGTGCTCGCGGTGATGCCGTGGAACTACCCGATCTGGCAGGTGATCCGGTTCGCGGCGCCCGCGCTCATGGCCGGCAACACCGCGCTGCTCAAGCACGCCTCCAACGTCCCGCAGGCCGCGCTGTACCTTGACACGCTGTTCGAGCGGGCCGGGTTCCCCGAGGGTGCGCTCCGGTCGCTGCTGATTCCGGCATCGCGGGTCGAGGGTGTGCTGCGCGACCGCCGGGTGGTCGCGACGACGCTCACCGGCTCCGAGCCAGCCGGGCGATCGCTGGCGTCCATCGCCGGCTCCGAGGTGAAGCACGTCGTGCTCGAGCTGGGCGGTTCCGACCCCTTCATCGTGATGCCGAGCGCCGACCTGGATAAGGCGGTCGCGACCGCAGTGGCCTCCCGCACGGCCAACAACGGCCAGGCGTGCATCAACGCGAAGCGCTTCATCGTGCACACGGATGTCTACGACGCGTTCGTGCAGAAGTTCACCGCCGCGATGGCCGCGCTCACTGTCGGCGACCCGTTCGACGACGGCACGGATGTCGGTCCGCTCGCGACCGCATCCGGTCGCGAAGAGCTCGCCGAACTCGTTGAGGACGCCGCCGCCAAGGGGGCGACGGTCACCACCGGTGGCGCGCCGTTGGACGGTCCGGGCTGGTTCTACCCGCCCACCGTGATCACCGGCATCACCGAGGACATGCGCCTGTACGCCGAGGAGGCATTCGGGCCGGTGGCCGCGGTGTACCGCGCGAGTGACGCTGAGGACGCGCTGCGCGTCGCCAACGACACGACCTTCGGCTTGAGTTCGGCGGTCTGGACGCAGGATGAGGACGACGAGGCGTTCTTCGTCCGCGGCCTCGACGCGGGCGCCGTGTTCGTCAACGGCATGTCGATCTCCTACCCGGAGCTGCCGTTCGGCGGAGTCAAGGACTCCGGTGTCGGTCGGGAACTGTCCGCGGAGGGGCTGCGCGAGTTCACCAACCTGAAGAGCATCTGGAAGGGCTGAGCTCAGGCGTGAGGTGCCGCGTCACCTGGTTCGCTGTCGCGAACGAACCAGATGGCGCGCACCTCTGCCTCTGACTCGTTCCAGAACCGGTGCGGGCGCTGCGAGTCGAACACGATCGAGTCGCCCGCGTTCAGGGTCGTTCGCACGCCGTCGACCTCGACGTCCAGGGCGCCCGAGATGACGATCCCGTACTCCCGACCCTCGTGCCGGATGTAGTCGGGCAGGACTCTGGTCCCTGGCTGGTAGATGACCTCGAGGAATTCGGCATCCGCTTCCGCTGCCACGTTGAGCCGGCTCCACCGGGGGCCGTCGCTCAACTGGATCGTCGGGTGCTGCCCGGCCCGCTGGACCACGCCGTCGGCGTCGAGGTCTTGCAGCGTTGCCGGCGCGGGCGCCGGCGGAGCCTCCTGCGGCGGGTCGAACAGGTCGTGCAGCGAGATGTCGATCTCGCGTGCGGCCGCGTACAGGGCTGGGACGCTGAACGCGCCGATGCCTCGCTCGACTTGCGATACGTGGCTGGGAGAAACGCCGATGCGGCGTGCGAGTTCGCGCGCTGAAATCCCAGCCGCGACGCGAGCTGATCGCACCCGGTTGCCGATCACATCCCACTGCAAGTCGTTCACCGCTCGCTTGCCCCACCGACCGGCATCCGGCTCATGGCATCGAGAACGTCGACCGCCGTTCGCACCTCGCCCGGGTCGTGTGCAGCGCCGACTCCGCCGACGACGTACCAGACGCCCCTGGCGACCGAATCGGTGCGGTTGATGTAGAAGTGAGGCCGACGCGAATCGAAGCAGAGGGAATCCCCCGCGCGCAGAACGTACGTCTCGAAGTCGAGCTTGAGAGTGAGCTCGCCTTCGATCAGGTAGCCATACTCGACGCCCTCGTGGCGCATATGCGACTCGTCCACGGAACTCGCGCCGCCCGGCTGGTAGGTGGCGAGCACCCCGGCAACGCCGCCGGCGGCCTCCATGACGGCCAGGCGCTGCCAGGTCACGCCGTTCTCCATCACGATTACGGGAGCGTCAGCACCGTGCTGCACGGGCTTGCCGCCCTGAGGCTTCCCACGACTTCCGGGCGTCGGCTTGTTGTCGAGCAGGTCGTCAACCGACAGACCGAGGAAGGTGACGATCGCGTAGAGGGTGCTCACCGACGGCTGGACCTTGCCGGTCTCGACCTGGGAGAGCAGACTCGGCGAGACGGAGGCGTGCGCCGCGGTCGCGCGAAGGCTAAGTCCTTGAGCGAGCCGGGCTTCCCGTATCCGTCGCCCTAGTTCCGCATTCATCGCGTGTCCTCTCCCACCGGCCTCCCCATCGCAAGCCGTGCGTACTCAATGTATCGTGCCACTGAACAGTGTTCACCGAAACCAGCCGTGGAGCGCAGATGATCCGTCACATTGTCCTATTCAAGATGGCCGGCGACGACGAGGCCGCCCGAGCGGATGGCGTGGCCGAACTCGCGGGCGCGCTCGAACCGCTCGCCGAGGTGATCCCCGGCGTGCGATCGCTGCGGATCGTGGCCGATGGCAGCGGAATCGACTTCCACTGGCACGCGGCACTTGTGAGCGAGCACGACTCGTGGGAGGCGCTTGCGGCGTACCAGGCGCATCCGGAGCATGTCCGGGTGCTGCAGAACGTGATCCCGCGCGTGAGCCGCGACAAGGCTGTCGTGGACTACGAGCTCTGACACGGCCCGCGGTTCAGTTTCTCGCGATGAACTGACGGATCAGCCGGGTGACCTCCGCCGGCCGCTCTTCAGGGACGAAGTGGTCGGCGCCGGCCACCACTGCGCCGAAGAGGTCGTGACGCAGCCACAGGCTCCGAATGAAGGCCGCCTCGCTCAGGAACGGGCTCCGGCTTCCGCGGATCAGCAGCATCGGGACCGTGCTGCCACCAAGCGCCGGTGCCAAATCGACATCCATGGTCTCGAGCGTTTGAGTGATCGCCGCCGCGGACGCCAGTGGCCGGTAGCCGCCATCAGCCGCGGCGAACAGGTGCTCGGCGCGACGCTCGACCGCGTCATCCGGGAGCAGCGCCGAGCGCGCGCGGATGGCGCTGCGCACACTGTCGGCATCCGGGAGCGCACCCTCACCCGCGCCCCGCGCGGTTCGCAGGGAGTCGAAGACTCCCTTCTCGATCGTGGCTGCGTAATCGACGGAGACGACCGCCCGGATGCGCTCCGGCATCGCCGCGCCCGCCAAGATCGCGTTGCGCCCGCCCAGCGAATGGCCAACGACCGCGCGGGCCGGTCCGAGCTCGTCGAGCACCGCCGCGACGTCGGCGACATAGTCGTCGGCCGTGTACCCGGTGTCCGGATGCTCCGAGCTGCCGTGCCCCCGCTGGTCGATCGCGACAACGCGGTGATCACGCGCAAGTTCGGCGATCACCGGATCCCAGACGACCGCACCGGCGGTGATCCCGTGGAGCAGCAGCACGAGCTCGCCCTTCCCGGCGACCCGGGCGTTCAGGCTTATTCGGCTCGTGTGCAGCCGCTCCACGGTGATCATCGGGATCAGTACGGGTTGGCGACGAACAGTTCCTGCGCGGGGAACTTGGTGAGGACCTCGATGCCGTAATCGGTCACCACGACCTCCTCCTCGATCCGCGCCGCCGAAGAGCCGTCCGAGGCCGGGCAGTAGGTCTCCATCGCGAAGACCATGCCCGCCTTCAACTCCACCGGATCCTTCATCGAGTTGAGCCGCGAGATGATCGGCCTCTCGTGCAGGCCGAGTCCGAGGCCGTGCGCGAACTGCAGTCCGAACGCCGCGAGCTCATTCTCGAACCCGAACTCCTCTGCCTTCGGCAGCACCTGCGCCACCTGGTCGGTCCCGACACCCGGTCGCAGCGCGTCGAGCGCGGCATCCATCCACTCGCGCGCCTGCTTGTATGCGTCGCGCTGACTCTCGGTCGCCCAACCGACACCGAACGTGCGGTAGTAGCACGTGCGGTAGCCGTTGAACGAGTGGATGATGTCGAAGAACGCCTGGTCTCCGGGGCGGATGATGCGATCGGTGAAGTTGTGGGGGTGCGGGTTGCACCGCTCCCCCGAGATCGCGTTGATAGCCTCCACCTGGTCGCTGCCGTACTCGTACAGCCGCTTGTTGGCGAGCGCGACGATCTCGTTCTCCCGCACGCCGGGCTTGAGCGCGTCGACGATGTCCTGATAGACGCCGTCGACCATCGCTGCTGCCTGGTTGAGCAGCATGATCTCGTCCTGGTTCTTAATCACGCGCGCATCGAGCATCGGCTGCTGCGCATCCGCGATCCGGATGCCCTGCCTCTCCAGTTCGAACAGGAACGGCGGCTCGACGATGTCGATGCCGAGCGGCGCATCCGCCAACCCGGCCTCGGTGAGCAGCGACTTGATCTCCGCCACCGCGTCGACCATGAGTCCCGCGCCGCCCTCGGGCGCGACAGCACCCTTGAAGCCGAGGAAGCCGGCCCGGTAGTTCTCGTCGGGCACCCAGTCGGAGTAGAGCTTGTGGTGCTTCACCGCCGACCCGAAGTCCCAGAGGATCGGCTCATGGCCACGCATGAGCAGCGCGTAGCGGATCATCTTGTCGCCGAGCGCTCCGCCGATCCAGGTTTGCGTCGTGTACCGGATGTTGTAGAAGTCGAACAGCAGGAACGCCCCGCACTCGCTCGCCTCCAGTGCCGCCTTCGCACGCGAGAGCCGGTAGTCCCGGAGTCGATCGAAGTCGACGCGGTGCTCGTAGTCGACCGCATTCTGACCGGGGGCGCCGAGTGGGCGCACCCCGGCCGGGCGGGAGACCGGGCGCTCGAACGCCCGGCTGCCGCCGTGACCGTGGTGCGCTCCCATCACTCGACCTCGAGGCCGTCGCTCACCTGAGCGTTCTCGGACTTGATGTCGAGGCCAGAGCCGCCGGCAACGGTCAGGATGAGCGACGCGAAGTCCTGATCGACATTGCCGTTGCCGACCTCCTGGGCGACGAGGTTGCGGGTGACACTCGCAACCGGCATGACGACACCCAGCTCGTGTGCGGCCTCGAGGCCGAGGTCGAAGTCCTTCTGCAGCAGCACGTTGGTGAACGTCGGGGTGAAGTCCAGGTTCACGAGCGCCGGCGTCTTGTACTGCGAGAACACCGAACCCATGACCGAGTCGTTGAGGAACGACAGGAAGTCCTCACGCTTCACGCCCGCCTTCTCAGCCAGCACGGTGATCTCCGCCATCGACTGGATGACGACGCCGAGGAACACGTTGTGCGCGATCTTGACGATGCGTGCGACCTCGCCCTCACCGACATAGGTGACGCCGCGGCCCCAGGTCGCAAGCAGCGGCTCGGCGACGTCGAAGACCTCGCGCGGGCCGGAGGCGGCGACGGTGAGCTTGCCCACCGCGATCACCTTCGGGTTGCCGGAGACCGGCGTGGCCAGGAACCCGGTGCCGCGGGACTCGGCGACGGCGCGGACCTTCTCGCTCACCTCGACGGACACCGTGGACGCGTCTCCGATGATCTTCGGGGCACGCTCGGTGTCGGTGAGCAGGCCGTTCTCGCCGAGCATGACCTGCTCGAGGTCCTTCGGCGCTGACACCATGCTGAAGACGATGTCGCGACCGGCCAGCTCGACGGGGTGGTCCACGATCGTGGCGCCGAATTCGGTGAGCGGCTCAGCCTTGGCCCGCGTGCGGTTGTAGACGGCAACGTCGTAGCCGGCGTCCAGCAGGCGCTTGGCCAGCTGGTAACCCATACGGCCGGCACCGATCCATCCGACGGTGGGTTTGGTCTCAGTCATTTCAAGTACTCCCTCAGGTGTGGTGCGTCCCGCCGGAGTGGCGGTGCAATCGATTGCGGATATAAGCGTGTTTGGAACTGTAGTACGAATTCGGCGGGCTCAGGAAGCCGGAGCGGCAGCGACGACGTGGAACTCGAAGCGCAAGCGCGGGTCGGTCGCAAAGCGCACCACCTCGACGGTCGTGCTCGTCGGGATGTGACCGCCGAACCACTCCTTCTGGTGCTTGTTGACCACGTCCTGGTCCTCGTCGATGTTCGAGAAGAACCTGATCATGTTGACGACATCGTGCCGCTCGCATCCTGCAGCCTTGAGCGCCTGGTCGAGGTGGTCGAAGGCGTTGGTGACCTGTCCCTGCGCGTCCATCGGCATCGCATCGAATACCTCGGCGACGTGCGGGTGGTCATGGTAGACCGGCGCGCCGGTCACCCCGCTGATGAACACGAGCCGAGCGTTGGAGACGGTGCGGATCGCGGGCACGAATGGGCTGACGATCGAGTCGTCATAGCCCTCGTGGTGGATGATGTCAGCGTTGCCGACTCGGCGCGGCGCGGGGATTTCAGTCATGTCTGCCTCCAGCTTCGGTGGTTCTATCGATTCGCGGCGAGTGCGCCGGAGTCGTGGGTGATGCGACCGTCCATGACGGTGAGGTCGCTGAGGATGTCGCGGAGCTCGTCATCCGAGCATGCGAAAGGATCGAGAGTTGGCACGCACAGGTCCGCGTCGTAGCCGGGCAGCAGCCGGCCGCGATGGCCGGTCTCACCGGTGAACCAGGCAGCATCTCGCGTGTACGCGGCGATCGCCTGCTCGCGGGACATCCGGTGCCGCTCACCGCGGATGCCGACACCGTCCAGCGTGCCGCCCGTGACGAGCCACCAGATCGCCGACCACGGCGAGAACCAGTTGGCGCGGGTCGCATCCGTTCCGCCGCCGACGGGGATGCCCAGCTCCCGCAGGTCGCCGATGGGCGGCGCTGCCGTGGTGGCTTCCTCACCCCACACGGCGACGTAGTCGGAGCCCTTGAGAACGAGGCGGCTCTGCACGAGCACTCCCGCCCCCAGCCGCGCGAGCCGCCCAAGGTTGTCTCGGGAGGCCTCGTCGGCGTGCACGATCGAGAACCCACGGCCCGCGACCAGGCCGGTCTCCTCCTCGACCCGCTCCCACGCGTCGAGGATCCGGCCGAGGGTGTAGTCGAGGACAGCGTGGATGCTCATGCGCCAGCCCCGCTCGGCACACAGCCGCACGATCTCCACCAGCTCCGCATGGGACTGGTCGGTCAGGGTGAACGGGTCGAGGCCCTCCATGTCGTGGCAGCCGAGATGCGGGATCTCGCCGATGCCTGCGATACGGAGCATGCCGTCACCGCTCTCCGGCTGCAGGAGAGCCGTGAGCTGCTCGATGTCGGCGACCTCACCGCCGCGGGTCCAGGCGGACAGGAAGATCCGAGCGCGGACGTCGAGTTCGCCGCGACGCCACACCGCGTAGATCGGGTCGTAGTCGCGTGGGGTCACCAGCAGCCCGCCGCCGTCCACAACACCGGTCAGGCCGTGCCGGGCGAACGCCGCGAACATCGCGCGCACGCCGTCTTCCGACTCGGCCGCGTCGGCGTCGAGCGCGACCGCGAGCGGAACCGAGAACGCCCCGACACCGTGGATTCGGCCGGTGAGTCGGCCGTCATCGTCGCGGTCGAGCCGACCGCGCGCCGGGTCGTCGGAGGAGTCGGTCCAGCCGCAGACCGCAAGGCCCGCGCTGTTCAGCACACCGAGGTCGTAGAGCTCCTGGACGTACACCGGGTTGTCTGGTGCGACGGCATCAAGCTCTGCCCTGGTCGGGGCGCGACCCTCGGCGAGTTGCGAGGAGTGCCAGCCGCCGACGACGCTGACCCACTCGCCCGGGCCGCGGCGGGCCGCGTCCTTACGGATGAGCTCCAACCCGTCGCCGATCGACCGCACGTCTTCCCAATGGACGGTACGCGTCCAGGACACCCCACCGCGGACCGCGTGGATGTGGGAGTCGTTGAGGCCGGGGATGACGCGACGACCGTCGAGTTCGATGACCCGTTCAGCCAGTTCCGCGTGTGCAGCCAGCTCGGCGTCGCTGCCAACCGCGACCACGCGGCCACCGGCGACGGCGATCGCCTCCACCTCGCGCGCACCCTGTTCTGGGTCGGCGAAGGTGGAGATCCGTCCCCCGCGGAGCACGAGATCCACCACCGGAATGCTTCCGGTCGGCGCTGGCATCGACATCCCTCTCGCTCCTGTCAGATACTCAGGTGCTGTTCGAGCGCGGCACTGTCAGAGCGAAGCGCGTCCGAGCTGCCGTTCCAGGCGATCGTGCCCGAGTCGTCGATCACGACGACCCTGCTGGCGATGTCGAGCGCGAGGTCGACGTTCTGCTCCGCGATCAGGATGGAGAGTCCCGACGCGCTCAAACCGGCCAGCCGGTCCTGGATGACATCCAGCACGCTGGGCGCGAGCCCCTCACTCGGCTCATCCATGATGAGCAGGCTCGGGTTGGTCATCAGCGCACGGCCGATTGCGAGCATCTGCTGCTCGCCCCCGGACAGCGACCGGGCCATGGACTTCGACCGCTCGGCGAGCCGTGGGAAGAAGTCGAAAACCCGCTCAACCGTCCATGGGTCATCCTTGGACGCAGCGCGGCGCCGCGGCACGACCGTGAGGTTCTCGTAAGTGGTGAGCGAGCCGAACACCCGCCGACCCTGCGGAACCAGGGCGATACCCGCCCTCGACACCTGGAAGCTGGTCTTCCGGGAGATGTCGACGCCGTCGTACTTGATCGAGCCCGCCGTGATCGTCGGAGGACGCAGCCCGCAGATCGCTCGGACCAGGGTGGTCTTGCCCATGCCGTTGCGCCCGAGCAGGGCGATGCTCTCCCCACGGCCGACCGTGAGGTCGACGCCGTGGAGCACCTTCGCCGTCGCGTAGCCGACGTGCAGGCCCGTCACGTCCAAAGTCACTTCTTGTCACGCCTTCCGAGGTAGATCTCCTTGACCGTCTCGTGCTCGCGGACCTCGTCAGGGGTACCGGTCACGACGTGACGGCCGTTCTCCATGCACATGACCCGGTCGGTGAGCCCGAGGGCGAGGGTCATATCGTGCTCGATGAGGAGGATGGGCAACGTCCGCGGCAGCTCTTCGATCAGCTGCCTCAGCGTCGTCCGCTCCGCGGCTGAGAGTCCCGCCGCCGGTTCGTCGAGGAGCAGCAGTTTCGGCTCGCTGGCGAGGGCCATTGCGATCTCCAGCTGCCTCTGCTCGCCGTGCGACAGATCCGACACCTGGTCGTCGCGGCGGTCGATGAGACCGACGGACTCCAGCGCCTCCCCCGCGCGCTGCGACACATCGTCGGTCGGCATTTGAGGCCACCAGAAGATGCGCGCCTTGCTGCTGCCACCGCGGGCGGCAACACGCACGTTGTCGATCACCGACATGTCACGGAACAGGTTGGATACCTGGAACGTGCGGCCGACCCCCATCCGGGCACGACGTGCCGTGCCGGTGCGCGTCACGTCGTTTCCGAACAGCTCGACCGTTCCTGTGGTGGGAGCGACGTCGCCGGCGATCATCTTGAACAGCGTGGTCTTGCCAGCACCGTTCGGTCCGATCACCCCGATGCGCTCGTTCGGTCCCAGCTCGAGCGAAATCTCATCGACGGCCTGTACGCCGCCGTAACGCTTCCCGAGCCCGGAGATGACGAGCGCGGGGGCGCCGGCCCCGGACCCTTGCGGGCCCGGGACCGTCGCCGACATCGTCGCGTTACTCATTAGCCCTGGAAGCTCTGCGAGTAGGACTCGTGGGCGAGAACCTCTTCAGGGGTCTTGCCCAGCCACTGGTCCACCGCGTCGAAGGTCTTGATCGGCACGTTGTACAGCTTGCCGTCGATCTCCTGCACCTCGCGGATGTAGACCGGAGCGATGGGGTTGTGGTACTTGTCGAACGACACCGCGCCGAGGATGCTGTCCTCGACGGTGAGGGACGAGATCGCCGCAACCAGGTCGTCGCCGCTCACGTAGCCGTGCTGTTCCAGCACCTTGGCAACCAGGCTCGCGGTCATGTAGCCGCCGGCCACGTTCAGCGACGGGATCTTTCCGTCGAACTTGGCGCCGTAGGCATCGTTGAACTCGCGCACAACGTCGCTGTCGCGACCCTCGGCCCAGTTGCTGACCGAGTGGAAGCCCAGGACGTCGTCACCGAGCGCACGCAGGGTCGCCTGGTCGAGCGAGCAGCAGTTCATCAGCAGGTCCTGCGTGTCACCGAGGCCGAGACCCATGAAGCTCTTCAGGAAGTCCGGGCCGGGCGCGCCACCTGCAGTGGTCACGAACGCGATGTCCGCTCCCGCTGCGCGGATCTGGGACACGTAGGTGGAGAAGTCGGACGTGCCGTTCGGGTACCAGTACTGCGCGGTGACCTCACCGCCGTTCTGCTCGAAGCCCTGCTTGAAGCCTGCGCAGGATTCCCAGCCGAACGCGTAGTCGGGGCACAGGGTGACGGCCGTCTTGTAGCCCTCATCGCCGGCCCAGACGCCGCCCGGGAAGTGCATCTGCGATGCGGACATCGATCCGGTGCGCACCGTGAAGTCGTTCGCGGACCGCTGGGTCAGGTCGTCTGCTGCGGCGACCGGGTGCAGGTTCGGAACGCCGACGCTGGAGGTGTAGGCCGCGACCGCTAGCGCAGTGTTGGCCAGCAGCGGACCGACTACGACGTCGACCTCGTCGAGCTCGACGAGCTTCTTCGCCTTGGTGAGCGAGACCTCGGGGTTGCCCGCGTCGTCTTCGACGACCGTCTCGACGGTCACGCCGTTGACTTCGTCGCCGTTGACCTCCCAGTAGAGGTTCCAGCCATCCACCATCTCCTGACCGGCGATGGCGAAGTTGCCCGTGATCGGCGAGATGTAACCGACCTTCAGGGTGCTGGTGTCCTCGTTCGCGTCGTCCCCGGACGGGCTTGCCCCAGGGGGCGCGCATGCTGTGAGAGCGAGCGCCGCTGCGGCACCGAGGCCGACGATCGCGGACCAGCGCCCTCGAGGCGACATCTTCTTTGACATCATCGGGTTTCCTTTCTTATGCGGTGTGATTGCGTTCGGACACGGGTGCGCCGGACGGTGTGACCAGCTCTGCTTCAGCTGGCGGACTTGGGGTGCTGGTTGCCCGCCGCTTCAAGCGCCCAATGAGCTTGTTGAAGCTGCCGACAATGCCCGCACGTGCGAACAGGATCACGAGGATGAAGATCAGGCCGAGCACGGTTGGCCAGCGCTCAACCTCGTTGGAGAGCACGTTCTCGACCAGAACGACGACCGCAGCGCCGATCAGCGGCCCGAACACCGTGCCGACGCCACCGAGGATGACCATGACGATGAGCAGCACCGACTTGTGCACGCCAGCCGTCGAAGGGCTCACGAAGTGGGTGAGCCAGACCGAAAGCAGTCCGGCGAAGCCCGCTACCGTACCCGAGATCATGAACGCGCCGAGGCGGTAGGCGGGCACAGAGTAGCCGAGGCTGCGCATGCGCGTCTCGCTGTCACGGATGCCGCGCAGGCTCGCGCCGAACGGCGAGCGGCTGACAACCGCGAGCAGCGCAGTCGTGAGGACGAACGCGCCCACCAGGAAGTAGTAGAAGGTCCACCACTCGCCGATGAACTCCGGGCGCTTGATGCCGGATATCCCGTTCTCTCCGCCCGTCACCTGCGACCAGCGGAAGGCCAAACCGTAGACGACCATGCCGAGCGCGAGCGTGACCATGAGGAAGTAGATTCCGCTCGTGCGCATCGACAGGATGCCGTACATGAACGACACGACGAGGGTGATGCCGAGCGCGATGAGCACCTGCGTTCCAGGATCCAGGCCCTGCTTCGACGCCCACCCAGCGCCATAGGCGGAGGCCGCGGCAATCGCGCCGTGCCCGAGTGACGCCATCCCTGCGTCGCCGATGAGGAAGTTGAGGCTCGAGGCGAGCATTCCGGCGATGAGGATCGTCGAGACGAGAGAGATGACGTACGACGTGGCTCCGATGTACGGGAGGGCGACGGCGACGGCGAGCAGCGCGACGATCGCGCCGCCGCTGATGGCGCGGGTGCGGGTCATGTTGTCCTCCCGAACAGTCCGGTCGGCCGGAGCACGAGCACGAGCGCCATCGGCGCGAAGATGGTGAAGTACGACAGCTCAGGGATCCAGGCCTTGGCGAACGCGTCGATCAGGCCGATGAGCACGCTGCCGACGGCTGCTCCGGTCACGCTGCCGAGGCCGCCGATGATGACGACGACGAGCGCATACAAAAGCACCTCATCCTGGATGCCCGGAGCGATGCTGCGGACACCGGCGCCGATGGTGCCGCCGATCGCCGCGAGGGCGGCACCGACGACGAACATGCCGGTGAAGACCCAGCCGATGTTCACGCCCATCGCCGAGATGATCTCGCGGTCGTCGACACCCGCACGCACGACCGCGCCGATGCGTGTGCGGTTCTGAATCACGATGAGCGCGATCCCGATAGCGATTGCGATGCCGATGACGAAGATGCGGTACCACGGGTAGGTCAGGTCGCCAACGGTCATGGATCCCTGGATTCCGGCCGACGACGGCAACGAGTGCGGGTCGCCGCCGAAGATCGCCAGGCACAGGTCAGCGATGACGAATGAGACGCCGACTGTGAGCAGCACCTCTGGCAGTTCCTGGCCACGGACGAAGCGCAGGAGCACGACCTCGACGATAAAGGCCGTCACCGCGACGACGACCACGCCGGTGAGCACCGCGAGCAGGAGGTTGCCGGTCAGGCCTGCGACGACGACGCCGAGATACCCGCCGATCATGTAGAACGCCCCATGCGCCAGGTTGACGATACGCATGAGGCCGAATACGAGCGTGAGGCCGCTGGCCAGCAAGAAGAGCAGCGCGCCGAAGCTCAGTCCGTTGAGCGTCTGCTCGGCCAGGAATACGGGTGTGAACACCGGGTTCTCAAACCTTCCACATCGTCGGGGTCGGGCCAGGGAATTACTTGTTTCGGAGAGTCAAGCAACCGATTGCGCAAGTGTCAAGTCGGACTGCACATTGACATGAACTGTCACTGTACACAACCCTGTCTACTCACCATGGGGTGCGCTCTGCCGCGGGGCGGTAGCGGGCCCTCGACAGTGTGCCGGCGACGCCGAATACCACGGCACCGGCGAGCGAGATGGCGAAAAGAGATCCGAATGCATGCTGGTCCGCGGCCATGGTCCCGGCCGCGGCACCAAGCGATGCGCCCGCCATGAGCGAGATCGCGAAGAATGTCATGCCCAGCGCACGCGCGTCGGCCGCAGCATCCGTCATCCAGGTCTGCAGGGTCGTGTGACCGAGCGCCCACGCGACGCCGATGAATGTCGCGCCGATGAGCACCGCAAGCAGCGACACCCCGGCCACCATCACCGCGAACGCCGCGACCGCCGTCACACCGGCCGCAAGCATGAGCAGCCACGCCGGGGTTCGTCCGACGACGAGCTTCATGAGTTGGCTGACAACGACGACCGCGACACCGAACGACGCGGTTACGAGCCCCGACACGAACACGCCCTCGCCGGTCTGCTGCAGCACCACCGGCAGCAGGTTGAAGACGCCGATGAGCAGGAACCCCTCCAGCGCGGTGAGCGTGTACAGCCACAGCGCCCACCGGTTGCGCACCAGACTCGCCAGCTGCGAGCGCACCCGCTCTCCCCGGTGGTCACCGGCCGGAGGCAGTGTCGCGAGCGCGGGGACCAGCAGGGCAGCGACAACCGCGAAGCCGCCGAAGATGAACCGCCAGGAGGTCCATTCCGCCATCGCCCCCGCGCCGAGGACCCCCGCGGCGATACCCAAGGCGGCGGCTGTCGCGAGGTTGGACATCGCGGCCGAGCGTCGGCCGAGCGGCACGGTGTCGCCGAAGTACACCAGCACCGCGGGGAACGTCGCCGCGAATGCAATGCCCGCCAGCGCACGCGCGATGACGAACGTCACGATGTCCGGTGCCACGGCACTCGCCAAACTCGCAATCGCACCGATCGCGGTCGACACCGTCAGTACCCGGACGCGACCCCACCGGGTCGAGAGCGGACCCCACAGCAGCGGCAGGATCGCGTAGGCGAGCGCGTGCAGCGTGATCGCCGAACCGGCTGCCGCGATCGAGGTCCCGAACTCTCGCGCCACCACCGGGACGAGCGGCAGCACGAGTGAGCGATCGAAGGTCTGCCAGAAAACGGCGAAGGGCAGGATGATGCCCGCCGGCAGCATCCTGCCCATTGAAGTTCCTTATCAGCTGGTGGTCTCGCCGCGTCCCTCGGGCGTGTTCAGGTGCGACTGCGAATCGCGCACGCCGGGCAGCGGCCCGTTCACCGTGAAGTAGCGCCCGCCACCGGCGACGAGCAGGTCCTCGGCGGGGAACTTGGTGATGACCTCGCATCCGTCGGCGGTCACGACGACTTCCTCCTCGATGCGTGCGGCGCCCCAGCCATCGGCTGCTGGCCAGTAGGTCTCGAGCGCGAACACCATGCCCTCTTCGAGCGGCTCCGGGTGATCGAGCGACGTCAACCGGGAGAAGATCGGCTTCTCCCAGATCGACAGCCCGACGCCGTGGCCGTACTGGAGCGCGAACGCCGCCTCTTCATCCGGGAACCCGAACTCCTGGGCCTTCGGCCACAGGCTCACGATGTCGGCGGTTGTCGCACCGGGGCGGACCGCTGCGATGGCGACGTCCATGTACTCGCGAGCGCGCTTGTACGCGTCGACCTGCGCTCGACTCGCCGACCCCACCGCGAAGGTGCGGTAGTAGCACGTCCGGTAGCCGTTGAACGAGTGCAGGATGTCGAAGAACGCGGGGTCGCCCGGGCGCACAGCGCGATCCGAATACACGTGCGGGTGCGGCGCGCAGCGCTCGCCCGAGATGGCGTTAACGCCCTCGACGTATTCGGAGCCCTGGTCGTACAGCGCCTTGGCGACGAGCCCGACGCACTCGTTCTCCCGCACGCCGGGGCGTAGGAACTCGTACAGCTGGTCGTAAGCGGCGTCCACCATCGAGGCCGCGGTGGTGAGCAGGGTGATCTCGTCCTCGGTCTTGATGCGACGCGCCTCGAGGAACACCTGCTGCCCGTCGACGACCTGGATGCCTTCGGCCTGCAGCGCGAACAGGATCGGCAACTCGACAATGTCGACGCCGAGCGGCTCGTTCAGCAGACCGAACTTTTCGAGCTCGCGCTTGACCTTGCGGGCGACCTCCTCCGCTATGCCGGCCCCGGGCGGGAAAGCACCGCGCAGCGTGGAGATCCCGGCGCGCGCACCCGACTCCAGGCGCGGCCGGGTGGCACCGTGGTGCGGTGCGTGCGGGTCGGCATCCGCCTCGAGGTGCGTCTCGTGCAGCCACGGGTTGAACAGGTCGTGGTGCTTCGCGGCCGACCCGAAGTCCCAGACGATCGGGTCCGAGTTGCGGGTCACCAGGCAGAACCGGATGAGTTTGTCCATCGCCCACGTGCCGATGTGGGTGGCGGAGGCGTACCGGATGTTGCCGAAATCGAACGCCAGGAGGGCACCGAGCGACGAACGCTCGAGCTCAGCGCGCAGGCTCGCGAGCCGCTCCTCGCGCAGCCGGTTGAAGTCGACGCGGGCTTCCCAGTCGACGCCCATATTGCCTCGTGTCGCGATACTCATCGCATTCTCCTTGCCTGTGATGCGCGCCCGGGAGGACGCTGGTTGAGTCGGGTCAATTAGGTGATGCGCCAGCCGCGGTCGACGTTGAGGCTGTGCGCAGAGACGCCGCGGTTGAACAGCAGGAACTTGGCCGCGTCGACGATGTCCGCCATCGTTGCGAGCTGCCCACCGGGTGTGCGCTTCTCGTAGCCGGCGACCGCCTCGGGCTTGGCTGCCCAAAACGGGCTGTCGCCGATGATGCCCGGGTGGAGCGAGTTGACGCGGATGGGCGCGAGCTCGAGCGCGAGGGTGTTCATGAGCCCGTCGACCCCGCCGTTGATGGTCGACACGGTCGTCGAACCTGGATACGGGGCATCCTTCGCGCGTCCTCCGAACAGCACGATGCCGGTGTCGACGGTCGGCTCGAGCCGGTCGAGCAACGTGTGAATGGTTTCGGTGTAACCGATGAGCTTGAGGGTGATGAGCCGGCGAGCACGGTCGATGTCGTAGTCACGAACGGTGTTGGCGTCGCGCTCGATCGCGGTCAGCACCACTCCGTCGAGCTTGCCGACACTGGCAAGCCGCGCGGCGATCTGCTCGGGCTCAGACAGGTCGACGGTGACGCCGGTAGCGCGGTCCCCTAGCTCGGATGCCACGGCATCCGCGGTGTCCTGGCTTCGGCTCGTGACGATCACCCGGTCGCCGCCGGCGATCAGGTCCTTCGCGAGTTCGAGGCCGATTCCGGCTGAACCCCCAACGATGAGAATGGTGCGGTCGGTCACAGCTCTTCCTCCAGTTGATCCTTCAGGTAGTCCCAATCCCGCACGAAGCGGTAGGCATGGCGGGCCGGCATCTGCGGCGCCTGCGTCTCGAGCCAGCGCACCTGGGCACCTGTCGCGGCGAAGGAGTGGACGCAGCCGACGCCTGCCCAGGCGATGTCACCTGGCCGGAGCAGGAACTCCTCGCCGTCGAAGGTCGAGGCGACCTCTCCGTCGAGGATCAGATACGCCTCCTCGAGCGGGTGGTCGTGCGGACCGGCCTTGCCTTCGGGTTCGTACTGCACCATGAACAGCGTGCCGAGGGTCGCGCCCAGGTCGGAGTCGACCATCATCTTGAGCGAGATGCCGGTGTAGACGAGCAGTGCCGTGCGCATGCTGCCGGAGACCGCGAGGAGCTCCTGCGACTGCTTGCCCGGGTTCATGTGCTCTGTGGTGATGTTGCCAAACGAGCGCGTCCGCGGATCACGCGCATCAACCCGCACCGGGTCGATGACGGGCAGCTCAGGCACCCGGTAGGTGTCCGAGCCGTAGCGCTCTCGCGCGGGCGGGGTGAACAGGTCGGACCAGACCGCGACGGTGTCGCCGATCGCGCGCCACGCGTGGGGAACGCCGATCGGGATGATGCCGTAGTCGCCCGCGACCAGGTGAACGGTCGCTTCGGGCGTGGCGAGGATCACCTCGCCCTCGATCAGGTGGAAGCTCTCCTCGAAGGAGTGCACGTGGGTAGCGGTGGACCCGCCTGGCTCCAGTCGGGTGAGACCGAAGTCGGTGTGTGCGGCTCCGTCCTGCTCCCCGACAGCGCGCCAGCGGGTCATCCCGACCGCCTCCGGCGCGAGCGGGCCGGGCGACAGGTACTGCGCTTCGTCAGCGCGACGGACAACAAACCTCGCCATGCGCGTCCCCTTCCTGGCCGCCGCATCATGCGCATGCGGCTTCGCACTGGGTCGGGTCTCGGACGGCTCCGTCCGGTCGAGTGTTCAGTGCTACTTTACAAAAGTAAAGTGTCTCTGCACGGGAATGTCAAGGTCTGACGGGTGCCGTCGATCCCCGCACCACGAGCGAAACGGGAAGCCTCACATCGGCGGTTGGCTGCTCGCCGCTCTGGATGATGTCAAGCAGCAGCCTCGCCGCCTCCCTGCCCATCTGCAGTGTCGGGACCCTAACGGTTGTGAGCGGCGGGGTGAAGTCCTCGGCGAACAACATGTCGTTGAAGCCCACCACTGACGCGTCGTCCGGGCAGGACAATCCGTGCGCGCGGAGCGATCGCAGCACGCCGAGCGCGATGAGGTCATTGCCCGCAACGATGGCTGTCGGTCGCTTTCCGCCTGCCCCCAGAATTGCGGTCATCGCTTCGAAACCGGATGCGATAGTGAGCGACGGGACCTCGACTATGCGGCCGATGACATCGGGCCTCGCGGCGCACGCTGCCTCGAACGCTTCCCGCCGCGTGACGCTGGTCGACAGCCGTTCGGGTCCAGCGATGTGCACGATTTCGCGGTGGCCGAGGTCGGTGAGGTGCGCCATAGCCTCGCGGATTCCGTTCGCGTCGTCACCACCCACGAGCGGAAAGCGCACTCCTCCGGCGTCGCGGTTCAGCAATACGGCATGCACCCCGGCGTCGCGCGCCTCGGCCAATGCAGCAAAGTCGCTGTGTCCCGACGCGACGATGAGCCCGTCAACACGGCGGGCGAGCAATGAGCCGATCGCCGCGGTCTCCGCGGCCTCATTGTCGTCAGTGTTTGCCAGCAGCGCGGTGTAACCACGCGGCTCGAGGTAGTCCTCGATGCCGCGAACCATGGGAGGGAACAACGGGTTGGTCAGATCGGGCAGGATGACGCCGATGGTCATCGAGTTCGCCGTGCGCAAGCCACGCGCCATCGCGTTCGGTATGTAGCCCAGCTTGTCGGCGGCCGCGCGCACACGCTCAACCGTTTCTCGACCGATCTGATGCTCGGTTCGGGGGTTGAGCGCCCGCGACACCGTCGCCTTGTGCACGTCGGCGAGCCTGGCGACATCGTCGATCGTGGTGCGTCGCGTCATTGCGGTGGATCCGTTCCCATTCCTGCCCAGTTGAGCCATGCTAGTGCTACATCGGCCGAGCCGCCGACGGCGCGCTCGCGGATCGCTTGCGCAACTCAAGCGCACGCGAGCTATCTATAAGGAGAGCCGCACATGTCCGACCGCCCTAGGCCTCAAGCGGGTCAACCCATTATCTTCCGCAACGGCATCGTCCTCACCATGGATGCCTCACACACCATCATCCCGAACGGTGACGTACTCGTCGTCGACGGCCGAATCGCCGAAGTCGGCCCCGGTCTGCCTGCACCCGACGGCGCCTACGAGATCGACGCGGCCGGCGGCATCCTGATGCCCGGCATGATCGACACCCATCGGCACATGTGGCAGACCGCCATGCGTGGGTACGGCGCCGACTGGACTCTGACCCAGTACTTCGTCTGGTACTACCTCGAGCACGGCATGAAGTTCCGCCCCGAGGATGTCGCTGCAGGCAATCTGGTGTCGGCACTCGACGCACTCGAGTCCGGGGTCACGACGAGCGTGGATTGGTCGCATGGTCTGCGCACGCCGGAACACGGTGAGGCTGCCTTCGACTCGCTTGCGAGCTCGCCTGGCCGCTTTGTGCTCGCGTACGGCAATCTCGCGGTCGCGCCCTGGGAGTGGACTCAGGATGCCGCCGTCCGTCGAATCATCGAGAAGGCGCGCGACGACTCCAGGATGTTCGGAGCGCAGATCGCGTTCGACGTCCCCGGCGACCCTGGCTTCCCCGAGGCGCCGGCCTTCCAGACCGCACGGGAACTGGGGGTAGCCGTGACGACCCACGCCGGTGTGTGGGGCGCAACCAACGACACCGGCATCGAGCGCATGTACGACAACGGTGCGATGCAACCCGGCTACGTATACGTTCACGCGGCAACCCTGAGCGACGAGTCGTACCAGAAGATCGCTGCCACCGGTGGCACGGTGTCGCTCGCGACCGAGAGCGAGCAGACGTGCGGGCAGGGCTACCCGCCCGCGGCGGCGCTGCGGAAGCACGGCATCCCCGCGTCGCTGTCGATCGACACCAGCGTGTGGTTCAGCTCGGACATGTTCTCGGCGATGCGCACGACGGTCGGCGCGGACCGGGCGCTCGAGCACTACATCGCACACCAGACCGGCGAGACCGTCACTCACGCCACCATCCGGGTCGAAGAAGTGGTCGACTGGGCGACGCGCGGCGGCGCGCGCGCGATCGGCAAGCTGGACGAGGTCGGCAGTCTGGAACGCGGCAAGCTCGCTGACGTCGTGCTGATCAAGAACGATTACTCGCCCACCATGACCCCGATCGTGAACCCGTACGGTCACCTCGTCTACCAAGCCGGACGCGGCGACGTGCACACCGTGTTGGTCGGCGGTGAGGTCGTGAAGTTCGACGGAAGGCTCATCGCAGGTGACCTGCCTGGGGTGCGATCGAAGCTGGAGAACACTGTCGAGTATCTGCACCGAGAACTCGGTGACGAAGCGTGGCAGGCGGGCATGCATCCGGAGATCCCAGAGGCAGAGATCCTGAGCAACCCCTACCAGTACCGAAAGGGTGAGGGAGGCGCCACCGGCGGCTAGCCCCCGCTCCGCAGTTCCGACCCGTGTACAGTGTCAGTGAACATTGGTGTGGGTCAGAAAGGCGAAATCAATGGTGAACTCCGCCGGGAGCACGATGCGTGCGGCTGTCTTCTACGGGCAGCGGGACATCCGGATTGAGGACGTGCCGGTGCCGACGCCCGCAGACGACCAGGCACTGCTGCGCGTCCTCCGCTCCGGCCTGTGCGGGACCGACGTCTCCGAGTGGACGAGCGGTCCGATCATGATTCCGCTCGAGCACGAGCACCCGCACTCACACCACAAGGGCCCGATGATTCCCGGGCATGAGATCGTGGCCGAGGTTGTCACTGCTCCCGATGGCAGCGGCCTGGAGCCCGGAATGATCGTGGCAAGCGGCGCGCAGATCTTCTGCAATGAGTGCCGCAATTGCCGCCAGGGGCGAATCAACGTCTGCGAGCGCCTCTACACGCTCGGACTGCAGGTGGACGGTGGTCACGCCGAGTTCGTCGTCTCGCCGGTCGCGAACCTGGTTCCGGTCCCGGATGGCCTCGCTGTCGACGCCGCAGGGCTGGCCCAGCCTCTCGCGGTCGGGTTGCATGCCGCACGCCGCGCGGGAGCCGTTGCGGGCGACCGCGTGCTCGTGACCGGTGCAGGGGCGATCGGCAGTTTCGTGGTCGCCGGGCTCCGTCACATCATCCCCGACCTGCACATCACGGTCTCGGACATCGACGACGTGAAGCTCGAACGAGCTCGACGTATTGGCGCGGACGAGGTGCTCAACACTCGCACCGGCGGTGAACCGGAAGCGGAAGGATTCGACGTTGTCATCGAGGCCAGTGGCGCACCCGGCTTGCTCATCGCCTGCTTCGGCTACTGCCGAACCGGCGGTCGCGTACTGGCCGTCGGGATGTCGGCAAAGCCGCTCGAGTTCGACCCGCATGCCATCGTGCTGCGCGAGATCACCCTTGAAACGACGAACGCGCTGGTGACTCCGGTTGACATCCCGGATGCGCTCGAGATCCTCGCATCCGGAAACGTGGCCAGCGAAATGCTGGACTCGGTGCGGTCACTGGATGCGGTGCCGAGTGCGCTCGATGAGCTCGCGGCGGGAACGGTCCAGGGGAAGATCCTGATCGATCCCAGCCGGTAGAGCGCCGCTATGAGGGACGCGGCCGAGTAGAGGCGCGGACTACCAGCTCAGGCGGCAGGGAGATCTCGCTCGGCAGGTCTGAATCGCCGCTGATCTCCTGCAGCATCCGACGGGCAGCCAGCCGACCCATCTCGGCGCTCGGCAGCCGGATGGTCGTCAGTGCCGGACTCAAGTGATCAGTCAGCGGGTTGTCGTTGTAGCCGATCACTGACACGTCCCGCGGACAGTGCAGGCCAGCTTCTTCGATGGCGTCGATCGCGCCGATGGCCAAGAGGTCATTGTGTGCGAAGACCGCACTGACCCCCTCGAGCGCTCCCGCGTCGATCAACGAGCGCATCATCCGCTTGCCCTCTTCGGTGCTTGGCGCCTCCGCCACGACATCGTGTTTTCGAAGGTGAGTCCTGCGCGACCCAGCGAGGGTTGCGGCGAAGCCCTGCGAGCGGCGGCGGAAGTTGATATTGTCTGGCGGCCCAGGCAGTTCGAGGACCATCTGGTGACCGGTCTCCTGGAGGTGCCGCGCAGCCAGAGCCGCGCCCAACTCGTCGTCACACTCGACCACCGGCGCGCCTATTTCGTCAACCCAGCGAAGCACCTGAACTAGTGGCACGCCGGCGGTTCTGAGTTCCCTGAGCGCGGACGCGTCGGCCCTCCTCCCCGAAGCGCAGATGATCCCATCTACCTGACGCGCACGAAGCCGCGCCAGCACGGTTGGCAGGGCTCTGGACTCGTCGGGGCTCTCGACGATGAGGCCGACGTAGCCTTGCTGTTCCAGTTCGACGCTGATCCCGTGGAGCAGCTCACCGTAAATGGGGTTGCCGTAACTGGGTGTGATGACGCCGATCGACATGCTCCGCTGTCTGCGCAGGCTGCTCGCGGCGAAGTGCGGAAGGTAGCCAAGCGTCTCTGCAGCAGCCACGACGCGTGCGCGCGTTGCCGAACTGATCCGGGACAGCTGCACCGGGTCCAAACTGCGACTGACGGTGGACGGGTGCACGCCCGCAAGACGGGCGACGTCCTTTGCCGTGACCGCCGCCTGGGACGAGCCGTTGCTGTTAGTGTGCCCCGGCGACGCCCCCACGTCGACCATCATTCACCAACTTGCTAAACGCTCACGACGCGGCCGCGACGTTGCACGAACAGTCCGACCACACCGCGTCGGATGAACAGTGCGAAGATCAGCAGCAGCACACCGAGGACGAGACGGTTGGTCTCGGCCGGGATGTCCAGGCCGAACAGGTGCAGGTTGGGCACGACGACGCGCAGGATCTGTTCGAGCAAGACAACGATGATCGAGCCGATCAGCGGTCCCAACCACGACCGCATGCCGCCGATGACACAGACCAGGACGATGTCGAGAGCCAGGTCCAGGCTGAACGTGCCGGCCGGTTCGATGTAGCCGGTGAAGAACGCGTAGACCGCGCCGGCGAGGCCACCGAGCGCCGCACCGATGAGCAGCGCGCGCAGCTTCACCGACGTCGTCTTCACGCCGAGGACCTGGGCCGCCGGCTCGTCCTCGCTGATCGCTCGCAGCGCGTAGCCGAAGTTGGAGTGCTCGACGAAGTAGGCGATGACGGTGGCGAGGATCGCCAGTCCGAACAGCACGTAGAAGAACAGGATGGCGAGCCCGCGTGAGCTGAAGTCGCCCTCGACGTCGGTGAAGAGCCCGATGGCGCCACCGAGAGCCGGCCAGTTCTTCACCACGACGAGCGCGAGGAAGGTCAGCACCAGGGTGAAGATCGCGAAGTAGTGGCTGCGCAGCCGCAGCGTTGCGAAGCCGACAATGAGGGAGACGAACGCCGCGGCGAACGCTGCCGGAATGAGCGTCTGCCACAGGGTCCACTCGAACTCGGAGTTGAGCCACGCGGCGGTGTACGCACCGGTTCCGGCGAAGACCGCGGCACCGAAGTTGAGGTAGCCGCCGTAGCCGCCGAGCAGGTTCCAGCCCTGCGCGATCACGGTGTAGTAGAGGACCGTGGTGAGGGTCGTCACCGCACCGAGTCCGAGGATGCCGCCCATCGGCGCGATGATCGCGAAGATCGCCACGGCCACCAGCGGGGTGACCCACCAGGGCGCCTTTCGGACCCCGGCACTTGCCGCCTTGGCCTGCGCGAGCGCCACGTCTGAATTGCGCTTCGCGTCCTTGTCGAGGTCAGTGGTTTCGGCCATCAGATGGTCCTTTGCTTGATGCCGCCGAGTCCCTCATTGCGGATGAGGAGAGCAACGGCGAGGAGTGCATACAGTGCGAGATACGTGTACTGGAACGGGATCAGCAACCCGACGACGGTCTCGAAGATCCCGACCGCGATGCCGGCGACGAGCGTGCGCATCGCGGAACCGAGTCCGCCGAGGATGACGACGAGGAACGCCCAGGCGAGCCACCTGGTGTGCTCCTGCGGGCTGAATGATGAGACCAGCGAGAGCACCGTGCCACCGAAGGCAGCGAGTGCGATGCCTGCTCCGAACACTCGTCGGGACAGCTTCTCGACGTTGATGCCGACCATGGCTGCGACGTCCCGGTTCTGCGCCATGCCGCGGATCGCTGAGCCGGTGAGAGTACGCGTGAGGAAGAAGTGCAGCGCGACGAGCACGACCAGGGTGATCGCGGCCGCAACGACCCGCGACACCGGAATATTGAGGTCGCCGATCCGGATGACGCCGGACAGGTAGCCGAGCGCGACCGTCTTGGTGTCGGTCGTCCAGATCATGATGGCGATCGATTCGAGGATGATCATGAGGCCGAAGAACGCCAGCATGACCGTGGAATCGCTCTCCCGGGTCAAGTATTGGGTGACCCCGCGGTGCACGCCGAGCCCGAACAGGTAGGCGATGAGCACGACCGGCGCGATCATCAGCAGCGGGTCGAGCCCGAAACCGTTGACGAACTGCCAGTAGAGCAGCGCACCGAAGATGAGGACGGCACTGTGGGCGAGGTTGACGATCCGCAAGACGCCGAGCAGGAGGCTCAGCCCCATGGCCAGTCCGCCATACACGCCGCCCAGCAGAGCCCCGTTGATCAGGGACTGCACGATTTCGTTCATGTGGGCATCCGTTTCAGAGGTTGAGCCATTGCTTGATGAGGTCGTCGAGTTGGCCCTCGAAGCTGTCTCGAGCGCCCTGGAGGTGGTTCTTGCCGTACGCGAGCGTGTAGACCTGGTCGGCGAGGCCGATCGCTGCCTGCACGTTCTGGTCAACGAGCAGGATGGTCCGTCCCTCGTCCTTCAGGCGCTCGAGCTCGTTGTAGACGTCATCGACCAGCACCGGTGCGAGTCCAACCGACGGCTCGTCGATGAGCAGCACCGATGGTTCGAGGATGAGCGTGCGCGCGAACTCGAGGAGGCGCGCCTGACCACCGCTCAGGCTGCCCGCGAGTCGGGTCCTGAGCGGCTTCAGCTTGGGGTACCGCTCGAGCATGGCGTCGACCGCGTCGTTCAGGCGGCCCTTGTCGTTGCGCAGCTGCCATGCACCGAGTCGCAGGTTCTCATCGACCGAGAGGTCGGGGAATACCGAGCGGCCCTGCGGCAGGGTCGCGATGCCGAGCCGCAGCCGATCGGCCGGCGAAGTGGTGGAGATGTCCTGCCCGTCCAGCGTCACCGTGCCGGTGCGTGGGCGGAGGAAGCCGGACATCACCCGCAGTGATGTGGACTTGCCGGATCCGTTCGGCCCCAGGACGACCGTGACGTTACCGGGGCGAACCGTCATGCTGACGCTCTCGAGCACGATGTCGTTCGCGAAGTAGCCAGCCGTGATGTCGTTGAGGGCCAGCTCGGGAGCGGTCACCGAGACCGCCGTGGCTTCTGTGTTCATCCGCGCTCTCCTCGACTTGCCGGACCTTGGCCCAGATAGGCCTCGATGACCAGGGGGTGCGATGTGACCTCGCCTGGGGTGCCTTCGGCGATGACCTGGCCGTCCGACATGCAGATGATCCGGGAGCACAGTCGTGTCAGGTCCGGGATCTCATGACTGACGATCATGAAGGCGGTGCCGGCCTTGTTGCGCTCGACAATCGCTTCGCGCATGACTTCCTTGACACTCGGGTGAACGCCGGCGAATGGTTCGTCCATCAGGACGATGTGCGGGTCCGTCATGAGCGCGCGCACGAACTCGAGCAGCTTCTGCTGTCCACCGGACAGCTCGCTCGCCGGCGTATCCCGGTGGCCAAGCAGTCCGACCGTTTCCAGGAGTTCCTCCGCCTTCTTGGTGAAGCCGGCCTTCCCGCCTCGGGTGTGCAGCACCGGCACAAGCAGGTTCTCCATCGCGGTCACGGTAGAGAACACCCGCGGGTTCTGGAAGGTGCGAGTGACACCGGCCTTCACGAAGGCGGTGCTCGACTTGCCCGCGAGGTTCTCGCCCTGAACGCGAATCGTTCCCTGGTCAGGGGCGATAGCGCCATTGAGGAGGTTGAGCGTCGTGGTCTTTCCCGATCCGTTCGGCCCGATCAGGCCGACGATTGTCCCGGGCTCCACGCTGAACGACGTGCCGCTTACTGCGGTCATGCCACCGAAACTCTTGGTGAGCGTTTCCGTCTCGATCACATTCGTCACTTCGCCCAACCTCCTCTCTAGCTATCGATTACTCAGCGAAGCGGCATTACCGCGTCGCCGGTGGACACGTTCTCCGGCCACACCAGGGCGTTGCCACCCTTCTGGTACTGGAGCAGCAGCGCGCTGAAGGCGACGGTGCCGTCTTCGTTGTAGCTGATCTTGCCGACCGCGGTGTCGAAGGTGTTCTTGCCGATGTACTCGCGCAGCACCTCCGAGTCGAGCGACCCGGTGGCCTCCACGGCCTGCTGGATGACCTGCCCGGCGGCGTAGCCTGCTGAAGCGTACGCCGGCAGGACGGGCACGGACAGCTCGCTGAGGATGTAGTCGGAGAATTCCTTCAGACCGTTGTAGGGAAGGGTCGGCCACGACGTGGTCGTTGCGAACACGTTGACGCCGGCCTCGCCGGTGTCCGGCCAGTTGGGCAGCGTGGTGACCTGCGAACCGCACTGGCAGTAGATGTCCGGGCGGTAGTCGGCCTGAAGCACCGTGTTTGCGATGAGCGCCGCGTCGTTGGGCAGGCTCAGCGCGATGAACATGTCCGCGTTGGACTGCTTGACGCGCGAGATGAGGCTGCTCAGGTCGGTAGCGGTCTGGTCGTACTCTTCGTCGACCACGACCTCGATGCCACGGTCCTTCGCGTAGTTCAGCACGCCGCCTTCGCCGTTAACGCCAGAGCGCGCGACGAGAGTGAACGGGTTCTGGGCACTGACGACCGCGAGCGACTTCGGCTTCTGGTCCTCGGGGAGCGTGTCGATCCACTCGAACAGCGGACGGGGGTACTCGCTCTCCTGGTACGGCCAGGTGCTCACCATCAGGTCAGCCTTGCCGTGGAGTTCCTTCGCGACGAAACCGGCGTTGACGACGAGCTTGCCCGCGCGCTCAGCGATGGGAACGATCGCACCGCCCACAGCGGTGGTGTACGGGGCGAGGAGGATGTCGACCTCGTCCTCGTTGATGAGCTGCTGGTAGAGCTGCTGGGCGGTGGTGGGGTTCGACTCGTCGTCGTAGATCTTCAGCTCCACCTGGCGTCCGAGGATTCCGCCCGCGGCGTTGACCTCGTCTGCCCAGTACTTGTAGGTGACCTCGTACGCGGCCGACGGACCGGAGTAGATACCGGTCAGCCCGAGCGTGCCGCCGATGACGATCGGCTCGTCGGTGTTCTCGGCCGACTCGCCGCCATCCGTGGCACAGCCGGCGAGGCCGAGGATGAGCGCTGCGGCAGCAGCAACGGGCGCGAACACCCGACTCTTCCTCCCCTTGCCGAAAAGGGACTTCGAATTCATCTGTGAACTCCTTTGTTCATCGCGCGGGGCGCGATGTGTTCATGGGTGATCGCAGGCCACCGGCGCGTCCGAGATCTCGAGCACGCGGTTGCCTAGCAGGTTGAGAACGTTCTCATCCCGACCGGATGCGCGTCCCAAGGCCCTAATGGGCATCCGGCCGTGCATTCGATTGCAGGCATCGTTTCATGTAGCTGATGAATGTGTCAAGTGAGACTGAACAGCAGGGTTCCTCGTGTTCAGTGTCACTGCCGTGGACGCCTTCACAGCGGCCCCTCCCGGCCGAATGGGTGGCTCAGGCCGCAAGTTTCGAATATCTTGCATTATTTCGTGGCAGAATCCAAGTTGGTCCTTGTTGATCGGAGACACCGTTGTCAGAAGCCTTCAAGACGCGCCAAGAAGAGGTCTACGCCAAGTTGCGCAGCGACATCCTCGCGGGTCGGCTGTTGCCTGGCTCCAAGTTGAGATTCGTCGAACTTTGCGAGCGATACGGCTCGAGCGTCGGCGTCGTCCGCGAGGCGCTCAGTCGCCTGCTCGAGCAGGACCTGGTGCACTCGGCGCCCCAGCAGGGCTTCATCGTCACGCCGATCTCGCGAACCCGCCTGATCCACCTCACGAGCGCGCGCGTTGAAATCGAGTCGCTCACCCTGGGCCACGCCGTGGCCGAAGGAGACGTGGACTGGGAGGCCGAGCTGCTCGCCGCCCACCACAGACTGGCCTCGTGTCCGCTCGTCGATCCCGACGATCCACAGCGACTGAGCGAGGAGTGGGCCCGGCTGCACGCGGAGTTCCACCGCATCCTGCTCTCCGGCTGCGGCAACCCGTTCCTTGTCGAGATCGCCAGTCAACTGCGCGACGCCGCCGAACTGTACCGACGGTGGTCGGTTCCTCTCGGCGGACACGGGTCCACCCGGGACATCGTTGGCGAGCACCGGGCCATTACCAATGCAGCGCTCGCGCGCGATGCGGAGGCCGCGACCCGTGCCCTGGAACGTCACATCGCCCTGACGACCGAGCTGCTGCTCGAGGCCGACTTCATCGAGAACGACTAAACTAATTTCGAAATTATTTGCGTTGATCGAATTTCATTCCTAGTATCAACTCACCGATCGGCTTGGATCGGCTAGCCATTTGACCCTAGAGGACGACGATGTCTGTGAACCGCGCGCCCAGCCACCCGATTGTGGCCCCCACCTTCCACCACACCACCTTCACGACGCTTCGCCTTGACGAGATGGTTGCGTGGTACGAGAAGGTCGCTGGCCTGACCCCCGTGTTCCACGGTGATCACGGCGCCTGGCTGACCAACGATGCGGCGAACCACCGGATCGCGTTGCTGTCCCCTCCCGGACTCAAGCACCCGGTCGACAAGGGACACACCACTGGGCTGCACCACACCGCCTTCGAGTACGCGACATTCGACCAGTGGCTCGACAACTTCGTGCGGCTGCGCGGGGAGGGCATCCGCCCGTTCCTCAATCTCGACCACGGAATGACCATGTCGATGTACTACCAAGACCCCGACGGCAATGGCGTCGAGATCCAGGTGGACACCTTCGGCGACTGGGAGAAGTCGCGGTCATGGATGTACTTCTCTGCGGAGTTCGCCAACAACCCCATCGGGGCGCACTTCGACCCGGACAAGCTGGCCGACGCCCGCGAGGCTGGACTCGGCTTCCAGGAGATCCACCGCCGTGCACGCCTCGGCGAGTACGTTCCCGAGGTCATTCCGGAGATCTACCTGCCTGAGGTCTACTGAGCCCGGCCGTGAACGAGCCAAGAGTGGGACCCCAGGCGGGCCAACAGGTAGTCGTTGGCGCATTGCCGACGACGTTCCGAGTCCTCGCCGCCACGGTCGGCGGCGCGTACAGCATCGTGGAGCAGGTTGTGCAACCGGGCACCCTGGTCTGGCCGCACGTGCACACCGACCATGATCAGGTCGCCATCGTCCTGTCAGGTGAACTGGGCGTGCGGGTCGGCGACCGGGAGTGGACGGCCACGGCAGGAGAAGTGGCTGTGCGCCCGAGGTTCGTGCCACACACGGTGTGGAACGCGGGGTCCGAACCAGCCCGTTTCCTCGAAATCAGCTCGCCGGGCAATTTCGAGGACTACTTCCACCGTTTGGCCGCGACCGCTCCGGACGACAAGCGCGGACGTGAGCGATTGCAGTCAGAGTTCGGCGTCTCAGCGGTCGATGCGTGGATCGCCGACCTCGGCGAACGTCACGCAGTGAAGCTGTGAACCAAATAGGAGATCCACCTATGGACATCGGATTTGCCGGAATCGGCCGGATGGGCAGGCAGTTCGCACTGCACCTTGCCGCGGCCGGCCATCGCGTCATTGCCTATGACCCGTACGTCACCCTGGATGACGAACTGGAGCTCGCCGGGATAGAGCTCGCCGCGACACGGGAGGGCATCTGCGGCACGCCCCTGACGATCAGCATGCTGCCTGACCCGGCATCCGCTCGCGAACTGCTCGGCGGCAACAAGGGGCTCTTCGCCCACGCCGGCTCGGGACACCGCCACGTTCTCATGGGGACGATGGGCCGGGCCGCGGTGGCCGAGCTGAGGAGGGAGGCGGAGCACTACGGTGTCCTGCTTGCGGATGCGCCGGTGTCCGGGACTGTCTCCGCCGCGAGGGCTAAGACCATCACGACGATGGTCGGCGCATCCGATGAGCTGTTCGCGGCGATCCAACCGGTCCTTGCGGAGTTCACCAAAGCGCAATTCCACGTCGGTGAGCTCGGCGCGGGGAACATCGTCAAGCTCGCGGTCAACGTCGTCGTCGGCGCGGTCAACGAGTCGGTCAACGAGGCATTGCTCATGGCGACCAGGGCGGGGGTCGATCGAGAGTTGTTCTACGAGGTGCTGCGCGCCGGGGCGGGCGGCGGGAACTTCGTCGAGTACAAACGCGAGGCGTTCCTGAACCCGGGCACAACCGGTGTCGACGCGCCCGTGACGATCATCCACAAGGATCTGCACCTGGCCGAGGAGCTCGCGGCATCCCTCGGCATCGACCTGCCAGGGACTCGTGCCAATGCCGCTGTCCTCGACCGCGCCATCGCTCTCGGCTTCGCGGCGTCGGACATGTCCGACCTCGCCGCGGCGCTGGAACGTTCCTGAGATCACGAACCACAACGAAAGAAAGAGAACCACCGTGCGAATTGCCAATGTCGACGGACGACTCGTCCTTGCCACGTCCAGTGAGCGAGGGATCGACGTCGAGAAAGCCAGCAACGGCCGCTTCACAGCCGACCCCGCCGACATCTTCGACCGCTGGTCGGAGTTCGTCGAATGGTCGGCCGGCTTGAACGGCACCGCCCCAGACACCGACCTCACGCCCACGCGCCTCGGAGCGCCGTCGCCCGCCCCGGCTCAGGTCTTCGCGATCGGCCTCAATTACCACGCGCACGCCGACGAGTCCGGGTTTGACATCCCGACCTCTCCCGTGGTCTTCACCAAGTACCGCAGCGCCCTGACCGGACCCGTCACGACCGTGACGCTCCCGCCGAACGGTCAGACCGATTGGGAGACCGAACTCGTCGTGGTCATCGGCAAAGAGGGGAAAGCGGTCTCTGAGGACGCCGCGTGGGACTACGTCGCCGGCCTCACCATCGGCCAAGACCTCTCCGAGCGCATCACCCAGCGGCAGGGTCCGGCGCCACAGTTCAACCTCGGCAAGTCGTTCCCCGGCTTCGCGCCGACCGGACCGTGGATCGTCACCCCGGATGAGTTTGCGAACCCCGACGACATCGCCCTCGGCTGCACCATCAATGGCAGCGAGATGCAGAACGGTCGAACGAGCCAGCTGATCTTCAGCATTCCGAGCCTGATCGCTCACCTGTCATCGATCGTGACATTGCACCCTGGCGACCTGATCTTCACTGGCACGCCCGCGGGGGTCGGCCTTGGGCGGGACCCGCAGGTCTGGCTCGCACCGGGCGACGAGCTGGTCACCTGGGTGGAAGGCATCGGCGAACTGCGCCAGTCGTTCGTGGCCTGACTCGAAATGCATGGGACGCCCTACCGGCCGGCAGGGCGTCCCTTGCGTTCAGGCGAGCAGCAGTTCCAGGTTCTCCGGACGCGCCTCGAGTTCACCGGCTTCGATTCGAGCAGCCAGCTCGAGAGTGCGCTGGTTCGCGGGCGTGGGGACGCCGACGCGAGCGCCCTCACGGACGACGAGGCCGTTGACCTCGTTCACCTCGCCGCGCCTGCCCTTGCGCCAGTCCTGCAGTACTGTCGTGAGGGTGTCCGGAAGCGTCCACTTGGAGTGCACAAGATCGAGCAGTTCGATCGCGTAGGCATCCGGGTCCGGTGTCGTGATCTCGGCGAGGCCGAAAATCGGTGTCGCCCGGTTGCCGATGGCGAGTGAGACCCGGAGCGCCTCCTGGCAGTTCCGGTCCATGAACTCGCGCATGCCCGGCAGCGCGGCGGCGTCGGCCATGGGCAGGTTGAGGATGGCGGTCGGCACGAGTTCCCCCGCGTTGGCGACCAGCTTCATCCACTTCGAGGAACGGATGTCAGCGGACACCTCCACGGTGCCCGCGTGCTGGAGAACCTCGACGACCTCGTGCTCACGACCCCGAGTCGACGGGTGGAGGCTGCCGACCGCGAACCAGGATCCGGCCGGCGGGGTCTGGCGGACCACGGTGCCGGGGTTAAACATATTGGACGCGACCTCGATCACCGCACCGATGGTGCGCTCGGGGCCGACGACGTCCATCATGTCGTCGATCGACATGCCGTTCTGGAGGCCGACGACGAGGCTGCGCTCGTGCAGCAACGGTTTGATCAGCTCGCACACCCACCGAGTGTCGTAGGCCTTCACGACGACGAAGACGATGTCGAATTTGTCCCGCAGGGTTGCCACTTCACACAGGTGCAGGGCGTTGACCTCTGTGTGGGTGGACTCATCGGGCATCTCGACCCGAAGGCCGTTCGCGCGCATCGCCTCGACGTGTGCCGGCCACTGTTCGATGAACGTGACGTCAAGTCCTGCGCGCGTGAGATCGGCCCCGATCCCGGCGCCGTTCGCTCCGGTGCCGAGCACCGCGATTTTCTTCCCGCTCATCCGATTTGCTCCCTCGGTCGTCGTTGGCTGGCAGTCCCCGGCGCGACAGAATCGCTCGCGATCGTCGCGTTCAGTCAGGCTACTATGAATGTTTACTTAGACTGAACAGTTTCGGGACTCCGATCCTCTTCGGTTCGCTCCTCGGAAGGAACGCGCATGACAACACGAGTCGCAATTGTCGGTACGGGCGGCAACGGAGCCTCCATCGGCGCCGACATGACCAGGGCTGGACACGACGTCACCTTCATCGAGCAGTGGCCCGCGCACGTCGAGGCCATGCGCGAGAACGGCATCCGAATCACGACGCCCGCAGATGGACTCTCCGAGGTCACGCGGGTCAACGTCAAGCACCTGTGCGAAGTGGCGACCCTGCGCGAGCAGTTCGACATCGTCTATGTGGTGCTCAAGGCGTACGACACGCGGTGGGGCGTGGAGCTCATCAAGCCGCTCGTGAAGGACGACGGCGTCGTCGTGGGCCTGCAGAACGGCATGTCGATCGACGACGTCGTCTCCATCATGGGCGAGGAGCGTGCGCTCGGCGGCGTGATCGAACTCGGGTCGAACATGTTCGAGCCCGGCGAGGTGGAACGTCACAACCTGAACGCCAACACGTGGTTCGCACTCGGCAGCGACAACCCAGTGGCACATCAAAAGGCCGATCGCGCGGCAGAACTGCTGCGCGCAGCCGGCACCGTAGAGGTCGTCGACGACATCCGGAGCGCGAAGTGGATGAAGCTCGTGCTCAATGCGGCCGAGCTGGTGCCGTCGGCGATTCTCGACCTCTCGATCCTGGAGGCCTCGAAGCAGCCCGGGATGCGCGAGCTGATGCTGGAAGCCGGCAACGAGGCGGTTCGCGCCGTGCTCGCTCAGGGCCTGCGGATCGTGCCGATCTTCGGCATGGACGCCGTTGACCCGGACCGGCCAGAGCTGTTCGTGTCGACGCTGTTCGACCTGCTGCTCACCGAGTTCGCGCTCCCCACGACGAAAGCCACCGTGCTCCACGACTGGATCAAGGGTCGCCGGAGCGAGGTCGACCAGATCAACGGGCTCGTCGTCGACGTACTGGAGAAGGCAGGCTCACGGGCGCCCGTGAACGCGGCGGCAACCGAGGTGGCTCACCGGATTGAGCGGGGCGAGCTCTCCCCCGGCATCGAGAACCTCGAGCTCTTCAGCACACTTGCAGCTCGTCTCTGATCAGGCTTCATAGTCGACGCAGGCTCGTGCGGAGACGATTGTCTTGCCGTACTCGATGACTGCGGCGTGCAGCGGGTCGGCCTGGTAGGACTCGAGATCCTCGAGGCTCTCGTGGGTCGAAATAAGAACGAGGTCGAAGTGGTCGTCGATCTTCCCCACATCGAGGGCGACCTTGAGCGACTGCAGGCCAGGGATCTTGCCCTCGAGCGACTCGATGCGCCGCTTGAACTCTGCCGCCTGATCCGCCTTGAGCTTGGGGTCGGTCTCCTTCAACTTGAAGGCGATGTTGTGCACGATCATGGCTCTCCTAGGCTGGGCGATAAGCTGTTCAGTACATCTTAACGCTGTTCACTCTGAGTACTTGGAACGAGGGAGTTCCCGATGCGGATCGCCATTGTCGGAGCGGGCGCCAATGGCGCGTCCATCGGGGCCGACCTCACCGCCGCGGGGCTGGACGTCACGCTGATCGAACAGTGGCCGGCCCACGTCGAAGCGATGCGGGAGCATGGCGCGATCATTCGGATGCCCGATCGCACCCTCGAACAGCCGGTGCGAGTTCTCCACCTGTGCGAAGTCGCCACCCTGCGCGAGCCGTTCGACGTTGTGCTTCTCCTCGTGAAGGCGTACGACTCGCGGTGGGCGGCACAGCTGATCGAACCGCTGCTGGCGCCCGATGGACTGATCGTCGGCGTTCAGAACGGCATGACGGTCGACGCGATCACGGATGTCGTCGGGGCGCACCGCACTATGGGATGCGTCATCGAAATCTCCTCGATGATGTTCGAGCCGGGCGTCATCGAGCGGCACTCGGGGCCGGGACGATCCTGGTTCGCCGTTGGCAGCACCGACCCCAGCACGGCAGGCCGCGAGGAGGAGATCGCCGCCCTGCTGCGTCACGCCGGAACCGTCGAGGTGGTGCGCGACATCCGCGCGGCGAAGTGGATGAAGCTCGTCAGCAATGCGACGACCCTGGTCACCACAGCCATCCTCGGGCTGCCGATGCTCGAAGCCGTCGCGCTCCCCGGCATGCGAGACCTGATGATCCGTTCCGGGGAAGAGGCACTCGAGGCGGGCAAGCTGCAGGGGTTCCCGGTGCTTCCCATCTTCGGACTGACTTCGGCAGAGGTTGATCGACCCGATGGGGTGGTTGAGCTCCTGCTCGACACCCTTCTCGACGGGTTTGTGCTGACCGGCACGAAGACGACGATCCTGCAGGACTGGGTGAAGGGGCGCCGCAGCGAGGTTGACGACATCAACGGGCGCGTCGTCAGAGTCCGAGCCGAGCACGGGCTCAGCTCACCGGTGAACTCAGCGGTGGTCGAACTCGCGCACCGCATCGAGGCGGGCGAGCTTTCGCCGTCGCCAGAGAACCTCTCGGCGCTGCTGGAGCTGGCCGCGCGGCGCTAGCCGCGCTGGGCGCGCCGCCGCGACACCTCGTACAGGGCGACGCTCGCCGCGATCCCGGCGTTGAGCGACTCGGTCGCGGCAGAGATCGGGATCGACACGATCGCATCCGCAGTCTCGGTCACCAGACGGGACAGACCCTTGCCCTCGCTCCCGACGACGATCACGATGGGTTCGTTCGCGAGTTCAAGCTCCGGCAGCATCACGTCGCCGTCACCGGCGAGGCCGAGCACGAAGACGCCGCGCTCCTTGAGCGCCTTGAGGGTCTGGGTCAGGTTGCTCGCCATCGCGACCGGCGTGCGCGCTGCCGCTCCAGCGGAGGTCTTCCAAGCGGCCGCGGTCATGCCCACCGACCGGCGCTGCGGCACGATGACGCCGTGCCCGCCGAACGCCGCTGTCGACCGGATGATCGCACCCAGGTTGCGCGGGTCTGTCACTGAATCGAGCGCGACGAACAGCGGCTTCTGGCCGCGCGAGATCACGGTGTCGAGCAGCTCGAGCGGGTGCGCGTACTCGTACGGCGGGACCTTGAGCGCGACACCCTGGTGCACGGAGTCCGGGCCGGCGAGCCGGTCGAGTTCCGGACGCATCACCTCGAGCACGGGCAGGCCGCGCTTGGTGGCGATTCCCATGATCTCCTTGACCCGGTCGTCGTACTCGATCCGCGACGCGATATAGAGCGTCGTCGCCGGGATCTTCGCCCGTAGCCCCTCCAGCACCGAGTTGCGGCCGGTCACCAGCTCAACGCTCGCATCCGACTTCGGGGCGCGCCGCTTCTGCTGCTGAGCTTCCTCCGGCTGCCGCTGCGTGTTGCGCCGGCCTCCGGCCGCCTCGAAGCGGTCCTGTGCGGCCTTGCGCTTCCCGGCAGGGTGGTACGGCCGGTCCTCGGCCTTCGGGGTCGGCTTCCGGCCCTCTAGCGCCTGCCTGCCCTGCCCACCGGAACCGACCTGCGGTCCCTTGCTGGTCTTGCGAACTGCGCCGGGGCGCTTCTGGCTCTTGCCCTTCACGCGAGGCTCCAATGCGATCCGTTGACGCCGTCCTCGAGTTGGATGCCCGATTCGGCGAGTTGGTCTCTGATCCGGTCCGCGGTGGCGAAGTCGCGAGCCCCGCGCGCAGCTTCGCGCGTCTCGATGAGCCTGCCGACTAGCGCATCCAGCGCCGCGGCGACCTCATCGTCGGCATCCGACTTCCATGGCTCGGCCAGCGGGTTGATGCCGAGCACCTCGGTCATCGCGATGACCTCGCCGCGGATGTCGGCGGCGGTGCCGAGGTCTTCAGCGTCGAGCGCGGCGTTGCCCACGCGCACGCGGTCGTGCAGTACGGCGAGCGCTTGCGGCACGGCGAGGTCGTCGTCCATGGCCTCGCCGAACGCATCCGGCACGACCTGGAGCCCCTCGCCGGCGAACCGGGTTCCGGAGAACCGGCGGTCGGCCCGCTCCAGGAACACCCGGATGCGGTCGAGGGCTGCCTCGGCCTCCTCCAGCGCACCGTCGTGGTAGTCGATCGTGGAGCGGTAGTGCGCCTGCCCGAGGTAGTAGCGGATGACGATCGGCGGTGCCATCTCGAGGAACTCGGCGGCGTAGATCGAGTTGCCGAGCGACTTGGACATCTTCTGCCCGTTGACGTTCACCAGGCCGTTGTGCACCCAGTGCCGCGCGAAGCCGTGCCCGGCCGCGGCCGACTGGGCGAGCTCGTTCTCGTGGTGCGGGAAGCGCAGGTCGAGTCCGCCGCCGTGAATATCGAACTCGGTGCCGAGGTAGCGGCTCGACATCGCCGAGCACTCGATGTGCCAGCCTGGGCGGCCGGGTCCCCACGGCGAGCTCCACGACGCCGACTCCGGCTCGTCGCTCTTGTGCCCCTTCCACAGCGCGAAGTCGCGCGGGTCGCGCTTGCCGCGCGGATCGGCGTCCTCCGCCGGTGCCATGTCGTCCAGCCGCTGCCGGGTGAGCTCGCCGTAGGTCGGCCACGACTTCACGTCGAAGTAGACATCCCCAGAGCCATCCGGCGCCGGGTACGCGTGCCCGCGCTCGATGAGCTCCTGGACGATTTCCTGCATCTGGGCGACACTCGCCGTTGCGCGCGGCTCGTAGGTCGGCGCCTGGATGCCGAGCGCGGTGTACCCGGCCGTGAACTCCAACTCATAGCGGTACGCCAGCGCCCACCATTCCTCATCGCCAAAGGCGTTCGCGAGGATCTTGTCGTCGATGTCGGTGACGTTGCGCACGAGGGTGACGCGGTAGCCGCGGTAGGTCAGCCAGCGCCGCCACAGGTCGTAGACCAGGGCGCTGCGGAGGTGACCGATGTGCGGGCTCGATTGCACGGTCGGCCCGCAGACGTACATGCCGATCTGGCCCGGGGTGATGGGCACCAGGTCGCGGACGGCCTGCGAGCGGGAATCGTAGAGACGGACAGTCACGGGGTCAAGCGTACCGGCAGCCTCCTGCGGCTCCGGCTCGGTTACCCGCTGGTGGGCGGCTCGTCCTTGCCGGCCTCCTCCAGGGCATCCGCCTCTTCCTTCGTGGCGTGCACCGCACCGTCCGCGTGCTCCGGCGGACCATAGACGGTGTACAGCACGAGCGGGTTCGGGCCGGTGTTGACGAAATTGTGCTTCAGACCGGCCGGCACCACGACGAGATCGCCCTGCGCGATCACGCGGTTCTGCCCCGACACGCGCGCCTCACCGGTGCCGCTCACGATGGTCAGGATCTGGTCGGTGTCCGGATGCGTCTCCTCGCCGATCTCCCCGTCGACCGGGATGGTCATGATGACCAGCTGGGTGTGTTCTCCGGTCCACAGCACGCGCCGAAAGTCGGCGCTCTCTTCAGCGGTGGTTGCGATCGTGAAGTGCACAAGGTTGCCCACGTGGTGTCCCTCCGTCGTGGCGCCTCGGTCGGGCGCAGTGGCGCCACCCTAGAAAGCGCACCTTGGGGATCGCCCATACCGGCTAGATGGGCCTCCGCGAGACCGACCGGATTCGAGGAGATACGTATCTGCCGACGCGGTTTCAAGGATGAAAGAGGAGCGCGAGCGCAGTTAGTCCTCGAATCACGCTCGATGCAGCAGCGCGGTCGCGATCGCCGACACGCCCTCGCCCCGGCCGGTGAAGCCGAGCCCGTCGGAGGTCGTCGCCCCGACCCGCACCGGTGCGCCCACCAGTGCGCTCAGCCTGCCCTCCAGCTCGATTCGACGCGCACCCACCTTGGGCCGATTGCCGATCAGCTGCACCGCGACGTTGCTGACGGTGTAGCCGGCCGCGGTGACGAGCGCGACGGTCTCGGCGATGAACACCTCGCCGTGGGCATCCGCGAACCGCGGGTCGCTGGTGCCGAAGCAGCTGCCGAGGTCGCCGAGGCCTGCCGCCGACAGCAGCGCGTCGCAGACCGCGTGGCTGATCGCGTCGCCGTCGCTGTGCCCGGCGAGGCCGGGCTCATCGGGCCAGTGCAGCCCGCCCAGCCATAGCGGTCTGCTTTCGTCGTAGGCGTGCACGTCGACCCCGAGGCCGGTGACGGATGTCGGCAAGCCGGTCTCGTACTCCGCGCGGCGGAGGTCGGATGGCCTGGTGATCTTGAAGCCGAGAGGGTCGCCTTCGATGACCATCACCTCGTTGCCCGCGGCCGCGAACAGTGCAGCATCATCGGTGAAATCCTCGGTCGCGGAAGCGTAGGCCGCGACGAGCGGGTCGCGCGGGAAGCCCTGCGGCGTCTGCACCGCGACCAGGTCGGAACGGTCGACGTTCCGAATGACCCGCCCGGCGGCATCCGTCTGCTTGATGGTGTTCACGACCGGCAGGCCGGGGACCACGCCGTGACCGGTGCGGCGAACCTCCGCCTCAACCGACTCCAGCTGGCGGGTCGGCGTGAACGCGCGCGCGCAATCGTGTACCAGCACGACATTGACGTCGGCGGCGAGCACGGCGAGGCCGGCCGCGACCGACTGCTGCCTGGTCGCACCGCCAGCGACGACCGTTACCTCTATATCGCCGCACAGCTGCCGGGCGTCGTCGAGGCGACCCTCCGGGGCGACAACGATGATCTGCGGGGTCGGGGACATGCCGGCGACGGCATCCAATGCTCGCGCGAGAATGCTTCGGCCGCCGACCGCGACGAACGCTTTCGGTTCACCTCGACCGAGGCGAGTCCCGCTGCCCGCGGCGACGACGACAACCGCGGTAGTCAACGGGTTAGGAGGCCAGGACCTCGTCGAGAACGCTCGAGGCCTTCTCTTCGTCGGTCTTCTCGGCGAGTGCGAGCTCGGAGATCAGGATCTGGCGTGCCTTGGCGAGCATCCGCTTCTCCCCCGCGGACAGGCCACGGTCCTGGTCGCGGCGCCACAGGTCGCGAACGACCTCGGACACCTTGATGACGTCACCGGATGCGAGCTTCTCGAGGTTCGCCTTGTAGCGGCGCGACCAGTTGGTCGGTTCCTCGGTGAACGGTGCGCGAAGCACTTCGAAGACCTTCTCGAGGCCCTCCTTGCCGATCACATCGCGAACACCGACCAGGTCGACATTCTCAGCGGGGACCTCGATGGTGAGATCGCCCTGCGTGACATTGAGCTTGAGATAAAGCTTCTCTTCGCCCTTGATGACACGCTTCTTGACTTCTGTGATGGTTGCGGCCCCGTGATGCGGGTACACGACAGTCTCGCCGACCTCGAAAAGCATGGATTTGGCTCCGTTCTGCGGCCACTAGTTTACCACAGCTTTTTCTCAGTTAGGCTGCCCTTACCTGCCCCGAGGCGGGCTGCCCCGTTAGGCTAAACTCGCAGCAGTTCTGCGCTGCGCACACAGCGGCCACGTCCAGGAGGAAATTCGTGAGAGCACGTTCGGCGGCATCCGTCGCATTGGCATCCCTCGTGCTGGCGGGCACCACCGCGTGCACTTTCCTGACCCCCCAAGCCACCCTCGAGCCCTATGACCCGAGCGACGGATTCGGGGCGACGATCGGCAACCTCGAGGTGCGCAATGCGATCATCGTGAGCGAGGATGGCCAGACCGGCAACCTGGTGGTCGTGCTGGCCAACGGCACCGACCGCAGCATGGACGTCAAGCTGCAGTGGGAGAACGCCGACGGCGACAAGGTCGACCAGCGGGTGCACCTCAACGCCGACTCGATCAAAAACCTCGGCGAGGACCAGCAGGTCGTCCTCACGGACATCGACACCCAGCCGGGCGCGCTGTTCCCGGTCTTCATCCAGTACGGCAGCGAGACCGGCAAGCAGCTCAACGTTCCTGTGCTCGACGGCACGCTCCCCGAGTACCAGGGACTCTTGCCCGAGGCACCCGAGGCCGAGTAGCCGCTAGGGCTCGAAGCGGTAGCCGAGCCCGCGCACGGTCACCAGCATCACCGGCTCGGACGGGTTCCGTTCGATGCGTGACCGGATGCGCTTGACGTGCACGTCGAGCGTCTTGGTGTCACCGAAGTAGTCGCTGCCCCAGACGCGGTCGATCAGCTGGCCACGGGTGAGCACTCGCCCGGCGTTGCGCATGAGCAGCTCGAGCAGCTCGAACTCCTTCAGCGGTATGGAGATCTCTTCCCCGCGCACCTCGACCGTGTGCCGGTCGAGGTCCATCCGCACGTCGCCCGCCTCGAGCAGCGCCTCATCCTCACCCTCGACCTCGATCCTGCGGCGCAGCACCGCACGGATGCGCGCGAGCAGCTCGCGCGTCGAGTACGGCTTCGTCACGTAATCGTCCGCGCCAAGCTCCAGCCCGACGACGATGTCCACCTCGCTGTCCTTGGCGGTGAGCATGATGATCGGCACCTGCGACTCGAGGCGCAGCTGCCGGCACACCTCGGTGCCGGGGATCCCGGGCAGCATGAGGTCGAGCAGCACCAGGTCGGCCCCGTTCCGCCGGAACTCCTCGATCGCGTCGTTTCCGTCTTCGGCGATCGAGGTTTCGTAGCCCTCCTTGCCGAGCAGGAACGCGAGCGGCTCGCTGAGCGAACGCTCGTCTTCGACGATCAGGATGCGGGTCATGCTGTTACTCCCTGGTGTTCACCGGAGGCGCGGGTTGCCTCCGGAAGGCGAATGGTGAAAGTCGAGCCGCGGCCGGGTTGCGACCAGACGCGCACGTCGCCGCCGTGGTTCTCCGCCACGTGCTTGACGATGCTGAGGCCGAGGCCGGTGCCCCCGGTGTGTCGCGACCGGGCGGGGTCGATGCGGTAGAAGCGCTCGAAGATCCGGTCCTGCTCTTCTTGCGCGATCCCGATGCCCTGGTCCGTCACCGCGATCTCCACCACGCCGTCGTGGTGGCTCACGCCGATGCCGACTCGCGCACCCTTGGCCGAGTAGACGATGGCGTTCGAGATGAGGTTGTGCAGCGCCGTCGCCAGCAGCGCTTCGTCGCCGTACACCTGCGCTCCGGCGTGTCCACCGCTGACGATGGTGACGCCACGCGCATCCGCGGGCACACGGTTCTGGTCGATGGCGGATGCGACGACATGGTCGATCTCGATCAGTTCCGGCTTGGCCAGCGCGTCAGCGGATTGCAGCCGCGACAGCTGGATGATCTCGCGGGTGATCCGGGCGAGCCTCTCGGACTCCTTGGTGAGGCGCTTCGCGAACCGCTTCACCTGGTCGGGGTCCCGCGCCGCCGACTGTAGCGCCTCGGCCAGCAGGCTGACCGCACCAATCGGCGTCTTCAGCTCGTGGCTGATGTTCTCAACGAAGTCGCGCCGCACCGCGTTCAGCCGGTGCGCCTCGGTGCGGTCTTCCGCGAGCAGGAGCACATAGCGGGTGCCCAGCCTGGCAACGCGAATGAACAGCACCACGTTCGCATCACCGAACGGCCCGCGCGGCAGGGTCAGTTCGGTCGTTATCGTCTCGCCATCCCTGCGCACCCGGTCGACAAGGTCGACGAGTTCGCGGTGCGCGAGCACGTCGCCGGTGACCAGCCCGAGAGCGAGCGCGCCGGGGCTGGCCTTGATGACGTTGTTGGACGGGTCGAGGACGATGCCGGCGGACTCGAGCGCATCCAGCACCTGGTCGACGCCATCCGGCACCACCGAGTTGACCACCTTGGCCGCACGGTCGCCGTGGCGCGCCGCGTAGACGAGGAGCCACGCGACGCCAGCTCCGACCGCCACCCCGAAGACGAGTGCAGCGGCCACCAGCATGCCGGGGTCCATAACGACTAGATTAGTTATAGAAAACGGCAGGGCTGCCCACCGAGAGGTCCCAGAACCTGGTAGGTCAAGCGTTGTTCACCCGGCGCTTACCGGATGTTCATCGTCGGTGTGAAGGATTGCCCGGGCATCGTTTCGCGAAAGGGGCGACATTCAATGCGCGCAGTGTTCCAGCAAGAACTTCTCGAGGTGCAGGAGCGCCTGGTCGAGCTCGCGAGACTCGTCGAACAGGCGATCGCCAGCGCTACCCTCGCCTTCAACGAGTCGAACGTGTCGGTCGCCGAAACGGTCATCAAGGATGACGACCGCATCGACGAACTCACCCGCGACCTCGACGAACTGGCCATCGACATCCTGGCGCGGCAGCAGCCCGTCGCACGAGACCTGCGCATCGTCGTCAGCGCGCTGCGCATCTCCTCGTCGCTCGAGCGGATGGGCGACATGGCCGAGCACATCGCGCAGCTGGCGCGCTACCGGTTCCCGGAGAAGGTTGTTCCCAAGTCGCTCCGCGGCACGTTCTCAGAGATGGGGCGCCTCGACGTGCTCATCGCCGGCAAGCTGGTGAAGCTGCTGGAGACCCAGGATGTCGCGATCGCCGAGGAGATCCGCAACGACGACGACCTGATCGACGAGCTGCACCTGAGCGTGTTCGACAAGGTGCTCGGCGAGACCTGGAAGGGTGGCGCCGAGGACACCGTCGACGCGACCCTCGCTTCGCGCTACCACGAGCGCTTCGCAGACCACGCGGTGTCGATCGCGAAGAAGGTCACTTACCTGGCCACGGGCGACTGGGCGGCTACAGGCAGCTAGCCCGGCGACCGCCACCATCCCCACCTGCGTTGAGTCGGGAGTAGTTGCCCATTTGGCGCGACCTATTTGGGCAACAACTCCCGACTCGATGGTGGCGTCAGCGCTTGCCCTGCGAGGCGACCGCAGCGGCACCGGCCGCGGCGGCCTCCGGGTCAAGGTAGCGGCCGGGCGTGCTCGGCATGAACGTGTCATCCAGCTCGTAGACGAGCGGGATGCCGGTCGGGATGTTCAGCCCGGCGATGTCCTCGTCCGAGATCCCGTCCAGGTGCTTCACCAGGGCCCGAAGCGAGTTGCCGTGTGCGGTGACCAGCACGGTCTTCCCGGCGGCGAGTTCGCGGGTGATGTCCGAGTGCCAGTACGGCAGCATCCGCTCGATGACGTCCTTCAGGCACTCGGTGCGCGGCATCTCCTCGTCAAGCCCGGTGTAGCGCGGGTCGTGCGCTTGCGAGTACGGGTCGTCGTCGGCGATGGGCGGCGGCGGCACGTCGAACGAGCGACGCCACTGCATGAACTGCTCCTCGCCGTACTGCTCGAGGGTCTCGGCCTTGTTCTTGCCCTGCAGCGCACCGTAGTGACGCTCGTTGAGCCGCCAGCTGCGCTTGACGTCGATCCAGTCCCGGTCGGCGGTCGCGAGGGTCTCGTTCGCCGTATGGATGGCCCGCTTCAGCACCGACGTGAACTGGATGTCCGGCAGCAGCTCCGACTCCAGCAGCAGCTCCCCCGCCCGTCTGGCCTCGGCGCGACCGAGTTCGGTGAGCGGCACATCCACCCACCCGGTGAACAGGTTCTTCTCGTTCCAGTCGCTCTGGCCGTGGCGCAGCAGGATCAGCGTGTGGGTCATGCCGCCAGTGTATCGACGGTCGCGGAGCCGTTCCCGAGCCCGGCGGGTCAGCGCGCGGACAGGCCGAGCCGCGGCAGCCGCGGCGGCGGCGCGACCGAGCCGGCGTCGACCGGCACGATGACCTCTTGCGTCGCGGCGACCTCGGTCTCCCCTGCCAGCACGGTGAGTGTGGCATCCGGATCCGTGGTCCGCTTCAGCACGGCGAGCGCGATCGGTCCCAGCTCCCAGTGCATGGCGCTCGAGGTCACCCGCCCGACCTGCTTGTCGCCGCTGACAACCGGGGATCCGGCTTCCGGCAGCACCGAGTCGGAGCCGTCGAGGTGCAGCATCACGAGCCGGCGCGGCGGATGCCCGAGGTTGTGCACCTTGGCGACCGTCTCCTGGCCGCGGTAGCAGCCCTTGCTCAGGTGCACCGCGCTGCGCATCCAGTCGAGCTCGTGCGGGATGGTCTTGTCGTCCACTTCGCTGGAGCGCCGCGGCCGCCACGATGCAATGCGCAGCGCCTCCATCGCGAGCACACCGGCGGCGGGCACGTCGGCGAACTCGCCCAGGCGCGACCGCTCGATGAGGGACTCGCGCCACGTCCACTGCGCTGCCGGATGCTCGTGCTCGCCCGCGTACTGGTAGCCGCCCTGAACGACCTCGTGCCACGGGTCCACCCAGACCAGCGGCACCCCGCCCGGCGCGGCAGCAGCCACCGGCAGCTCCCCCAGCGACCCGATCACCGCGAACTCGTCGCTGCGGTCGGCGATCTCGACCCGCAGCATGAATCGCATCGAGTCGAGCCATTCGCGAAGCGACTGCGTCTCGGGACCCTCGACCAGCAGCCACGCGCTGGTGCCGTCATCGACGACCCGGATGGCGTGCTCGATCCGACCGGTCTGCGCGAGCAGCAGCGTCTCGGCTGAGTCTCCCGGCTTCAGGCCGCTCAGGTTCTGGCTTGTCAGTGAGTGAAGCCAGCTGAGCCGGTCCGGCCCGGTGATCGTAAGCACACCGCGATGGGACAGGTCGACGACCGCTTCACCCCGCGCCAGCGCCCGCTGCTCGGCGAGCGGGTTGCCGTAGTGGGCGGCGACCCCGGCATCCGGTTCCGCCGCCTCGACGGCACCGGGACGAGACAGGAACTCACTCAACTTTGGCCAATCTCGCAGAGGCGTGGCTCTGCAGTTCGCGTCCGAGCGCGGCAAGGTCCCACGCCCACAGCAGGTGCCCCTCGACCAGGCCGTAGAGGCGCGTGGACGCGGAGTGGTCTTTCGCGGTGCCGGAGCGCATCACGGCATCCGTCGCCAGGTCGATGCGCGGGCCCTTCACCTGCCCGAGATACAGCTCGCTCACCCCGCCCGGATGCAGGAGCGACACCTCGAGATCGAATCCGCCGTCGTCGTTGCGCAACGTCTCCACCGCGTCGGCGTTGCCGTAGCTCGGCTCGCCGACACCGGCGAGCATGCCCGGACCCGGGTCGGCGGAGGTCGCCGGCCGGCTCAACCGCCAATAGCCGGTCTCGGTGGCGAGCGGCTGCTGCGGGTCAGACTCCAGCAGCCACGCGTACGAGCTGTAGTTCAGGTGCGGGAAGCCGTCATGGCTGAAGCTGATGCGCTGCCCGAACTCGTGGTTGACGATGCCGTCGTCGGTCGTGAAGTTGACGACACCGCTACCCTCCCACACCCCGAGAAGCCACGAGAGCGGCACCAGCTCGGCCGGAAGATTGGCATCGAGCTCGATCACTGACCACTCCTTGTTAGCGCTGGCCCCTTGTTAGCGCTGGCCCCGGAAGAGGTTGTAGAGCACAACGACGGAGATGAAACCGATCGACAGCGTCGCGAGGCCCAGGAGGCCGACGAAGAACAGCTCAAGCGCGAGAAGCATGAGCCCAGTCTAGCCACCCATCAGGGCGAGCACGCCGGTCGCGATGCCGAGGATGACCACCGAGCCGCCGACGGATACGGTCATCCGCTCGGTCAGTCCGTCTTTCGTCCCGCGCCCGATCTGCAGGCAGAAGGTGAGGATGGTGGCGGTTGCGAGCACGATCGGCAACCAGGTCAGGTACTCGCCCTTCGCCGCGAACATCCCGACCAGCACCGCGCCGATGATCGCGACCACCCAGACCGGGAGCACGGTGGCCCAACGTCCGGGCGACGCCTCGGCGGGAACGGTCTCAGTCACCCCTCAATCCTGCCCTACCGCCCGCAAATCGCGCACGGACCGCCGCTAATAGACTGTTTGCCTGTCGGACGGGAGAGCGCGGTGGCGCAAGTGCTGCTCATGACCAACACGGTCGATCACGATCCGCCGTGCTCTCTGAGCCTGCTCGAACACCGCCTCCGCATCGTGCCTGCGCGCACCGAAGCGCTGGTTGCCGCATCCGGTGCTGAGCTGCTCGTCATCGACGCGAGCACCGATCTCGCCGGCGCGAAGTCGCTGTGCCGCATCATCAGCTCCTCCGGGCTCGATGTTCCGGTGCTGCTGGCCGTCAGCGAGGGTGGCTTTGCCGCCGTCAACGCCGATTGGGGCGTGGACGACGTGGTCCTCACGAGCGCCGGACCGGCTGAGACGGATGCGCGCATCCGACTGCTGCTCGGCCGCCGCCCGAGCGTGCACGACGACGGGCGGATCTCCGCGTCCGGCGTCACGATCGACGAGTCCAGCTATTCGGCGAAGGTGCACGGGCGTACCCTCGACCTCACCTTCAAGGAGTTCGAGCTGCTGCGCTTCCTCACCGCACACCCGGGTCGCGTCTTCACGCGCGACCAGCTGCTGAGCGATGTCTGGGGCTACGACTACTTCGGCGGGACCCGCACGGTGGACGTCCACGTGCGCCGGCTGCGCGCCAAGCTGGGCGACTACGACTCGCTCATCGGCACCGTGCGCAACGTCGGCTACCGCTTTACCGTGCACGATGAGGATGAACGGAGTTCCTGATGCGACCTGACTGGTTCGACTCGCTGGTGCGGCGTGCGGCGGAGGCCGACGGGCAGCCGCCGTTCTCCGATCAAGCCCTCATCGACCTGGATGCCGGCGATCGCCAGCTCATCGCCGTCGACGACATCGCCGTCGCCATCCACTCCGATCACGAGTTCGAGCTGGTCGTCGATCCGGATGCCAGGCGCCGCGGCCACGGGAAGCGGCTCACAGAGCAGGTACTGGCAGAGACCGAGAAGCCGCGCCGCGCGTGGGCGCACGGGGATCACCCGGCTTCGCACGCCCTCGCGCAGCAGTTCGGCTTCGACGCGGTCCGCACATTGCTGCAGCTGCGTGCCGGAGTCGGCGAGCGCGCGGGTGTCGACGACGACGTGCGGGCGTTCCGCCCCGGAACCGACGACGAGGCTTGGCTCGCACTCAACGCGAAGGCGTTCGCTGAGCATCCGGAGCAGGGGAAGCTGACCCAGGATGATCTGGATGCGCGCAAGGCCGAACCCTGGTTCGATGCGGACGACTTCCTGCTGCTGTGGGACGGCGCCGAGCTGACCGGTTTCGCGTGGCTGAAGGTGCCGCCCGGCGCAGAGGTCGGCGAGTTCTACGCGGTCGGGGTCGACCCGGCGCTGCAGGGTCAGGGCATCGGCGCACGACTCATGGACGCCGGGTTCGCGCGGCTGTCGGCTCGCGGCATCCGCACCGCGTCGCTGTACGTGGAGGGCGACAACTCCCCGGCGCTGAAGCTGTACGGCCGGTACGGTTTCGGCCAGCACACCATCGATGTGCAGTACGAGCGAGTGCTCTGAGCTGTTGGTGATTCGTTAACCGCCGAATGACATGATTTAGCGATGAACAGCGACGGCGTGCTCGACACCACCGGTCTGGCGACCGACAGTCTCGATGACGACTACGAGTCGACCAGCTGGGTTGATGACGGCACCCTGCCGGCCGAGCGCTTCCTCGACCGCGAACTGAGCTGGCTCGCGTTCAACGAGCGCGTGCTCGAACTCGCCGAGGACCGTAATGTTCCGCTGCTGGAGCGCGTCAACTTCGCCGCGATCTTCGCCAGCAACCTCGACGAGTTCTTCATGGTTCGCGTCGCAGGGCTGAAGCGCCGCATCGTCACCGGTCTGGCGGTCCCCACCAACATCGGCCGCGCGCCGATGGATGTGCTGCTGTCCATCAGCGAGCGAGCGCACGAACTCCAGACACGGCACGCCGAACTCTTCCGCGACGAGCTCAAGCCCGCGCTCGACGACGCAGGGATCCACATCGAGACCCTCGCCGACCTGAACCCGAAGGACCGGGCGCGTGTCGACGAGCTGTTCTCCAACCAGATCTTCCCGGTGCTGATGCCGCTCGCAGTCGACCCGGCGCATCCGTTCCCGTACATCTCCGGCCTCTCACTCAACCTGTCGGTGCTCGTGCGCAACCCGAAGACCAACAAGGAGCAGTTCGCGCGCCTTAAGGTGCCGACCGTGCTGCCGCGCTTCGTGCGGCTTCCGGATGACGGCAGCGGCCAGTTGCGCTTCATCCCGCTCGAGGACCTCATCTCCAATCACCTGGAGGAACTGTTCCCCGGCATGGAGATCCTCGACCACCACGAGTTCCGCGTCACCCGCAACGAGGACGTCGAGCTTGACGAGGACGAGTCGGAGAACCTGATCCAGACCCTGGAGCGTGAGCTGCTGCGGCGTCGCTTCGGGCCGCCGATCCGCCTCGAGATCACCGAGGACATGGACGAGCGGACGCTCAACCTGCTTATCCGCGAGCTCGGCATCTCCGAGCAGGAGGTGTACCGCCTGCCCGCGCCGCTCGACCTGGGTGGCCTGTTCGAGATCACCAAGATCAACCGGCCGGCGCTGCACTACCGCAAGCACGTGCCGACCACGAGTGTCGCGCTGCTGCCCTCTGAGCCAACCGCTGTGCCGGACATCTTCCGCTCCATCCGCCGCGGCGACATCCTGGTGCACCACCCTTACGAGTCGTTCGCGACCAGCGTGCAGGCGTTCATCGAGCAGGCATCCCGCGACCCGCAGGTGCTCGCGATCAAACAGACGCTGTACCGCACGAGCGGCGACAGCCCGATCATTGAAGCGCTCATCGCCGCGGCCGAGTCCGGCAAGGCGGTGCTCGCGCTGGTGGAGATCAAGGCGCGCTTCGACGAGTCCGCCAACATCAACTGGGCGCGGCAGCTCGAGAAGGCCGGCGTGCACGTCGTCTACGGCATCGTCGGCCTGAAGACCCACTGCAAGCTCGCGCTCGTGGTGCGGCAGGAGAACGGCGAGCTGCGCAACTACAGCCACGTCGGCACCGGCAACTACAACCCCAAGACGAGCCGCATCTACGAGGACCTCGGGCTGTTCACCGCCGACGCGCAGGTCGGCCGCGACCTGACCCGGCTGTTCAACGAGCTGTCCGGCTACGCGATCGAGAAGAAGTTCAAGCGGCTGCTGGTCGCGCCGCTGCACATGCGCAAGGGACTGCTCAAGCGCATCCAGACCGAGACCGACAACGCGCTCGCGGGCAAGCCCAGCGGCATCCGGATCAAGGTCAACTCGATCGTGGATGAGGCGATCATCGACGGACTGTACCGGGCAAGCCAGGCCGGCGTGCCTATCGACCTCTGGGTGCGCGGCATCTGCTCGGTGCGGCCTGGGGTCGAGGGGCTGAGCGAGACCATCCGGGTGCGGTCGATCCTCGGCCGATACCTCGAGCACTCGCGCGTCTTCACGTTCCACAACAACGGCGATCCCCATGTCTTCATCGGCAGCGCCGACATGATGCACCGCAATCTGGATCGACGGGTGGAAGCGCTCGTGCGGCTGACCGCGCCGGACCAGGTCGCGGAGATCGACTCGCTGTTCGACCTGGCGATGGCAGAGGACACCTCGACCTGGTGGCTCGATTCGGATGGGCGCTGGACCCGCCACTTGCGCACCGCGGACGGGGCACCGCACTCCGACCTGCAAGACGTGCGCATGCGCGAGATCGCCAGCCGGAAGCGAGTGGTGCGATGACGGAGGTCCCGGTTCTCGCTGCCGGAGCGCTCTGCTGGCGCATCGAGAACGGGAAGGCACGCATCCTGGTCGTGCACCGTCAGCGACGCAACGACATCTCGCTGCCCAAGGGCAAGGTGGACCCGGGCGAATCGCTGCCGCAGACCGCCGTGCGGGAGATCGAAGAAGAGACGGGCGTCGACATCTCCCTCGGCGCGCCACTCGGCACGACCGAGTACCTCGTGCAGAACGGGCGCAACGGCGGTCGTCCGAAGATCGTGCACTACTGGGCAGCGCACGTTGACGACGAGGCGCACGCCAACTCGCGCTTCGAGTCGAACGACGAGATCAGCGACCTCGACTGGCTCAGCATCGCACAGGCCAAGGAGCGCCTGACCTACCCGCACGACCTGGACATCCTGAACCGGTTCGAAGACTTGCGCCGCAAGGGCGCAGAGAGCACGTTCGCGCTGATCATCCTGCGCCACGCCAAGGCGGTTCCGCCGGGCGACTGGGATGGCCCGGATGCCACGCGGCCGCTCCTGCACCGCGGGCTCGAACAGTCGGTCGGCGCGGCGCCAGGCGTCGCCGCGTTCGGGCCGAAGAAGATCATCAGCAGTACAGCGGCCCGGTGCGTAGCCACGGTGGAGCCGCTCGCCAAGGTGACCGGGCTGGAGATCAAGCAGACGACCGCGATCAGCCAGGACGCGCACGAACGCGGTGTCGCGCGCGTCGAAGATGTCGTCGCGAAACGAATCGAGAAGCGCAAGACCGTTGTGCTGTGCAGTCACGGTCCGGTGATCCCGGAACTGATCGCCGAGATCGCCGCCCAGACCGGCACGCGCGTCGACTCCCGCCTGCGATCCGCCGCGATGCTGTCGACCGGTCAGTTCGCGGTGCTGCACCTGTCGACCGAGAACCCGAGTACCGGCATCGTCGGGGTCGAGACGCACTGACCTCGGCCGTCGGTTCGCGCCGACTATCCTGACGTTGTGGGAATCCGGCGGATCAGTACAGTCCTCTCAATCGCTTCAGCCTCGGCGCTCCTGCTGTCGTCCTGCGCGGTGAACGAGATGGGGCTTCCGACCGGGTCTGACCTGACGGGCACCATCGTCGGCGGCGGCGCGTCATCGCAGCAGGCCGCACAAGAGATCTGGATCGCCTCCTTCCAGTCGGACAACCCGAACACCACCGTCGAATACGACCCGGCCGGCTCCGGCGCCGGACGGGATATGTTCCTGGCAGGCGGCGCCGCCTTCGCCGGCTCCGACCGCGCATTCACCCCGGAGGAACTGGAGGCCGGCGAGTTCGGAGCGTGCGTACCCGGCAGCGGCATCGTCGAACTTCCCGCGTATGTCGCGCCCATCGTCGTCGTGTTCAATCTGGCCGGCGTCGACGCGCTGAACCTCGATCCCAAGACGATCGCGGGCATCTTCGCGGGCGATATCGACCGCTGGGACGGCGAGGCCATCGCCACCCAGAACCCCGGCGTCGACCTGCCGGACGCGCGGATCACCCCCGTGCACCGCTCGGACGAATCCGGAACCACCGAGAATTTCACCGATTACCTCGCGGCCGCTGCCGGCGACGCCTGGCCGTACGAGCCGAACGGCACCTGGCCGTTTGAGGGCGGGGAAGCGTCGCAGGGGACATCCGGCGTCGTCGACTCCGTGCGCAACGGCACGGGCACTATCGGCTACGTCGATGCATCCCGAGCGGGCGGGCTCGGCCAGGTCGCGGTCAAGGTGGGCGAGGACTACGTCGGCTACTCCGCCGAGGCGGCTGCCGCCATCGTCGACGCCAGCTCGATCGAACCCGGCCGGGGTGAAGGCGATCTCGCGATCGAGCTCGACCGCACCACTGAAGAGGCCGGTGTTTACCCGATCGTGCTCATCAGCTACCTGATCGGATGCGAGCAGTACGCGGCGGGCATCGACGCGGAGGTCGTGCGCGCCTACTTCGAGTACGTGATCAGCGACGCCGGGCAGCAAGCTGCATCGCAGAACGCCGGATCAGCTCCCCTGTCGGCGCAAACGCGCGAGCGGGCGGCCGCGGCGGCTGCTCTGATCGGCTGAACGCGCTTCAGCGCGCGGTTGGGTGCTTGTTCCCGACTCGTTCACCTCGCGTTCACCATTACCCCGGAACGCCGTTAACCGTCCTTCCTAGAGTCACGTAAGCGGGGTCAGCACCGGCCCTGAACTGAAATCACATCCTCCTGAAAGGAACCTTGTGAACATCAAGCGTTTCGGCAGCATCGCTGCCATCGCAGTTGCGGGCACAATCGTGCTCTCCTCGTGTGCAGCCAACGAGCCTGCCGCGAACACCGAGGGCAACGAGAGCACGCTGTCCGGCACCCTGGTTGGTGGCGGCGCGTCGTCGCAGGGCACGGCGCAGGAAGCGTGGGTTGCCGCGTTCCAGACCGAGCACACCGGCGTCACCGTCGAGTACGACCCCACCGGCTCCGGCACCGGCCGCGACAACTTCATCGCGGGTGGCAACGCCTTCACCGGCTCCGACCGTGCGTTCAAGGACGAGGAACTCGCCAAGGACAACTTCGCTGGCTGCGTCCCCGGAACCCCGATCGTCGAGATCCCCGCTTACATCTCGCCCATCGCCGTGATCTTCAACCTCGAGGGCGTCGACTCGCTCAACCTGGACGCTGCGACCATCGCCGGCATCCTGAAGGGTGACATCACCAACTGGAACGACGAGGCGATCGCATCCCAGAACAAGGGCGTCGAGCTTCCCGACCTGGCGATCACGCCGGTTCACCGCTCCGACGAGTCTGGCACCACTGAGAACCTCGCCGACTACCTGAGCGCAGCCGCGCCGCAGGTCTGGGACGCCGAGGTCAGCGGTGACTGGCCTTACGAGGGTGGCGAAGCCGCTCAGGGCACCTCCGGTGTCGTTGACGCTGTCAAGAACGGCAACGGAACCTTCGGCTACGCCGACGCCTCGCGCGCTGGTGACCTCGGCACCGTCGCGGTCCAGGTCGGCACCGAGTACGTCGAGTACTCGGCTGACGCCGCCGCCAAGATCGTCGACGCGAGCCCGCTCGTCGAGGGCCGCGACTCCGTTGACCTCGCGATCGAGCTCGACCGCACCTCTGAGGCCGCCGGTGTGTACCCGATCGTTCTGATCAGCTACCTCATCGCCTGCTCCGAGTACGAGGACGCCGCAACCGGCGAGCTCGTCAAGGCATACTTCGACTACGTCATCAGCGACGAGGGCCAGGCCACCGCGGCCAAGGCCGCCGGCATCGCGCCGATCTCCGCTGACCTGTACGAGAAGGCCAAGGCCGCTGTCGACAGCATCAAGTAACTAGCCCCACCCAACGGTCTGCCCGGTGCTCACTCGTGTTGTGCGAGATCACAGCACCGGGCAGACTGGGGCAGTGACGAAGATCACTGCCCACCAGCAATCTCCATCCACAACAGCACCTCAGGGGAAATCGAGCAGATGACTTCGCCGGCAACATCCGCCCGCACCCCGCGAACCAAGCAGCGCCTCGGAGATCGGATCTTCTCCAACAGTGCGCTGACCGCTGGCACGCTGATCCTCGCGATCCTCGCCGCGGTCGCCGGCTTCCTCGTCCTCGAGAGCGTTCCCGCTCTGACCACGGACCCCGAGGAAATCGACATCCTGAACGGCCAGCCGTTCTGGTCCTACGTCGCCCCTCTCGTCTTCGGCACCCTGTGGGCATCGGCGCTCGCACTCGCCATGGCCATCCCGGTCTCCATCGGGATCGCGCTCTTCATCTCACACTTCGCACCGCGCCGCATCGCGCAGGGGCTCGGCTACATCGTCGACCTCCTTGCCGCAGTTCCCTCGGTAGTCTTCGGACTCTGGGGCGGCAACGTGCTCGCCCCCGCTGTGCAGCCTCTCTACACCTGGCTGACCCAGAACCTGGGCTGGTTCCCGCTGTTCGCGCCGCCGGCATCCGGGACCGGCCGCACCATCCTCACCGCCGCGATCGTGCTCGCCGTGATGGTGCTGCCGATCATCACCGCGCTCTCCCGCGAGGTCTTCCTGCAGACCCCGGTGCTGCACGAGGAAGCCGCGCTCGCGCTCGGCGCCACCCGCTGGGAGATGATCCGCACCGCTGTGCTCCCGTTCGCTCGCCCCGGCATCATCTCGGCCTCGATGCTCGGTCTCGGCCGCGCGCTCGGCGAGACCATGGCCGTTGCCATGGTGCTCTCGGCATCCGGCGGCATCACCCTCGCGGTGCTGACCCCGTCGAACCCGGGCACGATTGCCGCGAACATCGCGCTGCGCTTCCCTGAGGCGTTCGGACTCAACACGAACCTGCTGATTGCGACCGGCCTCATCCTGTTCGCGATCACGCTCGTCGTCAACATGATCGCCCGTGCCATCATCAACCGCCGCAAAGAATTCTCGGGAGCGAACTGATGACGCAGCTCACCGCCGACATCCGGGTCGACAACCCGTACTCCGCCGGCCTGCTCGCCAAGCGCACACCGTGGGTGATTCTGGCCGGATCGGTGCTGGTCGCGCTGGTCGCGTTCTGGCTGCTGTCGAACGCCGAAGGCGGCGGCTTCAACATCGTCGGCGCGCTCCTGGTCGGCGCGCTGTTGTACACGGTCGTCATCTACGTCGTCTCGTACCTGATCGAGGGCTCGCGTAAGGCCACGGACCGGCTCGTCACGGCTCTTGTCGGCGGCGCGTTCCTGCTCGCCCTGCTGCCGCTGGTCTCGCTCGTGTTCACGGTGGTGACGAACGGTTCGAACCGCTTCGACATCGAGTTCTTCACCCACTCGATGCGCAACGTCGTCGGCGCCGGTGGTGGCGCCGTGCACGCGATCGTCGGCACCGTGCTGATGACGCTCACCGCCGCGGTCATCTCTGTGCCGATCGGCCTGATGACCTCGATCTACCTGGTGGAGTACGGTCGCGGCCCGCTCGCTCGCGCCATCACCTTCTTCGTCGACGTGATGACCGGCATCCCGTCGATCGTCGCCGGCCTGTTCGCCTACTCGGTGTTCGCGATCTTCTTCGGACCCGGCATCAAGCTCGGCATCGCCGGCGCCATCGCGTTGTCGGTTCTGATGATCCCGGTCGTGGTGCGCTCCTCCGAGGACATGCTGAAGCTCGTGCCGAACGAGCTGCGTGAGGCGGCGTACGCGCTCGGCGTGCCGAAGTGGCTCACCGTCGTGAAGGTGGTGCTGCCGACATCCATCGCCGGCATCATGACCGGCGTGATGCTCGCCATCGCGCGCGTCATCGGAGAGACCGCGCCGCTGCTGATCGCTGCCGGCTTCACCAACAACCTCAACTACAACATGGTCGAGGGACGGATGCAGAGCCTGCCGGTCATGGTCTACAACCAGTACGTCAGCCAGGGAACCGACCCGCAGGCGTACCTCGACCGCGCGTGGGCTGGCGCTCTCACCCTCATCCTCATCGTGATGGTGCTCAACCTCGCCGCGCGCATCATCGCCAAAGTCTTCGCCCCCAAGACGGGCCGATAGGTAAGGAAATTCACTTGTCCAAGCGCATTGAAGTACGCGACCTCGACGTCTACTACGGCAAGTTCAAGGCCGTGGAAGGCGTGACCCTGAACATCGAGCCGCGCAGTGTGACCGCGTTCATCGGTCCGTCCGGTTGCGGCAAGTCGACATTCATCCGGACTCTGAACCGGATGCATGAGGTCATCCCCGGCGCCTACGTGGACGGCGAGGTGCTCATCGACGGCGCGAACCTGTACCAGGCGGGCGTCGACCCGGTGCTCGTACGTCGGCAGGTGGGCATGGTGTTCCAGCGGCCCAACCCGTTCCCGACGATGTCGATCCGCGAGAACGTGCTGGCCGGCGTGCGGCTGAACAACCGGAAGATGGCGAAGTCGGACTCCGACGACCTGGTCGAGCAGTCGCTGCGGGGCGCCAACCTGTGGAACGAGGTCAAGGACCGCCTTGACCGTCCCGGCTCCGGCCTCTCGGGCGGACAGCAGCAGCGTCTGTGCATCGCGCGGGCGATCGCGGTCTCCCCCGACGTGCTGCTGATGGACGAGCCCTGCTCGGCGCTCGACCCGATCTCGACCCTCGCGATCGAGGACCTGATCGAGGAACTGAAGACCGAGTACACGATCGTCATCGTCACGCACAACATGCAGCAGGCATCCCGCGTCTCCGACCGCACCGCGTTCTTCAACATCGCCGGCACGGGCAAGCCGGGCAAGCTCATCGAGTACGACGACACCGCGACCATCTTCTCGAACCCGAGTGTTCAGGCCACTGAGGACTACGTCTCCGGCAAGTTCGGCTGATCCGCCGCCTTCCGACGACGTTTGTGCCACGCGACGGCGAACATCCGGCGTCGGATGGCACAAAGCTCGTCGCGACTGGGCGGAGGTGCGCCTACCGCAAGGGTTTGTGCCATAGGCAAGGGAACGTTCGCTTGCTTTTGGCACAAAGCCTTGCAGACACTCACCGTGCGCGGATGGCGTGCGATGCCGGAGAAGAAGTTGGCGGGCCGCAGAACGCCTCTCGGCGCGAGGCCGCTCGAAGCGGCGAATTGTGGAGCCCGGGGTTACTGCGGCCCGGCCACAGAAGAGTCTAACGGCCGCCTCGGTCCGAGTATTCCGAGAGCCCGTTTTCCAACGTCTTTCCCAGAACCGCGTCGGTTAACCCGTTTCAAGGAGATCCGGGCGCTCCGGTGGGCCGGCACAAGCATCCGGAGCCACAACGCTCCGAATCTCCTTGAGACGGGTCCTCAGTCGAGGGAGCCGGAGCGCCACAGGCGCGCGCATCCGGTGAGTTCCTGGGCGGTCTGGGAGAAGCGCAGCGCCTTCGTGGTGAGTGCGCTCGCGCGCTCCGGCTCGGTGTTCTCGAGGTCGTCGGCGATGCTCGCAGCCCCCGCAGAGCTGATCCTGCAGAACGCGGCGGCGCGCTCCAGTGCGACCGCGAAGTCTCCCTCGAACAGCCCGCGCAGGATGCGGTCGGCCAGCTCGATGATCTGCTCCGGCCCGGTCGGCGCGGTCGCACCGGCGACAACCTCGTCGATCCCGGCATCCTCGTCGACGCCGCGCTGGTATAGCAGGCTCGAGCCCTGCGGGTCCTGCCGTATGAGCGCGCGCATCAGGTAGATCCTCCACAGCGCGCCGGGCAGGCTGCGCGCGCTCGAGCGCGACCACAGCTCGGCGATAGCGTCGATGCCGTGCTCGTCGGTGAATGCGACAAGACGGTCGACGACCGCGGCATCCGGATGTTCACGCACGCGCGAGAGCAGCGCCTCCGCCGTCTCGTGCGCGACGCGGCTGATGTGGGCAGGGTCGTCCCCGCCCTGCAGGTACTCGAACACCTCGCCCGGGAACTTGGTCGGCTTGTGGAACTGGCTCATCGCCGACAGCCTACTTCGGCAGCCTGAGCACGGATCGGTGTGGCCGAGCGGATACGACGCTGTAGATTTGAGGCGTACGGGCCTCTAGCTCAGTTGGCAGAGCAGCGGACTTTTAATCCGCGGGTCGTGGGTTCGAGCCCCACGGGGCCCACCGACCACTTCCTCCCCGACAGCACCCCTACAATCGGGCCATGTTGGCGCTCGGGCTCTTCCTGCTCGGGCTCGCCGTGCTCATCGTCGGCTCGGAACTGCTCGTGCGGGGCGGCTCTCGCATCGCCGCGATGCTCGGCATCTCCCCCATCGTCGTCGGCCTCACCGTCGTCTCCATCGGCACCAGCTTTCCGGAGCTCGCGGTCGGCATCGAGGCGGCCATCCAGGGCAACGGCGCCATCGCGGTCGGCAATATCGCCGGAACCAACATCGTCAACCTGCTGCTGATCCTCGGTCTCGCAGCCGTGCTGCGTCCGTTGAAATTCGAACTCACAACCCTCCGTCTCGACCTGCCATCCATGGTCATCGCCGCACTCACCCTGCTGTTCATGGGCTTCGACCTCCAACTCAGCCGGGCCGAGGGCATCATCATGGTGCTGCTCGCGATCGGTTACACGGCGCTCGTCGTGAAGAGCGCGCGAGTGCAAAGCGTCGCCGTCCGGCGCGAGTTCTCGCAGGAGTTCGCCGTCCCGCCGCGGCCGCGCGCCGGCCGCACGGAGTTCTGGACGAATCTGACGGCCCTGCTCGGCGGCATCATCATCATCGTTGTCGGCGCCGACTGGCTGGTCGACGGCGCCGTCGAGCTGGCACGCCTGATTGGCGCTTCGGATGCGTTCATCGGACTCACCGTTGTGGCCATCGGCACCTCGGCGCCCGAGTTGGTCACTGCGATCGTCGCCACCGTGCGCGGCGAGCGCAACATCGCGATCGGCAACCTGATCGGCAGCAGCACGTACAACATCCTGCTCATTCTCGGCATCACAGCGCTGGTGCCGAGCGGCGGTATCCCGGTCAGCCCGTCGCTCGCGTACATCGACATCCCGGTGATGGTTGCGGTGGTGGTCGCGTGCGTCCCGCTGTTCCTCACGAGGCGGGGCATCAACCGGATCGAGGGCTCGGTGATGATCGCGGCGTACTTCGTGTATCTCGCGTACCTGCTGGTGACCCGGATCTGAGGGCTCTCGGCTAGAAAACCCGCGAGTTGCCCACTTCGGCCCCAAAACGACGCGCCAATGGGGCGAGAGTGGGCAACTCGGGGCAATTGGCCACCCGACGGCCTCCTAGGGGTCGGAAAGAGGCCTTCGCGCGCCAGGCAAGGACCCTTTGTGACCCCTCGGGTTCCCATCGACCACCGGGAAGCTTGCGCGGGTCAGAAAGAGGCCTTCGCGCGCCAGGCAAGGACCCTTTGGGCAAGCCTGCTGTGGAGGAGGAGGCAGCAGCGCACTGCTCCGGCGAACCGCGCGAGTTCCGGACATCCGCGGCAGGTGTGCGGGGTGCGGATGTCCGCAACGGGCGCGTCGAGGGTCTCGACAGGCTCGACCACCGAGCGCTCGCGCGGGTCAAACCCCCGCGCGCGGGTCGAATTCGACCCGCGCGGGGCAAGTGCACCCGCGCGTGACTGGTCTCGACAAGCTCGACCACCGGGGAGCTCGACCAGTGAGGGCGGGCTAGCCCAGCAGCGGCCCGACCAGCAGCCCCAGCCCGTACGTCACGGCGGCGGCCGCGTACCCAATCGCCAGCTGCCGCAGCGCACGCTTCAGCGGCGACGCTCCCGACAGCACCCCGACGACCGCACCGGTCGCCAGCAGCGCGATGCCCACCAACACCGCAGAGGTGATGATCGCCGCGAATCCGCCGGCGCCGAACAGGTACGGGATGACCGGGATGATCGCACCGCCGGCGAAGAAGAAGAAGGACGAGATCGCCGCGCGCATCCCGGTTCCGACGACGTCGCTGGAGCGTTCCCGTGCGGAACCCATGTCCGCACCGCCCAGCACGGAGTTCGCCAGCTCCTGCGCCTCGTCGGCTCCCATCCCGCGCGCCCGGTACACCAGCGCGAGCTCGTTCGCGTTCACGTCGAGCTGGGGAATGGCGCCGCGTGAGGCAGGGTCGGGCTCTGATGCGTCCAGCAACTCCCGCTGCGAGCTCACCGAGACGTACTCCCCCGCGCCCATCGACAGCGCACCCGCGAGAAGACCGGCGATGCCGGTGACCAACACGAATTGGGCCGACACGCCCGTCGCGCCGACGCCCAGCACGAGCGCGAGATTGCTCACCAGCCCGTCGTTAGCGCCGAACACGGCGGCACGGAAGGTGCCCGAGATCCGGTTGCGCCCCCGCTCGGCCAGCGCCCGCACCACCTCGCCGTGGATGCGCTCGTCCGCCGCCATGCTCGGCGTCGCATCCCGCTCCGACTCGTACGGCGAGCGCGACTCTGCGCGCTGCGCGAGCGCCAGCACGAACACCGAGCCGAAACGGCGGGCAAACCAGCCGAGCATCCGGGTGCGCAGATCCCCTCGCGTCGACACGGTGCTGGCCTCGTCGCCCAGCAGGGCCACCCAGTGCGCCTCGTGCCGCTTCTCCGCTTCGGCGAGCGCGAGCAGGATCTCCCGCTCCTCGCCCTCCCGCCGCGCGGCGAGGTCGCGGTACACGGCGCCCTCCGCGCGCTCGGCTGCCAGATACCGCTTCCAGCGCCGGATGTCGGCGACAGTCGGTTCCGAAGTCACCCCCGCACCCCCCTGCGAATGCCCCACGCTGCCTCCCAGGATTCATCCGGCTCGAGCCAGCGCACCCCGTCGCCGGAGTTGAACGCGTCCGGCGGCGCCGTCATCGGCTCAATCGCGACCGCCAACCCAGCACCATCCGGCCGCGGGTAGTCGCGGGCGGTGAACGCCTGCACCCAGCCGAACTCCGGCCCCTGCCACAGCTCGGTGTACCGGCCGTCGGGCGCGGTCAACCGGTGATGCGCGATGGCGTCGTCATCGGTGCTCACGGCGCCGAACGCGACATCCAATTGCAGCTCTCCGACCCGGCGGCCGGCGCGCAGGTCATAATCGGTGCCATCGACCGGCACCTCGCGTATCGGGTTCATCCGCTCATCGACCTCGAACAGCGTCGATGCGTCGACGGTGAGGGTGAGCTCTTCGATCGGCGCATCGCCGACCCGGAGGAACGGATGCGCGCCGACCGCGACCGGCGCGGCAGCGTCCGAGCGGTTCAAGAACCGATGCGTCACCGTGATCCCGTCGCCCACGAGCTCGTAGCGCACCGACGTATCGACCACGAACGGGTAGCCCTTCTGCGGATAGATCGTCGCCGCCAGGGCGATCGCGTGCCCCTCCCGCTCTGTCACGCGGTACGGCGTCGACCGCAGCAGCCCGTGGATGGCGTTCCCGCGGTCGGGTTCGGTCAGCGCCAGCTGCTGCGGGGAACCGTGCAGCATCCAGCGTCCGTCCCGGATGCGATTGGGCCAGGGCGACAGCACGATCCCGTTGCCGAACGGCGGCAGGGTCGTGTCCGGGTACGTCTCGGTGAGAGCCTCGCCATCCACCTCCAGCACCCGGAGCGCTGCAGCCAGCTCGGTTATGATTGCCCTCGATTGTCCGCCATCCTGCGATCGAGACAGTTCGAACTGTTCCCCGGTTGCACGCATACCGTCAGCCTAAACGCGGGAGGGTTCGTGTCCGGTATCGCCAAGACCGCCCACGTGCTCGCCGACGGGCGCGAGCTGTTCTACTTCGACGACGCCGACACGACGCTTGACGGCCATCGTTCGATCGACGAGCGGAAGCTCGACCCGCGCCCGGCCACACCGAGGATGCGCCAGGACGTCTTCACCGGCGAATGGGTTTCGATCGCCGACGCGCGCCAGGACCGGGTCGTGCTCCCGCCACCCGACCGGGACCCGCTCGCCCCGCAGAGTCCGGGCAACGCATCCGAGATCCCCGACAACTACGACGTCGCGGTGTTCGAGAACCGGTCGCCCGCCTTCGGCCCGGCCCTGGGGGATCAGTCGGCTCCGGATGCGCTGGCCGAGGTCACCGGGCTCGGTTTGGGTCGTGAGCTCGCGGCCGTCGGCCGCTGTGAGGTGGTGTGCTTCGCGCCCGGCACGAGCGGCTCCCTCGCCGAGCTGAGCGAGTCGCGCGTGCGCACCGTGATCGAGGCGCTCGCGGACCGCACCGCCGCGCTGTCCGAACTGCCCGGCGTGCAGCAAGTCTTCCCGTTCGAGAACCGCGGCGAGCAGATCGGCGTTACCCTGCAGCATCCGCACGGCCAGATCTACGCCTACCCGTTCGTGACACCCAGGACCACCCGCGTGATCCAGTCTGTCGAGCAGTACGGCCCGGACCTGTTCGAGGACCTCCTGGTGTCGGAGCTCGCGTCGGACCGCGTTGTGCTCGCAGGCAGGCACTGGAGCGCGTTCGTCCCCTTCGCCGCACGGTGGCCGCTCGAGGTGCACCTGCTGCCCCACAGGCATGTGCCGGATCTCGCCGAAACCAGCGACGAGGAACGCGACGAGCTCGCCGGCATGTACCGACGCATTCTGCGCGGCCTCGACGCCCTCTATGACACCCCGACGCCGTACATCGCGGCCTGGCACCAGGCGCCCGTGATCAGCCACCGCGGCGAGATCCGGCTCATGCTGCAGCTGGTCAGCCCGCGCCGCGCGGACGACAAGCTCAAGTACCTCGCCGCCTCCGAGGCGACGATGGGCGCCTGGATCGCCGATGTCCCGCCAGAGGCCGCTGCGCAGCAGCTACGAGAAGGGATCGAACGGTCATGAGTGATCTCCGCGACGACGTCAGGGACGGCTTCCGCAACGCGTTCAAGAGCGAACCGGCCGGCGTCTGGTCGGCACCAGGGCGCGTCAACCTGATCGGCGAGCACACCGACTACAACGAAGGCTTCGTGCTGCCGTTCGCGATCGACCGGCGCACCGTCGTGGCCGTCGGCGTCCGCGACGACCGCCGGATGCGCGTGGCGAGCACCTACGCCGACGAGGTCGCCGCGCTCAGCATGGTCGAGCTGCGACCCGGCCAATTGGGTGAGTGGTCGGCGTACCCGCTCGGCGTCGCGTGGGCGCTCGGCGAGTTCGGCGTCGACCTGGGCGCCGTCCCGGGCGTCGACATCTTCATCGACTCGGATGTGCCGGTCGGCGCCGGCCTGTCCTCGTCCGCCGCGGTGGAGTGCGCGGTGGCGATCGCCCTGAACGACGTGTGGCAGCTGGGCCTCGACCGGCAGACGCTCGCCCAGGTGTGTCAGCGCGCCGAGAACGCCGCCGTCGGAGCGCCGACCGGGATCATGGACCAGTACGCAGCACTGTTCGGCAGAAAGGATTCCGCGGTGTTCCTCGACTGCCGCGGGATGGACGCCGAACCGATCCCGCTGGGCTTCGCCGAGGCCGGCCTCGCGATAGCGGTGATCGACACCGGGGTGCAGCACTCCACAGCGGGCGGCGAGTACGCCGAGCGGCGGGAGGCGTGCGAGCGCGGCGCGCGCGAACTGGGCGTGCCGTCGCTGCGCGAGCTCCGGGCGGACCGGCTCGATGAGGCGCGGCAGGTCCTCGACGACGTCACCTTCCGGCGCGTCCGGCACGTGGTCACCGAGAACCAGCGCGTGCTCGACACTGTGCGCACCCTGCGCGAGCGGGGACCGGCGGCGATCGGCCCGTTCCTTGACGACTCCCACCTGTCGCTGCGGAACGATTTCGAGGTATCGACGCCGGAATTGGACCTCGCGGTTGAGACCGCGAACGCGAACGGCGCCCTAGGCGCTCGCATGACCGGAGCCGGTTTCGGCGGCTCCGTGATCGCTCTGGTCCCGAACGACGCGCTGTCACTGTTACGGGTTGCTATCGATGGCGCATTCGCGGAGCACGGCCTCGGGCAGCCTGATACGTTCGTCGTTACCGCGTCTGGTGGAGCGCAACGGGATTTCTGAGCGCCTGCGACGCGATATTCTTCATGTCGAAGACAAGGAGGGGGCGCGTGGCATCATCGCGCGTTTGGGCGGGGATCGCGGCGTTGCTTGTTGCGTCAACTCTGGTGGGTTGCGCGGCTGCGGCAACGGATCCGCTGCCAGCAGAGACGACCCCCGCCGCACCGGTCACCGAGCCATCGGCCAGCGCCGAACCGGAGCCCGTCGCAAGTGACGTGCTGTTCACCCTCGATGCGAAGGTGCGCTCGATCGACGGACGCACCATCGGCATCCGGATGGAAGGCCACCAGCCCGTCGTCTTCGACAACCCGGAAGTCGCCGAGCTGACCGACCAGTACGTCACGGCCTGCGCCGAGGGGACCGGACGCACCCCGATCGACGAGGCCTACCTGCAGCGCTATGGCGCGACCCTCATGCGCGTCGACTTCATCAGCGACACCCCGGGCCTCGAGTTCGCGTCTCCCATCGAACTCTGGTTCGGCAACCCGTACATGGCTCGCGCTGCGATCGGCGGCGCGGTCATCCAGCCCCCGGACATCGACAATTGCTTCGCCGGGTACGCGTGGGCGATCTCCGACAACGCCTACGGCATCGCGAGCTTCGAGTCCCCGAGCGGGGTTCCGGATGACACGCTGTGGCAGCTGGGCAACTACGGCTTCTCGGTGCTGCCGGAAACGAATGCCACCATCGAGTCCTGCACCGCGACCATCACCGAGCTGGGGATGGCATCCGGCCTCGAGGACGTTGACGGCTGGGACCCCAGCCGCGCAGGCACCGGCGTGTTCTGCGGGATCGGTTACGCGGGCGAGTAGCCGAGCGAGCGCTCCGCGATCTCCACGACGTTGCTGAGCAGCATCGCCCTGGTCATCGGGCCGACACCGCCCGGGTTGGGTGAGATCCAGCCCGCGTGATCCGCCACGCCGTCGGCCACATCTCCGGCGACCCGACTGCCGCCCTCGCCGTCCTCAACCCGGCTGACGCCGACGTCGAGCACCACGGCACCGGGACGGATGTGCGCGGACGTGATCAGTCCGGGCACGCCGGCGGCCGCGATCACGACGTCAGCGTGGCGCAGATGCTCGACCAGGTCGACGGTGCCGGTGTGGGTCAGCGTGACGGTGGCGTTGTATTCGCGACGGGTCAGCAATGGGCCGATCGCGCGGCCGACGGTGACGCCGCGGCCGACGACAACGACGTTCTTGCCCGACCAGCTGATGCCGTGCCGCTCGACGAGCTGGATGATGCCCAGCGGCGTGCACGGCAGCGGCGAGTTCAGCGGTTCGCCCACGTTCAGCACCAACCGGCCGAGGTTGGTCGGATGCAGGCCGTCGGCGTCCTTGCTGGGGTCGATCCGCTCGAGCACTGCGTGGGTGTCGAGCTGCGGCGGCAACGGAAGCTGCACGATGTACCCGGTTGTCGCCGGGTCGGCGTTCAGCTCGTCGATGACGTCATCGAGTTGGGCCGCAGTCGTGTCAGCTGGGAGGTCGCGGCGGACCGACTCGATGCCCACCTCGGCGCAGTCGCGGTGCTTGCCGGCGACGTACCACTTGGAGCCGGGATCGTCGCCGACGAGCACCGTGCCGAGGCCGGGCCGCACACCGTTGGCGTGCAGCACCGCGACCCGCTCGCGGAGCTCGTTCTTGATCGCCGCCGCTGTGGCTTTGCCGTCGAGGATGCGTGCGGTCATTGGCTTACTCTCTCGTGCTGCCTTCTCACCACTGCTCGAGGCCGGGGTAGAGCGGGAACGCATCGGTGAGGGTCTTCACGCGGGCGCGGAGACCAGCGACATCCGGATCCGGGCGCAGCGCCGCGGCGATGACGTCGGCCACCTCGGTGAACTCGGGGTCGTCGAAGCCGCGGGTCGCGAGCGCCGGGGTGCCGATGCGCACACCGGAGGTGACCATCGGCGGGCGAGGGTCGAACGGCACCGAGTTGCGGTTGACGGTGATGCCAACTGAGTGCAGCACATCCTCCGCCTGCTTGCCGTCAATGGGGGATTCGCGCAGGTCGGCGAGCACCAGGTGCACATCGGTGCCGCCGGTGAGCACGTCGACGCCGGCCGCACGGGAGTCGTCCGTGGTGAGACTCGCGGCGAGCAGCTTGGCGCCCCGGACGGTGCGCTCCTGGCGGTCACGGAACTCGTCACTGGCGGCGAGCAGGAAGGCGGTCGCCTTGGCCGCGATGATGTGCATGAGCGGGCCGCCCTGTTGGCCGGGGAACACGTTCGAGTTGAGCTTCTTGGCCAGCTCGGTGTCGCGGCTGAGGATGAAGCCGGAGCGCGGCCCGGCGAGGGTCTTGTGCACGGTGCTGGAGACAACGTCGGCGTAGGGCACCGGGTTCGGGTGCAGCCCGGCGGCGACCAGTCCGGCGAAGTGCGCCATGTCGACCCACAGCTTCGCACCCACCTCGTCGGCGATGGCGCGGAACGCCTCGAAGTCGAGCTGGCGCGGGTACGCCGACCAACCGGCGATGATGACCTTCGGGCGGCTCTCGAGCGCCTTGTCGCGCACGACCTCCATGTCGATGCGGAAGGTCTCCGGGTCGACGCCGTAGCTGGCGACGTTGTACAGCTTGCCGGAGAAGTTGAGCTTCATGCCGTGGGTCAGGTGACCGCCGTGGGCGAGCTCGAGGCCGAGGATGGTGTCGCCCGGGTCGGCGATGGCCGAGAGGACCGCAGCGTTGGCCGTGGCACCCGAGTGCGGCTGGACGTTGGCATACTCGGCACCGAACAGCGACTTGGCCCGGTCGATGGCGAGCTGCTCTGCGACGTCGACGTACTCGCATCCGCCGTAATAGCGGCGGCCCGGGTACCCCTCCGCGTACTTGTTGGTGAGCACCGAACCGGCCGACTCGAGCACCGCACGCGGCACGAAATTCTCGCTCGCGATCATCTCGAGGTAGTCGCGCTGCCGACCGAGTTCCTGCTGGAGGACGGCCGCGATTTCCGGATCAACGCTCTCGAGCGGATCGGTGAAGGTGGAGGGTAGACGGGACACGTGTGGGCTCCTCACAAGCATTCTCGGATGTCTTTATAACGGTATCCGTTTCGGCCCAGGCGTACGGCCGATTCGCTTGCTTGTCACTCCCCGGTGGTGCTCCACCCGAACGCCAGTTGCGACCGCGCCAGTCTACTCGCGTGCAGCCGGATGCGCGGCATCCAATACGCTGGATCGGTGGCACTTCTTGACGCGGACGGTCTCACCCACTGGGTCCTGACCCTGGTCTGCAGCGACCGGCCCGGGATCGTGCACGCTGTCAGCGGCGCGATCGTCGAGGCCGGAGGCAACATCACCGAGTCGCAGCAGTTCGCGAGCCTCGACACCGGCCGGTTCTTCATGCGCGTGCAGGTGGAGTCCGCATCCAGTCGCGAGGTGTTCGAGCGCGCTCTCGCCCCGGTCGTCGCCCGGTTCGGCATGCACCTCACCCTCGACGTCGTCGCGCGCCACATGCGCACCCTGGTGCTGGTCTCCAAGGAGGGGCACTGCCTGAACGACCTGCTGTACCGCCAGCGGGCCGGCCACCTGCCGATCGAGGTCCCGCTGGTGCTCAGCAACCACCCGCAGCTCGGCGGCCTCGCCGACTTCTACGGGGTCCCGTTCGAGTCGCACCCTGTGCTCTCCCCCGGGCAGAAGCTCGAGTTCGAGGAGCGCATCCTGGCCGCGGTCGAGCAGTACGACATCGAGCTGGTGGTGCTGGCCCGGTACATGCAGATCCTCTCCCCCGAGCTGTGCGATCGACTCGCCGGACGGGCCATCAACATCCACCACTCCTTCCTCCCCGGGTTCAAGGGCGCGAACCCGTACCGACAGGCTCACGCGCGCGGCGTCAAGCTCATCGGCGCCACAGCGCACTTCGTGACCAGTGACCTCGACGAGGGCCCCATCATCGAGCAGAACGTGGTGCGGGTCGACCACAGCCAGTCGCCGCAGCAGCTCGTCGCGATCGGCCAGGACGAGGAAAGCCGCACTCTCACCCAGGCCGTCAAGTGGTTCGCCGAGAACCGCGTGCTGCTCGACGGGCAGCGCACCATCATCTTCAAGTGACATAGCCCGGACGTAGGCTTGCCTTGTGGCGAGCCCTCCCGAGGATTTCCGACTGACGCCGAACGACGCGCTGAGGTTCCTGCTGGAACTGTTCGCACTCTTCTCGCTCGGACTCTGGGGGTTCAGCGCCTGGCCCCTCCCCTGGCCGGGCATCGGCTTCGGCATCGGGATGCCGCTGGCGGCCGCGGTTCTCTGGGGGCTTTTCCGCTCACCCAAGGCGCGCTTCCCGCTCGGCATCGTAGGCCGAGTAGTGGTGGAGGTCGCCGTCATGGGTTCTGCCGCGGCGGCCTGGTTCGCGATGGATCAGCCGGTCGTCGGCGCCCTGTTCGCCGGCGTTGCGCTCGTCAGCGGCATCATCAACGCGCGCGCCGAACTTGCGAGGCAGGCCGGATGACCATTCTCTTCGAGCACGCCCGGAAGCTCGACGCCGCGGGGCAGGTCGACGACTTCTGGATGCTCGTCGATGGCGACACGATCCTCGCATCCGGAGGCGACGGCATGCCCCCGGATGCCGACGAGACGGTGGACGTCGGCGGCCACTGGCTGGTGCCCGGCTTCATCGACCTGCACGGGCACGGCGGCGGAGGACACTCCTACGACGACGCGGCCGAGGAGATCGCCGCAGGGCTGGCGACCCACCGCGCGCACGGCACTACGCGTTCGGTGGTGAGTCTCGTGGCGAACCCGCTGCCGCGGCTCCTGGAGAGCCTCGCGACCATCGCCGACCTCGCCGATACAGACCCGCTCATCCTCGGCTCCCACCTGGAGGGGCCGTTCCTGTCGCAGCCTCGCCGCGGCGCCCACAACCCCGCCTACCTGCTCGAGCCGCAACCGCTCGAGGTCGAGGAGCTGATCGGCGCGGCACGCGACACGTTGCGCCAGGTGACCATCGCGCCCGAACTGCCCGGCGCGCTGGAGACCATCGACGTGCTCGTCGAGGCCGGCATCGCCGTCTCGGTCGGGCACACCGAGGCCGACTTCGACCAGGCCCGCGAGGCCTTCGACCGGGGGGCGCGCATCCTCTCGCACGCCTTCAATGCGATGCCGGGCATCCACCACCGCGCGCCCGGTCCGGTCGTCGCAGCGTTCGAGGACGAGCGCGTGACGATCGAACTGATCCTCGACGGACTGCACGTGCATCCGGATGTCGCCGGCATGACCTTCCGCTCTGCCCCTGGCCGCATCGCCCTGATCACCGACTCGATGGCCGCCGCCGGGTCGGTCGACGGGGATTACCAGCTGGGGTCACTCAACGTGACCGTGCGGGACGGATTGGCTGTGCTGAGCGGCACCAACACCATCGCCGGCTCGACCCTCACCCAGGATGCGGCACTGCGCTGCGCGGTCGAGCAGGCTGGCGTGCATCCAATCGCCGCGATCACCGCGCTGACCCTCACCCCTGCGCGGACGCTTGGTCTCGAGCACGCATTCGGGTACCTGAAGGCGGGGTTCACCGCGGATGCCGTCATCCTCGACAACGGCTTCAACGTGCGCGGCGTGTGGGCGGCGGGCGCGCCGCTCCTGCCGTTTGCCGCCTGAAGAAACGAACCAGGGCCGGACCCAAATGGACCCGGCCCCGGTTCGCCCGGCTACTTGATGGTCACCGGCGCGGACACCGCCGTGCCCGCGGGTGCCTTGCCCGCGGCCTTCGCTGTGACGACGACCGTGAGTTCCTTACCCCGGTCCTTCGACTTCACCTTGTAGCTTGCGGAATTGGCGCCCTTGATGTCGACCCCGCTCGCTTGCCACTGGTAGGTGAACATCAGCCCGGCCACGTCCCACTCGCCCGGTGAGGCGGTGAGCGTCTTGCCGACCTCCGGTGTGCCGCTGATCGTCGGCGGCACGGTGTTCACCGGCGCCATGGCGTCACCGGTCGTCACGGTGATCGCCGTGAATGCTCCAGTGTCGCCGTAGCTGATCAGCCCGAGGTAGCTCGAGCGCTCCTTCAGCCCGCTCCACGAGGCCGTGTAGGTGACCGGCACACCCTGCTCACCGGCGAGCACCGACGGGGCAAGAGCGAGCGGTGCGCCGCCCGGCGCGACCTCGAACGTCCTCAGGTCGAATGCGGTGTTCGCCGCGGCCGAGTAGAGGTCGACGAGCACGTAGTACGTACCGGCATCCGGGCTAGCCAGGTCGACTCGCTCATCCGCCGAGCCAGTCGCCGACTGCCAGCCGGCGATCGGGGTTCCGGACGCGTCGAGCTGGTAGACGATGAGGTCGAGGTCGGCCGTGTCGTCGAGCGAGTCGAGGTCGAAGCGCGCGAACTGCGTGCCTGCCGCGACATCCACGTAGTACTCGAAGAAGTCACCGGTCGCACCGACACCGGAGTGTCCGGTCTTCTTGCCCTTCAGCACCTGCAGCTCTCCGAGGGTGAGACCGGTGGTGCCGAGCGCGATGTCGCCGGTTCCGCCCGGAGTCACCGACACGTCGAGCGAACCGCGGACACCGGTACCGATGACCTCGCTCGGCGCCACAATCGTCACCGGTCGCACCGCGATGGGCGAGCGGACGACGGTGTCGCCGCTCGTCCAGGCAAGCGCGCCGGTCGCGAACTTGTCGAGCGGAGCATCCGTTCGGTCGAACGTCACGGTGTAGCTCGCAGTCTCACCCGCTGCCCCGAAGGTGAGCGTCGACGGCGAGACAACCGCGTTGATGCCCGGGACCGAGACGGATGCCTCGAACGTTCCGGCCTGGGTGGCCGTCACCGTGCGGGTGATCGTCTCGGCTGCGGTTAGCGACCCGATCGCGATCGAGGCGATGTTCAGGTTGCTCGGGTCGATCGCGTCGACACCGATGTCGTAGCCGATGCCCTGGATGTACGCCAGCCAGTCGGACGTGCCGTTCAGGTAGAGCAGACCCGGCTCGAAGTACTTCGTCGGGTCGGCGTGACCGGCGCCCCGCGCGAACGGGTCGGTGACGGCGTTGCCGCCGGCGTCGACCGTGTTGTACGCGGTGGTCATCATCGCGGACTTGATTTCAGCGGGCGTCGCGTTCGGCGACTTGCCGAGATACAGCGCCGCGAGTCCAGCCACGTGCGGGGAAGCCATCGACGTGCCCGACATGAACGTGAAAGTCGGCTCGCCACCCTCGGCGTTCGCTGCCGAGGCGACGATCGCGACACCGGGTGCCGCAATATCCGGCTTCAGGATGTCGCTGCCGTCAGCCAGCACCGGACCGCGCGAGGAGAAGCCTGCGACGACGGGCGTCGGCGGCTCGATCCCGGTCGTGTTCTCGGGCGTGAGCGTCGCGGTCGCACCCGCGGTCGCCGCGTACGCCATGACCGCGTCGTGGAACTGCGCGTCGAGGTGCACCGACGGAACCGAGTGCTGGTCGAGGTCGATCGAACCCGGGACGACATTCACCTGCACCATGCCGATACCGCCGGCTCTGGCCACTTCGGCCGACTTGTCGACGCGGGCGTTCTCGCCGCGCTCACAGACCACGATCTTGCCGTCGGCGAGCACCGGGTCGAGCGTGCCCGCGAGGCACAGGTTCGGCTTCACCGCACCGGACAGCGCGACGGATGCCGCGAGCACGAGGTCTCCGGCCACCGGCTCGCTGACGGTGATCGAGGCTCCGGCCATCGCGCTGCCGTCGCCGAGGGTGACGGTCGCCTGGTAGCTCGGGATGGTCGTCGCGGCGACCGTGGTGATCCACGGCGAGCCGTGGTCGAGGGTGGATGCCCCCGGCCCGGAGTTGCCGGCCGAGGCGGCCACGAAGACGCCGGCAGCCGCCGCTCCGAGGAAGGCCTGGTCGGTGAGCGAGACGGTGCTGTCGGCAGCGCCGCCGCCGATGGAGAAGTTGATCACGTCGACGCCGTCGGCGACCGCCTGGTCGATACCGGCCAGCAGGTCGGAGGTGGCGCATCCGTCATCGTTGGTGCTTGCCGGGTCCTGGCCGGTCCAGCACACCTTGTAGGCGGCGACCTTCGCGGCCGGCGCGACGCCGGTGAAGGTGCCGTAGTCGGTGCCGGCGACGGAGACCGCGGTGTTCGCGTTGCCCGCCGCGGTGCTCGCGGTGTGCGAGCCGTGGCTGTCGCCGTCGCGGGGGGAGAGGTACTCGCCGAGCGACGTGTTCCCGATGTTGCCCGCGCCGAAGCCTGCGACGAAGTACCGTGCGCCGACCAGCTTGGTGGAGCAGTCGTCGGCCCCGAACTGCACGCCCGCGACACACTCGCCGATGAAGGTGCCGCCGTCGCTCTTCGAGAAGACGATGGAACTGCCATCGAGGTACGGGTCGGATCCCGGGGCGGTGCCGAGCGTGTCGCCCGCGAAGGCGGGGTTCTCCGGCGCGATGCCGGTGTCGAGCACGCCGACGACCACGCCGGCACCCGCGTTGTCTACGCCACCGACGGACTCCCAGACGCCGCCGGGGCCCTCGAGTCCGAGGAACTCGGTCGACGGAACCGCGGTGATGTGCTGGAGCTCATCGAGGGCGAGCGACGCGACGTTCTTGTCAGCGGCCAGCTTCGCTGCCTGCGCCGCGGTCAGGTCGGCCGCGAATCCGTTGAGGGAGAGGGTGTACGAGTAGTCGACGTCGGCTCCGACGGCGTCCGCTACCTCTTTCTGTTTCTTCTTCAGGTGCGCGGTGTACTTCTGGACCGCCCCACGGCCCGGCTTGAGCTGCTCGCCCTTCTTCGGCTGAGTCGGTGCGAACCCATCGACACCGCCCTCGTAGGTGGCGGTGGATGGTTCGACGAGCGTGACGATGTAGCGGCCCGGCTCGAACGATAGCTGACCGTGGCCCCCTATCTCGGTCGGGGCGGCGGCGGCCGTGAACGCGGTTCCGGCAACGATGCCGGATGCGATCAGGGCGGCCGACGCGCACGCGGCGATTGCGCTGCGAATGGTCACAGATGTATCCCTTCTGCGGTGAACAGGGTCGGTGTAGCTGAACAAGGACGGTGTTGCGCCGCAGTCGGGGGCACTGCGAGTGAGTCACACACTAGAGGCTGTCTACCCCCTTTGGGGGGATCCTCGACATTTTCCTTTTCGGCAGCGGTGTCGGCGCACCCTCGAGGCCCCGTGCTTGCTGGAATCCGGGTGAGAAATCTGGCACTCTCCTATGCCGAGTGCTAACATGGATGCCAAGTTGAGCGGTATCGACTCAACATTGGAATGTCATATCCGAAACGCATACAGGGAGTTGATGAAGAAATGGCACTCTACTTCGACCCGTTCCGCGAACTGGATCGAATGGCAACCGAGCTGATGGACCCGCGTCAGGGCCCGCGGATGATGCCCATCGATCTGCACCGCGAGGGCGACCACTACATCCTCGCCGTCGACCTGCCGGGCGTGGACCCGGGCTCGATCGACATCGACGTCGATGGTCAGCTGCTGACCATCCGGGCGGAGAAGACCGGGCGCAGCGGTGACGTGAAGTGGATCGCCAAGGAGCGCGTGTCGGGCTCGTTCCTGCGCCAGCTCAACCTGGGTGATGGGATCGACACCGAGAGCATCAGCGCCAGCTACAACAATGGTGTGCTGAGTGTCGTCATCCCGATCCACGAGAAGGCCAAGCCTCGCAAGATTGAGGTCCAGCGCGGTGAGCGCGAGGGCACGCAGCAGCAGATCAGCCCAAACGTGTCGACATCCTGACGCTTAGCGGCAAAGCAAAGGACCGGCGCCTTTCGGCGCCGGTCCTCTTGCGTTCAAGACAGCGGGCTACGCAGCCATCCGCGCCTTCAAGTTCGCGTCCAGGGTCGCGAGGAACTCCTCGGTGGTCTGGTACTCCTGCTCCGGGCCGACCAGCATCGCGAGGTCCTTGGTCATGTTGCCCGACTCGACCGTCGTGATGACGACGTCCTCGAGTGTGCTGGCGAAGTCGATGAGCGCCTGGTTGTCGTCGAGCTTGCCGCGGTGCGCGAGTCCGCGCGTCCAGGCGAAGATCGAGGCGATCGGGTTGGTGGAGGTCGGCTTGCCTGCCTGGTGCTGGCGGTAGTGACGGGTGACGGTGCCGTGGGCGGCCTCCGCTTCGACGATCTTGCCATCCGGCGTGGTCAGCACCGAGGTCATCAGGCCGAGCGAGCCGAAGCCCTGAGCGACGGTGTCTGACTGCACGTCGCCGTCGTAGTTCTTGCACGCCCAGACGTAGCCGCCCTCCCACTTGAGCGAGGCTGCGACCATGTCGTCGATCAGGCGGTGCTCGTAGGTGAGGCCAGCGGCGTCGAACTGGTCCTTGAACTCGTTGTCGAAGATTTCCTGGAAGATGTCCTTGAACCGGCCGTCGTAGGCCTTCAGGATGGTGTTCTTCGTCGACAGGTATACCGGGTAGTTGCGGGCCAGACCGTAGTTCAGCGAAGCGCGCGCGAAGTCACGGATGCTGGCGTCGAGGTTGTACTGCACCTGCGCGATGCCGTCGCCGGGCGCCTGGAAGACCTCGAACTTCTGCGGCTCCGATCCGTCCTTCGGGGTGAACTCGACGGTGAGCGTGCCCTCGCCGGCGAACCGGAAGTCGGTGGCGCGGTACTGGTCGCCGAAGGCGTGACGGCCGATGATGATCGGCTTGTTCCATCCGGGGACGAGCCGCGGGATGTTGGAGATGATGATCGGCTCGCGGAAGATCACGCCGCCGAGGATGTTGCGGATGGTGCCGTTCGGGCTCTTCCACATCTGCTTCAGGCCGAACTCTTCGACGCGAGCCTCGTCGGGCGTGATGGTGGCGCACTTCACGCCGACGCCGTGCTTCTGGATGGCGTGGGCCGCATCGATGGTGATCTGGTCGTTGGTCTCGTCGCGCTTCTCGATGCCGAGGTCGTAGTACTCGATGTTCAAGTCGAGATAGGGGTGGATCAGGGTGTCCTTGATCTTCTGCCAGATGATGCGCGTCATCTCGTCGCCGTCGAGCTCGACGACCGTGCCAGTAACCGTGATCTTCACTTGAGTGTTGCCCTTCGTAAGACGTCCTGGGCGTGCGGCGTATTCGCTGCGCACACCGCCGACAAGTTTAGCCCCCCGGCCCATATATCTCGACATCGAGATATTCCTTTGGTCTGGTCAGTGCGAAACGCTAGCCTCTTGCCTATGGGCGAATTCCGACTGGAAGAACTGTCAGCGACGAACATTGTGGCCGCGAACAACCTGACTTTGCGACCGGGACAAGAGGCGTTTGTCGTCCCGCCCACCTACGCGATCGCCGACAACTACATCGATCCGACCACCACCTGGCCGCGCGTCGTGCTCGACGGGGACACCGTCGTCGGCTTCATCCGGGGCAATTTCGACCCGGATGCCGCGCAGGAGGAATTCCGTAGCGCCGTCTGGCGCGTGCACGTCGCGGCCGAGCAGCAGGGGCACGGAATCGGCACCTTCGCGGTGCTCGCACTGGCCGACGAGGCCCGCCAGCGCGGGTTCGACCGGCTCACCGCACTGTGGGAGCCCGGCGAGGAGGGCCCGGAGGCGTTCTTCACGAACATCGGCTTCGAGGTCATCGGCGAGACGCAGTACGGCGAGAAGTTCGGCGCCCTGAAGTTGTGACCGAGCAGCGCGACTCGGCAGCGGGCCCAGGTGCAGACTTCGTCTCCCGCGTGATCGACGTCGTCGACTCCATCCCGGCCGGCATGGTGATGAGCTACGGCGATGTGGCCGCCGCAGTCGGGAGCCGCGCGGCGCGCGCCGTCGGCCAGGTGATGGCGCGCTATGGACACGACCTGCCGTGGTGGCGCGTCATCCGGTCAAGCGGCGAGCCACCGCTGTGCCATGAGCAGCGCGCGCTCGAGCACTACCGGGATGAGCACACTCCGCTGCTCTGGCGGGATGACGGCGACTACCGGATCAACCTCCGACAGGCGCGCTACCCGGGCTGAGCACGGTGCGAGTCAGCGTCGACGCTGCCCGGCCCGGTCGCTGCGATACAGTCGTGCAAGCGTTTTCTGGCCGGTCGGTCCGGCACAACACGAAGGGTGTCCGGATGCGACGAAGGAGCACCAGGCTGGTCGCCGCTGCACTGGCGGCGGTGGTGACACTGTCGCTTGTGGCCTGCACGCCGGGAGACCCGACGGTGCCAAGCCCCGCGGGCACGCGAGATGTCGGCATCCAGCTGTTCCAATGGAACTGGAACTCGATCGCCACCGAATGCATCGACGTGCTCGGCCCGGCCGGCATCTCCTGGGTGCTGACCAGTCCCCCACAAGAGCACATCACGGGCCCGGAATGGTGGACCAGCTACCAGCCGGTGAGCTACCAGGTCGAGTCGCGGCTCGGCACGCGCGAGGAGTTCGCGGCGATGACCGAGACGTGTGCGGATGCCGGCGTCGAGATCATCGCCGACGCGGTGATCAACCACATGACCGGGCAGGATGCGCCGGGCACCGGATGGGCGGGCAGCGCGTTCGAACACTACGATTACCCCGGCATCTACGGCGAAGCCGACTTCCACCACTGCACCGACACCGCATCCGGGGACATCCTGGACTACAACGACGCCGATCAGGTGCAGAACTGCGAACTGCTGAACCTCGCCGACCTCGCGACCGAGACCGACCACGTGCGCGAGACGCTGACGGCCTACCTGCTCGACCTGCTCGACCTCGGTGTCGCCGGCTTCCGCATCGACGCGGCCAAGCACATGCCCGCGGAAGACGTCAAGGCGGTCGTCGACGCGCTGCCTGACGGAACCCGGATCATGCAGGAGGTCATTCGGGCTTCTCTTGAGCCGATCACGCCAGAGCAGTATGTCGGGAACGGTCAGGTGTTCGAGTTCACGTTCGCCCGCGACCTGAAGTCGATGCTCGATTCGGCGTTCATCGAAACCGCGGACAGGGTCGGGCCGCAGTACGCACAGCTCGCGTCAGAGGACGCCATCGTCTTCGTCACCAACCACGACACCGAACGCAACGGCGAGACGCTCTCGTACCGCGACGGGGACGCCTACCTGCTGGCGAACATCGCGATGCTCGCCCAGCCGTATGGCACGCCCGTGCTGTACTCCGGGTATCCGTTCGAGGACCGCAATCAGGGTCCGCCGCAGGATGCCGACGGTCGCGTCCAGGATGTCGACTGCGACAGTGGACAGTGGGAGTGCCTGCAGCGTTGGGCGCCGATCGAGCGGATGCTGGCCTGGCGCAGCGCGGTGGGCGACGCCGCCGTGCAGGACGTCGTGAAGGAGGACGGCGTGTGGGCGTTCTACCGCGGCGAGCTCGGCTTCGTTGTGCTGAACTCGAACACCGAGCCGTACGAGGCGGAACTGCCCACCTCGCTCGTTCCCGGGCGCTACGTCGACGCGATCACCGGACTCGAGGCGATGGTGCACCCGGATGGCACCGTGAACGTCAGTGTCGCGCCGCTGTCGGCGCTGGCCATCGACGTCTCCACCTGGATGTCCACCGCGGGCCGCAACCCCTGACTTAACCCGTCTCGGTGGTCGAGCTACCGAGCCCCGCCTTGCGCGTGCACCGAGTTGCCCACTTCGGCCCCACTTTTCGGCCGAAATAGGGCCGAAGTGGGCAACTCGGCGAGAGGTCGGGCCAGGACAGCGACGGTCAGACGAGGGAGTCGCGCCAGGCCGCGTGCATCTTCGAGAACTTCCCGGTGCCGGCGATCAGCTCGGCCGGCGCCCCGTCCTCGACGATGCGGCCGTGCTCCATCACGAGCACCCGGTCGGCGATCGCGACGGTCGACAGCCGGTGCGCGATGATCACCGCGGTGCGGTCCGCGAGCAGGGTCTGCAGGCCCTCCTGCACGAGTCGCTCGCTCGGGATGTCGAGCGACGCGGTCGCCTCGTCCAGGATCAGCACCACCGGGTCGGCGATGAATGCCCGGGCGAACGAGATCAGCTGGCGCTGGCCGGCAGATACGCGCCCGCCGCGCTTGTTCACGTCGGTGTCGTAGCCATCCGGCAGTCCCGCGATGAACGTGTGCGCGCCCACCGCCTTGGCCGCCGCGACGATCTCCTCGCGCGTCGCCTCCGGCTTGCCGAGCGCGATGTTGTCCGCCACGGTGCCGGAGAACAGGTATGCCTCCTGCGTCACCATTACGATCGCGCGCCGCAGGTCCTTCGGATGCAGCTGGCGAAGGTCAACGCCGTCCAGCGACACTGCTCCCGCGGTCGGGTCGTAGAACCTCGAGATGAGCTTCGCGAGGGTCGACTTGCCCGCTCCGGTCGAGCCGACGAGGGCGATGGTCTGCCCCGCGGGGATCTCGAGGTGGAAGGTCGGCAGCACAACGCGGTCCACCTTGTAGGCGAACTCCACGCCTTCGAAAGCCACCCGACCCTTCGCCTCCCAGAGGTCGATCGGGCCGGTGGGATCCGGAACGCTCGGCTTCTCCTCGAGCACGCCGGAGATCTTCTCCAGCGCCGCCGACGCCGACTGGTAGGAGTTGTAGAACATCGCGAGCTCTTCCGCCGGCGCGAAGAAGGAGCGCGTGAACAGGAGGGCCGTGAGCAGCCAGCCGATTGCCAGGTCGCCCTCCGCAACACGCAGGCCGCCGACCAGCAGCACCGCCGCGAGCGTAACGTTGCCGATCAGCACCAGTGCCGGGTCGTACGTGCCGAACAGGTTGATCGCGCGCACGTTCGCGTCCCGGTAGTCCTCGACGAGCCCGGCGAACTCCTTCTCGTTGCGCTTCTCCTTGCGGAACGCCTTCACAGCGCGGATGCCCGTCATCGACTCGACGAAGTGCACGATGACGCGCGCCGAGGTGGTGCGGGTCTCACGGAACACCTTCGAGGAGCGCACCTGGAACCAGCGCGACAGGATGCCGAGCGGCACCAGCGATGCGAGCAGGACGAGCCCCGAGACCGGGTCGGCCACGAACATCGCGATGACGATGAACAGCATGTACAGGCCGCCCTGAATGAGCTGGCCCACCCCAGAGTCGAGCAGTTCGCGCAGCGAGTCCAGGTCGCTTGTCTGGCGCGCGATGATGCGGCCGGACGTGTAGTTCTCGTGGAACTCGAGGCTCAGCCGCTGGGTGTGCAGGAACACGCGCTTGCGCAGCTCGAGCAGGATCTCCTGGCTGATGCGCGCGACCAACACGGTGTACCAGGCGATGAGCAGCGCGCCGGTGAGCCCGGAAAGCAGGTACACGATGATGATGCCGGCCAGCGGCAGCCAGTCCTGGTCGAGCAGCGCCGGCAGGCCCTCGTTGATGCCGAGACCGATGAGGATCGGACCGAGCACCTGAGCGCCCGTGCTGACGATGATGACGATCCCCGTGAGCGCGACCTTGCCCCACATCGGCTGCAGCAGCGACTTCAGCAGCGCGAAGGAACGCGCCCGGATCTGCCGGTGCTCTGCCTTCGTGTAGTCCTTGCGGTCTTCCCCCGCGACGCCGACGACACTCACGGTCCGACCTCCGATCCGGTCCGGCCTGCGCTGCCGGGGTTGATGATGGGCACCGACATCGTTTGCGGTGCCGGCTCCTGGCGGGCCGCCTCAGCGGCCTCCTCGACTTCGAGGCTGGAGATCACGAACCGGTAGTGCTCGCTGGTGGCGAGCAGGTGCCCGTGGGTGCCCACCGCCGTCACGCGGCCGTCCTCGAGCAGCGCGACACGATCGGCCAGCATGACCGTCGACGGGCGGTGCGCGACGATCAGCGCCGTTGTGGACGCCAACACCTGCCGCAGCGCAGCCTCGACGAGCGCCTCGGTGTCGACATCGAGCGCCGACAGCGGGTCGTCGAGCACGAGCACAGATGGCTTCGCGGCCACCGCGCGGGCAAGCGCGAGCCGCTGCCGCTGCCCGCCGGACAGGCTCATGCCCTCCTCGCCGACCTTGGTGTCCAGCCCATCCGGAAGCTCGTAGACGAAGTCGGCCTGCGCGATCTGGAGCGCCTCGGCGAGGTCGTCCTCGGTGGCCTCTGGCCGTCCGAGCAGCACGTTCTCGCGCACCGACGCGGAGAACAGCGTCGCGTCCTCGAATGCCATCGCGATGTGGCTGCGCAGTTCGGTGCGAGTGAGATCCCGGATGTCGACCCCGTCCAGCAGGATGCGGCCGCCGGTGACGTCGTAGAGCCGCGTGGTGAGTGCGGTGAGCGTGCTCTTGCCGCTGCCGGTCAGGCCGACGAGCGCCATGGTCTCGCCCGGCTCCAGCTCGAGGTCGATGCCGTCGAGCAGGTCGCCGGTGTGCTCCGGCGTGTCCTGATAGCGGAAGTGCACGTCCTCGAACACCAGCCGGCCCTCGGGGTTCTCGATCGTCTTCGGGTTCTCCGGGTCGGTGATGGTGTTCTGGGAGTACATGACCTCGAAGAACCGGTCGGATGCTGTGCGCGTGTCGAACGTCATCGACAGCAGGAAGCCGATCGACTCCACGGGCCAGCGCAGCACCGTCGCGGTGGCGAAGAACGCGACCAGCTCACCGACCGAGATCTCGCCATTCGCGGCGAACCAGACCCCCGCGAGCAGGCAGATGGCGAAGGTGACGTCCGGCACGAGCAGCAGCCACAGCCAGATGCCGGCGATCGCCTTGGCCTTCTTGAGCTCGGTCTCGCGCAGGTGTTCTGCCTGCTTGGCGAACTTCTGCAGCGCGTGCTTGCCGCGACCGAACGCCTTGAGCACCCGGATGCCGTGCACCGACTCCTCGACAGTGGTCGCCAGGTCGCCGCCTTGGTCCTGGCTCTGCCTGGCGATCGACGAGTACTTGTTCTCGAACACGAAGCCGTAGATCCACAGCGGGATCGACAGGACGAAGAACAGGAGGCCGAGCATCCAGTTGATCGTGACGAGCACGACAATGCCGACGAGGATCGTCAGGATGTTGACCACCAGCAACACGAGCCCGAACGAGAACCAGCGGCGGATCAGGTTGAGGTCGCTCATGGCGCGCGACAGCAGCTGGCCGCTGGGCCAGCGGTCGTGGAAGGCGACAGGCAGGTCCTGGAGCTGCGTGTACAGCGAGTTGCGCATCCGCGCCTCGATACGCGTGCCGGGCTGCAGCACGAACCAGCGGCGGAACCAGATCATGACCGCCTCAATCACGCCGAGCGCGAGAACGATGATGACGGGGAGCCAGATCTCGTCGGATTCGCCGTCCTGCAGCGGCCCATCGACCAGGGCCTGCAGCACCTGCGGGATCGCGAGCGCGACCAAGGCAGCGATCATGGCCGCGACCATGCCGAGGTAGATGCGCGGCATCGCCGGCTTCGCGTACGGGTACACCCGCATGATCGAACGTACGGTTCCGAGCCTCTTCTTGCCCGATGCGTCTGTAGACACGAAAGTTTCCTTGCAGATTGATGGCGCGCCTCATGAGCGCTCACGACCGCCATGGTCGAACGACACGTGCCAGCGGAAGGAGCGCGCCGCTCGCTCCCTGTCCGCCGGCGGAGCCTTCCAGACTATTGCCTCGAAGGATGCTCGCGCAACGGTCTCGCGCGGGTCGAACTCCCACGCGCTGGTCGAATTCGACCCGCGCGTGGCTAATGCACCCGCGCAGCGGTCGAGCAATCGGGACAAAAACGGGACACTCGACCAAGCGGGAACCCAGTATTCTGACCGAATTGCCACCGCCGGCGGCTGGACCCGACGGCTAAGAGCTGAGAGAGGACGGCCGTGAGCCCAGCACGACTCGCTTTGCGCCGCTCCCTCGCGCAGTCGGGGCTGATCGCGAGCGCCCTCGCCGCCGTCGCCCTGGTCGTGGCGACGCTCACCGGCCTGAACGGCTGGCTCGACTCGGCGGCGGCCTTCAGCGTGCGGGACGGGGTGGCATCCGCTTCTCCTCTCGAGTCCGCCATCCGCTTCGAGACACGTGTCGACTCGGATGCCTCGGCTCAGGCCTCCGCGGCCGACCAGCTCATCGCCGACCAGTTCGGCGCGGGCGTCGACTCGTGGCGAACGCTGCGCACCGACCCGATTGAGGACTCCGAGGGGCGCTCCTTCATCTTCCTTGCGGACCCGGGCGCCGAGCCGCTCGCCGAGCTGGTCAGTGGCGAGTGGCCCTCGGATGCCGCTGGCGACGCGATCCCGGCCGCACTCCACGCCGATGCGGCGGATGCCGCTGGACTGGCGGTCGGCGACACCGTGCACTTCGCAACCAAGGACGAATCGGTAACGGTGAAATTTGTCGGCACCTGGCGTCCGATCGATCCGGGGGATGTCCACTGGTTCGGCGACCCGACCGCCGCGGGCGGCGAGATCAACGGCGCATTCGGCCCGCTTCTGCTGACCGCGGAGAGCCTCGCGGGTGTCCCGGCGCGTCCGCTCGCGCAGTGGACCATCACCCCGGATGCGTCGCAGCTGAACCCGGAGGACCTCGCCCGGCTGCAGTCAGCGATCGCGGGCCTCGACGCCGCGATCGACGACACCGACGGGATCGACACCGGCGGCGTTCTGTACTCGGGCGCGCTCGCCCCGACCCTCGCCGACCTCGACCAAGGTATCGCCGCGGTGAACGCCGTCGCACCGATCCCGGTCATCCTGGTGCTCACGCTGGGCTGGATCGCCCTCGTGCAGCTCGCCCGCCTGCTGACCATCGCCCGGTCGGTGGAAACCACCCTGCTCCGCGCCCGCGGAACTGCACTCTCCCAGTTCACGCTGCTGACCGCACTCGAGGCGGGTGCCATCGGGATCGTCGGAAGCGCGCTCGGTCTGGGGATCGCGCTCGCCATCACGGCGGCGGTGTCCGGGCCCGGGGCTGCCACTACCGTCCTCGGCAACTGGCCGACCGCGGTCGCCGTCGCCGCGGCATCCGTCGTCGTGTTCTGTGTCACCGCTTGGCGCGCCGCACGGGCGGGGCTGTCTGCTGCCGCAGCATCCGGACGCGCCACGAAAGCCGCGACGATCGGCGCCATCATCATCGTCATGGTCACCGCCGCCCTCAGCGTCTGGCAACTGCGGCTGTACGGGTCTCCGCTGATCACCGCCGCTGACGGCACCACGCGCGTCGACCCGATCGCCATGCTGGCGCCTGCACTCGCGCTGGCCGCGGGCGCGGTCGTGGGCCTCGCGGTGTTCGCGCCGACTGTCGCGCTCGGCGAGCGCCTGGCCGCGGTGGGTCGAGCGCTGACGCCGGTGTTGCCCGCTCGGCAGGTGGCGCGGCGGCTGTCGGTGTACTCGGTCGCGGTGCTGCTGGTCACGCTCGCAGTCGGCACGACGACTCTCGCCGCGTTCTACTCCGCCAGCTGGCGCGCACTCACCGTGTCATCGGCCGAGCTGGAGGCCGGCGCCGCCATGCGGGTCGCGGCGGGCAAGGTCACTCCGTCGGATGCCGCCGAACTCCGCGCCGTCGACGGTGTCGCGTCTGTCGCGCCGGCCGTCAACACTGGCATCCAGCTCGGCAAGGACTCGGCGACTCTCCTCGCTCTGGCGCCCGCTGACCTGCCGTCGGTGATGCTGACGGTGCGGGGCGCGGTTGATCCGGATGCGATCGGCCGGGCACTCGATTCGGCGATGCCGGGCGTCGAGCTCACCAATGCAACCGGCCTCGAGGTGACGGTCGATGCCACCGGCGCCGCGGAGCAGGTGCTGTCAAGCGTCAGCCTCGCCGTCTGGCTGATGGACGACTCCGGAGCGACGACTCGTGTGCGGCTGACTCCGGTCGCGTCCGTCGAGCCGGGCCAGCTGGTCGCGGAGGGCACGCTGCCGGATGGCCTCGCCCGTGCGCACGTGCTCGCGGTCGACGCGGGGCTCGGCATCACTCAGCGCGTGGCGGTCGAGCTTGAGCTCGTCGGCGTACGGGCCACGACGCCAAGCGGAGCAGTCGATGTCGCGTTCGACGGCGAGAAGGATCTCAGCGTCTCATCCGACGATCGCCTCGCGCGTGTGCACTCCAGCGAGGGCACCGAGATCGTCCCGGCCGTGGTCTCTCAGGCGCTGGCTGACCGTCTCGGCCTCGAAGTGGGCGACACGGTGGACTTCCGCTTCACCGGCACCGGGCGCACCGGCACCGCAGAGATCGCCGGAACGGCTCCGCTGCTGCCTGGCGCATCCGGCGCTCTCGCGCTGCTCGTGCCGCTGCCTGCGCTCGGCGACAGCCAGCTGCGAACCAGCGAGACCGCGCTGGCCCCGAACGAGCTGTGGGTGACCCCGGATGCCGGCACCGACCTGGCGGCGCTCGAGCGTTCGATCACCGGCGACGTGACGACCGCGACACCAGGCGGGGGCGCCACCGTGGCAGCCTCATCTGTGACAGCGTGGTGGATCGGCGTGGCCGGCGTGCTCGCGCTGACCGTGCTCGCAGTGTCGGCGATCGCGCTTGCCCTCCGGCGAGCGCGGTCAGGCGAAGTCATCGTGCTGCGCGCGCTCGGGCTCTCGTCTCGCGAGCAGGCCAGAACGCGCTCGCTGGAACTTGTCGGAGCGCTTCTCCTCTCGGTCTTGATCGGCACCGTGGTCGGCGTGGGCGTCTCGGCGCTGCTGGCCGGTGAACTGTCGCGAGCCGCCGTTCCGGGCGTGTCCAGCGTTCTCGGCACGGTGAGCGCATTCGATGCCGTTCCGTGGCTGGCAGCGGTCGGACTGCTGCTCGTCGCGTTCGCCGCGGTCGTCGCTGTCTACGCGCGTGGCGTCCGGCGCCAGGCGGAGGACACCGAGAGTCGCGAGGAGGTTCGATGAGCGGTTCGCGAACCGGAACCGGGTCTCTCCTGTGGCGGCACCTGAGCGCACGCCCGGCCGCCGGCATCACCGTCGCGGTGCTCGTGCTGCTGCTCGCCGCGCTCGCGACGGCAGGGCCGCGTGCGGTCGCCGTGCTCAACGATGCGGCGCTCGGCTACGAACTCGGGCGCCTGAGCGCCCCAGAGCGCGATCTGGTGGACGAAGATCCCCAGTGGCCTGCCAACGGTCCATCGGAAAGCGGCGAGACGGGGTATGCACCGGATGTCGAGGCCGCCTTGGGTGGGTTCGCCGAAGCGCTCGAGCGGGTGCGGCACGAGGCCGGCGACTCGTTGCGATCGGCGCTCGGAACCGGCCAGTACATCTTGCGATCGGGTGCCGTTCCGCTCGTTGAAGCTCCCCGTGAGCTTGAGATCGGGTTCGCTGCCGACCCGCTCTACGAGTCGCGTGTGCAGTTCATCGAAGGCACGACCCCGCGGCCGATTCCGCCGTTGCCGATGCCATTGACCGGCGATGACTGGGCCAACTTCGATCCTGCACAATTCGAGATCCCTCCAATGGAGGTCGCGCTGTCGGCGGAAGCCGCCGCGCGCATGGGGTGGGCCGTCGGCGAGGCGCGCACGATCATGTACATGTCAAATGTGCCCGTGCCGGCGGAGCGGCACGTCGTGCTCAGCGGGACCTTCACCGCGATCGACCCCGATGACGAGTTCTGGGATCACGCGACCTCGATCCTCGATCCATTCGTCTTCGACGATGGCAACCTGCCCCCCACCGTGACCGGAACCGGCTTCGTGCACCCAGGCACGATCTATGGTCTCGGGGTGCACGGGCAGGGCGCCGGCACCAAGGTGTGGTTCCCGCTGGCTACTGACGCCATCACAGTCGACAACGCGAACGCCATCCTCGCGGAGGTCCGCAAGTACACGAGTGTCGGGCACACCATCTCGACCGGCCGACTCGATTACGGCATCCGATCCGTGTTTTTCACCGCCGACGTGATCCCACCACTCGAACTCGCATTGGAGCGCAACGCCGCGACCAACGCGGTGCTCGCCATGACCGCGGCGGGTCCGCTCGGCGTCGGAGCCGCTGTGCTGTTCCTCGGATGCCGGATGATCGCCACCGGTCGCGGGTCGGCGTTGCGGCTGCTGTCGGCGCGCGGCGCATCCGGGAGGCAGCTGCGCAGGCTCAGCGCAATCGAGGGCCTGGTCGTCGGCGTGCCCGCCGGCATCATCGGAGTCGCACTCGGGGTGTTGCTCGTCGGCGGTGCGTTCAGCCCGTTGCAACTCGTGCTGCCTCTCATCGTCGCCATCGCGCCCGCTGTAGTGCTGGTCGCCCTGAGCGGAAGCGTCATCGAATCCATCCATCGAACGGACGTCGATACCGCCGGCAGCGGACGCTTCCGGAAGATCGCCGAACTGGTCCTCGCGCTGCTCGCCGTAGCCGCAGTGATCGTGCTGCTGCAGCGCGGCCTGACCACCTCGGCGTCGACGGTGGGGATCGACCCGCTACTGGCCGCGACTCCCCTGCTGTTGTCGCTGCTCGGCTGTGTGCTGGCGCTGCGTCTCTACCCGCTGCCGCTTACCGCCCTGCACGAACGGGCAAGACGCGGCAACCCTCTGGGGAGCTTCCTCGGCACCGCTCGCGCGCTGCGTGACCCGTCGGCCGGTCTGGTTCCGGTGCTCGCCCTCGTCGTCGGCGTGTCAGTCGCGATCTCCTCGGTGATCTTGCTCTCCACCCTGCGCACGGGTGTCGACACCGCCGCACGCATGCAGGTCGGTGGAGACCTGCAGGTCAGCGGGTCGAGCTTCACGATCGACCAGCACGAGCAGCTCACACAGGTCGACGGTGTCGACGTCGTCGCGGGTATCTCCGGCGCTGAACCCGCAACGCTCGACGTCGCCGGCGAGCGCGGAAACGCGACGGTGTTCGTCATCGACGGTGGAGCCGTCAGGCAGGCACAGGGCGACCAACCGGGGCTGCTGCCGCCTGGTGTCGACCTTGCCGTTCAGGAGGGGCAGCCTGTGCCGATCCTGGTGTCGTCTTCGGTGGCAGATGACATCGACGGCAGAACGGAATTGAGGCTGAACAGTGTCCCGGTCGAGGTTGCGGACTCCGTCGGCGGAATAACACCGATCGGCGCCCGGGCGAATTGGATTGTCATTGATCGCGCCGCGTTCGACCTCATGTTCGACGGGACCTCCAGCAACCAGACTTTCCTGATCGGCCTCAGCGATTCGGCGAGCACTGAGCAGGTCGTTTCGAGCATCCGGGCGCTGCTTGGTGACGCAGTTCGCATCGACTCGCCCGCATCCGTCAGCGCGGCGTTCGACCGCTCGCCCGCGGTATCCGGGCTGCAAGCGGCGCTGCTGCTCGCCATCGCCATCACCGCGCTGCTCAGCACCATCGCGGTTGTGATGACACTCGTGCTCGGCACTGCGTCGCGGGAGCGGCTGCTCGCGCTGCTGTCGACACTCGGCGCCCGCAGAAGGGTGGGCCGCGGGCTCATCGGCTGGGAACTCGGACCGATCGCGGTGACCGCGCTCGTCGTCGGGTCGCTGCTCGGTGTCGGTCTGCCGTTCGTTGTCCTCGCCGGTGTCGACCTGCGCGGCTTCACCGGAGGAACGCTGCAGCCCGCTTACGCGGTCGACCCCCTCGTGCTCGTGGGCGCCCTCCTGGGCTTCCTGTTGGCGACCGCCGCCCTGACCGCTGTGTCGCTCATGGTCACCCGGCGTGCCCGCGCCGCCACCGTTCTGCGTACTGTCGAGGAAGGATGAACCCATGACAGTGACCGCCCCGAACCGCCAAAGCACGCGACCGCGCGTCGCAGGCGAACCGGACATCCTCTGCTCCGACCTCGTGCGAATCTTCACCGCGAAAGGCATCGAGGTGCAGGCCCTGCAGGGACTCAACCTGCGGATCGAGCCGGGCGAACTGGTTGCCGTGATCGGCGCATCCGGGTCCGGCAAGTCGACGCTGCTGTCGATCCTGTCCGGGCTGGACCTGCCGACGGCCGGCGTAGCGCGGGTCGCCGGCCACGACCTGCTCGCGATGGGCAGAGCCGAGCGGGTCGCCTTCCGCCGCTCGAGCGTCGGATTCGTCTGGCAGCAGACCTCGCGGAACCTGCTCCCGTACCTGACGGCCGCCGAGAACGTCGCCGCGACACTGGCCATCTCCGGCAAGCTCCGCGGCGACGCGCGCGCGCGCCGCATCGCGGAGGTGCTCGACCTGCTCGAGGTCTCGCACGTCGCCGACCGCAAGCCGAGCGAGATGTCGGGCGGCGAGCAGCAGCGGGTGGCGATCGCGGTGGCGATAGTCGCAGAGCCGCGCGTGCTGCTAGCCGACGAGCCCACCGGCGAGCTCGACGACGCCACGTCGGCCGCCGTGCTCGAGGCGATGCGCGGTGTGAACCGTGAGCTCGGGGTGACGACGCTCATCGTGACGCATGACCCCACCGTCTCCGAGCACGTCGCCCGAACCGTGCAGATCCGCGACGGGCGCACCTCGACCGAGGTGCTGCGCAGCACGCGGCTCGATGAAGAGGGCCGCGAGCACGCGGTCGCGGAGGAGTTCGCCGTGCTCGACAGGGTCGGGCGGCTTCAGCTTCCGGACGAGTTCATGGCCGCACTCGACCTGCGGGACCGCGTGCGACTCGCGCTCGAGCCGGACCACGTCGGTGTCTGGCCGGGGCAGACCAAGCCGGACGAGGCATCCGAAGTCGACGAGGAGGAGCAGTCATGACCGTGCAGATCGCGCTGCGCGCGGAGCGTCTGACCCGCACCTTCTCGACCGAGGCGGGCGACGTGCATGCGTGCGCCGACATCGACCTGAGACTGCACGAGGGCGAACTGTTGGTCGTGCGCGGGCCATCCGGAGCAGGCAAGACGACCCTGCTGAACCTGCTCGGCGGCCTCGACGCACCGACCGCAGGGAGCGTGTGGGTCGGCGACGACGAGCTGACCGCGATGCCGGAGGATGCCCGCATCGCAGTGCGGCGGGAGAAGCTCGGCTACGTGTTCCAGTCGTTCGGTCTGATCCCGGTGCTGTCGGCGGCCGAGAACGTCGAGGTGCCGCTGCGGATCGCCCGGGTGGATGCGAGTGAGCGCGATGAGCGGGTGGCCGAAGCACTGGAACTGGTCGGCTTAAGCGGGCAGGCGGCGCAACGGCCGTACGAGCTGTCCGGGGGGCAGCAGCAGCGGGTCGGTATCGCGCGCGCGATCGTGTCTCAGCCGCGCATCCTGTTGGCGGATGAGCCGACCGGGCAGCTCGACAGCCGCACGGCCGCGACGATCATGGACCTGATCAGCGAGCTCGTGCACAAGCAGGGACTCGCCGCGATCGTGTCGACACACGACCCGCTGCTCGTGCAGCGCGCGGATACCGTGGTCGAGCTGCACGACGGTCGACTGACGGATGCCGGCCGCCGGCACGGTCGTCACGCGGCCGAGGTGCCCGCGGGCTGACCTGCTACAAACAAGCGTGCGCGGGTCCACTTTCCACGCGCGGGTCCAATTCGACCCGCGCGTGTAAGGACGACCCGCGCGACCGGCTCGACCACCGAACCGGTCAGCGCACCCGTACGCTCAGGCAGGTGACGCAGCCCTCGAGCTTCTCGAACTCGGAGATGTCGACCGCCACGACGTTGTACCCCAGGTCGCGGATCAGCGCAGCACTCTGCGGCGCCGACGCCGCCATGAGCACGGTGCTCTCATTCAGCACGATCACGGCCGATCCCGTCTCCTCCGGCACCGCGAGGAACCGTCCGAACGCGTTCGGGTCATCCACGTTCGGCGCGTAGCCGATGACTGTCCCATCCGGCAGGGCGGTGACCGCGGTCTTCAGGTGCAGCACCTTGGACACGGGCACCGCGACGACCGTGTAGCCGAGGTGGCTCACCAGGGCGCGCAGCTGCCGGATGCCTTCGGCGTTGGTTCGCCCGCTTCGCCCGACGTACACGGTCTTGCCGACCTTGAGGACATCGCCGCCCTCGAGGGGTGCCGGGCAGCTCGATCCGTTCGACGCGCAACCCCAGCTCGCGCACGGTCTCCTCGACCGCCGCGGTCTCGCCCCGCCGCGACTCCGCGCCCGGGCTGGTGACGACCGCGAGGTCGCCGAACATGACAACGGTGTCCTCGATGAACACCGAGTCGGCGGCATCCGGTGCCACCGGCACCTCGACGGTGTCCCAGCCGTGCTCGTCGAGCGCGCTCACATACTCGTCCCACTGCCGGTCGGCGAGGTCGGTGTCGATACCGACCCGCGCCTGGTGCGTCACGATGCCGTCGGCCAGGTTGCCCGCGGGCAGTCTGACCAGGGCGACGCGGCGGTCCCGGATGCGTGGCGAATCCAGCTTGCCGCCCGCGATCAGCGACCACACGCGTCGACCCAGCGTCGCGGTCACCAGGGTCGCGAAGATGATGAAGGCCAAGTTGGGGCCGGCGAGGGACCGCGCCACGAACTCGAGGGCGACCGCGTCAAGCACGACACCGGTCGCGCCGAGTGCGATGGTCGTGCCGGCGAACGCCGCGAGCACGGCCGCGACGAGCGCCGCCGGAATCGCGATGTACCAGCGCCGCAATCCGTCGAACACGGCGATCAGCGACAGCAGCACGAAGAGCAGCAGGCTGGAAGGCAGGAAGTAGTCGTTCAGCTGCCGGAACGCCTCCGGGTTCGCTGCGGACGCCAGGAAGAACACGAACAGGCAGATGAAGTGGGTGACGGCGGCCGAGGTGAATCCAGCGGCGACTCCCGCGGCGATTCGACGCACGAGTGCGGGCGTTGCAGGTGAATCCATGGTGCTCCTTGTCTGGCGCATCTAGTGCGCGAAGTGGCGTTCGCCGGTGAAGTACATCGTCACGCCCGCAGCTCGCGCCGCCTCGATGACCTCCTCGTCGCGGATCGAGCCGCCCGGCTGGACGACCGCTGTCACGCCCGCGTCCAGCAGGATCTGCAGGCCGTCCGCGAAGGGGAAGAACGCATCCGACGCGGCAACGCTGCCTGCGGCCCGGTCACCCGCCCGGTTGACGGCAAGCCGGCACGAGTCGACCCGGTTGACCTGGCCCATTCCAACGCCGACGGATGCGCCGCCGCGCGCCAGCAGGATCGCGTTCGACTTCACCGCGCGCACCGCCCGCCAGGCGAACGCGAGATCGGCAGCGGTGGCGTCGTCGACCGCGTCGCCGGAGACCAGGGTCCACTCCGAGATCGACGCGAACCGGGTGTCAGGGGTCTGGGTGAGCAGTCCGCCGGAGAGCTGACGGAGCTCGAGCTCGTCGCGACGGTAGCCGACCGGGAGCTTGAGCAGGCGCAGGTTCTTCTTCGCGGTCAGCAGCTCGATGGCTTCCGGGGTGAAGTCCGGCGCGACGATCACCTCGGTGAAGATGTCGCGGATCGACTCCGCGGCCGCGGCGTCGACGGCACGGTTGGCGGCGATCACACCGCCGAACGCGGAGACCGGGTCGCACGCGTGGGCCCGCTCGTGCGCCGCCGCGATGGTGTCGGCGATCGCGATCCCGCACGGGTTCGCATGCTTGATGATGGCCACGGCCGGCTCGTCGAAATCGAACGCGGCACGAAGCGCGGCGTCGGCGTCGACGTAGTTGTTGTACGACATCTCCTTGCCGTGCAGCTGCTGAGCCTGGGCGATGCCCCGGCCCTCCGGTGACACGTAGAGCGTCGCCGGCTGGTGCGCGTTCTCCCCATACCGCAGCGCGCGCGGCTGCACGTAGTGCAGTTCGAGATCGTCCTGGTGCGGGTTCGTCGCCCGCACCCCGAGGGTGTCGGCGAACCAGCGTGCAACCGCGGTGTCGTACGCGGCGGTGTGCGCGAACGCCTCACCGGCGAGACGCTGGCGCTGCGCGAGCGTCGTGCCGCCCACCATCACCGACTTGATGATCGACGGGTAGTTCGCCGGCGAGACGACGACCGCGACGTTGGCGTGGTTCTTCGCCGCTGACCGCACCATCGCCGGACCGCCGATGTCGATCTGCTCGATCACCGCATCCGGAGCGGCACCGCTGGCGACCGTCTCGACGAACGGGTACAGGTTGACGACGACGAGCTCGAACGGGGCGATGTCGAGGCCCTCGAGCTCCCGCTGGTGGGCGTCCAGGCGCAGGTCGGCGAGGATGCCGGCGTGGATCGACGGATGCAGGGTCTTCACACGACCGTCGAGGGACTCGGGGAAGCCGGTGACCTGGCTGACCTCGATGACCGGATGCCCGGCATCCGCGATCATCTTCGCGGTCGACCCGGTGGACACGAGCTCGACCCCGGCCGCGGCGAGCGCTGAAGCGAGCTCGAGCAGGCCCGACTTGTCGCTCACCGAAATGAGCGCGCGCTTGATCGGGACGACGTCCCGGTCGTGCTCGGTGGTGTTCATGCGTACTCCTCGAGGGTGATGGTGCCGGTTGCGATGTCGCGGACGGTGCTCACGAGGAGCTCCCGTTCGACGATCTTGATGCGTTCGTGGAGGGTGTCCTCGCTGTCGTCGGCGAGCACCGGGATGCGCCGCCGGGCGAGGATGGGCCCGCTGTCGACCCCGCTGTCGACGACGATGATGGATGCCCCGGTCTCGCGCACGCCGGCGGCGATCGCATCCCGAACCGCGTGCGCGCCCGGAAACTCGGGCAGGAAAGCCGGATGCGTGTTCAGGATGCGCGGGCTGAACTCGTCGACCACGGTCGCGGGCAGAAGGCGCATGAGCCCGCTGAGCACGATGAGGTCGGCGTCAATTGTGCGGAGTTGGGCGGCCAGCGCCTGGCCCCAGGACTCGCGGTCCGGGTGCTCCGACCAGGGCACCTGGAACGTGGCGATGCCGGCCTCAGTCGCGTGCGTCAGGCCGCTCGCCGGCCGGTCGGCGCCCACCGCGACGATGCGCGCCGGAAATCCGGGTGTCGTTGTCGCGTCGATCAGCGCGCGCAGGTTGGATCCCGCGCCGGAGATCAGCACGACCACTTTCAGCACTCATTGAGCCTATTGCTCTGCGCTGGCCTCTCGCGCCGTCGTGACGAACTCGCGAGCTCGGGCGGAGACCAGGCCGAGGATCGCCGGAATCCCGAACTCGAGCGCTGCGAACGCAGCGACGAGCCACGGGTTGGGGCCGACGTCAACCAGCCGACCGGGCCCGAGTGCCCCGGCGGATGCGGCGGCGAGCGCGGCGAGGAGGGCGCCACCGAGCACGCCGATGCCGGCGCCGATGCCGACCAGTTCGAGCGTCGAGCGGTCACCGAGCCGGGAGCGGACCATGAGCCCGGCGAGCAGGCCGGCGAGCACCGGAACGAGGAGGCCGAGGAATCCGAACGCCAGATCACCCGCCGGGAAGGCGCCGAACACCGGGACGGCCGGAACCGGCCCGAGGCTCGTGCCGAGCGGGCTCACCGACGAGCCGGTGCCGAGAGCGAACCCGGGACCGACGAGCCAACTCGCCGCCCAGACGACCAGATTGGGGATGAACGCCAGTTGTCCGAGAGTGAGGGTGACGCCCCCCAGCACCCCGGCGTGGATGCCCTCGTAGAGCGCGATGATGCCGCCGTAGCTGGTGGCGATGAGCACGGTCGTCGCGACGGCGGCCGCGGCCGTCACCAGGGCGACCGCCACGGTGCCTCCGCGCAGGATCTGACCCGCGACGAGCCGAATGTCGGCCGGCACGCGGTCGATCAGGCGCGTGACGATGCTCTCCTTCTCCTGGGTGCGCTGGCCGCGCAGCCGCGCACGGGCGATCTCCGAGCCGATGCAGAGTCCGAGCGCGAACACCAGCGTCGGCAGCAGCGCACCCTGCCAGATCGAGGGTCGCGCGAGCGGGTGCAGTGCGCTGAGCGTGGCGCCGAGCGAGATGCCGAAGAAGACGATGAGTGCGGTGCCGATGCCAACCAGTCGGTGCGGGGTCTCGGCGATCCGGCGACCGGCTCGCTGCGCGAGCAGCAGCGTCAGCAGCCCGAAGCCGAGCGCGGCAATGGTGATCGGGAACGACTCACCCGCCCCCTCGAATCCGACGGATGCCGCGACGAGCGGGTCGAGCATGAAGCGCACATCCGCGCCGTGCCCGAGCAACCACGCGTCCACCGAGCCGCGCCAGAAGACGACCCAGTCGACCTGGAGCCCGTACTGGTACGCCCAGAGCAGGGTCAGCGGCACGAGCGGCAGGCCGATGCCGATGCCCGCGACGAGCAGCGCCTCGAGTGCGGCGAACAGGGCGGTGAGCGGGCGGTTCATGTCGTGTCGAGGCTACCGGCGCACCCGCATCCGCCCCGACACCCCCGCCGTTCCCCACTGAATATGCAGGAGATCCACCGCGACGCGCCGTTGTGCGTTACCGCGCGGGCGTGTTTCGCCCCGGATCTCCTGCATTTTCAGTAGCCGGATGACGAAGAGCCCGTCCGAAGACGGGCCCTTCATGAAACCAACCCCTACAGGGAGGCGAGCACCTCGCGCATCAGGGTCGCGGTCTCGGACGGGGTCTTGCCGACCTTCACGCCCGCGGCCTCGAGTGCTTCCTTCTTGGCCTGCGCGGTACCGGCGGAGCCGGACACGATCGCGCCGGCGTGACCCATCGTCTTGCCCTCCGGAGCGGTGAAGCCCGCGACGTAGCCGACGACCGGTTTGGTGACGTTGGCCTTGATGAAGTCGGCTGCGCGCTCCTCGGCGTCGCCGCCGATCTCACCGATCATCACGATCGCCTTGGTCTCCGGGTCGGCCTCGAACGCGGCGAGCGCGTCGATGTGGGTCGTTCCGATGACCGGGTCGCCGCCGATGCCGATGGCGGTGGAGAAGCCCAGGTCGCGCAGCTCGTACATCATCTGGTAGGTCAGCGTTCCCGACTTCGAGACGAGTCCGATCGGTCCCTTGCCGGTGATGTTCGCCGGAGTGATCCCGACGAGAGCCTCGTCCGGGGTGATGATGCCCGGGCAGTTCGGCCCGATGATCCGGGTCGTGTTGCCCTTGCTGGTCGCGTACGCCCACGCCTCAGCGGTGTCGCCCACCGGAACGCCCTCGGTGATCACCACGAGCAGCGGGATCTCGGCGTCGATGGCCTCGATCATCGCGTCCTTGGTGAACGCCGGCGGGACGAAGGCGATGGAGACATCCGCGCCCGTCTTCTCGATTGCCTCAGCAACGGTGCCGAACACCGGCAGCTCGACATCGCCGTGCAGCACGGTCGTGCCGGCCTTTCGAGCGTTCACGCCGCCGACCACCTTGGTGCCGGCCTTGAGCATGAGCGCGGTGTGCTTGGTGCCCTCGCTGCCGGTGATGCCCTGCACGATGACCTTGGAGTCCTTGTTCAGAAAGATCGACATTCTCTTATTTCCTAGCTCTTCAGTCTCGTGTGTCAGGCGTTAGCCAGCTCGGCGGCCTTGTCGGCGCCTTCGTCCATGTTCGCAGCGAGGGTGACCAGCGGGTGGTTCGCATCCCGCAGGATGGCGCGGCCCTCCTCGACCTTGTTGCCGTCGAGGCGGACAACGAGCGGCTTGTTCGCGGATGCGCCCAGCTCGGCGAGCGCGCCGACGATGCCCTTGGCGACCGCGTCGCACGCGGTGATGCCGCCGAAGACGTTGACGAACACGCTCTTGACCTGCGGGTCGCCGAGGATCACGTCGAGCCCGGCTGCCATCACCTCAGCGGATGCGCCACCGCCGATGTCGAGGAAGTTGGCCGGCTTCACCCCGCCGTGCTTCTCGCCCGCGTAGGCGACGACGTCGAGGGTCGACATGACGAGCCCGGCACCGTTTCCGATGACACCGACCTCACCGTCGAGCTTCACGTAGTTGAGGTCGTTCTCCTTGGCCTTCGCCTCGAGCGGGTCGGCCGACGACTTGTCCTCGAGCAGCTCGTGCTTGGGGTGGCGGAACGACGCGTTGTCGTCCAGGGTCACCTTGCCGTCGAGGGCGATGATCTCGCCGTCCTTGGTGAGCACCAGCGGGTTGACCTCGACGAGGGTCGCGTCTTCGTTCTTGTAGACCTCGAACAGCTTCACGAAAACGTCGGCGACCTTGTCCGTCAGCTCGTCGGGAAAGCCTGCGGCGGATGCGATCTCCTTCGCCTTCGCCTCGCTGATGCCCTCGAGCGGGTTGACCTCGATGCGTGCGAGCGCCTCGGGCTTCTCGACCGCGAGCTGCTCGATCTCCATGCCGCCCTCGACGCTCGTGAGAGAAAGGTAGGAGCGGTTGGCCCGGTCGAGCAGCACCGAGAAGTAGAACTCGCGGTCGATCGCCGCACCGGCCGCGATCATCACGCGCTTGACGATGTGGCCCTTGATGTCGAGGCCGAGGATCTGCTGCGCCGCCGCGAACGCCTCATCCGGGTTGTGGACGACCTTCACGCCGCCCGCCTTGCCGCGGCCGCCTGTCTTCACCTGGGCCTTCACGACAACGGTGCCACCGAGTTTCTCGGCCGCCGCCTTCGCTTCTTCAGGGGTGTCGGCCACAAGGCCAGCCAGCACAGGCACGCCGTAGGCCTCAAAGAGGTCACGGGCCTGGTACTCGAAAAGATCCACAGTCTTAGTCCAATGCGTGAAGTCGAGGAGCAGAATCGGCCACTGCCAGCGCGCACATTGTTTGACGTCGAGACAATCGGGCCATCGAAGAGCCTACCCCGTGGAAATGCACGGTTTCCCCGAGCCGGTCATGGAGGCCCGGTTAAGAACGGACGATGTTTCCATAGAGGCGCCGTGGTCGCTTCGGCGCGACCGTGCTCTGAGGCCGAACTGCCCGGCGGTCACAAAAGGGCCTTTCCATCACCAGGAAGGCCGGTTACCGACCCCTCGGGCACAGCGCGTCAGAGCTTCTCGATCGGCGCGATCTTGATCAGCAGGCGCTTGCGGCCCGCGGTGTCGAACTGCACCTCGGCGACCGACTTCGGTCCGTTGCCGGTGACAGCCGTCACCTTGCCGTCGCCGAAGTCGGTGTGCCGGATGCGATCACCGACCGCGAGGGTCAGGTCGCCGTTGTCGCGCACCGTGCCCGTGACCCGATTCGCCCACTCCGTCTTCGGCTTCTCGGCGCGCGCTGCCATCCGTGCCCGTGCCGTTGCGCCCGGCCCGGATGATTCGAGCGCGTAGCCGCCGATACCCTCGGCCCCGAACGCTCCGCGCCGCGCGTTGAGCGCTCGCGGCTGCGTTCCACCGCGTGAGGTCGCCATCCCCGGCGACTGTCGCCAGTCGATGAGCTCCGGCGGGATCTCCTGGAGATACCGCGACGGCATCGCCACGGCGACGTCGCCGAATTGGGCCCTAGTCATCGCAAGTGTCAGGTACAGCAGCCGCCTGGCACGCGTGAGTCCGACGTAGAACAAGCGGCGCTCCTCGGCAGGGCCGCCCGGTTCACCCGCCGACATCTGGTGCGGCAGCAGACCCTCCTCGACGCCGGCGAGGAACACCACCTCGTACTCCAGCCCCTTGGCGGTGTGCAGCGTCATGAGCGAGACGGTGCCGCTGGAGTCGTCCAATTCGTCCGCGGCGGCGACGAGCGAGACCTCGGTGAGGAAGTCGATGAGCGTGCCATCCGGGTTGTTCCGCTGGAACTCCCGCGTGACGGACATCAACTCTTCGACGTTCTCCGCGCGGGCCTCATCCTGCGGGTCGCGGCTGTTGTGCAACACATCGAGGTACCCGGTCCGCTCGAGCAGCAGCGCCAGCACATCCGGCACGGGCGCCGGGCGTGACCGTGACCCCTCAGGGTCGGCCAGGTGGGTCGCCTCGTCAAGGATCGCGGAAAGACCCATGATCGCTGAGGTCACCTTCGGCCCGAGGCCCAGGTCGCCGGCAAACCGCAACGCCTCGCGCAGCGTGATCCCCGCCTTATCAGCGTGGCTCTGCAGCGCCGCCTCGGTCGCCGGACCGATTCCCCGCTTCGGAGTGTTCAGGATGCGCCGCAGAGCGATGGGGTCGGCCGGGTTGGCGACCGCGATCAGGTAGCCGAGCACATCCTTGATCTCGGCGCGCTCATAGAACTTGGTGCCACCCAGCACCCGGTACGGGATCGCCGAGCGGATGAAGATCTCCTCCAGCGCACGGGTCTGCGCGTTGGTGCGGTAGAAGACGGCGATGTCCTTGTAGTCGGTTCCCGCTTCTCGCAACGTCGTGATCTCGTCGGCGATGAACTGCGCTTCGTCGTGCTGGCTGTAGCCGGTGAATCCGATCAGCTTCTCGCCGTCGCCGATCGTGGTGAACAGCTTCTTGTCCTTGCGATCGAAATTGTTCGCGATCACCGAGTTGGCCGCACTGAGGATGTTCTGCGTCGACCGGTAGTTCTGCTCGAGCAGGATCACCTTCGTCTGCGGGAAGTCGCGTTCGAATTCGACGATGTTCCGGATGTCTGCCCCGCGGAACGCGTAGATCGACTGGTCGGAGTCACCGACGACGGTAAGTGATGCCGGCGGCAGCGGCCGGTCATATTCCTGAAGCGGCATACCGTCGAAACCGACGGCGCCAGCCAGATCCTCCGGGGCGGGCGGGCGAGTCAGCTCCCGGATGAGCGAGTACTGGGCGTGGTTAGTGTCCTGGTATTCGTCAACGAGAATATGTCGGAACCGCCGCTGGTAGAGCGCGGCCACCCGCGGGAAGGCGCGGAACAGGTACACCGTCTGCGCAATGAGGTCGTCGAAGTCGAACGCGTTGGCGCGCGTGAGTTCCGCGGTGTAGCGGCGGAACATCTCCACGAAGACGGCCTCGGCCGGGTCGCTGAAATTGGCGCCGCGCGCGTAGCTCTCGATGTCCTGCAGTTCGTTCTTGAGCTTGGAGATGCGCCCGGCGACCTGGCTGACGGTGAAGCCGAAGGTGTCGGCGTCGAGGTCCTTGATGATGCGCTTGATCAGGGCGCGTGAGTCGGCCGAGTCGTAGATGGTGAAGCTCTTGGTGTAGCCGAAGCTCTCCGCCTCACGACGTAGGATGCGCACGCACGCCGAGTGGAAGGTGGAAATCCACATCCCGTCGGCGGCTCCGCCGACGAGCGATTGCACGCGCTCGCGCATCTCGCCGGCCGCCTTGTTCGTGAACGTGATGGCGAGGATCTGGCTCGGCCAGGCATCCCGTGACGCGATGAGGTGGGCGATGCGGCGGGTGAGCACGCTGGTCTTGCCGGAGCCTGCCCCGGCGAGGATCAGCAGCGCCGGTCCGCGATGCTCGACGGCCTCGCGCTGCTGCGGGTTGAGTCCCTCCAGCAAGGGCGAGATGTGGTCGGCTAGTTCGCGCAGGTTGGTCATTGCCACCCAATTCTAGGCTGGGCGACTGACTCGCTCCGGCCGCGCGCGTCTCTCGGTACTCGAGCCTGTCGGGACCGCCGGCTCCTTGCACCAGAACGCAAGTTGCCCACTTCGGCCCCTGAATCGTGCACAAACAGGGGCCGAAGCGGGCAACTGGGCGCTAGCGGCGGGAGAACCGGCGGATGCCGACCAGGGCGCCGCCGATCAAGAGGGTCGCGCCGGCGGCGAGCAGGCCAGGCAGCGCGTTCGCGCCGGTCTGGGCGAGCACCGTCGGGATGGATGGTGCCGTGGACGCGACGACGCGGTAGGACACGACGCGCGTGACCTCGTTACCGGCAACATCCGTCGCGGTCACGGTGAACTCGAACTCGCCGACCTCATCGGTCGGCAGCTGCTCGCCATTCGCGACTGACGCGTCGCAGTCGGCGATACCGGAGAGCGCATCGGTGCACTCGAAGTCAGCGACGAGGCGCTGCCCCTGCTGGTACTCGCCGGGCAGCGGGCCGACCGGCTGCGGCACCGAAACCGAGATCACGGGGTCATCCATGTCGACGTTGAAGCGAGCACTAACGGGCTCTTCGCCGTTCTCGTGCTCATCGATCGCGCCGGCCCACACCAGGTACTCGCCGCTCTCGGTGAACTCGATCGTGGTTTCCTCGCCGAACGCTTCGCCGCGGACGATGTCACCGTTCGTCGCCTCGTAGCTCCAGTACAAGTAGGCAACTCGGCTTGCATCGTCGGCATACACGCGCACCGAGCTGCTGCGGTTCAGCCATCCGCTGGAGTTCACACCGACCGGCTCCATCGTGACCTGCGGGCCGTCGATGTCACGGACGGTGTAGGTCACGGTCCGGGCGGAGGTGTTGCCGGCGAGGTCGGTGGCCGTGACGGTGAAGTCGAAGTCGCCGGCCACGTCGGTCGGCAGGCTCTCACCGTCGGCCACTGTTCCTTCGCACGAGGCGACACCGGATGCGGCGTCCTCGCACGAGAAGTTGGCGTTCAGCTCATCGCCGATGAACACGGTGAAGTCTTCAGCGGGCGACTGGATGTCGATGGTGGGCCCGGTCGTGTCGATCCGCACGGTCGTGCTCTGCGGCTCGCTGAAGTTGCCCTGCCAGTCCTCCGCCCAGAAGTCGACGAGCGGGGTGCCGTTCGAGCTGAACACGTGCGCGGCGCGGGCGTTGTGCCTGTTGCCGACGCTGACTCCCGACCGGATGCTGGGCCCCTTGTCGATGCTGTAGTAGATGTAGCGCACACCGGCTGCACTGTCGACGGCGTCGATGTTCAGCGTCGTGCTCGTGTTGCTCCAGCCCGAAGCGTTCGGTCCGGGGGTGAGCGCTGCAGAGACGACAGGTGCGTCGCTTTCGCGGGCTGCGATGCTTGCGTAGAACTCGTCGTAATACGGTTCCCCATCAATGTCGACGGTCAGCCGGATCCTGTAGAGGCCGTCCGGCAGGTCCGCGAACTCGGCCACCTTGATGGTGCTGCCCGGCCCAGCCAAGGCGAGCTGGCCCTGTGAGTAGACGCCGTCCGGTCCGAAAATCTCAGCGTGCGGGTACAGGTCTCCGCGAACTGTGCCATTCACAATGACGTCGGCTTGCACGCGAAGGGTGGGCTGGCCAACGGATGCAGACGCCCGGAAGTCGAGAGTTTCGACCGCGGCGTACGCGGCAGGAGCCAAGTCGAGCGCGGTCGAGACGACAGCGAGCGGGACGCTCAGCGAAAGCGCGAGGGCGACTGCGCCACCGAGGTGGAGCGCGCGCTTGAGTTTCGGGTGGGGGTGTGATGTGGGATGCACGTTTGTCCTTGTCGAGAGCACGGCAATTACCGCGGCGATCATCCGATCGCTCGACAACACTCGCGAATGGGCAGTCCCTTGCCCCAGAGCGCGCTGTCCCGCGGGCTCGGGACACGAGTCCCCTATCTGTCGGGGCCGCTAGTCGTCGAGGCTGCTGCGCGCGGTGATCGCCAGGTCGGGCTGGTCGGCGAACACGCCGTCGACGCCGCTGTGCATGATCAGCTGGAACTCGGACATCCAGTCGCCAAAGCCGGAGCCGCCCAGCCGGAAGCGTGGGTCGAGGAAGCGATTCTCGGCGCGCAGCGTCCAGGTGAAGACGCGCAAGGATCGCGCGTGGGCACGCTCGACCAGTTCAGCCGACTCCAACAGGATGCTCTTGGCGACGCTGATTCCGTCAACCTTGCCGGCCAACCCGTCGAGGCCGGCGTCGGTGAGGTGATCGGCGTAGGTCGGTGCGGCGTTTCCGAGCAGGGCGACCTCGTCCGCGGGCGATCCGGTCGCCTCGACCAGGAAGACGACCGGCGCGCTCACACCGCGCCCACGCAGCTTCCCGAGCACTGTCGTCTCGAACGACTCGACGATCAGCCGGTCGTCGCGGGCCCACCCGCCGAGCTCGGCGGTCAGAAGCTCATCGAGCGGCAAGCCGACCGAATCAAAGTGGGTCGCGTGCTTGACCTCCGCAACCAACCCGACCGGCCGTTGCGCCTCATCGAGCACCGCAAGCAGGTCGCTCAGGCGCAGCACGCCCTGCTGACCGTCGAAGGCGGCATTCGCTTTCCGGATGCGCGGCAGCCGCTCGAGTGAGCGCAGCGTGGCGAGCTCCGCCCAAGTGAAGTCCTCGGTGAACCAGCCGGTCACCCGCTGCCCGTCGATGACCTTGGTGGTCCTGCGGTCAGCGAACTCGGGGTGCGCGGCGACATCCGTCGTCCCGGAGATCTCGTTCTCATGCCGGATGACGAGCACGCCGTCGCGCGTCGCCACGATGTCCGGCTCCACCGCATCCGCCCCCATCTCAATGGCAAGCAGGTACGCGTCCCGCGTGTGCTCGGGTCGGTAGCCGCTCGCGCCGCGATGGGCGATGACGAGGGGCAGCCGGTCGCTTCGCACAGGGCAACGGTACGCGATCGGGGCAATTGGTACCCTGCAACGTATGGGGAGGTGCAACAGCTGCGGGCGGGAACTGGACGACAGCTGGAAGTACTGCGTGCACTGCGGCGCTCCGACGAAGGCGGCCATTCCCGGCGCGATCAGGCCGTCGGCGCCACCGGATGCCGGGAGCCGAGAGCCGACCGCGACCCTCCCGCTGCGCTGGGGCAGCTACCGCGCGCGGTACGTCGGTGCGCTGCTGATGCTCTTTGCGGGCGGGCTGCTCGTGCAGGCGACCTCCGCGTATTCGCTCCCGTTCCTCGGCATCGGCTTCGCACTGCACGCCGCCGGCTGGGGCATCCTTCCCGGGGCCGGTTGGCGCCGCGCGCTCGTGATCGTGCCCAGCGGTCTGGCGACGGTTCTGGTGCTGAACGGGGCCAGCTCCGCGTATTTCCTCGCGATCCCACTGGCCGCATGGTTCCTTGTGCGGCAGCGCCCGTGGCCGAGCTACCTCAGCCTGCTGCTGCCGATCGGCGCGGCCGCCGTTCTCGCCGGCGCGTTCCCGCAGTACGGAAACAACGCGCTCGTGGTCGCGATCGCGGGCGCCGTTGTGGCGGCATCCGCCTGGCTTGGCCGTTCTCTGACAGTGATCAACGGTAGAAACCGGATGCGGGCACGGTAGATTGGTCTTTGACCACATCCACTTCACGGCAAGAGGAATAATGTCCAACCCTGCATTCAGCAACTCTCCGGCATTCACCGCGAATGCGGCAAAGGCCCTCGCGCGACCGGCAGCACCGGATTTCTCGGCAGAACAGCTCGACGAAATGTACGGCCGCCCGGCGGCGACCCCGGTCGACACCGACCGGATGACCTACGAGGACACGATCGTCAAGACGGTTGTGAGCTTCGCCATCCTGGTCGCCGGTGCAGCAGTCGGCTGGTTCGTACCCGTTCTCGCGCTGCCCGCGGCGCTGGTCGGCTTCGTACTTGCGCTGGTCAACATCTTCAAGAAGAAGCCATCCCCCGCCCTCGTGCTGAGCTACGCCGCGGTTGAGGGCGTGTTCGTCGGTGGCATCTCGGTGATGTTCTCGAGCCTGTTCGACGGCATCGTGCCGCAGGCCGTGTTCGGAACCCTCGCGGTCGTCGGCATCACCCTCGCGCTGTTCGCGAGCGGCAAGGTGCGTGCGACCAAGAAGGCCACCAAGATCTTCATGATCGCGATGCTCGGCTACCTGGCCTTCTCCGTCGTCAACATCGTGCTCATGTGGACCGGCGTGACCAGCGGCATGTTCGGGCTGCGCAGCCAGGAGATCTTCGGCATTCCGATCGGCCTGATCCTCGGTGTGCTGGTCATCCTGCTCGCCGCGTACTCGCTCGTCATGGACTTCGAGGACATCAAGACCGGTGTCGAGCGTGGCGCGCCGCGCATCTACGGCTGGACCGCAGCGTTCGGCATCATGGTCACGGTCGTCTGGCTGTACCTGGAGATCCTGCGCCTCATCGCGATCTTCCGCGAATAGTTTCCGCCGCCGGATTGCGCGAGCGCCGCTGATATTTCAGCGGCGCTCGCGTCGTTAAGCGGCGCTCGTTCCTGTTCTCCCGCAACGTGAATGGCGACTGTGTCGACAACCTGTTGACGGCGCACCTGCCCGAGCGTACTGTGCGCAGAAATACCGCTCGAAAGAGATGAGGTAGCGCCATGCCAGAGTTCATGGACGTACACCGCAACATGGTCGGCATCACGGCGGATGAGTTGAAGGCCGCGCACGAAGCCGACCTCGCCATCCAGGGCGAAGAGGGTGTGATCTTCAAGCAGGCGTGGGCGAATCCGGAGGATGGACTGGTCTATTGCCTGTCCGAATCCCCATCAGCCGACGCGGTTCGGCGCATTCACGAGCGCACCGGACACCCGGCTGACGAGATCCACGCGGTGCCACTAGCCGTTTAGTCGCGCAGGCGCAGAGATCGCGCGCGCGGGTCAACCTTCCACGCGCGCGTCCAATTCGACCAGCGCGCGGGAGTTCGACCCGCGCAAGCGGCCCAGAGCCCAACTACTCCCACTCGATGGTGCCCGGCGGCTTCGACGTGACGTCGAGCACCACCCGGTTCACTCCGGGCACCTCGTTGGTGATCCGGCTGGAGATGCGCGCGAGCACGTCGTACGGCAGGCGCGTCCAGTCGGCGGTCATCGCATCCTCGCTCGACACCGGGCGCAGCACGATTGGGTGCCCGTAGGTGCGACCGTCGCCCTGCACGCCGACCGAGCGCACGTCCGCGAGCAGCACGACCGGGCACTGCCAGATCTCGTCGTCGAGTCCGGCGGCGGTCAGCTCGCCGCGCGCGATGGCATCCGCTTTCCGCAGCAGTTCGAGCCGTTCGTGGGTAACTTCGCCGACGATCCGGATGCCGAGGCCGGGTCCGGGGAACGGCTGCCGGTTCACGATCGCTTCCGGCAGGCCAAGCTCGCGGCCGATGGCTCGCACCTCGTCCTTGAACAGGGCGCGCAGCGGTTCTACGAGCTCGAACTGCAGATCCTCCGGCAGGCCGCCGACGTTGTGGTGACTCTTGATGTTGGCGGTACCGCTGCCGCCACCGCTCTCGACGACATCCGGGTACAGGGTTCCCTGCACGAGGAAGCGGATCGGCTCACCGCCGGCCTGCGCCTCGAGCACGAGCGCTTCCGCGGCGTTCTCGAACGAGCGGATGAACTCGCGCCCGATGATCTTGCGCTTCGTCTCCGGGTCGGTGACGCCAGTGAGCGCGTCGAGGAACTGCTCCTCAGCGTCGACCGTGACGAGCCGCACGCCGGTGGAGGCGACGTAGTCCTCCTCGACCTGACGGCGCTCATCCTGGCGCAGCAGTCCGTGGTCGACGAAGATGCAGGTGAGCTGGTCGCCGACCGCCTCGTGCACGAGCGCTGCGGCGACGGCCGAGTCGACCCCGCCGGACAGGCCGCAGATGACGCGCGCATCACCGATCTGCTCGCGGATGCGCTGGACCTGCTCCGCGATGACGTTGCCGGCGTTCCATTCGGCGGCGATGCCTGCCGCGCGGTGGAGGAAGTTCTCGAGCACGTTCTGCCCGAACTCGGAGTGCTTCACCTCCGGATGCCACTGCACACCGTAGAGACCCCGCTCCGGGTTCTCGAAGGCTGCCACCGGGGTTGACTGGGTCGAGGCGAGCACGCGGAATCCCTCCGGCGCCTTCGCCACCGAGTCACCGTGGCTCATCCAGGTTGTCTGCGCATCCGGTTGACCATCCAGCAGCGTGCCGCGGTCGACGACGGACACCTGCGTCGCGCCGTACTCGCGCAACCCGGTGTTGGCGACCTCGCCGCCGAGTTGCTTGGCCATGACCTGGAAGCCGTAGCAGATGCCCAGCACCGGCACGCCGAGCTCGAGGATGCCCGGGTCGAGGCTCGGGGACCCGGGCTCGTACACACTCGACGGCCCACCGCTCAGGACGATGCCGGCCGGGTCGAGCTCCTTGACCTCCGCGGCGGTGATGGTGTGCGGAACGATCTGCGAGTACACGCTCGCCTCCCGCACGCGGCGGGCAATGAGTTGGGCGTACTGCGCGCCGAAGTCGACGACGAGAACGGGTCGCTGCTCGGTGTCGCGCTCCGGGGTACTCACACGAGCTCCTTCTCAAGTTCGGCCAGTTCGGCGTTCACTCGCTTGGGCACCGACACCTCGAAGAAGAAGGAGAGTCCGGGGACGATGCCGCCGAGCGCGATGAAGAGGAAGCTCTTGAACGGCCAGCGCAGCAGCCGCCACAGCATAAAGTCGCAACCGAGGTACAGCACGTACAGCCAACCGTGCACGATCAGGATGACCGTGGACAGGTTGATGCCGGTGATCGCGTCCTGCGGCGTGAGGGCAAGGAACCCGTCCGGCCCGTTCATCTCGATGTCTGCGCCGAACCCGTAGCGGAACACCATCATGAGCACGAGCAGCAGCAGGAAGACGCCCGTGATGGCGGCGGAGACTTTGAAGACAGAGAGGGTGCGACGGATGCGCGGGGCATCAGAAACGCGTGGGGCAAGCGGCATGAACCTAGTCTATTCGGCCCGTTCTGGGCGCTCGTCGGCGGCCAGCGCGGCCTCTTCGCGTTCCCATTCGTCCCTGACGACCCGCCACCACAGGAACACCGCGAACCCGGCGAAGATGACCCATTCGGCCGCGTAGAAGACGTTGAGCCAGTTGACCTGCACCTCGGTCGACGGTGCCGGCGAGTCGATCGCCTCGAGCCCGCCGACCGGGTCGTCGGCCACAACGTAGCCGCCGTACACGCCGCCTGAATCGATCGTCGGCCATAGGTTGATCAGCGCGCCAGGCGATACGGTGGCGAGCTCGCCGCTTTCGAAGTCGGACTCCTGCGGGCCCTCACCAGCAACGTAGCGACCGGTGAGCTGCACTTCCTCGGCGCCGAGGCCCGCGGCGACCTCCTCGGCGGTGTCACGGTCGGCGGTCCAGCCGAGCGCTACTGCCAAGCCGGCCGCATCCGGTGTCTGCAGGTGTCCGACGACCCAAAAGCCGCTCTCGCCGCCGTTCATGCGGTCGGCGATCGTGAGGTACTCGTCGTCGAGGAACCGCCCGGCGATAGCGACGAGTTGCCCGTCCGCCGCCCCGGAGACGGATGCCTGCGGCTGGGCGACGCTTGTCAGCGGCATCACGGTCTCGGTGTCCCGCTCGATCACGGTGCCGGTGTCAATGCTGCGCTCGAGCTGCCACTGGCCGAGTGCCGCGAACGCGGCGGCAACTCCGAGAGCCAGCAGCAGCGCGGCGATCCACTTGGGACGGCGAGCGACGGCCCACATGCTCACTCGTCACCCATCCGCTGTTCCACCAATGCTCCCCCAAAAGCCTATCGCCCGGCCGCTGAACGAATCAGCGACCGGGCGATCAGCGGTTCAGACTGCTACGCCTTGGAGCGGCGGATGCGCACAGTCACCAGCGCAACGCCCGCGAGAAGGAGCAGGCCGGCGATGCTCAACGGAACGATGCCGTCTGTTCCCGTGGCAGCCAGCGCCGGGGGTGTGGCAGCGGCCGGCTGTGCGGTGAAGTTGTAGCGCACGCCGTCCCACTCGAGGTTCGCGACCACGGCCGGTGCGGTGGCCTGGGCGAGCACACCGAACGCGAGCACGTCGACCTCTCCCGCCGCCTCGAGCGCGTCGATGATGTCACCGAGGCGCATCGGGGTGTTGGCCGGGAGCCCGGCAACCGGACGGCTGAGGACCCACTGGCTGAACAGCGAGAACGTGCTGTTGGCGCTGGGGGTTGCCGCGTTCGCGGGCCGCAGCGTGGTGAACTCGTCGGTCGGGCCGACGAACAGCGGCACCTGGAAGAACGCCTCGCCCGAGACGACGGTCACGCTCGCGGTGGTGATGAGGCGCTCGAGCTCGAGCGTCGTCAGCGGCGTCGCGAGACCGTTGATGATCTGAGAGTTCGCGCCGTTGCCGAAGCTGAGCCCGGTGCTGATCACGTCATATGCCGGGGTGGCATTGGGGTACCCCTCATGCCAGCCGGCGTACGGCGTTGCGTTCGGGCGAATCTCGGACTCGAGCACCCACCGGTCGGTCGCCGCCGGAGCGGCGAGCGGCTGCGCGGTGAAGCGGTACTCGACGTCAGCCCAAGTGATCTGCTCGACCACCGAATGGGTGCCCGCCCATACGCCGAATGCGGAGTAGCGGAGCTGGTCGCCTGCGGCCGCCAGTTCGGTCACGATGTCCTGGAGCGACTGTGGGACATCCTGGACGATCGACGTCCCGGTGATGGTCTTGCTGGAGACCCAGCTGTCAGTTGCGCTGGGCGTGCTGGTTCCAACTCCGTAGGCAGCGGCCGGTCGGAGGGTTCCCCAGTAACCGGTGATGGAGTCGTCGGCGGTGAACGCCACCTGAAGGGTGACACTGCCCTGCGAGACGGTGACCGAGGAGCTTGTGATGAGTCCGAGAAGCTCAGCTCCGTCGGTCGGTAGGCCGAGCGTTCCTCCGGCCACCAGCCCGTTGATGATCTGCGAGGGTGTGCCGCTGGTCGCGATGTGCAGACCGTCCCAGCGGACGTCATGACGGACATCCGTACCGGATCCGCCCTCGTGCCAGCCGAGGTAGGTCGCATCGGTCTCGGGACCGGGCGCGATGTCGCCAGCGACCACGTAGTCGGTTGATGACGCAGCGGACGCGGGAAGCGCCATCGCCGCCGTCATGATCAGGGCTGTCGCAGCTGCGGCAGCGGGCAGGGCAAAGGATGGACGCTTCATGTGGAAGCCTTTCGGGTAGTACTGGACCTGCTGCATCCGAGGGTGCGGAAGAGCAATTTCCCGAGACACTATCGGTATATCAGCAGGACGGGCAACCCCCGAACAGGGGTGGTGATCGAGAGCGCCGTTTAGGCTGAACGCGTGCAACACGAAATCACCATCGACGAGCTCACGCGCCTCGAGTCGCCCAGCATCATCGACGTACGCGAGCAGAGCGAGTACGACGAGGGGCACATCGACGGGGTGCCGCTGATCCCGATGTCCGACTTCCTGAATCGCCTCGACGAGATTCCGGATGGCACGGTGTACGTGCTGTGCCGCTCCGGCGCGCGCAGCGGGAGGGTGGCCGACTACCTACGCCAGAACGGCCACGACGCGGTCAACATCGCCGGCGGCATCCAGGCGTGGATCACCGCCGGGAACCCGATCGTCACCGCTGCCGACTCCGCCTAGGGCACTCACAGCAGGCCCATGCTGTCGCGCGCGCTCAACCGCACCCGGTCGGCGGATGCGTCATCCGGCTGCTCCTGACTCCCCCGCTCGGCGAACACGCGCTCGAGGTACAACTCGACCTCGCGCTCGATGCGCTGCTCATCCCAGCCGAGTACGCCGCCCATGAGCCGCGCGACCACCGGCGCAGCGGCTACTCCGCGATCCGCCGCCTCGATCGAGATGCGGGTGCGCCGGGTCAGCACGTCGTCCAGGTGCAGTGCCCCCTCGCTACTCGCCGAATAGACGACTTCCGCGCGCAGGTAGTCGCGCGTGCCTGGCAGCAGCTCCCCAAGCGATGCGTCGCCGCGAATCAACTCGAGCACGTCAGAGGCGAGCGCCCCGTAGCGGTGCAGCAGGTGCCGGACACTCCGCTCCCGGATGCCAAAGTCGGCCGCCAGCGCATCACGCACAGTCCAGGCGGCGGCGAATCCGTCGGCGCCGGCCAGCGGAGTGTCCGCCGTCACGCTCGGCACAGTCGTCACGCCGGTCGCATCGATCGCATCCATTGCCATCACTCGGTAGGTGGTGAACTTGCCCCCGGCGACGAACACCATTCCCGGCACCGTGCTCTCCACGACGTGCTCGCGAGACAGCTTAGAGGTGTCGTCGCTCTCCCCCGCCAGCAGCGGCCGCAACCCGGCATAGACGCCGACGACATCCTCTCGGCTGAGCGGCTCGGCGAGCACCCGATTGACGCGCTGGAGCAGGTAGTCGATGTCCGCGGCGGTGGCGGCCGGATGCGCCTTGTCCAGGTTCCAGTCGGTGTCGGTCGTGCCGATGATCCAGTGCCGGCCCCACGGGATGACGAACAGCACGCTCTTCTCGGTGCGCAGCAGCACGCCCATGGTGGAGTGGAACCGATCCTTCGGCACCACCAGGTGCACGCCCTTGGACGCGCGCACGCGCATCCGGCTCCGATCTCCGGTCAGCGCCTCGGTGTCGTCGGTCCACACCCCGGTCGCGTTGACGACTCGCTTCGCCCGGATCTCGACCTGCCCGCCAGCGTGGTAGTCGCGCACTCGAGCGCCGACGATGCGGTCACCTTCCTTGAGGAAGCCCTCCACTCGCAGCCGGTTCGCAACCTGCGCACCGTACTGCGCCGCGGTGCGCACGAGCGTCACCACGAACCGCGCGTCATCCACCTGCGCGTCGAAATAGCTGATCCCGCCGCGGATGTCGTCGGTGCGCAGCCCAGGCATCGCCAGCTGCACCTGCCGCCGACTCAGGTGCCGGTGGTGGGGCACCCCCGGCGAGCGGCCACCGGTGTAGCTCATCACGTCATACAGCGCCATGCCGGCCCCGATGTAGCCGCGTTCCACAAGCGGTACTGTCAGCGGGTACAGGAACCGCACCGGCCGCACCAGGTGGGGCGCGAGCTTCTCCAGCAGCAGACCGCGCTCGACGAGCGCCTCCCGCACGAGCGAGAAGTCGAGTTGCTCCAGATACCGGATGCCGCCGTGCACCAGCTTCGAGGAACGACTCGACGTGCCAGAGGCCCAGTCCCTGGCCTCGACCAGCCCCACTCGCAGGCCGCGCGTCGCGGCATCCAGGGCTGCACCGGCGCCGACCACCCCACCACCGACGACCAGGACGTCCAGTTCGCCGTCCCGCATCCTGGCGATGGCGGCAGCGCGCTCCGGGGCACCGAGTCGGGAGCGGTCGGTCACCATGTCAGTCGTGGTAAGGCGAGACGACCACGTCGACGCGCTGGAATTCCTTGAGGTCCGAGTACCCAGTCGTCGCCATCGACCGGCGAAGCGCGCCGACCAGGTTCACCGTGCCGTCTGCGACCGTTGACGGCCCGAACAGGATCTGCTCGAGCGGCGCCACCTGGCCAACACGCACCCGGTTGCCGCGGGGCAGCTCGGCGTGGTGGGCCTCGGCTCCCCAGTGGAAGCCGCCGCCGGGCACGTCGGTGGCGCGTGCCAGCGTGCTGCCGAGCATCACGGCATCCGCACCCATCGCCACCGCCTTGACGATGTCGCCCGAGGTGCCGAGTCCGCCGTCGGCGATGATGTGCACGTAGCGGCCGCCCGACTCGTCAAGGTAGTCGCGTCGGGCACCGGCGGCATCCGCGATGGCGCTCGCCATGGGCGCGTGGATGCCGAGCGCGGCGCGCGTCGTTGACGCTGCGCCACCCCCGAAGCCGACGAGAATGCCTGCGGCTCCGGTGCGCATGAGGTGCAGCGCGGGCGTGTATCCGGATGCGCCGCCCACGATCACCGGGACGTCGAGTTCGTAGATGAACTTCTTGAGGTTGAGCGGCTCCTGGTTCTGGGAGACATGCTCGGCGCTGACGGTCGTGCCGCGGATCACGAACAGATCGACACCCGCCTCGATGACCGTCTTGTACAGCTGCTGGGTGCGCTGCGGGGAGAGCGCGCCGGCGACGGTGACTCCGGCCTCGCGGATCTCGGCCAGCCTGCTGGTGACGAGTTCCGGCTTCACCGGCTCGGCGTAGATCCTCTGCATGCGGCTGGTGGCTTCGGCATCAGGCAACCCGCGAATCTCGTCCAGGTATGGCTGCGGGTCCTCGTACCGGGTCCACAGGCCCTCGAGGTCGAGCACGCCGAGGCCGCCGAGCTGGCCGATCCGGATGGCGATCTCCGGGGAGACGACCGAGTCCATGGGCGCGGCCAAGAAGGGGATTTCGAACTTGTACGCGTCAATCGTCCACGACACCGAGACATCCTGAGGGTCGCGCGTGCGCCGGTTGGGCACCACCGCGATGTCGTCGAACGAGTATGCGCGGCGAGCGCGCTTGGCGCGGCCGATCTCCACTTCAGTCACGCCCTCAGTCTAGGCGCGCACCGCCGACGAGGCTCAGCGACGGTAGTTGGGCGCCTCCGCGACCATCTGGATGTCGTGCGGGTGCGATTCCTTCAGCCCGGCCGCTGTGATCCGCACGAACTTGCCCTTCGCGCGCAGCTCGTCCATGGTGCGCGCGCCGACGTAGAACATCGACTGGCGCAGGCCACCGACCAGCTGGTAGACGACCGATGAGACCGGGCCGCGATACGCAACCTTGCCCTCGATGCCCTCCGCGATCAGCTGCTCGTCGCTCGGCACATCGGCCTGGAAGTACCGGTCGCGCGAGTAGGAGGTCTTCGTGCCGCGCGTCTGCATCGCACCGAGGGACCCCATACCGCGGTAGGTCTTGAACTGCTTGCCGTTGACGTAGATGAGCTCGCCGGGGCTCTCGTCGGTCCCGGCCAGCAGCGACCCGAGCATCACGGTCTCCGCGCCGGCAACGAGCGCCTTGGCGATGTCGCCCGAGTACTGCAAACCGCCGTCGGCGATCACTGGGACGCCCGCCTCACGGGCGGCCAGCGATGCCTCGTACACCGCGGTCACCTGCGGCACGCCGACACCCGCGACCACGCGCGTCGTGCAGATGGAACCCGGCCCGACGCCGACCTTGATCGCATCCGCGCCTGCATCGATCAGCGCCTGCGCACCGGAACGCGTCGCGACGTTGCCGCCGATGATGTCGATGTTCGCGAACGCGGGGTCGGCCTTGAGTCGACGGATGATGCTGATCTCACCGGCGGAGTCGCCGTTGGCGGTGTCCACGACGATGACGTCGACACCGGCGTCGGCGAGCGCACCGGCGCGCTCCCACGCGTCGCCGAAGAAGCCGATCGCGGCGCCAACGCGCAGCCGGCCCTCATCGTCCTTGGTGGCGTTCGGGTACTGCTCGGTCTTGTCGAAGTCCTTCACCGTGATGAGACCAGTCAGGCGTCCTCGCTCGTCGACGAGCGGCAGCTTCTCGATCTTGTGCTCGGCGAAGATGGCGATCGCCCCGTCGGGGTCGATGCCGGCGGGTGCGGTGATAAGCGGCATCTTCGTCATGACGTCCCGCACGAGGGTCGTCGACTTCTCGAACTGGGAGACAAAACGCATGTCACGGTTGGTGATGATTCCAACGAGCGTGCCGTCACCCTCAATCACCGGCAGACCCGATACGCGGAACTGGCCGCACACCGCGTCAACCTCGGCGACCGTCGCATCCGGCGTCGTCGTGACCGGATTGGTGATCATGCCCGACTCGCTGCGCTTCACCTTGTCGACGAACCCGGCCTGGTCCTCGATCGACAGGTTGCGATGCAGCACGCCCAAGCCACCCTGCCTGGCCATCGAGATGGCCATGCGCCCCTCGGTCACGGTGTCCATGGCGGCCGAGATCAGTGGTGTGCTGACCCGGATGCGCCGGGTGAGCCGACTGGACGTGTCCGCTTCGCTCGGGATGACGTCGGTGTGCCCTGGCAGCAGCATGACGTCGTCGTAGGTGAGCCCGATGAAGCCGAAGGGGTCTGGCTGATCCATGATTCTCCTGGAGTGGGACGGGAGGGAAGGACCGGATGCCACAGTGAATACCGGTAGTCAATGTTAACGGTTCGACTGTCGATTCTGTTCCCGCGGTAGCACATTGGCCCAGCGGTGTGGCACGGGCGTGACAGTTACGCCATAATCGGCACGTATCGTCAACGATGACGAAGCCAGAACCATGCCGACTCGGCCTGCTCGCTGGCGACGTCTTGGAGGTCTTGTGCACGTTCCTGGTCGACCCCGAGCCCGAGTACGCCAACGACCAGTCAGACGCTTAAGTCTGCTGTTTGCTGCCGTCTTCGCGGCGATTACCCTGTCAACGTTCGTCGCGTCCCCGGCTCTCGCCGATGAGGTCGGAACCGACGAATACGACTTCATCTTCAGCGGCAACGTGAAGTTCGAGGACAAGCCACTTGCCGACGTCCGGATCACAGTGGAGGGCGGCGGGTACGACGCCGAGGTGGTCACCGGGGAGGACGGGCGCTGGCGTGTAGGCGTTCCCGATAAGGACGAGACGTACACGATCACCCTGGACGAAGAGACCCTCCCCAAAGGCGTCATCGTCGCTGAGGGAAGCGCCACGAAGGAAGCCGAGTTCGGCCTGACGAACAACGCGACAGTGAACTTCTTCCTCGGCGAGGGTGTGCGGCAGGTCACGCCGTTCAGCGAACAGCTCGCCGGCCGCATCATGAACGGCCTCAACTTCGGCCTCATGCTCGCGCTCGCGTCGATCGGCCTATCTCTGATCTTCGGCACAACCGGCATCTCGAACTTCGCGCACGCCGAAATGGTCACCTTCGGGGCGTTGATGGCTTTGACCTTCGGCGTGCACCTCGCGTTCCCGATGTGGATAGCGATCCCCATCGCCGTGATCCTCGCCGGACTGTTCGGGCTCGCGCAGGACATCGGGCTCTGGAAACCGATGCGAAAACGCGGATTGAGCGTCGTGCAGCTGATGATCATCAGCATTGGTCTCTCCCTGGGGCTTCGCTACGTCTATCTCTTCTTCTATGGCGGGGGCGTCTTCCAGCTGCCGAACCCGGGCTCGACCAAGATCCAGCTCCTGGGGCCGATCAAGCTTTCGATCACGGACATGATCAGCATGGGCGTCTCGCTCGCTGTGCTGATCGGCGTCGCATACTGGCTGATCAACACCCGCACCGGCAAGGCGACTCGGGCCATCTCCGACAACGCGTCGCTGGCCGCCGCCTCCGGCATCAACGTCGATCGCGTGGTGCGGATCATCTGGATCCTCGGGTCCGCGCTTGCTGGCCTCTCCGGCGTGCTGTGGGCATACTTCCGCCCTGGGATCAGGTGGGACATGGGCTGGCAGATCCTGTTGCTGATCTTCGCCGCAGTCGTGCTCGGCGGTCTCGGGACCGCGTTCGGCGCGCTCCTGGGATCGATCATCGTCGGCCTCATGGTCGAAGTGTCAACCCTGTGGCTGCCATCCGACATCAAATATGTGAGCGCGCTGACGGTCCTGATCGTCGTGCTGTTGTTCCGACCTCAGGGCATCCTGGGTCGTCGAGAGAGGATCGGCTAGCACCATGGACTGGGGATTGATTCTCAACAACACGCTCGCGTGGGTATTCATGCCGGAGACGATCGCGTACGCGATCGCCACCCTCGGCCTCGCGGTGCACTTCGGCTACGGCGGCCTGCTGAACTTCGGCCAGGCCGGCTTCATGGCGCTCGGCGCGTACGGCTACGCGATCTCGGTGCTCACGTTTGGCTTCCCCTGGTGGGGCGGACTGCTGGTCGGCGTGGTAGCCGCGGTCGTGTTCGCGCTCATCCTCGGCTTGCCGACGTTGCGCCTCCGCGCCGACTACCTCGCAATCGCGACGATCGCTGCGGCGGAAGTCGTGCGGCTGCTGTTCCAGTCGACGATTTTCGATGACTACACAAACTCCGCCGACGGCCTAGGCGGGTACCACGAGAGCTTCCGCTCCGCCAACCCCTTCCCGCCCGGCACGTACGGCTTCGGGCCCTGGACCTGGTCGGCGACGGACCTCTGGGTGCGCGTGTTCGGCCTGATCCTGCTCGGCCTCGCACTTCTCGTCGTCTGGCTGGTCATGCGCAGCCCGTGGGGTCGCGTGGTTCGCGGCATCCGAGAGGACGAGGATGCGGTGCGCGCACTCGGCAAGAACGTGTTCGCGTACAAGATGCAGGTCCTCGTGCTCGGTGGTGTCCTCGGCGCACTGGGCGGATTCGTCGTCGCACTGCCGTCGGCAGTGGTCCCGGCGTACTACCTGCCGTCGTTGACGTTCTTCCTGTGGACGATCCTGCTCCTTGGTGGCGCGGCAACGATCTTCGGTCCGGTGCTCGGCTCGCTGCTCTACTGGCTGATCATGGCGTTCCTCGCGAACGTGCTCCCCGCGTTGGCATCCACGGGCATGATCCCCGGCCTCAACAACCCATCTCAGGCGGGGAACTTGCGTTACATCCTGGTCGGAGTCGCGCTGATTCTCATCGTCGCATTCCGTCCGCAAGGCATTCTCGGCAACAAGAAGGAGATGACCTTCAATGCCCGCTAACCAACCACGTATCAAGTCGACCGGACTGCACGTCGGCGAGATCCGCCCCGGCGTGCCGAAGGTCGACCCGATCATCGTCGCCGACAACGTCACGCGCTCGTTCGGTGGCCTCAAGGCGGTCGACGTCGAGCACCTCGAGATCCCGCGCGGCGCTATCACCGCGCTCATCGGGCCGAACGGTGCCGGCAAGACAACCCTGTTCAACCTGCTGACCGGCTTCGACAAGCCGGACACGGGCACGTGGGAGTTCGACGGCAAGAACCTCGCCGGGATTCCAGCGTTCAAGGTGTCGCAACTTGGCCAAGTCCGCACCTTCCAGCTGACCAAGTCCCTCGCGCTCCTGACGGTGCTCGAGAACATGAAGCTCGGCGCGAAGAACCAAGCGGGCGAGAAGTTCTGGAACGGGCTCATCCCGGCGCTGTGGAGGAAGCAGGAGGAGGAGATCGAGGAGAAGGCGCTGGCCCTCCTCGAGCGCTTCAAGCTCGACACTAAGAAGGACGACTACGCCGCTAGCCTGTCCGGCGGCCAGCGGAAGCTCCTCGAGATGGCGCGCGCGCTCATGAGCGACCCGACTCTGGTGATGCTCGACGAGCCGATGGCAGGCGTCAACCCGGCGCTCACCCAGTCACTCCTCGACCACATCCTTGGTCTCAAGGACTCGGGCATGACCGTCCTCTTCGTCGAACACGACATGGCCATGGTCCGTCACATCGCCGACTGGGTGGTCGTCATGGCTGAGGGTCGCATCGTCGCCGAGGGACCACCGGATGAAGTGATGAAGGACCTCGCCGTCATCGACGCTTACCTGGGCAGTCACCTCGACACCGATCTGGGCGTTGTCACCGGCCGAATCGACGTCATCCATGAAGACCACCTTGTCGACGACATCGTCGAGGAGGCGCTCCAGACGGAGGCCGGGTCGACCACCCGGCCGGGTGACGACATCCAGGAAGAGAAGGTGCAGCCGTGACCAACAGCGAACTGGTTGTCGAGGTAACGGACCTCGTCGCGGGCTACCTGCCCGGCGTGAACATCCTCACCGGGTGCTCGCTCACCGCGCACAAGGGCGAGCTCATCGGCATCATCGGACCCAACGGCGCCGGCAAGTCAACGCTGCTCAAGGCCATCTTCGGTCAGGTGCACGTCCGCGGCGGCTCGATGACCCTGAACGGGGAGGACATCACCGACCTGCCCGCGGACAAGCTCGTCGCGAGGGGTGTCGGGATGGTGCCCCAGAACAACAACGTCTTCCCGACACTCACGATTGAAGAGAACCTGCAGATGGGACTCTTCCAGAACCCGAAGATCTACAACGAGCGCCTCGAGTTCGTCACGTCCCTGTTCACCGAGCTGAAGTCCCGACTGAAGCAACGTGCAGGCTCCCTCTCCGGCGGTGAACGCCAGATGGTGGCCATGTCGCGCGCGCTCATGATGGACCCCGAGGTTCTGCTGCTCGACGAGCCCTCCGCGGGCCTCTCGCCTGTGCGCCAGGATGAGGCATTCATCCGGGTCTCGGAGATCAACAAGGCCGGCGTGACGACCATCATGGTCGAGCAGAACGCGCGCCGGTGCCTGCAGATCGCAGACCGTGCGTACGTGCTCGATCAGGGCCGGGACGCCTACACGGGCAGCGGTCGGGAACTGCTGCACGACCCCAAGGTCATCAGCCTGTACCTCGGCACCCTGGGCGAGGAAGTCGCCTAAGCCGAGCACGTGAACGGTGAGGGGCCCCGCCGGATGGCGGGGCCCCTCACCGTTGCTGGAGCGCCAGGCGCGCAGCGTGGCGTCTGCTGCGGCTGCCTACTAGCCGCTGCGGCTGCCTGACAACAGGAGAAGGGCCCCGCCTTGTGGCGGGGCCCTTCTTTGCGCATCAACTAGTTGGTGCGGGTGTGCATGTTGTCGGCCCCGTACTTGAAGATACCGATCGTGGCGTCGGTCGGGTCTCCGGCGTCGTCGAACTTGATACCGCCCGAGTAGCCGTCGTAGTCGACCTTGCCGCCGTCGAGGATGATCTGAGCTGCCGACGCGAAGTCGGTAGCCTTCTCACCCGGGTCGTCTCCACCACCGGAGACCTCCTGCAGCTTGGCAGCGATGTCGGCACCGTCGGTCGAACCGGCGGCCAGCGCAGCCAGCGCGAGGAGCATGACAGCGTCGTACGACTCAGCCGCGTACAGGAAGTCCGACAGCGGCTCAGCGCCATCGAGCTCGGTCTGCCAGGCGTCGTTCAGGCGGTCCTGGAAGTCGTCGGCAAGCGACGGTCCGGGGGCCATGCCCGTGGCGCCCTCGACGGTGCCGGCGGGCAGGTCGGCGCCGAACTGCTTGGTGTTGCCGTCAACGAGGTAGACCTTCGACATGTCGTAGCCCTGGTCCTTCAGCGCCGGCAGGATCGTGTAGGCCTGGTCGAACGTGATCAGTGCGATCGCGTCGGGGTCCTGGGCCAGCACGGTCGAGATCTGCGCGCTGAAGTTGGTGTCACCGTCGTTGAAGTACTCGGTGGCCACAACCGTGCCGCCCGCGTTCTCGAACGTCTCGGCCGTGACCTTCTCCAGTCCGGTTCCGTAGGCGTCGTTGATGACGATCATCCCGAGGCTGCTTGCACCCTCCTCTGCGACAAGGTTGCCGAGGACCTCGCCCTGCAGCAGGTCAGACGGCGCAGTACGCCAGTAGAGGCCGCCGTCGTCCCACGTCGTGAAGTCGGGGGACGTGTTCGCGGGCGAGATCTGAATCACGCCGGCACCGGTGATCTGGTCGATCACGAGCTTCGAGACACCGGATGCCGCGGCACCGATGATCGCAGACACGCCCGCGCTCAGCAGGGTTGGGACGGCCGTTGCGTAGGCCTTGTTGTCCGGGTCGCCCGAGTCGCCGTAGGTGATCTCCACCGTGATGCCAAGGTTCGCCTCGTTGATCTCCTTGGCGGCCAGCGCGACACCAGCTTCCTCGGGCGGGCCGAGGAAGGAGAGTGATCCCGTCTGCGGCAGAAGTGTGCCGATCTTCAGGGTGAGCTGCTCGGTCGGACCCGACGGGCCATCGGGGTTCTCAGTCGGCGTGCAGCCTGCGAGCACCAATGCTCCGACTCCGACCATTGCGATCCCACCGAGAACGGACTTCAGGGACTTTGAGCGGGAGGCCTTGGCCTTCGCAAATACGCTCATGTTGCTCCTTGCGTTTCGAGTGTGCTAACACGGCAGCAGCCACTGCCGTTGACGTAAAGGTATTGTCATTCCGGCGTGGGCACAACACATCCGGGTTACAGCGCCATAACAGCGCACAATCGTTACCGTTACGCGATCAAATGCGCTCATTCTGCCCCCCGATGGGGGCTTGATCGTTGTAGTCAGCCTGCAAACACGCCGTCGTAGCGGGCGTATGTGTTGTCGGGGCCGTACCGAAACAGGCTGTAGTGAGCCATCATCGGATCTCCGGATGCGTCGAGCTCGAGCGGTCCGGAGACGCCGTCGTAGTCGATGTCATCCTCGGTGGTCAGCACGTCGAGGCATTCGCCGTAGCTTGTGCAGGTGATGCCGCCCGCTGAGGCATCCCGCAGCGATGCCGCGATGCTCGGTCCACCATCGTCATCCGCCAGCACCGCAGCGAGCGCCGCGAGGATCGTCGCGTCGTAGGCCTCCGCGGCGTAGCGGAAGTCCGTGACGCGCGGGTCGGATGCCCGAACGCGGGCGACGAAGGCGTCATCCGGTTCCGCACCCTCGCGCAGGCTGCCCACCGACGCGAGGGCTCCCGCTGGCAGCGTTTGGGAGTAGTCGGCGAGGCTCTGGCTCGTCAACCACAGCCTCTCGCCGCCGAGTCGCGCGGCCGTCAGCGCCGCGATCACGGCCTGGTTCTGCTCGGCCTGGCTGAACGGGCTGGCCAGCACCACCACATCCGGCTTCGCAGCCTTCACTTCGGAGACGATCTTCGCCGGCGACGCGGATGCGGTCATCTTCACGTCCGCGACGACCGTGTCCGCAGGCCTGGCGTTCACGAGCGAATCGCGCACCGCGAGGCTCGGTTCGTCATCGAAGTAGATGACGGCGACGGTGCCGCCGATCAGGCCGGCGATCGCCGCGCCCTGCAGGGCAGCTGACGGGATGGTGCGGAAGAACATCCCGGTCTCGGCGTGCGCGCTGAGCCGCGGGTCGGTCGCGGCCGGGGAGATCAGCGGGATGCCGGCCTCGACGGCGAGCGGCAGCACCCGCTCGGCGAGTACCGACACGGACGGGCCGATCACGACGTCAACGCCCTTGCCCGCCAACTCGCCGAAGGACGCCTCGGCCGTCTCGCTCGAGGCATCCGCAGAGTCCCGGTGGAACACCTCGACCGGCTTGCCGTTCACCCCGCCGAACTCGTTCAGCTCGCGCACCGCCAGCTCGACCCCCGCCAGTTGGGCGGAGCCCATGAACGCGAACTCGCCGGTCACGGGGAACAGGGTGCCGAAGCGCAGGACGCCGTCACCAGAGGGTGGCACGGGCGTGGGGGTCGCTGTCGGCTCTGGGACTGGCGCCGGTTCGGAGGTGCAGGCGACCAGGCCGATGCTCAGCACCGCGACGGTCACCAGGGCGATTGCGCGCGACAATACCGGTCCTCTCGTTGTGGGGTTTCGAGAGGACACTACCGAAGCATCAACCGGGCAGCGGTGAGGCGCGGCGTGCCCTACCGCTCGCGAGCATGTCGGTGGTCAGCACGATGAGTGCGACCCAGACGAGGGCGAAGCCGATCCACCGCTCAAGGGGCATGGCTTCGTGCAGGATGAACGCGCCCACGATGAACTGCAGCACCGGGGCGAGGTACTGGAACAGGCCCATGTAGACCAAGGGAAGGCGCCTGGCCGCTGCCGCGAACAGAAGCAGCGGAACCGCCGTGATGACACCGGATGCGAGCAGCAGCACGACGTTGGCGGCGCCCGCGTTGCCGAAGACGAGGCCGGATGTCGCGGAGACGAACCACAATTGACCGATGGCGACAGGGATGAGCCACGCTGTCTCGAGCGTGAGGCCGCTCACCGCATCCACGCGCGGGCCGACGCGCTTCTTCACGAAGCCGTAAAGCCCGAACGAGAACGCGAGGGCCAGCGAGACCCACGGGAAGACGCCGTACCCGATCGCGATCACCAGCACCGCAATCGCGCTGATGCCGACGGCGACCCACTGTGCGGCGCGGAGCCGCTCGCGGAGCAGCAGCACCCCGAGGAGGACGGTGACGATGGGGTTGATGAAGTAGCCGAGCGACGTCTCGATGACCTGGCCGTTCAGGGTGGCGTAGACGTACACCTGCCAGTTGATGACGATCAGCAGTCCGGCGAGGCCGAGGGTGAAGAACAGTCGTGGCTGCCTCACGATCGCAATGAGCGCACGCCACGCTCGGGTGACCGTGAGCAGCACGGCGCAGAACACCAGCGAGAAGATGATCCGCCAGCCGACGACCTCGATCGGGCCTGTTGGCAGCAGCAGCACGAAGTAGATGGGGAGGACACCCCAGAGCCCGTAGGCGCCCACCGCATACAGCGCTCCCGCGCGCCCGGAAGTCGCCGTCTGTTGCATTCCCCGAGGCTACCGCCCATGCGGTCCTGAAAACGCGAAAGGGGCCCGTCCCGAAGGACGAGCCCCTTACCGAAAGGCTGGTGTCAGCGCTCCACGACCGCGAGAACGTCGCGCGCGGACAGCACGAGCAGGTCCTCGCCGCCGTACTTGACCTCTGTACCGCCGTAGCGGGAGTAGATCACTCGGTCGCCGACTGCGACGTCGAGCGGAACGCGGTTGCCGTTGTCATCGATGCGGCCGGGGCCCACCGCGACGACTTCGCCCTCCTGGGGCTTCTCCTTCGCGGTGTCAGGGATGACCAGACCGGATGCAGTGGTCTGCTCGGCCTCGACCTGCTTGATGACGATGCGATCTTCGAGCGGCTTGATGGACACCGACACGGTTGACCTCTTCTTTCTCAGAACGTGCGAAATTCGTGGGTTAGCACTCTCACTGCGAGTGTGCCAAAAACTACTGTACGGCGCGGACTGGCACTCGGTCAATCCGAGTGCCAACGACAGAACGTGACCTGCCGCTGGAAGAATAGCCGGATGGACAAGAGCGAGCTCATCGTGCTGCTGTCGGCCGAGGGCTTGCGGCTGCTGGATTCGCTTCCCGAATACGAGAGCACCGACGACGTCGTGCGCACGGTCGACCGCCTCCGCAAGGAGGGACGCTCACCCGAGCTGGTCGCCGCGGTCCTGACCCAGTCGAAGCTGCGACGACGGGCCAGGCACAAGCTCGGTCCGTTCGCCGACCGGATGCTGTTCACCGAGCCCGGGCTGGAGCAGGCGACCAGGCTGCCGATCGCCGCGTTGCACGCGCAGCGCTTCCGCGCGGCCGGGCTGCCGCATGTGGCCGACCTCGGCTGCGGCATCGGCGTCGACGCCATGGCGATGGCGGGCATCGACCTCAAGGTCACCGCAATCGAGCGGGACGAGGTGACGGCTGCCATTGCCGCGTACAACCTCGCGCCCTGGCCGGATTCGACGGTGATCAATACCGACGCCGAGGACATCGGCATCGCCGAGTTCGACGCCCTCTACCTCGACCCTGCCCGTCGTTCCGGGGCGCGGCGGCTGGTCGACCCGGCCGATTGGACTCCCTCCCTCGACTTCGCCTTCGAGGTTGCCCGGCAGAAGCCGACGGGCATCAAGCTTTCCCCCGCGATCGATCGTGACCTGATTCCAGTGGACGCAGAGGCGCAATGGATCTCGGACGCCGGGGAGGTGGTCGAGCTCGGGCTGTGGTTTGGCGCGGTGGCGAGGTCAGGCATCCGGCGCAGCGCCCTGGTGATCGGTCCGCATGGCGCGGCCGAGCTGACCGCAGCCGAGGACAGCGCGGACGCTGAACTCGGCCAGCTGGGCGAGTACCTGTACGAGCCGGATGGCGCAGTCATCCGGGCACGCCTGATCGGCGACCTGGCCAGAAGGATCGGCGCTCGGATGGTGAGCGAGCGGATCGCCTGGCTTACGTCGGATGCGGCAGTCGATTCGCCGTTCGCCTCACGCTTCCGCGTTGTCGAGGAGTTCCCGTTCGACGTCAAGACCCTGAAGCGCGAGCTGGCAGCCCGCCGGATCGGGACGCTCGAGATCAAGAAACGCGGAGCCGATATCGACCCGGCCGAGCTGCGCAAGAAGCTCGCGCCGAAGGGCGAGCATTCGGCGACGCTCATAATCACCCGGATCGCCGGGCGACACCGCGCTGTGCTCGCCGAGCGCGACTAGACGGACGTCGCGGCGCCGGTGAGCGCAAACATGAAGAAGCCGAAGAACAGCACGGCGAAGATGAGGAAGATCAGGCTCAACCCGATGGCCACGTAGCCGGTGATCAGGCCGGCCAGCGCCATGCCCTTGCCCGCGGGCTCTTTCTTCATCGCGATGTGTCCGAAGATCACCGCCGCGATGCCGGTGAGCCAGCCGATGTAGAAGAACATCAGCACAAGGCTCACGATGCCGATGACCATGGACGCGATGCTGAGCCCCTTGGCGTCCTGCGGAGCGCCGTAATTCGCGTTGTACGGCTGTGTGGCATACGGGTTCTGCGCGTACGGGTTGTTCACGGGCTGCTGAGTGACCTGCGCCTGAGCGTATGGCGACGGCGGCGCTGGCTGAGCGATCACGGGCGGCGCCTCAGGAGGCTGCACGGCGGAGGGCTGAGCGGGCGCGTCGTTCTCGTTGGTCATGCACGACAGACTAGGGCAAAAGCAAAGGCCGCAGTCCCCGCGGGGGGACTGCGGCCCGGCTCTGGTGAACTAGAAGGTCGAGACGCTGACGCCGGCGGTCGCAAACGTGGCGAAGACAGCGAACCACAGGATGACGAAGATCAGGCCGACAACAAGGCCGACGTAGCCGATGATGAGGCCGGCGATCGCCAGGCCCTTGCCGTTCTCACCGGTCTGAGCGATCTGCTTGAGGGCGATGTGGCCGGTGATGATCGCGACGAGGGAGACGAAGAACGCGGAGACGAGTGAGACGATCGCGAGGACGTTGGTCTTCTGCTCGGCGGGAGCAGCCGTGGTGTACGGAGTCGGCTGCGGCGCAGGCGTGGTTTCGGTCATGCTGGAAGCTCCTGTGATTGGTGGGTGTGCCGGGATTTCGGCAGGTGCCGGAGATGGCACAAGTCATAGTGGCAGTCCCGCGCGAACGCTGTCAATCGCGTAGCGACGGTGTGTCGCGAGGCTAGAGCGGTGCGTTCAAGCCTGAATCTGCGTGACCGGGAGGGTCGAGTCGGCCCCGAAGTCGAGGCTTGATGGCTCATGTCCGGCCATCACGAGTTGCGCCCCCACTTCGGCGATCATCGCGCCGTTGTCGGTGCACAGCGACAGCGGTGGGATGCGCAGCGTGATTCCGTGCTCTGCGCATCGCTGCTCGGCCAGTTCGCGGACGCGCGCATTGGCCACGACGCCACCGCCGAGCAGCAGCCTCGGCACGCCGAGGTCGTTGCAGGCGGCCACGGCCTTCGTGATGAGCACGTCCGCAACGGCTTCGCGGAAGCTCGCCGCGACATCCGGGATCGGCACGCCCTCTCCGGCGTCGCGTCGCTGCTCAACCCAGCGGGCGACGGCCGTCTTCAGTCCGGAGAACGAGAAGTCGTAGCGGTGCCGTTCGAGGTCCTTCGGCCGGCTGAGGCCGCGCGGGAATTGGATGGCGCGCGGGTCACCGGCGGCGGCCGCGCGGTCGATGTGCGGGCCGCCCGGATACGGCAGCGACAGCAGCCGCGCGACCTTGTCGAAGGCCTCCCCCGCCGCGTCGTCGATGGTCTCGCCGAGGAGTTCGACATCGGAGACCAGATCGCGCACCAGTAATAGAGAGGTATGGCCGCCGGAGACCAGCAGCGCCACGGTCGGCTGCTCGAGCGGTTCGCCGCCCAGCACGTCCGCTCCGACATGCCCGACGAGGTGGTTCACGGCGTACAGCGGCTTGCCGGTGGCGAGGGCGAGCCCCTTGGCGGCGCCGATGCCCACCATCAGGGCACCGGCGAGTCCGGGGCCGCTGGTGACGGCGATCGCGTCGAGGTCGTCGAGGGTGACATCGGCTTCGGCGAGCGCTGCCTTCAGCGTCGGCATCATGGCCTCGAGGTGGGCGCGCGCGGCGATCTCCGGGACCACGCCGCCGTAGCGTGAGTGCTCGTCCATCGACGACGCGATGACGTTGGCGAGCAGCTCGGTGCCGCGCACGATCCCCACCCCGGTCTCGTCGCAGCTTGTCTCGATGCCGAGCACGAGTGGGGCGTTCACGCTCCGCCGCCGATCGTCGGGACGGTCCGCGCATCCGGGATCGTCAGCCGCATCACGATCGCGTCGACATTGTCGGGCTGGTAGTAGCCGGTGCGCACGCCGATCCGCTCGAAGCCCAGCGACTCGTACAGCGCCTGGGCGGGCGGGTTGTCGGCGCGCACCTCGAGGAAGAGCTCGCGCACGCCGGCCTGCCGCGCGTCGTGGATGAGCTGGAGCATGAGCGTGCGGCCGAGACCGGACCGGCGGGCGGCGGGCGCGACGGCGATGGTCTGGATGTCCGCCTCGGTCGAGCCGCGCGGCATGAGCATGCCGGCGTAGGCGTCGAGTATGTCGGCTTCCGGCCGGTGGGCGACCAGGTAGCGGGTATGCTCGCTCGCCAGCTCATCCAGCATGCTGTCCCTCGACCACGCGTCGGCTTCGAAGATCGAGTCCTCCAGCTGCATGATGCCGTCGAGGTCGGCGGGGGTTGCGGCGCGCAGCTGCCAGGTCATGTGGTCACCCGCTTCGGGCCGGCGGAGAGGGTGACGTCGGGCGAGCGCAGGTATACCGGCTCTGGCGCAGCGAAGTCCCGCCCGTGCTGGTAGATGCGCTCGGCCAGCAGGCCGACGGATGCCGCGGACACCCAGTGCGTGTCCAGACGGTGGGCTCCGGTCGTCAGCTCATCTGGCTTCGCGATTGCGGGGCCGGCTGCGCGGACCGGGAGACCGACGTCGTCCGCGCCGCTGAACTCGGACCAGTACACCTCGCGACGGCGCGCATCCGTGGTGACGAGCAGCGCTCCGGTGTTGCCGTCGGCGTACCAGCCGAAGGCGACGGCGTCGTGGCTGACGACGCGCACGACTGGCTTGCCCGCGGCGAATGCGAAGGTCGCAGCGGCGGCGATCCCGACCCGCAGGCCGGTGAATGGGCCGGGTCCCATGCCGACCGCGACTCCGGAAAGAGCGCTCGTGGCGATGCCGGACTCCGCGAGGCATTCGCGGATCAGGTCACCGATGACTTCCGCGTGTTTGCGGGTGTCTTCGACGCTCCGCTGGGCGAGCACTCCGGCGTCCCGGTCGACGATGGCGACACTGCTCCCGGCCGAGGTGTCGATGGCGAGCAGCATCCCTCAAGCCTAACTTCCCGCGTGTGCGGCTAGAGGCGAAGGTCCGCCCAGCGGGGACCATGCCCGGTGATGATCACCGAACGGGGCTCGGCATACGAGTCATCCGTGGCCGCACTTGCGCCGGTCGGCCGTTCGATGTCCACCTCGAGCCAGGACTCGGCGACACCATCGAGCATCCCCGCGCCCCACTCGACCACGACAATCGAGCCCGGGTAGTCGATGTCCAGGTCGTCCAGTTCCGTCGCGCTGCCCAGTCGGTAGGCGTCGACGTGCACGAGCGGGGGGAGAGGGTCGCCGCGCGGATGCGTGCGCGCGAGCACGAAGGTCGGGCTCGTCACGGTGCCGCGCACGCCGAGCGCTTCACCGAGCCCGCGGGTCAGCGTGGTCTTGCCGGCGCCCAGCTCGCCGCTGAGCACGACCAGGTCGCCCGCCTCCAGCCTGCTCGCGATGCGGGCGCCGAGCGCCTCCATCTCCTCCGGAGTGCTGATCCGCAGTTCGATCACCCGGCGCTCCCTCCCCGGTAGGTGCGAGTAATCCGATTGCCAAGCCGCGTGACGATTTCGTAGTTGATGCTGTCGGATGCGTGCGCCCAGTCATCGACCGACGGCACCCCGGTCGCCGGGTCGCCGAAGAACACCGCGCGATCGCCGACGCGCACATCCGCGTCGCCAATGTCGACGAGCACCTGGTCCATCGCGATCGTGCCGGCGATGGTGTGCACCTGCCCGTTGATGCCGACCGGCCCGCGACCGGAGGCCGACCGCGGAATGCCATCGCCGTAGCCGAGGGGGACGAGCGCGACAGTGGTGTCGGTCTCCGCCCGAAAGCGGTAGCCGTAGGAGACGCCGCCGCCGGCCGGGACCCGCTTCACTGCGACGACCGTCGAGGCGAGTTCCAGCGCCGGGACCAGTCCGAGCTCGGCGGACGGTCGATCCTCGAACGGTGATAGCCCGTAGATCCCGATGCCGGTCCGAACCATGTCGAAGCGCGTGCCCGGCAGCGCAAGAGCCGCCGAGGTAGACGCCAGGTGCCGTAGCTGCGGCGTGAGTCCAGCAGCCTCAGCCGCCTCCAGACCCCGGACGAAGGCCGCCACCTGGTTGGCATCGTCGTCCGGGCTCGCGTTCGCGAGGTGGCTGAACAGGCCGCGTACGCGGATACTGCCTGCGCGCTCAAGCTCGGCCGCGCGCTGCACGACCGGCTCCCACTGCTCTGCCGGAACTCCGTTGCGGTGCAGTCCGGTGTCGAGCTTCAGGTGCACGTGCGCGATACCGTCACGGGATGCCGCGGATGCCGCCAGTTCCAGCTGCTCGAGCGAGCTGATCCCAACGTCCACCCCTGACTCGACCGCCATCCGGAAGTCCTCGTCGTGACCGTGCAACCACGCCAGCAGCGGCGCCAAGATGCCGGCACCCCTCAGCTCGAGCGCCTCGGCGATGTCGACGAGGCCAAGCCAGTCGGCGCCGCCGTCGAGGGCGGCGCGGGCGACCGGGAGCGCGCCGTGACCGTAGCCGTTCGCCTTGACGACGGCCATCATGTGCTTGGTGCCGATGGTGGCGCGCAGTGTCTCAACGTTGCTTGCGATGGCGTCGAGGTCGACTACTGCTTCGCGGTGCAGCCCGCTCACTTCGACGTTCTCGCGGATTCGGCCATGACGTACGCTATCGCGATCCCCGCGTCATGTGACATCGAGAGGTGCAGGCGGTCGATTCGCAGCTCGACCAGAAGCTCGGCCGCGCCCCCTGAGACCTCGAAGTGCGGGTTGCCGCGGTCATCGGCGGAGACCGCCATGTCGTGCCAGGACACGCCGTCGGAGTGTCCGATCGCCTTGATGAGCGCTTCCTTGGCGGCGAATCGGGCGGCCAGCGAATGAAGGGATAGCTCACGTCCGCCCTGCGTTCGTTCGCTGTCAGCGAACAAACGTGGGAGAAGCGCAGGAGTTCGCCGGGCGGCGCGCTCGAAACGGGCCAAATCGACCACGTCAACGCCGATGCCGACGATCACCGCCTACTCCACGGTGACTGACTTGGCGAGGTTCCGGGGCTGGTCGACGTCAAGCCCCTTCGCCGCAGACAGTTCCATCGCGAAGATCTGCAACGGGGCGACCGAAAGCAGCGGCTCGAACATCGTGGATGCCAGCGGGATGTGGAAGACGACATCCGCGTGCGGCAGCACTGCGGCATCTCCCTGTTCCGCGATGGCCAGCACGCGTGCGCCCCGAGCGCGGATCTCCTGGATGTTGCTGATCACCTTGCCGTGCAGAGAGTCCTTCGCGCGCGGGCTCGGCACCAGCACGAAGACCGGCTGGCCGGGCTCGATCAGCGCGATCGGGCCGTGCTTCAGCTCACCGGCCGCGAAGCCCTCGGCGTGGATGTAGGCGAGCTCCTTCAGCTTCAGCGCGCCCTCGAGGGCGATCGGGTAGCCGACGTGGCGTCCGAGGAACAGCACGGATCGCGTGTCGCTCATCCAGTGCGCGAGCTCGCGGATCTTGTCGTGCTGCTCGAGCACAACGCCAAGCTTCTCCGGGATGGCGTGCAGCTCGTCGAACAACCGGCGCAGTTCCGGCTCGTCGAGGGTGCCGCGCAGGCGGGCGAGGTGCATCCCGAAGAGGTACAGCGCGGTCACCTGGGCGACGAACGCCTTGGTCGACGCGACGGCGACCTCAGGGCCGGCGTGGGTGTAGACCACGGCATCCGACTCCCGCGCAATCGAGGCGCCCTGGGTGTTGCAGATCGACAGGGTGCGTGCGCCCTGGCTCTTGGCGAACTGCACCGCGAGCAGGGTGTCCATGGTCTCGCCGGACTGGCTGATCGACACGACAAGGGTGCGATCGTCGATGACCGGGTCGCGGTAGCGGAACTCGTGCGCCAGTTGCACGTCGACGGGCACGCGCGCCCACTTCTCAATGGCGTATTGACCGAGCATTCCGGCGTACGCGGCGGTGCCTGCGCCGACGATGACGATGCGGTTGACCTGGCCGAGCTCATTGGCGAATTCCTCGAGCTCCGGGATCTCGACCAGCCCGTCGACCGCGCGGCCGAGCAGGGTGTTTGCGATCGCGTCTGGCTCCTCGGCGATCTCCTTGGCCATGAAGCTGGACCAGCCGCCCTTGTCGGCCGCCGACGCATCCCACGACACCTCGAACTCCTGGGTCTCGACCGGGTTCCCGTCGAAGTCGACGACGGTGAACGTGCTCGGTGTTATCGTCACGAGCTGGTCCTGACCCAGCGCGACGGCGCGGCTGGTGTGCTCGACGAACGCCGCGACGTCCGAGCCGAGGAAGTTCTCGCCCTCGCCGAGGCCGATCACGAGCGGCGAGTTGCGGCGAGCGCCGACGACGACGCCCGGGTGGTCCTGGTGCATGACCAGCAGCGTGAATGCGCCATCAAGCCGGGCAACGACCCGCCGCAGCGCCTCGGTCAGGTCGCCGGTCTTCTCGTACTCGTATCCGACCAGCTTTGCGGCGACCTCACTGTCGGTCTCGCTCGTGAACACGGTCTCCGGGTGCGCTGCGACAAGCTCGTCGCGCAGCGGCGCGAAGTTTTCGATGATGCCGTTGTGGATTAGCGCCAGCTTGCCGTCGTTGCTGAGGTGCGGATGCGCGTTGTCGTCGGTTGGGCCGCCGTGGGTCGCCCAGCGGGTGTGCCCGATTCCGGTGGAGCCGTTGGGGATCGGCGAGCGCTCGATCTCGTTGACGAGCATCTGCAGCTTGCCGGCGCGCTTGCGCGTCTCGAGCCGGCCAGTCCCGTCGAGGACAGCGATTCCCGCGGAGTCGTAGCCCCGGTATTCCAGGCGCTTGAGTCCGCCGAGCAGCACCTCGATGCTCTGGTCGCTCCCGACGTAACCCACGATTCCGCACATGGTGAACGATTTTATGCCACCAAGTCTGGACGTGAAGGCGTCCCGTGTCACTAGTAGGCTTTTTGTCAATGCCTGAGCCCTCCAACGGGGCCGGCCACCTGACCCCGTACCAGGAGATCGCGAGAGCGACCTGGGCAGAGCTGGCGCCGACCACCGAACAACCACTGACCGCCAAGGAACTCGTCGAGTTGCGCGGTCTCGGCGACGTGCTCGACCTGCGGGAGGTGTCGGATGTCTATCTGCCGCTCAGCAGGCTGATCAGCCTGTATGCGGTCGGCGCGAAGCGGCTGCACGCCGCGACGAGCAGCTTCCTGCGGCAGCGCAGTCAGAGCACGCCGTTCGTGATCGGCGTCGCCGGCTCTGTTGCAGTCGGCAAGTCGACGATCGCGCGGGTGCTGCGCGAGCTGCTTGCCCGTTGGGATGAGACGCCCCGCGTCGAGCTGGTCACCACCGACGGTTTCCTGTTCCCCAACCGGGAGCTGGAGCGGCGTGGCCTGATGGAGCGGAAGGGTTTCCCCGAGTCGTACGACCGACGTGCGCTGCTCCGGTTCGTGACCCAGGTGAAGTCCGGTGCCTCCGAGGTGCGGGCTCCCTTCTATTCGCATCTGCGCTACGACATCGTCGGCGACGCCGAGGTGGTCGTTCGCCGTCCGGACATCCTGATTGTCGAAGGCTTGAACGTGCTGCAGCCTCCGGCGGCGGGGCACGAGCTCGCCCTGAGCGACCTGTTCGACTTCTCGGTCTACGTCGATGCGCGCACGTCGGACATCGCGCGCTGGTACGAGGACCGCTTCATGAAGCTGCAGCAGGGCGCCTTTGCCAACCCGTCCTCGTACTTCCACCGGTTCGCCGGGCTCAGTGAGGCGGAAGCGCGCGCGATGGCGAGGGACATCTGGCACCGCATCAACGAGCCGAACCTGCTGCAGAACGTGCTGCCCACGCGCTCACGCGCCAAGCTCGTGCTGCGCAAGGACTCGCAGCACACCGTCAACACGATCCTGCTGCGGAAGATCTAGAGGCGCCCGGCGCCCACTCCAGCCCGACGCCCCTGTTGTGCAGGACCATTCCTTGTTGTGCAGTACGTTCGGCGGCGGGCTCAGTGGCCAATGAACGGCCCGAAAACGAGGTGAAAGTCCTGCATAACGGGGGGTGGCCGTGCGCCACGCCGCGAGCGCTCACGCCCGCACTCCTTCCATGATGAAGCCGCTCTCTGGCAGCGCCGGGAAGTGCCGCAGGCTCACGCGGAGGTCCTGTTCCGGCACCCGGTAGTGGGTGGTGGCAAGCAGCACCACCGCCTGCTCCATGAGGTCGATGGTCGCCTGTTCCCCCGGGCAGCGGTGCCCGGTCTCCTGCTCGCCTCCGCCCTGCGGGATGAGCGCGTTGCGGTCGCCGTCGAACGAGTCGAACCGTTTCGGCTGGAACTTGCCGGCATCCGGCCACAGCCGCTCGTCGTGGTTGGTGCCGTACAGGTCGAGCAGCACCCAGTCGCCCCTCCGGAAGTCATGGCCATGCCAGCTGAACTCCTTCAACGCACGGCCGCCGATCACCGGGAAGAACGGGTAGAACCGCCTGACCTCATCGACGAAACCACGGATGCGGTCGAGGTCGCCGCCAGCGAACGCGCGTCTCCAGCCGGGTCGCCGGTGCAGGGCGAGCGCCGCGAACACGATGTATCGCCCGACCGCGACGGTTGGCCTCAGCACGTTCAGCAGTTCGACGGCGGCGACCTCCGGCGTCAGCACCTCGCCGTCCTCGGTGTACGAGCTGATGCTGCCGAGGATGGTGTCGTGACCGGTCAGCGCGGTCCGTTCGGCAGCGACGACACGCTTCGCCCACGCCTCGGTGCTGCGCCGCATGGCGCGCGCGGCCCAGTTCTGCGGGCCGAACCGGCCGGCGTTCTCGATCATCGCTGTCAGTTGCGTCGTCAGCGCAGGCAGGTCCACTCGACTGGGGTTGATGCCGACCCAGCGGAGCGCCACCCCGGTGAGCACCGTGTTAATGCGCTCGTAGAGCACCACCTGGTCGCCGGCGATACCCCGCCACTCCTCCACCAGCAGGCGTCGTGCGCGCTCGAGGCTCTCCGGCGCGTTCACCTGCTCGAGGAACAACCTCTTCCGCTCGAGGTGCGCGGCGCCATCCAGGCTTTGCACACTCTCCTCGTCCTGCAGCAGATGGAGCACGGATGCCGGTATGGCACGCTCACGCCCGAACCGGCCCCCCTCGTAGAAAGTGCGCGCCGCATCCGCCCCCCGCATGACGGTGACGGGTCGTCCGAGGAGTCGCGTGCGGAATGCGTCCCCGCCGACACGCTCGAACCTCCGGGCCCCGAAAAGGTAGCCGTCGCGCAGGAAACCGAGCGACGAATCGGGCGTGGGCAACGCCGGCACCCCGTTCTGTCGCGCCGCACCGTCCAACGCCATGAGCTCCAGTGTTGCCATCGCGCCTCCACCGGCACTGGGAGTGCGCGGGTCTCGCTGGGCCCCCACAGTCAGTGCTCAGCCACCACACAGATGACCATAATTCGGCGGTGCAAGCGTGTGCGCAAGAAGGACCGACAAGCAAGTTCATGTCACACATTTCAATGATGAAACGGAGAGAAACATGGCTACAGAGTCGGCACGAGGCGCGAACAATTACACGGAGCGCTACGCAGAGACCCCCCTCCAGAAGGCAGCGCTCATCTTTGGGATCGTCTTCCTGCTGGTAGGAATCTTGGGATTCATTCCCGGCGTGACCACGAATATCGACACGATGATGTTCGCCGGCCACGAATCCGAGGCGCTGCTGCTCGGCATCTTCCAGGTGTCAATCTTCCACAACCTCGTGCACCTGCTGTTCGGCATCCTCGGTGTCTGGCTCGCTGCTCGGTGGTCGTGGTCGCGCTGGTACCTGATCATCGGCGGTGTCATCTACCTGGTGCTGTGGCTGTACGGCCTCATCGTGGACGAGGCGTCGGCCGCCAATTTCGTGCCAATGAACGATGCAGACGACTGGCTGCACCTCATCCTCGGGATCGCGATGATCCTACTCGGCGTGCTCCTCAGCCGGCGCATGCCGACCAGGACCGCGGAGGGGTCAGTTAGCTAGACGCTCGCGCACAACGGCGGCGATCTCGTCGGCGATGCGCTGAGCGATGACCTGCTCGGCCGCTTCGACCATGACACGAACGAGCGGCTCGGTGCCGGAGGGGCGCAACAGGATGCGACCGGTGTCACCGAGAGCCTGTTGCGCCTTCTGGACCTCCGACGCGATGTGATCGTCCGCGTGCAGGTCGTGGTGGCGCACGTCCTTGACGTTCACCATGACCTGCGGGTACACCGTCATCACCGAGGCGAGTTCCGCCAGCGGCTTGTTGGTCGCGGCCATCACGGCCAGCAACTGGAGGCCGGTCAGGATGCCGTCACCGGTCGTGGCGTACTTGGTCATGATGACGTGGCCGGACTGTTCGCCGCCGAGGCTCAGGTGCTTCTCGTTGAGGGCCTCGAGCACGTAGCGGTCGCCGACCTTGGTCTCGATCAGGTGGACGCCGTGCTCCTCCATCGCGATGCGGAGGCCGAGGTTGCTCATCACAGTCGCGACGAGCGTGTCGTCGACGAGCAGGCCGTGCTGCTTCATCGACAGGGCCAGGATCGCCATGATCTGGTCGCCGTCGACGACATTGCCGGCATGGTCGATCGCGAGGCAGCGGTCGGCGTCACCGTCGTGAGCGATGCCTACATCGGCGCCATGCTCGACGACCGCCTTGGCCAACTGGTCGAGGTGGGTGGAGCCGACACCGTCGTTGATGTTGACGCCGTCGGGGTCTGCACCGATCACGGTGACCTTCGCGCCGGCGTTGGTGAAGGCATCCGGGGACACGCCGGCCGCGGCGCCATTGGCGCAGTCCAGCACGACGTGGATCCCGTCCAGCCGGTTCGGCAGGGTTCCGAGCAGGTGCACGAGGTACCTGTCCTCGGCGTCGGCGAAGCGACGGATGCGACCGACCTCTGATCCGCGCGGGGCAAGCGGCGATGAGGCGAGTGCCGCCTCGATCCGGTCCTCGACCTCGTCGGGCAGCTTGCGGCCGCCAGCGGCGAAGAACTTGATGCCGTTGTCGGGTGCCGGGTTGTGCGACGCCGAGACCATGACACCGAAGTCCGCGTTGCTGTCCGCCACCAGGAACGCGGCACCCGGGGTCGGGATGACGCCCGCGTCGAGCACGTCGACGCCCGAGCTCGCCAGACCAGCGGCGATCGCCGACGAGATGAACTCGCCGGAGACGCGCGGGTCGCGCGCGAGCACCGCAACCGGGCGGCGCCCGGATGCGCGTCGACCGTCAGCGTGTCGTCCCTGGCCGAGCACGACCGCAGCAGCCTGCGCGAGGCCGAGCGAAAGCTCGACGGTCAGGGTCTCGTTGGCGAGACCCCGGACCCCGTCTGTGCCGAAAAGCCGTGGCATGTGCGCTGCCGGCAGCTCTAGCGCTTCGAGAACTGAGGAGCCTTGCGCGCCTTCTTCAGACCGGCCTTCTTGCGCTCGATGACGCGGGCGTCGCGGCTGAGGAAGCCGGCCTTCTTGAGGGTTGGGCGGTTGTTCTCGCGGTCAATCTCGTTGAGCGCGCGAGCGATGCCGAGGCGCAGTGCGCCGGCCTGGCCGGAGGGACCACCGCCGGTGATGCGCGCGACCACGTCGTAGCTGCCGAGAAGATCGAGCACCTTGAACGGGTCGTTGATGAGCTGTTGGTGCAGCTTGTTCGGGAAGTAGTCCTCAAGCGGACGGCCGTTCACGGTGAACGTGCCGCTGCCGGGAACGAGCCGCACGCGGGCGATGGCCTGCTTGCGGCGGCCGACTGCCGCGCCGGAAACGTTCAGCACCGCGCGCGGGGTTGCCGGGGCAGCCTCGGCCGGGGTCTCGGTGGAGAAGCTGCTGACAGCCTCTTCCGGTGTGGTCTCGATGGAATCTGCGATCTTCGCCATTGTCAAAGTCCTTATTTGCTCGTCGGCGTTACTGCGCGACCTGGGTGAGGGTGTACGGCTTGGGCTGCTGAGCAGCGTGCGGGTGCTCCGGGCCTGCGTACACCTTGAGCTTGCCGAACTGGGCACGGCCGATCGAGTTCTTGGGAAGCATCCCGCGCACCGCCTTCTCGACGGCGCGAGCCGGGTTCTTCTCGAGCAGCTCCGAGTAGCTGGTGGCGGTGAGGCCGCCGGGGTAACCCGAGTGGCGGTAGGCCTTCTTCTTCTCGAGCTTGGAGCCGGTGAGCGCGACCTTGTCCGCGTTCACGACGATCACGAAGTCACCCATGTCCATGTGAGGAGCGAAGGATGCCTTGTGCTTGCCGCGCAGGAGGGTTGCGACGTGGCTGGCGAGACGGCCGAGTACGACATCGGTCGCGTCGACAACGAGCCAGTCGCGCTGGATGTCAGCCGGCTTGGGCGAATAGGTACGCGTCACAGCGAATACCGCTTTCTGATCGAAGGGAGTCGTTCGTGAATCCCACTCCGTGGCTGTTCCGTGCGAGAGACGCGCAGAACACTTCCGGTGGAGGGCTCAACTTCGGGTGCAGCAGTCGTGCGAACACCAAGGGTCAAGAGTAGTCGACGGAACCGGGCCGGTCAAACGCGATCGGCTCGCGGCGAGCGCGGGTCTGCACCGCACGCGCCTCGAGTTCGACGTCGTCGGGGTAGCCGACCTCAAGCAGGGTGAGCCCGCGCGCCGCGGCGACGATGAATTCGCTGGTGCGCATCCGCTCGTCCCGGATCCCTGCGAGCCGTTCGGGATCCAGCGTTCCGGCACCGACCGCGATGCACGCGCCGACCAGCGCGCGCACCATGCTGTGGCAGAACGCGTCAGCCTCGAGGCTGGCGACGAGCACGCCGTCCGGGTCGCGCCGCCAACGGAAGTCCTGCAGCGTCCGGATGGTCGTCGCTGCCTCGCGCGGCTTGCAGTAGGCGGCCCAGTCGTGCAGGCCGGTGAGGGAGCGTGCGGCAGCGTCCATCCGGTGCTCGTCAAGGGGCGCGGGATGCCAGAGCGTGAACGCGCGCTGAAGCGGGCTGCGCGCGCCATGCGCATCGTCGATCCGGTATTCGTAGCGTCGCCACACCGCGGAAAAGCGAGCGTCGAATCCGGGCGGCGCGACACTTGAGCGATGCAGCACGACGTCAGAGGCCGGACCCAGGATGCCGTTCAATCGTCGCGCGAGTATCTGGGGGCCGTGCTGCCGGCGGTCGGCGGTGCGCCCGCGCGCCGGACGACTGAGGCTGCCGAGCTGGTCCGGCGTCAGATCCAGGTGCGCGACCTGGCCGAGAGCGTGCACCCCGGCATCCGTTCTCCCCGCTACCGTGAGCAGCGGCGCTGGTGGGTGCCGGGAGAACACAGTCGCCAGCGCTCCCTCGAGCACTCCTTGCACGGTGCGCAAGCCCGGCTGGCGAGACCAGCCCCGGAAATCAGTGCCGTCATAGGCGAGATCGAGCCGCACCCGCGTCAGATCGCCGCTGGCGGTTTCGGGCTCTGGCATGCTCACGCCCAGAGTCTATTCAGGTGACTCGAATCGCCGCCGCCCAGTTTGACCAGCCCGCCTTGAGAAGGGAACATCGAATAGGAACCTGATGACTACGAGCCCTTCTTCCACCCCTCCCCCCTCGCGCTTTGCCGGACTCGACGGCCTGCGCGCGTTCGCCGTGCTCGCCGTCATCCTGTACCACCTGAGCCCTGGGTACGGCGTCGGTGGGTACCTCGGCGTGGACATCTTCTTCGTCATCAGCGGGTTCCTGATCACCGCGCTGCTGTTGCGTGAGCACGCGGCGAATGGCCGGATCGCGCTCGGCAAGTTCTGGGTCAGGCGGGCAAGACGCCTGCTGCCCGCGATCGGGGTGCTGGTGCTCGCGTGCTGCAGCGTCGCACTGCTGATCGGTGGCGACGTGCTCGTCGACCTGGGCAGGCAGGTGCTCGGCGCCGCGACATTCAGCAGCAACTGGCTCGCGATCGCCGGCGGAAGCAGCTACTTCGACGAGACCTCCCCCGAACTCTTCCGGAACCTGTGGTCGCTGGCGGTGGAGGAGCAGTTCTACCTGATCTGGCCACTAATGGTGCTGGGCCTCCTGCTGGTACCGAACCGCTGGGTGCGCCTGGCTGCCGTCGCGATCCTGACGGTCGCGTCCGCCATCGGGATGAGCGCGCTCTTCACCCCGGGCGATGACGCGACGCGTGTGTACTTCGGCACCGACACGCACAGCTTCGGGCTCACCATCGGCGCGATGCTCGCGCTCGCCTGGCAAGCGCTGCCGTCACCGGATGCGCTGCGGCGCCCGGTCCGGATCGCGCTGCCGATCCTTGGGCTGGGCGCGATCGGCGCGCTCGTTGTGCTGGCCGCACTCATGCCATCCGACGACCCGTTCGCTTACCAGGGCGGCTTGGTCGTGGTGTCGGTGCTGAGTGCGGTGGCCATCGCGGGCGGCATCACCCCAGGCTCTCTGCTCGGCCGTTGGCTCGACGTGCAGCCGCTCAAGTGGATCGGCGAGCGCTCGTACGGCCTGTACCTGTGGCACTGGCCGGTGTTCATCCTGCTGCTCGCCGCATACCCGTCCTGGCCGCGGTTCGGCGCAGGCGGCTGGGCGCTCGGCGGCATCGCGCTGGCGATCACGGTCGCCGCGGCGGCGCTGTCGCATCGCTTCATCGAGCAGCCGATCCGAGCGCGCGGGTTCCGCGCGGTGGTGCGCGGCTGGGGGCATGCGGTGCGGATCCCCGGATGGCGTCCGGTCGCCATCGTTGCGGCCGGCGCACTCGTCCTCACCGGCAGCGCGGCATCAGTTGCGGCCATTGCCGCCGACCCCGGCCGAAGCGACGCTCAAGCGCGCATCGAGGCGGGCATCCAAGCGGTCACGCCGAAGCCGCGGCCAGTTGCCCCGACCGAACCGCAGGTGTTCGCCGCGCCCGCTGAGCTGCCCGGCGGAGAGCAGATCACGGCCATCGGCGACTCGGTCATGCTCGCGTCGGCCCCCGAACTGCAGAACGCGTTCCCCGGCATCCACATCGATGCCGCGGTGTCTCGGCACCTCTCGGCGGCGCCGGCGATCATCAGCGGGCTGAAGGATGCTGGCCAGCTCCGGCCAGTGGTGCTCCTCGGCCTCGGGACCAACGGCCCCGTCGACGACGAGGTACTGGACACCGTGCTCGACCTGCTCGGTGCCGACCATCAGCTCGTGCTCGTCACAGCGCACGCGCCGCGCGGGTGGATCCCCGGCGTGAACAGCACTCTCGCGCTGTACGCGCAGCGCTACCGCGACGTCGAGCTCGCCAACTGGCACGGCGCGATTTCAAGCCAGCTGAACCTGCTCGCCGGCGACCAAGTGCATCCGGGACAGCGTGGCGGCGAGGTCTACGCGGCGGCTGTGCGAGACGCGCTGCAGCGGCTCGCCGAGCTGCCGCCGCTGCTCGACCCGAACGAGTTCGGGCTCGCGCCCACCCCGCTCTAGGTGTGGCTAGAAGGACTTGCGCAGGTCGACGCTGCGGTTGCCGTGCGTGAACCCGACGTTCTCGTAGAGCCTGGTCGCGCCGGTGAGGGACTCCGAGTCGACGTCGAGGACCGCCTTCTGAAGCCCGGCGTCCCTGATCGCCTCGAGCGCCCGCGTGAGCAGCGCCGCCGCTATCCCCTTGCCGCGATGGTCCCGCCGCACGCCGACGAGATCGATGTACGCGGACGAGAATCCCTGCGGCTCGAAGTCCTCCTCGTCAACCTCGCTGAGCACGAAGCCCGCCACCTCACCGTCAGGCGAGACCGCGAGGAACGACAGGTCGGGGCGGAAGATCGAGCGTCCGAGGAAGCTGGCCCACGCCTCCTCGACGACCGGCTGGCTGCCCCAGTGGTCACGGAAGGCATCGTTGCGTGCCAGCCGCGCGTCCTCGGACCGGGAGGCATCGAACTGCACCAGCTGGTATCCCTCGAGCGGGCGGGCGGCGGCGATCGGCTCCGCGAGATCACGGCGCAACTCGAGGTAGTAGCGGGCGATGTCGAAGCCGAAGCGCCGACTGAGTCGGATGGTCGACTCGGCGCGCTCGTCGGCCCAGAGCACAAGCACACCGGGGAGGGGCTTGTCGGACGCCGCAAGCAGCTGACGCGATCGCGCCTCCTGCCAGTCGAGGAGCGCACGACCCAGGCCCTCACCGCGCCGATCCGGTCGGACGCCGCCCAGCAGGATGACACGCACCGCGGTCTCCTGGCCCTGGCTGACCGTCACGAACCCCCAGGCGACGACCTCACCGGAGTCCTCGAGCGCGAGCACTGAGTCTGCGGCCATGTCGACCCACGAGCTCGTGAAGTCTTCTTCCAGCTCTTCGCGGTTCGTGACGTAGTGCGGGTGGTCGACGGCGTTCATCGCACGCTCGCACACCATGATCGCGTCGATGTCGTCGATGCTGGCCGGTCGCCAGGTGATGCCGTTGCCGGATGCCGGAATCGGCGCATCCGGAGCCTGGATTCGCTGGTTGAGGGGGATGGTTTCGGTCACGGTTAACGAGAGTACGGCCCCACCCGTGATGGGTGGAGCCGTACTCGATAACGATTCGCTACTTCTGCTCGTCCTCGGCGGGTGCCTCGTCGGTCGATGCCTCTGCAGTCTCCTCCGCCGCGGCCTCCTCGACGGGAGCCTCCTCGACGGTCTCCTCGGCTGCGGTCTCGTCAGCCGGGGTCTCCTCGACCGGGGCTTCCTCGACCGGAGCCTCGTCCTTGGCTGCCGTCGCCTTCGCGGGCTTGGACTTCGGCTTCACCGGCTCGAGCACGAGCTCGATCTGCACCATCGGGGCGTTGTCGCCCTTGCGGTAGCCGAGCTTGGTGATGCGGGTGTAGCCGCCGTCGCGCTCGGCGACGAGCGGGGCGATCTGCGTGAACAGCTCGTGCACGACGCCCTTGTCGCCGATCACGGAGAGCACGCGACGACGAGCGTGCAGGTCTCCGCGCTTCGCGAATGTGATGAGCCGCTCAGCGACCGGGCGAAGGCGCTTGGCCTTGGTCTCGGTCGTCTTGATGCTCTTGTGCGTGAACAGCGCTGCGGCGAGGTTCGCGAGCAGCAGGCGTTCGTGAGCGGGTCCTCCACCGAGGCGCGGGCCCTTGGATGGCTTAGGCATTGTTTGTTATCTCCAGGATCGAAATGTGTCGTTCAGCGGTTCAGCTGTAGTCGTCGTCGTTGCCGCTGTAGAAGTGCGCGCCATCGAAGCCAGGCACGGTGTCCTTGAGGGACAGGCCCAGCTCGACCAGCTTGTCCTTGACCTCGTCCACCGACTTTTGGCCGAAGTTGCGGATGTTCATGAGCTGCGTCTCCGAGAGGGCGACGAGCTCGCTCACCGAGTTGATTCCCTCGCGCTTGAGGCAGTTGTAGCTGCGCACAGACAGGTCGAGGTCCTCGATCGGCATGCTCAGCTCGCTGGAGAGCACGGCGTCGACCGGCGCGGGGCCGATCTCGATGCCCTCGGCCTCGGCGTTCAGCTCGCGGGCGAGTCCGAACAGCTCGACCAGGGTCTTGCCGGCCGAGGCGATCGCGTCACGCGGGGTGATCGCGCTCTTGGTCTCGACGTCCACGACCAGGCGGTCGAAGTCGGTGCGCTCACCGGCACGAGTCGCCTCGACGCGGTAGGTGACCTTCAGCACGGGCGAGTAGATCGAGTCGACCGGGATCTGGCCGGCCTCGCTGAACTCGCTGCGGTTCTGGGTCGCCGACACGTAGCCGCGGCCGCGCTCGATGGTCAGTTCGAGCTCGAAGCGCGCCTTGTCATTGAGGGTCGCGATCACGAGCTCCGGGTTGTGGATCTCAACACCGGCCGGAGCGGAGATGTCCGCCGCGGTGACCTGGCCGGCACCTTGCTTGCGCAGGTACGCGGTGATCGGCTCGTCGTGCTCGCTCGATACGACGAGGCCCTTGATGTTCAGGATGATCTCGGTGACGTCTTCCTTCACACCGGGGATGGTGCTGAACTCGTGCAGCACACCGTCGATTCGGATGCTCGTTACCGCAGCTCCCGGAATCGAGGAGAGCAGCGTGCGGCGAAGCGAGTTACCGAGGGTGTAACCGAAGCCCGGCTCCAGCGGCTCGATGACGAACCGCGAACGGAACTCGGAGATGTTCTCTTCGGTGAGGGTTGGACGCTGTGCAATGAGCACTATTGATTCCTTTCGGCGAAGTGTCCGCTATATGACACTTGGGTAGCGACCGGGTGGCTGGCCCGTCGTGTATTGAGTTGTGGTAGTTCTTGTGTTCCGGTGGTGCGTACCGGCGGTGGAGCGAGTCGAAACCCGCAGGCACACGAGAGGCCGGTGTCCCGGGCGCGGCTATTCGACCGGGCGAGGCTGAACGCTCGGCGTCAGACCCGACGACGCTTCGGCGGGCGGCATCCGTTGTGCGCCTGCGGCGTCACGTCGTTGATCGAACCCACCTCGAGACCTGCTGCCTGCAGCGAGCGGATCGCGGTCTCACGACCGGAGCCCGGTCCCTTGACGAAAACGTCGACCTTCTTCATGCCGTGCTCCTGCGCCTGACGGGCAGCGTTCTCGGCGGCGAGCTGCGCGGCGAACGGGGTCGACTTGCGCGAACCCTTGTAGCCGACGACGCCGGACGATGCCCAGCTGATCACGGCACCGCTCTGGTCGGTGATCGAGACGATCGTGTTGTTGAACGTGCTCTTGATGTGGGCCTGGCCCAGAGCGATGTTCTTCTTTTCCTTGCGGCGCGGCTTGCGAGCGGCCGACTTGGGTGTAGCCATGTGAGTTCTGTCTCCTGTCGAAAGTCTGTGAGGTGTCGGCCGCTACTAGCGGGCCTTCTTCTTGCCTGCGACGGTGCGCTTCGGGCCCTTGCGGGTGCGAGCGTTCGTCTTGGTGCGCTGTCCGTGCACGGGCAGTCCCTTGCGGTGACGGATGCCCTCGTAGCTGCCGATTTCGACCTTGCGGCGGATGTCCGCTGCGACCTCACGGCGGAGATCACCCTCGACCTTGAAGTTGCCTTCGATGTAGTCGCGGAGGGCGATGAGCTGATCGTCGGTGAGGTCCTTGACGCGGACATTCCCGTCGATTCCGGTTTCGGCGAGGGTCTTCAGAGACCGGGTGCGGCCGACACCGTAGATGTAAGTCAATGCGACTTCCACGCGCTTATCGCGGGGAATGTCGACGCCTGCTAGACGAGCCATTGTGGCTTCTCCTGTTGGTGAGTGGAGGTCTGCAGCAGAGCCTGTGCTCGGGCCTCCAACCCGAGGTGTCCCCCCTCGTAGCGAGAGGTTCCGGCGCTGCCTTCTTCGTATTCAGTTATTGCTGTGAGGCGATTCCACGGACGCTTGCGCGTCCGCGTCGATCAACCCTGACGCTGCTTGTGGCGGGGGTTGTCGCAGATGACCATGACGCGACCGTGCCGGCGAATGACCTTGCACTTGTCGCAGATGCGCTTGACGCTGGGGTTGACCTTCATTGTTTCTCTCGCTGTCCTCGTACCTGCACACGGCAGGCCGTTACTTATCCGTGCGGTGCGGTTACTTATAGCGATAGACGATACGGCCGCGGGTCAGATCGTAGGGGCTCAGCTCGACGATCACGCGGTCCTCAGGGAGGATGCGGATGTAGTGCTGACGCATCTTGCCCGAAATGTGAGCAAGCACCTTGTGGCCGTTCGTCAACTCAACGCGGAACATCGCGTTGGGAAGAGCCTCAACCACCGAGCCTTCGATCTCGATGACACCGTCTTTTTTGGCCATAGCCTCACTGTCGCTAAAAAATACCGAACGCCGGTCGTGCGGAATTGTGGATTGTGGTCCTGCAGGCATGGCTGTACCAGCCACAGACCCAAAGAGCAATCTTATGTGCAATACCGCCGAACCTGCAAGTCATGGCTATGATGCACGGCGCGTTCAGGGGATGGGAACCGGCACGACGCCGTGGGCGGTGAGCTCGGATGCGCCACCGTCGGGTGCGGTGAGCACCCAGATCCCGTCCTGGTGCACGGCGACCGAGTGCTCCCAGTGCGCAGCGTCGGCGCCGTTGCTGGTGGCCACCGTCCAGTCGTCCTCCCGCACGAACGTGTCGAGGCCGTCGGCGGTGATCATCGGCTCGATGGCGACGCACAGGCCCGGCTTGACCTTGGCGCCGCGCTCACGCGTGCGGTAGTTGAACACGGTCGGCTCTTCGTGCATGGAACGTCCGATGCCGTGGCCGACGTAGTCCTCCAGGATGCCGTAGTCACCCTTGGATCGCACGTAGTCCTCGATCGCCCCGCCGACCTCGCCGAGGTAGCGAGCCGACGCGAGCGCGGCGATGCCGACCCACAGCGACTTCCTGGTGACCTCCGACAGTTCGCGGCGCGCAGCAACGACCTCCGGCCGCGCCGTGTCATCGAGAACTATCGTCATCGCGGAGTCGCCGTTGTAGCCCTTCACCTGGGCACCGCTGTCGATCGAGACGATGTCGCCGGCCTTCAGCACGCGTGAGCCGGGGATGCCATGCACGACGTCGTCATTCACCGACGCGCAGACGGTGTGATGGTAGCCGGGTACCAGCGCGAAGTTGGGTTCTCCCCCGGCATCCCGAATCACCTTCTCGGCGATCGCGTCGAGCTCCGCTGTGGTGATCCCGGGCCGGATGGCTGCGCGGACCGCGTCGAGGGATGCGGCCGTGACCAGACCCGGTTCGACCATGAGCCGAAGTTCAGCCGGGCTCTTGTAGATATTGCGGGCCACTTCTCAGCCGTTCGCGCCCTCCGGCACGATGCCGCGGGAGACGAGCGCATCCATGATGCGCCCGGTCACGTCGTCGACGGCGCCGAGCCCGTCAACCTCGACCAGGATTCCCCGGTCGCGGAAGGCGGCGATCAGCGGCTCGGTCTCACGCGCGTAGACCTCCTGGCGGTGCCGGATGGCCTCCTCGGAGTCATCGACGCGTCCCTGCTCGATCGCCCGGCGACGCAGCCGGCCGACGATCTCGTCCTCGTCGGCGACGAGACGGATCACGCCGTTCAGCTCGTGACCACGGGAGGACAGCAGGTCGTCGAGGTAACGCACCTGGTCGCTCGTGCGCGGGTAGCCGTCCAGCAGGAAGCCGCCCGCAGCATCCGCCTCGCTGAGGCGGTCGGTGACGAGCGCGTTGGTGAGTGAATCCGGGACGTAGTCGCCGGCGTCGACGATGGCCTTGACCTGCACCCCGAGCGGGGTCTGGTTCTTGATGTTGTCGCGAAAGATGTCGCCGGTGGAGATGGTCGGGATGCCCAGCATCTCGGCCAGCCGCGCAGCCTGCGTGCCCTTGCCTGCGCCGGGGGGTCCCACGATCAGCATGCGCGGACGGGTCTCGTTCACGTGCCGGCCGGTCATCGCAGCAGACCCTCGTAGTGCCGCTGCTGCAGCTGCGCGTCGATCTGCTTCACGGTCTCGAGTCCGACACCGACGATGATCAGGATGCTCGCGCCGCCGAACGGGAAGTTCTGGTTGGCGCCGACGGTGGCCAGGGCGATGAGCGGGATGAGCGCGACGATGCCGAGGTACAGCGATCCGGGAAGGGTGATGCGCGTGAGCACGTAGTCGAGGTACTCGGCGGTCGGTCGGCCGGCGCGGATGCCGGGGATGAAGCCGCCGTACTTCTTCATGTTGTCGGCCACTTCCTCCGGGTTGAAGGTGATGGCGACGTAGAAGTAGGTGAAGCCGATGACGAGCAGGAAGTAGACCGCCATGTAGAGCGGGTTGTCACCCGAGCTCAGGTTGTTGTTGATCCACTCCACCCACGGCGCAGGCAGGCTGCCGTCGCGCGGCAGGTTGAACTGGGCGATGAGCGAGGGCAGGTACAGCAGGCTCGAGGCAAAGATGACCGGGATGACACCGGCCATGTTGACCTTGATCGGGATGTACGTGTTGTTGCCGCCGTAGGTGCGGCGTCCGACCATCCGCTTCGCGTACTGCACGGGGATGCGTCGTTGCGATTGCTCGACGAACACGACGGCGAGCATGATCAGCAAGCCGATGGCGAGCACAAGCAGGAAGGTCTCGAAGTTGCGCGCGACGGCGATGCCCCACAGCGCGGCCGGGAAAGTTGCGGCGATCGAGATGAAGATCAGCAGCGACATGCCGTTGCCGACGCCACGCTCGGTGATGAGCTCACCGAACCACATGATGAGGCCGGTGCCCGCGGTCATGGTGATGACCATGAGCAGGATCGCGTACCAGGCGTCGTTCGAGATCAGCTGGGTGCACTCCGGCACGCCCGCAGTCGTCGGGAACAGCGCGCCGGTGCGAGCGACGGTGATCAGCGTGGTCGACTGCAGCACGCCGAGGCCGATGGTGAGGTAACGCGTGTACTGCGTCAGCTTGCTCTGGCCGGCCTGGCCCTCTTTGTGCAACGCCTCGAAGTGAGGGATGACGACGCGCAGCAGCTGCACGATGATCGACGCGGTGATGTACGGCATGATGCCGAGCGCGAAGACCGACAGCTGCAGCAGTGCGCCACCGCTGAACAGGTTGACCAGGTCGTAGAGGCTCTGCGTTCCGGAGACGGATGCGAGACAGGTCTGCACGTTCTGGTAGTCGATGAACGGCGCAGGGATGAACGATCCGAGCCGGAACAGGGCAATGATGCCCAGCGTGAAGCCGATCTTGCGCCGCAGGTCAGGCGTGCGGAAGATCCGCGCGATTGCGCTGAACACGAGGCCTCCTGGTTAGTGATTGAGCAGGCGGCGTGGCCCTTGCGGGCCACACTGACGGCTACGAACTAGTTGTGCTCCAAGCGGATGACTTCTCATCCGCTTGGACTCACTTGACGGAGCCGCCCGCGGCGACGATCTTCTGCTCGGCAGAGACGGAGACCTTGTCGACCGCGACATTCAGCTTAACGTCAATGTCACCGGTCCCGAGAACCTTGACCTTCTCGTTCTTGCGAACGACACCCTTTGCTACCAGGTCGGTCACCGTGACGTCGCCACCCTTGGGGTAGAGCTCGGCAAGGCGCTCGAGGTTCACCACCTGGTACTCGACGCGGAACGGGTTCTTGAACCCACGCAGCTTCGGGGCACGCATGATCGAGTTCAGGTTGCCGCCCTCAAGGCCTGCGCGAACCTGGTAACGAGCCTTCGTGCCCTTGGTGCCGCGACCGGCGGTCTTGCCCTTGGACGCTTCACCGCGACCGACGCGCGTGCGCTCGGTCTTGGCGCCGGGCGCGGGACGCAGGTGGTGCATCTTCAGCACCTGCGGGCGCGCGACGTCGTTGGACTTGGCCTTCGGCGCTGCCTTCTTCGCAGCAGGCTTCGCCTCCGACTGGGCGGAGGTGTCCGTCTTGGCGGCGGCCGTCTTGCTGGCGCTCGCCTTGGCGGCGGGCTTGTCAGCAGCCTTCGCGGTGCTCGCCTTGGCGGTGCTCGCCTTGGCAGCCGGCTTGTCGGCGGCAGCCTTGGTCGTGCTCGCCTTGGCGGCCGGCTTCTTATCGGCAGCAGCCTTGGTCGCAGCAGGCTTCTTCGCCGCGGCCGTGGCCTTCGGCTTCTCTTCAGCTGGCTTCTTCTCGTCAGCCATTAGTCAATCTCCTCGACTTTCACCAGGTGAGCGACCGTGTTGACGTATCCGCGGTTCTGCGGGTTGTCTTCACGAACCACCACGTCGCCGATGCGCTTGAGCCCGAGGCTGCGCAGCGTGTCGCGCTGGTTCTGCTTCTCACTGATCTTGGACTTGATCTGGGTCACCTTCAGGCGAGCCATCAGACACCTGCCTTCTCTGCCGTGGCCTTCGCCTTGGCGGCCTCGGCCTGGATGCGCAGAATCTGCTCCGGCACAACGCGGTCGACGTCCAGGCCGCGACGAGCGGCTACCGCGGTCGGCTCCTCAAGCTGCTTGAGGGCATCGACGGTCGCGTGGACGATGTTGATGGTGTTGGACGAGCCGAGCGACTTGCTCAGCACATCGTGGATTCCGGCGCACTCGAGCACCGCACGCACCGGGCCACCGGCGATAACACCGGTACCCGCGGCGGCGGGGCGCAGCAACACCACACCGGCAGCGGCTTCGCCGGTCACCGGGTGCGGGATGCTGTTGCCGACGCGCGGAACGCGGAAGAAGTTCTTCTTGGCCTCTTCGACTCCCTTGGAGATCGCGGTGGGAACCTCGCGTGCCTTGCCGTAGCCGACACCGACGAGTCCGTTGCCGTCGCCGACCACCACGAGAGCGGTGAAGCTGAAGCGACGACCGCCCTTGACGACCTTCGACACGCGGTTGATGGTGACGACACGCTCCAGGAACTGGCTCTTGTCCGAGTCACGGCTTCCGCGCTGCTGGTTGGGGTTCCGCTCGCGGCCGCCGCGGCGGCCCTCGCGCTCGCGGGGCTCGGTCGCGCTAGCGGTGCCGGCGGCGGTCTCGACCGCAGCCTCTGCCGCGGTCGCGCCCTCGGTCGCCTCTGCAGTCACGTCCTGCTCCTTCTCATTCTTCGATTCGGTGCTCACAGGCTCAAACCACCCTCTCGAGCTCCCTCGGCGATCGCCGCAACGCGGCCGGCGTACCGGCTTCCACCGCGGTCGAACACCACTGCTTCGATGCCTGCCTGCTTCGCACGCTCAGCGACGAGCTCGCCGACCTTGCGTGCCTTGGCGGTCTTGTCGCCGTCCATGCCGCGCAGCTCCGACTCCATGGTGGACGCGGACGCCAGGGTGTGACCCTTGCTGTCGTCGACGACCTGCACGAAGACGTGGCGGGCAGACCGGGTGACAACGAGGCGCGGACGCAGCTCGCTGCCGACGATCTTCTTGCGGAGGCGTGTGTGCCTGCGCGCCTTGGCGGCAGACTTGCTCTTCCCTCTTGTTCCGAGAGCCATAGTTACTTACCAGCCTTTCCGGCCTTGCGGCGGACTACCTCGCCGGCGTACCGGACACCCTTGCCCTTGTAGGGTTCCGGCTTGCGCAGCTTACGAATGTTGGCCGCGACCTCGCCCACCTGCTGCTTGTCGATGCCGTGCACCGACAGCTTGGTGTTGCCCTCGACCGCGAACGTGATGCCCTGGGGCGCTTCGAACGTGATCGGGTGCGAGTAGCCGAGTGCGAACTCGAGCGCGTTGCCCTTCTGCGCAACGCGGTAACCGGTGCCGACGATCTCGAGCGCCTTCGAGTAGCCCTCGGTGACACCGATGATCTGGTTCGCGATGAGCGTGCGGGTGAGGCCGTGCAGAGAGCGCGACTCGCGCTCGTCATCCGGACGCGTCACGAGGACCTGGCCGTCCTCGATGCTGACGGAGATCGGGCTGGCGACGGCGAGGCTCAGCTCACCCTTCGGGCCCTTGACCGTGACGGCCGAGCCGTCGATCTTGACGTCGACCCCGGACGGGATCGCGATGGGAAGTCTTCCGATTCGAGACATTGTGCGTTACCAAACGTAGGCGAGGACTTCCCCACCCACACCCTTCTCGGTCGCCTGGCGGTCCGTGAGGAGGCCCGACGAGGTGGACAGGATCGCGACGCCGAGGCCGCCGAACACGCGGGGGATCTCGGTGCTGCGTGCGTAAACGCGCAGACCGGGCTTCGAGACGCGCTTGATGCCGGCGATCGTGCGCTCACGGTTGGGACCGTACTTGAGGTCGATCGTGAGCGTCGAACCGACCCGTGCGTCCTCGACGCGCCAGTCGGCGATGTAGCCCTCGCTCTTGAGGATGTCCGCGATGTGGGTCTTCAGCTTGCTGCTGGGCAGCGAGACCGAGTCGTGGTACGCCGAGTTGGCGTTGCGCAGCCGGGTCAGCAAGTCTGCGACCGGATCTGTCATTGTCATTGCGTTTGTTTTCCTGTTCTCGTCTGGTTTCGGTCACCCGTTACACGGGAGCCGACCTGGTCGATCGGTGGTGCCTTAGTTGGAGTTCTCTGCGGTTCTGAACGGGAAGCCGAGCGCCTTGAGCAGCGCGCGACCCTCGTCGTCGTTCTTGGCGGTGGTCACGACGGTGATGTCGAAGCCACGCACGCGGTCGATCTTGTCCTGATCGATCTCGTGGAACATGGACTGCTCGTTGAGGCCGAACGTGTAGTTGCCGTTGCCGTCGAACTGCCGGTCGCTCAGTCCGCGGAAGTCCCGGATGCGGGGCAGCGCGAGCGTGAGGAGGCGGTCCAGGAACTCCCAGGCGCGGTCGCCACGCAGCGTGACGTGGGCGCCGATGGGCATTCCCTCACGCAGCTTGAACTGCGCGATCGACTTGCGGGCGGCGGTGACCTGCGGCTTCTGGCCAGTGATGAGCGTGAGGTCGCGGACCGCGCCGTCGATGAGCTTGCCATCGCGGGCAGCGTCACCAACACCGGTGTTCACGACGATCTTCACAAGGCCGGGGACCTGGTGCACGTTCGTGAAGCCGAAGTCCTTCTTCAGCTGCTCGATGATCTCAGTCTTGTACTTCTGCTTCAGACGCGGCGCGATGCGCGGCGCCGCAGCAGCAGTTGCGGTGTCAGTCATTACAGGTCCTCACCTGAGTTCTTTGCGTAACGAACGCGGACGGTCTTGCCCTCAGCGTTCTTCTCGACGCGGTAGCCGACGCGGGTGGGCTTCTTCGACTTGGGGTCGACCACAGCCACGTTGGAGATGTGGATGGGCGCCTCGTGGGTCTCGATGCCACCGGTCTTGGTGCCGCGCTGGGTCTGTCCGACGCGAACGTGCTTGGTGACGAAGTTCACGCCTTCAACCACGACACGGTTCTTCTCGACGAGCACCTCGAGCACACGGCCCTGCTTGCCACGGTCGCCGCCACGGTCCTGGCTGCGACCCGAGATGACCTGAACGAGGTCGCCCTTCTTGATCTTCGCCATGACTAAATAACCTCCGGTGCCAGCGAGATGATCTTCATGAACTTCTTGTCGCGGAGTTCGCGACCGACCGGTCCGAAGATACGAGTGCCGCGGGGGTCGCCATCGTTCTTCAGGATGACTGCCGCGTTCTCGTCGAACTTGATGTAGGAGCCGTCGGGACGACGGGTCTCCTTCTTGGTGCGGACGATGACCGCCTTGACGATCTCGCCCTTCTTCACGTTGCCGCCGGGGATGGCGTCCTTGACCGTGGCGACGATGGTGTCGCCGAGTCCGGCGTAGCGCCGACCGGAGCCCCCGAGCACGCGAATCGTGAGCAGCTCCTTGGCGCCGGTGTTGTCGGCGACCTTGAGCCTGGATTCCTGCTGAAGCATTGTCCTATTCCTCTAGTTCCTTAGGAAGCAAGCTCGCGCTTACTTGGCCTTCTCAAGAATCTCGACAAGGCGCCAGCGCTTGGTGGCGCTCAACGGCCGCGTCTCGCTGATCACGACGAGGTCGCCGATGCCGGCTGAGTTGGTCTCGTCGTGCACCTTCACCTTGGAGGTGCGGCGCAGGACCTTGCCGTACAGCGGGTGCTTCACGCGGTCTTCGACCTCGACGACGATCGTCTTGTCCATCTTGTCGCTGCTGACGTAGCCGCGACGGATCTTGCGGTACGGGCGCTCGAGCCTCTCGGTCCCGACCTCGGCCTGGGCCTTCTTCTCTGCCATTAGTTACCGTCCTCGTTCGCGCCGGTCTCAGCCTTGGCCTCGGCCGCCTCGTCCGACTTCTTGCTCTTCTTGGCCGGCTTCGCCGCAACCTCGACCGGGGCCGGGGTGGCCCGGATGCCGAGCTCACGCTCACGGATGACCGTGTAGATGCGGGCGATATCGCGCTTCACGGCGCGCAGGCGTCCGTGGCTCTCGAGCTGGCCGGTGGCCGACTGGAAGCGCAGGTTGAACAGCTCTTCCTTGGCCTTCTTGAGTTCTTCGACGAGTCTCTCGTCTTCGAATGTGTCGAGCTCGCTGGGGCGGAGCTCCTTGGAACCGATCGCCATTATGCGTCGCCCTCCTCGCGCTTGATGATGCGTGCCTTGAGGGGCAGCTTGTGAATCGCACGGGTGAGTGCTTCGCGGGCGACGGTCTCGTTGACGCCGCTGAGCTCGAAGAGCACGCGACCCGGCTTGACGTTGGCGACCCACCACTCGGGCGAACCCTTACCGGAACCCATACGGGTTTCGGCCGGCTTCTTGGTGATCGGGCGGTCCGGGTAGATGTTGATCCACACCTTTCCACCACGCTTGATGTGACGGGTCATTGCGATACGTGCCGCCTCAATCTGGCGGTTGGTCACGTATGCGGGGGTGAGGGCCTGGATGCCGAACTCGCCGAAGGTGACCTTCGTGCCGCCGGTGGCCTGACCGCTGCGGCCCGGGTGGTGCTGCTTGCGGTGCTTGACTCTGCGTGGGATCAGCATTTCTTTAGCCCTCCGCTCCTACTGCCGCCGGGGCGGCCTCTGCGCGTGCGCCACGACGCGGGCGGTCGCTGTCACGGCGGTCGGGACGCGACGACTTCTGGTTCGCCTGCTCGCGCGCGAGTTCCTTGTTGGTGATGTCGCCCTTGTAGATCCACACCTTCACGCCGATGCGGCCGAAGGTGGTGCGGGCCTCATAGAAGCCGAAGTCGATGTTCGCACGCAGCGTGTGCAGCGGAACGCGACCCTCGCGGTAGAACTCGGAGCGGCTCATCTCAGCGCCACCGAGGCGGCCGGAGACCTGAATCCGGACACCCTTGGCGCCGGCGCGCTGGGCGCCCTGCAGGCCCTTGCGCATCGCGCGGCGGAACGCCACACGTGCGGAGAGCTGCTCGGCGATGCCCTGCGCGACGAGCTGGGCCTCGGCCTCGGGGTTCTTCACCTCGAGGATGTTCAGCTGGATCTGCTTGCCGGTGAGCTTCTCGAGGTCGGTGCGGATGCGCTCGGCCTCGGCTCCACGGCGGCCGATCACGATGCCGGGGCGCGCGGTGTGGATGTCGACGCGGACGCGGTCACGCGTGCGCTCGATCTCGATGCGAGCGACGCCGGCACGGTCGAGCGAGGTGCTCAGCAGGCGACGGATCCTGACGTCCTCGGCGACAAAGTCGCTGTAACGCTGTCCGGGCTTGGTGCTGTCGGAGTACCAGCGCGACACGTGGTCGGTGGTGATTCCGAGGCGGAAGCCGTACGGATTGACTTTCTGTCCCATTACTTCTTTCCTGCCTTCCTGGCAGCCTGTGCCACGTCGGCCTCGCTTGGCGTCGCCAGCACAACGGTGATGTGGCTGGTGCGCTTGAGGATCTTGAACGCGCGGCCCTGTGCACGCGGCTGGAACCGCTTGAGCGTCGTGCCCTCGTCAACGTACGCGCTGGCGATGAACAGGTCGTCCTCGTTCAGGTACGTGTTCTCGTTGTCTGCCTTGACCCGTGCGTTGGCGACCGCGGATGCGACCAGCTTGTACACGGGCTCGCTCGCTGCCTGCGGTGCGAACTTCAGAATCGCGAGTGCCTCTGTTGCCTGCTTACCGCGGATCATGTCGACGACGCGGCGAGCCTTCATGGGGGTCACGCGGATGTGTCGCACTCGTGCGATCGACTCCACCATTTCTCTACCTCCTTGCGCCACCGCGGTTAGCGGCGGCGACCCTTCTTGTCGTCCTTCACGTGTCCACGGAAGGTGCGGGTGGGGGCGAACTCTCCGAGCTTGTGACCCACCATGGTCTCGGTGACGAACACCGGGATGTGCTTGCGACCGTCGTGCACCGCGATCGTGTGGCCAAGCATGGCCGGGACGATCATGGAGCGGCGTGACCAGGTCTTGATTACGTTCTTGCTCTTGGCCTCGTTCTGAGTAACGACCTTGCGAAGCAGGTGATCGTCAACGAAGGGGCCCTTCTTGAGACTGCGTGGCATCCTCTACAACTCCTACTTGCGCTTCTTGCCGACGGTGCGACGACGGACGATGAGCTTGTCGCTCTCGAGGTTTGGCTTGCGGGTACGGCCCTCGGCCTGACCCCACGGGGTGACCGGGTGGCGACCACCGGAGGTCTTACCCTCACCACCACCGTGCGGGTGGTCGACCGGGTTCATTGCGACACCGCGGACGGTCGGGCGAACGCCCTTCCACCGCATCCGGCCAGCCTTGCCCCAGTTGATGTTCGACTGCTCGGCGTTGCCGACCTCGCCGACGGTGGCGCGGCAGCGCGCGTCGACGTTGCGGATCTCGCCGGAGGGGAGACGGAGCTGCGCGTACGGGCCATCCTTGGCGACGAGACGAACCGACGAGCCGGCAGAACGGGCGAGCTTGGCGCCACCGCCCGGCTTGAGCTCGATCGCGTGCACGACGGTACCGACCGGGATGTTCTTCAGCGGCAGGTTGTTGCCCGGCTTGATGTCAGCCGACGGACCCGACTCGACGATGTCGCCCTGCTTCAGCTTCTCCGGCGCGATGATGTACCGCTTGGTGCCGTCGACGAAGTGCAGCAGCGCGATGCGTGCGGTGCGGTTCGGGTCGTACTCGATGTGAGCGACCTTGGCGTTGACGCCATCCTTGTCATTGCGCTTGAAGTCGATGACGCGGTACTGGCGCTTGTGGCCGCCACCGATGTGACGCGTGGTGATGCGGCCGGAGCTGTTGCGGCCACCCGTCTTCGGGAGCGGACGCAGCAGCGACTTCTCCGGGGTCGAGCGGGTGATCTCGGCGAAGTCTGCCACCGAGGAGCCGCGACGACCTGGCGTCGTGGGCTTGTACTTGCGAATAGCCATGTTTCTCTTCCTTCAGCCCTAGCCGACAGCCGTGAAGATGTCGATTGAACCGGACTTGAGGGTGACGATCGCGCGCTTGGTGTCCTTGCGCTTGCCGATCCCGAAACGGGTGCGGCGCGTCTTGCCCTTCTTGTTGAGCGTGTTGATCGACTCGACCTTGACGCCGAAGATCTTCTCGATCGCGAGCTTGATCTCGGTCTTGTTCGAGCGGGGGTCCACCTCGAAGGTGTACTTGCCCGCATCGATCAGGCTGTAGCTCTTCTCCGAGACGACGGGCGCGAGGATGACGTCGCGCGGGTCCTTATAGGTGGCGCTCATGCGCTGGCCTCCTCAGTCTTGTTCGCGGTCTTCGCGGCGACGAACGACTCGAACGCTGCCTTGGTGAAGACGATGTCGTCGCTCACGAGCACGTCGTACGCGTTGAGCTGGTCAACGGGCAGGACGTGAACGGTGGGCATGTTGCGCACGCTCTTGTAGCCGAGCTCGTCGTCACGCTCGATCACGATGAGCACGTTGCGGCTCGAGGTGACCGTGTCGAGCAGCTCCGAGACGACCTTCGTCGACGGGGTGTCGCCGACCACGAGGGACTCGATGACGTGGATGCGCTCGCCACGGGCACGGTCGGAAAGTGCTCCGAGCAGTGCTGCGGCGATCATCTTCTTGGGGGTGCGCTGGTCGTAGTCGCGGGGCTTCGGTCCGTGGACGATGCCACCGCCGCGGTGCTGCGGCATGCGGACGGAGCCCTGACGGGCACGACCGGTGCCCTTCTGCTTGAACGGCTTAACACCGGAGCCGGAGACCTCGCCACGGCGGAGCGTAGAGTGGGTGCCCTGGCGGGCGGCGGCGCGCTGGGCGACGACGACCTGGTGGATCAGCGGAACGTTGGTCTGGACGTCGAAGACCTCGGCCGGAAGGTCGACCGTGCCGGCCTTCTTGCCCTTGGCGTCGACGACGTCAAGCGTGTGAGCTGCGGCCATGGTTACGCCCCCTTCACTGAAGTGCGAACGAATACGATGCGGCCGCGAGCGCCGGGAACGGCACCCTTGACCAGCAGGAGGTTCTTCTCGGCGTCGACGGCGTGAACCGCGAGGCCCTGCACCGCAACGCGCTCGCCACCCATGCGGCCGGCCATCTTCTTGCCCTTGAACACGCGGCCCGGAGTGGCAGAAGCGCCGATCGAGCCGGGCTTGCGGTGGTTGCGGTGAGCACCGTGCGATGCGCTGACACCCTGGAAGTTGTGGCGCTTCATGGCACCGGCGAAGCCCTTGCCCTTGCTGGTGCCGACGACGTCGACCTTGGTGCCGGCCTCGAAGGTGTCGACCGTGAGCTCCTGGCCGAGGCTGTACTCGGCGGCGTCAGCGGTGCGAATCTCGGTGAGGTAGCGGCGCGGGGTCACGCCCGCCTTGGCGAAGTGGCCTGCGCTGGGCTTGTTGACCTTGCGCGGGTCGATCTGGCCGTAGGCGATCTGCACGGCCGCGTAGCCGTCGACATCCTCGGTACGCAGCTGCGTCACGACGTTCGGGGCGACCTCGATGACCGTGACCGGGATGAGCTTGTTGTTGGAATCCCACACCTGGGTCATGCCGAGCTTGGTGCCGAGCAGACCCTTGATGGTCTTGTTAGTGGCGGTAGCCATGTTCTCTACAGTCCCTATCCAGCTCAGAGCTTGATCTCGATGTTGACGTCAGCGGGCAGGTCGAGACGCATGAGCGAGTCGACGGCCTTCGGAGTCGGGTCGATGATGTCGATCAGGCGCTTGTGGGTGCGCTTCTCGAAGTGCTCTCGGCTGTCCTTGTACTTGTGAGGGGAACGGATCACAGTGACCACGTTCTTCTCGGTCGGAAGCGGCACTGGGCCGACAACCGTCGCACCCGCACGGGTGACCGTGTCGACGATCTTGCGCGCCGAGCTGTCGATGACCTCGTGGTCATACGACTTCAGTCGGATGCGGATCTTCTGTCCCGCCATAGCCTGACTCTCTCTCTGTTGTACGGGCGCATCCGGGAACCGGATGAACCTGTGCAGCTGAAAGCACTTCTGCTTTCGCACCACTGTTTTTCTGTCACACGCCCGGCGATATCTCCACCGGACGCAACGTCATTCACCGACCCCCGCGCTCGGGCGTGTCGCCCTCGCTGGACACACGTGTCACCACGGATCTTCGAGTGTCGGTTTTGTTGTTCTGCTACCCGCGGCCTAGGAAACGTGTCCTATGCACTGCCTGGATAGTGATCCGCCCACCTGCGCGGTGAAACGAAATGTTGAACTAGAAGAGTTTGCCACAACCCGGCATTTGCTGCAACCCGGGCGTGTCGCGGACTCCGCTTCACTCACTGTACCCCTCCCGCCTGCATGCCAGGTCCGGACTTCCGCCCCCACTGTGCCCATTCACGCCCGTTCCGGACATCCGCGCCCCGCCCGGACGGCCGCCTCCCTGCTCCGCAGCGCGCCCGTTCCGGACATCCGCGCCCGGCGCACCTGTCGCCCCTGTCCGGAGCTGCCGCGGTCCGCCGCAATTGCGCGCCGCCGACCCCTCCTCCACACCCGCATTACAAGAACGTGCCTGAGGGGCGTGCGAGCTTCGCCAGCCCCCGCAGAAGTGCGGCCGGCACGACCTTGCTTGTCGCCGGGTTCGATTCGTGCGGCAGGTTGGATACCGTGAACCCATAGCTGCCGGCGCTCCCCCGTGCGGCGATCTCGTGTGTGGTCAGCTCCGCATTCGGGTCAGCGATCATGGTCACCCTTGTCCGTTCCCACTCCCCGGTGGCGACCGCGAGCGCTACCGCCACATTCAATGACTTCGGGAACAGACGAATCGCGTCCTCGACCCCTCCGCTGAAGACCGTAGTCGGTTCATCGCTCCCCCTGAGCGCTTCCGCCTGTGCCGCGTCCATCCAGGGCTGCACCAGCGTTCGGGCCTTCTTCGTGGTCGTGAGTTCGATCGAGTCCAACCCACCGCCGAAAGCGGCCGCGCTCAGAATGTCGAGCCCGCCAATCGCCCCCGTGGTCAAGTACAGGGCCCCCGGGCCCTGTAGCAGCCTGGCGCGGACGTCAGCATCCGCAAGCGCTCCGATCGATGCGACGAACAAGTCTGTACCGGATGCGATGATGCGCGGACCGTGCTCAGTCACGGCGGCGGTGCCCGCGCACTCGACGACGATGTCGCTGACGGTCAGCGCGTCGTCCAGGGACAGACCCTGATGCGGGTGCGTGCCGGCGCCCGTCCGTGTGATGACGCCCGCCAGCCGAGCTCCCTCCACAGCACCCGCCGCAAGCGAGTTCGAGACGCTGGCACCGATCGCGCCGTATCCGAGAACCGCCACGTTCAAGGCGCTGCCGCTTGTCCACCCGCGTGCTTTCGTCACCCCGCCAAGCTACCCTGCCGGTCGAGAGAGGCGATGGGGTCAGGTTAGGAGTCGGATGCGCAGCCGCGGTAGGCCCGCGTCGTCCAGCAGCGCACGCAGCTCCATCGGGTTCATCGCCTCCTTCCAGCCCCAGCGCACGAAGCGGCGGACATGGCGGCGCACATCATCCTCGCGAAGCTTCTCCTTCCACAGCTTCTCCTCGGGCGTGAAGCCGCCGAGGTACTGCTCGCGCTCGTACTTGGCACGCCCGTCGAACTCCCCAACGACCGAATGCTCGGGCCAGTAGAAGTCCGTGTAGATATCGCCGCCGGATCGGTTGGTGAAGTGCGCTTGAAGCTCCGGCTCCGGGAACCCGAGCTCATGCATGACGACGCGACTCAGCGACTCCCCCGGCGAGTCAGATAGCTCCGTGGCGAACTCGAGCACCCGTTGTGCGCGTCGCATGTTGCTGAAGGGCCGCATCCCCGTGAACTCCGCCCACAGCTCGTCACGGCTCGTCAGGGGCGCCCGCGCCCGGATCGCGAAATCCGCAGCGGCTACGGCGCTTCTGAACGAGGCGGTGGTAGCGAGATCAATCACTGTGCGCGGCACGTTGGTCACGAGCATCCCGTCGACCTCGATGCGCGACGCCGCTGGCACGACACCCGCGTGCCGCCGAACGCCGTTGCGTGACCGGCCACCCGCGGCGGGCTCGATCGTGATGTGCACATCGCTCATCCACGAGTCGAGCGACGGGAGTCCGAGGATGGCCGCGGCCGACTGGTGCGACAACAAGGGCAGCTCTTCCGTGGCACGTGCGACCGCCTCGCAGCGTAGCCGGTAGCGCTCCTCGGCCGTCAGCGACTTCCATGGGCCGTTGAAGTACACGCCGCGGCGCAAGCGCACCGCGGTGCCGCGCTCCGCCGCGCGTCGCAGGCCGCGGTCGTCGATCCCGTGGCTGGCCAGGTCCCGGACGAAGATCAGTCCCGGCGGAATGTCGAGTTCCATCCGCCCAGTGTCGGGGCGGTGCGGCGCATCGGCGTCAGACGGCCGGCATCCGTGCTTGGGGCGAGGAAGACGCGAGGTGTGGAGGAGAGGAGGGCGGCGCGCAGTTCCGGCGGTACGCGCCACCTGCGGACGGACGCGCCCGGCGCACGGGTAGCGGATGTCCGGAACGGGCGCGCCACCCAGCATCCGGAAACGCAAGAAGGGCCGCACCCTCAGGTGCGACCCTTCTCGACGTTGTTCGAAAGAACTACTTGACGATCTTCGTGACCTTGCCGGCGCCGACGGTGCGGCCACCCTCACGGATCGCGAAGCCGAGGCCCTCTTCCATGGCGATCGGCTGGATGAGCTCGACCGTCATCTCGGTGGTGTCACCGGGCATGACCATCTCGGTGCCCTCGGGCAGCGTGATGACGCCGGTGACGTCCGTGGTGCGGAAGTAGAACTGCGGACGGTAGTTGCCGTAGAACGGGTTGTGACGGCCACCCTCGTCCTTGGACAGGATGTACGCGGTGCCCTCGAAGACGGTGTGCGGCGTGACCGAACCCGGCTTCACGACGACCTGGCCGCGCTCGACGTCCTCGCGCTTGGTGCCACGGAGGAGCAGACCACAGTTCTCGCCGGCCCAGGCCTCGTCGAGCTGCTTGTGGAACATCTCGATACCGGTGACGGTCGTCTTCTGGGTCGGGCGGATGCCGACGATCTCGACGTCCGAGTTGATCGCCAGGGTGCCACGCTCGGCACGGCCGGTGACGACGGTTCCACGACCGGTGATCGTGAAGACATCCTCGATCGGCATGAGGAACGGCTTGTCGCGGTCACGAACCGGGTCCGGGATGTTGTCATCCGCGGCCTGGATCAGGTCGAGCACGCTCTGGACCCACTTCTCGTCACCCTCGAGAGCCTTGAGGCCCGAGACGCGGATGACCGGTGCGTTGTCACCGTCGAAGTCCTGGCTGGACAGCAGCTCGCGAACCTCGAGCTCGACGAGCTCCAGGATCTCCTCGTCGTCAACCATGTCCGACTTGTTGAGCGCGACCATGAGGTACGGAACGCCGACCTGCTTCGCGAGCAGAACGTGCTCGCGAGTCTGGGCCATCGGGCCGTCGGTGGCGGCGACAACGAGGATCGCGCCATCCATCTGGGCTGCACCGGTGATCATGTTCTTGATGTAGTCGGCGTGACCAGGGGCGTCAACGTGTGCGTAGTGACGCTTCGGGGTCTCGTACTCGACGTGCGAGATGTTGATCGTGATGCCGCGCTGGCGCTCCTCAGGAGCAGAGTCGATCGTCGCGAAGTCACGCGGAACGTTGACATTTGACGGGTACTTGTCCGCGAGCACCTTCGAGATTGCTGCGGTGAGCGTCGTCTTGCCGTGGTCAACGTGACCAATCGTTCCGATGTTGACGTGCGGCTTAGTCCGCTCGAACTTGGCCTTAGCCACTGTGGTCCTCCTCAGGACTCTCGCGTAAAAGCTCCGGACACGGGTTTGTGCCCGGCGACTCTACTGGGATGTGTATTTATGTTACGGGATAGCGCCCCGCGGTAATTAACCGTCCGAGCTTAGCGAAGAATCAGGTGCTACTCGCCCTTGTTCTTCTGGACGATCTCGTCGGCGACCGCGCGCGGCACCTCAGAGTAGCTGTCGAACTGCATGGAGTACACCGCACGGCCGGAGGTCTTCGACCTCAGGTCGCCCACGTAGCCGAACATCTCGGACAGCGGAACCAGCGCAGTGACCACCTTCACGCCCGTTGCATCCTCCATCGACTGGATTTGGCCACGGCGCGAGTTCAGGTCGCCGATGACGTCACCCATGTATTCCTCTGGGGTACGCACCTCGACTGCCATGAGCGGCTCGAGCAGAACGGGGTTCGCCTTGCGAGCAGCCTCCTTGAAGGCCATCGATCCGGCGATCTTGAACGCCATCTCCGAGGAGTCGACGTCGTGGGCCGCACCGTCCAGCAGTGTGGCCTTGATACCGACCATGGGGTAGCCGGCGAGCACGCCCACCTGCATGGCATCCCGGATGCCCGCATCCACCGACGGGATGTATTCCCGCGGCACGCGACCACCGGTGACCTTGTTGTCGAACTCGTAGATCGTGTCTCCACTGACCTCGAGCGGCTCGAGCGAGATCTGCACCTTCGCGAACTGACCGGAGCCACCGGTCTGCTTCTTGTGGGTGTAGTCGTGCTTGTCGACGACGCGACGGATGGTCTCGCGGTAGGCGACCTGCGGCTTGCCGACGTTCGCCTCGACGTGGAATTCACGCTTCATCCGGTCAACGAGGATGTCGAGGTGGAGCTCGCCCATGCCCTTGATCAGGGTCTGGCCGGTCTCGGCGTCCTGCTCGACGCGGAACGTCGGGTCCTCTTCCGCCAGCTTCTGGATGGCGGTGCCCAGCTTCTCCTGGTCGGCCTTGGTCTTCGGCTCGATCGCGACCTCGATGACGGGCTCAGGGAAGGTCATCGACTCGAGCACGACCTGGCTGTTCGGGTCGCTCAGGGTGTCACCGGTGGTGGTGTCCTTGAGGCCGATCACCGCGTAGATGTGCCCGGCGCTCATCGCGTCGACCGGGTTCTCCTTGTTGGCGTGCATCTGGAAGATCTTCCCGATGCGCTCCTTCTTGCCCTTGGTCGAGTTGGTGACCTGAGCGCCCGAGTCGACGTGACCGGAGTACACGCGAACGTAGGTGAGGCGACCGAAGAACGGGTGAACGGCGATCTTGAAGGCGAGGGCCGCGAACGGATCGGTCGAAACCGGGTGCCGCTCGATGGCCTTGTCCTCGTCGCGCGGGTCCATGCCCTTGATCGCGGGAACGTCCAGCGGGTTGGGGAGGTAGTCGACGACCGCGTCCAGCATCGGCTGCACACCGCGGTTCTTGAACGCCGAGCCACACAACACCGGGTAGATCTCGCTGTTGATGGTCAGCTTGCGGATCGCCGCCTTGATCTCCTTGACGCTGAACTCTTCGCCGGAGAAGAACTTCTCGAGCAGTGCCTCGTCGGTCTCGGCGACCGTCTCGAGCAGCTTTTGACGGTACTCCTCGGCCTTGTCCTTCAGGTCGGCCGGGATCTCCTGCACCTCGTACTTGGCGCCCATGGTGACGTCACCCTTGGAGTCGCTCTCCCACACGAGCGCACGCATCTCGACCAGGTCGACAACGCCGACGAAGCCGCTCTCCGCGCCGATCGGCAGCTGCAGCACGAGCGGCTTCGCGCCGAGGCGCTTCACGATGGTGTCGACGGTGAAGTAGAAGTCGGCGCCGATCTTGTCCATCTTGTTGACGAAGCAGATGCGGGGGACCTCGTACTTGTCGGCCTGACGCCAGACGGTCTCTGACTGGGGCTCGACGCCCTCCTTGCCGTCGAACACCGCGACCGCGCCATCGAGCACGCGGAGACTGCGCTCCACCTCGACGGTGAAGTCGACGTGGCCGGGGGTGTCGATGATGTTGATCTGGGTGTTGTCCCAGAAGCAGGTGACGGCGGCGGACGTGATGGTGATGCCGCGCTCTTGCTCCTGCTCCATCCAGTCGGTGGTCGCGCCACCGTCGTGGGTTTCGCCGAGCTTGCGGTTGACGCCCGTGTAGAACAGGATGCGCTCGGTCGTCGTGGTCTTACCGGCGTCGATGTGCGCCATGATGCCGATGTTGCGGACCTTGTTCAGGTCGGTGAGCACGTCCTGTGCCACAGGGGGGTTTCCTTACTGTTGAGGTTGGGTCTTCGGATGCTGGGGCCGGGCGCTGCCGGAGCCCGAGACGGGCTCCATGCTGGCCGGCGGGGAGGCCACGAAATGGCCTCCCGCTCAGCTCCAGCGCGCTGTTACCAGCGGTAGTGCGCGAATGCCTTGTTCGACTCGGCCATCTTGTGAGTGTCCTCACGGCGCTTGACTGCTGCGCCGAGACCGTTCGAGGCGTCGAGGATCTCGTTGGTGAGACGCTCGGTCATGGTCTTCTCGCGGCGGGCCTTGGCGTAGGTGGTGAGCCAGCGCAGCGCGAGCGTGTTCGCGCGGTGCGGCTTGACCTCGACGGGCACCTGGTAGGTGGAGCCACCGACACGGCGGCTCTTGACCTCGATGGTGGGGCGCACGTTGTCGAGCGCCTTCTTCAGCGTGACGACAGCATCCGCACCGGTCTTGGTGGAGACGCCTTCGAGCGCGTCGTAGACGATGCGCTCAGCGAGGGCCTTCTTGCCGTCGAGCAGGATCTTGTTGACGAGCTGGCTGACGATGGGGGCGCCGTATACCGGGTCGCTGACCACGGGGCGCTTGGGGGCCGGTCCCTTGCGAGGCATTACTTCTTCTCCATCTTCGCGCCGTAACGGCTGCGAGCCTGCTTGCGGTTCTTGACGGCCTGGGTGTCCAGTGCGCCGCGAACGATCTTGTAGCGAACACCCGGGAGGTCCTTCACACGACCGCCGCGCACGAGCACCATCGAGTGCTCCTGCAGGTTGTGGCCTTCACCGGGGATGTACGCGGTGACCTCGGTGCCGTTGCTCAGCTTGACACGGGCGACCTTGCGCAGCGCCGAGTTCGGCTTCTTGGGGGTCGTCGTGTAGACGCGGGTGCACACGCCGCGCTGCTGGGGGTTGGCCTTCAGGGCCGGCGCCTTGGTCGTGACGACCTTGGGGTTCCTGCCCTTGCGGACCAACTGCTGAATGGTTGGCACTAACTGACTCCTTGGGTATAGATTCTCGCGATATTCGTTTGGTTTGGGTCTTCGTTGTTCGCTTCTCTTTGCTCGAGACCCGACCCACCGGCTGCACGCAAGAAACTCTTAGTACCGCTGGTTGGGAATGCTGTGGGGTTTGCATCGCACGCTGGGCGCGACTCTCAAACCGGCTTCGCAGTGTGTGCTCGAATCAGCACAGAAGTTTCGCGCACGACGAAACGCACGCCAGAAAAGAATACCCGGTCGGCCTACGCCGGTCAAATGACCGCATGTGCTAGCGCGCGCGAGAATTCACCAGCCTGAACACGGGCAGCAGCAGGATGAACAGTGTCGCGATGACGCCGGAGCTGATCACGAACGGGCTGAGCAAGTAATTGCCGAGGAACACGATGAACGCGGGCAGCCTCCCGGTCACGATCGCGTACATCACGGCGCCCGCGAGCGTGCTGAGCAGGTAAACCCCGAGCCCGGTTACCAGGGCCCGCGCGACGGGGAGGCCGCGGGCCCGGTCGGGACGCAGTCCGCCCAGCATCGCGAAGAACATGATGACCAGCGCCGTGCCGGTCATCGCAATCCCGACGAGCGGACCGGCATCCGGTTCGGACACGACATCGCGGTCGGTGAGCACGCTGATAATGCCGTAGGCGGCGACGAGCACCGCCCCGTACAGCACGGTCGTCATGACCGCGACGGACAGCCCCCGCGAGAACGGCTGCGGATCAGGCCGCGTTGAGTCGTTCAAGCTCGGCCTGCCGTTCGGCCGATTCGCGCTCGAAGTCTTCGCGCGCTTGCACGTTGCGGTCCTTTACCTTGCGCCCGCGCGAGCTGATGATCGCGCCCGACCAGATCGCCACCTCGCGGGCGAGGATCGCCGCGATGATCAGGAAAGCGCTGGAGGCGGAGCTGGCGAATGCCGTCGCCGCCTCGCCGGCGGACTGGGTCAGAGCGCCGTCCAGCAGCATCCGGATGCCGATGGAGCCCAGGTAGACGACCGCAGCCACGAGGAACGAGCCGATCACCCAGCTCCACCAGGCGGCGCGGTTCGCGATGAGCGCGTAGAGGATCATCGCGACTAGGAAGACGAGCACCGGGATGTAGAACAGCGGCGACACCAGGAAGTCTCGGTAGAGGTTGGTGAAGTCGCCGGCGCTGACGATGAGGATGGTCAGGGCCGATAGGGCCGCGTAGAGCAGCGCGAACGCGATGGTGGCGAGTGCGGCGATCAGGACGCCGAAGCCGCGATTGCCCTGGGCGCGCGGCGGAACCGGAGCCTGCACGTACACCGTGCGCACCGCCGGCGCGACCGGTGGTGTGATCGGCGGTGGGACGGGCGCGGCCGCCGGCTCGTAGGCGACCGTGTCGGTGTCGTACTGTCTCGTGCCTGAGCCGTCGCTTGCGCTCAGGTCGTCGGCGTAGACCGCGTCGGCGCTGGTGCTGACCTTGTCGTCGCGGTAGTCGGCTGGCTCGACGAGCGGTTCCGGCTCGCGGTGGTCCGCGTGGACCGCATCGGCGCTGGCATCGTCAGCGTAGGCGTCCGCATGGGCATCGTCGGAGGATTTGTCGTCGGCAGCTTGGTCGTCCGACGCCACTCCTCCTTCGTCGACCACGTAGACGTGCGACCCGGTTCCGGTGTCCTCGTCGACGACGTAGGCGGTGTCGGTATCCTCGACCCCGCCCGTCGCCTGGTCATTGTCGTGCAGCGGATCGTTTTTCTCGCCAGCCATCCGGCAGCCCCTCTCGACGCGTTGTCCTACCCCCAACAATAGGGGTCAACGAGCGATGGAAATCGATCATTCATTGATTTCCAAGGCGGCCCTGCGGTCGGGCAGCACGTAGACGAGCCCTTCGAGAGTTGTCGTCGTCTGCTCGCCGGCGATGACAACATCCAAGTCGGTCACCAAGTAGAGCCTGTTGCCCGATTGCACCATTTGGGTGAACAGCAGAGTCGCGTCACGTTCGCCTCGCACGGAGACGGAGATGGGAATGGAGACCATCCCGGTACTGCCTACCGTGGTCGTTTCTGCGGCGGTTGTCGTCTCAGTTACCGGAGCATCCGGAGCAGCCGGATCGGTTGCGGGGATCACGTCTCCCTTGCCAGCAAACGCGGCGGGGATATCCGCTCGAATTGACGTGATCTGCACCCCACTGCTCGTGGCAATGGCGTTGAGCTCGCCAAGCAACGTGGAGATATCGGCGTCGCTCGGGATGCTTCGTGACAATGCCGCCAGCTCGGTCTCGAGTTCGGGAAGGCGCTTGTCCAATTCCTTGAGCTCCACAAGCTTGGCTTCGTAGGCGCGGTTCACTTCCTCTACACCCGCGCGATCCGCATCAGCGGTTCGCGCCTGTGCCAATTGCGGGTCGACTCCGAGGAACCATCCCAATGCGAGCACCGCACCGATCACGAGGACCGCGGCGACCGTCATAATCCGTGACCGATTCATTCCTCGACCTCCGCATCCTTTGACTTTTCCGGAGCTTTCGCGTCTTCGAATCGAAGGGCATAGGCGTCGGAGTTCACAAGCAGCTTGACGCTGACCGCGTAGCCACCACCGTTCTCTGATACTTCCACGGGAGGTGCAACCCCGGCATACGCCGTCACTCCGGCCAGACGGTTGAGCCAGGCCTCGATGTCGGGCACGGTTTCGCCGACGACACCGATGGTCACCGATGCGACCCAGCCTTGTTGAAGCGGAATGTCCTGCACCGGCAGTTCCTCAACGGGGGAGATCGAGTCGATCACCACGGACACGACGGTGACTCCCTCGGGCAGAGTCGTCTCGATCTCTGCGAAGTATGCCTTCCAGTCGATCTCTGTCGCAGCGCCCTGCCTTTGTGCCTTCACAATGTCATCGATCTGGCCCGCAGTCTCGCGAGCGAGACTGTACTTGGCCTGTTCGCTGACTAGTTCGTCGGTTCGTGCCTGCTCGATCACCAGCGCTGTTTGGCTCGCGAGGGATTGCCCGAATGCGTACACCGAACCGACCGCGGCAACTCCGATAGCGGCAATCACGCCGTACACCAGATAGCGGTTGCGGCGTCTGTCGCGCACCGCTTGCCGAACCTCGCGCGGAAGCAGATCCGCGCGTGGGACTCCGCCTATGACGAGTTCTTGTTCCTTCTTCTGCTTGCTCATGAGCCGCTCCCCAACGCCAGCCCGACGGACACTGCCATCGTCGCCGCGACGGCCGGTTCAGGTGCCTGATAACCCCTGGCAGTTCCCACCTTCTGGAACGGATTGCCAAAGTCGACGGGAGTTCGCGTCATCTCAGCCAACACTGCGATGATCCCGCGGAGGCGCGCTCCGCCTCCTGTGAGAGTGATTCGGCCGATCTGCACGTTGGGTCGAGAGTTCGCAAAATAGTTCAGGGTGTTGCGGATGCTGTAGAGCAACTCACCTGAGAGTTCGAATACCGCTCTGGCGATTTGCTGCTGCTCTGCGGTGATGCCGGCAGGATCCATCCCGATGGTCCGCTTCAGGCTCTCGGCTTCTGTCACATCGACTTCGAGTTGCGCCGCGAGTCCGCGAGTGATTGCGTCACCTCCGATCGGGATGATGCGCACGAATTGAGGAACGCCACCCGTGACAAGCACGATGTTGGTCGTCACCGCCCCGATGTCGATCAGTGCGCTGGTCTCGGGTGTTGTCGTTCCGACAGCGCGCTGCATTGCGAACGGAATCAGGTCGACGTCAACGGGCGAAAGTCCGGCTTCCTTGAGCGCCGCGATATTCGCTTCGATGCCCGACTTGACGGCCGCAACCAAGAGTCCGGTCAGTACCGGCCCGTGCTCCCCTTGCCCTTCTGAAATCGGGTAGAAGTCCATCAGCGCGTCATCCACCGCAACTGGAAGAAGGTCCTGCACGTGCATCGGCAGAGACTCCCGGATGAGAGCGCGAGACTGGCGGGGAATCGTCAGGTCGCGAGCAAGCACCTTTTGATTGCCGATGCCGATAGCCACCTCTTTGGTCTTGAACCCGGCGTCGATCCAGAGTCGACGTAGCAGAGTCGCCACGGTGTTCGTCTCGATCACTTCACCGGCGTCAACCACGCCTTCGGGAATCGCCACCTCGCGGTAGCGAACCACTTTCGGCCGTGCCTTGTCCGGGTCCTCGAGCTCCACCGCCCTCAGCATGGTCTGGCCTATGTCCAGGCCAACGATTCGTTTCGGCATTGATCCCCCTTATTGCAGTCCGAACAGCGCGAGATAGCCAGAGAACACCGGCGCTCCCGCGAAAATACCTACCCACGCCCCAACGAGCATCCACGGGCCGAAGGGTATGGCGGTCCGGCGGCCCGCCCTCCGCACAACGACGAGTATGACACTGAACAGCCCGCCGAGAAGGAAGGCAGCGAACGAACCCACGGCGAGTTCTTCCCAGCCAAGCCAACCGAGATAGATCCCGAGCACTCCCGCTAGTTTGACGTCGCCCAGCCCCATCCCGCCGGGGTACAGCAACGCCATGAGGAGGTAGGCAACGAACAGAATCGCACCGCCGGCTGCAGCGGTGAGCAGCCTGGCCGGGTCGCCGACGATGAGCGCTGCGGCCGTCAATAGGACCGCGGCGACCACGTACGACGGCAGCACGATCACGTTCGGAAGAAGGCTCGTCTCGAGGTCGATGGCGGTCAGTGCGATGCTGACCGCGGCAAGGTAAAGGAACGCCGCGAGCACCGTAATGGTCGCTAGCCAGTCGTGCAGGGTTGCCGGCTCAAAGTTCGCCAGCGCCCAGATTGCAACTCCACAGAAGAAGACAGCGGTTCCAAGTTCAACAAGCGGATAGCGGAGCGATATGGCTGCTGAACAATCTCGGCAACGCCCCCTCAGCACGAGCCAGGAGACGATCGGGACGTTATCCCAAGGCCGGATAGCGGATCCGCACGAGCCACACGCGCTTCGGGGCGCGATCACCGACCGCCGTTGGGGCACGCGGAAGATGACGACGTTGAGAAAAGATCCAACGGCCGCCCCCAGCAACCCCGTCAGCGCGGCGATCACGCTATCCGATCTCCCTCATGCTGACGAAGTCGCCCAGCTCCGCCCCGGTCTGGACCGGATTAGTGAGTCCGTTCGACAGGTCGATACCGGTCACCCCAACCGGCACATAGACGAGTGAGGCCTGTTGCCTGAACTCTACTTCGCCCCCGTACATCTGCCCGCGGAAGCCGTCGCGTTCGCTGTAGACCTTGCACGGCGTATAGAGCATCGCGGCCATGTTTGTGGAGAAGTTAGCCTCGTTCGTGAGGGTGATGTTGCCCGTGAGTGATCCGGGGGGGTTGCAGGTCGGCAGGCCGTCGGGCGCGAAGTCGGGCACCAGGAAAGTGAGGTTCCGAGTACCTGTCGAGGTGAAGTAGAGCTTGTCGAACTTGAACTCGTGAGCGACAAAGACAATGTCTGCATTGAGCTGCACGGAGTTCATGCTGTTGGCCGTCGTGACCGCAGTCGTCGGACATTTGTCCAGGAAATTGATCACCGTGGGAGTGGTGTATCCGCTGATGCTTTCCCAGGGCGAGTTGTTCTTCGCGATCGAGCAGGAGCCTGTCCAGTTAACAATGTTGAAGCCCTGAGCTGTCCAGAAGGCGGGGTCCCAGCCGATGTCCGTCCAATCGGGGATGTTCGGTGCGGGCACGCTGCCGCCTGAGGTTGCGAGCGCGGCGTTGTAAGAACTGTTGGTGATGTTCAGCGAACCGGTCGCGCGAATCGAGCCGCCGATTGTGCTCTTGTTGATCGACACGTTGCCGTTGACGTGCATTGATCCTCTGACGTCGCACATGTCCAAGTGGGCGTTACCGTCACCCATGATGAGGTCGCCACCAATACGTGCGCCGTTGGTGCAGGTGAGGTCGCCGTGCTTGATCATCACGGACGTGGCGACACTGGCGTCGACTGTGTCCAGCTGGAACTTCTTGAACACACCCTTGATGTCGTGCGCGTACACGGCTGCGCCAGCAATCGGAACGTAGGCGATGATGGGTTCCCACTTGTAGATCGCCTCGACGCTGACACTGTCACCGCTCGTGCTCCCGGCTACACCTGGATCTTGAGCGAAGCCGGTGGACGTGATGCGGATGTGCGTCGCGTCGTCGGTTGGGCATCCGTCGGTCCACGAGCCACCGCCATCACGGGTGTGGGCGACCAGCGCGGAGTAGCTCGGCGTGGCCGCAGCGGCCCAGGTACCACCGGCAAGCGAACATCCGTTGGTCGCTTGCATGCCGGCGATGGCGACGTCGAGCCCGGACTCGGCGGCCGCGAGAGACTGCACACTGGCTCGCGCCGAGCTCGTCGTGGCCAGGGCGTTGATTGTCGAGCCGGTCACCGTTATTCCGATGATCGCCGTAACCGCCGTCATGCCAAGCACGGCAACCATGGCTGCGCCGCGTTCATCCGTGCTGCGCTTGAGGAGCGAGTTCAGAAACATAGTGTTGCAACCTCCGTTGGCGGTGCCTGCTGTCGACTTACTGCACTGGTCTCAATCAGTAGCGGCGAACTGTCGCCGGTATCAAGTTCGAGCGCTAGGTTCGCGGAAAGTCCAGTGACGCTGAAGGCTGGCCTCGCGCCGACCTCGGCGACGCCCGTTGCTAGCAGCGTCCAGCCCTCGGCGTCCGCATGGCTTCCTGGAATCGGGATAGCGCTCGGGGATCTGGTTGTACGAAGCTCGCCGTTGCCGAAGTACCACGCCTCGCAATGAGCCGTCGCGGGCGATGCCAGAGCGTCATCGACTATCAACGCTCGCATCACCACGCTGTCGGGCGTCGGCGTCGAGACCTCGAGTTTGCTCGCCATCCGGACACCCCGTGTGACCGACTGCGCGACAAGCTGCCCGGTATTGCTGGCCTGGGACGAATCGCGGACGATGCGCTCCGCGGTCAAGGAATTCACGAGCATCCCGCCGACGATGGAGAGGATCAGGACGCTCAACATGGCGTAGATGATCAGCTCGACCAGAGTTATGCCGCGTTCGTCTCTCATGGGGTCACGACCGCCTGAGTGCCGACGTACACGAGTGTGACCGCTTCGGCGAGACGGTCAAGGGGCTTGCCCTGCTCGGTTACCCACACATCGACCTGCACGACGCCGGGGAAGGTGGCCGGGCAGGCGCCTACGGTCACGTGCGGTTGATAGATCGTGCCTCTGGCGTCGGTCGTCGCGGGTGGTGTCACGTCGTCGAACGCCGCCACTGTGTCGCAGTCCGGCGTCAGAGCGCGCACCTGGTCGAGCTGCGCTGCGACAAGTTGGCTCGCGGTTGCGGTCGTCGTGTTCGTGACAGTGATCTGCATGGATTGGATCAGCGTCGGGAGAAAGAACACCGCGAGGAGGGCAAGAAGAAACATCGAGACCATGATCTCGATGAGGCCGAAGCCGAACTCGTCGGATCGAAGATCCGTTTGTTGGTGCAGTTTCACTACTCGGACCCCCTTTCCGAAAGTGTGGAACGAGACGGGCAAGTGGGGCGCCGGAAAGGGCGCCCCACTTGCCGCTCGCAGTGTTACAGAGTCGCCACGTTTGCGACGCAGGTTGCCGAAGTGCCGGTCTTGCCCTTCACGCCGCCCTTGTCATCGACCGCGAAGGTGGTCGTGTTCGAGTCGTGGTCACCCTGGATGCAGAACCCTGCTGCGTTGCCGGTCAGGACAAGGTTCACACCATCGACGGCGAACTTGGCAACAACGGCTGCTGCTGCCGGCGCTGTCGGCCAGCCATCCTGCTTCACCATCTCGGCGACGAGCTCGGTCTTGGCGTTGTTCATTGCGGAGACGACGGCGCTGTCGCGCGCGCCTTCCTGCTGGCCAAGGAACACCGGGATGGCGATCGCGGCGAGGACGCCGATGATGATGACGACCACGAGGAGCTCGATCAGGGTGAAGCCCTTTTCGTTGTTCTCGAGTCGTTCGCGCTTCTTCTCAAGCGAGCGAGTGATTGCAGTCAGCATGATTTTCCAATCCTGTTCAGTGACTTCTGTGGACAGGTGGCCCCCAAAGGATTAGCCCCCACGTAAACCTTGACAGATGCTGTGAAGCCTTTACTAGCCCGCAATCGGGCTTTATGGCGTGCGACCTACCCCCAATAAGCGGGACAGAGCTTCCGTCATACAAGTTCGAAGATGTTGAAGACCGGCAGGTACAGGGCAACGATCATTCCACCGAGCACTACGCCCATGAACGCGATCATGAGCGGTTCGATCAAAGCGGTGAGTTGTTCTGTTGTGGACTCGACTTCTTGGTCGTAGAAGTCGGAGATCTTGGCAAGCATGGTCTCGAGAGAGCCGGAATCCTCACCAACAGCCATCATCTGCACGACCATGGACGGGAACACCGGTTGTTCAGCGAGCGGCGCTGCGATGGTCTTTCCCTGACGCACGGAATCTCGTACTTGCTTGAGGGACTCCTCGATGACCCAGTTGCCGGAAGTTGCGCCGACGATGGTGAGCGACTGCATGATCGGCACACCGGATTTCATCATGGTTGAGAAGTTTCGGGTGAATCGTGCGATGGCGATCTTCGTCATCAGCGGGCCGAACACCGGAAGCTTGAGCTTCCAGGGGTCGACCACCTTCCGTACCCTCTCCGTGTTCTTGTTCTTGCCCCACCAAACCGAGAACACAACAATGGCAACGAGCAGCACTGGCCCGAGCCAGACCATGATGTCCGACATCCACACGAGGAACATCGTCGGGAGGGGAAGCGTTCCCCCGAGGCCCTCGAACATCGCCTCGAAAACCGGCACGATGAAGATGAGCATCGCGACGACGGCGAGAAGAGCCATGATCAACACCACGACGGGGTACGTCATGGCGGACTTGATGGTGCCCCGCAGTTTCACTTCCGATTCGTAGTTTTCCGCGAGTGAGAGCAGCGATCCCTCCAGGAAGCCGCCTGTCTCACCGGCGCGCACCATGTTGATCATGAGCGGTGGGAACACAATCGAGTGGCGGGCCATCGCCTCGGACAACGACGCACCCGCCTCTACGTCGATGCGAATCCTGTCCAAGGTTGCGGCAAGTTTCGGGTTCTCGCTTTGCTCGGTGAGGATCGTGAGTGTCCGCATGAGCGACAGTCCAGCCGAGATCATCGTCGCCATCTGACGTGACATGACCGCGAGGTCCTTGAGATCGACCTTCTTCTCGAAAAGCGAGCCGAACGAAATCTCCTGGTTGAGACCCGTGCCGCCTTCCTTGACCTCGGTCGGCGTGATGCCCATGCCGCGCAGGCGTGAGTTGACCGCGGCCTCGCTCGCTCCGTCAATCTTGCCCTTGACCGCTTTGCCCGCCGCGTCCCGACCCTTGTATTGGTAGGTGGTGATTACAGCGGCCACTAAATTCCACCGCCCTTGAAGCTGTCGCCGAACCCGAACTGGCCGGGAGCTGCGTCATCGCGACGGATGAGCCGCTTGAGCGTCTCAGGATCGTGGCACTTGTCGTAGGCGGCCTTGATGGTGATCTTGCCCTCGTTCGCGAGGTCGGCCAAGTGCTGGTCCATGGTAAACATGCCGAGTTCGCGGCCGGCCTGCATAGTCGAGTGGATCTGGTAGGTCTTGCCCTCGCGGATGAGGTTGGCGACGGCAGGCGTCGCGACCATGACCTCGGTTGCGACAACACGACCCTTGCCGTTGGCCGACTTCACGAGGGTCTGACAGACCACACCCTGAATGGTTGCGGCCAGCTGGGCGCGCACCTGCCCCTGCTGGTGCGGCGGGAAGACGTCGATGACACGGTCGATGGTCTGCGGCGCATCCTGCGTGTGCAGCGTCGCGAAGACCAGGTGACCGGTTTCCGCCGCCGTGAGGGCGACCGAGATGGTCTCCAGGTCACGGAGCTCACCGATCAGGATCACATCCGGGTCCTGACGCAGCACGTGCTTCAGCGCGTTGGCGAAGCTGTGCGTGTCGCTGCCGACCTCACGCTGGTTGACCAGCGCCTTCTTGTTCTGGTGCATGAACTCGATCGGGTCCTCGACCGTCACGATGTGGTCGGTGCGCGTGCGGTTCACCAAGTCGATGAGCGCGGCGAGCGTCGTCGACTTGCCGGAACCGGTCGGTCCGGTGACAAGCACCAGGCCACGCGGCAGCTCGGCGAAACGCGCGACGGTGTCCGGAACGCCCAGCTGCTCGAGACGCTTGATCTCGGTCGGGATGATACGGAACGCCCCGCCGATCGCGGCGCGCTGCTGATAGAAGTTCACACGGAAACGAGCCTGCTCCGACACCGTGTACGCGAAGTCGAGTTCGAGGTTCTCGTCGAACGCCTTGCTCTGGTGTGGCGAGACGATGCTGCGCAGGGCGCGCGAGACACGCTCGGCACTCCACACCTCCGCACCTTCGACCGGACGCAGCGCACCATCGATGCGGATCATCGGCGGCGCATTGGAGCTCACGTGGAGGTCGGATGCACCGCTCGAGAGCACCAGCCGAAGCGCTGCGATCAGGTCCGGGTCGGCCTGGTCGGGCGACGGGATCGACGGGTCCAGCGGCGTAAAGTCGGCTTCCTTCTGGAGAAAGTCGTCGGTCGAGTCAGCGGCGTCGGCCGCGAGGTCATGGACCCTCGTGTCAGCGGTGTTGGCCGCGAGGTCATGGACCTTCGTATCGGCCATGCTCGGTTCCCCCATTCCCGAACCATAGTCAGGAAGGTCGTACACCGGGCTCGGGCTCGCCGGGGCGGCTGATGGCTCGGCAACGGGCACGGGCACGGATGGCGCGCTGTACGCAGGTGCGGGTTGCGTGGGCGTGGCCGGTGCGGGCGGCGGGAAGGCCGGCGGAGTGTAGGAAGCGGCCGGCTGCGGAGGAGCTGTCGTCGAGAAGGTCGGGGCCGCGAGCGGCGAGGTGGAGATCGGCGGTGGAGGCGGCGGCATGTACCCGACCGCAGGGGTGCTGCCCGGCGGGATCACCGGCGGCGCCATCGGCGGCAATGGAGCGGCAGCCGACGGCGGAGGCGGCATCGCGCCAGCAGGCGGCGCAGGCGGAACGGGCTTGCCATCCGGCCCCAGCATGGGCGGAGGGGCTGTCTCGTAGGGCGACGCGATTCCACCACCCATGGCGTTCCCGCGGCGACGCAAGTCGCTCGGTTCGTCCACGATCGGAATCTCGTGTACCGGCTTGTCCATGGTGGTTCCCCCTGTTTACTACGTGTGTGTTCGCCCGATCAGGCGACCACCCTCAAGATTTCTTCGACGGACGTCAGGCCCATCTTGGCCTTCTCCCAACCGTCCTCCCGCAGCGTCAGCATCCCCTGCTCACGTGCGGTGCGGGCGATCTCGGCAGCGGACGACCGGTCGACCGCGTGCCGTTCGATCTCCTCGGTGACGAGCATGACCTCGTGAATCGCAACACGGCCGCGGTAGCCGGTGCCGGAGCAGTACTGGCATCCGCCCGGGTGGAACAGCGTCGGGATCTGCTGGGTCGGGTCCATCACGAAGCGCATGGCCGACAGCTCGACCGGGTCCGGCTGGTACGGCACACGGCAGCGGTCGCACAGGCGACGAGCCAGACGTTGCGCGACGACAGCATCCAGCGCGGAACCGACGAGGAACGGCTCGATGTCCATCTCGGTCAGACGCGTCACGGCGCTCGGAGCGTCGTTGGTGTGCAGCGTCGACAGCACGAGGTGACCGGTGAGCGCGGCCTCGATCGCGATCTGAGCGGTCTCCTGGTCACGGATCTCACCTATGAGCACGACATCCGGGTCAGAACGCAGAATCGACCGCAGTGCACTCGCGAACGTGAGGCCCGCCTTCACGTTCACCTGCACCTGGTTGATGCCGGGCATCCGGTACTCGACCGGGTCCTCAACCGTGATGACGTTGATCTCCGGCTTCGCGACCGCGTGCAGCGTGGTGTACAGCGTCGTCGACTTACCGGAGCCCGTCGGACCGGTGACCAGGATCATGCCGTACGGCTTGGTGAAGGATGACTGGTAGGCAGCCATGTTGCGATCGAGCATCGTCAGGTCGCTGAGCGAACGCTGCGCACCGGAGGTGTCGAGGATACGCATGACGACCTTCTCGCCCCACACCGTGGGCAGGGTCGCGACACGAAGGTCGATCTTGCGGCCGCCGTGGCTGACCGACATGCGGCCGTCCTGCGGCTTGCGACGCTCGGCGATGTCGATATCGCTCATGATCTTCAGGCGGGAGATGACGCCGTTCGTGATCGTGCGCGGTGCGCGCTGCATCTCGTGCATAACGCCGTCGATGCGGTAGCGCACGATCAGCTCGCGCTCGGCGGGCTCGATGTGGATGTCGGATGCGCGGTCCTGGATGGCCTGGCTGATCAGCAGGTTGACGAAGCGCACGATCGGCGCGTCATCCTGCGACGGCTCCTGCGGGCCCGCGAGTGCGACGTCCGTCCCTGCGGTCTCGTTCTCCTCCTCCAGAGCGGAGCGGAGTTCGTCGAGTTCCCCATCGGCGCGGTGGTAGCGGTCGATCGCCGCGAGCAGGTCGCTCTTCTCGGCGACCACCACGCTCACGCGCATCCGGGTTGCCGTGCGCACATCGTCGACCGCGAAGACGTTGCCCGGGTCGACCATGGCGAGCGTCAGGATGTCCTCGGCCAGCGCGATCGGGATGACCTCGTGCCTGCGGCACAGCGCCGCGGGGACCATCGAAACCGCGGTGCGGTCAACGGGGTATTCGATGAGCTCGACGAACGGAAGGCCGGCCTGGGCGGCACGCGCCGACGCGACCTGCGCCTCGGTGAGCACACCCTTCTCGACGAGCATCCGGACGGACTGCTCCTCCTCGCCCCAGCCATTCGGAACCGAGTCGAGGCTCTCGATGGGCATGACGCCACGCAAAATGAGAATCTCCGTTAGAGATGCCACTGGTACTCCCCCAAGCCCCCTGCGTACTATCCGCCATTGACCAGTCGGGTATGACCGACGGCGATACTACGTCGAATGCCAAAACTACCGGCAATCGAGGGCGTTTCGCTATACCCGCAGATGGGGGGCGTGTGGCAGGAGTGACGGATGTGACGAAACTAGCGCACAAAAAGGCCCGCCACCTGCAGTGACGGGCCCTTTCGCGTGATTGAACGCCGGGACTAGCTGTAGTTGCCGCCCGAGCTCATGTCATCCGAGCTGAAGGTGTCGAAGTCGACGAATGACAGGTCGGACTCGGTGAACGAACCCTCGTCCGCGAAGATGCGGTTCGGGTAGCGCTCGGCCTTCGCCTCTTCCGTCGCCTCGACCGTGACGTTGCGGTAGCTCGCCAGGCCGGTACCGGCCGGGATGAGCTTTCCGATGATCACGTTCTCCTTGAGGCCCATCAGCGGGTCGGACTTGCCCTCCATCGCCGCCTGGGTGAGCACCCGGGTGGTCTCCTGGAACGACGCGGCCGACAGCCACGACTCGGTCGCGAGCGACGCCTTGGTGATACCCATGACCTCCTCGCGGGCGGTCGCCGGCTTCTTGCCCTCGACGATCGCGGCACGGTTGAGCGTGTTGTACCGCGAGCGGTCGACGAGCTCACCGGGCAGCAGCTCGGTGTCACCGTGGTCGACCACGGTTACCTTGCGGAGCATCTGCCGGACGATGACCTCGATGTGCTTGTCGTGGATCGGCACACCCTGCGAGCGGTACACGCCCTGCACACCGTCGACGAGGTGCTCCTGCACCGCACGCACACCGCGAACACGAAGGACTTCCTTCGGGTCGACGGCGCCGACGTGCAGCTGCTGGCCCAGTTCGACGTGCTGACCGTCCTCGATGAGCAACGTCGAGCGCTTGAGCACCGTGTAGGTGATCGGCTCCTCGCCGTTGTCGGGGGTGAGGATCAGCTTGCGGTTGCGGTCGGTGTCCTCGATCGTGATCTTGCCCGCGGCCTCTGCGATCGGGCTCGCACCCTTCGGGGTGCGCGCCTCGAACAGCTCGGTCACACGAGGCAGACCCTGGGTGATGTCATCGGCGGATGCCACACCACCGGTGTGGAAGGTACGCATCGTCAGCTGCGTTCCCGGCTCACCGATCGACTGCGCCGCGATGATGCCGACGGCCTCACCGATGTCGACGAGCTTGCCGGTGGCGAGCGAACGGCCGTAGCAGGCCGCGCAGACACCGACGGCCGACTCACAGGTCAGCACCGAGCGCACCTTGACGCGCGTGATGCCGGCCGTGATGAGCTTGTCGATCATCACATCGCCGATGTCCTCGCCAGCGGGGGCGACGACCTGGCCCTTGTCGTCCACAGCATCCGAAGACAGGCTGCGGCCGTAGAGCGAGTTCTCGATGTTCGGGTCGCGAACGAGCACGCCCTCCGAGTTCGGCGCGGCGACGGCCAGCTCGAGGCCCTTCGAGGTGCCGCAGTCGTCCTCGCGGATGATGACATCCTGCGAGACGTCCACGAGACGACGGGTCAGGTAGCCGGAGTCCGCGGTGCGGAGCGCCGTGTCAGCAAGACCCTTACGGGCACCGTGCGTCGCGATGAAGTACTCCGCGACCGAGAGGCCCTCGCGGTAGCTCGAGATGATCGGACGCGGGATGATCTCACCCTTCGGGTTCGACACCAGACCACGCATACCGGCGATCTGACGAACCTGCATCCAGTTACCACGAGCACCAGAGGTGACCATGCGGTTGATGTTGTTGTCGGCGGGGAGGTTGTCCTCCATCGCGCGGGCAACCTCGGTGGTGGCCTTGTTCCAGATCTCGATGAGCTCCTGACGACGCTCGGCGTCGGTCGTGAGGCCCTTCTCGAACTGCGACTGCACCTTGGCGGCCTGCTTCTCGTAGTTGCCGATGATCTCGCGCTTGTTCGGCGGGGTCAGCACGTCGGAGAGAGCAACGGTCACACCGGAGCGGGTCGCCCAGTAGAAGCCGGCGTCCTTGATGCGGTCGAGCGTCGCTGCGACCTCCACCTTCGGGTAGCGCTCGGCGAGGTCGTTGACGATCGCGGACAGCTTGCCCTTGTCGGCAACAGCCTCAACCCACGGGTAGTCCTCCGGCAGCGTTTCGTTGAAGAGCGCGCGACCGAGGGTCGTCTCCAGCATGAGCGGCTGACCGGCTTCCCAGCCTTCCGGCGCCTCGACGTCACCCGGCACGATGTTCTCGAGCCGGATGCGCACCTTGGCGTTCAGGTCGAGCGTTGCCTGGTCCTTCGCGAGGATCGCCTCGGCGACGGATGAGAACGCACGGCCCTCACCGGTCGCGCCCTCCTTGACCGTGGTCAGGTGGTGCAGGCCGATGATCATGTCCTGCGTGGGCAGCGTCACCGGGCGGCCATCCGACGGCTTCAGGATGTTGTTCGACGCGAGCATGAGCACGCGCGCCTCGGCCTGAGCCTCGACCGACAGCGGCAGGTGGACTGCCATCTGGTCGCCGTCGAAGTCGGCGTTGAACGCGGCACACACGAGCGGGTGCAGCTGGATCGCCTTACCTTCGACGAGCTGCGGCTCGAACGCCTGGATGCCGAGGCGGTGCAGGGTTGGTGCGCGGTTCAGCAGCACCGGGCGCTCGCGGATGATCTCCTCGAGCACGTCCCAGACCTGCGGACGGCTGCGCTCGACCATGCGCTTGGCGCTCTTGATGTTCTGAGCGTGGCTGAGGTCGATGAGACGCTTGATGACGAACGGCTTGAACAGCTCGAGCGCCATCTGCTTCGGCAGACCGCACTGGTGCAGCTTGAGCTGCGGGCCGACCACGATGACCGAACGGCCCGAGTAGTCGACGCGCTTGCCCAGCAGGTTCTGGCGGAAACGACCCTGCTTTCCCTTCAGCATGTCGCTGAGGGACTTCAGGGCGCGGTTGCCGGTACCGGTGACGGGGCGACCGCGGCGGCCGTTGTCGAACAGTGCGTCGACGGCCTCCTGCAGCATCCGCTTCTCGTTGTTCACGATGATCTCGGGAGCACCGAGGTCGAGCAGACGACGCAGACGGTTGTTGCGGTTGATCACACGACGGTACAGGTCGTTCAGGTCGGAGGTCGCGAAGCGGCCACCGTCCAGCTGGACCATCGGGCGCAGCTCCGGCGGGATCACCGGGACCACGTCGAGAACCATTGCCGCCGGCGAGTTGCCGGTCTGCAGGAACGAGTTCACGACACGGAGTCGCTTGATCGCGCGGATCTTCTTCTGGCCCTTGCCGTTGGCGATCTGGTCGTGCAACTCGTCAGAGGATGCCTGGAGGTCGAAGCTCTCGAGGCGACGCTTGATCGCCTCGGCGCCCATGTAGCCCTCGAAGTAGATGCCGAAGCGGTCCTGCAGCTCGTGGAACACGGCGTCCTCGGGCTTGAGGTCGCCGACCTTGAGATTGCGGAAGTCGTCCCACACGCGCTCGAGGTGGCTGATCTGCTCGTCGTACGACTTGCGGATCTGCGACATCTCCTTCTCGCCGCCGTCCTTGGTGCGACGCTTCTGGTCGGCCTTCGCACCCTCAGCCTCGAGGGCCGCGAGGTCCTCTTCGAGCTTCTGCAGGCGCTCGGCGACGCGGGCGTCGCGCTGGTTCTCCAGCTCCTTGATCTCGAGGCGAAGCTCGTTCTCAAGGCCAGGCATGTCGGCGTGACGAGCATCCTCGTCGACCGAGATGATCATGTACGCGGCGAAGTAGATGACCTTCTCGAGGTCCTTCGGCGCCATGTCGAGCAGGTAGCCGAGACGGCTGGGGACACCCTTGAAGTACCAGATGTGGGTGACCGGCGCGGCGAGCTCGATGTGGCCCATGCGCTCGCGACGGACCGAGGACTTGGTGACCTCGACGCCGCAGCGCTCACAGACGATGCCCTTGAAGCGCACGCGCTTGTACTTGCCGCAGGCACACTCCCAGTCACGGCTGGGGCCGAAGATCTGCTCTCCGAAGAGGCCGTCTTTCTCGGGCTTCAGCGTGCGGTAGTTGATCGTCTCGGGCTTCTTGACCTCACCGTGCGACCAGCGACGGATGTCATCAGCCGTTGCGAGGCCGATGCGCAGCTCATCAAACGTTGTAACGTCGAGCAATTTGTCTCCTGTTGTAGAAATCTTGGAAATTCGTCGTTGGCTGCAGGTCAGATCTCGTCGATGGACGAGTTCTCGAACCGCGCGGAAATGTTGATGCCGAGCTCTTCAGCGGCACGGAAGACCTCGTCATCCGTGTCCTTGAGGCTGACCGTCTGGCCATCCGCCGAGAGCACCTCGACGTTCAGGCACAGCGACTGCATTTCCTTGATGAGGACCTTGAACGACTCCGGAATGCCGGGCTCCTGGATGTTCTCGCCCTTGACGATCGCCTCGTAGACCTTGACGCGGCCGAGGATGTCGTCGGACTTGATCGTGAGCAGCTCCTGCAGGGCGTACGCGGCACCGTATGCCTCGAGCGCCCACACCTCCATCTCACCGAAGCGCTGGCCACCGAACTGCGCCTTACCACCGAGCGGCTGCTGGGTGATCATCGAGTACGGTCCGGTCGAACGCGCGTGGATCTTGTCGTCGACCAGGTGGTGCAGCTTCAGGATGTACATGTAGCCGACCGAGATCGGGTCCGGGAAGGGCTCGCCGCTGCGACCGTCGAAGAGCACGGTCTTGCCGGTGGAGCCGATCAGACGCTCGCCGTCACGGTTCGGGCGGGTTGAGTCGAGCAGACCAGCGATCTCCTCCTCCGACGCACCGTCGAACACCGGGGTGGCGACGCGGGTGCCGGGCTCGGCGGTGTGCGCAGCCTCGGGCAGGCCGGCGGCCCACTTCTGCTTGCGGTCCACGTCCCAGCCCTGCTTCGCGGCCCAGCCGAGGTGGATTTCCAGCACCTGGCCGAAGTTCATGCGACCGGGCACGCCGAGCGGGTTCAGGATGATGTCGACCGGAGTTCCGTCGGCGAGGAACGGCATGTCCTCGACCGGCAGGATCTTTGCGATGACGCCCTTATTGCCGTGACGGCCAGCGAGCTTGTCACCCTCGGTGATCTTGCGCTTCTGGGCGATGAACACGACAACGCGCTGGTTGACGCCCGAGCCGAGCTCGTCGTCGCCGTCCTGCGCGTCGAACACCTTCACGCCGATGACGGTTCCCTCTTCACCGTGGGGCACCTTGAGGCTCGTGTCACGGACCTCGCGGCTCTTCTCGTTGAAGATCGCGCGCAGCAGGCGCTCCTCGGCCGACAGCTCGGTCTCACCCTTCGGGGTCACCTTGCCGACGAGGATGTCACCGGGGCGGACCTCGGCGCCGATGCGGATGATGCCGCGCTCGTCAAGGTCGGCGAGCAGCTCGGGGCTGACGTTGGGGAGGTCACGGGTGATCTCCTCCTTGCCCAGCTTGGTGTCGCGAGCGTCGACCTCGTACTCCTCGATGTGGATCGAGGAGAGCACGTCGTCCTTGACCAGGTTCTGGCTGAGGATGATCGCGTCTTCGAAGTTGTGGCCTTCCCACGGCATGAACGCGACAAGCAGGTTCTTGCCCAGCGCGAGCTCACCGTTCTCGGTGGCGGGGCCATCCGCGATGACCTCGCCGGCCTCGACGCGGTCACCCGCGCCGACGATGACGCGGTGGTTGTAGCTCGTGCCCTGGTTGGAGCGGTCGAACTTGCGCAGGTAGTAGTCCTGCGTGCCGCCCTCGTCGAGCTGAATGGTGACGACATCCGCCGACACCTCGGAGACGACACCGGCCTTGGTAGCGGTGACGACGTCACCGGCGTCGATGGCTGCGTAGCCCTCCATACCGGTCCCGACCAGCGGGCTCTCGCTGCGCAGCAGCGGGACGGCCTGACGCTGCATGTTCGCACCCATGAGGGCGCGGTTCGCGTCGTCGTGCTCGAGGAACGGGATGAGCGACGTCGCGACCGACACCATCTGGCGCGGCGAGACATCCATGTAGCCGATCTCGTCGTGCGTGAACAGGTCGACCTCGCCGCCCTTGGACCGCGCGAGCACGCGCTCCTCAGCGAAGCGGGAGTCGGCGGTCAGCGGCGCGTTGGCCTGTGCGACGACGAACTCGTCTTCCTCGCTTGCGGTGAGGTAGTCGATGTTCTCGGTGACCTTGCCCTTGACGACACGGCGGTACGGCGTCTCGATGAAGCCGAACGAGTTGATCCGCGCGAAGGTCGCGAGCGAGCCGATGAGGCCGATGTTCGGGCCTTCAGGGGTCTCGATCGGGCACATGCGGCCGTAGTGCGACGGGTGGACGTCACGGACTTCGACGCCTGCACGCTCACGCGACAGACCACCGGGGCCGAGCGCCGACAGGCGACGCTTGTGGGTCAGACCCGCGAGCGGGTTGTTCTGGTCCATGAACTGCGACAGCTGGCTCGTTCCGAAGAACTCCTTGATCGCGGCGACGACCGGGCGCACGTTGATGAGCGTCTGCGGCGTGATGGCCTCGATGTCCTGCGTGGTCATGCGTTCGCGGACGACGCGCTCCATGCGGGACAGACCGGTGCGGACCTGGTTCTGGATGAGCTCGCCCACCGCGCGGATGCGACGGTTGCCGAAGTGGTCGATGTCGTCCACGTCGAGGCGGATGTCGACCTTCTTGCCGTCACGGACGCCCTGGATGGTCGTCTGCTCCTCGTGCAGCGCGACGAGGTACTTGATCGTCGCGATGATGTCGGCCTGCGTGAGCACGGAGTCGGACAGCGGTGCGTCGATTCCGAGCTTGCGGTTGATCTTGTACCGACCGACCTTTGCGAGGTCGTAGCGCTTCGGGTTGAAGTAGAAGTTGTCGAGGAGCGCACGCGCGGCCTCGGCAGCCACCTGCTCGCCCGGGCGGAGCTTGCGGTAGATGTCCTTGAGCGCCTCTTCCTTGGTGAGGACGGTGTCCTTCTCCAGGGTCGCCTCGATGGACGCGTAGCCCTTGAACTCGTCGAGGATCTCCTCGCTCGTCATGCCAAGCGCCTTGAGGAACACCGTGACGGACTGCTTGCGCTTGCGGTCGATGCGAACGCCGACCTGGTCGCGCTTGTCGATCTCGAACTCGAGCCATGCGCCCCGGCTCGGGATGATGCGGGCCGAGTAGATGTCCTTGTCGCTGGTCTTCTCCGGGGTGCGGTCGAAGTAGACACCGGGCGAACGGACGAGCTGGGAGACGACAACACGCTCGGTGCCGTTGATGATGAACGTGCCCTTGGGGGTCATGAGCGGGAAGTCGCCCATGAAGACCGTCTGGGTCTTGATCTCACCGGTGAGGTGGTTCATGAACTCGGCTTCGACGTAGAGCGGGGCAGCGTAGGTCTTGCCCTTCTCCTTGCACTCGTCGATCGAGTACTTCTTCTCCTCCAGGAAGGGGTTGGTGAACGACAGCTGCATCGTCTCGCCGATGTCCTCGATCGGGGAGATCTCCTCAAAGATCTCCTCGAGGCCGGTGAGCGACGGGAGGTCCTGGCGACCGGCGGCCTTGGCGGCAGCGGCGCGCTGAATCCAGTTGTCGTTTCCGACGAGCCAATCGAAGCTCTCGGTCTGCAGTGCGAGCAGATCGGGAACTGTTAGCGTGTCAGTGATTTTGGCGAACGAAAGCCGCGAAGCTGAGCGACCGTTCTTGAGAGTCTTGCTGGTGGATGCGTTGCGCGCAGCAGCCAAGGAAATAACCTCCGGTGGGCCAGCTCTAAAGGCCCTTTACTGTAGGTGGTGTTGTGTGGGGTGATCGCTCGCCAGAACCTCATAGGGTTATGCCGATGGATGAGTCATCCGGGCACGCGCAGCCGACCGCAATATGAAGGCACAGATTATCTGGGAGCGCAAAGAACCATCATAGGCGAGGCGGCACGCCGTGTCCAGCCGAATTCTTGACCGAGATCGCGTTTTCAGGTATACGTAACCCGGCCGACCGTCCACCCCCGTCCTGTTGTGCAGGACATCCCTTGTTGTGCAGGAGATAGTGCCTTCTGGGGCGGCTTTATTGGGATCCGGGCCCGAACGAGACCGAATGTCCTGCATAACAGGGGTAGCCGTCAGCCGGTGACGCCGGTGGCCTCGTGTGCCTCGCCCACCTGCTTGGACTCCGGCGATCCATGCTGCCGCGCAACCACGGCTTACGGGCGCTGTCCAGCAACCATCCAGAACACGCCCAGTGATCGCCGCCATTGAGTGGCTACGCTCGCAGTCCCGAGGCGGGAGGAACGATGCGGTTACCCGAGGCGCGAGGCAATGCAAGCGATGCACTGTTCACACTCCTGTCGCGGTCGGAGCGGCACGCACGAGGTTCGGGCGGTGCGATCGCCGAGGCGGTGGCAGGCGCGGAGGACGTGCTCACCGACGACGACCTGCAGGTGGCGCTGTTCGTGCTGTACGAGCTCCACTACCGGGGCATCGACGGAGTCGAGGACGCGTGGGAGTGGCATCCGGAGCTCCTTGCTATCCGCGCGCTCATCGAGGCCGCCTTCGAGGCCAGGCTGCGGGAGGTCGTACCGCGCCCACCTCGACCGGAGCCAACCAGACGGGCGGTGGCCGACGCGCTGTTCGAGCTGACCGCGGACACCGGCGGTCCGAGCCTCTCCCGCTTCGTCGCCCGCCAGGCCGACGAGTCGCAGCTGCGCGAATTCCTCATCCAACGCTCGATCTACCAACTGAAGGAAGCCGACCCGCACGCGTGGGCCATCCCGCGGCTCGAGGGCGTGGCCAAGGCCGCCCTGGTCGAGATCGAAGCCGACGAGTACGGCGGCGGCGACCCGGCACGGATGCACGCGGCCATCTTCGCGCAGACCATGCGCGGTCTCGGACTCGACGACAGCTACGGCGCCTACGTCGATCAGGTACCGGCAATCACCCTCGCATCCGCCAACATGATGTCGCTGTTCGGGCTGCACCGGCGCCTGCGCGGCGCCATCGTCGGTCATCTCGCCGCATTCGAGATGACCTCGTCGATCCCGAACAAGCTCTACGGCAACGGCTTCCGACGCAACGGGTTCGGCGAGGACGTCACCTGGTACTTCGACGAACACGTCGAAGCGGATGCCGTCCACGAGCAGATCGCGGCGCGCCACCTCGCCGGCGGCCTGATCGAGGCGGAACCGGAACTGCTCGATGACGTGCTGTTTGGCGCATCCGCTTGCCTGACCATCGACGGCATCGTCGGCGAGCGCATCCTCGCCGCGTGGACAACCGGCCAATCGTCGCTTCGCCAGCAGGTGACCGCCTGATGCCGAGATTCCCGGTCGAGTACGTGCTTCCGCTCAAATGGCAGGACGACTCGAGGCTGCCCGAGCTGGTGCGCTACCTCCACCACCTGAAGAACGGCGCGGACGTGACCGTCGTCGACGGCTCGCCGGCCGAGTTGTTCGAGGAGCACGCGCAGGTGCTGCCCAGCGACGTTCGACACATGCGGCCGGAGTTCTGGCCAGGCGGCAACGGGAAGGTCGCGGGCGTCATGACCGGTGTGCGGCACGCGCGGCACGAACTCGTCGTGGTCGCGGACGACGACGTGCGGTATGGGCCGGTGACGTTCCGCGCCCTTGTCGAGCAGCTCGAGCGCGCCGACCTGGTGCGGCCGCAGAACTACTACGATCCGCTTCCCTGGCAGGCCCGCTGGGACACCGCCCGGATGCTGATCAATCGCGCCTTCGGCGCCGACTACCCGGGCACCCTCGGCTTCCGACGCAGCGCCCTGATGAACACGGGCGGCTACGACGGGGATGTGCTGTTCGAGAACCTCGAGCTCATCCGCACCATCACCTCGGCCGGCGGGCGGGAGACCAACGCGCTCGACCTCTATGTGCGCCGGCTGCCGCCGACGCCCGAACAGTTCGCTGATCAACGCGTGCGGCAGGCCTATGACTCGCTCGCGCAGCCCGCTCGCCTCGCCGTCGAGTTGGCGCTGCTGCCCGCAGCCATCGCCACCAGGGGCAGGCCACTGCCATTGCTGGTCGGCGCGCTCACCGCGGTGGCGGTCGCCGAGGTCGGCCGGCGCCGCCGCGCGGGGAGAACCGTATTCCCGGCGACCTCGGCATTGTGGGCGCCGCTCTGGGTTGCCGAACGAGCTGTCACGTCATGGGTCGCGCTGGCGCAACGCGCCACGGGCGGCGTGCGCTATTCGGGCACCAGGATCAAACGCGCCGCCAGCGCGCGCGGCTTTGCAGGACGACCGAGGGTGCGAAGCCGTGCTTGAGCGACAGGGATCGATCGAACTGTGCCCGGATGGGCCACTCCTGTTGCGCGGTGACTTCGAAATTCTGGGCGCGGACGGCGAGCCCATCGACGCGCACCGGAAGACTGTCGCGCTGTGCCGGTGCGGACTCTCCTCGATCAAGCCGTTCTGCGACGGTACGCACAAGGCATCCGGATTCCGCACCGAGGAGTGACGCTGCAGCATCCGGGACCATCCGAGTGAGCGGTGAACCCAGCCGGGTGCGGAATGATCTTAAGGATGCAGCAGTTCCCCTCCCGAGTGTTGAAGCTCAGCGGCCACCGCGCGGTCATCGAACCGGACCGGTGGGTGCCCGGATCCTTCACTCTCGTCGTCGACGGGACGCCGCAGTCGCACGTCAACCTCGACGACCCGTCGCAGCTGTTCTTCGAGTATGTCCAGCGGATGGGACACGTGATCGACCAGTTGCCGGATGGCCCGATCACTGCGGTGCACCTCGGCGCGGGCGCTCTCACCCTGCCGCGGTACATCGAGGCCACCCGGCCCGGGTCGCGGCAGCAGGTGATCGAGCTGGAGAGTGACCTAGTGGACCTGGTGCGCGAGCACCTGCCGTGGTCGCGTCAGGCGTCGATCCGGGTGCGTTACGGTGACGCGCGCGACGTGCTGGAGCGACTGCCGCCCGGGCTGACCGGGGCCGTCGACCTGCTGATCGTCGATGTCTTCAGCGGTTCGCGCACGCCCGCGCACGTGACGAGTGTCGAGTTCTATCGGAGCGCCGCGGCACTGCTGGCCCCCGCCGGCGTGATCCTGGTGAACGTCGCGGATGGCCCCGGCCTCGCCTTCGCGCGAGGTCAGACCGCGACGCTGCGCGAGGTGGTCGGCAACGTCGCAGCGCTCGCCGAGCCGAGCATCCTCAAGGGGCGGCGGTTCGGCAACGTGGTACTGGCAGGTTCGGCGCGCGAATTGCCGATGGAGTGGATGCCGCGCCTGCTGGCCGGCGGGCCGCATCCGGCGAAGGTCATCACCGGCAAGGAGCTTGTCGACTGGATCGCCGGAGCGCCGATCATCACCGACGCCACCGCGATGCCATCCCCCGCTCCCAACTCGAGCATCTTCCGCGAGCGCTGACCGCGCCGGAAAATGCAGGAGATTCGGCCGCCGACGGGCCGGATCGGTAACAGAACGGCACGAATCGGGCCGGATCTCCTGCATTTTCAGTAGGCGCGCGGGGAGGATTGGGGCATGGTGCGTAGGCGGATGCTGGTGGCAGCGGTAGCGCTCGGCCTGCTGGCCGGTTGCACGTCGTCACCCGGGCCGACACCCAGCGGAAGCACACTCACGCCACCGACCAGTTCGCCGCAGACCACCCCGGTTCAACCGGCCGGCACACCCGAGGTGCTCGCGACCGGCCTGACCTCGCCGTGGTCGGTTGCCCGTCTCGCCAACGGCTCCGCACTGATCAGCGAACGCGACACCGCCCTCATCAAGGAGCTCACCGACGGCGAGGTTCGCGAGGTGGGCACCATCGACGGGGTCGTGCCCGCCGGTGAGGGCGGTCTGCTCGGCATCGCCACCCTCGAACTCGGTGACACCATCTGGCTGTACGCCTACTTCACCGGCGAATCCGACAACCGGGTGATCCGGATGCTGCTGAACGGTCGACCCGGCGCGTACTCCCTGGGCGACGCCGAACCGATCATCACGGGCATCCGGAAGGCGAGCAACCACAATGGCGGGCGCATCGCGTTCGGACCGGACGGCAACCTGTTCGTGACCGCCGGGGACGCAGGCGACGCCTCCCTCGCGCAGGACCCGAACACGCTGAACGGCAAGATCCTCCGACTCGAACCGGATGGCTCGGTGCCGGTCGACAACCCGACCAGCGGCTCGCCGGTGTACTCGTTCGGGCACCGCAACCCGCAGGGGCTCGCGTGGGACGAGGACGGCCAGTTGTGGGCATCCGAGTTCGGGCAGAACACCTGGGACGAGCTGAACCGCATCGCCCCGGGCGGCAACTACGGCTGGCCGATCGTCGAGGGCGTCGGGCAGGTCGCCGGCCTCATCGACCCGGTCTACCAGTGGCCGACATCCGATGCCAGCCCGAGCGGTCTCGCCTACGTCGACAAGACGCTGTTCCTGGCCGCACTGCGCGGCCAGCGACTCTGGGCGATCTACCCGTTCGCGGCAGGCGGGGTGGAAGCGGTGGCGTGGTTCGAGGGCGAGTTCGGCAGGCTGCGCGACGCGGTCCCGGGTCCGGATGGGAGCCTCTGGGTGCTCACCAACAACACCGACGGTCGTGGAAACCCGCGCGAAGGTGACGACAAGCTGATGCAGGTACGGCTGGAGCCGCTTCGCGAGGGTTAGCGTTGGTTCGACACCTCGGGAGGGCCAGTGGACATCATTCTCGGTTACGACCCGACAACACTTCGTGAACAGGTCGACCTCCAGGCGGCCGGTGATCGGCTCGCGGAGCTCGAGAACCGCCGCGACACCGAGTCCATCAACGAGAAGGTCGCCCTGCTGCGAATGGTCGGGCGCATCGACGACGCGTGGGATGCCGCCAACGCGGCACTGCGGAACGCGCGCATGACCGGGGATCGGGAGTCCATCTGCCGGGCTCGCATCCGGCGAGCGCAGGTGCAGCAGGAACAGGGCAAGCTCGACGACGCCCGGCGCGAGCTCACCGCGTGCATCGATGAGGCGCGCACCCACGACTGGGCGGCGACGGAAGCGTTCGCGCTGCAGCACCGCGGGAAGGTGCTGTTCGACCACGGGGACTTCGCCAATGCGCTGCAGGATTTCCGCACCGCGGCCGCGATGCGGGAGCGGATCGGCGCACCGGATGATCAGGTGCAGAGCTCGCTGTTCGCCGCGCAGGTCGTCGAGTCGCGGCTCTGACCCGCGTCGTCTGCTCGTTCACAAGTCGGTTTGCCGCGGGGGATTGCCCCTTCGGGAGCGCCGGGTCGGGGAGCGTCGCGGGCAGCGGTTAGCCTCGATTCGTGGCGGATCTGGTTCGAGTGCGGCGGTGGGCGGAGGCCCTGATAGCGCTGCATCTCGACCCCACCGAGTGGAGTTTCGGCTTCGACACCGCGAAGACCCGGGCCGGGCTGTGCAACTACACCCGTAAACGCATCACCGTCTCGCGCTACCTGGCCGCGCGTTACGAGGATGACGAGATTCATCAGGTGCTGCTGCACGAGGTCGCGCATGCGATGGCCGGGCAAGGCTCCGGGCACGGGCCGCGCTGGAAGAAGCTCGCGCGCGAGATCGGGTACGAGGGCGGCCGGTTGCATCATGGCGAAGTCGCCGATGAGCTCGCCCCGTGGGTCGGGGCGTGTCCCGCCGGTCACCAGTTCTTCCGCTACCGGAAGCCGACCCGGGCGATGTCGTGCGGCAAGTGCTCGCGCCGGTTCGACCGCTCGAACCTGATCAGCTGGACGAAGCGGACCGTCTCGGCCGCGACACGCCGCCGGGCGGCATCCGCGAGCTGATCGGCCCGGCGCCGCTCGAATGTGCGAGCGCGTGCGATAGACCGCGTGCACTCGCACATTTCGCCGGCGCTCGCTGGTGTGGTCGCCGCGTCCTGTCAACGGATCTCGGCGGGCTCGATCACCGAGTGATGCTGAACGCGTCACCGCGCAGCACGGGCACGACCGTGGACGAGTCGACCTGGCTCGCCAGTTCGACATCCTGCGGGAAGCCCCACTCCTCGAGTTCCTTGCCGCTGGCAGATGCGCTCACCAGATGGCCGATCGCGTTGCGCAATCCGGTGAATGCGGCAGACGCGGCAGCTGCCTCCGGCGAGCAGAAGTCGATGCCAACCTCGGCGAGCGCGTCGATGATCGCGCCGGCGCCGAGCATGTCCTCGACCGCGAAGCGCGAGGTGCCATCGCCGCGCGCCTCACCAGATGCGATCACCGCCACCGTTAACCGATTCGCCTTCTCGGCCTGCCTCGCGAGCACCCATTCCGCGACTGCACTCCGGTTGCGCAGCGATCCGGCGACGACCGGGACATCACCGCGCAGCGCCGCGCTGATCCGTGAGCCATTCGGAGACTGCACGACAACCCGTGTGCCGGCGTGCTCTGGTCCGACGCTCGCCGGCGAGAGGCTCAGCGGCGAACCGCGTTTCCCCGCGACGACTGCCGCGTGCTCGCTCGCGTAGCGTGCCGCATCCGTGCCATCGAACGGCAGCACCTCGATGCCGTACTCGAGCGCGATCCCGACCATGGTTGTGAACGACAGCACATCGACGACGACGATCACATCGACATCCGCCGCCACGGTGCGGGCGCCCTCGATCCCCCAGTCGAATCGCACCTGGTACTGGTTCTGCGAAAGCGGCAATGACACCTACGAAATGCTAATCGACCGGGAGGCGCGCTCCTGGCGGCCGGGTAGCATCACGCAACATGACCACCCTCCCCTTCCTCACGGCAGACGACATCTTCGAGCGCATGAACTACCTCGACGCGGTGCGCACCCTCCAGCGCGACCTGCGCAGCGGACTCGACCCGGATGCCGACTTCGAGCGCGGTTCCGTCGACCTGGCCCAGGGGAAATTCCTGCTCATGCCGAGCGAGTCGTCGGAGTTCGCCGGGGTGAAGGTGCTCACCGTGGCGGCCGAGAACCCGGCTCGCGGGCTGCCTCTCATCCAGGGCGTCTACGTGCTCACGGATGCGGCAACCCTCAGCCCAGTGGCCCTGCTTGACGGCGCTGCGCTGACCACGTTGCGCACCCCGGCGGTGTCTGCGGCGGCGGCCGACCTGCTGGTTCCGGATGACGCGACACGGCTGGTCGTGTTCGGATCAGGTCCGCAGGCGCTCGGGCACGTCGAGGCGATGCGCAGCATCCGGCGGCTGGAGCACGTGACCATCGTGGCGCGCAACCAGGAGCGGGCGGCGAGCGCGGCCGCGGCGGTGCGCGCATCCGGGATCGTCGCCGACGTGGGCACCGCGGAGGCGATCCGCGACGCCGACGTGATCGTGTGCGCGACCACCGCGACAGAGCCGCTGTTCGACGGCGCGCTGGTGCCGGACACCGCGTGCGTTCTGGCCGTCGGCGCGCACGCGGCCGACGCGCGTGAAGTCGACAGCGCCCTCGTCGCGCGGTCACAGGTGGTGGTCGAATCGGTGCCGGTTGCGCTGCGCGAGGCCGGCGACGTCATGATCCCGGTGGCCGAGGGGCGGCTGAGCCCGGATGCCTTGACTGGCATGCGCGACCTGGTCACCGGGGCGGTGCCGGTTGACTGGTCGCGCCCGCGGATCTTCAAGAGCACCGGCATGTCCTGGGAGGACCTGTCGATCGCTTCCGAGCTCTATCGCAGGGGCTGACCCCGGCCGCCTGCTACGCTGGTGTCATCTTGCGAGCGCCGAATGGTGCTCCCTGCGTCGTAGAACGCTTCTCCGCCCTGTTGGGCGCGATTGATTTCATGCGGCGAATTGAATGTGGCATCCGCCATCTTCGCCATCTTCCGTCAGGCCTATTATTCGCGTGCGACCGCACGCCCTGACGCCCAATGCGAAAGCACTGAAACACCTCTATGTCTGAAACCAGCTTCGGCGCGCTCGGCGTGCCCGCACCGCTCGTCGCCGCTCTCGAAAAGAGCGGCATCACGAGCCCCTTCCCGATCCAGCAGGACACCCTGCCCGACACGCTCCGCGGCCGCGACGTGCTTGGACGCGGCAAGACCGGCAGCGGCAAGACGCTCGCCTTCTCCATCCCGCTCGTCGCGCGCCTGTCGAACGGCGGGCGCCGGCAGTCCGGTCGTCCGCATGCCCTCGTGCTCGCACCGACCCGTGAGCTTGCCACCCAGATCTCCGCGGCGATGGAGCCCCTGGCCGCCTCGTACGACCTGAAGCTCACCACGATCTTCGGCGGCGTCTCGCAGCAGCGCCAGGTCGCCGCGCTCAAGGCCGGCGTCGACATCGTTGTCGCCTGCCCTGGGCGCCTCGAGGATCTGATGCAACAGGGTCACCTCACCCTCGACGCCATCGAGATCACCGTGCTCGACGAGGCCGACCACATGGCCGACCTCGGCTTCCTGCCCGTGGTCACGCGCATCCTGAACAAGACCCCGGATGGCGGCCAGCGGATGCTGTTCTCCGCCACCCTGGACAACGGCGTCGACAAGCTCGTCAAGCGTTACCTGCACGACGAGATCCTGCACTCGGTCGACGAAGCGACGAGCCACGTCGACGCGATGACCCACCACGTGTTCGAGGTCACCGACGTCGACGCGAAGAAGCACCTGATCAACACGCTCGCGTCCGGCACCGGACGTCGCATCCTGTTCATGCGCACCAAGCACCACGCCAAGAAGCTGGCCAAGCAGCTGACCGAGTCGGGGATCCCGTCGGTCGACCTGCACGGCAACCTCTCGCAGCCGCAGCGTGACCGCAACCTGGCCGCGTTCGCCTCCGGCGAGGCGAAGGTTCTCGTGGCGACGGATGTCGCGGCGCGCGGAGTGCACGTCGATGACGTCGAGCTCGTCGTGCACGTCGACCCGCCGGCCGAGCACAAGGCGTACCTGCACCGCAGCGGCCGCACCGCGCGTGCCGGGAGCGACGGTGACGTTGTCACCATCGTGCTGCCGGCCCAGCGGTCGGATGTCGCGTCGCTGCTGCGCAAGGCTGCGATCACCGCGCGACCGCAGCAGGTGACCGCCGAGTCGGGCGCCGTGACCGCGCTCGTGGGCGAGGTCGCCGCGTTCGTGAAGCCCGCGCCGCGCGTGGTGCAGCAGCAGCGCGGCGGCGGCGCGTCGCAGGGCGCCAACGCGCGCCGGAAGCGCGCGACCCGCGGAGGCCAGGGCGGCCAAGTTGGTCAGGTTTCGCGGGGCGAGCAGTCGCGCGGCCAGCGCAGCCCGGATCAGGCTCGCTCGGGACAGCGCAAGCGCACTGGGCAGTCGGTCCAGGGCGAGCGCTCCAACGCTCACGCCCCGCGCACCCGCTCGTCGGCGCGCACGTACAGCACGTCCACGCCTGTCGCATCCGGTGGCGAGCGCCGCACCGGTCGCCGCGCGCAGGGCTGACGCGCCGCATCCGGACCCCTGCGCCCCGTGAGGGGTCCAATAACGCCCTTCGCAGGTCCGGAAGGCCCGTTTCTGACCCCTCACCCGCTCTCGCTGCACCCAGTTGCCCACTTTGGCCCCAGTTTCCGACCGAAACAGGGGCGAAAGTGGGCAACTCGGCGTTGTGGGCGGTGATTGCACGGCAATAGGGTCGCCGCATGTCGTTCACCATTCGCCCCGCCCGCGCCGAGGACGCCGACCGGATGGGTGTCGTTATCGTGCAGTCCTGGCACGAGACCTACGCGCACCTGCTGCCAGCGGAAACGCTCGCGTCGCTCGACCCGGCCGAACGAGCCGACATGTGGCGGCGGGCGATTGAGCGACGGGGCGGCGTCGGCGGGCCCGTCGTTGCCGAAGTTGACGGGGTGGTTGTCGGACTGGCCGGCGCCGGCACGCCCCTCGACGAAGACCCTCCGGTGCCGTTGCAGTTGTACGTGATCTACCTGCTGGCGGCACACCACGGGAGCGGCGCGGGGCAGGGACTGCTCGACGCGGCGATCGGGACCGAACCCGCCCTGGTCTGGGTTGCCGAGGACAACCCGCGCGCGATCGCCTTCTATGAGCGAAACGGCTTCGTGCGCGATGGCACGAGCGACGAACTCTCGATTGGCGACGGGTCGATCCACGAGATCCGGATGGTGCGGGGCGCGACCGCATAGCGGGTCTCGACGAGCTCGACCACCGTTACGCGCCGCCTCCGGACATCCGCACCCCGCACACCGGGCGCGGATGACCGGAACCCGAGCGGATCGCCGGAACGGGCGCGGTCTCGACAGCTTTGAGCGATAGGGACGGCGCGCCGACTACCCCAGCCGACCCACCGACGCCAGCGCCGCCTTCAGCAGGGCTCCCCTGCCGCCCTCCATCTCGCGGCTGATCTCGTCACTGCAGGCCGCCTCCGGGGTCAGCCAGGTCAGCTCGAGCGCGTCCTGCCGTGGCTCGGTGGTCCCGGTCACCGGAACCACGTAGGCAAGCGAGACCGCATGCTGCCTCGAGTCGGTGAACGCGCTGATGCCCGGCAGCGGGAAGTACTCGGCGACCTGGAACGGGATCGGGCTCGCCGGCAGCTGCGGGAACGCCATCGGCCCGAGGTCCTTCTCCAGGTGGCGGAACAGCGCCTCCCGGAGGGTCTCCCCGTACATCACGCGACCGGACACGATGGTCCGGCTCATCTCGCCCGCCGACGCGCGCAACAGCACGCCGACCTCGATGACCTGGCCGAGGCCATCCACTCGGACCGGCACCGCCTCGACGTAAATCAGCGGCAGCCGGCGGCGGACGGATTCCAGCTCGTCGTCGGAGAGCCAGGCGGAGTTCGGGTCGGGGGTTCCCACTGAGGCCATGACCCATTTTCACCCACGAGCCGATCAAGTCGGGAGGTTTGCCCGCAATCCGCCGCGCAAAGCGCGCTTTTCTCCCGACTCGATGGGCAAGGATTGGGGCATGAGCGTGACGATCGATTCGGATGCCGTGCTGTGGTCAGCCCCGGAGAGTGAGCGTGCGAGCCGCCCGTTGCTCGTGCTGCTCCACGGGGTCGGGTCGCACGAGGGCGACCTGTTCTCCATGGCGAGCTACCTCCCGCTTGAACCGGTCATCGCGTCGCTGCGCGCTCCCCTGCCGTACGGGCCGGGGCACGGTTGGTTCCCGATGCCGGAGCAGGCACCGGATGCTGCGCGCTGGCAGTCCGCGGCAGCGTCGACCCAGGCGATCCTCGACTGGCTCGACGGCACAGAGTCGACCACGGTGGGCCTGCTCGGCTTCTCGCAGGGCGCCGCGATGTCACTCGAGTTGCTGCGCTCCCGCCCCGAGCGGTTCGCCTTCGCCGTCGCCTTGAGCGGCTTCGCCATCCCAGAGGAACGCGACGGCGATCAACGACTGGCCGAGGTGAAGCCGCCGGTCTTCTGGGGTCGCGGCACGGCCGACCCGATCTTCACCGAGGATCGCCTCGAGTTCACCAAAGGCTGGCTGCCCGAGCATTCGACGCTGACCCAGAAGGTCTACCCGGGCATGGGGCACGGCGTTTCGCAGGAGGAACTCGGCGACATCGTTGCCTTCCTCCGCGACCAGTACTAGCAGCTAGCGGCGCCACCGCGTCGCGAGGATCACGACAATTGAGATCAGGGTCGCCAGCCCCAGAGTCCCGAACAACGGAACGGTGAAGATCGCCGACTGCAGGAAGAACATCTGCACGGGGTCGAACTGGGAACTGGGCTGCCCGAAGAAGGCTCCCCGAGCTGAGTACGCGGCGAGGTTCCACGCGGCGACCAGCAGCGCGACGCCGATCAACCCGAGTGCCACCAGGTACGGGTTGATCCGCTTCCACCACGGCCCTGCGGGAGCCGGCTCGGCAGCATCCGGAGTCTCGTCGCCATGGTCGAATGCCGGGTCGGATGCGATCCGCTCCTCGTGCGCGTCGGCCGCGGCCGCCGCGATCAAGTCATCCAGATCGGTGCGTGGCGCCTCGCGCAGCGGGACGCGGGGCGGCTCCTCGCGGTGCACCCGCTCGTCGTAGCCCGGCTGAAACGCCGGCGGGAACCGCGGATCGAACCTCGGCCCTGCACTGGTGTCGCGATCGCTCATGCCGCCCCCGCTCTTCTGGGCGAAAGTCTAGCCAGTGGCGGCGCCCGCACGCGGGCGCAGAGCTTTGTGCCAAATGCAACGGAACGTTCGCTTGCCCATGGCACAAACCTCTGCCGGAGGGGCGGATGCCGCCGGGAACGCCCGAATCGACAGTGTTACGCTCGCCTTGTTGGGCGAGTTAAAACGCGCTCGCCCTCACATCTCGAAAGGGCACCCCGCGCCACATGAGCTACATCACCTCGGCCGCGCTCGGCGAGCGCGGCTTTGTCGTTCTCGACAGGTACGACCAGGAAGCCGACCCGAAGGAATGGCTCGACCTCGAGTATGTCGACTGGAAGTCATCCGGCGACACTCGCTTCGCGCCGCTGGCCAGCGCCAAGGGCGAGATCGAGGTCAACGGGTTCTGGCACCACGAGCCGCCGCGCACCGACAAGGATGGCGTCTGGATCGAGTCGCAGGTGCAGGAAGCCCCGAATCTCACGCGCCGAGCGCAGGAGCCGGGCGCCAACGTCGGCCGCTGCCGCGTGATCGAGCTGCAGCCGAACGAGTACGTCGACGCCCTCTACAACCTGCACCAGGACGACAACAACCGGCTCAACCCGGATGAGACGGGCTGGATCGTCCGCGGATTCTTCAACCTGTCCGACGACCCCGACTCCTACCTGATCCTGCGCGAGGACCGCTGGGACCCGTCGACCGAGGTTCGCATCCCGCTGTCAGCCGGAAGCCAGGTCATCGTCGACACGCAGCGCTTCTGGCACGCGGTGTGGCACCGCGGCAGCGCCCCGCGCTACTGCCTGATCACGTCGTGGGAGTCCGGACCCGAACTCGACGCCTTCATCGCCAAGCACCATGGCACAACCGAGCACACCAGCCCGCCGCTCGACGAGCAGTTCATCGAGGATGCGCAGGCAACGCTCCAGCGCCGCCTCGCCGAACGCGCCGCGATCGTTGCCGAGAAGGCAAAGGCACGCCGCGGTTCAAACGGGCGTGAGGACTGACCCGATGCCAGAAGTGATCATCGTCCCCGACCAGGAAACGGCGGGCAACCTGGTCGCCGGCGCCATCCTCGACCTGCTGGGGCGCAAGAGCGATGCGGTGCTCGGTCTCGCCACCGGCTCGACCCCGCTGCCGGCCTATCGCACGCTCGCCTCTCGCGCCGCGGCCGATGGCCTGGACCTCAGCCGGGTGCGCGGCTTCGCGCTCGACGAGTATGTCGGGCTGCCAGAGGGTCACCCGCAGAGCTACAAGTCGGTGATCAGGACCGAGGTCACCGTGCCGCTGAACCTGACCCCGTCACTCGTGCACGTGCCATCCGGAGACCCGGAGACGATCCAGACCGCGGGCGATGACTTCGAACAGGCGATCACGGATGCCGGTGGCATCGACCTGCAGTTGCTCGGCATCGGAACGGTCGGGCACATCGGCTTCAACGAGCCCGGCTCGTCGCTGTCGTCGCTCACCCGGGTCAAGACGCTGACGATGCAGACCCGACGGGACAACGCCCGGTTCTTCGGGTCGCTGGACGAAGTTCCCACCCAGGCGATCACGCAGGGGCTGGGCACCATCCTGCGCTCCCGCCACCTCGTGCTGATGGCGTTCGGCGAGGGCAAGGCCGGCGCGATCGCGGGCGCGGTCGAGGGACCGGTCAGCGCCGCGCTGCCCGCATCCGTCATCCAGCTGCACCAACGCGCGACGGTCATCGTCGACGAGGATGCCGCCAGCCGGCTCGCGCACACCGAGTACTACCGCTATGCGTGGGCCAACAAACCGAGCTGGCAGAGCATCTAGCCGCTCCTGAGCTCGCCGGGCGGCTGACCGCTCGCGCGGGTGCTTCTTTCTCGTGCGGGTGTTGCAACACCAGCGCGAGCACGCAACACCCGCGCGCAGCAGATTGGTCGGATGCAATTCCGTACGCCGTCGGTCAGGCGTACCGTGGCGGCATGGCGACCGTGGCTGACGTGAGGCGAATCGCTTTGGGTCTGCCGGGTGCCGCCGAAAAACCGTCGCACGACGGGCTTGCCTGGCAAGTGGGAAAGAAATCGTTCGCCTGGGAGCGCCCCCTGCGTAAGAGCGATCTGGCGTCGCTGGGCGATGAGGCGCCGGAGGGACCCAACCTTGGCGTGTACGTGTCCGACGAGGGCGAGAAGCAGGCTCTGCTCGACGAGGGCATGCCGCTGTTCTTCGCGACTCCACATCTCGACGGCTGGCCGATCGTGCTGGTTCGGCTGGATGCCATCGGGGAAGACCGATTGCGCGAGGTGATTGTCGAGTCGTGGCTGGCGCGTGCACCCAAGAAACTGGTGGAGGAGTTTCTCGCCAACGGTCTGTGAGCTGCGCATCCCGGCCTCAGCAGCGCTCGCGCGGGTGCTTTCTTCTCGCGCGGGTGTTGCAACACCAGCGCGAGCACGAAACACCCGCGCGACGGGACAAGCCGGCCACTTCGGCGGCGAGCACCGAGTCCTGACAGTGGATGGCGGCAGAATGGGCGAATGATGAACCCGCTCGAGCGTTTCTCCCCGGCGACGCAGGCGTGGTTCGGCCAGGCGTTCCCCGAGCCGACGCCGGCTCAAAGCGGCGCGTGGGACGCCATCTCGCAGGGCTCCAACGCGCTCGTCATCGCCCCGACCGGCTCCGGCAAGACGCTGGCGGCGTTCCTGTGGTCGATCGACCGGCTTGCGCACGACCCGATCGAGCCGCGCACGACCCGCGTCCTCTACATCTCGCCGCTCAAGGCGCTGGCGGTCGACGTCGAACGCAACCTGCGGGCGCCGCTCGTCGGCATCACCCAGGCCGCCAAACTATTGGGCGCCGTGCCCCCGGATGTCTCGGTGGCGGTCCGCTCGGGCGACACGCCAGCCGGCGAGCGAGCCCGGATGCTGCGGAATCCGCCCGACATCCTGATCACCACGCCCGAGTCGCTGTACCTGATGCTCACATCGCAAGCGCGCGAGACCCTGCGCAACGTGGAGACGGTCATCGTCGACGAGGTGCACGCGGTAGCGGCGACGAAGCGGGGCTCGCACCTCGCGGTGTCGCTCGAACGACTCGACCTGCTGCTCGAGAAGCCCGCCCAGCGGATCGGGCTGTCGGCGACGGTGCGCCCGCCGGAGGAGGTCGCACGGTTCTTGGCTGGCAGCGCGCCGGTGCAGGTCGTCGCCCCCGAGTCGGCGAAGCGGTTCGACCTGCGTGTCGTCGTGCCGATCGAGGACATGACCGAACTGGGCACGACCGCCGTGACCGAGGGCGCGACGTCCGGCGCTCGCGCGCAGGGTTCGATCTGGCCGCACGTCGAGGAGCGCATCGTCGACCAGATCCTGGAGCACCGGTCGACGATCGTTTTCTCCAACTCCCGCCGCCTCGCCGAGCGGCTCACCGCGCGCCTCAACGAGCTCTACGCCGAGCGGTTGGGCATCGAGTTCCCGCCCGAGGAGGTCCCAGCCGACCTGATCGCGCAGAGCGGGCGCACCGCCGGGATCGAGCCGATCCTGGCGCGCGCCCACCACGGTTCGGTCTCCAAGGATCAGCGCTCCCTCATCGAAGACGACCTGAAGTCCGGCCGGCTGCGCTGCGTCGTCGCCACCAGTTCGCTCGAGTTGGGCATCGACATGGGCGCGGTCGACCTGGTCATCCAGGTGGAGGCGCCGCCATCCGTCGCCAGCGGGCTGCAGCGTGTCGGTCGCGCCGGGCACCAGGTCGGCGAGATCTCCAAGGGTGTGCTGTACCCGAAGCACCGCGCCGACCTGCTGCATTCCGCAGTGACGAGCGGGCGGATGTCGGCGGGCCTCATCGAGGAACTGGTCGTGCCGCAGAACCCGCTCGACATCCTCGCCCAGCAGACCGTCGCGGCCGTTGCGCTGGAGGAGCTGAGTGTCGACGACTGGTTCGACACCGTCCGCCGCAGCGCACCGTTCGCGACCCTCCCGCGCAGCCTGTTCGAGGCGACCCTCGACTTGCTGAGCGGCCTGTACCCGTCCGACGAGTTCGCCGAACTGCGCCCGCGCATCATCTGGAACCGGGTCGACGGCACGATCAAGGGCCGACCCGGCGCGCAGCGGCTCGCGGTGATCTCCGGCGGCACCATCCCCGACCGCGGCATGTTCGGCGTCTTCATGGTCGGCGGCGGCGGCCGGGTCGGTGAGCTGGACGAGGAGATGGTCTACGAATCCCGCGTCGGCGACGTGTTCTCGCTCGGAGCCACCAGCTGGCAGATCGAGCAGATCACGCACGATCGCGTGCTTGTGTCCCCCGCCTACGGCCGGCCGGGGCGGGTCCCGTTCTGGAAGGGTGACAGCCTGGGCCGCCCGGCGGAGCTGGGCCGCGCGATCGGTGCCTTCACGCACGAACTGTCGACCGCGTCCGAGGCCGACGCCCGCGCCCAGGCGACCGCGGCCGGGCTGGACGACTACGCGGTCGCCAACCTGGTCGCCTTTGTCGCCGAGCAGAAGGAAGCCACCGGGCACGTTCCCACCGACAAGACCTTCGTCGTCGAACGATTCAGGGACGAACTGGGCGACTGGCGGGTGGTGCTGCACTCGCCGCTCGGGCTGCCGGTGCATTCCCCGTGGGCACTCGCAGTGGGTGCGCGGCTGCGTGAACGGTTGGGCATCGACGGTGCCGCCGTCGCCAGCGACGACGGCGTGATCCTGCGAATCCCGGATACGGATGCCGACCCGCCCGGCGCCGACCTGTTCTTCTTCGAGCCTGAGGAGATCGGCGACCTGGTGACCGAGGAGGTGGGTGGTTCCGCGCTGTTCGCGTCCCGGTTCCGGGAGAACGCGGCCCGCGCCCTGCTCCTCCCCAACTACAATCCGTCCCGCCGGTCCCCGCTCTGGCAGCAGCGGCAGCGGTCCAGCCAGCTGTTGTCCGTGGCCAGCCGCTACCCGAGCTTCCCGATCGTGCTCGAAACGGTGCGTGAGGTGCTGCAGGATGTCTACGACCTGCCCGGTCTCACCGGCGTGCTCGCCGACCTCGCAGCCCGTCGCATCCGGATTGTCGAGACCGAGACCGAGCAGGCGAGCCCGTTCGCGCGGTCGCTGCTGTTCGGCTACGTCGCCGCGTTCATGTACGAGGGCGACTCGCCACTCGCGGAGCGCCGAGCGGCAGCCCTCAGCCTCGACCCGCAACTCCTCACAGAACTGCTCGGCCGCGCCGAGCTGCGCGAGCTGCTCGACGCCGAGGTCATCGCCCAGACCGAGCTCGAACTGCAACGGCTCGCACCGGACCGGCGGGCGCGCGACGCCGAGGGCATCGTCGACCTGCTCCGGATGCTCGGCCCACTGTCGGTGGATGAGGTCGCCGACCGCTTCGATGTGGAGGAGTACGCGCGCCGAACCGGTGGCGGGGTGGCAACCGACCCACAAGGGCTGGTTCGCGGGCTGCTCGAAGAGCTTCAAGCCGACCGTCGGGTGCTCGCCGCGACGATCGCGGGCGGCGAGCGCTGGCACATCATCGAGGACACCGCGCGGCTGCGTGACGGCCTCGGCATCCCGGTGCCGCTCGGCGTTCCGGTGGCCTTCCTCGACCCGGTCCCCGACCCGCTCGGCGACCTGGTTGCCAGGCACGCGCGCACCCACGGTCCGTTCACCGCGGTGGATGTCGCGCAGCGCTTCGGCATCGGCACCGCCGTCGCCACCGAGGTGCTACGCCGGCTGGAGTCACAGCGGAGGGTGGCCGAGGGCGAGTTCCGGCCCGACAGCACCGGCGCGGAGTGGTGCGACACCGAGGTGCTGCGTCGCCTGCGCGCCCGCTCGCTGGCCGCGCTCCGACACGAAGTCGAACCGGTCACCCCGGACACCCTCGCCCGCTTCGTTCCGGCCTGGCAGCACGTCACCGACCAGGTGCGCGGCATCGACGGCGTCGTGCAGGTGATCGAGCAACTCGCCGGCGTCGCCCTGCCTGCGTCAGCGTGGGAGAGCCTGATTCTGCCCAGCCGGGTGAGGGACTACTCGCCCGCAATGCTTGACGAGCTCACCGCATCCGGTGAGGTCATCTGGTCCGGACGCGGCACCCTCCCCGGCAGCGACGGCTGGATGGCGCTGCACCTCGCCGACACCCTGGCGTTGACCCTGCCGGAGCCGGAGGGCCTCGAGACCACCGAGCTGCAGGGCGCACTGCTCGACACGCTCGCCGGCGGGGGCGGGTTCTTCTTCCGCCAACTGTCGACCGCGGTGAGTAGCATGGACGACAAGGAGCTGGTCGAGGCGCTGTGGGAGCTGGCCTGGGCGGGCCTCGTCACCAACGACACGCTCACCCCGGTGCGCGCCTACCTGGGCGGGCCGACCCGAGCGCGCACGGTCAGTCGGCGCGGCATCCGGCACCTGGCACCACCGAAGCAAGCGGGTCCGCCGACGGTCGCCGGACGCTGGTCGCTGCTTCCGCTGCCGGAACCGGATGTCACGGTGCGCGCCCACGCCGCCGCGGAGCAGCTGCTGGAGCGGCACGGGGTCGTCACCCGCGGCGCCGTCGCCAATGAGGGCGTCCGCGGCGGTTTCGCGACGATGTACAAGGTGCTGAGCTCGCTCGAGGACACCGGCAGGGTTCGCCGCGGCTACTTCGTCGAGGGACTCGGTGCCGCCCAGTTCGCGACCGGCGCGATCGTGGACAGGCTGCGCTCCTTCTCGGCCGATCCGGATGCCGCGCGGCCCTACAACGCGGTTACGCTCGCCGCCACCGATCCGGCGAATCCGTATGGTGCCGCGCTGAAGTGGCCGGCCAGCGAGCGCGGACACCGGCCGGGCCGGAAGGCTGGCGCCCTGGTCGTGCTCGTCGACGGGCGCCTCACCGTCTATGTCGAGCGCGGCGGCAAATCGGTGCTCACCTTCGACGATGACAACGAAGCGCTCGCCGCCGCCGCCAGCTCGCTCGCCGCCACGGTGCACCGCTCACTGCGGCGACTGCGGGTGGACAAGGTCGACGGCGAGTTCGTGATCGGCACCCCCCTCGGCCACGCGCTTGCCGATGCGGGGTTCGGGGTGACGCCGCAGGGGCTCAGGCTGATCGGCTAGCCATGCCAGAGGGCGACACCGTCTACCAGGAGGCGCGCACGCTGAACGAGGTGCTGGCCGACGCGGTGCTGACGCGCTGCGACATCCGGGTTCCGACGTTCGCGACCGTCGACCTCAGCGGCGAGCGCGTGCACGACGTCGTCAGCCACGGCAAGCACCTGCTGATGAGGGTCGGCGAGTTCAGCATCCACTCCCACCTGAAGATGGAGGGGTCGTGGCACGTTTACCGGCACGGCACCCCCTGGAAGCGGCCGACCTATCAGGCCCGTGCGGTGCTCGAGACGGCCGACTGGGTCGCGGTGGGCTTCGACCTCGGCGTGCTCGAGGTGCTGCCGACCCGCGACGAGGAGCGGGTGGTGGGCTACCTCGGCCCAGACCTGCTCGGCCCGGATTGGGATGCCGACGAGGCGCTCCGCCGTCTGCGCGCCTCTCCTGAGCGCCCGATCGGACTGGCCGTGCTGGACCAGCGGGTGATGGCCGGCCTCGGCAACGTGTACCGCGTCGAACTGTGCTTCGTGCGGGGTGTGCTGCCGACGCGGGCGGTCGGCGAAGTGCACGACCTGCCAAGGCTGGTCGACACGGCGCACCGGATGCTGGTGGCCAACAAGGACCGGCCGAATCGGGTGACGACCGGGAACTTCCGCCAGCCGCTGTGGGTGTACGGCCGAGGTGGTGAGCCGTGCCTGCGCTGCGGCACGGGCATCCGGAGCGGCGAACTCGGCGACGACGAGCTGCAGCTACGCATCGCATACTGGTGCCCCCACGACCAGACCTGACCTCATCCGCCCCTTCGGCAGCGGTTTGTACCAAATGCAAGGGAACATTCGCTTGCTTTTGGAACAAACCTTTGCGGGAGCCGATTGCGCGCGCGCCGGGATTGCCTACCGTGGACTCAGGAGGTGTGCGATGCGAGCGGAAGTGGGAGACAGGGTCGTCATCCGCGGCAGGACCGTCGAGGCGCCGGACCGACACGGCACCATTGCGGAGGTGCGTGGTGAGGACGGCGCCGGACCGTACCTGGTGAAGTTCGATGACGGTCACGAGAGTGTGGTGTTCCCCGGAGGCGACTTCATCGTGGAGCACAGCGAGCAGGTCTAAGTCTCGCCCTGAGGGGTCAGAAGCCGCCCTTCATCCTGCCGCGGAACGCCGGTTTGCGACCCCTCGAGTGAATGGGAGGGCATCCAGCTTTTCGGGATCGCGTGATTGCTATCGTGCTGTGGCGCGTCAGCGCCAACGAACAGAAGGAGACCCGTGAACTGCCCCATCGACACCACTCCCCTCGTCATGTCGGAACGCTCCGGCATCGAGATCGACTACTGCCCCACCTGCCGTGGCGTGTGGCTCGACCGGGGTGAACTCGACAAGATCATCGAACGCTCGGTGACGATGGCACCGCCTGCGGCAGGCGACCCACGGGGCCGCGATCGTGACCGCTTCCGCGACGATGACGACGACTACCGCGGCGGCTACGGACGCCCAGGGGCACCCGGATTCGGTGGCCCCGACGAGGGTCGCCGGCGTAAGCGCAACTGGCTGGAAGACCTCTTCGACTGACTCTGCCCTACGCTTGGGCCGTGGGCCTTGACCGCAGCCGGTACGTCCTCGAGTTCGAGGATGGCTTCGAGCACCTAGAGCTCGACCGCACGAAGTGGATCCCGCACTACCTGCCGCACTGGAGCGGCCGCGAGGCATCCAGGGCGAGCTATCGGATCGCGGATGGCGTTCTGAACCTCGCGATCGAGGAAGACCAGCCGCCGTGGGCGCCCGACCTCGACGGGAACCTCCGGGTGTCGAATCTGCAGACCGGCGTGTTCTCCGGGCCGGTCGGCTCTCCCATCGGGCAACACCAGTTCAGGCCTGGGCTCACGGTGCGTGAGGAGCAGCCAGAGCAACGCCGGTACACGCCGCACTTCGGGCTCATCGAGGCGCGCGTGAGTGCCATCGACGACCCGAACTGCATGGTCGCCCTCTGGATGATCGGTTTCGAGGACCGGCCGGAGCGTTCCGGCGAACTGTGCCTGTTCGAGATCTTCGGGTCTGAGCTCACCCGGAATGCCGGCATCGTCGGGATGGGCGTGCATCCGTTCGCCGACCCGGAGCTGAAGGATGACTTCCGCAAGGTTCGCATCGAAAAGGACCTACGCGACTTCCACACCTACTCGCTCGAGTGGATGCCCGACGGCGTCATCTTCTACATCGACGACGAGCGCGTCGCATCCGTCGACCAGTCACCCGATTACCCGATGCAGCTCATGCTCAACGTGTACGAGTTCCAACCCGGTGGCGCCTACCCGAAGGAGTTCGCGGTCGATTGGGTGCGCGGGTACCGACCCCTCCCGTAGCGCCTGCTGGCAACGGTTTGTGCCAAAAGCAAGCGAACAGCTCAGCCTTGCGCCAGCGCCCGCACGCTGTTGTTGCGCGCGTCGTGGGTGAGTTCGACGAGGCCGAGGGCTTCGAGCAGCGGCGGAAGGTACATCCCGAATCGGCCACGGTAGCCCTTGCGCAAGCCGTACCAGCCGCCGACCGGGTTGTTCTCAGAGCGTCCCCACGCCTCGACGCTGCCGGCCGCGGCGGTCTTCTGCTCGTCGGCGGCGCCCAGCGGCACCCAGTCGCTCTGTTCGCGCAGCCAGGCGGCGAGATCGTCGATCGCGCTGAGGTGATACTTCAGGGTGGTCGAGCCTACCTGGCAGACCAGCGCCGGCGGGTCGGACTGCTCATCGCGGTACATCGAGTATTGCGATGTGCCGGGCGCCGTGGTCAGTTGCCAGGGATCATCTTTCGTGCCGGTTCCGTTCACCATGGCTTATTTCTACCGCGTGGACGGCCGGATGGCACCACTCGACTTGTCACTCGGGCTGGTTGGGGCCGAAAAGTTGTGCACGAATGTGCGTGCTGCGTCACAAAACCCCCTGCTTCTCTCATGCACAAGGGGTGCAGGGGGCTCTCAAGTGGCGGTACCGGTGGGATTTGAACCCACGGTGGGCGTAAACCCACACAACTTTTCGAGAGTTGCACCTTCGGCCGCTCGGACACGGTACCGGGGAAGAGTTTAGTACACGCTCTCGCGGCGCTGAAACACGTGGTTCTGACCAGCCGGGCGGATGCCTCTACTAGGCCGCGAGCTGGCGGACCAGGTGCTCTGCGTCCACTCCGACACCCATCAGCAGCGGCGACTTGCGTGTTCTCATCCACGGCATCCCGAGGAAGTACAGGCCGTCCACTCGCACGCTCACCCCGTCCCGGTGCATCGGGAAACCCATGACGTCCACCAAATGCGACACGTCGATCCAGCCGTAGTCCGGGCGGTACCCACACGCGATGATCACCGCGTCCAGCTCGTTCAAGCTCGGTGTCGGAGCCGCGGTCAGCGGCTCGGACGACAAGGTCGGCAGGTCTGGCACCGACCATCCCCGTTCCTCGGCCACACGCGTCGCAAGCCCGCTGATCTGCCGGAACATGTCGTCTGCTCCAGCCACGGTTTCCGAGAGGTCATCGGCGACAACCAGCCGACCGTCCTCGACACCCTGTAGACGTCCCATGAGTTGCACTCCGTCCGCCTGCAGGGTGCGCAGGCTGAGGTCGCGTCCGCCGTGCGCTCCCGTGACGGTCGGGTTCGCCGCGAAGCGCACCATCGGACCCGGCATGTCCGCAAGCGTCTGCTCGAAGAACCCCGCATCCCAGAGCCAGTCGAAGATGTCCCGCTCCCCGATCCGCCGCGGCATCGCAGGAGCCCTGCCCGCAGCAAGCGTCACCTCGCGTCCCGCCCGTTGCAACTCGTCAGCGATCTGGCAGGCGGTCTGTCCTCCGCCGACGACGAGCACCCGGTTTCCCGGCACAGCCTCCGGCGACCGGTACAGGGTCGATCCGACGACCGGCAAAGTCCGCTGCAACTCCGAGGTGAACGGGGGCAGCAACTCACGCTGGTACGCACCGGTGCAGACCACGACGCGTCGAGCGCGCAGCACTCCACTGCTGGTGGTCGCAGTGAAGCCGCCGTCGGATGCGGTCAGAGATTCGACCTCCACACCTTCCTCGACAGGGGCCCCAAACGAGGCAGCATAGTCGCCCAGAAACGCGACCATCTGCTCGCGGCTGAAGAACCCGTCCGGTTCGTCTCCCTGGTACGCGCCGCCGGGCAGCAGAGTCGTGTGATTAGGGGTCACCAGGCAGAAGGAGTCCCAGCGGTGAGCCCAGGCTGAGCCGACTCGGTCGCGCTCCAGAACCACATGTTCGATCGAAGCATCCGTCAGTTCATGGCTGGCCGCAAGTCCGGCCTGCCCTGCCCCGATGACGAGAACGTTCACATCCGTGAACATGGCGACAGCCTAAGTCCGCCCGGGTCGAAACACCCTGCACGTTTGCACGCAGCGACCGGGCAGCACACAGCGCATCCGGATGCATCGTTTCTAGGATGCTCGACGTGAAACGAGCACTCGTCGCGATCATCTTCGCCGTCGCACTCTTCGGCGGCTGGTGGGCGTACATCCGCTTCCGGAAGAGCACGGGCGCACACCGCATCGCGACCACGCTGCATCTGAATGCGAAGTGGTGGCGCGAGCACGGCAAGCAGGAGGGCGACCTGCTATACGTCGCCATCGGCGACTCGGCGGCGCAGGGCGTCGGCGCGAGCAAGCCGCACCGCGGCTACGTGGGGGCGATCGCGAAACACATCCGCAACGAGTCCGGGAAGTCGGTGCGCGCGGTCAACCTCAGCGTCTCCGGAGCGCGCCTGCGCGAAGCCCTCGCGGTGCAGTTGCCGCAGATCGTCAAGCTGACGCCAGACATCATGACCGTCGCGGTCGGCGCCAACGACATGGCCGACTTCGACCCCAAGCGGTTCGAGCGGGAGCTGCGCACTGTGCTGGACTCTGTGCCCAAGCACGCGATCATTGGAGAGGTGCCCTGCTTCTTCTTCGGCCAGCCGAACAAGAACGCCCGCATGGCCAACGACATCGTGCATGAACTGGCGGACGAACTCGGATTCAGGGTCGCGCCCGTCTACGAGAGCACCCGCAGGCAGGGCGTCGCCCGCACCGCGTTCTACCACGCGTCGCCGGACTACTTCCACCCAAACGACCGCGGGCACAGAGTGTGGGCGGATGCTTTCCTGCCGTTGGTCGACAAGCGCCTCTCCTCACTCCTCGGGCCAAAGCATCGGCAATCCACAACGGGCGAGGCGACACCGGTCGCCGAGGCAGTCAGTGACGGAGGCACCGCCTAGGCTTCTTGCCATGGCTCGCCCCACCACCGACTACCGCTGTTCCGAGTGTGGTTGGACGACCGTCAAGTGGGTGGGCCGCTGCGGCGAGTGCCAGTCGTGGGGCACGGTCGTGGAGACCGGTGCAGCCACGGGCATCCTGCGCGGGGTGAACGCGGTGCGAATCGGCGACGATCGGGTGGCCAGGCCGATCACCGCGGTCGATGCCGCCGAGGTTGCGCACTGGCCCACCGGCATTGCCGAGTTCGACCGGGTGCTCGGCGGTGGCATCGTGCCGGGTGCGACGGTCCTGCTCAGCGGCGAGCCAGGGGTGGGCAAGTCGACGCTGCTCCTCGCCGTCGCCTCGCGAGCGGCGGCATCCGGTCAGCGCGTGCTCTATGTCACCGCCGAGGAGTCGGCCAGTCAGGTGCGGCTGCGCGCCGGCCGCACCGGGGCGCTGCGCGACAACCTGTACCTCGCCGCAGAGACCGACCTCGCGACGGTGCTCGGCCAGATCGACCAGGTCAAGCCGCAACTGCTCATCGTCGACTCGGTGCAGACGGTGTCGAGCTCGCTGAGCGAAGGGCTCGCGGGCGGGCCGTCGCAGGTGCGGGAGGTCGCCGCGACGCTCATCCGCGTCTCGAAGGAACGCAACCTGCCGGTGCTGTTGGTCGGTCACGTCACCAAAGACGGCTCGATCGCCGGCCCGCGCCTGCTCGAACACTTGGTTGACGTCGTGTGCCAGTTCGAGGGCGACAGGCACACGTCGCTGCGATTCATCCGGGCGCACAAGAACCGGTTCGGACCCACGGATGAGGTCGGCTGCTTCGAGATGACCGGCGACGGAATTGCTGAGGTCGCCGACCCTAGCGGGCTGTTCCTCAGCCACACCCGGCAGCCGGTGAGCGGCACGTGCGTGACTGTCGCGATGGAGGGGCGGCGCCCGCTCCCGGTGGAGATCCAGGCGCTCATCGTGCCCACGACGGCACCGCAGCCGCGCCGCGTCGTCAACGGTGTCGACTCGTCACGCGTGGCCATGCTGCTCGCGGTGCTCGGCCAGCGAGTGGGTGAGCGAGTAGCCGAGAAGGATGTCTACGTCTCGACGGTCGGCGGCATCCGGGTCACCGAGCCGGGCGCCGACCTCGCCATCGCGCTCGCGCTGTGCAGCGCCGCTCGGGACGAGCCGCTGCCGTCGACACTGGCTGCGGTCGGGGAGATCAGCCTGGCTGGCGAGATCCGTGCGGTCTCCAACGCCAAGCAACGCACCGCGGAGATCCGCAGACTTGGATTCAGCACGGTCATCGACGCAAGCTCCGAGCTGCTGACGACCGCGATTGCACGGGTGTTCGAGGGCGAACCCGCTCGATTCTGATCCCTTCAGCGGCGGGCATGCATGCCCGGCACCGGCGCGAGCGTCAGTTCAGGATGATCTGCTTGGTACCTTCGCTGGTCACGCCGCCGACGGTGACCTTCAGGTGGTAGCTCGCGCCGCCCGCGGGAACGCCGGGGCGCTCACCCTCACAGGTGCTGGCCGACGAGCGGGTGCGATCCCACGGGATCAGCTGGCTCGACAGCGGGGTGTTCGGCTTGAGTACCGTCGTGGCCGGATCCGCCGGTGCCTGGCAGTCCTTCGACGTCCAGTACTGCTCCGCACCGCTCGTGATCACGAACTCCTGCACATCCGCACCGACGGGCATCATGCACGCGACCGAGCTGGTGTTAGTGATCGTGAAGCCGACCTGGGGCAGTTGACCTGCGCCATACGTTTCCTTGTCGGTGACCGGCACGACCTTGATCACCGAGGGCTCGCACGGCGCGCCCTCCTCCTGCTCGGGGGCGGCAGCTGTCTCGGTGGTCTTCGGCTCGTCGGTCGGCGACTTGTTCTCGTCCGCCTGACCGCGAGGGCTGAAGATGATCATGGCGATGATGACGATGACCGCAAGCACGCCCAACCCGACCACGATGCGGCGGCGCCAGTACACCGAGGGCGGCTGGGGGCCGACGGGATTGCGGAACGTCGACATGCCCCAAGGGTAGACGCGACACGCCGCTCGCACGGAGCGACGCCCCGGCGTGGCCGCGAACTCGCTTCGCCTAAAACCGCTTGATCATGCGGGTATTTCCGAGCGTATTCGGCTTCACCCGAGCGAGGTCGAGGAACTCGGCGACACCCTCATCCTGCGAGCGCAACAGCTCGAAGTACACCTCGCGGTCGATCTCCTCCTCGCCCATCGGCTCGAAGCCATGCCGGGTGAAGAAGTCCACCTCGAACGTCAGGCAGAACAGCCGGCTGAGTCCCAGTTCGCGAGCATCGGCCTCGAGCCGGTCAAGGATGGCGTGCCCAACCCCGTGCCGCAGCCAGGGCTGGGCGACCGCCAGGGTGCGTACCTCACCAAGGTCCTCCCACATCACGTGCAGCGCGCCGCATCCGATGATCTCGCCGTTCTCGGCTTCGGCGACCACGAACTCCTGAATGCTCTCGAAGAAGACCACGGGGTCTTTGCCGAGCAGAATCCGTCGCTGCACCAGCGGCTCGACGAGTTGCCGGATGTCGCGCACATCACTGGTGCGCGCGGGCCTGACCGAAAAACTCATCGCTCGATCATATGCCGCTGCTCGCCTGTGTGACGGCGCGCCCCTCTGGCCCGAGCGCCCCGGCACCCGTTAACCGAGTTGCCCACTTCGGCCCCGAAATCCTCGAGATTTGGGGCGGAAGTGGGCAACTGGGTGTTGTCTAGCCGATCAGGCGGATGCGTCGGATGCCGGCGGCAGCGCCTCGTTCGCGGGCGTCGCTGTCAGCGCGGGCTCGCGGCCCGGCTGGACGCTGGTCGTGAACACGAACTCGCCGTCGACGAAGTCGATGTGAACGTGGTCGCCCGCGTTCAGCTCGCCCTTCAGAATGCGCTCGCTGAGTCGGTCCTCGACCTCGCGCTGCATCGCACGACGCAGCGGCCGCGCGCCGAGCGCCGGGTCGAAGCCGATCTCGATGAGGTGCTCCTTGGCAGGCGTCGTGACGTCTACCGTGAGGTCGCGGTCGAGCATCCGCTCGGCGAGGCGCTTCGTGAACAGGTCCACGATCTTCACGAGCTCTTCCTTCGTGAGCTGCGGGAACACGATCGTCTCGTCGACGCGGTTCAAGAACTCAGGCTTGAAGTGCTTCTTCAGCTCCTCGACGACCTTGGCGCGCATCCGGTCGTACGACGTCGCGGTGTCGCCCTCGACCTGGAAGCCCACCGGGCCACCGGTGATGTCCTTGGTGCCGAGGTTCGTGGTCATGATGATCACGGTGTTCTTGAAGTCGACGACGCGGCCCTGACCATCCGTCAACCGGCCTTCCTCCAGAATTTGGAGCAGCGAGTTGAAGATGTCCGGGTGGGCCTTCTCGATCTCGTCGAACAGCACCACGGAGAACGGCTTGCGGCGCACCTTCTCGGTGAGCTGGCCGCCCTCTTCGAAGCCGACGAACCCGGGAGGGGCACCGAACAGCCGCGACACGGTGTGCTTCTCGCCGTACTCACTCATGTCGAGCGAGATCAGCGCACCCTCGTCGTCGAACAGGAACTCGGCGAGCGCCTTGGCCAGCTCGGTCTTTCCGACACCGGTCGGGCCGGCGAAAATGAACGAACCGGATGGCCGCTTCGGGTCCTTGAGTCCGGCGCGCGTGCGGCGTATGGTCTTGGCCAGCACCGCGACGGCCTCTTCCTGGCCGATGACGCGCTGGTGCAGCGCATCCTCCATGAACATGAGGCGGGCGGTCTCTTCCTCGGTGAGCTTGAACACCGGGATGCCGGTAGCAGCAGCGAGGACCTCGGCGATGACGCCTTCGTCGACGATGCCGGTGTGGCCGGCTTCGCCGCTCTTCCACTGCTTCTCCAGGCGCAGACGCTCGCCGAGGAGGTTCTTCTCCTCGTCACGAAGCGACGCGGCCTTCTCGAAGTCCTGCGCCTCGATGGCGCCTTCCTTGCGGCCGCGCACCTCGGCGATGCGGTCGTCGAACTCACGCAGCTCCGGCGGTGCCGACAGGATCGACAGACGCAGGCGGGCGCCGGCCTCGTCGATCAGGTCGATTGCCTTGTCGGGCAGGAAGCGGTCCTGCACGTAGCGGTCGGCGAGGTTCGCCGCCGACACGAGCGCGCCATCCGTGATCGACACCTTGTGGAACGACTCGTACTTGTCGCGCAGCCCCTTGAGGATGTTGATCGTGTGCGGCAGCGAGGGCTCCTGCACCTGCACCGGCTGGAAGCGACGCTCGAGCGCGGCATCCTTCTCGAAGTGCTTGCGGTACTCGTCGAGCGTGGTCGCGCCGATGGTCTGCAGCTCACCACGGGCGAGCAGCGGCTTCAGGATGCTCGCCGCGTCGATCGCACCCTCGGCCGCACCTGCGCCGACCAGGGTGTGGATCTCGTCGATGAAGGTGATGATGTCGCCGCGCGTGCGGATCTCCTTGGTCACCTTCTTGAGGCGCTCCTCGAAGTCACCGCGGTAGCGGCTTCCGGCGATGAGGCTGCCGAGGTCAAGCGTGTACAGCTGCTTGTCCTTCAGCGTCTCCGGCACGTCGCCGCGCACGATCGCCTGGGCGAGGCCCTCGACGACGGCGGTCTTGCCGACGCCCGGCTCACCGATCAGCACCGGGTTGTTCTTGGAACGGCGGGAGAGGATCTGCATGACCCGCTCCATCTCCTTCTCGCGCCCGATCACCGGGTCGAGTTTTCCGTCGCGTGCGGCCTGCGTGAGGTTGCGGCCGAACTGGTCGAGGATCTGACTTCCAGCCTGCGGTCCGGGCTGGCCCTCGTTGGCGCCCACTTGTACCTGCTCCTTGCCCTGGTAACCGGAAAGGAGCTGGATCACCTGCTGGCGAACCCGGTTGAGGTCGGCGCCGAGCTTCACAAGAACCTGGGCGGCGACACCCTCACCCTCCCGGATGAGTCCGAGCAGAATGTGCTCGGTGCCGATGTAGTTGTGGCCGAGCTGCAGTGCCTCGCGCAGTGACAGCTCCAGAACCTTCTTCGCACGCGGCGTGAAGGGGATGTGCCCGGTCGGCTGCTGCTGACCCTGGCCGATGATGTCCTGCACCTGTTCGCGCACGGCATCCAGCGAAATGCTCAGCGACTCGAGCGCCTTGGCGGCGACGCCCTCACCCTCATGGATCAGTCCGAGCAGAATGTGCTCGGTGCCGATGTAATTGTGGTTGAGCATCTTGGCCTCTTCTTGGGCCAGGACGACGACTCGACGTGCTCTGTCGGTGAATCTCTCGAACATTCTTGAATCTCCCTGGGCGCCTGCAGGTATGGCGCCGATACAAAGAGACTAACGACGCGATGCTGGCAAAACTGCCTCTGTTCGCCATGGGCGTGACGCGCTTCCCATGGTCGGCTTCGGGCGCATCCGGATGCCTGGGCGAGCGCCCTCGTGGAGGCTGCAGACCGGTTCAGGTGGGCTCAAGGTGCGTCGACTAGGGTGCCTCCCGACATGCACCCGAACCACCTCACCCCGAACTTCGACCCGAATACCGACAACCAGCCGACGAACCCGATCACGGTCCCGCTCGACTCAGCGAGCCTCCAATCCGGGAGCCTCGACTGGTTTGGGAGTCCCAAGTCGGCATCGGATGCGACATCCGAGCTGACCACGATCCTGCCCGCCGGCGCGGCTGGCGCCGTGCCCGGCTCCCGCCGCGCGGCACGGGCCGCCGATGGCGAGCCGGAGAATCCGTTCCCGACCCGGCGCGAGGTGCGCGAGGCACTGAACCGCCAGAGCGCGTCCGAATCGTCAGGCGACGAGCGGCGCCGCACTCGCTTCATGCAGTGGGGCGCCGGTGTGACTGCCGTGCTCACCGTGATGGTCGGCGGCCTCATCGTGCTGTCGGTGGCGCAGCCAATGTCCGCGGAGGCAGAGGCTGAGCGCACTGCCGATCGCGACCGCCCGTCGACTTCGCGCACCCCAACCGAGGAACCGACCCAGGCGCCAGAGGAGACCGAGGCGGAGTCCGACGTCGAGGCGAATGTCGAGCCGACTCCCGAGCGGGATCAGCCGACCACGGAGGCTCCCGCGCCGGCGCCAGCCCCCGCCCCAGACCCTGGGCCGGCTCCCGCGCCGGCTCCCAAGCAGCCGGCACCGGCGCCCACCTCGCCATCGCCTACACCCACGCCGACGCCAACTCCCACCGAGGAGCCGACCGCGACGCCAACGCCGGAACCGGAGCCCGAGGAAACCCGTCGCGGCTGGATCGGAGATCTGCTACCTTAACGATTATCGTTGTTATCGATAATCGTTAGGTGGGGGAATGAAGCAACTGGGGGTTGCCAACGCGATCGCGCTCGTTGGCACGGCCGTCGTCGCCGGACTGTACGGAATCGCCGTTCTGGTGATCGCGGTACTGGGCACTATCAACATGCTGGCGGCGGAGAGCATCCGCCTCCCACAGCCGGTTAATGCGCCCATCGCGGTCACGCCGGGGCCGGATGCATCGCTGCAACTACTCGAGGGGACCTTCCGGTCCGCCGACATCGAGATCAGCGGGGCGAGCCCAGTCATCCGGACGCTGCTCACCTCGAGCATGGTGCTCGACACCATCACGCAGCTGGCCATCGTCGCCGGGCTGATCGCCCTGAGTGTCGCGCTGCTGCGTGGCCGTCCGTTTGTGCCGAGCCTGCGCCGCGTGCTGATGGGTGTCTCGCTGGCACTCGTTGTCGGCGGGCTCGGAAGCGCCGGACTTCTCGGCTTCGCCAATATGGAAGTCGCGGCTGCGCTTGATGCGCCAGGCTTCCCGATGGTCGCAGAATTCGACTTCACCGCCGCGATCATCGGTCTTGTCCTCGCGCTCGTTGTGGTCGTCTTCGAGTTCGGCGAGCGGCTGCAGCGCGACACCGAGGGACTCGTCTGATGGCGGCGACGCGGGAAGCGCCGGAAGTCGAGCGCCTTCCTCTCGCGCCCCGAGTGCTCGTTCTCCTGCTGGCAGCCGGCGCCCTGTTCTTCGCCTTATGGACAGCCACAATCGGCACGCTCGAGATCGTCAAGCAGCTCACCAGCCACACGGTCTACATGACGATGCATCCGGCGCCGATCGAGGAGGGGGGCGTTGGCGGATTCGTCTCCTTCAGCGAGAGCGGGGAGAGGGACGACGCCATAGTCGGCCAGTGGACGGCCACAATGGTGACTGTTCCGGACCTTTCTGCAGGAACCATGGTGGTCAAGATGGCTGCAGATGTGCTTGGCGTCTTGACACTGGTTGTCCTCGCTCTGGGCGCTTTTGGGTTGGGTCGTGCTCTGCTCGCGGGAAGGCCATTCACACGCGCCACGACACGAAACGCCGTGTTCGCGGCGTTGGCCATTCTCGCGCTCGGAATTGCGGCTCAGTTCGTCGAGTGGTGGGCTCGGCTGTTGGTGCTCGACGAGCGGTCGTCGCTGGCCTTCTCGCGGGACCTCGTCGCAGATCCCACCGTGATCACTGTCGGCTTTGCGATAGCCCTGGTTGCGATCGCGTTCCGCTACGGCGAGCGGCTGCAGCGCGACACGGAAGGACTTGTCTGATGGGCGAGGTCGAGCTGACGGGGATCCGCTGCCGGCTCGACGAGCTGCTGGAGGAACGCGGCATGACCCTCACGCGCCTGAGCGAGCTCGTCGGCGTCAGCATCGTGAACCTGTCGGTGCTGAAGAACGACCGGGCCCGCGCCATCCGCTTCTCCACGCTCCGCGCGATCTGCGACGCCCTCGAGTGCGAAGTCGGCGACCTGCTCACCCTCGCCGACTGACCGGAGGGTTTGTGGGAAACCCTCAGGGAGGGATAAGGCGAGACCGCTAGCTTCGGGGCCGGAGGTCACATGCAATCGAACGGCGATACACCGCACCCTGGCGCACCAGACCCGAACGATGCGCCCACCGATCGTCTGCCCGCGGGGGAATCGGTCGAGAATGCCGCCCCGGATGCTGCTCAGCAACCGGATGCTGCTGCGGGTGCTCCGCTCAACCAAGGCGACCTGAGCGACGAACCGACACAACCGCTTCCGCCAGTGCCGGAGGAGGGTGCGGCGCCCCCTGCTGGCGACGATGTCTTCGCGTCTCACGTTCCGGTAGCGGGTGCTGCAGCCGGTGGCGGCGCTTCGATGGGGGCGAGTCTTCCACCCGAGGGCGGCGGACCGGGCGGTCCAACCGAGCCGACCGGTGGGCGTCGATCGGTCCTCCCGTGGATCCTCGGCGCCATTGCATTGCTGCTGGTGGCTGGCATCGCCTCGCTGTTCGCGTTCGGCTTCCAGCGCGGTGAAGAGCCGGCAACCTCCCCGACCGAGACGCCCGCGCCATCCGTCAGCGTTCCCTCGGTGACCTTCGGGCCGATCGAGCCCACCCAGCCGCCTGGCGAGCCCGTCCCAGAGCCGACTCAGGCTCCGCCGCCACCACCGGCCCCGGATGAGCCCGAACCGACCGAGCCGCCCGCACCATCCACACCGGCTGCGCCCTCGCCGAGCACGCCACCACCCGGGACGACCCCAGCCGAGCCGTCAACACCGGCACCATAAAGCGGGGTAGGCGCATCCCGGCGACTCGCAGGCGGGCCGCGTTAACATTCCGTATGAGCAACCTCGACCTCGACCCGCACGAGCTGACGATCGAGGACGAACCCAGTCCCAGCAGTTCCGTTCAGGTGCTCGGCTGGCGTGATGTGCCGCTCGGCGGCCCTCGGGCGATGACGGTCCGCCGCTCGCTCCCCCAACGCGGCCGGTCGCTGATCGGCGCGTGGTGCTTCGTCGACCATTACGGGCCCGACGACGTCGCCGTCACCGGTGGGATGACCGTCCCGCCGCATCCTCACACCGGATTGCAGACCGTCACCTGGCTCTTCACCGGCGAGATCGAGCACCGCGACTCCACCGGCGCGCACGCGATGGTGCGCCCGGGCGAGCTCAATCTGATGACCGCCGGACGCGGCGTGCAGCACTCGGAGGTCTCCACCTCGGAAACCAGCGTGCTGCACGGGGTGCAACTGTGGACGGTGATGCCGGACCGGTCCCGGCACGGCGCCCCGTTCTTCGAACGCTTCGTGCCGGCGGCATTCGACTTCCAGGGTGCGACCATCCGGGTGTTCCTGGGCAAGCTGCTCGGGGTCACCTCGCCGGCGACGGCCTTCACCCCACTCGTCGGGGCCGAAGTCATCGTCCCGCCGAACACCCGCATCACGGTGCCGGTGGACTCCACGTTCGAGCACGGTGTGCTGGTCGACTCCGGCAGCGCGGAGGTCGACGGAGTCACCGTTACCCGTTCGGAGATCGGCTACCGCGCGGCGGGGTCAGAGACGCTCAGTATCCGGAGCGGTTCGGACGGCGCCAGGATCGTGCTCATCGGCGGCGTGCCGTTCGGGGAGCAGATCGTCATGTGGTGGAACTTCATCGGCCGCAGCCACGACGAGGTGGTCGAGTATCGGCGCCGCTGGCAGATCGAGGTGATCGAGGAGCGGATTCCGGATGGCTGGTTCGGCGAAGTCGCCGGATACGAGGGCGGCCCGCTGCCTGCGCCGACCCTGCCGACGGTGCGGCTGAAGCCGAGAGGCTAGTTGCGCTCCGGCGACCTCTGGTCGAGCTTGGCGCGCTCTTCGGCTTCGATGTCGGCGTACACGGCGCGTTCGTTGCGGTCGGCGCGGATGATCGAGCGCAGGATGAACCAGAACAGCAACCCGACGAGCGCGGTAGGCGCGAGGGAGTAGAGCGCGTTCAGCCAGAAGTCTTCGATCACGGCTACAAGGATACGCGTCTTCGCTGGGTGGGCTGCTTTCGGTGGTCGAGGTTGTCGAGACCGCCCCGCTGATTGAGGGATCGCGAAGCGATCGTCTCGAAATCACCACCCCAAGACACTCATCAGCCGCGCATCCAGCGGCGCAGCTTCTTCTTCGACGCCGCGCGCCACGCCGTGTCGTACGCGGCGGCCGCTGCGGCGGAGCGGGCTTCTTCGAGACCGGCCAGGCGACCGATCTCGAATGTGTCTTCGCCTGCTTCCTGAGCCTGAACCGCCAGGCCGATCAGGGTCTCGCCGGCGATCACGCTATCCCGGTATTCGCCGATCACCTCCTGCACCCCCTCCATGGCGGCTGCGAACCTCTTGGCGTCCTTGCCAACGGCCGGGACGAGTGCCTCACTGGCGTAGCGCGCCCGCTTGGCAGCCTTACGGACCTCATGCAGGAGAGCCTCGCGCTCCTCGCCCGTGCCCGCCGCCCCCGCACGGTCGTGGAGACGGCGCATCTGGCGGTATGCCTTGCCGACGCGCTGCGGCAAGATGCGGTCCGCCCGGCTTGCTGCCGCCTCGGTCAGCGGCGGGCTGTGGACCAACTCGTCGAGCGCGTCGAGCAGCATGAAGTAGCGCTGGCTGTCGAGATCGCCACGCAGCACGCGCTTCGCGCGTTCGGAGCGTTCGCCGAACTGCGTGTTGACGCGTTCGGCAGCGGCGTCGCGCGCTGTGTCCCGGCCATCTTCGGACAGCGCCCCGCGCAACCGTGCGTGCAAGACCTCGCTGTCGCGGGCGCCGCCCAGCGAATGTCCGATCCACCTCAGCTCGCCGCGGATTGCGTCCGTGTGTTTACCGTCAAGGACTGGTCGGAAGATCTTCAACGCCGAGCCAAGCCGCCTTGAGGCCACGCGCATGTCGTGCACCGCGCCATCCGCGTCACGGCGCACCCCGGCGTCAGCAGTTCGGAGTTCCGCAAACTGCTCGGTCACATAGGCCATGACGAGCTCGCCGGCCGTACCGCGACGATGACCCCTGCGGTACCGGGCGAACTCGCTGTCCATGCTGCTCATCTCCCGTCACTCACCCTAGCGAGCGGGATGCGCACTGCGGAGGCAGCGCTGAGTCCTGCCCCTACTTGACCAGCGGGAACAGGATCGTTTCGCGAATGCCCAGCCCGGTCAGCGCCATGAGCATGCGGTCGATGCCCATGCCCATGCCGCCGGTGGGCGGCATCCCGTGCTCGAGTGCGCGCAGGAACTCCTCGTCCAGCCGCATCGCATCCGCATCACCCTTCGCGGCGAGCGCCGCCTGCGCGACGAAACGCTCGCGCTGCACGACCGGGTCGACCAGCTCGGAGTATCCGGTCGCGAGTTCGAACCCGTCGATGTACAGGTCCCACTTCTCCACGACACCCGGCTTCGACCGGTGCGCGCGCACGAGCGGCGACGTGTCGACAGGGAAATCGGCGACGAAGGTCGGACGTTCGAGCGACGGTTTCACGAAGTGCTCCCACAGCTCCTCGACGAGCTTGCCGTGGGTCGGGTGCTGAACCTCGATGCCGAACTTGTCGGTCAGTTCGCGCAGGCTCTCGTACGGCGTCTCCGGGGTGATGTGCACGCCGGATGCCTCGCTGAGCGACTCGTACATCGGCAGCCACCCCCACTCGCCGCCGAGGTCGTATTTGCGCCCGTCCGCCCAGGTCACCACGTGCGATCCGGATGCCGCGAGCGCGGCGTTCTGCACCAGCTCCTGCGTCAGTTCGGCCATCTGGTTGTAGTCGCCGTACGCCTGATAGGCCTCGAGCATCGCGAACTCGGGGCTGTGGGTGGAGTCGGCGCCCTCGTTGCGGAAGTTGCGGTTGATCTCGAACACCCGCTCCAGCCCGCCGACGACGGCACGCTTGAGGAAGAGCTCCGGCGCGATGCGCAGGAACAGCTCGGTGTCGAACGCGTTGGAGTGGGTGACGAACGGGCGAGCGGATGCGCCGCCGTGGATGGTCTGCAGCATCGGCGTCTCGACCTCGAGATACCCGTGCTCAGCGAAGGTCGACCGCAGCGACGCGACCGCCTGCGCTCTGGCCTGCACGGTGATGCGCGCCTGCTCTCGAGCGATCAGGTCGAGGTAGCGCTGGCGGACCCGCGTCTCATCACCCAGCTCGGAGTGCAGGTTCGGCAGCGGACGGATCGCTTTCGATGCGATCGACCATTCCTTGGCCATGATCGACAGCTCGCCGCGGCGGGAGGAGATGACCTCGCCGGAGACGAACAGATGGTCGCCGAGGTCGACGAGTTCCTTCCACCGTTCGAGCGATTCCTCGCCGACTTCGGCGAGAGACACCATCGCCTGGATCCGGGATCCGTCGCCGGCCTGCAGCGCGGCGAAGCACAGCTTGCCGGTGTTGCGGAGGTGCACGATGCGCCCCGCGACGCCAACGGTTACGCCGGTGGACGCATCCGGTTCCAGGTCGCCGAAACGCTCACGCACCGAGCGGATGCTGTCGGTCACCGGGACTGCGACCGGGTACGCCTCGGCACCGGATTCGATCAGCCGGTCTCGCTTGGCGAGCCGGACCTGCATCTGCTCGTTGACCTCTTGTTCGGTCAGTTCGGGCTCGGGCAGGGCAGTCTCGGTCATGTGTCGAGTTTATCCGGGTGCTGCTGGGCGGAATTTCGAGACGATCGGCTTTGCCGATCCCTCAACCAGCGAGAGTGACCGGCCGGTTGTCGATCAGCCGCGTCGAGCCAACCCGCGCCGCCACGATCGCGAGCGCCTCTCCCCGGTAGCCGTCCCCGACGGCAAGGAAGGTCTCGGGGTCGACGAACTCGAAGTAGTCCACGTCCAGGCCCCGCTCCGCGCGCAGCACCTCGAACCCGGCATCGCGGGAACCGGATGCCGCGGCCGCAGCCAACGCGCGCGACAGCGCAAGCGCGTTCTGGTGCTCCTCGTCGCTCAGGTATCGGTTCCGGCTGGAGATAGCGAGCCCGTCCGGGTCGCGGACCGTCTCGATCGCCTCAACCGTGACCGGCAGGTTCAGGTCGCGCACCATCCGGCGCACCAGGAAGACCTGCTGGGCATCCTTGCGGCCGAACACCACGGTCTGCGGCTGGACGATGCCCAGCAGCTTGGCGACGACCGTCAGCATTCCGTCGAAATGTCCGGGGCGGCTCGCGCCCTCGAACACCGTCCCGACGTGCCCCGCCGTTACGCGCGTCTCGGCGCGGCCATCCGGATACAGCTCGGTGACGTCCGGCGCGAACACGACTACGTCATCCGGGAGCTTCGCGAGGTCACCGTCCAGGTCGCGCGGGTAGCGCTCGTAGTCCTCGCCCTCGCCGAACTGCAGCGGGTTGACGAAGATCGACACCACGACGGTGCGCTCGAGCTCCGCCGCACGCCGCACCAGCGCCAGGTGGCCGTCGTGCAGGGCGCCCATGGTCGGGACGAAGCCGACGCTCGTCTCCCCCGCGAGCCGGGCCCGCAGGTCGGCGATGGTCCTGATCAGTTCGGTCACCTAGTCATCCTCCGGCGGCAGGGGTGGTGTGCTGATCGCCCGGGCGAGCGCGTTGTCCACAGCGGCGCGCACGAGCGGTGAGAGCACAGCGCCGGGCGACTCTACGCCGATCCCCGCGAGCAGGTCGACCGCCTGGCCGACGATCGAGGCGGAGAACTCTGTCGCCGTCGAGATCGCCTCGCCGTACGCCGCCCGGTCGGCCTCGTCGATGAGCACCGGCTCCGCCCCGAGCTCGACCGCGAGCGCCTGCCCGATCGGCTGCACCGGGCCGGGAGCGGTGACCGCGCAGTACGCCTCACGCAACCGCACCAGGTCCATGCTTGTGCCGGTGAACGCGATCGCCGGATGCAGCGCGATCGGGATTGCCCCTGCCGCAACCGCAGGCGCGAGCACCGAGACGCCCAGTCCGGGCGCGGTGTGCAGCACCAGCTGGCCCGGATGCCACACTCCGGCAGCCGCGAGGCCCGAGACGAGTGAATCCAGCTCCGAGGCCGGGATTGCGAGGATCACGAGTTCGGCGCGCTCGATGACATCCGGGATCTCAAGGATCGGCACGCCAGGCAGCAGCGCTTCCGCGCGCTCCCGACTGGCCTCCGAAACCGTGGAGATGCCGACGATCGCATGACCGGCGCCGGCCAACGCCGCGCCGAGCACCGGGCCGACCCGACCGGCTCCGATGATGCCGATCCCGAGCCTGGCCGCTGCGGTCATGCCGGATGCTCCCGCCAGCGGTGCGATCGGTCGGCCCTGCCCGCGTCGACGACCACGGTGGCGACATCGCCGAAGAAGCGGACCGCGTCGTCCTGGTCGATCGCACCGATGCGCGCGAAAATCGGTCCGTCGACAGTGTGCAGCCGAACGGCGGCGATTCTCAGCGAGCGGGCAAGCGGGCCTTGCTCCAGGGCGACCGACTGCAAACGCGGGTCCGGAACCACGATGACATCCCGCCAGATGGCCCCGCGACGCAGCACAATGCCCCCCGGAACCTTGGCAAATCCGTTGCGGAGGCGGCTGAACCAGCGCACCACCCTGGCCCGTGCCGGCGAAATGGTGAAGCCGTCGACCGCACCCTTTGACGACAGTGCTAGAGCGATAACCTCTCGATCCGCGACATCCGGAAGCAACAGGTCGAGCACACGAGCAACGTCACCCGCGTCGCCGACCGGCAGGATGGTCGTGTTCTGCTCTCCGGCGGCGCCCCGCGCACTCGAACGCGATGCGCGGTTGACCTTCAGCTGCCACCAGCCGAACGGCCGCCACAGCAACGACTGGCTCAGCTGCACCGAGTGAATGCGCCCCGGCGGGAGCGTCGAATTCGTTGTCGACAGCAGTCCGAAGCCGACTCGCACGCCATCCGGGGTGGCCGCGATCGAGTAGCGCAGCGAGCGCAGGAATTTGGACACCAGATAACCACCCAGACCGAGGATCGCCGGCACGATGGCGAACAGCGGGTAGATCTCCCCGGTGGTGAAGACCCCAACGATTGCGCCGATGATCAGCAGCAGCAGGAAGATGGTGCCCTCGCTGAGCACGATCGAGCCGAGGAGCCGGCCGGGGTTGAGCTTCACGACCGACTCCGGCGGGGCTGCGTTTGGGTCCAGCTCCGGGGCGAGGAACTCGCTGACCCGCTGCTCGATGGTGCCGCCAGCCGCGGGCGTCTCCGCGGCGCGCTCGGCGCGGCGGGTTCCGGACGCAAGCAGCAGGATGTCACGTCGCAGGTCGTCGGCATGCGCGCTGCCGAGGTAGGTCAGTTCGACGTTCGCGTCGTTGCCGGCCTGGTTGATCTCAAGCTTCGCGGCGCCGAACAGCCGCGCGATGAACGGTCGGCTGATGTTGATCCCCTGGATGCGATCCAGCCGTGCCTTGCGGTTGGTGCGGAACACGATGCCGCTGCGCACCTCGACGACTTCCTCTGTCACTCGGAAGCTGTGCATCCGCCACGAGATGTAGAAGCCGAGGATCAGCACCAGGAGCACCGCGGCAATGCCGGCGAGGAACCACGGCAGGTAGCCGGTCTCCAGCAGCAGGTCGAACGGGTCGTCGGACTCGAATCCCGTCGGGAAGAAGATCTCGATGAGGCGCTCACGGAGGTTCGCGAGGACAACGCCGAGGATGGCGAGCAGCGCTATGCCGCCCCGGAGCAACGGTGAAGCCGGATGCAGCCGATGCCAGTTGCCGTCGGTCAGGTCGGTCGCTGGCGCGGGAAGCAGCTCCGGCGACGGCGGCGCGGCATCCAGCGGCTCGCCCGGCCGTTCCTGGTGGTCCGTCACAGCCCCGCCCTGCGGGATTCGGCGAGCTCGACGAGCTCGTCACGAAGTCGGTCGGCCTCCGCTTCCGGCAGGCCGGGAATGGTGACACCGGTCGCCGCAGCGGCGGTCACGAACTTCAGCTCGCTCAACCCGAGCGCGCGGGACAGCGGGCCGCGGTTGATGTCGACCAGCTGCATCCGCCCGTACGGAACGGCGACAAAGCGCTGGAACAGGATGCCGCGGCGGAACAGCAGGTCGTCGTCCCGCAGTTGATAGCCGATGGCGCGCACCCGCCGCGGGGTGAGAGCGAGCGGGATGAGCGTCGCGAGCGCGACGATGATCGTCACCGTCCAGGCGACCGGAATGCCGAGGATGCGCCATTCAGGAAAAAACACGTGCAGCAGGCCGGTCAACCCGAGCATCACTACAGCGCCGATGCCGTCGCCGATCAGCTGCGCAACGATCAGCTTGGGCGACACCCTGCGCCATTCGACGTCCGCGAGTTCCAGGTGCTGCGTCATGTGCGATGCGCCCTCCGGGCTAGTGCGAAACCGTGACTGGTGGTGCGCCGGTGTCCTCGTCATCGTCGTCGTCGCTGCCGGGGGGCACCCGGCACAGTTCTTCGGCGACCAGTCCCCCAGCCAGCAGGAGCCCGGCTCCGACGATCGTCGCTGACACGGCCGCCACCGAGCCTACCCCGATCACCGAGCGGGTCAGGAGGTACGCGATCGCGCCACCGGCAAAGCCCGCGATGAGCGCTCCAGACAGGGCGGACGCCTTCGCCAGCATGAGGATGCGCGTCGCGTAGAACGGGTCGATCGGGGTCGCGGTCTTCTTGCGCACCGTGCGCCGAATCGGCAGCGCCAGTACGACGATGAGCACCCCGATCAGGGCCAGCGCGACAGCGAGCGTGATCGGCGGGATCAGGATTGGTCGCCCGGTCGTCGCCAGCGCCGTCTCGACGAAGGCGCCGACGATCGCGCCGAGCACGATCAACAGCACGATCGTGAGTGCCCCGGTGCGCTTCACGCCGACACCTCCTCGGCGAGCGGACGGGCCGGATACTCGGTGACCGGATCAGTTGCCGCCCTCAGCAGGTCGGCCACCCGTCCATGCCCGTGCAGCACGGCATCCGGTTGCACCTGCGACCACGGCGCGAGCACGAACGCACGCTGCCACGCGCGTGGATGCGGGAGGCTGAGCTCGGCAGTGTCGCGGCTCAGGCCGGCGAAGTCGATGAGATCGAGGTCGATGGTGCGGTCCCCCCACCGTTCGGCGCGCACCCGTCCGAGCTCGTGCTCGATGCGCTGCAACTGCTCGAGCAGCCGCTCCGGCGAGAGCGCGGAGCGCACCAGGACCACCGCGTTGAGGTAGCTGGGGGCGGACTCGTCGATGCCGTCGGGCTTGAGCGCGGGAGTCTCGACGATCCCGGATGCCGCAAGAACGACCACGCCGGAGACTGCCGCTAACTCGCGCACGGCGTCACGCAACGTCTGCTCGCGATCGCCCAGGTTGCTGCCGAGGGCGACGACAGCCGGAAGCTCGACTCGTTTGCGCATCACCGGCTCCGCGTGAGCGTCACCGCGACATCCTCGAATGGCACCGAGATGGGCGCCTGCGGCTTGTGCACAGTCACCTCGACAGTCTGCGCGGTCGGGAACTCGAATACGACGTCGACGATCCTCGCCGCGAGTGTCTCGATCAGGTCGACCGGGTCACGCTCAACCGCGGCAACGACCCGTTCGGCCAGCACCCCGTAGTGCAGGGTCTCGTCGAGGTCGTCGCTGCGCGATGCCGCGCTCAGGTCGGCCCACACGGTGACGTCGATGACGAACTCCTGCCCGTCGCGCCGCTCGTGTTCGTATACCCCGTGGTTGCCGGTGGCACGCAACCCGGTGATCGACAGCCTGTCGGCGCTCATGCGCCGGCCTTCGGTGCGGCGCCGGTCCGGCGGCCATCGTTCCAGGCTGACCACACGTCGAGCGCCGCACGGGTGGCGGCGACGTCGTGCACGCGCACACCCCACGCGCCGGATTCGGCTGCGAGGGCGCTGATCACCGCGGTGGGCGCGTCCCGCTCGGCCGTCGGTGCGTCATCCGGGACCAACGGCGCCAGGAAGCGTTTGCGGGAGGCGCCGACCAGCACGCGCTGACCGACACTCGTCAGTTCGGAGAGGCGACCGAGGAGCTGCCAGTTGTGCTCGGCGTCCTTGGCGAAGCCGAGGCCAGGGTCGAGGATGATGCGTCGCGGCTTGACGCCCCACACGATCATCTCCGCGACGCGGTGCTTGAGCTCTTCGCGCACGTCCCGCACGACGTCGCGGTACACGGCCTTCGTATCGCTGGGTCCGCGCCAGTGCGAAATGATGTAGTCCAGTCCGGTCTGCGCGACGATCCGGCCCATCTCCCGGTCGGCGAGGCCACCGGAGACATCGTTGATCATCGCGACGCCCGCGTCGGCGGCGGCGGCCGCAGTCGCGGAGTTCATCGTGTCGACGCTCACCGCGATGTCACGCGCGACCAGTTCCTTGATCACCGGCATGATCCGGCGCAGCTCCTCGTCGACGGTGAGGCGCTCCGAGCCCGGCCGTGTCGACTCGCCACCGACGTCGATGATGTTCGCGCCGGCCTCCACCATCGCGGTCGCGTGGGTGATGGCGTCGTCGAGTCTGCTGTACCGGCCGCCGTCGCTGAAGGAATCGGGGGTGATGTTGAGGATGCCCATGATCGCTGGACGCCTAGCCTCGCTGGCCCTCGCCCTCTTCGCCTTCACTGAAGCATCCCCTCTCGTCCGTGTGTTCCGTGACATTCCTACCCGTGGTCACTGCCAATAAGCGCAATGGCCTCGGCACGCGCCGCCGGCTCGCTGAGCGAGCCGCGGGTCGCCAGGGTGACCGTGGTGCTCTCGGTTTGCTGCACCCCGCGGGCTGTAACGCATCCGTGGCTCGCCTCCAGGACCACGATGACGCCGAGCGGGTCGAGGCCGCTGTCGAGGGCATCTGCGATCTGCTCGGTCAACCGCTCCTGCAACTGCGGGCGCGAGGCGAGCGTGTCAACAACGCGGGGCAGCTTGCCGAGGCCGACCACCCGATCGCGCGGCACATAGCCGACATGCGCGGTGCCGAGGAACGGCAGCAGGTGGTGTTCGCACATGGACCGGAACTTGATGCCCCGCAACAGCACGAGCTCCCCGGAGAGCGCACCGGCGTCGACCAGGTCGGAGGTCGCAGACAGGTGCACCAGCGGGTCGGCGCCGACGCCGGAGAAGAAGTCACTCCACGCCTCGGCGACCCGCGCCGGGGTCTGCTGCAGACCCGGACGGTTGACGTCCTCGCCGATCGCCGCCAGGAGTTCGGATACCGCGGCCTCGATGCGCGATGCGTCGAACGCGCCACCCACCGTCTCGCCGCCCACCACGGTCACCGCTTGACTACGCGGTCGCGATGCCGGGCTGGGTGCGCCGGGTCTTCTGCTTCGGCTTGCTCGGCTCGGACTCGACACCACCATCAACGGCCTCCGCGTCGATCGGGGCCTTCGGCACCATCACCGGCGGGCGGCTCGACACCGGACGGTCGGTGCTCGAGAGCCACTGCGGGCGCTCGGGCAGCAATGTCACGTCGGCGAAGATCTCGGCGAGCTGCAGGTGGTCGAGTGTCTCTTTCTCGAGCAGTTCGGTCGCGAGCCGGTCGAGCACGTCGCGGTTCTCGTTGAGCACCTGCCATGCCTCGTCGTGTGCCTGCTCGATGAGCGCACGCACTTCGGCGTCGACGCGTTCGGCGATGGTCTCCGAGTAGTCGCGCTGGTGGCCCATGTCGCGGCCGAGGAAGACCTCGCCGCTGGACTGGCCCAGCTTGACGGCTCCGACGTTTGAGCTCATGCCGTACTCGGTCACCATCTTGCGGGCGATCGAGGTGGCCTTCTCGATGTCGTTGGAGGCGCCGGTAGTCGGGTCGTGGAAAACGATCTCCTCGGCGACGCGGCCACCCATCGCGTAGGTCAGCTGGTCGAGCAGTTCGTTGCGGGTGACCGAGTACTTGTCCTCGAGCGGGAGCACCATGGTGTAGCCCAGGGCGCGACCGCGCGGCAGGATGGTGACCTTCGTCACGGGGTCGGTGTGGCGCATCGCCGCGGCAGCGAGCGCGTGGCCGCCCTCGTGGTACGCGGTGATGAGCTTCTCCTTGTCCTTCATCACACGTGTGCGGCGCTGTGGGCCTGCCATGACCCGGTCGACCGCCTCGTCGAGGGCGCGGTTGTCGATGAGCTGAGCGTTAGAGCGTGCGGTGAGAAGCGCGGCCTCGTTGAGGACGTTCGCGAGGTCGGCGCCCGTGAAGCCGGGCGTCTTGCGTGCGAGCACCTCCAGGTCGACGCCGGCGGCCATCGGCTTGCCCTGCGCGTGCACCTGGAGGATCTGCTTGCGACCCTGCAGGTCGGGTGCGTCGACGCCGATCTGCCGGTCGAAGCGCCCGGGGCGCAACAGCGCAGGGTCGAGGATGTCGGGACGGTTCGTCGCCGCGATCATGATGACGTTGGTCTTGACGTCGAAGCCGTCCATCTCGACGAGCAGCTGGTTGAGGGTCTGCTCGCGTTCGTCGTGCCCGCCGCCCATGCCGGCGCCGCGGTGACGGCCGACGGCGTCGATCTCGTCGACGAAGATGATGGCCGGGGCGTTCTCCTTCGCCTGCTGGAACAGGTCGCGCACTCGGCTCGCGCCGACACCGACGAACATCTCGACGAAGTCGGAACCGGAGATCGAGTAGAACGGCACGCCCGCCTCACCGGCGACGGCGCGCGCGAGCAGCGTCTTGCCGGTTCCCGGAGGGCCGTACAGCAGCACACCCTTCGGGATGCGCGCGCCCACGGCCTGGAACCTCGACGGATCCTTCAAAAAGTCTTTGATCTCGTGAAGCTCTTCGACAGCCTCTTCGGCGCCAGCGACATCCGCGAACGTGACCTTGGGGCTCTCCTTCGAGACCAGCTTCGCCTTCGACTTGCCGAACTGCATGACCCGGCTGCCGCCGCCCTGCATGCTGGAGATCAGGAACCAGAAGATCAGGCCGATGATGAGGAACGGCAGGATGAGCCCGAGCAGCGACATCCACCAGCTGCCCTTGTCGACTTCGTCGTCGAAGCTCTTCAGGCTCGAGGTGCTGACGGCATCGACGACCTCGGCGCCACGCGGTGCCGCGTAGTAGAACTGCACCTGCTCGCCCTGGTCGCCGGCTTCCTTGAGCACCAGGTCGACGCGCTGTTCGGCGTCGACGATCTTCGCGCTCTCGACCTTGTCGCTCGAGAGCAGTTCAAGGCCCTGCTGGGTCGTGATCTCCTTGAAGCCGGAGCCGCCAAGGAGCATGAAGCCGAAGGAGACGGCCACGATCGCTACCAGGATGTAGACGAAGGGGCCGCGAAAGAAGCGCTTGAAATCCATGAGTGATCCGGGCACGTCACCCGGCACCTTTCTTCATATGAGGGTAGCGGAGGGCCGCTGAGCGGCATCCGCGTGTTTGCTGGAGGCGTAACGGCTGCGGTGCTCCGCATCTCGGTGGTCAAGCCAGTCGAGACCCCCATCCGATGAAAGGCGCGGACTCTCCCTCGCAAAGGGGCGAAAGATGTTCACTTCTGCACTATCGTCAGGTTCACGATCTCCGGATGTGGGGCGAACCATGAATTCCGAGAATGCGTTGCCGCTTCGCTTCAACCCGCCACTCGGCTGGCCGACCCCGTCGGAAGAATGGCTCGTTGGTCACCTGGGATGGGAACCACCGGTTGGCTGGATTCCCCGACAGGGACTCATCGCAGCCCCACCCGGCTGGGCGTTCTGGACCAAGAATGAAACTGCGTGGTCGCCGCTTGCCGAAGCTGTTCGGGCAGCCGCTTGGAAGTCGTTCTGGATCGGCGCTGCTCTGTTCGTCGGCGGGATCGTCATCACGTTGGTCGGCGCGTCGACCGGTGGCCCCTTCTTTGTCTTCTGGGGCGCGGTGCTGTGGGGCGCGATCCAGATGATTCGCGCCGGGATTGGTTTGGGCCGAACCGACACTCGAGTCATGGACCAGGTGCGGACGGTGTCCGCGAGCAACAAGGAAGAGCTCGACCGCATCGCCTACCAGCAGCACGTCTCCTCGGTTCAGGTACCGCCGATGAGCCTTGACGACTTCGTCTCAATGCGCGAAGCGATGTCGTGGAGCGAAGCATCGAGTAGTCACTCCGTCGCCCACAGTTCCGGGCAGTGGCTGCCGCTGCAGGCTCCGGCATCCAACGCCAAGAAGCCTCGCGCCAAACTTCTATTGTGGTTGTCTGTTGCTGTCGTGGGAATCGGGCTGACTGCGGCGGTCGTGGCAACAGCGGTCTCTATCGGAACGAACGCCGACTCCGATGAGTCCCAACCACGGCTGAACGCCGCCGAGTTCGACTGGTATTACGTAGCTGACGACGACCCGGCCTTGTCGCGTTGTTCGGACGAGGACGGATGCTGGGCGTGGCGAATCGTGTCACCAGCAGACTGCCTCGCGACCGTGACTCTCGGTTTCTCCACCTCTCCCACGTCCGAGATCGAGCACACATTCGAACGAGACGTGAAGCTGGACTCATCGGAGGACACTTCAGTCGTAGTTGGGGCAAGACTGGCCCAAGGATACGACTACGGCTACATCCTAGATGTCCAGTGCTAGGCGCACTCCGTCGAAGGGCCAGGGTCTCGACACGCTCGAGCACCGGCTGACCCGGATCCGGTCTCGCCGGCGGCCATCCGCCCCCTGTTGTGCAGGACATTTCCCGGATCTCGGGCCTGGATGCCTAACAACATCGCTCGGTTGGGCCGAATGTCCTGCAGAACAAGGAATCTCCTGCACAACAGGGGCTCTGACCCTCTGGCCCGAGCCGCGTATTCGACTGGAGGGGCCTACTGGTAGACGCGGGGGGCGAGCACGCCGACACCGCGCAGGTTGCGGTAACGCTCCGCGTAGTCGAGGCCGTAGCCGACGACGAACTCGTTCGGGATGTCGAAGCCCACATAGCGCACGTCGACGGGCACCTTGGCGGCTTCCGGCTTGCGGAGCAGGGCGAGCACCTCCACCGACTTCGCACCACGGCTCTGCAGGTTCGCAAGCAGCCAGGACAGCGTCAGGCCGGAGTCGATGATGTCCTCGACGATCAGCACGCGCTTGTCGATGATGTCGGTGTCGAGGTCCTTCAGGATGCGGACGACACCGGATGACTGTGTGCCGGAGCCGTAGGACGACACCGCCATCCAGTCCATCGCGACGGGCAGCTTGAGTTCACGGGCCAGGTCGGCCATGACCATGACGGCGCCTTTCAGCACCCCCACGAGCAGTGGCGGCTCGTCGGCATAGTCGGCCTCGATCCGGCGTGCGAGTTCGGCGATCTTGGCGTGCAGCTCGTCCTGGGTGAGGAGGATCTCGGTGAGGTCGCCCTCGACGTCGCTCAGTTCCATCTCGGCGCGTGTTCCCTTTGCTCGGTGACCGATCGGCGGTCAGTGGCTCGCGGTGAAGACGAGACGGCCGCCCTGACGATTCACTCTAACGCCCGGGAGGTGCACGTCCCCCTGACCATGCCAGTCGGTGACCAGCCGGGCAACCGCGATGGTCTGCGTTCGGGAAAGCGCAACCCCGAACTCGGCGAGCACCGCGTGCCGGATGATGCGCTGCCGCAGCGCTGCAGGATTAGCCGCCAGGCCCGCAACCGACAGCGACAGGCCGGCCTCGGCGTGCTCGGCGAGATCCTCGACCTGCTCCTCGGCGAAGGAGTCGAGCGCCTCGGCATCCTCCCGCAACTGCTCCGCCGTGCGGGCGAGCGCCTCGGCGACTCCCGGTCCCAGCTCTGCCTCGAGCACCGGCATGACGAGGTCGCGCGCACGTACGCGCAAGAAAGAGGGATCGCTGTTCTGTGGATCGTCCCACGGGTCGAGGCCGGCGTCGACGCAGAATTGAACGGTCTGGGCGCGGCGGATGCCCAGCAACGGCCGCAACACCCTCACCTGGCCGTGACTGTCGTCGGCCATCCCCTGCAGGCTCGTGGCCCCGCTGCCGCGGGCCAGCCCGAGCAGAACAGTCTCGGCCTGGTCATCGAGCGTGTGACCGAGCAGCACCGCACGCGCGCCTGTCTCGGCGACAGCCTCGGCGAACGCCGCGTAGCGGGCGGTGCGTGCTGCGGCTTCCGGCCCGCCCGCCGTCCCGACGTGCACGGCGCGGACGATCACCGGAGCGAGCCCGAGGTCGGCCGCCTGTCGCGCGGCCCTGGCCGCGACATCCGCTGACCCGGCCTGCAGGCCGTGGTCGACGATGATCGCGCCGGCGCGCAGGCCCGCCCTCGGCGCCTCGAACGCCGTCGCGGCCGCGAGTGCGAGCGAGTCGGCCCCACCGCTCAGCCCGACCAGCACGTCAGCCCCCTGCTCAGCGGAGCCGATCGGGGCCAGCCGCGCGAGCGACACCCGCACCGCGCGGCGCACGTCGGCGACCTCGGGCGTGAGGCGAGGGCGGAAGTTCATCCAGTAACGTTATTCCCTGCAACTCACCGTCTTCGAGAGGAACCCCGCATGCCTGGTTACGACGCTGTCATCGAGATCCCGCGGGGCAGCCGTAACAAGTACGAGGTCGACCACGAAACCGGACGAGTCTTCCTCGACCGCGTGCTGTACACGAGCTTCGTCTACCCGACCGATTACGGCTACTTCGAGAACACTCTCGGTCTCGACGGCGACCCGGTCGACGTGCTCGTGCTGACCGAGTATCCGCTCTTCCCCGGCGTCGGCCTGAAGGCCCGGCCGGTGGGCGTCTTCAACATGACGGATGACGGTGGCTCCGACGCGAAGGTCATCGCGGTTCCGGATGGCGACCCGCGCTGGAACCACATCCAGGACGTGAACGACATCCCGGAGTTCACGCGCAAGGAGATCGAGCACTTCTTCGAGCACTACAAGGACCTCGAGCCGGGCAAGTGGGTCAAGACCGAGGGCTGGGGCGACGCCGCGGAAGCCGAGTCGATCATTCAGGCGGGCATCGAGAAGCTCGCATCCGAAGGGCACTGACTCCGGCGCGTACGACGCGCCCGAGGGCGACTCCGGCGCGCTGACTTACGAGTTCGAGAGTTCGGAAGCTAGAGGGTCACGCCTCGGTCGGCCATGAAATAGACCGGGTTGTACGGGTTCCCGCTCACGCGCGTCTCGAAGTGCAGGTGGCAGCCGGTGGAGTTGCCGGTGCTGCCGACCCTGGCGATGAACTGCCCGGCCGAAACTCGCTGACCATGGCTGACCCCAATTCCGCCCTCCATGATGTGCGCGTACGACGTCGTCACGCCTCCGCCGTGGTCAACACGAACGAAGTAGCCGTACCCGTAGTTCCAACCGGCGTACGTGACGGTGCCCCCGCTGGCGGCGAAGATGCCCGTGGCACAGCCGGCGCCGAGGTCGGTGCCCGCATGCAGTGTGTAAACGCCGGTGACGGGATTGGTGCGCATGCCGTAGTGGCTCGAGATCCCGCCTCCGGATGGGCGGGCCCAGCCGCCTGAGCCGACCTGACCGCCGCTGCCAGCTGCGGCTTCCTCCGCTGCCCTGCGGCGACGCTCCTCCTCCGCCTTGCGGATGGCCTCGCCCTCTTGGTACTGCTCGACCGTGCGGTTGGCGGTGTCCTCGAGCGCAGCGAGCTGTGCCTGCAGCGTCTGAACGTGCGCTTCCTGGGCGGCCAGGGCCGCCTCAGCGGCTATCGCTGCCTCCTGCGCCTCGGCGAACGCCTGCTCAGCGGCTTCGGCCAGCACCTTCAGTGCGTCCTTGGCGACGTTCGCCTGGTCGGTGAGCGCCTGCGCGTTGTTCTGGTCCTGCTGCGCCTTCGCGTACAGCCCGTTGGACTGTTCGGCGATCTTCGCCGCCATTCCGAGTTGCGACAGCAGGTCGCGTGCGTCGTCGCCGTTGAAGAACAGCCGGGAGGAGAGGTCTCCGCCCCCGGTGCGCGACTGGCGTGCTGCCATCTGGCCCGCCTGCCGCATGGACTCCTCGGCGCGGACCTTGGCATCGTCGGCCTGCTTTTGAAGCTGCTCGGCCTTGAATGCGGCCGTGTCGTGGGCCAGCTCAGCTTCGTAGAACTTCTTGCCCTTCTCGATGGCCTCCTGCTGAGTGCGCTCAACGTCGGCCTGCAGCTGGGCGATGAGCGTCTCGATGCGCTGCTTCTCGGCCGCCTTGGCTGCGACGTTCGCCTTGGCCTTCTTGACGTCTTCCCAGCTGGGGTATCCTGCGGCGTAGGCCGGCTCAGCTGATCCGGTGGCGATAGTACCGGTGAGGAGCATGCCGGTGATTGCAAGCGCGGCGACGAGACGGCTGCGACGCCATCCGGATTCCCGGACCCCCCGCGCGGTACCCTGAAGGCTCATTCGCTCCGACTCTCCTGGCACGGCGTTCCCCCGAAAGTCACGCCAGTAACACTGTTAACATCCGTCACAGTAGCAAAGTTCGGGTTTTTCGCCCACCCTCTACAACTTTCGACCCGTGGTTGAACCTAGCCGGTAGCATCCGGATGCCGGACATTTCGCCCGGTGTGGTGCAGATCGGGAGTGATCCTCGTGCGTTTGCGAAGTCGCGGACTCACCCGTATGCTTGGCTGTCGGTAGCTAAGAGGTTCACGCTTCGCGGCCCCATCGTTTAGTGGCCTAGGACACCGCCCTTTCACGGCGGCAGCACGGGTTCGAATCCCGTTGGGGTCACCAAACCGCAAAGAACTTAATAGCTTGGCCCTGTAGCGCAGTTGGTTAGCGCGCCGCCCTGTCACGGCGGAGGTCGCCGGTTCAAGTCCGGTCAGGGTCGCAAGGCACGGTCACTCTCGCCAGTGGCTGTGCCTTATGGCTCTGTAGCTCAGTTGGTAGAGCGTTCGACTGAAAATCGAAAGGTCACCGGATCGACGCCGGTCGGAGCCACCATCTTGAACCTCGGCCTTACGGTCACTGCACTAAGCCGCTGGCCTGACACTTGCCGTCGTAATCCTGCTGCTCAATCAGCAGGCGTGGTGGGAGCGGCGAGGAGCATGACTGCGCAACGACTCCCAATCGGCATTTCTTTGCTTGAAGGCCCCAAGCCACGGTTCAAGTATTTAGGGGATGCCGTAGTCGTTGGTGGGGACACGGCTTGGGCACTGCTCAGCAGGTGCTCTCGACGGCGTCGTCCAGCGCCCTCAGAGACGCACCCAGCGCCTGGACGGCTGTTCCGACGTCGGTGATCGCCTGCGCCGAGGGCGAGGTAGTGGCCGCTTCGACGCTGGAGCCGACGGAGGCGGCGGCCTGCTCGACAGCGTCGATCTCGGTGGCGTACTCGTCCTTGGCGTCGTCCTTGACTTTGCCCAGATCGGACTGCACCTGATTGAGGTTGTCTCGCAAGTCCGCCATAGCGCCCTGGTCGAGGTCCACAGTCGTCACGTCCTCGACCGACGCCTTTAGCGAGTCGACCGCCGAGCAAATCGCGGCTGGTTCATCCTGGGCGGGTGGTTCGTCCTGGGCGCATCCCGCAGTGATCGTTGCCATCAGGAGTAAGCCCGCGGCCACGATAGGGGCAGTAGCCCGTTTCATCATGGCAGCCACGGTACTGCCGCTGCGTTTCGGCATCATCATCCATAGCGGGTGATCGGGGCCGGCGGGTGGCTTTCAGGATCCCGAGATAGTCGAAGACTTGGCGCCCGTTCAACGTCCGGCTTGCACCGCAAGAAGACAGGTTCTCATGGCCGAGACCAGGGAGGACAACTTTTCATCAACCTGGCCGTGCGCCCGGTTCTCGAAAATGGGCTGACAATTGTCGATCAACCGGCGCAATGGGAGGACGATTAAGGGACATCCACCGTAAGGAGGCTGGTGATGTGCTACTCATGGAATGAGGACTTCGAGAAGAGCGAACGGGCCAATGTTGCTCAGGAAGATCCCCGGAAGACGGTGCCTGAACGGCGCCCGGAGGAACCGGTCCGGTCAGAGCGGCTGACATTCTGGACTGTTGGTCGGCGCGACCGCGCGACCGAAGAGGCGACTAAGGACCGCACTCTCGAGAAGGTTTAGCAGGAGACAGGAATGCCCCGCCCACTAGGGCGAGGCATTCCTTCGCACTGGGCCGTGAAGCCTCTGCCCTACCTCGGCTGGTCATCAGGACAGGGCGATGAGGTCGAGTTCCCGAATCACCCCCGCCACTCGCTCGCGTGCATCGCCTTGAAGTCCGCGCAGTGGCCGGGGAATGCTGTTGGGCTTCACCAGTCCGGCCAACTCGGCGATCGCGGCGGTCACCCTGAAGCTGCCCCCGAGCTCAGCGAACAGATTCCACAGCGGTTGCAGCCGTTCTGACTCGGCGATAGCTGTCGCCGAGTCACCGCTGCGCGCGGCACGCGTGATAGTTAGGGCAGGCTCCGGCACGGTGCCCGCGATGACTGAGTACCATGCGTCGCACCCGGCGTTCAAGCCGGTTGCCGCGGACGCGTCGCCGGAGATGCCGACGGTAACCCGATCGGGCAAGGCAGACCGGATTTTCTCTACGCGCTCTCGCGCAGCATCCGTGTCGGCGGGGAGCCCCGGAATCTTGATTGACGCGATGTTGGGCAGCTGCGCTACGCGTGAGTAGAGGGCGTCGCTGAACTCGAAGTGGGTGGTTCCCGGGTTGTCGTAGACAATCACTGGCAGCGTGGTCGCCTCCGCCAGTTCCTCGTAGAGCCCGAACACGTCGTCGTCGGTGAGCGGCTGGTAGGACATAGGGGCTACCAAGAACCCCGCAGCGCCCGCCTGTTCGGCGTCCCGGGCCAGTTCCAGCACCTGCGAAGTGCGCAACGCCCCGACACCCACGAACACCGGAACTCCTCCAGCGTGTCGGAGCGCAATCCGGGCCACCCGTCGGCGCTCGTCGTGGTTCAGGTAGGCGTAGGAGCCCGTAGAGCCGAGCGCGGTGATTGAGTCGACACCGGCCGCCGCGAGCCGCTCAATGAGTCCGGCATAGGCATGTTCATCGATGCTGTCGTCGTGAAGTGGGGTGAGCGGGAACGCACTGAGGTCGGTGAACATGTGTGTCCTTTTAGGTAGCACGGCACTTAGACAAGCGCGCCGTAGCATCGTTTCATGGACGACGAAGCATTTTCCCCGGAGAGCCTCACCGCGCAGGCGCTGGGCTGGGTGGACGAGCAGACTCGGGCGATCTCACCGCCGATCCACGTGTCCAGCACGTATCTGCGCGATGCCGACAATCAGTACCGGTCCGGTCGTATCTACATGCGCGACAACAACCCGTCGTTCGACCAGGCGGAGGCGCTGGTCACCACGTTGGAGGGCGGACACGAGACCATGCTGTTCGCGAGCGGGATGGCCGCGGCGACATCCGTTTTCCAGGCGCTCCACCCGGGCGATCACGTTCTGGCCCCGAAAGTCATGTACTGGAGCCTGCGCAATTGGTTGACCGGTTTCGCCACCTCGTGGGGGCTGGACGTGGAGCTCATCGACATGACGGATGCGTCGGCCGTCCAGGCCGCCATCCGGCCCGGCGTCACCAGGTTGGTGTGGGCGGAGACCCCGGCGAATCCGCTCTGGACGGTCACCGACATCGCAGCCACCGCCGAACTTGCCCACGCGGCCGGCGCCCTGCTCGCCGTCGACTCGACTCCGGCAACGCCCGTGCACACCCGGCCGCTCGAACTGGGCGCGGACCTGGTGATGCACTCGGCAACCAAGTACCTGAACGGGCACTCCGACCTGACCGCGGGAACGGTCACCACCCGCGCCGACAACGAGCACTGGCAACGCGTGCGCAGCGTGCGCGCCCAGATCGGCGGAACCCTCGGCTCGTTCGAGTCGTGGCTGCTTCTGCGCGGCATGCGGACGCTGTTTCTCCGCGTGCGCGCTGCGAGCGCGTCAGCCCTGCGCATCGCGGAACACTTCGAAGGACATCCGCACGTGGCCCAGGTGCTCTATCCGGGTCTTCCGTCGAGCCACGGTCACGACATCGCGAAACGGCAGATGCACGATGGTTTCGGCGGAATGCTGTCGATCCGCGCTGTGGGCGGCGAGCGCGCGGCCATCGCGGTTGCGGCGAACACGCGCCTCTGGAAGCGAGCGACGTCGCTCGGTGGCGTCGAAAGCCTCATCGAGCACCGCGCGAGCGCTGAAGGTGCCGGGTCGCCGGCACCGGATGACCTGCTCAGGCTGTCCGTCGGCATCGAGCACACCGACGACCTGATCTCGGATCTCGAGCGGGCCCTCGCAACCGCGCACTCCTAGGACCCGGCCCGAAGGCCTCGGGGAAGTCTGGCAGTGTTGAAAGCATGATGACTGACGATCTCGGCACGCAGGAAGACCACCGTCGGTCCTCGCTCGTCACGATGATTACGGATGACCCGGGACGACTGCGCCGGCGCAGCATCTCGCTTGGTGTCTCCCCCAATGATGCGGACGATGTCGCGCAGACGGTGCTGCTCCGAGCATGGAGGTCTGTTGAGCACCTGCAAACCCCGGAGCCGGGGCAGATGTGCTCGTGGTTGGACACCATTGCCAGGAACGCGGTAACTGATCTTTCACGACAGCAGTCACGTCGTCCTATCGATGAACTGGATGAAGATGTATCCGACACGCGGAGCGTGACGCAGGAGGTCGAGATGCGCGTAATTCTCGACGGGGCGCTTCAGGCAATCCACAATCTTCCCGCGACCTTGCGGGAACCGCTGCTCATGAGCGTGGCCGATGATCTCTCCGCCCCGGAGATCGCCGAACGGCTTCGGATTACCCCGGCGACCGCGCGCCAGCGGATCGCCCGGGCTCGGAAGGCGCTTGCCGCCTGCCGAGCCTCAGGCATGTCCGAATCACCGTGAACAACAAGCGTTAGGCCGGCCCCCCGCAGGATCGCGGCGGCCGGCCATCCGCATGTGGGCTAGGCGGTGCCAAACGGGTTGTCGATGACGTAACGCCATCCGTGCTGCTCGTCATAGACGGCCACGTCGGCGGTCGTACCAGCGAGCGCCATCTCGGAGCCATCTGGACCAGTGCCGTTGATCGTCCAGTCAGCGACCGCGAGACCGGTGTTGCCGTTCTGGAAGACGTGGCGAACGGTCATGGTGATCGGCAGGTTCAAGCCCAGGAATTGCTCGAGCGCGCCACGCACGGCAGCCTCGCCCTGCACCGCTTGCCCGGGGGCCGGAACGAACACGACATTGTCGACATTGAGCGCCATCAGGCCATCAAGGTCGCGAGCGTTGAACCGATCTGCGAACGCGAGATTGAGCTGGTTGAGTGCGGCAACGGGGGTAGCCATTGTTGTGTGTCCTTTCACTGTGAAGCCAGCCGTCTGCTGACCTCTACTAAGAAAGACGCTCCAGCTCGCGATGTGTGACATCCGCTTCGTATCAGCGGGGCTAGCGCGGCATGTGCCCCAGGAACTGCTGTGGATTCAACGGGGGGCGGTTCGACTCGCGCATCCGGGCGCGGAAGCCCTCGTCAACGCTGCCGACGTACAGCCATCCCATGAGATGCTCCTGCTCGGTCAGGCCGTGCGCGGCGCGCACCTGCGGCGTGTTCGCGAGCAGCCCGGTGCGCCACATGACACCCCAGCCGGCTTGCCACAGCGCAAGCTCGAGCAGGTGACCGGCACCGGCCGCGGTTGCTCGCTGTTCCCACTCCGGCACTTTCGGGTGAGGCTTCGGGCTCGCCACCACGGCGATCAAGAGCTCGGCTCGGAACGGCTTCGTGTTGTACTCCCCCGGCCCACGCACCTCGCCGGCCGCGGCGTCGAGGGCCTCAGCGAGGCGCATCCGGTCATCACCACGCAGGATGATGAGCCGCCACGGGCGCAACGCTTTGTGGTCGGCGACCGGTGTCACCGCCGCGAGCAAGTCGGCCAGTTCGTCGTCGCTGGGGGTCTCGGGCCCGACCTTCGACACCGAGCGTCGCGCCGCCATCGAGTCGAGGACAGGGTCTGAGAAGTACTTCATGCGCCCATTGTCCCCCCGGCCCTCCGATGTGCAGCGATGATCTCCAGCGGAAACTCATGCATGTAGCTCGTGGCACGCGTCGTTAGCCTTGCACCCGTGAGTGCGGCCCAGAAGCTCTACTCAATGCTCATCAGGCGGAATCCGCAGGCTGAGGAGGCGATGCCAACCGAGGTGCGAACGGACATCGCACCAAACGGGCTGCGGCTGGTGCTCGCCAACGCGCTGCAGTCGTCTGGAGATCAGACCGTCAACGCATCCACGGTGCTGCCCTGGCTGCTCGTGGCACTCGGAGCGCCGACGGCCCTCATTGGCCTACTGGTCCCGATCCGCGAATCGGGATCGATGCTCCCGCAAGCGTTTCTCACACCGCTGATCCTGCGCATCCGGCATCGCAAATGGATCTTCATCGCCGGCGCGCTCGTGCAGGCCGCGGCAGTCGCAGTGATGGCCGGGACCGCCGCGCTCGGCCAGGGTCTCGCGGCAGGTCTCGCCATCGTTGGTGCGCTCACGGTGTTCTCGCTCGGCCGGTGCCTGTGCTCCATCGCGTCGAAGGACGTGCAGGGTCGCACTATTCCTAAGGGCGAACGAGGGCAGATCAACGGTCTCGCGACCACGGCTGCCGGCCTCGTCGCGCTCACACTCGGGCTCGCGCTCCGGGTGTTCGGCGGCGAGAGTCTTGCGGCTTCGCAGCTCGCGTGGTTGCTCGCAGCGGGTGCTGCGCTGTGGGTGCTCGTGGCAGTCACCTACGTCGGGATACGCGAACCCGCGGGCGAACCGACTGCCATCGAGGGTGCATCCGGAAGCGAACGCGGGCCGCGCGACGCCAACTGGTTCGTGCAGATGCTGACCCTGCTGCGAGACGACAAGCCGTTCCGGCAGTTCGTGACTGTGCGAAGCCTGTTGCTCGTCTCGGCGTTGAGCCCGCCGTTCGTGGTGGCGCTGTCAATCGAGGTCGGCGCCGACAGTCTCGGCGGGCTGGGCGGTTTCATCATCGCCTCTGGCCTCTCGGCGCTCATCGGCGGGCGGATCTTCGGGCGACTCGCCGACAGATCGAGCAAGCGCCTCATGAGCGCCGGGGCGGGTGTGGCGTCGGCGCTCGTTCTCGCGACCGTGCTGATCGTGACGCTGCCCGGAGTCGGTGGCGCGGGCTGGATCAACCTGTTCTTCATCGCCGCGTATTTCGCGCTCACTCTAGTGCACACGGGCGTGCGGGTCGGACGCAAGACCTACATTGTCGACATGGCCGAGGGCGACCAGCGCACCGCCTACGTCGCCGTGTCGAACTCTGCGCTCGGGGTGATCTTGCTGATCGTGGGCGGCATCAGCTCGCTGTTGGCGGTTGTCGGCGTCGTGTGGGCTCTCGTGTTTCTCGCGTCGCTTGGGCTGGTCGGGGTTGTCGCAGGGGCGCGACTTCCCGACGTGTCCCGCCGGTAGCGGGACGCCGACGGTCTTTCGGCCTTGATGCGAGGATGGTTCTTCATCGTACGGATCGGCCGCGCGTCGTTCTGTTCTTGAAGCGGGGGTGGGTGCGCCAGGTGACAGCTGACACGCGAACCGGTTCGTTTCGCAATCGCGCGTTCGCACGCTACTTCTCGGCGGTAGCGGTCGGTGCGTTTGGTACGGCACTGACAGCGGTGGCGATGCCCGTGCTGGTGGTCGATGTGCTCGGGGCCAGCGCGCTCGAGGTCGGGATCGTGAACTCGGCGCAGTTCATTCCTTATGCGCTGCTCGGGCTTCTCGCGGGCGTGTATGTCGACCGTTGGCGACGACAGCGCGTGCTTGTGTTGGCGAGCTTGGGTCGCGCCATCTGCCTCGCGCTCATCCCCGCGTTCTGGTTCGTCGGGATGTTGCACCTTTGGGTGCTCGTTGTGCTGCTTCTCCTGTTCGGTGCTTTCTCCGTGTTCGGATTCGCCGCCGCGCAGTCGCTGTTGCCGCAGATCGTGGAACGGCGCGCGCTGCGAGCATCGAACGCGCGACTTGATCAGGCAGAGGCGAGCGCGCAGACTGTCGGTCCTACTTTCGGCGGCTTCTTGGTCAGTGTCATCGGCGCGCCGCTCGCGATCGCCGTGGATGCCGTGACGTACGTCGTCGAGGCCGTGCTGATCGCTGGCATCCGCGTGATGGAGACTGTGAAGCGAGAATCAGGTCGGCGCTCCGTGCGACGCGAGGTGGCCGAAGGGCTGCGCTGGACATATCGACATCGCGTTCTCGGGCCGCTCGCTTGGTCAACCCATCTATGGTTCTTCGCGAATGCCGCTGCGCTCACGGTGCTGGCCGTGTTCACCCTGCGCACTCTGGATTTCGACGCATTCGTCTACGGTCTGATGTTCGCGGTGGGAGGCATCGCAACCCTGATCGGCGCAACTCTCGCGCCACGCGCCGGTGCACGGTTCGGATCGGGCGCCACGATCACCGCCGGCCGAGCCATCTATCCCGTGGCCTGGATCCTGGTCTTACTCGCGCCGGCCGGGGAAGCACCGCAGGCGGATGCTGTCGCCCTTGCTCTCGTCTTTTCGGCGTTTGCGCTTCAGGGGTTCGCCGGCGGGTTGGAGAATGCGAATGAGATGAGCTTCCGCCAAGGGCTGACACCCGACGCGCTGCTCGGCCGGGTGAATGGCACCATGCGATCCGCCAACCGCACGATGGGCGCTCTTGGCGCGCTGGCGGGAGGAACCGCCGCGACACTGCTCGGGGAGCGACCTGCGCTCATGATCATCGTTTGCCTCTTCGCGGCCGCCTTCATAGTCGCAATCGCCTCACCACTGCGGACGGCACGCGACGACGAAGACGCGCCCATCAGCTGACGCACTGGGTCGCCGCCGATTGGGCCGCTGCGTTCCGGCGGCTGTCGGCGGAGCGTTCTATCGTTCTCGCAAGAGTCTCGACGAGCCACGGAGCTGGAGGAACGATGAGCGAAGCAACGGATGCGCCGCCACGCATGAGCGCGAAGGCGTTTCACCAGCAGCCGGGCGTCGAGGACTGGCGCGTGCTGTTCTGGGGCGCCTATGTGCACTACGTGTGTGACTCCCTTTCACACGCGATAGAACTGGCGAGCGCGGTCGGGCGAATCGCCGACGATGTGGGACACTTCCCCGACCTCGACGTGCGGCCGCACGGGGCGACCATCCGCACGTCCACCCGGCGTGATGGCGGGCTCGGTCCGCTCGACGCGGAGTTGGCCCGACGCATCCAGGAAGCGGCCCGAGAGGCGGGCTACCGCTCCGATCCGTCGAAGCTGCAGGTGACAGGCATCGCCGTCGCGCAGGACCGCGATGCCGACGTGCGCCCGTTCTGGGCGACCATCATGGGCTACGAGCTGCTCGGCGACGAGGATGCCATCGACCCGCAGCGACGCGGACCGCACGTATGGGTGCACGAGCTGGATCCGCCGAAGCCCGGTCGCGGACGCACCCACATCGACGTGTCGCTGCCCGCCGACCAGGCAGAGGCAAGGGTCGCCGCTGCGCTCGCAGCCGGCGGTCGACTGGTCAACTCGAACGCACCCCACTGGTGGACGATCGCATCCCCAGAGAACCACGGCATCGACATCGCGGCGTGGCCGGACTTTGAGGACTTCGACGAAGAAGACTAGACGGCCAGTCGAGCACCGCCCTCCAGCTGCTTGGCATCGCGTGCTCACGCAAGAACCCCCGATCGCTCGGGGGTTCTTGCGTTCATGGCCGCTGGTCGACGGTCAGGCTGCGACTTTCACCTTTTCGGCAGCACGCACCGGCCGCGAGAGGTAGCGCCCGGCACTGTCGTCGAGTTCCTCGAGCCATGGCGTGTGGTGCACGGCTGCCATGGTGCCGGTCATCACGGACCGATACACCGCGTCACGGTAGGTGAGCACGTTGCGTTTCTTGTCCTGCTTCCAGGCCAGGAAGATCCGCGCGACTTCCTCGAGGTCGAACATCGGGTAATCGGTGGCCGAGATGAGGTCCTTGATGTAGTCAGCCTGGAACCGCACCTCGTCCGCGGCACCGTCGAGCGACGCCAGCCGTGCCAGCCACTCGTCCATGCTGCGGCGCTGCTCAGCAGCATCCGGAACCACCGCTGCTCCGAGGATCAGGTCGCGGACGTACCACGCCTGCGCATCGAACATGTTGAAGGTGAACCACTGGTCCTGGGCGCCCAGGTAGAACAGCCTGTCGTTGCCCTCGCGGACAACGCCGCGGTACAGCGTGTCGGGGTACAGGGTGTTGCGGGAGTCCAGCGCCAGATCGGATGGGAGGAACGGGTAATGGTGGAGGTAACCCGTGCAGAGCACCACCGCGTCGAAGCGTTTGCTGGTTCCGTCGTTGAAGTGCGCTACCGAACCGTCGAAGTGGTCCACGAGCGGCACCTCGGACATGTTCTCGGGCCAGTCCAGCCCCATCGGCCGTGAGCGGTAGCTGATGGTGACCGAGCGGGCGCCCATCTTGTGCGCCTGCACGCCGATGTCCTCCGCCGAGTAGCTGGCGCCGATAAGGAGAACGTCCCTGCCGGCGAGCGGTTCTGCACCCCGGAAGTCGTGCGCGTGGCGCAGGCTGCCGGGGAAGGTCTCGATTCCGGGGAAGGTCGGCACGTTGGGAACACTGAAGTGGCCCGAGCCAACAACGACGTAGTCGAACTCCTCGGAGTAGGTGGTCTTGTTCGCAAGGTCCTCGACCGTCACGGTGAAGGTCTGGGTGTCCTCGTGGAACTCGACCCAGCGCGCTGCGGTGGCGAAGCGCACGAACTTCTTCACGTCGCTCTTGCGGGCGCGGCCATCGATGTAGTCCCAGAGCACGGCGCGAGGGGGATACGACGAGATCGGGCGCCCGAAGTGGTCATCGAATGTGTACTCAGCGAACTCGAGCGCTTCCTTCGGCCCGTTCGACCACAGGTTGCGGTACATGCTCGAGTGAACAGGTTCGCCGTACTGGTCGATGCCGGTTCGCCAGGTGTAGTTCCACTGACCGCCCCAGTCATCCTGCTTCTCGAAGCAGACGATGTCGGGGATCTCATGGCCGGCCTTCCGTGCCGATTGGAATGCCCTGAGTTGGGCCATTCCGCTGGGTCCAGCTCCAATGATTGCGACGCGCTTACGCAATACGTACCTCTCCGGCTTTGCAGCCTGAAATCATCCGTCACACATCCTGACCTCGGCGAGCGATCGCGGGTCCCGTGGCGGGGTCGAACCTGCTCCAGCCAGCCGCAGAAAGGTTCGCGGCACCATGCTGAAAGAGGATGCCGCGTTGTTCACACCGGCACCATTCCAAGCTAACACGAGAGGATCAGAGACACCCGGGAGGCCCCTGGCCGAGGGTCTCGAGCGGTCCTTGCCGGGCACTCGCACGGGCGAGGTCTGACTCGTCAGGCAGGTCTGTCGCCGAGGTGACGCAGGGCTGCGCCGTCGATTCGGAAGGTCGTCCACTCGTCCATCGGCTTGGCGCCGAGTGCCTTGTAGAACTGGATCGACGGCTCGTTCCAGTCCAGCACCGCCCACTCCAGCCGCCGGTAGCCCCGCTCGACGCACTCACTCGCGAGCGCATTGAGCAGTGCCTTGCCGAAGCCTGAACCGCGGTGATCGGGCATCACGAACAGGTCCTCGAGGTGGATGCCGTGAGTCCCCTCCCAGGTCGAGAATGTCAGGAACCAGATCGCACACCCGACGAGCTCACCGCGCTCCTCGACAACGTGCGCGAACACCGCCGGGGACTCGCCGAAGAGGTGGCGCTCGAGGTCCTCGACCGTGGTGCGCACGGCATCCGGCTCCTTCTCATAGATCGCAAGCTCGTGAATGAGGCGAAGGAGCTGCGGGCAGTCCCCGATCACTGCGCGGCGCAGGACGGTTTCAGTGCCGAGAGTGGTGTTCGTCACCCAAGAACACTAATGCGGGCGGTCTCGACAGGCTCGACCACCGAACGTCCCGGCCAAGACCAACCCCTGTTGTGCAGGACGTTTCGCCTCACTGCGCCGGGTTTATTGGGATCCGAGCCCAAGAGAGCCCGAATGTCCTGCAAAACAAGGAATCTCCTGCATAACAGAGCACTCAGGAACGACGCCTAGGGTGGATTGTCCGAAAAAGAAAGCAGGCCACATGCCGACCATCGACCTGACCGCACAGGACTTCGAGAAGACCGTCACCGCACCCGGAATCACGCTTGTGGACTTCTGGGCCGACTGGTGCGGACCGTGCAAGCAGTTCAGCCCGATCTACGAGGCCGCGAGCGAGGCCAACTCCGACGTGACGTTCGCCAAGGTCGACACCGAGGCCGAGCAGGCCCTCGCCGGCGCCGCTGGCATCACCGCGATCCCCACCCTCATGGCATTCCGTGACGGCGTGCTCGTCTTCGCCCAGCCGGGCGCCCTCCCCGCGCCAGCGCTCGACCAGGTGCTCACCGCGGTTCGCGAGCTCGACATGGACAAGGTGCACGCGCAAATCGCCGAGCAGGCCGCACAGGGCGAGCAGGCCGAAGAAACCGCCTGACTCAGACCAGTCCCTCGCGGAACGCGAGGATGACCGCCTGAACCCGGTCGCGCAACTCCAGCTTCTGCAGGATGCGCCCGACGTGCGTCTTCACCGTCGACTCGCTGAGGAACAGTTCGCTCGCGATCTCAGGGTTCGACAGCCCACGACCGATGGCGATGAGCACCTCCCGTTCACGATCCGTCAGCAGATCCAGTTTTCCGGATCCCTGCCCGCCCGTCTCGGGAAGTTTTCCCGAGTAGAGGTCCAGCATCCGGCGTGTGATGCGCGGTGACACGATCGCCTCACCGCTGTACACAGCGCGGATCGCCGCGACCAGTTCCGCAGCCGGCGCATCCTTCAGCAGGAATCCGCTCGCGCCGGCATTCAGCCCGCCGAACGCGTACTCGTCCAGGTCGAAGGTCGTGAGCACGATGACCCGCGCATCGGGCATCTCGGCGATGATCCGCCGGGTGGCCTCGATGCCGTCGAGGCTGGGCATCCGCACGTCCATCAAGATGACGTCCGGGCGCAGCTCGAGCGCACGCTCGACCGCGGTGAACCCGTCGGCCGCCTCCCCCGCGACGGTGATGTCCTCCTCGTTCTGGAGCACCATCGCGAGCCCCATGCGCAGCAGATCCTGGTCGTCGACCAGCATCACCCGGATCGTCACTGCTCGTCCTCCCGCGCCTGCGGCAGCGTGACGCGCACGCGCCACCCACCATCCGGCTTCTCTCCACTGTCGACACTGCCACCGTAGAGCGCCGCGCGCTCCGCGATCCCGATGAGGCCGCGTTCGGTGCCGACCGATTCCTGCGCAGGGCCGGATGCCCCGTCATCGGTCACCTCGATCACCACGCCCTCCGCCGTGCTGTACCGGATGTCGACCAGCACTCGGCTGGGCGAGCGGGCATAGCGCAGCGCGTTGGTCAGGCACTCCTGCACGGTACGGAAGATCGCCACCTGCACACCATCGGCCGTCGGAGGCGTGCCCGAGAGCTGCAGGACCACCGGCAGCCCGGCAGCCCGGTACCCGTCGATGAGTTCGGCCAGGTCGGTCAGCTTCGGTTGAGGAGCAGCTTCGACGGCCGTCCCGTCCTCGCGGAGCACGCCGAGCAGCCTGCGCATCTCCGCAAGGGAGCGCCTGCCGACGGTCCCAACGTGCTCCATCGCCACCTTTGCTGCGGACGGGTCGGTCTCGGCGACGGCCTGCGCGCCATCCGACAGCCGCACCATGACCGACAGGCTGTGCGCGACGATGTCGTGCAACTCACGCGCGATCCGCGATCGTTCGGATGCGGCTGCCAGCAGCGTCTGCTGGTCGCGCTCCCGAGCGAGCTGGGCGGCCCGATCGACGAGGGCAGCGACGTAGCGTCGCCGGTTGCCGACGTTCGTGCCGATCAAGGTCGCAAGCAGCACAATCGCCAGCCCGGTGACGGCGTCGAAGACCGTTGTCGGCGGGTCGACCAGCAGCTTCAGCAGCGCCCAGGTGGCGCCGGTCACACCGAAAGCGATCCACGCCTCGCGGGCGCCCCTGTATACGGCGGTGGCGTACAGCGCCATCATCAAGCCGACGAGCGACCAGTCGGCATCCGACCCAAGCGGCAGCATCACAACGCTGGCAACGAATGCCACAGCGGTGACGGTCAGCGGGTGGCTCCGCCGGAACATCAGCGCCGTCGCGACCGCGAGATCGGTGATGACGCGCGCGACCAGCGTTGGGGTGTCCGGCGCGGCGCCCATGAGATTGGTGACGGCGCCGAGGATGAGGTCCGCCGCGGCAGGCACGGCGTACGCGAGCATGACGAGCACGTCTACGGTGCGCGGATGCGCCGCCCAGAAGCGACGAATCGCCCCAGGCGGCCGGGGAAGACGGAGCTCCCCGTCGCCGATTGCGGGCGCCGGGGAGCTCTCGGTCGTCATTGTCAGACATCCCTCCGCGCGAGCACCACTCCGCCGAGTGCGACGGCGGCTGCGGGCCAGGCTGCGATCTTCGCGAACAGCTCGAGAACCTCACCGGCTTCGACAGTCGATGATAGGCCGAGCACGTCCGCACCGAGCGACGTGAGCATGTTCGCCTCGACGTTGACCGCCCACTCTGCGGGGATCATCATCAGCACGATCGGCAGCACGAGCAGCAGGCCGGACACGGTCGCCAGACCGCCGGCGGTGCTGCGCAGCAGCATCCCGACTCCGACAGCGAACACGCTGACCAGGGCGAGGTAGGCGGATGCGCGCAGCACACCGAGCATCACGACCGCGTCAAGCGGCGTGACGTGGATGCCGCGGTCAGCGAGCAGCGGGAGCACCGCCAGGTAGGAGACCAAGCTCGCGATGACGCCGACCACGAAGATCGAGACGGCGACGACCAGGATCTTGGCGGCGTAGGCGCCCAAGCGCCTCGGGGCGGCTGCCATGGTGGAGCGGATCATCCCGGTCGAGTACTCGCCGGTGACGATCAGCACGCCGAGCACACCGGCGATCAGCTGGCTGAACGTCACGCTCTGCGTGATGCCCTGAGCCAGGGCATCCTGCTGCATGGCCAGCGGAAGCGCGACGTCACTGGCCGGCATCGCCTCGCTGACGATGAGGAACGAGATCAGGGCCGCGAAGCCGACGATCATGACGAGCGACCAGAAGGTAGACCGAAGCGAGCGGAACTTGATCCACTCGGAGCGGAGCAGACCGGCGAAGCTGAGCCTCGAGGCTGCGAAGGACGGGCGGGACGGGGCGAGCGTTGTCATCGGGAGAGCTCCAGTTCGTGAAAGTCGGCCGCCGTGCGGTACTCGACATGGGTTTCGGTGAGTTGCAGGTAGGCGTCCTCAAGCGACGCGGTGACCGGGGTCAGTTCGTGCACGGCCACACCCAGCTCGGCGGCAAGGTCGCCGATCTGACCGGCGGATGCGCCGACGACCTCGAGGAAGCCGGCGTCGATGCGACGCACGGTGGTGTCGTCCCCGGACAGGGCGGCAGCAAGACGGTCGGCGTGCGGGCTGCGCACCCGCACCGTCTGCTTGCTCGCGCCCGCGACGACGTCCGACACCGACGCATCCGCGACCACTCGACCGCGGCCAAGCACGATGAGGTGGTCGGCGGTGAGCGCCATCTCGCTCATCAGGTGGCTGGACAGCAGCACCGTGCGGCCCTCGGCGGCCAGGTGGCGCAGGAACGAACGCACCCACAGGACGCCCTCGGGGTCGAGGCCGTTGACCGGCTCGTCGAGGATGAGGGTGTGCGGGTCGCCGAGCATCGCCGCGGCGATTCCGAGGCGCTGACCCATTCCAAGGGAAAACCCGCCAACCCGCTTGCCGGCAACGGCGTCCAGGCCGGTCATGCCGATAACTTCCTTGACACGGGTCTTCGGGATGCCGTGGGTCGCGGCCATCGCGAGCAGGTGGTTGTACGCCGAGCGGCCGCTGTGCACCGCCTTGGCGTCGAGCAGCACGCCGACCTCGCGCAGCGGGGAGCGGTGCTCCGCGTAGCGCTTGCCGTTGACGGTGACGGTGCCGGCGCTCGGTCGGTCGAGTCCGACGATCATGCGCATGGTGGTCGACTTCCCGGCGCCGTTCGGCCCGAGGAATCCGGTTACGATGCCCGGCTGCACAGTGAAGCTGACGTCGTCGACGGCGGTCTTGGCGCCGTAACGCTTGCTGAGTGAATGTGATTCGATCATGACCGCTACGGTACGAATCACCCCGGGTTCGAGGCATCGGCCTGCGGTCCCCGATTTCCGCATCCGGGTCGTACTTTGGTACCACCGACGGCTCGTACCGGCGTGGGACAATGACCGCATGTCCCTGAACATCACCGGCGATCCCGCCGCCGACACGCTGCTCACCGAGGACCCGTTCGCACTGTTGGTGGGGATGCTGCTCGACCAACAGGTTGCGATGGAGACCGCCTTCGCCGGGCCGGAGAAGATCAGGCAGCGCATCGGCGCGATCGACCCAGGAACGGTCGCCGGTTATGACCCGGATGCATTCACCGAAGCGTTCAAGCAGACCCCCGCGGTGCACCGGTTCCCGGGTTCGATGGCCGAGCGCGTGCAGTCCCTCGCCCAAGTGGTCGTCGACGACTGGGGTGGCGAAGCTGCAGCGATCTGGACCCAGGGCGACCCGGATGGCGCCGAAATCCTGAAGCGCCTGAAGAAGCTGCCCGGCTTCGGCGACCAGAAAGCCCGGATCTTCCTGGCGCTGCTGGGCAAGCAGTGCGGTCTTGAGGCTCCCGGATGGCGCGAGGCGAGCGGCGCGTATGGCGAGTCAGGCTCGCACAAGTCGGTCGCAGACATCGTCGACGCCGAATCCCTCACCAAGGTGCGCGAGACCAAGCGGACGGCCAAGGCGGCAGCCAAGAACGGCTAGATCGTCCCCTCGAAGGTGTTGCAGCTTCCGAGCCCGGATTCGAAGCCGCGCTCGAACCAGGTCTGCCGCTGCTCACTCGAGCCGTGGGTCCAGCCCTCCGGATTGACCTGCCCGGTCGCCTGCTCCTGGATGCGGTCGTCGCCGATCGCCGCGGCCGCGTTGAGCGCGTCGGCGATCTGCTGCCGGGTGATCGGCTGCAGGAACGGCGTGCCAGTCTCATCCGGCACCGTCGACGCCGCTCCTGCCCACGCGCCCGCGTAGCAGTCGGCCTGCAACTCGAGCCGCACGGCATCCGACTGCGGTCCCGTCTCCTGCCGGTTCAGCTGGTCCATCGTGCCGACCAGGTTCTGCACGTGGTGGCCCCACTCGTGTGCGACGACATACATCTCCGCCAGGGGGCCGCCGGACGCGCCGAACCGGCCGCGCAGCTCGTCGAAGAACCCGGTGTCGAGGTAGATCGCCTGGTCTGGCGGGCAGTAGAACGGCCCGACGGCGCTTGTCGCACCACCGCACGCCGTGTTCGTCGCATCCTCGAACAAGAAGAAACCGGGCGTGGCGTATTGGAGTCCTTCGGTCTGAAACTGGTCGGCCCAGTAGACGTCCAGCGAGCTGGCGGCGCCGGCCATCCGGCAGTCGATGTTCTCGTTCGCGTCCGCTCCGGTCTCGCAACCGGTGACCGGCTCGTCGCTCGCCTGTCCACCGCCTGTTCCCGCCCCGGTGAGCCCGCTCAGGTCGACGCCGAACAACTGGGAGATCAGGAAGATCGCGATGACACCGATCCCACCGCCACCCACTGCCAATCCGGTGTTGCGTCCGCGGTGACTCACCTTGCCGCTGTCGATCTTGGCATCGGGGTTGAAGGTCATTGGTTCACCGTAGGGGGCACCCCGGCACGGAATCTGAGCGTTAGGTGAGAATCATCCTTTAGTGGGTTGAGACCCGACTTTACAAACCGACACGCCGAGATGTGCCCCATACTGGGGGTGGGCGGTCGCGAGCGGCGAAGGTAGCTTTCTCGCTACACCCCCATTCGTGGGGCAGGATCAGCAGTCTCCCGAAACTTTCGGGCCGTTAAGTACGCAACATCGTCGCTCCAGTCACCCGCCTGGACGCGATCGTTCATCCGCTTACCCCGGACGAGCGACCCCGCACCATCCCCGAGTAGCCACACCCGAATACGAACCCGAATCGTAGGCTCAGATGAGCGAGCGTGCACCCCGACACGTCCCCGACCGCATGCGCGAGGCTGTGACGCCCCGGACCCATGCGTCACGATCAGCAAAGCAGGCACGCCCGCAGCTTCGCCTTGTCGGAGGCGAGCATGGGCCCCAAACCTCCGCGCAATCGTGGGGCCGCGTCTATCGAGACAGGCTGCTGCTGAGCGACACCCTGATTATTGTCGCCACCGTCGTCGGAGCTCTGCTTACCGAGTTCCGAACCGAGACGGTCATGATCGCCGGCGTCATCAGCGCGGTGTGGATGACATTCATGTCAACCTTCCGGACGCGCGATCTGCGCGCGGTAAGTGTCGGTTCCGCCGAATACAAGAGGGTGGTGACCGCCTGCGTCACCACCCTCGGCGTTCTTGCGATCGCGTCGACAATGCTCCAATTGCCGGCGCCCAACCGATACTTCGCCCTGGTGCTGCCGGTTGGCGCGGTTGCGCTCACTGCAAGCCGGTGGGTGTGGCGTCATTGGCTCTGGCACCAGCGCCGGTTCGGCCACTTCCTGTACCGGGTGATCGTCGTCGGCGGACGGAGCGACGTCGACTACGTCGTCGGCCGCATCGAGGCGAATTGCCGCGGCGCATACTCGGTAGTCGGTGTGGTCATCGACGGCCAGAAGCCCAAGAAGCAGCAGGATCAGTTCTTGCCGTTCCCCCGCTACTACGGGCTCGACGCGGTCACCGACATCGCAGGCCGGCTTCAAGTCGACGCGGTTATCGTTGCCGGCAATGCCGCTCGCGGCGGTGACTTCATCCGTTCCCTCGCTTGGAAGCTCGAAGGCACCGCCGCCGAGCTCATCTTGGCCGCGCGGCTCACCGACGTTGCTGGGCCGCGCATCCACTTCCGGCCGGTCGAGGGGCTGCCGCTCATCCACGTCGAAATCCCGCAGTTCGACGGCGGCAAGCACCTGCTCAAGCGCGCATTCGACATCACCGTGTCATCGATCGCGCTGGTGGCGCTCCTGCCGCTGTTCGCCGCCATCGCGATCGCCATCAAGCTGGACAGCGAAGGCCCTGTGCTGTTCCGACAGGAGCGCGTCGGCCGCAACGGCAAGACGTTCCAGATGCTCAAGTTCCGTTCGATGCACGACAGTGCATCCGAGCGGCTTGACAGCCTGCTCGCGCAGAACGAGGGCGCTGGGCTGCTGTTCAAGATGAAGGACGACCCCCGCGTCACCGCGGTCGGCAGGGTGCTGCGAAAGCACTCACTCGACGAGTTCCCGCAGCTCCTGAATGTGCTCGCCGGAGACATGAGCCTCGTCGGGCCGCGCCCGCCCCTGCCGCGGGAAGTGCTCTCCTATGAAGGCTCTGTGCACCGCCGCTTGTTCATTCGGCCGGGGCTGACCGGCATGTGGCAGGTGAACGGCCGCTCCGACCTCAACTGGGAAGAGAGCGTGCGGCTCGACCTGTACTACGTCGAGAACTGGTCGCTGATCGGCGATCTGGTCATCATGTGGCGCACCTTGCGAGTACTCATCCATCCCGTCGGTGCGTACTAGGGGCGGGCAGACCATGGTGATCAGGCATGAGCAGCGTCCCGCACGGCAACGCTTCCGCAGCGCACTCAGCATGGTCGGCGCGGCCGCCCTGGTGGCGGCCACGCTCATCACTGTCGCCCCTGCGCCCTCCGCTTCCGCCGCCGAACCGTGCGGCCCCGGCGGCAACAAGGTCAGCTGCGAGAACAGCAAGCCGGGAACCGACCCCGCAGTCTGGGACATCAGCGGTGACGGCGACGACACCATCCAGGGCTTCGGGACGGACATCAGCGTCAACGTCGGCGGCACAATCGACTTCAAGATCGACACGGATGCTTCCGCCTACACGATCGACATCTACCGCACCGGCTGGTACCAGGGTCTCGGCGCCCGCCTGATCGGCAGCGTCTCCCCCTCAGCGTCGCTTCCGCAGAATCAGCCGGCGTGCATCACCGACGTCGAGACGGCGCTGTACGACTGCGGCAACTGGGGGGTCTCGGCATCCTGGACCGTCCCGGCCGACGCGGTCTCCGGCGTGTACGTGGCGCTGCTGAAGCGCTCCGACACAGGCGGCAAGAGCCACATCATCTTCATCGTCCGTGACGACGCGAGCCAGTCCGACATCCTGTTCCAGACGTCGGACACCACATGGCAGGCCTACAACCGGCACGGCGGAGCCAGCCTGTATGCGGGTGGCGAGAACGGCCGTGCCTACAAGATCAGCTACAACCGGCCGTTCGCGACCCGGGACGGCACCACAGCGCGCGACTTCTACTTCGCGAGCGAATACGCGATGGTGCGCTTCCTCGAGCGCAACGGCTACGACGTCAGCTACACGAGCGACGTCGACACCGACCGTCGCGGCTCGCAGCTGCTCAATCACGACGTGTTCCTCTCGGTCGGCCACGACGAGTACTGGTCCGGCGCGCAGCGCGCGAACATCGAAGCGGCGCGGGACGCCGGAGTGAACCTGCAATTCCTCAGCGGCAACGAGGGTTACTGGCGCATCCGGTACGAGCCGGCGGCGTCAGCCGACACCACCGCGTACCGCACCCTGGTCTGTTACAAGGAGACCAAGGCCGCGGCGAAGATCGACCCATCCGCCGAGTGGACGGGCACCTGGCGCGATCCTCGGTTTGCACCCCCCGATGCCGGCGCGGGTCTGCCGGAGAACGCCCTCACCGGCACCGCGTACGTCGTCAACGACGTCGACCAGCGGGTGACCGTCTCAGCGGAGGAGGGCAAGTCCCGGCTCTGGCGGAACACGTCCGTCGCGACGCTCGCACCCGGCACCGTGGCCCGGCTGGCCCCGCACACCGTCGGCTACGAGTCCAACGAGGACCTCGACAACGGATTCCGGCCGGACGGGCTCATCCACCTGTCGACCACCGTCGGGCCGGTGCCGCAGTACCTCACCGACTTCGGCAACACCGTCGTGCCCGGGACGACAACCCACCACGTCACCATGTACCGCGCTGGCAGCGGCGCCCTGGTGTTCTCCGCCGGCAGCATCCAATGGTCCTGGGGTCTCGCCGACGGGCATGACGGGGACGGCGCGGTGCCCGATCAGCGGATGCAGCAGGCGCAGGTCAACCTGCTCGCCGACATGGGGGCTCAGCCGGCAACCCTGATGACCGGTCTCGTCGCCGCGACAGCGTCATCCGACAGCACTCCGCCGACGGCCGCGATCACCTCGCCCGCCGCCGGGACGAACGTGAGCAACGGCAGCCTCGTCACGCTCACCGGCACGGCATCCGATGTCGGCGGCGTGGTCGCCGGAGTCGAGGTCTCCACCGACGGTGGCGCGACCTGGCATGCCGCGACCGGCAGGACAACGTGGAGCTACAGCTACCACCAGCGCGGGGCGGACGCGCAGACCGTGCTGGTCCGCGCGATCGACGACAGCGCGAACTACCCGGCCACCCCCAGCTCGCTCACCCTCAATGTGAGCGGCCCGTACAGCGTCTTCGGCGAGCAGCTTCCCACCCTGGTCGACTCTGGCGATGGCGACGCCATGGAACTCGGGTTGCGGTTCACGCCCGAGGTGAACGGATTCGTCACGGGCGTGCGGTTCTACAAGAGCACCGCCAACACCGGAACCCACGTCGGCTCGCTGTGGGACGCCAGCGGCAACCGACTGGCAAGCGTCACCTTCCAGGGCGAGAGCGCTGCTGGGTGGCAGGCCGCGGTCTTCAGCACCTCCGTGCCGGTCAGCGCCGGGCAGTCGTACATCGTGTCGTACACCGCACCGCGGGGCCACTATGCGCTCGGCACTAACTACTTCGCCGCCTGGACTCCGCCGACACCGCCGCTCACGGTCGACAGCGGCTTCGGAGCGGTCGCCGGCCTGTACAACGACGCGGGCAGCTTCCCCACCGAAACCCACCAGTCAGGCAACTACTGGGTTGATGCCTTGTTCCAGAGCACCGCCGGCGTCCCCCTGGTTGCGACGAGCCACTGGCCGCAGGCCGGGGACCAGGCGGTCCCGATCGACACGCAGGTGAGCGCGCGGTTCACCACCGCCGTGCAGCCGGGGTCGGTCGGCGTCACGCTCACCGCTTCGACGGGCGCCTCGGTCGCCGGCGCGACCAGCTATGACGCAACCACCCGCACGGTGACCTTCGTCCCGTCCGCACCGCTCAGCGAACGCACCACCTACACCGCTTCGCTCACCGCAACCGGCACGACCGGTGCGCAACTGACTTCGGGCGGCACCTGGTCCTTCACCACAGCGGGTGAGGAGAGCGTCGAGTGCCCGTGCAGCCTGTTCGCTGACGGGACGATCCCCGACATCCTCGAGATCGCCGACAGCAACGCGGTGACGCTCGGCGTTCGCTTCACGCCGACAGTGTCAGGGGCGATCGCCGGCATCAAGTACTACAAGGGGACCGGCAACACAGGAACCCACGTCGGTTCGCTGTGGACCGCATCCGGCACCCCACTTGCGAGTGCGACGTTCGTGAACGAGTCGGCATCCGGTTGGCAAACCCTGTTCTTCGGCCAGAGCGTCCCGGTTCAGGCGGGCACTGAATACGTTGCCGCCTACCGCACCGAGGTCGGTGCGTACTCCGGCACGCTGTTCGACTTCTCCGGCGACGGCTTCACCCGCGGGCCCTTGCGCGTAGGGACGGAGGCCGGCATGTTCACCTACCAGGCCGGATTCCCCGGAACCAGCTCCTCGACGAACTACTTCGTCGACGTCGTGTTCGTCACCGACGCGAACGCGCCGCTGCCGCTATCGCTGCTGTCGAGCAGCCCGGGCGCCGGGCAGAGTGACGTACCGACCTCTACGACGGTGACGGCGACCCTGTCCGGCAGTCCGTCCGAGACGCCCGTGGTCGCGGTGTCGGGTTCGGCCGGAGCCGTCGCCGGCAATACGTCGTGGAACCCGGACGCCCGCACCGTCACCTTCACGCCGGCCGCGCCGCTCGGCACCGAGAGCACCTACACCGTGACGGTGAGTGTGGGCGGGGTCGTGCTGTCCGGCGGTCACTGGTCGTTCACGACCACGGCGGCCGTTCCGTTCGAGGGCCAGTACAGCCTGATCGGCGGCGAGACTCCGGCGGTGATCGCGTCGCCCGACGACGACCCCGTCGAGCTCGGCATGGGCTTCGCGGTGTCCCAGCCGGGCGTCGCCACCGGCATCCGCTTCTACAAGGGACCCGGCAACACCGGTGTCCACCGCGGATCGCTGTGGAACGCCGCGGGCCAGCGGCTCGCGACCGTGACCTTCGGAAACGAGACGACGAGCGGATGGCAGACCGCGGTGCTGTCCTCACCGGTCCCGCTGGTGCCGGGTGAACGCTACGTCGTGTCATACTTCGCACCGAACGGGCACTACTCCTACACGAACGGCTACTTCCAGGCGTTGCGCAGCAACGGTCCGCTGACCGCCGACACCAGCCTGAACGGCCGTTACCGCTATGGCTCGCCGGGCGGCTTCCCTGACCAGAGCTGGAACGCCACGAACTACTTCGTCGACATCGTGTTCGACACCGGAAACGCGACCCCGGTCACACCGCCCACTGTGCGGACGACCAACCCGGCGGCGAATGCGACGGAGGTCTCGCCCGCCACCACCGTGAGCGCGGAACTCTCCGCCCACAGCGACTCGGCGACCCCGACGCTGGGGCTGACCGGAGCGGACGGCCCTGTCGCTGGGGCATCCGCGTACGACGCGACGACGAAGACGGTCACGTTCACACCCGAGGCCCCGCTCGCCTGGAACACCAGCTTCGCGGCCGAGGTCACCATCGCGGGAGCGCTGGTCGAGAACGGCAGCTGGTCGTTCACGACCGAACGAGGACCGCTGCCCAGCGGCAACTTCACCCTGCACGGTGACGAGGTCCCAGCGACCCCCTCGGCGAACGACACCGCATCCGTCGAACTGGGAATGGTGTTCTCGGTGTCCCAGCCCGGGGCGGTGACCGCGATCCGCTTCTACAAGGGCGAAGGCAACACGGGCACCCACGTCGGATCACTGTGGAGCGATTCCGGGGTCCGCCTCGCTCAGGTCACGTTCACCAACGAGACCGCGACCGGGTGGCAGCGGGCGACGCTCGGCTCGCCGGTCACGCTGACGCCTGGCGACCGCTATGTCGTGTCGTACCTGGCGCCGAACGGCGGTTACGCCAACGCGCAGGGCTACTTCGGCACTCCTCGCAGCAACGGGCCCATCGTCGCCGAGACGCTCGGCAACGGCCGATTCCTCTACGGCTCTGCCGGCGGCTTCCCCACCGGGAGCTGGAACGCGTCGAGCTACTTCGTGGATGTCGTGTTCACGACCGCCGACCAGGTCCCCACCGATCCGCCGGTGGACCCGCCAGCTGACCCGGTGACGGTCACCTCGACGAGCCCCGGTGCCGACGCGACGGGCGTGACCCCGTCCGCCTCGATCAGTGCGGTGCTTTCGGCGGCTCCCGCCCAGGCGCCAGAGCTGTCGGTGACCGGACCGGCTGGCGCTGTCGCCGGGACCACCACGTGGGAAGCGACCACCAGGACAATCACCTTCACGCCGACCGAGGCGCTTGCCTTCTCTACGAACTACCAAACCACGGTGACCGCGGCCGGTACCGCGCTCGGCGGCGGAACGTGGTCATTCACCACCGCCGCTGAGCCGCCGGTCGACCCGCCCGCCGACCCGGTCACCGTGACCTCGACCAACCCGGGCGCGAACGCGGTCGACATCGCACCGACAGTTGCCGTGACTGCGACCGTGTCCGCCGCGACGGCCGAAACGCCCGTCTTGTCGCTGACCGGCCCGGCCGGTGCCGTGCCCGGGACGACGAACTGGGATGCGGCGACCTTGACGCTTACCTTCACGCCGACCGAGCCGTTGGCCTGGTCGACCTCCTACCAGGCAACCGTCGCCGCGGCCGGGGCGGCGCTTGCCGGCGGGACCTGGTCGTTCACGACCGCTGCCGCCCCTCCGACGGTGGACGTCTACTCGCTCTTCGCCAGCGACGCCGTGCCGCAGAACCCTGAGTGGAACGACCCGCTCGCCATCCAGTTCGGCACCAGGTTCTTCACGAGCGAGGCCGGTGAGGTCACCGGCATCCGGTTCTACAAGGGTGAGGGCAACACCGGTGTTCACACCGGCTCGCTGTGGAACGCGAACGGCGAGCGGCTGGCGCAGCTCGAGTTCACCGACGAGACGCCGAGCGGATGGCAGGTGGCGCAGCTCACGACGCCGGTGAGGCTCGAGCCGGGCGTCGAGTACCGCGTCACCGTGCACAGCACCACCGGTCGCTACGCGGTCGACCTGAAGGGCCTCCGCTTCCCGACCACGAGCGGACCGTTGTCCACTCCGGCAGATGGTGGCACGTTCGTCTACGGCACCGACTACCCGTCCCAGGTGACCGACCACAACTTCTGGGTCGACCTGATCTTCACCACCCCATGAACACCAACGAGAATCCGAGGAAAGCTATGACTGCGCAGCTCCGCATTGCCGTGATCGGCGCGGGCTACTGGGGACCGAACCTCGCCCGGAACTTCCGGGCGAGCGACCAGTGGGAGCTTGCGGCGATCTGCGACATCGACGCCGCACGCGCGCAGCGAGTGGCCGACCAGGTAGGTGGCGTGCCAGTGCTCACGGACGTAGCGGACCTCTGGGCGGATGCCTCGATCGACGCGGTTGCCATCGCCACTCCCGCTCGCACCCACCATGCCTTGGTCGTCGCCGCCCTCGGTGCGAGCAAGCACGTCCTTGTCGAGAAGCCGCTCGCCGACGACCGCGAGCGGGGCGGCCTGATGGTGAAGGAAGCCACCGAGCGGGGACTCGTGCTGATGGCCGACCACACCTATTGCTACACGCCGGCGGTGCAGAAGATCCGCGAACTCGTGGCGGACGGCGCGCTCGGCGACATCCTGTTCATCGACTCGGTGCGCATCAACCTGGGCCTGATCCAGCCGGACGTCGACGTGTTCTGGGACCTCGCACCGCACGACCTGTCCATCCTCGACTTCATCATCCCCGGCGGGCTGCGGCCGCACTCCGTTTCGGCGCAGGGCGCCGACCCGCTCGGGGCAGGCAAGGCCTGCGTCGGCTACCTCACCATTCCGTTCGGCAAGGGCGCTATCGCGCACGTGCACGTTAACTGGCTGAGCCCGACCAAGATCCGCAACATGGTCATCGGCGGCACCAAGCGCACGCTGGTCTGGGACGACCTCAACCCTCAGCAGCGACTGAGCATCTACGACCGCGGAGTGGACATCGAGCGTCAATCAGCCGGCACAGCGGAGCGCACCGCGGCAACGGTGTCGTACCGCCTCGGCGACACCTGGTCGCCAGCGCTGCCGGAGGGGGAGGCGCTCTCCCTGATGGCCGCCGAGTTCGGCGGCGCGATCCGAGAGGGCAGGCCACCACTGACGGACGGATACTCCGGCATGCGCGTGCTGTCGGTACTCGATGCAGCCGCCGTCAGTCTCCGCGCCGCCGGGGCAGCTGTTCCGTTGACTCTCACCACGCCCGAACTGGAGGCCATCGCATGACCGCACTCGCCGGATCCCGCGTGCTCGTCACCGGGGGGGCAGGGTTCATAGGCAGCCACCTGGTGGACACCGTGCTCGCCCGTGGAGCCGAGCATGTCACCGTTCTCGACAACCTCGAGAACGGCAAGCGATCCAACCTCGCACACCTGGAGGCGGATGCCCGATTCGCTCTGGTCGTCGGCGACATCCGCGATGATTTGGCCCGCGCCCGTAGCCTCGCCGAGGTTGACATCGTTTTCCACCTCGCGTGTCTCGGTGTTCGTCACAGCCTGATCGATCCCGTTGAGAACCACGATGTCAACGCCACCGGGACGTTGCAGATGCTGCTTCACGCCCAACGAGCCGGCGTGCGACGCTTCGTCTACGCAAGCACCAGCGAAGTATTCGGTACCGCCCAGTACGCGCCCATGAACGAACGGCACCCAACATGGCCGGAGACCGTGTACGGCGCAGGCAAGCTCGCCGGTGAAGCAAGCACCCGCGCCTTCTTCCGAACCTACGGGATGGACACCGTTGTCGTGCGGCCGTTCAACACCTACGGTCCCCGCAGTCATTTCGAAGGCGACAGCGGGGAGGTGTTGCCGCGCACCATCGTGCGCGTGCTGGCCGGCCAGAATCCGATCATCTTCGGTGATGGGGAGCAGACTCGCGACTTCATGCACGTCTCCGATACCGCTCGGGCGCTCGCGATGATCGGTGAGTCGAGTTCCACGACAGGGCAGACGATCAATCTGGGCTCGGGGCGAGAAATCAGCATCACCGAGCTGTGCCACACGGTCGCCCAAGCGGCGGGGCGCCCCGACCTTGTCCCCCACTATCGCGACCCGCGTCCGGGCGACGTGCGGCGCCTCATCGGAGACGCTGGGCACGTGCGACACCTCGTCGGCTTCGAGGCCTCGGTGGCGTTCGGCGATGGCGTACGGGAACTCGTCGACTGGTTCCGCACCCGCCCGGTGGAAGAGATGATCGCCCAGGTCGCCGAGGTCAACTGGGTCAGGAACGAGGTGTCGGTCCCATGAGCCGAATCAATGTGATGAAGCCTTGGCTGGGGCACGAGGAGATTGAGGCTGTCGCGGCTGTCATCGAGAGTGGCTGGGTGGCTCAGGGCCCGCAGGTCGCCCGCTTCGAGCAGCTCTTCGCGGAGGCGATGCAGGCTCCGCACGCGGTCGCCACCTCGAACTGCACGACGGCACTGCACCTCGCACTCGTCGTGGCCGGTGTGACTGCCGGCGACGAAGTCGTCGTGCCGTCGTTTTCGTTCATTGCGACTGCCAACGCACCAAGCTACGTGGGAGCGCTGGCCGTCTTCGCAGACGTCGAGCCGGCCACAGGCAACGTCACGGCCGACACCATCGCACCGCTGATCACCGAACGCACACGCGTTGTGATCGCTGTGGATCAAGGTGGTGTCCCGGTGGACCTCGACCCGATTCGGGCCATCTGCGACCCCCGCGGCATCACCGTCATTGAGGATGCCGCGTGCGGGGCTGGATCGCGTTACCGTGGTCGCCCTGTCGGCGCGGGAGCGGAACTCACGGCTTGGTCATTCCATCCCCGTAAGGTCCTGACCACCGGTGAGGGTGGAATGCTCACGACATCGCGGGCGGACTGGGCGGAGCGTGCTCGCCGCCTTCGTGAGCACTCGATGAGCGTCTCGGCCGCCGAGCGACACACGGCGCTGGTGTCCCCCGTTGAGGTCTACGACGAGATCGGCTTCAACTATCGGATGACGGACCTGCAGGCCGCCGTCGGCATCGTGCAGCTCGGCAAGCTGCAGGAGCTCGTGTTCCGGCGCCGCGAGCTCGCGGCCCGGTATCGGGAGGCGCTCGGTGAGGTTCCCGGCATCCGAGTAGTCGAGGACCCTGCGCATGGCGCCGGCAATTTCCAGTCGCTGTGGATCGAGATCGGCGACGAGTACCCGCTCGATCGCGAGCGGTTGCTCGAGCATCTCGCCGACGCCGAAGTCTCCGCTCGGCGAGGCATCATGGCGGCACACCGCCAACCGCCGTACGCCCACAGCGCTTCGGTGCGCGTTCCGCTGCCGGCGACAGAGCGTCTGACCGACAGGACGCTCATTCTCCCGCTCTATCACCAACTCACCGAAAGCGAGCAGGACATCGTGATCGACGCGGTGATGGCCCCCGTTACGGCGGTGCACAGTGGCTGACGTCATCCTGGTCGCGGCGAGCGGGCTGGCGCGCGAGGCGCTGGAGATCCTGCGTCGGGTCGGCGAGCACACCGTGATCGGATGTCTCGACGATGATGCGACGCGCACCGGGCTGCACTTTGACGGGCTCGTCGTGCTTGGGTCCATCGTGGACGCCAGCCGGTACCCGAGCGCGCGGCTGCTGCTCTGCGCTGGGAAGGGTGCCGCGCGGGCCAGCATGGCCGCGCGGCTCGAAGAACAGGGGCGCACGGATGGCGACTACATCACCGTCGTCGACCCGCGAGTGCATGTGCCGCCGACGTGTGTGGTCGGCGTCGGGTCGATCATTCTCGGCGGCGTCGAGCTGACGACCAACGTCTCTATCGGCCGGCACGTTGTCGTGATGCCGAACGTCACGCTGACCCACGACGGCATCATCGAATCATTCGCCACCCTCTGCGCCGGTGTCTCACTCGGCGGTCACGCGTGGATCGGCGAAGGCGCTTACGTCGGCATGAACGCCTCGGTTCGCGAGGAGACCCGCGTCGGCGCCTATTCCGTGCTGGGGATGGGTGCGGTGCTGACCCGCTCCCTTCCCGCCCACGAGACCTGGGTCGGCGTTCCCGCGACCCTCCTCAGGGGCTCGAGCAAGGAGGGTTACGGCGAGGAAGCCCCCAGCGAGGAAGTCGCGCGGTGAGGATCATCGTCTACCCGCACTCGATGGAGCAGGGCGGAAGCCAGGGCAACGCGATCGATATCGCCGCGGCTCTGCAGAATCGCGGACATGACGTGCTCGTCTTCGGCCCGCCCGGCCGACTCGTCGACACCCTCACCGCGAGCGGGGTGCGCTATGAACCCGCGCCGCTGGCCCGCATCCGCCCGTCCTTCGCCGTCATGCGGCGGCTGACCCGCCTGGTGAGCACGTTCAGGGCGGATGTCGTCCACGCGTTCGAATGGCCCCCGGCCGTCGAGGCGGCGTTCGGCCCGCTCGCCTTTCGCAGCGTTCCGGTGGTCGGCACGGTCATGTCGATGGCGGTCGCGCCGTTCATCCCGGCTTCGCTGCCGGTGACGGTCGGCACTCGAAGCATCCTGGCCGCCGAGCGCCACCGCGGACCGAACGTGAGCCTGCTTGTCCCGCCGGTCGATACAGAGCGGGACCGCCCGCGAGACCCGCAGCGTTCCAAGGAGCAGTTGGGTATCGAGCCGGACACCCTCGTGGTCTCCATGGTCTGCCGGCTGGTGCCCGAGCTGAAGCTCGAGGGCGTGCATGCGGCGATCCGCGCGGTCGGGGAGCTGGTCGCGGAGTTCCCCATCCGGCTGGTGATCGCCGGGGACGGACCGGCGCGCGATGAGCTGGAGGCCGCCGCCGCACGCGTGAATGCGGTAGCCGGGACGACGGCCGTGCAACTGACCGGCAACCTCGCCGATCCGAGTGGCCTCTACGACGCGGCCGACATCGCGCTCGGCATGGGTGGCTCCGCCCTGCGGTCGATGGCGTTCGGCAAGCCGCTCATCGTGCAGGGGGAGCGCGGCTTCTGGAAACTTCTCGAGCCGGCGAGCGCCTCCCAGTTCGAGCGGGACGGCTGGTACGGCATCGGCAATGGCGGCGACGGAGCGGTGACCCTCGAGCGAGCCCTCCGCGAGCTGCTTGCGAACCCGGGGCGTCGTGCCGACCTTGGCGAGTTCTCGCGAGACCTCGTTGTCTCGAACTACGGGCTCGAGGCCGCGACCGATCGAGTTCTGGAGCTGTATCGCTCGGCGATCGAGGGCGAGCAGACCCGCTTGGGCAGGAAGGTGACGCTGGTTCCGGCGTACCTTTCGGTCCTCGGCTACGACCTCGCCCGCAAGGTGCGGCGCCGCCTCGGCGGGGTGCCGTCAGACGATTTCAACACCATCAGCCGAGTGCAACCAACTCTGAGGGGAAGCCGCGCATCGTGAGTACCGTCACCGCCGCCACCGCCGTACCGTTCCTGGATCTGCAGCTGCAGCACGCCGAGGTCATCGACGACATCCGCGAGCCGCTCCTCGACGCCATCTCCCGGGCCGAGTTCATCGGTGGCCCGCAGGTCGCCGCCTTCGAAGCGGAGTACGCCGTCTACTGCGAGGTCCGCAATTGCGTTGGCGTGGGCAACGGCACCGATGCCATCGAGTTGGCTCTGCGCGCGCTCGACATCGGCAAGGACCACGAGGTCGTCGTGCCGGCCAACACCTTCATTGCGACGGCCGAGGCCGTCGCGCGCGCCGGCGCGACCGTCCGGCTCGCCGATGTCGACGATGACACCCTGCTGCTCGACCCGGGCGCAGCGGCCGGGGCGGTGACGCCGCGAACGGGCGCGATCATTCCGGTGCATCTCTACGGCCAGACTGCACCCGTCGAACAGTTCTCTGACACGGCGCCGACCATCATCGAGGACGCCGCCCAGTCGCAGGGTGCCCGGCGGCACGGCCGCGCGGCGGGCTCGCTGGGCACCATCGCGGCGACCAGCTTCTATCCGGGCAAGAACCTGGGCGCAGCGGGGGATGCCGGCGCTGTGCTCACCGACGATGACGGACTCGCCCGTCGCGTCCGCCGCATCGCCGACCACGGCAGCAGCGTCAAGTACGTGCATGACGAGGTCGGATTCAACTCCCGGCTGGATGCGATCCAGGCGATCGTGCTGCGCGCGAAGCTCGCCCGCCTGGAGGGCTGGAACGAAGCACGGCGTGAAGCGGCTAAGCGCTACGACGAACTGCTGTCCGACCTGCCCGGTGTTCGGACACCCACCGTGCTCGAGGGCAACCTCCCCGTTTGGCACATCTACGCCATCCGCGTCCAGGACCGGGACCGGATTCTCGCTGGCCTGCGGGATGCGGGCATCGGCGCCAGCCTGCACTACCCGACACCCGTTCACCTGACCGGTGCCTTCCGGTCGCTCGGCTACGCGCCAGGTGACTTCCCCGTCGCCGAGCGCGCCGCCGGCGAGCTGCTGTCGCTGCCGATGTTCCCGCAGCTCACCGAGCAGCAGCAGGTCAAGGTGGCCGAGGCCCTGCGTTCGCTGGTGTGACGTGTCTGCTCCATTCGGTGACCCCGTGCCGACGCCGGAATCCAGCGCCCCGGCGCTGAAGACACAGATTCGCAGCGGGCTCCTCTGGAGTTTCGTCAACACGCTCGTGGCGCGGCTGGGCTCGTTCCTGGCCGGGATCGTCATCGCGCGCATTGTCGCCCCGGAGGACTTCGGGGTGTACGCGGTCGCGCTCGTCGCCCTGAATCTGCTGCTGAGCGCCAATGAACTTGGAGTCAGCGTCGCACTCGTGCGCCACGAGGGGCCAATCGAACGGATCGCACCCACCGTTGCGACCCTGTCGATTGTGTCCAGTGCCGCACTGTTCGCACTGAGCCTGATCGCCGCGGGACCGTTCGCGGCCGCGATGGGGGTGCCGGAGGCCGCAGGAGTTGTGCAGCTGATGAGCGTTGCGGTGCTCATCGACGGCGCGACATCGGTGCCCGTCGCACTGCTCACGCGAGCGTTCATGCAGGCACGACGGATGCAAATCGACGCGGCGGCCTTCGTGATCAGCACTCCGATCACTATTGTGCTCGCGATCGCTGGCTACGGCGCGTGGAGCCTTGCCTGGGGCGCAGTCATCGGAAACCTGGTGACAGGCATCCTCTCGATTCTGTTCGCACCCCAGAAGGTGTGGCCAGGCTTCAACCGGCAGGCTGCCGGCGAGGTGCTCCGGTTCGGGCTTCCGCTCGCCGGTGCGAGCCTGCTGCTCTTGGCGCTCGTCAACGTCGACTTCATCGTTGTCGGTCGCCTACTCGGTACCGAGCAGCTCGGGTTCTACCTGCTGGCATTCAACCTCAGCGCGTGGCCGATGATGCTGGTGTCGTCGGTGGTCCGACGTGTGACAACACCGGCGTTCGCACGACTGCATCAGAGCGGCGACGGCCCGGCCGGTTACCGCAGCGCGCAGTACCTGGTGCTCGGGCTTGCCGGCCTGATGTGCGTGCTGCTGGCCGTGTACGCGACGGAACTGGTGACGTTCCTTTACGGCGACCGGTGGGAGCCGTCGGCGGTCGCGGTGCCCGCGCTGGTGGTCCTGAGCCTGGGCCGGCTCATCGTCGAGCTGGCGTACGACTACCTGGCCGCCGTCGGGAAGTCGGTCGGAAATGCCTGGTTGCACGCCATCTGGCTGATCGTGCTGATTCCGGTGCTCATTGTCGGGGCGCAGTGGCTGGGCATTCAGGGGGTGGCCCTCGCTCACGCGCTCGTCGTAATCGTGGTGGTTCTTCCGGGCGCCGCACTCCTGTTGCATCGTGAAGACGTCAGAATCTGGCCGCTGGTGCGCGACCTGGCGTTGCCAGCTGTCGGCTGCGTCGCAGTCGCTCTGTCGGGCTTGCTCGTCAAACAGTGGTTGCCGGAGGGCTTTTGGCTGCTGGCAACGGGCGGGCTGATCGGACTCGCCGTCTACGCGCTGGCCGTCGCACCGCGATTCACGCGCGTTGTCCGAGAGCTGATGCTGGCCGATGTCACTCCCGGAAGCGGACGCGATCCTGCGGAGTGAGCACGTGCGCCCTTCGCGCAATCGTGTTCGAAAGCCCGCCGATGAGTCCGATGGACAGGAACATGAGTCCGGCGACCTGTGGGAAACCGAGGGCATCAAAGGTGGCGAAGCTGCAGGCACCCGCCGCGGCCATCGCCGCGAGCGACAGGGCGAGGCTTCGCGCGCGTTCGTCCGTCGTGCGGTGACGGCGCGAGAGCGCTGTCGCGATGGCAACGAAGAACAGCACGACGAGGGCGATGGTCCCCACTATCCCGATTTCGATGAGCAATCCCAGGTACTGGTTGTCGAGGATCCGGTACTGCGGCAGGAAGGTCGAGAATCCGCGACCGAACACGGGATTGCGTAGGAAGAAGTCGAACGCGATGGCGTAACTGTCCGTGCGCGAGAGGGCGCTGCCGTCCTCACCGATTCCGGAGAACAGCCGGATGATCGTGCCGAGCATTCCCGGGATCGCGACGTAGACGGCCGCCATCAGCCCCACGATCAGCACCCCCGCGGTCCACTGCCTTGCGCGCGGCCAGGTCGGCATCAGGAAGAGCAGCACGATGGCGACCGCGACGATTGCCGAACGCGAGATTGTGATGGGAATGGCGAGGGCTATGACGAGAATCGGGTACCAGCGCACAAGAGCGTGCTTGTGCGTGTCGTTGAATGCGAAGTGCAACGCGATCGGGAGGCTCATGGCGAGGACCACGCCGAACTCGATGGGGTGCGTCGATGTTCCCGCTGCCCGGACGAAGCCGTCGCGGTTATAGATGCTGGTCAGGTCGGAATTCGGGGCGAGGCCCGGAATCTCAATGACGTTGATGATCGGCAGTCCCGTCACGAACTGCGCAATGCCCAGCGTGGCCACGACTGCCGCCGCGAACACGAGAACCCGCATCGGGCGCTCGAGGCGGTCAATCCCGGTCACCCCGTCAGCCGTGAGGAGCACGACACCGAGGATCGAGCCCAGTAGGAACAGGCCGCGGTCGGATGCTGCCAATTCAGTCAGCTCGAGCGGACGCGACATGGCCGCCGCGTAGCTCAGCAGCACCGCGATCGCGAAGAACGTCATTGCCCGCCGAACGGGTTGGCCGAACGAGAGGGTGGAGGTCGATCGACTCAGTTGTGTGCCGATCCACAAGAACAACGCGCCCAGGCCCAGGATCAGGGCGGGCGTGCCCACTGAGCCAAGGGCGGGGATGGTGAGATTCGCCGGGATGAACATGAGCACTGCGACGTAGATCGAGAGAACGCCGGCCGCGTCCACGCCTCGACCATGCGGGGCGAACACCTTCTGGGATGACCACCGACGCTGCCATGCCGCCCACCGCGACTCACCGGTCCTCCGCGGCAGCACTCCGGTCACGGCTACCCAGGCTTTCGCTCGGGTCGGGTCTGCTTGCTGCTGGGGCCACCGTTGCCAGCGCGGCCATCCAGGAACTGATCAACCAACGGAGGTGACGGGCGCCCAGGCATCGGCGGCCGCGGTGACGCGTCTTTTGTCGCTGCCGCCGCGGGTGAAACGGTCACAGGCTGTGTCGCCGGCACCTCAGCACGCGTCCGTCTCCGTCGAACGGCCGTGTCGATAGCGACCGCCAGGAGCAGCGTGACCGCCAGACCGCCACCCGCAACGACAATAAGCGTGCGAATCAGCGTCGAGTAGTTGGGCTCGGCCACAGAGTTGTCAGTAACGACCATGAGGCGGACCTGGGATCTCTCCGCGGCGTTGATCTGATCCTGCAACTCCTCGAGTCTGACCTCAGCCAGGTCGAGAACCTGATTCAGCGTCTCCACGGCCACCTCTGGCGATTCGGCGCTGACCGTGATCTGAAGGACTGAACCCGAAACGCCGGCATCCTTCTCCACCGTGTATTCGGTCGTCGAATCCTCCGGGACTATCTGCTCCTCCGATGCCGAATCGGTCAGCGCCTTCACCAGCACCCCGGCCGCAACATCGAGGCCGCCGAGGTTCAGGAACGGGTTGACGATCTGCCGCTCGCCCTGCGCGTCCTCCTGCACCGACGGCGGCAGCAGCAACACGGAAGAGGTGATGTCGTAGGTGACAGGGACGACGCGGAAAATGAGAACGCAGGCGCCAGCCGTCAGAACCAGGCCCGCGAAAAGCACATACCAACGTCGTCCAACTGCGCGGAAGATTTCCACTAGGTCCACGTTGTGCCCCTCGGTCACTTGGCGTGAGGACTGGCCATACTCTACGCTACGGTCTACAAAGAGCGCGGTCACGAGAGGTGCCGGCTGATGACGTTATGGGATCTGCTCACTATTGCGGTTCGCAGGTGGTACGTCACGCTTGCCGGCCTGGCCTTGACCGGCGTTGCAATCGTCTGGGTAATGCAGGCGCCGCCGGTCTATTTCGCGCAAGCGAGCGTCGTCCTGTTGCCCCCCGAATCCGCTGTGCAGAACGCGTACTCGGATGCTCCTCGGTCCCTGATCGATCTCGCGGGAGCCGTCGCCGCGTCGGTTCAGGGCTCCGGCGGCGACGCCAGTGACGTCAGCGACAGGGTGACCATCGTCGGCGAGGGGTACCGTGAGGGCTACCTGGTTCGACAACCCAGCGTAGGCAGCCAGTGGGAGTACCGCTTCGAAGACCCCGTGCTCGAAGTGCAGGCCGTCGCAAATACTCCGGATGGGGCGCGTGCGCAGATGGAACACGCCCTCGACACCGTGCAGGACACGATTGACGAGTTCCAAGACGAGCAGCAGCTGGACGTTGCTTCTCGGGTGCGCACTCAATTGGTCCCTTCGGAACCACAGCTCAGCGAAGTCGGCGGAAACACGGTGCGAGGGGTTGGTCTGACCGCGCTCGCCGGACTTCTTGCCACCCTTGCAGTGCTCGGGACGCTGGGGCGGCCCCGACGTAAGCCTGGCCGCTCCCGCTGACCCTCAATCCGAGCCGATCAAGGCAAGGAATGCCTCCGCTCGCGCGGCCCAGCTCTGCTCGCGCGCGAAGCGCTGCCTATCGAGCACGACAACCGGATCTGGCCGCGACCCGATAACCTCCAGTGTCTTGGCGGCGAAGTCTGCGGCATCCGTTGCGACCGTGACCAGACCGCTCGGGATGCGACGTACGCTCGGCAGGTCGCTGACCACGGCTGGCCGACCCGCGGCGAGATACTCGAGCGTCTTGAGTGGATCGCTGCTGCGGTTGAACTCGCTATCCGTGTAGGGAGTGAGTCCGACAGAGATGCGGCGCATGAACGACGGCAGCCTCTCGAACGGCTGAGCGCCGATCCACTGCACGTTCGGCCGTGACAGGAGGTCGGACACCCGGGCGACATCGAACGTCAGCTGGCGCGGGCCGACAAGAAGGAGGGACACACCGGCATCCGCGACCTTCTCGAGCATGTCAAGATCGATGCGCTCCGACAGGTGGCCGATGAACCCCGCGATCGGATCCGGCAAGGTCACCTCGTCTGGGAGGGGGGCGGAGTCGACATTCGCGAACATCTCGGTGTCGCAGCCATTCGGGATGACGACAATCCGACGACCGGGTGCCGCCCAGCGCTCGGCGAGCTGGTCCGAGACCGCCACCACAACGTCGGCGGCGTCAAGCTGTTCCTGCTCCCGGCGACGCAACCAGGTCGTTGAGATGTTCATCAGGCCGCCGCCGGTGGTCCAGTCGTCAGTGCCGTAGAGCACCTTGAGGCCAGCGGCACCCGAGTCGAACACGCGGTCCAGCGACCCGACGATGAGCGCTCGGGCACCGCCCAGTCGCTTGACTGCTCGGGCGATCGCGCGTCGGGTCACCCACTCGCCGACTTCGCGCAGTCCAGGGCGACCGATCCCGGGGACCGTCAGCGGAGTGAGTCGGTACAGCCCTTCGCCGATGCGACGAAGCCGAGGGCCGCGGGTCGACGCTCGCAAAGCGGGCTTCTTCAGAGGCGTGAGGATGGACACTGCCGGGTCGACGAACAGGACCGGCACATGCTTGGAGAGGTGAAGGGCGAGGTGTTTCTCCGAGAGCCAATTGTCGTCCCACGATGTGCCCGACGCGATGACAACCAGCTCGGGCGACTCGGCTTGGCCGCCCATCTCCCTGGGTTCCCTGGTCATCCGGCGCGACTCGTCTCGTCCCGCGTCCATTCGACCTTGTGGCGCCGCGCTCGCTGCCGTGCGATCAGCGCGGTTACCGCGAAAAGCGCCACCGGCAGCAGGAGCCGCGGCTCGCGTCCCGCAATGGCCATCAGGTCACGAGGGCTCGTCACTGCAGCATCAGAGCGCGCACCCGCATCGCTCAGCTGCCTGTTGCCCTGGACAACGCGCACCCGGCGCAGCAAGAGGGCCCGCCACGTACGCGCCGGCCAGATCCTGACCACTGCGGCATCGACAATCTGGCGTTCGGAAGGGTGGAACGCTTCCGAATACGCGAGATCATCCGAGATGAATTCCGGAAGGGCGGCCACACGCCGGTAGCCCTCCTCGGACAGCATGATCACACCACGCCCGAACAGTCCGGATCGCACCGCAGGCAGGCGCTCCCAGACGTCGTAGTACCAGCGTGCGGGGAGCGAGACACCAACACGGTCGAGCAGGCGCGCCGGGCCGACCGCGAGCACCCCAGGCTCGTCCAGGGCCGCGGCAAGCGCGGCAACACTCGCAGCATCGATGTCAACGTCGGCATCGACGAACGCCACGGGGAAGTCGGTTACCCGCTCACCTCCGGCCTTGAGGGCTGCGGCCTTCGACGCCTCGACGAGTTCCACCAGCTCGACGGCCGGGCCATGACGAGTGGCCTCTGTCGCGCTGCCATCCGTGCAACCGTTGCAGATCACCAGAACTCGCGGTGTGTGAACCGCCCCGCTCGTCAGCGACGGCAGCAGGCGCCGCAGGCCGCGCTCCTCATTGTGCGCGGGGATGACGACAGTTGCGTACCGTCCTCCCGGTGACATGCTCGAAGCATAGCGATAGGCTCCTGCTCGAACCAGGACGTTTGCTCACCTGGGGCGAGGGGGCGGCGTTGACGCACACCGCACAGCGAATCGCGGTGATCACTGTCACCTGGAACAGCGCGTCGGTCATCGCCGAGTTCCTCACCTCCGTTCAGGCGTCTCGCTTCAACGGTGAGCTCCAGGTCATCGTGGTCGACAACGAATCGGCGGATGCAACACTCGAGGTGGTGCATCGGGTGATGCCGAGCGCGGTGCTGGTCTCGACTGGACGGAACGCCGGCTATGCCGCGGGCGTGAACGCGGGCATCAGGCGGGCGGAAGATTGCGACGCCTACCTTGTTCTCAACCCCGACCTCCGGCTCGACCCTGATGCGGTGCAGATCATGGCCGACACGCTCGCCTCCGGCGGATCCGGCATCGTCGTCCCCCGCCTCGTCGACGGCACCGGTGGGGTGCGGTACTCGATTCGCCGCGACCCCACAGTGCTGCGCGCGTGGGGGGAGGCACTGCTCGGCGGTAACCGAGCAGGCAGGTTCCATCACCTTGGCGAGGTGGAGCGACACGAGGACGCCTACCGAATTGAGCGGACCGTGGACTGGGCCACAGGGGCCGCGATGCTCATCTCACGCGAGTGCGCATCAGCGGTGGGCGAATGGGACGAGACCTACTTCCTGTACTCGGAGGAGACCGACTACGCGCTGCGCGCCCGGGACGCCGGCTTCGTCATCCGATACACACCGGCGGCGCAGGTCGTTCACCTGGAAGGCGAGTCGCACGAAGCGCCCGCGCTCTTCGCCCTTCTGACGCGCAACCGCGTGAAGCTGTACCGCTCCAGGCACGGTGCGCTGCGAAGTGCGATGTTCTGGCTCGCTGTGACAGCGGGAGAGTTGTTGCGCTGCCGCAGTCGGGTGCACCGCGCGGCGTTGTGGGCACTACTCGGTAGGCGCGGTGTCGTGGCGCAGCCGGGCGACTGACGGGGATCGATCGATGGTCTCGTGCAGCGCCGCTGCCAAAGCCGCGACCATGTGCCGCGACGAAAAGCCTTCCTCGGCCGCGCGCCGTCCCGCCGCGCCAAGGCGGGCGCCGGTCTCGGGATCGAGTGCCTTGATCATCGCCTCCGCAAGGCTCTGGGGGTCGCCGGGCGCCGCGCGATATCCCCAGTGGTCATCAGCGACGTAGTCGGCGGCGCCTGGCGTGTCGCTGAGGACGACCGGACGTGCCGAGGCCATGCCCTCGAGCACGGTGGTCATCCCAGAGACGTGCAGGTTCGGCCTGGTGGCAACCGCGACAACACTGGCGCGGGCATACTCATCGCGTAGCGCCGCATGCGGCAGGTGAGGCACGCGCGTCGCACCCTCGGGAAGAGCGAAATCTGCCTTGGACTGCAGTCGAAGCTGAACGTCGGGCAAGCGCGCGCGAACGAGCGAGAATGCCCGCAACAGCGTTTGCGGGTCGCGATCCTGGTCATTGCCGAGGCTGAGGATCATCGGCGTCGCCGGCGGCGACCCCGGGGTGAAGAAATCGGTGTCAATCCCGAACCGGATGAACCGGATGCCGGCCGGGTCAACCTCGAGCCAATCGGCCAGCGGTGCCAGCTGGGCCCGGCTCAGGCACCACAGCAACGTCATCCGGCGCAGCACCCGGCGCATGACAGCAAGCTGCAGGCGTCCACGGATGCTCGGATCCCCCAGACCGTCGGTCGCCCAGATCACGCCACACGCTTGCGGTCCCGGCCGGTTGGCAGCCTGCATCCGGAGCGCAGTGTGCTCATCCCAGGCAAGCGACAGCGCGTCACGGCCCGAGCGAGCCGGCTGGGGTGCGAGCACGGCGAGCTTGTGCAGCGTGGAGACCGGAAACGCCGGGTCCCATGCCACATCGAAACCGTGTTCGGCGATTCGGTGGAGGCCGTACGGGGTGGCATCCGGCCGCTCACCCCGTGCGTTCGCGGCGCGCCAGTCGTCAATGTCGATCTCGGACCGGAACAACACGTTCACCCGGCGACGCGATTCGGTCGGCATGCTCAGGTTCCCGAGCTCTTCGTCGTCAGTCGCGAACGCCATGCACGCCGCAATCCCGCGCCGAACCGGGTGTCCCGCGCTGTGCGGTAGGCAAACGCGCGAGCCGAGTAAAGCCCGCTGAGCAGGAGCGCGGTGAGCACGGGCAGCGGCCTGGCTGCGACGAACGTTTCGTCACGCAGGGTGGTTGTGCGGTTCGCCCAGCGGCGCTTGTACTCAGCATCGCCGTGCCCGAAATCGAGCACCGTGACCAGCGGGTCAGCGCACAGGTCCTCGACCATCGCGTACATGGCGTACATGCCGACGCTGTCCTTGGTGTAGTCCGGGTCGAACGCCGGCGAGTCGATTGAGAAGATTCCGCCCTGCAGGCTGCCCAGCCAGAAAGCGACTGGCGCGCCATCCAGGTAGAGCATCCATGCGCGCAGAGCGCCCTTCCGGTGGCAGGTCGCGATCAGCTCCCGGCCGAGCGCGGTGTTGGTCCCGCCAACACCCAGAGCGCGTTGGTAGGCCTTGCTCGAGACCCTCTCCAACTCCTCGAGCATGAATTCAACGTCGCGCTCATGAAGACGCTCGACGCGAACCTCGGCGTATTTCCTGAGCAGGCGGCGGTTGTCGGTGCGGATCCGCTGCCGTGATGAGGACGAACGTCGCGACATGAAAGCATCCATTGTGTCCGGCACGTCGACAAGCCAACGCGTCATCGGCTGGATTCCACGCACCCGGGTGATGGCCCCGGCTCGATCGAGCACCGCTCGCTGCGCGTCCGTGCCGCTTTCCAGTTTCTGGAACATGATCGCGTCCGCATCGCGTCGCCGAAGGGACTGCTGGAGGGCGTCGACGCATAGGGCCAAATCCTCGGGCGTCGCGGCCCCGAGGAATCCGTCGAACGAGATGACAGCAGTGCGCAGGCGTGGCCGCACCAGGGTTCGATACCCGACGGCTACCGGGAACTCGTGACGCTCGAGGCGCGCAACGACCAGCATCGGGTCGCGAGCGGGCGGTTGTACGCGCACGACATAGGGGCTGATCACCCACGGGTGATGCGACACGACGGTGAGGAAGTAGTCAATGTCTGCGTCAAGATTCCGAATGGGCAGGCTCTCCCACAGCGGGCGAAGCGCTTCCACCTCGTCACGGGACTTCGCCACGGACACAATCGTCTCCAGCGGCTTGTGAGCCGGCTCGACAGTCACGGGCGCACCGAGCCCTTAGTTGTGGCGCCATCGTCGCTGTAGGCGTTTCCCGTCCACTCCACAGTTCCGTGATCACCCACATACGCCACGGCACCGAAGTAGCCGACTTTGGAGGAGAACTTGGTCCAGAACGCGTTGCCTTGAAACACGGCGCCGGCTCCCCCGCCCATCAGGGCGTAATTGCCTCCCGCGATGAGGTTGTGCTCGACCACCAGGCCCGGCGATGAGTCGGGAATCGCGATCGCCGCCGTCATGCCGCTGTCGGCGGAGTCGGTGATCCACAGCTCGACGGTGTTGTCCTTGATCAGTCCTGCCCCTGCCAGGGAGTCCAGCGGGTAGTGCAGGCCGTCATAGTGCACTCCACCGTCGCGCAGCACGAAGTCGTGCACCCAGTTCCCTACGACATTCGCTCCTGCCCCATAAAGGCTTACGCCGTCTCCTGCGATCTGGTGCACGTTGTTGCGACTGAAGTCGACGCCGTCGCCGACGAGCTTCACCCCGTTCACCGGCGTCATCCGCCAGTCGGTTGCCGATTCGCCGCGGATCTCATTGTCGATGATCTCCACGTTTCGACCCTCGACGTGCAGTGCCGCCTGGTCCCAGTCCGGATCCGTCGGCCCGGTGATGAGGTTGCCCTGGATGGTGACATTGTCCGCTTCCACGCGCAGGCCGGCCGGAATCACCTTGTCCCGGATGACGGTGCCCGATTGGGTGATGGTCATCGGGCCGGTGTAGGGCTGGGTCGGATTGAAGCCGGCGGCCAGCGGGCCGGTGTTCGCCGCGCCTGCGAACGGGCTGGCTGGCATGGTCACCTCACGTGATGCGGATGGTTCAGAGGTGGGGTTGGGATTGGGCGCGCGGTCCCCGCCTGTGCGCCCTCCGGTCAGCATCGGCAACGCCACCAGGCCGGCCACCACCGCGCTCGCGGCGCCGACTGTCGCCGCGAGCTTCACCGTCTTGCGCGTGGCAGCAGCATCCTGCCCTCCAGCGTGTCGACTCATTCAGAACACCCGGGTCTCTATCGCCTCGTACTCGGCTGTTGCCACACGCGCGTGCGCTGGTCCGCGGGCGGCCGGCGCCGCCACAAACGGCTCCGGGCGGGCGCCCTGCCCGAAGAAGTGCTCGATCGCGGCGACAATGCGGGCGGATGCGTGCCCATCGCCGTACGGGTTGACGGCGCGCGCCATCTGGAGGTGGGCATCCGGGTCACTCATCAGTCGGCCGACCTCGCTGACGATGCGGTCCTCATCGGTTCCGATCAGCCGCACCGTGCCGGCATCGACGGCTTCGGGTCTCTCCGTCGTGTCGCGGAGGACGAGCACGGGCTTGCCCAGGCTGGGCGCCTCCTCCTGGATGCCGCCGCTGTCGGTGATGACGATGTGCGACGCGGCGAGAGTGTTCACCATGTCCACGTAGTCCAGCGGCTCGGTCACCAGCACGTTGTCGAGACCCTTCAGCGGCGGCAGCAACGACTCGCGCACGATCGGGTTCATGTGCGCTGGCAGCACCACCAGGGTGTCCGGGTACTGCCGTGCCAGCCTGGCGAGCGCCCGCCCGGTGCGCGCCATCGGCTCGCCCCAGTTCTCGCGACGATGGCTGGTCACCGAGATGACCCGGCTGGCCCCATTCAGACGCGCAAGGGACGCATCCGTGCTCGGCAGGCCGCGCGCAGCGATATCCAGCAGTGCGTCGATCACCGTGTTGCCGGTGACGTGGATGTCGAAGTCCCGCACGCCCTCTGCCAGCAGGTTCGCGCGCGAGGTGCGGGTTGGAGCGAAGTGCAGGGACGCCAGAGAGGTGGTGAGGTGCCTGTTGATCTCCTCCGGATAGGGGTTGTAGCGTTCCCCGGTGCGCAGCCCGGCCTCGACGTGTGCGACCGGAACCTGGGCGTAGAAGGCCGCGAGCGCGGCGGCGAACACCGTCGTGGTGTCCCCCTGCACGATCACCAGGTCCGGGTGCTCCTTGGCGATGATCGGTTCCAGGCCGGTCAGCACGCCGGAGGTGATGCCAGCCAGATTCGGGCGATCCCGGATGAGGTCGAGGTCGTAGTGCGGTTCGATCCCGAACAGGGAGTTCACCTGGTCGAGCATCGAGCGGTGCTGGCCGGTGACCGCGACCACCGGGCTCAGGTGGTCGGACGCGGCGAGCGCGTGCACCACCGGCGCGAGCTTGATCGCCTCAGGACGCGTTCCGTAAACCACGAGGACCTTGCGCATGGCATCCCTCAGCGCCATGCCCCGCGGGTGTCGAACACCACGCGTCCCTCGAGCCGCGACCGCGGGATCGCCTTGAACTGGTCGTGATCGACCAGGAGCACGACAATGTCGGCGTCATCGATAGCCTCGCCCGTCGGCTGCATGCGCACCCGGGCGCGTCCTTCGAGCGCGGGTGGCAGGGAGTTGCTGAACGGTTCGACGACCCGGATATCGACATCCGGGTCCGCGTCGGCGATCGCCGTCACGACGTCGACGGCCGGACTCTCCCGCATGTCGTCGACATTGGCCTTGAACGTGAGGCCAAGGCACGCGATCGTCGGGTCCCGGAACCTGGAGGCGCGTTCGAGCACCTGCCGCGCAACATGGTGCGGCTTGGAGTCGTTCACCTCACGCGCGACCCGCACGAGCCTCGCAAGATCGGGCGCGACACCGACGATGAACCACGGATCGACGGCGATGCAGTGCCCACCGACACCCGGGCCGGGCGTGAGGATGTTGACGCGCGGGTGGTGGTTGGCGAGCCGGATGATCTCCCAGACGTCGAGCTTCAGCCGATCGCTGATCAGGGAGAGCTCGTTGGCGAACGCGATGTTGACGTCACGATAGGAGTTCTCCACCAGCTTCGCCATTTCGGCACTCGCGGCATCCGTCGTCAGGATGTCGCCGTGCGTGAACACCCGGTAGAGACTGGCCGCGCGTTCCGCGCAGCGCCGGGTGACGCCGCCGATGACTCGGTCGTTGGTGACGATCTCGATCATGATGCGACCGGGAAGGACCCGCTCCGGGCAGTGGGCGACACAGATGTCCGGCACTCCCTCGGTGTCGTGCGGCATCTTCAGGTCGGGCCGCAGTTCGCCGATCCACCGGCTGACCTGCTCGGTCGTGCCGGGCGGCGAGGTGGACTCGAGCACGACCAGATCGCCTGGCTTCAGCTTCGGCGCGACCTGGGTGGCCGCCGCCTGAATGGCCGACAGGTCGGCGGTCTTGTCGCCCAGGAACGGGGTCGGCACCGCGATGATGAAGGCATCCGCCTCCGGCACGGTCGTGGTGGCGGTGAGACGTCCGACGCTCACGGCGCCACTCACGCCGATCGCCAGATCCGGCTCGACGAAGGGCACGTGCCCTTCGGACACCGCCTTGACCGTCTCCTCGTTGATGTCGACGCCGATGACCTCGATGCCGCGGGTGGCAAGGGCGACCGCGGTCGGCAGGCCGATGTAGCCCAGCCCGAGAATCGCGACGCGACCGGAGAACGGCTCGTCCATCTCAGTCCTCCTGTTCCGCTGACGCGCCGGTGAGCCGGTAGGGCGCGGTGGGGCGGAAGCGTTCCCGCACCGTCAGCGCGATGAAGGCGGCGTTGGTGGATGCGTAGCGCGCGAACAATCGGCGCGGTTCCTGCAGCAGGCGGTAGGCCCACTCGAGGCCCATCCGCTGCCAGCGCTCCGGGGCCCGTTTGGTGATCCCGGCGAGGATGTCGAAGGAGCCCCCAACGCCGTGCTGGATCGGCACGCCGAGCGATTCGCCATGCTCGGCGAGGAAGATCTCCTTCTTCGGCGTCGTCATGCCGAGGAACAGCATGTCGGCTCCTGTAGCTTCGATCGCGGCGGCGACAGCAGCGGATTCATCGCTTGGGAAGTAGCCGTCTCGGTAGCCGGCGATGACCAGCTTCGGGTACCTGGATCGCACGCGTTCGACCATGGCCTCCAGCACTTCCTGCCGCGCGCCGAGGAAGTACACCGAGCGACGTTCATCGTCGGCGAGAGCCAGCAACCGCTCGAACAGGTCGATGCCCGCGACCCGCTCCGGAAGCGGGTGGCCCAGCAGTCGACTTGCCCACACCACGGCCTGACCGTCGGCCAGGACGACGTCCGGGACCAGCAGCGATTCACGCAGCAGCGCGTCCTTGCGCAGCTTGACGATCTTGGCCGCGTTGACCACGCCGATCAGGAATCGGCTCCGGTCCGCGGCGTGCTGGGCGGCCTCCTCAAGCACCTGCTCCATGGTCATGGCATTCACCAGCAACCCATAGAGCGGCTGGCGGATGCCGAGCTGGTAGCTGGCTTCGGTCATGGTGTCTCCTTCGCGATTGGCTGCGACGCCCACGAGTAGAGCAGCCAACCCAGTTCGTACGGTCGGCACTCGTGATCGATGGGTCCCGGTGGGAACAGCGTGTCTCTGGCCGGAAGTCGCCACCCGGGGCGCACAGAGGTGGTGACGGCCGACGCCTTGCGGACGAACTTCGGTGGTTCCCTCCGGCCGACCTTCCGCCAGATGAGCGAATGGCGTCCGGAGATCAGCGGCTCGGTCGTCTCCGGGCGAGTGGTCAGCCAGCGGAAGCCAAGGTCGATCGCGTCCAGGTGGTCGACTCCCCCAGCCGCGGCGAGATCGAACAGCGCCATCGGCGCCATCCCGTGCTGGTGGACGCTGTACACCGGATACTGCTCCACGACGGATCCATCGCGCGCGTCGTAATGCCACCACCACTGACCGGCGGATCCCTGCACCTCGCAGATCCTGGCGGCGGTGCGGTTCGCCGCCGCCAGCGCCTCGGCGTCGTTGAATTGCGCCGCGAAGCGGGCCAACGCCTGAATGGGATAGATCTGGTCGGCGAAGCAGCCGACATGGGCACGCCATCGGCCCAGTGAGGCCGCCGGGATGGCGTGCGGGAAGATGCCGTCGCCGCCCTGTGCCCCCAGCAGCGCGTCGCGCGCAAGCGCGGCGAGTTCCGAGTCGTCCGAGGCGACGGCGGCGGTGAGCATCCAGGCTGTGTCAACAACGGGGATGGGCCGGTCGGCCGTCAGCAGCTCACGCATCCGGTCGAGGAGGGAGCGGCTCGGCTCGCCGAGCACCTCCGCCACCGCCCACGCCGCCAGTGCGACCGCGCCGGACTCGGCGCCGTTCCCGGCGCGGTCGACGATGGTGCGGGTGAAGCTGTCGAGGGGCTTGCCGCGGAGCACGAGGTCGCTGCGCGCGGCCCCGGCGCGGGAAAGGCCAAGCGCCGCGATCGCCGCGTAGCGGAGGTTGGTCCCCTCGCGCTGTACCGGTCCGTCCGGGAGTCGCAGCCGCAGGGTCTGAGCGAATTCTGCGGTTGCAGCCAGGTAGGCGGCCGCCAGGCCGGTAGTGGCCAGCGGAATCAGCGCGCTGGCGCGCTCCGCGGTGGGCGTCCAGTCGGGTAGACCGGAGTAAATCGGGTCACTGAACATAGCCTGCATTTCGGGTCTACAGGTACTCGGATGAGCGGAGCGTCGTCTCCCTGATGAGCGCTCCACGACGATGGCTTATGCCAACGTCACTGTCGGCGATGCCCCTCGTTTGCGTTACGTATGTAGGAGGGTAGCGCGTCGATTCGCGAGTCACTGACCCCCGAACGGGTGGCAAATGGGTGGAACGGGTCAGCCGGCGCGGAACGCGCCGAACAGGGAGAAGGCGCTGCCGGATTCCGCGGGCGTGACGGTGAGCGTGATCGTGTTGTCGCCGCGGGAGAACGCGTACGCGCTGGACCCGGGAATGGCGTTCATCGGGCGATCGGTGAGGCCGAGCGATGCGTAGGCGGCCCGATAGAACGCGACCACCTCGTCGGGGGTCAGCGTGGAGGTCGCGGCCACGCCGGCCTGCATGTGATCACCCTCGGTGGCGACGGAGCTGCTGATCACCGTCGCGCCGGCGGGAGTGGGTAGCAAGTCGGAGGGGAAGCCGGGGACGAGTTCACCCTCGGCCGCCCCGGATTTCGGGAGCGGGCGGGTGACGAGGGGGTCATCGTCGGTGGGCGGAAGAGGCAGGCTGGTCGGAGCGTCGCCGGGTGGGTTGGTGTTGTCCACCTCTTGACCTGGGATCGACGTCGGTGTCTCATCGGCCGCATCCGAGTTGCCGGCCGGTCCCCCGCCCGCGATGGTGAAGGCGACGACCGCGCCGACAACGAGCATGGCAAGCACGGCACCGATCACGATTACCAGCCTGCGCCTGCGTGCCATGGACAAACAGTAGGCCCGACCGCCGCCGTTCTCTAGCCCCGAGTGCAGGCCTAGTCGGCGAGCACCTGGAGCAGCTGCTCGCCGTACCGCTCGAGCTTGGCGGCGCCGACGCCGGTGATGGTGCCGAGTTGGCTGAGGGATGCCGGGCGCACTGTCGCAATTTCACGCAGCGTCGCATCGTGGAAGATGACGTAGGCGGGGACGCCCTGTTCCTTGGCCTGCTCGGCCCGCCAGCCGCGCAACAACTCGAACAGCGGCTGAGCACCCTCGGGCAGGGCGGCGCCGGGGGCAACTCGTCGACTGCTGCGGGTCTTCGCTCGCGGCAGTTCGCGACGCAACCGAACGGGACGCGAGCCGGAGAGCACCGCACCACTGGAATCCGTGATCCCGAGCGTCGGGTAATTGTCGCTGCCCTGAACCGCGAGCAGCCCCTGCGCCAGCAGCTGCCGGACGACGCCGCGCCACTCCTGTTCGCTCAGCTCGCCGCCGATCCCGAAGGTGCTGAGCGAGTCGTGGCCCTGAGCGTCGACCCTGGGGGTCTGCTTGCCGAGCAGGATGTCGATGATGTGCCCGGCGCCGAACCGCTGGTTGCGCTCGCGCTGCAGGCGCACCACCGTCGACAGGAGCTTCTGGGCCGGGACGGTGCCGTCCCAGGACTCTGGCGGCTCGATGCAGGTGTCGCAGTTGCCGCACCGGGTCGACTCCTGCCCGAAGTAGGCGAGCAGTTGCACCCGCCGGCACTCGACGGTCTCGCACAGGGCGAGCATCGCGTCGAGGTGCTGTGACATCCGCCGCTTGTGCGCCGCGTCGCCCTCTGACGTGTCGATCATGCGCCGCTGCTGCATGACATCCTGCAGTCCGTAGGTGAGCCAAGCGGTGGAGGGCAGGCCGTCACGGCCGGCACGGCCGGTCTCCTGGTAGTAACCCTCGACGCTCTTCGGCAGGTCGAGGTGGGCGACGAAGCGCACGTCGGGCTTGTCGATGCCCATCCCGAAAGCGATGGTGGCCACCATCACGATGCCGTCCTCACGCAGGAAGCGGGCCTGATTCGCCGACCGGATGCGCGAGTCGAGGCCCGCGTGGTACGGCAGCGCGGGGATGCCCTGTTCAGTGAGGAACTGCGCTGTCTTCTCGACGGATGCCCGCGACAGGCAGTAGACGATGCCCGCGTCGCCGTCGTGCTCTGTGCGGAGGAACTCGAGCAGCTGCTTCTGCGGCTGCTCCTTCTGCACGATCCGGTACTGGATGTTGGGGCGGTCGAAGCTCGCGACGAAGTGCCGGGCAGACTGCAGCTGCAGACGCTTGGTGATGTCCTCGTGCGTCGCGCGCGTCGCGGTCGCGGTGAGTGCGATGCGCGGCACCGACGGCCAGCGCTCGTGCAGCATCGACAGGGAGAGGTAGTCGGGACGGAAGTCGTGGCCCCACTGCGAGACACAGTGCGCCTCGTCGATCGCGAACAGCGCGATGCGGCCGCGGTCGAGCAGGTTCTGGGTGGGGCCCATGGTGAGGCGCTCAGGGGCGAGGTAGAGCAAGTCGAGCTCACCCGCGACGAAAGCCGCCTCGACGCGGGCGCGCTCATCCGGACCCTGCGTCGAGTTGAGGAACGCCGCACGCACTCCGACCGCCTCGAGCGCGTCGACCTGGTCCTGCATGAGCGCGATCAGCGGCGAGATGACCACACCGGTGCCATCACGCACGAGCGACGGGATCTGATAGCACAGCGACTTGCCGCCGCCGGTGGGCATGAGCACGACCGCGTCGCCGCCGCCGACGACGTGGCTGATGATGTCCGCCTGCTGCCCCCGGAAGGCGTCATAGCCGAACGTCTTCTCGAGGACAGAGAGCGCCGGGGTCATGATTCAAGGCTAGACCGGACCGCTGATGCGCATCCGTTCAGGGCCCGTGGCCATCGCCGCGCAGCACGCGAAGTCGTCGACTCCCGGTGCGGTTGCCCGCTGGGGGAGATGAGAGTCAGCTATTTGCGATGAGCGAGCGGCGATGGCCACGGGTTTGAGTCAGCGGGAACATCTGCGACCTCCAAGGGGGATGGGGCCACCGATTCGTTCCCCGCGACTGGCGCCAACCCTAGTGCGACTGGCTGCGCCGTCTATATCCCCAGTCGGGGGTGCAAGACGGCTTCCTCGTGTCTCGGCCGACCGACGCTGCCCCGGTTTGTTATCGATGCGCCCGCCGTAGCGCCCGCACCGATAACAAGCGGCAGCATCGTCGAGGGATGGGGATCGCGAGCGACCTCGGACGCGCGGGCGAGCGTCGCGATGTGGGCGAGTGATGCCGTCGCAAGAAGCGCGGCGGTTGGGGCAAAGCGACGCAGGCGTGGCTGCACGGGGAAGCGCCTTTCGGGCAGGCGGATGGGAAGGGTAAGCGGGTTGCTCACAGGCTAATCAGCCGACATGGCCGTGCGAAATTCCCCAATGTGGGTGGTGGACCGGGCGTTCTTGCGGCCGCCACACCGCCGCCTAGGCGGCGGAACGGCGACGGTGCATCATCATCACTCCACCTGTCACAAGCAAGAGGGTCGCGGCGGCGAGCGGCCCGGCCGAATCGGCGCCGGTGGCGGGAAGAGCGGTCGGCTGCACCGCGGTCACGGGGCGGGGCACTGTGACAGCGAGTTCGGCGACGCGCACGACGCCTCCGGGGGACGTTGCAGTTGCAACTATCCGGTGAGCTCCAAAGGCGATGCCCGCCGGAAGGGCCGGCACTCGCAGCGAGAACGTGCCCGAGGCATCCGCTGTCACGGTGCCGAGCAGCACGGGTGTCGAGTGCAGTTCGATGGCGACGGTGCTGCCCGGTATGAGGCCGCCGCCGGACACGACGAACTCGCCGCCGGTCAGGGTGCCGGAGGACGACTCCAGCACGAACGGGGCTTGCGCGGTGACGGTGATCCGCACGGGGAGCGGCAGCGACGGTGGCCCGTCAGAACCACGCGCGACGAGCGTGACGTCATAGGTTCCGGCGGAACCCATCTCGGGCGTTCCGGAGATTGCCCCGGTTGCGGGGTCGAGCGAGAGGCCCGCCGGAAGGGTGCCGGAGGCGATCGACACTGTTGCATCGTTCGGGTCGCCCTGGGTCAGGGAGGGCACGTATGCAGCGGGCTCTCCCTCGAGGAGGTCGATGGCGCTGTCGCCGGTCAGTTGCGGGGCGACAAATGGGGGCAGAACGTTCACGACCATTTGCGCATTTGCGTGGAGGTCGGCGTTGTTGCTGGCTGACCAGGACATCACGTAATCGCCTGCTGCACCCGCCTCTGGCGTTCCGCTGAACCCGACCTCGATGGCTGTTGGCGTCCCGTTGACGAACGCGATGCTCACGCCGGGCACAAGGACATCGAGACTGATTACAGCAACATATGGCCAGCCAGCCTCAACGACGACCAGAAAGTCGGTGCGGACGCCTTCTCGAAGAGTCAGCGGCTCGGGGAAGCGGAAGAAGGGCGCGGCGAGAACCTCGATGTCGACAACGATGTTCGTGGACGTGCGGCCGTCCGCGTCGTCCACGTTCAGCACTACCGAGGTGATGCCAGCACCAGCGCGCGATGGGGTTCCCGAGATAACGCCGGTGTTGTTATCGAGCGACAGTCCGGGCGGCAGCGACGAGCCTGCAGCGACTGCGACATACGACGCAACGCCAGAGAAAACGGGTGTGAAGCTTCCCGCTACATCTGCGGTGAACGTTGACGACTGGGTGGCTGCTGCCATGACCGCTGCGGATGGCGCCGGGGTAGGCGAATCAGAACCCTCGGCTCGGGCATCCGGAACGTCGAGGGGGGACTCCTGATCCCCCGTCGGTGGCTCCACGATCTCGGGTGCATCTGCGACTTGGTCGGCATCCGGGATCTCTGCACTCGCATCAGCGACTGGGGAACCGGCATCCGGCACCTCGGCGGTCGCCGCCAGTGGCGAGCCGAGCGCCAGCGGCACCGCGATGAAAACGGAAAGAAGTAGGGCAAGGCTTCGGGACACGCGGGACCTCCGGGCATGACGCTCGTCGGGTACGGGCGCCGGAGTTCACACTAGTGGTATATCGGGCAATCTCATCCGCCAGAATGCGTGTGCCATTGCCCCAATGCGGGTGGTGGACGGGGCGGTCTTACGGCCGCCACAGCTCGAGCTGCGGCACATCCGGCGTCTCGAAGCCCATCACCTGTCCGTAGAACGACAACTCGGCCTGCGTGGAGTGGATGATCGTCTCCGCCTTGCGGAATCCGTGCGATTCCCCCTCGTAGCCGACGTAGGCGTGCGGGATGCCCTTGCCCACCAGCGCATCCCGGAACGCCTCGGACTGGCTCGGCGGCACGACCGGGTCGTCGAGTCCCTGCAGCAACAACACCGGGCAGTCCAGCTGGTCGACATGATTGATCGGAGCGCGGGCGCGGTACACGTCGGCGGCCTCCGGCAACCCTCCGACGAGACCGTCGAGGTAACGCGCCTCGAAATCGTGGGTGTCTTCTGCGAGCGCCGTCAGGTCGGCGACACCGTAATAGGAGACTCCACACGCGAACACGTCCGACTGGACGAGCGCGGCGAGCACGGTCCAGCCGCCCGCCGAACCACCCCGGATGGCGAGCCGGTTCGGGTCGGCGATCCCGGCATCCGCCAGTCCGGTGATTGCGACGATGGTGTCCTCCACGTCGACGACACCCCACTGCCCGTTCAGGCGTTCCCGGTACTCGCGGCCGTATCCGGTCGAGCCGCCGTAGTTGATGTCGATCACGCCGATGCCGCGCGAGGCGAAGAACGCGTAGGTGAGGCTGAGCTGCGGGGCGCTGTGCCCGGTCGGACCGCCGTGCACGACAGCGACAAACGGCGGCAGCTCGCCGGGCGGCGCCTGGAAGTCCGGATTTCGCGGTCGGTACACGATCGCGTGCACCTCCCGCTCCCCGGTGAAAGTCATCGCCTCCGCCTCGGGCAGGTAGGCGGCATCCGGCAGCTCGTCGGTGCTGAACCGGATGTCGGTGAGCTCGCCGGTGCTGACATTCAGCTCGCGGAGCCCGCCGGCGATGGTCGCGCTGCCGCCGGTGAGCAGAACGCGGTCGCCGTTGACGTCACACAGGCCGATCGTCGTGAGCGGCAGTGCGAGGTCGCGCGTGACGCCGGAGCGCCGTTCGAGCACGCGCACGCTGTCGGTGCCGACCGTGCGGGTGTAGAGGAGCCGGCCGTCGCCGAGCGCCAGGTGCCACCTGGTGCCGAGCGCCCACAGCGCGCCACCGGTGTCGGCGTCGCTGGCGTCCAGCAGTTCGATGGCACCGTCGCGCGTGATGCGGTACAGGTTCCACCACCCGCTGCGGTCGCTGATCGCGTGGATGGTGCCCGAGTCGGCCCACTCCGGTTGCAGCACCGACTCGTCGCCGCCGGCGCCCATGAGCGTCTTCCACCCCGTCACCACGCCGTCGACGATCGGCCCGACCCGCAGCTCGGTCCTCTCCCACGGCATGTTCGGGTGGTCCCAGGCGATCCACGCGATCCACTTGCCGTCGGGCGAGATGCGCGGGTAGGCGAGGAAGCGCGAACCGCCGACGAGCGAGCGGATGCCGCTGCCGTCCAGCGCCACCGCCACGATGTCCCGCTCGAGGTCGCCGTCCGCGTGGGTCTCCCGCACCGCGATGACCTCGTCGCCGCGAATGCTCAGCTCGGCGAAGCGCATGCCCTGGCCGGCTGGGGTGAGGGGCACCGGCTCTGCGGTCTGCGGGTCGAGACGGTAAAGGCGCTGGTCCGAGAATTCCGCGAACACCAGCGCACCGGCATCCGTCACCGCCCACGCGCCGCCCCCGTACTCGTGCACGCGCGTGCGGGCGTTCCAGGGTGCGGGCAGCACGTCGACGACATCGCCGGATGCGTCGCGCCTGCGCACCGCCAGCCGGCCGCTCTCCGTCGGTCGAGCCTCCAGCCACCAGATGTCGTCGCCCACGTAGCGCCCGCCGGACACCGGATGGCCGCTCGCTACCAGGCTCGCGGCGGTGATCGGAGAGGTCCAGGAGCCAAACGGAGCGGTGGTCATGCGCCCACCCTAGACGGGCAACCCGATGCGCCTCTCCCCGCGTTGTGGAGGAGCGGTCAGGCGGACTTCTTGGCCGCCCGGAGCGTCTTCTCCTCGACGGGTGCGGTGCCTGCCTCCCGCCGGGCGCGGTAGTACTCCCGCGCTTCCTCCTGACGCCTGGCCTCGGCTCCGGATGCGATGGGCGCACGAAGGTGCTCCGGCTCGAATCCGAACGCGTCCACCAGGTCCTGCGCGTGCGGACGCAGCCGCGCGATCAGGCGGTTCATATAGGCGGTGATCGCGAGCGCCCGCTGCGGGGACAGCCGCCCATTGATCAGGTACCAGTCGAGGTGCTGCTCGATCAAGCCCAAACCGAACACGTCGTGCAGCCAGGACAGCACCTGCTTGGTGCCTGCGTCCTCGACCTGCTCCAGGCCGAGCGTGAACGCCTCCCACTGCAGCAGCTCGGCGTGCGCACGCGCCGCCTCGATCAGTTCGTTCTGCTGCGAGTTGAACAGGTCAGCGGCCTCGACCTTCGACAGCTTCGAGGCGCCGCGCAGCCGGCCGGCGAGCTCCTCCACCATGGTCTCGACCCGGTCGGTGAGCAGCTGCCGCTGGGTCTCGGTCTCGCGCAGCTCCTGCACGCTGCGCGCGGTCGAGCCGAGGTCGCGGATGTTCTGGGTCAGCCGGCGGAGTCCGCTGCCGTGGTAGGCGCGGTCGGCTGCCTGGCCGACGACGTAGCGGGCGAGCGCACCGGTGCCCGCCTTGCGGAACTTCGAGCTGAAGTCGGTGAGCAGCCGTTTGGCGACGAGCTGCAGCAGCACGTTGTTGTCGCCCTCGAAGGTGACCCAGATGTCAAGGTCGCTGCGCAGCCCGACGATGCGGTTCTCGGCCATGAAGCCGGCACCACCGCACGCCTCGCGTGACTCCTGAAGCGTCTCCAGCGCCTGCCAGGTGGCGAGCGGCTTGATCGCGGCGGCGAGCGTCTCCAGATCCTGACGGTCGTCGTCGCTGTCGGAGCCGCTGAACACCTCATGGAACTTCACAAGCAGTTCCTCGTGCGCGAAGGTGTTCGCGTACGCGGTGGCCAGCTTCGGGATAAGGCGACGCTGGTGCCGCTGATAGTCGAGCAGCACCTCCTCGTCGGTGTCGCTGCCCGCGGTGAACTGGCGGCGCTGGTTGCCGTAGGTGATCGCGATGGTCAGGCCGAGCTGCGCGGCGATCGTTGCCGAGCCGGCGAGCGACACGCGGCCCTGCACGAGCGTGCCAAGCATGGTGAAGAACCGCCGGCCCGGACTCTCGATCGGCGAGCTGTAGCTGCCGTCCTCGGCGACGTCGCCGTACCGGTTGAGCAGGTGGGTGCGCGGGACGCGCACGTTGTCGAACGCCAACCGCCCGTTGTCGACGCCGTTGAGGCCGCCCTTGACACCGTCGTCCTCGCTCGTGACGCCGGGCAGCATGTTGCCCGCCTCATCGCGCACCGGGACGTAGAAGGCGTGCACGCCGCGGCTGACCCCCTCCGTGATCAGCTGCGCAAAGACCACGGCAGCGCGCGCGTGCACCGCGGCGTTGCCCAGGAATTCCTTCGTCGCTGCGCGGAACGGCGTGTGGATGACGAACTCGCGCGCTTCCTTGTCGTAGGTGGCGGTGGTGGCCAGGCTCGCGACATCCGACCCGTGCCCGATCTCGGTCATGGCGAACGCTCCGGGGATGGCCAGCGAGATGACGTCCGGAAGCCACTTCGCGTGGTGCTGTTCGGTGCCGAGGTGCATGATCGCCGCACCGAACAGGCCCCATTGCACGCCGCCCTTGATCGACAGCGACGGGTCGGCGGTGATGGTCTCCTCGAACGCGGCCAGGTTGCCGCCGTGGTCCTCCAGCCCTCCGACCGACTTCGGGAAGGCCCGCTTGGCCTGCCCGGTCTCGACCAGGATCCGCAACTGCTGGAACACCCGCTCGCGGTGCTCGTCGACGCTGAGCCCGTTGATGCGGTGCAGCTCCGGGTTCTTCATCGCCTCGCGCGCCTGCCTGCGGACGTCTGCCCACTTGCCGAGCAGCACCGTGTTCAACTTCGCGACGTCGACGGATGCCTCGGTGCCGGCTGCCCGATCGAGGTGACCGTCGACCTCGACCTCGATCTCGGTGCCGGCGGGAGTGCGCGTTGCGGGACGCGTGACCGTGTCAACCATTGATGTACCCCTGTTCTGAGCACGCCAGTGAGGCGAGCCAAGTCTCTAGAGGTCACGCTAGGACCGGCCGGCTCGCCAGCGAAAATGTTCAGTGTTCGGGCTACAACTGACAGAGCCCGGCCACTCACCGTCGATTGGGGGAAGCTACAAAAGCATGCTGATGCCTTCGTAGGATGTCGCACGACAGCGTGGGTCGCTCCGGCACGCGATAGTTTTATGCCCTACGTCTCCCGTAAGGATCCAATGCTCACCGCTGTCTTCGGTCTCTCCAGCGCCCTCATCTTCGGCGCCGCCGACTTCTTCGGCGGGCTGGCGTCCAAACGCATCAGCCCCATCCGGGTCACCGCGGTTTCGGCCGTCGCCGGATTTGTGGTGCTGCTCGTCGGGCTGCTGATCATCCCTGGCGAATGGTCCTGGTCGGCGGTGCTCCTCGGTGGGCTCTCCGGCGTCGCCGGCGCCCTCGCGATCGTGCTCCTCTACGGTTGCCTGGCGATCGGGCCGATGAGCATCCTGTCCCCGCTGACGGCTCTGGTGTCCGCGTTCGTTCCGCTCACCGTCGGCCTGCTTCGGGGCGAGCAGCTCCCGTTCTTCGGCTACGTCGGCATCGGCCTGGCGCTGGTCGCGGTGGTGCTTGTCGGGTTCGTCCGGGAGGAGAACGCGGCGCGCCCCAACCTCAAGGGGCTGCTGATGGCCCTCGGCTCCGGCCTGATGATCGGAGTCTTTCTGGTCGTCATCGACCTGACCCCGGATGACTCTGGTCTGGTTCCTCTCGTCGCGAACCGGGCGGTCAACGCGTCCATCATGTTCGCTGTCGTCGGCGTGCTGGCCGTGGTTGCCGTGCGGAGTCGCAACTCCGTCAGCGAGCCGACCGGAATGCTGAAGCGCGGCTGGCGGGGCGGGGTGTGGATCGCTGCAGGGGCCGGCCTGATCGACGCGGTGGCGAACGCTCTTATGCTGCTCGGCCTGCGCATCGGCGACCTCAGCGTCATGTCGGTGCTGGTCGCGCTGTACCCGGCGGGCACGATCATCCTGGCCGCGATCGTGCTTCGGGAGAGGGTGACCGCAGGTCAAGTCGCCGGGCTGGTGCTCGCGCTGGCCGCCGCGGCGCTGCTCGCGCTCGCCTAGGCGCTGGGCCGGACGACGTACCCCAGCTGCTCGGACAGCTGGATGGCACCGCGCTGGACCACCTGAGCCCAGTGCCTCTCCGGCTGCTGGTCCCAGCGGGCGACCGGCACCGACACGCTGATCGCGGCGATGATCTCCCCGGCCGAGTCCCTGACCGGCGCGGCTGCACAGCGCGTGTCGGGCGCGGACTCGCGGTCCTCGAAGGCGACGCCGCGCTCGCGGACCGCTCGCAGCTCCGACTTCAGGGCGGTCAGCGTCGTGATGCTGCGCTCGGTGAGGGCAGGCAGCCGCTGTGCGTCGGGGAACAGGGCATCGAGCGTGTCATCGGCCAGCTCGGAGAGCAGCGCCTTGCCGAGGGCGGTCACGTTCGCCGGCACGCGTTGTCCGATGCTCGAAGGCAACCGCAGATTGTCGCGCCCCTCCACCTTCGCCAGGTAGAAGACATTGGCGCCCTCGCGAACCGCGACATTGACGGTCTCGCCGGACTGCTCGGCGAACTCGCGGGCGACGCTGTTGGCAGCGGAGAGCAGGTCGAAGCGGGACGCGTACGCATTGCCCAGATGCAGGAAGCGCACACCCAGCCGGTAACTGGTTCCCGGCTCGTCGCGCACGAGGTACTCACGGGCGACGAGCGTCGTGAGCAGCTCGTGAACCGTTGTGCGCGGGATGCCGGTGCGCCGTGCGACTTCGGGTGCGGTCAATGGGGCTGCGGCTTCGAGGAATAGTTCCAGGATGTCGAGCGTCCGCATCACGGCGGGCGTGAGTCTGGGCATGCCCTATAAATAGCCTCCTTTTTCGCCGTACGCAAATGGTTTCAATTTGACAACTCGAAAACAGGCGCGTTCTATATATCGAACGCGGTGCGAAGGTTCGAACAATGTCCGGCGCCTCGACACACCGGAGTGAGGAGACGCTCTAATGGCACGCAGTGTGAATGCGGCAATCATCGGTTCAGGAAACATCGGCACCGACCTCATGATCAAGATCCTTCGAGGGTCAGGGATCCTGAAGATCACGGCGATGGTCGGCATCGACCCAGCATCGGACGGACTCGCGCGCGCCGCACGGCTCGGCGTCACCTCGATCCCCACTGGGGTCGACGGTCTTATCGAGCACGAGGTCTTCGCCGACATCGACATCGTCTTCGACGCGACCTCGGCGGGTGCACACAAGTACAACGCCGAGCGACTCACCGCCGCGAAGCCCGGCATCCGCCTGATCGACCTGACGCCCGCGGCCATCGGGCCGTACTGCGTCCCTGTGGTCAACCTCAGCGAGAACATCGAAGCGCAGAACGTCAACATGGTCACGTGCGGCGGCCAGGCCACGATCCCCGTGGTCGCCGCGATCTCCCGGATCGCGCCGGTGCGCTACGCCGAAATCGTCGCGTCCATCTCGAGCAAGTCGGCCGGACCGGGCACCCGCGCCAACATCGACGAGTTCACCGAGACCACGGCCGCCGCGCTGCGCAGCGTCGGCGGGGCGGAGTCGAGCAAGGCGATCATCATCCTCAACCCGGCGGATCCGCCCGTCATGATGCGCGACACCGTCTTCGCGCTCACCGACGGCGGCGACCGGGAGGCGATTGAAACATCCGTCGCCGAGATCGTCGCGCAGGTTCAGGAGTACGTGCCTGGCTACCGGCTCAAGCAGCGCGTGCAGTTCGACGACATCACAACGCCGGAGAACGTGCCGGGCGTCGGTGTGTTCACCGGCCTCAAGACGACCGTGTTCCTCGAGGTCGAGGGAGCCGCCCACTACCTTCCGGCGTACGCCGGGAACCTCGACATCATGACCTCGGCCGCCCTGCGCACCGCCGAGACGATTGCGACCCGCTCACTCGAATTGCAGGAGGTCTGAGCATGTTCGACCCGACGACCGACAAGCTGTACATCTCCGACGTCACCCTGCGTGACGGAAGCCACGCCGTGCGCCACCAGTACCGCGTCAACGACGTGCGGGCCATCGTCTCCGCCCTGGATGCCGCCGGCGTCGACAGCGTCGAGGTCGCACACGGCGACGGCCTGAACGGCTCGAGCGTGAACTACGGCTTCGCGCGCCACTCCGACACCGAGCTGATCGAGGCAGCGGCCGAGGTGGCGGACAACATCTCTATTGCCACCCTGCTGCTGCCGGGCGTCGGCACCATCGATGACCTGAAGCGCGCGGCATCCGCGGGTGTCAGCTATGTGCGGGTGGCAACCCACTCCACCGAGGCGGATGTCTCCGCGCAGCACATCGCGACGGCGCGCGAGCTCGGGCTCAACACCACCGGCTTCCTGATGATGAGCGCCATGACGACGCCGGCGAAGCTCGCCGAGCAGGCGAAGCTCATGGAGGGCTACGGCGCGCAGTGCGTCTACGTCGTCGACTCCTCCGGGGCGCAGACCATGGACGATGTCACCGACCGGGTGACCGCGTTGCGGGACGTGCTGGAGCCGGAGACCGAGATCGGCATCCACGCGCACCACAACCTGTCGCTGGGCGTCGCCAACTCCGTCGCCGCGGTGAAGGCCGGCGCGAACCGCGTCGACGCGAGCCTCACCGGGATGGGAGCCGGAGCGGGCAACGCCCCGCTCGAGGTCTTCATCGCCGTCGCCGACAAGATGGGCTGGAACCACGGCACCGACCTGTTCGCTCTGATGGATGCGGCCGACGACATCGTTCGGCCGCTGCAGGAGCGCCCCGTGCAGGTGGATCGGGAGACCCTGACCCTCGGCTACGCAGGCGTGTACTCGTCCTTCCTGCTGCACGCCGAGCGCGCGGCAGCCAAGTACGGGGTGCCAGCCCACCAGATCCTGCTGGAGGTCGGACGCCGCCGCCTGGTCGGCGGCCAGGAGGACCTCATTGTCGACGTCGCTCTCGACCTCGCAGGCAAGGACGCCGCCTGACCATGACGGCCTACGGCTCACAGCCCGCGGCACCGTCGATGGCCACAGCATCGCTCCGCGCCCTCCTGCAGGCGGGACCGGTGCTCGGCACCTTCCAGGTGATCGGTCACCCGAGCGTCACCGAGGTTCTCGCTCGGGTCGGTGTGCAGGTCATCGTCCCGGATGCCGAGCATGCCGCCCTCGACCTGGCCGACCTCGAGCACCTGGTGCGGGCAGGTCAGGCCGCTGGCGCCCACGTCGTGCTGCGCCTCCCCCGCGCGGACGTCGGCCTGTCCCGAGCACTCGACACCGGGGCATCCGGAGTCATCGTCCCGCGCGTGGAGAGTGCAGCGGATGCCGCCCAGATCGTGCGCTACACCCGCTTCCCTCCGGTGGGCGAGCGTGGGCTCGGCGCCGGACGGGCCACCGCCTACGCGCTTGACCTCGCGACCCACCGGTCGACGGCGAACGATGCGCTGCTCGTCGTTGCGATGGTGGAGACGCGCGCCGGACTGCAGGCGGTTGATGAGATCGTCGCGGTCGACGGCATCGACGTCATCATGGTCGGCCCTGCCGACCTCGCCTCGAGCCTCGGCGTCGACGCCGGCGGCCCGGAACACAGCGCCGCTGTCGAGCGCGTCATGAGCGCCGCCCTGGCAGCCGGTCGCACGGTGGGTATCCACTGCGCCTCCGTCGACGACGCCCGCCGCTACCACGAGCTCGGTGTCGACTTCCTGCTCATCGCAACCGACGTCGCCTTCCTGGCGTCGGCGGCGTCACCCCACTTCCCAACGCAGCTGCGCTGAGGCAGTCACCAAAGAAAGGCATCAGAATGACGACCATCGAAGAACAGGACCACAAGGCGGTGGACAAGTCCACGCTGGTAAGCCCCTCCGAGCGCCGCCGCGCCCTCGCGGGAAGCGCCGTCGGAAGCGCGGTCGAGTGGTACGACTTCTTCCTCTACGGGACCATGTCGGCGCTGGTATTCGGGCCGCTGTTCTTCCGCACCGACGACGCGACGCTGAGCACCATGCTCGCGCTCGCGGCGTTCGCGCTGTCGTTCCTCATCCGGCCGATCGGCGGCATCGTCTTCAGCCACCTCGGTGACCGGATCGGGCGTAAGAAGACCCTGGTCATCACCCTCACGATGATGGGTGTTGCGACCGTGCTCATCGGTCTGCTGCCGACCTACGACACGATCGGTGTCTGGGCGCCCATCCTGCTGACCTTCCTGCGTCTCGTGCAGGGTCTCGCGCTCGGTGGCGAATGGGGCGGCGGGCTGCTGATGGCCGTCGAGTACTCGCCACGGAAGCGCCGCGGCCTGTGGGGCGCGGTTCCGCAGACCGGTGCACTGCTGGGTCTCGCGCTCGGAAACCTCGCGGCGACCGCGAGCCTCGCGATCTTCCCGGAGGATGCCTTCCTCTCTATCGGCTGGCGCATCCCGTTCATCATCTCGGTCGTCCTGGTAGCCGTCGGACTGTGGATCCGTCACGCGGTCGACGAGACCCCGTCGTTCAAGAAGGTCGTCGCCGCCAACGCGACCGCCAAGGTCCCGCTGCTGCTGACTTTGAAGCGCAACTGGCGCCAGGTCATCATGGTGATCCTCGCGAAGTTCATCGAGACGGCAACGTTCTTCCTGTTCGCAACGTTCTCGGTCGGCTACGCGGTCACCCTCGGCTACACGCAGACCGAGGCGCTCAACGCGGTGCTCATCGCCGCGGTGCTCGCCATCCCGGCGATGCTCGGCTGGGGCGCGATCTCCGACAAGATCGGGCGCAAGAAGGTCTTCATCGGCGGCGCTATCGCGGTAGCGCTGTACACCGTCCCGTTCCTGTGGATGATGAACCAGATGAGCTTCGGCGCTCTGCTGGCTGCGCTCGTGATCGGCTTCTCAATCATCTGGGCGAGCTACGGCTCCATCCTCGGCACCTTCTTCGCCGAGGCGTTCCCGGCCGACGTGCGCTACACCGGCGCCTCCCTCGGCTACCAGGTCGGCGCCGCGATCGCGGGCGGGCCGGTGCCGCTCATCGCGACCGCGATCGTGGCCGGCGCGAACAACTACGGCGGCATCGGCATCCTTATCGGTGTGTGCGCGATCATCTCGATCGTGGCCGTGCTGTTCGCCAAGGACCGCAGCGGTCAGGAACTCGACTGACCTGAGCCGCTCGAGCACCCCAAACCCCATTGAGTCGGGAGTAGTTGCCCTTTTGGTGTGAGCCATTTGGGCAACTACTCCCGACTCGATGCGGGGCGGCGGGCGAACGCGTGCGCCTTCGGTGCGAGCGCGGCTGAGAGTTCGCGGAACCGCTCGACCGACTGATGCCCGGGCCAATCGACTGGCAGCACGCTCGCCGGCAGCCCAGGGTCGAGGTACGGGATGATGCGCCAGCGGTCGAGCGCGTGCGTCCAGCGCGCGAATGCCTCGCGTTCGTCGGCGGCCGAGCCGTCGTGAGCTGTCGCGTCGAGGAAGACGCGGTGTAACCCGGCGAGGCGGTCGAGATCCCACCACCCAAGCGCGTGACGTCCGAGCCCGTCCGGTCGCTCGGCCGTGAACAGGGTGGCCGCGTCCTGCAGGTCGAGATCTGTGAGGATCAAACGCACCTCGTCGGCAAGGAATCCCGGCGCGATCCACAACCCGTCGGCGACGGTGCCGCAGCCGATCCAGCCGAGACGTCGCCGCAGTTGATGCCGGGCGGACCGACGCGACTCGGGCACGCTGTAGGACACCAGGCACCAGGGGTCGCGTTCGCCCTGCTGGCGGTAGTTGAAGATGCGGCGGTCGCCGCGTTCGAGCATTGGGACGGCATCCGGATTCAACCGGTAGCCGGGCGCCGCGCCGCCATCGGCCAGCAGCAGACCCTTCTCCTTGACCCTCGAGATCGCGGTGCGCGCGGCAGGGCCGGCGACACCGGCGGCGTCAAGCAAGCGCACCAGGTCGGACGCCCGGATGCTGCCGCCCAACTCGCGCAGGAACGCGCCGACGATGGTGCGCAGCAGCGACGTCGCACTGCCGGCGCGCGAATCGAAGTCGTCCAGAATCACGCCGCGTCGAGCTCCTCGGCGATGGCTTCCACACCTACCTGCACCTCGGCGAAACTCGTCGTCAGCGGCGAGAGGCCCAGCCGCAACCCGTGCGGACGACGGAAGTCCGGGATCACGCCGCGCTCCCACAGCCGCCCGACGACGTCGCTGAACGCCGGGTGGTCGACGGTCACGTGGCTGCCCCGACGCTCCGGGTCGCGCGGCGACGACAGCGCGGCACCGCGCGGGACCAGCAGCTCGTCGGCAAGGTCGATCGCGAACTCCGTGAGCGACACGGACTTCGCCCGGATGACATCCATGCCGGCGGCGTCGATGAGGTCGAGCATGTCCTGCATCGCAAGCATGCCGACCACCGACGGTGTGCCGCTGATGAAGCGCCGGATGCCCGCGTGCGGCGCGTAATCCGGTCCCATCTCGAACGGGTTGGCGCTGCCCATCCAACCCTGGATCGGCTGCCGCATGCTGTCCTGGTGCTCGGCGCGCACGTAGCCGAACGCGGGCGAGCCGGGTCCGCCGTTCAGGTACTTGTAGGTGCATCCTGCGGCGAGGTCCACTCCCCATGCGTCGAGCTCGGTGGGCACGACTCCGACCGAGTGGCACAGGTCCCACAGCACGAGCGCGCCGGCGTCGTGGGCGATGCGGGTGATCTCCCGGGCATCGGCGAGATAGCCAGAGCGGTAGGCGATGTGGGAGAGGACGACGAGGGCGGTGCGGTCGCCGACGAGCGCGGCGACCTGGTCGGGCGTCACCCCGCCATCCGGCGCCGACGACACCCAACGCAGCGTCGCACCGCACTCGGCGGCGATTCCGGAAGCCACGAAGCGGTCGGTCGGGAAGTTGTCGGTATCGACGACGATCTCGTCACGGCCCGGTCGCGCGGCCAGCGCGGCGCGGATGAGCTTGTAGAGGATCACCGTGGTGGAGTCGCCGACGAACACCTGACCGGGCGCCGCGCCGAGCACGACCTTGCCGATGCGGTCGCCGATGGTCAGCGGCAGGTCGTACCACTGCTCATCCCAGCCGCGGATCAGCCGTCCGCCCCAGTGCTTCTCGGCGAACTCGGTGAGTCGCTGCACGCTTGCCCGGGTCGGCCGCCCGAGCGAGTTGCCGTCCAGATAGGCGATCACCTCGCCGTCGGTGACGAACCTCTCGCGGTAGCCGGCGAGCGGGTCGGTGCTGTCGAGTTGTGCTGCGGTGGTCATTGCGCGAGTCGCTCCAGGAGTTGGTCGGGGGTGATGGCGGATGCGCCGGCGAGCCAGGCCGCGGTGTCCGCATGCCGGTCGTCGGCGAGGTGGGACAGGATGCGGCCGAAGCGCGCGGGCGCGATGGCGGCCACGAGTTGGTCGCCGCCGAACCCGGCTTCGGTCAGCGCGCTCAGCTCGCGGTGGTTGATGCCGACCGGCAGCGGTCCGTTGCCGAGATCCGTGCCGTAGACGACCCGGCCGCCGAGGTCCCGGAAGTGGCGGACGTTGTCGCTCGCGATGTCGAAGGCGGTGGTCGGCTCGCCCCAGCCGTGGATGTCGAGTGTGCTCACCCAGCTCACGTTGTCGGCCATCGCCGACAGCAGGTCGTCACTCAGGCGCTCGGTGAACGGCGCGTGCGCGAATCGGTCGACGCCCGCGCTGAAGGCCCGCTCGGCCTGCCCGGCCCCCTCGACATGCGCGGTCACGCCGAGGCCGCGGGAGTGGGCTTCTCCGACGATCGCGCAGAGCGTGGCGTCATCCAGCACCGGACCGGCCGCCGCGTTGAGCGTGACCTTGATGAAGCTCGCGCCGGCGTCGAGCTGCCGCTGCACCGCAGCGCCGGCGTCGTCGGTGCCGGCCACCTCGAGCACGGATGCCGTTGGCGCCCAGTCACGGTCGGATGGGTAGCCGCCGGGCGCGGTGAGGAATGCGCCCGCGAACCGGACCTCGGGGAGGTGTTGGTCCGCTGCCCAGGTGCGCGCGGCATCCGGATCCCAACCGCAATCATCGACCGCGCCGATCCCGGCTGCGAGGAGGGCGGTCGGGTCGATGAGACCGAGGTGCACGTGCGCGTCGCGCAGGCCGGGGAGCGCGGTGCCCGGCAGGTGAGCGGTCGGCGTGGCTGCCGAGCGGCGGATGCCGCGGTCATCAACCTCGAGCACGGTCGGTCCGAGCCACTCGCCCGCCCAGCATTCGTCGACCCGGAATACAACCCGCTGCCGCTGGCCCCGGGATTGCGAAGCGATCGTCTCGAAACCAGCCTCCGCGATGTGGTTTCGAGACGATCGGCCTTCGGCTGATCCATCAACCACCGGTTGCCCCGATCTCCGTCCGAACCGCAAACAGCTCGGGGAAGAACGTCAGGTCGAGTGCCTTCTCCAGGAAGCCGACACCGCTTGATCCGCCGGTGCCGCGCTTGGTGCCGATGATCCTCAGCACGGTCTTCAGGTGCCGGAACCGCCACTGCTGGAAGTTGTCCTCCAGATCGACGAACTCTTCGCAGGTCTCGTACTCGAGCCAGTGCTCATCCGGGTTCTCATAGATGGTGCGGAAGGTGGCGACCAACTCCGGCGTGAATGAGTACCCCTGCGTGACATCACGCTCGAGCACGCTGCTCGGCACCTCGAAGCCTCGACGCGCGAGGTAGCGCAGGAACTCGTCGTAGACGCTGGGGCTCGCGAGCAGTTCGGACAGCAGCGCGTGCGCCTCCGGGTGCGACTCGAAGACGCGCAGCATGCCTGCGTTCTTGTTGCCGAGCAGAAACTCGACCGCACGGTACTGGTAGGACTGGAATCCGGATGCGTTGCCGAGCACTCCGCGGAACTGCGCGTACTCGGTCGGCGTGAGGGTGGCCAGCACCGACCACTGCTCGGTGAGGGTGCGTTGGATGTGCTTGACGCGCGCGACGTTCTTCAGCGCCGGTTGCAGGTCGTCGCGGGCGATGGAGTCGCGGGCGGTGATCAGCTCGTGCAGCACGAGCTTCAGCCAGAGCTCCGTCGTTTGGTGCTGGATGATGAACAGCAGCTCGTCGTGGTGCTCCGGGCTGCTCACCGGCACCTGCGCCGACAGCAGCCGATCGAGCTGCAGGTAGGAGCCGTAGCTCATCCGATCGCGGAAATCGGTGACGATCTCCTGCTCGATCTCACGTTCGCCGCCTCGCGCATCCGTCATGCCGCACAGCATATTGCGCTTTCGTGACGACCGCCATGATTGTGAGACTGCTCTCTGTCCTGCCCCGGTCGGGACAGGCGCCCTGCACGAGTGACCGGTGCCCGTGACGGCGGGACGGGCCGGCCGCATACCGTGGGGGCGAACCTACGAGGAGCAACACCATGAGACGTTTCCCGCTCGCCGCCGCCGCCTTGGCCGCATCCCTTGCGGCCACCGGCTGTGTGGCCCATGCCGCACCGGCGACTTCGCCGCTCGAAGCCACAGTGCTCGACACCCTGCTGCGGGTCGTCGAGGAATCCGGGGCACCCGGTGGGCTGGTGCTCGTGCGTCATGGTGATGAAGAGTTCACCCTCGCAGCGGGCGACGCCGACCTCGACGGGACAGAACTCACCACCGACATGCATTTCAGGATCGCCTCGAACACGAAGTCGATGACCTGCACCGTCATGCTGCAGCAGGTGGATGCAGGGGTTATCGAGCTCGACGACGAGCTCATCGAGTACGTCGATCGCAGCGAGGAGTTGCGCTCGTTCGATGAACGGTACGACCTGAGCGGCATCACCTTCCGCAACCTGTGCCAGCACACCTCCGGGGTCGGTGACTACCGTGAGGCGCTTTTCTCGACCATCTTGGGCGACATGAGCGCTCCGCTGGAGCGCTCGGAACTCATCGAGGCGACACTGTCGGCACCGCGCGTCGGCGAGCCCGGCCAGCGCTTCTCCTATACCAACGGCGGGTACGTGCTGCTTGGTCTCGCGATTGAGGCGATCACGGACACTCCGTGGGCAGAGTTGTACGAAGAGGGCATCAACCGACCGCTCGGCCTTACCGGCACGAGCTACCCTGCCGCATCCGAAACTCGGCTGCCGGAGCCTTTCTCGCACGGCTACATGGCGGCGTTCGACGACTCCCTCAAGCCGATACCGAACAGCGCCGACGACGTGACCGAGCTCTCCGCGAGCATCGCCTACGAGTCCGGCGGGGTCGTGTCGACGATCGAGGATCTCGGCACCTGGGTCGAAGCGGTCGCCACCGGCGAACTGCTCAGGGACGAGTCATTCGCAGCGCAATGGGACACGCGTGCGACGGGAGTGGGCAAGTCCTATGAGACCGCATATGGACTCGGCGTGCAGGAATACGGCCCGTACCGCGGGCACGGCGGGGACATGCCCGGCTTTGTGACGCAGATGCTGCACAACCCGGAGACCGACACGACCATCGTCGTCATGCTCAACAATTCGGATGCGTCCGGCTGGTTCATCGAGCTGGTCGGGGCGCTCATCGCCGCACAGGTCGAGCCGGACGCGGTCCCGTGGACCGTCGATCGGATCGAACGCCAGCTGTTCGGCTCCGGTGGTTGAGGGATCGGCGCAGCCGATCGTCTCGAAACCACCACAACCGGCTGGTTTCGAGACGATTCGCTTCGCGAGTCCCTCAATCAGCGGGTGCCGATCAGGCCACGAACTCGTCGATCTGGTTGATGGCGTCGGTTGAACCCTCGACCACTCCCATGTCGAGCACGGTCTGCAGTCCCTCCACCGTTTCGTAGGTAGACACATAGGTGGCGTGCGTTCGACCGTCGCGCTCGGTGAATGTGTAGACGCTCGTCGCGACCGGCTGCTCGGGATCGGGGTTGAGGTCCTCGTCGGCGAAGCCGTCCTCGAACGCGAAGGAACGCGGCTCGTCCACCGCTGTGACCTTCCAGTACCCGCCGAACTTCTCCCCCTCCGGCCCGGTCATGAAGTAGGTGACGCGACCGCCGGGAGTCAGATCGTGTTCGACGACCGTCGCCGGGAAAGTCGGCGGTCCCCAGACCTTCTCGAGCTGGCGCGGATCTGCGTAGACCTGCCAGACCCGCTCGACTGGTGCGGCGAACTCGGCGGTGATGGTGAGGGTACGGGCGTCCAGGTCTTGCTTGACATCGGTGACAGGCATGTTCAGTCCTTCGAGTTGGTCTGCTCGTCGCCAACCTACAACTGTTCGGTGGTGGTTCAAGGTCCGCGCGGAACCTGACAGACATTTCGCAGGCGTAGGCTGGCTCCTTGCCGAAAGGAGCGAAGATGCGCGTCGCCGCGTTCGATTGCGGAACCAACTCGCTGCGCCTGCTGATCGCGGACGCACAGGACGGTGCCCTGACCGACGTCGTGCGCACCCTCGAATTGGTGCGTCTCGGTCAGGGAGTGGACCGCACCGGGCGCTTCGCCGACGACGCACTGGCCCGCACGCTAGAGACCACCCAGCGCTACGCCGACCTGTGCCGTGAACACGGTGTCGAGAGGATGCGGTTCGTCGCCACCTCCGCAACGCGCGACGCCGCCAACCGGGACGAGTTCCTGAACGGCGTGCGCGACATCCTGGGCGTCACGCCCGAGGTGATCAGCGGCGGGGAGGAGGCGGCGCTGTCGTTCCGCGGCGCCGTGAGCGTTCTTGGTTCCGATGCTGAGACCGAGCGCCTAGTCGTCGATCTTGGCGGTGGCTCGACCGAGCTCGTGCTCGGCGATGGGACGCCGATGTCGTCCTTCTCGATGGACGTCGGCTGCGTGCGACTCACTGAGCGACACCTGCACTTCGACCCGCCCACTGAGGCGCAGCGTGCGGCCGTACGGGCAGACGTGAACGCGGCGCTCGACGAGGCAGCAGCGGTCGTCGACCTCAGCCGCGCGAGCGAACTCGTCGGGGTTGCCGGCACGGTGACGACGGTCACTGCGCACGCCCTCCAGCTGCCGAGGTATCAGCCGGAGGTCATCAACGGGACTCGGCTGTCGGTCGAGAGGGTGCTCGAGGCCTGCGCCGACCTCGCGTCGATGCCGCGTGAGCAGCGAGCAGCGCTCCCCTATATGCACCCGGGTCGTGTCGATGTGATCGCATCCGGCGCCCTGGTCTGGTCGGTCATCGTCGGACGCGTGCGCGACGCATCCGGAATCGACACCGTGGTCACAAGCGAGCACGACATCCTCGACGGCACAGCACTCTCGCTCGCCGACTGAACGCCGGCCGGGCAACCCGGGGGGCTACCCGGCCGACAATCGTGTTACGGGGTTAGCCAGTCGAGCTGGTTGGTCAGCCAGTCGAGCAGGCCGGGCAGACCGCCGCGCGCCGGCTGCACCCGCTGGGCGTCGCTCGTCGCTGACCCGTCAGCGTAGCCATCGGCGCTGGCCGTCACCACGACGCTCAACTGGGTACCCAGGTCAGCATCGGTGATCCGGTAGCTGGCACCCGTCGCGCCATCGATCGGCTCGCCGTCGCGCAGCCACTGGTAGCTGAACTCGGGCTTCTTGACGCTCCAGTTGCCCGCATTCACCTTGACCGTGTGGCCGACCTTAGCCGCGCCGGTGATCTTCGGCTCCTTGACGTTGGCAATCGCCTCAAGGTTCGAGGTGATTGCCAGCGGGTAGGCGATCTCGGTGCCGTTCTCGACTACCCGGATGGTGAGCAGCAGGGTTCCCTCCGCCGCGCCATCCGGGATCGTGATCGTCACCGTCGCCCGACCCTGCTCATCGGTCGTGTCGACGATGGTGCCGTCGATCGTGGCCGAGCCGAGCACGGTGTCGCCGGCGAGCACCTCGACGGTGCCCGTGGTCGGCCCACCGCGCGTGAACACCAGCGACGACAGGTCGAGGGCGACCTGGTCGCCGGCGCTGTAGCCGTCGGCATCCGCGTCGGACGGGTTCACGCCGACCGAGCGCTGTGCGTAGTCGGGCGATGCGACCGGGTTGGCCACGAAGTAGTCGACCATCGCCTGCAGGTCGACCCGCCCGCTGTCGGCACGCTGCGTACCATCGCGGAAGGTGACGAAGTTGTCGCCACCGGATGCGAGGAACGAGTTCGCGACGACCCGGTACTGGCCGGCCGGGTCGATCAGCTCACCGTTCAGGTACATCGCGGTGATCCGCTCGCCGACCGCCGCTGACGGGTCGTAGACGTACTCGAACCCTTCAGAAACGCCGAGCTTCAGGAATGGACGCGAGGTGCCTGCTGGCTGCCACTGCTGCTCCAGGATCTGCCGGATCTGCTCGCCGGTCAGGGTCATCGTCACGAGAGTGTTCGCGAACGGCTGCACCTGGGCGGCTTCACGGTAGGTGACGTTGCCATCCGGGTCGTTCGGCCGAGTGGACGCGTACACCAGGTCGGCACGCAGGCCACCGGGGTTCATGAACGCGATTTCGGTGCCGAGTGCGGCGGTCGCCCACAACTGCACGTCGGCGACGAAGTTGCCCAGCGACGACTCCGCACCGCGGTTCTCCACTATTCCAGTCGGGTTGGCTGGAGTGGGCGGAACCAGGTTCTGCATGCCGCGGTAGAAGGACTCGGTGATCTCACCCACCTTCACGGAGCCGAGGACATCCGCTGCCTTGGTCGCCTCGGCGACGATTGCGGCAACCTCGGCATCCGGGGTGAATCCGGTGATCGGCAGGATCTCGGCGGTGAAGCTGATGATCTCCTGCGTCTCGGCATCGACGCTCAGATCGAGGTGCGCGTAGTTCTGGCCGTACTGACCGGCGGAGACCACGAGGCGCGGAAGGTCCATGCCGGGGATCTCGATCTCGTGGTCGTAGGCCAGGTGGGTGTGGCCGGAGACGATCGCATCAACCGTCGGGTCGACGCCCCTCACGATCTGGCCGAATGCAGAGTCATCTGTCGATGACGCCACATCCGGTGTCGCCGCGCCCTCGTGGACGAGCAGCACCAGCACGTCGGCCTCGCCATTGGCCAGGTCACCGTCGGAGAGTTCGCCAGCGACGCGGTTCACCTCCACCACGATGTCGCGCACCTCGAGCGTTGCGATTCCCGCGGGGCTGACCAGACTGGACAGCTCCTCGGTGACCGCCCCGATGAAGCCGACGGTCACGCCGTCGAACTCCTGCAGGAAGTACTCCTGGTAGGCCGGCTCGCCGGTCGCGCGGTCGTACAGGTTCGCTGCAAGGTACGGCCAGTCGGCTTCCTGCAGGATGCGGTTGTCGACATCGTCACGGCCCTGGTCGAACTCGTGGTTGCCGAACGAGCTGGTGTCGAGCCCGATCGCGTTGAGCGCGTCGATGGTCGGCTGGTCCTGCTGGATGAACGACGTGAACGTCGATGCGCCGATCAGGTCGCCCGCGGCCACGAACGTGGTGTTCGGGTTCTGGGCCTCCCAGTAGTCGACCATGCCGCCCAACTGCGCGGCACCAGGAGCATCCGAGGCGGCTTCGATGCGCCCATGGAAGTCGTTGATCGTCAGGATCTCGATCTCCACCGGTGCGATTTCGGCCGAGACGCCGACCTTGATCGGGTCGTGGTCGCTCGAGCGGAACACGCTGTCGGGGTCGGTGGCATCGAACTCGTAGCCCCGGTCGCCCCACTCGGGCGCGTTGATCGCCCACGAGCCGGCTCCGGTGACGGATGCCGCGGCCGACGGGCTCGCGATGATGTGGTCGAGTGAACCCCACTCGCCGTTGAAGGAGTAGGTGTACTGGCCGTCGGTGAGCTCCGTCAGCAGGTCGACCCAGCCGGCGTCGGTGAAGACCTGGACCGGGTCCTCCTCCGGGTAGGCGTTGAAGTCACCGATCAGGAAGACGTCCTCGCTCCTGGCCGGGTCGGTGCTCACTTGCTCCACGAGCGCGAGGAGGCTGTTCGCCTGCTCGACCCGCTCGGCGTTGAAGTGTCCCTGACCGTCGGCCGGATCTGCACCGGTGCCGCTCTTCGACTTGAAGTGGTTGGCGATGACCGTGAAGACCTTGCCGGTCTCGTTCGCCTCGAAGGTCTGCCCGATGGGCTCACGCGCGATGTCCCACACGGTCTCGTCGACCTGAGTGAAGCTGTCGCCGACCGTGGTCACCGCCGCGGGCTTGAAGATGATCGCGTTGGTGATGAAGTCGGTGATCGCCGCGTCGTTCAGCCCGGCCGGGGTGGGGACGTAGTCCCACGTGCCGGCACCGGCAGCCGCGTTGAGCGCGGCGACGAGCGCCTGCAGCGCCTCATCGACCGGCTCGCCCAGCTTGACCGAGTTCTCGATCTCCTGCAGCGCGACGACATCCGCTCCCAGCTCGTTGATCGCCGTGACGATCTTGGCCTGCTGGATCGCGAAGTCGGCTGCGGTGTCGGCGCCGCGCGCCTGCGAGTTCTGGCTGGTCAGCGTCGTGAAGTAGTTGAACACGTTGAAGCTGGCGATCGAGAAGTCACCGCCCACCTGCGGGGCGGATGCCGGGCGCGGGTTGGTCGGCTCGAAGGTCGGCTTGAACGGGGCCCCGTTCGCGTCGGTGATCGGCACGGTCGGCTGCAGTCGCCACTCGTTGAAGCCCCACGCCAGCACGTACGGCGTCGCCGGGAAGACCGCCTTGTCGCCGTTGCGGACGACGACGTCTTCGGTGAGGTATGGCTGATCGCCGACGTGGTTGCTGTTGTCCACCCGGATGCTGTAGCCATCGTCGAGCAGCAGGCGCTTCGCCGCGTTGGCGGCCGCGATCGCGTTGGCGTCGGCACCAGCATCCGTGGTCTCGGTGCTCTTCACGGCCGGCGCTTGCGCGCTCAGCCACAGCTCGCCGAAGCTGAACAGGTTGTGGCTCGAGCCCAGGTAGTAATCGCCGGTCGGGGTGACGAGCTGGCTCTCCAGGACCTCACGGTCGGCGCCGACGAGCGTTGCGGGAAGCGGCGTGGCCTCGGGAACACCGACGCCGGCCTCGACGAGCTCGGTTTGCGCGGCCGTGGTCGCGCTTATCTGGGTTTGGTCGAAGTTCTCGCCCGCGGTACCTGTGACGCGCACCTTGTCGCCGATGGCGACCGCCGGGTTCGCGTTGTTCAGGTAGACGAAGATGCCGTCGGATGCGCCGGGCGTCGCGTCTGTCGCACCGCCGGAGCCCTCCGTCTGGATGACGATGCCGCGGAAGTTGCTGACGCCGCGGTAGTCGGCGGTGACGATGCCCTCGACCGTGACGGTCTGGCCGGTCAGGGGCGTTGTGGCAGCTGCGCCCTGCACCTGGGCGATCGTGTGGGTTACTTCTGCGGCGTTCGCCGCAGTCGCTGTGAGCCCGGTGAAGGCGAGGGCGATCGTTCCAACCGAGGCGACGAGACCCAACCGGCCCCGTCCCCTCCTTTTCGTGTTGAGGGTGGAGTCGGCTGATTCCTGCAAGGTGTCTCCCCGTAAGCAATGCGCCGCTCGCGCGACGCAAACAGAGGCCCCCGGATAGGGGTCATTGAGCAGAAGTTACCCTGTCCCCCGTTCGAGGGGAAGATCTCTCGCAAAAATTCATGGTTTGGTCACCGTTTGGTCGCGCGGCTGGGGGAGGCTGCGCCATCCCGCGCCCGTTGCGGACATCCGCGCCCGGTGCACCTGGCGCGGTTGTCCGGAACCGGCGCGGAGGGCGGGAACGTGGGCGGATCTGGCGGCCGTCAGCTCGGGTTGGCGGCAGCCTCGAGCGCGTCCGCGGCGCGCTTCGCGGAGCTGCCGAGACCGAGTTCTGTCGCCAGTTCCTCGATGCGCGCCCGGCGGGCGTCGTCGAACGGTCGGATGCCGGCGTCGATGGGGCCGAGCTCAAGGTCGCGCACCACCTCGACGACCTTCGGGGCGACGGCCAGGTAGTCGGCGGCATCCGTCAACTTCGCCCTGACTCCGGCAGCCATCACGGCGGCCCGGTCGTCGGCAGCGGCGATGATCCCCTGCAGGTCGCCGAAGCGCTGCAGCAGGCCGGCGGCGGTCTTCTCGCCGACTCCGCGGACGCCCGGCAGTCCGTCGGAGGAATCGCCGCGCATCGTCGCGAAGTCGGCGTACTGGGCTGCGCCGATCCCGTACTTCGCCCGGATGACATCGTCGGTGACCACCTCGAGCCGACTCATGCCCGCTGCGGTGTAGATGACTCGGATGTCGCGTGCGTCGTCGACGAGCTGGAACAGGTCGCGGTCGCCCGTGACGATGTCGACCGGACCGGATGCCTGGGTCGCGAGACTGCCGATGATGTCATCCGCCTCGTGCTGCGCGGCGCCGATCACGGTGATGCCGAACGCGTCGAGCACACGCCGGATGTTGGGGATCTGCGCGACCAGCGCCTCCGGCGTCTCCTCGACGTCGACGCCATCCGGTATCAGCTGCGCAACGCGTTGCGCCTTGTAGCTGGGGATCAGGTCGACGCGCCAATGCGGACGCCAGTCGTCGTCCCAGCAGGCGACCAGCTCGGCGGGCCGGTATTCGGTGACGAGGTTGGCGATCATGTCGAGCAGGCCGCGCACGGCGTTGACCGGCGTGCCGTCCGGCGCCTTGACGGTGTCGGGCACGCCGTAGAACGCGCGGAAGTACAGCGACGCGGTGTCGAGGAGCATGAGGCGGGCGGGCGTCATACGCCGACCCTACCGAGCGGGTAGGTCGCGCGGGGAAATCGAGGAGAACACACCAGCTCTTGCGCGACAGGGCGTTGGCTCTAGGCGCCCAGCGAAATGTTTTTCGGCTCCGGGAAGTCCGACACTGGCGCATCGGTCAGCGGCGCCAGTTCGAGGTAGCTGAGTTGTCCATCGCGCATCGCGCGGGTGAATCGCCCACGCGCGGGTCGAATTTGACCCGCGCGTGGAAGTTCCACCCGCGCGCGCAACTCGGGGTCTCGACGAGCTCGACCACCGAGGTGGTTACAGCGCGGCGAGGTCTCCGAGCAGCACATCGCCGGGGGCGACGTGGTCGAAGCTGGGCGAGATCTCCGCACGCTTCAGCAGGTCGTCCATCTTGCGACGGCGACGCGCGTTCACGAGCGTCACGACTGTGCCCGGCTTGCCCGCGCGGCCCGTGCGGCCGGCACGGTGCAGGTAGCTCTTGTACTCGTCCGGCGGGTCGGCCTGGATCACCAGCGAAATGTCGTCGACGTGGATTCCTCGCGCCGCGACATCCGTCGCCACGAGCACCTTGACGCGCCCGTTGGTGAGCTTCTCCAGGTTGCGCGTGCGGCGCGCCTGGTTCAAGTCGCCGTGCAGGCTGACCGCGGGGATGCCCGCGTCGTCGAGGTCGTCGGCGAGCTGCTCGGCAAACGCACGAGTGCGCGCGAAGATGAGCGTCTTGCCTGCACCGGATGCGAGCTGCTCGATGATGTCGCGCTTCTCGCGCTGGTCGATCAGGAGCACCCGGTGGTCGATGGTCGAGGACGCCTGGTCCTCACCAGCGACCTCGTGCACGCTCGGGTCGACGAGGAACTCGTCAACGAGCGCGGCAACACCGGTGTCGAGGGTCGCTGAGTACAGCAGCTTCTGGCCACCGTCGGCGGTCTGCCGGATGATGCGCTGCACGGGCTCGAGGAAGCCGAGGTCGCACATGTGGTCGGCCTCGTCGAGCACCGTGATGGTGATCTCGCTGAGGTCGAGACGACCCTGGTCGATGAGGTCCTCGATGCGGCCGGGCGTGCCGATGATGATGTCGACGCCGCGCTGCAGCGCAGTGACCTGGCGATGCTGCGGCACGCCGCCATAGATCTGGGTGGTGAACAGGCCGACGCTGCGGGCGATCGGCTGCACGGTGCGGTCGATCTGCAGCGCGAGCTCGCGGGTCGGGGCGAGGATGAGCGCGCGGGGCTTGCGGCCCTGCTGGCGCTTCTTGCCGCCGCCATTCTCCATCAGCCGCTCGACCAGCGGGGCGCCGAACGCGATGGTCTTGCCCGAGCCGGTCTTGCCGCGGCCGAGCACGTCGCGACCCTGGAGCACGAACGGAATCGTCGCAGCCTGGATCGGGAACGGTGAAGTGGCGCCGAGCTCGTCGAGCGCACGGGTGATGTTGCCGCCGAGGCCGAGCGCTGCGAAGGTCACACCCTCGACATCGGTTGCCTGGATCGCGTCGGCTTCAAGCTTCTCAAGCACGACATCCTCGTGCGCGGTGAAGCGCTCGGCGGTCTTGTCCGGGTAGAAGCTGGAGTCGCGGCGCGGCCGGTCCTCGTAACGCGGGCGCTCGTCACGACGCGGGTGGTCCTCATAGCGGGGACGCTCGTCACGACGCGGGCGGTCCTCATAACGGGGACGCTCATCCCGGCTGGGACGGTCTTCGTACCGCGGACGCTCGTCGCGGTTCGGGCGGTCCTCGTAACGCGGCCGGTCATCGCGACGCGGGCGGTCATCTTCGAAGCGACGGCCGCTCTGCGGACGATCGCTCCGCTCGTAGCGGGGCCGGTCATCGCGGACTCGGCCGCCCTGCTCACGAGCGGGACGCTCACCGCGGGGCGTCCAGTCCGGGCGCCGGTCACCGCGCTCAGTGCGCTGCTCACCGCGGGGCGTCCAATCGGGACGGCGATCACCGCGCTCGGAGCGCTGCTCGCTGCGCGGCGTCCAGTCCGGGCGACGGTCGCCGCGCTGCTCCGAGCGGGGCGTCCAGTCGGGACGGCGATCCGTGCGCTCGGCACGCTGCTCTGTGCGCTCACCGCGAGGCCGCGCGGGTGCGTGCCCGCGATCGGCGCGCTGCTCCGGCGTCCAGCGGGACTTCTTCGCCGCCGTCGCACCCTTTGCGGGCTTGCCGCCGCGAGGCGCTTCCGCCTCCGGGCGGTAGCCGCGGTGCTTCGGGCTCTTGCTGCCGGCCTTGCGGGCGGCAGTTCCGCGCGCGGGCGCGGTGGACTTCTTATATCCAGGCATAGTTCTTTCCGGGTGATTCAGATGAATGAAGAGATACCCGGGCAGCCTTTGGCCGGGGCCGTTTCACATCGGTGATTGTTCACGCACAGATCAATGCGCGAAACCGGCCCTCGAGACTGACAGTTACTTCGTACGCGAACCCTCGCGCTGCCTCAAAGCCGACTTATCTACGCTACACGCCCGTCGCCGGGAAAGATAGTGAAGTCTCTCTGGCGGTGAACCGAAGGCGCCTCGCGGCTTAGGTAAAGTTTGGGGTGCTGGGCTCACTGAATCTCTTGGGCTCGGGGAGAGGATGCGCGTGCTCGCGAGTGGCTCGCGGCGGCGTCTCGGAGTGGTCGCGTCCATCGCGTCCTCACTGATGTTCGTCGTCGTGTTCGTGACGTCGGCGTTCCTCGACTTCACCGGCAACGAACTCTTCGGCTGGCGAATCGCCTTCAGCGCGCTGCTGCTCGTCGGCTTCCTGACCTTCGCGCGGCGCTGGCGCGGAGTCGCGGTGCTGCTCCGCCGCATCCGGGATCGTCCGGTCATCGGGCTGGCCCTGCTGGTGACGGCCGCGATCCTGGGCGCCCAGCAGTGGCTGTTCACCTGGGCACCCGGCCAAGGTCGCGGGCTTCCGGTGGCGCTCGGGTACTTCATCCTGCCGATCGTGCTCGCGCTGGTCGGGCGCATCGTCTTCCGGGAGCGGCTCGGCCCGTGGCGCACTGCCGCGGTCATCGTCGCCGGTGCGGCGGTGACCTACCAGCTGTGGCTGGTCGGCGGGCTGTCCTGGGAGACTCTGCTCGTCGCCGGCACCTACCCGATCTACTTCGCGGTGCGCCGGCTCGCCGGCATCACCGGAAGCGCCGGGCTCACCGCCGAGATGGTGCTGATCCTGCCCGCGTCGACGATCCTGCTCGCCTTCGACGACCCGACCGCCTCGACGCTGCGCGATCCGCAATCGCTGCTCGAGGCGACCCTGTTCGGCATCTTCGCGTCTCTCGCGCTGCTGTTCTACATCGCGGCGAGCCAGCTGCTGCCGATGGTCGTGTTCGGCCTGCTCAGCTACCTCGAGCCGGTGCTCATCGCCCTGGCGGCGGCACTCGTGCTGCGCGAACCGTTCGCACCGGCCGAATGGCCCACCTACATCGCCATCGGGGTTGCGCTCGTTCTGTTGGCGCTCGAGGGCATCCGGCGTCCGCATCCCCCGCGAGCCGAGGCGCCGCCTAGCTAACCCACTATTGGGGTGAGCATCCGGGGCGACCACGCCAATAGAGTCGGCGAGGCGAACCAGCACCCGAAGGATGGGCATGACCGAGTCGACGACCGCACTACCGCCCGCCGGCTGGTACCCGGACCCTGAGGGCGGCGACCGCAAGCGCTGGTGGGATGGGAGCGGCTGGACCGATCAGCTGCAGGCGCCGCCAGTGAGCGCGCCGCGGCCCCTGTGGGCGGACGACAGCTATGTGCCGCCGGAGGAGCCGGTGTCATTCACCATTCCCGAGGCCAAGCCGACGATCGAGCCCGAGCCGCAGCGCTGGCAGCGCGGTCCCGCCGTGCGCACGCCCATCGTCCCGGTCGCGGTGAAGAACACGCCGGCGGATGTCGGCTTCATCCTTGCCCTCGTGGGTGTCGTCATCAACCCGGCGGGGCTGCTGAGCCTCGCGGCGCTCATCCTCGGCTTCGTCGGGCTGCGCCGTTCCGGCTCGGCGAGACCTCCGGTCGGCAGAGGTCGATCGATCTGGGCGATCGTGCTCGGGGCTGTCGGGACGGTGCTTGGAATCCTCTCGGTCGTGTTGCTGGTGGCCTTGTTCGCCAACGTCAATGCTCGCGCGAGCGAGCAGGCTGCGCGGGAACTTTCCAACAATCTGAAAGTCTCCATCCTCACCGAGATGGTCAGCCACGGCATCGACGGTGACGTCGTCTGCCCGGAGCTGCCGCCGACCGAACCCGGCTCAACGTTCCAGTGCACGGCCGAGCACCTCGGCGAGACGCTGGTCTTCGACGTCGAAGTGCGGGAGAACGGCGAGGCGCTCTGGCAGTCGCGCTGATTACCAGGCGCCCGGCGGCGCCTTGATCACCGGCACGGGCGTGTAATGCCAGTGCGCCCCATTGTTGTAGTGGCCACTCGCCCACGGTGAGGCCCAGATGGCCCGTTCGGTCACGTCGGTGGGTGCGGATGCCGCGAACGCCTCGACGATGGGCCGGTAGCCGGGCAGCGAGTTGAGGGCCTCGACCGCGTTCGAGGCGGCGACCTGCAGATTCGGGTAGCTGCCGAGCCCGGAGCCGCCCCCTGAGCCCCATCCGTTATTCAACGGATTGTTGCGGTTCCACCAGCTGTCGATGTAGTTCTCCTGCCGCATCCAGCGGGTGATGACGGTGACGTTGTTCTCGGTCACCGGCCACCCGCCGATGTTCAGCACCAACTTCGCCCAGTCGTGGTTGGTGCCACCGGCGACGTAGGTGGCGTGCCCGGGCGTCACCGAATAGCCATCACGGACGACGCTCACCGGGACCAGGTCATCAGGAACCGTCAACGTCTGCGGTGGTTGCAGTTCCTCCGCAGTCGCGGCGCCATAGACGGCGTGGTTGTCGGATGGCGTCGCCGCGTACAGCGCGACCAAAGACAGCGCGATGGCCGCTGAGCCTATCGCGAGCACCGCCGACGCGTGGCGGGGCAGGCGGGGGACGCGCGGTCGGCGCGCTTCGGGCTCGCGTGAGGTCGTGGGCGCGGATGCCTCGGGTCGACGAAAGGGCACCGCGGGAACGTACGCGCCGCGTCTGAAAATGCGCTGTGTCTAGGCTGCGGCCACCTTCGCCTGGCGGCGCTCCAGCCGGCGCTCCTTTGCCCCCTCGACGAGGTAGTACAGCACCGGCAGCACCACGAGGGTGAGCAGCGTCGACGACACGAGACCGCCGATCACCACGATCGCGAGCGGCTGCGAGATGAAACCGCCCTCGCCGGTGAGCCCGATCGCCATCGGCAGCAGCGCGAAGATCGTGGCCAGCGCCGTCATCAGAATCGGCCGCAGGCGTCGAGCCGCGCCGTGCACGATCGCGTCGCCGACGCGCATGCCCCGCTCCCGGTACTGGTTGACCAGGTCGACGAGCACGATCGCGTTCGTCACCACGATGCCGATGAGCATGAGCACACCGATGAGGGACGGCACACCGAGCGGCACGCCGGAGGCGACCTGCAACAGCACACCGCCGGTCGCCGCGAACGGCACCGAGATGAGCAGCAGCAGCGGCTGCCGCAGGCTCTTGAACATCGCCACCATGACGACGTAGACGATCAGGATCGCCACCAGCAGCGCGATGCCCAGCTGTTGGAAGGCATCCGTCTGCTGCGCGGTGACGCCGCCGAGTTCGACGCTCGTTCCCGCGGGCAGGTCGAGGCCGTCCACTGCCTCCTGGATGACGGATGACGCAGTGCCGACATCGTCCAGCCCCGGAGTCACGGTGACGGTCGCTGCGCGAAGGCCCCGGATGGTGGTGATCGACGCTGGGCCGTCCGCCTGCTCGACGCTGGCCAGTTCGGACAGCGGCAGCGGACCGGCAGCGGTCGGGACCGCGAACGCCCGCAGCTGATCCAGCGTCGCCGGCGCGTTGCCGGTCGTGATGTAGATCGACATCGTCTTCTCGTCGATGACCGCGCTGCCTGCGGGCACCGGCTGCATCGCACCGGAGACCATCGCGCCGACCGCGAACTCGGTGAGACCGACCGACGCGGCCTTGGCGCGGTCGACCACCACGGCGATGTAGGGCTGCGTCTCGGAGAGGTTGCTGAACGCCTCGGCAGTGACGTCGAGGCCCTCGACGGCAGCGAGCACATCGTCGGCCGCGCTGCGCAGGTCGGTCTGGTTGTTGGCGGTGATGTCGATGTCGATGTCGGATGACGCGAAAGCCGACCCTTCCGACCCGAGGGTCACGTCCCCGACATCGCGGAGGCTCTCCAATTCATCGCGCACGGTCTCGCGCAGCGCGTCCTGGTCGGCGTCCGGGTCGGTGGTGATGGAGAAGGTGATGTCGTTGCCGCCACCGAATGCCGCTGCGAGGGAGCCGCCACCGGAGATCGAGAGCTGCACGGTGTCGACCCCTTCGATCGCCAGCAGCGTGTCCTCGACCTCGCCAGCCGCAGCATCCTGAGCCTCGAGGCTCGTTCCGCGGGGCAGCGACTGCAGCACGGTGATGGTGTTCTGCCCGCTGTTGCCGATGAAGTTGGTCTTCATGGTCGGAATCAGTGCGATGGTGCCGGCGAGCACGACCAGGGCGCCGATGAGCGTGACGGCGGGCATCCGGAGTGTCCACCGGATGACCGGCAGGTACATCCGCTGCAGCAGGGTGGGCCGGGCCAGCTCGTCCTCATCCGACAGCTTCACCTCGGCGCGCGGCTTCCGCGGCAGGAACCAGTAGGCGAGCACCGGCACGATCGTCAGGGCAACGAACAGCGACGCACCCAGCGCGAGCGTGACGGTGAACGCGAACGGGCGGAACAGTTCGCCGGTGATGTCGCCGACCAGCGCCAGCGGCAGGAACACCGCGACGGTGGTCACGGTCGACGCGGTGATGGCCGCGGCGACCTCCTTCACCGCGGTGAGGATGGCCTGCAGCTTGGGCTCGCCCAGTCCAAGGTGCCGCTTGATGTTCTCGATCACCACGATCGAGTCGTCGACCACACGACCGATCGCGATGGTCAGCGCGCCCAGCGTGATGATGTTGAGCGTGTAGCCGGATGCCTGCATGCCGATGAAGGCGATCAGCACCGAAACGGGGATTGAGATCGCGGTCACCAGCGTCGAACGGATCGACAGGAGGAAGACCAGGATGACGATGACCGCGAAGATGAGCCCGAGCACTCCCTCGGTGGCGAGCGACTCGATCGAGTCCTCGATGTACGGCGCCTGGTCGAACACGACCGTGAAGGTCGTGCCGGAGCCGAGGTCGGCGGCGAGCTGATCTAGCTGGTCGTTCACCGCGTGCGACACCGCAACGGTGTTGCCGTCCGGTGTCTTGGTGACGCCGATGGTCACCGCGGGTTCGCCGTTCACGCGCGAGATGCCAGTGACCGGGTTGTCGACCACGCTGACCGTCGAGACGTCGGCGATGGTGAGCGTGGTCGGCGCACCGACGATGGGGAGGGAGGAGAGGTCCGCGGCCGTTTGGATGCGCGCGCCTGCCTGCACCGTGAGGGTGCTGTCGCCCTCAGTGATGGAACCGGCCGGCAGCAGCGCGCCGTTGGCGTCGAGTGCGTCGCGGATGGCTTGCGGGCTCAGTCTCGCTGCGGCGAGCGCTGCAGCATCCGGTTCGATGACGACGCGCTGACCGCGCGCGCCGAGCAGGCTTGCCTCGCGCACGCCGTCGATCTTCTGCAGCTCGGCGAGGGTCGAGGTCTCGATGAGGCTCGCGAGTTCCGCCTCGTCGAGGTCGCTCGTCACGGCGAGCTGGATGACCGGGAAGTCATCGAGGCTGCCGGTGACGATGCGCGGGTCGACGTCCTCGGGCAGGGTCGACTTGATGCGGTTGATCGCCAACTGCACCTTCTGCTCCGCGGACGGGATGTCGGTTCCGTAAGCGAATGACGCGGTGACGGTCGACGCGTTCGTTGTCGAGGTCGCGATGGTGCCCTCAAGCCCCTCGACGCCCTGGATGGCAGCCTCGATCGGCGAGCTGACATCCTCGTTGACCACTTCGGGCGCCGCTCCCGGATAGGTCGTGATGATGACCATCCGCGGCAGCGAAACCGAGGGGATCAGTTCTTGCTTGAGCGAAGTCATTGCGAGGCCGCCGAAGACTGCCGCAACAACAGTCACGAGTGCGATGAGCGCACGGTTGCGCAGGCTGAACACGGCGAGTAGATGCACGGGACTCCAAAGAGCGAAGCAAGGGAATTCCAGTATTCCATCCGCGGTTGAACTCGAAGTTACGTCGCCGTTTTGGCGATCCCCCATTCGCAGGAGTTGGATTACCCCATGTCCCCCGGCCTCACCATGACCCGCCGCATCGCGCAACTCGCCGTGGGGCTGTTCCTTTACGGGATCGGCATCGCGCTCATGGTGCGCGCGCAGATCGGCATCGCACCGTGGGATGTGCTCACCCAGGGCATCCAGTTGCACACCGGGATCCCGTTCGGCGTGATCGTCATCGCGACGAGCGTCGTGGTGCTGCTGCTGTGGATCCCGCTGCGGCAGAAGCCGGGCATCGGCACGATCGCCAATGCGGTGCTCGTCGGCGTGTGGGCGGATGTCGGCCTCGCCTGGTTCGCGCCGGCACCGGACCTGTTCTGGAGCATCGTGATGCTGGCGGCGGGTCTCGTGACCATAGGCCTGGCCACCGGCATGTATATAGGAGCGCGCTTCGGCCCCGGCCCGCGCGATGGCCTCATGACGGGTCTGCACCGAGTGACCGGATGGCCGATCTGGGTCGTGCGCACCGGCATCGAAGTGGTGGTGCTGATCGTCGGCTGGCTCCTTGGCGGCAACGTCGGCGTCGGCACGCTGGCGTTCGCGCTGCTGATCGGGCCGCTCGCGGGCTTCTTCATGCCGCTGCTGCTCGTGCCGGCGGCTACGCCACGCGCATCCGCCGACACAGCAACCGGCGCCGTGCAGTAGGGGTACAGGTTGCGGTCGGCGTAGACGCGCATGGTGTCGCGCACGAACGCTGCACCCTCCGGGCCGCCGTAGTTCGCCCCGAAGCGCTCATCAGCCACGTACATCTCGCCGAGCCCGGCGAAGTACTCCTTCGTCGGTCCGGCACCGCCGCCGCCCGGGGTTCCCGGGATGCCGCGCAACCAGTCGAAGTGCCGCTGCGCGACCGCCTGGGCCTCGTCGCTGTCCGGCGTCACGCCGGACTTCCAGGTCGCGATCCATGCCGCGCCGAGCTCCTCGGCGCGCCGCTTCCAGTCACGCTTCTCGTGATCGGTCTGCGAGCGCCACCATGCGTCGCTCTTCGCGTAGGCATCCTTGCCCCACTTCCGGACGACCTCGTCCTTGTACTGGGTGTGGTCGAAGCCGTCGAACATCTCCTCTGCCATCAGTTGTCCACCTCCTTTCAGTTTCTCGATGGTCGTCTCAACCGCGCCGATCTGGCGGTTGAGCCGTTCTTGCTCCCTGCGCAACCACTCGAGGTGGGTGACGAGGGCCTCCACGTTGTCGCTGCGCCCATCCAGCACGCGGGCGATTTCTGGCAGACCCAGCCCGAGTTCACGGAGGAGCAGGATGCGCTGCAGTCTCGTGAGCGCATCCGCGTCGTAGTAGCGGTAGCCGTTCCCGCCGATCCGGGTCGGTCGCAGCAGGCCGATGTCGTCGTAGTGCCGCAGCGTCCGACTGGTGGTGCCGGCCAGCCGGGCGATGTCCTGGATGGACCAGTCGAGTACCTTCACGTCCATGTCTTCACGCTAAACGTTGACGCTGCGTCAAGGTCAAGGGGTTCAGGAACTTCAAACGCGATATAGCTTGACAGCGCACGAGACGCGATATAGCGTGACTTCCACACAACGCGATATAACTCGAGGCTCCGGCAATCGGATGCGAAGGAAGGCGACAACGATGGCAACAGAGAAGTGGCTGATCGAAGGCGAGAAGGTCATCGACTTCGAGAGCGTCCGCAAGCTGAAGGTGGGCCTCATCGGCGGCCAGATCGACATCGTCGGCCACGACGAGCCGAGCGCTCGCGTCGAAGTGCACTCGGTGCACGGCAAACCACTGCGCGTCGAGATTGTCGGCGATACCCTCGAAGTGGACCACGCGCAGCGCAACTGGGACGACTTCGTCAGTGTGTTCAAGGCGTTCCGCGGCAACTCAAGCGTGCATGTGAGCATCATGGTCCCGCGCGACATCGCCCTGAACTTCGGCGTCGTGTCGGCGGGAGCGCTCATCAGCGGCCTCACCGAGGACGCGCGCATCAGCACCGTGAGCGGCGAGGTAGTCGTCGACAACGTCTACGGCGACCTGGAACTGAACTCCGTCAGCGGCGAGATCTCGGTGCGCGGCCACTACGGCAACATCAGCGCAAAGTCGGTCAGCGGCGACCTGACGGCAAGCGGCGAGATCATGAAGCTCTCGTCGAACGGCGTGTCAGGGGACGTCTTCCTCGATGTCAGCGGCGTCCCGGACTCCGTGCGCGCGAAGAGCGTGTCGGGCAACGTCACCCTCCGCCTGGAGGCGGGTGTGCCCGCGCAGTACAAGATCAACACCATCTCCGGGAAACTGCAGCTCGACGACTCGGAGATCGCCGGCATCCGCGGCACCTACACCGGCAAGTACGGCACGCTCGACGGTCGCTGGCTCGAGTTCAGCGCATCGACGGTCAGCGGCGATGTCGCGGTCATCCACTCGAACGAAGCCGGAGGCCAGTGATGACTCCCCCAGTCTTTGCCCACGGCGCTCTGCGCCTGTACATCCTGAGCCTGCTCGAATCTGGTCCGATGCACGGCTACGAGATCATCCAGGCGATCGAGGACCGCTTCGGCGGCACCTACACGCCGAGCGCCGGCACGATCTACCCGCGGCTGGCCAAGCTCGAGGAGGAGGGCCTCGTCTCCAAGGTCCCGGATGGCCGGAAGACCGACTATTCGATCACGGATGCGGGGCGCGCCGAGCTCGAGTCACGACGGCACGAGCTCGACGACATCGAGAGCGAGGTCACCGACTCCGTTCGCCGGCTCGCCGATGAGGTGCGCTCCAGCGTGAACGAGGCGATGAAGAGCCTGCGCGCGGACCTCGCCGCGGCCGCTCGGGAAGCGCGCACCGAGGCACGCGCATCCGGGAAGCCGACGGATGCGCGCATCAAGGAGACCCAGCTGGGCGCGCGCGGCGCGCTGCGGGATGCGGAGCTCGCGTTGAACGAGTTCCGGCTCAACGTGCGCACGGACCTGCGGCAGCGTGCGGTGCGCGGGGAGCTCGGCGACGACCTGGTGCGCGACCTCAAAGCGCGGCTGGATCAGATCCGCGCGGACCTGTTCTAGTTCGCCGTGCGCGGGTGTTTCCGCCGTGCGCGGGTGTTGCAACACCCGCGCACGGATGGAAGACCCGCGCGAGGGTCTCGGCAGGCTCGACCAGCGAAGGGGCTATCGGAACCCCACCGGCAGGTAGAGGTCCTGCACCCGGTCGTTCAGCGCGGTGTGGTCATTGCGCGTGAAGATGCCACAGGCATCCTCGCGGCAGTCGACACCCTCGCCGACGGGGTCGCCGACCTCGAGGTAGGCGGTGAAGGCACCATCGGCCGCGTTGTCGTAGCTGCGGGCACCGAACAGCTTCCACGCCCAGTCGTCGTTGATCCAGTTCGAGGGCGCCCACTGCACGGTGCCCTCTGCGACGTCCTGCTGCTCCTGATCCGGGATGCCGCCGAGGCACGGTCCTGGCTTCTCATCCGGTTCTGGGATCTTGCAGATCGCGACGTAGATGCCCTGGCGCGCGTCGAATCCGCTGCCGGTGACGACGAGGCGGTCCCCAGGCGCAATGGCGGCCGTGTCGACCTCGCCGCTTTCCGCTTCGACGCTCAGCGTTCGCTTGCGGCCGTCATCCCCCGTCGCTTCTACCGCGGTCGGCCATTCGCCGTCCTGCGGGGTAACCTGACCGCTCGAACCTTGCGGCTGATGGGTGACAATCGGCACGACAACGACCGCGGCGAGCACCAGGATCAGGGCGGCGATACCGGCGACGACCCACACCCAGACGCGTCGTCGCTTCTTCTCTGCCACGCCCAAAGTCTAGGCTCCAGGCCCTTGTCCGACGGGCCTGCGAACGGCTACCGTCGAGCGGACCTGAGGAAACCGAGGACATGATGCGCACTCTAGGTCTCGTCACCGCTGCCGCCTTGCTCACCGTGGGGCTCGCCGCCTGCACTGAAACCGGTGATGGTCCCGACCTCCCGCCCGCGGCATCCGTTCCCGCGGACGACGATCAGGGCACCCGCCCCGTCGACGACGAGTGCGGCGGCATCACCGGGGCTGACATCGAGTCGATCGTCGGCCACGATCTGGGCGAGGGCGAACCGGACTCCGGCACCGTCACGGTCAACGACCTCACCTACTCCACCACCGGATGCGATTGGGAGGACGACGACTGGGAGATCGACCTCGACCTCTCGTATGCGGAGCACTTCGACGACGACACGGTGCAGTGCGTCGAGCCGCTCGGCATCGGCGGCGAAGTGACCCCGGTGGAGGGCCTCGGGAACGAGGCGTGGTGGGTGCACGATGACGACGATGATGCCGAGGGCGAGCTGTTCGTGTGCTCCGACCTGGCGATGGTCGGAGTCAAGATCGAGGCACCGGCTGACCAGCGCGACGCCCTGCAGGGCTACGCGGAGGAGATCGCCCGCATCGTCGTCGGCTGAGACATCAACCGCGGCGCGCATAGCATTGGCGCGTGCCCCTGACCCTGCTCGCCGTGTTCCTCGGCGGGGTCGTCGGCACTGGGGCGCGGATGGCGGCAGACTGGCTCATCCCTGGCACGGGGATCGCGACGCTTGTGGTCAACGGGGTCGGGTCCTTCGCGCTCGGGGTGCTGGTGTCGTCCCTCTGGCGGCGAGCGCCGCACTGGCTGCGCGCCGGGCTCGGGGTCGGCGTGCTCGGCTCGTTCACGACGTACTCCACCGTCGCGCTGGCCGGCATCCGCTTCGCCGACGCCGGGGATCCGGCGACCGCCGTTCTTTATCTCGCCGCCAACCTGCTGCTGGGCCTCGCCGCTGCCTGGCTCGGCCTGCGCATCGGTGGGCGGCCGACCCCGATCGACTGGCGCGACGAATGATCGCCCTGGTGCTGCTGGCCGGCGGCGTCGGCGCGGTGCTCCGGTATCTCGTCTCGGCGCTCATGGCGAGGAGGTCGCAAGCGAATAGCTTCCCCTGGGCGGTTCTCGCCGTCAACGTCGTCGGCTCAGCCGTAGCCGGCGTCGTGCTCGGCCTGCATCCGGATGCCGAGCAGATCCTGCTCACCGGTTTCTGCGCGGCGCTGACAACCTACAGCACGTTCAGTGTCGAGACCGTGCAACTGCTGCTCGCTGGCCGCGTGCGACCCGCGGTCCTCAGCGTCGCTGCCAACGTCGTGCTTGGGATCGGCGCGGCCGCACTCGGGTATCTGGTCGTGCGCTGAGACCGGGTCGGATTGGCCATTGACTCCCGGCGCGGCCGGAGCACCATCCTGAAGGCGCTGGATTACGCGATCGCGGCTGCGGCACAAGCTCGTGCTCGTGCTCGTGCACGATGTGACGGTTGCGCTCGGTCATCCGGAAACCGCTCCCCCCCGGCGACGCGGCGGCGGCGCTGACAGCGAGATCGCTAGGTTGATCGTGTGACCCAGTACGACGTCGCCTCCGTGCGCTCCGACTTCCCCGCTCTCGCATCCGGTTCGGCCCACTTCGACGGCCCCGGCGGCACCCAGACCCCCAGGCAGGTGATCGACGCGATGGCGGCAACCCTCGGCGCTCCGCTCTCCAACGAAGGGGACACAACGCAGGGCGAACGCAACGCCGCAGCGGCGGTCGCATCCGGCCGGCAGGCGATCGCGGACCTCGTCGGCGGCGACCCTGGCGGCGTCGTCTTCGGACGCAGCGCAACCCAGCTGGCGTACGACTTCTCCCGGATGCTGTCCCGCACCTGGTCAGCGGGCGACGAGGTCATCGTCACGCGCCTCGACCACGACTCGAACGTGCGCCCGTGGGTGCAGGCGGCCGAGCAGGTCGGTGCGACCGTGCGCTGGCTCGACTTCGACCCCGCCACCTCGGAGCTCGACGACATCGGCACGGTGCTCTCCGACCGCACCCGGCTGGTGGCGGTCACCGCGGCATCCAACCTCATCGGCACCAAGCCGCCGGTCGCCGCCATCGCCCGCGCTGCCCATGATGTCGGCGCTCTCGTCTACGTCGACGGCGTTCACTACACGGCGCACGAGTCGGTCGACATGGCAGCGCTCGGCGCCGACTTTTACGCGTGCTCACCGTACAAGTTCCTCGGACCGCACCTCGGTGCGCTCACCGCATCCCCCGAGCTGCTCGACACGCTCATGCCGGACAAGCTGCTGCCGGCCACCAACGAGGTGCCTGCGCGGTTCGAATTCGGCACGCTCCCGTACGAGCTGTTGGCTGCCGTCGCGGCGGCGGTCGACTACCTCGCCGACCTCGGCGTGGCCGGACCGCGGCCGGGAGCCCGGCGGGACCGCCTGGTCGACTCATTCCACCGCCTGGACGCACACGAGCAGGAGCTGCTCGGCACTCTCGAGCGCGGCATCGCGGAACTGCCAGGCGTCACGGTGCACTCCCGCGCAGCCGACCGCACGCCGACCCTGCTGATGACGTTCGACGGACGGGATGCCGCGGACGCCTACCGCTTCCTCGCCCAGCGCGGCGTGGATGCTCCCGCGTCGAACTTCTACGCGCTGGAGGCGTCGCGGCGGTTGGGTCTGGGCGACGCCGGGGGTCTGCGCGCCGGACTTGCACCGTACACGGACGAGTCGGACATCGAGCGCCTGCTCGACGGGCTGCGGGAGTTCATGACGGCCTGACCCGGGCCGGCCCCGGCTCACAACCCCCTGTTATGCAGGACTTTCCGACCTGCCGGCGCCTCTGCATAGGCATCCGGGCCCATCCGGAGCAGAATCTCCTGCACAACAGGTAATGTCCTGCACAACGGGAGGCAGGTCAGAGGTTGGACAGCAGCGCCACGACCTGGCGAGCGATCTGCCGTCCGGCCCGGTTGGCCCCGATCGTGCTCGCCTGGGGGCCGTAGCCGGCGAAGAAGATCCGCGGATCCTTCCAGGAGGATCCCCCGCCAACGGTGACCCCACCGGCCTTCTCGCGCAGCTTCAGCGGCGACAGGTGCCGCAGCTCGGGACGGAACCCGGTCGCCCACAGGATCGCATCCACCTTCTGGAAGCTGCCGTCCTCGAACCGCACGCCCTCCGGTTCGATCGCGGTGAACATCGGCCGCTCCTTGAGCAGACCGCGGGTGATCGCCGACTGGATGCGTCTGGTCCGCGGAACACCGGTGCCACTCACGATGCTGGGCAGCGCGCGCCCGGACCGGGCCGCCTCGTCCTGTTGCGCAACCGCCGATGCCCCGGCTTCGAGACTGAGCTCCACCTCGTCGAGGAACTCCACCGGTCGGCGGGTCACCCAGGTCAGCTCACCGGCCACGTTCTCCAGTTCGATCAGGAAGCCGATCGCCGAGGTGCCGCCACCGACGACCGCGACGCTCTGACCCCGGAAGTTCTCGGCGGACTCGTAGTCGGTCGTGTGCACCAGGCGACCCTCGAACTTGTCGAGCCCCGGGTACCACGGGATGAAGGGCGACCCCCAGGTCCCTGTCGCGTTGACCACGACATCCGTCACCACCTCGCCGAGCTGCCCGCCGGCGTCGTACGCGACGACCAGCTCGGTGCCGCGATTGAAGACCGCGTTGACGGATGCCGGGCGCACCACGGCGAGCTCGTAATAGTCCTCGTACTGCCGGTAGTAGTCGGCGACGACCGACTTCGCCGGCTGCTGGCGGTCGGCCGTCTCGAAGGACAGGCCGAGCGCATCCATGCCGGGCAGGTCGTTGATGCGGTGCGCCGAGCCGATGCGCAACGCCTCCCAGCGGTGCTGCCATGCCCCGCCGGTTCCCGGCCCGCGATCGAGCACGACGAACTCCACGCCGGGCCCAAGACCGAGCCGTTTCAGGTAGTAGGAGACGGACAGTCCTGCCTGCCCAGCACCGATCACGACAACGGATGTCCTGGCCGGAATTGGGGGCATAACATTACGTTACCCGTCCGTGACCGACGGGGATTTCCCTAATGGCCGCATGCTAAAGTTGGAAGTTAGTTTTGGAGAGACTTTCTGAGCTTCAGCGTGCTCAGCCTGTAATCATGAGGGGGTCACCCAATGGGACGTGGTCGCCAGAAGGCCAAGCACACCAAAGTGGCGCGTGAGCTGAAGTACTTCAGCCCCGAGACGAACTACGACGCGCTCGAGCGCGAACTCGCAGGGCAGAGCGGCGAGGCCGACAAGTGGGCCGATTACGCCACCGAAGACGAGTACACGTCGGAGCAGAACAAGGGCGCCTGACGCCTAACCCCTGATCACGTTCTCAGCTGTAGCTGCCGACCAGCCGCACGGCTCCCCCGTCGACACCCTTGGCGCCCTGCTCGAAGCCCGTGAGGTCGCGCGCACTCGTCGACACTTCGCCGACCACCCAGCCGGGGATGCCCTGGCCGTCGAGTTCGGCGATGACCTGATCGACGGCATCCGGGCTCGCGATCGCGAACATTCCGATGCCGAGGTTCCAGGTTCCCTCGGCGCTCGCAAGCGTAGAACCTGCCCAATCCGACAGCACCTGGAACACCGGATGCGGCGTCCAGGTCGAGCGGTCGACCTCCACCCAGGAACCGACCGGCAGCACGCGCGCGAGGTTGGCGGCGATGCCGCCGCCCGTGACGTGACTGAGCGCGTGCACCGACCCGCCTGCGGTGCCATCCAGCAGCCGAGCGAGCGCTCCGGTGTACAGGCGCGTGGGCTCGAGGAGCACCTCGCCGACGACACCGCCGAGGTCGTCGGACGTGTCCGAGTAGCCGATACCGCGCTGCTTCAGGATGTGCCGCACGAGCGAGTAGCCGTTCGAATGCAGCCCGGAGGACTCGAGCGCGATCACGACGTCGCCGGCGCGCACCCGTTCCGCGCCGAGCACGGCATCCGCTTCCACCGCGCCGACAGCCGCGCCGGCGACGTCGTAGTCGTCGGGGCCGAGCAGGCCAGGGTGCTCCGCGGTCTCCCCGCCGACCAGCGCGGTGCCGGTGGCGGCGCAGGCATCCGCGATCCCGGCGACGATCTGCGCGATCCGGGTGGGGACGACCTTGCCGCACGCGATGTAGTCGGTCATGAACAGCGGCTTCGCGCCGACCACGATGATGTCATCGACGACCATGCCTACCAAGTCCTGGCCGATGGTGTCGTGCTTGTCGAGGGCCTGGGCGATCGCGACCTTGGTACCGACACCGTCGGTCGAAGTGGCGAGCAGCGGATGCCGGAACGAGCGCAGCGCGGAGACGTCGAACAGCCCGGCGAACCCGCCGACACCGCCGAGCACCTGCGGCCCGTGGGTGCGGGCGATGGATGCCTTCATCAATTCGACCGCGAGGTCGCCAGCATGCGTGTCGACGCCGGCCTCGGCGTAGGCGTCGCTCACGGGCCCTCCTGACGGCCGGGGTCGCCGTAGACCAGTCCGGAGAGGTCGGCGTCGGGACTGGGGTCGAGTCCGTTGGAGTGGTCGAGCATGTTCTTTCCAAGCAGGTTGGAGTCCGGGATCGGGATCGGATACTTGCCGGTGAAGCACGCGGTGCAGAGGCTCTCACGCGGCTGCTGGGTCGCTCCGATCATCCCGTCCTCCGACAGGTAGCCAAGGCTGTCGGCGCCGATGGCCTGCCGCACCTCGTCAACGCCGAGCCCGGTCGCGAGCAGTTCGGCCCTGGTCGCGAAGTCGATGCCGTAGAAGCACGGCCAGGTGATCGGCGGACTCGAGATGCGCACATGCACCTCCGCCGCGCCGGCCTCGCGCAGCATCGCCACGAGCGCACGCTGAGTGTTCCCGCGCACGATCGAGTCGTCCACGACGATCAGGCGCTTGCCCTTGATGACTTCCTTGAGAGGGTTCAGCTTGAGCTTGATGCCGCGCTGTCTGATGGTCTGGGATGGCTGGATGAAAGTGCGTCCGACGTACGCGTTCTTCACAAGACCCTGCCCGTAGGGGATGCCTGAGCCTTCCGCGTACCCGATCGCGGCCGGCGTGCCGGATTCCGGGGTGGGGATGACGAGGTCCGCTTCCACCGGGTGCTCGCGCGCGAGCTGACGGCCCATCTCGACGCGGGACTCGTAGACACCGCGCCCGGCGATGGTGGTGTCGGGACGGGCCAGGTAGACGTACTCGAACACGCATCCGGCGCGCTGGGTCTCGGCGAACCGTTTCGAGCGCAGCCCGTTCTCGTCGATCACGATCAGCTCACCCGGTTCGACCTCGCGAACGAAGCTCGCGCCGACGATGTCGAGCGCCGCGGTCTCGCTTGCGACCACCCAGCCGCGTTCGAGCCGGCCGAGCACGAGCGGGCGGACGCCCTGAGGGTCGCGTGCGGCGTACAGGGTGGTCTCGTCCATGAAAACCAGGCAGTACGCGCCGCGCAGTCGCGGCAGCACCTCGAGCGCGGTGGCCTCGAGCGTGTGGTCGAGGTCGCCGGCGAGCAGCGCCGTGACCACCGCGGTGTCGGTGGTGTTGCCGCGCGCCAGTTCTCCGTCGATCTCCGGATGCCGCTCGTGCACGAGCTGCAACAGCTCGGCGGTGTTGGTGAGATTGCCGTTGTGGCCGAGCGCGACGGTTCCGCTGACGGTGCGGCCGAGGGTCGGCTGGGCGTTTCGCCAGCTCGAGGATCCGGTCGTTGAGTAGCGGGTGTGGCCGATCGCGAGATGCCCGGTCAGCGTGTTGAGCGAGCTCTCGTTGAACACCTGAGAGACCAGGCCCATGTCCTTGTAGACGAGGATTTTGGTGCCATCGCTCGAGGCGATGCCGGCCGACTCCTGGCCGCGATGCTGCAGCGCGTAGAGGCCGAAGTAGCTGAGCTTGGCGACTTCCTCACCGGGCGCCCACACTCCGAAGACACCGCAGGCATCCTGTGGGCCCTTCTCCCCGGGGAGAAGGTCGTGACTCAGTCGGCCATCGCCACCGGCCAATGCGGGTCCCACTTTCGTTTGGTGCTTGAGTGCGTGCGCAGCACAAGTTTATCGGGCGGAGCTTGTGCCGCTCCCGTCCGCCTCCGGACCTGGGTTTTCGTTGGCCGGGGCGGCCTGCGGTTCGTCGGCGACGGCTTCCGGACGAACCTCGAGGTGTCGTGCCGTGGCCGTGCCCGCGCGCTTGGAGGCGCGCCGATCGAGGATGAGCGCGACAATCGCACCGACAGCGACGCCGATCGGAATGCCGTAGAGGCTGAAGAATCCGACGGTCGCGGTGTAGCCGATCTCCTTGTCCGCGGGGAACAGCGACACCAGGAGCAGGGTCACGATGAGGCCGAGGGCGCCGCCGGCGACGAGGAACACGGGGACCTTGGGCGCCCGGCGGATGGTCACCGGTGTCGGCGTCTCCTGCTCATGGTTGTCGTCGCTCACGTCCCCATTCTCCCCCATGGCCGGCCGTGCGTGTCCCCGCGCGGGGTCAGGAAACGGCCTTGCCTGTGCCGGGGAGGGGCCGCTTACGACCCCTCAGGTGACCGGGTTGGTGTCCCAGTCCAGCGGCAGCTGCTCGGCCACGGTGGATGCGCGGGAACCGGATGCCGATACCGCGCCCTCCGCGAGCGCGGAGTCCCACGCCAGCGAACCGGTCGCGAGCGCGATCCAGGTGGACGGGTCGGTCTCGACGACGTTCGGCGGGGTGCCGCGCGTGTGGCCGGGGCCCTCGATGCACTGGATTGCGCCGTACGGTGGCACGCGCACTTCAACCGAGTTTCCCGGTGCGCGGTCGGCGAGCAGCTGCAGCAGGTAGCGCACCGCCATCGCCGTCGCGTCGCGGTCGCCACCCGCGCCTTCTTCGCGTACCTTGCGGATCGACGCCTCGCCGACGATCGCGACGATTCTGCCTTTCGTCATCCCTCAACGCTAGACGGGCGCCCCGACAGTCGCCAGAGCGTGCCGGGTAACCTGTCAGGGTGCGAATCCTCGTCATCGGCTCCGGCGCGCGCGAGCATGCCATCATCACCTCCCTCGTGAGCGAGGAAGCGGACCACGAGCTCATCGCGGCCCCCGGCAACGCCGGCATCGCCGCGGTTGTGCCCGTGATCGCGCTCGACACGACGAATGCGGCGGTCGTCGCCGACTTCGCCTTCGACAATGACATCGAGTTAGTGGTGATCGGTCCGGAGGCTCCGCTGGTCGCTGGCGTTGCCGACGCCATCCGTCAGCGCGGCATCGCCGTGTTCGGGCCGGGCAAGGCGGCGGCCGAGCTGGAGGGCAGCAAGGCGTTCGCCAAGCGCATCATGGATGCCGCGGGGGTGCCGACCGGACGTGCGGCGAGATCCGGAACCCTCGAGGAGGCGGTTGCCGCGCTCGACGAGTTCGGCGCACCCTACGTCGTGAAGGCCGACGGGCTCGCGGCGGGCAAGGGTGTGCTGGTCACCGAGGACCGCGAGGCCGCTGTCGCACATGCCGAGTACTGGCTCGGGCACGGACCAGTGCTGGTGGAGGAGTTCCTCGCCGGCCAGGAGGTCTCGCTGTTCGTGCTGTCCGACGGACACAACGTGCTGCCGCTCGCACCCGCGCAGGACTACAAGCGCCTGCTCGACGACGACCGCGGGCCGAACACCGGCGGCATGGGCGCGTACTCGCCGTTGCCGTGGCTGCCGGATGGTTTCGTCGACGAGATCGTGGAGACGGTCGCGCTGCCGACGGTGCGTCAGCTCGCCGAGGAGCAGACACCGTTCATCGGACTGCTCTACTGCGGCCTCATCGTGACCGATGCGGGCGTGCGCGTAATCGAGTTCAATGCGCGCTTCGGCGATCCGGAGACCCAGGTGGTGCTGCCCCGCCTGGTCACGCCGCTCAGCGAACTGTTGTTCGCGGCAGCGACCGGAAGGCTGGGTTCTATGCCGCTGCCCGAGTTCTCGGACGATGTCGCTCTGAGCGTTGTGCTCGCCAGCGAGGGGTATCCGGAGGGCGCCCCCACCGGACGCGCGATCACCGGCATCGAGACGGCAGAGGCGATCCACGGCGTGCACGTGCTGCACGCCGCGACCTCCCTCGTTGATGACACGCTCATCGCCATCGGTGGGCGCGTGTTGAACGTTGTCGCCCTCGGCAGCGACTTCACCGAGGCTCGCTCGCGCGCGTATCTGGCACTCGACGCGATCGAACTGGAGGGCGGCCAGTACCGCACCGACATCGCATCCCGCGTCGCCGACGAATAGCAGCTGGCGCCCAGTTGCCCACTTCGGCCCCACTTTCGGGCCGGAACTGGGGCGAAAGTGGGCAACTCGCGGCGCGAGGGGTCGAAATGAGGCCCTCCTGGTGCCCCGGAGGGGCCATTACCGACCCCAGGGACTAGCGGTAGGCCGCGATGCCGGTGAGCGCTCGGCCGATCACGAGCGTGTGGATCTCGTCGGTGCCCTCGTAGGTCGCGACCGCCTCGAGGTTGGCCATGTGACGCATGACCGGGAACTCGTCGGTGATGCCGTCCCCGCCGAGGATGGAGCGGGCCGTGCGGGCGATCTTCTGGGCCTCGCGAACGTTGTTGAGCTTGCCAACGCTGATCTGCTCGATCGAGAGGGTGCCCGCGTCCTTGCGGCGGCCGAGCTGCAGCGCGAGCAGCAGACCCTTCTCGTACTCGAGGAACATGTCGGCGAGCTTCTTCTGCACCAGCTGGGTACCACCGATCGGCTTTCCGAACGCCTCACGCACCGTCGAGCGGTCGATCGCCGCCTCCAGGCAGCTGCGCGCTGCCCCCATGACTCCCCACGCGATGCCGTACCGCGCCTCGTTCAGGCATCCGAACGGACCGGACAGGCCACGCGCATCCGGCAGCATCGCCGTCGACGGCAGCCGCACCTCATCGAAGAACACGTCGCACTGCACCGAGGCGCGCATCGAGAGCTTGCCGCCGATCGGCTCCGCCCGGAAGCCGGGGGTGTCGGTCGGCACGACGAAGCCGCGCACGCCGTCGTCGGTCGCCGCCCAGACGATCGCGACATCCGCTTCGCTCGCGAGTCCGATCCAGCGCTTGGCGCCGGTGAGCACCCAGTCGTCGCCGTCGCGCCGCGCATGGGTCTGCATCGACGCTGGATCGCTGCCGGATGCCGGTTCGGTCAGCGCGAAGCATCCGATCAGGGTGCCCGCGGCCATGCCCGGCAGCCACTGCTGCTTCTGCTCGTCGGAGCCGAACTTCGAGATCGCCGACATCGCGAGCGATCCCTGCACAGAGACGAGGGTGCGCCAAGCGCTGTCCGCCGCCTCGAGCTCCAGGCAGACCAGGCCGTAGCTGACGGCGCTGGCGCCAGCCGCGCCGTAACCGGTCAGGTGCATCCCCAGGAAGCCAGCCGCACCGAGCTCCGCCACCAATTCCTTGCGGAAGTGGCGATCCTCGAAGTCGGCATCGATAACCGGCTCGATCCGCTCGCGCGCGAACGTGCGTGCCCTCTGCTGCCAGGCCAGCTCCTCCTCGTTGATCATGAGCTCGAGACCGAGGAGGTGGTCGGTGGTCAGGTCAGCCATATCGGCCCCAATCATTGTTGTCATTTCGGGAGGTCGGCGCGCCAGTCGGCATCCGGATGCCCGCCAAGAGTCGGCGGCGGACGGTGGTAGCCGGTCGGCGTGACGGAGAACGTCAGCGGGTTGGCGACCTGTCGAACGGTGGCGCCGGTGGTTTCGTCGGTCAGCTCGATCACGCTGCCGAGGCCCAGCTCGCCGGCGAGCGCGAACGCCTCCGCGATGGTGTTGACGCGACCGGCCGGGACGCGGGCGGCGGTGAGCAGTGACACCCAGTCGTCTGCGGGCCGGCCGGCCAGCCCACGCTCGAGCTGTTCGCGCAGCGGGCCGCGATTGGCGACGCGTGACGCGTTGTCGGCGAACCGCGGGTCGTCGGCGAGCGCCGGGCTGCCCAGCACGGTGACGAGGTCACGGAATTGCCGGTCGTTGCCGACGGCGACCGCAATGGGGACGTCTGCGGTGTGCAGCGTCTCGTACGGTGCGATGCTCGGGTGCGCGTTGCCCATCCGCTGCGGCGAGACGCCGGTCGCGATGGTGCTGCTCGCCTGGTTCACGAGCCCGGCCAGCAGCGATGACAGCAGGTTCACCTCGACCCGCTGGCCCCCGCCGGTGCGCTCTGCGTGACGCAGCGCCGCGAGAATCCCGGCACTCGCGTTCAGCCCGGTGAGCACGTCGACGAGTGCGACTCCGGCCTTGGTCGGCTCGCCATCCGCTTCTCCGGTGATGCTCATCAGGCCGCCGACCGCCTGCACCAGCAGGTCGTAGCCGGGCAGCTCAGCGCCGGCACCGGCACCGAAGCCGGTGATCGACGCGTAGACAAGTCGCGGGTTTTGGGCGCGCAGGGTGTCGTAGCCGAGGCCGAACGACTCCATGGTGCCCGGCCGGAAGTTCTCCACCACGATGTCGGCACCCACCGCGAGCTCGAGCGCGCGCTGCCGCCCGTCGTCGCTGCGCAGGTCGCAGACGACCGACCGCTTGTTGCGGTTCACGCTCGCGAAATAGGTGCCGGTGCCCGACGCGTCGACCGGCGGCACCCAGTGGCGGGTGTCATCGCCCGCTGGCGATTCGATCTTGATGACGTCCGCCCCCAGGTCGGCGAGCATCATGGTCGCGTACGGCCCGGCCAGCACGCGCGAGAAGTCGGCGACCCGCACACCGGCCAGCGGCCCCTCGACTCCTGTCACCCCTCCATCATTTCAGGACTCCGGATGCCCGGTTTGCGCCGTCATGTCTCACCGCCTGCGTGAATAATGAGGTGGTGGCTCAGGAACTGGACGGCTGGACGCTCGCCTACTCGGGCAAGGTGCGCGACTTGTACGAGTCGCCCGACGCATCCGGCCTGCTGATGGTTGCCAGTGACCGGGTGAGCGCGTTCGATCACGTGCTCGAGCCGGGCATTCCCGACAAGGGCTCCTTGCTGACGACGCTCAGCCTGTGGTGGTTCGAACGGCTCGACCTGCCGAACCACGTCATCTCTTCGACCGCCGTCAGCGCGGGCGGGCAGGTTCCGGATGCCGTGGCGGGTCGCGCCATGGTCGTGAAGCGTCTCGAGATGTACCCGATCGAGTGTGTAGTGCGCGGGTACCTGTCCGGCAGCGGCTGGGTCGAGTACTCACGCAGCCAGAGCGTGTGCGGTGTCCCATTGCCGGCGGGGTTGAACGACGGTGATCGCCTGCCGGAGCCGATCTACACCCCGGCCTGGAAGGCTCCACTCGGCCTGCATGACGAGAACATCACCTACGAGCGCACTGTCGAGCTGGTCGGCGAGAAGGTGGCCTCCCGGCTGCGCGACCTGTCCCTTTCGACGTTTGGTTTCAGCTCCGGGATCGCCGCGGATCGCGGGCTGATTCTCGCCGACACCAAGTTCGAGTTCGGCGACGACAACGGCACGGTGACGCTCGCCGACGAGGTGCTGACCTCCGACAGCAGCCGGTACTGGGACCTTGCGGCCTGGCAGCGCGGCGAGCGCGGCGTGAGCTTCGACAAGCAGGTCGTGCGGGATTGGCTCAAGGCGAACTGGGATCAGCACGGTGAGCCGCCGCGGCTGCCGGATGACGTCGTGCGGCTGACCGCGGACCGGTACCGCGAGCTGATCACGCGCTTGACCGGGTAACAGGCCGCTCTGCGGGTGTGTGGAGGAGGAGTCATCCGCGCGCTGTTCCGGCGGACCGCGGGTGTTCCGGACACACGCGCCAGGTGCGCTGGGCGCGGATGTCCGCAACGGGCGCGTTCCCGGTGGTCGAGCCTGCGGACCCGGGAATGCTCTGGCCATCGCGTGCGTTGTCCCGTACGATAGTTGAACGTTCAAGGAAGTGAGCCCATGACTACAACAGCACCGGACATCCTCTCCGCGGGCACCGCTATGGGTGCGGTGACCCTCAAGGTTGCGAACCTCGACCGCATGATCGCCTACTACCAACTCGGTGTCGGCCTCGACCTCCTGGCTCAGGACGGCGACAGCGCCGTGCTCGGTCGGCCCGGCCGGCCGTCGCTCGTGCTGCAGTACGCGCCCGAGCTCAAGCACGCGTCGGAGACCGCTGCCGGCCTCTTCCACACGGCCTTCGTGTTCGACAACAAGAGCGACCTCGCGGCATCCGTGTACTCGGTGGCCCGCAGGTACCCGCAGACCTTCACCGGGTCATCCGACCACTTCGTGAGCAACGCCTTCTACTTCGACGACCCCGAGGGCAACGGCGTCGAGCTGTACTGGGACACCGACCCGTCGACCTGGCAGTGGAACAACGGCTCCATCCACATGGGCACCGTCTTCCTCGACCCGAACCGCTTCCTGCAGGAGAACCTCACCGAGCAGGGCATCGCTCAGGCGACCAGCGAGGGTGACGCGTACGTCGGCCACGTGCACCTGAAGGTCGGCGACATCCCCACAGCCAAGCAGTTCTATGTCGACACGGTCGGCTTCGAGATCACCATCGAGTACGGCACGCAGGCCCTGTTCGTCAGCGCGGGCGGCTATCACCACCACCTCGGCATGAACACCTGGCACTCCTCTGGTGCTGGCACACGCACCCCCGCGCTCGGCCTCGGCGAGGTGTCCATCTCGGTCCCCACGAAGGATGACCTCGGCGCCCTCAGCGACCGTCTCGGCGCGCGCGGCGTGCAGTTCAAGGACGACGGCAACGAGGTGCGCTTCGACGACCCGTGGGCGAACCTGGTGCGCGTCACGGCCGACGCCTGACGTTCAGCGCCGGACGTTCAACCCCTCGTCCCAAGCGATGGTCTGCACGGGTTTCGCGAAGAACAACACGACGATCGCGCCGACGAACGACGCGAACGCTGGCAGCAGAATCGCCTGCGACATGGCCGCGCTGAATCCGGCGTGGAGGGCATCCGGTAACGCTTCGCCGGCCGCCAGGTCGACGGATGCGCCGGGCAGCTCCACCGACAACCGATAGCTGATGATGGCTGCGATCGACGCGCTGCCGAGCACCGCTCCGACCTGGCGCATGGTGTTATAGACCCCGGATCCTGCGCCAGCGCGGTGCTGCGGGAGGTTGCGGGTGGCGGTCGTCGACAGCGGCGACCAGATGAACGCGTTCGCGACGCCGAGCAGCGCGCTGGGCAGCAGCAGGGGCAGCACTTCGGCATCCGGGCGCATCAGCAGTGAATAGGCGACCAGTGCGAGCCCCATCAGGGTCGCGCCGAAGAACGCCAGGTTGCGGGGGTTCACCCGGTCGGCGAGGCGTCCGCCGATGGGAGCGAGCGCGCCGGAGATCACCGCCATCGGCACGATCATGAGCGCGGACTGGGTCGGGGTGTAGCCGAGCACGAGCTGGAAGTAGAAGATCAGCGGCAGCGACATGGTCGTCACCGAGAGCCCTGTCACCGAGATGGCGACGCTCGCCAGCGAGAAGTTGCGGTCGCGGAACAGGCTGAGCGGCAGCAGCGGCTCGCCCTTGTTGACCGCCTGCCACACCACGAAGATCGCGAGCACGACGATTCCCGAGACGATCAGACCCCACACCGTGATCGGGCCGACGATCGTGCCCCAGTCGTAGGTCGCACCCTCCTGCAGCCCGAAGACCAGCAGGAACATCCCGAGCGCGCTGAGCACGACGCCGATGATGTCGAACCGGTGCTGGTGGGTGGGCAATCGCGGCACGAACCGGATCGCGAGCAGGAACGCCACGATGCCGACCGGCACGTTGATGAAGAAGATCCACTCCCAGCCGAGGCTGTCGACCAGGATGCCGCCGAGCATCGGTCCGACGAGGGTGGCGATGCCAGCGACAGCGCCCCACAGGCCCATCGCGACCCCGCGCCGATCGGGCGGGAAGATCCGGGTGATGATCGCCATGGTCTGCGGCGTCATCAGCGCCGCCCCCAGGCCCTGGAACACACGCGCGGCGATGAGCATCCCGATCGAACCGGACAGCCCGCACCACACCGAGGCCAGCGTGAACGCCACCAGCCCGGCCAGGTAGAGACGCTTCGGGCCGAATCGGTCGCCGAGCCTGCCGGTGATGAGCAGCGGCACCGCGTACGCGAGGAGGTACGCGCTCGTCACCCAGATCACCGAGTTGATGTCGGTGCCGAGGCTCGTCATGATGCTCGGGTTCGCGACCGACACGATCGTGGTGTCGACCAGAATCATGAAGAATCCGATGACCAACGCCCACAGGGCCGGCCACGGACGGAGTGAACTGTCCATCGCTTCCGCGAATCTACGTTGTGATCCTGCGATCGCCAAACCGCTCGATCGAACGGCTCAGCGCAGCATCGAACTGAGCAGGATGCTCGTCTCGCTGTTGAGCACCCCTTCAACGGAACGGATGTCGCCGAGCAGGTGATCGAAGTCCTGCAGGCTGCTGACGCGCAGCTCCGCGACCAGGTCCCAGCCTCCGTTTGTGGAGTACAGTGCGTGCACTTCAGGCAGGCCGCGCAGCTCATGGATGACCGCGTTCGTCGACCGGCCCTCGACCGAGATGAGCGAGATGGCGCGGAGCTGGTCGACCTCCGCCTCCTCGCGAACCCGCACCGTGAAGCCGAGGACGACACCGGAATCGACGAGCCGGTCGATGCGGCTGGTCACCGTCGCCCGGCTGACTCCCAGCCGCTTGGCGAGGGTCGTCACCGGTTCCCGACCGTCGGCGCGGAGCGCGGAAATCAGCTGCCGGTCGAGATCGTCGAGTTGTGCCATGCACCCGAGGTTACAGGATGCCTATTCACGCTTACCAGAGTGATTCTTCAGTGTGCGGTTTGCTGGCTGCTTGCTCATTGCTGTTGCAGATCGCCAACAATATTGTTGAGTCGAACTAACTGGAGGTACGAAATGGTCCGCTTCGTGGGCGTCGAGAACATGGCGCGCTGGCTTGCGGAGACCGGTGTCGAGGCCGCGATCTCCGGCCTGACCGAGTACCTCGAGCACGACTTCCGGCGCTGGCCCAGCTTCGAGCTCGCACCGCGAGTCGCCTCCCATTCGCCGGTGGGCGTCATCGAGCTCATGCCCACCAGCGACGGAACGACCTACGCCTTCAAATACGTAAATGGCCACCCGGGCAATCCGCGAGCGGGCCTGCAGACCGTCACGGCCTTCGGCCTGCTCGCGGATGTCCACACCGGCTATCCGGTGCTCCTGTCCGAGATGACCATCCTCACCGCGATCCGCACCGCCGCCACCTCGGCGATGGCCGCCAAGGTGCTGGCACGCCCCGAGTCGCGGGTCATGGCGATGATCGGAACCGGCGCCCAGGCCGAGTTCCAGGCGATCGCCTTCCGCGACGCGCTGGGCATCCGGGAGCTGCGCGTCTTCGACACCGACCGCCAAGCGACGGCGAAGTTCGTGGAGAACATCGACGGGCTCGGCTTCACCGTGACCGTCGCGTCCAGCGTGGCCGAGGCCGTGAGCGGTGCCGACATCGTGACAACGTGCACCGCGGACAAGCGCAACGCGATCATCCTCACCGACGACCTCGTGACGCCGGGCATGCATATCAATGCGATCGGCGGCGACTGCCCAGGCAAGACCGAACTCGACCCGGCCATCCTGGATCGCGCCGAGGTCTTCGTCGAGTACACCGAGCAGAGCCGCATCGAGGGCGAGATCCAGCACCACGCGGCCGACTTCCGGGTCACCGAACTGTGGGAGGTGCTGACCGGGGTCCAGCCGGGTCGCGTCGCCCCGGCACAGGTGACGGTGTTCGACTCGGTCGGCTTCGCGATCGAGGACTTCTCCGCGCTGCGCTTCCTGTCCGACCAGCTGGCGGGCACCGACTACTTCACCGAGATCGACCTGGTCGCCGAGCCGGCCGACCCGAAGAACCTCTTCGGCGAGGTCTCGGCGAGGCGCCTGCAGCAGGCATGACGGAGCCCGGCGCATCCGCCCCGGCTGCGGTGGTCATGGTGCGCCCGCACCACTTCTTCGTCAACCAGGACACCGCGCTCGACAACGCGTTCCAGTCCGACCACGCGCACGATCCGGCCGCGATCGCGGAAAGCGCGTACGCGGAGACGACCGCCCTCGCCGATGCACTGCGCGCGCGGGGCGTGACCGTGCATCTCTTCGACGACGTGCGCGAGGACCGGCCGGATGCAATCTTCCCGAACAACTGGTTGTCGACTCACGAAGACGGCCGGATCGCCGTGTATCCGATGCGGTCGCCGCAGCGCCGCGGCGAGCGCCGTGCCGACATCATCCAGGAACTGCAGGAGCAGTACCGGGTCACCGGCCTCGTCGACTACAGCGAACTTGAGCGCGAGAACGTGTTCCTCGAGGGCACCGGCTCGCTCGTGCTCGACCACGCAGAGCGGGTCGCGTACGTCGCGCGGTCCCCGCGCGCTGACGACAGCGCCGTGCTGCGGTTCTGCGCCGACTTCGGCTACGAGCCGTTCATCTTCGACGCCGTGGACGCCACCGGCACGCCCATTTACCACACCAACGTGATGATGACGATCGCCACCGAGTACGCGCTGGTCGTGCCGGACGTGATTCCGGACGCCGGGCGCCGGGGCGAGCTGCTCGACCGGCTCGCCGCATCCGGACACCCCGTCATCGAGCTCACACGCACCCAACTGCACGAGTTCGCGGGCAATGCGATCGAGCTGACCGGGAGCGCTGGCCGAGTGCTCGCGCTGTCGACGCGCGCGCGCGACAGCCTCACGCCCGAGCAGCTCGGCATCATCGAAGCGAGCAGCGATATCGTCGCCGTGCCCGTGCCGACCGCCGAACTCGCGGGTGGTTCCGTGCGCTGCATGATCGCGGGCGTGCACCTGCCGCGCCGCTGACTGACCGGCTCGCTTACTGAGAGCCCGCGGATGGGGGCGCGGGTAGAATGGTGGAACACCAAGGCCCAGGAGTCATTCGTGCCCATCATCGTCGTCGACGTCATGCCCAAGGCTGAACTGCTCGACCCACAAGGCAAAGCCGTGGCCGGCGCCCTCGCGCGACTCGGCAAGAGCCGCTTCACCGGCGTGCGCATCGGCAAGCGCTTCGAGCTCACCATCGACGGACCGGCCGACGAGGCCGCCCTCGACGAGGCACGGGAGCTCGCGGAGACCATGCTGTCGAACTCGGTGATCGAGGATGTCGTGGGCGTGCGCTTCCACGACGTGGAGATCACCAGCAGTTCCGCCGGCGTCGCGGGGGAGACCCACTGATGCGCATCGGTGTCATCACGTTCCCCGGCTCGCTCGACGACCGTGACGCCCAGCGCGCCATCCGAATCGCAGGCGCGGAACCGGTCGCCCTCTGGCACGGGGAGCACGACCTGCACGGCGTCGACGCACTCGTGCTGCCCGGCGGCTTCAGCTACGGGGACTACCTGCGCTGCGGCGCGATCGCGAGCTTCTCGCCGATCATGAGCGAAGTGATCGACGCGGCGAACAAGGGCATGCCGGTGCTGGGCATCTGCAACGGCTTCCAGATGCTCACCGAGGCCAAGCTGCTTCCGGGTGGACTGGTGCGCAACGAGGGCGGCAACTTCGTCTGCCGCGACCAGAAGCTGCGCGTCGAGAACGCGTCGACCGACTGGACCAACGGCTTTGCCGCCGGTGACGAGATCACCATCCCGCTGAAGAACGGCGAGGGTGGCTTCATCGCCTCGCGCGGGACCCTGGACGAGCTTGAGGGCGAAGGCCGTGTCGTGTTCCGCTACCTGGAGGTGAACCCGAACGGATCCATGAACGACATCGCGGGCGTCAGCAATGAGCGCGGCAATGTCGTCGGTTTGATGCCGCATCCGGAGCACGCGGTAGAGGAGGGCTTCGGCCCTGACACCGCGCTTGCCATGCGCAACGGCACCGACGGCCTCACCTTCTTCGCGAGCGTCATCGAGCGCTCCCTGCTCTCCGCCTGAGCCGACGGGGCTCACCCCGCCTACGAACCTGGAGCCTGTGTGACCGATACAGTCGCCAACGCGATTTCCACCCCCGAACACGACCAACCGTACGACGCTCTCGGGCTCAAGCCCGACGAGTACCAGCGCATCCGCGACCTGCTCGGCCGCCGCCCGACGAGCGGTGAGCTGGCGATGTACTCGGTGATGTGGAGCGAGCACTGCTCGTACAAGAGCTCCAAGATCTACCTGCGCCAGTTCGGCCAGAAGGTCACGCCGAAGATGAAGCAGAACCTGCTCGTCGGGATGGGTGAGAACGCCGGAGTAATCGACATCGGCGAAGGCTGGGCCGTCACCTTCAAGGTGGAGAGCCACAACCACCCGTCGTTCATCGAACCGTTCCAGGGCGCCGCGACCGGTGTCGGCGGCATCGTGCGCGACATCATCTCGATGGGAGCCCGGCCGGTCGCTGTCATGGACCAGTTGCGGTTCGGGGCGATCGACCACCCCGACACCGCGCGTGTCGTGCATGGCGTCGTGCGTGGCATCAGCTCGTACGGCAACTCCCTCGGCCTGCCCAACATCGGCGGCGAGACCTACTTCGACTCGGTCTACCAGGACAACCCCCTCGTCAACGCGCTCGCGGTCGGCGTGCTCCGGCACGAGGACCTGCACCTCGCGAACGCGCGCGGCGCGGGCAACAAGGTCGTGCTGTTCGGCGCGCGCACCGGCGGTGATGGCATCGGCGGCGCGTCGATCCTGGCATCCGACACCTTCAGCGAGGGCGGGCCGACGAAACGTCCGGCCGTGCAGGTGGGTGACCCCTTTGCCGAGAAGGTGCTCATCGAGTGCTGCCTCGAGCTGTTCGCGGGCGACCTGGTCCAGGGCATCCAGGACCTCGGCGCCGCCGGCATCAGCTGCGCGACCTCCGAGCTCGCGGCCAACGGCGACGGTGGCATGTACATCGAGCTCGACCGGGTGCTGCTGCGCGACCCCACGCTCACGCCTGAGGAGATCCTCATGTCGGAGAGCCAGGAGCGCATGATGGCGATCGTGCAGCCCGACAAGCTCGAGCAGTTCCTCGCGGTCACCGCGAAGTGGGATGTCGAGACCAGCGTGCTCGGCGAGGTCACCGACACCGGCCGGCTCGTCATCGACTGGCACGGCGAGGAGATCGTCAACGTCGACCCGCGCACCGTCGCCGTCGACTCCCCGGTCTACGAGCGCCCGGTCGCCTACCCGAGCTGGATCGACGCGCTCCAGGCGGACAGCGCATCCGCGCTCCCCCGGACCAGCGACCCTGACCAGTTGCGTGAACAGTTCTTGACCCTCCTCGGCAGCCCCAACCTGGCTTCGAAGCACTGGATCACCGACCAGTACGACCGGTACGTCGGCGGCAACACCGCCCTCGCGGTGCCGGATGACGGCGGCATGGTCCGCGTCGACGAGTCGAGCGGTCTCGGCTTCGCGATCGCGGCGGATGCGAACGGCCGGTACGCGCAGCTCGACCCCTACGAGGGCGCCCGCCTGGCCCTCGCCGAGGCGTACCGGAACGTTGCGGTCACCGGCGCGGTGCCGGCAGCGGTCTCCGACTGTCTGAACTTCGGCAGCCCGGAGAACCCCGAGGTGATGTGGCAGTTCTCCCGCGCGGTGGAGGGGCTGGCCGACGGCTGCCTGGAGCTCGAGATCCCGGTCACCGGCGGCAACGTGTCGTTCTACAACCAGACCGGCGACTCGCCGATCCACCCGACCCCGGTCGTCGCGGTGCTCGGCGTCATCGATGACGTCGCGAGGCGCGTCCCGTCGGGCTGGCAGGACGACGGCGAAAACATCTACCTGCTCGGCACCACAGCGCTCGAGCTGGACGGCTCAGCGTGGGCCGGCACCATTCACGACCACCTCGGCGGTCGTCCGCCGAAGGTCGACCTGGAGGCCGAGCAGCGTCTTGCGGGACTGCTCGCCGCAGGTGCCCAGGAGTCGCTCATCTCGGCGGCCCACGACCTGTCCGACGGCGGACTGGCGCAGGCCATCGCCGAGTGCGTGCTGCGCTTCGGTGTCGGCGCGCGTGTGGTGCTCGACGAACTGCTCGACCGCGACGGCATCGACGTCGCGACCGCGCTGTTCAGCGAGTCGACCGGTCGGGTGCTGGTGAGCGTGCCGCGCGAGGACGACGTGCGATTCCGCGGGCTGTGCGAAGGACGCGGCTACACCGTCGCGCGCATCGGAGTGACGGATGCGACATCCGGCACGCTCGAGCTGCAGGACCTGTTCACGGTGCCGGTCGAGGACCTGCGCGCCACCCACCGGTCGCTGGCCCTCTAACCCCGTTCCTTAACCCGTCTCAAGGAGATCCGCCCCTCTTGCCTGCTGTCTGCAAGCATCCGGAGCCATCTGCACCCGAATCTCCTTGAAACGGGTTAACCGCTACTCGGAGCCGCTCGCGAGTTGCTCGTGGTGGTGGATGACCTCCGCCACCACGAAGTTGAACCACTTCTCGGCGAATGCGGGGTCCAGGCGCGCGTCGACGGCGAGGCTGCGCAAGCGTGCGATCTGCACGCGCTCCCGCTCGGGGTCGGACGGCGGCAGCCCGTGGGTCGCCTTCAGTCGGCCGACCTGCTGGGTGGCCTTGAACCGCTCGGCGAGCAGGTGCACGAGCGCCGCGTCGATGTTGTCGATGCTCTGCCTGAGGGCAGCCAGTTCTTCCGCGGGGTTCTCGTCAGCCATACATTTCAGGTTAGTGCCGGTCGATCCGTGTACGCCCACGGAACACTATCCGGTTCTGGGTGACCAGGATGCCGATGAGCACCAGCACCGCGCCGACCGGTTCGTGCCAGTGCAGGGTCTCCTGCAGCACGAGCACCCCGAGCACCACCGCCACGACCGGGATGAGGTAGGTGACCGTCGATGACGGCGTCGGGCCCCACGCGCGCAGCACCGACAGGTTCCAGATGTAGGCGAGGCCGGTGCCGAGCGCGCCCAGCGCGATCAGGCTCCCGACGACGGGGAAGCTCAGCTCGACCGGGCCGAGGGCGAGGAACGGGGTGAGCAGCAGCATGATGACGGCGGCCGTGCCGATGTTCATGAACGCGACCGTCGTGCCGGAGATCGGCCGGTGGGTGATGAACTTGCGCAGGTAGCCGATAGCGACCCCGTATGAGACGGCGGCGCCGATGCACGCCAACTGCCCCCAGAAGTCGGCGCTGATGTCGGTGAAGGTCCATGGTGCGATGATCACGACAACACCGACGATGCCCAGCAGCACGCCCGCGATCTGCGCCCGCCGGAGCTTCTCCACCTTGAAGACCAGCGCGGCGAGGACCGCCGTGGCGATCGGGGTGAGCGAGTTGTAGATGGCGGCGAGTCCGGATGAGATGTGCTGCTCAGCCCACGCGAACAGCAGGTGCGGGATGACGCAGTTGGTCGTCGCGATGACGACGAAGTGGAGGTAGATCACCGGATCGCGCGGCAGAGTGTGCCGGCCGATGAGCATGATCAGGCCGAGCGTGAGCGCGCCGAGGATCTCGCGTGACCATGCGATCTGGCCGAAGCTCACGCCGTCGAGGGCGACCTTCATGAACAGGAAGCTTGAGCCCCAGACGAGCGCCGCCGCGAGGAACTGGATGAGTACGACGGAGTCGGAGAGCTTCTGTTTCACTTCCGGAACTGTAGTACCCACGACCGACATCCGGGTGCGGGTGCCCAAAGGGCAACTACTCCCGACTCAACGGAGGTGGGGCGCAGCGAGCGGCGCTCAGCCGAGCAGGTCGTGCCGCACTACGATCGCCTCACGGCCGGGGCCGACCCCGATCGCAGAGATACGCTCGCCGCTCAGCTCCTCGATCCGCAGCACGTAGTCCTGCGCGTTCTTCGGCAGGTCGTCGAAGTCCCGGATACCGGTGATGTCCTCGCTCCAGCCGGGCAGGTCCTCGTAGATCGGCTTGGCGTGGTGGAAGTCGCTCTGCGAGACCGGCATCTCGTCCACGCGCACGCCGTCGACCTCGTACGCGACGCACACCGGGATCTTCTCCAGCCCGGTGAGCACGTCCAGCTTGGTCAGCACGAAGTCGGTAACCCCGTTGATGCGCTGCGAGTAGCGCGCGATCGGCGCGTCGAACCAGCCCGCGCGGCGGCGGCGGCCGGTGGTCGTGCCGAACTCTGCCCCGTTGTCGACCAGGAAGTCGCCCCACTCGTCGAACAGCTCGGTGGGGAACGGTCCCGCGCCAACGCGCGTCGTGTACGCCTTCACCACTCCGATGACCCGCTCCATCCGGTTCGGCGCGATGCCGGATCCGGTCGCAGCACCACCCGACGTCGCGTTCGACGAGGTGACGAACGGGTAGGTGCCGTGGTCCACGTCGAGCATGGTCGCCTGACCACCCTCGAACAGCACCGTCTTGCCGTCGTCGAGCGCCCGGCTCAGCTCGAGCGCGGTGTCGCCGACCATCGGCCGCAGCCGATCGACGTAGCTCAACAGGTCGTCGACGATCTCGTCGATGCCAACGGCGCGGCGGTTGTACACCTTGGTCAGCAGCTGGTTCTTCTGGAACAGCGCACCCTCGACCTTCTGGCGCAGGATGTTCTCGTCGAAGAGGTCCTGGATCCGGATGCCGAGCCGGTTGATCTTGTCAGCGTAGGTCGGGCCGATGCCGCGCCCGGTGGTGCCGATCTGGCGCTTGCCGAGGAAGCGCTCGGTGACCTTGTCGAGGGTGCGGTGGTAGCTGGTGATGACGTGCGCGTTGGCGCTCACCCGCAGCCGCGAGACGTCGACACCCCGCGAACTCAGGGTGTCGAGCTCATCGAACAGCACCGCAAGGTCGATCACGACGCCATTCGAGATCACCGGCACAACGCCGTCGGTCAGGATGCCCGATGGCAGCAGGTGCAGGGCGTACTTCTGGTCGCCGATCACTACGGTGTGGCCGGCGTTGTTGCCTCCGTTGAACTTGACGACGTAGTCGATGCGGCTGCCGAGCAGGTCAGTCGCCTTTCCTTTGCCCTCATCACCCCACTGAGCTCCGATCAGGACGATTGCGGGCATGCGAGGATCCCTTCACTCGACTAGGGGGAACGACTATTCAGTCTACCGGCCAGCCAGTGTCCGCCGGCCGCTGACGACCGGCGCCAACAATTCGGCACCCCCGCGGACGCCCGCGGGCGGCACCAGCTCGCACAGCGCGAGCAGCTCTGCGCGCGGCATCAGCAGGAACGGCGAGCGCAACCGGCGATCCGCAGCCAGCAGCACCGCATGCTCGAACCGGGAGCTCGCGAGGGAAAACTGGCCCACTCGCCTCGCGACCTCCGCGCCGAGCACGAGCGCCCACGCACGCTGCCGCGCCCCAAGCTCCGCCGGGTGAACCCGACCGGTGATTCGGTTCGCCTCCCCCGGATCGCCCCGCGTCAGCTCCAGCCGGATGCGCGCCAGCCACACGGCGGCGGTATCCGGGGCGGCCGCCAGGGTCTTCTCGGCGACGGTGGAGTGGCCGTTCGCAAGAGCCAACAACCCCCGCGCCGCCGCCACAGCGCCAGAGTCGTGCGCCGAGACCGCTGGATGCCGGACGCTGGCGGCGCGCTCGAGCACGCCTTCGGCCGCCCGGGTCTGGTGCGCCGCGAACGCAAGGAGAGCCCGGAGAGTCATCACCTCCGCCCAGTGTTCCGAGTCGGCCAGGTGCTGCTCGAGGGGGTCGAGCGCCAGGCCGCCGGCATCCGCATCCAGCTCTTCGAGCGCTTGGTAGCCGCGAGCCAGCTGGGCGAAGGTCGCGAACTCGAGGTCGGCGAAGAGCTCCGGCGCGCCGAGCGCGCGAAGGCGGTCGAGCGCGGGATCGACCTGCGGCATCTCGCCGACGATCGCCAGCGTCCCCGCCTCGAGTGCGCCGGAGTGGAACCGTGCTCCGATCGGGCCGTCGTGACGGTTCGCCTCCTGGAACACCACGAGCGCGTCGCCTGGGCGTCCGGCCTTCAGGAGCGACGTGCCGACCTGGGCGAGCAGGAACGGGTAGGCGGCCGAGCTCGCGGGGCGTTCCACCGGCGGGACGGCACGGCTGGCCTCGAGTGCTCGCTCGGCGAGAGTGACCGACAACGACGTCCGATGGGCAAGACGGGCCGCTGCGCTCTCCAGCGCTCGGATGGCGAAGTCTTCGGCGGCCTGGTGCTGCCGTCGCCCGACGCGCGAGGTCAAGTCGGCCAGTGCGAACAGCTCGGCGGCTCGCACCCGACCGCCATGGCCCGCCGCAAGGCCGAGGGCGGTCAGCATCCCGAGCAGCGGGTACCGGCGCAGCTCGCCCGGCGGGAACCTTCTGGTGAGCGCGACGAGCTGCGCGTGATCCGGCGGCGTGTCGACGAGCCACGGCCAGTCCGGCCACAACACCTCGTTCGCGAGCGCGAGGTCGCCGTTTCGGAGTGCCGTCCGCACCGCGGCGGCCCCCTGCCCGTTGGCGGCGAGCCAGGCGACCGCGTCCGCGACCTGCGCGCCCCGCTCCGGATGCGTGTCCGGCCGTCGCCGCCACAGCTCGCGGCTGACCGGCGGGACGAGCGTGAACGCATCCGTCGGCCCGTCCTCGCCGCGCCACGCCCCGAGTCCACGCTCCTCCGCCTCGATGAGCAGTTCGCGGGCGTCGGAGCGGCCCGTGAGCTGCCGGACCAGCTCGACGCTCAGCACGTCGGCGATGTTCGCGCTGGCGAGCGGGTGGCTCAACGCATCCGGGACGTCCTGCAGGAGCACCTCCCCAGCCGCACGCTCGAGGCGGTCGGCGATCTCCGGCTCACCGGATGCGAGCTCCGGCAGCAGCCGCACGATCAGCCCGACCGCCCCGCCGGCCACACGATGCAGCGTCGCCACGCTTTCGGGCGACGCGACCACACCGTGCGCGGCGGCGAGCGCCTCTGTCTCCGATCGGGTGAACGCCAGGTCCTCTCCGGTGATCACCTCATGGTCGACCGCGGCCTGGAGCGCGTGGACCTCGCTGCTGGCCCGGCGCCTCGTAAGCGCGACCACGCGCAGTCGGCGGCTGCCGGCCAAGGCGCGGAGCAGGTATGGCACAGCATCCGTCGCATCGATGCGCTCCGCCCGGTCGATGACAACCAGCAGCTCCGACTTCAGGTGCGCCAGTGCGCGCCCGACCAGGCGCCTGGCTCGCTCCTGGGTGCCCGGTGCCTTCGCGTTCAGGACGCCGGATGCCTCGAGCTGCTCCGCGAACGACATCCAGAAGGTGTGCTGATCGGTTGCCTCCAGCCAGAGCCGGTCGACGTCCTCCACCGTTCGCAGCCAGTCGGCGACCGCGACCGTCTTGCCGCTGCCCGCCGGCGCTCTGACGACGATCAGTGCGGCGCTCCCCGCGAGCAGCCCGTTGATCCGGTCTCGCGTCACGAAGCGGCTGGGAAGTCGCGGCGCGCCGAACAGTAACGCCATGGTGCGAACACACTAATCCGGCGACGAGTGCTCAGTTCATGGTGTTCGGCTATTGCTCAGGATGCCGCGGGTCGTCAGCCGAACGGGACGTGCTGCATGACCCAGCTATGCATGGCGATCGCGGCGGCGGCCGACGCGTTGATCGACCGGGTCGAGCCGAACTGGGTGATTTCCAGCGTCACGTGCGCAACCTTCAGCGCCTCGGCCGAAAGCCCCGGACCCTCCTGCCCGAACAGCAGCACGCAGCGTTCCGGGATCCGGTAGGTCTCGATCGGCACGCTGCCGGGCACGTTGTCGATCGCGACGATCGGGATGCCAGCCGTCCGCGCCCACTGGCCGAACGCGGCCAGGTCCGGGTGGTGCATCACGTGCTGGTAGCGGTCGGTCACCATCGCACCGCGCTTGTTCCAGCGTCGGCGGCCGATGATGTGCACGGTGTCGGCGGCAAACGCGTTCGCGGTCCTCACGATCGAGCCGATGTTGAGGTCGTGCTGCCAGTTCTCGATCGCGACATGGAACGGATGCCGACGCTCGTCGAGGTCGGCGATGATCGCCTCCATCCGCCAATACCGGTACCGGTCGATGACGTTGCGGGTATCGCCACCCTGGAGCAGCTCCGGATCGTAGCGCTCGTCGACCGGCCACTCGCCGACCCAGGGACCGACACCGGCGGTCGAGAATTCGTGGGTGGCCCGCGGGCTCGGGTCGGATGTTGGCACGACTACAGGGTAGGCGCTGCCTCCGCAGAACCGAGCGCAACTGCGGCCACGTCGGAGGCGGAGCCGAAGCGCCGGCTGGCGATCCGCACCGATTGCTCGCGGACGAAGCTCAGCAGTTCAATGCGCCCGGATGGGGTGACCGGCTGAGCATGCACACTCACCTCGATGGCGCCGTCGAGCACGCGCTGCAGCACCTGGCCGTCGCCGCCGACGAGTCGGATGCGGCCGGTCGCGATGCCGCCGGACTGCACGCGAGCATGCCAGCGGGCATCCGATTCGACCACCGCCTCGACGACCATGGAGGCGGCCGTCCCGAAGTGCGCGATGAGTGTGTTCGGCAGCGGCACGGGCGAACTGACGATGACCGGGGCGTGCGCGCGGGTGGCGGCGGCGAGCGCCCGCACCAGCAGCGCGATGGGCGCGCCCTCGGCCAGGCGGACGGTCACCGGGACCGGTCGATAACGGAACGCGAACCGGTCCACCGCATCCGAGTACTCGCGGACCGGCGCGAACTCCTCCGCCCACGCCGTCTCGTCACTGCGGGCGGCCGCGCGCACCCAGTCGAACTCGTCGAAGGTCATCGCCGGCTGGCTCGCCGTGATGAGTGCCTGCACGTCGTCGCTGATGCCGGACAGGATGACGCTGCTGCCCGGCTCCTGCGGTACCGCCTGCCATCCGCTGAGCGGAATCAGGTGGTTGGGTCCGCCTTCGGCGCACACCGGGCCGATCGCCGACCGGTTCCATCCGGCCGCCGGCTGCTTCGATGGCACGGTGCGCACCGTCGGCCGGTTCACGGCGAGGACCCCGGCTTCCGCCCGGTCCAGCCACTCGGCCACCTCGACCGGGTCGCCGGACTGAAGGCCGAAGACCAGACCGAAGCCGGGCAGGTTCTGCGCCGTGATGGCGTCATCGAGATTGTCGACGGACACGATCCCGAGTACCGGCGCGCGATGCTCGTGCGTGTGGAACTCCGTGCCGGGCTGCACGCCGTCGCGCAGGCCGGGCGACCAGCGGAGCCCGTCGGCATCGAGTTGCCGGGGGCGCACCAGCCAGTTTTCCCCGTCGGCGAGCGCCGTGAGTTGGTCGTAGACGGATGCGCGTGCCGGCCGCGACAGCGGACCGACCTCGGTGGCGAGTTCATTCGGCGCGCCGACGCTCAGTGACGCGACGGCATCCGTCAGCGCGTCACGGAACCGGTCCAGCCCGTCACCGGCGAGGATGACGGTTCCCACCGCCTCCTGCGACTGTCCGGCGTGATGGAATGCGCTCGCGACGACATCCGCGACCGCCGCCTCGATGTCGGCGCTGCCGGTGACGATGATCGAATTGCGCCCGCCGGTGACGGCGACCAGCGGGAGCTCCGGCCGCCAGGACCGGAACAGCTTGGCGATGTGCCTGCTGCCGTGGTGCAGCACGCGGTCGACCGCGTGGTGGGTGACCAGTCGACGGGTGTCGTCGTCCTCCCCCGGCGGGGTGAGCGTGATGAGCGCTGCCGGGACGCCGCCGTCGAGGATGATCCGGGTCAGCGCCGCGACGCTCGCGCTCGTCTCCGGTGCGGGTTTCACAATGACGGCCGCGCCGGCGGCGAGAGCGGAGAGCAGCTGGCTCGCCGGTTCGCTGATCGGCGAGTGTCGTGGCGTCACCGCGACGATGACCTTGGACGGCACGAGCGTCGCATTGTCGAAGTCGGTGAGAGCGCCGGCGAGCGTCGCGAGCCTGTTCGCGAGGTCGACGGCCTGGGAGACCTCGTGGTCGGCATCCGCGAAGGTCAGGCCGCTGTGCCTGACGGCCACCGCGATGAGCTCGCCGCGCGCCTCCGAGATGACTTCGGCGACGCTCGCGAGCACCGCGGCCCGGGTGGAGCCGCGGCGTTCCGCCCACTCGCCCGCGGCGCGCAGCGCGGCCTCGATCGCGGCATCCGGATCGTTGACGACCGTAACCGGCGGGGCAGGGACGGGCTCCTCGAGTACCGCACGTGCCCAGTCCCGGGATTCCGGAATGGTCGGGTCGGTGTCGGTCGTCCACGGCCGGGACTGAGTGCGGTAGGTCTCGGCGACTGGATCGCCGATCGAGGCGCACGCCGCGGTGAAGCGGTCCACTTCGCGGTCGAACAGCCGCTCCCGGCGCGCCGCATCACGCGAGGCGGACAGGAATGCGTCGGGGTCGGTGAAGTCCCGGATGCGCCGCAGCAGGTAGCCTGCCGCAACACCCGGGTTCTCCTCTGGGACGGTGGGCGTGTACAGCCGGATGCCTCCGACGTCCCGCTTCACCGCGTCCGCCAGTTCGGGCATCACACCGAGCCGGAATTCGTGCTCGACCCGGCGCAGCACGCCTCGCGTCCTGGCCAGGCGCCAGGCGAACGCGTGCCCGAACAGGTTGTCGCTGGCGACGACCAGCCGGACCGCGTCGGTGCGCTCCGGGGTGCACGACCAGTCGAGCATGCGCAGCAGGTGCGCCTCGGCGTCCGCCCGGCTGGCGAACGTCGCAACGGGCCAGCCGTGCACGATTGCTTCGTCCAGTTCGTCCTCGACACGGTCTCCGATGCTCAGCCGCACCGTGATCGTGGAGCCGCCGCGCGCCCGCCGGGCCGCCGCCCACTGGGTGAGCCGCTGCAGCGCGGGAGAGGAGTCGGGCAGCGACGTCGGCAGGGTGATTCCCGCGTCCAGGCTCTGCAGCGCGGGGCGGTCCAGCAGGGTGCGGAACAGCGTGAGCGTTGGCTCGAGCTCGCGGAACCGGTCCACCTCGAGGATCAGCCGGGTGCCGCGCCCGGCCGCTCGTTCGAACAGCGGCGCCAGGCGGTCGACCGCGCGGTCGAGGTCGAAGTCCCAGTCGGACCAGCGCAGCACCGCCGCGAGGCGGAAGGAGACGGTCCCGCCCTCGTCGACGAACGACCCCACTTCGGCCAGCTGCCGATCGGCGTGCCGAGCGCCGAGCGCGTCGCTGTGGATTGGCGCGATGACCGGCCGGATGCCGCCGGTGCCGCGAACCGCGTCCAGCCAGTCCGGCTTGCGTTCGGCCTCGACGGGCAGCACGAGGTGGCCCACGACGCGCATGACCAGAGACTTGGCGAGCGGGACGAACGCGCGCGGGCTTAACGGGGCGAACCCGCAGACCTCAACGAAACCGAGGCGCAGCGCCATCGGAAGCCGCGAAGGGATGCGGTGTGACAAGTGGCCGAGCGTGTGCGCGGCAACGCGCTGGGAATCCGGCCTCAGGACGCCATCAATGAGGGCGGCGACGAAGGGCGAGCCCGCATTGTCGGCCAGCAGTGCGGAGAGTCGCGCCGCGGCATCCGGTGCCTCTGCTGCCGTGGTGAGCCAACGGCGCGCTGTCGCGATGGCTTCACCGGCCAGCGAGTCGTCGTGGTCGCTCGAAAGCATGAGAATGAGACTACTTCCGAGAAGCTGAGAGGCTCCGGGTCGTGGGGCTAGAAGAGCGTCGGCGCCGGTTCCGAGTCGGTCTCCCGTTCCAGCAGGCGTTGCTTGACGGCCAGCCCGTAACGAAAGCCGCCGAGCCCGCCATCGGAGCGCAGGATCCGGTGGCAGGGGACGAACAGGGCGGCGGCGTTCATGGCGCATGCCGCCGCGGCCGCACGCACCGCCGCCGGCTGACCGGCTCGCTGGGCGTACTCGGTGTAGGTGATGCGCTCACCAGGGGCGACCTGCCGCAGTGCGTCCCAGGCGCGCATCCGGAAACCGCCGGAGTGTTGGCGAACCGGGACGGTGCCGGGCGCAGCGAGGTCGCCGTCGTAGTAGCCGGTGAGCGCTTCGACCGCGCGAGTGACGTGCGGCTCGCGTGCGGCCGGACCCACCTCCACGATCTCATCCGGTCGGAGGGTGGGGTGCACAAGTGCGGCGAGAGCGGCGACATCGTCGGTCCAGCCGGATGCGAGGATGCTCCCGTCGGCCAGCAGCAGGCTGAAGCTGCCATCTGGCGTCCTCACGGTGGTGGTCAGTGCCCTCATCGCCCGCTCCTTCTCGCCGCGGCTGCGTCGGTTGCGGCACGCCACAAGTGCATCGCAGCGTACGAGCGCCACGGCGCCCAGGCCTCGGCGCGGTGGGCCAGTGCCCGGTGGCTGGCGGCCGTCGGAGCGGTTCCGTCGAGCAGGCCGATCGCTTTCGCCCCTGCCACCAGCGCGACATCGCCGATGAGCCAGGCGTCGGGGTCGCCGAGCACGCGCATCGCGATGTAGGCCGCGGTCCACGCTCCGATCCGCGGCCGGGCGACAAGCTGGCTGCGGAGGGTGTCTGCGTCTGCGGCGACGTGGACGTCCAGCTCGCCACTGGCCAGCGCCTGAGCCGTGGCGACGACCGCGCGGATGGCCTGGCCGGGCAGGCGCAGAGGCCGATCAGGGTCGAGCCTCTCGCCCGCAACCGGGAGCGGCACGGCCGCAGCGATCTGCGACGGGGTGGGGAACAGCCGGCTCAGGCCGGCGATGGCTGACTCGTACGGCGAGCCGGCGTGCGCCGCGAGACGGCCCAGGTGGGTGCGTGCCGCGCCCACGGAGATCTGCTGTCCGATGAGCGCCCGCACGACAAGCTCGTGCGGGTCAACAGCACCCGGCACGCGGATCCCCGGTGTACGGGCGACAAGCGAAGCGAGCGCAGGGTCGGCACCCAGGGAGGCGTCGATGGCGACCGGGTCGGCGTCGAGGTCCAGCAAGCGGCGGACTCGAGCCACGGCGGGGGCGACGTCAGCGAGGGATGCAAGCTCGAGACCGACCCGAACCCGCCATCCGGTGTGACCGATGCGGGTCGCGACGATGTCGACGGCGGCCGGGCCTTGGGGAAGCGTGAGCGTCCGGGCGTAGCGCACGCGCTCGCCTGCCTTGGAGAGGTCGGCCACCTCCACCTGATCCACTGCGCGCTCGGCGAGGAACCGGAATACCCCCGCGGCGTCGAACGGCTGACGGACGGGGAGGTCGACATCAAGTCGCACCGGCGCGACGGTCCCGTCCGCATCGACGGGCTGGTCGGCATCCGGAGTGCTCGCGTGGTGCGCTCGAGCCTTGAGCCGCAGCTCGCCGGGCCGGAAGGCAAAGACCACCTGGATGGTGTCGTTGAACTGCCGAACGGAGCCGAAGCCGGCAGCGAATGCGACCTGCGCGACCGGCAGGTCTGTGCCGACGAGCAGTGTTCGGGCCGACTGCGCCCGCCGCGCTCGTGCGAGCGCGAGGGGACCGGCACCAAGCTCAGCCACAAGCAGTCGATGGAGGTGGCGACTGGTGTAGCCCAACCGTGCGGCCAAGCCGTCGACGCCTTCTCTGTCGACGACACCGTCCGCGATCAGGCGCATGGCCCTGCCGGCCAGGTCGCGGCGGATGTCCCACTCCGGCGTGCCGGGGGTGGCTTCCGGCAGGCAGCGCTTGCAGGCGCGGAACCCGGCCTCGTGCGCCGCCGCGGACGTCAGGTAGAAGGTGACGTTGTGCGGCTTCGGCGTGCGCGCAGGGCACGACGGCCGGCAGTAGATGCCCGTCGAAGACACAGCGGTGAAGAACTGTCCGTCGAACCGGATGTCGCGGGCATCGATCGCCCGGTAGCGTTCCGCGAACAGCGGGTCGTCCGTCGCGCCGATTGGGTTCATGAGACTCAGTACAGCGGCTCGCGGCCAGTGTGTCTAGCGGTTTTCGGACATCACCCTTGCCTCTGCCGATCGAGCCCAATTACCCTGCGCGGGTCAAACTTCCAACCGCGGGTCGAATTTGACCAGCGCGTGGAAGTTCGACCCGCGCGCGACGCTTGCCGACTGTCTAGGGGCGGCCGTATCCACCGGAGCGGTCTCGTCTAGGCTCGTGAGCCATGCAGCGCATCATCATCGTCGGCGGCGGCCACAACGGCCTCACCGCGGCGGCATACCTCGCCCAGGCCGGACTCGACGTCACGGTGCTCGAACGACTCAGCCAGCCTGGTGGTGCCGCCGTGTCGGCGCTCGCGTTCGAGGGCGTAGACGCGCGACTGTCCCGCTACTCGTACCTCGTCAGCCTGCTGCCGCAGCGGATCATCCGTGAACTCGGGCTCGACATCCGGCTCGCGCGGCGACGCTACTCCTCGTACACTCCCGTGCCCGGCGAGAACATCGGGCTGCTCGTCGACAACGAAGACAGAACGGCGACCGCCGACTCATTCGCAGCGATCGGGGCGGCATCCGACATCGAACGCTGGCACGACTTCTACGGCGGCACCGGACGCCTGGCCCGTGCGCTCTTCCCGACGGTGTGCGACCCGTTGTTGACCCGCTCGGAAGCGCGAGCCGCGGTCGGAGACGACGGCATCTGGTCATCGTTCATCGAGCGTCCGATCGGTGAGGTCGTCGAGCAGTCGTTCGACAGCGACCTGGTGCGCGGCGTCGCCCTCACCGACGCGCTCATCGGCACGTTCGCGCCGGCGCATGACGACACGCTCGCCGCCAACCGTTGCTTCCTGTACCACGTGATCGGCAACGAGACCGGCGACTGGGATGTGCCGGTCGGCGGCATGGGCTCGGTCACCGGCGAACTCGCGCGCGCCGCGCGGCTTGCCGGCGCCACGATCATCACCGGCGCCGAGGTCATCTCCATCACGCCGGATGGCGAGGTGCGCTACCGGTCCGACGACGACGAGCACGTGCTGCACGGCGACCGCGTGCTCGCAAACGTCGCACCGTACGTGCTGTCCCGGATGCTTGGCGAGAACAGCGTTGATCGCCCCGAGGGCGCGCAGGTCAAGGTCAACCTCATGCTGTCGCGCCTCCCGCGGCTGCGAGACGAGAGCATCGACCCGCGCGCGGCGTTCGGCGGCACCTTCCACATCAATGAGCTGTACAGCCAGCTGCAGACCGCCTTCGACACCGCCAACACGGGCAGCGTCCCTGATCCGATGCCCGCCGAGATCTACTGCCACTCGCTCACCGACCCCAGCATCCTCTCGCCGGAACTGCAGGCCAGCGGGGCGCAGACGCTCACGGTGTTCGCGCTCCACACGCCGGATCGACTGTTGACCCCTGAGAACAACGACGAGTTGCGGGTGAAGCTGCAGGACGCGGTGCTGAAGTCCCTGGACTCTGTCCTCGCCGAGCCGATCGAGTCGGTGCTCCTCACCAACTCCGACGGCTGGCCGTGCGTGGAGACCAAGACCACTCTCGACCTGGAGGCGGCCCTCGGGATGCCCGGCGGCAACATCTTCCACGGCCCGCTCGCCTGGCCGTTCGCGGAAGACGACGCCGAACTGGGCAGCCCCGGCCAGCGGTGGGGCGTGGCGACGGACCACGAACGCATCCTGCTGTGCGGCTCGGGCGCTCAACGCGGCGGGGCCGTCAGCGGCATCGGCGGGCACAACGCCGCGATGGCGGTGCTCGAGACGCTCGGCTGATCCCGCGCTTTACACCCTCAGGCGAGGTGGTTAACATGGCCTGATCGCGAACGGAAGGAGCAAGGCCATGGCTGGTTTTGATCCGTTCGCAAATCAGGGTGGTCCGGCGGCGTGGGACCCCGAGCATCCTGATCACTCCAAGGAAGTCGCCGACGAGCTCCTCGCCCAGGTGGAAGACACCGAAGGGCTCCCGCCGGATAGCGGCGAGATCGAGATCGACACCGCCGGGTCCGATGAGGGCCTGTTCGAGACCGGTGTCACCGAGACTCACGAAAAACCGTAGACCACAATGGTTCTATGGCAATCGGCATCCTGACCAGCGGCGGCGACGCGCCCGGACTGAACGCGGTCATCCGCGGAATCGTGTTCAAGGGCATCCAACTCCACGGCCTCGACTTCGTGGGCTTCCGGGATGGCTGGAAGGGCGTCGTCGAGGAGAACTATGACCCGCTGACCCGCCACCAGATCATGGGCATCAGCAAAATGGGCGGTACCATCATCGGCACGTCGCGCACCAACCCGTTCGAGTACGGCGGCGGCGACCGTGTCCGCGAGGTCATGGCCGAGGCCGGCGTCGACGCGCTCATCGTCATCGGCGGAGAAGGCACCCTGGCGGCCGCCAAGCGGCTGTCGGATGAAGGTCTGCCGATCGTGGGTGTGCCCAAGACGGTGGACAACGACCTTGGTGGCACCGACTACACATTCGGCTTCGACACCGCCGTGCAGATCGCAACCGACTCGATGGATCGCCTGCGCACGACAGGGGAAGCGCACGGCCGCTGCATGGTGGCCGAGGTGATGGGACGGCACGTCGGCTGGATCGCGCTGCACTCCGGCATCGCGGCCGGCGCGCACGTCATCCTGATCCCCGAGCAGGCGACCTCGATCGAGCAGATCTGCGAGTGGGTCACCAAGGCCCACGACCGCGGCAGGGCACCCTTGGTCGCCGTCGCCGAGGGTTTCGCGCTCGACACCATGACGGACGTGCACTCGGAACGCGGACTTGACGCGTTCGGACGGCCCCGCCTGGGCGGAATCGGCGAAATGCTTGCGCCGATGATCGAAGAGCGCACCGGAATCGAGACGCGCGCGACGACGCTCGGCCACATCCAGCGTGGCGGAACGCCCAGCGCTTACGATCGCGTGCTCGCGACGAGGTTCGGTCAGGCTGCCCTCGACGCGGTGCTGGCCAAGAAGTGGGGGCGGATGGTCGCCCTCCGCGGCATCGACATCGTCGACGTGCCGTTCGAGGAGGCTCTTGGCGAGTTGAAGACCGTGCCGCAGGACCGTTTCGAGAAGGTCATGGCGCTCTTCGGCTGAGTTGGCTTAGGCGAGGCCGCGAGCGCGCTCGATCAGCGCCTCGATGAGTCCCTCCGGCGTGCGGGTCTCTGCGATGAGGTCCACCTCGATGCCGAGCGTGCGGGAGTCCCACGCCGTGCGCGGGCCGATCGCGGCAACGATCGTGCCCTCCGGGAGTGGCGCAAGCTGCGCCTTCACCTGCCGCGCAACGCTGCCAGAGGTGATCAGGATGGCGCTGACTCCCCCGTTCGCGACCTCCGCCGCGACATCCGGTTCGACCTGCACACCGATGGTGCGGTAGGCGATCACCAGCTCGGAGCGCAGCCCCAACTGGCCGACCGCCTTCTCGAGCGACGGCTCCTCGATGTCCGATCGGAAGACGAGCGCCGTCGCATCCGACCCCATCTCGGGCCATTCCTTCACGAAGCCGCGCGGTGAGCGGTCATACTCCGGCACGAAATCGACCCGGAACGCCGCCTGGCGCAACGCGAATGCGGTGGTCTCGCCCATCGCGGCCACCCGGGTGTTCGCGGGAATGCTGACGCCCTGACTGTGCAGCACGTCGACGGTCGTCGGGCTGGAGACGATCAGCCAATCGAAGGCTCCCGCCTGCAGGCGTGCGATCGCGTCATTCAGCGCGTCGGTGTCTTCCGCGCTGGCGAAGTTGACCATCGGCGCGATCAGTGGGCTGGCCCCGTGCGATCGCAGATTCGCCGCGAGGGTGTTGCCCCACTCGCCGCCGCGCGGCACGAGAACGCGCCACGAATTCAGCGGCTTCTTACTGCGATGGGGGCTCATTCAGCTCTCGGGTCTTGGGGCGGTCGTACACTCCCATATTGCCCCGGTCCGCCCCTAGAGCAAATTCGGCCGTGTCAGTCGTCGCTGAAGATCGCCCACGCGACGAGACCGGCGACCACCATGAGTGCTGCCGACGCGCCGATGATCCACGGCACCGGGTTGCGCTCGTAGGACGCCCTCGCCCGCTCCGTCGCCATTCGCGCCTGCTTCGGGATGTTCAGCTTGTCCTCGATCGCGTCGAGCGTCTCGGTCAGCTCAGCTCGGGTTGTGGTCACTCGATTGTGCGCCGGTGTCATGCTCATGTGTGCGTGCTCCTACTCTCCCTTGATGGCGTCGACGTCTCGTCGCACGCTTTGCATCGTCTCTGTCGGTGTCGGCGGGCTGCCCTGTTGCAGCTTCCGCACGCCCACCAGCCCGAGGATCGCCATGATGATCAGCAGCACCCCGGCGACGATGAGGGCGGCGGCCCACCCTGGCAGCACTACAGCGAGGCCCAGGATGGCGGCGGCAACAAGCACGCCGAGGGCGAAGAACCCGAAGGCGGCGGCGACCGCGAGGAAGCCCGCGCCGACGCCGAGCTGCTTCAGCTTGATCGAGAGTTCGGCCTTAGCCTGTTCGATCTCTGCCTTGATGAGTTCGCTGACAAGCCCCGGGAGGCTCCCGATCAGCGAGAACAGGGAGCGGCGCGGCGGCTCGGGGAGCGTGTGCGACATGCGCTACTTGCTCTTCGAAGTGCCAGGCGTACTGGGCGCGCCGGTGCCCGTTCCCATCGTTCCGGTCGTACCCGTCGTGCCGGTCGTACCCGTCGTGCTCGTCGTGCCCGTCGTGCCCGTCGTTCCGGTGCCCGACTTGCTCTCTGAGCCCTTGCGGTGTGCAACCTTCTTCACGTTGTCGCTCACGAAGTCGACGACCGCTGGCGCCTTCTCCTTGGCGAAATCGCTGACATTGCTGACCTGCTTCTGGACTCGGGGATCATTCCAGAGAGACTCGGCCTTGTCCTTGATCTGCTCGTAGCGTTCGCGTCCGGCCTTGGCGCCGAGCACGTAGCCAACGCCGAGTCCGACAAGCAGTGCGATCTTGCTGCGCATGTTTAGCTCCATTCAGGTTGGCGTGCAGGTTCCAGCGTACTGGCGGCCGTACAACTCGCTACCAGCAGACGTTCAGACATGGCGAGTTCTCAGAATCACTTCAGACGATCCGGCGATCCGATCGTCACCTCAGCTGGAGAGGCTGCGTGTGACGTTGGCCGACGCGTACTCGAGCAGGTCGGTCCCCACAGCGCGCATGGCCTCGATGGTGCGCAGGCGCGCCTCGAGCGACGTGTCCTTGAACTGCACCGTCACCGCGTAGGAGACGGCCGTCCTGGGTCCGTACAGCACGCCGACGTCGCTGCGCACGCCGACATCCGTGCCGGTCTTGTTGACGAGCTGGATGCCGTGGGTGCCGCCCCGATGCGCCAGCGGGTCGAGGCCGAAGGCGCTGGCGACGAGGGACAGGTCGGTGTTGAGCGACAGCCAGCCCATCACCCGCTGACTGGTCTGCTGGTCGACGATCTGGCCCCGCGCGAGCGCGGCGAAGAGCCAGGCGAGCTCGGCGGTCGACCCCACGGAGAGCTGCGGCGCGTCATCCGGACCCCGGGTGTCGCGCACGATGTCCAGCAGCGCCGTGCGGGCGAGGCCCAGCGACTCGGCGCGGGCGCGCACGGCGTCAAGGCCCACCTGACGCAGCAGCACATTGGTGGCCAGGTTGTCGCTTGTCGCCCCGATGAGCGTTCCGAGGTCGGCGACCGGCAGCGACGGCGCCTGCAGGTGCTGCCACACCCCCGAGTCGCCGATGGAGTCGAGCGGGGTCTTGTCGAGGATGCCGTAGCCGGAGAAATCGCGCGCGGTCAGCCGGGCCGACACCTCGATGAGCAGGAGCACCTTGCCGATGCTGGCTGTCGGCAGGACGATCCGGTCGTCGACGGAGAACAGTTTCGTGCCCGAGCGGAGGTCGATGACGCACGCCGAGGTCTTGGCGCCGTCGTAGGCCAGATTTCCGAGCGCCGTGAAGCTGCTGGAGAAGTTTTCCGTTCCTCCAGCCCCGCGATGGCGAGGCGTCCGCGGCGTGCGGATCCTGTCGCGGCGCAACTGATCTCGGGTGGCTACCAAATACTCACGCGTTCGCTCGGGTCGAGCCACAGCCTATCGCTCTCGGTGACAGAGAATGTCTCATAGAAGGCGTCGACGTTGCGGATGATCTGGTTGCAGCGGAACTCGTTGGGCGAGTGCGGGTCGATGGCCAGCAGCCGGATGACCTCCTCGTCCCGGGCCTTGAGCTGCCAGATCTGCGCCCAGGACAGAAAGAAGCGCTCGGCGCCGGTGAGCCCGTCGATCACCGGCGGCTCCCCACCGCCGAGCGATAGGAGGTAGGCCTTCCAGGCGATGCCGAGGCCGCCGAGGTCACCGATGTTCTCGCCGATGGTGAGCGCGCCGTTGACCTTGTGCTCCGGCACCTGCGCCGGGGCGAGGTCGTTGTACTGCTCGATGAGCGCGCTGGCAAGCTTCTCGAACGCGGCGCGGTCCTCCTCGGTCCACCAGTCGGTGAGGCGTCCGTCGCCGTCGTACTTGGAGCCCTGGTCGTCGAAGCCGTGCCCGATCTCGTGCCCGATCACCGCGCCGATGCCGCCGTAATTCGCCGCCGCATCCCGGGTTTCGTCGAAGAACGGGAACTGCAGGATGGATGCGGGGAACACGATCTCGTTGAAGCCCGGGTTGTAGTAGGCGTTGACCGTCTGCGGGGTCATGAACCACTCGTCACGGTCGAGCGGCTTGCCGATCTTGCCGAGCTCGCGCTGGAACTCGAACTCGCTGCCCGCGCGGACGTTCCCGATGAGGTCGTTGGCATCGATGGGCAGGCTCGAGTAGTCGCGCCACTTCACCGGGTAGCCGATCTTCGGCGTGAACTTCTCCAGCTTTTCCAGCGCCCGGATGCGCGTTGCCTCGGTCATCCAGGACAGGCCGCGGATCGACTGGCGGTACGCCTCGATGAGGTTCGCGACAAGTTCATCCATGGCGTGCTTGGCCGACGGCGGGAAGTGCCGCTCGACGTAGATCCTGCCGACCGCTTCGCCCATGATGCCTTCGACGAGCGAGACGCCGCGCTTCCAGCGGTCCCGCAGTTCCGGCGTTCCGGTAAGGGTCTTGCCGTAGAAATCGAAGTTGGCCTGCACGAAGTCGCTGGACAGGTACGGGGCGTTCGAGCGGATGACCTGCCAGCGCAACCAGTCGGACCACGCCTGCAAGCGGTCATCGGTGAGGAGCCGGCCGAATCCGGTCAGGAAGCTCGGCTGGCGCACGACGACCTCGTCGAAGGAACCCTCCGGGGCGTCGAGCGCGGTGAGCCAGCCGTCCAGGTTCGGACCCTCGAGGTCTTGCCAGCTGCGCAGGTTGTAGGTCCGCTCGCTGTCCCGCGATGTCACGTTGTCCCAGTGGTGCACCGCGAGGTCGGTTTCCAGGGCGAAGACGCGCTTCGCCGCCGAAGCCGCATCCTGCACCCCCGCCAAGCGCAGCATGGTCTCGACGAACTCGAGGTACTTGTGGCGAACATCCGCGAACTTCTCTTCGCGGTAGTAGGACTCGTCGGGCAGCCCGAGCCCCGACTGTTCCACGAACACCAGGTAGCGCTCCGGGTTGCCGGGGTCGTTGTCGACGAAGAGCTGCACGAAGCCGCTCATGCCCTGACGCTCCAGCACGCCGAGTGTCGCCAGCAGAGTCTCGAGCGAGTCGACCGCGTCCACCTGCTCGAGCAGCGAGCCAAGCGGGGCGGCGCCGAGCTCCTCGATGCGACCCTCGTTCATGAAGCTCGCGAACAGGTCGCCGAATTTGCGCTCCTCAGTGCCGGGCTCGGCACTCTGCGCTTCCAGGATGATCTCGCGCACCGCCTGCTCCGCGCCCTCGGCGAGCAGGTAGAAGGAGCCGTAGCGCGCCTTGTCAGACGGGATCTCGGTGCGCTCGATCCACTTGCCGTTCACGTGGCGGTACAGGTCGTCTTGCGGCCGCACCTGGGGGTCGAGTTCGTCGTGTGCGATTCCGGAGGTGAGGGCTGCGTCGGTCATCCTCACAGCCTATTGGCGAGCGGACGCTGCCGGAATGGTCAGCCGGCGTGCGACGGTGGCGGCCTCGGCGAGCGCCGCGACGTAGTCGTCGAGGCCCCAGGTGAGGCTCCGGATGCTCGGCCTGACTTCGTGGAGGGTCGGCGGAGTCCATAGACTCGACCCATCAGCACCACAAACCGCCTCCTCGATCGCGAGATCATGCGGTTGGCTGTACCCGCCCTCGGCGCGCTCGTGGCCGAACCGCTCTTCCTGCTCACCGACACCGCCCTGGTCGGCCACCTCGGCGAGGTTCCCCTCGCCGGGCTGTCGATCGGCAGCGCCGTGCTGCAGACCATGGTCGGCCTGCTGATCTTCCTCGCGTACGCGACGACGCCGGCGGTCGCCCGGCGGCTGGGCTCCGGCGACCGGGCCGGTGCGATCCGCGCCGGCATCGACGGCATGTGGCTCGCCCTCGGCATCGGCGTCGCCCTGGTCGTGGTGGGCCTGCCGACAGCCGGATGGCTGGTGCGGCTGTTCGGGGCGAGCGAAGAGGTGTCGGTGGCGGCCGAGACCTACTTCTCTGTCTCGTTGTGGGGCATCCCGGGCATGCTGCTCGTGATCGCCGCCAACGGACTGCTGCGCGGACTGCAGGACACCAAGACGCCGCTCATCGTCGCGACGGCCGGCTTCGCGGTCAATGCGGTGCTCAACGCGCTGTTCATCTACGGCTTCGGCTGGGGCGTCGCCGGCTCTGCCGCGGGCACGGTCGTCGCGCAGTGGGCGATGGCGCTGGTGTACATCGTGATGGCGGTCCGCGCGGCGCGCGCGTCGGGCGCGCTGCTCCGGCCTGGCCTCGACGGCATCGGCAGCGCTGCCGGTGCCGGGGTGTGGCTGTTCGTGCGCACCGCGGCGCTGCGCGCGGCGATGCTCGCCACCGTGTTCGTCGCAACCGGCCTCGGAGTGACCGAGCTCGCGACCATGCAGATCGCGATGACGATATTCGCGACGCTGGCGTTCATCCTCGACGCGCTTGCGATCGCCGGCCAGGCGCTCATCGGGCACGGCCTCGGCGCATCCGATGTGCCGCGTGTGAAGGCGATCACCAGGCGCCTGATCTGGCACGGCTTCGTCAACGGCGCCGCGCTCGGGCTGATCGTCGCGGCGCTCGCCCCGATCATCGGACCGGTGTTCACCAGCGACAGTGAGGTGCACCAGCTGCTGATGGTCACCATGTTCGTGATGGCCGCGGGCATCCCGCTCGCCGGCTACGTCTTCGTGCTCGACGGCGTGCTGATCGGCGCCGGCGACGCGCGCTACCTGGCCATCACCGGTCTGGTGAACGTCGCGATGTTCGCGCCGCTGCTGGTGTGGGTCGCGCTGGCGGATGCGACGCTGCCCTGGCTGTGGGCTGCGCTCGGCTTCGGGTACATGGGCGCTCGCGCGCTGACGCTCGGCCTGCGCTCCCGCGGCGAGCGCTGGATCGTCACCGGCGCCGGCCGCTGACGGGTTTCCTAGTCGTCGAGCACGAAGGTGACTTCGAGCACGACGCTCCAGGCGACGATCTGCCCGTCGTTGCACTCGACCTTCTGCTCCTTCACCCAGGCGCCCGAGACGTTGCGCAGGGTCTTGTGGGAGCGATCGACGCCAATGCGTACGGCGTCCTCGAAGCTGGAGTCGGAGCGTGCGGTGATGGTGGTGACGCGTGCGACGGATGACATGGTTCCTCCTCGTTGATGGTTTCGAGGGAAACTACGCCGCACACCTTGGAACGGGCAGGGTTTTCTTGTCGGCTACGCTCTAACGCGTGCGTCTCGTCGTTGCCCGTTGCTCAGTTGACTATGCCGGCCGTCTCAGCGCACACCTCCCGCTCGCGACCCGCCTGCTCATGCTGAAGAGCGACGGCAGCGTACTGGTTCACTCCGACTCGCTGTCGTACAAGCCGCTCAACTGGATGAGCCCGCCGTGCACCTTCTCGGTGCTCGACCCCGAGCCGGAGCATGAGGAGGCCGGCATCCGCGAGGTGTGGAAGGTCCGCAACGCGAAGACCTCCGACATGCTCGTGATCTCGATCCACGAGATACTGCACGACTCATCTCACGACCTGGGCATCGACCCCGGCCTGCAGAAGGACGGCGTCGAGGCCGACCTGCAGCGGCTGCTGGCCGAGCAGATCGACCTGCTCGGAGACGGCCACCGCCTGGTCCGTCGCGAGTACATGACCGCTATCGGCCCTGTCGACATCCTGGCGACGGATGCGACGGGCAAGTCGGTCGCGGTCGAGATCAAGCGTCGCGGGGACATCGACGGTGTCGAGCAGCTGACCCGCTACCTCGAGCTCATGAACCGCGACCCGCTGCTGTCGCCGGTCGCCGGCGTCTTCGCCGCCCAGGAGATCAAGCCGCAGGCGCGCACCCTGGCCGAGGACCGCGGCATCCGCTGCCTCGTGCTCGACTACGACGCGATGCGCGGCCTCGACACCTCCCATTCGCGACTGTTCTGAACCGCTCACTCCGGGCGGGAAGTAGGCTCGGATGGCTATGGACAATCACTGGAGTTGCGTGCTGTTCGACCTCGATGGGACGATCGCGGATTCCGCGCCGGGAATCACCGCCTCGCTCGGCTTCATGTTCGAGAAGCTCGGGCGCCCGGTGCCGTCGCAGCAGGAGCTGCTGGAGTGGGTCGGCCCGCCGATCCTCGACTCCTTCCGCGACCGCGCGGGCATGAGCGACGTCGAGTCGGCGCAGGCGCTCGCCATTTACCGCGACCATTACCTCGAGCGCGGCGCCCAGACGAGCCCGATCTTCACGGGGATGCCGGAGATCCTGCGCACACTGCACGAGCGTGGAGTCCCGATCGCACTCGCGACCTCAAAGCCGGAGTTCCCGGCATCCGTGATCCTCGACCACGCCAACCTCACCCAGTATTTTCGAGTGATCTCCGGCTCGTCGATCGACGAGATCCGCAGCGCGAAGAAGGACGTCATCGCCGAGGCGCTGACCAGGTTCCGGATGATCGAGGCCGACCTGAGCAACCCGGTCATGGTCGGAGACCGTGATTACGACGTCGAGGGTGCCGCCGCGCACGGCCTGCCAACGATCTTCGTGCGCTGGGGTTACGGCAACTCGCACGAGGAAGAGGGTGCGCTGACAGCGGTCGACACGCCTGCGGAGCTGCTGCCGCTCCTGATGGGGTAGCTTCTGGTTCATGCGCGCGCTGTCCATTGTCGTGACCTCGATGGCGTTGCTCGCTGTGACCGGATGCGCGACGGCTGGGCCGGTGGACGTGCTGAGCGCCGGCGGTTGGCACGTGGCGGCCTACGAGAAGGCAGAGCAAAGCGGCCACGACATCCTCGGGCTCGGTCGCGTGGTCGACGTGGGGGAAGGATGCGTCGGTGTCGACCTCGACCTTGAGGATCGAGTGACGATTCTCGCCGTTCCGAGCGGCAGTTCCATCGACGCAGACGGAAAGATCACCGTGCCGGAAGGCGAAACGGGTGGGCCACTCACCTTCTCGGTCGGCGACCACATTGAGTTCGCCAATGGCGGGTTTGTTCGCCCCTCCCGCGAGCTCTGGGAAGGACTGACAGTCAGCTACCCCGAGGGGTGCCCAGCCTCCCTGGAAACCTGGCTGCTGCTGCCGTAGGAATTCGCTCGCGCGGGTCGACCTTCCTTGCGCTGGTCGAATTCGACCCGCGCGTGGCAAATGCACCCGCGCAAGCCGCGGCTAGCTAGGGCAGTGCAGCTTCGTCGACCGGTAGACGTCGCCGGGCTCGATCACGTGCGCGGACATGACATGGCCGCACATCGGACAGTTGCGGTCCGCGACCGGCACCTTGTCGGGCTCGCCATACGGGCTGAGCTGGGCGGGCCCGAATACCGGAAAAAAGGTCCTGTTGAGGCGCTTAGCCCACCGGAACGACCTGCGCTCTTCCATCACCTGATCCTTAGCGTACGATTCATTAGTGTACTAGCCATTTAGGAGTTTCCGTGACAGAGGCGACAACGCTCGACTCCAACCCGCTCTCGCTCGAGCGGCAGGTGTGCTTCGCGCTCGCGGTGGCGTCGCGCAGCGTAATCGGTCTCTACCGCCCGGTGCTCGAACCGCTCGGCCTCACGCATCCGCAGTACCTCGTCATGCTCGCCCTGTGGGAGAAGAGCCCGCGCTCGGTCAGCGAACTCGCCGACGCGCTGTCGCTCGAATCGGCAACCCTCTCGCCGCTGCTCAAACGCCTCGAGCAGGCCGGGCTCGTGCACCGCCAGCGCAGCGCCCACGACGAGCGGGCACTCGAGGTCACGCTGACCCCGGATGGCCTTGCGCTGCGCGACAGAGCGCTCGAAGTGCCGGGCAGGATCGTGGAACGGCTCGGCCTGCCCGTCGAGCAGCTGGAGCAGGCCAAGATCGTCCTCGATCGCCTCATCGCCGCCGCGAACGACTGACTCTCGCCTTTCGCGCATGCCGCCCAATAGGGTGTGCCCATGGGATCAACGTTGACCACCATAGGACTGCCCGTTGCGCTCGGCATCATCATGTTCGGGCTCGGCCTCACCCTCACCCTCGGTGACTTCGCCAGGGTCGGCAAGCATCCGAAAGCCGTCATCATCGCGCTGGTCTGCCAGCTCCTGCTGCTGCCAGCCATCTGCTTCGGCCTTGTGCTCGCACTCCAGCTGCCACCGGTCCTCGCTGTCGGCATGCTGCTGCTCGCGGCAAGCCCTGGCGGCACCACCGCGAACCTGTACAGCCACCTGTTCGGCGGCGACGTCGCGCTGAACATCAGCTTGACCGCGGTCAACTCGGTCATCGCTGTCGTGACGCTGCCCATCATCACCAATCTCGCGATCGCATTCTTCATGCCCGGCGGCGACCAGCTCGGCCTGCAGTTCTCGAAAGCGCTCGAGGTGTTCGCGATCGTGCTGCTTCCGGTCGCGCTCGGCATGCTCGTGCGCTGGTGGCGACCGAAGTTCGCGGATGCGATGAACAAGCCGGTGCGCATCGCATCCGTGGTCATCCTGGTCGTCGTCATCGCGGGCGCGGTGTACTCGAACCTCGAATTGCTCGCCACGCACATCGGCTCGCTCGCACTGATCACGGTGCTGTTCTGCGTCATCAGCCTCACGGTCGGCTACTTCGTGCCGCGATGGCTGGGCGTGCGGCGCTCTGAGGCCATCGCGAGCGGCTTCGAGATCGGCATCCACAATGCGACGTTGTCGATTGTGATCGCCCAGACGGTCCTCGGCAGCGAAGAGCTGTCGCTGCCGGCGGCCGTCTATGGCGTGCTGATGTTCTTCGTCGCGGCGGGCTTCGGGTTCATCATCCGAGCGCGCTCGAGCGAGCGGGAGTCGGTCGCGGCCTAGCGGTAGGCCAGCCTCAGCGGTAAGCCAGCGCGCGGCGGCGCAGCTTCACGCCGACCCGGTCGCCTGGCGCCGGCAGGTCGGGCGCGGCGATGCGGGAGCGCATGCGGTCTCCGGATGCCAGTTCGAGGGTGACAAGCGCATCGTGCCCCGCGTAGGACACGGCGACCACGTGCGCGTCCGCGCCATCCGGGGCCAGCGTCACCCACTCCGGGCGCAGCACGACACGGATGCTCTCGCCCGCGGCGAGGCCGTCCATCGCGAGTGCCTCGATCGTGCCGAGCGCGCATTCGGCGAACCCGTCGCGCCAGACCCCGGCGAATTCGACGGTGTCTCCGACGAACCTAGCGACCCACGGCGTGGTCGGCTGCTCGTACACGTCGACCGGGCTGCCCCACTGCAGGATGCGGCCGCCCATCATGACCGCGACCTTGTCGGCGAGCGACAGCGCTTCCTCCTGATCGTGGGTGACGAGCACGGCTGTGGAGCCCTGCCCGCGCAGCAGTTCGGCGACCTCGGCACGCAGCGCGGTGCGCAGCATCGGGTCGAGCGCGGCGAACGGCTCGTCGAGCAGCACGACGTCAGGGCGCGGCGCGAGGGCCCTGGCAAGCGACACGCGCTGCGCCTGACCGCCGGAGAGCTGGGCGGGCGACCGGTCGATGTAGTCGCCGAGCCCGACCAGGGTCGCCAGTTCGGCGATGCGCGCTGCTCGCTGCTTGCCGCGCGGGATGCCGAAGCCGATGTTCTCGCCAACGCTCAAGTGCGGGAACAGCGATGCATCCTGGGGGACCCAGCCGATGCCGCGCTTCTCCGGGGGCACACGCACGCTGGCAGAGGAGAGTTCGCGGTCCCCGACCCGGATGCTGCCGCTTGTCACGGGAAGCAGGCCGGCGATTGAGCGCAGCAGTGTTGTCTTGCCGCATCCGCTTGGGCCGAGCACCGCGACGACGCTTCCCTTCTCGACGGTCAGGTCGACACCATCGAGCACCACTTGCGAGCCGTAGCCGACGCGAAGAGCGTCGACCGAGACCCAGCTCACAGCTCCTCCTCCTTAGCGACACCGCGCACACCGGACAGCACGAACGCGGGAACCGCCGCGAGCAGCACGAGCGCGGCAGCGTACGGTGCAGCTGCCCCGAACTCGAAGATCTCAGTGCGGTTCCAGAGCTCCACCGAGAGTGTCGAGATTCCGGTCGGCCGCAACAAGAGCGTCGCGGGCAATTCTTTCATGACCGCGATCGCCACGAGCAGCGCGCCGACCCCGATGGAGGGCGCGGCCATGCGCGCGGTCACCCGCCACCAGGTCTGCGACGCGGTCAGGCCAAGCGAGCGGGACACCGCGATGAGGCCGTTCGGCACCGCCTCGATCCCGCTCCGCGCCGAGCCGATCGCCTTCTGCATGAACAGCACCGCGTAGGCGAAGACCAGCACGACGACCGTCTGGTAGAGCGCTGGCACCACCGCGAGCGAGAAGAAGACGAGCGAGAGGCCGACGACGATCCCAGGCAGGGCATGGCCGAGGTAGCCGACCGACTCGATCGCGTTGACCAGCCGGCCGCGGAAGCGGGCGGCGAGCGCTGCGATCGGCAGCGCCAGCGCGACCGCGACAACAGCACCGGCCAGGGCCAGCAGCAGGGTCGTGCCGATCGCCTCGGCCAGTCTGCCGACATCGATCGTGCGGATGGTCTCGGCCTCGAGCAGCCGACTCAGCAAACCGGCGACGGGCACCACCACTCCGACGACCGGTGCCGCGAGGACGATTGCTGCGAACACCGGCAGCAACCCTCGACGCGGTGCGATCAACGGCACCGGGCGCGCTGCGGGCGCGACGACGTGACCGCGTGTGCGCCGCTCGCCCGCGACGACGATGAGCGCGAGCACGACCAGCAACAGCGCGAGGATGGCGGCCTGGTTGCGGTCGAAGCTGGCGCCATACGCGGAGTTGATACCCCAAGTCAACGTCTGGAACCGCAGCATGGATACGGCGCCGAAGTCGGACAGCGTGTACAGGCACACCAGCAGCGCCCCGGCGGTGGCGGCCGGCCGCACCCTAGGCAGTGTGGCCGCAACGAAACCCTGGAACGGGTTCCGGCCGAGGGTTCGCGCGACCGCCTCCAGGTCGCCGGATGCGCCACGCAGTGCGGCCGCGACGGGCAATGCGACATACGGCGTGCAGACGGCGGTCATCACGAACCAACTCGGGAAGAACCCGTTCAGGGTCGGGAACACGACCAGCCAGCCGTAGGCGGCAAGGTAGGAGGGAACCGCGAGCGGCAGCGCGGTCAGCAGCAGGCCGAGCCTGCCCGCCGGCATCCGGACACGGCTGAGCACCCAGGCTACGGCGATGCCCAGCACCAGGCAGCTGGCGGTTACCGCGATGGCGAGCAGCACGGAGTTGGCGGCCAGGCGCAGCACGCGCTCCCGGAGCAGGGTGTCGACGAGCACGGCCAGGCCGGCGTCGGCGGTGCGCACCACCAGGTAGACCAGCGGGATGGCCGCGGCAAGCGCGCACACCGCCGCGAGCAGCACGAGAGCGAGCGGTGCCGAAGCCAGCCGCGATCCGCTCCGGCGGGCGCGCCTGACTCCGATGACGCTCATTGGCGTCAGATCAGGCCGTACTTGGCGAGGAGGTCTTGCGTGACCTCGAGGCTCTCCAGGTCGGCGAGGTCGAGCTCGGGGTTGAGTAGACTGTCGAGCGCTGGCAGTCCCTCGGGCGCCTCGACGCCCTCGATCAGCGGGTACTCGTACGTCTCGTCGACGAAGTGCTGCTGCGCCTCCGATGAGACCAGGAAGTCGATGAACTCGAGCGCGTCCGCGTCGTCAGCACCGGAGGCGAGCAGCCCGGCGCCGGTCACGTTCACGATCGAGCCCGGGTCGCCGGCCTCCGGGTAGGACAGCTGGGCGCGCATGTTGTCCGCCCCTGCCTCTGCCGCCTGCTGGAACCAGTAGTAGTGGTTGATCAGACCGGCCTCGATCACGCCGTCGTCGACGGCAGCGAGCACCGCGCGGTTGTTCTCGAAGATCTGCGGCTGGTTCTCGGCGATGGCGGCTACCCACTTGTCGGCGGCCTCCTCGCCCTTCAGCACGCGGTAGGCAGTCACGAACGCCTGGAAGCTCGCGTTCGTCGGGGCGATACCGAAGCGACCCTTCCACTCCGGCTCGGCGAACGCGTCCACGCTCGACGGCACCTCGTCCTCGGTGAGCTTCTCGCTGTCGTACACGATGACCCGCGCGCGGCCGGTGACGCCGACCCAGCTGCCGTCGGTCGAGGTGAAGCCCTGCGGCACGCGCTCGGTGATGTCCGCGGGCAGCTCGGCGAAGAGGTCGGCGTTCGCGAGGGCACCGAGGGCGCCGGCATCCTGCGACAGGAAGACCTGGGCAGGGGTGCGGTCGCCCTCCTCGAGCAGCAACGCGCCCAGCTCGGCGGTGTTGCCGTAGCGCACGTCCACGCTGATGCCGCTCTGCTCCTCGAACAGGTCGATGAGCGGCTGGATGAGTGCCTCGTCACGACCGGAGTAAAGCGTGAACTCTCCGTCGCTCACCGGCTCGGTGGAGGCATCCGGTGCCTCTGGGGCGGTAGCGGTGCATCCGGCGAGGACGACAGCAGCGGATGCGGCAAGGGCGACCAGGGACGTGGTGCGGGCACGATTCAAGAAGGACTCCGACGGTTGGGGAAAAGGGACCGTAGTTAGGTTAGGCTAACTTACCCTCGAGCGCCAACCTCCGGGCCGGCTCAGGGTCGAGCGGATGCCGCGGCGCGCGAGGCAGCCGGAAGCGCGGTCAGCACGCGGTCCAACGCCGCGTCGTCGTGCGCTGCAGTGACGAACCACGCCTCGAAGACCGACGGCGGCAGGCTGACGCCGGCGTCGAGCATGGCGTGGAAGAACGGCGGGTAGCGGAACGCCTGCTGGCGCCGCACCGCGTCGTAGTCGCGCGGCGGCTCGGCGCTGAACGCGAACGAGAACAGCGTGCCGGCGCGCTGCACCGAGTGCCCGACCCCCTCAGCTGAGAACGCGGCAGAAACGGCGTCGGCGATCGTGTCGGCCACCGTGCCCAGCCGGTCGTACACCGAGTCGTCGGCTGCCCTGAGCGTCGCAATGCCCGCGGCGACCGCGACCGGGTTCCCGCTGAGCGTGCCGGCCTGGTACACCGGGCCCTCCGGCGCGAGCCGGTCCATCACGTCAGCACGACCGCCGATCGCCGCGAGCGGCATCCCGCCGCCGATGACCTTGCCGAACGTGAACAGGTCGGGCGTGAACGGCGCGTCACCGTCGCGCTCGATCCCCCACCAGCCGCTCGGGCCGGTGCGGAAGCCGGTGAGCACCTCGTCGAGGATGAGCAGCGCACCGTGCTCTCGCGTCAGTTCTGACAGCGCCCGGTTGAACCCGGCATCCGGCGGGACGACCCCCATATTCGCGGCGGCCGCTTCGGTGATGACCGCGGCGATGCGGCCCTCGTGCGTCTCGAACGCAGCGCGCACCGCGTCAAGGTCGTTGTAGGGGAGCACCAGCGTCTCGGCCGCGACAGCGGCCGGCACGCCCGCCGAGCCAGGCAGCGAGAGCGTCGCGAGCCCGGATCCGGCCTCGGCCAGGAGCGAGTCGGAGTGGCCGTGGTAGTGACCGGCGAACTTCACCAGCAGGTCACGACCGGTGAACCCGCGCGCGAGCCGGATGGCCGTCATCGTCGCCTCGGTGCCGGTCGACACCAGGCGCAGCTTCTCGACCGCGGGCACGCGATCGCGTACGAGTTCGACCAGTTCGGTCTCGGCCGCGGTCGGGGCCCCGAAGGAGAGTCCGCGGGCCGCGGCATCCTGCACCGCTTGCACGACCGTCGGATGCGCGTGCCCGAGCAGGGCCGGACCCCAGGAAGCGACCAGGTCGACGTACTCGTTGCCCTCCACGTCCGTGACGTAGGGGCCGCGCGCGCTCTGGAAGAACCGGGGCGTGCCGCCGACCGAGCCGTACGCGCGCACGGGCGAGTTGGTGCCGCCGGGGATGACCGCGCGCGCGTGCTCGAATTCCTGCTCGTTGGTCGTCATCGTGAGATCGCTCCTGCCGCCTCGATCGCCCAGTAGGTCAGTACCGCATCCGCTCCCGCCCGCCGGATGCCGATGAGGCTTTCCATGATCGCCCGCTCACGATCGATCCAGCCGTTCGCGGCGGCGGCCTCGATCATCGCGTACTCGCCGCTGACCTGGTACGCCCACACCGGCACCGTGCTGATCGCGGCGACATCGGCGAGCACGTCGAGGTAGGCCATCGCGGGCTTGACCATGATCACGTCGGCGCCCTCGTCGAGGTCGATGCTCGCCTCGCGCAAGCCCTCGCGGCGGTTGGCCGGGTCCTGCTGGTACGACTTGCGGTCGCCCGTCAGCGACGAGTCGACCGCTTCGCGGAACGGCCCGTAGAACGCTGACGCGTACTTGGCGGCATAGCCGAGCAGCGCGGTGTCGGTGAAACCGGCGGTGTCCAGCGCGTCGCGCACCGCGGCGACCTGGCCGTCCATCATGCCGGACAGGCCGAGCAGCGCCGAGCCTGCCGCGGCTTGCGCGAGCGCCATGTCGCGGTAGCGCGCCAGGCTCGCATCGTTGTCGACCCTGCCGGTCGCATCCAGCACGCCGCAGTGGCCGTGGTCGGTGAACTCGTCCAGGCACAGGTCGGTCTGCACGACCAGCGCATCCCCCACCTCGGAGACCGCGACCCGCGTCGCCTGGTTCAGGATGCCGTCCTCGTCCGTTGCTCCGGAGCCGATCGCATCCTTCTTCTCCGGGACGCCGAACAGCATCACGCCGCCGATGCCTGCCGCAGCGGCCTCGTTCAGCGCGGCGCGGAAGGAGTCCATGCTGTGCTGCATCACCCCGGGCATCGAGCCGACCGGCGCCGGCTCGGCCAGCCCCTCCCGCACGAACATGGGCAGGATCAGCTCGGCCCGGTGCAGCCGGGTCTCTGCGACCAGCCGGCGCATCGCGGGGGTCATGCGCAGTCTGCGCGGGCGGTCGGGCAGGCTCATGGGGTCTCCTGGCTGGATCGGATGAGGGAGTCGATCATCGAGTCGATGCTGCGGCGGTCGGCGACGAGGTCGACTCGTAGTCCCGCTGCGGTCGCCTCCTCGGCGGTGCGCGGGCCGATGCAGACGACGATGGTCCCTGATGGCACAGGCGCGAGCTGCTCGGCGACCTGGCGCGCGACGCTGCCCGAGGTCACGAACAGTGCACGGAAGTCGCCGCCCCTGACGGCCTCAGCCACCTGGGCTGCGACGGGGACCGGAAGGTTGCGGTACGCGGTCACCGCTACGACGTCATTTCCTCGCGCGCGCAACCCGTCGGCCAGCGTCGGAGCCGCAAGCTCCGAGTGCGGGATGAGCACCCGCACGCCGTCGACCGGCCACTCGTCGACCATCGCGCGTGCGGATGCGTCGGCTTCCGGCTGGAAGTCGACACGCACGCCAGCAGTCGTGAGGGTGTGTGCCGTGGCGTCGCCGACCGCGGCCACGTTGGTCGCCTCCGGGATGCGGGTGCCGCCGATGGCCTCGATCGTCGTCGCGCTCGTGAACACCACCCAGTCGAATTCCTCGTTCTCGAGTTCCGAGAGTGCCGCGTCGAGCGCATCCGGATCAGGCGCGGGAGCGAACTCGATGAGCGGCGCGATCACCGGGCTTGCGCCGTGCTCGCGCAATCGTGCCGCGACGGATTCGCCCCACGCGCCGCCCCGCGGGACGAGCACGAGAGCACCGTCGAGGGCTCCGCTCACCGGCTGCCGCCGAGGGGTGCGAGGTCTGCTGCGCCGGCCGCGAGGAGCTCGTCGACGACGCGGTCGGCGAGTTCGTCAGCCGGGTTCTTCGCGTCGGCCGGGTACAGCGCGTGCGAGCTCGTGAGCTGCGCCGTGCCGTCCAGTGCGTACACCCGTGCGGAGACGAAGAGCAGCCCGGCGTCGATCGCCGCGGTGACGCCCACCGGGGCGGCACATCCGGCCTCGAGCCGCGCCAGGACAGCCCGTTCGGTCTCCACCATGATGCGGGTCGGCGCGTGGTTCAGCGTCGAGACCAGGTTCTCGTCACCCGTGCGAACCTCGAGAGCGAGCGCTCCCTGCCCCGGCGCCGTCGGCCAGGTGGAGAGTTCGAGCAGCTGTGTGACCTCGTCGAGCCTGCCCAGCCGCTCGAGTCCGGCAGCGGCGAGCACGACAGCGTCGAGCTCACCCGAGCTCACCTTGCCCAGCCGGGTGTCGACGTTGCCGCGGATGTCGACGACCTCCAGGTCGGGGCGCTTCGCGAGAGCCTGCGCGCGTCGGCGCGGCGACCCGGTGCCGAGTCTGGCGCCGGATGGCAGCGTCTCGAGGGTCAGTGAGTCGCGCGCGCACAGCGCATCGCGGGCGTCGACGCGTTTCGGGGTCGCACCGATGCTCAGGCCGGCGAGCGCGCCGGTCGGCAGGTCCTTGAGCGAGTGGACCACGACATCGCATTCGCCCGCGAGCAGCGCTTCGCGCAACGCGGCCGCGAAGACGCCGGTTCCGCCGAGCGAGGCGAGTGACGCCGTGGTGCGGTCACCCTCTGAGGTGATCGGCACGAGTTCGATCTCGGCGCCGGTCTTCCGTTCCAGTTGCGCGGCGATCTGGCCGGTCTGCGCCATCGCCAGCGCACTCGCTCGGGTTCCGATCCGAAGTGTCATGGCGCCACTCCCGCTACCGCCGGCTTGAACCCGGCCCGCACGTTCTCGCAGCAGGCCGGCCGGCAGACGTCGAACCACGGGCCGAGCGGGGTGAGCGCTGGCCGCTCGTCGTCCGGCGTCCCGTTGATGCGTTCGAGGGCGAGGTCGATGAGCCCCTTGACGAAGTCGGGATTCACGCCGGGTGTCGGGGTGCGTACGGCGGTGAAGCCGCGCTCGTGTGCCGCCTGCAGCGCCTCGGTGTCGAGGTCCCACATGACCTCCATGTGGTCGCTGACGAACCCCAGCGGCACAATGACGACCGCGTCGACCTGGTCGGCGTCGAGTGCGTCGATGACGTCGATGATGTCCGGCTCCAGCCACGGCATACTGGGCGGCCCCGAGCGCGACTGGAACACCAGCTGCCACTGCGGCGCTGAATCCTGCGCGGCCATCACCACGTGGGCGACAGCCTCGTGCTGCGCCTGGTACGCACCACCGGGGCCGAAGTCGCGGTCGCGCGGACCGCTCCGAACGGCGTCGTCGGTGGGGATGCTGTGGGTGGAGAACAGCACCCGGATGCGTTCGTCCGGGACGCCGTCCAGTTCGGCGAGCGCATCGCGGACTCCGTCGATGAAGCCCTGCACGAAACCAGGGTGGTCGAAGAACTGGCGCACCTTGTCGATCTGGATGACGCCGGTGAGTCCGGTGTCGTCGAGCGCCCGGGCGAAGTCCTCGCGGTACTGCCGGCAACTGGAGTACGAGCTGTACGCGCTGGTCGCGACGCCGAGCAGGCGGGTGTACCCGCGCTCATGCGCATCCGTCACCGCTTCGGCCAGGTAGGGCGCCCAGTTGCGGTTGCCCCACAGCACCGGCAGGTCGATGCCTCGTTCGGCCAGTTCGGCCTCGAGTGCCGCCTTCAGCTGGCGGTTGTGCTCGTTGATCGGGCTGACCCCGCCGAAGTGGCGGTAGTGGGTGGCGACCTCTTCGAGGCGCTCCTCGGGGATGCCGCGACCCCGCGTGACGTTGCGCAGGAACGGGATCACGTCGTCTTGGCCCTCCGGGCCGCCGAAGCCGGCCAGGAGGATGGCGTCGTAGCGAACCGCTTCGGTCACGCAAGCACCTCGGCGACTTCATCGAGGGTGATTCGGCGGCCGGTGTAGAACGGCACCTCTTCGCGCACATGCATCCGAGCTTCGGTGTGCCGCAGGTGGCGCATGAGGTCGACCAGGTCGACCAGCTCGTCGGCTTCCAAGCCGAGCAGCCACTCGTAGTCGCCCAGCGCGAAGCTCGCGACGGTGTTCGACTGCACCTGCGGGAACTCGCGGCCCATGCGACCGTGATCGCCGAGCATCTGCTTGCGCTCCTCCTCCGGCAGCAGGTACCACTCGTAGGAGCGCACGAACGGGTACACCGTCAGCCACTGCTTGGGCTGGGTGTCGCGCAGGTAGGCGGGCAGGTGGTTGGCGCTGAACTCCGCGTCGCGGTGCACGCCGAGCACGTTCCAGGTCGGAAGCAGCGGCTGCAGCAGCGGCGAGCGCCGCAGCTCGCGCAGCGCCCACTGCAGCTTCTCGGGAGGGGCGCCGTGCATCCACACCATCAGATCGCCGTCGGCGCGGATGCCGGAGACGTCATAGATCCCGCGCAGTGTCACACCGGATGCTTCTACCGCGGCGACCCGCTCGGCGAGGCTGTCGACGTCTCCCGTCGCGGCGACCTCGGGGTTGCGGCGCAGAACCGCCCAGAACGTGTAGCCGAGTTCCGGTGTGTCAATCGTCATTCGTGGTGCTCCCTTTTTCGCGCTTCAACCGTACGTCGTCTTCCCGAGTGCCGCCCACAGCCAGCAGCCACCGAGCGGTCGCGCGCGCGTGCTGCACAACCGAGGCCAGGCCGGTGCCTGAGGCGGCCTCGCCGACCTGCGGATGCGCGGCGCTAGCTTCGATCGCTGAGCGCTGCCATTCGACGACCGCCGACTCCACGATGTCGCGGGGTCGGATCGTCACTCCGAGCAGGGTCGACGCGTCGCCGCGAGCGGTGTCGGTCGGCACCGGATGCTCGTAGGAGAGCCGGAGCACGTCGAGGCCGGCCGCGGCGTGCGCGAGCCAGTCCCATTTTGCGCTCTGGTGGGTGAGCGCTCGCGCGGTCACCGGCGCACCCGGCGCCACGAGCACGCCGGAGCCGCGCGGTGCCGCGGCCAGCTCGGGCCGCTCGACGACCAGCGTCACAACGGTGGCCGGCCGGATGCTGGCCGGCGCGAGCACCCCGGGTGCAGCGACGACGACCGTGCCCAGCAGCCGCTCTGCGCCGACCCGGACGCTCGTCGGCGTCACGTCCTCGGCTGGTGCACCGACTCGCACGTCGACGCCCAAGCGTGCTAGCTCGCGTTCCAGTTCGTCGACCAGCCGGGCCATCCCGCCCCGGATCCCGCCGACGGCCGAGCCGGCCGGCGCCTGGTCCCGGAGCGTGCGCACCGCCGCGGCGAGCGAACCCTCGCGAGCGAGTGCCGCCTGCAGCCCAGGTGCGACCCGGTCGAGCGGCAAGGCATCCGGATGCGCGCTGTGCACGCCCGTGGTGACCGGCGCCACCAGGCGGTCGACCACCGCGTCGCCCATCCGGACCCGCACGAGCTCGCCCAGGGTCACCGCGTCCGCGCCGAGCTCGGCCGGGAGCTCGGCGTCGGCGGCTACGCGAGCGGTCGCCTGTGCGCCGAGCACGCGTTCGAGCTGCTCGTCGATCACCCCCGGGATGCCGAGCAGGCTCGTTGCGGGCAGCGGATAGGCGTCCGATTCGGCGGTGAACAGCCACGAGCCCGCCGGGTTCGGGCTCACCAGCTCACCGGCGAGACCGAGCTCTCCCGCCAACTCGGGGACCGACGGGTTGCGCGTCGCGTAAGCCTCGGCGCCCGCGTCGAGGTCCAGCCCAGCGAGTCGATGCCGCCGCACCTGTCCACCCAGCCGGTCGGTCGCCTCGACGAGCACGACCCGCTCCCCCGCGATGGCGAGGTCGCGCGCCACCACCAGGCCGGCGACCCCGCCACCGATGACGATGAAGGGCAGCGCGGTCGAACCGAGCGGCATCAGCGGAGCGAGTGCACGAGCTCGACGATGCGGCTGAGCACGTCGGGGTCGGTCTCCGGCGGGACGCCGTGGCCCAGGTTGACCACATGCGCCGGAGCCGCCCGGCCGGCGTCGACGACCGCGCGGACATGGTTCTCGAGCGCCGGCCAGGGTGCAGCCAGGAGCGCAGGATCGATGTTGCCCTGCAGCGGTGTCTCCCCGCCCAGGCGACGGTTCGCCTCGTCGAGCGGGAGCCTCCAGTCGACGCCGATCACATCCGCACCGACCGCACGCATCGCGCCGAGCAGCTCGCCGGAGCCGACGCCGAAGTGCACCTTGGGCACGTCGGTGCCGCGCAGGTGATCAAGCGCGCGGGCCGAGTGCGGTGCCACCCGCCGCACATAGTCGACGACGCTCAGCGACCCCACCCACGAATCGAACAGCTGCACGGCGGAAGCCCCGGCCTCGACCTGAGCGCGAAGGAACGCGCCCGAAGCGTCAGCGGCCCAATTCATCAGCGCCGCCCAGGTGTGCGGGTCGGAGTGCATGAGGGTTCGCGCGCGCAGGTGGTCCTTCGACGGGCCGCCCTCGACCAGGTACGCGGCGAGCGTGAATGGGGCGCCCGCGAAGCCGATGAGCGGCGTGCTTCCCAACTCGGCGACCGTGAGCGCGACCGCTTCCCGGATGGGCGCGAACACTTCAGGGTCGAGCGGGCGGAGCGCGGCGACATCCGAGGCGGTGCGAATCGGACGCTCGAGCACCGGACCACGCCCAGGCACGATCTCGACATCCACCCCGCCGAGCTTGACCGGCACCACGATGTCGCTGAAGAAGATGGCAGCGTCGACGCCGTGCCGACGCACCGGCTGCAGGGTGATCTCGCTCGCGAGCTCCGGGTTCAGGCACGCATCGAGCATCGACCCCGTCTCACGCAGCGCCCGGTACTCGGGCAGGGATCGACCGGCCTGCCGCATGAACCAGATCGGCGGAATCTCGGGGCGATCCCCCCGGTAGGCACGGATAAGCGGTGAGGTGGTCGTCCTACCGTCGATAAGGGGATGGGTCTCAGTCAGAAGCACGCGAACAGCATAGGCTCGGGTAGCTGCGCTTACACTGGCTCACCGTGATCCATTGCGTCTCCGTCAGCCACCGCACGTCCGATTTCGATTTTCTCGAGTCGTTGACGACCAAGGCCGACAGCGCACTGGGCACGCTCGGCGGGCTCGCCGAGATCGACGGTGCCGTGGTGCTCTCCACCTGCAACCGGTTCGAGGTCTACGTCGACTCCGAGCATCCGGATGCGATTGCCGCGGTTGCCGACGCCACAGGTGTGGACGCGGATGAGCTCGCGAAGCACGCCACCACGGCCGCCGGCGAGGGCGCGGCACGGCACCTGTTCTCGGTCGCGGCCGGCCTCGAGTCGGTCGTCGTCGGCGAGGACGAGATCTCCGGCCAGGTCAGCCGGGCGCTGACGGCGGCGCGAGAGGCCGGGACGACGTCGTCTCGGCTCGAGAAGCTGTTCCAGGCCGCGGCGAAGACCAGCCGCGGGGTGAAGACCCGCACGGCGCTCGGCAGTTCCGGGCGCTCGCTCGTGCGGCTTGCGCTCGAGCTCGCCTCCAGCCGGTTCGCCGACTGGCGGAGCTTGCGCATCCTGATCGTCGGCACCGGACGATACGCCGCGACCACCGTCGCCGCCCTGCGCGAGCGAGGCGCATCCGACCTGTCGGTGTTCTCCCCGAGCGGGCGCGCGGCGACGTTCGCGTCCAAGTACTCGCTCGACCCGGTCACCGACCTGGAAGCGGCCATCGCCGACGCACAGCTCGTCATCACCTGCACGTCCTACGAGCATCCGGTGATCACCGAGCAGCACGTGAGCGAGGGAAATCGCCGCTTGTTCGTCGACCTCGGGATGCCGCGCAATATCAGCTCCGGGATCACCGCCGTGCCGCACGTCGAGCTGCTCGACCTCGAGACCATCAGCCTGCACGCGCCGCTCGAGGCGCTGACCGCGACGGCGGATGCCCGGGAGCTGGTCACCACGGCCGCGGCGCAGTTCACCGCAGACAGCACCGTCGCGCCGGCCGTCGTGGCCATGCGCGAGCACGTGCTCGACCTGCTCTCCACCGAGCTCGAGCAGCACAGCGCCAACCCCGAGATCGAGCGAGCGCTGCGCCACTTCGCCGGCGTGCTGCTGCACGGGCCGTCGGTGCGCGCCCGGGAGCTGGCGGAGGACGGCCGCGGTCACGAGTTCGTCGCGGGCATCGAGGCGGTGTTCGGCGCGAGAGCTGGGCATGAGCGTCCGGCTGCCGAGAGCGCGTGACCCTCAACGCGCCAGGCGCTCGACGATCGCTCCGTAGGTCCTGGGCAGGGAGTCGGCCAGCGGGACGATAGCGCGCCGCGCCGGTGAGGCGCCGAGCGCGACGAGACCCGAGGTGAGCATCCGGAAATCGCGCGTCGCGGTGCGCCACTCTCGTTCGTACGCCTGCGGGTCACCGGCGACGATGCAGCGCACCGCTGCTGCCACCTGTGCCAGCCCGACCCGGATGCCTTCGCCGGTCAGCGCATCGACGTAGCCGGATGCGTCGCCGGCGAGCAGCACGCGGCCGGCCGTGCGTGCGCGTGTCCGCTGGCGGAGCGGGCCGGCGCCGCGCAGGTCGCTCGAGTGCGGGGCGCCGTCGATGCGGTCTGCGAGAGCGGTGCTGACCGTGCGGTCGTAGTCGGTGCCGGGCGCGCCGAGCACGGCGATGCCGACGTTGTGGTCTCCCACCGGGGTGACGTAGACCTCGGCATCCTTGGTCCAGTGCACTTCGACGAAGTCGCTCCACGGTTCGATCGCGAAGTGCCGCCGGAGACCGAACCGGCGGCGACCGCGCGGAGGGCTCGCAAGCCCGACCAGGTCCCGCACGGTCGAGTGCAGTCCGTCGCACCCGATGAGCCAGTTCGCGCGTACCGCCTCGTCTCGCAGCACCACCGTGACGGATTCGTCATCCTGGCTGAGCAATCCGACCTTGCCCTCGATCCGTTCCACCCCCAGCTCGTCGGCGCGTCGGCTGAGCGCGACATGCAGCACCGGGCGGCGGACACCGCGTGCGGTGCCGTGCGCGAACGGGTGGTCGGCACGGTGACCGTCACGCCGGTAGCTGATCCCGCGGATGTCTCGTCCCACCGGGTCGACGCCCAGCCGGTTCAGGGCACGCAGCGCACCCGGCATCAGCCCCTCCCCGCAGGCCTTGTCGATCGTGCCGTGACGCTGTTCGATGACCGCGACGTCGAGCCCGGCGAGGCGCGCCTCGATCGCGGCGGCCAACCCGATCGGGCCTCCACCGGCGACGAGCAGCTGGGTCATCTCGCCAGCGCACCCAACGCGCGCTCTTCGGTGGGGATGCGGAAGCCCAGCAGCAGCACAGCGTTGAGCACCGTGAAGGTGAGAGCAGTCAGCCACGCGGTGTGCACGAGCGGCAGCGCGAAGCCCTCCACGACGACCGCGAGATAGTTCGGATGCCTGAGCCACTTGTAGGGACCGGTCGCGACCAGGTGCAGGCCGGGAACGACGATGACACGCGTGTTCCACTGCCGTCCGAGCGCAGCAATGCACCAGTAGCGCAGCGCCTGGCTGAGGATGACGAGCACGAGCATCGGCCAGCCGAGTGCGGGGATGAACGGGCGGTCGAGCAGCACGGCTTCGGCGATGCATGCGGCGAGCAGCCCGGTGTGCAGCGCCACCATCCAGGGAAAGTGCTTCTGCCCGTACTCGATACCGCCGGCCGCGAACGCTCGTTCGGCATTGCGCTTCGAGATGACCAGTTCGACGAGCCGCTCGACACCGGTCGCGACAACCAGTGCGATGTACCAAATCACGGCCACTCCAGCAGCACGAGCTCGGCACCCACCCCTGGGCCGAGCGCGAACAACAGGCCCTTCGTCCCGGCAGGCTGTGCGCCGGCGTCGGCGAGCACGTGCAGCACGGAGGAGGATGACAGGTTGCCTACGCGCTCGAGCGAGTCCCAGCTGAGCGCTAGACGCTCGCGCGGCAACTCGAGCGCGCTCGCGAAGGCTTCGAGCACGCGCGGTCCGCCCGGGTGGGCGATCCAGCAGCCGATGTCCGAAACCGTCAGTCTATGCTCGGAAAGGAATGTGTCGACCCCGGCGCGGAAGTGCGTCGCGATGACGTCGGCGACGCCGGCGGTGAGCACGATCTCGAACCCGCTGTTTCGGATGTTCCAGCCGATGACGTCCAGCGAGTCGGGGTAGAAATCGCTGCGCGTTGCGACAATCCGCGCTGCCGTTGGAGACCCGATTGCGAGCTCGTCGCCGGTCAGGACAACCGCGGCGGCACCGTCGCCGAACAGCCCGGTGGCAACGAAGTTGGCCATCGATTCGTCCGAGCGCTGAAGGGTCAGCGAGCATAGTTCCACGCTGATCAGCAGTGCGACGTCGGCCGGATGCCCAATCAGGTAGTCATGCACGCGCGCCAGCCCGGACGCCCCGGCGACGCAGCCGAGCCCGAACGACGGGAGCCGCTTGACGTCCGGCCGGAATCCGAGTCGCGGCACCAACAACGCGTCGATCGACGGTGCGGCGAGACCGGTGACGGTGGTGAACAGGATGAAGTCGACATCGGTCGGCGCGAGTGCCGCCTGCGCGAGGGCGTCCCGCACCGCGCGCTCCGCGAGGTCTGTCGCGACCTCGATGTAGAGGTCGTTGGTCTCGCTGAACGAGCCCAAATCACGGTAGCTCTCGAGCGGCAAGGCGGTGTGCCGGGTTCCTATTCCGCTTGCGGCATGCATCCGTTCCATGGTCGAGCGGCGTGGAGACGGGATGAGCGCGGTCAGTTCGCGCGTGATCTGCTCCTGCGGGTACGCATACTCCGGCAGGACCGGTGAGACCGCCGCGATGCGCGTCATGGGCAGAAAGTAACACGCGTTGCTGGGGGAAGTGACGCGTTCAGGTTGCTTGTGGTCTAAGGAAGCTCGTGGTCCAGGGAGACGGGAGGGATGACTTCCCGGCGCTGCTCGCGGATCCAGCGCAGCCGCGTGCGGCGGAACTCCTGGCGGGTCGAGAACCGGTAGTGGTAGGTGAGCACTCTCACCCAGCGCGGGGGGGTGCCGTCGAACGGGTCGTGGCGAAGCATCCGGAGCGTGGGCCGGTCTGCTTCCAGCAGTTTGCCGAGGAACCCGTAGAACCACTCGGTGTGCACGCTGCCGAGCGGGAGGAACCACATCAGCCAGTCGAGCCGCAGGTGGTACGGCGCGAACTGCCTGGACAGCCGCGCGGTGTCGCCCGGCTTGCCCTTGAACTCGTACTCGCGCCAGTCGGCCTCGTCAGGCTGTTCGACGAGAGTGCCCTCGACGATGACCTCGATGCGACGCTTGGTGACGCTGCCGAACGCGCCGTAGGCGTTCACCAGCTGGAGCCGGTTGAAGCTCGCGTTCATCAGCTGGTTCCGCGACAGCAGGTTGCGAATGGGCCAGAAGCTGAGCACGAGCAGCAGCACGGTGACCAGGGCGACGACCACCAGCCACCAGGTGGGGCCGACCTCGCCCGCCGGCCAGTCGAGCGGGATGCCCGGGATCAGGGCGTGCCAGACAGAGTCGCTGATCAGCCCGAAGGCGAGCACGATGGTGATCCAGTTGAGCCAGGCGAAGTTGCCGGTGATGACGAGCCAGCCCTGGGTGAGAATGACGATGGCTGCGCCGATGCTCGCCACCGGCTGCGGCAGGAAGAGCAGGAACGGCACGACCAGCTGGGCGAAGTGGTTGCCGAGCACTTCCATCCGGTGCACCGGCTTCGGCAGCAGGTGCGCCTGCCTGCTGAACGGGTTCGGCATCGGCTGGGTCTCGTGGTGGTAGTACAGCGCGGTGAGGTCCCGCCAGGCACGGTCGCCGCGCAGCTTGATCATTCCTGCGCCGAATTCGAGCCGGAAGATCAGCCACGCGGTCAGCAGGATGATCGGCAGCGGGGGCGGCACCTGATCGGAACCGAGGAACGCCGCCAGGAAGCCCGCCTCGAGCAGCAGCATCTCCCAGCCGAAGCCGTAGAAGGTCTGCCCGACGTTGACGATCGACATGTAGAGCAGCCACAGCCCCAGGAACACGAGCATCGGGAGCCACGGTGGTCCGACTTGCGGCAGGCCCACGACGACGGATGCGGCGAGCAGCATCCCGAGCACGCACACCGTGACCAGCAGGCGGTCCGAGTAGCGCCAGCGGAACAGCGTCGGGCCGCGCACGAACCGCTTGTGCTTCAGCAGTTCGGGGACCGGCAGCAGGCCGTGCTCGCCGAGCAGCACGCGGAACTGGTTCGCGCTGGACAGGAACGCGATGAGGTAGATGGCGGCCACCCCGCGTTGCAGGATCTGGCGTGCGAGTTCGTAGTCCGGAGCCCAGAACCAGTCCACGCGCACAGGGTACGCCGGGCGGCTCACACTTCGATACCGAAGTGCTCCTTCAGCGCGAGCCGCGCGGCGAACCAGCCGTTCATGCCGTGCACCGCCGGCCCGGGCGGGGTGGCTGCGGAGCACAGGTAGATGCCCTTCAGCGGGGTGCGCCAGGGTTTCGTGGACACCACCGGGCGCTTCACCAGCTGCCACAGGCTCACCGCACCGCCGTAGATATCGCCGCCGACGTTGCTGCGGTTGTACGCGGCCTGCTGCCTGGCGCTGCTGCTCGCGGTCGCCAGCACCAGGTCACGGAAGCCCGGCGCATAGCGCTCCACCTGTGCGGTGATCAGTTCGGTGGCGTCCAGGCTGGAGCCTGCCGGAACGTGCGTGTACGCCCACAGCACGTGCCGGCCCTTCGGCGCACGGGTCGGGTCGAGCACGCTCGGCTGGGTGACGAGCACGTACGGCCGTTCGGGCACACCGCCGCGGTGCACCAGATTCTCGGCTGCCGCGATCTCGTCTCGCGTGCCGCCGAGGTGCACGGTCGGCGCATGCGCGACATCCGGATTCGCCCAGGGCACCGGCCCGGCGAGCGCGAAGTCGACCTTCGCGACGCCCGACCCGTAGCGGTAGCGCCGCAACGCTCGCGCGTACCCTGCCGGCAGATTCCCCGTGAGCAGCAGCTTCACCGACGTGTCGAGCAGCGTGACCTTCGACGCCGGCAATTCGCGAAGCGTCCTGATGGTCTGCCCGGTCTCGACCACCCCGCCATGCGTGAGGAAGTCCTGCAGCAGCACATCGGCGATCGCCTGTGATCCGCCGATCGGAAAGCCCCAACCGCCGGCGTGCGCGTGGGTTGCCAGCAACAGTCCGGCGCCGGATGACGACAGCGACGGAGTCTGGCCCGCCGCATGTGCTGCGACCCCCGAGAACAGCGCGCGGGCCTCCTCGGTCTTCAACCTCGTGTTCCACAGGAGCCGGCTTCCCAGCCCGAGGCTGCGCGCACCGTATTGAAAGGCCGCGATCGGATCGTCCGGCCAGCGCAGCAACTGCGACCCGGTGAAGTCCACCACGCCGTCCAGCCGTCGCAGCAGCGGTTCGAACATCCGCTTCCACGCCCCGCCATCGCGACCGAGCTGGTCGGCTGTGCGATCCAAGTCACGCCAGGCCAGCGCTGCGCGGCCGCCGTCCAACGGATGCGCATACGACACATCCGGGATGACCCAGTTCACGCGATCCGGCAACCCGAACTCGCGGAAGAACGGCGACGCGAGCGCCGCCGGGTGCACCGCAGAACAGACATCGTGCCGAAAGCCGGGCAGCGTCAACTCCGCAGTGCGCACGCCGCCGCCGATGGTCGCTGCCGCCTCCAGCAGGCGAACCCGCAGGCCCGCGCGCGCCGACGTCACCGCCGCAGCCAGCCCGTTCGGGCCGCTGCCGACGACGGTGACGTCGAACGTCTCGCTCATGCGCCCAGTCTGTCACCGGCGCTCAGCCGGTCACCGCATCTGGGCGGTTCGGATGCCTCTAGCGCCCGGTCGCGTCGGGGTCGCGGTCGACCTCGCCACGCCACGCGCCGGTTTCGAACCCCTGCGACTCGATCAGTTCCTTGAACTTCTTCAGGTCACGACCGACCTGAATGTCGTCCATCTGCAGGATTTGCCCGACCTTCTCCACGAAGCCCTCCGGCTCCCAGTCCATCTTGACGCTCACGTGCGTCTCGGCATCATTCAGTCGGTGGAAGTCCACAACGCCGGCGTGACGCGGTTCGTCGACGCTCTTCCAGGCGATGCGGGTGTCGGGGATCTGCTCGGTGATGGTCGCGTCGAACTCGCGCTCGACACCAGCGACCTTGACCTTCCAGTGCGTGTGCGTCTCGTCGATCTGGCGTATCGATTCGACGCCGTCCATGAACCGCGGGAACTCCTCGAACTGGGTCCACTGGTTGTAGGCGACGCTAATTGGAACGTCGACGTCGATCTCGCTTTCGATGGTGCCCATACGTCTTCACCTCACTTGTCGGTTGGGTTCCGACGGTAGGTGAGCATCCCGAACGATGTCGGAGCGAGTACTGGCAACTCGCCCCGAATTCCGTCTATCTCAGTCGCGACAGGAGGCCTCGTCCTCGACGACGCGGCAGAACACGAGCGTCCACTCAAACTCGACCTCGGAGAGCGTTCCATTGCCCTCTCGAGCGCAGGTGAGCGACCCGTTGACTTCGATCTTCCGCTTCTCTGTGTCGAAGATGTCGTTAATCGAGGGCGTCTTGCCGCCCGATCGCTTCGGATTCGGGCACTGTTCGAGCGACGGCACGCCGGGCGGATCGCTCGGGAGCACGGAGCTGCCGCACTCCTGCCACAGGTCCCCACTGTGCATGAAGCCCGCGTTGCTCACGTAGAGTGTGCGCGGCGTCGGCACCGTGACCGCAAGTGTGCCCGCGTACTCGCGCACACCGCAGTCTGGTGGCGTCGGCTGGCCACCGCCACCGCCACCATCCCCGCAGTTGTTGCTGGGCGGAACCTCGTAGGGATCCGGCATAGTGCCGACACCCGGCTCGGAGTGCGATTTGTCGGTGCGGTAGTCGATCGGAAGCGTGAAGAACCGGACGCCATCCGGCGGTCCACCGACAGGGAAGAAGCCCGGACCATCCGTCTCGTAGAACACGACAGCCTGGTCGCCGAGATTGCCCTGTGGGTTGCTGAACAGTGTCGCGGTCACGGAAACGGCAGCGGAGGCGAACGACATCGTTGCCTGAGTCGACGAATTGTTCGCCCAACTCGCTGCGCACCCGCCGCCGGCGCCATAGCTGTTGTGGGCGGACCGCGTCGCCATGGTCCCGACCGCCGTTACTTCGAACTCGGCCGCCAGCGCCCAGTCACGCACGTCCGCGACGCCGTAATGCGTCAGCAGCTTCATCCGGCTCAGGATCTGCGGGATCGCAGTGAGCCCACCGCTCCCCGCTGCATCGAGGGCGTCCCACGGCAGCGACTGGAGATCCTTGCCGAGGTCGTTCTGGCCAAGATTGGAGACAGCACGCAGTCCGACCTCAATGTCGACCGCTTCCGCGGCTTCAGGAATCAAGTCCTCCTGTGGCGCTCCGGACAGTGTGAACGCCACATTGCCGTCGTCACCCGTGGCACCGTTGGTGACCACCTTGGAGCCGCCGCGACCGTCACCGATCCGGAGAATGCTGGGGTCCTCGCTTGACAGGTCGACTTCGATGCCCGCCGCCGCACCAGACTCGATGTGCGGAAGCTCAAGCCCCAGAGGCCCCATGAAGAGGTTGATGCAGCGACGCAGATCCTCCCACTTCTCGGGATCGTAGGCGTAGGAAATGGTGAGATCGCGGAGTTCGCCGGGTTGGGTGGTTTTCGTGCGAACCAGCGGGGCGCCCGCGAGCGAGAAGCTGGCCTCGAGCGCGGTGGCCCTGGCAATCAGGGATGCGAGCGCCAACAGCAAGCGCGCGATGCCGAGCTTGGTCTTCGCCCTCTCTCCGGCGTGCGGGCCGCCGCCTTCAGGCTGGTGCCATTGTGCCTCCAGCGTCTTATCGACGCCGAACGCACTCCCCTTGAAGACTTGGGGGATCATGCCTTCCGCCCACGGATCCCCTTGCAGGTCGCACGGGGCAGCGGCCGCTGCCTGGACGAAGGAAGCCGGCTCGATGGTCAACCCTGGAAGCGTCGAGCTGGCCCCGTCATCGGCCGCGGCGGTTTGCGCTCCTGACACAGCGAACTCGGCGCCGAGTCTCCTCAGCAGCAAGCCGACCTGTCCCCAGGTGAGTTCGACCTCCGCGGCGGCCCGCTCCGTGAAGGTCACCGGCTCGTGGAGGTAGCCGTGGTCGGAACTCAACGCCGCCATGACTGAACCGAAGTGGTCGTTCGCATTGCCTGCGGCGGCCTTCAAGGATTCGTAGAGCCATGTCGTGGTGTCGACACCCTCGAACTGGGGCGCGCCCTCGAGCGCGTAGGCAAGGTCGCCCAGTCGCATCCCGCCCTGGACGGCTCCGAGATAGGACTGGATGCGCAGTTCCCCGTCGGACATGGGCCAACCGAATCCGGTCTGCCCGTCCAATTCGAGCGGATGCCCGTCCGGTCCCGCCACGGCGACACCCGCAAGCACGAGCAGCGACTGCCAGGCCGCGACCGCCTGCGCTCCTCCGGCCTTTGTCAGGTTCGCCGCATCCTGCACGGCGGTCCCGTGCGCCATGATCGCATCCTGTGTCACGGCGAAGGCCGTCTGGTAGGCGATCATCTCCACGTTGAAGGCGTCCCACGCTGCGTTATCGCTCGGGTCCGTGGGGACGGCCGGAATCTCGGGCAACTGTGGCGCGGTCGGCAACGCGAGCGGGTCGGGAATCGGGCCGCGATAGAGACCCAGCTCGGCAGCCGCCTCATCCCGATCCCCGCTCCAGAAGACACAGCCGGTCAACGCCAGGGTCGCAGCAATCGCGACCGCCACTAGCCTGACGAAAGGCCTTCTTCCCCCCACAGCACACCCCACTCCGGCTGCAATCCGATACAGCGCCTCCGGAACGCTATTGGGTGGCGGGGCAGCCCACAATCAACTTTTGGCATCGATTCGGTAGCACTGGGGTGACAGCCTGGGTACCCCCAGGCCGTAGTCGCGCGGCACATAGGCTCTTTCCATGTCGGATTCAGCACGCGTGGATGTCTGGGTCTGGGCGGTGCGTCTGGCGAAGACTCGGTCGGCGGCGACCGCCGCCTGCCGGGCCGGGCACGTTCGTATCAACGGTGAGCGTGCCAAGGCGGCGCAGCCGGTGCGCGTCGGCGACGAAGTGCGCGTGCGTGGTGTCGGTTTCGAGCGCATCGTGAAGGTGCAGCGGATCATCGTGAAGCGCGTTTCTGCAGCTGTCGCCGCGGAGTGCATCGTCGACCTCACTCCGCCACCACCGCCGCGCGAGGAGCGACCGTTCGTGCCACAGCGCGACGCGGGGACGGGCCGGCCGACCAAGCGGGACCGGCGCGCCCTCGACCGCCTGCGCGGCCGCGACTAGCGGAACCGACGCAAGCGCAAGCTGTTGGTGACCACGAACACCGACGACAGCGCCATCGCAAGCCCCGCGAGCAACGGATTGAGCAAGCCCAGCATCGCCACCGGGATGGCGGCCGTGTTGTAGGCGAACGCCCAGAACAGGTTGCCCTTGATTGTGCCCAGGGTGCGCCGCGACAGCCTGATGGCGTCCGCGACGACCAGCAGGTCGCCGCTCATCACCGTCAGGTCGCTGGCGGCGATCGCGGCATCCGTGCCCGCACCCATCGCGATGCCCAGGTCAGCTGCGGCGAGCGCCGCGGCGTCGTTGACACCGTCGCCGACCATTGCGACGACCTTGCCGTCCGCCTGCAGCGACCGGATGGCGTCCAGCTTGCCGGCGGGAGTGACGCCCGCCCGCACGTCGGCGATTCCGACCTCGGATGCGACGGCGCGGGCCGCGCCGGCATTATCACCGGTCAAGAGCACCGGGGTGAGTCCGAGACCGCGGAAGGTGTCGATGGCCTGCCTGCTCGTCTCCTTCACGGTGTCGCCCACGACAAGGGCACCGCGGACGGCGCCGTCCCAGGCGATCACGACGGCCGTGCTCCCGGCGCTCTCCGCCGTCTCGATCGCCGCGGCCAGCGCATCCGGGATCACCAGTGCCCAGTCTTCGCGGAGCCAGCTGGCCCGACCGACGACCACGGCGTGCGCGTCAACCGTCGCGGTGACGCCGAGGCCGCGCTCGGATTCGAACGACTCGGCGACAGCCTTCTCGCCCTCTGCCGCAGCCACAATGGCTCGCGCGATCGGATGCTCTGAACCGTGTTCGGCTGCGGCAGCCAGCCGAAGCACCTCACCACGGTCTTCGCCGTCGGCGAGCAGGACTTCTCGCAGCGTCATCCGACCGCTCGTGACCGTGCCGGTCTTGTCGAGGACGATGGTGTCCACCTTCTTGGTCGACTCGAGCACCTGGGGTCCCCTGATCAGGATGCCCAACTGCGAGCCGCGGCCGGTGCCCACCAGGAGCGCGGTCGGCGTTGCAAGGCCGAGCGCGCACGGGCAGGCGATGATCAGGGTCGCGACGGCTGCGGTGAAGGCGGCCTCAACCGATCCGCCGACCAGCAGCCAGCCGATCAGGGTCAGCAGCGAGAGTCCGATGACGACCGGGACGAAGATCCCGGAGACCCGGTCGGCGAGGCGCTGGACCTCGGCCTTGCCGGTCTGCGCTTCTTCGACCAGACGCGCCATGCGGGCGAGTTCGGTGTCGGCGCCCACTCGAGTGGCCTCGACCACGAGGCGCCCGCCGACGTTGAGGGTCGAGCCGACGACACGCGAGTCGACAGTGACCTCGACCGGCACCGATTCGCCGGTGAGCATGCTGAGGTCGACCGCGGATGCCCCGTCGACCACGAGCCCGTCGGTGGCGATCTTCTCCCCCGGACGCACGACAAAACGGTCGCCGGGGACGAGCGTGCTCACCGGCACGCGGGCCTCAACACCGTCCCGGAGCACGTTGGCGTCCTTCGCGCCGAGCTCGAGCAGTGCGCGCAGCGCGGCGCCGGACTGCTTCTTGGTGCGCGCCTCGATGTAACGGCCGGCGAGGATGAACACGGTGACGGCCGCGGCCACCTCGAGGTAGAGCTCGCTCGCGCCGGATCCCGGTTCGGCGAACAGGCTGAAGGTCATGGTCATGCCGGGCATGCCGGCCGTTCCGAAGAACAGCGCGTACAGGGACCAGGCGAACGCCGCGAGCACGCCGACGCTGATCAACGTGTCCATGGTCGCGGCGCCGTGCCTGGCGTTCACGAAGGCCGCACGGTGGAACGGCCACGCGCCCCACACCGCGACCGGCGCCGCGAGCGTGAGGGTGAGCCACTGCCAGTTGGTGAACTGCAGGGCGGGGATCATCGACAGCAGCACGACCGGGATGGTCAGCACCGCTGAGATGATCAGGCGCTGCCGAAGCGGTGCCAGGTCATCGGATGCCGTTGGTACCGCATCCGGGATCGGCGGCGCGGGGACCGCAGCCGTGTACCCCGCCGCCTCGACGGTCGCGATGAGCTGCTCGGGGTCGACGCCGTCCGGGGCGAGCACCCGCGCCTTCTCGGTCGCGTAGTTCACCGTCGCCTCGACACCGGGCAGCTTGTTGAGCTTGCGCTCGATCCGGTTGGCGCACGACGCACAGGTCATGCCGCCGATGTCGAGCTCGACGTCGATTGCCGGCATCAGGCGTCCGCGAGCGAGTATCCCGCTTCGGTCACGGCGGCACGCAAGGCCTCGGCGTCGAGCGGCGACTGGCTGGCGACGGTGACCCTGGACACGCCCCCGGCGTTAAGCGCCACCGAGACCGACTCGACGCCGGCGACCTCGCTGAGCTCCTCGGTGACGCTCGACACGCAGTGACCGCAGGTCATTCCGGTGACCGCGAGGTCGGTGGTGACGACGTTCGCGACCGGAGCGGCGCTCTGGTGCGAGTGGCCGTGCCCGTGACCGCCCTCGCCGTGGCCGCCGCAGGCACACATGCCGCCGCCGCAGCCGCATCCGGCGCTCGCTCTGGCGTGCTTGTCGGTCAGTCCGAGGTCTAGGCCGTGCTCGGTCATGGATTCTCCTTATATAGAGGTGGGTTGGGTGGGTCAGGAACGCACGAGCCGCGCGATAGCCGCGGATGCCTCGGTGAGCTTCTGCTCGGCGACCGGGCCGCCTTCGCGGGTCGCCTCCGCGACGCAGTGGCTCAGGTGATCGTCCAGGAGTTCGAGCGCGACGGTCTCCAGCGCCTTGGTCGCCGCTGAGATCTGGGTCAGGATGTCGATGCAGTACTCGTCGTTCTCGACCATGCGCTGCACGCCGCGGACCTGGCCCTCGGCGCGACGCAGTCGCTTGAGCAGTGCATCCTTGTCGTCGACGTAGCCGTGTGCCATTGCGTCCCTCCGTTCGGTTGAATGATACCCCCCTGGGGTATAGCGTTGTCAACATGAGCCACGAGCACGAGCATGCGGGACACGAGAGCGCAGGACATGGGCAGGTAGCGCACGAGCACCTGGGCGATCACGCAGCGCATGCCGGACACGAAGGTCACGACGCCCACGCAGGACACGACGCCCACGCTGGCCACGGCGACCACGGCGACCACGTCGGGCAGTTCCGCCGGCTGTTCTGGATCATGCTCGTCATCGCGATCCCGGTGGTGGCGTTCAGTCCGATGTTCGCGTCCATCCTCGGCTACGCCCTGCCGGACTCCCCGGTCTTCGCCTGGATCTCCCCCATTCTCGGCACCGTCATGTACCTGTGGGGTGGCCGGCCGTTCCTGACCGGCGCGGTCAGTGAACTCAGGTCCCGCCGGCCGGGCATGATGCTGCTCATCGGGCTCGCCATCACCGTCGCGTTCATCGCGTCGTGGGGCGCGACTCTTGGCCTGCTCGATCACGAACTCGACTTCTGGTGGGAGCTGGCCCTCCTCATCGTCATCATGCTGCTCGGGCACTGGATCGAGATGCGTTCGCTCGCGCAGACCTCCTCGGCTCTCGAGAGCCTGGCCGCGCTGCTGCCGGATGAGGCCGAGCGGCTCGACGGCGACGGGGTCACCGTCGTCACGCCCTCCGACCTGCGCGTCGGCGACCTCGTGATGGTGCGGCCAGGTGGGCGGGTTCCCGCCGACGGGCAGATCGTCGACGGCACCGCCGACATGGACGAATCGATGATCACCGGCGAATCCCGCGCGGTCAGTCGCGGCCCCGGCGACCACGTCGTGGCCGGCACGGTTTCCACCGACACGGCCCTGCGCATCCGGATCTCCGCGATCGGCGACGATACCGCACTTGCCGGCATCCAGCGGCTGGTCGCGGACGCGCAGAACTCCACCTCGCGCGCCCAGCGCATCGCCGACAAGGCGGCCGCGCTGCTGTTCTGGTTCGCACTCGGCGCCGGCATTATCACCGCGATCGTGTGGACGATGCTCGGCCTGCCGGATGAAGCGGTCGTCCGCACGATCACCGTGCTCGTCATCGCCTGCCCACACGCACTCGGCCTGGCCATCCCGCTCGTGGTCTCGATCGCAACCGAGCGCGCGGCGAAGGGCGGCGTGCTCGTCAAGGACCGGCTCGCGCTCGAGACCATGCGCGTGGTCGACATCGTGCTGTTCGACAAGACCGGCACGCTCACCAAGGGCGAGCCCGCGGTGACGGATATCGCGGCGACGGCCGGCAGGTCGGACGACGAGGTCATCGCGCTGGCCGCAGCGGTCGAGTCGGCCAGTGAGCATCCGCTCGGCCGCGCGATAGTGAATGCCGCCGCCGAGCGTGGCCTGGCGGTGCCGCGCGCAACCGGCTTCCAGTCCGCGCCCGCCGAGGGCGTGGTCGGTGTCGTCGACGGGAAACGCGTCAGCGTGGGCGGCCCGCACATGCTGAGCACACTGAACCTCGACGCGCACGGCACGGGTGAGGAGTGGAGCGACCGCGGCGCCACCGTGCTGCACGTTGTCGAGGACGGCGAGATCATCGGCGTGCTCGCCCTTGCCGACGAGGTCCGCGCGGAATCCCGCCAGGCGGTCGACGCGCTGCATAAGCTCGGCGCCCAGGTGGTGATGATCACCGGAGACGCCGCCGAGGTCGCCCACGCGGTTGCCGCAAAACTCGGCATCGATCGGGTCTTCGCCGGCGTACGGCCAGAGCACAAGGCCGCCAAGGTCAGCGAACTGCAGGCCGAAGGGCGCAAGGTCGCGATGGTCGGTGATGGCGTCAACGACGCTCCCGCGCTCGCCCAAGCCGACGTCGGCATCGCCATCGGCGCGGGAACGGATGTCGCGATCGCGTCTGCTGGGGTCATCCTGGCCAGCGACGACCCGCGCTCGGTCCTCTCGGTGATCACGCTGTCGCGCGCGAGCTATCGCAAGATGAAGCAGAACCTTTGGTGGGCGGCCGGCTACAACCTGATCTCCGTGCCACTCGCGGCCGGCGTGCTGGCGCCGATCGGCTTCGTGCTGCCCATGTCGGTCGGGGCGATCCTGATGTCGGCCTCAACCGTGGTGGTCGCGCTCAACGCCCAGTTGCTGCGCCGACTGGACCTGGCTCCAGACCGCCTGCCAGTGACCGAGAAGTCAGCCACTCCCGTACCGCAGCGTTGAACAACGGCACATCCTCGATGTTCCACTGATGGTGCAGGCCGGGCGCGATCGCCGTTCGGGCGTTCGGCAGGATCTCGGCGAGCAACCGCAGCGAGTCGCGGCTGATGAACGCCGCATCCTTCCCGCCCGCGATGGCGACCAGCGGCGCGGAGACCGCGGTGAGCGCATCCGGTGACACGCCGCGGGTCACTTCGGCGAGCACGCGCTGTGCCGTCTGCTTGCGGATGCCGGCACCGGTCTTCACGAACAGGTCGAGATCCTCGCCGGCCAGTCCGTAGCTGCGGCCGGTGGCATTCCAGTAGCCAGGGCTGTTCCAGAGGGTGAGCAGCGCGCGGCCGCCCCAGACGAGGGCACGCCCCGGTTTGGCGATGTTGGCGCTGGCCAGAAACAGGGTGGTCACCCGCTCCGGATGCCGCCTTGCCAGTTCCAGCGCCACACTCGAGCCGAGCGACAGCCCGACGATGTGCGCCGTGCCGCCTGCCGCGCGGCGCTCGATCAGCCTGGCCACGTGGTCGGCGCTGTCGGCGAGGCTGAGCCACTCGCGGTCGTTGTTGTCGCCATAGCCGGGCAGGTCCGGCACCAGCAGGTGGTGGTCGCCGAACGCGGGCACCTGCTCGCCCCACATCCACCCGGCGGTGTTCGAGGAGTGCAGGAACACAATGGTTTCGGCCGCACCCGGGGTGAACTCGCGAGTGGCGAGAAGATCCTTGGTCATGAGTTTCCTCCGATAGCGACCGGCAGCGCATTCGCGATGAGCCGATCGAGTTGTGCCGCCAGCACGGCCTCATCGACGCCGTCCTCGACGCCATCCTGGTGGGCGGTCAGGCCCACCCAGGCGGCGTCGACCAGAGCCGTGCCGCGCTCGGTGAGGGTGACCAGTTTGGCGCGCGCGTCTGCGGGGTGCTGGCGGACCACGAGCAACCCATCGGCGACCAGCGGGGCGATCCGCTGGGTTACCGACGCCCGCGAGACGCCCAGGTTGTCGGCGATGCGGGTCTGGGTGGGCTCGCCGATCACGCGCACGATGAGCAGCGGCAGGAACTGCGAGTAGCGGATACCGTGCTCGCGCTGCAGGTAGCGGTCAGCGATGCGGTCGAGCAGGGCGGTGGCGCGGTGCAGCTTGAAGACCGTGCTGTCGGTAATCTCCGTCATATTGTTAAGTACTTAACCATATCCCCCCACCCGAGGGCAAGTGGAAGTTCACTTGTTCTCAGATGTGATAATGTTCTTGATCGTGAGAACATCTAGAGCCGACGCGGTGCTGCATCCACAACGCATGGCCATCCTCCGCGCCCTCGCGACTGGGCCGAAGACGACAAAGCAGCTCGGCGAGGTCCTGCCCGACATCCCGCAGGCCACGCTGTACCGCCACCTGCCGGTCCTGCTCGACGCGGGCGTGCTCCGCATCGATGCTGAGCAGCCGGTGCGCGGCGTCACCGAGCGCACCTACGCCCTCGCCGACAGCGCCATCCTGAGCGCGGAGGACCTTGCAACCGCCAGCCGAGACGACCACTTCCGGTACTTCGGCACGTTCGTCGGCGGCCTGCTGGGCGAGTACGCACGGTACCTGGAGCAGCCGGCGATCGATCTCGTCGCCGACGGCGTCGGCTATCGGGAACACGTCCTCAACCTGACGGATGCCGAGCTGCGCGAGCTGCTCGCCGACGTCCGCGGGCTCATCGCTGCACGAATCGACAACCAGCCCACCACAAACCGCAAGCCGCGGCTCATCGCGACCGCGAGCATCCCGCTGCACCGAACCACAGGAGACAACGAATGACCACCGACCTTGACCCCGCTGTCGCGATCCGCGTGCGCAACAATGCGCTCGCGCTGCTGCCGGCCCCGTTCATCGCGGTGGGCCTACTGCTGCTGACCGTGGGCGCACCGCTATGGGTGCCGCTCGGACTGGGTGCAGCGGGCTGGATGCTCGCCCTCATCCTGCGGCAACCGGTCGCCCTGATCGCGAACGCGACAACAACGCAGAAGCGTGCCGCGACCATCGTCGGCTGGTTCTCCGGGCCGGCCGAAGAACTCGTGCGACTCGCCCTCGTGCTCCTGTTCCTGCGCACAGCCACCGACGCCCTGTGGGCCGGATTCGGCTGGGCAACGATCGAGGTCGTCATCGTCGCGATCAACGCGCTGGCCATTTCGAGCCTGTTGAAGAAGGACGACGCCAAGTCCCGCGAGGCACGCCAGCTGCTCTCCGAGCAGGGCATGATCGTCCCGGAAAGCCCCGGCTGGGGTCTGCTCGAGCGCCTGGCCGCGATCGCAATGCACATCGGCCTGACCCTGATGCTCTTTGCGAACCCGTGGCTCGTGCTCGTGACGCTGCCGCTGCACTCGGTCACGAACATGATGATGGTGCGCTTCGCGAAGACGAAGCTGGCCCTCGCCGAGCTGGGCTTCACCGCCGTCAGCGCCGCCATCCTGCTGATCGGGATCGTGCTGAACTTCTGAACCGTCGGATGCTCAGGTCTGGCGGAGCCGCAGCGCCTCGGCCAAGTAGTCGCGCAGTCCGTCGAGGTCGTCCCCGGCTGCCCGGTATCCGACATGCAGGTCGGGGCGCACGAGCAGCTGCGCAGGCTTGTTCGGGTCGAGGCGAAGCCGTTTGAAGGTCTCGTCGGTGCCGATGAGGGAGCCCTGCTTACCGGCCTCGGTGAGAATGCGGAAGCGCACCGCGCCGCCCCAATGACTCGATTCGTGGGCCAAACTGTTGTCCCACACCTCGGCCGGCCCGCACAGCAGGACCGTGAGGACAGGCTCCGCCAGCGCCCGATGCAGACTGATGACTGTCCCGTCAACCGTCACCGCGGCATCCGGGAGCCGCTCACCCGCACGCGGACCGTGGGCGTTCAGGCCGCTCACCGACAGCGGGCTCTTCGAATAGGCGGTGCGCAACTCGCCGATCGTCTGGAACGCGAACGAGCGCACGATCTTCAACCGGAAGATCTTGGGCGCGACCCGCGGCGCGATGTTGCTGCGGACGAATTTGACCAGTCCCCGCGCGCTCATGGCGGCCCGGAACGCCCGGTTGGTCAGCTGAATCACCTGGCGGGCCACGGGCCGCCGCTCCCGGTCGTAGCTCGTGAGCAGCCCGGACCGGGCGCGATCCGAGCAGACGAGGGCAAGCTTCCATCCGAGGTTGATCGCGTCCTGAACGCCGATGTTCATGCCCTGTCCACCGGCCGGGCTGTGGATGTGGGCTGCGTCACCGGCGACGAACACGCGGCGCTGCTGGAATCGGGCCGCGTAACGGCTGTTGACGACGAACCGGGACAGCCACACGGGGTCGCGGACGGTGATCGGCAGCGGAGTGTGCTCGCGCACCGCTCGTTGGAGCGAGTCGAGCGAGAGCTCGCTTTCGTCATCCGGCAGCCTCAGGATGATCCGCCAGGTGGCGGGCGCCTGGAGCGGAAAGAAGAACATCACGCCGCGATCGGATAGGAAGGCGTGGATGCGGGACGAATCGAGGCCGTCGGCTTCGACGTCGGCGAGCGCAAACGTCTCGGGGAAGGACTCGCCCTCAAAGCGGAGCCCTGCCAGTCGCCGCGTCGCACTGTGGGCACCGTCGCATCCGACGAGGAACCGCGCGTGAACCGTTTCCGTGCCGCTCTCGGAGCGGAGGATCGCGCGCACAGCCCCCTTGTTCTGGCCGAGTGCGATGAGTTCGGTCGAGCGTTCAACCCTCACTCCTTCGGCGGCGATCCGTTCGGTGAGCAGTTCCTCGGTCCTCGCCTGCGACAGGAAGAGGATGAAGGGGTACTCGGTGTCGGTGCTCGCGCCGCCGAACAGGTTCACGTCTGCCTCGCGACGGCCAGAGTGCATCGTGACACTCGTGGCTCCGTAGCCGTTCGCGATCAGCCCGTCGGTGACGCCGCTTGGCCTGAGGACCTCCAGCGTGCGGGGCTGGATCGCCAGGGCGCGCGACTCCCGAACGCCGGCCAGTTCCTTGTCGATGATGCGGTAGTTGATGCCCCAGCGCGTGAGTTCTGTGGCGAGGGCAAGGCCCGTCGGGCCGGCGCCCACAATCAGGACATCGGCGTCGTACCCGTTCGACCGGATCGCCATCCGGTCACTCTAAGTCAGCGCCGTTGGAGGTAACAGGGTGACATGTTGTGGGCACCTCCCACCGGGCGCTGGAAAGATGACGAACGTGAACGGTGCTGAAGATGGCGGCTGGTCTGCGGTCGCACAGGAATGGTCGGACCTGTGGGGTGCGCTCGCGGATCCGGTGACGTCGGCGATCGTCGAGCAGACGGGTGTGGTTGCCGGCACGCGGGTGCTGGATGTCGGATGCGGCAGCGGTGAGTTTTTGGCCAAGCTCGAGTCGTTGGGGGCTCGCGTGACCGGCATCGATCCGGCCCACGAGATGGTGCGGCTGGCTCGCGCAGCGGCGCCCACTGGGGAGGTGGTGCTCGGGGGGTTCGAGCACCTGCCATGGTCGGATGCGTCGTTCGATGTGGTGACGGCGATCAACGCGCTGCAGTTCGCCGACGACGCGCACGATGCGCTCGCGCAGGCGGCTCGAGTCTGTGTGCCGGGCGGTTACATCGCGATCGCCAACTGGGCGGATGGCGCACTCAACGCACTGAATGCGCTCGAGTCAGCGGTGGCCGAAGCCGCGGGCGAGGAGGTGCAGCCAGACGGCGACTACCGGCGAGCCGGCGGGCTGGAAGGTCTGCTGTCGGAGGCGGGCCTCGAGGTGACCGCCTCGTCCCTGGTGGAGACGCCATGGGAGGTCACCGACGAGTCTGCTCTCATCCGGGGCGTGCTGCTCGGCGAGGATCAGGACACCATTGCCGAGTACGCGCCTACGGTGCTGGCTGCGGCGGAGCAGTTCCGCACACCGGATGGCGGCTACCGGTTGGTGAACGCGTTCCGGTACGCGGTCGCGCGCACGGCGTCCTAGTCGTTCCGGTCGGCGAAGGGCGCCTCTTCCGGACAACCGCGCCCGGTGCGCCGGGCGCAAATGTCCGCAAGGCCTGCGGGTGTCCGCAACGGGCGCGGGCCCGAACCCCGGCGAACAGAAAAAGGCCACCGGGAAACCCGATGACCTTTTACCTGGATGGTGCGCGAGGGGGGACTTGAACCCCCATGCCCTCACGGGCACACGGACCTGAACCGTGCGCGTCTGCCAATTTCGCCACTCGCGCAGACTAAGCGAGATTACCATAGCCGAGGCCTCGAAAACGCGGCCGTCGGGCGGCCGTCAACGCTCAGCGACTAACATCGTCACAGGTACGCGAGGTCGAGAGGAAGACCGTTGGGGCTACTGGACAACTTTGAGAAAGGTCTTGAGCGCGTCGTCGGCGGCGCGTTCGCGAAGACCTTCAAGAGCGGTCTGCAGCCGATCGAGATCACTGCGGCACTCCGCCGCGAACTCGACACGAAGGCTGCAGTCGTTGCACGTGACCGCATCCTGGTACCGAACAAATTCCAGGTGCGACTCTCACCGGCCGACCACTCCCGGATGACCGGGCTCGGCCCCGCCCTTACCGACGAGCTGACTGGGCTCGTGCAGACGCACGCCACCGCGCAGCACTACCAGTTCGCCGGCGGCATCATGATCGCCCTGGTCGAAGACTCCAGCCTGAGCGAAGGCATGATCCAGGTCGACTCGCAGAATGTGCAGGGCGAGGTCGTGTGGACCCCGGTGCTCGACATCAACGGCAAGCGCCACGCGATCACCCAGTCCCGCACGATCATCGGCCGCGGCAGCGAAGCGGACATCACCGTCAATGACACCGGAATCTCCCGCAAGCACGTCGAGATCCTGTGGGACGGATCGCGTGGCGAAGTCCGTGACCTGGGCTCCACGAACGGCACTCAACTCAACGGATCGCCGGTCACCGCCTCGCCGCTGCCCCCGGACTCCGTGATTTCGATCGGCAGAACCCGTATCGTTTTCCGGGTGCTTGCCCAATCCGCGACAGCCGACCCGTCCGATCGTGGCGATCGCCCGGGGGGCAGCCGTTGAGTGACCTGACGCTGCTGGTCTTACGGATCGGGTTCCTCCTGCTCCTGTGGGTGTTCGTCTTCGCCATCGTCTACGCTCTGCGCACCGACCTGTTCGGGCAGAAGGTGCGCCGGATGCCCGCGGAGTCCCAGCCCGCCGCGTCACCGTTCCCGGCCGCAGCACCGGTAGCATCCGCGCCCCAGCCCACACCGGCACCGGCAGCAGCAGCAGGCCCAGCCGGATCCAATTCGGCTAAGCGGCTAGTGATCACCTCGGGCGCCAAGGAGGGGCTCGAGCTCGCCCTCTCCGACCAGCCGCTCACCATCGGCCGCTCGAGCGAGAGCGGGCTGGTCATCCGCGACGACTACACCTCGACCCACCACGCCCGGCTCATGCTGTGGGGAGACGACTGGGTCATCCAGGACCTCGACTCCACCAACGGCACCTACCTGGCCGGCCAGCGCGTCACCGTGCCGACGCCGGTCCCGCTCAACACTCCGGTGAAGATCGGCACCACCAGCTTCGAACTGCGGCGGTAACTGGATGGCCACCATTGGCAAGAGTGTTGCCGTTTCGCACGTCGGAAAGCTGAGATCGAACAACCAGGACTCCGGATACGCCGGCAGACACCTCTTCGTCGTCGCCGACGGCATGGGCGGGCACGCTGGCGGCGATGTCGCATCCGCGATTGCCATCAAGCGCATCGCCGAGGCTGACCGCGAATACGCCTCCGCGGAGGACGCCGCGTTCGCGTTGCAGACCGCACTGCTCGCCGCGAACACCATGCTCGCCGAGACGGTCTTCGACCACGCCGAACTCACCGGCATGGGCACGACAGTCAGCGCGCTCGCCCGAGTCGGCGACAGAATCGCCATCGCCCACATCGGCGATTCGCGCATCTACCGGTTCCGCGACGGTGAGTTGGACCAGATCACCGCCGACCACACGTTCGTTCAGCGACTCGTCGAGAGCGGGCGCATCACGCAGGAGGAGGCGGCAGTCCATCCCCGCCGCAACGTGCTCATGCGGGTGCTTGGCGACATCGATTCGTCACCGGAGATCGACACGACCGTGCTCGACACCCGGCCGGGCGACCGCTGGCTGATCTGCTCCGACGGGCTCAGCAGCTATGTCACGGACGACAAACTCGAAACGATCCTTGCGAACTTCGGCACGACGCGGGACGCCGCGAACAGGCTCATCAAGGAAAGCCTCGACCACGGTGCGCCGGACAACGTCACGGTGGTGCTCATCGACGTCGGCGAAGACGACGAGTACGCGGGCATGCCGCCGCAGATCGTCGGCTCGGCCGCCCTGCCCCTCACCTACGAGGCGGAAATCGCCCGGCGCGCGCTGCGCTTGCCGACCCTGCTGCTGCATCCGCTCAAGTCGACCCAGCACGAGGACTCCCACTTCGAACCGGAATCCGAGGAGTACCTCGACGAGCTCATCCTCGAGGACAAGCGGCGGGCCCTCCGCCGCCGGATCACCTGGCTTGTCGCCATCACCCTGGCCATCGCCGCAATCGTGGTCGGCCTGGTGCTCGGCTACCAGTGGACCCAAACGCACTACTACGTCGGCGCCAACGGCGACACCGTCGCCATCTACAAGGGCGTACAGCAGACCGTCGGCCCGATCTCGCTCTCCAGCGTTTACCAGCAGACGAGTATCACCATGGAGGGGTTGCCGCCCTACACGCGGTCAACGGTCGAGGAAACGATCAGTGCGGACAGCCTCGCGGATGCCCGCAAGATCATCGAGAGACTGAGCGAGTTGAGCAATGACTGAGACCGCTCCCATCGCGGGAAAGCCAGCCGCCGCAGAACCCCGCAACACCTTCACCGGGACGATCAAGCTGAGGCTGCGCACCCCCGCCCGGCAGCGCAATCTCGAACTCGGGCTGCTGCTAGTCGCGTTCGCGATCAACCTCGGGTCGATAATCCTGGTGCAGTTCGGCGCGCTAGGCGGCGAGACGCACAGTGACGCGATCACCTACACGGGCCTGCTCTGCGCACTCGTGCTCGTCGTGCACGTCGCGCTCCGGATTGTCGCCCCGGATGCCGATCCCTTCCTACTGCCCATCGCATCCGTGCTCAACGGTCTCGGCATCGCGATGATCTACCGCATCCACCTCAACGATGGCGCTACCGGATGGGCGTCGGCCGGGGTGCGGCAGATGGCCTGGACGGCCCTGGCGATTGTGATCGCACTCGCCGTGATCGTGCTGATCCGGAACCATCGTGTGCTGCAGCGCTACCGCTACATCGCGATGTTCACGGGAATCGTCCTCCTGCTGCTGCCCATGCTGCCGGGGATCGGCCAGACCATCAACGGCGCACGGCTGTGGATCAACATCTTCGGGTTCTCGTTCCAGCCCGGTGAGCTCGCCAAGATCGCGCTGGCGATCTTCTTCGCCGGCTATCTGGTCGAGGCGCGCGACAGCCTGTCAATGGTCGGCAAGAAATTCTTGGGGATGCGGTTTCCGCGAGCCCGCGACCTCGGCCCGATCCTCGTCATCTGGGCCGCTGCGATGGCCGTCCTGATCTTCCAGCGCGACCTCGGAACCTCACTGCTGTACTTCGGCCTCTTCCTGGTGATGATCTACGTCGCAACAGGACGGGCGAGCTGGGTGATTCTCGGACTCGGCCTGTTCGTCGGCGGAGCACTCGTCGCGAGCCAGACCCTCGGTTACGTGCAGGGCCGCTTCAACGCCTGGCTCGACCCTTTCAATCCGGCCCATTACGACGCGATCGGCGGCAGCTACCAGCTGGTGCAGGGCATGTTCGGCCTCGCTCACGGCGAGCTGATCGGCACCGGTCTCGGCCAGGGCCGCCCGTATCTGACGCCGCTCGCGGACAGCGACTACATCATCGCGAGCCTCGGCGAGGAACTCGGCCTCGCCGGCCTGTTCGTGATCTTCGGGCTGTACCTGCTGTTCGTCGCGCGCGGCATGCGCATCGGGTTCGCTGGACAGGATGACTTCGGCCGGCTGCTCGCCGTCGGCCTCTCGTTCGTGATTGCGCTGCAGGTGTTCATCGTCGTCGGCGGCGTGACGCGACTGATCCCTCTGACAGGACTCACGACACCGTTCCTCGCCGCCGGCGGCTCGTCACTGGTGGCCAACTGGATCATCGTCGCGCTGCTGTTACGGCTCTCTGACACGGTCCGAACCGGACCGCATTTGGTGGTGGGACCATGAATCGCGAAATAAGGCGCGTCAGCGTCGCCCTGCTCGTCATGTTCTTCGCGCTGTGCGCATCGAGCACCGTCATCACGGCGCTGCAGGCCGACAACCTGCGCGCCGATGGCCGCAACGTCCGAACCTTGTACGACAGCTACTCGACCCAGCGCGGCCCGATCCTGGTCGACGGTGAGGCGATCGCGTACTCGACCCCGGTCGATTCCGAGTACCGCTACCTGCGCACCTACACCCAGCCCGAGTTGTACGCCAACATCACCGGCTACTTCACCCTCAACCAGGGCAACACCGGGATCGAGGGTGCCCTCAACGACTACCTCAGCGGCACCTCCAATGACCAGTTCTTCGCGCAGCTGAACGCCATCTTCACCGGCCAGGAAGCCAAGGGCGCGGCCGTCGAGCTCACCATCGACCCCGTCGTGCAGCAGGCTGCGTGGGATGCGCTCGGAGACCACCACGGAGCGGTGGTCGCTCTCGACCCACAGACCGGCGCTGTTCTCGCCATGGTGTCGAAGCCCAGCTACGATCCCAACCTGCTCGCTTCGCACAGCACCTCCGAGGTCATGAACGCGTACGACTCGCTCCTCGCCGACCCCAGCGATCCGCTGATCAACCGCGCGATCACGGGCGACCTCTACCACCCGGGCTCTACCTTCAAGGTCATCGCGTCAGCCGCGGCGCTGGACAGCGGAGCGATGACCCCGGATACCGCTGTGCCGAACCCCGCGCAGCTTCAGCTGCCGCAGAGCAACTCTGTCGTCCACAACGCCGGCGGAGGCACCTGCGGGCCGGGCGAACAGGTCACGCTTGCGGACGCTCTGCGCCTCAGCTGCAACATTCCATTCGCCGAGATCGGCGGCGCGCTCGGCGACGACCTGATGCGTCAGTACGCCGAGGCGTTCGGATTCGGCCGCCCGCTTTCCGTTCCGATGCGAGTCACCCCGAGTCACTATCCGGACAATCCTGATGCTGCCCAGACCATGCTCTCCGCCTTCGGCCAGTCGGATGTGCGAGCGACCCCACTGCAGATGGCAATGGTGTCGGCTGCGGTCGCGAACGGCGGCGTACTCCTGAAGCCGGAACTGGTGGAAAGCATCATCGCCTCGGACCTCTCCGAAATCGAAGGTTTCCAGCCGGAGGTCTACAGCAACCCGATCAGCCCGGAGACGAGTGCAACGCTTGTGCAACTTATGGTCAACAACGTCGCGAATGGCGCGGCCAGCAATGCAAGAATAAGTGGAGTCAACGTGGGTGGGAAAACTGGCACTTCTGAGAACGGCGAGGGTGAACCGTACACCCTGTGGTTCACGGGCTTCGCACCCGCCGAAGACCCCCAGGTTGCCGTCGCAGTTGTCATCGAGGACGGTGGTCGAAGCTCGGGCAACGCCGAAGCCGCGCCGATCGCCAGGAGGGTCATGGAAGCGGTGCTGAGCAGATGAGACCCACAAGCGGCCTCACTTTCGGGGGTAGGTACCAGCTCGCGAGTCGTATCGCCATTGGCGGCATGGGGGAGGTCTGGCAAGCGACGGACCTCGTCATCGGACGCACGGTGGCGATCAAGATCCTGAAGGACGAATACCTCGGTGACCCCGGCTTCCTTGAGCGGTTCCGCGCCGAAGCGCGTCACGCTGCGCTCGTGAACCACGAGGGAATCGCGAACGTGTTCGACTATGGCGAGGAGGACGGCAGCGCCTACCTCGTGATGGAGTTGGTGCCCGGCGAGGCGCTGTCCACGATCCTCGAGCGCGAACGCGTACTGCCGACCGACCGCGTGCTCGACTTCGTCGCGCAGACGGCATCCGCCCTCCAAGCCGCCCACGCCGCCGGGTTGGTGCACCGCGACATCAAGCCGGGCAACCTGCTGATCACTCCGGATGGTCGGGTCAAGATCACGGACTTCGGCATCGCCCGAATCGCCGACCAGGTTCCGCTGACGGCCACCGGACAGGTGATGGGAACGGTGCAGTACCTCTCGCCAGAGCAAGCGAGCGGACATCCGGCATCCCCGTCCACCGACATCTACTCCCTCGGCATCGTCGCCTACGAGGCACTCGCAGGACGACGGCCGTTCACCGGCGAGTCGCAGGTCGCCATCGCCATGGCTCAGATCAACGAGGCCCCTCCCGCGCTGCCGGGAACAGTGGCCGAGCCGGTGCGCAACCTCGTCAGCGCGTGCATCGCCAAGAAGCCCGAGGAGCGCCCGGCGACCGCCGCGCACCTCGCGCGCGCCGCCCAGGCGTTGCGCCGCGGTGATGTCGCTGGTGCCGCAGCGGCCGTTCCCGCCGTGCTCGGCGCGAGCGAACTGGCGACCTCCGCGATCGGCAACGAAGACGCGACCCGGATGCTGCCGGTCACGCCCTCTGGTGCGACCCAGACCGGACCGGTGCAGGCGGCGACCAAGAAGCGCAACCCGTGGACGTGGCCGCTGATCGCACTCATCGGCATCCTGCTCGTCGTGCTCATCGGCACGATCATCGCCCTCCTCGGGCAGCCGAGCGAGGAGCCGCCGCCAACCTCCGCCAGTCCGTCACGCTCAGTCTCCACACCGACCTCCGCTTCTCCAAGCGCATCGCCGACCTCGGATTCGGTGAACGTCAACCTCGACCTGGTCCGCGGCAAGACCGAGGCGGAAGCCCGGCAGATCCTCGGGGACCTCGGGCTCGGCGTGTCTGTCAACGAGGGCGCGACCGCGCCCGATCCGTCACAGGTAGGCCTCGTCTATGCGGTCGACCCGACGGGCACCATTGCCAAGGGCACCACGGTCACGGTGAGCATCTACTCGCCCATTCCGGAACCGACGAAGCCGAACCCGCTGAGCGGTCCCAGCACAGCCGAGCCGGGCGACACGGTACAGATCAACTGGCCGGTGTATACGGGCTGCCCGCCGAACACCTCGCTCACGGCGTACGAGTTCTCGGTGCAAGGTGGGCCCAGCATCCCGCCGGCCCCCGCGGGCACGCAGAGCACGAGCGTAACTATGCCGAACTCGCCCGGCACGGTGACCATCTCGTATATCGCGCGCTGCGGCGGAGTGCCGTCCCCGTCATCCGACTCGTTGACTATCACGGTGGCAGAAGCGGAGTAACGTCGGCGAGCAGTTAGACTTGGGCCCGATTACCCTCGCACCCGGGAGAACTGCACGTGACTGTGACTGATGGCACGCGCCTGCTTGCTGGCAGGTACAACGTTGGTGCACTCCTCGGCCGCGGCGGCATGTCCGAGGTTCACCTCGGCACGGACACCCGACTGGGACGCCAGGTCGCGATCAAGCTGCTCAAAGCATCCCTTGCCACCGACCCTCGGTTCCGGATGCTGTTCCGGGAGGAGGCGCAGAAAGCCGCCCGGATGGCGCATCCCACGATCGTTCGCGTGTTCGACGCCGGTGAAGAGACGGTGCAAGACGAGCGTGGTCATGAAACGCAGTTGCCGTTCATCGTCATGGAGTATGTCGACGGCCGGCTGCTGAAGGACATCATCGCCGATGGTCCGCTGGAGCCGAGGGAGGCGGTGCGCATCATCTCGGGTGTGCTCACCGCTCTCGAGTACAGCCACCGCGCGCTGCTGGTGCACCGCGACATCAAACCGGGCAACATCATGGTGACACCGAACGGCCAGGTGAAGGTCATGGACTTCGGCATCGCCCGTGCGGTGTCGGATAGCGCGACGACCGTGGCCGACACGAGCGCGGTGCTCGGCACGGCACAGTACTTCTCGCCGGAGCAGGCGCGTGGCGAGACTGTCGATGCCCGCACCGACCTGTATTCGACCGGCGTGGTGTTGTTCGAGTTGCTCACCGGACGTCCGCCGTTCCACGGCGATCGGCCGGCCGCCGTCGCCTACCAGCACATCAGCGAGACCCCACCGAAGCCGAGCAGCTTCAACCCCAAGGTGTCGCCGGCGCTCGACGCGATCGTGTTGCACTCGCTCGCCAAGGACAAGTTCGAGCGGTTCCAGACCGCCGCCGAGTTCCGCGAGGATCTGGAGGCGGCAGCTGCTGGTGAGATCCCGGCCCGCAAGCTCCCACAGACGGACTTCAACGCGGCGCTGTTCGGTGTGAACCCGCGACAGTCCGCCGGTACGGATGCCACCATCCGGCAGCTCGCCAATTCCGGCGACGACCGAGTGGTGCGCACCCAGTCGCGCCCGCCGGTCGCCTGGATCTGGGCGGGCATCGCCACGATCGCGGTCGTTCTGGTGGGTGTGCTGTTCTGGGTCACGAACCTGCAGCCGACGCAGATCGCGCACAACATCTCGGTGGAGGTGCCCGACATTGTCGGCGCCAGCTACGAGAGCGGTGCGGCCGACCTGACCGAGCTGGGTCTCGTTCCGGAGCGGCACGGGGAGTCAAGTGACACCGTCCAAGAGGGCTTCATCATCCGGATTTCGCCGGAGTCCGGCTCGAAGGTCGGCAAGGAGCAGGTCGTTCGGGTCTTCGTGTCGACGGGCGTGAGCATGGCCACCGTCCCGTCGCTCGTCAACATGAACGAGGAGGATGCGATCGCGGCGCTCAAAAGCGTCGGTCTGGAGTGGGGCAACACGTCGCAGCAGCACTCACCGTCCGTGGCTGCTGGCGTGGTGATCGGGAGCAGTCCCGCGAGTGGCGAGGCGGCGCCGAGGGGTTCCGCGGTGAACCTGATCGTCTCCGATGGTCTGATCGAGGTGCCGCGCATCGTCGGTCTGCCGATTGGTGAGGCACTGACTCAGTTGCGCAATCTCGGACTCAGCCCGGATCCGCGACCCGACAGCACCTGTGCAGGCAGCTCGGTGACCGGTCAGTCGTTGAGTCCGGGTGTTCACCCGCAGCGTTCCGCGATCACGGTCACCTACTGCAGCAGCTGATCCGCTGGCTAGACAACCCGCGGCTCAGCCGAGGTTGACGAGCGGCGAGCGACCCCGCGCAGCCTCACGCGCCGACGGCAGTCCGGCAGCCGCGAGCCAGTTGCCGAGCATCTGATAGCCGCCTTCGGTGAGCACCGACTCGGGGTGGAATTGCACCCCGTACATCGGCGCGGCGCGGTGCCGTAGGCCCATGATCACTCCGCCGTCGGTGCGCGAGGTGACAATCAAGTCATCCGGGACGGTCGAATTCACGACCGCGAGGGAGTGGTACCGCGTGGCCGTGAACGGCTGCGGCACATCTCGGTAGAAGTCGCTGCCGTCGTGCGTGACCTGCGAGGTCTTGCCGTGCATCAGCTCGTCGGCGTGGGTCACGGTGGCACCGAGCGCCTCAGCGATCGCCTGATGTCCCAAGCAGACGCCAAGCAACGGCATCCCAGAGTCGAGGGCAGCATGCACGATCGGGATGGAGACTCCCGCGGCGGCTGGAGTACCAGGTCCCGGGGAGAGCAGCACGCCGTCATAGTCCCGGATGCGCGCGGCCGCGGTCTCCGGAGCGAACGCGTCGTTCCGCAACACGGTCGTTTCAGCGCCGAGCTCCTGCAGGTAGCCGTTCAGCGTGTAGACGAAGCTGTCGTAGTTGTCGATGACGAGTATGTGGGTCATGGTCCTCCAACGGTCGATTCTTCCACCGGGAGAAGCGAGTTCACCCACGGGAACACCCAGGTGACGAGACTGTAGAGCACCGCCGCGACGAGGAGGATCAGGATGAGGATCCGCAGCCACACGGGTCCGGGCAGCACACGCCAGAGCGCACCGTACATCAGCCGCCCGCCTTCAGTATGGGCTCCAACTCGGCGGGCGGGCCGGCGTCGGCCGGCTGCCAGGACTCGAGCACCGCGTAGGCGATGATCCGCTCGGCCGCGGAGAACATCGGATGGCAGGCGGTCATCGTGAGGATGCGGTCGGTGGTCGGGGTCTCCGGTGGTTGCTGCGGCAGTGGGTTCTTCACGTCGACGCCGGTCGGCCAGACGTACTCGGTGTTGCGGTAGACGTACGTGTAATACGCATCCGGGGTGCGCACGTAGATCTTGTCGCCGACCTGCAGCTCGGCGATCTGCTTGAACGGCGCACCGTAGGTCGTGCGGTGCGCGGCCACCGCGAAGTTGCCGACCTCACCAGGCAGCTGGGTGTCCGGGTAGCGTCCTATACCGTTCCGGTTGAGGACCTTGCTCAGGCTGATGCCTTCCGAGACGGTGCGCACCCAGTCGTCGCCGAAGCGCGGAATGTACATGACGGCGAACTGCTCGGCCTCCTTGGCGACGGCAGGCACGATCGGGTCGCCGTAGTCCTCCGGCACCTCGGGCCGGTCGCGTGTGGGTACCGACCCGTCACCGTTGTCCCAGGACTCGGTCAGCTTGACCGCTTCGTCGCGATGCTGCTCGCCGACGACAAAGTCATTGAGCCAGAGCTGCCACCCGAGGAAGAGGAAGACCAGCACACCCGCGGTGATGAGCAGCTCACCCAGCACTCCGACAATGTTGAGCCTCTTACGCTGCGCGCGCACGCGGCGCCGCGTCTGTGGCCGGCTGTCGGTCATTGATCAATTCTAGGGTCAGCCCTACGCCCGGGCGGTTCGCCAGAACAGACCCGCTAGACTCCCTGCATGGCCAGAACGTCTACGAAGCCCTCACGCCCCGAAGAGTCCCGTTCCGGCGACGATGTCCCGAACCCGGTGTGGTTCAAGCCGATCATGTTCGGCCTGATGCTCATCGGCCTGGCGTGGATCATCGTCTACTACGTGAGCCAGGGCGTGTTGCCGGTCGCCGATCTCGGCAACTGGAACATCATGGTCGGTTTCGGAATCCTCTTCGTCGGATTCCTCATGACCACTCGCTGGCGCTGACCGCCCCCGAACCGGGGGCAATTACACAGGTGTAATTATCCCCAGTGTGGAAAGCCTGTGGATAACTATCCGAGGACGCGGCTGATCAGGGTGATGTCGCCGAGCACGGCGAGAGCGACGAGCACCGCCAGGATGGCGCCCAGCCCGAGCAGCTGAGCGTTGCGCTTCCTCGGCGACCGGGTCAGCACAAACACCCAAGCCACCGCGATCCCGACCAGCAGCCCGCCGACGTGGCCCTGCCAGGAGATGTTAGGCACGACGAACCCGATCGCCAGGTTCAATCCGATCACGATGATCAGCTGAATCGAGTTGCCCCCGAGCCGGCGCTGGATCATGAAGAAAGCGCCGAACAGGCCGAACACCGCTCCGGATGCGCCGACGACCGGCGTCAGCGGAGAGAGCCACAGCACGGCGACCGATCCGCCCAGCGCGCTCAGCAGGTACAGCGCGAGAAAACGCCAGCGGCCGAGCATCCTTTCCAGCATCGATCCGAACAGCCACAGCGCCCACATGTTGAACAGGATGTGGAACGGCGAGGTCGAGTGCACGAAGGCGGACGTGATGAGCCGCCACGGCTCGGTCGCCGTCCACGGCGGGAAGTACAGCAGCGCCTGGGTCACCGCACCGCCGCTCAGCAGTTGAGCAACCCAGACCAGAGCGCACAACGCGATGATCGAGTAGGTGACGACGGGCGCGTTGCTGCTGCGACTGAATGCCGTCACCACTCGAGGCTTCACGCGGGGCATGCTGGCACGCGCCTCTTTCATGCACTCCGGGCAGTGGAAGCCGACCGCAGCCGGAGTCTGGCATTCACCGCAGATCGTGCGACCGCAGCGCTGGCACAGCACAAAGCTCTGCCGGTCGGGGTGCCGGTAGCAGTAGCTGCCCTCGGTCTGGGAGGCGTCGGTCACTCCGTGTGCTCGCTAGAGCTCGTCAATGGTGACGCTATTGAGCACGACCGGCTCGATCGGGCGGTCGCGTCCGTCCTTCTTGACCGACTCGATCTTCTTCACGGTCTCCTTGGACTCGTCATCCGCGACCACGCCGAAGATGGTGTGCTTTCCCTGGAGCCACGGGGTCGGAACGGTGGTGATGAAGAACTGCGATCCGTTGGTGCCGCGGCCCATCTGGATGCCGGCGTTGGCCATCGCGAGGACGTACGGCTCGTTGAAGTTCAGCTCCGGGTGGATCTCGTCGTCGAACTGATAGCCCGGTCCGCCGGTGCCCTGGCCGAGCGGGTCGCCGCCCTGGATCATGAAGTCGTCGATGATGCGGTGGAAGACGACACCCTCGTACAGCGGGCGGTTGGTCTTGTCACCGGTCGCCGGGTCGGTCCACTCAATGGTGCCGGTGGAGAGCCCGACAAAGTTGCGGACCGTCTTCGGCGCGTGATTGGCGAGCAGGTTGATCCGGATGTCGCCGAGTGAGGTGTGCATGGTGGCTACGTGAGTGTGTGCAGGCATCTGCCAATTGTTTCACAGTGGACCTGTGACTCAGCGTTCGTTCAGCCAGCGTCGGTTTAGTGCACATGAGCCTCGTGCAAAGATAGTCACGTTATCCCCGGTCGCCACCTTTGGAGGAATCCCGATGGAAATGTCACGGAAGCGCGAACGTGAGCTTCGTCGGCTGAAGCGCCAGTCCGCCGAGCTGTGGGAAGAGCAGAAGGAAGTGCTCGATCACGCGTCGAAGGTTGCTCTGGAAGCAGGCAAGCAAGCGCGCTACCTCGGTCGTGAGGAGTTCGCGCCCCGGGTACGCACCGCCTATGCGAGCGGACGCGCGACAGCCCGGCAGATGGGTCAGACGGTCGGCGCAAAGGCCCGTGACTTCATGCCCGGTGTAACGGGGTCCATCGGCGCGATGATGGCAACCCTCGAGGCGTCCAAGGACCCGCGCGTGCAGAAGGCTATGGCGAAGGCGCGCGCTTCTGCGATGCGGGCGAACTCGGTGGACAAGCAGTCGAGCGGACCGGGGAGGTACATCCTCATCGCGGTCGGCGTCGTCGCCGTCGCCGGCATCGCCTATGCGGCGTGGCAGACGCTGCGCGCGGATGACGAGATGTGGGTCGCGGACGAGGTCGAAGACGAGAGTCTTGACGATCTGTAGCGATTACGCAAAGTTCCGCCCGGTGCGATAGTCTCGTATCTGCATTTCGGGGGCTATAGCTCAGGCGGTTAGAGCGCTTCGCTGATAACGAAGAGGTCCCAGGTTCAAGTCCTGGTAGCCCCACGCATTCGTGCGTTTTCACGCACACTCGGGGCCTTAGCTCAATTGGTAGAGCGCCTGCTTTGCAAGCAGGAGGTCAGGGGTTCGATTCCCCTAGGCTCCACAATTTTCCGTCCTCTTCAGCAGATCTGCTCGGCGGTTCGTCGACGACAACCCGCCAATGCTGCTCGTTACTCCGGATGTAGTCGATGTCGCGCAGATAAAGCGCGAGATGACCATCCGCGATGTGGCGCGCGAAGTTCTCATCGCCGGCTCCCGCCCGCGTGCGCATCAAGGCGATGAGGGCCTCCAGGCGGGGCACGAGCCTGGCGATCGTGCTGCTCCTCTGGTTCGGAGTGCACCCGTAGGCATCGAGGAATACGCGCGCCCTCACCGCCTGAACCTCAACACTGGACAACGGATCCGACGGGTCCAGAGAACTAGACAGCGGCGCGAATCGATACAGCGCATACGCCAGATCCCATGCTCGCGGGCCCAGTCGCGCAAAGTCGAAGTCGATGATCGCGACCGCTGCCCCATCGCGAAACACCACGTTGTACGGAGCGAAGTCTCCGTGACACACAACCTCGATCGGAGGCTGCGGCTCCAGCTGGAGGTCGGCAAGATCATGGGCGCCGTCGGCAACCAAGCCTACGGTGGCGTCGTGATAGTTCCGCAGTAGCGCACCGGCCGTCACTAGTGCCTTTTCGCCCCGCAAAGACTCGGGGATCGGGTAGTGCCCGACCTCGCCGGGAACGAAATCCAAGATCTCCCTGCCCAGCTCATCGAGGCCGTGAGCGAGCGGGGCGCCCGTAAAGCCGGCGGAAGCAAGGTGCGCCAGCAGTTTGTGTACCGCCGGCGTCCAACTGCCGGCTGGCCGACGGACGGTGTCTCCCACTCTCGTCACGCCGGTGGTTCCACCACCGACGAGTGCAACCTCCAGCGACTCTTCCGCGCCGGCCGGCTCCTTCCGGCTGTTCATTCGGGATCTCCTGGGGCAGAATCCGTTGCACGCATCTCGCGAATCTACCGGCACGCGACGAAGCGAGAAAGGAATTGACTCAGATTCCATACCGGTACTGTGTGCTGGTGGATACTCGCATTGCCTGCTACGGCGTCATCATCGATCGTGACGAGCGGATGCTGCTCGCTCACTGGAACGAGCACGGCCGCAGCGGGTGGACGCTACCCGGCGGTGGACTGGAACCCGGCGAGGACCCGGCGGACGGCGCGCGCAGGGAAATCCTCGAGGAGACCGGCTACACCGCGGAACTCGACGGCGTGCTGGGCATCGACTCTTTCGTCATCCCGGCCGAGGAGCGCAGCCACCCGACGACTAGACCGCTGCACGCCATCCGGATCGTCTACCGCGCCCACGTCACAGGCGGTGAACTCACCAACGAGATCGGCGGAAGCACCGATGAGGCCGCATGGTTTCCGCTCGACGCGGTGACAACCCTCGATCGAGTGCACCTGGTCGATGTTGCCCTGAGGTACCTGGCCGTCTAGTTGTTGGTGAAGCCCACCAGCAGGCCGCCGGTGAGACGCACGCTCAGGTTGTAGAGCGTCGCGCCGATCGCACCGAGCACGGTGCCGACGACAATGTTCAGCGCGCCGACGATGAGTGAGAACAACAGCACATTCATGAGCGAGAAGCTGGTGAGCAGGTTGAAGTTGGGATCACCGAGGATGTCGCCGAAGAGGCCGCTGAGCTGCGTGAATAGGCCGGTCGTGTTGAGAACGAGCCACACCAGCACCGCGACGACCACGAACACGATCGCCCCGCACACTGCGACCAGGAATGACAGCTTCACTGCCGACCAGAAGTCGATGTAGACCAGCTTCAGCCGGACCTGCTTGGTCGACATTGCGCGCTGCGACTTGCGCTGCAGCTTCTCCGCGATGCTACTCATCAGTCCTCGTCTTTCCCGGTGGGCGGCACGTCGGGTCCGTCCTCATCCGTGTGGCTTTCGGTGGCCGGCTCTTGCAGGTTTCGCTCGCTGTTCTTCGCGATGGCGATGATCCGGTCATCCTCTGCAAAGCGTGCAAAGACGACCCCCATCGTGTCGCGACCCTTCGCTGGAACCTCGGCCACGGCAGAGCGTACCACCTTGCCGCTGGCAAGGACCACCAAGACCTCGTCCTCTTCGTCGACGATCAGAGCACCCGCCAGATCGCCTCTAGCGTCCTGAAGTTTGGCGACCTTGATACCGAGACCACCACGGTTCTGCACGCGGTACTGGTCGATGGAAGTGCGCTTGGCGAAGCCGCCCTCGGTGACGACGAACACGAATCCGTCATCGCTGACGACGTTGGCGCTCAGCAGCTCGTCACCGTCGCGGAAGTGCATTCCGATGACACCGGATGTCGACCGCCCCATCGGCCGTAGGGCCTCATCGGTCGCCCTGAAGCGAAGCGACATTCCCTTGTGGGACACGAGCAGCAGCTCCGAGTCGTCGTCCGCCAGCATCGCGGAGACGACCTCGTCGCCCTCGCGCAGGTTGATCGCGATGATGCCGCCGGAGCGGTTCGTGTCGTACTCGGTGAGCAGCGTCTTCTTCAGCAGGCCGCCTCGCGTCGCGAGCACCAGATAGCTGGCCGCGGCGTAGTCGCGGATGGCGAGCACCTGCGCGATCTCCTCATCGGGCTGCAGCGCGAGCAGGTTTGCGACGTGCTGGCCCTTCGCGTCACGGCCGGCCTCCTGCACCTCGTACGCCTTCGCGCGGTAGACACGGCCCTTGTTGGTGAAGAACAGCAGCCAGTGGTGCGTCGTCGTGACGAACATGTGCTCGACGACGTCCTCGCCGCGAAGTTGCGCGCCCTTGACTCCCTTGCCGCCGCGGTGCTGGCTGCGGTAGTTGTCGCTGCGCGTGCGCTTGATGTAGCCGCCGCGCGTGACCGTGACGACCATCTCCTCCTCGGGGATCAGGTCCTCGACGTTCATGTCGCCGTCGTAGCCGAACATGATCTCGGTGCGGCGGTCGTCGCCGAACTTGTCGACGACCTCGGTGAGCTCGTCGCTCACGATCTGCCGCTGGCGGGTCTCGTCGGCGAGGATCGCCTTGTACTCGGCGATCTCCCGTTCGAGCTGCGCGGCGTAGTCGATGATCTTCTGGCGCTCGAGCGCTGCGAGCCGGCGAAGCTGCAGGGCGAGAATCGCGTTCGCCTGCAGGTCGTCGATGTCGAGCAGGTCCTTGAGCCCGTCACGTGCGGCGTCGACGTCGGCCGAGCGGCGGATCAACGCGATCACCTCGTCGAGCGCGTCGAGGGCCTTGAGGTAACCACGCTGGATGTGCGCCTCTGCTTCGGCCTTCTTCAGCCGGAACTGGGTCCGCCGGACGATCACCTCGATCTGGTGTTCCACCCACAGGGTGATGAATGCGTCGAGCGGCAGCGTGCGCGGGATGCCGTCCACAATCGCGAGCATGTTCGCGCCGAAGTTCTCCTGCAGCTGCGTGTGCTTGTACAGGTTGTTCAGCACGACCTTCGCGACAGCGTCGCGCTTGAGCACGATAACCAGGCGCTGTCCGGTGCGGCCGGAGGTCTCGTCCCGGATGTCGGCGATGCCGGAGATGCGTCCGTCTTTGACGAGCTCGGCGATCTTCAGCGCCAGGTTGTCGGGGTTGACCTGGTACGGGAGCTCTGTGACGACGAGGCACGTGCGTCCCTGCAGTTCCTCGACGTTGACCACCGCGCGCATTGTGATCGAGCCCCGCCCCGTGCGGTACGCGTCGTTGATGCCCTTGACGCCGAGAATCTGGGCGCCGGTCGGGAAGTCGGGTCCCTTGATACGGGAAAGGAGCGCCTCGACGAGCTCTTCCTTCGTCGCATCCGGGTTCGCCAGGTGCCAGAGCGCACCCGCAGACACCTCGCGCAGGTTGTGCGGAGGGATGTTGGTGGCCATGCCGACCGCGATGCCGACCGAACCGTTGACAAGCAGGTTGGGGAATCGCGCGGGCAGCACGAGCGGCTCTTGCGTGCGGCCGTCATAGTTGTCGCCGAAATCGACGGTGTCTTCGTCGATATCCCTGACCAACTCGAGCGCGAGCGGCGCCATCTTCGTCTCGGTGTACCGCGGTGCGGCCGCCCCGTCGTTTCCGGCCGAGCCGAAGTTGCCCTGGCCGAGCGCGAGCGGGTAACGCATGCTCCACGGCTGCACCAGGCGGACCAGCGCGTCGTAGATGGCGCTGTCACCGTGCGGGTGGAACTGGCCCATGACCTCGCCGACGACGCGCGCGCTCTTCGAGAACGCCTTGTCAGGCCGGTAGCCGCCGTCGAACATCGCGTAGATCACGCGGCGGTGCACCGGCTTCAAGCCGTCACGAACCTCGGGCAGCGCGCGCCCAACGATGACGCTCATCGCGTAGTCGAGGTAGCTGCGCTGCATCTCGAGCTGCAGGTCGACCTGTTCGATCCTGTCGGTGCCCGAGACCTCGTCGGTGCCGGTGTTCTCGTCTGTCATTGCCTGATTTCTCTCGTCTGGAAAACTGTGCCGCTGCCCTAGATATCCAGGAAGCGGACATCCTTCGCGTTGCGCTGGATGAAGGCGCGCCGTGACTCGACGTCCTCGCCCATCAGGGTGGTGAAGATCTCATCGGCGGCGACCGCGTCATCGAGCGTGACCTGCAGCAGGGTGCGGGTGTCCGGATCCATGGTGGTTTCCCACAGCTCCTTGTAGTCCATTTCACCCAGCCCCTTGTAGCGCTGGATGCCGTTCTCCTTCGGGATGCGCTTGCCCTCGGCCATGCCGGCCTCGAGCAGCGCGTCGCGTTCGCGGTCGCTGTAGACGTACTCGTGCGGGGCGTTGCTCCACTTGAGTCGGTACAGCGGCGGTTGGGCGAGGTACACGTAGCCGAGCTCGATCAGCGGCTTCATGTACCGGAACAGCAGCGTGAGCAGCAGCGTGGTGATGTGCTGACCGTCGACGTCGGCATCCGCCATCAGCACGATCTTGTGATACCTGGCCTTCTCGGGGTCGAAGTCCTCCCCGATGCCGGCGCCGAACGCAGTGATCATCGACTGCACTTCGGCGTTGGCCAGGGCCCTGTCGAGTCGCGCCTTCTCGACATTCAGGATCTTGCCCCGCAGCGGCAGGATCGCCTGAGTCTCCGGGTTGCGACCCTGCACGGCCGAACCGCCTGCGGAGTCACCCTCGACGATGAAGATTTCGGAGACCGCAGGATCCTTGCTCGAGCAGTCGCGGAGCTTACCCGGCATGCCGCCGGACTCGAGCAGGCCCTTGCGCCGGGTCTGCTCGCGCGCCTTGCGCGCTGCCATGCGTGCCGCCGCCGCCTGGATGGCCTTGCGGATGATCTCCTTCGCCGGGTTCGGGTTGCGATCGAACCAGTCGCCGAGTTGATCGCCGGTGATCCGCTGAACAAAGCTCTTCGCCTCGGTGTTCCCGAGCTTGGTCTTCGTCTGCCCCTCGAATTGCGGTTCGGCGAGCTTGACCGAGATGACAGCGGTCAGGCCCTCTCGCACGTCGTCGCCGGTCAGGTTCTCGTCCTTCTCCTTGAGCAGCCCCTTCTCGCGGGCGTACTTGTTGACGAGCGTCGTGAGCGCAGCGCGGAAGCCCTCTTCGTGGGTGCCGCCCTCGTGCGTGTTGATCGTGTTCGCATAGGTGTGCACGCTCTCCTGGTACGAGGTCGTCCACTGCATCGCGACCTCGATCGAGATCTTCCGCTCCGTGTCCTCCTGCTCGAAGGCGATGATCTCGTCGTTGACGACGTCGACCTTCTTGCCAGAGTTCAGGTAGTGCACGTAGTCGATGAGGCCGTTCTCGTAGAGGTACTCGACCTCGACCGGCTCCGGTTCGCGCTCGTCGGTGAGCGTGATCGTCAGTCCCTTGTTCAGGAACGCCATCTGCTGGAAGCGAGCGCGTAGCGTCTCGTAGTCGAATTCGACCGTCTCGAAGGTCTCAGTACTGGGCCAGAACGTGATGGTCGTTCCGGTTATGTCGGTGGTCTCGCCCTTTTCGAGCGGAGCCTGCGGAGCCCCGTCGCGGAACTCCTGCCGCCAGACATGGCCCTGCCGGCGCACCTCGACCTGAAGCTTGCCCGATAGCGCGTTCACGACGGAGATGCCGACGCCGTGCAGACCTCCGGAGACCGCATACCCGCCGCCGCCGAACTTGCCGCCCGCGTGCAGGATGGTCATCACGACCTCGACGGTCGACTTGTTCTCGCTCTTGTTGAGATCGACGGGGATGCCACGACCGTTGTCGACGACCCGGATGCCGCCGTCGGCGAGCATGGTCACGCTGATCAGATCGCAGTAGCCCGCGAGAGCCTCGTCGACGGAGTTGTCGACGACCTCGTAGACGAGGTGGTGGAGTCCGCGGGGCCCCGTCGAGCCGATATACATACCCGGTCGCTTGCGAACCGCTTCGAGACCTTCGAGTACCTGGATCTGATCTGCGCCGTATTCAGGCTCTGCTGGTTTCGGGTTCGCTGCCATGGGGAAGTTAGGCTCCTGCCTGTTGCTCTCTTCGGGCTCGGCTCCTGATCCCAGTAGCTGCCGCGACGACCTTACGATTCTATCAAAATCGCTGGTCGGGCGGGCTGTAAACGGCCGCCTGACGCGTTTTGTTCGCGCCGGGCAAAGATTTTGCCTAGTCAGCCGTAAGTATCGCGCGGGCCGCGCCCTGGAATTGATCTGGGACCCTTTTTCCAGGAGGGAACGCCCGGCCCATCGAAACGGATGGACTCGATGCCCGCATCCGGGTACCGCTCGGCGATGCTCGTCACGATCTGGGTGCGCATGATGCGCAATTGGGTCGCCCATGCTGTCGAGTCGCATTGCACGCGCAACTGCCCGTCGTCGATGCTCACCGGCGTCGAATGCTCGGCGAGCTCCTGCCCGACAACGACCGGCCAGGAGGAGAGAAGTTCGGACTGTGCGAGCGGTGAAGACCAGCCCATCCGAGCGGTCAAGGCATCGACGACGTCACCGAGCCCATGCGGATCGCGGCCATCACCGAACGGCACGCTCGAACCCGGTTCGCGCTTGGCGCGCCGCCGGGCGTCACGGGTTCGCTTCGACCCGTCTCCGAACACCGAGCGGAATCGGAGATAGACCGCAACGTGCTCTTCGAGCGGTGCGTCACCGTCAGTCACTGTGCCCCTCCACTCGTTTCCACAATGGTGCCGCGCTCGATCCTGACGGTATGCCCGGCAAGCGCATCCGGTACATCATCGAACACCGCCGCGGTGATGAGCACCTGTTCGAAGTCGGCTACCGCCGCCGCGAGCCGTGCGCGTCGGCTCTCGTCGAGTTCGGCGAACACGTCGTCGAGGACGAGCACCGGGTCGCCGGTGGCCGACTCCCGCCGCAGCACGGCGGCCGAGGCGAGTTTGAGAGACAGCGCGAACGACCACGATTCGCCGTGGCTCGCGAACCCGCGGGCGGGCATACCGTTCAATTCGAGCAGCAGGTCGTCCCGGTGCGGACCCACCAGGGTGACGCCGCGCTCCAATTCGTTGCGGCGCAGCCGCTCGAGCGAATTGCGGAATTCCTGCGCAACCCGATCTGCTGTGAGCGCTTCGGTTCCCGCCTCGGTCGGATCGGCATCCGGATCGGACGCCAGCACACTCAGCTGACTGGCGAGTCGCGCGTGGTGGTCGTCGCCGGCGACCGAGTAATAGGCGGCGGCAACCTCTGGCTGCAGTTCTGAAACCAGGGTTGCGCGTGCCTCGATCAGTTCGGAGCCGAGGGCGACCAGTTTGTCGTCCCACACGTCGAGTGTGGTCAGCGACGCCGCCTTCGCACCGGTCGCCCTGGCCGATTTCAGCAGCGTATTGCGTTGGCGAAGCACCCGATCGTAGTCGGCGATGATGCCGGCGAAGCGAGGGGAACGAAGGATCAGCAACTCGTCCATGAAACGCCGGCGCCCGGAAGGCTCACCGCGCACGAGCGCGAGATCTTCGGGCGCGAACAGCACTGTCGAGCTGTACCGGGGCAGCTCCCGCGGCTTGATCTGTGCCCGGTTGACCTGTGCTCGGTTGGGTGACGAGCGGTTCAGCTGCACCTCGACCAGGAGCTCACGGTCGGCGTGCTGCAGGCGAGCACGGATGATCGCGGCATCCGCTCCCTGGCGGATGAGTGCCTGCTCGCTCGACACGCGGTGCGAGCCGAGGCTGCTCAGGTAAACGAGAGACTCCACCAGGTTGGTCTTGCCCTGGCCATTGCTTCCGACGAACAGATTCGGCCCCGGCTCGAGGGCGACGTCGGCCGAGTGATAGTTGCGGAAATCGGTGAGAGCGAGTCGCGTGACCCTCACGGTGCTTTTCCGGCCATGTTCAATCAGCCTTCTTGACCGCGTGCCCGCCGAATTGGTGACGCAGCGCCGCAACCGCTTTCATCGCGGGCGATTCCTCCTGGCGGGAGACGAAGCGCGCAAAAATCGACGCCGAGATCGCCGGCACGGGAACCGCGTTCTCGATCGCCTCCTCGATGGTCCACCGGCCCTCACCGGAGTCCTCGACGTAGCCGACGATCTCCTCGAACTCCGGATCCTGGTCGAGAGCGCGAACGAGCAACTCCAGCAGCCAGGACCTTACGACGGTGCCGCGCTGCCAGGCCTTGAACGTGCCGGTCAGGTCTGTGATCAAGTCGTCGCGTTTCTCAAGCAGCTCGTACCCCTCGGCGTAGGCCTGCATGAGCGCATACTCGATGCCGTTGTGCACCATCTTGGCGTAGTGTCCGGCGCCGACCGGGCCGACGTGCACGAAGCCTTCCTCGCGCGGACCCTCCGGCCGCAGCGCGTCGAATACCGGCATCGCCCGCGCCACGTCCTCCTGGCTGCCGCCGACCATGAGGCCGTAGCCGTTGTCGCGGCCCCAGATTCCGCCGGAGACCCCGGCATCCAGGTAGCCGATGCCCTTCTCCGCGGCCAGTTCGGCGTGAACGGCGTCCTCGGTGTAGCGGGAGTTCCCTCCGTCGATCAGCAGGTCACCGGCATCCATCAGAGAGACCAGCTCGCTAACCACCGAGCGGGTGATCTCGCCCGCGGGCACCATGACCCAAATGAGCCGGGGCGCGCTCAGCGCACCGACGAGGCCGGCAAGGCTTTCCACCTCGGTGAGTTCGGGATTCGCGTCGAAACCGACAACGTCGATTCCCCGGGATTCCAGCCGCCCACGCATCGCGCCGCCCATGCGACCGAGGCCGACCAGGCCGATTTGCGCGATACCGGCCGCATCCTGGATCGACATTGTCCGCTCCGCTCTGCTGAACCCGCTCAGCGAAGCAGGAGATTCGGCTGCAGCAGGTACTTGTAGTTGTCTGCGCCCGGCTGATCCCGTGAGGTCTGGCTGGTGATCAGCACCGGACCGGGCTTGTTCGGGTTGTCAGTCTTGGTGAAGGAGATGCGAACGAACTCCGAATGCACGGCGCCGAGGCCATCCAGCAGGAACTGCGGCTTGAGCGAAACGACCGTGTCTTCACCGCTGAGGTGCGCGTCAATGGTCTCGGATGCCTGTGCCTGCTCGGAGCCGATCGCCTCGAGCGTCACAGAATCCATCGAGAAGGTGAACCGCAGGGCCGCCTCGCGCTCCAGCACCAGCGAAACGCGACGGACCGCCTCGATGAGCTCGCCGGTGTTCATGACCGCGTAGTTGTCCACCGACTCGGGGAACAGCCGGCGAACCGGCGGGAAGTTGCCCTTGATGAGCAGCGAAGTGACGGTCTTGTTGTCTGCAGAGAAGGCGATGAGTTCACGCTCGTCGTTGTTCGTCACGGCGACCGACACGTTTCCGCTGTGCCCGAAGGTCTTGCCGATCTCGGTCAGGGTGCGCGACGGAACCAGTGCGGTGACACCCTCCGGAGCTCCGGAGTCGCCGGAATCCCACGGGATCTCGCGGATGGCCACCCGGTAGCGGTCGGTCGCGACCAGGCTGAGGCTGTTCTCGGAAACCTCGAGCTGGACACCGGTGATGACGGGCGTCACATCGTCGCGGGATGCGGCGACCGCGACCTGGGCGACGGCCTCGGCGAAGTCCTCGGCGGGCAGCAGACCCGATGACGCGGAAATCTGCGGCAGCGTCGGGTATTCCTCGACCGGCATGCTGAGCAGGTTGAACTTGGCAGAGCCGCAGACAACGCTGACCCGGCTGCCGTCGGTCGAGAACTGCACGGGTGCGCTCGGAAGCCGGCTCGCGATGTCGGCCAGCAGCCGCCCGGAGACCAGGATGCGGCCGGGCTCTTCGATGTCAGCTGCGATCGACGTCTGCGTCGACACTTCGTAATCGAACGAGGAGAGGGTCAGTCCGGTATCGGTCGTCTCGATGAGCACCCCGCTCAGAATAGGCAGGGTGGTGCGCTGGGGCAGAAGCTTCACCGCGAAGGACACGGCTTCGCTGAAGACGTCGCGATTGACCTGGAACTTCATGTTCACCTCGTGTCTGCTGTGGGCGGTACGACTGGGGCTTAATACTGGCACAGGCCGCACGAGCCCGTACGCCGCACCGCATTCGTTGGCGGAGGATTGATTAATTCTTTAAAGGACAATCGTATTAACCGCTGTGGAAACTGTGGATAACCCTGTGCATCCTCGTCATCATGCGGGAACTACACGCGTGTGAGATGTGGAAGCTCTGTCGAACCGGCTGCGGATGATGAAATCTCGCCCGAACTACAAGCAACCGGTTTACACATGCCGGAGCGTGTAATTCACAAGAAGCTCGACAGTTATCCACAGGTTATCCACCTTGGGGATTAAACCCGACAGACCTACTTGTAGCGGTGGTTCTGCTTGATGCGGCTCGTGAGCTCTGTCACCTGGTTGTAGATGGAGCGGCGCTCCTTCATGAGCTCGCTGATCTTCTTGTTCGCGTACATCACGGTCGTGTGGTCGCGATTGCCGAACAGCTGCCCGATCTTGGGCAGCGACAGGTTTGTGAGTTCGCGGCACAGATACATCGCGATCTGACGTGCGGTGGCGACAGCCTGTGAGCGGCTCGACCCGTACAGGTCGTCGACAGTCAGCTTGAAGTACTCGGCGGTGTGATTGATGATGTCGACCGGTGCGATGACGTTGTCCTCATCGAGGGTGATCAAGTCCTTGAGCACCGTCTGCACGAGGGCCATATCGACAGGTGTGCGGTTGAGGCTTGAGAACGCGGTGACCCGGATGAGTGTGCCCTCGAGCTCCCGGATGTTCGACGACACCTTGGATGCCATGTACTCGAGGATGTCGTCGGGCACCTGCAGCCGTTCGCTCTGCGCCTTCTTGCGCAGGATGGCGATTCGGGTCTCCAGGTCTGGTGCCTGGACATCCGTGATCAGTCCCCATTCGAAGCGCGATCGCATCCGGTCTTCGAAGCCGGTCAGGTGCTTGGGCGGCAGGTCGCTGGTGATCACCACCTGCTTGTTGTGATCGTGCAGCGTGTTGAAGGTGTGGAAGAAGGCTTCCTGCGTTGAGTCCTTGCCCTGCAGGAACTGGATGTCGTCAATCAGCAGGATGTCGATGTCGCGGTAGCGCGACTGGAACAGTGACGACCGGTTGTTGGCGATCGAGTTGATGAAGTCGTTCGTGAACTCTTCCGAGCTGACATAACGGGTGCGGATGCCCGGGTACATGCTCTCGGCGTAATGACCGATCGCGTGCAGCAGGTGGGTCTTGCCGAGGCCTGACTCGCCGTAGATGAAGAGCGGGTTGTATGCCTTCGCCGGCGCTTCGGCCACCGCAACCGCGGCGGCGTGAGCGAACCGGTTTGACCCGCCGATGACGAAGTTGTCGAAGCTGTACTTCGGGTTCAACCGTGAGTCGCCGCGGCGACCGGTGTCCCGCACCTCTGGCGTCGGCTCGATGTACGGCTGTTCGTGCGGTTCTGAGGTCGACTCCAGCAGGTCCTGCCCGATCTCCGGGTTCACCACCACCGCAAAGTTCTCGATCGAATTGTGATCGCCGCTAACCAGGCTCATCGCGTTCAGCAGAGGAATCCGGATGCGTTGCTCGAGCATCCCGCGGGTCAGGTCGTTCGGCACTTCAAGGTAGAAGGTGCCGGCCATCACGCCTTTGGGTTCGACGAGAGACAGGAAGCCTTCGAGTTGCGGAGTGATCCGTTCGTCCGATCGCAGCGCCTGCAGCACGGATTGCCACAGACCGCTGGTCGGGTCAGCTCCGTCGGACATCGTTCCCCTCACGGTCAAAAAAAGTTACTCACAGGGTTATCCACCGTCTGTGCAGTCCCACCACCATAGTTTGTGTCGGTGGGACAGGCTAAAGGCATCTCCAAAACTGGGGATAGTGTTAGTAGGTACTCCGGTTGCCCCGTTTGACCGGGCGCGGTTAACCCCGTACCTTTAATCAGTTGACTTCTGCCGGTAAACGGCAACCTGACTTCCCAGGGCTCAGTTCTCTTGTTGGCCCTTACGGATTCACCTGTGGAGAGAGAATCATGAGCAAGCGAACCTTCCAGCCGAACAACCGCCGCCGCGCCAAGGTGCACGGCTTCCGCCTCCGGATGCGCACTCGCGCGGGCCGCGCCATCCTGAGCGCCCGGCGTCGCAAGGGTCGCACCGAACTCTCGGCTTAGTCGTCTCCCGTGCTCGCGGGCCGCAACCGGCTGGTGACCGCCGACGATTTCAAGTCCACGCTGCGTCGTGGCCGTCGGTTCACCGGTTCCACCACGGTTGTGCACGTCGCGAGCACCGGTGAGAGCCGACCACCCCGGTTCGGCTTCATCATCACTCGGAAGGTGGGCAACGCGGTGAAGCGCAATCTTGTGCGCCGTCGCTTGCGTGCTCTCTGCTATCGGCTGCTGCCAGCCGTCGCGCCGGGCACCGATGTGGTCGTGCGTGCCCTCCCCGGATCCGAGCAGGTGCCCTCGGCTACGCTCCATAAGGACGTCGTCGACGCACTGTCGAGGAGCCTCCCCAATTGAGTAAAATTCTACTTACCCTCTGGTTGTTGCCACGCAACATCTGCGTGCTCATCTTGCGCGCCTACCGCCTGCTGATCTCTCCTTTATATGGGGATGTCTGCCGCTACTACCCGAGCTGCTCCCACTACACCCTGCAGGCGATCCAGCAGCATGGCGTCGTGAAGGGAATCTGGCTTGGGGCCAGACGCATCCTCCGCTGCCACCCCTGGGCCGCGGGCGGCGTCGACGACGTGCCCGCGAACACCTCCGGTCGCTACCGGCTCACCTCTTTCGGCTTCGTAACCCTGAACCACGGAAAGGCCTGACTCCTACATGGACTTCATCGGCACCATCCTCTGGCCCATCAAGTGGGTCATCGAGGCGATCCTCGTCGCGTTCCACTGGCTGTGGACCAATATCGGACTCGACCCGGATGCCGGCCTGACCTGGGTGCTGTCGATCGTCGGCCTGGTCATCGTGGTTCGCGCCGCGCTCATCCCGATCACGGTGCGGCAGATCCGCAGCCAGCGCCGGATGCTTGAGGTCGCGCCTGCGCTGAAGAAGATCCAGGATAAGTACAAGGGCAAGCGCGACCAGTTCTCCCGCGAGGCGATGTCACGCGAGACCATGGAGGCCTACCGGAAGGCCGGGACCAACCCGCTCGCGTCCTGCCTGCCACTGCTTCTGCAGATGCCGATCTTCTTCGGGCTCTTCTCGGTACTTCAGAACGCCCAGAACGAGGGCGTCGGTGTCGGGATGCTCAACCAGGAGCTGTCGGAGTCGTTCGCGCGCTCCGAATTCCTCGGCGCTCCCCTGCGCCTGTCGATCTCCACCGCAGACGGCAACATGTCGGTGATCATCATCGCCATCATCATGGTCATCCTGATGACCGGTTCGCAGTTCATCACCCAGCTGCAGATCATGTCGAAGAACCAGTCGCCGGAGATGAAGGCGAGCCCGATGTACAAGCAGCAGCGCATCCTGCTGTACATCCTTCCGCTCGTCTTCCTGTTCTCGGGCTTCACCTTCCCGCTCGGCGTCATGACCTACTGGTTGGTCTCGAACTTCTGGACCATGGGTCAGCAGTTCATCGTCATCCGGAACCTGCCGACCCCCGGTAGTGAGGCGGCGCTCGCTCGTGAGGCGCGGCTTGCCAAGAAGCGCCAGCGCAAGGGCATCACGATCGTCGAGACCGACGATCCGGCAACGCCGGAGGCGCCCAAGCCCACACAGCGACAGCAACCCGTCAACCCCAAGAACCGCAAGAAGAAGAAGAGGTAGCGACCGTGACGCAGCTCTCCCCCGAGACCGACGGCATCGAGCCCGGCGCCGACGACATCCGCCCCACGGTCAGCCAGCTTGAAGAAGAAGGCGACGCCGCAGCGGACTACATCGAGGAACTCCTCGACGTGGCCGATTTGGATGGCGACATCGACATCGACGTTCGCGACGGACGTGCCTACGTCTCCGTCACGTCAACCAGCGACAGTAACCTCCGACTGCTGTCGAAGCCGGACACCGTGAGCGCCCTGCAGGAGCTGGCCCGCATCGCGGTACACACGCGCACGGGCGCCTTCTCGCGGCTCATCCTTGACATCGGCGGCTCGCGCGAGGCTCGTCAGGCGGAGCTGGTCGCCCTCGTCGAGCGAGCGATCCAGCGCATCGAGGACGGTGCGGCATCCGCATCCCTCCCCCCGATGTCGTCGTACGAGCGCAAGGTCGTGCACGACATTGTCGCGGGCGAGGGCTTTGTCTCGGTCTCTGAGGGCGAGGGCCGCGACCGGCACACCGTCATCACCGCCAAGTGACGCATGTTTCACGTGAAACATCATGAGCTCGGTTGAGGCAGAGCCGGCCGTCGCGGCGCAACTCTTCGGCGACCGGATCGAGCTGGCGCGAGCCTTCACGGCCGACCTCGCCCGGCGCGGTGACGAACTCGGTTTGATCGGACCGCTCGAACTCCCCCGGCTCTGGACTCGGCACATCCTGAACTCTGTGCTGCTCGCCCCGTTGCTTCGGCCGGGTCGGGTGGGCGACGTCGGAAGTGGCGCTGGCCTTCCCGGGCTCGTGCTTGCCATCGCCCGCCCGGATGTCGAATTCGTGCTCATCGAGCCGATGGAGCGCCGCGTCGAGTGGCTCGAGCACGAGAGCTCGTCCCTTGGGCTGGACAATGTCGAGGTCGTTCGCGCACGCGCCGAAGAGGTGGAGTTCTCCCCCTGGCTGGACCAGGTCACGGCCCGCGCCGTCGGCGCGCTCTCCAAGCTGATCCCGATCACCGCCCGACTGGTGCGCAGCGGCGGCGAGCTGCTGCTTTTCAAGGGTGCGAGCGTGGAGAAGGAAGTCGACGCGGCGGCCAAGGCCATCCGGAAGGCGCGGCTGAGCGATATCGAGATCATTACGCTCGGTGCTGGGCAGGTCGCCGAGGTAACGCGCGTCTTCCGATCTACAGTGGATTGACGGCGAGGGCTCGCCTCGCTCAGCAGGGCTACAGGGCAGAGGTCGTGAGAAATTGATCCTCGGACTAAGAAGGTTTCACGTGAAACATCAGGACAAGGCGGTCGCCACGGCCGCCGACCAGGCATCGAGCGCGGAGACGGAGCACGCTGCCGTGGCGGACGTACCGCCGGCGGACGATGCTGAACAGCACGGGTTCGATCGCGGCGAGGTCGGGGCGCCGGTCTGGACAGGCGATGAATCGACGGCAATCGCCGTCGATTCAACCGGCACGACAACCGTGCTGACCGCGGACACTCCCGCGCCCGTCGGTGACATCGCCGACGCCGAGCCCATCGAAGACGAAATTGACGCCGATGTGTCCGAGCCGGAAGTCGCCGACGAGTTCGAAAAGCCCGCTGCCCCCGCGGACCCCGCGGAGGAGTTGACGGAATCGGCGGAGCCCGTAGTGGAGCCTCCCCTGGAGCGAACGACCGCCACTCCCGCATCCGAACGCCCCGCATCCGGTTTCGATGAATCCACCCCCCTCGCCCGCGAACTCGCCGAGATCACACGCCGTCGGCAGCTGCTCTCGTCCCAAGATCTGCCCCTGCCTACGAAGACACGGATCTTCACGGTCGCCAACCAGAAGGGCGGGGTCGGCAAGACCACCACCACCGTGAACCTGGCGGCAGCGCTCGCCCGCACCGGAGCGCGTGTGCTCGTGATCGACCTCGACCCGCAGGGTAACGCCTCCACCGCGCTCGGCGTCGAACACCGGTCAGAGACGCCCAGCGTCTACGAAGTGATCATCAACGATCTTCCGATGGCGAGCGTCGTGCAGAAGAGCCCCGAGTTTGAGGCGCTGTACTGCATTCCGGCCACCATCCACCTTGCGGGCGCCGAGATCGAGCTGGTCTCGCTCGTTGCGCGCGAGCAACGGCTGCGGAGCGCTCTCGAAACCTTCCTCGAGGAGTCCGATGACGCGTTCCACTACGTCTTCATCGATTGCCCCCCTTCGCTCGGGCTGCTCACAATCAATGCGTTCGTGGCCGCGAACGAGGTGCTCATCCCGATTCAGTGCGAGTACTACGCGCTCGAGGGCCTGAGCCAGCTGCTCAACAACATCCAACTCATCGAGCGTCACCTGAACCCGACGCTGAATGTGTCGACCATCCTTCTCACGATGTACGACGCACGCACCAACCTCGCCAACCAGGTCGTGCAGGATGTTCGCGAGCACTTCCCGAACGAGGTTCTTCAGACGCTGATCCCCCGTTCCGTGCGGATCTCCGAGGCGCCCAGCTACGGGCAGAGCGTCATCAGCTACGACACGAACTCGCCTGGATCCCTTTCTTACCTTGAGGCAGCGGCGGAGATCGCCCGCAGAGGAGCACCAAACTGATGGCAAAGCGAACCGGACTCGGCCGAGGCATCGGCGCACTCATCCCCACCGATACGGGGTCCGCGCGTCCCGTCGACGTCTTCTTCCCGTCTCCCGCAGCCCGCGCCGAGCCGGAGGTCGAGGGACTGATCGCTGTTCCCGGTGCTCGACTGGCCAATCTGCGCCCAGAGGAGATCGTTCCCAACGCCGTCCAGCCGCGCACGGAGTTCGACCAGGAGAAGCTCGATGAGCTGATCGCGTCGATCCGGGAGGTCGGCGTGCTCCAGCCGGTGGTCGTGCGTCCGATCTCGGATGCCGCGGACGGAGCCCCCAAGTACGAGCTGATCATGGGCGAGCGCCGCTTGCGAGCGACCAAGGCGCTCGGCCTGGACACGATCCCCGCCGTCATCAAGAACACGAACGACGATGCGATGCTGCGCGACGCTCTTCTCGAGAACCTGCACCGGGCGGACCTCAACCCGCTGGAGGAGGCGTCCGCCTACCAGCAGCTGCTCGCCGACTTCAACATCACGCAGGACGAGCTCGCAACACGCATCGGTCGGTCGCGCCCGCAGATCACCAACACAATCCGCTTGCTTCGCCTGCCCGACTCGGTGCAGAAGAAGGTCGCTGCCGGGGTGCTGAGTGCAGGCCATGCGCGCGCTGTGCTGTCTGTCGGCGAGGATTCGCAGGCCATGGAGCGACTAGCCGACAAAATCATCAACGAGGACCTCACGGTACGTGCCGCCGAGGCCGCGGCCGGCCAGGTCTCGGTCAAGCCGGCCAAGAAGGTCAAGCCGACGGCTGGCGGACGCCAGGGTCAGCTGAACGAGATCGCCGACCGGTTAGGTGACCGACTCGATACGCGAGTGAAAGTTACGTTAGGTGCGAAGAAGGGCACCATCGTGATCGATTTCGCGACGGTCGGCGACCTGAACCGCATCCTGGGTGAACTGGGAGAGCCCGGCTTCAACTGATCCCGCATCCTTGCGAGGGGTCAGAAAGCGGCCTTCCTGGCGCGGGGAAGGACCGTTTGCGACCTCTCGGGAAGGCGTGTGCGCTCGAGTGTGGTTGATCCTGTCGAAACGCTCCCAAAAACCAACCCTGATCAGGGGTTTTCCTTCGCTACCTCAGGCCAGGTTCGCGTGCGCATCTCGCAGCGCGAGTTCCGCGTTAACCACGATGGAGAGCCTGCGGACACCTTCCCGGATGAACTCGGGAGTCGGATAGCAGAACGACAGTCGCATGTTGGCGGCGCCGTCCCCGTCGGAGTAGAACGCGGTCCCGGGTGTGTAGGCGACAAGCTGCTCAATGGCACGCGGCAGCATCGCGCGCGAATCGAGACCCTCTGGCAGGGTGAGCCACACATAGAATCCGCCGGCGGGTACCGTCCACTCGCACCCAGGCAGGTACTCCTCGAGCGCAGACAGCATGGCGTCACGGCGCTCTCGATACAGACCCCGGAACGTGTCGATCTGGCCTCGCCAGTCTGCGCTGGCAAGGTACTCGGAAATGACCAGCTGGGAGAAGTTGCTCGGAGACAGGACCGCGGCCTCGTTTGCGAGCACCAGCTTGTCCTTGATCGCGGTCGGTGCGAGCACCCAACCGACCCTGAATCCCGGCGCGAGCGTCTTCGAGAACGTGCCCAGATAGATGACACCATCTGAATCGAGCGAGCGCATCGCCTGCGGCGGCTGATCCTCGAAGTACAACAACCCGTAGGGGTTGTCCTCGATGACCAGAATGCCGTTCTCGCGAGCGATTTCCAGCACCTCGACGCGTCGCTGCGCACTGAGAGTCAAGCCTGCCGGGTTGTTGAACGTGGGCACGGTGTACAGGAACTTCATCCGACGGCCGGCGGCGCGCAACCGGGCGATGTGCTCTCTCAGCGCAGAGGGGATCAGCCCGTGCTCATCCATCGGAACATGGTCGATCGCGGCCTGGAAAGACTTGAAGACGACGAGGGCCGTGACATAGCTCGGTCCCTCGGCCAAAACCACATCGCCCGGGTCAAGGAAGAGCTTCGCGATCAACTCGAGCGCGTGTTGCGACCCTGTCGTGACGACGACGTCGTCGGCGTTGGCCCTGATGCCCTCGAGCGCCATGACGTCGAGGATCTGCTCGCGCAACTTGGGGACACCCTGCCCCGAGCCGTACTGCAGCGCGACCGGCCCCTGCTCGCGCATGACCCGGTCGATCGCGCCGGAGACCAACTCGGGCGGCAGCGCCGACACGAACGGCATACCACCAGCCAGCGAGGCAACTTCCGGTCGTGATGCGACGGCGAAAAGGGCTCTGACCTCGGATGCGCTCAGTCCGGCAGTCCTTGCCGCGTAGCTGTCATGCCACGGGTCAAGGTTGGTGGTGTCGCTGCCGAGGCGGCCAGAGGTCATTGCTGCGCGTCCCTTCTTGGTGTGTAAACAAGGGTACGCGCCCCGGCTGGGGCTGAACTCCGCTGAGGAGCAGCCCCGCCCGGCGATTCTTACGCCAGGAACTCGGCCAGGTCCGCCTCGAGCGCGGGCTTCGGCTTGGCGCCGATCACGGTCTTCACGACCTCGCCACCTCGGTAGACCTTCATCGCCGGGATCGACGTGATCTGGTACTTCGCCGCCATCTGCGGGTTGTCGTCGACGTTGAGCTTGACGACCTCGATCTTGTCGGCGTGCTCGATGCCGATCTGGTCGAGAATCGGGGAGACGGCGCGGCAGGGGCCACACCATTCGGCCCAGAAGTCGACCAGAACGGTCTTGTCGGAGTTGAGTACCTCGTCTGCGAAGGTTGCGTCGGTGACGTTCTTGCTCACGGTTTGTTCTTCCTTACTTCGGTGGTCCGGACTACGCCGGGACGGTGGTCAGATTCTTGGGGAGAGCGGCCAGGTAGTGCTCGGCGTCAAGCGCGGCTACGGTTCCAGAGCCGGCCGCGGTGACCGCCTGGCGGTAGATGGGGTCGAGCACGTCACCGGCGGCGAACACGCCGGGCACGCTCGTGCGCGAGCTGCGCCCATCGACCCACACCGTGCCATCCTGGGTGAGTTCAAGCTTGCCGTGCACCAGGTGCGTGCGCGGGTCGCTGCCGATAGCCACGAACAGGCCGTCCAGGTCGAGCGTGGTCTGAATGCCGTCAACGGTGTCGCGAAGGGTGACGGATGCGACTGACGCGCCGCCCTCGATCTTCTCGACGGTCTTGTTGTACAGGAACTCGATCTTCGGGTTGTCGAATGCGCGTTCCTGCATGATTTCGGATGCGCGGAGCGTCTCACTGCGGTGGATGATGTACACCTTGTCGGCGAACTTGGTGAGGAAGGTCGCTTCCTCCATGGCCGAGTCGCCGCCGCCGACGACTGCCACCTTCTTCTCGCGGAAGAAGAACCCGTCGCAGGTCGCGCACCAGGAGACGCCGTAGCCGCTCAAGCGGTCTTCGCCCTCGACCCCGAGTTTGCGGTAGGCGGAACCGGTGGCGTAGATCACCGCGAGAGCCTCTTCGACTCGACCGGAACCGAGGGTCACCTTCTTGACCGGCCCGCTCACGTCAAGGTCGACGACGTCATCCAGGACGATCTCGGTGCCGAACTTCTCAGCCTGCGCACGGAACTTCTCCATCAGGTCGGGACCCATGATCCCGTCCGGGAATCCGGGGTAGTTCTCGACGTCAGTCGTGTTCATCAGCTCACCGCCCGCTTGCACGGAGCTGGCGATCAGCAGTGGGGCGAGTTTGGCGCGGGCAGCATAGATCGCTGCCGTGTAGCCAGCGGGCCCAGAGCCGATGATGATGAGTTGGCGCACGTATATCTCCTTGTCGCTGCCGGGTATAACACATCCTACGGACGCACTATTCCGCCTCCGGACGACTCAGCGGGAACGGCTGAAACGCTCGGTAAGGGAACGCAGCACGGGGGCGAGCTCCGAATTTTTGAACAGCGCGAGCAAGCCGACGTAGATGAGCGACATGAGCGTGCCGAGACCGACGATGGTCAGGGCAGCTGCCCCCATTCCGGATAGTGCGAAGCCGGCAGGCCAGAGGCCGCCGAGCAGCCACAGCAACCCGAAGCCGACGACTCCGGCCGCGAGAGCGGCGCCGAGGTATTCGAGGTAGCGAACGGCGATCCGGCGCCCGTCGATAGAACCGAGCTTGCGCCGCAGCACCGCGAACGTGATGACCAATTGTGCTGTCACGGCGATCGAGGTGGCGACCGCGACGCCGACGCCGATCCACTCCAACGGCAGGGTGCCCGCCACAAGCGCGCCGGCGACGAACACCGATTGCTTGGCGACCTCGATCAGAAACACGGTTCTCGTGTCCTCGAGGGCATAGAAGACGCGCTGCATGACGAAAACAGCGCTGAACGGAACGAGACTCAACAGCAGGGCGATGATGACGTTGCCCATCGCCCGGATCTTGTCGACATCGCTCTCGAAGAAGACACTCACCGGGTATGCGACGACCATGAGCGCGATGGTCGCGAACACCATCACGAGCCCGATCGAGCGCAGCGACGAGGACACATCACTGCGCACGCCAGCGAGATTCCCGGCACTCGCGTGGCCGCTCATGCGAGTGAAGTAGGCGGTGACCAGCGATACCGTCACCACCGAGTGCGGGAGCATGAAGATCAGGAACGCGTTCTGGAGCGTTGTTGCGGATGCGCCGGCACCAGCTGCCTGGAAGACCACCTGCGTCTGGACGATTCCGGCGATCTGAGTGACGAGGATCATCGCGAAGGCCCACGATGCCGTGCGTCCGGTTCGGGAGAGGCCGACACCGCGCCACTTGAAGTCCGGTCGGAAGCCCAGGCGAGCGCGCTTCCAGAACACACCGAGGATGAGCGCTTGCGCCGCGACGCCAAGCGTCGCACTCGCTCCGAGCAGTCCGACCATGCCTGGGGTCCAGACATCCGGACTATGGAATTGGGTCCCCGACCCGAACAGCACCTGGAAGGCGACCAGCCCCGCGATGGCGACGACGTTGTTGAGGATCGGAGCCCACATGAACGGCCCGAAGACGCCGCGCGCATTGAGCACCTCACCCAGCAGGGTGTACAGCGCATAGAACAGGATCTGCGGAAGACACCAATAGGCGAACGCCGTCGCGAGGGCGAAGACCTCGGGGTCGGGATCATTGGTGTACAGATCGATCAGCAGTGGTGCGCACAGAGTCGCGATGATTGTGAGGATCACGAACACTGTGATCCCGAGCGTCACGAGTTTGTTGATGAAACGCTGCCCGCCATCCGCGTGCAGCGCCGACCGCACGATCTGCGGAACCAGCACGGCGCTCAGCATGCCGCCGGCAATGAGGGCATAGATGTTGTTCGGCAGACCGTTGGCGATCGTGAAGGCGTCGGCGGCCGCGCTGCCGACCTGGCCGATCGTCGCAGCGAGGACCGCAGCCTTGACGAAGCCGAGGATGCGGGAGACGATCGTGCCGGTCGCCATCACGGCGCTGGCGCGGCCGATCTTCGAGTCCGGCACGCCGGCGGCGTCGTCGGTCTCGCTCACGCGGCCTCCTGTGCCGGTTCCTGCACGGCACGCCGTCGTTTGCGAATGGTCCGAATCACACCGGCGATGAACATCACCACGACGATAGCGGCGAGCACCCAGGTTGCCGCGGTTTCCCACCCCGCTTGGACATTCAGCGACACCGTCACCGGCTGCGAGATCGGCACGGCAGCGGGGCTCGACAACGTGACCACCGTGCGCACCTGGCCGTTGGCCACCGTTTGCACCGGCACGAACGCCTTCGCCTGCGAGTTCGCCTCGATCGTGAGCACGATCGGGTCCTCCGTGACGTTCAGGATGGCGCGCGCTGGCTTCACCGAAACGTGCACGGTCGCGGGATAGGCGAGAGCGTTGCTCACGGTGATCGGCAGGGGCCCGTTGTCGGAGAGCAGGTTGACGGTGCTGCCGCTGGGGATGCTGATCGCATTCAGGATGTCGAACCCGTCCGTGCGGAACTGCTCAACCAGCGCTGCGCCGCCGGCAACATCAAGCGCCCACTGGTTGGACACCGTGGCCAGCAGGGCGAGTCGCCTCGGGCCGGTGAGCTGGGTGGGGTCGGCGAGCACCGTCGCGAAGTTGGCGACGGCCGCCTCGGTCTGCAGGAGCGAGTTCACCGTCGCCATTCGCGGGTCGTCGGCAAGCTCCTGAGAGACCGTTGCAGCGCTGGCACCGGCGGCCATGGTCTCGGTCAGGACTGCTTCATTCACCCAGGGGAAGGACTGGAGTGCCTGGAAGGTCTCGGCGAAGCGCGGCGCGTCAGCCGCCCGGTTGAGCGCGGCGAACACGGGCGAGCCGGGATGCGTCTTGGCCAGCTCAGCCGTCGAGGCTGCAAGCTGCGCCATCGTCGTCTGCCAGGCCGACATCGACGGTGCCACGACCGCCTCGGAGATCAGATTCGCGACGATGTCGTCCGAGACGATACCGGCGGTGCCGTCGATGGAGACCGCGGAGGTGAAGCTGTCCCGGTCGATCCCGGATGAGCTGAGCAGCGTTGTCGTGTAGCCCGCGGCGGTGAAGGTGGCCAGGTCGGGCGTCGTGACGGTGTCTGGCCGTGGCCAGGCGATTCCATCGATCGTGTACGGCCACGCGAGGACCTCATCGACGGGCGGTGCCGCCGGGTCAACCGGTGCCGGGGTCGCCGTTGCGCCTTCCTGCGCCGGGACGGCAGCCGGATCCATGCGGAATGCCACGGGGGTCAGGACTCCCGCGCCTGATTGCGACAGCAGTCCGAGGTCGGAGTCGGCATAGCTGAGCGCGAAGGTCTCGTTGGGGACCGCCGCCAGGCGCGCGAGCCATGCCGTTGCCGACGGCGGAGCGTTGGTGCCGAGCAGCCTGATCGACGCGATGATCATCGGGTCAACGCCGATGGCGACACCGCTCGTCACGTACTCGTCCAGCATCCGGCTGAGCTGACCGGTTGGGGCGGTGTAGTCCCCTAGTTGTGTGGCGTCGAGAAGGCCGGATGCCGGTGGCGGCACGGTGAGCGCGGCGGCGGCGGACAGCGAGAACGATGGTGTGGATCCGGGGTTCCACACGATGGCGCCCTCCTCCACCGTCGGCTCGCCGCCCGGCGGTGAGTACCGGACCTGAATCGGGTAGCTGCCGAACTCGGCGAGCCCCAGAGCATCGGCGGCAACGCTGAGACTGAACCCGCGAGACTGCGCGGCGCCGATCGCCGGGACGCTGGCGGTCGCAACGGCGGCCCCCACCTCGAGGGCTGGCGGCTCTTCTGCGGTCAGCCATTTCAGGAGCTCCGCTCGGTCGGTCACCGGCGTGCGTGCGACGTGCAGGGTGACCGCCGCCGCATCGGTTGCCGCGCCGTCGTTCACGACGGTTCCGTTCACAACCAGGTCGGCTTCCGGTCCGATGACGCCGTTGCCGGCGGGGGTGATGGTCAGCGAGACGCCGTCGACGGCGGCCGCCGGGGCGAGCGGGGCCACCGCGCCGGTCACGGCAAGGCCGAGGGCGAGGAGTAGCGGAAATATTCTCATAGGCGCGAGGGAAGGTCCCGGGATTCCGTGGCCGACCTCCAGCGAGTCTATTCGCGTGCGCCCTCGATAGTCTTGGGCGCATGGAAAGCGTCGCCACCGCAATCGCGCGCCTTGGCGAACTTGCCGCATCCCCTCACGTCAGCGCTCTGGCCCGCGCCTTCGCTGATGCGGGCGAAGAGTTAGCCCTAGTTGGCGGCCCGGTACGCGACGCCTTCGTCGGAACGGCCATCAATGACCTCGATTTCGCGACGAATGCGCGACCGGACCGCATCCTGGCGCTTGTGCGGCCGATCTCTTCGACCCAGTGGGATATCGGGCGGGCCTTCGGCACGATCGGTGCGCTGATCGACGGTCACACGGTCGAGATCACCACCTACCGCTCGGACGCGTACGACGGAGCGACCCGCAAACCGGTCGTGGAATTCGGCGACACGCTCGAGGGCGACCTCCTACGCCGCGATTTCACCGTGAACGCGATGGCGCTGCGTCTTCCGGAGATGAAGCTCATCGACCCGTCCGGCGGCATCGAGGACCTGATGTCCCGTCGCCTCACGACGCCCGGCAAGCCCGAGGTCTCGTTCGGCGACGACCCGCTCCGGATGATGCGTGCCGCACGGTTCACGTCGCAGTTGGGCTTCACCGTGGCCGAGCCGACTGCCGTCGCGATGCGCGATCTGGCCGAGCGCATCAGCATCGTCTCGGCCGAGCGCATCCGGGATGAGCTGAGCAAGCTGCTGCTGACCGCCCGCCCCCGCCCCGGTCTGGAACTGCTGGTCGCGAGCGGCCTGGCCCAGCATGTCTTGCCAGAGTTGCCGGCGTTGCGGCTCCAGGTTGACGAGCATCATCACCACAAGGACGTCTACGAGCACAGCCTTACCGTGCTCGACCAAGCCATCGCGCTCGAGGAACAGCGGCATGCGGGTGCCGCACCCGACCTCACCCTGCGTCTCGCCGCGCTGCTGCACGACATCGGCAAGCCCGCGACCAAGCGCATCGAACCTGGCGGGTTGGTGACCTTCCACCACCACGACGTCGTCGGGTCGAAGCTCGCGGCGAAGCGGTTGCGCGAGCTGCGCTTCGACAAGGAGACGATCACCGAGGTCGCGCGGCTCATCGAGCTGCACTTGCGGTTCTTTGGCTACACGGAGGGCGCCTGGACCGATTCCGCGGTGCGACGATACGTGCGCGACGCTGGCGGGCTGCTCGAGCGGCTGCACATCCTCACCCGTGCCGACGTCACGACCCGCAACCGCCGCAAGGCGAACCGGCTCGCCAGCGCGTACGACGATCTCGAAGAGCGCATCGCGACGATCGCCGAGCAGGAGGAGTTGGACGCCATCCGGCCAGACCTCGACGGCGAGGAGATCATGAAGGTGCTCGGGCTGCGCCCGGGCCCGGAGGTGGGTGCGGCGTACCGGTTCCTGCTGGAGCTGCGTCTCAACGAGGGGCCGCTCGGGGCGGAAGAGGCGACCCGTCGCCTGCGCGAGTGGCGCGCATCCGGCTCCCCCGCCTGACCCTCACGTAACCGCCAATTGCCCACTTCCGCCCCACTTTTCGGTGTCTTCAGGGGCCGAAGTGGGCAACTCGGCGGGCGCTTCAGGCCGCGGCGCGGGGGTGGTCGGTGATGAACTCCTCGAGCAGCGCACGCGCCTCGGGGTCGGGGTGCTGCGTCGCCGGTGACTTCATCAGGTAGGCGGATGCCGCCTCGAGCGGCCCGCCCAGCCCAGCGTCGAGCGCCAGCTTCGCGAGCCGGATGGCGTCGATCACCACCCCAGCGGAGTTGGGCGAGTCCCACACCTCGAGCTTGTACTCCAGGCTGGTCGGCGCGTTGCCGAAGCCGTGGCCCTCGAGCCGTACGTACGCGAACTTGCGGTCCCTCAGCCACGGCACGTGGTCGCTCGGGCCGACGTGGACATCCCGCGGGTTGAGTTGGGCGCTGATGTTGCTGGTGACCGCCTGGGTCTTGCTGACTTTCTTCGACTCCAGCCGGGACCGTTCGAGCATGTTCTTGAAGTCCATGTTGCCGCCGACGTTCAGCTGGTAGGTGCGGTCGAGCACGAGGCCCCGCTCCTCGAACAGCCGCGCGAGGACGCGGTGCGTGATGGTCGCCCCGAGTTGGCTCTTCACGTCGTCGCCGATGATGGGAACGCCGGCCCGCTCGAACCGCGCCGCCCACTCGGGGTCGCTGGCGATGAACACCGGGATGGCGTTGACGAACGCGACACCGGCGTCGAGCGCCGCTTGCGCGTAGTGCTTCGCCGCCTGCTCGGAGCCGACGGGCAGGAAGCACACCAGGACGTCCGCTCCGGATGCGCGCAACGTCTCGGTCACGTCCACTGCTGCCGCCGCCGACTCCTGCACGCTGTCGCGGTAGTACTCGCCGAGACCGTCGAGGGTCGGACCGCGCTGCACCAGCACACCGGTCGCCGAGACCTCTGCGAAGCGCATGGTGTCGTTGTTGCCCGCCCAGATGGCGTCCGCGATGTCGACGCCGACCTTGGTCGCGTCGACGTCGAACGCGGCAACGAACTCGAGGTCACCGACGGCCCACCCCCCGAGGCGGTTGTGCATGAGTCCCGGGATCACCGCATCCGCTGCAGCATCGCGATAGAACTCCACCCCCTGCACCAGCGCGTTCGCGCAGTTACCGACACCGGCGATGGCAACACGAAGACTCATTGGGTGAAAGCACTCTCCTTGCTCGAGAAAGGGGGATCTGACTACACTAGGCAGGTTGCGCGTACGTCGTTGACGTCGCGTGATGATGCCAAAACCCTCCTGTCACAGACCGTCTGTGGCCGTTCTAGTCCAAAGGAGGTGGGTTAGTTATGCATCAGTACGAACTCATGGTAATTCTCGATCCGGAGATCGATGAGCGCACCGTGGCACCCAGCCTGGACAAGTTCCTGGGCGTCATCCGCAACGCGGGTGGCACCGTCGACAAGGTCGACATCTGGGGCAAGCGCCGACTCGCATACGAGATCAACAAGAAGAGCGAGGGCATCTATGCCGTCGTTCAGTTGACCTCGGATGGCGTTGCCACCAAGGAACTCGACCGCCAGCTGCGTCTCTCCGAGGCAGTCATGCGCACCAAGGTCCTTCGCGCGGAAGAGGCGATCGCCCAGGTCGCAGCCGCAGAGAAGGCCTCCGCTGAGAAGGCCGCTCGCAAGAGCGCCAAGGCCGCGGAGTAAGCCATGGCAGGCGAAACCGTCATCACCGTTGTCGGCAACCTGACCGCCGACCCGGAACTGCGCTACACGCAGAACGGGCTCGCGGTGGCGAACTTCACCATCGCATCCACGCCGCGTACGTTCGACCGTCAGTCGAACGACTGGAAGGACGGCGAGACGCTGTTCATCCGGGGCAGCGTGTGGCGCGAGTTCGCCGAGCACGTCGCAGGTTCGCTGACCAAGGGCAGCCGTGTCATCGCACAGGGCCGCCTGAAGCAGCGCAGCTACGAGACGAAGGAAGGCGAGAAGCGCACGAGCCTGGAGCTCGAGGTCGATGAGATCGGCCCCAGCCTTCGCTACGCGACCGCGCAGCTCACGCGCACTTCTGGCGGCGGCGGGGCACGCTCCACCGGCGCCGACGAGCCGTGGGCGGCAGCCGCACCGGTCGACTCGTCATCCGGTGACGTGTGGAACACGCCCGGCAACTACAACGACGAGACGCCGTTCTAACGGCCTCGATCACGATCTAACTAAGGAAGACCAATGGCAGGAAAGTCAAGCGGCGACCGCCGCAAGCCACTCCGTGGTGCCAAGGGCGGCAAGAACGCCGCCCCGGCGAAGTCCATCCGGGTCGGCGTCATCGACTACAAGGATGTCGCTACCCTTCGCAAGTTCATCTCCGAGCGGGGAAAGATCCGCGCTCGCCGCATCACCGGTGTCTCCGTGCAGGAGCAGCGCCTCATCGCCCGCGCCATCAAGAACGCGCGTGAGATGGCCCTGCTGCCGTACGCGGGCTCGGGCCGTTAGGAGGCGCGGAGAAATGTCCAAACTGATTCTGACGCACGAGGTCACCGGCCTCGGCGCACCCGGCGACGTCGTAGATGTCAAGAACGGGTACGCCCGGAACTACCTGATCCCTCAGGGCTTCGCTGTGGCGTGGACCCGCGGTGGCGAGAAGCAGATCGAGTCGATCAAGGCCGCCCGCGCCGCGCGCGAGCACGCCACGATCGAGGAAGCCCAGGACCTCAAGGCGCGCCTCGAGGCCAACCCGGTCAAGCTGACCGTGAAGGCCGGCGCGGGCGGTCGCCTGTTCGGTTCGGTCAAGACGTCGGATGTCGCGGACGCGGTCTCCGCGGCCGGCATCGGCGAGATCGACAAGCGCAAGGTGGAGATCATCTCCCCCATCAAGTCGACCGGTGACCACGAGGCCACCGTTCGCCTGCGCGACGAGCTCGTGGCGACGATCACCCTTCAGGTGGTCGCAGCCAAGTAGGGCGCGCGTAGCATCACACGCCGACGGCGGATCCCATCCTTGGGGTCCGCCGTCACCCATTTGCGGCGCGAATGGGGGACACCTGTGGACAAAATCTGGAAGAACGCCCCAAACCCTCAACCGCAACTGTAAACAAGTTTCTACACACATGCCGTGGATAAGAAAAAGGCTGATCAAAGGCACTTTTGCTAAGGAAAGCCGCAATCCGTCCACAGATCTCTCCACAGCTTCCCCACACAGGTTGTCGGCGTTTCTCGCAAATTATCCACAGGCCCGTCCACAGGTGTAGTTGTGGCCCGGGCATCCGGATTCCTAAGGTTTAGCAGCGCTCGCCAACGCGGGCGCAACCCACGAATGTCGTGGGCGGGGGATACAACTTGAAGCACGGCAGCGGCTCGACGCAGTGGCTGCCCGATCGGTCCCCTGTGAGCGTGGAGGTGTGAATGTCGATAGCCCATCTCGGCTTGGCTGGCGAACGCCCCTCTGACACCCGCCAGGGTGAACGTACGCCCCCGCACGACCTGCTCGCGGAGCAGAGCGCGATCGGCGGGATGCTGCTCAGCAAGGACGCAGTCGCTGATGTCATCGAGACGGTGCGGTCGACAGACTTCTACATCCCCAAGCACGAGCGCATCTTCGAGGCGGTGCTGTCGCTCTACTCGCACGGCGAGCCGACCGACGTCATCGCGGTGACCGACGAACTCACCAAGTCCGGGGAACTGAGTCGCGCCGGGGGCGCCGAATACCTGCACACCCTGACCGCTCTGGTGCCGACGGCGGCGAACGCCGGCTTCTACGCGAGCATCGTCGCCGAGAAGGCCGTGCTGCGCCGCCTCGTCGAGGCGGGCACCCGCATCGTGCAGATGGGGTACGCGAGCGAGGGCGAGGTCGTCGACCTGGTCAACAACGCTCAGGCCGAGATCTATGGGGTCACCGGCGGCGTCCAGGCCGAGGACTACGTGCCGCTAACCGAGGCTGTCACCGTCGCAATCGATGAGATCGAGGCGGCCAAGGGCAGCGACGGATCCATGACGGGGGTTCCGACCGGCTTCGCTGAACTCGACGAATTGACGAACGGCCTGCACCCTGGACAGCTCATCATCGTCGCCGCGCGCCCGGCGCTGGGTAAGTCGACACTCGCGCTCGATTTCGCTCGCGCGGCGGCTATCAAGCACGACATGCCGACGATCATCTTCTCGCTCGAGATGGGGCGCAGTGAGATCGCGATGCGCCTGCTCTCCGCGGAGGCGGCGGTGCCACTGCAGAGCATGCGCAAGGGAACCGTCGACAGCCGCGACTGGACCACCATCGCAAGCACACGCGGTCGCATCAACGACGCCCCGCTGTACATCGACGACAGCCCGAACCTCACCCTCGTCGAGATCCGGGCCAAATGCCGCCGGCTCAAGCAGAAGGTCGGCCTCAAGATGGTCGTCATCGACTACCTGCAGCTCATGACGAGCGGCAAGAAGGTTGAGTCGCGTCAGCAGGAGGTCAGCGAATTCTCCCGCGCCCTGAAGCTGATGGCGAAGGAACTGCAGGTTCCGGTCATCGCGCTGTCGCAGCTGAACCGTGGTCCGGAGCAGCGCGCCGACAAGATGCCCGCGCTCAGCGACCTGCGCGAATCCGGGTCACTCGAGCAGGACGCCGACATGGTCATCCTGCTGCACCGCGAGAGCGCCTACGAGAAGGACAACCCGCGCGCCGGCGAGGCGGACTTCATCGTCGCCAAGCACCGCAACGGCCCGACGCGCACCGTCACGGTGGCATTCCAGGGGCACTTCTCGCGCTTCCTGGACATGGCGCCGATCTAAGCCTCGAAGCCTGCGGCGTTAGGCTTGGCTGGTCCGTTCTAGTAATCGAGGTTCAGTGTCCGCAGCGCAGACTGCTTCCGCTTGGCAGGTGCCGGTTGTTCGCGCAGTGCCCGCCGTCGCGGTCGGTCTTGCCATCACCTTCCTTGCCGATCACAGTGCGCGGATCGGGCTGCTCATGCTGGGTGCCTTCGCGGTGCTGACCGGCGCGGTGCTGGTGTGGGGAGCGTTCAGGCAGGACGATCGCGTGCTGCGCACCATCTCGCTCATCCAGGGCGTCGTGTCGATCGTGGTCGGCATCGTCGCGCTCACTGTGAACGGTGGCGGGATCGGTTTCTTCCTGTTCCTCTTCAGCGTGTTCGCGGCAGTGACTGGGTTCCTCGAGCTCTATGCCGGCCTGCGCGCGAAGGGCAGGAATCCGGCGTATCGCGACCTCCTCGCCGTCGGCGGCTTCACTGCGATCGCCGCGCTCGTGTTCCTGCTGGCGCCGCTGGATTCGGTGCAGGCGGTCGGGCTGTTCGGCGCTTACGCGATCATGGTCGGGATCTTCCTCGCGATCGCCGGCCTTTCACTGAAGTGGGCCGCTCCGGCGGCAGAAAGCAAGGGATGAACCGTGGCTACCCCCAGCATGCGTGACCGACTGCGTCCGCTCGAACTTCTCGGCTTCTCCGGGGCCATCGCCCTGTTCACCGGGATCGTGATCCTGTTCTCCACCCGCAACTGGACCATCGCCTTGATCGGCCTCGGGGTCGCGTTCATCGCCGCGATTCTCGTCATCGCGCTGCTCGCGCTCTCCGAGAAGCCGAACTCCTCCAAAGACCAGGTTCTGCGCGACGACGACGACCAGCCGCCTCACGAGTAACAAACGACGCCTTCGCTGACCGAGCGCGGGTTTAAGGTGGCGCGCGGTCAACAAACCAGCGCGCGGTTGTCCCGGCGGGGCGGAGACGCCTAGAGGCGGTCGACTAGGGACGAGGCCAGGCCAACGTAGTCGGCCGGCGTCAGGGCGAGCAGACGCTGCCTGGCTGCCTCGCCGATGTCGAGCGTCCGGATGAACGCGGCCAAGTCGTCGGACGTGATCCGCTTGCCGCGGGTGAGCTCCTTGAGCAGGGCGTACGGGTCGCTGATCGAGCTGCGCCCGGCGGTCACCTCCGCGCGGATCACCGTTTGGATCGCCTCCCCGAGCACCTCCCAGTTCGCGTCAAGATCGGCGGCGAGGGCATCCGGATTCACCGCGACCTCGCGCAGCCCGCGCAGGATGTTGTCGAGAGCGAGCAGCGAATGCCCGAGCGCGACGCCGACGTTCCGCTGGGTGGTCGAGTCCGTCAGGTCTCGCTGCAGGCGCGAGGTGACCAGTGTCGCCGCGAGCGAATCGAGCAAGGCGCTTGCGAGTTCGAGGTTTGCTTCGGCGTTCTCGAACCGGATGGGGTTGATCTTGTGCGGCATGGTCGACGATCCCGTCGCGCCCGCCTGCGGGATCTGGGTGAAGTAGCCCATAGAGATGTAGGTCCACACATCGGTGCACAGGTTGTGCAGCACGCGACCCGCGTGACTGACGCGCTGGTACAGCTCGGCCTGCCAGTCGTGCGACTCGATCTGGGTGGTCAGCGGGTTCCAGGTCAGCCCGAGACCTTCGACGAACTCCTTCGACAGCGCTGCCCAGTCCTGGTCGGGGTCGGCGGCCAGGTGCGCGGCGAAGGTGCCGGTCGCGCCGCTGAACTTGCCGAGCACCTCGACCTGCGCCAGCTGGGCCTCGATGCGCCGCAGCCGGTACGCGAAGACCGCGAATTCCTTGCCGAACGTCGTCGGCGTTGCCGGCTGACCGTGGGTGTGGGCGAGCATCGGCTGATCCCGCTGGGCACGCGCGAACTCCTCGAGAGCGGCGATGACCTCGCTGAAGCGCGGAAGCCACACGTCATCGATGGCCGCCTTGATGGTGAGGGCGTAAGCGAGGTTGTTGATGTCCTCACTCGTGCACGCGAAGTGCACGAGTTCCGCGACTTCCTGCAGACCCAGCTCGTCGACGCGCCGCCTCAGGTAGTACTCGACCGCCTTGACATCGTGGCGGGTCTCGGCCTCGAGCGCCGCAAGCTCGTCGATGTCACTCTGCCCGAAGTCGTCCACCGTGGCGCGCAGCGCCGTCTTCTGCTCGTCGGTCAGCGCGCTGGAGCCGAACAGCGACCGGTCGGTGAGGAACACCAGCCACTCGACCTCGACCTGCACCCGAGCGCGATTGAGCGCGGCCTCCGACAGGTGCTCGCCGAGTTCCACAACCGCCTGCCGGTAGCGCCCATCGAGCGGGCTGATCGGCTGAGGTGGCAATGGGGTCATGAAACTCTCCGTCTGATTCCTGGTTCGAGCTGCCGGAACAGCGCGGCGCACGCGCGCTCGATCATGCTCAATACCGAGTCGAACATGGCCGCATCCGAATAGTACGGGTCCGGCACATCGAGCATTGCAGCCTGCTCGTGGTCGAAGCTGAGCAGCAACTGCACCTTGCCGGCATCCTGTTCGTTGCTCGCCCAGGACTTCAGGATGCGTTCCTGACTGCGGTCGAACACCACGACCAGGTCCAGTTGGTCGAACCAGCTGGCGTCGAACTGGCGCGCCCGGTGTCCCTCTCCCCCGTAGCCGTTGCGATCGAGCACGGCAAGGGTGCGCGCGTCGGATGGTTCGCCCACATGCCAGTCGCCGGTGCCGGCGGAGGTCACCGCGACCGATCCGGCATAACCCGCTTTTCGCACCAGCTCCCGGAACACGACTTCCGCGATCGGAGACCGGCAGATGTTGCCCGTGCACACGAAGCAGATCCTGAAGAGCGCCGACTCGTCGAACGCGCGATCGAAGCTCATTGCCTTATTCTCCCCCGGTTCGTAGCAAGCACGCGACGACTCCTCCCGCACACGGTGCCTGTCGCGACATCTCTCGGGTTGATGCTGGGGCCGATCGCGACTGAACCCAGTGAAGCAGGAGACTGGGGCCGGTGGAAAGGGGTTGCGGTGGATTCGGCTCTCGCGACCGCGGTGGCGCTGGCCGTCAGACTCGAACGGCAGGCGGTGCAGGTCGCTTTCGTGCACCGCAGGGTGCGGGAAGCCTGCGAGCGAGGCAACGAGCCGATCGCCGCATCCGCCTGGAGCGGACCGTCGCGACGAGCCTTCGACATCGAACTCGACGCCCTGGCCCGTGAAATCGCACTAGCCACCGACGCGCTGTACCGAGCCATCGAAGCCAGCCGCCGCGCATCCGAGACCCTGGCGAACCGTGTCGGATGATCTCGTCATCGGCCCGCACGGAACCCGCGCTGACACCTCAGAGCTGGTCAGGGCAGCACAGCGCTACCGCGTCCTCAGCACTGAACTCACCGGCTGCCTTGCCCACCTCGCCGTCGCCGACCGCCTCATCGGCGTGCCCGGGCTCGTCGCCGCCGATGCCCCCTACAGCGCGATGCTGGCGGAGCGGGCGATCGATGACGCGACCGTGGCGCTCGCGCGGGCGCGGGAGAGCGCCGACGTCCTCTCTCGTGGCCTGACGAACGTTGCGAGCGAGTTCGAGTTACAGGAGCGGATGCTTGCCCGCAGCAACCAGGAACTGGCCGCCCTGCTGGGTTACGGTGTCGGCTTCTTCCTCCCGATCCTCTCGGTGCTCGCCCTGAACGGCGCCATCTTCTTCGGCGCCGCGGCCGCGGCCGGCAGTCTGCTGCTGCCCGAGGAAGCGCGTGCGCGGGCGTTCGAGAACGCCCGGGAGTGGTTGGGCACCAAGGCGTGGGTGCTCTCCGACCCGGCGTTCGTCGAGTTCGTGCGGCTGGGCGTCCTCAGCGCGGACGATGTCGGCGCCGGCCGGGCAGGCGTTCCGCTGATGCTCGCCCGGCTGCTCGGCGACGAGGGGTTCGGGGTCACCGGTGTCGACACGTCGGCGGCATTCTTCGGCGCGGCGGGCGCGGCAGCCGGCGTGCTCACCGAGTCCGCGGTGAGAGTGCACAAGCACGCGGCGCCGGATGCCGCACCAGCCCGCGGTGCTCTGGACCGCATCGGGCGGATCCCCGACGAGCCGCACCAGGTGCGCATCGACCGCTACCAGACCGCCGGCCAGGCGCCGCGGTTCGAGGTCTACATCGCCGGCACATCCGGAGCCGCCGGCCAGCCCTGGGACATGACCAGCAACGTGCGCGCGCTCGCCGGCGCCGACTCCGGTTCGTACCGTGCGGTGCTGGACGCCATGCGGCAGGCCGGCGTCGAGCCGGGTTCCGCGGTTGTCTTCACCGGCTACTCGCAGGGCGGGATGATCGCCGCTGGGCTGGCAGCATCCGGCCAGTTCAGCACCGAGGGGCTCGTCACGGTCGGCGCTCCCGCCGGGCAAATCGCGGTTCCCCACACCATCCCGTACCTGGCGATCGAGCACACCAATGACCTGGTTCCCGCGCTCAGCGGCAGCTTCGAGTCCTCCCAGCCGGTGCTCGTCCGCCGGCAGCTGTACGACGGGCAGGCACCGACAGCCGGTGAGCTGCTGCCCGCCCACCAACTCACGAACTACCGGGACACCGCCGGCCTGGTCGACGCATCCGACGACGCCCGCATCGCGGGCGTGCTTGCCAGCATCGACGCCGGATCGGCAGGCACGGTCACCTCAACGGTCTTCCGCGCAGTGCGCGACTAGTGCTTGCCGACGATCGGCCGCAGCAGGATGCTGATCAGCCAGCTGAGCAGGCCCAGCACGATGGCGCCGAAGACGCCGGCCCAGAAGAAGCTCTCCACCTGCAGCCCGAAGCCGAGCAGCCCGGAGATCCAGCTCACCAGCAGCAGCAGCAGCGCGTTCACGACGATCGCGATGATGCCGAGGGTCAGGATGTAGATCGGGAACGCGACGATGCGGATGAAGTTTCCGATTACGCCGTTGACGACGCCGAAGATCAGCCCGACCAGCAGGTAGGTGAGCACCGTCGCCACCGTGTTGCCGGACTCGTAGGACTCGACCGTGAAGCCGGGAACGATGAGGGTTGTCAGCCACAGGGCGACAGAGTTGACGATGAGCCGCACGAGGAATCTCTTCACGACGCCAACTATGCCGGTCTCGTCCGCTCGCCCGCAAACGCCCGAATATGCTGAGGTCATGACGTCCCCCGATTCGCCGCGAGTCGTGCTGCGGCCCGAGATTCTCAGCACCGCGCCGTACCGGCAAGGCAAGCCGGCGCCGGCCGACGCGTTCAAGCTCTCGAGCAACGAGAATCCGTTCTCGCCTATCCCTGAGGTGCTGGCGGCCATCGCGGGCGCATCGATCAACCGGTATCCGGATGCCGCGGCGCGGGTGTTGAGTGAGCGGCTCGCCTCTCGCTTCGGGGTCGCGACCGAGGAGATCCACGTCGGCTCCGGATCGGTGTCCATCCTCGCGGCGCTGATCCAGGCCGCGGCTGCGCCGGGTGACGAGGTGGTGTTCGCCTGGCGGTCGTTCGAGGCGTACCCCGGGCTGGTCACCGTGGCCGGTGCGACCGGCGTGATGGTCCCGAACCGGCCTGACCACAGCCACGATCTCGAGGCGATGGCCGCAGCGGTCACCGACCGCACGCGCGTGGTCATCGTGTGCACCCCGAACAACCCGACCAGCACGATCGTCACCGCCGACGAGTTCGAGAAGTTCATGGCGGCCGTGCCGCCGACCGTGCTGGTGCTGCTGGACGAGGCCTACGCCGAGTTCGTCACCGACCCGGATGCCGTGGACGGCACCACGCTGATCGGCCGCTACCCCAACCTGGTTGTGCTGCGCACCTTCTCGAAGGCGTACGGGCTGGCCGGCCTGCGCATCGGCTACGCGATCGGACCGGAGTACATCCTGGACGCCGTGCGCGCGACCTCCATCCCGTTGTCCGTCACCGAGCCGGCCCAGCGCGGCGCGATGGCCGCACTCGACAACGAGGCGACGCTGCTCGAACGCGTCGCCGAACTTGTCGATCGCCGCGACGACCTGTGGGAGCGGCTGCGCTCGCTGGGCTGGAGTGCCCCGCAGCCGCAGGGCAACTTCATCTGGTTCGCCACGGGTGAAGAAACCGAGGCCGTCTACGACGTCTTTCTCGACCACGGCATCGTCGGCAGGATGCTCGGCGACGGCATCCGGGTGTCCGTCGGAGAGGCCGAGTCTGTCGACAAACTCGTATCCGCCGCCGCGGAGGTTGTCGAGAAGCTACCAAGGGCACTCAGCAACACCGCGTTAGATTAGTAGCTTGCGTCGTCAGGGGCGCACAAGAACCGAAAGAACGAGGCGCGCGTGGCGGAACCCCGATCGGCAGTCCAGCTGCTCACCCCAGAGGGACGATTGAACACCGACGGCGCCGCGGCCGAATATCTTCCCTACATCGACGCGCTCGACGACGACCAGTTGCGCCAGTTCTACCGCGACATGGTCGTGGTGCGCCGCTTCGATGTCGAGGCCGCGAACCTGCAGCGGCAGGGCGAGATGGGCCTGTGGGTGCCGAGCATGGGCCAGGAGGCGGCGCAGGTTGGTTCGGCCTACGCCACCCGGGCGCAGGACCACATCTTCCCCGCCTACCGCGAGCACGCGATCGCGATGATCCGCGGGGTCGATCTGATCGACATCATCCGGATGCTGCGCGGCCTCACCCACGGCGGATGGGACCCCAAGCAGCGAGGCAACTTCCACCTGTACACGCTCGTGATCGGCTCGCACGCGCTGCACGCGACCGGGTTCGCGATGGGCATCGCGCTCGACGGCGACCCGACCGGCGACCCGGACAAGGACGAGGCGACCATCGTCTACTTCGGCGACGGCGCCACCAGCCAGGGCGACGTGAGCGAAGCGTTCGTGTTCGCGGCCAGCTACCGCACGCCGCAGGTGTTCTTCCTGCAGAACAACCACTGGGCCATCTCGGTTCCGGTGAGCGTGCAGTCGCGCACCCCGCTGTACCAGCGCTCCGAGGGCTTCGGAATACCGAGCGTGCAGATCGACGGCAACGACGTGCTCGCCAGCTTCGCGGTCACCAAGCGCAATCTGGACGAGGCCCGCGGCGGCACCGGCCCCCGCCTGATCGAAGCGCTCACCTACCGGATGGGCGCCCACACCTCATCGGACGACCCGACCAAGTACCGCAGCGACGCCGAGGTGGCCAGTTGGGCCGAGCGCGACCCGATCAGCCGGTACGAGACCTGGCTGCGCTCGCTGGGTGCCACCGACAACTTCTTTGAGAACGTGAAGACGGAGGCCGAGGACTTCGCCGCCGACATCCGCCGCCGCACCCTCGAGCTTCCGACGCCCGACCCTGCGCTCATGTTCGACCATGTCTACTCGGAGCCGCATCCGGTGACCGAGGAGCAGAAGGCGTGGCTCGCCGACTACGAGCAGTCGTACGGGGGTGACGCATGAGCGACATCGTGACCGGGCAGGACCAGGTCCGCACAGCACATCCAGAGCAGACACCGGAGGCGCCGGCCACCGCCGAGCTGCCGATGGCAAAGGCGCTGAACGCCGGCCTGCGCAAGGCTCTGGCGGACGACCCCAAGGTGCTGCTGATGGGCGAGGACATCGGCCCGCTCGGCGGCGTGTTCCGCATCACCGAGGGGCTGCAGGCCGAGTTCGGGCCGAAGCGCGTCATCGACACCCCGCTCGCGGAGTCCGGCATCATCGGCACCGCGATCGGACTCGCGATGCGCGGCTACCGTCCGGTGGTTGAGATCCAGTTCGACGGCTTCATCTTCCCCGGCTTCGACCAGATCACCACCCAGCTCGCGAAGCTCACCAACCGGCACGAGGGGACGCAGGCGTTCCCGGTGGTCATCCGGGTGCCGTACGGCGGGCACATCGGCGCGGTCGAGCACCACCAGGAGAGCCCGGAGGCGTACTTCGCCCACACGCCGGGCCTTCGACTGGTGAGCCCGAGCACCCCGAACGACGCCTACTGGATGATTCAGGAGGCGATCCGCTCCAACGACCCTGTGATGTTCTTCGAACCGAAGAGCCGCTACTGGCCGAAGGGCACAGTCGACTTCCGGGCGAGCGTCGCGCCGCTGCACTCCAGCCGCGTCGTGCGCACCGGCACCGACGTCACCGTGCTCGGGCACGGCGCGATGGTCAGCGTGCTGCTGCAGGCGGCCGAGATCGCCGAGGCGGAGGGTGCGAGCCTCGAGGTCGTCGACCTGCGCTCCCTTTCCCCCATCGACTACCGCCCGATCCTCGAATCGGTGCAGAAGACAGGGCGGCTGGTGATTGCCTCCGAAGCCCCCGGATTCGCGAGCATCCCGTCCGAGATCGCGGCAACGGTGGCCGAGAAGGCGTTCTACTCGCTCGAGGCGCCAGTGCTGCGCGTGACCGGGTTCGACGCACCGTTCCCGCCGGCCAAGCTCGAGACCCAATACCTCCCGGACGCAGACCGGGTGCTCGAAGCGGTCGACAGGGCGCTGGCCTACTAGGAGTCATGAAATGAGCACAACGTCAGAGTTCCTCCTGCCCGATCCGGGTGAGGGTCTCACCGAGGCCGAGATCGTCTCCTGGCGCGTGAAGCCCGGCGACACCGTGTCGATCAACCAGGTGCTGGTCGAGATCGAGACCGCCAAGTCGCTGGTCGAACTGCCCAGCCCGTTCGAGGGTGTTGTGCGCGAGCTGCTGGTCGCCGAAGGCGACACGGTCGACGTCGGCTCGCCGATCATCCGCGTCATCACCGAGGGCGACGGCGGGCAACCGGATGCCCCCGCGCCGGTCGATGAGACCGTGCGCGACGAGCTCGCCGACGCTGCGGGCAGCGTGACCAGCGAGCCGGAGGACAAGCCCGGCGCCGTGCTCGTGGGCTACGGGGTCAAGGCCGGTGCTGCGCAAACCCGACGGAACCAGCGGCGCACCCGCCGGCTCACCGCCGTGCCGGCGGCATCCGCCACGTCCGTCATCGCCAAGCCGCCCATCCGGAAACTCGCCAAGGATCTTGGGGTCGACCTGACCGAGGTGGCCGGCAGCGGACTGGTCGGCGAGATCACCCGCGACGACGTCATCCGGCATGCGCAGCAGGCGAGCGTGTTCCGCAATATCGAGACTCCGGAGTGGGGAGCCGACCGGGAGGAGTACATCCCGGTTAAGGGTGTTCGCAAGGCGATCGCGACCGGTATGGTGCGCAGCGCGTTCTCGGCACCGCACGTCGGCGTGTTCGTCGACGTCGACGCGACCCGCACGATGGAGTTCGTCGCGCGGCTGAAGGCATCGGCGGACTTCGCGGGCATCAAGGTCTCCCCCATGCTCATCATGGCCAAGGCGATGATCTGGGCCGTCCGCCGCAACCCCACGGTCAACTCGACCTGGACCGACGAGCAGATCATCGTGCACAACTACGTCAACTTCGGCTTCGCGGCTGCGACCCCCCGCGGGCTGGTCGTGCCGAACGTCAAGGACGCGCAGGAGTTGTCGCTGCGAGAGCTGGCCCAGGCGCTCGAGCACATGACGAACGTCGCCAGGGAGGGCAGGCTCCAGCCGGCCGACATGGCGAACGGCACCATCACGGTCACCAACATCGGCGTCTTCGGCATGGACACCGGCACGCCGATCCTCAACCCGGGCGAAGTGGCCATCGTCGCGCTGGGCACGATCAAGCAGAAGCCGTGGGTCGTCGATGGTGAGGTGCGTCCGCGCTTCGTGACCACGCTCGGCGCGAGCTTCGACCACCGCGTGGTCGACGGGGACGTCGCGAGCCGCTTCCTCGCCGACGTCGCGAGCATCATCGAGGAACCCGCCCTTCTCCTCGACTGACCGCGCGCCTGGACTGGCTTGGCTGCTGAGTCTTTTGACAGCAACTTTACTTTTGACAACGATTATCATTAGCACGTAATCTTCGTCTGGGCGTCTCCAACCCCGCCCTTAGAACAGGTCCCTTTGATGAAGACCACTCCCCTCGCGCTGGTCGGTGTGCTCGCGGTCGCGCTCACCGGATGCGCGGCGCCGGGCGCGGACAACGCGCCCGACGGCATCCGAATTGTCGCCTCCACCGACGTCTACGGCGACATCGCGCGCACGATCGCGGGGGACCGCGCCGACGTGACGAGCATAATCACCGGTGTCGCGCAGGATCCGCATAGCTATGAGGCCACCGCGCGCGACCAGCTCGCGGTCGCGCGCGCTGACGTCGTGATCGAGAACGGCGGCGGCTATGACGTGTTCATGGACGACCTGCTGGAGGCATCCGACGCGACGGTGCTCACGGTCTCCGAGTTCGCCGAGGATGCGCCGGAGAAGAGCGCGCACGGCGAAGACGGCCACTCGCACAGCGGGGAGTTCAACGAGCACGTCTGGTACGACCTGCATGTGATCGATGCGTTCAGCGCTGCGCTCGCGGCACAACTCGCCGAGGTTGACCCGGCCGGTGCCGTGGACTATCGCGCGAACCTCGCCGGTTTCGCGGGTCGACTCGAGGGGCTCATCGACCGGGTCGACTCGGTGAGCGATCAGTTTGCAGGTGACGGATCACTCGCCACCGAGCCGGTGCCCGGGTATCTGCTGGCCGAACTCGGCTTCATCGACGAGACCCCTGCGCCGTTCGTTGCGGCCGTCGAGGGAGGCATCGACGTCGCTCCGGCGGTGCTGCTCGACGCGCTGCGGGCGCTCGAGTCCGGCAGCGTCTCGCTCGTCGTGCACAACGAGCAGACCTCCGGCTCCGAGATCCAACGCGTCGTCGAGGCCGCACGCGACGCGGGGATCCCCGTGGTTGCCATGACCGAGACGCTTCCTGACGGCGCCGACTACGTCGGCTGGATGGACTCCAATGTCACGGCAGTGCTCGCGGCGATGGGAGCAGACAGGTGACCGGGGACAGCGCACCCGTGCTCAGCATCCGGGCTGCGACCCTCGACTTCGGTGACCGGCAGCTGTGGCACAACCTGAACCTTGACGTCGCCCCCGGCGAGTTCATCGCCGTGCTCGGACCCAACGGCACCGGCAAGTCGAGCCTGCTGCGTGCGGTCATCGGGCAGCAGAAGCTCACCGCCGGCACCATCGAGCTGCTCGGTGCGCCCGCCCGGACCGGCAGCCGCGACATCGGCTACATCCCGCAGCAACGGCTGTTCCAGGACGGCACGCCGTTGCGCGCGCGCGACCTGGTCGCGCTGGGGATCGAGGGCGAGCGCTGGGGCCCGCCGATGACGATGCACGCCACCAGGGCACGAGTGAAGGAAGTGCTCGGCCAGGTCGGGGCAACCGCCTACGCGGACATGCCAGTCGCGACACTCTCCGGCGGCGAGCAGCAGCGGGTCCGTGTCGCGCAGGCGATCGCGGCGAAACCGAGGCTGCTGCTCTGCGACGAGCCGCTATCGTCGCTCGACCTGCATCACCAGCGCACGATCAGCGAGCTGATCAACGAGCAGCGCAGGCTGCTCGACACCGCGGTGATCTTCGTCACGCACGACGTGAACCCGGTGCTGCCGTTCGTCGACCGGGTGCTGTACCTCGCCGGCGGTCGGTTCCGGATCGGGACTCCGGATGAGGTGCTGCGCTCCGAGGTCCTCTCCTACATGTACAACACGCCGATCGAGGTCATCCACTCGCGCGGACGAGTCGCCGTGCTCGGCGCGCCGGAGGGTTACGGCGTGCACGACCACCTCGAGCACCACCGGACGGGAGGGGGCGCCTGATGGACGAGCTCCTCTCCCAGCTGTTCAATTTCACCGACTACGGCCAGCTTCTTGCCCTCGTGAAGAACTCGATCATCGCGGGCGCGATGCTGGGGCTGGTCGGCGGGCTCATCGGCACGTTCGTGATGATGCGCGACCTCGCGTTCGCGGTGCACGGCATCAGCGAGCTGTCGTTCGCGGGTGCCGCCGCGGCCCTGCTGTTTGGCGTGAATGTGGTTGCCGGCTCGCTGCTCGGGTCGCTGCTCGCCGCGATCCTGCTCGGCCTGCTCGGTACGAAGGCCAGGGACCGCAATTCGATCACCGCGGTGCTCATGCCGTTCGGGCTCGGCCTGGGCATCCTGTGCCTCTCCCTGTACGAGGGTCGCGCCGCCAACAAGTTCGGCCTGCTCACCGGCCAGATCGTGTCGGTGGACGACCCCCAGCTGACACTGCTGATCGGCATCTCGATCGTCGTGCTGATCGGCCTGTTCCTGATCTGGCGGCCGCTGACCTTCGCGAGCGTTGACGAGGATGTCGCCAGGGCACGCGGGCTGCCGGTCGACCGGATCGGCATCGTCTTCATGGTGCTGCTGGGGCTCGCGACGGCCGTGTCCATCCAGATCGTCGGCGCGCTGCTCGTGCTCGCGCTGCTCGTCACCCCGGCGGCTGCGGCGATGCGCGTGACGACGTCGCCGCTGTACACGCCCCTGCTCAGCGTCGCGTTCGCGGTGATCTCGGTCGTCGGCGGCATCCTGCTCGCGCTCGGCGGTGGCCTGCCGATCAGTCCGTATGTGACCACGATCTCGTTCTTCATCTATTGCGTGTGCCGCCTGATCGGGTGGGCGCGGGCAAAGAAGGGCCAGCCCGGGCGGCGCATCGAGAGGGTTAGGGTGTCGGCATGAGGCGCAAGACCTGGCAGCGTGACGCGGTGCGGGACGAACTCGAGCAGCAGAGCGGGTTCGTGAGCGCGCAGGGTCTGCACGCCACACTCGTCACGCAGGGCACCGCGATCGGGCTCGCCACCGTCTACCGTGCGCTGGCGGACCTCGCCAGCGACGGCGACGCCGACAGCCTCCAGTCGGATGACGGCGAGACGCTGTACCGCGCCTGTCGCACGGACAGTCACCACCACCACCTGATCTGCCGGCAATGCGGCAGGACGGTCGAGATCGAGGCCGCCGCGGTGGAGAAGTGGGCACGCAAGGTGGCCTCCGACAACTCGTTCACGCACGAGTACCACGTCATCGACATCTTCGGCCTCTGCCCGGACTGCGCCAAGTAGTCCGACCGAGCCACATTGCGCGCATCCGCCGCGTCGACTATTCTCTTTAGGTCAGGCGGATTCCCGCCTTTCTTTGTGTGCCATCCGAGCGGAAAGAATCTCGGATCTGGCATGCCGACAAGTGACCTTGGGTGGGGCGATCGTCCCACGGTAGATCAGAACAGGAGTACCACCATGGCAGCTGTCTGCCAGGTGACCGGCGCCACTCCCGGCTTCGGACACAGCATTTCGCACTCGCACCGTCGCACCAAGCGGCGCTTCGACCCGAACGTTCAGAAGAAGACGTACTTCGTGCCGTCGCTTCGTCGGAACGTGACGCTGACGCTCAGCGCCAAGGGAATCAAGGTGATCGACGCCCGTGGCATTGAGGCTGTCGTCAAGGACCTGCTCGCACGTGGGGAGAAGATCTAGTGGCAAAGCAACAGGACATCCGCCCGATCATCAAGCTGCGGTCGACCGCCGGTACCGGGTACACCTACGTGACCCGCAAGAACCGCCGCAACAACCCTGACCGACTCGTGCTGAAGAAGTACGACCCGATTGTGCGCAAGCACGTCGAATTCCGCGAGGAGCGCTAAGCATGGCCAAGAAGAGCAAGATCGCCAAGAACGAGCAGCGGAAGGTCATCGTCGAGCGTTACGCCGCGCGTCGTGCCGAGCTGAAGAAGGCACTCGTCGACCCGACCTCCACCGACGAGCAGCGCGAGGCCGCACGCCTCGGCCTGCAGAAGCTTCCGCGCGACGCTTCGCCGGTCCGTGTTCGCGGTCGCGACGCGATCGACGGCCGTCCCCGTGGGTTCCTGAGTGAATTCGGCATCTCCCGTGTGCGTTTCCGTGAAATGGCGCACCGCGGCGAATTGCCCGGAATCACGAAGTCAAGCTGGTAAGTTCAGTTTTCACCACATTCATTCGTCCGAGGAGGACAATCGATGGCTGACAAGTCACTAAACCGTACCGAGCTCGTCGCGGCCATTGCCGCGGACACCGGTCAGAGCCAGAGCGCGGTCAACGGTGTGCTCGACGCTCTGTTCACCACGCTCGCCAAGTCCGTCGGCAACGACGTCAAGGTGACCATCCCGGGCTGGATCTCGGTTGAGCGCACCCACCGTGCCGCTCGTGCGGGACGCAACCCTTCCACCGGCGAGGCGATCCAGATCGCTGCAGGGTACGGCGTGAAGGTCAGCGCTGGCAGCAAGCTGAAGGCTGCCGCCAAGTAACGTACACCACGTGTGAGGGCGCGAGACTTCTGGTCTCGCGCCCTTTCGTGTTTCTTGGGCGTTCGGTGCGTGCTCCGCTAAGTACGTAGGCTGGGGTGGTGCCGAGAACCATCCGATTGCTGGCGCCCGCAGCCCTGCTGCTGGCCGCGCTGGTGTCGCTGGTCGCCGCGCTGCAGTTCGGGGGCGGCGCGGAAGCGCCGCGGTTCGATCCCGGCGCGATCGTGCGCTACGGCGTGCCCATCTCCCGGCTCGCGCTCGACGTGACCGCGGCGACGACGATCGGTGCGCTCGTGCTCGCATGCTTCGCGCTTGGCAAGGAGGCCGCGTTCGACCGGGCGATGGATGTCGCATCCGCGACGGCAGCAGCCTGGACCATCGCAGCGGGTGCGGCCACCTTCTTCACCTACCTGAGCGTCTCCGGTCTGCAGCCGAGCCTTGACCCGACCTTCGGGCAGCAGTTCGGCAACTACCTCGTGAACTTCGAGATCGGCCGGTTATGGCTGACCACCACGGTCGTGCCCGCTGTCGTCACGGTGCTCTGCTTCGCGGTGCGCAACCGCACCGCGGTGGCCTTGGTCGCGGCACTCGGCGTTGTCGGCCTGGTTCCACTGGCGCTCATGGGCCACGCCGCCGGGGCAGCCAGCCACGACGCCGCCGTGAGCAGCCTCGGACTGCACCTGGTGTTCGTGAGCGTCTGGCTCGGTGGCCTGGTCACGCTGGTGCTCATCCGCGGCACGCTCGGCCCCGGGCGGCTGGTGACGGTGCTGTCGCGCTACTCGACCCTCGCCCTGGTCAGCTTCATCGTCGTGGCGACTTCCGGCACCGTCAACGCCGCCATCCGCATCGGCTCGGTCGAGAGCATCCTGTCGCCCTATGGCGTGCTCGTGATCGTGAAGGTGCTCGCGCTCGTGACGCTTGGCGGGTTCGGCGCCTTCCAGCGCCGCTTCGTGATCGGCCGGATGGTCAACGACAGATTGCCGGAGCGAGTCGGCTTCTGGTGGCTGGTCGTCGCCGAGGTGGTCGTTATGGGCGTCGCATCGGGTGTCGCAGCCGGACTCGCCGCCACCCCGACCCCGGTGGCGCAGGAACCGTTCGACTCGTCGCCGGCCGCCCTCCTCACCGGTGAGCCCCTGCCGCCGCCGCTCACCTTCGAGCGGTACTTCACCGAGTGGGACTTCGACATCCTCTGGGTGCTCATCACCGCGTTCCTGGCCTTCTTCTACCTGGCGGGCGTGTGGCGACTCCGCCGCCGCGGCGACCGCTGGCCGGTGTACCGCACGATCCTGTGGCTGGTCGGCCTCGCGCTGCTGTTCTACGTCACCAACGGCGGAATGAACGTCTACGAGCAGTTCCTATTCAGTTCGCACATGCTCGCGCACATGCTCATCGGCATGGCTGTGCCGCTCTTCCTCGCCCCCGCCGCGCCGGTCACGCTCGCCATGCGGGCGATCCAGAAGCGGTCGGATGGCAGTCGTGGCGCGCGCGAGTGGATCCTGCTCACCGTGCAGTCCCGGTGGGCCGGCTTCTTCTCCAACCCGATCGTCGCCGGCGCGTTCTTCGCGTCATCGCTGTGGATCTTCTACTACTCGCCGCTGTTCCGGTGGGCGGCAGAGGACCACATCGGCCACACCTTCATGATCGTCCACTTCCTGCTGACCGGTTACCTGCTGGTGCAGGCGCTCATCGGGGTGGATCCGCTGCCGTACCGCGCGCCCTACCCGATGCGGCTCATCGTGCTGCTGGCCACCATGGCGTTCCACGCCTTCTTCGGGTTGGGCCTGATGACCGGCACCGGGTTGCTGCTGGCCGACTGGTACGGCGCGATGGGTCGCGATTGGGGCCCCAGCGCGCTCGAGGATCAGCAGATCGGCGGTGGGATCGCCTGGAGCGTCGGCGAGATCCCCACCATCGCCCTGGCGATCGCGGTTGCCGTCATGTGGGCACGCAGCGACGAGAAGGAGGCGAAGCGCCTCGACCGCAGGGACGACCGGGACGGCGGCGCCGAGCTCAGCGCCTACAACGACATGCTGCAGAAGCTCGAGAAGCGCGGTTAGAGCACGTCGATCGAGACGCCGCCATCCTCGCGCAGCGTCACAGCCCAGCTGATCGTGAACGGCACGTCCTCTTCGACTCGCGACAGCGAGCCGTCGAACAGCGACCGCACCTCGACGCTCAGGTGCGCTACGCCCGCGGTCTCCGGCGCCACCCAGACGTCGGACGTGTCACCGGGCACGAGGCTGATCACCGGATGCTCGGCTATCGACCACTGTGGAGCGCTCTCGACACGGTCGTCGATGGGAAGCCCGAACGGGCATCCGCTGGGGAACAGCACCTGCTGTGCGGCGCAGTCCTGAAGAAACGAGTCGACCTCGTCCTGCAGTTGAGAGACGAACTCGGCACTGGCCTGCACGTCCACCTCGGCCGGGACGATGCTGTTCGGCGTCGTCACCCGCACCGGCACGTCAGTCGCGGTCAGGTACCTGGAGTCGTGGCTCAGCACGTACCGGCTGGGGGTCAGCACCTGCCAGGCGCTCGGCTGGTTGGCACCGGCTGAGGAGAGCCGGATGCCGTTGACGGTGAACTCGGCGGCGTGCAGCGGTGTCACCTCGAGCACGCTGATCGGGCTCCGGGCGAAGGACCAGCCGTAGAACAGCCCGAACCGGTTGCCGGAGGGCTCAACGAAGAACTCGGTCTCGCCTGCCACCCCGTCCAGCGTGTAGGCGACGGTCAGCACGCGGACATCGGGGAAGACCTCCTCGGCGACGATGTCGATGTCGGACAGCTCGCCGAGCGCATCCGGGGCGAGCAGGCTGTCGCTCGCGCCCTCCACCGCGGTGACGCCTTCGGTCGCGAGCGCCGCCGGCACGTCGCGTCGCTCGAGGGCCTCGAGGTAGTGGGTGACGAAACCCTGCGCGCTGAAGACCGTCTGGTTGAGGGTCACGACCGTGGCGATGAACCCGGCGATGATCAGGCCGAGGAGGATGAGCCATCCGGCGATGACCCGGCCCCGCTCGGGGGTGCCGGATGCGTTCGCCATGCACTCAATCCTACGGTCGGGCGCGAAACCCACAGACGGGCGGGGTCGGCGCGGGCGTGCCGGTGGCGCGCAGTAGATTGGGTAGTCGGAACCAGGCGGGAGTAGTTGATTGAGCCAGCCACAGCTCTCCGCCGAGCAAGCGGCGGTTTTCGAGATGATCGAGGGCACGCGCGACCATGTCTTCGTGACCGGGCGTGCGGGCACCGGTAAGTCGACGCTGCTGAACCACCTGTCTTGGCACACGTCAAAGCAGCTCGTGATCGCAGCCCCGACAGGGGTGGCGGCGCTGAACGTCGGCGGGCAGACCATCCACTCGCTGTTCCGGCTCCCCATCGGGGTCATCGCCGACCACGAGCTGGAGCAGAGCGCCGAGCTGCGCAAACTGCTGAACACCATCGACACCCTCGTCATCGACGAGGTGTCGATGGTCAACGCCGACCTGCTCGATGCGATCGACCGCAGCCTCCGGCAAGCCAGGGCGCGGAGGCATGAACCGTTCGGCGGCGTGCAGATTGTGCTGTTCGGCGACCCGTACCAGCTCGCTCCTGTGCCGGGTGACGGCGACGAGCGGGCCTACTTCGCCGACCAATACCGGTCGATGTGGTTCTTTGACGCCCGGGTCTGGGCCGAAGCCGAGCTGAAGATCGTCGAGCTCACCACGATCCACCGTCAGCATGAGGAGGAGTTCAAGTACCTCCTGAACGCGGTGCGGCACGGCATGGTCACGGCGGAGATAGCGGGGCGGCTGAACGCGGTGGGCGCGCGGCCGGCGCCGACGGATGACGCGATCACGCTGGCGACCCGCAACGACACGGTCAACCGGATCAACGCATCCGAACTCGGCCGACTGCCAGGGCGGGCACTGACCGCCAACGCGGAGATCAACGGCGACTTCGGTGGACGGTCCTTCCCGGCTGACGACCGGCTCGAACTCAAGGTCGGTGCGCGAGTGATGTTCCTGCGCAACGACAGCGACCAGCGCTGGGTCAACGGCACCGTCGGGACCGTGGAGAAGATCGCCGACACCGTCTGGGTCGACATCGACGGTGAGGTGCATGAGGTGCAGCCGGCGGTGTGGGAGAAGTACAAGTACTCCTACTCGCCGGCGACGAAGCAGCTGCGGCGGGACATCGTCGCCGAGTTCACCCAGTTCCCGTTGCGGCTCGCGTGGGCGGTGACGATCCACAAATCGCAGGGCAAGACCTACGAGCGCGCAATCGTCGACCTGGGCCAACGGTCGTTCGCGCCAGGGCAGACCTACGTCGCGCTCAGCCGCATCACCGACCTCGACGGGCTCTACCTGACCAGGCCGCTGCGGCCATCCGACATCATCGTCGACGAGAACGTGCGGCGGTTCATGTCGGGCGTGCAGCGCATCCCCGGCATCGAGGCGGCCGCGGCGACCTGAGTCAGGCGGCGGCCTTGGCTGCGGAGAGGTCGACGAACAGGTCGGCGTTGAACCGGTAGGCGAGCACCACTTCGTCAATCACGCGAGCGCATTCATCCGCGTCCCAGTCGACGGAGTCGAGCTGTTCGCGGTAGGTGTTCTTGAACTGCTTCGGGTCGGCGATCTGGTCGAACAGGTAGAAGCCCACGCCGTTGGTCTCGAACCCGAACTGGCGCTGCATGAGGCGGCGGATTACCTGACCGCCCGACAGGTCGCCCAGGTAGCGCGTGTAGTGGTGCGCGATGAATCCGCCCGGCCAACTGCTGCCGACCTCCGTGATGCGATCGACATAGCGTTGCGTGCTGGGCAACGGCCGGATGCGCGCCGCCCAATCGGGACCGATCAGGAACTCGAGGTCCGCTTCCAGCGCGGGCATCCGGGTCAGTTGCGGCGAGATGAACGGCGCGGCGACAGGATCGTCCGCCATCCGCTCAGCCGCCGATTCGAGCGCCGCGTAGATGAAGTAGTGCTGCTCGACGAGGGCAATGTAGTCGTCGCGGGTCCCCTTGCCGCGCATGAGGTCGGACATGAACGTCTCGCTCTCGGTGCTGCCGTGATCGGTCCAGGTGCGTTCGCGCAGCGCTTGCGAGAAGGGGATGACGCTCATCGAGTTCCTTAGGTTAGGTAACCCTAAGCTTACCCAGGCGTCCAACCTGAAGAAAGCCCTGAACCCGTTTCAAGGAGATTCGGGTTCAGTCGGGTCCGGATGCCTGGTGTCGACACCTTCGTGGCCGGATTTCCTTGGGATGGGTCAAATGCCGGCGAGGTGCGAGTCAGTGCGGCCGCGGTTCGATGCCGAGCTTTGCGCACGCGGCGTCGTACAGGGCTACGATCTCCCGCCGGATCTCCGGTCGCTCGCTGATCGTGACCGACCACGGCACGCTCAACTCGTGCTCGTCGTCGCCGATCGCGTACTCCCAGTGACCGCTGACGTCGTCCAGCCCTGTCATGGTCGCGGTGTCGGCATCCGGGCTCCCGAACGCCCGCGCGATCAGCAGGTTGTCATCCGAGTGGTCGCCGTTCATGTGAGCGAGCACAGCGCTGATGACGTCGGGGGAGAAGGTTGGCATGAAATCTACGGTACCTCGGAGCCAACTGGTGCACGATTGATGGATGAGGATCCCTGCGGACACCAAGGATTGGACCTGGGTGCTCGAGCGCCCGTGTCCCGAGTGCACGTTCGACGCGTCCACGACGAGCGAGCACGATGTCGCGAACCTGGTGCGGGGTGTCGCGGACCTCTGGCCGGGCGTGCTGGATCGCCCCGACGTGCGGGTGCGACCGGATGAGCACACTTGGTCGCCGCTCGAGTACGCAGCGCACGTGCGGGACGTGTTCCGGATCTTCCGGGTGCGACTGGACCTCATGCTGACCGAGGACAACCCGACGTTCCCCAGCTGGGACCAGGACGAGACCGCGGCCGCCGAACGGTACAACGAGCAGGACCCGGCCGTGGTCGCCGATGAGCTGCTGGTCGCCGGGCAGGAGCTGGCCGACGCGCTCGACGCGGTCCCGAATGCCGCCTGGTCTCGCCCCGGCACGCGCGGCGACGGAGCCCAGTTCAGCGTTGCGACGCTCGCGAAGTACCTGATTCACGACCCCGAGCATCACCTCTGGGACGTCACCAAGCCGCGTCAGGAAGCGGTCCCGCCGGTCTCATAGACATCCGGGATGCCGTTCCGGTCGTCGTCCGCGCTCTCCGCGCGCTCGATCCGCCGGTAGCGCCCATTGCGTGCGGTGAGGATGAGGGCCGCGAGCACGGCTGCGGCCACTGACGCCGTGAGCACGCCGACCTTCGCGAGGTCTCCGTAGTCGTCGTGGCCGAATGCCAGTTCTCCGATCAGCAATGACACGGTGAACCCGATCCCGGCGAGGGTCGCGATGCCGACCAGGTCGATCCAGCCGTACGACCGCTCGAGTTCTGCGGTCGTGAACCGCGTGACCAGCCACGTGCTTCCGGCGATCCCGATCGGCTTGCCGAGAACCAGCGCCGCCATGATGCCGAGGGTGACCGGATGCGCGAGCGCGGTGAAGAAGCCGTCGGCGCCACCGATGGCCACCCCCGCAGCGAAGAACGCGAACACCGGCAGCGCGAAGCCAGCGGAGAGGGGTCGCAGACGATGCTCGAAAACCTCCGCCAGGCCCGGCCCGGCCGCGCCGCCGGGTCGCAGCACCGGGATGGTGAACGCGAGCAGCACGCCGGCGACGGTCGCGTGCACTCCCGATGCGTGCACGAGCAGCCAGGCGATCACTCCGAGAGGCACGAGCATTCCCCACGCCGCGAGGCGGTGTCGAGCGAGGGTCGAAGAGAACCGCCGGGCGAGCAGCAGGTGCGCGCCGATCGGGATGAGCGCCAGCAGGAGGTACAGCGGCATGACGGCCTCGGTGTAGAAGACCGCGATGATGGTGATCGCGATGAGGTCGTCGACCACCGCGAGGGTGAGCAGGAAGATGCGCAACGCACTCGGCAGGTGCGACCCGATGATGGCGAGCACCGCGACGGCGAACGCGATGTCGGTCGCGGTGGGCACCGCCCACCCGCGGAACGCGAGCGCATCGCCCCAGGTGACGGCGACGAAGATGACGGCTGGCACGAGCACACCGCCGGCAGCCGCGACCACGGGCACGACCGCGGTGCGCGGGTGGCGCAGGTCACCGGCGACGAACTCGCGTTTCAGCTCGAGCCCGATCAGGAAGAAGAAAATCGCGAGCAGTCCATCGGAGGCCCACTGGCCGATGGTCAGGTCGAGGCTCCACTCGGCGGGTCCCACTCTGAAGTCGCGCACGGCGAAGTAGCCGTCTGCGAGCGGGGAGTTGGCCACGACAAGCGCGATGGCCGCGGCGACCACCAAGAGAATGCCGCCGACTGTCTCCTTGCGGAGCACCTCGGCGATGCGCCTGGCCTCTGGCCAGCTGCCGCGAGCGGGGAAGCGTTGCTGGGTCACAAGGTGCCTTCCGGGGTCGGCGGTCTCATTGCCGACCAGACTTCCCGGCGCACCTTCGGCAAGTGTAGTCGGCGCCTTCGCCGCGCGGCCCGTTGTCGCCCACCGCGCCACCGCGCGGTGAATTGTGCTCGCGCGGTTGTTGCAGCACCCGCGCGAGCAAGAAACACCCGCGCGAGCGCTTGTCGGGGGAGAGGACTGCCCAGCGGTCAGTCGGCGAGTTCGGGGGGCCAGACCACCGCGAAACGCTCGAACACGATCTCGTCGGCTTCCGACCAGGTCGCCCCGCGCGCAGCGCTCGTGCGCTGCCAGTACCGGCGGTGCTCCGCCCGCCAGCTCTCCAGCGAGCGGTCGTCTTCGCCCTCATCGAACGCGAACAACTCGTCGGCGCTGCCGAAGTCGCCGATACGCAGCTCGAGGGTCCGGAGAATCGCACGAGGCGCTCCGGCGCCATCACACGCGACCCAGTGGGACCCGATGCGAGGCGACTCCTCGCCTTCGGCGGCAAAGTCGGCGACAAGCGTTGACGTGGCGCGCTTCGGGCCGTGGGTGACCTGACGCAGCAGCAGGTCCGCGAGCTCTGCGGAGTCGCCGAACCGGTCGACCGTATAGTCCTCGCCGCGGATGGCATCCGGATGCGCGTGTGCGTAGAGCGCCCACATAGCGGCCGCTGCGGCCAGGTCCGGCTCAGCGGCCGGCGTGCGGGTATCGGTCATGAACCGATTCTCCCAGCCAGCAATTCAGGCAGCGCGCAGCGGTGCGCGCAGCGGCCACACCGCATCGTCCAGAATCACCTGGGCGCAGCGTCCGGTGGTCGAGTTCACCACGATCGGTGCCATCAGGTTGACCGTCGTGCCGTCATCGCCGGGATTCGCCACGACGAGCAGCAGCGCATCCTCTGCCCGCGTCAGCTCGAGCGCGGCCGCTTGAGTGTCCGAGAGGACCGGCGCATAGTCCGGAAGGTAGAGGGAGGCATCGATCACGAACATCCGGATGCCGCGCTCGGAGTCTGGCCGAAGCACGAACAGCCCAGGCGCCCCAGCGACATCCTCGAGGGTGAAGTCGACCAGGGCGTCGAACCCGGGCGGCGACTCGATGAAAGTCAGGGATGCGGTCATCGCAGGAAGTCCATCAGGGAGGGCTGCAAGGCGCGCGCTGTGACCGCGAGGGCGGACTGGTACGCCACTTCCTGCAGTTTCAGGTCGAGGATGATCCCCGCGAGGTCGACGTCCTCAACGCCCGACCTCTGCGCTTCGAGCGCGACCGACTGTTCCATGTTCGACTCCTCAGCGGACTGCATCTGGGCGTGACGTGTTCCTACCGCGGCCTGCTCGCCCAGCATCGCCGTAAGCCTGTCATCGATCTCCTGCAGGCGGGGGCCGACGTTGACACCGGAACGCAAGTCAGCCGCGATGGCGTCGACGAGCGCGAAGACGGAGCCAGCGCCGACACCGAAGACGGCCGCTCCATCGCCGTCCACCCGGACCGTGTTGTTGGCGTCGATGCGACGCTCGACGGTGCTCCCTGCCGCACCGGTGTAGCTGTAGTCGGGGTTGAACGCGACCGAGGCATCCGAGTTCCCCGCGAAGACGCTTCGGCCGAGGTACGTCGTGTTCGCCTGCTTGAGCAGCTCCGCGCGCATATTGTCGAGTTCGACGGCGATCGCCTCGAGCGCGGTCGGCGACATCGCGCCCTCGTTCGCGCCGCGCACGGTGAGGTCGCGCACGCGGTTCAGGATGCCCGTGGTCGCGCTGAGAGCGGAGTCGACCGTCGTCAGCCAGCCCGTGCCGTCAGCGATGTTGCGGCTGTACTGGCTGGTTGCCCGCTGTTCAGCACGCACCTGCAGCGCCTGAGCGGTGGCGGTCGGGTCATCTGATGGTCGCGTGATGGCCTTCCGGCTGGATGCCTGGTCCTGCAGCTTCGCGAGCGCGGACATGCTCGCCTGCAGGTTGTGCTGGGCGGTGCGCACCATGCTCTGGCTGGTTGTCCGGGAGATCATCCGTTACCTCCCGACGATGCCGGTGCGGTTGATCAGCGTGTCGAGCAGTTCATCGACAGCGGTGATGACGCGAGCAGCACCCTGATACGCGACCTGGAAGGTGAGGAGGTTGACGTTCTCCTCGTCCAGGTCGACCCCGGCCTGGGACTGTTGGGCGGTCCACGCGGCGTTGCTCGCCACGTCGGCCAGCGCCGACTGGGTGGCGGCGCTGCGGCTGGCCACGCCGATTCCGGTGACGATCGTCGACCACAGCGAGTCGGGTGAACCGGGCCCGACGCCCAATTGTCCGATCGCGTCGGCGATGCCGCCGCCAAGCGCACCCGATCCTGGCAATGCGGCGGCGATGCCGTTCACATCGGTGGGCACGACACGCATCCCGAGCGCCGCGGGCAGTGCGGCGTCGAACTCGAAGAAGTCGAGACCGGTGGCGCCGGAGACGGTCTCGCCGGTGCGGTGCACCTGATTGACGGCGTCAGCGAGTTGGGTCGCGAACACGTTGTACGAGGCTGCCGCCTCGGCGAGTGGTCCGCCGGTGCCTGATCCATCGGCGGGTGCAAGCATCGCGACCGCGCCGCCGATCCGGCCGGCGTCGAGGGAGACGGCTTCACCGGGCCGGTGTGCCCACTCCAGTCGCACCGGTGAGCTCGGGGCGTCCTCCATCCGGTAGCCGCCGGCAACCTGCACGGCGCGGAAGCGGTCGCCCGAGACGAGGGCGTTGCCGCCGATCAGGACCTCGACGGTGCCGTCGCCGGTCTCGCGCACGGTTCCGCCCGCGAGTTCGGCGATCGACGTGGTCAGCGCACTGCGCTGGTCGAGCAGTTCGTTGACGTTCGCACCGGTGGCGAGTCCTGCCCGGATGCGCGCGTTCAGGTCGGCGACACGCGCGCCCGCCTCGTTCAGGTCGGCGACCATGCCGTCGGCTTCCGTTCGAAGCCGGGCCCACTGGCCCTCGACGTTGCGGTAGGCGCGGGCGATGCCGGACGTCAGCACACCGGTGTGCTCGAGGAGAACCCCAGCTGAGGCAGGCTCTCCGGCCCGGTTGCCGAGGTCCTGCCACGCCGCCCAGAACTCGCCCAGTTGCGCGGAGAGGCCGTGCCGCCCCGGCTCCTGCAGGGCGGCCTCGAGCTTCGACATGGCAGTGTCGCGAACGCTCCAGTAACCGGATGCCGCGGACGTGCCACGCACTCGCGCGTCGAGGAAGATGTTGCCGATGCGGGTGATCCCGTCGACCGAGACGCCCTGCCCGGCCCGGCCGACCGTGGTCAGCAGCCCGGTTTCGGCGACCGGACCCACCGCTGAGGTGGAGATGCGCTGGCGCGTGTAGCCGTCGGTGTTGGCGTTGACGATGTTCTGCGCGACGACATCCAGTCCCGCGCGTGCCGCGGAGAGGCCGGAATATGCCGTCGACAGGCCACTGAACGTACTCACGGGGTGCTCCTCACAGACTCGTGTCGACCAGGTTCGCGCTGCCGGTGGACGCTGAGCTTGCCCCGTCGGCGGTGTAGATGCCTGCGTCGGGGTTGAGGTCGGCGATCGTCTCCTGGGTCGACCGCACCGCGGCCCGCAGGTGCCGCTCGTTGCCGTCCCTGACCTCCTTGATCTGCGCCGCGAGCTCCGTCATCGCACTCAGGTGGCCCTGGAAGATATCCGTCCAGGTTCCCTCCGGCGCTGCGGCGACCAGGTCGCGCAGGGTCGCATCCTCGCGCGCGCCCCACTCCTGAGCGAGAGCGGAGACCTCGATCGTGCGGGTCAGGCCGGCGGCGCGCAGCCGGTCGAGAACCTGCTCCACCTCGCGGGTCGCGTGTTGCAGCCACCGGGTCTTGCCTGCGGTGAGGAGCAGCTGCTCCTCCTCAAGCTTGAACAGCAGCATCTCGAGCAGTTCGCGTTCGCGCCACAGCAGCGCCGAAACGTCGTTTGCGCTCACGAATGCCTCCAGTCAGCCGGGTCGTGTCAGCGTATCGCCGGATGCCTTGCGGCTGGGGTCGACTCGCTTCCAATGGCAACTGTCGGCCGGACGCGTACAACGGTTAGCGATCGCTCGATCCCACTCGAAGGACCCTCCTGTCTCCCCCAAAAAGAGGGATACGTTCCCCCGAACTGGGGGAGAACGGTGCTTTGTTTTGCGCTCAAAAACAGTGAAAGTGTCACTGACAGGCGGAGTGAACAGACCAGTCCGCCCGACAGGAGTGACGAAGGTTGCACCACGACCGCGCCGCATCACTCCCGACGCACCCGGCACCCGAAACATGCCACCCCAGGTCCAACCGATCGACCGCTCGCAAATGATCAACTCAACAACCACGCGCTTACCCGCCTTCGAATCAGTTTCCGAATTCGTCTCAGACGGGGGTCTTGTCGTTGAATCGCACCGAGCGCAACAAGCTGGTGGTCGAGAACCTGCCATTGGTGGGCTATCTCGTCTCCGAATTGGTGGCGAAAGCCACTCATCTCTCCCGCGATGACCTCGCCTCCGCTGGCGCACTGGGGCTGATCTCCGCCGCCGACTCCTTCAACCCGGAGCTCGGTGTTCCGTTTGGCGCGTACGCTCGGCAGCGTGTGCTCGGCGCCTTCGCCGACGAGCTGCGGTCCAGCGATTGGGCCACACGTTCCGCCCGGAAGCGGATCAAAGAGACCCTCGCCGTTCAGGAGTCGCTCAATGCAGCGCTGGGCCGCTCTCCGAGCGTGGACGAGCTGGCTGCGGCCATGGGCGTCGATCGCAAGAGCGCCTCTGAGGCCGTTGCCGACGCATCGCGGACCGTCTCGCCGCTGGACGACCTGACCGCCGAGTTCCTGGAAGCCGAAACCGTGTTGCCGGAGGATTCGCTCCTGCACGACGAGCGAATCGCGTACCTTCATGCCGCAATCGAGGCGCTCCCTCCGAAGATGCGCCACATCGTCCGGGAGGTGTACTTCGAGGACCGCTCGGTCGGGGACGTTGCGGCGGAACTCGGGATCACTCACTCCGCGGTTTCGCAGCAGCGCACGGAGGCCATCCGGCTGCTCCGCGACGGACTGCGCACGCATTACGCCGATGGGCCAGGTGAGGTCGAGCTGGAGTCCCGCATCGCGGTGTCGAGCCGCAGCGCGTACCTCGGCCGGCTCGCCGACCGCGCGGCAGCGGGCATGAGCCGGATGGCGAAAAGTCCGCTGATCGCCGGCACCACCGCAGCGTCCTGATCCTAATCGAGTCGGGACGTTTGCCCACTTTGAGCGAGGCGATACCGCGAAAAACTCCCGACTCGATTCTCCTAACGGATGCCGCGGCGCAGCCGATAGCTTCTCGCGACAGCCCATGGACGGGCTGTGCAGCACAACACCCAGATCACGGAGGAAACCACAATGGGTATGCAGATCAACACCAACGTTGCGGCGCTCAACGCGTACCGCAACCTGTCCAACACGCAGAACGATCTCTCGAAGTCGCTGGAGAAGCTGTCCAGTGGTCTCCGCATCAACCGCGCAGCGGATGACGCAGCGGGCCTCGCGATCTCCGAGGGCCTCCGTTCGCAGATCGGCGGCCTCAACGTTGCTGCCCGCAACGCCCAGGACGGCATCTCGGTCATCCAGACCGCGGAAGGCGCCCTGACCGAGGTTCACTCGATCCTGCAGCGCGTGCGTGACCTCGCTGTTCAGGCCGGCAACGACTCGAACAACGCTGACTCTCGTGCGGCGATCGCCACTGAGGTCGAGGCGCTCGGAGCGGAACTCTCGAGAATCGGTGCTTCGACCAACTTCAACGGCATCAAGCTGCTCAACGGCAGCGCAAACCTCACCTTCCAGGTTGGTGCGGGTGGCGTTGCTGCGGAAGACCAGATCGGCGTCGACCTTGCGGGCGCGAACGTCGCGACTATTGGCACGGCTATCACTGGCCTGGCCACGGGTACCGGATTCGACGACGCGGTGAACGCACTCACAACCATCGCGGCCATCGACGGGCACATCAAGTCAGTGTCCACCGCTCGCGCCGAGCTCGGTGCGGTGCAGAACCGCTTCGAGTCGACCATCAACAGCCTCAACGTGTCGAAGGAGAACCTCTCGGCAGCCGAGTCGCGCATCCGCGACACGGACATGGCGCAGGAGATGGTCAACTACACCCGTTCGAACATCCTGTCGCAGGCGGGCACCGCGATGCTCGCTCAGGCAAACGCGTCGAACCAGGGCGTGCTGCAGCTCCTGGGCTAAGCACTGACCACGCCCGGGATGGCCGAAGGGGAACTGGACCTCTCGCTTCGGTCGTCCCGGGCGTTTCGAATCTCACACACGAGTAGGGACGGACGAGCATGGCACTTTCGATAGACGGCCTCGCCAGCGGGCTCGACACCACGTCGCTCATCAACTCCCTCATGCAGCTCGAGGCTGCCCCGCAGACCCTCCTGAAGCGCAAGGTCAGCGCTACCAACGGCATGATCGCCGCGCTCAAGGGCCTGAACACCAAGATCGCCGAACTCGGCACGCTCGCGAAAGACACGGCCAAGCCCGCCGCCCTCGACCTGCTGCGCACCACGTCGAGTTCCGACAAAGTGACCGCCACCGCCGGCCGTTCCGCAGCCGCGGGCGAGACGAGCATCGTCGTCGACCAGCTCAGCGCGCGGCAGATCTCGCTGTCAGAGCGGATCAGCGCCTGGCCGGACACCGCGCTGACCATCACCGTCGGCTCGGCCGACCCGGTGACGGTCACGGCGGCATCCGACTCGCTCGATGACATCGTCACCGCGGTCAACAAGGCCAGCGCAGGCGTCAGCGCAATGAAGGTGGCAGCCGGCACCGACGCGGTGACCGGCGATCCGCTGTTCCGCGTGCAGTTCACTGCAACCGACAGCGGAACGGCTGGCGCGTTCAGCATCGGCGGCACCGCCGCCACCGTGACCGACATCGTGAGTGCCCAGGATGCGCAGCTCCGGCTGTGGGCGGGCACCGCGGCCGAGCAGGTGATCACCTCCCCGAGCAACACCTTCACCCGGCTCCTGCCGGGCGTCGACGTGACCGTCGGAGAGGCATCCGCCGCACCGGTCACCATCACCGTGCAACGCGACGACACCGCGATCGGTGAGGCGGCGAAGAAGTTCGTCGACTCCATCGCCGGTGCGCTCGCCGAGATCGCCGCGAAGTCCGCAGTCACGTCCAGGACCGGCAGCAACGGCAAGCCCGTAGTCGGCAGCGGACCGTTCACGGGCGACAGCGGCATTCGCGCGGTGAACCAGTGGCTCGTGAGCACCGCCACGCTCCCAGTGGACGGCGTGTCGCCGTCGACGATCGGAATCAGCCTCACCAAGGACGGCGTACTCGAATTCGACGAGGAACGATTCGCCGCGGCGCTCGAGAAGGACCCGGCTCGCACCACGAACATCGTTCAGCAGCTCGCCGCACGGGTCGCCGGTGCCGCGGACCAGGCATCCGACCGCTTCGACGGCCTGCTCACCACCAAGATCACCGGGCAAGAATCCCTCGTAGGCCAATTGAGCAACCAGATCGACAACTGGGACACCAGGCTCGCGACCCGCCGAGCGACGCTCGAGCGCACCTATGCCGCCCTCGAGGTGCAGCTGAGCACCATGAACGCCCAATCGGCGTGGCTCGCCTCCCAGGTGAACAGCCTGCCGAAGATGCAGAGCGCGTCATGAGCGTGAACGTCGCAGGCGAGCAGCTGCGCTCACGCTACAACCGGGAGGCGATCCTCTCGGCCAGCCCGGCGCGACTGCTGACCATGCTCTACGACCGGCTGCTGCTCGACCTGCACCGCGCGGAAAGGGCGCAGCTGGCGGAGGACTGGTCCACAGCATCCGAGAACCTGCTGCACGCGCAGGCCATCGTCGCCGAGCTGACCTCGTCGCTCCGGCTCGACGTGTGGGACGGCGCGCAGGGGCTGCTCGGACTGTACAACTACGTCTCCAGCTCTCTCGTGCACGCCAACACCCATCGCGACGCCATCGCGACCCGGACCTGCGCAGAACTCCTCGAGCCGCTGCGCCTCACTTGGCATGAGGCGGCCGATCGACTCGCGGAAAGCACCGCCTCCGCACGCCCCACGGGAACGATCATCATTGCCTGAGAAGGATTTCGAGGCGTGGGAGCGCGCCCTCGCCGCTCTCGAGCTGGCTGCGAAGTCGGCGCCATACGGCGTCCCGACGAGCTGGAACCCGCCCGGCGACCTCGGCGCATTGCCTGACGACCTGCACGAGCGGGCCAGCCGGGTCCTCGAGGTGCAGGAGCGAGCCATCCGCAAGCTCAGCGACCTGCAGGTCGAGACCGCCGGCCACCTCGCCGCGATCCGGGCTGTGCCCGCGCTGCGACCGGATGCAGCATCCGTCTACCTGGATGTCACAGGGTGACTCTCCTAACGCCCGGCCAATAGCGGCCGATAGCAAGAGACGAGGACAGGGATCGTTCTCGTGATGGCCAGGGACCGGCCGACGTTGCACCTTACGAAACGGGATCTGCGTGTTCAATTCGGTCACCTCGCTCGCGCTGACCAGCGCCCTCGATGGCCTCGCGTTGCGGCAGCGCACGATCGCGAACAACATCGCCAACGTCAACACGCCCGGCTACCAGGCCAAGCGGGTGCTGTTCGAGGATGCCCTCGCCCAGTCCGTGAGCCGCGGTGACGGAAGCGCCGAGGCGACAGTGGCCCGCTCACTCGAACCGACCCGGCTCGACGGCAACAACGTCAACCTCGACACCGAGACGCTGTCCAACATCGACACGGTGCTCCGCTTCCAGTTCGCCGCGCGCGCGATCGATGGCGAAACAGCCAAGCTGCGCGCAGCGATGAGGACCAACTCATGACCTTCGACGCGATCGGCATCGCCGGCACCGGCCTCAACGTGCACCGGAAGTGGCTGGATGCCGTATCCGACAACCTCGCGAACATCAACACCGCGGCGAGCACAGACGGTGAGGCGTTCCGCGCCCGTTATGTCATCGCGGAGGAGGGCCGCGGCACTTCAGGCGTCTATGTCGCCGGAGCCGCGTTCGGGGACGGCGAGGGCCGTGTCGTCTACGAGCCTGACCACCCGCTCGCGGACGAAGCGGGATACGTGCGCTACCCCGACATCGACCTGGCGTCACAGATGAGCCAGCTCATCCTCGCCCAGCGCGGCTACCAGGCGAATGCCGCGGTCGTCGACCGGGCCAAGGAGTCCTACCAGGCCGCACTGCAGATCGGACGCGCATGATGATCCCCGCCGTCAGCTCCGTCACGGGCGTCACCCCGACCGGCTATGTCGACCCGTCGCGGTCCGCGGGTGCCGCAGGCGACGGCGCCTTCGCCGGATCGCTCTCGACCGCGATCGACGGCCTTGCCGGGCTGCAGGCCGACGCCGATCGGCTCGCGATCAAGGCGGTCACCGGCGACCTCGCCGACATCCACCAGGCCACCATCGCCGCGACCCGCGCGCAGGTCACCCTCGAGCTGATCGCCGCGGTGCGGAACAAGGGTGTCGACGCCTTCAACGAGATCATGAGGATGCAGGCCTGATGCCGACCCAAGTCTCCACCGCGCTCAAGCGGTTCGTTTCGGGCGTCCGTGAGTTCACCATCGCCCAGCGCACCCTCGCGATCATCGGGCTCGCGGTGCTTGTGCTCGGCGTGGCAACGCTGGGCATCTGGCTGAGCCGCCCCACCTACACGCCCCTGTTCTCAGGGTTGGCGCCCAAGGATGCGAGCGCGATCGTCGAGCAGCTGCGCGCCGAGAGCGTGCCATACGAGCTCACCGGCGGCGGGGGGAGCATCCTCGTGCCCGAGCAGTACGTCTACGACCAGCGCCTGAAGGCCGCCGCTGCCGGGCTCCCGTCATCCAGCAACGGCGGCTACTCGCTGCTCGATGACATGGGCGTCACGTCGTCGGACTTCCAGCAGTCGGTCACCTACAAGCGGGCGCTCGAAGGGGAGCTCGCCGCGACGATCGGCGCGATGAAGGACGTCAAGGTGGCATCGGTGCGCCTTGCCATCCCAGAAGACAGCGTCTTCGTGTCAGAACGTCAGGAACCGACCGCGTCGGTTTTCGTGGAGACCGAGCGCGGAGTCGACCTCAGCGCCGAGCAGGTTCAGGCGATCGTGCAGCTCACGTCGGCGTCGATCGATGGCATGAAGGCAGCCAACGTCGCGGTCGTCGACGCCGACGGAACGGTGCTCTCGGCCGTCGGAGTCGGTGCGACGGGCACCGCCGACCAACGCGGGTCCGATTATGAGGAACGCGTCCGCCAGGCGGTGCAGGCGATGCTCGACCGTGTCGCCGGTGTCGGCAACGCGACCGTCGTCGTCTCCGCCGACATGAGCTACGAGTCCGCTCAGCGTCTCGAGGAGCAGTTCACGGTCCCGGATGACGCACCGGCACTCAACGAGTCCACCCACACCGAGACGCATGACGGCGGCCGTGCCGCGACCGGCGTGCTCGGTCCCGACAACATCGCGGTTCCCGGCGGCGAGCAGGACGGCGTCTACACGTCGGAGTCGGTCACCCGGAACAACGCCGTTAACAAGGTCACTGAAACCCGCACCATCCCGGCTGGCGCGATCACCAGGCAGACCGTCTCGGTCGCGCTCAACGAAGCCGCGGCATCCGACCTGAACATCACCAACATCTCCGCACTGGTCGCCGCGGCGGCGGGCATCAACACCGACCGGGGCGACGAGGTCACCGTCGAGGTCGTGCCGTTCAACGCTGCTGGCGCTGCGGCGGCAGCCGAGGCGCTGGCCGCAGCGGAGGCGGAAGCGGCCGCGGAACGGCTCACCACCCTGATCACCAACGTCGCCATCGTGCTCGGACTCGCGGTGCTCATCGTCGTCGCCATCGTCCTGCTGTCGCGACGGTCGCAGCGAGAGCGTGACGCGGTCGAGATCGGCGAGCTGAAGGACATGCTCTACGGACCGGCCCAGACGGTGCCGCTGCTCGGAGCCACCCCACCGCCGGCCGAGCTGCCGGCAGCTCCGCCAGCCCCGGATGCCGGAAGTGACTCCGCGCGCGCCCGCGCAGAGATCGAAGCGCTTGCCGAGCGCGACCCGCAGCGCACCGCCGAGTTCCTGCGCAGTCTCATGGACGATCGGCAGCCCGCATGAGCGAAGTCACAACACCAACCGCTCTGAACGGCACGCAAAAGGTTGCCGTCGTGCTGATGAACCTCGACCCCCAGAGGGCGGCCGAGGTTCTGAAGCGCTTCAGCGAGGCCGAGGCGGAAGAGATCGTCGCCGAGATCGTGCGCCTGCGGCGCGTGGATCCCCAGGTCGCGCAAGCGGCGCTCGCTGAGTTCCACCAGTTGGCGATGCGCGGCACCACCGCAGCGCGCGGCGGCAAGGATGTCGCGACCGGCCTGCTCGAGGCCTCCTTCGGTGCCGAGCGGGCGGCTGGGCTCATGAGCCGTGTGACGTCGTCGATGGCGGGCAAGGCGTTCGAGTTCCTGGATGCCGCCGAACCGGCGCAAGTGCAGGGCATGCTCGAGGGCGAACTGCCGCAGACCATCGCGCTGGTCCTCGCCCACCTGCGTCCGGAGCTCGCCTCCCAGGTGATGTCCGGACTGGACGAGGTGCTGCGCACCGATGTCGCCGAGTGCATCGCGACCATGAACCCGGCGCCGCCGGAGGCTGTGCGCATCGTCACCGACACGCTCAAGCAGCGCGCCGGAGCCGTCGTCTCCTCGCGCGAAGCCAACCAGGTGGTCGGCGGCATCCAACCGCTGGTGGACATCATCAACCGGGCAGATGTCGCGACGGAGCGGGCGCTGCTCGAGGCACTAGAGGAACGCGACCCGGAACTCGCCGAAGAGGTGCGATCCCGGATGCTGACGTTCTCGGACATCGTGAAATTCGAGCGCCGCGACGTACAGCAGGTGCTGCGCGGCATCGACCCGACAGTGCTGGCGACCGCGATGAAGGGCACGAACGAGGCGGTCATCGAGGTCATCCGCAGCAACCTGTCCGAACGCAACCGGGAACTGCTCGACGGCGAGGCCGCGGCTCTCGGCCCTGTGCGCCTGTCCCAGGTCGAGGAGGCCCGCGCAGAGGTCGTGCGCGCGATCCGCGACATGGAGTCGCAGGGTGCGATCACGGTGCAACGCGTCGACGAGGACGAGTATGTCTACTGATGCCGAGTTCTCGCCCGCGGCCTTCCCCGCCGTGCGGGTCGGGGTGCCGTCCTCACGTGACGCGGGCGAACGCATCCGGGGGCACGCCGCAGGGTTCGCCGCTGGGCTGCGCGCCGCAGCTCGCGAGCAGGAGGAGTGGCTGGCCCGCAAGGAAGCGGAGTATGCGGCGAGGATCGCGCAACACGACGCCGAGCGCCGGGGGGCCCGCGCGGTTCTCGAGGCTGCGGCGCGCGCGGTGCGTGACTGCACCACCCCGGTGCTGGCAGACGCGCAGGACCTGATCGCGGCCGGTGCCATCGACCTGGCGGAGGCCGTCGTCGGACGCGAATTGCGCGACGACACCGCTTCTGCGCGCGCCGTAGTACACCGCGTGCTCGCGCACACCGACACCGCGGTCGTGGTGTCGGTGCGCCTGAACCCCTCCGATCTTGCGGCGCTTGATCCCGCCGAGACGGCCGGCCTCGAGTATCGCGCCGACCCGTCACTGCGGCGCGGCGATGCGATCGCAGAGCTTCCGGATGGCTTCCTGGACGCCGGGATCACCAGCGCCATCGAGCGCGCTCGCGGCGTGCTGCTCGGGGAGGGATCGTGACGCTGACAGACACCACCATTCGGGCTCAGTTCGCCGAGGCGGCTCTCGCTGCCCGGCCGCAGAAGGTCGGCACCGTCACCTCGGTGGTCGGCCTCGGGATCGAGGTGGTCGGGCTGGACTGCGCGATTGGCGAGTTGATCACCATCGGCGACGGCCCGTTCATCGACGCCGAGGTGATCGCGACCACGCGCGACGGCATCCGGTGCATGCCGCTCACCCGGATGAACGGTGTCAGCGCCGGCGCCCCGGCGCGCGCGAGCCTGCGGCCGCAGCTCGTGCCGACCGGTCGTGGTCTGCTCGGCCGGGTCATCGACGGCCTCGGCCGTCCGATCGACGACAAGGGACCCCTCGCGCACGGCGGGCTGGTGCCGATCGACAACGACACACCATCGGCGATGCGCCGTGCGCGCATCGACACCGAACTGCCGCTCGGGGTTCGCGTGCTCGACACGCTCACGACCGTCGGCCGCGGGCAGCGACTCGGCCTGTTCGCTGGGTCGGGGGTAGGCAAGTCTTCGCTGCTGTCGATGATCGCCAGAGGCACGGATGCGACGGTGTCGGTGATCGCGCTCGTCGGCGAGCGGGGTCGCGAGGTGCGCGAGTTCCTCGAGGACGACCTCGGCCCGGCCGGACTCGCGCGTTCCATCGTGGTGGTCTCGACGTCGGATGAGCCGGCGCTGATGCGGCAGCGGGCCGCGTTCGTCGCTACTCGCATCGCCGAATCGTTCAGGGACACCGGCGCTGACGTGCTGCTCATGATGGACTCGCTCACGCGCGTGGCGATGGCACAGCGCGAGATCGGGCTCTCCGTCGGTGAGCCCCCTGCGACTCGCGGCTACCCGCCGTCGACGTTCTCGTTGCTCGCCCGCCTGCTCGAGCGGGCCGGCACAGCGGAGACCGGATCCGTCACCGGGATCTACACCGTGCTGGTCGACGGCGACGATCACAACGAGCCGATCGCGGATGCCGCGCGCTCGATCCTCGATGGCCACGTCGTGCTCGACCGCAAGCTCGCGGTGACCGGGCATTTCCCCGCTGTCGACTCGCTCGCATCCGTCTCCCGGGTCGCGGGCAAGCTCGTCAGCCCAGAGGATGCGCTCACCGCGACGGCACTGCGCACTGTGCTCGCCGCGCGCAAGTCGGCGCAGGACCTCATCGACGTCGGCGCCTACAAGCAGGGCAGCAACCGGTGGGTCGATGCCGCGATCGCTCACGAGGATGCGATCAACGACTTCCTTCGGCAGGGAGTCGACGAAGCCGCCGGGACTGGGGAGTCGTGGGGTCGGTTGCGTGCCCTCGTCGGGCAGTTAGGGGTGATGTGATGGCCAGGTTCCCGCTGTCCGGTCTGCTGCGCCTGCGGCAGCTGGAGAAGGATGTCGCTGCCGGTGACCTTGCGCTCGCCAACGCCAGGCTCGCCGCCACCGCGGATCGCGCCGCTGGCGAGCGCACCGTGCTTTCCGGCATTGCTCCGGATGCGGTGAGCACCGCTTCCCTGGTTGCGATCGCCGCGGCGCGTTCCGCGACACAAGCGGCGCTCGCCGACCTGGCCGACCTCGCGGCGGTGCACCGCGCGGAAGCGGACGAGGCAGGCGTCAGACTGAACCGGTCGCGTGCCGACGCGCTCGGACTCGAGAAGCTCGAGGCCCGGCACCGCAGCGCTCTCGACGACGAGGAACTACGCGCCGAGCAGCACCTGCTTGACGAGTTCGCGAGCGCCGGCAGGGGGGCCGCGCGATGACGATCCTGAACCTACCCGTGGCGACGCCGGTCGCGTCGACTCGACCGACTGCAGCAGCGCCGGCAGGCGATGAGAAGTCGATCGACGCCTTCGCCGCGATCATGAGCTCGGCCATCGCAGTGCTCGCCGAAGTGACCACCGCGGCGCCGGGAGGCGACGCCGAACTGCCGTCAGAGCCTGAGGAGACCCCGGAATCCGCTGCGTCGACGCAGCCCGCGACGAACCCGGTCGGATTGCCTCAGTCGACCCAGGTTGCATTGGTTCCGGAAGCCTCGAGCGGGGACCGGCCCACACCGATCCCGGCAACCGGGGCCGAGGCGTGGACCGAGTTGGATGCGACGGCACCCGATTCCACCCCGTTGGGCACGCAGCCGCGGGCCGACGAGCCAGCCGCACCGACCGCAGCGCCGCCGGTTCTGCGCAGGGCCGCGGTGAACGACGATGGCACCCCGTCCGCGCCGCCGCTCACCACCGCCGACGAGCCGGCAGGCGAACCGACGGCGACTCGCGTCGCAGCGCCAACACCGGCATCCGTCGCTCCAGTACACGGCGAAGCCGCCCCGACGCCGATCTCAGCCTCTGGGACCACGAACGCATCGGGACAGAGCGCTCCCGCACAGCCCGCTGCGGCACCGCCGGCCGAGACCGTCGAGCCGCCGCCGGCGGCCCCCATCACCCCCGTCACCCAGCCGGTCTCACCACCGACGGTCGCCGTCGCATCCGCCGTCCCCGCCCAGCGGCCGGTGCCGTTCGCCGGCCAGGTGCTCACCCCGATCGTCACCCTGGCCCGCGCACCGCACGGTGACCACGTCGTCACGGTCACGGTCACGCCGGAGAACCTCGGTCCTGTCACGGTGCGAGCCCACGTCGGACCCGACGGCGTTCGGGTGGAACTGTTCGCGCCACTCGATGTGGGAAGGGACGCGTTGCGGGCCATCCTTCCGGACCTTCGTCGGGATCTCGCCGCCACCGGGCTGCAGGCGCAGCTCGACGTGTCTGCGCAGTCGGAACCGGATGCCCGTGACCGGCAGCGGGAGGAACCCGGAGGCAACCTTCCCGGCCGGCTCGCCGAGAAGCCCGCCACAGCTGACACCCCGCTGCGATCCGAGCCGCACCCGGCCCAGCTGACCTCGATCCTCGACGTCATCGCCTGAGAAGAAGGAGCAACTGTGACTGTCGAAGCACTGACCAACGAACCGGCAAAGGCCACCGGGATCTACACGACCCAGCCGACGCGCACGCCCAAGCAGACGATGGACAGCGAAGTGTTCCTGTCGCTGCTGGTCACCCAGCTGCGCAATCAGGACCCCAGCTCGCCGATGGACAGCAACCAGATGATCACCCAGACCACCCAGCTGGCTTCGATGGAACAACTCACCCGGCTGTCGACGCTGGGCGAGGAGAACTTCTCGCTGCAGATGCGCATGGCCGCGGCGGCCCTCATCGGCCAGGAAGTCAGCTACGCCGGCGAGAACGGCCAGATCCGCTCCGGCATCGCCTCGGCGGTGTCGTTCGCGAACCAGATCCCCACCGTCACCATCGACGGTGCTGCAGTGAATCTCGACCTGATTTCCGGCGTCAACCGCGCCGCATCCTGACTCGACCACCAACGAAAGGCATAGAAATGCTCCGTTCGCTCTACTCCGGAATCTCCGGTCTCCGCTCCCACCAGACCATGCTCGACGTCACCGGCAACAACATCGCCAACGTCAACACCACCGCGTTCAAGGCGTCCGCAACCCAGTTCCAGGACACCCTCTCGCAGATGACGCAGGGCGCCGGCGCACCGCAGGCGCAGGTCGGCGGCACCAACCCCGCGCAGATCGGGCTCGGCGTGCAGGTCGCGGGCATCACCACGAACTTCGCCCAGGGCTCGGCGCAGGCGACGGGCCGCGCGACCGACATCATGATCTCCGGCGACGGCTTCTTCGTGACGAACCTCGGTGGCGAGACTCTCTACACGCGCTCAGGCTCGTTCGACTTCGACGCGCAGGGACGCCTGGTCGGACCGGGCGGCGCCATCGTGCAGGGCTGGACCGCGGTCGGTGGGGTCATCAACACCGGTGGCGCGGTCGGTGACATCAGCCTCCCGCTGCAGGCGGTCGCTCCCGCTATCGCAACGTCGGCCGCCACGGTCGGCGGCAACCTGCCGGGGGAGGCCGCCGTGGGCGATGTCCTCGTCAGGGACGTCGACGTCTTCGACGCCACCGGCGCTGCACGCACCCTGACCCTCACCTTCACCAACACCGGTGCCGGAACCTGGGATGTCGCCGCCGACGACGGGGTGGCGACCGGCACCGACGCGCTGACCTTCGTCGACGGTGTCCTGACGGCGGGCGGCTCGCTCACTGTCGGCGGCATCGCGGTCGACCTCACCAGCGCCACGGGGTACGCCGGCATGACCACCGTGTCGGTGACCGGACAGGACGGGCGCACCGCCGGCAGCCTCGATTCGTTCACGCTGGCCAAGGACGGCACGATCATCGGGTCGTTCAGCAACGGAGCATCCGAGGCGATCGGACGCATCGCGCTCGCGACCTTCACCAACCCGGCCGGCCTGGAGAAGGCGGGAGCCTCCGCCTACCGTGGCACGTTCAACTCCGGTGCAGCCGAGCTGGGCACCCCTGGCGCTGCCGGATTCGGCAGCCTCACGGGAGGGGCGCTCGAGATGTCGAACGTCGACCTCTCGCAGGAGTTCACCAACCTCATCGTCGCGCAGCGCGGCTTCCAGGCCAACGCGCGCATCATCACCACCTCCGATGAGGTGCTCCAGGAGCTCACGAACCTGAAGCGCTAGCCACAACCCTCGAGTTGCCCACTTTGGCCCCTGTTTCCGTGCGATTCAGGGGCCGAAGTGGGCAATTGGGCGTTACCGGGCGGATCGGGTGAGCGCTCGCGCCTAACGCATCGCCTTCAGCGGCCGACAGTTGCACGTGATGGCTCAGGATGAGCCTGGCGCATAACCCAGGGATGGATCAGATGATCGTTGTCACGCGACTGAACGACAGTCAATTCGCGATCAATCCTGACCTGATCGAGCGCATCCACGCCCACCCGGACACCACCCTGGTCATGGTCGACGGCGCCAAATACATCGTCACCGAGTCCATCGCCGAGGTCGTCGACCGGATCGCGGCCTACCGCGCTCGTGTCGTGTCGCTGGCGAACTCCATGTCGAGCGGGCGGACTCTGGATGCCGGCCGGCAGCTTGGCATCGTCGAACCGCCAGACGAGGGCGCGGCCGAGCTGCGTCGCCCGCGGAGGATCTGATGGATCCGGCAACCCTGATCGGCATCCTCGTCGCGTTCGGCGCCCTGTTCGCCATGATCACCATGGAGGGCGCGCACGTCACGGCGATCCTCCTGCCGGCGCCGATGATCCTCGTGCTGGTCGGTACGATCGCGGTCGGCGTCGCGGGCGGCACACTCCGGGACTTCATCACCGCGGTGAAGGCGATACCGCACGCGTTCCGCGGCAAGGTCGCCCGAGCTCACGAACTGATCGACAACCTGGTCGCGCTCGCCGAGACCGCGCGGCGCGAGGGGCTGCTCTCGCTGGAGAAAGAGGCCGACACCGTCGAGGACCCATTCCTACGCGGTGCGCTGCAGAACATCGCGGACGGCACCGACGGCGACGAGCTCCGGATCCTCCTCGAGGACGAGATCGAGACCCGCGCGAAGGCGGGCCGCACCGCCGCGAAGTTCTATTCGAGCCTCGGCGGGTACGCGCCGACCGTCGGCATCATCGGCACCGTGGTCTCGCTGACCCACGTGCTCGAAAACCTGTCCTCCCCGGACACGCTCGGCCCGATGATCGCCACCGCGTTCGTTGCGACCCTCTGGGGACTGCTGTCGGCCAACTTCATGTGGCTGCCGCTCGGTGCCCGGCTGCGCAGGCTCAGCGACCTCGAGGTCGAGCGGATGACCCTGCTGATGGAAGGCGTCCTCGCCGTCCAGTCGGGCAGCCAGCCCCGACTTCTCGGTGAGCGGCTGCGTGCCATGGTGCCAGCGAACGAGCTGCCTGCGGATGCGGCGTGAGCACGCGCTCGAGGCGTCGCCGCGGCGGGGAGTCCGAGGAGGAACCCGCCAACGACGAGCGCTGGATGGCCTCCTACATGGACATGGTCACCGTGCTCATGTGCATGTTCATCGTGCTGTTCGCGATGTCGGTGGTCGACCAGGAGAAGTTCGAGCAGCTGCGCACCTCGCTCGCCACCGGGTTCGGCTCGGTCCCCTCGGAGCTCGTAGACGACTCTGACGGCGTCATCGTCCCGCCGGAGAAGGTTCACGAGGACGGTGAGGGCTTCACCGTCGTGGCCAACAGCGACCGGGAGAAGCGCGCGCTCGAACTCGCGGTCCTCGAATCCGATCGCCTCGTCGCGCTGCGCGAGCAGCTGCGGGCAGCACTCGTCGCATCCGGGCTCGAGCACACCGTCGACTTCGAACTCGACGAGCGGGGACTGACGGTGCGGCTTGTCGGCTCCGAGACCTTCTTCGAATCCAACCGGACCGCGCTGAGCGGAGTCGCGGTGCGCGTTCTGGACAGCATCGGCCCCATCCTGGCCGCGAGCGACTACACGGTCTCGGTAGAGGGGCACGCCGACTACCGGCAGTCGGTGCACCCGTTCCCGACGAACTGGGAACTGTCGTCCGGCCGCGCGACCGGGGTGCTTCGGCACCTGGTCGAGCACGGAGGGATGCCGCCGGAGCGGATCGCATCCGTCGGATTCGGCTCGGCTCGTCCGCTCGCATCCGGCTCGTCCGACGAGAGCCTGGCTCTGAACCGGCGCGTGGACATCATGGTGCTCTCCGATGAGCCGGAAGCAGTGCGCGAGCTGATTCCCGCCACGCTGGACGGGGCGGCAGGCGGCGGCTAACGGCGGCGGGACGTCTGCCGATAGTGCTCGGTGTGACGGTCCAGGAACAACAGCGTGTCGACGTGCCCGCACGAGCGGGCAGAACGGCGGAGCTGTACGACTTCCGGCGACCGTCGACGCTTGCGCGTGAGCACGCGCGGGTGCTTGAGCTCGCATTCGAGACGTTTGCCCGGCAGTGGGGCACCCAGCTGACCGCCACCGTGCGCGCCATGTCTCAGGTGACCTGCGAGCAGGTGCTGATGCAGCCGTACGACGAGTACGCTGCGAGCCTCCCGTCGGCGACCGCCATGGTGCTGTGTGCCATGGAGGACAGCGCGGCCAAGGCGGTCATCCAGTTCCCGACCACTGCTGCGCTGGCCTGGGTGAACTCGATGCTCGGCGGTCACGGCAGGCCGGTGGCCGAGGAACGCAAGTTCACGCTCATCGAACAGGCGCTCGTCAAGCGGCTCATCGACGACGCGCTGGAAGACCTGCGCTACTCGCTCGGTCCGGTCCTTGCGCGGCCGATCGTATTCGACGCCTTCCAGTACAACTCGCAGTTCGCGCAAGCCGCCGCGACCACCGACCTGATGATCGTCGCGACCTTCGACATCCGGGTCGGAGAGACCACCACGACCGCGACCGTCGCCATTCCGGCCGCGCTGGTGCTCTCGCAGCTCGGCGACGCCAACCCCATCCGCACGGCGGAGGATGCCGCAGACCACCTGCACGCGCACGTCGCGATGGCGCCCGTCGATGTCAGCCTGCGCCTCACGCCGGTCATGGTGCGGCCCGCACGCATCCTGAACCTCGCCGTCGGTGACATCCTGCGGGTCCCACACCCACAGCATCGACCTCTCGAGCTCGCGGTGCAGGGCATGCCGATCGCCCGCGCCGCAGCCGGCTCCAACGCCTCCCGGCTGGCGTGTGTCGTCGTCGACGCGGACTTCTGAACCACGGCCACCGGGCACACACCACTCACTCGAGGAGATAGACAATGACCAACACGGCGACTGCCAACGTCACCGAAGCGGCGGCCGCGCTGGTGCTCCAGCTGCCGACCGCGCGTGTCCTCAGCGCCACCCGGCTTCCGTCGGGCGCAACGGTGGACCGGGAGCGCGCTGGCGCGATCGCCGCATCCTTCGTCGGCGCCGTGTCAGCCGATGTCGCCCTGATGCTGGGCGATTCCGAGCTGATCGCGGAGGCGGCCGGGACCGATTCCGCCATGGTGTCCGTTGCGGATGTGCTCCGGCCGGCCCTCGAGGCAGCTACCGCAGTCTTCGGCGCGGGGGTGCTCGGCGGAGTGAGCGCGGACGGTGACCTAGGCGTGTTCGACGACCCGGCCAGCGCGCTCTTCCAGTTGGCGACCGACACCGGCACTCCGGCCGGCTGGTTCGGCATCCGCGTTCGCGAGCCAGACCCGAGCCAGCCGACCATCGCGACCGAGGGGTCCGTCGCGGACAAGCTTGGCCGCATCAGCAACGTCGAAATGGCAATGACCGTCGAGATCGGGCGCACCCGGATGTCCGTGCGCGACGTGCTCAACCTCGAGCCGGGTGGCGTCGTCGAACTGGATCGCTCGGCCGGCGCGCCCGCCGACATCCTGCTCAACGGTCGGCTCATCGCGCACGGTGAGATCGTCGTCGTCGATCAGGACTATGCGGTTCGCATCACCGAGATCATCGACGTGAATGACGGGTTGAGCTGAGTGGACACCCTTCTCGTCGCGGGGCGGGTGCTCGTCTCGCTCGCGGTCGTGCTCGCCCTGCTCTGGTACTTGCAGCGCCGAATCGGCGGCAAGATGCGCACGGCGCGCACCACCCCTGACGCAGTGACCGTCGTCAGCCGGCAGACCATCACTCCCAAGGCATACGTCGTCGTGATCGAACTCGAGGGGCGACGACTGCTGCTTGGCGTCACCGAGCAGTCGGTCAATGTGCTGCACGCCGACGAACCGGTTGCCGCTCCCGCAGCGGACGACAGCTTCGAGCACGCGCTCGAGAACGCGGTGTGGTCGCCGGATGCCGCGCCCGTCCCCGCATTGCGTGCCGTCTCCCGCCGTCAGCTCGGCGGCAGGCACAAGCAGCCGACCGTGCTGGCCGGCTCCATCCTGTCGCCGACGACCTGGCGGCAGACGGTCGAGGCGCTGCGGCCGGTCCGGTGACCACCTCGTCGGCAGCGGCACCACGCGGCACGCGGCGGCGTCTTGCGCCAGCGGTCGCGGCTGCCGTCGTGCTCGCCGGTCTCGTGCTCCTCGATCCGGTCGCGGCCGGCGCGGTGACCGTCGACCCGGTGCCGCCGACCGATCCGACACCGCCGACCGATGGGTTCGGCGGCATCACCATCGACATCAACGGCCCCAACGGTGCGCCGTCGGCCTCGATCCTCACCCTCATCGGCATCACCCTGCTCTCGGTCGCGCCCGCGTTGCTGCTGATGATGACCTCATTCACGAAGATCTTCGTGGTGCTCGCGATGGCGAGGAACGCGCTGTCGCTGCCGTCCATCCCACCGAACCAGGTCATCGCAGGGCTCGCCCTGTTCCTGTCGCTGTTCATCATGAGCCCGGTGCTCACAGAAATGAACGACGTCGGGGTTCAGCCCTACCTGGCTGGGACCATGACGTTCGCGGAGGCCGTTGACGCGGCATCCGGGCCACTGCGCTCGTTCATGCTGTCGTTCACACGCGAAGAGGACCTTGCCCTGATGACCCGCGCGGCCGAGCTGCCGAACCCGGATGATCCGGCGTCGGTGCCGATGCTCACCCTCATCCCGGCGTTCCTGATCTCTGAGCTGCGCGCGGCGTTCATCATCGGATTCGTCGTGTTCGTGCCCTTCCTGGTGATCGACCTCGTCGTAGCCTCGGCGCTCATGGCGATGGGCATGATGATGCTCCCGCCGGTGATGATCTCGCTGCCGTTCAAGATCCTGCTGTTCGTGCTCGTCGACGGGTGGGGCCTCATTATCACGTCGCTGATCAGCAGCTACAACGGCGGTGGCTGATGGATTCCAATGCCGTTCTCGACATCGGGGTGCAGGGGCTGCTGGTCGCGGCCAAGCTGGGCGCGCCGCTGCTGGTCACCGCGCTCGTCGTCGGCTTCGCCATCTCGCTGCTGCAGTCGATCACCCAGGTGCAGGAGGTGACGCTGTCGTTCGTGCCCAAAGTGGTCGCCGTCGGCCTGGCGTTGCTGATCAGCGGGCACTGGATGATCTCGGAGATGGTGGCCTTCACGAACGGCCTGTTCGACTCGATCCCGTCGCTCATCGGGAGCGGTTGACATGCAGCTCGCGATCAACCCCGCCTGGATGGAAGCGGTCATGCTGGCCGCGGTGCGGATGACCACCTTCCTCGTCATCGCCCCACCGTTCTCGTCCCGCGCGTTCCCGGCCCGCATCAAGGCGATGCTGGCGATCGGGCTCGCCCTCGCGGTGTCGCCTGCGGTCACCGCCGGCTACACCTCGCTGGACACCGCCGGCTTCCTGGCCGCGCTGGCGCTCGAACTGCTCATGGGCGCGCTGCTCGGATTCCTCGTGATGATCGTCTTCTCGGCCGTGCAGTCGGCCGGCAGCCTGATCGACCTGTTCGGCGGGTTCCAGCTCGCTCAGGGCTTCGACCCGCAGTCGATGGTCAACGGCGCGCAGTTCGCGCGGCTGTTCAACATGGCCGCGGTGGTGCTCATCTTCAGCACCGGGGCGTACCAGCTGATCATCGGCGGGCTGACCCGGAGCTTCCGTGCCCTGCCGATCGGGGGTGCGATCGATCTCGGCCGTCCGGTCGAGGCGATGACGACCGGGATCACCGAGCTGTTCCTGTCATCGGTGCAGATCGCCGGGCCGCTCATCGTCATCCTGTTCCTCGCCGACGTGGGGCTTGGCCTGCTCACGCGTGTCGCGCCAGCGCTTAACGCGTTCGCGCTCGGCTTCCCGCTCAAGATCCTGCTCACACTGACCTTCGCCGTGACCGTGTTCGTGGCGCTGCCGCAGATCATCGAGTCGCTGACCGGCGACGCGCTGAAGCTGCTGACAGGGGTGAACTAGATGTCGGATACCTCGGAAGAGCGCACAGAGCAGGCCACCGACAAGCGGATGAAGGAGGTGCGGTCCAAGGGCCAGCTCTCCAAGTCGCAGGACCTCACCGCATGGCTCGGCATCGGCGCCGCCGCGGTGCTGCTGCCGATGGCGCTCGCAAACGGCGCGTCGGCCGGCACCGACCAGCTGTTCCGGCTCGGCGCGGTCGCCGCGTCGCCGGAGCCGTCGGTCGCGGTTCAGTCGCTGTGGCACGGGATGTCATCGGTGCTGTCCACGATCGGCCCGCTGCTCGCGGTGGTCGCCATCGCGGTGCTCATCGGTGCCGCGTTGCAGGGCGGCATCCACTTCCGGAAGTTCAAGGGCAAGTTCGAGCAGTTCAACCTCGTCAGCGGACTCAAGCGCACCTTCGGCATGCAGGCACTGTGGAATGGTGCCAAGGCGGTGCTGAAGACCGCGGTCGTCGGCCTGGTGCTGTACCTCGTCGTGCAGTCTTTGATGCCTGTGCTCATGGGCGCCGGTTCGCAGTCGGTCAGTGCACTGCTGGATGCCGCCGGGCAGGGCGCGGCGACGCTCGTGCAGTTCGCGGTCATCGCCGGGTTGGCGCTCGCCGTCGCGGATGTCTGGGTCGTCATCCGGAGAAACCGGAAGCGCACCCGGATGACCAAGAAAGAGGTACGCGACGAGAACAAGTCGCAGGACGGCGACCCGCTCATCAAGGCCCAGCGCCGCTCACGGCAGCTGTTGCTCAGCCGCAACCGGATGATGGCCGCCATCGCCGACGCCGACGTCGTCCTGGTCAACCCCGTGCACTTCGCCGTCGCGTTGCGCTACGAGCCTGGAAAGTCGGCTCCCCGCGTCGTCGCCAAGGGGGCTGGGGCGATCGCCGCCCGTATCCGCGAGGAAGCCGAGAGCAAGCGCGTGCCGATGGTCAAGGACATTCCCCTTGCGCGAGCACTGCACGCGTCGTGCGAGCTCGGCCAGGAGATCCCGGTCGAGCTCTACGACGCGGTCGCGCGGGTGCTCGCATTCGTGATGGCACTGAATTCTCGTGGCACGCGGGGCGTGCACATCCTTCCCCAGCCGGTGTTGTCGGCATGAGTTCTGGAGGTATCTGGTGAAAAGCGCCTTTGCGATGCTCGGCGTGCCGGTGGGCGTTGTCGGCATCATCCTGCTGCTGGTTGTGCCGGTGCCTGCGTTCCTGCTTGACGTGCTGATCATCGTGAACATCCTGTTCGCGCTCGTCATCCTGCTCACGAGCATGTTCGTCAAGAAGCCGCTGGACTTCTCGGTGTTCCCGTCGCTGCTGCTGGTCGCGACCCTGTTCCGGCTCGGCATCAACGTCGCATCCACCCGGCTTGTGCTCGGTGACGCCTACGCCGGCCAGGTCATCGAGGCGTTCGGCCACGTTGCCGTCGGCGGGTCGCTGATCATCGGTGCCGTGGTGTTCCTCATCCTGGTGGTCATCCAGTTCGTGGTCGTGACCAAGGGTGCGGAGCGGGTCGCCGAGGTCGGTGCGCGGTTCACGCTCGACGCGATGCCGGGCAAGCAGATGGCGATCGACGCCGACCTGAACGCCGGGCTGATCACCGACGCCGAGGCCAGGGAGCGCCGCGCCGCGGTGGCCGCTGAGGCCGACTTCTACGGCGCGATGGACGGCGCCTCCAAGTTCGTGAAGGGCGACGCCATCGCCGGTCTGGTGATCATCATCATCAACTCGATCGGCGGCGTCGCGATCGGCCTGGTGCAGCGGGGCATGGACTTCGGCGACGCGCTGAACACCTACACGCTGTTGACCATCGGCGACGGCCTGGTCACGCAGATTCCCGCGCTGTTGATGGCGGTGTCCACCGGCATGATCGTGACCCGGTCCAACGTCGAGGCCGACATGGGGTCCACCGCGACGTCGCAGCTGACCCAGTCGCGGATGGCGTTGATGATCACCGGATGCGCGTCCATCGTGATGGCGCTGATCCCCGGCATGCCGATGATCCCGTTCGTCATCATCGGCGCCGCGCTGATCCTGGTGTCGCAGCGCCTCAAGGCGTCGGCCGCCAGGGAGCAGGCGAAGGCCGCCGAGGTCGAGGCGGTCACTCCGGAGGCGGAGACCACCGAAGACCTGATCGAGCAGATGCGGGTGCACGCGCTGGAGATCCAGCTGGCACCGGATCTCATCGACCTGGTCACGGGGGCATCCGACGACCTGCTCGCCCGTGTGCGCGCGCTGCGCCGCAAGATCGCCTTCGAGCTGGGCATTGTCGTGCCGCCCGTGCGCACGCGGGACAGCATCGACCTGCCGTCCGGGACGTACGCCATCCGGATCGCCGGGGTCGAGGCGGGCCGCGGCTCTGCCCCGCGGGGCAAGGTTCTCGCGCTCGGCGACGAGCTCTCCAGCCTGCCCGGACCGTCCACCACCGAGCCGGTGTTCGGACTGAACGGAAAGTGGGTCTCCAGCGAGCTGCGGCACAGTGCCGAGCTCAGCGGCGCCACGGTGATCGACCGGGTGTCGGTGCTCGTCACCCACTTGTCGTCGTTGATCACCCAGAACGCCGCCCGGCTGCTCACCAGGGAGGACGTGCGCGTGCTCACCGAGGGCGTGAAGCAGGTGAACCCGTCGGCGGTGGACGAACTGGTGCCGTCATTGCTGACCCTGGCGGAGGTGCAGCGTGTCCTGCAGGGGCTCCTGGTCGAGCAGGTTCCGATCAACGACCTGCCGCGCATCTACGAGGCCCTCGCATTGCGCGCCAAGGTCTCCGGTGACCCGGAGGGGCTGATCGAGACGGCGCGGATGGCGCTTGGGCCGACCATCGCCGCCCGCCATCTCGATGGTGGGCTGTTGCGTGTCATCATGATCGACCCGCTGCTCGAGCAGACGATGCTGGAGCAGCTGCGCCCCAGCGAGAACGGAAGCCAGATCGTGCTCGACGCGAAGACGATCGAAGCGGTGCTCGGCTCGGTGCGGGAGTCGCTCGAGGTTGTTCAGGCGAGAGGCAACGGCGCGATCCTGGTGTGTGCGCCCGCCCTGCGTCCCGCCATCCGGCGCCTGGTGTCGCCGCAGCACGGCGGGCTGCCTGTGCTCTCGTATCAGGAGGTCACCGCGGTGAACGCTGAGATCGAGACGGTGGGGGTGATCCGCAGTGCCTCGGCGATTGCAGCTTGAAAGCCCCAGCCTCGGCGAGCTGAATTCGCGCGTCATGGCCAGCTACGGCCCGCGGGCCACCATCGTCGCCGTCGACGAGGTCACCGTCGGCGGCATCGGCGGGTTCTTCGCCACCCGGCGGTTCGTGGCGACCGTTGAGGTGCCGGACCGGCCGCTTGACACCCGGCCGATCGACTCGCACGAGCTGGACCTGCCCGCGCGGGTCGGCATTGCGGCGCTGCTGGACGATGCGGATGCGGCCGAGGTGCACGTGAACGGGACGGAGTCGCGGGCGAGCCTGTCGACGTCGTCGCGCGAGTTCGCCGACATCCTCGGCGAACTGGCCTCGGTGACGGATATCCCGGCCGCCGCCCCCGCCGTCGCGGTGCCGAGCACGCCCCTGCCGCTCGGGAACGCGGGGGACCTGGTCATCGTGGCCGGCCTCGACGGCGACGCCCTCCCTGTTACCCGGATGATGGGGAGGAGCGCAGCCATCTCGGTAGCCGGTGGGCTGGTGATCCCGGATGCCAAACGGGTCGAGGACAGGCAGGCCGCGATCGCCGCGAGGGCGACCGGTGTGCGGGCGGGCCGACCGGTTTTCATAGCGGTCGGGCTGGGGCACGCCGCGGCATCGGTGCGTGAGCATGCGGGCATGCTCGAAGCGTTGCGCGCCGATCAGGTGTGGGCGGTCGTCGACGCCGGTAAGAAGCCCGCCGACACCGCGGCCTGGGTGCGTGAACTCGACGCCGTGGTGCGGGTTGACGCGATCGCGGCGATGCGTCGCCGTTCGACCGACACCCCGGAAACGGTGGAGTCGCTGAACCTGCCGGTGAGTTGGGCGTTCGACGCTTGGATAGGCTGACAACGTGCTGGTGTTGACGAGGAGAACGGGCGAGCGGCTGCTCGTCGGCGATGACATCGTCATCACCATCCTCGAGACCAGGTCGGATGGCGTCCGGATCGGCATCGACGCCCCGCGCGGGGTTCGCATCCAGCGCGAGGAGATTGTTCGCGCCGTGACCGAGGCGAACGTCGAAGCAGCGCAGGGCGCACCGGATGCCGAGGATCGCATCCGTGCCGCGCTCGGCCTGCCGGAGGCGCCGACCAGCTGATTCGCTGTTCCGAGCCGCGTGGTAGTGGTGCTCGGTGGTCGAATGTGTCACTGTTCCGTGGTGACGAAACGTGATCCGGTCGCGCGGCGACCGCTCGGTGCCTCGTACTGGAAGCTGTGGAGCTCCTCCGGGCTCTCCAACCTGGCTGACGGCGTGTTCAGCGTCGCCCTGCCGCTTGTCGCGATCACCTACACGCAATCACCGATTCTGATCGCGGGCGTGTCGCTCGCGCTGCGGCTGCCCTGGTTGATCTTCGCGCTCCAGGCCGGCGCGCTCGCCGACCGAATGGACCGGCGGACCCTCATGGTCGTCGCCAACACCACGCGCGCGCTTGCGCTGGTCACGCTCGCCGTCGCCGCGTTGATGGGTCTCGGGTCGATCTTGCTGATCTACGTCGTCGGGCTGGCCATCGGGTTCGCCGAGACGATCTACGACACATCGGCGCAGTCGATCATGCCGCAGATCGTCGGCCGCGATCAACTGTCGCGGGCGAACGGTCGCCTGTACGCAGTCGAGCTGACCGCCAACCAGTTCGTCGGGCCGCCGCTCGGCGGGTTCCTGGTCGCCGCCGGCGCGGCGATCGCGTTCACCGTGCCCGCGGGAATGTGGCTTGCTGCGGTCGGGGTGCTGCTGCTCATCCGGGGCAGCTTCAAGGTGCAGCGCGAGGGCGAGAAGACCACCATTCGCGCGGACATCGCCGAGGGTTTGCGCTTCCTGCTCGGGCACCGCATCCTGCGCACGCTCGCGATCATGACCGGCATCTTCAACCTGGCCTCCAGCGCCTCGTTCGCGGTGTTCGTGCTGTACGCGGTTGGACCCGAATCAGCGATGGGCCTGAACGAGCCGGCCTTCGGTGTCTTGCTGACCGCGAGCGCGATCGGCAGCCTGCTCGGCTCGCTGGTCGCCGAGCGGATCGAGGACTGGGTCGGCAGGTCGCGCTCGCTCATGATCGGGACTGTCGGTGGCGCAATCATGCTCGGTGTCCCGGCGTTCACCACCGACGTCTGGCTCATCGGCATCGGGTTCTTCCTCGGCGGGGTCACGGTCGTGCTGTGGAACGTCGTCGTCGTGTCGCTGCGGCAGCGCATCACGCCGGACCGTCTGCTCGGCCGGGTGAACAGCGGCTACCGGCTGATCGCGTGGGGCACAATGCCGCTCGGTGCGGCGCTCGGCGGGCTGGTCGGCGAATGGCTCGGTCTGACCTGGGTGTTCGGGCTCTCGGCGGTGCTGTCGCTGTCGCTGCTGGCGTTCATGTACATCCTGACCGACCGCGCGATGGATGCCGCGGAGCAGGACGCCGTGCCGTAAGCGGCGCGAGCCCCGCCCCGCCCCGCCGAGACTGCAAAAACCTGCGCTCTCAGCCTCGAGAACGCCCATTTGCGCAGTCTCGCGGGGTGATTGTCGTCGGAGATCACGCGAACTAGCGTGGAGGGATGCTGAGGGTCGGCTCGATTGTGGTGCGGGTCACGGACCTGCCGCGTCAGGAGGCGTTCTGGACCGCCGCGCTCGACTATGAGCCGCGCGAGCCGACGCGGGACGACGATTTCATCGTGCTGCGGCCGCGGGATGGTGTCGGACCGAACGTGTCACTCGACGCCCATCCGACGGGGTTGCCGATTCCACCGCGCATCCACCTGGACCTGTACACCGAGCATCAGGCCGAGGAGATCGCGCGGCTCGAGTCGCTGGGCGCCACGCGCGTGCACTGGGACAAACGCCCGGATGACGCCGACTACGAGATCATGGCCGACCCGGAGGGCAACCGCTTCTGCGTGGTCGACGTCACCCGCTGAAACCACGGATGCGGCGTTGGTTGCGGATCGCGAAACTGACAACCACAACGCCGATGACCAGCGGCACGAACGACACGCCGAGCAGCATCCACAGCGGGATCGGCGAACCGGTTGAACCCCACAGCGAGCCGACGATCATGAACAGACCAAGCGCCAGGAAGGGCACGGCGACCACGTAGAGCGCGATCGTGGCGGCACGGGAGGGCACGCGTGTCTCGCTCATGTCGAGACACTATCGCGTTACCGCCCACCGCTGGTTGAGGGATCGCGAAGCGATCGTCTAAACCAGCTTCAGCGCCGGCCTAGGAGCCGACGATGCTCTTGTGCGACTTTCCGGCCAGGTGCGGGCCGGCCATCACCGGCTCGTACTTCGGCTCCTCGCCCGTGGCGATGCACTCCACGATGGTCGAGTAGTTGGCGTTGTGGAAGAAGGGCATGCTCTGGCGACGTTGAGACTTCGAGGAGCCGGCATCCGGGTTCACCACGCGGTGCAGGGTGGACGTCCAGCGGTCGTTGGTCCACCGGGCCATCAGGTCGCCGATGTTGATGACGTAGGCGCCCGCGGTCGGCGGAACGTCCACCCAGGCATCCGACTTGTCGTCGCGCACCTGTAGGCCGCCCTTGCCGAGCTCCTGGCGCAGGATGGTCAGCGTGCCGTAGTCGGTGTGGGCGCCGGCGCGCTGCTGGCCCTCCTCTGGAGGAGTGGTCTGCTCGGGGTAGTTGATGGCGCGCAGTGCGCTCGGGCTGGCGTCGATCTTGTCCGCGAAGAAGTCGGCCGGCAGGTCGAGGCCGAGCGCGAAGATCGACATCAGGCGGTTCGACAGGTCCGTCATCGCGGCGAAGTAGGCATCCCAGGCCTCGCGCATCTCCGGCAGCGCGGTAGGCCACACGTTGGGCGAGAACAGGCTGGCCTCGGTCTCGTCGGCGAGGGTGCGGCTGGTGGCACCCGGGCCCATGTTGAAGCTCTCCTTCAGGTCGCCGGGGGCCATCGCGTCGAGCGAATTGGCGAGCGACTCCGACAGCATCGGGAAGTACCCATAGAGCCCGCCAGCCGGTCGCTCCACCTCGAGCTTGCGATCGAGGGGCAGGTCGAAGAAGGTGCGCGTGATCTCCCAGCAACGGTCGGTGACAGCATCCGGCACGCCGTGATCGACGATCTGGAAGAAACCGACCTCACGCAGCGTCTGGTCGATTTCGTGGCCGACGACGGCCGGGTCGCGGTCGATGCTGATTGTGGGGATCTCGATGGGGTGGCTCATATCGCCAATCTAGCCGAGCCGTGGGGTGCGGATGCGGGGTGCGAACGTAGACTGCGCGCGTGAGCTTCGACACCGTGGCCGCAGACGCCTACGACCGTTTCATGGGCCGCTACTCGCGGCTGCTCTCCCCGCAGCTCGCCGACTTCGCCGGAGTGGCAGCTGGCCAGCGTGCGTTGGATGTCGGATGCGGCACCGGTGCGCTGACGGCTGAGTTGTCCGCCCGCCTCGGCGAGGATGCGGTTGCAGCGATCGATCCGGCCCCCCGGTTCGTTGAGGCAACTCAGCAGCGGCATCCGGGTGCCAAGGTTGTCCAGGCGAGAGCTGAGGACTTGCCGTTCGGTGACGACGCATTCGACGTAGCGCTCGCCCAGCTCGTGGTGCATTTCATGCGGGATCCGGTGGTCGGGCTGTCGGAGATGCGTCGCGTGACACGAAACGGCGGTGTCGTCGCGGCGTGCGTGTGGGATTTCACTGGCGGTCGCTCACCGCTGAGCCTGTTTTGGAGGGTCGCGGGGGAGTTTGATCCGGGACTTTTCGATGAGTCCAAACGCGCCGGGACCAGCGAAGGCGATCTGGAGAGACTTTTCGGCGCGGCAGGCTTCGCTGACATTGTCGGCTCGGCGCTCGAGGTCAGCATGGAGCACGCCGGCTTCGACGAGTGGTGGCAGCCGTACACGGCCGGGGTCGGGCCGGCGGGGGAGTACCTTGCGCGGGCTGATGCTGATCGTCGGGATCACATCCGCGAGCGCTGTCGCGCCGAACTGCCGGATGGTCCGTTCACGGTGACCGCGGTGGCGTGGGCCGCGCGCGGCACTGTGCCCGCCTAGTGCTCGCGAGCGCCGCCCGATTGTGCGAGCGCACGGGATAGTGCGCACGCGCTCGAACATTTCGGGCGCACTCGGCCAAGGGCGCCGGAGCAAGCTGCGCTGTGCTGCGGACCGGCCTCAACCGGGGCAGGAAGGCTGCCCCGGTTGAGGCTAATCGAGGTCGGTCAGCCGTTGGCGGTCAGGAGGCGCGTGCCGAGAGTCGCGGTCGCGGGGGTGACGACGTCCGAGAGCACTATCACCGCCTTGTTATTGGTGCGGTCCAGGGCGAAATAGGAGCTGTACCCGCCCGTCTCACCCGTGTGCCAGGTGATCGTTTGGTCGTCTGTCGACGGTGAGATCAACCAGAAGACACCCATGTCCATGTCGGTCCCGATTGTGATGGTTGGGTCAAGGGCCGCCATGCCCGGTGCTGTTCCGTCCAGGAGAGCTGTGGCCAGTCGGGCCAGGTCTTCGGTGGTGGAGACAATGGCACCGGATGGTGCGTACGCGTTGATCACCCACGGGTGCACGATGAGCCCTGACTGCGATCTTCCACCCGGGACGAGCGCCTCGTCGTCTTGGATGGCGGTGTCGTTCATTTTGAGGGGCTCGAACAGTCGCGTGCGCATGAGCTCGGAGTAGCTCATGCCGGTCGCTGCGGCGACGGCCTGCCCCGCGGTCGCCGCGCCCAGGTTCGAGTATGCCCATGAGCCGCGGCCGAACAAGTATTGCTCTCGGATCTCCTCTGTCATTTCCTCAGCGGTGGTGGTGAGGAAGTTGAGGCCCAGCGGGGCGCTCCAAGCGGCTCGGTGCTCGGTCGACGATCCGAAGTCGGCATATCCGGCGGTATGAGTTACGAGCTCGGCGAGGGTGACTTCGCCGGCGGGCGATCCGATGAGCTCCGGAAGGTAGCGGGAAACAGGCGCATCCAGCTCGACCTCTCCACGGGCCACGGCATCGGCGATGACGAGGCCGGTCATCGCCTTGGTCAGCGACCCGGCCTCCATGCGCGTTGTCTCGACAGCTCCAAAGCCTGCCAAACGCACCGGTTGTGGCGCGTCCAAATCGATCTGGGCGACCGCGATGTTCTCGAAGCCATTCAAGGCGCCCACCAGTTGCTCGGCCTTGAGCTGGTCGAGGAGCACCGGGTCGCCGGTGCCTGATGTGGACAGGGTTGGGGCGAGTAGTGCGGAGGAGACGCCGACGATCAGCGTGGAGACCACGACCGTCACGATGAGCCGACGCGAGATGAGGTACACGCCGGCGAGTGCGACGGCCATCAACGGTGCGGGCCAGATGTCGGCGTACCCGCCTGAGCTGAGCGAAAGCTGGAGCACGGCGATCGGAAGCACGAGCATGACGAGTGCGATCAGCAGCTTCCCGGGCCACCGGCGGGCGAAGGATTCGGTGTCCCGCATCCACACGAGGCTCAGTGGCCGGCGACGCAACGCCGCGCGGACCCTGGATCTCCGGGTTTTGCTTTCCGGCGCAGGCTGTTGGGGCGTCGCACCTGGCTTCGATCCCTGAGGGTCCTCCGCACCCTCGAACGTGAGCTCGTGGTCCAGCGTGCGAGCCGACGGAAAAGGATCATCGGTATTGGTGGGATGCAGCATGTGCTCGGCGGCAGGATGCGGGCTGGTCACTTGTGTTCTATCCATTCTCGATATGAAACTGCGTAATTATCAAGCTATGGCGGTGGGGCAAACGGCAACAATCTGGCTAACCCCCTGACAACCGGGGGTTAACCCTCGGATTCGGGCGAGGGCTCGGCCGTCTCGGCTTCAGGGACTTAGCCGGGTTCTCAGACAGGTTGAGACATACGCGCGATCAAGGATCCCCGGGGTTAGTGGGCCGGATGAATGATCAGATTTTCATTCAGAGGGATCCAGCCCGTGGGGATTTCTTGTGCGCTAGGGGCTGAGGCAAGGTAGGTAGCCTTGCCGCTGGAGGCGTGGTCACGCATGCGGCGAGGCTCACCAACTGTAGGAATCACGTTTAGTTTCGTGAGCGCAGAAAAGTTTTCGTAAGCAGCAGCGCGCCCTGAAGCTCCGTAGTGAGGAGCTCATGGTCCGCGTTGCGACTCCCTGACCCTCTCCGAACACGGAACTGCTGTCCGTCTCCGAGCGAGGCGACAGGAGTGCTCGAGCTTACTAGCGCCGCTGGTCGCAGATTCCCCGTCTCGTGCCACACTTCGCCTCTTACGGCCGAGGGGAAGCGGCGGGACGATGAGGGCGACCGTCGTGGACACCTCGGACGGCTGCGGAGGCGAGTAACCCCACCGCCGGCAAGGTATTTAGGCTCAGTCCCGGCTGGAGAATGGTCGCAACGGCGAGACCGAGGGCGGCGCCGATCCCTATGATCCATGAGAGCCGCCTGGTCAGCACGAGAGTGACCAGCCCAGCTGCAACGCTGAGGGTGCTGACGGCGGCAGCCGGCCCGACCGCGTGTGCCCAATACTCTGTTCCTGTCATCGGAGCGTACTCATCCTGAACAAGCTCGCTGGATCCGTACCAGGTCCATCCGAGAATCCACGCGGTCGAAATCGCGGCAAGTAGAACAAGAAGCACGCGCGCCGTTCGATTCCGCTCGACGAGCAGCGCGACGAGGGAGCCAGCCAGAACCACAAGGAACCACATCACTCCGAGAACGACGGCTACACCGACATATCCGATGCCGTCGCTGCAATGCCAGCTATCCGCACCCTCAGAACCAGGTGGACCCATGCTGCATCTGATGTGCAACTGGTCTCGTGTGAGCGAAATGGCCGACCAGCCGAACAGGAATGCGAGGAGCCCGCTGCCGAGCACCCAAAGCGCAGCAGCAAGACGGTGACGGGACCGCGCAGCGTTGTCTACTCGATGCGTGTCCGTCCTCATGTCATCCATTTATATGAGCGACCCTAGCAATGGGGTGCTCTCGGCGGAGTATCTCACGACCGGGCGTTACCTGGAGTGCGATCGACGATTCTTCGATCACTCACTCGGCGCGACCGCGAAAACATTCTTGCGTTCACGAAAACTAACCTTGGGCGCGCGAAAAGTAACTTTGCGTCCGACAACAGAGCGAGAACAGCAGTCGTCACTTTGTGGAGCGGATGACGGGAATCGAACCCGCGCTATCAGCTTGGGAAGCTGAAGTTCTGCCATTAAACTACATCCGCACACCGGGCCATTCGGCGTCGGTTCACCCATGTTAGCGCGCCCCGCCTCCGCGTCTACATCCGGATGCGCGCCTCGATAGGCTGTCCACCATGCTGCTGAGCGACCGCGATATCCTGGCCGAACTCGACGCCGGGCGGGTGCGCCTCGACCCGTTTGAGCCGGCCATGGTTCAGCCCTCGAGCGTCGACGTGCGCATCGACCGCTACTTCCGCCTGTTCGACAACCACAAGTACCCCTACATCGACCCCGCCGAAGACCAGCCCGAGCTCACCCGCCTCCTCGAGGTCGACGCCACCCGGCCGTTCATCCTTCACCCCGGCGAGTTCGTGCTCGCCTCCACCTTCGAGGCCGTCACCCTCCCCGACGACATCGCGGCGCGCCTCGAAGGCAAGAGCTCGCTCGGCCGCCTCGGCCTGCTCACGCACTCCACCGCCGGCTTCATCGACCCCGGCTTCAGCGGCCACGTCACCCTAGAACTGAGCAACGTCGCGACGCTGCCGATCAAGCTGTGGCCGGGCATGAAGATCGGCCAGCTGTGCTTCTTCCGCCTGAGCTCGCCCGCCGAGCACCCGTACGGTTCCGAGAAGTACGGTTCCCGCTACCTGGGCCAGCGCGGCCCCACCGCCTCCCGCTCGCACAAGAACTTCCACCGCACCGACGTCTCGGTGACGAGTGCTGGCAGCACCGGCGGCTGACCCTCAGCGCTCCAACTGCTGCAACTGCAGCACCAGCCACGGGCTGAACGCGAACGGTGCGGCGTCGACCGCGCGGCGCAGCGCATCCGGCTCCACCCAGCGCCACTCCGCCACCTCGTCCGGGTTCGGCTCAAGCGTGTCGGTGACGACGGCCCGGAACACCGGGCACACCTCGTTCTCGACGATCCCGGATGCGTCGGTCGCCCGGTAGCGGAAGTCCGGCAGCAGTGGTTGAAGTTCGCCAACATTGACGCCCAGTTCGTGCACGGCCCGGCCGCGCACGGCATCCTCCAGCGGCTCGTCGGGCAGCGGATGCCCGCAGAACGCGTTCGTCCACACTCCCGGCCAGGTCGCCTTGGACAGGGCACGCCGCGTCACCAGCACTAGCCCAGTCGGGTCGAACAGGTGGCACGAGAAGGCCAGGTGCAGCGCGGTGTCCCGCGTGTGCACGGTCGCCTTCGGCGCGGTACCGACCGGGGTGCCGTCCTCGGCGAGCAGCACAACCTCTTCAGCGACCACGGTCATCCGATCATGAAAACGCATGACCCGGTGAACGAGCCGTGACTCACTCGCTCCAGCCCAGGTTCCGGGCGAGCCGCTCGAGCACGTCGATGGTCGCCGAGTACTCTTCCTCGGACACGTCCTTGGTCACCGCCGCCCGGTTGTCGTTCACGACCTCGGACAGCCGAGCGAATGCCGTCATGCCACGCTCGGTCAGGTCGTAGCGGTCGTCGTTGAGCACGACCCACTCGCTCTCGATCAGTTCGCCGAGATGGTCGGCGGATGACTCGCCGCCGGCGGTGTCGAGGAACGGCTCGAGGGCAGCGTCCAGCTGGGTGGCCGTCGCAGGGTTGTGCGAGAGCGCATTCAGTAGTTGCCACTGTCGCCGCGTGATTCCGTGCTCCTCGAGCGTCGTCGCGAACTGCTCGTCGATGAGCCGGTCGACGAGCTTCAACCAGAATCCGATCGGCCGCTGATCCGCCATGGCTCGACCCTAAGCGCGCTTCGAGCCGCTGGCAATCATGCGACGCGCATCAGCTGGCCGGAACCGGGTCCTTACCCACTTTCACGAACAGCATGAGCACGAACCCGACCGCGACCACGATCATGATTCCGAGGATGCCCCAGTGCGTCGCGGCGAACACGCCGGTGAACAGCGCCCACAACCCGGGTGCCATGAAGCTCGCCGCCCGACCGGTCGTGGCATAGAGACCGAAGATCTCACCCTCGTGCCCAGGGGGCGACAGGCGCGCCAGGAGTGCGCGGCTCGACGCCTGCGCCGGCCCGACGAAGAGGCACAGGATGAGACCGGCGACCCAGAACACGGTGCTGCCTGCATCGTGCAGGAAGAACACCGCCAGGCCGGTGACGAGCAAGCCGCCGAGCGCGAACAGGATGACCGCGCGAGCGCCGAAGCGATCGTCGAAGCGGCCGGAGATGATGGTCGAGACCCCGGCAACCAGGTTCGCGACGATGCCGAAGATCATGACCTCGTTGTTGGAGAACCCGAACACCTTTGCGGCGATGATCGCACCGAACGCGAACACGCCGGCGAGGCCGTCCCGGTAGATCGCGGCGGCGATCAGGAACCAGAACGTCGATCGGCTCATCCGGAACAACCGGACGATGTCGTGCCAGAGCACGACGTAGCTGCGGAAAAAGCTGACCTGCGGTCGGCCAGGCGTCGGAGCGACCTCGGGCACGTTGAGCAGCAGCGGGATGGTGAACAGGATCGCCCAGACGGCGCTGCCCAGCGCGATCATCCGGTACGCCATGCCGTTGCTGGTGTCCATGCCGAACCAGTTGAGCTGGGTGATCACGACCACGATCACGAGCGCGACGATGCCACCGAGGTAGCCGAAGCCCCAGCCGAGGCCGCTCACCCTGCCGACCGTCTTGCGCGTCGACACCTGGGACAGCATCGCGTTGTAGTTGACTCCCGCGATCTCGCTGAAGACGCTCGCGGCGGAGATGAGCGAGATGCCGAACAGGAAGTACGCCGGCGAGGCCTCGACGAAGAACAGCAGCGCCATGCAGATGATGAGGATGGCCGTGTTGACCAGAAGCCACTTCTTCCGACTGCCGGAGGCGTCACCGCGCTGTCCCATGACCGGCGCGATCAGCATGATCAGCAGGCCGCCGATGAACAGGGCGAATCCGAATTGGCTGTCGAGCTGTGCTGCTGCGGCGACGTAATCCGGATGCTGCGGCCCGAGCGCGCGGATCGCCGGATCCATGAAGTCATCGCCGACCAGGTACAGCGCCACGAAGACGAAGGTGAGGATCACCGAGTTGAACGGCTGGGTCGCCCAGTCCCACAGCGCCCAGGAGAAGACCTGCTTGCGCGGAACGACCCTGCCTTCCTGCAGGTCCAGTCCGGCGACCGCTACGGCCCCGGTGTTGGCCACCACGGGAACCTTCTTGGCGGTCGAGGGGGTGGTGGTGACTTCGTTGTCGGGAACCTTCTCGCTCATGCGACTCAGGCTAGTGGCGACCGGTAAACAATCGGTATTCCACGATCGGGGGGAATGGACCCGAACTTGACAGCGTTACTATCAAGGACGAAACTTGAGTTCGACAGACTCAAGTCTCAAAGAGATTTACACCGTGAGGAGAACAGAGCACATGGCTCGAGCAGTAGGAATTGACCTCGGAACGACGAACTCGGTTGTTTCGGTTCTCGAGGGTGGCGAGCCGACGGTGATCGCCAATGCGGAGGGTTTCCGCACCACCCCGTCGGTTGTGGCATTCACGAAGGACGGAGAGGTGCTCGTTGGGGAGACCGCCAAGCGGCAGGCCGTGACCAACGTCGACCGCACCATCGCATCCGTCAAGCGCCACATGGGCACTGACTGGAACCACGACATCGACGCCAAGCGGTACACGCCGCAAGAGATCTCGGCGCGCATCCTGCAGAAGCTGAAGCGCGACGCCGAGCAGTACCTGGGCGAGACCGTGACGGATGCCGTCATCACCGTTCCCGCGTACTTCAACGACGCCGAGCGCCAGGCAACCAAGGAGGCGGGCGAGATCGCCGGCCTCAACGTGCTTCGCATCATCAACGAGCCGACCGCGGCCGCACTGGCCTACGGCCTCGACCGCGGCAAGGAAGACGAGCTCATCCTGGTCTTCGACCTCGGTGGTGGAACGTTCGACGTGTCCCTGCTCGAGGTTGGCAAGGACGATGACTTCTCCACCATCCAGGTGCGCGCGACCGCCGGTGACAACCGGCTCGGTGGCGACGACTGGGACCAGCGCATCGTCGAACACCTGATCAAGCGCTTCAAGGAGACCACCGGCGTCGACGTGACGGGTGACAAGATCGCCCGCCAGCGCCTCAAGGAGGCCGCGGAGCAGGCGAAGAAGGAGCTCAGCTCCTCAACGAGCACCAGCATCCAGCTGCCGTACCTGTCTCTCACCGAGAACGGCCCGGCCAACCTCGACGAGACCCTGACCCGCGCGCAGTTCGAGAACATGACGTCCGACCTGCTCGACCGCACCAAGAAGCCGTTCGAGGATGTCATCCGCGAAGCCGGCATCAAGGTGTCCGACATCGCGCACGTCGTGCTGGTCGGTGGTTCGACCCGCATGCCGTCGGTCAGCGACCTCGTGAAGAAGGAGACCGGGCAGGAGCCCAACAAGGGCGTGAACCCGGATGAGGTCGTCGCCGTTGGCGCCGCCATCCAGGCCGGTGTGCTGATGGGCGAGCGCAAGGACGTCCTGCTCATAGACGTCACCCCCCTGAGCCTCGGTATCGAGACCAAGGGCGGAATCATGACCAAGCTCATCGAGCGCAACACCGCGATTCCGACCAAGCGCAGCGAGACCTTCACCACGGCGGACGACAACCAGCCATCCGTCGCCATCCAGGTCTTCCAGGGCGAGCGCGAGTTCACTCGCGACAACAAGCCGCTCGGCACGTTCGAGCTGACCGGTATCGCCCCCGCCCCGCGCGGCGTCCCGCAGATCGAGGTCACCTTCGACCTCGACGCGAACGGCATCGTGCACGTGTCCGCCAAGGACAAGGGCACCGGCAAGGAGCAGTCGATGACCATCACCGGCGGCTCGTCGCTGCCGCGCGAAGACATCGACCGGATGGTCCGCGAGGCCGAGGAGCACGCGGCAGAGGACAAGGCCCGTCGTGAAACGGCAGAGATGCGCAACAGCTCCGAGCAGCTGGCGTTCTCGACCGACAAGCTGCTCAAGGACAACGCCGACAAGCTGCCGGAAGACGTGAAGACCGAGATCCAGGCGGATGTCGACGCGCTCAACTCGGCGCTCGCGGGCGAGGACGACGACGCGGTGCGTGCCGCGTTCGACAAGCTCAACGCGAGCCAAAGCAAGATCGGCGAGGCGCTGTACCAGCAGTCGGAGACCGCGAACGCGAACCCGACCGATGAGGGCGCACCGTCTGAGCCGACGAGCGGAACCGACGACGAGGACATCGTCGACGCTGAGGTTGTCGACGACGAGCCAGAAGGCGGCCGGAAGTAACAATGGCTGACAAGGGCAAGGACAAGGACAAAGAGCCGAAGGACGAGCCGGTCATCCGCGACAAGCGGCGGGTCGACCCCGAGACCGGTGACCTGCGCGAGCCGGAGGCGAAGGCGGACGAGCAGGCAGAGCAGGCATCCGCGGAACTGTCCGAGGGTGAGAAGTTGACGGACGAGGACCTCGCTCGGCTGCTGGAGGAACCAGTGGCAGAGCGCGAGCCCGAGTCCGACCTGCTGAACGACCTCAAACGGGTGCAGGCCGAGTACGCCAACTACCGCAAGCGCGTCGAGCGCGACCGGGCGGTGGCCCGCGAGCGAGCGATAGCCGACGTCATCAGCGGCATCCTGCCGCTGTTGGACGATCTCGATCTTGCCGACAAACACGGCGACCTCGAGGGCAGTCCGCTCGAGCTCATCGCGCAGAAGCTCAAGGTGGCGTTTGAGAAGTACGGGCTGGAGCGCGTCGGGGAGGTCGGCGAGCCGTTCGACCCGAACATCCACGAAGCGATAGCGCAGCTGCCGTCCGCGGATGCGACGGTGGAGACGGTGGCGGATGTCGTGCTGCCCGGCTATCGCATCGGCGAGCGTCTGCTTCGGCCCGCCAAGGTAGCGGTCACAGTTCCGGCAGGCTGACGTGGCAAGTCAGGATTGGTTCGAGAAGGACTTCTACAAGGCCCTTGGCGTGTCGAAGGGCGTCTCCGAGGCCGACCTGAAGAAGACCTACCGCAAGCTGGCGCGCAAGTATCACCCGGATTCTAACCCGGGTGATACTGCGGCCGAAGCGAAGTTCAAGGAGATCAGCGAGGCGTACGCCGTGCTTTCCGACGCCGAGCAGCGGGCGGAGTACGACCAGATGCGCGCGCTCGGCGCCGGTGCGCCGCGCTTTGCGACCGGCGGTCGCGGCGGTGGCTTCGAGGACGTCTTCGGCGGCATGTTCGGCCAGAGCGGCTCCGGTGGCCGCCAGAGCTACAGCAGCAGCGACTTCGAGGACATCTTCGGCAGCATGTTCGGCGGCGGCGGGTTCGGGCAGTCGACCGGCGGCTTCCGCGGGTTCGGTGGCCCAACCAGGGGCCGCGACCTGAGCGCCACCACGACTCTCGACTTCGTTACGGCCATCAACGGCGACACCATCCGGCTGCAACCGGCCGGCGGGAAGCCCATCAGCGTCCGCATCCCAGCCGGAGTCGCCGACGGGCAGAAGATCCGACTGAAGGGCAAGGGAGAGCCCAGCCCGGATGGCGGTGAAGCCGGGGACCTGGTGATCACGGTCACCGTGCGCAAGCATCCGGTGTTCGAGCGGGAGGGGCTGAACCTGCGCGTCGATGTGCCCGTCACCTTTGCCGAGGCCACCCTCGGCGCGACCATCGAGGTGCCGACCCTGGACGGGCCGCCGGTCAAGCTCAAGGTGCCGGCCGCGACACCCAGCGGACGCGTGATGCGCGTCAAGGGCCGCGGGGTCACGACCAAGAAGGGCACCGGCGACCTGCTCGCAACCATCCACATCGTCGTGCCGCGTCACGTGCCGGCTGACGCGAAGAAGCACCTGGAAGCGTTCGAGAAGGCGATGCCCAAGGAGAACCCCCGGGATGAGCTGATGGCGAGGGCCGGATGATGATGGACATGGACGAGAACTCGCCGCTGTTCGCGATCGCCATCGCGGCCGAGTTGTCAGAGATGCACCCGCAGACGCTGCGGCAGTATGACCGACTCGGGCTGGTGAGCCCGAAGCGCACCGCGGGCAAGTCGCGCCGCTACTCGATGCGGGATGTCGCCCAGCTGCGGGAGATCGCCCGGCTCAGCTCCGAAGGGGTCAGTCTCGAAGGCATCCGCAGGGTGCTCGACCTGGAGAACCAGGTCAACGAGCTCGCGCAACGCGTGCGGGAACTGGAAACCGCACTCGCCGACGAACTGCTGAACCGCCCCGGCCGGCGGGTGTTCGCCGCGGACGAGGCTGGCGACGTCATCCCGTTGCGCGCCGGAACGAGAACACAACGCAATACACAGGTCGTGCTGTGGAAACCCTTCACCCGATGACTCATGAGAGCTCGACAAAGGAGTAGGAGACCATGACCACCGAAGACCCGAACCAGCAGCCCTACGGTCAGCAGCCAACGCCCGGGCAGCCCTACGGAGAGCAGCCCACGCAGCCTTACGGGCAGCAGCCCGCACCCGGGCAGCCGTATGCCCCGCAGTACGCGCCGGCAACCCCACCCCGCCCCCCACTGGGCAGTCGGCAGAAGATCGGCGCCGCGTGGGCAGGCATCGTCGGCTTCAACCTCCTGACGATCGGCTTCGGGCTGTTCATCGTGCCGATCATCCTCGGCCTGTTCGCGGGGCTTTTCGCCTGGATCGCCCGCGTGAGCACCGACTACGGCCAGTACGCCGGACTCGAGGAGTTCGTCGAGAACGTCAACCTCAGTGCGTGGGTCATCCCGCTCATCATCATCTCGATCGTCGGCCTCGGCATCATGTGGCTCGGCCTATACCTGAGCAAGGTCATCCTCGCCCGGCACGACGTCAATCGGCCGTGGCCGGTGACCTGGGCCGGGGCGGGTGTCGCCGTCGCGGCGTTCTGGGTCGTCCAGTCGTTCACGAGCTTCGGCCTCCAGCTGGGAGGCGGTGCACTGTCGGCAGGCGGCCTCGACGGTGGAGCCATCGCCGCCGTGCTCGGCGTCGTCGGCTTCCTGCTCGGGTTCATCGTCAACTCGGTCATCGGCTGGCTGAGCTGGTGGTGGATGGCGCACGTGATGCGCTCCGGCCTTGAGACTGCGACATCCGAGCCGAGGACAACAGTAATTCCCTAAGAACCAAGAGAAAGAAACGCGAAAGCTATGGCGAACATGCAGGGCGCTCCGGCGACCGATGAGGAACAGAAGACCGCGCTCGAGCAGTACGGGGTCGACCTCACGGCGATCGCCCGCACGGGCAAACTCGATCCGGTCATCGGCCGCGACGCGGAGATCCGACGGGTCAGTCAGGTGCTCACCCGACGCACCAAGAACAACCCGGTGCTCATCGGCGAGCCCGGCGTCGGCAAGACCGCGGTGGTCGAGGGGCTCGCGCAGCGCATCGTCGCTGGCGACGTCGCCGACTCGCTGAAGGACAAGCGACTCGTCTCCCTCGACCTTGCTGCGCTGGTCGCGGGCGCCAAGTACCGCGGTGAGTTCGAAGAGCGACTCAAGGCGGTGCTGAAGGAGATCAACGACGCCGACGGCCAGATCATCACTTTCGTCGACGAACTGCACACACTTATGGGCGCAGGCGGTGGAGAGGGCTCGGTCGCCGCATCCAACATGCTGAAGCCCATGCTGGCCCGCGGCGAGCTGCGCCTTATCGGTGCGACGACGCTGGACGAGTACCGCGAGTACATCGAGAAGGATGCCGCCCTCGAGCGGCGGTTCCAGCAGGTCTTCGTCGGCGAGCCGAGCGTCGAAGACACCATCGCCATCCTGCGCGGCTTGAAGGAGCGCTACGAGGCGCACCACAAGGTCGCGATCGCGGACACCGCGCTCGTGGCCGCGGCGACCCTCAGCAACCGCTACATCTCCGGCCGGCAGCTGCCGGACAAGGCGATCGACCTCGTCGATGAGGCGGCCTCCCGGCTGAAGATGGAGATCGACTCGTCCCCGGTGGAGATCGACCAGCTCAAGCGGCAGGTCGACCGGATGAAGATCGAGGAGCTCGCCCTGAAGAAGGAGAAGGACGAGGCCTCCAAGCAGCGGTTGAAGAAGCTGCGCGAGGAGATGAGCGAGAAGCAGGCCTCCCTGGACGAGCTCGAGGAGCGCTGGCGCTCGGAGAAGGCCGAACTGCAGGACATCGGTGAGCTGAAGATGAAGCTCAACGATGCCCGCATCGACCTCGACCGAGCCATCCGGGAGGGACGCTATGAGGATGCCGCCCGACTGAACTACGAGGTCATCAAGAAGATCGAGGATGACCTCACCGCGGCAGAGAAGGCCGAGAGCTCGGGCGAGCGGATGGTCAACGAGCAGGTCACCGATGAGGACATCGCCGCAGTGGTCGCCGCGTGGACCGGCATCCCGGTGGGTCGCCTCATGCAAGGCGAGACCGAGAAGCTGCTGAATCTCGAGGGTGAGCTCGCCCGCCGGGTGGTGGGGCAGAAGCAGGCGGTGCGCGCCGTGTCGGAGGCGGTTCGCCGCAGCCGCGCCGGCATCGCCGATCCAGACCGGCCGACCGGTTCTTTCCTGTTCCTCGGCCCCACCGGGGTGGGCAAGACCGAGCTGGCCAAGGCGCTCGCCGAGTTCCTCTTCGACGATGAGAAGGCGATGATCCGGATCGACATGAGCGAGTACGCCGAGCGGCACTCGGTCGCGCGGCTCATCGGCGCCCCACCCGGATACATCGGCTTCGAGCAGGGCGGTCAGCTCACCGAGGCGGTGCGCCGGCGCCCGTACTCCGTGGTGCTGCTCGATGAGGTTGAGAAGGCGCACGGCGACGTATTCGACGTGCTGCTGCAGGTGCTCGACGACGGTCGCCTGACCGACGGTCAGGGCCGCACTGTCGACTTCCGCAACGTCATCCTGATCCTCACCTCCAACCTCGGCAGCCAGTTCCTGGTCGACACCGACCTGTCCTGGGAGCAGAAGGAGGAGGCGGTCCAGCTCGCGGTGCGGCAGGCGTTCAAGCCGGAGTTCATCAACCGGCTCGACGACATCGTCATCTTCTCGCCGCTGTCCACCGACGATCTGGGCCAGATCGTGGAGCTGTACATCGATCGGCTGCAGCGCAGGCTGACCGAGCGTCGGCTCGACCTCGCGGTGGTGCCGGATGCGCGGACCTGGCTTGCCGAGCGCGGCTTCGACGCGATCTATGGCGCCCGGCCGCTGCGCCGGCTCATGCAGCACGAGATCGACGACCGGCTCGCGAGTGCCATCCTGGCCGGTGAGATCCGGGACGGCGACACCGTGCTGGTCGAGTTGAATCCGGATGCCGATGAGCTCAGCATCCGGAGCGCGGAGCACGAACCGGCGTGAGATACCCTGACTGGCGATGACTGATCAGCGCCAGTCGGTACACACTCGAGCGGAGCACCCGCCGACACCGGCTCGCTTCCAGCCACGCCTTCAGGGACTGCGAGCGATCGCGGTGCTGCTGGTCGTGCTGCATCACGTGTGGCCGGACCGGCTAACCGGCGGTTACGTCGGTGTCGACGTGTTCTTCGTCATTTCCGGGTTCCTCATCACCGGGCAGCTCGCCATCGAGCTCGAGCAGAGTGGGCGACTCGACCTGCCGGCGTTCTGGGCGAAACGCGCGCGACGGCTGCTGCCCGCGTCGATCACCGTGCTCGTGTTCTGCGGGCTCGCTGTGCTGTTCATCCTTCCGCTCAGTGCGCTTCCCGGCGAAGTTCGCGAGATTCTCGCCAGCACCTTCTATGTCGAGAACTGGGCACTCGCCTTCGGCTCGGCCGATCAGGATGTGACCACCGCGCAGCACTTCTGGGCGCTTTCGCTCGCCGGGCAGTTCTCCATCATCTGGCCGCTGCTGCTGCTCGGGGCGACCTGGCTCGGCGCGAGATATGCGGCCGACCGCAAGTGGACATCGCTGATCGCGGTGATCGGGGTCGTCAGCGTGCTGTCGCTTGGCGCATCCGTCATCTTCACCATGACCAACCCGGCTGAGGCCTACTTCGTCACGTTCACGCGCATCTGGGAGTTCGGCGCCGGCGCTGCACTCGCGCTGCTTCCGCGGTTCCGCCCGCACGGTGAGCTCGCCCACAATCTCGTCGGCTACACCGGTCTCGCGATGATCCTCGCGGCGGCGTGGTTCTTCGACGCCGAGACACCGTTCCCCGGCTACATGGCGCTGCTGCCGGTCGTCGGTACCGCGCTCGTGATCATCAGCGACCGGGCCGAGCGCTGGTGGGACATCGGCAGCGCGCTCGGCGGGCCGCCTCAGCGCTTCATCGGCGGGCTCTCCTATTCGATCTACCTGTGGCACTGGCCGCTCATCATCGTGCTGCCGTTCGTGCCTGGCTGGGGGGCGGGCGACCTTAGTCGGGTGCTGCTCATCGCCATCTGCATCGTGCTCGCGTGGCTCACCAAGAAGTACGTCGAGGACCCGGCCCGCACCTGGAGTTTCCTCACCGAGAACCAGCCGCGCTACACCTTCGCCGGCGTCGTCGCGCTCATGGCGGTCTCGAGCCTGGTCGTCGGCACCGCGTGGGCGGTCACGAGCCCGAAGTATGACGCGGCGGCCGCTCAGCGTGAGGCGGTCGGCGAGACCCCACCGGAGTGTTTCGGCGTCGAGACCAGCGTCGATTGCGTGAATCCGGCGCTGGCGGACGCCATCATCCCCGACCCCGGGCTCGGCAATGCTGACCGGCCGGGTCACGTCGAGTGCCTCGTGCAGCCGAACGAGATCGAGGCGCGCAGTTGCCAGTTCGGGTCGACGGATGCCGGTGCCCCGCGGATCGCGCTCATCGGCGACAGCCATGCCTACCAGTACATCGAGGCGCTGATCAGGGTTGCGGAGGAACGCGGCTGGTCGCTCACCACCCACCTGAAGGATGTGTGCCCGTGGACCGATGCCCCCGTCGGCGCGCTCGCCGAGGGGGATGCGGACTCGTGCTCATCGTGGCGCGCCGTCGTCGCTACCGAGCTGGCCGAGGGTGAAGCGTTTGACGCAATCTTCACGGCCGCGCACGCAAGCACCCCGTATCGGGTGTCGGCCGCCGAGAAAGATGAGGTTGCGATCCAGGGATTCGTCGACGCGTGGGCACAGGCGCGAGGAGCTTCCATCATCGCCATCGCTGACAACCCGGACTTCGAGGACGATCCCAACCGCTGCCTGCGCTTCAACCCGGCAGACGAGTGCACCCAGTCACGCGACAGCGCGCTGGTTCGAACGGATGCGCTGAGAGAGGCAGCGGTACGTGCCAGCGCCACGCTCATCGACTTCACCGACAAGTACTGCGACGAAGAGCGCTGTCGCAGCGTCGTCGGCGGCGCGAATGTCTACCGCGACAAGGAGCACCTCACCAACACCTTCGCCCTGAGCATGGTGCCGGTCATCGGCGCCGCCATTGCGCACGTGGTCTCGCCGGGGGAGTAGGCGGAGTCCCGGCGATCGCCTCTCCCGGTGATCGAGGATTCCGAGATCCCGGCTGTAACGGGCCCTGTCACTCAAGGGACCAGCCGACCCACAGAACGCTAATCGCGGGAGGCTGCCGGCGCCCGTGGCGGCTACCACCGCGTCGCGCGTACGGCACCCCGACGGGTGCGAAAATCACCACGTGAAGCCCTGCGCCGAGCAGACCCACGGAAGTGACAACGACCCAACTCCCCATGCGCCCAATTTGCCGCTCAGGTGAGTCTGTCCTCATCAGGTTCGATGCCGTGCGAGGTTCGGGGTCGGGCGCTGTTTCCGCTAACGTCTGGTTATGCCTCAGTCCCTGTTCAGCATTTGGCCGGATTTTGGGTTCTCAGCGAATCCGTACAACCAGGAAACACTTACAGCGGATGCTGTGGGAGATGAACTCCTAGTTGGTCGTGATTCGGAATCGGCCCGTCTTCAACGGCTCATCGGCACGGACGGCTCATTTCCTACAGTGGAAGGCTCCATAGGGGTCGGAAAGAGCAGCCTTCTTGAGGTCTCCGCGTATCGCATGCGAAAGGCATGCCTCAATTCGCCTAGCGGTGAGCTCTACGTCCCCGCCGTGTCGAGATTGCAACCCGGGACTGATGCGGAGAGTTTCGAGTTCGATGCTCTTCGCGTAATAGCGCAGACGCTCATTAGGTACGCTGACGACTTCGAACAGGTGGGAATGTTCCGCCCCAAAGTCGATGAGCTTGACAGGTGGCTCAACGCCAGCATGTTCCGGCACCATGAAGGTGGCGGACAGGTCTTGGGCGTCGGCGCAAATTGGGGAAGCGGCGAGGACGCAAATACCAGCGAAGGTTACTCTCGCTCTGGGTTCCCAACTGCGATTCGCCAACTCCTCGAGGAGTCCTTCGATGGTCAGCGAGGCGGAATTGTAATCATCCTCGACAATCTCGAGCTTTTAGAAACGGTCGGAGCCGCACGGCGTTCGCTTGACCTTCTTAGGGACACTGTATTCAATTTGCCACACGTGCGATGGGTTCTTAGCGGGTCGCGCGGGATCGTCTCTCGGGCGAGAAGCGAACGGCTCAGCGGAGTGTTTCAGGCTCCACTAGTTCTCCGTCCGCTAGATGATAGGCAGGCGGTTGCGGCGATTCAAAAGCGAATCGAGAGTTTCGGTGGACCCTCAGCGGCTGCACCGGTTACGCCTAGGGGCTTCGCATATCTTTACCAAGCGCTGAATTCAAACCTGCGTGAATCGTTGGCAACGGCGCAACAGTTTGCGCAGTGGTTACATGAGGAATTTGTCGTGTCGGGCCGAGGCGTTCCGTCGCCGGAGGACTGTGACGCGTACCTAGAGTCTTGGCTGCTGGAGCGCGCTGAGAGCGCTTTCGCGGACGCGGGTCGAGTGCAGGCTCGGAACTGGCAGTTCTTTGAGGAGCTGTGTCGTGCTGATGGTCGGGCCGGTTCCTCCGACTGGGAGCGATTCGGGTTTGGTGTTCAACAGCAGATGGTCGGTGCCGTAACGCAGCTATCCGAGGTCAACCTCGTATCGCGGGAGACCGACCCGGATGACGGAACCAAAACTGTGAACTCTGTTACCCCGTTGGGTTGGCTCGTCTACTTTTTCCGTTCCCGCTTCCGTTTCCCGGCGGCGCGCGAAGCGCGCTCTTGACTTGAGTACGCCAGGTACCTCGGGAGTGCGGTTGAACCATCGAAGGTAACTGTTTGAGTCGAGGCACCAAATGGATGAGTCGGGCCTTGGTCGTCCCGCAACCTCGACTAAGGATGTCAGCTCGGGGCTCGGTGATCGAGCTTTTCGAGATCCCTGCCCAGCGTTTCGAGACGATCCCTTCGCGATCCCTCAACCAGCCGCGACGAGTTCCTCGCGGATCGCGGTCACGAACGAGTCGATGTCGTCCTCTGTGGTGTCGAACGAGCACATCCAGCGCACCTCGCCGGTCGCCGGGTTCCAGTCGTAGAACCGGAATCGCTCCCGCAGCCGATCGGCGACACCCGGCGGCAGCACCGCGAACACGGCATTCGACTCCGTCGCCTGGGTGAACGAGATCCCGCGCAGGTTTCCGGAGGCGACCTCCCGCGCGAGCGCTTCCCGCAAGCGCAGCGCCATCCGGTTCGCGTGCGTCGCCGACCTCAACCACAGGCCTCCCTCGAGCAGCGCGACGAGCTGCGCGGACACGAAGCGCATCTTCGATGCGAGCTGCATGTTCAACTTGCGCAGGTAGACCAAGCCGGGTGCGGCATCCGGATTCAACGCGACGATCGCCTCACCGAAGAGGAGGCCATTCTTGGTGCCACCGAAGCTGAGCACGTCGATGCCCGCGTCGGTGGTGAACTCACGCAGCGGCTCGCCCAGCGCGGCCGCGGCGTTGGCGATGCGAGCGCCGTCCATGTGCACGAGCATGCCCTTCGCGTGGGCGTGCTCGCTGATCGAGCGGAGCTCCTCCACCGTGTAGAGGGTGCCGAGCTCTGTGGTCTGGGTGATGCTGACCGCAAGCGGCTGGGCGCGGTGCTCATCGCCCCAGCCCCACGCCTCGCGATCGATGAGCTCCGGGGTGAGCTTGCCGTCGCTGGTCTCTACGGTGAGCAGCTTCAGCCCGCTGACCCGCTCGGGCGCGCCGCCCTCATCGGTGTTGATGTGTGCGGTCTGGGCGGAGATCACCGCACCCCACCTCGGCACCATCGCGGTCAGCGCCGTGACGTTGGCTCCGGTGCCGTTGAACACCGGGAAGGTCTCTGCCTGCTCACCGAAGTGCTGCCGCATCACCTCTTGCAGACGCTCGGTGTACACGTCCTCGCCGTAGGAGACCTGGTGCCCGCCGTTCGCATCCGCGATGGCCTGGATGATCTCGGGGTGCGCTCCCGCGTAGTTGTCGGATGCGAAGCCGCGGCGATTCTGGTCGTGGAGTGTGCTCACCCCACCATTCTGCCCGCATCCGACAACCACGCTGACGGTCTAGCCGACCAGGGCTTCCTTCAGGGTCACCCGGGCGCCGGTGCGCAGCAGCGAGTTGCGGTACATCCGCTCGCCGATCCAGACCACGAGCGCGGTCGTCGCCACCAGGATGCCGAGCGACAGCAGCGGCTCCCACCACTCGGCGGTGCCGAGGAACACCCGCATCGGCATGCCCACCGGTGCAGAGAACGGCACGTACGACATCACGCCCAGCACGACCGGGTTGTCGTTGAAGAAGATCACCAGGAAGTAGGGGATCATCACGAGCATCGTCACCGGGGAGGTGACCGAGCCGACGTCCTCGACTCGGGACACCAGCGCCGCGGTGGCCGCGAACAGCGCGGCGAGCAGCACGAACCCGAACAGGAAGAACACCACGAACCACACCAGCGACGGCCCGATATCGGCGAGCAGGAGGTCCTGACCGGATGCGAGCATCCCGACCCCGGCGAGCACGGCGATGAGCGCGATCTGACCGAACGCGAGGATGCTGTTGCCGAGCACCTTGCCCGCCATCAGTGCGCGCACCGGCACGGTCGCCATCAGGATCTCCACGATCCGCGTCTGCTTCTCCTCCACAACGCTCTGCGCGATGATCGAGCCGAACGTGAGGGCGGAGACGAAGAACACCAGTCCGAACCCGAGCGCCACCAGGTAGATCAGGAACGGGTTCTGTCCGCTTGGTTCGAGCACCTCGATGCCCGGGGTGACGCTCAGCACGGCGAGCACCGAGGTGGGTGCCTCGTCGAGGCCGATCACGGTCAGCTCGAGCGGCGCATCCGGATCCGGCACGAGCGCCGCCTCGACCTCCTCGGATCGAACCAGCTCCTCCGCCTCTTCCACGGTGGCGGCCTCGGTGACCTCGAGCGCACCGGTGTCCTCCGCGACGGCGACGGCCGAGCCGACCGCTGCGACCTTGGGCAGGTCAACGTTCTGGCTGGCGAACCCGCCGAACAGAACGCTTGCGAGCACCATCAGCAGCAGGATGCCGGTGGAGATCAGGAACGCCTTGCTGCGCAGGCGCATCCGGATCTCCCGCTCGGCGATCAGCCACGTGGCCTGAGCGAGTCCGGGGCTGGTGTAGCGGCTCACTGGACTACCTCCTTGAAAATCTGGGCGAGTGATGGCTGGCGAGGCGCAAAGCGCTGCACGTCGCCGGATGCCGCGGCGCGCTTCAGCACGCGCTGAGCGGTCTCGGTCGAGTCGGTCTCGAACACCGCGTGTCCGCCGTCGAAGTCGACGACCCGCACGCCGGGCTCCGAGCGCAGCCATCCGGTGTCGCCGGCAACGGTGAGCTCGTAGAGACCAGGAGCGTGCGCCTCGCGCAGCGTCTCCCGCGAGCCGGCGGCGCGAATCTCCCCGTCGGCGATGACGATCAGGTCGTCACACAGCCGCTCGACGATGTCGAGCTGGTGCGAGGAGAACAGCACGGGCGCGCCCTTCGCGGCGAAGTCCTTCAGCACGCCCTGCACGACCTCGACCGCCATGGGGTCGAGCCCCGAGAACGGCTCGTCCAGCACGAGCACCTCCGGTTCGTGCACCAGGGCGGCTGCGATCTGCGCGCGTTGCTGGTTACCCAGCGACAGGCTCTCGACTGTGTCGTTGGCACGCTCGCCCAGTCCGAGCCGCTCGAGCAGCTCCATGGTGTTGCGTTTGGCATCCTCGGTCGGCATGCCGTGCAGCCGGCCGATGTAGGTCACCTGCTCGGCGACCTTCATCTTGGGGTACAGCCCGCGCTCCTCCGGCATGTAGCCGAACCGGGTGCGCGCTTCGGCGGTGAGCGGCGACCCGTCGAGGGTCACCGAACCCGAGTCGGGCGCAAGCACACCGAGGATGATCCGCATGGTCGTGGTCTTACCCGCGCCATTGCCGCCGACGAAGCCGGTCATGCGTCCGCCGGTGACGCTGAACGCGACATCCGTGAGCACCCGGCGGTCCCCGAACGACCTGTTGATTGAGTGGAGTTCCAGCATGAGCTCCACGCTACGGATGCGCCAAGCCGGGCACATCCGTCGCACGGCGGGTTTGTGTGCTCCCCCTCGCGGTGGAGCCGAGTCAGGAGCCGTTGGGGGTGACCAGGCCGCTCTCGTACGCGTAGACCACCGCTTGTACCCTGTCACGCACGCCGAGCTTGGCGAGCACGTTCGACACGTGCGTCTTCACGGTGGCTTCCCCGAGGAACAGCCGCGCGGCGATCTCGGCGTTGGACAGCCCCTGCGCGACCAGCACGAGCACTTCCCTTTCCCGCTCGGTGAGTCCGACATCCGTTGCCACCTCGGAGCGGGGTGCGGCCGCACCGCCGAAGCGGGCGATGACGCGACTGGTCACCTCGGGCGCGAGCATCGCGTCGCCGTCCGCGACGACGCGCACGGCCTCAATGAGCTTCTCCGGGCTGGCGGTCTTCAGCAGGAAGCCGCTCGCGCCCGCACCCAGCGCATCAAACAGGTAATCGTCTCGGTCGAAGGTGGTCAGGATCAGCACGCGCGAGCGCAGCGAAGGATCGCCGATGATGTGCCGGCTGGCCGTCAGGCCATCCATGCCGGGCATCTGGATGTCCATGAGCACGACATCCGGGTTGGTGCGCGTCACCACCTCGATCGCGTCGGCACCCGACCCGGCTTCACCGACCACGTCGATGCCGGGCTCCGTCTGAAGGATGATTCGGAACCCGGCGCGCACCAGCTCCTGGTCATCGGCGAGGACGACGCGGATCACGCGTGCTCCGCCGACCGTGCGGCGAGCGTGCGGCTCGACATGAGCGGGATGCGCGCGCGCACCAGGTAGCCGCCGCGACTCCGCGGCCCGACCTCGAGGTCACCGCCGACGGCGACAACGCGCTCTCGCATTCCCACCTGGCCGAGGCCGCTTCCGCGCGCCGCTGCGGCTCTTCCCAGTCCGGTGTCCGCGACCTCCAGCTCGACCGCATCCGGTTCGTAGCGCAACCGGACGTCAGCGGTGGCGCCGGTGCCCGCGTGCTTGCGGGTGTTGGTGAGGGCCTCCTGCGCGACCCGGAACAGGGTGAAGCTCACGAGCGGGCTGAGCGGCACCGGGTCGCCGATCACCTGCACGCTCACCGGCGTTCCGGCGTGGCGGGTCTGCTCCGCGAGCTCCTCGAGCTGTTCGACACCGCGCGTTGACGCACTCTCGCTCGCGGTGTCGGTCTCGTTCTCACGCAGGGTCGTGAGCAGGCGGTGCAGTTCGTCGACCGCGGTTCGGGCGCTGGTTTCGATCAGCTCGAGTGAAGCGGATGCCTGGGCAGGGTCGGTCTGCAGCACTCGCCGAGCTGCCCCGGCCTGAATGCCCATGACCGAGACGTGGTGGGCCACGACGTCGTGCAGTTCGCGCGCGATGCGCAACCGGTCAAGCGCGACCGCCTGCACCGCGCGGCGCTCGCGCTCCTCGGATAGCTCGGCGGTGCGCGCGCTCAGCAGCGCCTTCTCTCGCGCCGCACGCCACGCGGTGTTGCCGAAGAAGAACGCGCCGCCGAAGTACAGCAGGTTGGTGACCACCTGGATGATGGCGAGGGAAGCGAGCTGCGAGAAGATTCCCGAGCGGGAGAAGTCCGGGACGGCATCCGGATCGGACACGGTCACGATCAGGTTCACCACGACCCACACGAGCATCGCCGCGATGATGATGCCACGCACGACATTGGCTCGCCGACGGTTCCTGCCCCACGCGCCGACCGTGTAGATGGCCATGAACAGCGCAATGTTGCTGAAGAGCAGCTCCGGCACCATGAACTGCTGGCTGACGTAGAAGGCGATGGCGATGAAGAACGCGACAGCCTCTGGCCAACGGCGGCGGAAGGCGAGCGGCGCGGTCAGACCGACAACCGCGAGCGCGCTCATCCACAGCGGCGCGGGGTCGTTGTACCAGCCGATCCGGTTATAGAGCATCGAGGAGAGCGCAGTGCCGATCATCAGCACGAACGCCGCCAGCGCGTCGCGCCGGTAGCCATCTGGGCCCGGCCGCTCACGCACCCACTCGTCGGTAGCCATCCGTTAACGCTACCGACGAGCCGGGGGAGTCACATCCGTCGCGCGACGGAGCCCTCAGGGGCTGAAGCCAGTGGCTAGTCGGCGCCGGTGATCCCGGACGTCGACTCGATCACGGTGGCCATCTTCTTCTGCAGCGCCTCGTAGAACATCGACAGCGGGAACTCGTCGTCCATAACCTGGTCGGTGTACCCCTTGGCCGGTCCGGCGAGCGTCTCGTCGTCCAGCCCGCGGGCCCACTTCGATGCCGGATGCGGGGCGAGCGTCCCCGAGACCAGCTCGTACGCGGCGAGCCAGTGCGCGACTTTCGGCCGGTCGATGGAGCGCCAGTAGAGGTCGTGGATCGCCTCGCCGAGCGCGTTCACGACATCCGGAACCTCATCCCAGTCGATGCTGAGCGTCGTGTCGGTCCAGTGCAGCACGCCCTTCTGGTGCATCCACGCGAACAGCAGCTGGCCACCGAGACCGTCGTAGTTGCGCACCCGGCTGCCGGTGAGCGCGAACCGGAAGATGCGGTCGAAGATGACCGTGTACTGCACCAGCTGCGCGTGCTTGCGGGTCACCGGGTCGGTGTCCTCTGCGCGCACAAGCCGCACCGACTCGCGGAATGCGGTCAGGTCGCAGCGCAGTTCCTCTAGGGAGTAGAGGAAATACGGCATCCGCTGCTTGATCATGAACGGATCGAACGGCAGGTCGCCGCGCATATGGGTGCGGTCGTGGATCAGGTCCCACATCACGAACGTCTTCTCGGTGAGCTCCTGATCCTCGAGCAGCTCGCGCGCATCCGCGGGCAGGTCGAGACCGGTGATCTCGGATGCCGCACGCACGACGCGGCGGAAGCGAGCGGCCTCACGGTCGGCGAAGATGGCGCCCCAGGTGAACACCGGGATCTCACGCGTCGCGACCGTCTCCGGGAACAGCACAGCCGCGTTGGTGTCGTAACCGGCCGTGAAGTCGAGGAAACGCACCGGGATGAACAGCTTGTTCGAGTAGTCACCGGCCTCCAGCTCAGAGACGAACTCCGGCCAGATCACTTCGATCAGCACCGCCTCGACCAGCCGGTCGCTGCTGCCGTTCTGCGTGTACATCGGGAATACCACGAGGTGGCGGATGCCGTCCTCACGGTGCTGCTCCGGGTGGAACGCGACGAGCGAGTCCAGGAAGTCCGGCACGCCGAAGCCGTCCGCTGCCCACCGCTCGAAGTCGGCGACGGATGCCCGCAGGTACTCGTCGTCGTGCGGGAACAGCGGGGCCAGCTCCAGGATGCGCACGGTGATCTCGGCGACGAGCTCGGCCGCGCGCACGTGGTCTCCGGCATCCGGGATGCTGCCGTCCTTGATCTGCAGCTCACGAATGGCGCTCACGGCGCTCTTGAGGGCCAACCAAGCCGGGGACTGCGCGGTGGCACCGTCCTCAACGACCTCGGGTTCGCCAATGATCGCCTGCGTCGCGTGCTGCGCTGCCTGCTGGGACATGGTTCAACCTCCGCATCGTCGACTCGGGACCGCACTGTGCAGTCACACCCCTCCAGCCTACGGGGGCGCGGTGCCGGAATTCTTTGTGACCTCGGTGGTTATGGTGCGTTTCGGGTGGGAATGGCGCAGGGAAACTGCTTACAGCCCGTGTTCACGCAGCCAATCCCCCAGAACGCGCTCGAACACGTCCGGCTGTTCGACGTTCGGCAGGTGCGCGGAGTCGTGGAACCGGCATCCGTCGGCGTTCGGAATCGTGGTCACCAGGTACTCGTACTGGGCGAGGGTCTCGGACACGTCGTGGTCGCCGACCATCACCAAGGTCGGCACGGTGATGTCGACGACCCGGTCGTACGCGGGTGGTTCGAGCGGGATCGGCGACGGCTCCTCATCGGCGTGCCGCACGTTGGCGGCATTGAGCGCGTACGCCGTCTCAACAAATGCGGGGTCGAGCTCTTCGGCGGAACGCTCTGCTCCGAACGACCACAGCTCGACCTCCTTGCGGGCGATCTGCTCCCAGTTCTCCTCTTCGACGAGAGCGTCCAGCTCGTCGAACAGGGCATCCTCGCGCTCCGTCAACTCGATGACCGGAAACCCGCCTGGGCCGCTTCCGATGGTGACCAGGCCCACAACCCGCTCGGGCGACTCGACGGTGAGGTCGATCGCGATCATGCCGCCGCGCGAGCAGCCGATGACGGTCGCCTTGTCGACGCCCAGGTGATCCAGCACCGCGCGGGCGTCCGCTCGGTTGGAGAACTCGACATTCTCGGTCTCTGTCTCCCCGAAGCCTCGCGTGTCGTAGCGGATGACGTAGTGGTCCTTTGCCAGCGCGTCCACCTGGGGGTCCCACATCCGAAGCGTCGCTACTCCGGCGTGAATCAGCAGCAAGGCGGGGGAGTCGGAGCTGCCCGCGGTCTCGTAGTAAAGCCGGGCGCCGTCGACGTCGATGGTGGGCATGAGGCAACGCTATTCCAGCGCCCGCACTGCACGCCAGAGGTCGACCCCGTGCGCTACTGCGGGATACGGATGCCGCGGATGACGCCGAGCGCGTCGCGCGCCTTCTCGAGGTCGCGCTTCCGGGTCGCCGCAAGCAACTCGGTCTGCGCCTGGGTCAGCGCCTCCAGGTCGATGAACTCGGGAAGGTGGAGGCTGCCGAGCCGCACCATGTGCACGACCGAGCGGATGGCGCGTCGCAACTCCGGGTTGAGCGATACGACCGCCATCCGGTTGAAGAATTGGAAGTTGGTCGTCGCGATCGATTGCACATCAAGCTTCGCGACCGCATCTTCGAACGCGGCATGGTCGGCGGACAGCTGTTCGACCAGTTCGTCGGTCGCGACCGGAACGACCTCTTCGATGAGGGCCGCATAGAGAGCGATCCATACTGTCATGGCGTTCGCGGTCTGCTGCGGGCTCACCACAGCGACGCGAGTGAAACGGTTGGCCGAAGCCTCGACCAGGCCGATCTCGCGGAGTCGCTGGATCGCCTCACGAACCGGTGTCCTGGAGACGCCGAAGGACTCTGCGAGGTTGGTGTCGCTGATCTTCTGGCCCGGCAGGAGCCTGCCCTCGTTGATGTCGGCGAGGATCGCCTCGAAGACCGTCGTCACCACCTTGCTGGTGGCAATTCCCTCGTCACCGGAAATGGTTGTTCGCGGCACCGTGGCGGTCGTCTCGATCACGCTCCCAGAATAGTCATTCGGATGCCCCCGTGCGGGGGCGCGACCGATGTGTCTACCTCCCGCGGGCAAGAAACCTGACCGAACACGCGGGCGTAGCGAGGCTCAGAAGATCATCGGGCGATCGTCGTCGTCACTTTCGTCGTCCGCGAGGTCGACCGTGACCGGCACGTGGTCGCTCGGGGCGTCGCCCTTGCGCTCATTCCGGTGGATCGCGCCGTCGGTCACCCGGTCGGCGAACGCCGGCGAGCCGAGGATGAAGTCGATGCGCATGCCCTCGTTGCGCGGGAACCGCAGCTGCTTGTAGTCCCAGTAGGTGAACAGGCCCTCCGGCACGTGCGGGCGCACGACGTCGATGATGCCGGCCTCCGCGAAGGCGTTGAACGCGGCGCGCTCGGGCTCCGACACGTGTGTCGAGAACCCAGGCACCACCGCCGGGTCGCCGTTGTCGGCGTCGGTCGGCGCGACGTTCCAGTCGCCCATGAGCGCGAGTGGGGCATCCGGATGCTCCTGCAGCCAGTTCTGCGCGTACACCCGCAGCCGGGTGAGCCAGTCGAGCTTGTAGTAGTAGTGCGGGTCCTCGAGCGCGCGGCCGTTCGGCACATACAGGCTCCACAGCCGGATGTCATCGATCGTCACGCCGAGCGCCCGTGCCTCGAGCGGCAGGCCGACGCCCTCCTTGCCCTTCTCGAAGCCGGGCTGGTCGGGGAAGCTCGTCTCGACATCCGTCATCGGCAGTCGGCTGGCGAAGGCCACTCCGTTCCACTGGTTGAGTCCGTGGGCGACGACCTCGTAGCCGGCCGCTTCGAACGCCTCGATGGGGAACTGCTCTGGCTTGCACTTGATCTCTTGCATGCCGAGCACGTCGATGTCCTCACGGACCAGCCAGTCGACGACCCGCCCGTAGCGTGTGCGGATGGAGTTGACGTTCCAGGTCGCGATGCGCATGTCCCAACGCTATCGGGAGCGGGTGTCCCACCAGCCGACGGACGCGGCGACGGCGAGCCCGCCGATCACCATCGAGCCGTGCGGGTAATAGGCGAACAGCACGGCGCCGCCGATGAAGAATGCGAGGAGCGCGCCGAACCGCACGATCGGCCAGCGGGGCCGGATGCCTCGGCGGAACGCCGCGATGGCGCACACGATCGCCAGCAGGCCGATCGCGATCAGCAGAAACGGTTCGATGCCCCAGAGCGCGCGGAGCGGATGCGGCCAGTCCCGCGCGAGATAGCTGACGATCACCATCGGACCGCTCGCGAGAGTGACCCAGAAGGTGATCGCCCCTGTCACGCCGAGCGTTGTCGTGATGGGACGCATCGCGAACGCGAGCAGCACGAACGAGACGGACGCGGATGCGCCAAACAGCAGATAGTCCTCGGTCTACCCCAGCGGGGCGAACAGCGCGCGGTAGCCGTCGTAGATCGGCAGCGGCTCGATTGCGTGCGCCCAGCCGGGCGCCGGATAGTCGGGGAGCGACTCCCACGCCACGTGCTGGGCGGGGAGCAGGAACAGCGACCACAGCGAAGCGAGCACGGCTAACACAGCGGCGACGACGCGGGGATTGATGCGAGATGGCATGGGAGTTCTCACTAGAGTTGGTCGGGTGACGGACGCGCGCCAGCAGCTCATTGAGCACATCTCGCGGAATGCAGTATTCCACGGAGACTTCACCCTCACGAGCGGCGCGCGCGCCAACTTCTATGTCGACCTGCGGAGCGTCAGCCTCGACCACAGCGTCGCACCGCTCATCGGTCAGGTGATGCTCGACCTCATCGCGCCGATCCCGGATGTCGCCGCGGTCGGCGGGATGACCATGGGCGCCGACCCGATAGCCGCGTCGATCCTGCACCAGGGGGCAGCGCGCGGACTCGCCTACGACGCCTTCGTCGTGCGCAAGGAGCCGAAGGATCACGGCCGGGGTCGTCAGGTCGAGGGACCGGATGTCGCGGGCAAGCGCGTGATCGTGGTTGAAGACACATCCACCACGGGGGGTTCCCCGCTTCAGGCGATCGAAGCGCTCGTCAAGGTCGGGGCAGAGATCGTGGCAGTCGCCGTGGTGGTCGACCGTGACACCGGCGCACGCGAGCGCATTGAAGCGGCCGGTTATCCGTATCTGGCGGCGATCGGGCTCGAGGACCTCGGGCTGGCATCCGGAGGTTCCGCGCAGTGACCAAACCAGGCGAGGCGAGTCTCGAGGACTGGCTGGCCGAGAGCTTCGGCGCAAAGGAAGAGCCACCGCCTCTTGTCGAGCCGCCGGAGCCGACCTTCGGCCCGCCGACGGTCGCACTCGGGGAGTCCTTCACACCCACTGTCGCTGCCGAAGCGCCGACGGTGGCACTCGCTGATCCGCTGGTGTCCGCGTCGAGCACCGCGCCCCCGGAGCTGCCGACCGAGGTGTTCGCCGCTCCCGCCGGCGGCGCGCTTGATGACCTGTTCGGCGAGCAGCAGTTCCGCGACTATGAAGCAGAGCCGATCGCCAGCGAGAACCCGTTCGCCGCGCGCCGCACGACGGAGGCGACCGCCCAGGGGGCGGAGGGCGGCGTCAGCTCGACGCAGAAGAAGCTCATGTGGGCGGCGGGTTCGGTCGTCGCGGTGCTCGCGCTGGTCGCGCTGTTCATGGTCGGCACCAAGATGCCCGGTCTCGTCGGCTCGCCGCAGGCATCCGGGATCGGCGCCGAGGACACGGCCGACACGGTCGGGCCGCTTCCACCCGGGCAGTACTCGTGGGACCTGCTGCGGGGCGGCGAGTGCCTCGACAGCTACTCCGGGGCGTGGAGCGACACTTTCACGGTCGTCGATTGCGGCACTGACCACAGTGCGCAACTCGTGCACCGCGGCATCGTGCCGCTGCCGGAGACCGGCGCCGACTCGTTCCCGGGTGTTGCCGCGCTCGACGCACAATTGCAACCGCTGTGCGCGGCCGCGACCGTGCTGGACTACGAGGCCGCGGGCGCGTACAGCGACATCCAGGTCGAAACCAGCTTCCCGGCGACCGAGCAGGCCTGGAACGAGGGTCGTCGCGACTTCCACTGCTTCGTCAGCCGGGCATCCGGCGAGCCGATCAGCGGAAGCCTCGCCGCGCAGCCCGACGCAGAAGATTAGACCGCTACGAGCTGGGCGCTGACCCCAGCGCGGCGGCGACCAGGCGCACACCCTCTTCGGCGTCGATTCCGAGCTGCCGGATGCGTGCCGCGTATTCGGCGGCCGCCTCTTGCGCCTTCCGCTCGGCGGCATCCCCATGGGTGGACACGAATGTGCCGTTCCGGCCGCGGGTCTCGATGATCTGGTCCAGTTCGAGCTCGCGGTAGGCACGCGCGACGGTCCCGGGGGCGATGCCGAGATCGTCGGCGAGCCGACGCACGGTCGGCAGGCGCGTGCCCGGTGCCAGCGTGCCGCTGCTCACCTGCTCGAGCAGGTGCGTCCGGAGCTGCTCGAACGGCGGCACCGACGACTGCGGGTCAACGACAACCCTGCTTGCGTCCCACGCTGCCTCCATCATGCGCCCAACGTATCAACCGGGTCGGCGCAGGCGTCAGGATGCCGGGGCGTGGGTTTCCAGGAACTCGTACACCTCGGTGTGGTCCACCCCGGTGAACGTGTCCACCGGCACCGCGGCCAGCAGCGACGACTGCAGGCGCGGGCTGGGGAACGATTGCTCGCTCCACTTCGAGGCCAGCGGCGCGGGTGGCTGACGGCAGCACGCTGGGTCCGGGCATCCGGAATTCTTCCGGTTCGCCGTGTCCCGCCCGCGGAACCACTTCACGTGAGCGAACGGCGTGCCGACGCTCACCGAGAAGTCGCCCTGGGTGGTCGACTGGATGCTCGAGGTGCACCAGTAGGTGCCGTTCGGTTTGTCGGTGTACTGGTGGTACGGGCTGAACCGGTCGGCGATGTCGAACACCTGCCGCGCGCTCCAGAACCGGCACACCACCTGCCCCTCGACAGCTCCGAGCACGTCGTGCGGGAACTTGGCGTCGTCGTTCTCATACGCCTTGGAGATGGTGCCCGACTGGTGCACCTTCAGGAAATGCAGGGGGATGCCCAGGTGATGGGTCGCCAGGTTGGTGAAGCGGTGCGCGGCGGTCTCGTAGGTGACGGCGAACGCATCCCGCAGGTCCTCGACCGACAACTCCCGGTTCGCCTTCGCCTCGGCCAGAAACTCGACCGCGCCAGCTTCCGGCACCATCAGCGCCGCCGCGAGGTAGTTAGTCTCGACCCGCTGCAGCAGGAACTCGCGGTAGTCATTGGGCTCCTCGGCGCCCAGAACATGCCCGGCCAGCGCCCGCAGCAGCGACCCGCGCGGGTCGGCGCCCTTCTTGTCCACCGGGAGGTAGATGCGCTTGTGCCGCAGGTCGCTCACCGAGCGGGTCGACGCCGGCAGGTCGGTGACGTAGTGCAGCGTGAACCCGAGGTGGGCGGCGAGTTCGGATGCGAGTCGCTGCGAGAGCGGACCGCCGGTGTGCCCGACCGCGGCGAGCAGGCCGCGAGCGGTGCTCTCGAGTTCCGGGAAGTAGTTGTTCTGCCGGCGCATCTGGTCGCGCAGTTCCGTGTTGGCCCGACGCGCCTCCTCCGGGGTCGCCGCGCGCTCGCGGTGCAGCCGTTCGAGCTCCGCATGCAGCCCGAGCACCGTCTCGATCGCCTCGTCGCTGAGCGACTTGCGCACCGGCAGGGGTGGGAGACCGAGCGAGCTGTAGAGCGGCCCGCGCTGGATCCGCTCGAGCGCGATCTCCAGTTGGGCTCGCCGCGACGGCGGCTCGGCGCTGAGCAGGTCGTCGAGGGTCGCGCCAAGAGCGCGAGCGACGGTCTGCAGATCGCTGAGCCTCGGTTCCCGCTTGCCGTTCTCCAGCACGCTCACTTGGGAGGCGGCTCGCCCGATCGCGGTACCGAGGTCCTCCAGCGTCATGCCGCGGCTCTGCCGCAGTTGCCGGATGCGCTTGCCGATGGTGAGCGCATCCAGGCTTGTGTCGTCAGCGGGCAGGGGCATTACCGTCGTCATCCACCCACAATGTCAGGTCTGCCGGTTCGGCGGAACAGAAAACCAGCGGTTCTTCGGCATAAATGCTGCGCGCGCAATCGACGAAGTTCTGGAGACGATCAGGAATCGAAGCCCAAGCCGAGCGCGTCGAGCGTCTTCAGGATGAGATTCCTGCGCCCGCGATTGTGGTCGGCTCGGTCCATCGACCACCGTGTGGCCTGGATGCCCATTGACGCGATCGGCTCCGGCGGGAACGGCAGTGGGCGCTTGCGCACCATCTCGAGTTCCGTCCTCTCGGTCGTCAGGCCTTCGAGCTGGTCGAGCATTACGTTCGCCGCGAAGTGCACCGCTCCGACACCGAGCCCTGTAAAACCGGCTGAGTAGGCGACGCGACCGCCGCGAGCGGTTCCGAAGAACGCGCAGAACCGGGTCGAGCTGTCGATGGCTCCGGCCCAGCGGTGCGTGAAGCGGATGCCCTCCAGTTGCGGGAAGGTGGTGAAGAAGTGGCTGGCGAGTCGCTCAAACGACTGCGGTCGTTCCTCGTACGCACTGCGAAGCCGCCGCCCGTAGTGGTAGATCGCGTCGTAGCCGCCGAACAGGATCCGGCCTCCCGCGCTCATCCGGTAGTAGTGGAACTGGTTCGCCATGTCGGCCAGTCCCTGCCGGTTCTGCCAGCCGATCGACGCGAGTTGCGCCGAGTCCAGCGGCTCGGTCATCAACACATAGTCGTAGACCGGAACGGTGGCCAGCGCGTTGCGCTTCAGCAGCGACGGGAACGCGTTGGTCGCCAGCGCCGTCTTGGTGGCCGTCACCTCACCGTGCGCGGTCACCAGCCGCGACACCGGCTGCCCGGATGCGTCGTCGGCGTCGATACGTTTCACGGGCGAGTTCTCGAAGATCTCCACGCCCAGTTCAGCGGCAACCCGTTCCAGTCCCGCGACGAGCTTGCCGGGGTGGATCAGCGCGGTGCTGCGCTTGTGCCAGAGCCCGGCGAGGTAGGTGGGGGAGTCCACTTCGGCACGAACGGCTTCAGCGTCGAGGAAGACGTTGTCGGCGTCGGTCCGCTCCTCCAGCAGCCACTCGACCTGGTGGTCCTCGATGGCGAGGTCGATCGAGCCGGTGCGCTCGAATTCGCAGTCGATGCCCAACTCGATCACCGCGCGTTCGATCTCATCGAGGTTCTCGAGCCCCAGCCGGTTGAGCGCTTCGATCTCCTTAGGCCAGCGGTTTCGGCCGTTCTGTTCGCCGTGGGTCAGGCTCGCCTCGCAGAAGCCGCCGTTGCGACCGGATGCCGCCCACCCGAGCGTGCGGCCTTCCAGCAGCACGACGTGGGCATCCGGGTTCCGTCGCTTGGCGAGCACCGCCGTCCACAGGCCCAGGAAGCCACCGCCAACCACCGCCAGGTCGCACCGGATCGCACCGGACAAGCTCGGGTGCGAGACCCGTTCACCCAGATCGTCGAGCCAGAACACGGCGTGCTTGCTGTCGCTCAGCGATTGGCTGACAAGGGAGGCCGCCGGCCGGTTCCTCTCAAAAACGGTGGTGCCCACGAAGGACGTTCCTCTCTTGCTTCTCTGGTCAGGCGTTGTCGGCGGCGTAGACCCGCTCGCCGTTCACGAACGTCTGCAGCGTGCGGGTGTTGCCGATCTCTTCGGGGGATCCGGCGAACGGATCGCGATCCAGCACGACGAGGTCGGCGAGGTTGCCGGGTCGAATGGTGCCGGTGTCGTCGAGGTGGTTTACCCAGGCCGAACCGGCCGTGTAGGCGGTGAGCGCGCTCGCCAGGTCGATGCGCTGCTCGGGGAGGAACACGTCGAAGTCGCCCTCCTTCTGACTCGGCGCGGAGAGCCGATTCACGGCGACATGGATCGCGGCGAACGGGTCGGGTGTGCTCACCGACCAGTCGCTGCCGGATGCGAGCACAGCGCCACTGCGCAGCAGGTCACCGAACGGGTACTGCCAGGAAGTGCGTGGCTCGCCCAGGAACGGGAGGGTGAGGTCGACCATCTGCGGCTCGAGCGCAGCCCACAGCGATTGCATGTTCGCCGCGACGCCGAGTTCCCTGAACCGGGGGACGTCATCCGGATGCACCACCTGCAGGTGTGCGATGTGGTGCCGGTTGTCGCCGCGCCCGTTTGCCGCAATCGCCGCACCAACCGAGTCGAGGCACTCGCGCACAGCACGGTCGCCGATGGCGTGGAAGTGCACCTGGAAGTCGAGCTGGTCCAGCGCGACTACCGCGTCGCGCAGCACTGCAGGGTCGACGAAGGAGATGCCGGAGTTGCCGGTGTGATGCCCGCAGCCGTCGAGGTACGGCTCGATCATCGCCGCGGTGAAGTTCTCGGCGACACCGTCCTGCATGACCTTGACGCTCGTGGCCGCAAACCGGCCGGCTCGGGACTGCTCCCGCCGGGCGACGAGTTCCGGCACCTGCTCCAGGCCGCGCGTACGGTCCCACCAGAGCGCACCGACGACGCGCGCGGTGAGCTGGCCGCTTTGCGCCGCCGCCAGGTACGCGGGTGTTGCGTCCCCGGCGTCGCCGTAGTCGCCGAGGATGGCATCCTGCCAGGCGGTGACCCCCACCGAGTGCAGGTACTCCTGGCCGATGAGCAGCGCGCGCAGGTAGTCCTCCGGCGAGGTGGCGGGCAGCAGACGGTTCACCAGGGTCATCGCACCCTCGTGCAGCGTGCCGGTCGGGGTGCCGTCCGGGTCGCGTTCGATGCGGCCATCGGCGGGGTCCGGTGTGTCGGCGGTGATGCCGGCGAGCTCGAGGGCACGACTGTTCACCCAGGCGCCGTGGCCGTCGCGGTTGGGCAGGAAGGCCGGTCGATCCGGGATGACGGTGTCCAGGTCCTCGGCCCGCGGCGTTCCGCCCGGGAACGCCGACATCCCCCACCCGCCGCCGAGGATCCACTCCTTGTCCGGATTCGCCGCTGAGTACTCCGCCAGCCGTGCGAGGTAGCCGGCCTTCGTCGATTCCTCGGACAGGTCGCAGCGGATCAGGTCGAGGCCGCCCCACACCGCATGCACGTGGGCGTCCTGGAAGCCGGGCACAAGCATCCGGCCATTCAGGTCGACGACCTCGGTGGCGGAGCCGATGAACTCCTTCACCTCGTCATGGCCGACCGCCACGATGCGGCCGTCCTTGACTGCGACGCCGGTTGCCCGACGCCGGACGGCGTCGGCAGTGAAAACCGGTCCGCCGGTGAAGACGAGGTCTGCGGTGGGCATAAGACTCCTTTGGATGCGATCTCGGCAGGTGGGGAGGACGGCTCAGCCGCCGCCGACGGTCTTGGCGATGTCTGTGGCCGAGTCGCCGGCGCGGCGCAGCACCACCGCGACCAGCGCGAGCGCGCCGAGGGTGAGCAGCAGCATGATGGTGGACACCGCGGCGATCTCCGGCCGCAGCCCTGTGCGCACCGCGCTCAGCACGTACACCGGCCATGGGGTGGACCCGGACACCTGCACGAATGCGGCGACGATCGTGTTGTCGAGGCTGAGAGTGAACGACAGCAGCGCTCCGGCGAGCACGGCCGGGGTGACGAGCGGCAGGGTGATCTGGGTAAAGCGGCGCAGCGGCGGCGCGTACAGGTCGGAGGCTGCCTCCTCCAGCGACTCGTCCAACCCGATCAGGCGGGAGCGGACGATGTACGCGACGACCGCAGTCGAGAACAGCGAATGCCCGACCACAAGGCGGACGATGCCGTTGTCGAACAGTCCGAGGCCGACATCCTGGCCGAGGAAGACCATCCACGGCAGCAGCGCGACAGCATCCACGATCTCCGGGGTGACCGTGACCAGCACCAGCAGGACGAGGAACCAGGGCACCCACTTGCCTGCCCGCCGCGCAAGGGCGACCCCGGCGAGAGTGCCGAGCACCGTGGCGATCAGCGCGGAGATGACGCCGGCTTGCAGCGACACCCAGACCGCGTCGCGAATCGCCGGCTTGGTCACGATGGACGCGAAGGAGTCGAATCCGAATCCGCCCCAGGCCACGAGCAGCCGGCCGTTGTTGAACGAGTAGATCAGGATGATGATGATCGGCGCGAACAGGAACGCAAAGACGATGACCGCCCAGGCGCGCATCGACAGGTCGATCAGCGAGGTGCGTTGCTTCATTTGGGTGATCCCAACACGAGGCGCCCACGAGCGCGGAGCGGCCAGCTGGCGAGCCAGGCGACGAGGAATGCGATCGCGGCCGAGATCAGGATGGTGAGGATGAGCACTACCGCCATCGCCGAGCCGAGCGCCCAGTTCTGGGCGGTCTGGAACTGGTTGGCCACCATCTGCCCGGCCATGTTGCCCTTCGCCCCGCCGAGGACGGTGGCGGTGATGTAGTCGCCCATCAGCGGGATGTACACGAGCAGGATGCCGACGATGATGCCCGGCTTGGCGAGCGGAAGGGTGATGTTGATGAACGTGCTCCAGCGACCGGCGCCTAGGTCCTTGCTCGCCTCGCGCAGCGGCAGGATCACCCGGTCGAATGCCACGAACAACGGCAGCACCATGAGCGGCAGGTAGTTGTAGACCACCCCGATGAGCACCGCCGTCCTTGTGAACATCACGTCGAGTGGTTCATCCAGCGCGCCGGTTGCCTGCAGCAGCCCCGAGAACCAGCCCTCGGGCGCGAGGATGATCTGCCAGCCGATGGTACGGATCAGGAAGTTGGTCCAGAACGGGATCATGACCATGGCGAGCAGGATGCCGCGGTGCCGGTTAGCCGCCTTGACCGCGAGCCAGTAGGCGAACGGGATTGAGATGGCGAGGCAGATCAGGGTGCCGGTGACGCCGACCCACAGGGTGTTCTGGAATGTCTGGAAGAAGGTCGGAGACAGCGCTTCTGCGTACCGGTCGAACGACAGCCGGTCGTTCGCGTGCGTCCCGAAGATGCCCGGCTTGTAGCCGAAGCTGAACCACAACACCATGCCGACCGGCGCGACGAAGAACGCCGTCAGCCAGGCCCAGGCGGGAAGGGCAAGCGCAGCGCGCGGTCCCTTGAGCCAGTCCGGGCGGCGGCGTGCCGGCGGCGTGTCCAGCATCGTCACCGGAGCGTTGGTCGAGTGTGTCGTCATGGCGTTGCAGTTCGCGCGCTAAGCGCCGGCGGCGGCCTTCATCTTGTCCCAGATCTCAACCGCGCGCTGCTGAGCATCGTTGACCTCACCGGTGTGCATCATGTCGAGCTGTTCTGGCGTGAAGAACACGAGGTCCAGCATCTCCAGACCGGCCTCGCGCGCGGCGTCCTCGATCCCGGCGACACCGGTGTGGTAGCCGATGTAGTCGAGTTCGGCCAGCGACACCTCGGGGTCGAGCACGTGGTTGATGAACGCGTGAGCGGCCTCCGGATGGGGTGCGCCCTCGGCGATGGCCCAGTTGTCTGCCCACAGTTCGGTGGCGGGGTTGCCCAGCACCCACTGCCAGCGGTCCGGGTCGGCGCTCTCGAGGATGCCGATGCGCGCGTCGCCGTTCCAGGCCTGCATCAGCGCGTGCTGCGACTGCGGGATGGCGACGCCGCCGGGGTAGGAGTCGAAGGCGGCGACGTGCGACGCGAGGGTGTTCACCAGGAAGTCCTCGGCCGCATCGAGGTGGGCGGCATCAGTCGTCGTCCAGTCGATGCCGTTCGCCCAGAAGTAGAGGCCGGTGAGTTCCGCAGGGTCGTCGAGCAGCGAAACGTCGCCACTTGCCTCGTTCATGGCTGCGTCGATGAAGTCCTTCCAGGTCTTCAGCTCGCGAGTGATCTTGGTCTTGTCGTAGACGAAGCCGGTGGTGCCCCAGGCCTTGACGACCGAGTAGTCGTTGTTCGGGTCCCAGTCCCGGCCGAGGAACACCGGGTCGACGTTCTTGAGGTTGGGGATGAGGTCATGGTTGAACTTGGCGAGCAGCCCGTTCTCGACCATCTGCGGGATGAACTGGCCGGTCGGGACGACGATGTCGTAGCCGCTGGTGCCCTTCGCCGCGACCAGCTTGGAGATCATCTCCTCGTTGGAGTTGAACGAGTCGAGAGTGACCGCTGGGCCGAGGTCCGCGGTGAACTGCGCGAGCACGTCTGGGTCGTCGTAGTCGCCCCACGTGTAGATGGTCAGCTTGTCCTCGAGCGCAGCACCGGTCGCCCGGGGGGCCGTTGAGCCATCGGGGGAACTGCACGCGGCCAGCAACCCGGCGCCCGCCGCGGCCGCGGCGAAGCTGAGGAAGCGACGCCGGTTGTACTGTGCCGCGATCATGCGGCTGGCCGCACTTGAGGCGAGAATCCGAACAGGCTGCTCGTGGGACATCAGGGTCGCTCCTTCACTGAGATCGAGTTGGTGGGTGCTGCTGGGTTGCTCAGGGCGCGTTCGATCTCGGCCTGGGCCTGCGCCGCCTGCTCCCCGGGGAAGTAGTTGACGCTGTCCGCGTCCCAGGAGCACCAGACCCTGGCGCCCACCGGAATGCGGGGGGCGGTCGGGCGGGGTGCCCTGGCCTGGATGGTCAGTCCATCTCCGACCGAGACGAGGAACTGCAGGGTCTCGCCAAGATGCGAGATGCCGATGAGCTCTCCCGGCAAGGCGTTCTGCTGGGAGGCGGGCTGGTCTTCGGAAACGGTGACCTGTTCCGGACGAATCGCGGCCTGGGCATCCGTTCCCGACGCCATGTCGGAGGGTCGAGACGTGCGCAGGGTGCCGTGCGCGGTGTCCAGCAGGTCGGTCTGACGCCCGATGGTGCCGGGGATGAAGTTCTGCTGCCCGATGAACCCGGCGACGTAGGCGCTGGCGGGGGAGTCGTAGATGGTGTCGGCATCCGCCAGCTGTTCGATGCGCCCGTCGCGCATGATGGCGATCCGGTCGCTCATCGACAGCGCCTCGCCCTGGTCGTGGGTCACGAAGATGAAGGTGATGCCGAGACGGGACTGCAGCAGCTTCAGCTCGACCTGCATCTCTTCTCGCAGCTGCCGGTCGAGTGCGCCAAGCGGTTCGTCGAGCAGCAGCACGGCCGGGCGGTTGATGAGGGCACGCGCGAGGGCGATGCGCTGCTGCTGGCCGCCCGAGAGCATGTTCGGCCGCCGGTCGGCGAAGGAACGCATCTTCACCATCTCGAGCGCCTCGGTCACCAGCTGGTGGGCTTCCGCCTTGGGGACCCGCTTCTGCCGCAGGCCGTAGGCGACGTTCTCGGCGACGCTCATGTGCGGGAACAGTGCGTAGGCCTGAAAGACGGTGTTGACGTTGCGCTTGTGCGGTGGGACCCCGAGCACGTCCTGGCCGGAGATGCGGATGCGGCCGGCGTCTGGCCGCTCGAAGCCGGCGAGCATGCGCAGCGTCGTGGTCTTGCCGCATCCGGATGGCCCGAGAAGGGAGAGGAACTCGCCCGGCTCGACGCGGAGGTCGATGCTGTCGACCGCGGTGCTCGCACCGAACGTCTTGGTTACCGACTCGAGCACCACTGCGCCGGGGGCTTCCACGCGTTGCGCGTCTGAATGCTCGCTGGATCCGGGGGAAGCCTCGCTCGTGAGATTGGTCGAAACAGTCACTTCGGCTTCAGGCCTCCGGGCTCACAACGATGGGACGCGGGTTGTCTGTAGTCAAGCGGAGTTCCGGTAGAACCGCAACGGGATTGATTGTCATTTTGTCTCGCGGCTACGGAATCCGAAGCGAATGGCGGGCTGATGCGCTCAAATCCTCCGTTTGACCGTCGTCACGACACATTTCCGAACTGCAGAAAAACAGGCGAATTTCTATCGTCAGGAGCGCGCAGAACCGGCTCTCTTGCCCTGAGAGTGGTGTCACGGGCCCGAGTCACGGGCCATGGACGATCTACCGGAGGCACCGATGAGCACCGCCCGCGCAGGAGACCAGACCCAGACCGCTGACCAGCTTGCAGCGGAGTGGAAGACGGATGCCCGTTGGGCGGGTGTCGAGCGCGACTACAGCGCCGAGGACGTCATCGCGTTGCGCGGCAGCGTTCGCGAGGACCGCACTCTGGCTCGCCGCGGCGCCGAGAACCTGTGGCGTTACATCCACGAGGAGCCGTTCGTGAACGCGCTCGGCGCTCTGACCGGAAACCAGGCGGTGCAGCAGGTGCGCGCGGGACTCAAGGCCATCTACCTTTCCGGCTGGCAGGTCGCCGCCGACGCCAACCTGTCCGGCCAGACCTACCCCGACCAGAGCCTCTACCCGGCGAACTCGGTTCCCGCGGTCGTGCGCCGCATCAACAACGCGCTGCTGCGCGCCGACCAGATCGAGTTCGCCGAAGGCGCGGAGACGCGCGACTGGCTGCAGCCGATCGTCGCCGACGCCGAGGCCGGCTTCGGCGGACCGCTCAACGCGTACGAGCTCATGAGCTCGATGATCGAGGCGGGAGCAGCCGGCGTGCACTGGGAGGACCAGCTCGCGAGCGAGAAGAAGTGCGGCCACATGGGCGGCAAGGTGCTCATCCCGACCCAGCAGCACATCCGCACCCTGAACGCCGCGCGCCTCGCCGCCGACGTCGCCGGCGTGCCGACCATCATCATCGCGCGCACCGACTCGCTCGCCGCCGACCTCATCACGAGCGACATCGACGACCGCGACAAGCAGTTCCTCACCGGCGAGCGCACCTCGGAGGGCTTCTACCGCACGACCCCCGGCCTCGACACGGTCATCGCGCGCGGCTTGGCCTACGCGCCCTACGCCGACCTGCTCTGGGTGGAGAGCGCCGAGCCCGACATCGAGCTCGCACGCACTTTCGCGGAGGCGATCCACGCGCAGTTCCCGGGCAAGAAGCTGGCCTACAACTGCTCCCCGTCGTTCAACTGGAAGCGGCACCTCGACGACGACCAGATCGCGCGCTTCCAGAAGGAGCTCGCGGCGATGGGGTACGCGTTCCAGTTCATCACCCTGGCCGGGTTCCACGCCCTCAACCACTCGATGTACACGCTCGCGGCCGATTACAAGGAGCGGCAGATGAGCGCCTATGTCGAACTGCAGGAGGCCGAGTTCGCCTCCGAGGCGGACGGTTATACCGCAACCCGCCACCAGCGTGAGGTTGGCACCGGCTACTTCGACCGCATCGCGACTGCCCTGAACCCGGACAGCGAGACCCTGGCGCTCGTCGGCTCCACCGAGACCGCGCAGTTCCACTAAATCGCAGCAGGATCAGCAAAGGAATGAAGCAATGAACACGAGCATCGAGATCACCGGAGAACTGCGCGAGCGGTACAACGAGATCCTCACTCCGGATGCGCTGCAGTTCCTCACCGAGCTGCACGACCGGTTCGCGGGTCGCCGACACGATCAGCTGGCCGCCCGGATGCGGGTGCGCTACGACCTGGGCAACGGCCGCAACCTCGGCTTCCTGCCGGAGACCGCGCACATCCGCGAAGACACCGAGTGGCGTGTCGCCGGCGCCGGGCCGGGCCTCGAGAACCGGCGCGTGGAGATCACCGGCCCCACCGACCGCAAGATGACGATCAACGCCCTCAACTCCGGGGCCAACGTGTGGCTCGCCGACCAGGAGGACGCGACCAGCCCGACCTGGGCGAACGTCATCGAGGGGCAGCTCTCGCTCTTCGACGCCATCCGTGGGCAGATCGACTACACGAGCCCCGAGGGCAAGCGCTACGAGGTCAAGGGTGAGATGCCCACGATCGTGTTGCGCCCGCGCGGCTGGCACCTGGTCGAGAAGCACCTGAGCCACATCGACCGTGCGGGGCGCCGGATGCCGGCATCCGGATCGCTGGTCGACTTCGGCCTGTACTTCTTCCACAACGCGAAGGCGCTCATCGACTCCGGTCGCGGCCCGTACTTCTACCTGCCGAAGCTCGAGAGCCACCACGAGGCCAAGCTGTGGGACGACGTGTTCAGCTACGCGGAGGACCGTCTCGGCATCCCGCACGGCACCATCCGCGCGACGGTGCTGATCGAGACGTTCCCGGCAGCGTTCGAGATGGAGGAGATCCTGTTCGAGCTGCGCGACCACATGGCGGGACTGAACGCCGGTCGCTGGGACTACATCTTCAGCATCATCAAGAACTACCGCGGCCGCGGGCAGCGCTTCGTGCTGCCGGACCGCAACCAGATCACGATGACCGTTCCGTTCATGCGTGCCTACACCGAGCTGCTGGTGAAGACGGCGCACAAGCGTGGCGCGCACGCGATTGGCGGCATGAGCGCGTTCATCCCGAACCGTCGCGACCCCGAGGTGACCGCGATGGCGATGGAGAAGGTCAGCGCGGACAAGCGCCGCGAGGCGGCCGACGGCTTCGACGGCACCTGGGTCGCGCACCCGGACCTCGTCGACACCGCGCGCGCCGAGTTCGACGCGGTGCTCGGCGACCGCCCGAACCAGCTCGATCGCCAGCGCGACGACGTGGAGGTCACCGCCGCGCAGCTGCTCGACATCCGCTCCACGAACGGGTCGATCACGCTCGAGGGCGTGCGCGACAACGTGTCGATCGCGATCCGCTACATCGACTCGTGGCTGCGCGGCGTCGGGGCGGCCGCGATCGACAATCTCATGGAGGACGCTGCGACAGCCGAGATCAGCCGATCGCAGGTGTGGCAGTGGATCCACCAGGATGTCGTCACCGAGGACGGTGTGCAGATCACCCGCGAGCTCGTCGACGGGCTGCTGACCGGGCTGCTCGAGACGCTGCCGCGCACCGACGGCGACCGGTTGGATGATGCCGCAGAGGTGTTCCGCACCGTCGCGCTGCAGGATGACTACCCGACGTTCCTGACGCTGTGCGCCTACTCGCGCTACCTCGTCGAGGAGCCGATGGCGGCAGCTGCCGCATAGATCAGCGACGAGCGCGGACCGCGACCCGAACGGTCCGCGCTCGTCGTTTGCGTGGCGCTGGCGATGCCGTCATCGCGCTGTCCTTGTAGGTTTCCGCCAGCCGGATGTCGCCGCGCTTGAGTCCACCGCTAGATTTCGCTTCGTGAACCTGATCTGGCGCACCCTCTGGCACCTGCTGATCAAGCCGCGCGGCGCGACGCAGGGACCGTTCGATGTGTCATCGACCGAATTCCGGGTGCTGCCCACCGACATCGATATGTACCGGCACCTCAACAACGGCCGCTATCTGTCTATCGCCGACCTCGGCCGCTTCGATCTGCTGCGCCGCGCCGGCCTGTACAAGGCGATGACCGCGCGCGGCTGGTACCCGGTGGTGGTCGCGACGACGATCTCCTACCGGAAGTCACTCGACCTGTGGCAGAAGTTCACCGTCGAGAGCCGATTCCTCGGCTACGATGACCGCGCGGTGTACCTCGAGCAGCGGTTCGTGGTCGACGGCGAGATCTACGCTCGGATGTTCATCCGGGGCCGCTTCCTGAAGAAGAGCGGCGGGCTGGTGCCGATGGACGACCTGATCGAGCTCATCGGCGTGGCGCCGCACGAACTCGAGGTGCCCGAGTGGATCCTGCGCTGGGGACAGAAGGTCGCACTGCCGTCGACCAAGGTGCCTGCGCCCAGCGAGTGGGAATAGCCACTGGGCACAAGCCGAGGCTAGGCGCGCCGAGCCTCGATTGATTCCGCCACTTCGCACGCAGCTGGGTTGATCGCATCCAGCACTTTGCCCGAGGCGGCCGAGACGAGCTCCTTCTCCTCATCGGTGAGCACGTCGAAGAAGAACCTGCGGATGGCGTCATGGTGGTTGCGCATGGCGCGGAAGATGGTGCGCTTGCCTTCGTTGGTCATGCCGATCCAGGTCCCGCGGAGGTCGGTTTCGCACTCGGTGCGCTCGACGAGGCCGCGAGTCTCCATGCGGCTGACCTGGTGCGAGATGCGGCTCTTCTCCCACCCGATGATCTCCGCGAGCTCACGCGCGCGAAGCTTGCGGTCCGGGGCGTCGAACAGGGCAACGAGGATCTCATAGTCGGGGCCGGAGATGCCGGAGTCGCCCTGCAGCTGCTGTTCCAAGGCGCGGTCAAGCTGCCGTCGCATGGCATAGAACCGGCGCCAGACGGCCCACTCCTGCTCGGAGATCTGGGGTGAAGCGGCCATAGAACACCATCATAGCTCATTGTTGACATGTCAACCAGTGGAGCGTATCGTTGACGCGTCACCAATTTTGGGTGACGTGTCACCAAGAACTTTTCAGGAAGGCAACACGTGTCAGATCTAAAGATCGGAATCATCGTCGGAAGCACCCGCCCCGGACGCCTCGGCATCCAGGTTGGCAACTGGGTCAAGGACAACGCGAAGGCCGACGGCGTCGAGTTCGAGCTCGTCGACATCGCCGACTACAACCTCCCGCTGCTCGACGAGGCGATCCCCGCCGCCGCCGGCCAGTACCAGCACGAGCACACCAAGAAGTTCGCGTCGAAGATCGGCGAGTTCGACGGCTACATCTTCGTGACCGGCGAGTACAACCACTCGATCCCGGGCGCGCTCACCAACGCCATCTCCTTCGTCGGCACCGAGTGGCACAACAAGGCCGCCGGCATCGTCAGCTACGGCAGCATGGGCGGCGTGCGCGCCAACGAGCACCTGCGCCAGGTCCTGGCCGAGCTCGCCATCGCCGACGTGCGCCAGAACGTGCTCCTCTCGCTGTTCACCGACGTGGAGAACTTCACCACCGTGAAGCCCGCCGAGATGCACCTCCCCGAGCTGCAGACGCAGGTCGACCAGGTCGTCGCATGGGCCGGTGCCCTGCGCAGCCTGCGCGTCGACGAGGCGCTCGCCGCGTAACTCGCGCTCACCCGCCGCTCACCCGAAAGCGGCAGAAGGGCCCGGCATCCGTTTGCCGGGCCTTTCGCATGTCTGCTCAGGCGGCCGGCTGCTCGGGAAGGTGCTGCACGTCGAGGTGGAGTCGCTCCATCTTCGCGTCCAGGTCGCTCGCCGACTCCGCCGCCCGACTGAGGTCCGCGAGGATCGACTCCGGCACGTGGCGGTCGTACTTGTAGTAGATCCGGTGCTCGAGACTCGCCCAGAAGTCCATCGCGATCGTGCGCAGCTGCACCTCGACCGGCACGATCTCGACCCGGTCGGACAGGAAGACCGGGATCTCCAGCAGCAGGTGCAGGCTGCGGTAGCCGTTCGGCTTGGGCTCGGCGATGTAGTCCTTCACCAGGCGCACCGTGATGTCGCTCTGCGCGGTGAGCATCTCCGCCACCCGGTAGGTGTCGCCGATGAACGCGCAGGTGATCCGGATGCCCGCAATGTCGGTGACGTTGTCCCGAACCGACTCCAGCGACAATTCGAAGCCCTTGCGGCGCATCTTGTCGACGATGCTGTCGACGGTCTTCAGCCGCGAGTTCACATGCTCGATCGGCGAGTAGTCCTGACTGACCGCGAACTCCTCTTTGAGGATGTTGATCTTCGTCATCAGCTCGTCGATGCCGAACTTGTAAGCCAGCAGGAACCGGCTGAGTTGATCCCTCAGGTCGCGAAGCTCGTCAAGGTCGGCTGGTGATTCGAACTGCACCCGGCAATCCTTTCACGCGGACGCTTGGCGGTTCCCTGATGCGGCTAGCGGGCGGATCAGGGTTCGTATGGCCGGTGGATCAGCTTCGACAGCACGATCGCGCTGCGGGTGTGATCAACGTTGGGGGCGATACGCACGCGCTCGAGGGCGACCTCGAGGCTCGAGATGTCCCGCGAGCGCATGTGCACGATCGCGTCGGCGCTGCCGGTGACGGTCCCCGCGTCGACGACCTCCGGCACCCCGGCGAGGATCCGTCTGAGCTCCTCCGGCGCGACGGTGCCCCGGCAGAACAGTTCGACGTACGCCTCCGTGCCCATCCCATCGACGGCTGGGTCGACCTGAATGGTGAAACCGCGGATCACCTTGTCCGCGACCAGCCGGTCCACGCGCCGCTTCACCGCGGACGCCGAGAGCCCGATCCGCTCCCCGATGTCGCCATAGCCCGCTCGTGCGTTCTGGCGGAGCAGGTCGATGATGCCGTAGTCGAGACTGTCCATGACCCAAGGGTATGGCCGCGCGGGAGGTGGCGGCCAGTATCCGGATGCCGCAAATCGGGTGATTCTTGCACCCGGCTGCCCCACAACGCGTGAATCCTGCTCGACTCGACAGGAAACGTGGATAAAGAGCGTGGGAGACTGGTTAAGGCGTCCCGACCCGCGGGGCTCGAACGAGCGACCTAGTCCGCCCAATCACTGAGCCCGAGGACAAGAGATGACGACCCAGACCGCGAACCTTGCCAACCCGGCAGCCCGCAAGGCCACCGAGCGCACCATCCTGATGTGCCGCCCGGACTTCTTCACCGTGAACTACCGCATCAACCCGTGGATGCACCCCGAGCAGCCCACCGACACATCGCTGGCGGTGCGGCAGTGGGAGGTGCTGTACAACACCTACCTCGAGCTCGGTTTCGACGTTCGCCTGATCGACCCGATCGACTCTCTGCCCGACATGGTCTACGCCGCGAACGGCGGCTTCGTGATCGACGGCATCGCCTACGGTGCCAAGTTCCGGTACGAGCAGCGTGGCCCGGAGGGTCCCGCCTACATGGACTGGTTCCGCGACAACGGTTTCGACGTGCGAGAGCCAGAGCACACCAACGAGGGCGAGGGCGACTTCCTGCTCGTCGGCGATGTGATCCTGGCCGGCACCGGCTTCCGCAGCGACACGGCCAGCCATCGCGAGGTCGAGCGGATCTTCGGGCGCGAGGTGGTCAGCCTCGAACTCGTGAACCCGAACTTCTACCACCTCGACACCGCGATCGCGGTGCTCGATCCCGAGCCGATCGAGGGCGGAGCGCAGAACATCGCCTACCTGCCGTCGGCGTTCAACGAGGAGGGGCTCGCGGTGCTGCGCGAGCGGTTCCCGGATGCCATCGAAGTGAACGAGGAGGACGCATCCGTCCTCGGACTCAACTCGTACTCGGACGGGTACAACATCGTGATCGCGTCGCGCGCGAAGGACTTCGAGCGGCAGTTGCGCGAGCGCGGGTACAACCCGATCGGCGTCGACCTGTCCGAGCTCCTGCTCGGAGGAGGCGGCGTCAAGTGCTGCACGCTGGAACTTCGGCGCTGACCGCGGCGGCGATCGCCGCCGAACAAGAGCACATCGCCCAGAACTACCATCCGCTGCCGGTGGTGGTCGCCTCCGGTGACGGTGCGTGGGTGACCGACATCGAGGGCAACCGCTACCTCGACTGCTTGGCCGCCTACTCGGCCGTGAACTTCGGGCATGGCAACCGGATGCTGCTGGACGCCGCCCGGGCGCAACTGGAGCGGATCACGCTGACCAGTCGGGCGTTCCACAACGACCAGCTCGGACCGTTCGTCGCCGAACTCGCTGAGCTCGCAGGCAAGGACCTGGTGCTGCCGATGAACACCGGGGCGGAAGCGGTCGAGTCCGCGATCAAGGTGGCTCGCGCGTGGGGATACCGGGTGAAGGGCGTGCCTGAGGGCAACGCCAACATCGTCGTGGCGGACGGCAACTTCCACGGCCGCACGATCTCCATTGTCAGTTTCTCCACCGACCCGGTCGCCCGGAGGGACTTCGGACCGTTCACGCCCGGCTTCCGGTCGGTGCCGTTCGGCGACCTCACGGCGCTTGAGGCGTCGATCGACGATGAGACCGTCGCCGTGCTGCTCGAGCCGATCCAAGGCGAGGCCGGGGTCATAGTGCCGCCGGCCGGCTACCTTGGGGCGGTGCGCGAGCTGACCACCCGCAGGAACGTGCTGTTCATCGCCGACGAGATTCAGACCGGGCTGGGCCGCACCGGCGCGACCTTCCAGTGCGACAACGAGGGCGTCGTGCCCGACCTGTACCTGCTCGGCAAGGCACTTGGTGGCGGCATCGTGCCGCTGTCTGCGGTGGTCGGCAACCGGGACGTGCTCGGCGTGCTGAACCCTGGGGAACACGGGTCGACCTTCGGGGGCAACCCGTTCGCGGCTGCCGTCGGTCGCGCGGTGATCCGGATGCTGCGCACGGGCGAGTACCAGGAGCGGTCGCGCACGCTCGGCGAACACCTGCACGCGCGCCTCGCGGGACTGGTGGGCGCTGGCGTCACCGCGGTGCGCGGAGCCGGACTCTGGGCGGGCGTCGACATCGACCCTGCGTACGGGTCGGGACGCGATGTCTGCGCCCGCATGCTGGAGCGCGGAGTGCTCATGAAGGACACCCACCAGACCACGGTGCGAATCGCGCCGCCGCTGGTGATCTCTGGGGGCGACCTCGACTTCGCGGTGGACCAGCTCGCCGCGGTGCTGGCTGAACTGCGTCCCGTCGGCTGAGCTCGGGTTTACGGTCATTCCATGACGCATGAGACCCTCAACCAGCCGCCGCCGCGCGTCGACGTCGACGAGTTCGGGCTCAACGGTCCCCTCGTCGAGGGGGTCGCACGCTACGACGCCGCTTGGGCGCAAGACGACCTGCACGAGGTCGGACGACTGGTCGGCAGCGCGTCATTCCAGGCGGACGCGGAGCGCGCGAACACCCACGCGCCGGTGCTGCACACCCACGACCGGTGGGGCAATCGCGTCGATGAGGTGGAGTACGACGAGTCGTATCACCGGGTGATCGCGGCGGCCGCGGCATCCGGCGCGCACACGAGCGCGTGGGCAGAGCCCCGTCCCGGCGCGAACGTCGCGCGCGCCGCCACCTTCATGCTGTTCGCCCAGGTCGAGCCCGGCCACGCGTGCCCGATCTCGATGACCCACTCGGCGGTGCCGGCGCTCGCCGCCTCCCCGGAGCTCGAAACGAAGTGGCTGCCGAGGCTGTTGAGCCGCGACTACGACGGCGCGCTCGGCCAGCCGAAGGCATCCGCCCTGTTCGGGATGGCGATGACGGAGAAGCAGGGCGGCTCGGACGTGCGCGCCAACACCACCCGCGCGATCGACGCGGGCGACGGCAGCTGGCGCCTCACCGGCCACAAGTGGTTCTGCAGCGCGCCGATGTCGGACGCATTCCTGGTGCTCGCGCAATCGACGGCCGGACTGAGCTGCTTCCTGCTGCCCCGGATGCTCGACGACGGCAGCCGGAATACGTTCCGCATCCAGCGGCTCAAGGACAAGGTCGGCAACCGCTCCAACGCGTCGAGCGAGGTCGAGTTCGACGGCACTGTCGGCCACTTGCTCGGCGAGGAGGGTCGCGGGGTCCGCACCATCATCGAGATGGTCGCGCGCACCCGCCTGGACTGCGTGTTCGGCACGGCGGCCGGCATGCGGCAGTCGGTGGCCGAGGCGCTGTGGCATGCACGACACCGCAGCGCCTTCGGCGCGAAGCTCGTCGACCAGCCGGCGATGACCGCTGTGCTCGCCGACCTCGCCCTCGAGTCGGAGGCGGCCACCGCGACCGCGCTGCGGCTCGCGCGAGCGCACGACGACGATGCGGATGACGCCGAGCACGCCTTCCGCCGGCTCGCCACCGCGGTGTCGAAGTACTGGATCTGCAAGCGCGGACCCGGGCATGCCTACGAGGCCATGGAGTGCCTCGGCGGCAACGGTTACACCGAGGGCTTCCCGCTCGGCCGCCGCTACCGCGAGCAGCCGGTGATGGCGATCTGGGAGGGCAGCGGCAACGTCATCGCGCTCGACGTCCTGCGTGCGATCGAGCGCGAGCCGCAGAGCGTTGACGCGTTCTTCGACGAGGTGGACCTCGCGCGCGGCGCGCATCCGGTGTTCGATGCGCACGTCGAGGCGACCAAGCGGATGCTGCGGGCACCGGATGACGCGCAGCGCCAGGCACGCCAGCTGGTTGAGCAGCTGGCGCTCGCCCTGCAGGCGTCACTGCTGCTCCGGCACGCCCCCGCGGCCGTGTCACACACGTTCGTCGCGGCACGGCTGGGCGACGACCGCGGCAGCCTCTACGGGGTGCTGCCCGCGCGCGCCGACCTTGAGGGCATCATTCGGCGCCACTGATCCCGAGCCGCTCAAGCTGCCATTGATGCACTTCCGGCAGCCAATTCAACGGCGCCGAAGGACCGACCCGCACGTCGTCGATGACACCGCCGTCCCGCAGGGCCTCCGCGTACGCGCGATCCTGTTTGATCCGCTCTCGCAGCTGTTGCGCTCCGCCGACCGAACCGTGACCGGGGACGACGACAACAACGTCGTCGGCCACGCTCTCGAACAGCCGCAGCGCAGCAAGGTAGTCCTCGATCGGATCGGCGGCATCCAGATCCAGGAACGGCATCAGGATGTCCGAAAGCATGTCGCCGGCGACGAGAACCCCACGCTCCTCGATCAGCAGCGCCGCATGACCTGGGGCGTGGGCCCGGTGCTCGATGATCCGCACTGTGGGACCATCCCATTCAATCCGCTCGGCTTCGGCGGGCAGGCCGGTGATGAGCCCGAGCAGCTCCATCGGGATGTCCTCGGCGTACTCCGGCGGCAGCCCCTCGGCGACGCGGGCCTCCCAGTCCGCGTGCGCCAGCAGCTCGCGCATGGAGGCCGCGCAGCGGGCTGTGCCGTACCGGGGCGCGTCACCCAAGTCCGCGTGCCAGAGCACGTGGTCCCAATCCGGATGCGTCGAAAAGCCTGCCACGACGCTCTGGCCCGACTCGCGAAGGTCCTTCGCGATGTCGACCAGTTCGGCGCTCGTTATGCCGGGGTCGATGAGCAAGACCCCATCCCCGGACCCCTGCACGACAACGGCGTTGCTCTGGATGAATTCGCTCTCGTGAACGAGAACGCCTTCAGCGACCCGCTTCAGCATGAGTTGCCTTCCGACAAGTAGTGTGCGCCCGTCTTGTGGCGACAGTATTTCGTCGGGACGCAGCCCGCAAGCCCTACGGCCGGTCTAGGCTTCTTCGGTGACTCCCGCCGGCCGCCGCAAGCATTTCATCGACTTGTCGCCGCTGCGCTCCAGCCCCGCGTTCGCAAAGCTCTGGCTCGGCAGTTCGATCGCGGGCATCGGCAACCAGATGACCATCGTCGCGGTCGGGCTGCACGTTTACGACCTCACCGCCTCGACCACCGCGGTGGCGATGGTCGGTGGAGTCGCGCTTGTGCCGATGATCCTCGCCGGACTGTTCGGCGGCGTGCTCGCCGACTCTTTCGACCGACGGCTCGTCGCGCTGGTCTCGGCGATCCTCGCGTGGGTCTCGATCGCATCCATCGCAGCCATGACGTGGCTGGGCTTCGACCAACTCGTGTTGTTGTACCTGCTGACCGCACTCAACGCCGTCGCCTCCACCGTGATCGGCACATCCCGCCAGGCAATCCTCCCGCGTCTGCTGCCGCCGAACCTGCTGCCGGCCGCATCCGCCCTCCAGGGAATGGGCTTCGGACTTGCGGTGACCGTCGGGCCGGCGCTCGCGGGCGTGCTCGTTGCCGTAGCGGGCTTCGCCTGGACCTACACCATGGACGTCCTGCTCTTCACCGCCGCGTTCATGGGCATCATCGCGCTTCCTCGCATCCTGCCAGAGGGCGATCGCGAGCGGCCCGGCCTGAAGTCGCTGCTCTCCGGGCTCGCGTTCCTGCGCCGCGCCCCGAACATCCGCTCGTCGTTCGTCGCCGACATCATCGCGATGACATTCGGGCGCCCCCACGCGCTGTTCCCCGCGGTCGGCGCGCTGCTGCTCGGCGGCGGAGCAGTCACCGTCGGCGTGCTCACCGCCGCGGTCGCGGTCGGCACCCTGGTGAGCAGCGTGTTCTCCGGCAGGGTCGGCACCGTGCGTCGTCACGGGCTCGCGATCGGCTGGGGTGTGATCGCGTACGGCTGCAGCATCCTCGCGTTCGGTGTGGTGCTCGTCCTGGCCGGGTTCGACCCGGCGACGGATGGCGCGCCGCACTGGGTGGCGATCGTCGCGGCCGCGCTCACTCTGGTCTGCGCCGGTGCGGCGGACAACGTATCGATGATCTTCCGCACCACGATGCTGCAGGTCGCGGTCCCAGATGCCATGCGCGGCCGACTGCAGGGAGTGTTCATGGTCGTCGTGGCCGGGGGTCCCCGCGTCGGCGATATCTACATCGGCATCGCGGCGGCCGCGGGAGCGCTGTGGTTCCCACCCGTGCTCGGGGGCATCCTGATCGTGTCCCTGGTCGCGCTGCTGCTGAGGTTCCAGCCGTCGTTCCGCAGCTACGACGCCCTGTCGCCGACACCCTGACCAACCACTCCCGCCGAAGCCCTGAGCCGGGCGTGTGAACCGACTGGGAACATCGTCCGGTCTCGGGTGGGCACTGTTCGCCCGGTTCAGGCTGGAGGCGAAACACGGGAGGTTTCTCATGGCACACATGCCGGAACCGCCGTACCAGGTCGGCTACTTCGTCGGCAGCCTGGCAACGGCATCCATCAACCGGACGCTCTCCAAGGTGCTCATCAAACTGGCGCCGTCCGAACTGCAGTTCACCGAAATCCCGATCAAGGATCTGCCCCTTTACAGTTACGACTACGACGACGACTATCCGCAGGTTGCGCTCGACTTGAAGAAGGCGATCTCCGACGCCGACGCGGTGCTGTTCGTGACGCCCGAGTACAACCGCGCGATTCCCGGCGGGCTGAAGAATGCGATCGACTGGGCAAGCCGGCCGTGGGGACAGAACTCCTTCGCGCGCAAGCCGTCAGCGATGATCGGCACGTCGCCGGGGTCGATCGGCACCGCGGTGGCTCAGCAGAACCTGCGAAGTGTCATGAGCTTCTGCAACTCGCCGCAGATGAACACCCCTGAGGGTTACATCCAAGCGAAGCCGGGGCTGTTCACGGAGCACGGCGAGGTCACCGACGATTCGACGGCCGACTTCCTCCGCGGGTTCATGACCGAGTTCCGGGACTTCATCGAACGCGTCTACACCGCGCTGCACCAGCACGGCTGAGCCGCGCCCCTCAACCGCGCTTGATCGTGCCCTCGATGATCGAAATCTCCTGGGTCGCGAGTTCGCGGTCGCGCTGGTCTCCGCGATACCGGATGACGAACCGTCGCGCCGGGCGGGAGTAACGCACTCGCAGGTCCTTGTATCTGACCATCCAGATTACCGCGATGATCACCGCGAGGAATGTGCCCGCTGCGCCCACTCCGAGTGCCCAGCGCGGGCCGAACTCGTTCGCGACCCAGCCGATCAGCGGAGCGCCGATGGGGGTGCCGCCGGTGAAGATCGCCATGTAGACGGCCATCACGCGGCCCCGCATCATCGGCGCCGTCGACGTCTGCACGTAGGCGTTCGCCGCGGTCATCATGGTGATCGAGCTAGCTCCGATGAGCACGAGCGCAGCCACGTAGGTCCAATAGGTGGGCATGAACGCGGCCAGCAGGATCGCGGCGCCGAACGCGGCGGATGCGCCGATCACGAGTCGAAGGCGCGGCCGGTCGCGACGGGCGGCGAGCAGTGCGCCAGTGAGGGCACCGATCGCCATGATCGAGGACATCAGCCCGTACTCGCCTGCACCCACCCCGAATTCGACGGTGGCCATAGTGGAGTTGAACACGGCAAAGTTCATCGCGAACGTGCCCATTAGGAAGATCATCACGAGGATCAGCACGATGTCGCTGCGTGAGCCGACATAGCGCAGCCCGGCGCGAATCTGACCCTTCGCCCTAGGCGGTCGCACGGCTGGGTGCAGCTGGTCAACACGCATCATCCATAGGGCGATGAGCACGGCGGCGAAGGTCAGTCCGTTCAGCACGAATACCCAGCCCGGCCCGACGATGGCCACGAGCACTCCGGCCGCCGCCGGGCCGAAGAGGCGTGCGGCGTGGAACGACGCGGAGTTCAGCGCAACCGCGTTCGGCAGGTTCTTCTCACTCACGAGATCGGAGACGAACGCCTGGCGCGCGGGCGAGTCGACAGCGGCCGCAACACCGAGCGCCGTGGCGAAGGCGAAGACGTGCCACAGCTCGACCACGCCGAAGATCACAATGGCGCCGAGTGAGACACCGAGCAGCGCCATGGTCACCTGGGTCCAGATCAGCACCGTGCGCCGGTCGAACCGGTCGGCGACCCAGCCGGCGACCGGCATGAGCAGCAGCTGCGGGCCGAATTGGAGCGCAATCGTGACGCCGACGGCTGCCGCGTCGTGATCGGTCAGCTCGGTGAGCACCAGCCATTCCTGGGCGGTGCGCTGCATCCACGCGCCGATGTTGGAGACGAGCGCCCCGATGAACCACAGCCGGTAGTTGAAGATGCCCAGCGAGCGGAACATCGCCCTCATTGCTCGGCCAGCTTTTTCAGCACGGGGGTGGCGGCGCTGAGCGCGTCGCGCTCGTCCTGGCTGAGTCCGGCGAGCTGTTTGGTGAACCAGGCATCCCGCCGCTTGCGGGTTTCCTTGATGAAGTCGGCACCGGCATCCGAGATGCTCAGGATGACCCGGCGGGCGTCCTGCTCGTCGACCTCACGTTCGAGCAACCCGGCCGCGACGAGCGCGTTGACGGTGCGGTTCATGCTCGGCGGCGTGACGCCCTCGAGTTCGGCGAGCGAACGCAGCGTCTGCGGACCATTGTTGTGGATGGTCGCAAGCACCGAGCGCTGACCCTCTGTGACGTCACCGTCGGCCTGCATGATCCGGATGCGACGGCTCAGTCTCTGTACGGCGAAGCGGAGCTCCTGAGCGGCAACGGGTTTCATAGATCGATTAGTCTATCAAATTAGTTTGGCTAACGAAACTGGAAGCGCGCAGTTGGCTGGGCCGCGCAATACACTGGCCCTGAGCAAGGAGGCCCAGTGTCCGATAGCGAAACGGTCACGCGCGAGGAGCGCACCTTCGTCGACACAGACGGCGTGACGATCCACCACTACCGCTGGGTTGCTCCCGCCGCCACCGCGGTGGTGCAAATCGTCCACGGTCTCGGCGAGCACGCCAAGCGCTACGAGTGGCTCGCCCAGAAGCTCGTCGCCTCCGGGTACTCCGTCTACGCCGACGACCACCGTGGGCACGGCGAGACCGGCCGCGAGCAGTACGCGGGCGATCTGACGCGGCTGGGCCGGCTCGGCCCGGGCGGGCATCGGGCGACCGTCGAGGCCGTGCGCCAGTTCACCCGCATCATCCGGGAGGAGAACACGTCGCTGCCGCTCGTGCTGCTCGGCCACAGCTGGGGATCGATCATCGCCCAGCTGATCATCAACAGGCATCCGGGTGACTATGACGCGCTCATCCTCAGCGGCACCGCGTACCGGACGCTGCGGCACATGAACTCGGGAGACCTGGCTGCCAGGCACAGGCACCTCGGCACGACCGGCTACGAGTGGCTCAGCCGGGACGCCGCGGTCGGCGACGCGTTCAAGGCCGACCCGCTGACCTTCGACGCGAAGACCCTGAAACTCTTCGGCATCCGGGACAGCCTCGGGCTGCTCGGCACCCCTGCGAAGCAACTCGCCTCCGACATCCCGGTGCTGATTCAGATCGGCAGCGACGACTCGCTGGGCGGTCCGCGCAGCGCCGAGCTCCTCGCCGCCGCCTACCTGAAGCGGTCCCGGCTCAGCGATGTCGAGTTGATCGTGTACACGGATGCCCGGCACGAAGTCTTCAACGAGACCAACCGCGACGAGGTGGTCGCCGACACGCTGCGCTGGCTGGGATCGCGCCTGAGATGACGTCGATCTTCTCCAAGATCATCCGCGGTGAGGCATCCGCCAGGTTCATCTGGAAGGACGAGAAGTGCGTGGCGTTCCTCACGATCGAGCCGCGGCAGCCCGGCCACACGCTGGTCGTGCCGCGCGAAGAGGTGGACCGTTGGCTCGATGTGCCTGACACCCTCATCGCCCACTTGATGGTGGTCGCGCACAAGATCGGGCTGGCGCAGCGCGATGAGTGGCAGTCCGATCGCGCCGGCCTGATGATCGAGGGCTACATGGTGCCGCACCTGCACATCCACGTCTGGCCGAGCTGGTCGCCGTGGGAATTCCACCCTGGTGGCATCGATCGATCGGCGAAACCGGCCGACCTCGACGATGCCGCGGTGCGGCTGCGCGCCCGGCTGCGAACCCACGGCCACGAGGACCACGTACCTGCCGAGGATTAGGCTGGATATCTGCTGAGTCGCGGTGAACGGAGGATCATGCACGGCGAGTACAAGGTGCCAGGCGGCAAGCTCGTCGTTGTCGACCTCGAGGTCGAGGGTGGCAAGATCACCGGCTTCCGCCTCGCCGGCGACTTCTTCCTCGAACCGGACTCTGCGCTCGAGGAGATCAACGCCGCGGTCAACGGGCTGCCGGCCGATTCGGATGCCGCAACCATCGCATCCGTGGTCCGCCACGCGCTCCCGGAGGGCGTGCAGATGCTTGGCTTCTCGCCGGAGGCGGTCGCGACGACGGTTCGACGTGCACTCTCGCAAGCCAGCACCTGGACCGACTACGACTGGCAGCTCGTGCACGGGGACGCCTACCCGCCCACGCTGCAGCTCGCACTCGACCAGGTGCTGACCGAGGAGGTCGGCGCCGGACGACGCAAGCCGACGCTGCGCATGTGGGAGTGGAACGAGCCGGCGGTCGTCATCGGCAGCTTCCAGTCGGTGAAGAACGAGGTCGACCTGGAGAACGCCGAGAAGTACGGTTTCCAGGTGGTGCGCCGGATCAGCGGCGGCGGCGCCATGCTCATGGACGCCGGCACGATCATCACCTACTCGATCTACGCGCCCTCCGAGCTCGTGCACGGGATGTCGTTCGCGGACTCGTACGCATTCCTCGACGAGTGGGTGATCACCGGGCTGAAGAAGCTCGGCATCGATGCCTACTACCAGCCGCTCAACGACATCGCCAGCAGCAAGGGCAAGATCGGCGGCGCAGCCCAGAAACGCATCGGCGCCGGCGCTGTGCTGCACCACGTCACCATGAGCTACGACATGGACGGCGACAAGATGGTGCAGATCCTGCGCATCGGCCGCGAGAAGATGAGCGACAAGGGCACCAAGAGCGCCGCCAAGCGCGTCGACCCGCTGCGCAGCCAGACCGGACTGCCGCGCGAGGAGATCATCGGCAGCCTCAAGCAGACCTTCCGGGAGCTTTACGGCGCCACGGACGGTGAGATCACCCAGGACGAACTGGAGAAGGCGCAACGTCTGGTCGACGAGAAGTTCTCTACCGAGGAATGGCTGTACCGGGTTCCGTGAGGCGCACGGCACTCGTCGTCGGCCTCACCATCACGCTCGTCCTCGGCGTGGTGCTGTCGGCCATGGCCGGACAGCTGGCGGTGGCGCCCAGCGAGGTCATCGGCTCGCTGCTGCGCGCGATCGGCATCCAGAACGAGTGGGCACCGGATGACCCGGTGACCGAGGCAGCCCTGCTGGTGGTCCGCTTTCCCCGCATCCTGATGGCGCTCGCGGTTGGTGCGGCGCTCGCCGTAGCGGGCGCGGTCATGCAGGCGATCTTCGGCAACCCGCTCGCCGAGCCGGGGGTGGTCGGCGTGTCATCCGGTGCCGCGCTCGGTGCCGCGATCGGGATCGTGTTCGGGCTCACCGCGCTCGGCGGCTGGAGCGTCGCCGCGCTCGCCTTCCTCGGCGGTCTCGTGGCGACCCTGCTCGTCTACTTCATGTCGCGAGCCAATGGGCGCACCGAGGTCGTCACGTTGCTGCTCACCGGCATCGCGGTCAACGCGTTCGGCGGCGCGGGGCTGGCGCTGCTGCTGTTCCTCGGCGACTCGGCGAGCCGGGAGCAGATCATCTTCTGGCAGCTCGGCTCCCTGAACGGGTCGCGCTGGCAGGAGGCCATCATCGTCTTCGTCGTCGCGGCGATCGGCAGCGTCGTGGCGGTCAGCATTGCACGCAGACTGGACCTGCTCTCGCTCGGCGAGCGGAACGCGCGCCACCTGGGGCTGAACGTCGAACGCCTGCGGATCTGGTCGATCGTGCTGGTCGCGCTGCTGACCGGCGCAGCCGTCGCGTTCTGCGGCATCATCGCATTCGTCGGCCTGGTTGTGCCGCACATCATCCGCATGATCATCGGCCCGTCGCACCGCGGTGTCATCATCGGCAGCGCCTTCGGCGGCGGCGCGCTCATGCTGTTCGCCGACCTCGCCGCTCGCACGCTCATCCCCGGCGCCGACCTGCCGATCGGCATGCTCACCTCGCTCATCGGCGGCCCGTTCTTCTTCTGGCTGCTGTTCCGGGCGCGCCAGCGCAGTGGAGGCTGGGCATGAGCGCACCGGAGGTCGCAATACGGGCCGAGCAGGTCGGCCTGGTTCTCGACGAGAATCGCATCCTCGACGCGGTGAGCATCGACATCCGGCGTGGTGAGATCCTCGCGCTTGTCGGCCCGAACGGTGCGGGCAAGTCGTCGCTGCTTGGCGTGCTCTCCGGTGACATGCCGCCCACGGAAGGGCGTGTGCTGCTCGACGGTCGCGAGCTCGACTCCTATCGGCCGATCGAGCTCGCCCGGCGCCGCGCTGTCCTGACTCAGGAGAATGCGGTGACGTTCCCGTTCCGGGTGCGCGAGGTCGTCGAGATGGGCCGAAGCCCATGGGCGCGGACGCCGCAGTTCGAGGATGACCAGGCCGCCATCGCCGCGGCGCTCGCCAAGACCGACGTCAGTCACCTGGCCGATCGCCGCTACACCCGGCTGTCCGGCGGCGAGAAGGCCCGGGTGTCGCTCGCGCGCGTGCTCGCGCAGCGCGCCGGCATCCTGTTCCTCGACGAGCCGACGGCGGCCCTGGACCTGCGCCACCAGGAGGAGGTGCTGCGCACCGCGGGCGAGCTGGCGGCCGGGGGGGCGGCGGTGGTCGTGGTGCTGCACGAACTCTCCCTCGCCGGCGCCTACGCCGACCGCATCGCGCTGATCTCCGCCGGGCGGCTCGCAAGGCTGGGCGACCCGGCGACCGTGCTGACCGCCGACCTGATCAGCGAGGTGTACGGGCTCGACGTGGAGATCCTCACCCAGGAGTCGACGGGGCGGCCGATCGTACTTCCGAAGCGCGCACCGCACTCGGGTTAGGATCATCCGCATGGCCGGCTTCATGGGTGCCCTCGATGAGGTGTTCTACCCGACCAAGCACGAGGCGGAGCAGGAGCTCTCGCGGCAAAGCGTGCTGCCTGCGCCAGCACCCATCCCCGGGGACGGAGATCACGGGGTCTACGGCGGCAAGATCGTGATCGACCTCGAGAAGGCCAACTACCCGAAGAAGCGCTAGCTAGCGCCCGGCGAGTTCCAGATACTCCGGATGCCGGTCGACCCAGCGGGCCGCGTGCGGGCAGACGGCGACCACGCGCGCCTGCGTGGTGTCGTGCAGCGAGTCGAAGAGTTCCTGCAGCATCATGTCGTCGACACCCTGGCCACGCAGCTGCGGCCTCACCTCGGTGTGTACCAGGCGCAACTCGTTCGGTGTCCGTTGGAAGTCGACCAGGGCAACCTCCTCGCCATCACGCAGGTACAGAACGCGGTCCTGGCCGGGCAGCCACTTGAGTTCGGTCGACATGCGGTCAGGCTAGGGACGGATTCTGGGAGGTTGCTCGAACTGCCAGAATTGGCGCATGCCGATCGAGTGGAGTGCCGAGGGTGAGAACCTGGTCCTCCACGGCGACAACCTTGCGGCCATCGCCCAGTTGCCGGATGCCGCGTTCACGGTGATCTACCTCGACCCTCCGTTCAACACTGGGCGCAGCCAGGCCAGGCAAACCACGACCAACGTGCGCAGCGCATCCGGGACCGTGATCGGCTTCCAGGGGCAGCGCTACGAGCGCATCAAGGGCGACCTCGTGAGCTACGACGACTCGTTCGAGGACTACTGGATGTTCCTCGAGCCGCGGCTGACCGAGGCGTGGCGGCTGCTCGCCGACGACGGCACCCTGTACCTGCACCTCGATTACCGCGAGGTTCACTACGCGAAGGTGCTGCTCGACGCGTTGTTCGGCCGGGAGTGCTTCTTGAACGAGATCATCTGGGCCTACGACTACGGCGGCAAGTCGAAGCGGCGCTGGCCGTCAAAGCACGACACGATCCTCGTCTACGTGAAGAACCCGGACCGCTACTTCTTCGACTCCGAGGCGGTCGACCGGGAGCCGTACATGGCGCCGGGACTGGTGACGCCGGAGAAGGCCGAGCGGGGGAAGCTGCCGACGGATGTCTGGTGGCACACCATCGTGTCGCCGACCGGTAAGGAGAAGACCGGCTACCCGACCCAGAAGCCGGAGGGAATCCTGCGGCGGATCATCCAGGCGTCGAGCCGGCCGGGGGACTGGGTACTCGACTTCTTCGCCGGCAGCGGAACGACAGGTGCGGTGGCGGCGGCGCTTGGTCGCCGGTTCGTGCTCGTGGATGAGAACCCGGAGTCGATCAGCGTCATCGACCGCCGGCTCACGGCATCCGCCACCGCCTTCCGACATCTTCCGCACCCGGGCGGGCAATAGAGTTGAGGCATGCCGGAGCCCGTTTACAGCTATCTGGGGCCGCCGGGCACGTTCACCGAGATGGCTCTCGCGCAGGTTCCGGAGGCCGCGGGTAAGCAGTGGCGGCCGGTCAACAACGTCGGCGAAGCGTTCACCGACGTGGTGAGTGGCCGTAGCGTCGCCGCGATGATCGCGATCGAGAACTCGGTCGAGGGCGGCGTGACGGCCACGCAGGATGCGCTCGCCAACATCCCCGGCCTGCGGATCAGCGGCGAGTACCTGGTGCCGATCGACTTCGTGCTGGTGGCCCGCCCCGGCACGACGCTGGCCGACGTGCGCACCGTGAACGCGCATCCGGTCGCCTACGCACAGACGCACCAGTGGCTGGAGCAGACCATCCCCGGCCACCTGCACATTCCCGCGTCGTCGAATGTGGCGGCCGCCGCGTCCCTGCTCGAGGGCAGCGAAGCGGATGCCGCAGTCGCGCCCCCCGGGATCGACCGCAGGCATGACCTCGCGGTGCTCGCCGAGGAGATCGGCGACAGCCGGAACGCGGTCACTCGGTTCGTGCTGGTCAGCCGCCCGAAGGCGCTGCCGGAGCGCACCGGCGCGGACAAGACGAGCATCATCGCCGAATTGCCGACGGATGCGCCGGGTGCGCTGCTGGAGATGCTCGAGCAGTTCGCGACCCGCGGGGTGAACCTGAGCCTGATCCAGTCTCGGCCGATCGGCGACACCCTCGGCCGGTACCGGTTCGTGATCGACATCGACGGGCACGTTGAGGACGAGCGGGTCGCTGACGCGTTGCTCGGTCTCAAGCGGTTCAGCCCGCGGGTGATCTTCCTCGGTTCGTACCCGCGGGCCGATCGGGTGAAGACCACCGAGGTGCACGATCGCTACGGCGATGAGGCATTCGTCGACGCGCGCGACTGGCTGCGCGGGCTGGTGGCGGGCGAACCCTCCGACTGACTGGTTACTTACGTCTTGTCTTCGAGTGAGGCGACCATCACACCGAGTGCGCCGGGGTCGGCCGCGCAGACCACCGACGCCACCTTGCCGAACTCGTCCCCGTCGAGCTGGAACTCTTGCGCCGCATCCAGCTCCAGCTCCAGCTTCCGGGCTTGAAAGTAGGCGACGTCCCGCACGTCCTTGGTGAGGCCGATGATCTTCCGCCCGGCCGCGCTCTTGCGCAGCACGCCGTTCTCCCAGCCGATCTTCTGCCATACGCGCAGCCAGCCGAACGGTCCGCGCGGGCGCAGTGCGGCGATGTCGAGGATGCCGTCATCCGGTTCTGCTTCCGGCATGAGCAGGATGCCGCCGGGCAGCGCGCCGCAGTTCCCGATGATCATGGTGTGCGCGGTGAGCGGCCGGGTCGGGCCGCCGTTGATGCGGTAGCGCAGTTTTAGGGGGCCGACCTCCGGCAGCGCCCGCATGGTGCCGTCGATGTAGGCAAGCCACCCGACATGCTTTTTGAGCTTCGAACTCGTCTTGGCGATCATCTTCGCGTCGAGGCCGATGCCAGCCATGACGAGGAAGGCGTGCTCCTCGGTGTCGCCGTTCTCGCGGACGATCTCGGCGATGCCGAGGTCGATCTTGCGCACGACGCCGGTGAACGCGATCCGGATCGACTCCTCGAGCTGCAGGTCGAGGTCGAGGTTGCGCGCGAGCAGGTTGCCGGTCCCGGATGGCAGCACCGCCATCGGGATGCCGCTGCCTCGTAGCGTCTCTGCCACCGCGCGCACGGTTCCGTCGCCGCCCGCGGCGAGCACGACCGCTGCGCCGGCCGCGATCGCCGCCCGGGTCGCCTCGCGGCCGAAGTCTTCCTCCGCGGACGCGAACCAGGTCGTCGGCTGGAATCCCGCGTCCTTCTCGCCGGCCTCCACCGCTTCGCGCAGTTTGTCCAGCTCAACCTTGATCGGGTTGTACACGACGGCAGCCATTCCGGTGCGAGACGTCGACGCCATGATCCAACGGTACGACACGAACCGACGAATAGACTGGAGCGTGTGATTGACCCCCAACTGCTGCGCGAGAATCCGGATGCCGTCAGGCGCTCCCAGCGGGCGAGGGGTGATTCGGTCGAGCTGGTTGACGCCGCACTGCAGGCGGATTCCGAGCGTCGCTCCGCGATCACCGAGTTCGAGGCCCTGCGCGCCGAGCAGAACCAGTTCAGCAAGACCGTCGCGGCAGCGCCGAAGGATGAGAAGCGCGAGCTGGTGGCCAAGGCTCAGGAGCTTGCCGCCCGTGTCAAGGAGGCCAACCAGCGCGCATCCGACGCCGAGGCGGAGTTCAGTCGGGTCGTCGGTTCGATCTCAAATCCGATCATCGACGGGGTTCCGGCCGGCGGCGAGGACGACTTCCTCACCCTGAAGACGGTCGGCGAGCCGGCCGCCTTCAACTTCGAGGCGCGCGATCACGTCGAGCTCGGCGAGCTGCTGGGGGCCATCGACATCACCCGCGGCACCAAGGTGTCCGGCAGCCGCTTCTACTTCCTGACCGGCATCGGCGCGCGGCTCGAGATCGCGCTCATGAACATGGCGCTGAACACCGCGCTAGAAGAGGGCTTCACACCGCTCATCACCCCGACCCTCGTGCGGCCGGAGGTCATGGCCGGCACCGGTTTCCTCGGCGAGCACTCCGACGAGGTGTATTACCTGCCGGCCGACGACCTGTATCTCACCGGCACGAGCGAGGTCGCGCTCGCCGGGTTCCACGCCGACGAGATCATCGACCCGGCCGAAGGGACGCGTTACGCCGGCTGGTCGACCTGCTACCGCCGGGAGGCAGGCTCAGCAGGCAAGGACAACCGCGGCATCCTGCGCGTGCACCAGTTCAACAAGCTGGAGATGTTCAGCTACGTGCTGCCGGAGAACGCGGAGGCGGAGCACGAGCGGCTGCTGGCGCTGCAGGAGCGGATGCTGCAAGCGTGCGAGCTCAGCTACCGCGTGATCGACGTCGCCGCCGGCGATCTCGGCACCAGCGCGGCCCGCAAGTTCGACATCGAGGCGTGGGTGCCGACGCAGGGCCGCTACCGCGAACTGACGAGCACGAGCAACTGCACGACGTTCCAGGCCCGGCGGCTCGACATCCGGTACCGCACCGACAGCGGCAAGACCGCACCGGTCGCGACCCTGAACGGCACGCTCGCCACGACCCGCTGGATCGTCGCCATCCTCGAGACGCACCAGCAGGCGGACGGTTCGGTGCGGGTGCCGGAGGCGTTGCGCCCGTATCTCGGCGGGCTCGAAGTCATGGAGCCGGTGAGATAGCTCGTGTCCTTCCAGCAGTGGCTTGTCGCCCTCGACATCGATGGCACGATCATCCACGAGGATGAGACGCTGACGCCGGCGGTGCACGATGCCGTCGGCCGGGTGCGGGACGCGGGCCACTGGGTGACCTTGGCGACCGGTCGGTCGTGGGAGATGACGCTGCCGTTCCTGCGCAGGCTGGAGCTGAACCCGGAGTACGTCGTGTGCGCCAACGGTGCGATCACCATGATGCGCGACGAGCACGCACCGGATGGGTACCGGCGCGAGCTGGTGGAGACCTTCGACCCCGGGCCGGTGCTCGAGCAGATTCGGTTCGGGCTGCCGGAGGGCAGGTTCCTGGTGGAGGACCCGACCGGCTTCCGGCTGTACACCAAAGGCATGCAGGACTGGAACCTCGACAACGCGCGGCAGGTGGAGTTCGAGGAGCTGTCGCACACGCCGGTGACTCGGCTGGTCGTCGTCTCGCCCGATCATGAACCGGATGCCTTCGTCGAGCTCATCGATTCGCTCGGGCTGCACCAGGTGAGCTACGCGATCGGCTGGACGGCTTGGCTCGACATCGCACCGGAGGGCGTGAACAAGGGCACCGCGCTGGAGCGCGTGCGCGGGATCATTGACATCCCACGCGATCGCGTGCTCGTCGCCGGCGATGGTCGCAACGACATCGAGATGTTCGAGTGGGCGAGCGTCGAGGGCCGCGCTGCGGCGATGGGGCAGGCGCCGGATGAGGTCAAGGAGGTGGCCACGGAGGTCACCTTGGACGTGTGGTCGGACGGCCTGGTGCCGGTGCTCGACTCGCTGATCGCATCCGGCTGACTGAGCGGTGCCGCTCAGTTCCAGCGGGCGGGGTGGTCGGTGGCGGTGACCCCGTTGGGGCTGGTCCACTCCAGCACCCCGGGGGTGACCTGCTTGACCTTCCAGGCGCCGATCGACTTCAGGGTGTGATGGCCGCGGCACAGGTTGGCCAGGTTGTCGATCTCGGTCTTCCCGTCGTGCTGCCACTCTTCGGTGTGGTCGAGGTCGGTGCGCCACGGCGACGCGTTGCAACTGGGGAATCGGCAGCGGCCGTCTCGCCAGCGCAGGTAGCGTCGCATCTTCGCCGACGGCCGGTAACTGTCCACCGCCACCGTCATCCCGGACACCGGGTGGGTGATCAACCGCACCAGCTGGTCCGCATCCCCCGCCAGCCGTCTGGCGGTGTCCATATCGATCGGACCGCGCCCGGCCATCGACGCCGGCCCGGCGCTCTCGTCGCCGGCCAGCGCCAGCGCCGGGATCACAATGGCGACCTCGGCGCGGATGCCGACCCCGGCCCGGTGCGGGGCATCCGGATCGCCGTCGGGTTGTCCGGTGAGCAGCAGCTCGCTGAACAGGTCGGCGCGGGCCTCCGGGGTGCCGAGGTTCAGGCCGCGGTCCAGGATCACCCGGGCGTGCCCGAAGCCGATCGCGCCGCACTGCAACGCATCCAGGGTGGCCGGGAACTGGTGCACCAGCGAATAGGCGGTGCCCACCCGGGCGTCCACGGTGCGGTCGGCCAGCCGCAGCATGACCGCCAACTCGCTCACCATCCCCCGCAACGCCAAATCCCGACTCGCATAGGTCGGACCACCATCGGCCTCGGCCAGTGCCGCCAGCTCCGCCAGCGCCCGCTGCTGCTTGGCCAGCGCCCGATCCTGCTCGTATTGGAACCGCATGACGTCATCCATCAGCGACCGGCGATGCCGCTCCTCACCCTCCGTGCCGGGCGCGAATCGGTCCGACTCCGCAGCAAGAATGTAGGGGTCCTCGAAGGGACCACACACCGCCAGATACGCCTCTTCGATATCCGCGGTGCGATCCCGACCCAGCCACCCCTCCCAGTCCTCGTAAGCCCGAGCATCACGCTCCGTAGGCTCCGGATAGGCGGTCGTGATCTTCATATTTCCACTGAACAACCAACCACCGACATTGCGAACGCTATGGCCGCAGGGGTGTGGATAACTCTTCCGGGAGATGATCTCGATGGGCTCGACCCCAAAGAACGAGCGACCTTGGAGACCTTGACAACCCTGCGATTCGGCCCGATTCGGCTACAATCGCAGGCGGCGTGCACAATCCGGGAGGGCTGTCCGAGCGGCCGATGGAGCCAGTCTTGAAAACTGGTGGGCAGAAATGTCTCGTGGGTTCGAATCCCACGCCCTCCGCGTACTGACACTTTGGGGGCAGTGAATGAGTGACATCTCGCGGCGTACACTGCGCCAGAAGCATGGCTCGATCGCGCGGCACGGGCGGCTGAAGCGAGGCAACGCGTGGCTCGTGATGGCGAAGATCCTCGCGGCCACCCTGTCGGTTGTGCTGGTAAGCGGCGTATCGGTTGCCGGTATCTGGGTGTGGCAGCTCGACCGGAGCATCAAGACCGTGACGCTCGTCGGCGAGACCAACGGGCCGCCGCCCGCGCTTGGCTCGTTTGAGGGTGGCTTCAACATCCTGATCGTCGGCAGCGACGAGTGCGAGGACCCGAACGGCTGCAAGGACCGCTCGGGGGTGCTCAACGACGTGACGATCCTGCTGCACGTCGCTCAGGATCAGAGCAACGCGGTTGCCGTCAGCTTTCCACGTGACTTGGTCGTTCCAATCCCGTCGTGCCCTGCTGAGGACGGCGGCAGCTACCACGCCATGTCGGCGCAGCCGATCAACGTGACGCTGTCGTACGGCGGTCTGCCGTGCACCGTGCTGACGGTTGAGAAGCTCACCGGGCTGGACATCCAGTTCGCCGGCATGGTGACGTTCTCCGGGGTGGCACAGCTCGCAAGCGCGGTGGGCGGCGTTGACGTGTGCATCAACTCCCCGATCATCGACAAGTACAGTGGCCTCTACCTTCCGGAGGCTGGCGTGCACAAGCTTGAGGGTTGGGATGCGCTCGCGTTCCTGCGCAGCCGCCACGGCGTTGGCGACGGCAGCGACCTGGGTCGCATCAGCAGCCAGCAGGTGTACATGTCGTCGCTTGTCCGCACGCTGAAGGCGGATGGCGTGCTGAACGATTTCGGCAAGCTGTTCAACATCGCCACGGTTGCGAGCCAGACGATGACGCTCTCCAACAGCCTGAAGAACGTCAACACGATGGTGTCGATGGCGCAGGTGCTGAAGAACCTGCCGCTCGAGCGGGTGATGTTCGTGCAGTATCCCGGCGTGACCGGGCAGGATGGCGTCTACAGCGGCAAGGTTGCTCCGGTGAAGTCCGCCGCGGAGGCGCTGTTCGCGAAGATCCGCGCCGACGAGCCGTTCGCGCTGAAGGCAGACAACACCGGCCGAGGCTCTGAGGTCAATGCGGATGCCCCACCGGTCACTCCGGTTGAGCCGTCGTCCGACGCATCCGCTGGTCCGTCGGCGTCAGCCGAGCCGGCGCCGGAGGTAGAGGTGCTGCATGGTGTCCAGGGCCAGAGTGCCGCCGATCAGACCTGCTCGAAGGCGTACGGGACCTGACCCGTTCGGAACGCGCACCCGCGTGCCGCTATGATGGCTGACGAGCAACTGGAGACGTCGCATAGTCAGGCCTAGTGCACCACCCTGCTAAGGTGGAGTCCCCTTATGGGGACCGAGGGTTCAAATCCCTCCGTCTCCGCCAATGAAAAACCCGCCTTTTCAGGCGGGTTTTTTGTATGCATTCATGCCCGAGCTGCTGCGGTAGCATCATGGAAACCGCGATATTGCATGCAATTCTGGGGATCAAGCTAGCGTGGTCATTCAGAGTCCGCATAGTCGCAGCGGAGAGCCACCGGGGGATGTCGATGAAGAGTCCGGAAGTGATCGTCGTGGGCGTTGGGCTGGCCGGTCTGGTGACCGCCTCAGAATTAACCCGGGCCGGCAAGCGGGTACTCCTGCTTGACCAAGAGCCCGAGAACTCGCTCGGCGGGCAGGCGCACTGGTCCTTCGGCGGCGTGCTTATGGTCGGCACTCCGGAGCAGGAGGCGCTGGGCATCGAGGACAGTCATGAACTCGCCTTGCGCGACTGGCTCGTCACGGCGGACTTCAACCAGAATGACGACCTACCGCGCCAATGGGCCGAGAGGTACATCTCGTTCGCGGCAGGGGAGCTGGGCGACTGGCTACGTGAACACGGTGTGCAGTTCGTTCCCACGGTGACTCACCCCGAGGCGGCACCCCCTGGGGGAGGGGTGGGCAGTTCCGTTCCGCGATTCCACGTCGCCTGGGGAATGGGTCCCGGCCTGCTCAGGCCGTTCACCGAGAGACTGCGCGCGGCCTCGAGCGACGAGCCGGTCGACGTGCGATTCCGTCACCGAGTTGATTCTCTAATTGTGGAGGACGGCCGAGTTCGCGGAGTGCGCGGCAGCGTGCTCGCTCCGGATGACGTTCCCCGCGGGAGGGCAAGCAACCGCACGATCGTGGGGGAGTTCGAGCACCGCGCGGGCGATGTCGTCATCGCATCCGGGGGATTCGGCGGCAACCTCGAGCTGACGCGCGAGGTTTGGCCCACTGAACGGCTGGGCGCCGTGCCCCGGAGCCTGCTGCGGGGTGCGCCGGAACACGTCGACGGCCGGATGCTCACCATCGCAAGTGACGCCGGAGCGGCTGTCGCCAATCTCGATCGCCTGTGGCCCTACGCGGAGGGAGTGTCTCACCACACTCCGCTCTGGAGCGATCATGGCGTTCGTCTCATCGCCGGACCGCACGGTCTCTGGCTGGACGGGCGCGGCGACCGGCTTGGTGACAATCTCGTATCCGGTCGGGATTCCCAGGCGGGCCTCGCCGCTGTCCGCGCCACCGGCCTGGACCACAGCTGGCTGGTGATAACCCAGCGGATCGCCGAGACCTCGGTCGTCATCGCAGGCCAGGACCAGAATCCGCAATTCGCGAGCGTGGACGCGTTCGCCGCTCGCCCGGCCGTCAATCCGGCCGTCACTGCCTTGCTGACTGGCGGTGGGGACGTACTCATCGCCGACAACGTCGACGAGTTGATCACCAAGATGCAGACGATCGCCCCAGCGGTCGAGGGTTTGCGCGTCCGTGCGGCGGTCAGACAGTGGAGCGCTCAACCTGTCGAGGGCAACCCCACTCCGGACCTCCTCGACCCGTCCGCCGCCCCACTTGTTGCCATCCGTCTCCAAACGCTGACCCGGAAGAGCCTTGGCGGCATCGTCACCGACCTGCGCTCCCGGGTACTGGATGCGTCGGGGCAGCCCATCCCTGGACTGTATGCCGTTGGAGAGGCTGCCGGATTCGGGGGCGGCGGGATGCACGGACACCGCGCGCTGGAGGGTGGATTCCTGGGTGGCTGCATCTTCACCGGCCTCACGGCCGCTCGCGCCCTGATCGGTACGACCTGAGCGACACCGCGGTCGGTCACATCCCTGACATCCCCTGCGCCGCCTTGAGTTCGCGGCCGTGCACGGTGAGTGCGTAAATCACGAACACATCGAGGGCCAGCAGGATCAGCGACCACCACGGCTGCACCGGCAGCAGGGTGATCTGGGTGAGCGCGTTCAGGGCAACGAGGATGATCGCGACGACACGCGCCCACGTTGCACCCTGCATCAGCGCCAATGCGACCACGAGCAGGGTGATGCCGGAGATCACGTGCCACCATCCCCATCCGGAGACGTCGAGGAGGAAGAGACTCCCCTCCGTGGACACGAAGTATGCGCTGTCCGGTCCGATGATCGCGAACAGGCCGAAGACTACGTCGAAGACCCCGGCGATGAGCATCATGATCGAGGCGAAGACCGCCCAACCTGTCCAGCCGGTAACAGTCGTTTCACGCATTTCCGTCATGGCGACTCCTCGTTCTCTCATCGACCTCGCTGGATCGCGTGTGCGAGGTTACGGAGCAGAATCACCGGTCGTCCTCACCCGGCAGGGGTGATTCTGGCTCAACCGGGTCGCGCGGCTAGGCGGCAGGTCAATACAGGGAGTATGGATCCGAGGTCTCTATGAGCCCCAGTTCCACAGCACGGGTGATCGCTGCGCTGCGGTCCGGGACTTCGAGCTTTCGATAGATGTGCGCCATGTGTGTCTTGATGGTGTTGACCGACACGTAGCAGCGAGCGGCGACTTCGGCGTTCGTGAGCCGCGTCGGAAGGTAGTCGAGTATCTCCAGTTCCCTTGACGTGAGGGGTTCGATCAGGTCGCCAGAGCGTCGACGCCCCACGTTTTCGGATGACTGCACAATGGTGCGGCGGAACCGGTTCGGCAACCCGGGGATCGCATCGATGATATGCGAGACCACTGGGCCGGCTCGAAGGAACGGATGCACGAGCCACTCCGGCTCGGCAACGTCGAGCGCCACGGAGAGGTCCTCTCGGGCCCGTCCGCCGCGCCCCTCAAGGGAATGAAGCCAACCCTCGAGGATCCTGTGCTCGGTTGCGGGCACGGGAGCACGTGGATCAGGGTGGAAGGGGATGTCCGCGAGTCGCTGCCGTGCGGCCCTAACATCGCCGCCTTCCAACGCGGCTGCGATTTCCTCGAACGCGAGCCCCGACCATTCACCTTGCGGCTCGATCGGCCGCGCCTCGCCGTCAAAGCGCGCCAGCCGGTGGCTCAGCGCGAGAAGGGACTGCCTGACTATCGGCGGCGGCGTGCCCGTCGGTTGAATAGCTGATGGGTCCGTGCCGAGAGGGTCGGTCAGCTTGGAGCCTAGGTGTGCCAACCAGAGGAGCGGGTTGCGCTGGTCCGCCGCGGCTCGCAGGCTCCCCTCGTGGAGCGCGATCGCCCCGGACTGCGGCTCTCCCTTCTGGATCGCCACGAATGCGCGAGCCAAGTATGCGTCCCCTGGTGCCGGTTGGCTGAGAAGGGATAGCTCGCGCGCGAGATCCAGTGCCTCATCGGCGTGTTCGGTCGCGGCGCGAAGGCATCCGCTCCACGCTTCTGCGAGCGCCAGGCTTCCCAGCCCATGCACACGGTGAAGTCCGTAACGCCCGCCCATCGACGCGAGACCTCTCTCCAGCCACTCTCGCGACTGCTCGAGCTGATTCATGAACAGATACGCGCGACCTGCTGAGACCGCGGCCAAGGCAGCCAACTGATCCCGGTCGGTCAGTTGGAGGAGGTCGGGAATTGGAGTGTCCGGCTGCGCGTCAAGGAGCTCTATGGTGCTCAGTGCGTCCGCGAGGTAGATCTCGGGATGCGGACGGAACTGGACGACCCCTGCGACATAGGTGGAGACCACAAGGCGGTAGCCGTCGCCAGTTCGTGAATCCGACAAGAGCGCTCGGAAGATGTCTTCGCCCTCGGCCGCCCGCCCAGTCATACTGGCCAGGATCCCGTAGAGCGCTTCGGCACCTGGGCGCGCGAGGCGCACTTCGCGCGGCACGATCGACAGCCAGCGGGCGATCGTCGCGAAGCCGCCGCGTTCCCAGACGGCCCGCCCGTGTTGGAAGATGAGGTCGAGGGCGACGGGCCACATTCGCCCCCGCAGGAAGCACTCGATCGCAGAGGCGGGATCATCCGCAGCGAGATACCAATCCGCGGCAGCCTGCCGAAGCCGGGTCTCGGCTTGGGCATCGGTCGCACGCAGACGGTAGCGGAGCAGATCGCGGAACAGGTGGTGGAACCTGTACCAGTCCCTGCGTCCCGGCAAGGGCACGACGAACATGGACTCTTGCTCGAGGTCCCGCAACAGCGCTGCACCATCGGTGACGTCGGTGAGAGCCTGTACGAGCCCCGCGCTCATCTCGTCCAGCACGGACAACGCCAGAAGCGCGCGTCGTCGACTCGGCGTCTGGGCGTCTAACACCTCCTGGCTCAGGAAGTCGACGATGAGTCGATCGGTTTCAGCGAGCGTGTCGACGAGCACTTCGGGGTCAGCGTGGAAGCGAAGCGTGAGTCCGGCTAGCTGGATGCCCGCGGCCCACCCCTCCGTGTGACGCATGACAGAGACCGCGGTGATCTCATCGACCGGACGCCCGGTGATCTTCGTCAGGACGGCCCCCGTGTCGCGTTCGTCGAATGCCAGTTGAGCCTGCCGAAGCTCGACGAGACCGTGCTGCAGCCGGTGTCGGCTCCATGCGAGCCGGAGGTCGGCGCGCGAGGAGAAGACGAGGTGCGCGTTAGGTGGCAGGCGGTCGGCGAGGGCCCACAGGTCTTCGACAGTGGAACGATTCGTCAAGTTGTGCAGATCGTCGAGGATGACGACCACTTCACGACTGACATGCCCGAGCGCAGTGCCGAGCGCTTCGACCATGGCGGCGCCAAGGCCGCCCCCCGGCTCACCTAGTGGAACGATTTCACTGAGCCGGGAATCAAGCGCGCCAAGCGCGTGAACGATGCGCCGTGCGAAGTGCACTGAGTCGTCATCGGCGGATGTGACATCCAGCCATGCGACGGCAAGTTCGGGTCGCGTCGGCACCCATTGCGAGAGCAACACCGTCTTGCCCGCGCCTGCGGGTGCGACGAGCAGAGTGAGCGGGGCGGCCAGCCCGGTGTCGAGCTGATGTCGCAGTTCGGGTCTATCAACGGCGTGCGGCGGAATTCTCCGCGTCTGGGCCAAGGCAACTGCCTTCCGTGATTAACGCAATCATCCCACGGGGGTGACGGCGGCGAAAGGGTCGTGCCGCACCCTGTTGGAGAGGTGCGGCGCGGTGCCCCAGCGTCGGCCGGGGAGAAGGGCCTGACATGAGCCCTCACGTCGTAGAACTGGTCGTCCGTGGCCGTCTCGGACATGAGTTGATAGCCGCCTTGGACGGCTTCGAGGTCGCTACCGACGAGCACGGGCTCACGCACATCGTCGGGCACGTGGCGGATCAGGCCCGCCTGTTCGGTCTCCTCGACATGTTCGACGAACTTCATATCGAGGTCGTGTCGATGAACCCGGTCGACCCGGAGGGCTTCTCACCCGACGCGGGTGACGCGCAAGACACGTCCGACTCGTAGCTTGGCTCAGTGGCGAGCGTGTGGCCCGCCCCCGACGATTGGGGTCGACATGGACCTGTGGAGTTGGATCTCCTGGTTCTTCTGGAGCTTTGTCTTCATCGCCTACCTGATGGTGCTCTTTTCCATCCTCGCCGACATCTTCCGCGATCACGAGCTGAACGGATGGATGAAGGCGCTGTGGATTCTGCTGTTGGTCTTCGTCCCGTTCCTGACCGCGCTGGTCTACCTCATCGCGCGCGGCGACGGTATGACTCGTCGCTCCATGTCCCAGGCTCGCTCGATGCAGGCGGCACAGGATGAGTACATCCGGCAGACCGCCGGCTCCACCAGCTCGGTGAGCGACATCGCTACCGCGAAGTCACTGCTGGACTCCGGGGCGATCACTCAGGCGGAGTACGAAGCGCTCAAGGCTGAGGCGCTGCGGTCGCAGGGCTCGCGGCCAGCGTCAGCGATGAGCTAGCCGGTCCCCGGCTAGAGGAGGTATCCCATGACCACGTTCGACTACGGTCCCATCGAGTTCTACGCAATCGGCTTCGACGGTGATCGGCCCGGTCCCGGTGTCCTCAAGGCACTGCATGACCTTGTCGCTTCGGGCACGGTGAACGTTCTCGACCTCGTCTTTGTTCGGCGCTCTGAGGATGGCGAGCTCACCACCATGGAACTGTCGGACACGATTGATGACCCCAACGTGCCGAAACTTGATCTGGCAGGGCTCGCGGGGGAAGAGGACATCGCGGATCTCGCCGCGAATGTTCCGCCCGGGGCATCCGCGGCCATTCTCACAGTCGAACTGCTCTGGGCCAAGGCGTTCTCGGCTGCGCTATTCGATGCCGGAGGGTTCGTGGTGGCGCGGCAGGGTGTACCCGCGCCGCTGGTCAACGCGTACTTGGCCGAGCACGCAGGGTGAGAAGGAGAAGACCATGCTTCGTAGAGGTGGACGCCCGGGACTCGTCGGCATGGCGGCGCGCACCGCTGTTGTCGCCGGAACCGCAACCGCGGTCTCCGGTCGGGTCGCCGCACGCCAGGAGGGGAAGGCGCAGGACGCCGCCCAGGAGCAGGCGTGGCAGGCGCAACAGCAGCAGGATGCGATGGACGCCGCCGCGGCACAGGCCGTTGCAAACGCGCAGGCTGCCGCGCCCGCACCGGCGGCTCCGGCCGCAGCGGGCGGCGGCGACGACCTCATGGGCCAACTGAACCAACTGGGTGCCATGCACGCGCAGGGCATCCTCTCGGACGCTGAGTTCGCTGCGGCCAAGGCAAAACTGCTCGGCTGAGCACGGGTGCCCCGGTCTCAGTGCAGGAGCACCTTGAGGGCGACCATGATGAGGCCGAAAGCGGCGGTCCCGACGGCGCCGAGGAGGCAGACGGCGAGTCGTGAGCCGCGGCGCCGGAATGCGACGAAGCCGAGTATCGCCAGCACGCCGACGCACACCCATAGCGCGGCCCACTGGGCCGCATCATCTGGAACGGCCTTCGTGACTCCTAGCAGCAGGATCGCTGCGGGAATCAGCGCGGAGACCAGCAACCCCCAGGATGGCCGCAGCGCCGCGACGAACGACTCGCTCAGGCCGATCATCCGACCGCCCACCTTTCGGTGGTTAGCGACCGTTCCGGCGTAGACGTGAGCCGCCCAGAAAACGACGACGGTGGTGACGACCGTGACGAACGCCGTCAGCGCGGGCTCCGACCCGCTCACGACCACCAGGCCGGCGACGAGGATGACGCCGTACACGCCCTGCTCCGTTGCGAGATAATCGCCGACGGCGGCCATCCTCGAGCGCCTGCCCGTAGGGCCGGAGCCACCGTTCGGCCCGGGAGAAGCTTCTGTGGGTGTGGTCATCGAGGTGTCGTAGTCATCGTGGGCTCAGGGGGCGGGGGACGCCACGCTCACCATCCTCCGGTTCGGTCCTCGAGAGCGCAAGCGCTCACCAGGGAGCTTCGCGGCGCTTGTCAGCGCTCGTCGCTCGTGCCGAAGCCCTCGCGTTGGCGGCGCTCCTCGGAGTCCTCGAGCTCCTCGAACACGGTGATCTGCTGGCCGGTGGGGCTCTCCAGCCGGGAATTGAGCGAGCGCCACGGGGTCTCTCGTGGCTCCCCGATGATCGTCGCGCCGGCCGCTTCGAGGCGCCGCGTGGTTCCGCGCCCATCCGTCACCTCGAACGCGAGACGGATGCCACGGCCCTGTCGCTCACCGGTCTCGATGGTGTCGATCAGGTCCTTCTGGGCGTGGTTGGCGAGCTCGAGAGTTGCCCTGCCGGCGTCGAGGATCGCGACCCGAGCGTCGCCCTCGCCCTCGAAAGCGAGCTGCTCGTCCAGCCCGAGTGTGTCTCGGTAGAAGGCGAGTGCAGCCTCGAAGTCGTCGACCTCCATGACCACCCGCAACTGGAGGACGGGTCGTTGCTCAGCCATCAGCAGCACGCCATGGATGCTGCCGGTGCGGCGACCAGCGCGGCCGGACACGGAGTGGATGTCACCGAACTCGGGCGGCGTCCGCGGGGTGTTCTTTCCATCAGCACTCCGCGCTCCACGGCGTGAAGTCGAAGGAACCCGTTGGGGTTCAGTCCTGCCAACATCTTCGTTTCCCTTCATCGACAATGATCAATGGAAGCAGTTTCTGACATCCATCGATGTTTGTCAATGAATTGGACTAGGATTCTTTTCATGACCGATACGCGCACGCTCACCGTCGTGGATGCTTGCTCGAGCTGCGAGCCGCTGACGCGCGAGACGCTGAGCGCGGAGTCGGCTGTCGAGCTGGCGCGGGGACTCAAGGCCCTTGCCGACCCTGCCCGACTGCGTCTCATCTCGATCGTGGCCGCATCCGAGAACCAGGAAGCGTGCGTGTGTGACCTGACCGAGCCGCTCGGTCTCAGTCAGCCCACCGTGTCGCACCACCTGAAGGTGCTGTCCGACGCCGGTTTTCTCTCGCGCTCGCAGCGCGGAACCTGGGCTTACTACTCGCTCGTGCCCGGGGCACTTGACTCGGTATCGAAGTTCCTGCTCACCTGAGCGGACTTACACGACGCGGGCGATGGCGAAGCCGTCCCAGCCCTTGATACCGACGGTCTGGATGGCGGTGCCGTCGAGGCGGGGGTCGCTGGAGATGAGTTCGATCGCGGCGCGCGTGCCGACAACGGATGGGTCGCCGCCATCCTCGGACAGCACAGCGCCGCCGCGCACGACGTTGTCGATCACGATGATCGATCCCGAGCGAGTGAGCATGAGCGCCCACTCGACGTACTTCGCGTTGTTCGCCTTGTCGGCGTCGATGAAGACCATGTCGAAACGCTCGGCGCCTTCGTTGACCATCATCGCAAGCGTCTCGACCGCCGGCGCCAGTCGCACCTCGATGCGGTCGGCGAATCCGGCGCGGCGGATGTTCGCACGCGCGACCTCCGCATGCTTCGGCATCGCCTCGAGCGAGATCACCCGGCCCCCCGGCTGCAGCCCCTTGGCGAGCCAGATCGAGCTGTAGCCGCCGAGCGTTCCGATTTCGAGCACTCGGCGTGCACGGCAGATCTGCGCGAGCAGCATCAGAAACTTTCCGTGCGCCGGTGACACGTCGATCATCGGCAGGTCGGCGGATTCATTCGCCTGGAGGACGCCGGCAAGCGCCGCATCCTGCTTCACGAGTTCGCGGTTGATGTAACGGTCGACGTCGTGCCAAGTGGACATGGCCCCATTGTGTCCCGGCTAGGCGAGAGCAGGGTGAGAGTTGCTTGCGGTTCCGGATGCGGGTGGCCGGCGACCGGGGACGGCATTCCCCCAGTCGAGTCGCTGGTATAGTCATTGGGTTGGTTCTGCCGACATGCGCCCGTAGCTCAATGGATAGAGCATCTGACTACGGATCAGAAGGTTGGGGGTTCGAGTCCCTCCGGGCGCGCGTTGTGGAAGCCCCGTAGTTCGCTGGTCGAACGCCGGGGCTTCCTGCGTTTTCGGGGTGATGCAGCTCGGGTGGCTGACCCACCAGCCCGCGAAACTGCAGAGAAGTGCCCTTAGAGGCGCGTAGCTGCCGGTGTGTGCAGTCTCGGCGATGGTCAGAGCGGCCGCAGGTCGGTCAGCACCTCGTTGAGAGCTTCCGTGCTGGACGGATGCGTCCAGATCCCATCTCGCAGTTCGCTCGCTGTGACGCCTGCGCGCATCGCGAGCGCCAGTAGGTTGATCACTTCTTGCGCGTCGATCGAGAACACGGTCGCCCCGAGCACCAGATCGGTTTCCGCGTCCACGATCACCTTGATCAGCCCGTGGGTCTCGCCGACGATCTTCGGCCGCGGCATCGCCGCGATATCCGCGATCGCCTTCTTCGCCATGAGCACAGACCGACCGCTCTCGCGCGCCCGCGTCTCGTTCCACCCCACCCTGGCCAGCGGCGGGCTCAAGAAGATGGTGCTCGGCACCGCGACCCGATCGGCGGTGCTTCGCGAGCCGCCACCATTCAGTTGGCCCAGCACAATGCGGTAGTCGTCCAGCGACACATACGTGAACTGCGGCCCGCCATTGATGTCGCCCACCGCGAACACGCCGGGCACGGATGCGCGCAGGAACTCGTCGACGACAACGAAGCCGCGCTCATCCACCGCGACCCCCGCAGCATCGAGTCCGAGGGCATCCGTCGTCGCACGGCGCCCGGTTGCGAGCAGCACCCCATCCGCCTCGAGCGTCCTGGTCCTGTCGCCGATTCTCACGGTGACGGATGCCGCATCAGGGCGGTGCTGGATGCGCTCGGTCTCTGCGCCGAAGACGAACTCGACCCCCGACCCCTCGAGGAGCGCGTGGACCGCCGCCGCGACATCCGGATCCTCGCGCCGCATCAGGCGGTCGCCGCGGTCGACCAGCGTCACACGTGACCCGAAGTTCGCGAACATGCCCGCGAATTCCAGGCCGACGTATCCGCCGCCGACGATAATGAGCCGCTCAGGCAGCGGCTGCACATGCTGAATCGTGGTGGAATCGTGCACTCGCGGGCCATCAGCACCGGAGATGTCGGGGCGCGCCGGGACGGTCCCGGTGTTGATGATGATCGACTTGGCAGTGACCGCCAGCCGGTCGTCGCCTGCCGTCACCTCGATCTGGTTCGGCCCGGCGAAGCGGGCTTCGCCGTCGATGAGGGTCACGGTGTCGATGGCAGCGAGCATTGCGTGGTTCCGGGCTCGAAGCTTGTCGATCAGAGCGTCGCGCCCGGCGACCGCTTCGGTGAACCAGGACTGCGGATCGTCGCCGTCGCGCCGTGTCTCGGCGCTGTGCACGAGATCCTTCGTCGGGACGCAGTTGATGTTGATGCAGCTTCCGCCGTACATCTCGCTCGACCGCTCGACTACCGCGACGGTGCGACCCTGCCTGCCGAGTGCGCCGGCGAGCGTCTTGCCGCCCTTGCCCCAGCCGATAACGAGAGTGTCGACGTCGATTCGCTCCATGAGGTGGTCCCGCCTTCCGTCCGCCCTCAGCATCACACGCGAACCTTCGCAGGGCGGCCGCCTACCGCGCCGGAGCGCCCGCCACCCGCGCCCGCTCCGGACATCCGCTACCGGCGCAACCTAAGCGGTTGTCCGGAACTAGCGCGGGTGTCCGGAACAGGGGCATGCTGGGGCCTTGAGGCAGGCGGATCGCCTACTCGCAGCCGACGCCGTCCTTGTCGCGATCGAACTTTTCGTGCCAACCGGGCTGCCCGGGGTAGATGGGAGCAGCACCCGCTGCGCGGACCTCAGTGCAGTTCGCGTAGGAGACGGTGGGCGGAGCTGGTTCCGGAGCGGGAGCTGGTGCCGGGGCTGCCGCGGGGGGCGCCGGCTCGGGCGCCGGCTGTGCGACAACCGGAACGGGCGCGGGAGCGAACGGTGACGTGTAAGCCTGCTGGTCGGGGCAATCGGCGAGGACCGCCGCAATCTGTTCCTTCTCCGCCGCGGTGACCCACAACCCGTAGGTTGCCTTCACCGACACCTGACGCGCGACGTACTCGCACCGGAACGACTTCTGCGGAGGCAGCCAGGTCGCCGCGTCACCTGCGCCTTTTTGAGAATTCGTAGGACCGTCGGTGGCAATCAGGTTCATCGGGTCGTTCGCGAATGCGATCCGCTGCTCCTGGGTGAGTTGCTGCGCACCCTTCTGCCAGGCATCGAGCAGCGGGACGACGTGGTCGATCTGCACGAGCGTGGACGTGGTGTCGCCGCGTACGAAGTTGATCGTTGTGCCGGTGTAGGGGTCGTTCAGGATGCCCGTGAGCACCTTGCAGGCACCCGACTTCGTCTCGTCGACCAGGTCGCGATCGAGGATGTCGTTGCGGGTGTCGCAACCGTTGCGGTCGACATCCAGCCAGGCGGTGCCGAACTGGCCGGCGCGGTCGTAGCCGGTCTTCGGTGCGCGGCCCTTCACGTCGAGGGTGCCGAGCAGCTCAATCGCGCTGGTCTGGGTTGCGGAACTGTCCTCAATGACGACCGCGGGATCGGTGAGCGGTTCCGCCGCCACGTTCGCCGGCGCGTCCGGTTCCTGTTGCGGTGCGCCGCTGACGCTGCAGCCGACCAGCATGGCAGTGACGGCGACGCCGGTGACGAACGCCGCGATCATCCTGGTTCTGACGGAGGGCTTGCGGAGGGTGGGCGTTTCGCGGCTCTTATCCATGGCACCTGCGAACCTAGCGGCGAACCCGGGTCGGTCGTCCGCCCCACACCGAGGGTCACGCACCTGTTCCGGACATCCGCTACAGGCGGAACGGGCGCGGATGTCCGGAAGACCTGCGGCGGTCCGGAAGCGCCGCGGATGGCCGCAAACGAGCGCGGCTGCTCCAAACCGCGAAGCGGCAGCCGCCTACCGCCCGTTCGCCGAGCCGGCGCGCGAGTGCGAACGCACGTGGTGCAGGTGCGTCTCTCGCGCCGCGGTACGCAGCGTGCGGTAGTACCCGATCAGCTCCCGGTCCGCCGACCGAGCCGCCCAGGTCACCGCTCGGTATCCGCGCTCGCCGCCGATCTCCAGCATCCGGATGACGCCGTAGCACTCGCCGAGAGGGCTCACCATCCTCCACACCCCTGGCTCGTCCTCGACCGCAGCCAGAATCGGGTGCCACGGTCCGGCGTTGCCGCGGCGCGCGCGGGCGGCGGCGTCGATGCCGTCCTGAACACGGTGTGACATGGCCATTTCGGTGGTGCTCCAAGATCGAGCAGCCGGCCCTGCGAGAACGATTCTAGACGGCGTCGGGGACAACCAACCCCGGTAGTCTGAGGGTCTTATGTCTCAGCCATTCCACGTCTCAGAACCCGTCGCCGCGGCTCTCAACGAGGGCCGCCCGGTCGTCGCCCTCGAGTCCACGATCATCTCGCACGGACTGCCGCGGCCCCGTAACTTCGAGGCCGCCCAGGAGTTCGAGCAGCTGCTCCTCGACCGCGGCGTCACGCCCGCGACCATCGCCGTGCTCGATGGCGTACCGCAGGTCGGCCTCGACGCGGAGGGCGTCCGCCGGATCGCCGACGAGGAGATGGCGAAGGCCAGCGTCCGCGACCTTCCGATCCTGGCTGCGGCCGGCGCATCCGGTGCCACCACGGTCGCCGCAACCGCACACATCGCGGCCCTCGCAGGTGTGCGCGTCTTCGCCACCGGCGGTCTCGGCGGCGTGCACCGCGGCGCGAGCGACACCTTCGACGAGTCGGCGGACCTCACGACTCTCGCGGTCACCCCGATCACCGTTGTCAGCGCTGGCGTGAAGTCGGTGCTCGACATCGCGGCGACCCTCGAGCGGCTGGAGACCCTCAGCGTGCCGGTCGTCGGCTTCGGCACCCGGGTGTTCCCGAGCTTCTGGCTCACCGAGTCCGACTTCGACCTCGACTGGTCGGTCGAGTCCGCCGACGAGGTCGCGCGCATCATGAAGTCGCAAGACGAGCTTGGCCACGGCCAGGGCATCATCGTCGCGAACCCGATCCCGCGGGAGCAGCAGTGGGACCCTGCCGAACACGATCGGGTGCTCGCACGCGCGTTCACCGCGGCGACCGAGGCGGGCGTGCACGGCAAGGCCGTCACCCCGTTCCTGCTGAGCTACATCGTCGAGGCATCGGATGGGCGCAGCCTCGAGGTGAATCTGGATCTCGCCCGCAACAACGTCAAGCTCGCCGCGGAGATCGCAACTGCCTGGTCCTCGCTGAGCACCCGGTAGCCACGGTGGCCAAACGGATCGTCGTCTTCGGTGACGTGATCGATGACATCGTCGCTGTGCCGTCCATCCCGGTGCGCCCCGACACCGACACACCGAGTCAGATCCGGCATCGCGCCGGTGGTTCGGCGGCCAACGCGGCGGCCTGGCTCGGGCACCTCGGCGCTCAGGTCGACTTCGTCGGCCGGGTCGGAGCCGGCGACGAACTCAAGCACGCCCAGCACCTCATCGACGCAAAGGTCACCCCGCGGCTGACGGTCGACGCCGAGCTGCCGACCGGAACCATCGTGGTCATCGTCGATGGCGACCGCCGCACGATGTACACCGACCGCGGCGCCAACGCCAACCTGACCGCTGACGACGTGACCGACGAGCTCCTCGACGCCGCTGCGGTGGTGCATTTCACCGGCTACAGCGTGCTGCAGGCGCCGAGTCAGGATGCCAACCGTCGACTGATCGCGCGAGCCAACGAACGCGGGGTCGCCGTCTCGGTCGACCCGGCCTCCGCCGGCTTCATCGAGGATTTCGGCGCCGAGAAGTTCCTGTCAGCGATCGAGGGCGCGACGATCCTGTTCCCGAACCTCGACGAGGGCCGGGTGCTGACCGGCCGCGACGATCCGCTGCAGATGGCCAGCGAGCTCGGCAAGCGATTCCCGATCGTCGCGCTCACCCAGGGTCACGAGGGTGTCGTGCTCGCCCACGCTGGATTCGAGCCGATCGCCCTGGAGGCCGTCCCGGCTCGCCTGGTCGACCCGACCGGCGCGGGCGATGCGTTCTCTGCCGGCTTTCTCGCCGCCTGGGTCGAAAACGGCGACCCGCTCTCTGCCGCGGAAAGCGGAGTTCGCGCCGCCGCCCGGGCGGTCACCAACGTCGGGGCGCGGCCTCCCGTCTAGTCCGCGGCATCCGGGCTCGTATGCCCGGAAACGGATGCGCGCAGCTTGGTGGTCAGCTCGGTCAGCTGGCGCAACTCGTCAGCGCTCAGCGCCGAGGTGAGCCTCGACACGATGCCCTCCATGTGACGCACCGCAGCGCGCCGGAAAACGTCGTAGCCGTGCGGGGTCAGCTCGACGATCACGCCGCGGCCGTCCTCAGGGTCAGGCAGCTTGTTGACCAGGCCGCGGGAGGCGAGCCGCTCGATCAGCCTGCTCACACTTGGCTGGGTGAGGAGCATGTTCTCAGCGAGGTTCTTGATCCTCAGCCGCCGGTTCTCGGCCCGCGACAGCGTGAACAGCGCGTCGTAGTCGCCCATCGTGACTTCACCGGAGGGGAACTCGGCCGTCAGTTGGCGCATCACGACGACCTGCGTGCGGAACAGTGACTCCCACGCGTCGACCGCCAAGGCCGCGTCGCTCATGTCGACCCCCTTCGTGCGATCCACCTTACAAACAAGAAGAGGGTGTTAACGGATTGAGGGCCCGTCGCAGAGGCTAGCGACGGGCCCTCTTCCCTTGCACCAAGAGTGTCCTGCAATCACATTCCGCAAGAACTGCCACAGCAAACAATTCCTGCTGAGACCGACTATATAACGGACCGGTAACGAACGCTAGTTACCTTTTCGTTATTTTTGATGCGAGTTTGCCGTGAACGCCAAAAGCCCTGATCAGACGGGTTTCGAGTGGCCTCAGAAGGCGTCGGGCGAGCGTGTCGTGGCGTGGCGCAGCGAGACATCCGCGTGCCGGTCGAACCGGTAGCCGACGCCGCGCACGGTCCGCACGATGTCCTCGTAGCCGCCGAGCTTGGCGCGCAGCCGACGCACGTGCACGTCGATCGTGCGCTCGTTCGGTGCGTCATCGTCGCCGGCGCGCCACAGACCCGCGATCAGCTCGGAGCGGGCGACCGTCTTGCCGACGCGCAACACCAGGAACTGCAGCAGCTCGTACTCCTTGAACGTGAGCGGCGCGACCTCACCGTCGATCGTCACCCGCTTACGCGACAGGTCGACGATGACGCCCTCGTCGATCGGCTTCTCGTCCTCCTCGACGGTGTCCTGCTGGCGGAACTTCGCAAGTGCTGACGGGTCCTGCAGCGCGAGCCGCACGACATCGACGTCGCGGCCACCGGCACCACGTGGTGCGAGCGCCACTGCAGCGTGAGTCTGCGCGCGGGGAGCGAGTTCCGCGGTGAGGTTCTTGAGCGCGGTGACGAGCTGGCTCAGCTCGATTCCGGATGCTGCTGCGCCGGCTTCGTCGAGCCCGACGTACAGCACGAAGCCGCGCGCCTCAGTGCCTTCCGGCACCGGCCGGACGTGCGGTGCTGCCGGCCGAGCCGGTGCGGCTTCGACGGGACGTATAGGGGAGATGGGTCGGTCAAGGGTTGCGAGAGACATTGAAGGAAGTCCTTGTGTAGCGAGTGCCCGAGAGGGCCATGAGGTGAAGGCCTCTAATGAGGAGTTAATGCCTTCGTGTTGCGCGTGTGACGGATGAACGACCGGGATGAGGGCCGGCATCCGGGAACTGCAAACTCACTGTTTCAGGAGTGCAGTTCGGCGAAGGAAGCCGTTAGGCACACATTCGACAACACATGACCGCACTGACCGGCATCATGGTGCCGGCAACCCAAGAGGCCTCGCGGGAGGTCAGGGTGTGCGCGTTCAGAGTCATACCGGAATCATACGCGGCGGGGCGCGACGGCTGTCAAATCAGCCGACCGTGCCGTACAGGCGGTCGCCCGCGTCGCCGAGGCCGGGCACGATGTAGGCGTGCTCGTTGAGGCGTTCGTCGAGCGCGCCCAGCACGATGGTGACCTCGCGGCCCTCCGTGGCCTTCTCGACCGCCTCGAGTCCCTCCGGTGCGGCGATCAGGCAGATCGCGGTGACGTCCACCGCGCCGCGCTCGAACAGGTACTCGATGGCGGCCAGCAGCGATCCGCCGGTGGCGAGCATGGGGTCGAGCACGAAGCACTGGCGGTTGGAGAGGTCCTCAGGCAGGCGCTCGGCGTAGATCGCCGGCTGCAGCGTCTCCTCGTCGCGCACCATGCCGAGGAAGCCGACCTCGGCGGTGGGGACCAGCTTCACCATGCCCTCGAGCATCCCGAGCCCGGCGCGCAGGATCGGCACGACAAGCGGCCGCGGGTTGGCGATGGCGAGTCCGGTCGTCGCAGAGACGGGCGTTTCGATCTGCACCGGCTCGACACGCACCTGGCGGGTCGCCTCATAGGCGAGCAGCGTGACCAGCTCCTCGGTGAGAGCCCGAAACGTTGGCGACGGTGTGTTCTTGTCCCTCAGCACCGTGAGCTTGTGGGTGATTAGCGGATGGTCGGCAACGTGGACTCGCATAGGCTCAATCTACTTGTGCACCGGTCAACCCGGCGAGCGGAGAGGAGGCGAGGCGTGACCAAACCGCCCGCACGCTTCTCCGACTGGATGCGGTCAGCCCTGACACTCGCCGAGCAGTGCCTCGCTCACGACGATGTGCCGGTGGGCGCGATAGTCGTCGACGCGGATGGCCGAGTGATCGGCGAGGGCCGCAACGAGCGCGAGCTGCGCCAGGACCCCACCGCACACGCCGAGGTGCTCGCTCTGCGTGCGGCCGCTACGACGACCGGCGACTGGCAGCTGACGGATGCGACGCTCGTGGTCACCCTTGAGCCGTGCCCGATGTGCGCGGGCGCGATCCTCGCAGCCCGCGTGCCGACGGTCGTCTTCGGCGCGTGGGACGACAAGGCGGGGGCAGCCGGCAGCGTCTACGACCTGCTGCGCGACCGCAGGCTCCCGCACCGGGTCGAGGTGTACGGCGGCGTCGACGCCGAGCCGAGCAGCGAACTGCTCAGGGAGTTCTTCGCAGGACGTCGCTGAGCCACGCGGTGAACATCAGGCGACTCGCCACCTGCATGTGCCCGTTGTTCTTCTCCCGCTCGGCGCGCCACCAGTCGAGGTCGACGCCCTCCCGCTCGAGTTGGTCGCGCGTGTCGCCGATCCACGCCTCGTGCATCTCGTCGGTCACTTCCGGGTGGAACTGCACCGCGAGCGCGAAATCCCCAATCGAGAACGCCTCGTTCGGGTAGGCAGCGGAGCTCGCGAGAAGGGTGGCCTCGGCCGGCAGCTCGAAGTGGTCGCCGTGCCATTCGAGCATCGGGACGCCGCGCGCAAGGCCGAGCGCGGACTCGATCCCGGCATCCGTCAGCTCTAGGTCGCGATAGCTGATGTCGGGCTTGTCGCCGCGGTAGTTGCGCGCGCCGAGCGCGCCGGCCATGAGCTGCGCGCCCAGGCAGATGCCGAGCAGCGGCTTCTCGGCGTCGATGCGGGCCCGGATGAAGCGGCGCTCGTCCTCCAGGTACGGCCACTTGTCGAGGCGGTAGGCCGCCTCATGGCCGCCGAGCACGATGACCAGGTCGGCGTCCTGCGGATCCAGCCCCTCGACCTGCCCGGCCGTCGGGTCGACAACGCGCACGTCGTACCCGAACGTGTCGAGGACGGGAGCGAGATTGCCGAGCGAGATGTTGGGGTGGTGTTGGAAGACGACCGCCTTCCGCTCCGGCGCGCTCAATCCGACCCCTTGATCACGATCTTGTCTGTCGGCGGGTTCTCCGCGCCCGGCCGCACATAGACATCCGGTTCGATGTAGATGATCCGCGCTACCGGTACCGCCTCGCGCACCCGAACCTCGAGCTCGTCGATCAGGGCGGCGACGTCGCCGAGCGTCCTGCGGCTGTTGAAGGCGACCTTGGCGCCGACGAGCAGCTCCTCCGGCCCGACGTACAGCGTCTTCATGTGGATGAGCGCTTCGACATCGGGGTCGGCGTTGATGGCGTCGCGGATGCGTTCGGTATCGATGGCCGACGCGCCCTCGCCGACCAGCAGGCTCTTCGTCTCGATGCCGAGGACGATCGCGACGAGCACGAGCAGGGCGCCGATGAACAGGGTGCCGATCGCGTCCCACACCGGGTTGCCGGTGATGATGGTGAGGCTCACACCGAGGAACGCGAAGATCAGCCCGACCAGCGCGGCGATGTCCTCGAGCAGCACGACCGGGAGCTCGGGCGACTTGGAGTGGCGAACGAACTGCACCCAGGACTGCGTGCCGCGAACGTGGTTCGATTCCCGCACGGCGGTGCGCAGCGAGAACGACTCGAGGACGATCGCGATCAGCAGCACGACGATCGGCAGCCACAGTATGTCGAGCTCGTGCGGGTGCCGCAGCTTGTCGATGCCCTCGTAGATGGAGAACAGCCCGCCGACGCTGAACAGGATGATCGAGACGACGAACGCGTACACGAAGCGCTCGCGGCCGTAACCGAAGGGGTGCTCGGCGTCCGCCTGTTTCTTGGCGACCTGGCCGCCACGCAGCAGCAGGAGCTGGTTGCCGGCATCCGCCACCGAGTGCACCGCCTCCGCCAGCATCGAACTGGAACCGGAGAACGCCCACGCGATGAACTTCGTGATGGCGATGCCGGTGTTGGCGAGAAGTGCCGCCACCACTGCTTTGGTGCCGCCGCTTGCGCTCACAAGAATCTCCCTCTGGCTTCGGTGGCAACAATCCTAGGATGGTCGGATGATCACCCTTCCCGCCGTGGCGATTCTCGGAACCGGTTCCATGGGGGGAGCGATACTCGGCGGGCTGCTGAATCCGGAGGTGACGGTGAGCGGCGGGATCCGGGTCACCAACCGGACCGAGCGGAAGGCGGCTGTGTTGCGCCGAGACTCGGTGACGAGCTACTCGACCGACACCGACCCGAACGCCAACCTCGCCGCGGTCACCGGAGCGCGGGTGGTGATCGTCGCGGTCAAGCCGCCGATGGTGCCAGACCTGCTGCGCGAGATCGGGCCCTCGCTGGAGCCGGGCTCGGTGCTCATCAGTGTCGCGGTCGGTGTGACCACAGCCGCGATGGAGGCGCTGGTGCCGGACGAGGTGGCGGTGATCCGAGCGATGCCGAACACGCCGTCGCTTGTCGGTCGGGGGGTGACCGGACTGAGCGAGGGGTCGCGCGTCGGGCCGGAGCAGCTGGCGCTCGCCGAGCAGCTGTTCGCGACCGTTGGGACCGTGATCGTGGTGCCAGAGGAGAAGCTCGACGCGCTCAGCGCGATCTCCGGATCCGGCCCCGCCTACGTCTTCTATCTGGTCGAGCAGCTCACCGCGGCGGCCGTCGAGCTGGGCTTCACCCCGGATGAAGCCGCGCAGATGGTCGGGGGAACATTCGCCGGTGCGGCCGAACTGCTGAGCGCATCCGGGACCGAGCCGGCGGAACTGCGCCGCCAGGTGACCAGCCCGGGTGGCACAACAGAGCGTGCGATCGCGGAGCTGGAAGCCGCAGACCTCAAGGGACTCTTCGATCGTGCCGCGGCCGCCGCGATGGCGCGTGCTGCCGAACTGGCCGCCTCGACCCGCTAGGCGGCTCAGGCCTGCAGGCTCGCGAACTCCTCGATCTTCTGGGACTTGCCGCTGACGATGATAAGGTCCCGGTTGGTGATCACCGTCTCGGCGGTCGCGTAGGTGAAGTCTTGTCCGGGCGACTTCACACCGACAATGGTGATCCCGTACTTCTTCCGGATATTCGACTCGGACAGCGGCATGCCGCGGACAGGCTTGGGCGGGTACATCTTGACCATCGCGAAGTCGTCGTCGAACTCGATGAAGTCGAGCATCCGACCGGACACCAGGTGCGCGACGCGCTCGCCGGCTTCCGCCTCCGGATAGATCACGTGGTTGGCGCCGATGCGCGCCAGAATCTTGCCGTGACTCTGGCTGATCGCCTTCGCCCAGATCTGCGGCACCCGCAGGTCCACCAAATTCGCTGTGATGAGCACGCTCGCCTCGATCGATGACCCGACCGCGACGATCGCGACGGAGAAGTCCTGCGCGCCGATCTGGCGCAGCGATTCGATCGACCGCGCATCCGCTTGCACCGTGTGCGTGACCCGGTCGGCCCACTTCTGCACGAGGGCAGCGCTTTCGTCCACAGCCAGCACCTCGCGGCCGAGCCGATCGAGCTGGCCTGCGGCGCCTGCTCCGAACCGTCCCAGCCCGATCACGAGCACTGGGGCGTTGTGGGGGATTCTCTCAACCAACGATTGGCCTCTCTTCCGGGAGAGTGTAGAGCTGCCTGCGCTGGCTCGCCGCCAGCGCGGCGGCCAGAGTCACTGTACCAACGCGCCCCGCCCACATCGTCGCGGCGAGGATGTACTTTCCGGCATCGGGCACCTCGGCGGTGACGCCGGTGGACAGGCCGCAGGTCGCGAACGCGGAGATCACATCGAACAGCACACGGTCCATCGGCTCATCGGTCACCACCAGCAGCGCGATGGTGGCGACCGCCACGATGGTCGCGCCCCACAGCACGACGCTCACCGACAGGCGGAGCACATCCGAAGGCAGGCGCCGGTTGAACGCCTGCATATTCTCATCACCGCGCGCCTCGGCAAGCGCCGCCAGGAACAGCACCGCAAGCGTTGTCACCTTGATGCCGCCCGCGGTCGATGCCGACCCGCCACCGACGAACATGAGCATGTCCATGATCAGAAGCGTCGAGCCGTGCATCTCGTTGATGTTGACGTTCGAGAAGCCGCCGGACCTGGTCATGATCGACAAGAAGCCAGCCGTCATCGGCCGGGCCGCCGGATCCTGCGCTCCGATCGTCGCCGGATTCGCCCACTCGAGCGCGTAGATCGCGATCGCGCCGAGCACGAACAGGATGGTGGTCGTCACCAGCGTGAGCTTCACGTGAACACTCAGGCGCCCCTCGCCCCGGCTGAGCCGCGCGAGCGCGAAGATCACCGGAAAACCGAGACTGCCCAGGATCACGGCGATGCTGATAGACCCGAGCATCCACGGGTCTGTCTCGAACGGCTCGAGCCCTTCAGGGTTCGGCATGAAACCGGTGTTCGTGAAGGCGGATGAGGCGTAGTAGAAGCCCTGCCAGGTCGCCGCCCACGGGTCGAACCCGGCGAGCATGAGCCGCGGTGTGATCAACACCGTCACCGCCAACTCGATGGCGAGCACGCTGATCGCCACCGTTGAGAGCAGCCCGCCGATGTCGCCGAGCTTGACTGTCTGGCTTTCCGAGACCGGGCCGGCGTGGATGCGCTGCAGGTTCGTGTCACTTGCCGCCATCAGCTTGGCGCGCAGCCCCAGCCGGCGGGAGACGATGAGACCAAGCATGCTCGCGAGTGTCAGCACGCCGATCCCGCCGACCTGCAGGCCGATCAGGATCGCGACAGTTCCGAAGGTTGACCAGTGCGTCGCCATGTCGACGACAGACAACCCGGTGACGCAAATCGTGGAGACCGCGGTGAACAGCGCGTCGGCGAGCGGCGTTGCCGAGCGTTCGACGGTGGCGATGGGGAGCGCGAGCACCGCGGTGAGCACCAGCACCAGCGACGTGAAGATGACGGTCGCGAAACGGGCCGGAGAGGCGACCACCGCGGTGTCGACGAAGGTCCGGATGCGACGGAGCACGGGACGGCTGACTTCAGCCTGTGTGCGCATCCTGCTCCCTCGTGTCAGACCGGCGGCCCAAACAGCGACGAGTCGTCATGGTACTCCGTACCGAGGCCAAGTAGCCTGTTGCCATGGCAGACATCTTCGACGTAGTGGCCGACCCGACGCGAAGGGATCTGTTGCAGCTTCTGCTCGACCGGTACGTTTCGTCGGCTTCCGAGTCGGGCGACGTGAGCGTCGGTGAGATCGTGAATACTCTCGGGCTGAGCCAGCCGACCGTGTCGAAGCAGCTCAAGGTGCTGCGGGATGCCGAGCTGGTCACCGTGCGTGAGGTCGGCCAGCACCGTTACTACAGGCTCAACGCCGCGCCGCTCGAGGAGCTCGAGGACTGGATCATCCCGTTCCTCAGCGCCGACTTCGAGGATGATGACGCGAGCCAGACGGTGTTCGCGGCGTGGTCCGGTTCCGAGCTGCCGGGGCCGATCCGCAGGGTCGCGGACTCGATCGAGCATTCGGCGGATGCCGGTGCCGCGGTGGGACGCAGTGTCGCCGACGCATCACACCAGGTGCGCACCGCGTTCGAGGGCGCATCCGCCACCGTGGAGAAGCGTGTGATCGAGCCGCTCCGCGAGCGCCTCGGGCGCAAGGACGCCTCCCCAGCGGAGTAGACAGATCGTCAGGGTTAGCCCTAAAGTGACTCCAACGCGGAGTATCACCAGTCACAGCAGTTACAAAGCGACACTCCGTTAACATTGGCTTCAGGCGTCGGGCGTGACGCCTCTTCCCGAGGAGTTCGCGATGGCGAAGGAACTGTCTGACGTGAGGTTCCTGACGGTGGCCGAGGTTGCCGACATGATGCGCGTCTCCAAGATGACCGTCTACCGGATGGTGCACGCGGGCGATCTGCCGGCGATCCGCTTCGGCCGTTCGTTCCGGGTGCCGGAGTCGGCGGTGCAGGCAGCGATCGACACCACTGTCGCCGATCGCGGCACACAGGCCGGCTAGCCCCGCACGGACTCACGGACGGCGCACAGTGGCCGATCCGCTACACTTACCCGAGGCATTTTTTCCGCGGTTCTGAACGGACCCGGTGTCCGTAATCAGATCAGTGAGGTCCCTATGGGTTCTGTCATCAAGAAGCGCCGCAAGCGCATGGCGAAGAAGAAGCACCGCAAGCTGCTTCGCAAGACTCGTCACCAGCGTCGCAACAAGAAGTAGCGCGCGAACAACCTGAACGCCAGGCCGAAAGGTCTGGCGTTTTTGTTTGCGCTAGCGTCGCCGAGCGGCTCGAGCTTCGCGTCGCACGCGCCGCTGCGCTTCACGGATGCTCGCCGGTCGGAGCCGCAGAGTCGCCCAGCCTCGGGCATCGGCGTAGCGTTCCAGCGCGGCATCCGGGTTCACCACCACCCGGTTGCCGACCAGGTTCAGCAGCGGGATGTCGTTGCGGGAATCCGAGTACGCCCAGCAGTCGGCGAGGTCGGCGCCGAGCCGCGCCGCCAGGTCGCGGGCGGCGGATGCCTTGAGCTCGCCGTGTAGGACCTGGCCGTTAAGGCGGCCGGTCAGCACCCCGTCGACGGCTTCGATCTCGGTACCGAGTGCCCCGGTCAGCCCCAGCCTGGTGGCGATCACGCGCGCGATGTGCACCGGAGTGGCGGTGACCAGCCACACCTCGTGGCCCTTGGAGAGGTGCTCCCGGGCGAGGTCCACGGTCTCCGGCCACAGCTTGGGTTCGATGTAACGGTCGTAGACCTCCTCGGCGAGCTGGGTGAGCTCAGCCTCGGAGCGTCCGCCGGCCAGCTCGAGCGCGCGCTCGCGGGCGCTTGCCATGTGCTCGCGGTTCTCGCCGACCGCGATGAACCGCAGCTGCTGCCAGCCGAACCTGGCCAGATCGCGAAACCCCAGCATCCGGCGCCGGAACGCGCCGCGACCGAGATGGTAGATGCTTGCGCCGCGGAGGAGCGTGTTGTCTACGTCGAAGTAGGCGACGATGGCACTGGCTGTTGGCGCTTCGGGCATCCGCTCCATGCTAGCCACCCGGTGCGGCCGTTAAGCTCGACGTGTGTCTGTTCGTCTCACCATCATCGGCAAGCCCGAGTGTCACCTCTGCGACGTCGCCAAGGACGTGATCCAGGACGTGATCGGCGAGCTCGCGACCGTGCCGGCTGCGCCGGAGGTGACCGTCGAGCACAAGTCGATCCTCGACGACGACGCGCTGTACGAGCAGTACTGGGAGCAGATCCCGGTCGTGCTCGTGAACGACACGAAGCACGCGCAGTGGCGGGTCAAGCCCGAGAAGCTGCGCGCGGCGATCCTGGACGCCTGACCCTTCCATCGCCGAGCGCCGCCCAAATGTGCGAACGCACGGGATATTGCGCGCGCTCTCGCACATTTGAGCGGCGCCGGCGCGCCTACGGCAGCAGCCGGTTCGGTCCGCGGAACAGGTAGGTCGTCTCGCGCAGCGTCGACAGCCCCAGCATGAGCATCAGCACTCGGGCGAGACCCATGCCGAACCCGCCGTGCGGCGGCACGCCGTAGCGGAAGAAGTCGAGGTAGAAGTCCAGCTCCTCCGGGTCGAGTCCCTTCTCCTTCGCCTGCTCGACCAGCACATCGATGCGGTGCTCGCGCTGAGCGCCGGTGGAGATCTCGACGCCGTTGTAGATCAGGTCGTAGCTGTTGGTGAGTGTCGGGTCGCCCTCGTGACGCATGTGGTAGAACGGCCGGATGCTTGAGGCATAGTCGGTGACGAACACGAAGTCGTGCCCGAGCTCCTCCTTCGCGTACGCGGAGATCCGACGCTCGCCCTCGGGGTCCATGTCCTCATCCGCGCGCGGGATTTCGTAGCCGCGCTCCGCGACGATGCGCTTGGCCTCGGCCAGCGGGATGCGCGGGAACGGTGTCGACGGGATCTTCAGCTCGATGCCGAACGCCTCGCGCAGCGCGTCGCCATGCTTCTCCTTCACAGCTGTGATGCCGGCGACCATGAGCTGCTCGTGCATCGCCATGACATCCTCGTGGCTGGTGATCCAGCTGATTTCGGCGTCGATGCTCGTGAACTCTGTGGCGTGGCGGCTCGTGAAGCTCGGGTCGGCGCGGAACGCAGGGCCAATCTCGAACACCCGACCGAACCCGGCCGGCTGCGCCATCTGCTTGAAGAACTGCGGGCTCTGCGCGAGGTAGGCGGTGCCCTCGAAGTAGCCGACCTCGAACAGCTCCGCACGCGACTCCGACGCGCTGGCCATCAGCTTCGGGGTGTGCAGTTCGATGAAGTCACGCTCGACCCACCAGGTGCGCCACGCATGCTCGAGCGTCGTCTGCACGCGGAAGATCAGCTGGTGCTCCGGCTGGCGCAGGTCGAGGAAGCGCCAGTCGAGGCGCTTGTCGATGCTGCTGTCGTCCGCAATCGGCGTCTCCGCGATCGACTCAGTCACGACATCGAGCGTCTCGATGAGCACCTCGATGCCGCCCAGCTTCACTCGCTCGTCATGCTTGAGCTGCCCGGTCACAGTGATGAAGCTGCCGTGGGTGAGAGCAGAGATGGTGTCGGCCAGCGGATCTTCTTCAGCCGAGCGAGGGTGCACCAGCTGCAGCGCGCCCGACTCGTCGCGCAGCACCACGAACTGCACCTTCTTCTGATCGCGTACCGTGTCCACCCATCCGGAAACAGTCACGGGGCCGTCAGTCAGGGCGGCGAGGGCGTTGATCAGGGTGCGTTCAGTCACCCTGCGAGTTTAGCGACGGGTAAACGGCTACGTAGACTGGATGCCGTGTCCGCCGCCTTGATTCACCTCGTGCGCCACGGAGAAGTCCACAATCCCGAAGGCATTCTCTATGGTCGCCTGCCCGGGTACCACCTGTCCGGGTTAGGCCTCAAGATGGCGCAATCCGCAGCGGAATCCATGGACGGGCGCACCATCGAGCGGGTCTTCGCGTCGCCACTGCAGCGCGCGCAAGAGTCAGCAGAACCGTGGGCGGAGAAGTTCGATCTCGAGATCATCACCGACGAGCGGCTTATCGAGCCGACGAACCGCTTCGAGGGTGGACGCTTCGAGTTCGGCCCGCAGGTGCTGCTCAAGCCGAAGAGCTGGCCGTGGGTCGTGAACCCGTGGCTGCCCAGCTGGGGCGAGCCCTACCAGAGCGTCATCAAGCGGATGATGGCCGCGATCGAGGCGGCCTGGCACTCGGCAGACGGCGGCGAGGTGGTCATGGTGAGCCACCAGATGCCCATCGTCATGGTGCAGCGTCATGTCGCTGGACTGAAGCCGTTCCATGACCCGCGCAAGCGCCGCTGCAGCCTGTCCAGCATCACGACTTTGACCTACGACGGCACCCGTTTCGTGCAGGTCGGCTACACCGAACCTGCCGCTGCGCTGCTTGCCGAATCGATCGACCAGGGAGCAGTGTGAAATTCCGGATGACGGCAGCGGCGCTCGCCGCAGCCGCCCTCGTACTGACCGGCTGCGCAGCGAACGACCCACTCGCCCAGCAGTACCGGGACGGCAGCGACAAGAACTACATCGCCGGCGACGGCAGCGTTATGGAGGTCACCCCGGAGAACCGGGACGCTCCGATCACCTTTGAGGGCACGACAGAACTCGGTGAGACGGTGTCGAGCGAGGACTACCTCGGTGAGGTCCTCGTCGTGAACTTCTGGGCGAGCTACTGCGGCCCGTGCCGGGTTGAAGCGCCGGACCTGGAGAAGGTGTCGCAGGACTGGGCCGGGAAGGGCGCCTCGTTCATCGGCATCAACACGTACGACGGCGCCGAGCAGGCGCTCGCGTTCTCGCGCAAGTATGGCGTCAGCTACCCTTCGGTGCTCGATGCGAAGTCCGGCGAAGCGCAGCTCGCGTTCGCCGGCAAGGTCCCGCCGAGTGCGCTGCCGACGACGCTCGTGCTCGACCGCGAGGGCCGAGTCGCAGCGCGCATCCTGGGTCAGGTGCAGGCGGCGTCGATCCTTGACGCGCTGATCAAGACCGTCGCCGCAGAGGAAACCTAAGTGAACCCGATCGGCGAGATCGTCCTCAGCGGCAACCTGTTACTCGCCCTGCCGATCGCGCTGCTCGCCGGGCTGATCTCGTTCGCGTCGCCATGCATACTGCCGCTGCTCCCCGGGTACCTCGCCTACATCGGCGGGTTCGCGGGCGAACCGGACCGCGGCCAACGGCGCCGGCTGCTGCTCGGGGTCGTGTTGTTCATCGCCGGATTCAGCGTCGTCTTCATCACGCTCAACATCCTGCTCGCCACACTCGGATTCGCGCTCAAGCCATGGCTCGACCTGATCATCCGGATCGCCGGTGTCGTCGTAATCCTCATGGGTCTTGTCTTCATCGGCCAATTCAGCTTCATGCAGCGCACGTTCAAGCCGCGCTGGCGCGTCGCGACCGGTCTCGGCGGTGCGCCGCTGCTCGGTGTCGTCTTCGCTCTGGGCTGGACCCCCTGCATGGGGCCGACGCTCATCGCGGTGTTCTCACTCAGCCTCGATAGCGGCTCCCCGTGGCGCGCAGCGATCATCGGGCTTGCTTACTGCATCGGACTCGGGGTCCCGTTCCTGCTCGTCGCACTCGGTCTCAACTGGGTCACTGGTGCGGTCTCCTGGCTCAAGAGCCACATCCGGGTCATCAACGTCGTCGGCGGCCTGTTGCTCGTGCTCATCGGCGTGCTCATGGTCACCGGCCTCTGGCAGGCCATGATGTCGGCCTTCGGGGCGGTGATCGAGAGCTATGTCACGCCCCTCTGATTACGTCGACGCCGCAACCCCGGACACCGCGCGCCGCCCCGAGATCACCCAACCGGGCCTGGGGCCGCTCGGTTACCTGCGCTTCTTCTGGCGCCAGCTCACGAGCATGCGCACCGCGCTGGTACTCCTGCTGCTGCTCGCGATCGCCGCGGTGCCGGGCTCGATGTGGCCGCAACGCTCGAGCGACCCGAATGGAGTCATCCAGTTCTTTGCCGACAACCCGGATCTCGCGCCGGTGCTGGATTCGTTCCAGCTGTTCGACGTCTACACGTCGGTGTGGTTCTCGGCCATCTACCTGCTGCTGTTCGTCTCGCTCATCGGCTGCGTCATCCCGCGCACGACGCACCACCTCAAGGCGCTGCGCGCCAGCCCGCCGAAGACGCCGGCACGGCTAGAGCGTTTGCCCGGCTTCACCAGCCGCATCGAGCCGAACCTCGACGCCGCGACCGCCATCGACTCCGCGCGTGACCTGCTGCGGAGCAGCGGCTACCGAGTGCAGCTGTTCAACGGCAAGGACCTCTCCGCCTCCGCCGAACGTGGCTACCTGCGTGAGACCGGCAACCTGGTGTTTCACTCCGCGCTCGTCGGCATCCTCGTCGCTGTCGGAATCGGCGGCGGCTTCTCGTTCAGCGGCCAGAAGGTCGTCATCGAAGGTCAGCCCTTCGTCAACGTGCTCGCGGGCTACGACTCGTTCAACCCCGGCCGCTTCGCCGGTGAGCATTCGCTGGAGCCATTCCGGATGACGCTCGACGACTTCAGCGTCGTCTACGAGGAGGAGAACCTCAGGGCCTACGGAACGCCGACCGACTTCACCGCATCTGTCACCACCTACCTCCCCAGGGAGGAGGGGCAGCCCGGCGAGGTCAAGGTGAACCACCCGCTGGCGGTCGCCGGCACCAACGTGTACCTGCTCGGCAACGGCTATGCACCCACCATCACGGTGCGCGACGGTGAGGGCAACATCGCGTTCGACTCGAGCGTTCCGTTCCTTCCGCAGGACCAGAACCTCACCTCGCTCGGCGTGATCAAGGTCCCGGATGCGCTGCCGGAGCAGCTGGGGATGATCGGCTTCTTCTATCCGGCTGCGGGCGAACTGCACAGCGGTGCGCTGACCTCCGTGCACCCCGACCTGGTCAACCCGGTGCTGACGCTCCGCGTGTACACAGGTGACCTCGGGCTGGACTCGGGCGCGCCGAAATCGGTGTACTCGCTCGAAACCGACACGCTCACGGAGGTCGTAGGCGGCGACAGCGGCGTCGACACGATCGAACTGCGGCCGGGGGAGAGCGCCGAACTGCCGAACGGCCTGGGCACTGTGACTTTCGAGTCGAAGGACCCGGATGCGGGGCCGAACAACTGGGCCGACTCCGTTCCCCGCTTCGCATCGTTCGACATCCACCATGTGCCGAGTCAGGGATGGGTGCTGGTGTTCGCGATCCTCGTCCTCGGCGGATTGCTCGCGTCGCTGTTCGTGCCGCGCCGACGCATGTGGGTGAAGGCGGTCGAGTTGCCCGATGGCGGCATCCGGATCGAATACGCGGGTCTCGCCCGTGGTGAGGACCCGACCCTCGAAGACGCTGTCGCGGACATTGCCGAGCGGCACGCTCGCAAGTTGACGACGTAGGCTGGTGTGCCGTGACCGAAACGCTTGCGACCTATTCGCTCGTCGCCATTTACTCAGCGATGGCGGTGTACGCACTCGCCTTCGTGTTCTTCACCGTCGACCTGGCGAAGCGCGCGTCGCTGGCCCCTGAGCCGGTCGCCGCAACCGCTGCGACCGGCCAGCTGACCGCTGCCCGTGGGGGCACGACGACGCTCGAGCGCACCGAGACGGTGACCACCCGCAAGCGCGGACGCTTCGAGCGCGCGGGCTTCGCGTTGACCGTGATCGCCTGGCTGCTGCACCTCGGCGGTGCCGTGCTGCGTGGACTCGCCAACGGCTACGTGCCCTGGTCGAACATGTTCGAGTTCTCGCTCATGATGTCGCTCATTGTCGTGCTGGTGTTCCTGGTCATCCAGTTCTGGCTCGACCTCGGCTACCTGGGCGCGTACATCACCGGTGCCGCGCTGATCGTGCTTGGAATCGGCACGACCAACTTCTACGTCGACGTCACTCCGCTCGCCGTTCCCCTGCAGTCGGTGTGGCTGGTCATCCACGTGTTCGTCGCAATACTCGGCACGTCGTTCTTCGCGCTCGGCGCTGGGCTGTCGCTGCTGCAGCTGCTGCAGTCTCGTCGCGAGGCGAGCGGGAAGACCGACGGCTTCCTCTCCACGGTTCCGGATGCCGACAAGCTGGAGACGCTCGCGTACCGCGTCATCGTGATCGGCTTCGTATTCTGGACATTCACCCTCATCGCCGGCGCCATTTGGGCCGAGCGCGCGTGGGGACGCTACTGGGGCTGGGACACCAAGGAAGTCTGGACCTTCATCATCTGGACGATCTACGCCGGCTACATCCACGCGCGCGCGACTCGCGGTTGGCGCGGGACCCGCTCGGCGGTGCTGTCGCTCATCGGCTTCGGAGCGGTGATCTTCAACTACACGGTCGTGAACCTGTTCATGAAGGGCCTGCACGCCTACTCGGGCCTGTAGTCCTGCCGCTCGGTGGTCGAGACCCGTGGCCTTTTCGGTGGTCGAGCTAGTCGAGACCCCTTACGATCAGCAACGTGATTCCCTTTGAGCTCACCGAGCCGATCGAGACCGAGCGCCTGCGCCTGAGGCTGATGACCGAGGCCGACATCGACATCGTGCACTCGTACCAGTCGCGCGAGGATGTCTGCCGCTACCTTCTCTTCGACCCGCGCGATCGCGACACGGTCGCCGCGAAGGTGGCCGAGCACATCCGGCACACTCGGCTCGAGAGCGATGGCGACTACCTGCAGCTCGCGGTTGAGCGCAAGGACGACGGCCAGATGATCGGCGACCTGTACATCACCGTCAAGAGCGTCGAGAACGACACGGCCGAGCTGGGCTGGACCTTTCACCCCGACCACCACGGGCAGGGCTACGCGACCGAGAGTGCGAAGGCGCTGCTGGCGCTCGCATTCGACACAGTGGAGTTTCACCGGGTGATCGCCGAACTCGACCCACGCAATGACGCATCCGTGAACCTGTGCCTTCGGCTCGGGATGCGCCGCGAGGCGCACTTCGTCGAGGACCTCTGGTTCAAGGGCGAGTGGGCCGACACCGGCAGCTACGCGATGCTCGCGCGCGAGTACCGGGCAAGCTAGGCAGAGGCAAGCAGCTCGTAACAGCGGGTGAGGCGGTCGCGCCACCACTGGTCACGACCGGGGTTGGCCGCGTGCCGCTCCAGCAAGGATCGGCTGACCTCGACTCGGTGAACGGGAATCGCGCCGGCGGTCGGAACGAGCGGTTCGTCCGTCACATCGGCTGAGAGCAGCGCAGCGGTACCGAGCCCACAGTCGTACTCGAGCTCTGCAATTGATGCGGCAAGGTGGGCGCCCATGCTGATGCCGACCGACGTGTCGAGCGCGCTCGAGACAACGACCGGCAGCCCGGCCTCGGCGACGATGTCCAAGGCCGCCCGGATGCCTCCGAGCGGTTGCGCCTTGATCACCAGCAGGTCGGCGGCGCCGGCGCGGGCGACGGCGAGCGGGTCCTCCGCCTTGCGCACACTTTCATCGGCCGCAATCGGCACACCCATGTGCTTCACGCGCGAGCGGATCTCGGCGAGCTCCTCGACGCTCCCGCACGGCTGCTCGACGTACTCGAGGTCGAACTCGGCCAGCGCGTGGATCGCCCGCTCGGCCTCGTCCACGTTCCAGGCCCCGTTGGCGTCGATCCGGACGCGGCCTTCCGCGCCGAGGAATGCCCGGGCGGCCCGCACGCGGGCCACATCCTCGGCGAGTTCCTGGCCACGCTCGGCCACCTTGACCTTGACCGTCCGACAGTGGCCGAAACGCTCAAGCACGCGGGCAACCTGATCCGGGCCGACCGCAGGCAGGGTCGCGTTCACCGGGATGCTGTCGCGCAGGCGGGACGGCGCCGCCGACCAGCCGAACTCGATAGCGGCACGCAGCCACGCAGCCGCTTCGGCATCCGGGTACTCCACGAATGGTGAAAACTCTGTCCAGCCGTGCGGGCCGCGCAGCAGCATCGCCTCGCGCGAGTCGACGCCGCGGAAGCGCTGCGCCAGCGGCAGCGCGACGACGTGTGCGTCGGCGAGCAGTTCGTCGAGCGGCGGAGGAACTGTCATCCGACCAGTGTCGACGGTGGCCTATCCTTGGAGCAAATGTCGACCGGAGAAACCGCCCTGTACGAGTCGGCCCAGCCGCCGGATGGCCCCTCCCCGGATGCCCAGTCACCGGATGCCGAGTGGCCGGATGCCGAGCCCAAGCGGCGCCGCCCGTTCCCATTCGGGCTCGTGGCGCTCGTGAGCGTGCTCGTGCTCATCGCGCTCGAGGTGACCGGTGTGCTGCTCGCGGTCAGCGGTGCATACGCAGCCGCGACGTTCATCGGCCAGGCGATCATCGTGCTGACGTTCGTGCCGTTCGTGCTCGGGATCGTCGGTGTCATCCTGAACCGCGGCCGACTGACCGGCGCGATCGCGATCGTGCTCGCGGTGCTGACCAACCCGCTCGTGCTGAACACGGTGCTCGGCTTCTTCGGCGGCCGCTGACGTCCGACGCTGCTGCCGTTTGTTATCGATGCGGCGTCCACAGCACCCGCATCGATAACAAGCGGCCGCAACGTTCGCCGGGTGGGTTAGTCGGCGACGATTAGGCTGAGCGCATGGCGGAAGTCTCGGAGCTTTTCGATGCGCGGGAGTGGTCCGGCGTCGCCGGATTCGACTCACTCACCGACATCACCTATCACCACGACCGTGACGGACGCGTCGCGCGGGTCGCGTTCAACCGGCCGGAGGTGCGCAACGCCTTCCGCCCGCACACCGTCGACGAGCTCTACGCGGTACTCGATGACGCCAGGCAGAACCCGCGCATCGGCGTGGTGCTGCTCACCGGCAACGGGCCCAGCCCGAAGGACGGAGGCTGGGCGTTCTGCTCCGGCGGCGACCAGCGGATCCGAGGGCGGGCGGGGTACGAGTACGAGGGCGACGGGGTCTCGACAGCCCCGACCACCGAAAGCGGCGGCGCCGCGCGCCTCGGCCGCCTGCACATTCTCGAGGTGCAGCGCCTCATCCGCTTCATGCCCAAGGTCGTCATCGCGGTGGTGCCCGGCTGGGCGGCCGGCGGCGGCCACTCCCTCCACGTCGTATGCGACCTGACCATCGCCTCCGCAGAGCACGGCAGGTTCAAGCAGACGGATGCCGACGTCGGCTCGTTCGACGCCGGCTACGGCAGCGCCTACTTCGCGCGCCAGGTGGGGCAGAAGTTCGCGCGTGAGGTGTTCTTCCTCGCCGAGGAGTACTCCGCGCAGCGTGCCTACGACATGGGCGCCATCAACGCGGTGGTCCCGCACGCAGACCTCGAGTCGACCGCGCTCGAGTGGGCGCGCACCATCCTCACCAAGTCGCCGACCGCCATCCGGATGCTCAAGTTCGCCTTCAACGCGGTCGACGACGGACTCGTCGGTCAGCAGGTGTTCGCCGGTGAGGCCACCCGTCTCGCCTATGGCACCGACGAAGCGGTCGAGGGCCGCGACGCCTTCCTCGGCAAGCGCGACCCCGACTGGTCGCCGTACCCCTGGCAGTACTGAGCGACAAGATGCGCGACCTGCAGCCCATCGCTGGTGACGCCGCCACGGTGTTCCCCGCGCTCAGGGCTGCGCTCAGCGGTGACGGCCCGGCGATCCTGCCGCTCGCTCCCGACATGCACACCGATGGTGTGCCGGCCCGTGTGCCGCAGCGCATCGCGCTCGTGGTGCAGACCAGCGGCTCGACCGGGCGGCCCAAGCGCGTGGCGTTGAGCGCGGATGCCTTGCTCGCCGGCACCGCGGCGACCGAGTCGGCGCTCGGCGAGCCCGGCCAGTGGCTGCTCGCCCTCCCGGCTCACTACATCGCGGGCATCAACGTGCTCACCCGATCCATCGCCGCCGACACCGTCCCGGTCGTCCTCCCGCCCGGGTCGTTCGACCCCATTGTGTTCGGTGACGCGGCGTCGCGCATGGAGCATCCGGTGCGCTTCACATCCCTGGTCCCCGTCCAACTCGCGCGTCTGATGGACGAATCGGAGGTGCTCACCGAACTGCGCCGCTTCGACCGCATCCTGGTCGGCGGGCAGTCGACACCGGATGCCCTCCTCGCGCAAGCGCTCGAACTCGGCCTGAACGTGACCCGCACCTACGGATCGAGCGAGACCGCGGGCGGATGCGTCTACGACGGCATCCCGATCAGCGGCGCACGTGCGCGCGTGACCGACGGGCAGATCGAACTCGCCGGGCCGATGCTCGCGGACGGCTACCTCGACGACCCGGAACGCACCGCCGCTGCCTTCTACGACGACGCCGGTGAGCGCTGGTACCGCACCGGCGACCTCGGCGAACTAGCCGACGGCGTGCTGACGGTGACCGGGCGACGCGACGACCAGATCGTCTCGGGGGGCGTCAACGTGTCACTCGGCGCGGTCGAGCGGGTCGTCCGGGGCCTTCCGGGTTTGGCGGATGCTGTGGTGCTGTCCGCCCGCAGCGCGCGCTGGGGGGACGTGCCGATTGTCGTCAGCACGCGCAGACCCGCGCTCGATGACGTGAGGCAGGCGGTCAGCGCGCAACTCGGGCAAGCGGCCGCGCCCGCAGCGCTCTACCACGTCGGCCGGATCCCGCTGCTGGCCAGTGGCAAGCCCGACAGGGTGGCGCTTGCGCGCCTCGTGCCGGAAACGGTCTAGATTCTCTTTCGTGGCGAAGAACACCAGACCCAAGCAGCAGCGCATCGACCCGAGGACCGTGCGTCGCTCCGGGCACCCCGGTCGGAAGGTCGGTTCGCCGGTACCCGTCGTCAAGAAGGCAGGCGTCGGCGACTGGATCGCCGGCGCGCGCATCCGCACCTTGCCGCTCGGCATCGCGCCGGTCGCGCTCGGTACCGCGACCGCCTACGCAGCGAACGGCTTCGAAACCTTCGACCTCACCCTCGCGCTGCTCTGCCTGGCCGTCGCGGTCTTCCTGCAAATCGGCGTCAACTACGCCAACGACTACTCCGACGGCATCCGTGGCACCGACTCCTACCGGGTGGGACCGTCTCGGCTCACCGGGTCCGGAGCAGCCAAGCCCAGAACGGTGCTCGCGGTCGCGCTGGTCTTCTTCGCGCTGGCCGGGGCGGCCGGGCTGGCGATTGTCATCCTCACCGGCTACTACTGGCTGATCGCGGTCGGCGTCGCGTGCATGATCGCCGGCTGGTTCTACACCGGCGGCAGGCGGCCGTACGGCTACTACGGCCTCGGCGAGGTGTTCGTCTTCGTCTTCTTCGGCCTGGTCGCCACCGCGGGCACGACGTTCGTGCAGGCCGGCATGGTCACCCTGGACAGCTGGCTCGCTGGCGTTGCCACCGGCCTGTTCGCGTGCGCAGTGCTCGTGTCCAACAACCTGCGCGACCTCGAGCAGGATCGTGCAGCAGGCAAGCGGACGCTCACCGTGCTGATCGGCGACCTGCCCTCGCGCATCCTGTTCGCCGTGCTGGCGCTGGCGCCGTATGTCGTGCTGATCTACTTCGCGACCCTGTACGCCTGGGCGCCATACGTCTACTTCGTGCTGTTCCTCACCGTGCCGGCCGTGCTGATTGTGCTGACTGCCAAGACCGCGAAGGAGTTCCTGCTCGCACTGGGGCTCACCAGCCTGTCGGCGCTCGTCTTCGGCATCGGACTCGCCGCCGCAATCGCGTTCTAGGGTGTGCGGCTGGAGCTAATGCCCCGGCAGCGGTGAACTGTGCCGGTCGATGAGCATGCCGGCCATGTCGCGCGCCACCCTGGCGGCGTTCTTGTCGCCCTCAGCCGCGAGCACGATCGAGCCCTTCATCAGGATGTGCCACGCGCGCGTGAATTCCTCGACCGCGTACAGGCCGGCCTCGATCGCGAACTGCTTCACGATCGATCGGATGCGCGCGAGATGTTCGACGGATGCCTGGCCCAGCGGGTGGGTCGGGCCCATCTCCAGGAGCACGTGCACGAACGAGCACGCTTCGTAGTCGTCGCGGTGGAACCAGTCGTCGTAGATGTCGAAGATCGCAAGCAGTCGCTCGCGAGGTGACTCGCCGCGCCGGCGGGCCTCCTGCTCGACCGTTCCCAGCGTGAAGAGCTGCTCGCGGCGTTCGAGCACGGCGAGCACCAGTTCGTCCTTGGAGTGGAAGTGCCGGTAGAAGGTCGCATTGGCGACCCCAGCCGTCTGGATCAGCTCGTCGACGCCGACATCTCTGATGGCTCGATGGGTGAAGAGCTCGTACGCGGTCGCCAGGATTCTCTCGCGGGCACCGGACGGTGGGGGACTCTGCTGATCTGTTTCGAACATGACCGTAAAACCATACGCCCTTAGGACTTGCATCGGTAGAGTGATCGCTCTCTCCTTTAAGAGCTTCTATCAGTAACGAAGAAATGAATCAACCCCTTGTTCGCGTGTGGCAAAGTATGCTTACATTCAACAAGAGTGATCGTTCTCCCCACGGAGAGTGATCGTTCTTCCCCAACTCGGGGATTGTGCAGGATTGCTGTTCAAGAGCACCAACCGACACAAGAGAGATCGTTCTTCCCATCGGGGAGCTGCGACTCGAGACAGTGGAAGGAAAGGTAGGAACCAATGTCTTCACTGCTGATAATCCTGGCGCTTGTCGCCATCGTGCTTCTCTTCGTAGGCGGCTTCGTCCAGGCGGTCCAGTGGCTGCTGTGGATCGGAGTCATCCTCCTGATCATCGCCGCCATCATGTGGCTCGTTCGCTACATCGGCGGCCGTAGCACGAAGGTCTAGAGGAACCGACCATGAGCGCGCATCGGGGGACGCCTAACGGGACGCACTCGATTGAACCGCTCTCTACTGATATCTGGAGAGTCAGCGACCTTCGCTTCAGCGAGAACGATCCCCGCCGGCTGCTCGGCTTCGTCGAGCTGAAGGGCGAGGAGTTCGAGGCGATGAGTCTGGGTCGCCGTTTCTCCTGGTCGAGATTCGGCACGTTGGAGGAGGCGGCCGCCCACCTGGCCGCCGACTCCTCCGACGCACCGACTCCGGAAGAGCACGTCCTGTCCTGGATGTTGACGAACGCATGAAATGAGGTTGGACATGTATGACACAGCAGTACAGCCCAACGATGGCTTCGCCGAGCACACACCGGAACCAATTCCGGCACTGAGAGCGCCCATCGAGGAGAGGCTGGCCGACGCGCAGTCGAGCGTCATCAAGGGATGGCTCAGCGGCTTCGGCGTGGGATCAGGAACACGTCGTCACTGAAATGAGTGACCTAGCGGTCGGATGAATCGGCCGCACCGTCTTCGACCGACTCGTCCGACGAGTCGGTCGAAGTCTTTGTGCGGGTGTTCCTGGCCTGAAGCTCGTGAGCAATCGCTTCACGCTGCTTCGACAGCGCCAGGTAAGAGACGCAGACTCCGATGATCGCGGCGATGATGGCCGACAAGAGCCAATCCAAGCCGATGAGCATGAGCAGCGCGAGGGCGACTAGGAAGATGCCGATCCGAAGGACCGAGTAGAGGACGAGCTGGCGGGTCACTCATCAAGTGTAGGCCGGTTGCCGTTGCCACGATTCGGTATCGGCCAGTGCGCTCTCAGGGCTTCGGCCTACAATTCATACATGGCACGGCTCTTGATCATCCTCGCTGTTGCGGCGGTGTTCTTCACCATCTTCGCCGTTGTCGACTGTGCGATGACGGACTCCAACCGGGCGCGCGGGATCTCCAAGCCAGTGTGGGTCATCGTGATTCTCCTTCTCCCGGTGATCGGCGGCATCCTGTGGCTCACCATCGGCAAGGACCGCAGTGAGGGCAGGGGCGGGAGCCGTTTGCAGACGCCTCCGGATGACGACCCGACCTTCTTGCGCAGGCTGGGAACCGACCAAGAGCGTGAGGAGCGGATCCGTCGGCTCGAGCAGGAGCTCGCCGACCTGGATGACGATCCCAAAGACACATGAGTCTGGCCAGCGGGGCCAGTGACTTCTCGGTTGCACTGCTTGGTGAACTGATCCAGCTCGGGGTCGGCGATGTCGTGCTCGCCCCCGGGTCCCGGTCGCAGGCGCTCGCGCTCGCCGCGGCGGAGTATGAACGAGCCGGCGCCATCCGGTTGAGTGTCCGGATCGATGAGCGGGATGCCGGTTTTCTCGCGCTTGGCCTGGCCATGGAGACCGGCAGGCCGGTAGCGATCATCACCACATCGGGCACCGCCGTAGCCAACCTGCACCCGGCGGTCCTCGAGGCGCATCACGCGGGCGTGCCGCTGATCCTGCTCACCGCTGACCGCCCCGCAGAGCTGCGCGGCATAGGCACCAACCAGACCACCAACCAGCTCGGCATCTTCGCCGACGCAGTGCGCGTGCTGCGTGACGTGCAGGCGCCCGCTGTCGGCAAGTTCGACGCGGGAGAGGTGCGCGAACTGGCGCGGGAGGCGTACTCGGCGGCAGCCGGCCACTCGTCCGCTCCCGGTCCTGCGCAGCTGAACGTCGGCTTCCGCGAACCGTTGTCGGGGGCCGTCGGGGACCTCCCGGTGCTCGAGCCGCATCCGCTGCCCACCGTCGGGGCGGCGGTTCCTTTTGTCATCGAGCCGCGTTACGGCACCGTCGTCGTTGCCGGAGCGGGCGCGGGGGAGCAGGCAGAAGAGGTCGCTCGCGCACTGGGCGCTCCCCTCCTCGCCGAGGTCGCCAGCGGTGCCCGGTTTGGACCCAACCTGGTCGTCGCCTACCGCGAACTGCTCGACGACGAGGCGTTCGGCGGACAGGTGTCGCGTGTTGTCGTTTTCGGCCATCCCACGCTCAGCCGCCAGGTGCCAGCGCTCAGCGCTCGCGAGGATGTCGAAACCATCGTCGTGCGCGGCACCTCGGGCGAGGACTACAACCCGGCGCACCGTGCGCGGCACATCGTCGACGCCATCCGGGTGGGCGACGGAACACCCCCGGATCGGTCGTGGGCAGGCAGCTGGGTCGCCGCGAGTCGCGCTCTGCTCGACGACGGCGTCGCATCCGAACCGGTGAATGCGCGCACCGACGACCCTGCGGCGGTGGCCGAGTTCGGCCGCGCGCAATTGGCCGTGTTCCGTCAGCCGGTGGACCGGCGGATGCTTGTCGACGCGGTCTGGAAGGCGACCTGGCCACACGACCGGCTCGTGTTCGGAGCGTCCCGGCTCATCCGGGAGGCCGACCGGCGAGTGACAGGCAAAAAGATCCGGGTGCTGTCCAACCGCGGTTTGTCGGGCATCGATGGGACGATCTCGACCGCGGTCGGGGTGGCCATCGCGAGCCAGGGCGGCGCCGATGCCGGCGGTGTCACGCGCGTTGTGCTCGGGGATCTGGCGTTCCTGCATGATGTCGGCGGCTTGCTGTTCGGCTTCGGCGAGGACCGGCCGCGCATCCAGCTGATCGTTGGCAACGACGGTGGCGGAACGATCTTCGACGCGCTCGAGGTCGCCCAGACGGCACCGGCCCCCGACATCGACCGGGTGCTGTACACGCCGCAGCGCGTGGACATCGAATCGCTCGCGCGCGCGTACGGCTGGGAGTACGTGCACGCACCCAACCGCGGCGAACTCGATGAGGCGCTCACCGCATCCGCCCGCCCGCGCATCATCGAGGTTCCGCTGCTGCGCGCCTGACGGCGGCCGAGCGCCGCCGGAATGTGCGAGCGCTCGCGATATTGCACGCGCACTCGGAAAATTGGTCGGCGCTCGCCGCAACGAGCAACTTCGGGACGTACCATTCGCTCATGACTGCGAAGGCGTGGACCGATGACCCCGCCGACCTGCTGCGCGTCCGCGAAGGCTTCCGGATCGCCGACGTCGACACCGGGTCGACCCCCGGATTCGCGGGAGGCAAGGCGGAAGCGGAGGCCGTGTTCGCGAGGTCGGCCGACGAACTGTCTGAACTGCAAGAGCGGCTGTTCGCCGAGAGCCGCTCCGGCGGGACGAAGCGGATGCTGCTGGTGCTGCAGGCGATGGACACAGGCGGGAAGGGCGGCATCATCCGCCACGTGGTCGGTGCGGTCGACCCACAGGGCGTCAAGGTGCACGGCTTCAAGGCGCCGACCGAGGAGGAACTGAAACACGACTTCCTCTGGCGGGTGCGCCGGCAGCTTCCCGGCCCCGGCATGATCGGCGTCTTCGATCGGTCGCACTACGAGGACGTCCTCATCCAACGCGTGCGCCAGTTGGCGCCGGAGGAAACTATCGAGGAGCGCTACAGCCTGATCCGCGCGTTTGAGGATGAAATCGTGGCTGACGACACCGTGCTGATCAAGGTCATGCTGCACGTCAGCGCCGCCGAGCAGAAGAAGCGACTCACAAAAAGGCTCGAGCGGCCCGACAAGCACTGGAAGTACAACCCGGCGGACCTCGACGAGCGGCAACTGTGGCCGCAATACCAGCACGCGTATCAGTTGATGTTCGACCGCACCGCCACCGCCGATGCACCCTGGTTCGTGGTGCCGGCCGACCACAAGTGGTACGCACGGCTCGCGGTGCAGCGGCTGCTGCTTGACGCGCTTCGAAACCTGGACCCGCAATGGCCCAAGGCAGACTTCGACGTGAAGGCGGAGAAGAGGCGGCTGGCCGCCGACACGATCAGCTGAAGGCGTCCACGATCGGACGGAACTTCATGCTCGTCTCCGCGAGCTCGTGCGCTGGCACCGAGTCGACGACGATGCCCGCGCCCGCCCACGCCGTAAGCCGGTCGCCGTTGAGCTGGGCGCAGCGCAAGGCAATCGCCCACTCGCCATCGCCATCGGCGCCCACCCAGCCGACCGGACCGGCGTAGCGCTGCCGGTCGAAGGGCTCGAGACGCTCAAGCTCGGCGATCGCGTCCGCGGTCGGAGTGCCAGCCACCGCCGCGGTGGGATGCAGCGCACCGATCAGGTCGAGCGAGCTGGAGGTGTCGTCGAGGGCGCCCTCGACGTCGCTCGCCAGGTGCCACAGATTCGGCAGCTTGAGCGTGAACGGCACCTCGCTCGAGCGCACCGACGCGGAGTGCGGGCGCAGCGCGGCCATAACGCTCTGCACCGCGAACTCGTGCTCGTCCTGGTCCTTCTGCGAGGTGGCGAGGGCGACGGATGCCGCGACATCCGACGCCGCATCGGTGCCGCGCGCCGCGCTGCCGGCGAGCACGCGGGCAGAGACGGTGCCGCTGTGCACGCTCACGAGAGTCTCCGGGCTGGAGCCGATGAAGCCGTCGACCGCGAACGTCCACGTGTCCGGGTAGCCGTGGGCGAGTGAGGCGATCGCGACCCTCGGGTCGGCACCCGGCTGCAGCGTGCCGACCAGATCGCGCGCCACCACCACCTTGCTCAACCCGTTGTTGCGGATTCCGTCGATGGCAGCCTCGACCGCCTGAACGTAGCCGTCGGGCGTGAGGCTGCCTGGATGCAGGGTTGCCCGGCAGGAGCCGTCGAGCTGGTCGGGAGCGGGCAGCGCGGCTTCGGAGTTGATCCGGGTGACCCAGGAGTGACCGTCCCGGCGCCCGATGATCATCGAGGGCACGATCAGCACGCTGGTCGCGCGCGACCGGTCGGAGAAGGCAAACGTCGCGAACGCGACCAGACCGGTCCCAGGGACCGCCAGCGGGTCGGACACCGCGGCCGCTGCGGCGAGCTGCCGCCAAGTGCGTGCCGCATCCGTGAACCGGGACGCGCCGGTGAACTCGAGCCGCAACGCCTCGCCGATGCCGACAATGCCGTGCCCGCGCCGCTGCCAGAGCAGCTGGCGCTCGCGATCGAGCAACCCGATGAGTGAACCGGGATCGTCGATCGGGTGAGTCACGACGTTCAGCGCCGGCACCGGTGAATCCACGACTTAACCCTACCGACGCGTTGCCGGCGTCTGCCGCTCGCGGTACCCGGTGAGTGCCCATGTTCGTGGCGAATAGACTTGTCATCATGGTTCGAGCGGATAGCTCCAAGCAGCCTGCTGAGGTTGCGGCGATGTTCGATGAGGTCGCGAAAAAGTACGACCGCACGAACAGCGTGCTCTCCGTCGGCAACGCCTGGCTGTGGCGGTGGCACACCGTGCGCGCGATCGCGCCGCAAGACGGTGAGCGCATCCTCGATGTCGCCGCCGGCACGGGCACCTCGTCAGCGGCTGTCGCAAAGTCTGGCGCCGAAGTGGTTGCACTTGACTTCTCGGCGGGCATGATCGAGATCGGCCGCACCCGGCATCCGGATGTCGACTTTGTGCAGGGCGACGCGACAGCGCTGCCGTTCCCTGACAACTCCTTCGACGCGGTCACCATCTCGTTCGGGCTGCGCAACGTCGACAAGCCCAAGAAAGCGCTGGGAGAGATGCTCCGGGTGCTGAAGCCCGGCGGCAGGATCGTGATCTGCGAATTCTCGACGCCGCCGCGCGCGCTGATCCGCGCCGGCTACGGCGTGTACCTGAAGTATGTGATGCCGACCGTCGTCGACGTCACGAGCTCGAACCCCGAGGCCTACACCTACCTCGCGGAGTCGATCAACGAGTGGCCGGACCAGGCGACTCTCAGTCAGTGGTTGCGCGGGGCCGGCTTCACCAGGGTCGCCTACCGCAACCTCACGTCGGGCGTCGTCGCCCTTCACCGCGGACGCAAGCCTGTTCGCAAGCCCAGTCAGACTTCGAAGGCACCAGCCGGATCGGCCCAACCGTGACCATGGACCCGCGGGCGAACATCGCCCGTCGCAGAGCAACAATCACTTCCAGCCTCGGCCTCGCGGAGCGGCTCTTCGCATCCGCTGATGAGCGCCGCTTCGCCCACGCGCTCGAGGAAGGTCTCGTCGCGGTTGAAGAAGGGTTGTTGAAGGAACTGCGCTTCGGCGACCCGATCGCGGATGCCGCCGGGCGCTACCTGCTTGAGGCAGGCGGCAAGCGCGTCAGGCCGGCCCTCGCACTGCTGACCGCGCAACTCGGAGACGGCAACACGCAGGAGGTGATCGTCGCGGCGCAGACCATCGAGATCACCCACCTCGCCTCGCTCTACCACGATGACGTCATGGACGACGCGGAGCTGCGCCGTGGCGTGCCCAGCGTGCAGACGGTGTGGGGCAACTCCGTCGCGATCCTCACCGGCGACCTGCTGTTCGCGCGCGCTGCGAAGCTGATCGCGAGTCTTGGACAGAAGGCCACCCGACTGCAGGCGGTCACGTTCGAGCGACTGTGCCTCGGTCAACTGCACGAGACGCTCGGGCCGCAGCAGGGGGACGATCCGATCGATCACTACCTCCAGGTGCTGGCCGACAAGACGGGGTCGCTCATCGCGGCGGCCGCGCAGGCAGGGATCGTCTTCTCCGAGGCGCCCGAGGAGTACGAGCAGCCGATGGTGGTCTTTGGGGAGAAGATCGGGGTGGCCTTCCAACTCATCGACGATGTCATCGACCTGGCCGCGGGAGCGGACGACACCGGCAAGGAGCCGGGCACAGACATCCGGGCGGGCGTGGCGACCTTGCCGCTGCTGTACCTGCGGCGTGAGGCACAGACTGATCCGGATGCGGCGGCGCTGCTCGCCCGGATCGACAACGCCGCGAAGCGGTCCGACGACGCGGAGTTCGCGAAGGCGGTCGCCGAGCTGCGTGAGCACCCGGTGACCCAGCGGACCCTCGATGAGGCGCACCGCTGGGCGCAAGAAGCGATCGATGCGCTCGCGGTTCTGCCGGACGGACCGGTGCGCACCGCGCTGACTCGCTTCGCGCAGAGCCTCGTCGAACGATCCAACTGAGAAGAAGCAGGAGGAGAAAACCTAAGTGAGTGTGCTGCGAGTGGCCATCGTCGGAGCCGGACCGGCTGGCATCTATGCCGCCGACCTGCTGCTGAAGGCCGAGCGGAAGTTCGCCGTGTCGATCGACCTGTTCGAGCAGCTGCCCGCGCCGTATGGCCTGGTGCGGTACGGCGTCGCGCCCGATCACCCGCGCATCAAGGGCATCGTGAACGCGCTGCGCGAGGTGCTCGACGGCGGTGACATCCGGCTCTTCGCCAACGTGCGATTCGGTGAGGACATCACGCTCGAGGACCTGCAGCGCCACTACCACGCGGTCATCTTCGCGACCGGTGCTGTGCGCGACGCGGATCTGACAATCCCGGGCGTCGAGTTGCCCGGCAGCTACGGTGCTGCCGACTTCGTCAGCTGGTACGACGGGCACCCGGATGTCCCCCGCGACTGGCCGCTCGAGCACCGCGAGGTGGCGGTGATCGGCAACGGAAACGTCGCGCTCGACATCGCGCGGATGCTTGCGAAGCATCCGGAGGACCTGTTGCCGACCGAGGTGCCGGACAACGTGTATCGCGTGCTGGAAGCCAGCCCGATCACCGACGTGCACGTGTTCGGTCGCCGCGGGCCCGCACGAGTGAAGTTCACGCCGCTGGAACTGCGTGAGCTCGGCGAGCTGCGCGATGTCGACATGATCCTGTACGACGAGGACTTCGGGGTCGACCCTGCTGCCGAGGAGCTCGCGAAGACCAACAAGCAGTTGCTGGTCATCAGCCGCATTCTGAACAGCTGGCGCGAGCGCGAGACCGGCGCGGCGAGTCGGCGGCTGCACCTGCACTTCTACGCGAAGCCGCTTGAGGTCCTCGGCGACGGCAAGGTTGAGGGCTTCCGGTACGAGCGCACGAAGCCGGATGGCCAGGGCGGCGTGGTCGGGACGGGTGAGATCCGCGAGCTGCCGGTGCAGGCGCTCTACCGGGCGATCGGTTACTTCGGTTCGCCGCTGCCGGGTGTTCCGTTCGATGAGCGTCGTGGGGTCATCCCCAACCGCGGTGGGCGGGCGATCGATGACAACGACAACGAGGTTGCCGGCGTCTACGCGACCGGGTGGATCAAGCGCGGGCCGGTCGGGCTGATCGGCGCGACCAAGAGCGACGCGATGGAGACGGTGCAGAACCTGCTCAACGGGCAGGCCGGATGGTGGACGCCGGCCGAGCCGGAGCCGGATGCGATCCGCGAGCTGCTGGCGTCGCGCGGGGTGCGGTACACGGACATCCACGGCTGGCACCGGCTGGACGAGCACGAGCGCTCGCTCGGCACTGGCCGCGGTCGAGAGCGCATCAAGGTCGTGCCGCGCGACGAGATGGTGGACATCTCGGTGGGCGAAGCAGCGTCCTGAGCGCCCGCCTCGGTGGGCGAGCCTGTCGAGACCTTGCCAGACCTACTGCACCGTCGCGGTCAGCCGTGCGAAGTTGTCCAGCACCTGCGACCCGAACGACCGCGCCAGCCACTCGTCGAGCTTCAGTTCCCTGCTGTTCGCGCGGTACTCCTCCTCGACCTCCCGCAGCCCCTGCACGAACGACTCCCCGTTGACCATGACCGAGATCTCGAGGTTGAGGCTGAACGAGCGCATATCCATGTTGCTGGACCCGATGACCGCGACCTGGTCGTCGATCGTGAAGTGTTTCGGATGCAGCACGGTCGGCTCCCGGTACAGCCAGATCCTCACGCCGGCCTTCAGCAGTTCCTCGTAATAGCTCCGCTGCGCGTGGTAGACGACGGGCTGGTCGCCGATCTCGGAAACGAACAGCTGCACGTCCAGACCCTTTTGCGAGGCGGTCGTGATCGCGTAGAGCATCGACTCATCCGGCACGAAGTAGGGGCTGCAGATGATGATCCGCTCCTGCGCTGCATAGAGCAGCGAGTTGAACATTCTCAGGTTGTTCTCGCCCTCGAACGCCGGCCCGCTGGGCACGACCTGCGCGTCGACCGGATGCTTGGTCTCGGCCGGCTCCGCACGCACGGTCTCGTCGAGCAGCAGCTGCTCATCCGTTTCGCTGTACCAGTCGGTGAGGAAGAGCGCGTTGATTCCCGCGACGACCGGACCCTCGAAGCGCACCATCAGGTCGCGCCAGTGCAGGCCGCGCCTGAGGTTCGACTTCTTGTTGTAGCTGGAGTCGATGATGTTCTGCGACCCGGTGAACGCGACCTCGCCGTCGAGGACGAGCAGTTTGCGGTGGTTGCGCAGGTCCGGGCGACGGATGCGCCCCTTCAGCGGCTGGAACGGCAGCATCAGGTGCCATTCGATTCCCATGGCATCAAGCCGACGAAGAGTACGGCGATAGCCGGGATACCGTGTCGTCGCCAGGTGGTCGAGCAGCACCCGAACGGTCACGCCCCGCTTGTGCGCCGCCTCCAGCGCATCGAAGAACGCCGCGGTCGTGTCGTCGAGGATCATGATGTAGAACTCGCAGTGCACGAAGCGCTTCGCCTGATTGATCGCATCGGTCATGGCGCCAAGCGATTCCTCGTAGCGGGGCAGCAGTTCAGCGGCGTTCTCACCGACCAGGGGCATCGCCCCGAGCCTGCGGTTGAGCGCGATGATCGGGTCGAGCCACTCCGGTCGGTCGGGCTCGCGGACCTGCTCCTGGATGCCAGCCGTCATCCCCAGGATGAAGCGGTTGACCTCCTTCTGCTTCTCACGCCGGCGCTTCGGCAGGTAACGGCTGCCGAGCATGAAGTAGAGGATCGTGCCGATGAACGGCAGGAACAGGATGGCGAGCAGCCAGGCCATCGCGGTCTGCGGCCGCCGGTTCTGCGGGATGAAGATGACCAGCACGATCCGGATGACGAGGTCGACGACGAACAGCGCGCCAAACAACCACGGCAGGAAGGTCGAGAGGTCCACGTACGCTCGTCGGCCGGCGAGCTATCGGAAGTTGACGAATTGGAGCGCGACATCGACGTCGGCGCTCTTCAGCATCGCGATGGTGGTCTGCAGGTCGTCCCGGCTCTTCGAGCTGACCCGCAGCTCGTCTCCCTGGATCTGCGCCTTGACGCTCTTCGGCGCCTCGTCGCGGATCAGCTTGGAGATCTTCTTCGCGTCGTCCTGGTCGATGCCCTGCTTGATCTTCACGACCATCCGGTACTCCTTGCCGGATGCGAACGGGTCGCCGGCGTCGATGCTGCGCAGCGAGATGCCCCGCTTGATCAGCTTGGACTCGAACACATCGAGCACCGCCTTGACGCGCTCCTCGGAGTTGGCCTTCAGCAGCAGGGTCTCGCCGCTCCAGTCGATCTCGGCGCCGACATCCTTGAAGTCGTAGCGCTGCGCGATCTCCTTCTGCGCCTGGTGCAGGGCGTTGTCGAGCTCCATGCGGTCGACCTTGCTGACGATGTCGAACGTTGAGTCTGCCATGCCCATCATGGTAGTCGGGAGCGTCAACTAAGTCCGGCTATCTGTGGTGGGATAACGCAGTGACCATGGACCGACGCACCCGCCTGTCCCTGATCGTCGTCACGGCCGCTGTGCTCCTGATCGCCGCGCTCGGGACGGTGCTCATTCTGACCCCGCGCTCGCTGCCCGAGACGGTCGAGCCGCAGCGGGAGCCCCCGGGCTACGCGCTCCCGGTCGCACCCCCGCTGGCCGCCGCCACTCCCGCGGGCGCCGGGACCCAACATCTCACCGACCCGGAGTGGGTCGCATCCGTCGCCCGAGAGACCGGGATCCCGGAGCGGGCGCTCGCCGCGTACGGCGGAGTCGCCCTGTGGAAGGCCGGCGAGATGCCGTCCTGCGGGTTGGGCTGGACCACCCTGGCCGGCATCGGCGCGATCGAGAGCGATCACGGCAGGCACGGCGGTTCGTCGATCGGGGCCGACGGCACGGTCTCGCCGCCGATCTTCGGGGTTTCGCTGTCCGGTGACGCGACCGCGCACATCCCCGACACCGACGACGGCGCGATAGACGGCGACGCCGAGTTCGACCGCGCGGTCGGCCCGATGCAGTTCATTCCGCAGGCGTGGCGCAATTGGCATGTGGATGCCGGCGCCGACGGCGTCGAGGATCCGCAGAACATCCACGACGCGGTCATGGCGGCCGCGAACTATCTGTGCCGGGCGAGCGGCGACATGGCGGCTCCGGATGGCTGGCGCGCCGGGGTGGGCGCGTACAACCATTCGCCGGTGTACGTGCAATCGGTGGCGAATGCCGCCAACGCGTACGCCGAAGCCGCCCCCTAGCCGCGTCGCCGGGCGGTGCTGGCGCGGACGATCAGGTCGTACGGCAGCGCGGTGTTGATTCCACCAACCTCGCGGCTTTCCGGATGCAGCTGCTCCATGAGCAGTTCGACGGCCAGCCGCCCCTGCAGATCGGGGTATTGAGCGACGGTGCTGAGGCCAAAGAACTCGGCCAGGTCATGGTCGTCGATGCCGATCACCGAGACGTCGCCGGGGACGTTCATTCCCATGTCACGGGCGGCGAGGATGGTGCCGATAGCCATTTCATCGGAGGCGGCGAAGACGGCGGATGGCCGCTTACGTGGGTTGCCGAAAAGCTGCTTGGCCGCCCGGTAGCCGCCGGGCAGGGTGAAGTCGGCCGGCTGGAACAGGTCGGGGTCGACCGGGATGCCGGCCGCCTCCATGGCCGCCTCGTAGCCGATGCGACGGTTGGTGGGCAGATGGAAGTCGCGCTCAAAGTCCTCGGTGCCGCCGATGTGGGCGACCATGGTGTGGCCGAGGGCGATCAGGTGCTCGGTGGCGAGCCGCGCGACCTCGACGTCATCGATGCTGAGCGTGCGCACGCCGGGGAGTGGTCCGCCGACGCCGACGGTGGGCTTGTTCAGGGCGAGCAGTCGACTGGTCTCCTGCGGCGTGAGTTCGAGCGAGATGGCGATCACCGCATCCACCCGTTTGCGCAGCAGGAAGTGCTCGAACACGCTGTCGCGCTCCTCGCCGGTGCCGGCCAGGTTGTAGAGGGTGAGATCGTAGCCGTTGGCGAGCAGCGAGCTCTCGGCGCCCTGCAGCACCGAACTGTAGAACCAGTGGTTCAGCGATGGGATGACGACACCGATGTTGCGGGTACGGCCGGTGGCGAGACTGGACGCGTTCGAGCTGACCACGTAGCCGAGTTCCGCGGCGGCGCGGACGACCTTGTCTTTGGTGGTCGCCGAGACGGCGCCGTTGCCGCTGAGTGCGCGCGACACCGTGGCGGTTGAGACGCCCGCGAGCTCTGCAACTTCGTTGATTCCCGGCATCGTCACCTCCCGCCAGTGATACTAGCCGCGGCGCTATCCCCGCCGATCGGGTGTGTTTCTTGACGGGTCGCGCGCACTGTATTGTTGTCTTCTGACTCCGGCCAGATGAGTACATGTGGCCGGAGGACTTGGCAAGTTACCCAAGCGGCCAAAGGGATCTGACTGTAAATCAGACGGCTCAGCCTTCGGGGGTTCGAATCCCTCACTTGCCACCCACCGGGGGCCCGACTATTTGGTCGGGCCTTCGTGGTATCGGGCGGAGGAACACAACGATGACCGGCAACGAAGAGCTTCTCGAATTGGCGGTCGCCATCGCCACGGATGCCGGACGCCTCGCCGCCGCGCGCCGAGAAATCGGCGTCGAGGTCGCCGCGAGCAAATCCTCGCTGGAGGACGTCGTCACCTTCGCCGACCGGGAGACCGAGGCGCTGATCCGATCCCTGCTGGCGGATGCGCGCCCCGACGACGGGTTCCTCGGCGAGGAGAGCGGCACAGGTTCCGGCCGCTCCGGCCTCACCTGGGTGGTCGACCCGATCGACGGCACCGTCAACTACCTGTACGGCATCCCGCACTATGCGGTGAGCATCGCTGTGGTCGAAGGCGAACCCGAGCCGGCGACGTGGACCGCGCTCGCCGGAGTGGTCTTCAACCCGGCGTCGGGGGAGCTGTTCACGGCCACTCGGGGCGGGGGAGCCCACCTGGCCGGCCGCCGGTTGACCGTCGCCCCGCCCGTCGACCTGTCGCAGGCGCTGGTCGGCACCGGCTTCGGGTACCAGGCGGCGAAGCGCGAACGGCAGGCCGCAGTCGTGCAGCGGCTCATCGGGCGCATCCGGGATATTCGCCGCTTCGGCACCGCGTCCTTGGATCTCTGCTCCGTCGCATCCGGTCGCCTGAACGCCTACTACGAGAGCGGACTCGCGCCGTGGGATCACGCGGCCGGCGGCCTGGTCGCGGCCGAGGCAGGTGCGCTCGTAACCGGCGGTGATAGCCGCCCGGCATCCAGCGATCTCATCATTTCTGCGCACCCTGACGTGGCCAAAACACTGGAATCCGTTCTTCGAGAGGTTACGAACTGAGGATTCGGGCTGGCGCAGGTGGTGAGCCTGGGTTACTGTTTATAAATCCGTTACCTGAGAACCCGAAGTTCGATGGTGGCGAGAATCAGATCAGTCCCGCACTTCGCAGGGCTGATCGACTTACGAGGAGCACCCGAATGGCGAACCCGAGTAGCCCTGAGTGCCGTGCGCAAGTCGAAGTGATTCATAACGGAAATTCGGCGATTCAGGTGGGGTATTAGTTCGTGACGGGTGTCGATTCAGAGTTCGAAGCAGGGGCGCCGCTCACCCGGCGTGAGCTCCGGAACCGCGAAGAAGCGGCTCGCAAGCAGCCCTCCCGTCGTCTGACGGGAATCCCAAAAGCACCACCATCGGGGGATGCGTTCCGCGGCGCAAAGCTGAAGTCGAAGGAACACAAGGAGTCCCTCAAGGCGCAAGCCAGGGCGCGGGCAGAACGCCAGAGTGCGGCGAGCCGGCCCCCGGCGGGACCGAAGAAGAGCCTCAAGCGGCGCATCGCGTCGAAGGCGATGAGCCTGTCCGCAGCGGTTGCCGCCGGCTTGATGCTCGTCTCCACCACCATCCCGGCGAACGCGTTCTACCAGGAGCCGCTCAACACCGCGCCGACGGCACAGGCCGTTGAGATCCAGGCCCTGACCGTCGGAACTGAGACCAAGACCGTCGCCGTCGAGCGCGACGCGTACACCGCGAGCTCGCTGGCCGACCAGATCCGTGCGAAGTACGGCAGCGCCGCCCGCAACTACGCGTACGCAGTCAACCCGGCCGGCACCATCCAGTGGCCGTTCCCGTACGCGGCACCGATCACCAGTGGCTTCGGCCCGCGCGGTGGCTGCGGTTACTGCTCGACCTACCACAACGGCCTCGACTTCACGCCGGGCGCCGGCACCCCCATCCACTCCATTGCGGATGGCACGGTCGTCGACATCAGCAACGGTGGTTCGGCGTACGGCGTCATGGTCATCGTCGAGCACCTGGTCAACGGTCAGTCCGTCAAGAGCATGTACGCACACATGTCGTACGGCTCGGTCGCGGTGGCCTTGGGGCAGCAGATCGGCGTCGGCACCATCATCGGCACGGTGGGCAGCACCGGCGCGTCGACGGGTGCGCACCTGCACCTCGAGATCCACGTCGAGGGCGTCCCGGTCGACCCCTACGAGTGGCTGCAGGCGAACGCAAACTAGCGTGCCGTGAAGTGCTAGTCTCTTACGGTGCCTCGGCGACTTAGGTCGCCAAAGCGCCCCCTTAGCTCATTGGTAGAGCACTTCCTTGGTAAGGAAGAGGTAGTGGGTCCGATTCCCACAGGGGGCTCGAACATCCGGTTTGCGGATGTCGTGGCTGGGTAGCTCAGTTGGTGAGAGCGCACGACTCATAATCGTGAGGTCGCGGGTTCGAATCCCGCCCCAGCTACCGCCCGAGTGACTACCCCGGAAACCCCTTCCTCCCGCAGCGGTTTTTACCGCGGCGGCGCGATCCGCGCCTCTACCGGACAGCCGCACCCAGTGCGCCTGGCGCGGCCGACCGGAACGAGCGCGGATGGTCGCAAGAAAGCGATGTCATACTCTCCAAAATGAGCAAGACACCGAAACTCCGCAAGTCGCGCTTCCTCTATGCGACAACGGTTCTTGCTGCTGCAGCCTTCGTGGCAAGCTGTGCCGCCACATCGGGACCTCCGGTTTATCGCGGTCCGGCGTCGAGTGCAGTTGGAGCGGACAATACGAGCATCGCGCATGGCTCGATGGTGAAGAAATACCACAACGCAAAGGAGCTTGCTGAGGACGCATCTCTTCTCGTCGTCGGGATAATGACAGGAGTGGAGGAGGCAACCATCGCCGATCTCCTGTTCGCCCGCTACACGATCGAGGTCGAGTCGAAGCTTGCGGGTGAGGCCGACGATGAAATCGCCGTCTACATGGTCGGGGAACCGGGCATGCAATTTCAGTTCGATAGTCCCGCCTACTTCAATGACGGCCAACGATACGTTCTCTTCCTCCGTCCGACCGATGTGACAGACACGCAGGGACGGGAAGGCTACTACGTAGTCGGTCCAGGAGCCTGGGGCGAAACGAGCGCTGCAGGATTCACCATCTGGGTGGACCCAAAAGCCGACATTGACATCGCAAACATTCCCTCCTCATTCTCGCTCGACGAGGTCGCAAAGGTTTTGTCGGTCGACCGACTTGGAGCTTCGGATTAGGCCGACACGGACGACCAGTGTGGCGGGCCTTGGCGCCGCCTCCACTCCCACTGGGAACGGCACCAGCTGTCTCATAGACTGTTGTCTATGAGTTTTGAGGCTGCTGCCGCAAGCACGTCAGCGATGATCTCCGACCCGACGCGCTCCCGCATGCTCCAGCTCATCCTGGAGCGGCCGGATGGTCGCTCGACTGTCACCTGGCTCGCCCAGACTCTCGGCCTGCGGCAACCTACGGTCACCTATCACGCGAAAATACTCACCGAGGCCGGGGTGCTCGACCGCCGGCCCGAGGGTCGGCAGGTCCTGTATTCAGTCGCGTCCGACCAGCTCGATCGGGTTCTCGAGGTCCTCGGCGGCGAGGTGGAGAGCGCGCCCGACGCGGCGGTTTTCAAGCGGATCGTGGACGACTTGGCGCTCCGGTTCGCAGGCGTGTTCAGCCGAGAGACCGTCGAGCGCTACGTGCACGAGAGCGAGCGGTTGCTTGCCCACACGGGCGCGACGACATGGCACGCGTCCCGAACGGCAGAGTTCGCCGCGGAACGGCTGACCGCCGTTGCGTCCGAGCAAAGCAGGCCGGGCGACCTGGCCGAGGTGTTGTTCGTCTGCGTTCAAAACGCCGGCCGCTCGCAGATGGCCGCCGCGATCCTGCGGCACCTGGCGGGCGATCGCGTACATGTGCGCACCGCAGGGTCAGCACCAACATCGAAGGTTGCGCCGTCCATTCAGCGCGCCCTCGAGGAAATCGGCGTGCCGCTCGGTGGCGAGTTCCCCAAGCCCCTCACCGACGATGTCGTCCGTGCAGCGGATGTCGTGATCACGATGGGGTGCGGGGACGCCTGTCCGGTGTATCCGGGCAAGCGCTACCTGGACTGGGAGCTCGACGACCCAGTCGGCCAGCGCGTCGAGCGTGTCCGCGAAATCCGGGACGACATCGATCGACGTGTCCGCGAGCTCCTCACCAGCCTCGCCGAACCTGCCGCGTGAACTTTCGCTGAACTCCACCGGCAGAAGGGAAAAAGCATAGATCGTGATCTATGCTTTAACTGTTTCGAACCGCTAGAGAGGTCTACCGATGTCTGAAAAGCCCACCGTCCTATTCGTCTGCGTGCACAACGCCGGCCGTTCCCAGATGGCCGCGGGCTACCTGCGCGAGCTTGGCGGCGACCGTGTGGAGGTGCTTTCGGCCGGTTCCGAGCCGAAGGATCAGATCAACCCAGTCGCGGTGGAGGCGATGGCCGAGGAGGGCATCGACATTGCGAACAACATCCCGAAGGTGCTCACCACAGAGGCGGTGCGCGATTCCGATGTCGTGATCACAATGGGATGCGGCGACGCCTGCCCGATCTTCCCCGGCAAGCGCTACGAGGACTGGGAACTCGACGACCCAGCCGGCCAGGGCATCGAAGCGGTTCGCCCGATCCGCGACGACATCCGAAGCCGCGTGGAGGCGCTGCTGGCCGAACTGCTGCCAATCCCCGCGGAATCTGGCGCATGAGCGTCGAGAACGTCGTCGTCATCGGCTCCGGGCCGGCCGGCTACACCGCCGCGATCTACCTCGCCCGTGCCGGCCTCGCACCGGTAGTGCTGACCAGCGCGGTCGAGACCGGTGGCGCGCTGATGAACACGACCGAGGTCGAGAACTTCCCCGGCTTCATCGACGGAATCATGGGTCCGGAGCTGATGGAGAACCTGCGTCAGCAGGCCGAACGGTTCGGGGCTCGCCTGGTCACCGACGACGCGGTGGAGGTCGAATTGCGGGACGAGATAAAGACGATCCGCACCGGCACCGGGGATGTATACCGCGCACACGCGGTGGTCCTGGCTATGGGCTCGGCGTACCGCAAGCTTGGCGTCGACGGCGAGGACCGCCTGTCCGGCCACGGCGTGTCCTGGTGCGCCACCTGCGACGGGTTCTTCTTCAAGGGCAAGGATATCGCCGTCGTCGGTGGCGGCGACTCGGCTCTGGAGGAAGCGCTCTTCCTGACCCGGTTCGCAAACACGGTCACCCTGGTGCATCGCCGCGACCAGCTGCGCGCCTCGCACATCATGCAGGAGCGCGCGCTGCAGCATCCGAAGATCCAGGTCCGCTGGAACACTCAAGTCACGGGTGTGCTGGGCGACGACCGGATCGAGGCCGCCACCGTCCGCGACACCGTGACCGGCCAGGAGAGCGAACTCGACGTGTCCGGCCTCTTCGTCGCCGTCGGGCATGACCCGCGCAGCGATCTTGTCGCCGGTCAGGTCGACCTGGACGCGGACAGGTTCGTCCTCGTCAACCATCCCACCACGGCGACGAACCTGCCCGGCGTGTTCGCCTGCGGCGACCTCGTCGACCGCCGATACCGGCAGGCGATCACCGCCGCCGGAACCGGCTGCGCAGCCGCGCTGGATGCCGAGCGCTACCTCGCCGACCGGGCGTCCATGCAGAGCGAGCCGGTCGCGGTGACTGCGTGACCGCAACGACCGTGCGCACAGCTGGGCTGGGCGAATGGCGAGGTGCCTGAGACGACGCGCGGCCATTGTGCTGGCCACCACGACCTCGAGAGTCACCGGGCGAGCGTAGCCTTGCTGCATGCCCCTCGAGTCGACTTACGCGCCGCGTGAGCCGGTCGACCTCAGGGCCACGCTCGCCCCTGTCGGGCGCGGCACCTACGATCCGACCTTCCGCTGGGAAGGCCAGAACGCGTGGCTTACCCTGCGCACCGCCGACGGGCCGGCAACCCTGCACCTGCGCGCCGGCGCTGAGATTGCCGCCACCGCCTGGGGCCCGGGCGCCGAACGCGCGCTCGAGTCGGTGCCGGCGCTCTGCGGAGCGGGAGACGACTGGTCCGCACTCGACGTGAGCGGCAACGCGCTGCTCGCCGAGACCTGGCGACGGATGCCTGGACTCAGGCTCCCCCGCACGGGCCGAGTCTTCGCCGCCCTGGTGCCGGCCATCCTCGAGCAGAAGGTCACCGCGATCGAGGCGCTCCGCGCGTGGCGCCAACTGGTCACCAAATACGGCGACGAACCGCCGGGGCCAGCGCCGCTCGGCATGCGTGTGATCCCCACTGGCGATGAGTTCAAGAAGATCCCGTCCTGGGAGTGGCACAAAGCGGGCGTCGGGCCGCAGCGATCCGCGACAGTGATGCGCGTTGCAGCGGTCGCCGCTTCGATCGACCGGCTGGCGGACAAGGATGACGCGGGCACGCGCCTGCGCAGCATCCCCGGCGTCGGCATCTGGACGGCCGCCGAGGTGACCCAGCGCACGCACGCCGACCCCGACGCGGTCAGCGTCGGCGACTACCACCTGGCCGCGTTCGTCGGCTGGGCAATGGTCGGCGCGCCGGTCGACGATGACGGCATGCTGGAACTCCTCGAACCCTGGCGCGGGCAGCGGCAGCGGGTTGTGCGGTTACTGCTGGCCAGTGGCATCCGGAAGCCGTCATTCGGTCCGCGGATGACCATCCAGGACCACCGCCGGCAATAGGCGGCGACTCAAGAACGAAGCCCTCAATCGCGTTTCCCAGTCGGTGCGAATGAGGGCTTCGGTCTCAGGTCAGCAGCAGGTGCAACTCGGGTCGCATGCTTCTGGGGTGCATACTGCGGGGTCACAGCATTCAGGCATTTGTCTTCACCTCCTCTTCACCTAACCGTGAGCTCGAACGGTTACCAAGCCGGGGGCCGACGGTGCCACTAGCAGCACCCGGGAACGGTGCAAGACGGGTCAGCGCACGGAGCGTTTTGGTCCACAGCGAGCGTGACATTGACCAATGCGGTGAGCGCCTTGGTCAAGTGAGCGTCGGCGATTTCGTAGCGGGTCTGCCTGCCTTCCGGTTCGGCCACCACAATGCCGCAGTCCCGCAGACACGCCAGGTGATTCGAGACGTTGGAGCGCGTCAAGCCGAGGTCTCTCGCTAGCGCCGCCGGATAGCTGTGCCCGCTCAAAAGCGAGATCAGGATGCGAGAGCGGGACGGGTCTGCCATCGCGCGGCCGAGCCGGTTCATCACGTCGAGTTGTGTGGCAATGGTCAGCATGCGATGACTATACAGCAATGGCTGACCAATCGGTGCCGTCAAGGAACCCTCGGGTGGCGTTGAGGGTTCGGGGCTAAGGTGCGCCCCATGACCGACTCTCAAGTTGTTGTGATCACCGGCGCATCCTCCGGCATCGGCAGGGAGACCGCCATCGAATTCGGCGTCCGGAAGGCGCGGGTCGTCGTCGCGGCCCGCAACGAAGAGGCCCTCGAGACGGTCACCAAAGCGATCGAACGACTAGGTGGTGAAGCAGAGCCAGTCGTCACGGATGTCAGTGACTACTCCCAGGTGGACGCCCTGGCTTCGCGCGCGATCGAACGGTTCGGTCGGATAGACGTCTGGGTGAACAACGCCGCGGTGTCCACGTACGGCACGGTCGAGCAGATGGATCCCGACGAACTCCACCGAGTCGTCGAGGTCAATCTGATGGGGCAGATCTACGGCATGAAGGCCGCCCTGCCTCACCTCCGCGTCACCGGCGGCACGATCATCAACGTGTCCTCCGCCTTGGGTGAGCGATCGGTCCCGCTGCAGGCCGCCTACAGTGCCGCCAAGCACGGTATCATCGCCTTCGGCGAGGCGCTCCGGCTGGAACTGCGAGCCGAGGGGTCGCCGATCCACGTGGTGGATGTGCTGCCATCGTCCATCAACACGCCACTGTTCACCCACGCCCGCTCCAAGCTGGGCGTCAAGCCCAAGCCGGTCGGGCGGGTGTATGAGCCGGCGGTGGTCGCCGCCGCCATCGTGGAGGCGGCACGCCGACCGGTGCGCCGCGTCTTCGCCGGATTCAGTGGCCGGATGCTTGACGTGGGGCAGCGAATCAGCCCACGTCTCATGGACTGGTATTTGAGCAAGCCGGGTGACGCCATCGCCGGTCAGCGCACCGAGACTCCGGACGATGGCGTCGACAACCTGTTCACCGCAAGCACCGGGCCGGGCACCACCACGGGAGATTTCGGCGAGGGATCGAAATCGACCAGCGTCTACACCAGGGTGCTCGCACCGCATCCGGTCGCGGGTCGGTTGGTGGCCGCAAGCGTTGTCGCCCTGGTGGCGCTGATGGTTCGGCGAGTCGGCAGTCGGCGATGACCCGAGTGCGGGGCGTGCGGGTCCGACCGGACGTGCTGTACGTCTCGAGCGGCTGGAACGTGCTGATCACGGACGTGAATGGCCGCATCGCCGGTGTAGGGCCGCAGGGTTTCTTTGCCCGGAACACCCGCGTTCTCGATCTTGAGCGCATCACCGTGGATGGGCAGGAGCCGCAGTGGTTCAGCTCGGCCAAGGTGGGCGCGCACGCCCAGGTGTGCTTTGCGAAGCTGGTGGACGGCGAGACGCTTCCTCGCCGCGGTGCCTACCTGACGCTGGAACGCTTCCTCGGGGAGGGGCTGCGCACCCGGCTGCAGGTGCAGAGCTACGCCGACGTCGAACACCGTTTCACGCTCGGCATCGAACTGAACGCGGACTTCGCCGACACCGAGGAGGCCGAACGCGGTGAACGACAGCAGGTGGCCGAGGTCACCGATTCGTGGGATGCCGACGCGAGGCGACTCCAGTTCGACTACGGGCATCCGCAACTCGACTTGGCCGTGGCGATCACGGTCGAGACTGAACTGGAGGTCCGGTGCGAGGGGCGAACCCTGACCATCGAGCTCGTGGTGGCCCCCGGTCAGACGGCCACGGTCGAGCTGGTGACCCAGCCGATCATCGACGGTGTGACCATGGCCGCGCCTGCCGCCGGGTTCGCTGAACCGGACGACACTGCCGCGCGCGCCCGGGCCCGATTACGCGACGAACTGGCCACATTGAGCTCCAGCAACCTCGATGTCGCGAGCGCGTGGCACGCCGCCGTGCGGGACTTGGCCGACCTCGCCCTTGGGGAGCTGCCGGGTCCAGCAGCTCCGGTGGCTGGGCTGCCGATCTACCAGCAGATCTTCGGCCGTGACACGCTCACCACCGGCTGGCAGGCCATGCTCGCCGGACCGAGCATGCTGCGTGACGCTCTGCTCCTCAACGCTGAACACGTCGGCCGGACCATCGACGACTGGCGGGACGAGGAGCCCGGGAAGATGGTGCACCAGGCACGTCACGGACCACTGTCGCGGCTGGAGATCGACCCGTTTCTCGGATACTACGGCGACTGGTCCACGAGCCCGGATTTCCTGATCTTCCTCGGTCAGTATCTGGCCTGGACCAACGACGTGCCGACGGTGCGCACGCTGCTGCCAGCGGCGCGGCAGGCATTGCAGTGGCTGGAGCGCTACGCCGACCTGGACGGCGACGGCTTCATCGAGTACGAGACGCGATCCCGAAAGGGGGTGAAGAACCAGGGCTGGAAGGACTCCGATACCGCGGTCGTCGACCACAACGGGGTGCTGGTGGAGAACCCCATCGCGTCCAGCGAGTTGCAGGGGTACCACTACGCCGCGCTGCGCTACGCCGCGCTGGTCTTTGCGGCTCTCGGCGACCGGGTGTACGCCGCCGACCTGGTCGCCCGCGCGGCCCGATTGCGAAGGCGTTTTCATCGCGAGTTTTGGATGCCCGAGCATGGCTCCTACGCGCTCGCGCTCGGCCCGGACAAGCGGCAGGTGCAGTCGGTCAACTCCAACGATGGGCAACTGCTTGCCACCGGCATCGTGCCCAGTCGTTACGCTCCCACCGTCGCACGGCGGATGCTTGCCCCCGACATGTTCAGTGGTTGGGGCATGCGCACGCTGTCGGCAAAGCATCCGGCGTATGACCCTTTCAGCTATCACCGCGGCAGCGTGTGGCCCGTCGAGGCCGGGACGTTGGCGATCGGGCTGGCGCGCTACGGATGCTGGAAGGAACTCCACCGGGTGGCCGAAGCCACGTTCTCTGCGGCATCGATGTTCGAGGGACACCGATTGCCGGAGGTGCTCTCGGGCTTACCGCGGGATCGCGCGCATCCGTACCCCGGAATCTACCCGCAGTCCTGCTCACCACAGGCCTGGTCGTCGAGTGCGATCATCGCTATCGTCCAGTCGCTGCTGATCCTGCGGCCGGTCGCTGCCCTGCGCACCATCCTGGTGGATCCGCACCTGCCGCCGTGGCTGCCGGACCTCACCCTGGAGGGCGTGCGGCTCGGTGATGCCACCTTCGATCTGATCGTGCGCCGCACTCGCGGCGGCGGCGCTGCCGTCAAGGTCAGGGGCGACCGCGTGAATATCGTGCAGCAGCCGACCATGCAGGCTCAGCGCTCGAACCTGTCGTCTCGTTAGGCGGTACGGCGACAAAAGATTGAGCTACTCAGCCGCAGCAATACACCCTCGCTTCCAGCAATACACCCTCGCTTCACGAAAGCGACTCGACTCCTCCTCCGGAGGCAATGATGTCCACAATCCTCGCCTACACGTCGCCCGCAATCGGACACCTCTTCCCCATGACACCGGTGCTGCTGGAGCTCGCAACGCGCGGGCACCGGGTGCATGTGCGTACGCTGCGGGATCAGGTCGACATGCTGCGGAGCCTGGATCTCGAGGCAGACTCGATCGACGCCCGGGTGCCTGCCATCGCGCCGTCGGACATGTACGCGAGATCGACTGTCGACGCGCTACGCCGTGCGGTGCGGACCTTCACGGAGCGCGCGATCTTCGACGGCGGTGACCTGCAGCGTGCCCTCAGCGAGACCGCCGCGGACGTGGCCGTCGTGGACGTCAACGCCTGGGGTGCGCGAATGGCCGCGGAAGCGTGGGGTGGCCCGTGGGTGACGTTCTGCCCATACACTCCGCCGCTCCGATCGCGTGGCACGCCGCCGTTCGGGCCGGGGCTCGCGCCTCGCACGGGGATCATCGGAGCAACACGCGACGCGATCCTGCGGCCGTTCATCTTCGGCACGATCGAGCGGTCCACTCTGCCTAATGTGAATCGCCTCCGCGAAGGCTGGGGGCTGCCTCGGGTGCGCGACGCGGACGGCTTCTATCGGACGGCCCCCGCCATGATCGTTGCCACGTCGGAACCGTTCGAGTACCCCCACCCGGAATGGGCGCCGGATGTTCGAATGGTCGGCGCGCTGCCGTGGGAGCCCGCGTCTACGACAGCGGACTGGGTGAGCGAACCGGGAGAGCCGTACGTGCTTGTGACGACATCGTCAGAGTATCAAGGCGACGAGGAACTCGCTCGTGCTGCTGCGAACGGCCTCGGTGGTGAGCCGTATCGCGTCGTGATCACGATGCCGGCAGGAGTGGCCGACCTCGGTCCTCTACCTCCCAATGTGCGGTTGCAAGAGTTCCTGCCGCACGGCTCCATCCTGGCTCGCGCCTCGGTCGCCGTCACGCACGGCGGGATGGGTGCGACGCAGAAAGCTCTCGCAGCCGGTGTGCCGACGGTCGTCGTGCCATTCGGACGCGACCAACTCGAAGTTGCCGCCCGAGTGGTCTACTCCGGATCCGGCGTCCGGGTGCCCCGCAAACGGCTCACCGCAGATTCGCTCAGGGGAGCCGTGCGCGAGGCCTCCGGGATGACTGATGGGGCGCGGCGGGTGGCCGACGGCTTCCGCGCCGCCGGCGGGGCGAAAGCGGCGGCGGATGTCGTCGAGTCGGTGCTGCGCGGTACCGACGGTCGAGTGCCCGGGCGCGTTTCATGGTGATCCAACACCCATTCCGCGTCGCCGTCGAACGAACCACGCCAAACCGGTCGTCGCGCGCTCGGTCGCCGGATGCCCGTAGCATTTTCGTCGTGACGAACCGCTCGGGGCTGCGTGAGATCGGTACGCATGCCGACTTACTCAAGCTGACCGGCGGTGATCCGTTCGTTCGGTGGGGGATTCCGGATCCGCTCAGCGGTGCCGCGCTGGCGAACGATGGGGCGGTCGCGATCGAGCGGTTCGGGCGTCGCGGTCGCGGCATGTGGGTGTTCCTCGTCGCAAGCGGCGGCGGCATGGACGACATCCGTGACCTGCTCGAGCAGCTCGCCGCCGGACCGGTTCGTGACCTCGCGATCACCGGGATCTCTGTGCCGCAGGGATACCAGGGTCTGCTCGATGAGACCTTCGGGAGCGGACCGAGCGGCGACTGGGACTGGATGTGGACCGCCGAGGCACCGCCGCAGGTGTCGCTCGAGGACCGCCTGATCCAGCTCGACGACACCGCCGACGCAGAGGAACTCACGGCTCTCGCGAGCACGCACAGCCCCACCGGCGAGGGCGACCCGGGCACCGGCCGCACCCAGCTGTGGCTCGGACTGCGCAACACCCGGGGCGAGCTCACCGCGGCCGGGGCGATGCAGCTCTGGGAGTCCGGTGCGCCGCACCTCGCCGGGATCGTCACCCACGCCGACTATCGCGGACAGGGGCTGGGTCGCGCCGTCACCGCCGGTCTGACTCGGCACGCGGTCGCCGAGTACGGGGTGTGCACGCTCGGCATGTACTCCGACAATGCGCCCGCTCGCGCGGTCTACACCGGGTTGGGCTACCGCACCGCGTATGCCTGGCACTCCCGCAGCCCGCGTCAACTTCTGGCCGGGAGACGTCGACCAGCGGAGAACTAGGGATCCTCGCTTACTCCATGTACGCCGGCCGCACTGATCGAGGGAGTCTGGAATGCCGCGGCTCGCCGTGCGAAACACACTCGCAGGTTTGGTGGCGGTGCTGCTGCTGAGTGGTTGCGACTCGACGTCGGAACCGCCCACGCCATCCGGGCCGAAGCTGAGCGCCGCTGAAGAGCAACTGGTTCAAGAGAGCCTCGACGGCTCATGGAGGATGGTCGTCTTGCTGTATGCGGACGCAGTGCGCCCGGAGGTCGAACGAGTTCGGCTCGTGGAGCAGAGCGACCAACCGACGGCCATTGCGGACTGCCTCGCCGAGCAGGGATATGACGTCGTCGTCGACTCGCAGGGTTCGATCAGCAGCACAGGCGGGGGCGAGGCGTTCCAAGTGGCCTACTACACGTGCGAAGCCACGTACCCGCTACACCCCGACTACCTTCGCCCATTGAGCGAAGCACAATTGGCGCATCTCTATAACTACTTCCTGAACACCCTGAAGCCGTGTCTGGAAGCCGAGGGATACGACGTGCCACCCGCGCCGAGCTTGCAGCGGTTTCTCGAGACGTACAACGAGGGTGGCGGCTGGATTGTCTATGGCGAGGTCGCGGGGGCAAAGTTGCCACCTGGCGAATGGGGGCGGATCAACGCTCTGTGTCCGCAGATCCCGGATGACCTCTATGGCTGATCGCCGTCGAATTCCCGGCGGAGGTACTTCGGCGCCTGGCTTCGCCACGCCTCGGTGACGACCTCGGCCAGAAGCTGCGGGTCGACGAGGGTCAGCCGGATCAGCACCTTCGGCTGTCCCCAGCGCACTTCCGACATCCGGAACACCTCCGGCCAGCCGTAGAGCAGCGCCCGCTGCTCGTCGGTGTCGGCGACCTTGGCGCCCATCACCGGCTCGGATGCGATCAGCTCACGTAGCGCCGGGCTCTCGCTCGGCCACGGGTGCGACTCCCAGGCGTACAGTTTGTTGCGGACGAACCAGGCCGCACCGCCGGTCGTCGCCCGTTCCTCGCTACCCGGCAGGTCGGCCGCGACGCGGCTCACGTCATCCAAGGTCGGCATGCCGAACAGTCTGCCCCGCGCCACCGACGACCGTGAACTTTCAGGAGACCATGACCACCTGGACAAGCGACGAGCTCGAGAAAGTCGGCGCCGCCGAGGAGTTGCAGCTGTCATCGTTGCGACAGGATGGCTCGCTCCGGCCGTTCGTCACAATGTGGGTGGTGCGCGTCGGCGAAGACCTCTACGTCCGGTCCGCCTACGGTCCGGACAGCGGCTGGTACCGGAGGGCAAAAGCCAGCGGATCCGGACGCATCCGAGCGGGGGGCGTCGAGCGTGACGTCACCTTTGACGAAGCGGCACCAGGGGTGCACCCCGCGATAGATACCGCCTACCACGCCAAGTACGACCGCCACGGCCCCAGGATCGTCGGCACCGTGGTCGGCGACGCCGTGGCCGAATTGACCATCCGGCTGGTGCCGCGCGACTGACACCGCTCAGCCCTGAAAGTCCTCGGGGTCGACGTCATCGAGGAACTTCTTGAACTCCTCGAGCTTCTCGTCCTCGTCGAGCAGGTGCTCGGTCTGATCGACGATGCCGGCCTCGTCCAGCACCTCGTCCTCCACCCAGATCGGCGCATCCATCCGCGAGGCGAGCGCGATCGCATCCGACGGCCGCGAATCGAGCACGAGCCTGCCGGCGCTGGTCAGCAGCGTGATCTCCGCGTAGAAGGTGCCCTCTTCGATGCGCGTCACCTCTACGCGCTCCACCTGAGCCCCTACCGTCTCCAGCAGGGTCTTCATCAGGTCGTGCGACAGCGGCCGCGGCGCCTCGGCGCCCTCGATCGCGATGAAGATCGACGTCGCCTCCTGGCTGCCGATCCAGATCGGCAGGATCCGACCCGTGCCCGGCTCCTCGAACAGCGGCTTCAGCAGGATGATCGGCTGCGCGCGCGAATCGAGGGCAATCCCTGCAATGCGGACCTGAACCATGGTGCGACTCCCGGATAGGCGACCGGATGTTCGGACATGCTATGCCAGCCGGGTGAGTGCGTCACGGGTTGGGAGCGAACACCCGGCGTGCTGCGGCATCCGCTTAGGCTGGGTTCCCAGCGGAAGGAGAGCGGATGCCGCAGCCGGTCAACGGTCGCTACGCGAAGGGCGTCGCCAAGCGAGAGGCGATCCTCGACGCCGCACTCGAGGTGTTCGGCGAGGTCGGCTTGCACGGCGCATCGCTGCGCGAGATCGCGAAGCGCGTCGGGGTCAGCCACCAGTCCCTCATGCACTACTTCCCGACCAAGAACGAGCTGCTGATGGCGGTGCTCCGCCGACGTGACGAGCGACTCCGCCGCCACTTCGACGACCCGAGCGGCATGTCGCTTCGCGAACTTATCTCGCTCGCCGAGGACAACCGAAGGATGCCCGGCGTCATCGAGCTGTACAACATGGCATCCGCCGAGGCGACGACGGAGGGGCATCCGGCGCACGCCTACTACCGCGAGTTCTATGAGCGGATCGTCGAGTCGACGGGCCGGTTCCTGCAACGTGCCGCCGACCGCGGCGTGCTCAAGGAGGGCTGGACGCCCGAACTCGCCGCGCGTGCTGTGCTCGGCGCGCAGGATGGGCTGCAGCTGCAGTGGCTGTACGACCGCAACGATGTGAAAGTCGCCCAGATCATGCGAATGCTGGTCGCCGCACTGATCACGGTGCCGCTCGAAGAGCTCGAGGAAACGCCGGCCGACCCCGGCGAAGAGCCGGTCAAGAAGTCGGTAGAAAACACCACGTCATAAACCTTGCCAACTGGCAAGAATTTGGGGTTATATTTGCTCCATGCCAACGACGACAACCGCCCACCAGACGATCCCCGCGGACCTCGCCGACGCCGCAGTCGCGCAGGCCAGGGATTGGGCCGGGACCGGGGCACGAGCCGGCTCCAGCCGTTCCGCACACCTGCTCGCGCAGGTGCTCAAAGACAAGAACGGCCTCGACTTCACCATCGGGTTCGTGGACCGGGTCGTGCGACCGGAGGACCTCCGGGTCGCCGCGGTCAACCTTGCGCAGCTCGCGCACCGGGTGCCGGCGTTCCTGCCCTGGTACATGCGGTTCGCGATCCAGCTCGGCGGGTTCGCCGCGCCGATCCTGCCCTGGCCGGTCGTGCCCATCGCACGCGCGGTGCTGCGGCAGATGGTCGCGCACCTCATCGTCGACGCGCGCCCGGAGAAGCTCGGCCCCGCGATCGCGAAGCTGAAGCGTCCGGGCATCCGGCTCAACATCAACCTGCTCGGTGAGATCGTGCTCGGCAAGGCCGAGGCGGACCGGCGGCTCGCGGGCACTCGGGCGCTTCTCGAGCGCGACGATGTCGACTACGTCTCGATCAAGGTCTCGTCGATCGAGAGCCAGCTGAACATGTGGTCGTACGACGAGACGGTCGAGCGCGTCACCAAGCGGCTCACGCCGCTGTACGAGCTCGCGGCGACGTCGAGGACGCGCAAGTTCATCAACATGGACATGGAGGAGTACCGCGACCTCGACCTGACCATCTCGATCTTCATGGCGCTGCTGGACCAGCCGCAGCTGCAGAAGCTCGAGGCGGGGATCGTGCTGCAGGCGTACCTCCCGGATGCGCACGCCGCCTACCGCAGGCTGCTCGACTGGGCGAAGGAGCGGGTCGCGAACGACGGCGCGCCGATCAAGGTGCGGCTCGTGAAGGGCGCGAACCTCGCGATGGAGACTGTCGAGGCGACGGTGCACGGCTGGGAGCTGGCCACCTGGCACAGCAAGCAGGCCACAGACACCCACTACAAGCGCATCCTGAACGAAGCACTCACCCCGGAGAACATCGCCGCGGTGCGGCTCGGCGTCGCCGGCCACAACCTATTCGACATCGCCTTCGCACACCTGCTCGCGACGCGGCGCGGCATCACCCGCGGCGTCGAGTTCGAGATGCTGCTCGGCATGGCCGAAGGACAGGCGGATGCCGTGCGCGAGTCGGTCGGCGGGCTGCTGCTCTACACACCGGTCGTGCAGCCCAAAGAGTTCGACGTGGCGATCGGCTACCTGATCCGCAGGCTCGAAGAGAACGCGAGCCAGGAGAACTTCATGTCTGCTGTATTCGAACTGGTCGAGAACGAGCGGCTGTGGAACCGTGAACGGGACCGCTTCCTCGCGTCGCTGCGTGACGTCGACGACACGGTGCCCTCGCGCAACCGCCTGCAGTCGCGGCTCGATTCGCCGGCACCCGCCGGCCCTGAGTTCGCGAACGAAGCGGACACCGACCCGGCGCTTCCGGCCAACCGGGAGTGGGGCGCTCGAGTGATCGCGGATGCCGCGGACGACAGCATCGGGCAGGAGATCGTGACCGAGGCCGCGGTCACCGATGGCGCAACGCTCGACGCGATCATGCAGCGCGCACTGGACGCAGCCGGGGACTGGGCGGCTCTCGGCGGCGCCGGCCGAGCGCAGGTGCTTCGCCGCGCCGCGGACGAACTGGCGGCAAGCCGCGGCCGGCTGCTGTCGGTGATGGCCAACGAGACCGGCAAGACCATCGCCGAGGGCGACCCGGAGGTCAGCGAGGCGATCGACTTCGCCCGCTACTACGCAACCCTCGCTGAGGAACTCGACCGGGTGGATGGCGCCGAGTTCGCCCCGTCCAAGCTTACCGTCGTCACCCCGCCGTGGAACTTCCCCCTCGCCATCCCGGCCGGGTCTGTGCTGGCTGCCCTCGCATCCGGGAGCAGCGTCGTCGTCAAGCCGGCAAAGCAGGCGCAGAGGGTCGGCGCGCTGATGGTCGATGCGCTCTGGCGTGCCGGAGTGCCCCGCGAGGTGCTGCACCTCGTCGACCTGAAGGACCGCGAGCTTGGCCAGCGGATGGTCTCGCACCCAGGCGTCGACCGGGTGATCCTGACCGGCTCCTACGAGACCGCGGAGATGTTCCGCGGCTGGCGCCCGGACCTGCGGCTGCTGGCCGAGACCAGCGGCAAGAACGCGATCATCGTCACGCCGTCGGCCGACCTCGACCTCGCCGTGTCGGATGTGGTCAAGAGCGCGTTCGGGCACGCCGGGCAGAAGTGCTCGGCCGCGAGCCTGGTGATCCTGGTCGGCTCGGTGGCGCGGTCGGAGCGGTTCGAGCGCCAGCTCGTCGACGCGACGACCACTTTGCGCGTCGGCTACCCGACCGACCCGACCACGCAGATGGGTCCGGTCATCGAGGACGTCGCCGGCAGCAAGCTCGAGCGCGGGCTGACCCAGCTCGGAGCCGGGGAGCGCTGGCTGCTCAAGCCGGAGCGGCTCGATGACTCCGGACGGCTGTGGTCGCCGGGCATCCGCACCGGGGTGACCGAGGGCAGCGACTTCCACCTGACCGAGTTCTTCGGTCCGGTGCTGGGAATCATGCGCGCCTCCAGCTTGGCCGAGGCGATTCGGCTGCAGAACGCCGTCGACTACGGGCTCACCGCTGGGCTGCACTCGCTCGAGCCGTCGGAGCTCGCGACCTGGCTCGACGCGGTGCAGGCGGGCAACCTCTACGTGAACCGGGGGATCACCGGCGCGATTGTGCGCCGTCAGCCGTTCGGCGGCTGGAAGCGCTCGTCGGTCGGCGCCGGGGCGAAAGCCGGCGGACCGAATTACCTGGTGCACCTAGGCGGCTGGAAGCGGGCCGAGGCTCGTGAAGGCAGCGAGCCCCGCGGAGCGGTCGCCGGCCTGGTGAAGGCCGCGGGCGGCGATGAGTTCCTGCAGCGCTCCGCCGCGAGCGACCAGCTGGCCTGGGAACGCGAGTTCGGCCGGGCGAAGGACGTGTCGGCGCTCGGTGTCGAACGCGACGTGTTCCGCTACCGTCCGATCGACGTGACGGTGCGGTTGAACGAGGGCGGGGCCGTGGGGGACCTGGTCCGTGTGCTTGCCGCCGGCATCCGGGCGGGCGCTCGGATGGCGGTGAGCAGCGCCGTGCCGCTCTCCCGCGATCTGTTGGTTGAGCTGTACGGCTACAAGGCGTACGTGACGGTCGAGAGTGACGCCGCATGGCTGAAGCGGGTCGCCGGCGGGGGACTCGTCACGACGAGGGTTCGGCTTATCGGCGGCGGCCACAGCGAACTCGCGGCGGCGCTCGGCGGAACCCCGGATCTCGCGATCTACTCGGACGAGGTGACCGAGTCCGGCCGGATCGAGCTGCTGCCGTTCCTGCGCGAGCAGGCGATCGCGATCACCGCCCACCGCTTCGGAAACCCCGACCACTGGTCGGAGACAGTGCTGCGCACCGACGCCTGACCGCCGAGTTGCCCACTTCGGCCCTATTTCGGGCACCGAATCGGGGCGGAAGTGGGCAACTCGAGGCGCTTTTCAGGGTGAAATGTCGGTGGTGGGGAGTAGTCTGGCGACACGCCGAAAACACAACATGTAGGGGAATGACAATAGTGTGATTCCCGTTATATAGTGGGTACCCACCAAGCCAGTACAAAAACGAGAAGACCTGAGGAGGCACCATGGAGAACGACACCGACACCGTCGGCGGCTACGCCGTTCCCGTCGACCCGATGGATCTTCTGCAGTGCGACAGCTGCCAGTAAGGCGCTCGCACCTTTAGATTCCTTAACCCCGGCCACCATGTAGGTGACCGGGGTTCGGTCGTTAACGTGCCCGCTGTGAGCGGGAGCTGGTCAGACGGCTCTGGCTAGGATGACCGAGTGGCAGTGAATCCTGAACTCGTCGGCCGTCAGTTCCCACCGATCCCGCCGTACCTCGTCGGCCGCGAGAAGATTCGCGAGTTCTCCCGTGCGGTGTTCGCCACCAGCCCGCTCAACCTCGACCCGGATGCCGCGCGCGAAGCCGGCTACGCCGACGTTGTCGCACCGCCGACCTTCCCGATCGTCATCCAGGAGCACACGCTCGCGCAGCTCCTCGCCGAGCCGGGCGCGGGCATCGACCTCACCCTCACGGTGCACGGCGACCAGCGCTTCAGCTACACCCGGCCGATCGTCGCCGGCGACGAGCTCACCGCCTCGCTGACGGTCACGAGCGTCAAGAGCCTCGGCGGCAATTCGATGGTCACCGCGGAAACTGTCATCACCGACCTGGCAGGCGAGCACGTCGTCACCTCCACCTCCACCCTCGTCGTGAGGAGCGCCGAATGACCGACACCTCCGCCCTCACCGTCGGCGACGTCGTCGCCGAACGCGAGTACCACTTCACGCGTGACTCCCTCGTGCGCTATGCCGGCGCATCCGGCGACTTCAACTCGATCCACTACCGTGACGACGTGGCCGCCGCGGTCGGCCTGCCCGGCGTCCTCGCCCACGGCATGCTGACCATGGGCGTCGCGGTGCAGCCGGTGGTCGACTGGGCCGGCGACCCGGCCCGCGTCACCGACTACCAGGTGCGCTTCACCCGTCCGGTCGTCGTCGACCCGGCCGACGGCGCGACCATCACCGTCGTCGCGAAGGTCGGCGCGATCGAAGAGGGCCGGGCACGCATCGACCTGACCGTCAGCTTCGACGGCAGTACCGTGCTCGGCAAGGCGCAAGCCAAGGTCAGGACCGCCTGATGCGGCTGGCCGAACTCACCACCCTGCGGGTCGGCGGCGAGGCGCGCGAGCTGATAGATGCCGAGACGACGGATGCGCTGACCACCGCGGTCATGGACGCCTGGGCTTCCGGCGAGCGGCTCCTCGTGCTCGGCGGCGGCTCCAACCTGGTCATCTCCGACGCCGGCTTCGACGGCCGGGTCGTGCGTGTGCTCAGCCGCGGCATCGAACGCGACGGCACCACCCTCCGGGTGCAGGCGGGCGAGCCGTGGGACGAGGTCGTCGCCTTCGCGGTCGCGGGCGGGCTCGGAGGCATCGAGGCGCTCTCCGGCATCCCCGGCTCGACCGGTGCGGCGCCCGTGCAGAACATCGGCGCGTACGGCCAGGAGCTCTCCGACACCCTGGTCGCGATCGACTTCCTCGACTACGACGAGGGCAGCGTCATCCGGATCCCCGCCGCCGGGCTCGAACTCGGCTACCGCACGTCGTCGCTCAAGCAGGGTCGCCGCGGCGTGGTCACGGCCATCGAACTCCACCTGACCGATGGCGCCGACGGCAGCCCGGTCGGCTACGCCCAGCTCGCGTCAGCGCTCGGCGTCGAGGTGGGCGACCGGATGCCGCTCGCGCGGGTGCGCGAAGCGGTGCTCGCGCTGCGGTCATCCAAGGGCATGGTGCTCTCGCCCGACGACCCGGACTCGGTGAGCGCCGGTTCCTTCTTCACCAACCCGATCGTCAGCGAGAACTTCGCCCGTGGGCTGCCCGGTGAACCGCCGCGCTGGCTCATCGATCCGCTGCCGGAAGCGCGCGTGCTTCCGCTTCCGGACGCCGTGCCCGGTGACGCAGCAATCGTCGCGCCCCCACCGGTCGTCGCCGAGCATGAACCGCTCGCGAAGCTCAGCGCGGCCTGGCTGATCGAACACTCCGGCATCCAGCGGGGCTTCTCGCTGCCCGGCTCCCGCGCGGCAGTCAGCGGCAAGCACACACTCGCGATCGTCAACACCGGCGGCGCCACCGCGGAGCAGATCGCCGAACTGGCGCGCTACATCCAGGTGCGGGTGGTCAACCAGTTCGGTGTGCACCTGCAGCCGGAGCCGACCCTGGTCGGCCTGGAGCTCTAGAGCAGCCCGAGTTCCATCGCCTTCGTCACCGCGCGCGTGCGGTCGCTCACCTCGAGCTTCTCGAACACGTGCAGCAGGTGCGTCTTCACGGTCGCCTCCGACAGGAACAGCTCCGCCGCAATCCGCGGATTGCTCTGGCCTTGCGCCACCAGGCCCAGCACCTCGAGCTCGCGCGGGCTGAGGGTCGGCGTTGCAGGCCGCTGCACCCGAGCCACCAGCTTTGCCGCGATGGTGGGCGCCAACGCGACCTCGCCGCGCGCCACCGAGCGGATGCCAGCGAGCAGCTCCTCGGTCGGTGCCGCCTTCAGCAGGTACCCGCTCGCGCCCGCCTCGATCGCCCGCAGGATGGTGTCGTCCGACTCGTACGTCGTCAGCACCAGCACCCGGATGCCGGGTTCGGCGGCGAGGATGCGCTCGGTCGCGACATCACCGTCGATGCCTGGCATCCGCAGGTCCATGAGCACGACATCCGGCTTCAGCTGGATCGCGGTCTCGACAGCTTCCGGTCCGGTGGTCGCCTCGCCGACGATCTCGATGTCGTCCTCGGCGCCGAGCAGCGCCACGATCCCGCCGCGCACCACCGGGTGGTCGTCGGCGACCAGCACCCGGATCATTGGGCGCCCGCCGGGATGCGAGCCACGATGCGGGTGCCGTCGGAGCTGCTGCTGACGTCGAGCGAGCCGTTCACGAGCGAGAGCCTGTCACGCATACCGTCGATCCCGAAGCCACCGGCGGCACGCTCGACGAACCCGTGCCCATCGTCCACGACGGTCAGCCACACGTCGCCCGCCTTATCCTCGACGAGCATCCGCACCGTGCGAGCCTCGGCATGCTTCCGCACGTTGGCCAGCGACTCCTGCGCGCATCGCAACAGCACCACCTCCCGATCCCGACTGAGTGGGGGAAGCGCGTCTGCCCGCACCTGAACCCGGACGCCAGACTCGCGCTCGAAGCGCTCGGCGAGCCGACCCAGCGCCGGCACGATCCCACCGTGCACCTCGATGGGTGCTCCCGCCGCGACCAGGGTGCGGGTCTCCACCAGCGCGTGGCGGGCGCTGTCCTCGAGGATGTCGAGGCGCTCGAGCAGGCCGGCGGTGTCCCCGGATGCCGCGTCCACCTTCGCGCGTTGCGTCACCATGACGATCGCGGTCAGGCTCTGCGCGATGGTGTCGTGCAGCTCGCGGGCCATCCGCTCACGCTCGCTCGACACACCGGCATCGCGGTTCATCGCGGCGATCTCCTCCTGCGCTTCGGTGAGCTCGGCGAGCAGTCTGCTCACTTCGTCGGCGCGGTCGGTGATGCTGCCGATCCAGAACCCGATGGCCATGCTCATGCCGAACGACAGCACCGCGATCATCAGGATGACGAAGAAAGAGTCAGGGTTCTGGTCGTACGCGAAGTAGAAGCCCGTCGCGGTGGCCAGCGCGACGGCGATGTTCGCCCAGATCGCGCGCGGCAGGGACGGTGCCAGCGTCCACACCAGCGGGAACAGCACCGCCTGCAGGGTCGCGGCATTGGGTGAATGGGCCACCGCGACCGCGAGCAGCACCAGCAGCAGCAGCTGGAACGCGATCGCCACCCTGCGCGACATGAACGACCGCCATCCGAATGCCAGCCAGCTGATGCTCACCAGCACGAGCGCCGCGCAGGAGATCAGCCAGTCGGTGACATCGAGCTGAGCAGACAGCCAGGTGGCCGGGATGAGCAGCAGTGGCACGCCGATGAAGGCGACGTGCCACCACTTCAGAGACTGCATGTCCCTACCTTCGCACGCCTCGCACGATCAGCTGTCCTTGCGGATCCAGCGGAACGCGAACCGGCAGAGCACGAGGCCGGCGACGAGCCAGATGCCTAGGGCGATCGCAACGCCGGGCAGATTCCACGCCTCACCGACCTCCATCGCCGCGAAACTCTCCGGCAGGAACACCGAGCGCATCCCCTCGGCCATCCACTTCAGCGGGAACAGGCTCGCGAAATTCTGCAGCCACTCGGGCAGCTGCGTGAACGGCAGGTACACGCCCGAGATGAACTGCAGCACCAGCGCGATCGGAATGACCACCGCGGTTGCGCTCTTTCCGCTGCGCGGCACGCCGCTGAGGGCGATGCCGAGCACGGCGGAGGTGATGATGCCGAGCACGAACACCCACGCGAACGTGAGCCAGCTCTGCGGGTCGGTGGGCAGCTCAACGCCGAACGCGAACCGGGCGAGGGTCAACAGCAGCGCGGCTTGCAGCGTGCCGGTGACGAGCACCTGGCCGATCTTGCCGATGAAGTAGCTGAACACTGGCAGCGGCGTGCCCGCGAGGCGCTTCAGGGTGCCGTCTCCGCGCTCGATTGCGATGTCGACCGCGAGGTTCTGCACCCCGCTGAGAAGCAGGCCGGCGGCCAGCATTCCCGGCAGGTAGTAGGCGGCGGCGCTGATCTCGGTGCCGTCTGCGGTGCCGAACGGCAGGTCGGAGAACGCGACGGCGAAGATCGACAGCATCAGCACCGGGAACAGGAACGTGAAGAACACGGTGTCCCCGAGCCGGAAGTACGACTTCAGCTCGTAGCCGATCCGCGAGACGCCGAGCCGAACGGTGTGACCGGCCGGGAGAGTGGGGTTCAAGGTAGTCATGATGCGAGGGCCTCCTCGGCGATGGGCTCGACTCCGGCCGAGCGGACCAGTTGCAGGTAGACGTCCTCGAGGCTGGGACGCACGATCTCGACCTCGTGGGGTTCGGTTCCGGATGCGGCGACCAGCCGCGCGACCAACGTCGCCGGGTGCTCTGTGCGCTCCTCGCGCAGTTCGCCGTCCTCGCGCCAGCGCACGAGCGGCACCCGCGCATCCGCCCCGCCGATCTCACCGATGGCGCCGATGTCAACCAGCCGACCGCCGACGATGATGCCCGCGCGGTCGCCGAGTTGGGCGGCCTCGTCGAGGTAGTGAGTGGTGAGGAGGATGGTGGTGCCCTCCGCCTTGAGGTTGCGGACCAGGTCCCAGAATTGGCGGCGGGCCTCCGGGTCGAAGCCGGTCGTCGGCTCGTCCAGGAACAGCAGCTCTGGACGTCCGATGATGCCTAGTGCGACATCCACGCGCCGACGTTGGCCGCCGGAGAGCTTGCGGATCATCGTCGTCGCCTTCTCCTCGAGGCCGACCGCGGCGATGGTTTCCTCGACGTCTCGCGGGTGCGGGTAGAAGCCGGCGAAATGCCGAAGCTGCTCCCGCACGGTCACGTTGCCGCTCTCGCCGGTGCTCTGAAGCACGATGCCCAGGCGTGCCTTCCAGTCGAGCCCGCCGTGGCGGGGGTCAGTGCCGAGGACCGAGACCTGGCCGTCGGTGCGGTCGCGGTAGCCCTCGAGGATCTCGATGGTGGTGGACTTGCCTGCACCGTTCGGCCCGAGCAGCGCGAACGTCTCGCCGCGTTCGATGTCGAACGAGATGCCGTCCACCGCGGCGAAGTCGCCGTAACGCTTGTTGAGGTCGCGAACGCTCACGACCGGGTCGGTTCTTGTCATGCCTTAAATGCTGCTCGGGGGCCGCCCAAAAGGGCAGCCCCCGATCGATGGGATTGTGCATCAACCGATCGGTTGATGCTGCGTGTCTCAGCGTCTCCGGGTGGTGGCCGCGACGACCGCACCGGTCAGCGCGATCGCGCCGATCACGATCACCGCCCAGGCGAGGATGACACCGGGGCCGACGTTGCTGAGGTCGAGTTGCGCTCCGCTGAAGTACAGCGCGGCGAAGGCGATGAGGATGAACCCCCACACCACCGTTCCCACGCGCACCCGGCGGGGTCCGTTATCGTACTGCCGCACCGGGCTGGTCTGCTGCTCTGACATGGTGTGCGCTCCTAGTTCTGTGCCTGGTTGACGTCGATGTTGCCGGCGATGACCCACACGTCGATGACGAGCGTGCGGTCCGGGTCCGAACCGTCACGCGGCTCGAACTCCTCGACGGTGTTGATGACCGCGCCGCCGCGGCTGCGCTCGCCCTGGAAGTTCACGTTCCCCGCGACGATGCGCGTGTGGACCTCGCTGTGCTCGTCGGCCGGCACCGTGACATCCGCGTTCCCGGCGATCACGGTGAGGGCGACGTAGCCGTCGTCATCCCGGGCGTTGTCGAAGTAGTCGCTGAGGTCGATCGACGAGTCGCCGCTGATGACCGTGCGGCGCTGCGAGTCGCCCTCCGCGTAGCTGGGCTGCCACTGGAGCGCGTTGTCGATGATGACCGGGCCGCCGACGAATCCGAACGCGGAGGTGAACACCAGGGCGATGGCGACGAAAACGCCGAGGCCACCCGCACCGCCGCTGCGGCGGCCGCTGAAGCCGTTGATCACGACCGCGAGCCCGAGGATGCCGAGGGTGACGGCCATGCCGGTGATGGTCGCGCTGAGCGACCAGGCGCCATCGGCGAGGATCAGCGCGGTGGCCGCGCCGGCGATGAGTGCGACACCGATCGCGATCAGGGTGACCACCGGGTTGGCGGCGGTGCGCTGGTGCTCCTCGGCCCACTGGCGGCGCTGCTCGGCCGCTTGCGCTGCCCGGATGCGGCTCTCCTCTGCGAGGCGCTCACGCTGGTAGGCGTTCTGGCGCTCCTTCCAGGCGGCGTGCTCGCGCTTCCACTCGGCCTGCTGCTCCTTCCACGCGGCCAGCTCGTCGGGGTCGGTCGGGGGAGCGGCCGGCGGAGGCGTCGGAGCCTCCTCGTTCTGGATGGCGTCGGATGAGGCATCCGTTGCGGAGGTCATGAAGTAGGTCCTTCCGGGGGTGGTGGTGGAATTGCGAGTCGCCAGCCAGATGATGAGCCAGACGATCGAGCCGATGATGGCGAGAGTCCAGATGATCCGGCCGACGCTGAAGCCCCAGAACGGTTCATCCCATGCCCACGGCCCGGCGAACCAGAAGCCCTGTGAGAACGGGAGCAGCGCGAGCAGGAACAGTACGCCGATGCCGGCGATGGCCCCGTCGAACTCGCCCTTGAAGAGGCGCTCGAGGTGGATCCGGTCGTTGGTGTCCGGCAGCAGGAGCCAGGCCGCCGCGTACAGCAGCAGCGCCGGACCGCCCAGGATGGCAACGACGACGATGATCCCGCGGACGATGAGCGGGTCGATGCCGAGGCGCGCGGCGACACCGGCGGCGACGCCGCCGATCCAGCCGGGCTCGCGGCGGACATCGAGTCCGCGGATCCAGTCGAAGAACCGGTTTGCGCCGCCGGTCTCGGTGGTGTTGGGAGTTTCTGTTGGCATGCCTCAATCGTGGCGCTCGGTGAAGTCGGCTCGCCATCAGGGTCTGCCCTGATCGCCCCCTGATTCCGGCCCCGAGCGGGTCCCCCGGGTGGGTGCGTCTGCTTGGATTGACCCGTGCAGACAACGACCCGACCCCCGCTCATCCGGCCGCGCCGGATGCTGGTGGCCGGCGTGTCCGAAGCGCTCGCCGCCCATCTGGGCTGGTCGGTGACGCGCGTGCGCTGGTCGTTCGTGGGACTGTCGCTGTTCGGCGGTGCGGGCGTGCTGCTGTACCTCTGGATGTGGGTCTTCATCCCTCTGGATGCGACCGAGCGCACGCCAGTGACGCGGTCGTTCGCAACCAGCGCGTGGCTGCTCGGCGCGGGGGCGGTTGCGGCCATGGTCGCCATCGCGACCGCGAATTCGGAGACCTCTCCCTACTTCCTGGTGCTGCTGACCATCCTGCTCACCGGTGCGGCCGTTGCCTGGAGCATCGGGCTCGACCGGGAAGATCCGAGCAAGGGCCCGCGCTACCGGCTGCTCGTCAGGTCGTTCAGTGCTGGGCTGCTGGTGCTCACCGGCGTGCTGCTGCTGCTGTCGCGCGGTGCGCGACCGGATGCGTTGACCGCAGTGCTCGCGGTGTTCATGATCGTGCTCGGCGCTGCGGCGGTTGCCGCCCCAAGCGTGGTGCGGCTGTGGACCGACCTGATGGCCGAGCGCGCCGGGCGGGTGCGGGAGGAGCAACGCGCGGAGATCGCCGCGCACCTGCACGACTCGGTGCTGCAGACGCTCGCGGTGATCCAGAACCGGGCCGGCACCGGAACCGAGGTGGCGCGACTCGCCCGCGCCCAGGAACGCGAGCTGCGGGACTGGCTGTTCGGCGGGACCGCGCCGACCGGGGCGGACCTGGCCACCGACATCCGGGACCTGGCCGGGGCGATCGAGATCGACTTCCCGGTGCGGATCGAGGTGGTGGCGACCGGCGAGGAGAGCCAGGCGCCCGCGGCGGCCGTCGTCGCGGCAACCCGCGAGGCGATGCTGAATGCCGCCCGGCACGCCGGCGGGGATGTGTCGGTGTACATCGAGACGACGCGGTCGGCGATCGACGTGTTCGTGCGTGACCGCGGACCAGGCGTCGACCTGACGAAGCTGCCCGCCGACCGGCTCGGCATCCGGGAATCGATCATCGGACGGATGGCGCGCGCAGGCGGGCAGGCTACCGTGAGCGCGGGGGTCGGCGGCGTGGGAACGCAGGTTCACCTGCATGTGGAGGCCAGTGATGACTAGGGTGCTGATCGTCGACGACCACTCGATCTTCCGGTCGGGGCTGCGCGCCGATCTGGACGATGCGATCGAGGTGGTTGGCGAGGCGGAGGATGTCGACTCCGCGGTGCGGCTCATCGCCGAGCTGGAGCCCGAGGTGGTGCTGCTGGACGTGCACCTGCCGGGCGGAGCCGGTGGTGGTGGTGCGGAGGTGCTGAAGCGCTCGGCAGACCTGTTCGAGCGGGTGAAGTTCCTGGCGCTGAGCGTGTCTGACTCGGCCGAGGATGTCGTCGGGGTGATCCGGGCCGGTGCGCGCGGGTATATCACGAAGGGCAGTTCCGGGGCTGAGGTGAGCGCCGCGGTGGCGACGGTGGCGAGCGGTGATGCGGTGTTCTCGCCGCGACTGGCCGGGTTCGTGCTGGACGCGTTCGGCGCGGTCAGCGGTGAGCAGGCGGTGCACGATGACGAGCTGGACCGGCTGTCGGCGCGGGAGCGTGAGGTGATGCGGCTGATCGCGCGCGGATATGCGTACAAGGAGGTCGCTTCCGAGCTGTTCATCTCGATCAAGACCGTAGAGACGCACGTGTCGGCGGTGCTGCGGAAGCTGCAGCTGTCGTCGCGCCACGAGCTCACCGCGTGGGCGCTGGGGCGCAAGCTGCTCTAGCCCCTGCCTGCCGCGCCCCGCGCCCTGCCCCGCGCGTGTGCACACCCAAATGCCGAGTTGCCCACTTCCGCCCCTAAATCGGCCCGAAACAGGGGCCAAAGTGGGCAAATGGGGGTCTAGGGGCGCCATCCGCGCTTCAGAAGCACGCGCCGGATGCGAGCGATCAATTCCTCGGGATTCCTCAAGTCGTCCGCATTCAGCTCCATGACATACCAGCCTTCGTGGTAGATCCTCGGCGTGGGCAGACCCGCAAGGTGAATGAGAACCCGCAGGATGGACTCCGGTCGAGACTCAGCCCGGTCGTTCAGGAGTGGAAACGCTGCGGCCCGGTTTCGGCTTCCACGACGTCGAGACATTCGGCCAGCGACGCTCCCCAGCTCCTCCCTTGTGGTCAATGGATTTTCCCAGTGGAGCAGAAAGTCGCCGGCCGCTACCAGGTCGGTGAGCTTCAGGATGCCGCTGAGGTCGCACCAAGTGCGTGCGGCACTCGTGTGGACAAGCGTCGAACCGTAGACGAGTTCGGTATCGCCATCGATGGTCAGACTGTGGCCCTTGAGACCGGATGCGTGCGGTGCGCGCTGCGGTCGCGGCACCGATACGTGGATGGCCCGTTGCTCGGCAAGGCTCGGCGGAAACGGGATACCGAGGAGAAGGGCTGCCGTCGTGTGACTGAAGAACGCGTCCGTGGGCATCCGAACCGCAAGAAGTTCGCATCTGGTGCGGATCGACTCCTCATTCGCCCTGCCGCGGACGCCCCACACCGACCGATCCATGTCGCGCCCGCGTAACCGCTTCGGCGTCACGCCGTGGTACTCGCCATCCATGACTCGGAAGGGTCCGTCCGTAAGCGGCTCCGGCAATTGTGAAGGCATGCCACGAGGATGACGCGCCCCCGCCTTCGCCGCGTCCAACTGTCCACAGCATTCTCGCCCCACGACCGAGTTGCCCACTTTGGCCCCGAAATAGGACCGAAACAGGGGCCGAAGTGGGCAACTCGGGGGCTTCAGGTGTGGCGGGGGCCGTGGTCGTAGGGTGGGCGCGTGGCTGAGACCAGCGCGGGCCTGTTGCTGTACCGCCGCACGCCCGCCATCGAGGTGTTCATCGCGCACATGGGCGGACCATTCTGGGCGAAGAAGGATGACGCCTCCTGGTCGGTGCCGAAAGGCCTGTACGACGACGGCGAGGCACCGCTCGCCGCCGCCATGCGCGAGTTCGAGGAGGAGATCGGTACACCCGCTCCGGATGCCGACTATCAACACCTCGGGCAGGTGCGGATGGCATCCGGGAAGATCATCACCGTGTTCACCGCGGAAGCCGACTTCGAGGTCGACCGGATCGAAAGCAACACCTTTGCGCTCGAGTGGCCGCCGCACTCGGGACGGATACAAGAGTTCCCGGAGATCGACGACGCTCGCTGGTTCACTCTCGATGGCGCCAGGGCAAAGCTGGTGAAAAGCCAGCGCCCGCTGCTCGACCAACTCGAGCGCCGCCTCGCTTAACCCGTTTCAAGGAAACTCTCACCGGAGGGTGCCCGGATGCCCGCCATCCGTCCTCGAGGGGGCGAATTTCCTTGAGACGGGTTAACAACGACGCGGTCAACGCGCCCGGAACGCCACCGGCACCGCAAGCACGGCAATCACCGCGGTGAGCGCGAGCGCGCTGGCGAACGGGTTCACGCCGAGTCCCAGCCCAACCGCGAACATCAGCCCCGCGAACGCGATCGCCGTCGCGCCACCCACCGAGTCGGCGATCGACAGCGCCGCGCTGTTAAAGCCCTGGTCCCGTTCGGTCGAGTGGCCGAGCACGAGCGTGCCCATGCGCGGGTAGATCAGGCCCATCCCGCCACCGGCCACGAACCATCCGGCCGCAGCGACGACGGGCGAGAGCTCCAGCCACGCCGTCAGGAACTGCACCGCAACCCCGACCACGAGCACCACCGAGCCGAGCCGCAGGACCGCCGCGTGCTCCATTCGCTCGCCGATGCGGCTCTGCAGCGCCGAGCCGAGCGCCCACGACACCGCGCCGACCGTCAGGATGAGACCGGCCAGCCAGCTCGCCAGCCCGTACCGCTCGGTGAGCAGGTAGGGCAAGTACACCTCGGTCGCGAAGAACGTCGCCGCCGCGACGCCCTTCAGCATCACGGTCGCCGGCAGACCCCGCCGCACGAGCAGCGCACCCCGCGGCAGCAGCGGCCGCACCGCCACCACCACGATGGCGAGCGCAGCAGCGGCGATCACCCACGAGTACGCCCCGCCCGCCTCACCGCCCAGGCTGATCGCGAGCACCGCGGCGGCCACCACCACCGACAGCACGATCGCGACCCAGCCGCGCCGGCCCACGGCATCCGGATCCCCCGCGCCGTTCGGCAGCGAGCGCAGCTGGAACAGCGTGGGCACAACCGCACCCCCGGCGAGCACCACCAGCCCGCCGACGCCGAGGAACACCCAGTGCCAGCTGAAGGTGTCGGCGATCAGGCCCGCGATCGGGGGACCGATCATCGACGGCAGCACCCACGCCGCCGCGAACATGCCGAAGATCCGCGGATGCAGCACAGCCGGGTACAGTCGCGCCACGATCACGTACAGCGCGACGTTGATCGCCCCGGCACCGAAACCCTGCAGCAGCCGGCCGACCAGGAACACTCCCATGTCGGTCGCCAACCCAGACACCAGCAACCCGGCGATGAACACGATGGTCGCGGCAATCAGCGGCACCGACGGGCCGCGCCGGTCCGCCCACTGCCCGGATGCGACCATGCCGATCACCGAGGCGGCGAGCGCCCCCGAGAAGGCCACCGAGTACAGCGCCTGCCCGTTCAGCTCCCGGCTGATGGTCGGCATCACGGTGGTGACCGCGAGCGCCTCGAACGCGCCGAGGAAGACCAGCGCGTTCGCGCCGATGGTGGTCCAGAAGTAGCGCGGCGAGAACAGGCTCGTGCGAGCCGTGACTTCCTGCTCCGCGGACATCTGCCTCACGCTAACGGCCCCACCGGGGCGACTGGTTCACAACGGCCCCACAAGGGGCGACTGGTTGCTAAGAGAACAGCTGCTGCAGGCGCTTGATGCCCGTCAGCAGCGGCTCGTCGCCGAGCGCGTACGAGAACCGCAGGTAGCCGCTCGGCCCGAACGCCTCGCCCGGCACCGCCGCGACCTCGGCCCGCTCGAGGATGAGATCGGCCAGCTCAAGCGACGTCGTCGGGGTCACACCGCCCCAGTCCCGGCCGAGCAGCCCGCTGACGTCGGCGTACGCGTAGAAGGCGCCCTCCGGCATCGGCGCGTGCAGGCCCTCGATCAGGTTCAGTTCCCGGATGATGGTGTCGCGCCGGCGCTGGAACGCCAGCCGCATCTGCTCCACCGTGTCCTGCGGGCCGGTCAGCGCCGCGATGGCCGCGCGCTGCGAGATGTTGGAGACGTTGCTGGAGAGGTGCGACTGCAGGTTGGCGGCCGCCTTGATGGCGTCATCCGGGCCGACCATCCAGCCCAGCCGCCATCCGGTCATCGCGTACGACTTGGCGACACCGTTCACCAGAATGGTGCGGTCGGCGAGCTCGGGCACCGCATCCACGATCGAGAGCGCGGTCGGCTTCGAGCCGTCAGACGGGTAGACCAGGTTCTGGTAGATCTCATCGCTGATCACCCACAGCCCGTTCGCAAGCGCCCACTCGCCGATGGCCCTGGTCTGCTCGGCGGAGTACACCGCGCCGGTCGGGTTCGACGGCGACACGAACAGCAGCACCTTCGATCGCGGCGTCCGGGCGGCTTCGAGCTGCTCGACGGTGACCAGGTAGTCCTGGTCGGCGCCGGCGAAAACCTCGACCGGCACACCGCCCGCGAGCTTGATCACCTCGGGGTAGGTGGTCCAGAACGGCGTCGGCATGATCACCTCGTCGCCCGGGTCGAGCAGCGTGGCGAACGACTGGTAGACCGCCTGCTTGCCGCCGTTGGTCACGATCACCCGCGACGGCGAGACGGTCAGCCCGCTGTCCCGCGCGGTCTTCTCGGCGATCGCCTCGCGCAGCTCCGGCAGCCCGGCAGCGGGCGTGTAGCGGTAATTGCGCGGGTCGAGTACCGCAGCGGACGCCGCCTCGACCACGTTCGCCGGAGTCGGAAAGTCCGGCTCCCCCGCAGCGTAGGAGATCACCGGTCGCCCCTGCGCCTGCAGCGCTTTGGCCTTCGCGTCGACCTTGAGGGTCGCCGATTCGGCGATGGAACCGATGCGCTGGGAGATTCGAGAGGTGTCTACGGCCACCGCACCAGCCTATCCGCTGGCCCAGGCGAAAAAGAGGGTGGAGCGGTGCCCCCGAGACACCACTCCACCCCGTCGAGACGCCCGGTTGCGGACCGCGTACTCACGCGCGTCTCGGGATGCGGGTGCGGCCCAATCCCCGAGATTCGGCCCGCACCCGCACGACTAGGCCATGGGCGCTCCCGACTGTCCGCGACCGCGGCGGACCAGCCACACACCCGCGGTGACGAGCGCGCCGAGCAGCAGCAACAGCGCGCCGATGCTCACCCCGGTCGCGGCCAGCGGGCCGAAGCGTCCGTCGAGCAGCCCTCCCGTGCCATCCGCAGCAACACCGGAGTCGGCATCGCTGCCCGGCCCGCCGGGGTCACCCGGAGCACCTGGGGCGCCCGGACCACCAGGTGCGCCCGGGGTCACGCTCGGTGCGACGGATGCCGCGGCCAGGTTGAGCGTCGTCAGCCCCCCATCGGCAACGTCGCTGGCAACCCCGACCCGCATCGCGGTCTGCGTGAAGAGCGTGTCCCCGGGTACCGCGAGAGCGCCACCGCCGACGCGCGTCTCCTGCAGGTTGATGCGGATCGACAGCAGCTCATTCAGCACGGTCCGCACGCCGTTCGTGCCCAGCATCCCCTCGTGCACCGGCGAGACGACGTTGCTTTGCAGCAGCCCCTCGAGCAGGTCGAGCGCCCCATCAGTGTCGAATAGCGAGTCGTTGGTGCCAGCGATCAGTCGGTCGAGCACCTCGCCGGTGCTCACGTTCACCGGCACCCCGAGCACGAGCGCGCGCACGGTGAGCGGCGCTTCCCCGGTCAGCAACTGGCCGAGCGTGCCGTGGAAGTCCACCGATGCCGCGGTCTCGAGCGACGGGAGTGCCCGGATGCGATCGGAGCAGACCGGCTGGTCGGCCAGCCCGCTCGCGGCGGCGCCATGGCCGAGCCCGAGACCGTTCAGGATGCCGCCGACCAGACCGTCCGGGGCATCGGGCACCCGCACGAGACGACACACCTCACCGGAAATCGGCGCCTGCGGTGTGAGCACCGACACGTCCGCGTCGATGTCCAGGCGTGCGTGGTGCAGCGCCAGTTCGACGCGCTCCAGCAACTGGTCGGCGAGCGTCTCCACGTTGCCCATGATCGTGCCGACGATGCTGTTCACTGTTGCGGCCTGCAACACCTGGTAGCCGACCGGGCGGTTGTTGAGGTCACCGCCGGCGAGGGCCTCGAGATCGATGGCGACCTCGCCCGTGCTGAGGTCGAAGCTCACGCCGTCGCCGCCGTAGCTGGCGCCGAGCAGGTCGGCGATTGCCGCGTCGAGGTCGACCGCGAGGGCGATCGACACGTTCGCGCCGGTCCCGAGCGCACCGAGTGCGGGATCTATCCCGAGCAGCGAGTCGCGCACGGCCGGGGCAAGCGCACCATCCGGCCCCGCCAGCGCGTCGACCCGCAACTCGACCTGGTCAATCGCTTCGCCGACAGCGGTGGCCACGCCCGCGAGCGCCGGACTCGTGAACCTGAGAGTCAATCCGTCGATGTAGTAGTCGCCGGATACCGCATCCGGAGCGCCCGAGGCCTGCGCCGCGATCGCCGCCAACTCGAGCCGCAGTCCCACCACGACGTCGGCCACCTCTTGGTCCAGCAGGGTGTCGAACGAGATCGAGAGCGGGTTGTAACCGGGGGAGGCGTCCGGGCCGATCGCGCCGCCGTCGCTGATGGTTCCGCTGGCGCCGAGCGCTGCTCCGGTGCTCTCGGCGCGGGCGTACTGGCCGATCGCGCCGCCGTCGATAGAGGCGCCGAGCGCCTCATCCGGAACGGCGTCACCGACACCGGATGCGTCGACCGGCTCTCCCCCGAGCACGCCGACCGCGAGCGGGTCGACCTTCTCCGACGTTGGCACCGAGCCGTCGTTGCGCGCCTCGGCCGGTTCCAGTTCAACGATGCCGGCGAGATCCATGCCGGCCATCGAGCCGGACAGGAACTGCCCGCTCGCGTAGGTCGAGTAGCCAGCGCCGCCGCTCGCAGCGCTGGGTCCAGCTAGCGCGAACGCTCCGACGAGCGACACCACCGCGACTATCGCGGCCGGTCGCCTGATCGGCTCCGCTGTGCCCTCTCGGTGCCGTTTCTGTTTGCGCAGCACTTCTGGCCTCCCCATCGAGTTGTCGTACGCGGACCGTGGCCCGTTACAAGGGGAGAGTCGGTGACCCCGGGAATATGACGCCGCGCACAGCGAACTCGGAGGAAAACCCTCGAACGGTGGAGCATGATGGTGCGTGCCCGCGGGCGGCGTCCGGCTTTACAGTGCGGCGCGGCGTCACCTAGACTGACTCGCGGTAGTTGTTATCTGCCATGATTTCGCATGCCAATTTCTGGCCGACTCTCCTATGTGTGACGGTGCGAAGCTATGGCGTTTCGCACTGCTAAGGGCGGTGGCTCAATTGGTAGAGCAGCGGTCTCCAAAACCGCAGGTTGCAGGTTCGAGTCCTGTCCGCCCTGCAATCCGTCCCGTGCGTGCGCGGGTCGGGGAAATGAACGGATGCATGGCATCCGGATAAAGCCCGGAAGGTAGTGACAGTGGCGAAGAAAGATGTCGACGTCCCCAGCGAGGACCTCGTCGCCAACGCCAAGAGCGAGCGCGCCAGGCGGCGCGGTCCGTTCGCGCGCATCGCACTGTTCCTGCGCCAGGTGATGAACGAGCTCAGCAAGGTCGTCACGCCGACTCGCAAGGAGCTGTTCACCTACACGGGCGTCGTGCTCGTGTTCGTCGTGATCGTGATGGCGCTCGTCGCGGGTCTGGACTTCGTGTTCGGTCTGGGCGTCGCATACGTGTTCGGCAATGGGCCGGTCAACTAGACCCACCGCCCAAGCAAGCTTGATCGGCCATGCGCCGGCTCTACGAAATGGAATGAGAAGTAAGTGGCTGACAGAGAGTTCGAAGACGTCGACCTGACGCCTGCTGTGGAGCAGTCCTCCGAAGTTCAGGAGGTGCAGGAGGGCGACTTCGACATCATCGAGGAAGTCGAGGAGTCCAGCGAGGCGGCCCTGACCGATGCGGTGCACGTTGTCGATGAGTCGACTGACCTGAACGAGGCGCTCGACGCGGTCGAGACCGCGACCGACCCTGCCGCCGACGAGGTTGTCGACGACGCGCTCGACGTCGACTCCGCGCCGGAGGCAGACGCCGCCGCCGAGGCGGTCGAGGACGAGGCCGAGGAGCAGGAGCCCGAGGAAGAGGACCCGTACGCGGCCTTCCGCGACGAGCTGAAGTCGAAGCCCGGCCGCTGGTACGTCATCCACAGCTACGCGGGATTCGAGAAGCGCGTCAAGCAGAACATTGAGAACCGCCGCATCTCCATGGCCATGGAGGACTACGTCTACGAAGTCCAGGTTCCGATGGAGAACGTCGTCGAGATTAAGAACGGCCAGCGCAAGCTCGTGAACCGGGTGCGCATCCCAGGCTACGTGCTTGTCCGCATGGAACTGAACGAGGACAGCTGGTCCGTCGTGCGGCACACGCCCGGCGTCACCGGCTTCGTCGGCAACTCGCACAACCCGACCCCGCTGCGCTTCGAAGAGGCCTTCTCGATGCTGCAGAGCCTCGTGCAGGTCGCCGAGGCACCGGTCAAGACCGGCGGGGGCAAGGGCGCGAAGGTCGCCGCGCGGGCGATCGCGCAGGAAGTCGACTTCGAGATCGGCGAGACCATCACCATCAAGGAGGGCTCGTTCGCGGGTCTTCCCGGTTCGATCAGCGAGATCAAGCCGGAGAGCGGCAAGCTCACGGTTCTCGTCTCGCTGTTCGAGCGCGAGACCCCGGTCGAGCTCAGCTTCGACCAGGTCACCAAGCTCTAGTTCCTGTAAGATCTACAGGTTCCCCCAACGACCACTGCCAGGAGTTGCCTGGTTCGTGGAAGCGCGTCCGTGACCGGATGCACGAAAGAAGGAAAAGGAAATGGCACCGAAGAAGAAGGTTACGGGTCTGATCAAGCTTCAGATCCAGGCCGGCGCCGCCAACCCCGCACCGCCGATCGGTCCGGCGCTGGGTCAGCACGGCGTCAACATCATGGAGTTCTGCAAGGCGTACAACGCCGCGACCGAGTCGCAGCGCGGCAACGTCATCCCGGTGGAGATCACCGTCTACGAGGACCGTTCGTTCACGTTCATCCTCAAGACCCCGCCGGCCAGTGAGCTCATCAAGAAGGCCGCGGGCGTCGGCAAGGGCTCCGCGACCCCGCACACCGCCAAGGTGGGCAAGCTGTCGAAGGACGCGCTGCGCCAGATCGCCGAGACGAAGCTGGCCGACCTCAACGCCAACGACGTCGAGGCCGCAGAGAAGATTATCGCCGGCACCGCCCGCAGCATGGGCATCACTGTCGACGCCTGAATTCCAGGCATCCTTCCCACATTCATCCGGTGACTCACCGTCACCGAAGCGGGAGAGCCAGCCAGGCTCACGACACCGCGAACTCATCACAGGAGAACTGAAATGGCACAGAAGTCCAAGGCGTACCGCGCCGCGGTCGAGAAGATCGAGCCGGGCAAGTACTACACCCCCGCGGAGGCTGTCGCCCTTGCGAAGGAGACCGGTTCGGGCAAGTTCGACTCGACCGTCGAGGTCGCGCTGAAGCTCGGCGTCGACCCGCGGAAGGCCGACCAGATGGTGCGCGGCACCGTCATCCTGCCGCACGGCACCGGTAAGACCGCGCGCGTCATCGTATTCGCGACCGGCCCGGCGGCGGAGGCTGCTCGCGAGGCGGGCGCTGACGAGGTCGGCGGCGCCGAGCTCATCGAGAAGGTTGCCGGCGGCTACACCGATTTCGACGCGGCCGTCTCCACCCCAGAGCTCATGGGGCAGGTCGGACGCCTCGGTAAGGTGCTCGGTCCCCGTGGCCTCATGCCGAACCCGAAGACCGGAACCGTGACCCCCGACCCGGCGAAGGCCGTTTCGGACATCAAGGGCGGAAAGATCGAGTTCCGCGTCGACAAGCACGCCAACGTGCACTTCGTGGTCGGCAAGGCGTCCTTCGGCGCGGACCAGCTCGCGGAGAACGCGAAGGCTGCGCTGGACGAGATCATGCGCGCGAAGCCGGCTTCCTCGAAGGGACGCTACGTGCTCAAGGGCACCGTGGCCACCACCTTCGGCCCCGGCATCCCGCTGGACACCGCGTCCATCTAGACGCCATCAGCATCGAAAGGCCCGTTCCCTCGTGGAGCGGGCCTTTCGCGTATCCGCCCGCACTCGACAAGTGAAGGAGATCGGGCCGTTTTCGCGCGGTTCTGCGTCAGGATGCCCGTATTCGTGCTGCTTCTCCTGCATTTTCAGCCGGGCGGGCGTAGCCTGACGCATAACGACGGGACAGTCCCGCCCCACGCCCATGACACCGTCGACCGACCTGGTGAATGGCCGAGCCGCGTATGCGCAGCGCCGGTGGGCTGACGCGCGATCCGCGTACGAGGGGGCCCGCGAGGCCGGTGACCTCGAGCCGGAGGATTTCGTCCGCCTCGCGACCTCTGTGCTGATGGTCGGCGAGTTCGAGGACGGCATGGACCTGCTCACCGTCGCCCACCAACGGTTCGCCGCCGACGGTGACGTGCGCAAGGCGGTACGCACTGCAGGCTGGATCGGCCTGCAGCTGATGGCCACCGGCGAACTCGCGCGGGCGGCCGGCTGGCTCGCGCGAGGCGACCGAATCGCCGAGCAGCACCCCGACCAACCCGAACTGCGCGGGTTCTCGCACCTGGCGGAGGGTCTCGGCGGGCTGTACGGCGGGCGCGTCGAGGATGCCGCCCGGCCGTTCGCGCTGGCTGCGCAACTCGGCGACGACTACGGCGATACGGACCTCTCCGCGCTCGGTCGGCTCGGTCAGGGTCAGGCTCTCGTCGCGACCGGTGACACCGGGCGAGGCCTCACCATGCTTGATGAGGCGCTTGTCGCGGTGACGACCGGTGAGGTGTCTCCGATCGCATCCGGCCTCGTCTACTGCGCGGTCGTCTACACCTGCCATTTGGCGTTCGACGTGCAGCGGGCGCGGACCTGGACCGCCGCCCTCGATCACTGGTGTTCCAGCCAGCCGGATGCGGTGGTGTTCAGTGGGGAGTGCCACGCGCACCGGGCGACGTTGTTCCGTTTGCACGGAGCCTGGGATGAGGCCCTTGCCGCCGCCCACCTGGCCGAGGACCTCTACTTGCGCGGTGACCGGATGGCGGGATTCGACGCCTACTACGAGTGCGGTGAGATCCTGCGGTTGCGCGGCGAACTGATCGACGCTGAGGAGTCGTTCGTGCGCGCGGCGCGGTTCGGCACCGACCCGCAGCCGGGTCTTGCCCTATTGCGCCTAGCCCAGGGCAGGGCGGCCAACGCGCGCGAGCTGATCGGGCGGTGCGCCGACCTGGCGGACCCGGGCATCCGCCGCGGCCTGCTGCCGGCGATAGCCGAGATCGCGCTGGCCGTGGGTGACCTCGCCGGAGCGCGGCTCGCCGCGGATGAACTGGTGGGCGTGGCCGAGGCGCATCCGCTTCCGTTTCTGGTGGCGACCGCACACACCGTTGACGGGGCGGTGCTGCTGGCCGAGGGCGAAGGCCCACAGTCGTTGGCACGGCTGAGGGCGGCTTTGCGGCTCTGGTTGGACCTCGACGCACCGTACGACGAGGCACGCTGCCGGATGCTGGTGGCGCGGGCATTCCGGGCGGTCGGTGACGAAGACACCGCGGCCATGCACCTCGAGGCCGCGCGGGACATCCTGGCCGAGCTCGGGGCGGTGCAGGCGCTGGCGGATCTGAAGGCGGCGGACCAGCCAACGCACGGAGCGGACGGCTCGCTCACGGCGCGCGAGGTCGACGTGCTCCGGCTCGTCTCGGAGGGGATGACGAACAAGGCGATCGCCGCACAGCTGTACCTGAGCGAGAAGACCGTGGCGCGTCACCTCAGCAATATCTTCGCCAAACTGGGGCTGTCGACTCGCTCCGCCGCGACGGCGTACGCGTATGAACACCAGCTCGTCGGAGCCGACCGGCCGCCTGCATAAAATGACCCATTTGTCGGCTCAGGCGAAATGGGTCAAAGGGCCGATTGGTGCGCGGCCGGTAGGTTCCTAGCGTTGAGCGCATGAACCTTCCACTGATCGCCGGCAGCGTCTCGACACTGCTCTTTGCGACGAGCATGCTGCCGATGCTCGTCAAGGCGGTGCGCACCAAGGACCTCAGCTCTTACAGTTTCTCGTACCTCGCGATGACGAACGTCGCCAACCTGGTGCACTCGGTGTACGTGTTCAGCCTCCCGCTCGGGCCGATCTGGCTCCTCCACGGCTTCTACGTGACCGCATCCGTACTCATGCTGGCCTGGTTCGTGCGCTTCCGGGCATCCGCGCCCGCACCGGCATCAACACCTGACCGCGTCGCAGTGACAACCGCTGACCGCGCGCCCGACGAGACGGTTCCAACGCTCGTGCCCGTCTGAAAATGCAGGAGATGGGGTGCCGTGTGGCGCCCATATGCTTGAAAACACCATGAATCGGGCCGAATCTCCTGCATTTTCCGGAGCACGGGTGCGCCGGGCCACGGACGCCGACGCGCAGGTGCTGCACGAGCTCGCCGCGGCAACGTTCGCTCTCGCCTGCCCTCCCGGCATGACGCAGGCGAACATCGACGTGTTCATTGCCGAACACCTCTCCGCCGCGCGGTTCCGCGAGTACCTCGCCGACCCACAGCGCGACCTGCTCATCGCGGAGGTGGGCGGGCAGCCGGCCGGCTACACCATGCTCGTCGCCGGTGAGCCGCAGGATCCGGATGTCGCCTCGGCAGTCACCGAGCGGCCGACGGTCGAACTGAGCAAGTGCTACACGCTGCCTTCGGCGCACGGTACAGGGACGGCGCCGACCCTGATGGCCGCCTCCGTTGATGCCGCTCGGGCGCGCGGGGCGCGCACGGTCTGGCTCGGCGTGAACCAGCAGAACGCGCGCGCGAACCGGTTCTACGACAAGAGCGGCTTCGTGGTCGTCGGCACCAAGCGGTTCCGCGTCGGCGACGCGGTCGAGCACGACTTCGTGCGCGCCCTCACCCTCTGACCGCAGAGGTTTGTGCCACAAGCAAGCGAACGTTCCCTTGCCTTTGGCACAAAGCGCTGCTTGGGGGGAGGTCAGACGGTCAGCACGATCTTGCCGCGCGTGTGCCCCGACTCGATCGCGCGGTGCGCGTCGGCCGCCTCCTCGAGCGGGAACTCCCGGTCGATGTGCACCCGCAGGTCACCGGCGTCGATCATCGCGGCGATCGCGTCCAGCGTCGACCCATCCGGGATGGCGCGCAGGTTCGACGCGCGCATCCCGAGCGCTTCAGCCTCGTCCCGGTAGGTCGGCCAGCTCGCGGTTGGCACGTTGATGATCAGCCCGCCCGGCCGCAGAACTGACAGTGAACGCGAACCGGTGTCGTCCTTCACATTGCCGATGAGGTCGATCACGACGTCGATGCCGTGCGTCTCCTCCTCGAAGCGGGTGCTCGCGTAATCGATGACCTGGTCGGCCCCCAGCTCCATCAACCAATCGGCATTCCGCTGCGAAGCCGTGGTGATAACGTGTGCGCCGGCGTGATGCGCGAGCTGCACGGCCAGATGCCCGACCCCTCCGGCGCCAGCGTGGATGAGCACCCTGTCGCCGCGCTTCACCTTGCCGACGTCGACGACAGCGCCCCACGCGGTCAGCGCCGCACACGGCAGCGCGGCGGCGTGCGTCAGGCTGAGAGTCTGCGGCTTCCGAGCGACCGCGGTCGACGGCACCGCGACATACTCGGCGTAGGACCCGCTGGCCCGCGGCACGGTGATGATTCCGAACACCTCGTCGCCGGGCTGCAGCGGATGCGTGTCGTACGCGGGCGTCTCCACGACCCCGGCGACGTCAACACCCAGCACCACGGGCCACGCCTCGATCAGCCCGGCCGCTCCGCGGCCAGCCCTGGTCTTTGCATCGATCGGGTTCACCCCGGCGGCGGTCACCTTCACGATCAGCTCGCCGATCGCCTGCTTCGGGCGCGGGATCGCTGCAACACGCAGCGCCTCCGGCCCGCCGGTCTGTTCGATCACCATCGCGCGCATCTCGGTCATTTCTCCACGGTACCCGCCGTCGTTACGATGGTGCGGTGCAGCCGACCCGACCGTTGATCGCGACCGTGCTGGTCGGAGTCGCCTGCATCGCGGTGGTTACGGCCCTCGTCATCATCTGGGCGGCGCGTCTCACCGTCGACCGGGTCGTCTACGTGAGCGGGCTCGGCGCGGAGGGCGAGCCCACCGCCGGCTGGTTCGAAGCCGCCCTCCTGCTGCTCGTCGCCGGCGGTACGGTCATAGCCTGGGCGGCCCGCCGCATCCGGTCGTCGCCGCGGATCCTGCGCGCCTGGACGCCCACCATCTCCCTGCTGATTGCGTGCGGATTCTTCCTGGTCGCGTCGCAGGTCACCTGCACGAGCGGGTGCCCGCTGCCAGTCGGCCCGACCTTCACGGTGCAGGACTTCACCCACACGCTCGCCGCCGTGCTCGCTTTCGCGGCGGCCTGCTGGGCGATGCTGCAGGCGAGCTTCGCGGTCGGCCAGAAGGCCATCGCGCGGTTCTCGCTCGTCAGCGGCATCGCGGTGGCCGTCATCGCCGCAACCGGCGGCATCCTGTCGCTGCTGCGCTTCGGCACCGATGTCGGCAGCGTCCTCGAGCTGGTCGCCACCACGATCGCGATCCTCTGGCTTGCGACCTTCGGCGCCATGGTCGCGCGCACGACGCTAGCCGCGCATCAGCTCCAGCAACCGGTCGGCGAGCCCGACGAGCACGTGGATCTCGTTGTCGTCCCGGTCGACCCATTGGCAGCGAGGCTCGGCGTCGATGGGCACGAAGTCCCGGTGCTGCTCCCAGACAACCAGCGTGCGCTCGGCACCTAGGACGTACTGCTGCCAGAAGACCTGCCGCAGGTAGCTGCGCGGGATGCTCCGCCAGGCTCGCGCGGTCGTCTTGATCTCGGAGAGCTCCACACGTCCATCGCGCACCCGGATGCCGTCCGGCGTCGCCAGGTGCCGGCGGTTCCCGTCGGCGTGGAACAGGTTCGCGCTCGGGTCGATGCCGTACACCGAGCGCACCCAGCGTGCGATCTCCGGCTCGCGCGCGCGGCCGTGGTCGGTGAACGCGTTGCCTGTGAACCGTGAGCCGAGCAGTTTGTCGCGGGCGACTGATGCGACGGCGCGCGTACTCGACAGCTTGGCGACATCCGTTCCGGTCACCCCGACGCTGCGCGCCCGAAGCCAGGCGACCCTGTCCGTCGAGCTGGCCAGGATGCGGGACGTGTGGTCCGCCCGAGGCTCCTCGAAGAGGCTGAGGACGGGCTGGAGACTCACCTAGCCATTCTGCCGCCTTGCGGCCGTCGGTCCGCGCCGGCGGCACGGCGTGGTGTCAGGCCATAGCGTCGATGCTCGCGGGCGACAGCGCATGGTGAATCGCGAGCATGCTCGCCCCGAGCACCGCGGCATCCTCGCCCGCGCGTGATTGCACAATGCCAAGATGCTCGGTCGCCAAGGGCATCGAGCGCGCGTACACCACCTCGCGGACACCGGCGATCAGGTGCTCGCCCGCCTGCGCCATGGCGCCGCCGATGGCGATGATCGACGGGTTGATCAGGCTGACACACGCGGTCAACACCTCCCCGATGTCGCGTCCCGCCTGCCGGACCGCCTGGACCGCGTCGATGTTGCCGTGCTTCACGAGCTCGACGACATCGCGACCGGTCTGCACGTCGATACCCGCGTCGCGCAGGCCCCGTGCGATCGCTGGGCCGGATGCCATGGCCTCGAGGCAACCACGGTTGCCGCAGTGACACGGCACCCCTGCGCCGCGTGCGATCTGGACGTGCCCGATGTCCCCAGCGATGCCCTGCGCGCCACGCTGCAGCCGCCCCCCGGAGACGACACCCGCACCGATACCGGTGGCGACCTTGACGAACATCAGGTGCTCGACATCCGGCCACGCCGTTGCTAGTTCGCCGATCGCGGAGATGTTCACGTCATTGTCGACGAGCACCGGCACGGGCCAGTGCTGCTGCACCCATCCGGGCACGTCGAATCTGTCCCAGCCGGGCATGATCGGTGGGTTTATCGGGCGTCCGGTCTTGAACTCGACCGGGCCGGGCAGACCTATGCCGATGCTGATCAAGTCGGCGGTGTCCCGACCGAGCCCGGCAAGCAGGTCGTGTCCGGCATCCACCACCCAGCTCAGCACCGCTTCCGGGCCATCGGCAACGGGAAGGGGCTCTCCGTGCTGGGCGAGGATCGTTCCCGCGAGATCCGCGATGGCGAGCTTCGCGTGCGACGCTCCGACGTCGACGCCGAGCACCACACGAGCACCGGGATTGAGAGCGAACCGGGACGATGGCCTGCCGCCCGTCGAGATCGCTTCGCCGACCGGCCGGATGAGCCCCAGCTGCATGAGCGAATCGACACGAAGCGCGATGGTGGAGCGGGCCAGGCCGGTGAGCGTCGCGAGCTCCGCCCGAGTCCGCGGCTGTCCGTCTCGGAGGAGCTGGAATAGGGCACTCGCACCGGATGTCCCCAACGCCGAGTCTCGGGCGATGTCGATCATGTGGAAAGTAAAGCACAGACCGTTATGCAGGTCTGCGCTACAGAAGTTGTAACGGCTTCCTGTCAGTTCTGCCGACCGCTTGACAAAAGATGCGTAATCTCTGGCAGAATCGCGGGCATGACGACGAGGTCCTCGCAGCGGCCGTCCGAGCTTGGTATCGGCATGGTCGGAGGCGGCTTTATGGCCACGGTGCACAGCCGTGCAGCGCGCGTCGCGGGCGCACGGCTCGTCGGTCTCGTATCGTCCTCAGCCGAGCGCGCCAATTCAGCGGCACACGAACTCGGATACGAGCGCGGCTATGGCAGCGTCGACGAGTTGCTCGCCGATGGCGCCATCGACGTTGTGCACGTGTGCACTCCGAATACGACTCACGCGCACATCGTCCGTTCCGCGCTTGCTGCCGGAAAGCACGTCATCTGTGAGAAGCCACTCGCCACGAGCGCCGGGGAGGCCGCGGAGCTGGTCCGCCTGGCCGACGACGCAGGCGTCACCGCAACCGTTCCCTTCGTCTATCGATTCCACCCAATGGCACGCGAAGCGCGAGCCCGCGTGAGCAGCGGCGCCACCGGCACCCTCCTCAGCGTGCAGGGCACCTACCTGCAGGACTGGCTTGTGCGCCCGGATGACGATGACTGGCGAGTCAACTCCGACCTGGGCGGTCCATCGCGAGCGTTCGCTGACATCGGGTCCCATCTCGTCGACCTCGTCGAGTTCGTCACGAGCGAGCGCATCGGCAGGCTCAATGCCGTCAAGCGCACCGTGTTCTCCGAGCGGTCGACCAACCGCGACATCGCCACCGAAGATGCCGTGGCGGTGGTGTTCGAAACGGTGACCGGCGGGATCGGGACACTTCTGATCTCCCAGGTTGCCCCGGGACGCAAGAACCACTTGGTGATCGAGTTTGCCGGCGAAGCAGAATCGGTGCGGTTCGACCAGGAGCATCCGGATGAACTGTGGCTCGGCCGTCGGGTCGGCTCCCAGCTGCTTGCTCGGGATGCGGTCGACCTGTCCCCGGATGCCGCGCGGCTTAGCGTCCTCCCGGCCGGACACCCGCTCGGCTACCAGGACGCGTTCAACGCCTTCATCGCGGACAGCTATAACGCGATCGGCGGCAACGTCGCCGACGGTCTCCCCACGTTCGCGGACGGCCTTCGCGCGGTCAGGATCACTGACGCTGTGCTCGCTTCCGCTGCATCCGGCGATTGGGTGGAAGTGCCCTCCGTCGGAACTCCAGCTGAGGCGGTGAGTCGATGAACGGGGTTGAGCCCATCCTCACCACGAGGGGCATCACCAAGAGCTTCTTCGGCGTGCGCGTGCTGCACGGCATCGACTTGGAGCTCTACCCCGGTCGCATCCATGGGCTCGTGGGCGAGAACGGTGCGGGCAAGTCGACCCTCATGAAGATCATCGCCGGGGTGTATACGAAGGACGACGGCGAACTGCGCCTTGACGGCGCACCGGTCGACTTCACCCACCCGCTGCAGGCGATGCACGCAGGCGTCGCGACGGTGTTCCAGGAGTTCAACCTTCTCGCCGAGCGCAGTGTCGCCGAGAACGTGTTCCTCGGCCGGGAGCCGCGGACGCGCGGGTTCGTGAACAACAAGGAGATGGCTGCCCGCACGTCCCAGCTGCTCGATGAGCTGGGTATCGACTTCATTGACCCCGGCTCGCGCGTCGGTACTCTGAGCGTCGCGGAGCAGCAGATCGTCGAGATCGTCAAGGCGCTGTCGTTCGACGCGCGCGTGATTTCGATGGATGAGCCGACCGCGGCGCTGTCGGACAACGAGGTGGTGCTGCTCTACGGCATCATCCGCAAGCTCGCCGCACGCGGCGTCGCCGTGCTGTACGTCTCCCACCGGCTGGCCGAGGTATTCGAACTGTGCGAGACGATCACCGTACTGAAGGATGGTGCGCTCGTTTCGACTGGACCGGCCGCCGAGCTCACGCCGGGCGAGCTTGTGCGCCGGATGGTTGGACGCTCGATCGCGAGTTACTTCCCGGATCCTGTGCCGGGCACCGTGGCTGGCGACGTGCGGGTTGCCGTGCGCAATGCGGGCAACGACTACCTCGAGGGCATCTCGTTCGACATTCGCGCGGGCGAGATCGTGGGCCTCGCCGGTCTGCAGGGAAGCGGTCGCACCGAGTTGGCAGAGGCCCTGTTCGGCGCGGTTCCGTTCACGCGCGGATCGGTGGAGCTGGACGGACGGCCGGTGACCATCACGAGCCCGCGGGCCGGCGTCCGAGCTGGACTCGCACTGGTCACCGAAGACCGGAAGGCGCACGGTCTCGCCTTGAACCAGTCGCTGCTCGACAACGCGCTGCTGGTCATCCGCGGCGTCTTCGCCGGCCGAACCGGTGAAGCCCGGAAACGCATCCCGGGCGTGCTCTCGTCTCTTGAGGTCAGCGCTCGCGGACTCGACCAGCAGGTGGAGTTCCTCTCCGGCGGCAACCAGCAGAAGGTCGTGCTCAGCAAATGGCTGGTCACCGAGCCGCGCGTCGTCATCTTCGACGAACCGACTCGCGGGATCGACGTCGGTGCCAAGGTGGCGGTCTACCAGCTAATGCGGGAGTGTGCGGCTGCGGGCATGGCGATCCTCATGATCTCCTCCGAGCTGCCGGAGATCATCGGCATGTCGGATCGCATCCTGACCATGCACGACGGCCGGATGGCGGCTGAATTGCCAGCCGGTTCCTCTGAGGAAGCCATACTGCTCGCGGCCACCGGTCACGAGGTGTCGGCATGAAACTCCTGCGTGGGCGACGACTCGACAACACGGTGATCGTGCTGCTCGTGCTCATTGCGGTGATGGTGGTCGGTTTCATCCTGGTGTCGATGGCTGGCCGCAACTTCCTCAGCCCAGGCAACATCCGGGACATCCTGACCGGGATGAGCGTGCTCGGTTTCGTCGCGATCGGGCAGACCCTGGTCATCCTGTGCGGTTCGCTCGACCTCTCGGTGCCGTACGTGGTCAGCCTCGCCAGTCTGATCGCCGCTGAGACGATGGCGGGGGATCCAGGCAAGATCGCCCAGGGTGTGCTGCTTGCCCTCGTGGTCGCTGGCCTCATCGGACTCGCGAACGGCGTGATCGTCACAGGACTCAAGGTCAACGGATTCATCGCGACCCTCGGCGTGGGGTTGATCGTCTCCGGCTACCTCGCGACGACATACCAGGGAACCGCCGGCAGCGTGCCGCGGGAGTTCCAATTCATCGGCGCGACCGGTGTCGGACCGGTGCCGATCTCCACCATCATCATGGTTGCGCTCGTCGCACTGACCGCTGCGTTTCTGCGCAAGACGCGAACCGGCCACCACATGTACGCGGTGGGCGGCAGCCAGTCGGTGGCGCGACTGTCCGGGCTTCGGGTCTGGCAGCCGCTCGTCATCGCCCATGTGCTGTGCTCGATGACCGCCGCGCTCGCCGGATTGCTGCTGGCGAGCAGACTCGGCGTCGGCAGCCCAACCGTCGGTTCCCAGGGCGGCTACGACCTCCTGTCGATCGCCGCTGTCGTTCTCGGCGGCACTCTGCTGCTCGGCGGACGCGGCTCCGTCTGGGGAACTCTCGGAGGAGTCGCAATCTTCGCCGTCGTTGACAACGTGATGAGCGTGCTGCAGGTCAATCCATTCATGAAGGACGTCGTGCGTGGCATCGTCATCGTCGCAGCTGTCGCTCTCTACACGGGCAGGGCGACTGAGCGCCGCAAGGCGAGGTTCAGCCCGGGGAGGGCGGCAACCCAGGAGGCGCTCGCACGCGACACCTCGATGGAGGGGAGCGCGCGATGAGCACAACGGATGCTACTGCGACGCGGCCGGCTTTCGGCCGTCGCCTTGCGCGGCTCGGGTTCACTCTGATCAGCCCGCGTGGCGCCGTCTTCCTGCTGCTCGCGCTGCTGCTCATCGCGATCATGGTGCTCAACCCGAAATTCGGCGATCCCGGCCAGCTCATCCGCTTCATCCAAAGGGTGGCGCCTGTCGCGATAGTGGCGATCGGCCAGTACTTCGTGATCGTCTCCGGCGAATTCGATCTATCGATGGGTTCAGTAGTGACCGCCCAGGTCGTCATCGCAGGCAACCTGATCGGGCAGGATGACTCGCGAAGCATTCCCGTGCTGCTGTTCATGCTGGCGTTTGGGGCGGCGGTCGGTCTAGTCAACGGGCTCGTCACCACGCTGCTCCGGGTGCCGTCGTTCATCGTGACGCTCGGGATGATGCTTGCCCTGCTCGGCGCGGTGTTCTACTGGACCGGCGGCGCGGCGACCGGCAACCCGGCCGACAGTTTCCGGGAGGTCGGGCGCGGCGGCATCCGGGATGTGCCGGTGGTCGGGATCATCCCGTGGTCAGTGCTGATCCTGATCGTGCTGACGCTGGCCGCGGTCTGGTTCGCCCGTCGGCCATTCGGCCGCATGGTGATCGCGGTCGGGGACAACGTGACGACCGCGCGCTACTCGGGTGCTCGGGTGTGGTGGGTGAAGACGAGCGCGTTCATCCTGTCCAGCCTGAGCGCGACGGTCGCTGGCGTGCTGCTCGTCGGCTATGCGGGAGTGCACCCGTCAGTTGGAAACGGCTACGAGTTCACCGCAATCACAGCGGTGGTGCTCGGCGGTGTGGCACTTGGCGGTGGTCGCGGCTGGGTGGTCGCTGCCGTTGCCGGCGCGTTCGCGTTGGAGGCGCTGTTCATACTGCTCAACTTCGCGGAGGTACCGGCCACAATGCGCGACGCAGTGCAGGGCGTGATCATCATCGCGGCTGTGGCCTACTCGGCAGTGACGTTCCGTGCGATACGCAGCGGTCGCACACCAGAGACTTCCCCGCAACCGGGGGAGCCGTCCGATCTCGGTGAAGATCGTGCGGCACTTGCACCGCAGACCCGAACGCCGAACGGCGCGAGGACAACCAATGGAGGTAGTGATGCGACGTAAGAATCTAACGCTCGTCGCCGTGGGAGCTGGGGCGCTCATCGCCCTGGCCGGCTGCACAACGGACCCGAATGTCGAGGCGCCCGAGGGCAGTGAGGCGCCGGAGGAATCGGTCGAATGGTTCGACCAGGCGCTGTTCGACAAGCAGGATGCCGAACGCTCCGTCACCCCGGAGGGTCCAGAGGGCGAGCCGTGGCTGCAGCACATCAACGCCGAGATGGTTGACACGAGCCAGTACGCGAGTGAAGGCGCCAAGAAGGTGTGCTTCGCGAACGCGTCCATCTCCAACCCGTGGCGCCAGACGGGCTGGATCACCATGAACGAACAGCTCAAGGTGCTGCAGGAGTCCGGCGCGATAAGCGAGATGGAAACGCGTGATGCGCAGGACAGCGACGACACGCAGATCGCCGACATCGACTACTTCATCGAGGAAGGCAACTGTGACGCGTTCGTCATCTCACCGAACAGCACAGCGGCGATGACGCCGGCGGTGGAGCGCGCGTGCGAGACAGGCAAGCCAGTGGTCGTCTTCGACCGTGGCGTGCAAACCGATTGCGCCGTGACGTTCATCCACCCGATCGGTGGCTTCGCGTGGGGCATCGACACCGCTGAGTTCCTCATCGACAACCTCGAGGAGGGCGACAAGGTGATCGCCTTGCGCATCCTCCCCGGAGTCGACGTTCTAGAGCAGCGCTGGGCCGCCGCCGAGAAGCTGTTCGATGAAGCCGGAATCGAGGCTGTCGACTACTTCACCGGTGCTGACCCGGTGAAGATCAAGCAGATCGTCTCGGATGAGCTCGCACGCGGTGACGTTGCAGGAGTCTGGATGGACGCCGGCGATGGTGCTGTCGCAGCGATCGAGGCGTTCGAGGACGCTGGAGTCGACTATCCGGTGATGACCGGGGAGGACGAGCTGAGCTACATGCGCAAGTGGGAAGAGACCGGCCTGAACGGTCTGGCGCCCGTCTACTCGAACTTCCAGTGGCGTACGCCACTACTCGCGGTGCAGATGATCTTCGCGGGTGAGGAAGTCCCGAAGGAGTGGGTGCTGCCGCAGGTCCCGATCACTGAGGACGATCGGGCCGAGTTCCTCGAGGCGAACGAGGGAATGCCGGACGGGCACTACGCCAAGTTCGGCGGGGAGGACCTGCCTGGCTACCCGACCGTGTGGCAGGAGCGGATCATCCCGTAATCGATTGAAGCGCGGGCGGGCCGGTGGCTGGTTCACCGGTCCGCCCGCCCGACTGTGAACGGAGGCGACATGCGTCGGTCTCTCGGCGTCAACACCTGGGTGTGGGTCTCGCCCCTCGACGACGAACGGCTTGAGCGGATTGCAACCGTGGCAGCCTCGCTCGGTTTCGACGCCATCGAGCTGCCGGTCGAATCGGTCGGCGACTGGGATCCGGGCCGCGCTCGCGACCTGCTCGGCGGACTCCGTCTCGAGCCATTCGTCGTCGGGGCCATGGGCAGCGGTCGCGATCTGGTTGACGAGTCGCCCGGCGTGATCGAGAACACGCAGGACTATCTGCGGCAGTGCATCGATATCGCGGCGGCCGTCGGCGCCGGTGTCGTCGCCGGCCCGTTCTACGCGCGAACCGGCCGCACCTGGCGGATGACTCCCGCGGAGCGGGCGCGCACGATCGACCGGCTGCGCGAGTCGCTTCGCCCGGTCGTCGACCACGCGGCGACTCATGGCGTTGTGATCGGAATCGAACCGCTGAACCGGTACGAGACGAGCCTGATCAACACCGTCGAACAGGGCCTCGACGCGCTTGACCCCTTGCTCGGCGACCACCTCGGACTCGCGCTCGACAGCTACCACCTCAACATCGAAGAGAAGCGGATCACGGATGCCGTCCGGGCGGCATCCGGGCACATCGCCCACGTGCAGGTGAGCGGCAACGATCGGGGAGCGGTAGGCGACGACCACATCGACTGGCCGTCGTTCCTCGACGCGCTCGACGATGCGGGCTATGCCGGACCGCTCAACCTGGAGAGCTTCACCGGCGACAATGAGACCATCGCGACGGCCGCCTCGATCTGGCGGCCACTCGCGCGCAGTCAGGACGAGCTTGCCGAGCGATCGTTGCGCTACCTCAGGCAACTGCAGGATGAGAGGACCAGACAATGACGACGAACCCGGTCACCCTATTCACTGGCCAGTGGGCGGACCTGCCCTTCGAGGAGGTCGCGCGGCTGGCAGCGCAGTGGGGCTATGACGGGCTCGAGATCGCGTGCTCAGGCGACCACCTCGACCTGAGGCTCGCCGAGGAAGAACCCGGATACCTCGACGAGCGCATCGAGATTCTGGGGCGGCATGGCCTTCGGGTGTTCGCGATCTCCAACCATCTCACCGGCCAGGCGGTGTGCGACGATCCGATCGACTTCCGGCACCAGGCGATTGTTCGTGACTACACGTGGGGCGACGGTGACCCGGAGGGAGTCCGCCAGCGGGCGGCAGAGGACATGAAGCGCGCGGCTCGGGTCGCCCGCAAGCTGGGGGTCGACACCGTGGTCGGCTTCACCGGCTCCCGCATTTGGCCGTACGTTGCGATGTTCCCGCCGGTGCCGGCTTCGGTCATCGACGACGGCTACCAGGACTTCGCCGACCGCTGGAACCCGATCCTCGACGTCTTCGACTCGGAGGGCGTGCGGTTCGCGCACGAGGTGCACCCGAGCGAGATCGCCTACGACTACTGGTCCAGCGTCAGGGCTCTCGAGGCGATCGGTCACCGCGAGGCGTTCGGCTTCAACTGGGACCCGAGCCACATGATGTGGCAGAACATCGACCCGGTCGGCTTCATCGTCGACTTCAAGGACCGCATCTACCACGTCGACTGCAAGGACACGCGGATGCGTGCGCACAACGGTCGCGCGGGAGTGCTCGGCTCGCACCTGCAGTGGGGAGACCCCCGACGCGGCTGGGACTTCGTCTCGACCGGGCACGGCGACGTGCCATGGGAGGACTCCTTCCGGGCCCTGCGGTCGATCGGCTACACCGGGCCGATCTCGATCGAGTGGGAGGACGCCGGCATGGAACGACTGCACGGTGCAGCTCGGGCTGTGCAGTACATCCGCTCGCTGCTCTGGGAGCCGCCCGCCCAGTCGTTCGACGCCGCATTCAGCAACCAGTAGCCGGTTTGCGCGCATCCCGGCGAATCACTTAGGCTGTACGGAGCCAAAGACCGCTGGTCTTCGGCGTGTCCACGAAAGTGGGCCGTCGAACGAAGGAATGCGTCAAGCATCGTCCCGCGCAGGTGTGTGAAGTTATCCTCCCGAAAGGGAATCGACAGCTCCGTGCGCTTGCGTCGGAGCTTTTCTTGTTTCACTCCTTTGCTCGACATCCATCGAAACATAAGGAGTGCCATGGCGAACAAGGAAGCATCGGTCGCCGAGCTCACGGGCCAGTTCCGTGACTCGAACGCCGTACTGCTCACCGAGTATCGCGGTCTCACCGTCGCACAGCTCAAGCAGCTGCGCCGCAGTATCGGTGAGCACGCCACATACGCCGTGGTGAAGAACACACTGACCAAGATCGCGGCGAACGCTGCCGGAATCAGCTCGTTTGACGACGAACTGACCGGCCCGTCCGCGATCGCCTTCGTGCACGGCGACCCCGTCGCTGTCGCGAAGGGTCTTCGTGACTTCGCCAAGGCAAACCCTCTGCTCGTGATCAAGGGCGGTTACTTCGACGGTAACCCGCTCTCCGCAGCCGAGGTCAACCAGCTTGCCGAGCTCGAGAGCCGGGAGGTGCTGCTGGCGAAGCTGGCCGGCGCCTTCAAGCAGTCGCTGTTCGGTGCGGCCTACCTCTTCAACGCACCGCTGTCGAAGGCCGTTCGCACGGTCGACGCGCTGCGTGAGAAGCAGGAAGCGCAGCAGTAACTCAAGCGTGAACAACTTCGTGGCATCCCGCCGCGGAAAAATCTAAGGAGACACAATGGCAAAGCTCAGCACTGACGAGCTGCTCGACGCATTCAAGGAGCTCACCCTCATCGAGCTCAGCGACTTCGTGAAGAAGTTCGAGGAGACCTTCGAGGTCACCGCGGCCGCCCCGGTTGCCGCCGCAGCACCCGCCGCCGGTGGCGCAGGCGCCGCTGCTGAAGAGGTCGAGGAGAAGGATTCCTTCGACGTCGTCATCACCGCAGCCGGTGACAAGAAGATCCAGGTCATCAAGGAGGTGCGTACCCTCACCAGCCTCGGCCTCGGTGAGGCGAAGGCTCTCGTTGACGGCGTCCCCGGAACCGTGCTCGAGGGCGCGAACAAGGAGACCGCCGAGAAGGCCAAGGCTCAGCTCGAAGAGGCTGGCGCAACGGTCGAGCTCAAGTAAAGCAGCTCCACTTCACGCGAGGGCGTCGCACCGGTTTCGGTGCGGCGCCCTTTGCTGTCTGCCCGGCGCACGCGCCCGCTGCGGACATCCGCGCCCGGCGCAACTGGCGCGGATGTCCGGAGCCGGCGCCGTTCGGCGGAAGGGGCGCGGATGTCCGGAAGTGCGCGGATGTCTGGAAGGGCGCATAAAGATAAGGGGGCGCGGGGCACATCCGAACCACTGGACGTGCCCCGCGCTGAGCCGTCTCAGCCGGAAGACTCGGGATCAGGGACGAGTGTGCCGGGCTGTACCTCAGGGCGTCTCGACGGCGAATCCGCCCTGCGTTTGTGGAATGTCTTGGATGGAAAGTCTTGGAACGATAGTGCCATCAGGTGCGGGTGGTCCGCGGGGTGATCGGGGATTAGTAGCGGGTGATTTCCCGGCTCAATCCGAGCTCCTGCACGCGGTGCACGGCCTCGCGCCTGCTGGTCGCGTTCAGTTTGCGGTAGATACTGCGCAGGTGGGTCTTCAGCGTGTTCGTCGAGATGAACAGGTCGGAGGCGATCTGTCCCAGCGTCTTGTCATGCGACAGGCGCTGCGCGATGTCGAGTTCGCGTTCGCTGAGCGGTTCGAGAGCGGAATGCAACGGGTTCGACAGCCCGGCCCGCATGGTGTCGAGGATGCGATGCACCGGCGCCGGCTGGGGACGATCAGAGGCGCGGCTGAGCATGCGCTGCATGGTGTCGCCGGGGATGAGGGTGAACGGCGTCTTCAGTCCGGTGTGGCTGGCGACGAGGAGCGCCTGGTCGAAGGCGATGTCCGCGATGTCGGGGTTGCCCAGCTCGTAGTGCGCTGCCGCCTTGAGCAGCAGCACGTCGATGATGGTGCGTGTCGAGTGGTCATCGCCCAACTGCTCGCAGTCCGCCAGCGCGTCCAGGGTTCCCGCGTAGTCGTCGTGGAGGAAGCGGACACCCGCGATGAAGCGCGCGGGGCAGTTCGCGTGGTTCTCGGTCGGGGTGAGCACCTCGAAGATGGCGAGCGCCTCGTCCCGTTGTCCCAGATGAAGGTGGAGCACGCCGCGCATCCCCTCGCACAGCTCACGCGCCACCGGATCACCGGTCCAGTCGCGCATTGCCTGGCGGCCCCGACGCACGTGGTCCAGGCCCTCGATGTGCCGACCGCTGATGACCGAGATCGCCGAGCGTGCGAACAGGCTGAGTGGCTCCCACTCCGAGCCGGCGGCGACAGCGCTCACAATGCCCTCTGCACGAGTCACATCGTCCGGCCGGTTGCGCTCCACAGCGACAAGAAGGTCGACGGTGAGCGCGAGCACACCGATCCGGCTGTTCAGCGTCGCCGAATCGAGAGCCTCTGCTTTGCGCACCAACGCGAGCGCTTGGTCGAAATCCCCGTTTGCGTAGCGGAGGTAGGCGAGCCCGCCGAGGCACTCCACCTGCTCGGCGATGCCCAGCGTGCGGTCGGCGAGGCCATCCGCCAACTGGAGCAGCCCCTCCGCCCGCTCGAAGTCACCGAGATGGATGGCGACCAGGCCGCGGTGCAGGGCGTTGATGCCCTCAGCGCGGACGCGCTGCTTCGTTCCGCGGGATCGCGCCGAGCGCAGCAGGGCGCCTGCCTCGGCCGCCTTCGCCTCGGCCTCGGCGATCAGCCCGAGCGACCGCAGCGCCGCCGAGTGGTGACTGAGCACGTCCGACGTGTGCCAGGGGGACGCATCCGGTGTTGCCGCGAGCGTCGCTTCAGCGGCCCGGAAGTAGGGAAGACCGGCGACAACTCCGGCGGAGTCAACCGAGCGGTAGCTCGACCCGATCGCCGCAAGCAGCCACGGGTCATCCGCCCACAGCTCGTGCGGGAGGGAGTCGATGAGTTCCCGGATGCCGTGACCGTGCCGCGTCACGAAGCGGGGCCACTTCTCGGACAACAAGGCGGCGGCGGCCGATGGCTCGCCGGATGCGAGGCGATGTGCGACGCCTTCGTGCAGGTCGTCGAATCTTCCGATTGTCTCCACGGTTTCCCTGCGCCATGCCGGTTCGCGCGCCATCGCGCGATTCAAAGGGTACGGGCGCGGCTATGAGGGGCACCTGCGGTTGACTCGGGTAGTGCAGGCGAAGTCGGTCCGTGTGAGTGACCTTACTTGCCCCGATGATCACGTGTCCAGACTCCGAGACGATCTCACACGTTGTCGTCGCTCGGAGGCGCCGTCGTGCTCGTGCGCACCACGAGGTTGACCGGCATCACCATGCGGGCCGCCTCCCCGGTGGGGGTGTCGCCGCTCAGGCGATCGAGCACGGCCTCCACCGCGGCCTTGCCTTGGGCGGCGGGATGCTGCTCGAGCGTCGTCAGTCCGAACATGCCTGCGAGCGCGTGGCCGTCGACTCCGACAACGGACAGCTGGGAGGGGATCAGGATGCCCAGCTGTCGAGCAGCAATGATCACCCCGATCGCGATCTCGTCGCATCCGGCGATGATCGCCGTCGGCCTCGAGGTCGGGTCGGCAAGGACCGTCAGTCCACCGTCGTAGCCGCCGGGAACCGAGTAGGGGACCTTGCGGAAGTCCCCATCGTGGCTGAGCCCCGCGGCGTCGAGCGCCTGCCGCACGCCGGCGAGTCGCCGGTCATGAACGTGGAAACCCTGTTGTTCGTCGGTGTCATCGCCCAGGTGCATGATGCGCGTGTGGCCGAGGCTGATCAGGTGCTCAGTCATGAAGCGCGCCGCGGCCAGGTCGTCGATGCTGAGCGTTGCGATGCCGTCGATCTCGCCGCCGATGCCGACGACCGGTTTGCCGAGCGAGTGCAGCAGCTCGACTTCCTGCTTGGTGAGCGAGATGCCGACGGCGATCACCGCGTCGACCCGCTTGCGCACCAGGAAGTAGTCGAACACCCGCCGCCGTCTCGCCGGGTCGTCGCTCAGCCGGTACAGGGTCAGGTCGTAGTCGGCCTCGATCAGCGCGGCCTCAATGCCCTCCAGCACCTCAGCGAAGAACCAGCGGCTGATGCTCGGCGTGACGACCCCGACGTTCCGGGTGCGTCCGGTGACCAGGCTCGCGGCGTTCGAGGATGCGACGTAGCCGATCTCCGCGGCAGCCCGCACGACCCGCTCGCGGGTCTCTGCCGAGACGTAGCCCCGCCCGCTGAGAGCCCGGGAAGCGGTCGACTTGGATACACCGGCTCGGCGCGCGACGTCGTCGATGGCGCTCACGTTCACTCCGTCCTTGCCGTTCTGAGCGTCAGCATAGTCAACATCCGGCCGTTTGTGGAACCGGTTCCACAAATGACTCCGGCCGCCGACGGCAACGATTGCTTAGCGATTGCGGTATGTCCTTGAACTGCCGAACGGCAGTAACGTAGCGTGTCTATGGAACCGGTTCCCGAACGGGACCGGCTCCAAGCATGATGGACCCGCGGGGCGGCGACATTACCTCCCTGACGGGTCACCTAAGAGGAGGAAGCACATGAGAAAGTCCCTGCAGCACAGACTTCTCCTTCCCGTCGCCTCTCTCGGTGTGGTTGGTCTCGTTCTCACCGGTTGCACCGGTGGTGGCGGCACGGACACCGGGAACGACCTCGGAGACTTCTCGGGCGAGACGCTCGAGGTTTCCGGCGCATGGTCGGGCGCGGAGCAGGAGAACTTTGAGGCGGTCCTCGCCCAGTTTGAGGAGGACACCGGCGCGACAGTGAACTACACGAGCTTCGGTGACCAGGCGGCCACGACCCTTGGCACGCAGATCGAGGGCGGCAGCCCGCCGAACGTCGCGCTTCTCGCGCAGCCCGCGCTCTTGCAGAGCCTCGCGCGGGACGGGAACCTTATTCCGCTATCTGACAACGCGCGAGCGGCAGTCGAAGACAACTACTCGGAGAGCTGGATCGATCTGGGCACGGTCGACGGTGAGCTGTACGGCGTCTGGTTCAAGGGTTCCAACAAGTCGACTGTCTGGTACAACGCCGACCTGTACGACCAGGCGGGCGCTGAGGTTCCGGATAACTGGGACAGCTTCCTGGAGCAGCTGCAGGTCATCAGTGACAGCGGCTTTGCCGGGATTTCGATCGGTGCGGACGTCGGATGGCCGTTGACCGACTGGTTCGAGAACGTCTACCTGCGCACAGCCGGTGGTGACATGTACGACCAACTGACCAACCACGAGATCCCGTGGACCGACCCGTCGGTCGCCGAGGCGCTCGAGGTGCTGGCCGAGCTGTTCGGCAACCAGGCGCTGTACCAGGAGGGCGCGGTGCAGCGCACCTTCGACGACTCGGTGACGCAGGTGTTCGGCGCTGACCCGCAGGCGGCGACCGTCTACGAGGGTGACTTCGTTGCAGGCAACATCGCGGATGACGGCAACTCCGTCGTCGGCGAGAACGCGCTGTTCTACGACTTCCCCGCGGTGAACGATTCAGAGCCGGCAGTCGTGGGCGGCGGTGACGTCGCCGTTGCGCTCGTCGATGACGAGGTAACTGACGCGCTCATGCAGTTCCTCGCGACGCCCGAGGCGGCTGAGATCTGGGTGCCGAACGGCGGCCTGACCTCACCGAACTCAAACGTCGACACGTCGCTGTACCCGGACGACATCTCACGGCAGATCGCTGAAGCGCTCACCGGCGCCGAGACCTTCCGCTTCGACATGTCCGACCTGACGCCGAGCGCGTTTGGCGGTACCCCCGGGCAGGGCTTCTGGCAGATCATGATCTCGTTCCTGCAGGACCCGAGTGACATCCCGGGCACCCAGCAGGCGCTGGAAGACGCTGCAGTGGCGGCATACTGATAGATAGTCGATAACCCTCGGTGCGGAGTCAGGCGATGACACAGTCAGCGGTTGCTCCGGCGGAGACAAGCACCGGGAGGGGCGGCCCTGGCCGTTCCTCCCGGGCATCGTCCCGTCGGCGCATGTTCCTCATTGCGTTGATCTTCCTGGCTCCCGCGCTGCTGCTGCTCGGCGCGCTGGTCGCCTACCCCATCGTCTACACGGTCGTGCGATCGTTCTTCGATGCGAGCGGCGGCCAGTTCGTCGGATTCGACAACTATGTCGAGATGTTCACGCGTGACTCGACGTTCACCGCCATCCGGAACAACATCATCTGGGTCATCGTTGCGCCGGTCACCTGCACGATCCTCGGCCTGATCTTCGCGGTGCTGCTCGACAGGATCCGCTGGGCTACCGCGTTCAAGCTCATCATCTTCATGCCGATGGCGATCTCGATGCTCGCCGCCGGTGTCATCTTCCGGATGATGTTCCAGGAGAACCCGAACCTCGGTGTCGTCAACGCGGCACTAGTCGGTATCAACAGTTGGTTCACGGATGAGTCAGCGTATCCGGGTGCTAACGTGCGGGCGGACTCCGGACTCATCGTGCAGGGCGGCACGATCGCCAGCGACGGCGCCGTTGAACCGGGCACTGAACAGAACTTCCCCCTTGTCGGCATCCGGGCCGACTCCATCCCGGAGGAAGCCGCCCAGGCTGAGGAGCCGGGCTCCGCCGGCTCCGACGAGATCACCGGCACGGTGTGGCTTGACGTCATCCGCGGCGGCGGCGGCGAAAACGGCGAGATCGAGGACGGCAAGTCCGGACTGCCCGGCATCCGTGTCGACGCGGTTGCCGACGACGGCTCGATCGCCGCCAGCGCGGAGACGGATGCCGAGGGCCAGTACCAGATCACGGGGCTCGCCGACGGCAGCTACACGATCGCGCTGCCCGCCTCCAACTTCACCCAGGGCTACCAGGGCGTCAACTGGCTCGGTGAGACCCTGATCACGGCGGTGATCATCCTCAGCTACGTGTGGATCTGGGCGGGCTTCGCGATGATCATGATCGCATCCGGGCTCTCCGCGATCGACCGGTCGCTGCAGGAAGCCGCGCGCATGGACGGCGCGAGCGAGTGGAAGGTGTTCACCAAGATCACCGCTCCGCTGCTGTCGCCGGTGATCATCGTCGTCTTCGTGACGCTCATCATCAACGTGCTCAAGATCTTCGACCTGGTCTACGTCATACCGCCCGGCTCATCGAAACCCGCGGCTAACGTGATCGCGGTCGAGATGTGGACGGTGTCCTTCGGCGGTGGCAACAACCAGGGTCTCGGCTCTGCGCTCGCCCTGCTGCTGCTGATTCTCGTGCTCCCGTCGATGATCATCAACGTGAGGCGCTTCCGAGAGGAGCGGTCGCGGTGACCGGAGCTGACCTGACCATCGTCCGCGGCAAGAAGACCGTCGGACAGCGCATCCTCGGCGTCTTCAACAACTCCATCGTCAACGTCGTCTTCGTCCTGGTCGCGCTGTTCTGGCTCGTCCCATCGGTCGGACTCCTCCTGTCGTCCCTGCGTACGGTGGGCGACAGCGCGTCATCCGGATGGTGGACAGTGTTCACCGAGCCAACCCAGCTGACACTCGAGAACTACGCCGCGCTGCTCTCGAACGACACCATCACCGGGTCCTTCTGGAACACCATCCTCATCGCCGTGCCGACGACCTTCTTCGTCGTGTTGTTCGGCTCTTTGGCGGGCTACGCGTTTGCGTGGATGGAGTTCCCGGGCCGCGACTGGCTGCTCATTGCGGTGATCATCCTGCTGGCGGTTCCCATTCAGGTCGGCCTCATCCCGATCGCCCGCATGTTCGGGGCTCTCGGCATCTTCGGGTCGATTCTCGGTGTTGTGCTGTTCCACATCGCCTTCGGCCTGCCGTTCGCGATCTTCCTGATGCGCAACTTCTTCACCCAGATCCCATCGGAGCTGCTCGAGGCGGCGCGGCTGGATGGTGCGAGCGACCTCCGCATCTTCCTGACGGTGATCGTGCCGCTCGGAGTGCCGGCGATTGCGTCGCTCGCGATCTTCCAGTTCCTGTGGACCTGGAACGACATGCTGGTGGCCCTGATCTTCAGCAACTCGCAGTCGCAGCCGCTGACCGTCGCCATCCAGAGTCAGTTGCGGCAGTTCGGAGCGAACATCGACGTGCTGTCGACCGGTGCGTTCATCTCGATGATCATCCCCCTAATCGTGTTCTTCGCGTTCCAGCGCTACTTCGTGCAAGCGCTGCTGGCCGGCTCGCAACGCTGACCCTGCTCATCCATCTCGCTTGGGGGTGGGCGTGCGTAGGGTTGACGGATGAGCGGAATGCGAGGCGGCGGCGGTCACCGGGGCCGACTCGACGAGGAAGCACAGCGGGCGGCCAACGCTGCTGCGCCGAAGATCCCCAACCTGCTCACTCGCACCGCAGCGCTATTCGCCCCACACCGACGCGCACTCATCCTTACCGCGGCGCTCGTCATCGTCGCAGCCGGACTGTCCGTGCTGCCGCCGCTGCTCACGCAGCAGGCATTCGACCGCGGGCTGTTCCCGCCAGCTGGGACACCGAACCTGCCCGTGCTGCTGCAGATCGTCGGGCTGATGCTGCTCATCTTCCTCATCACCACCGCCCTCGGCGTGTGGCAGACCTGGCTGACCTCCACGGTCGGCAACAAGGTCATGGGCGCGCTGCGGGTGCGCATGTTCGAGCACCTGCAGCGGATGGAACTCGCGTTCTTCACGCGCACCAAGACCGGGGTCATCCAGTCTCGCCTGCAGAACGACGTCGGCGGGGTCGCGGGCGTGCTGACGAACACCGTCTCGAGCGTGCTCGGCAACACCGTCACGGTGATCGCGGCCTTCATCGCGATGCTGCTGCTGTCCTGGCAGCTCACGGTGGTCGCCCTCATCCTGATGCCGTTCCTCGTCATCGCACAGCGCAGGGTCGGGCAGGTGCGCGCGCGCATCGCCACCCAGACGCAGGAGTCGCTGAGCGAGCTGACCGCGATCACCCAGGAGACACTGTCGGTCTCCGGCATCCTGCTCGCCAAGAGCTTCACGCAGCAGCGCGCGGAGATCGCTCGCTACCGCGACGAGAACGACAACCAGGTACGGCTGCAGGTGCGCCAGATGATGAGCGGGCAGTGGTTCTTTGGCCTCGTGTCGCTTTTCATGGCGATCATTCCGGCGATCATCTACGTGGTCGCCGCGTGGCTCATCCTCGGCGACGTGCCGGTCAGCGCCGGCACCATCGTCGCGTTCACGACCGTGCAGGCGCGGCTGATGTTCCCCCTCATCGGCCTCATGCGGGTCGCGCTCGACCTGCAGACCTCGGCGGCGCTGTTCGCGCGCATCTTCGAGTACCTCGACCTGGCGCCCGCCATCACCGACCATCCGGATGCCCGCCCCACCTCCGCGGACCCATCCCGCATCGGGCGGGTCGAGTTCGCGAACGTCAGCTTCTTCTACCCGGACCGGGATGGCTTGGCGGCGCCGACGCTGAAGGACGTGTCGTTCCGCATCGAGCCGGGCGAGTTCGCGGCCTTTGTCGGCCCATCGGGCGCGGGCAAGACCACCATCTCCTACCTGATCCCGCGGTTCTTCGAGGCCACATCCGGCAGGGTGCTGTTCGCCGGCGACGACGTGCGCGAGCTGCTGCAGGAGTCGCTGCACTCGCAGATCGGCATCGTCAGCCAGGAGACCTACCTGTTCCACGCGACCATCGCCGAGAACCTCCGCTACGCGAAGCCGGAGGCCACCGACGCCGAGCTGGAGGCCGCGGCGCGCGCCGCGAACATCCACGCGACTGTTCGCTCGTTCCCGGATGGCTACGAGACGGTCGTGGGCGAGCGCGGCTACCGGCTGAGCGGCGGCGAGAAGCAGCGCATCGCCATCGCGCGCGTGCTGCTGAAGGACCCGCCGGTGCTCATCCTGGACGAGGCGACCAGCGCGCTCGATTCGATCTCGGAGCGCGTCGTGCAGCGGGCGCTCGACGAGGCGTCGCGCGGGCGCACCACCATCGCGATCGCGCACCGGCTGTCAACCGTCGCGGGCGCAGACACCATCTACGTCGTTGAGGCCGGCCGGATCGTGGAGCGGGGAACGCACGACGAACTGGTGTCGGCATCCGGAACCTACTCGCGCCTGTACGCCCAGCAGCAGACCCGCTGAAAAACCCATCGAGTCGGGAGTATTCGCCCTTATGGCATGCGCGATTTGGGCAAATACTCCCGACTCGATGAAAAGGTGGTCTTAGGAGCGCTCGGCGAGCAGGTCTTCCATGTAAGTGATTTCCTTCTCCTGCACGATGACCATGCCGCCCGCAAGCTGCCGCACCTCTGGATGGGTGCTGCGGTCGAGGACCGCTTCCGCCATCTCGACCCCGCCGATGTGGTGCGCGATCATCAGCTCGAGGAACAGGCGCTCGGCTTCGACGCCGCGCAGCGACTCCAGCTCGGAAAGCTGCTCGGCGGTCGCGAGCCCGGGCATCGGCGCGCCCGGCTCGTGCGCCTGATCACCGCTGCCGTGGTTGTGGGCGGAGCCGTCCAGGGCTGGCCGGATCATCCACGTCATCGACGGCTCGGGCGCGGCTTGCGGCAGACCCCACAGCTCCAGCCAGGCGAACATCTGCCCGGCCTGCTGGCTCTGCGCGGTCGCGATGTCGTAGGCGAGCAGGCGGATCTCTTCGTCGTCCGTGTTGTCGCGGATGATCATCGACATCCGCACCGCCTGAAGATGGTGGGTTTGCATGTCACGCGAGAAGCCCGCCTCGGCGCTGGTGTTCGACGGCATCGCCGGCACCGCGACGGTGAACCGCCCCGCGGCGAAGGCGAGAGCGACCAGGATCGCCGCGCCCAGGATGATGCCGACAAGCGCGCGGGTGCTCAGCCGGTTGGTCGTTCCAGTTGTCTGCTCAGTGATGTCAGGCAACCTTCCCTGGACCGTTGATGGCACCGTCGCAGCGGGCGCCCGGCTCAGGCACGTTCTTGGCCTGCCAGTACTTGGTGATGAAGTCGCTGATGCGCTCGTCGTCGACGCCTGTCAGCTTCAGCTGCACACCCCATCCGGATGCGACGACGGGGGCGTCAAGACCCGGGTACGGGGAGACGATGATGTAGGTGTCGGGCAGCTGGCTGCGGAGCTCGGCGACATCCGCCTCACTGAGCTCGTCGGGGTTGTAGGTGAACCAGAGCGCTCCGTGCTCGAGGGCATGCACCGCGTTTTCGTTCTGCTGGGGCTCCTCGTACACGCCGCAGTTCAGCCAGGCGGGGTTGTGGCTGCCGCCGGCGGGCGGGTTCATCTCGTACTGCCCCTCGTAGTCGACGGGACCGTTGGTGTGCGTGTAATCGATATCGGGCCAGGTCTGCACCTCCGAGATCTCGATCGCATCCGGGTTTGCCCTGGTCGATCCGCCGGTGACGACGATCGTGACGATCAAGCCGACGACGGCGAGGGCAGCCACCGAGCTCAGCACGATCGCGATGAGCCGATTCCGCTTCTCCTTGGCCTGTTCGCGCTTGAAAGTCTCCAGCTTGGCGAGACGGCGCTGCTCGCGCTCCTGCTTGACGGTGAGCTTCGAGCTTGTGCCGGAGTTGGCCGGATTGCCGGAGTTGGAGGTGCGTGCCACAGAAGTCCTGTCGGGGTGGTAGAGACAAGGGAACAACCCACCACGTTAGCGGGTCGCAACTGAAGGGAACGCGTACGTACGCATCAGTTATTCCCGAACGCGCTTCCTCTTATGCGGCACGAGGTAACGCGGGAGGGCCCGCTGATAGATTGAGCCGCGATGAGATACGCCAACTCGGTGCTCGACCTGATCGGCGACACCCCCCTCGTGCGACTGAATAGCGTGACCGACGGAATCCGTGCAACGGTGCTCGTGAAGATCGAGTATCTGAACCCCGGAGGCTCCTCCAAGGACCGCATCGCGGTGAAGATCATCGACGCTGCGGAGGAGGCCGGACTGCTGAAGCCCGGCGGCACGATCGTCGAGCCGACCAGCGGCAACACCGGCGTCGGTCTCGCACTGGTCGCTCAGCAGCGCGGCTACCGCTGCGTTTTCGTCGTGCCGGACAAGGTCGGTGTCGACAAGCGCAGCGTGCTCGAGGCCTACGGCGCCGAGGTTGTGGTGTGCCCGACCGCGGTGGCTCCGGATGACCCGCAGTCGTACTACAGCGTCTCCGACCGGCTCGCGCGTGAAATCCCTGGCGCGTTCAAGCCCGACCAGTACTCCAACCAGAACGGCCCGGCCAGCCACTATGAGACCACCGGTCCGGAGATCTGGCGCGACACCGACGGAACGATCACCCACTTCGTCGCCGGCGTCGGCACCGGCGGCACCATCAGCGGCACCGGCCGTTACCTGAAAGAGGTCTCGAACGGCGCGGTGCAGGTCATCGGCGCCGACCCAGAGGGCTCGGTCTACTCCGGCGGCACCGGCCGCCCGTACCTGGTCGAGGGCGTCGGCGAGGACTTCTGGCCCACAGCCTACGACCCCAGCGTTGTCGACCAGATCGTCGCCTCCAGCGACGCCGAGTCCTTCGAACTGACGCGCAGGCTGGCGCGCGAGGAGGGCCTGCTCGTCGGCGGCTCGAGCGGCATGGCCGTCGCCTCCGCGCTGAAGGTCGCGCGCGACCTTCCCGAGGACGCCATCATGGTCATCCTGCTCCCGGATGGCGGGCGCGGCTACCTGGGCAAGGTCTTCAACGATCGCTGGATGGCCAACCACGGCTTCACGGCAGCAGCCGAGAGCGGCAGCGTGGCCTCCGTGCTGGCCGGCGTCGCGGCCCGCAGGCCGGAGTTCGCGCACGTGCGGGTCGACGACACTGTCGCTGACGCCATCCGTGCCATCACCAGCAGCGGAGTGTCCCGGCTTCCGGTGCTCGCGGCCGACCTCCCGGTCGTCCTCGGCGAGGTCGCCGGCGCCATCGACGAGCGCGAACTGCTCGCCGGGCTCGCCTCGGGTGAGCTCAGCGCCGACCAGCCGGTCGGCGGGGCGGTCGGCGCGCCGCTGGACCTGATCGGCGCGGGCGAGCCGATCGACGCGGCTCGGACAGCACTCGAGACGACGGATGCCCTCCTCGTCATGCAGGAAGGCAAGCCGATCGGCGTGCTCACCCGCCACGACCTCCTCGACCACCTCACGAAATGACCCCACTCATGACGAACGACAGCCACGGCTTCTCCACGCGCGCCATCCACGACGGGCAAGCATTCGACCCCACCACCGGCGCGGTGATCCCGCCGGTCTACCTGACCACCACCTTCGTGCAGAAGGCGATCGGCGACCTGCGGAACGGCTACGAGTACACCCGCGGCACCAACCCCACCCGCGACGCGCTGCAGGTGCAGCTCGCGAGCCTCGAGGGTGGCCGGCACGGGCTGAGCTTCGCATCCGGCCTTGCGGCTGAGGATGCGCTGCTGCGGTCGGTGCTGAAACCCGGCGACCACGTGCTCATGGGCAACGACGTCTACGGCGGCACCCACCGGCTCGTGAACCGCATCCACGTGCCGTGGGGCGTGACGCTGAGCACCGTCGACGCGTCGGACATCGACGCGGTGCGGCAGGCGCTGCGGCCGGAGACCAGCGTGCTCTGGCTGGAGACGCCGAGCAACCCGCTCATGCGCATCTCCGACATCGCCGCGCTCGCCGAGCTCGGCCACGCCGCCGGAGCGCTCGTGGTGGTCGACAACACCTTCGCGACCCCGTACCTGCAGCAGCCCCTCGCACTGGGCGCCGATGTTGTCGTGCACTCCACCACCAAGTACCTGGGCGGCCACTCCGACGTGCTCGGCGGCGCGGTCGTGCTGAACGACGATGAGCTCGCCGAGAAGGTCGGCTTCATGCAGTTCGCCGCGGGCGCGGTGTCCGGTCCGCTCGACGCCTGGCTGACCACGCGCGGCATCAAGACCCTGTCGCTGCGGATGGATCGCCACTCGCAGAACGCGCAGGCGATCGCGGAAGCGCTCGTCGGGCATCCGAAGCTCGAGCGCGTCTACTACCCGGGCCTCGCCGACCACCCCGGCCACGACATCGCCGCGCGCCAGATGCGCGGATTCGGCGGCATGCTGTCGATCGCGCTGGCCGGCGGTGCGGATGCCGCACGCCGGTTCGCCGAGGCGACCGTACTGTTCCAACTCGCCGAGTCGCTTGGTGGGGTCGAGAGCCTGGTCAACTACCCGGCCGAGATGACCCACGCATCCGTTCGCGGCACCGAGCTCGAGGTGCCGGCGGGCGTCATCCGGCTGTCGGTCGGCATTGAGGACGCCGCCGACCTGGTCGACGACGTCCTGACCGCGCTCGCCTAGCTCTCGGCACGCGGACCGGTCAGCTGTGGCCGGATGGCGAGGGTCAAGCCGACGAGCAGCTGCGTCACGACGACGGTCGTGATCATCGCGAACCAGGACGGGTTCTCGGCGTTGTCGGTGAGCATCATCACCGGGAACACGACCAGCGGCCACGACTGGGAGGCAAGCGGAAGGTAGCGGGCGGGACCGCGCCACCGACCGGCTGCGACGACGCCGACGCTCACCACGAAGATGCCGATCATCGCGATGAACCAGGTGAGCTCTGCGAGCTGTACGGCCTCACCGGACACCGGGATGAACTGCGCCGCCATGGCTGCGATCACGATCGCCGTGGCCGCCGCCCCGATCGACCGCCAGGCGACGCTGTCGCCGACCGCGCCGGTGCGCCACATGATGAGCAGCAGCACGAGGGCGCTGGCCTGGAAGCCGACCGATGCGATGTCGCCCGGCAGCGGCGTGCCGACACCGGCCGGCCATGGCAGGTTGATCACCACGGCGAACGCCGCCACCAGCGCGACGATGATCGCACCGCCTAGTCGGACCAGCGCCAGAGACAGGGTGGGGGAAGGTGGCCGGATGGGGTCGACGGCCTGGGTCAAAGCGGGGGCCGGGAGTTTGACAGTGTTCATGGGCGTCCTCAATGTTCGTGGGTCGCGGCGTCCATCGCCGGTGCCACAACTCTTGAGCCTGACCGTCCCGTGCGCACAGGGCCAGAACTCACCGGGTTCACCCGCGGAATGTCCCGAGCATCCGGGACAAAAGCCTCCTGACAGGCGGGTGCACGACCTGTCACGATGGTCGCTATGAAGGAGAAGTCGGCACGCATCGTCGCGATGGTCGGCTTTTCACTGTCGCTGTCTCTCTGCGTGCTGGCAATCGCGCTCGAGGTCATGATCGTCCAACTCGGCCAGGAGGGTGCGGTCACGCCGGGCTGGGCGGGGGCGCTGCCCGGGTTCGCGCTGGCGGTCACCGGTTCGGTGCTCATGTGGCGCATCCCGTGGCATCCGATTGCCACCGTCCTCCTCTTCGCCGGAGTCGGGCAGAGCTTGTTCGGCTTCTGCGCGGCCTGGATCAACTACGCGGTGTCCGGGTGGTGGGAGGCGCCGTTTGCCCCGGTGGCCATGGTCGTCACGCAGAACTTCTCGGCCTGGGCGATTCTTGCCATCCCGTTCGCCCTCCTGCTGTTCCCCAATGGCACCCTTCCCGCGGCGCAGCCCTGGCGGTTCGTCGCCGCCGCTGGGTCGGTCGCACTCGTCGCCGCTGCCCTGATCTACGCGGCGGCGCCGGCCAGAGAATCGTGGGAGACGTTTGGCAGGCCGGATCTGCGCGTGCGCAGATGGGACAGCGACTGGGGCATCCAGCTGCCGGATGGTGTCTGGGCGTTCGTCTTCTCCTGGGTGTCGGCGCTCATGTTCGTCGGCATCGCATGCGCGGCGATCTCGCTGATCGGCCGCCACCTCGGCGCGGACAGCCAGGGCCGACAGCAATTGCGGTGGATCTCGTGGTCCGGCGTGATCTATTGCCTTTCGCTGGTCAGCGCCTTTCTCTGGCTGCCCTACATCGTCGGACAGATCCTGATCACGCTGGCCGCGACCGTCGTGTGTGTGGCGATCCTCGTCGCCGTCACGCGCTACCGGCTGTACAGCATCGACAACGTGATCAGTTGGACGCTGGTCTACGCGATCCTTGTGGTGAGCGTCGTCGCTGTCGACCTCACCCTGGTCGCCCTCGTCGGCGGACTGGTGACCAACCAGTTCATCGCCATGGTGTCCGTGCTGGTCGTGTTCGTCGCCTACGCGCCGCTTCGCGAGCGGCTGTTGTGGACGGTCGGCCGGCTGGTCAACGGACGTCGCGGCGACCCGTACGGTGTCATCTCCTCGCTGTCGCGACGGCTGGAGGGCGCAGAGGATCCGGACGACCAACTCATGCACATCGCCCGCACCGTAGCCGACACCTTCGCGTCGCCCTACGTCTCCGTCTCGATCGCCGGCGGCGATGGCAGCCGACTGGTTGCGGTCCATGGAGAACCGACCGCGACCGCGCAGGCCATGCCGCTCACCTATCGGGGCAAGACCATCGGCAGGCTGGAGCTCGCGCCTGGGCGGCGCCGGATGACCCAACGCGACGAGCAGCTGCTCGCGGACCTGGTGCGCCAGGCCGCCGCTGCCGTGCGGGCGACCGCGTTGAGCGCGGAGTTGCAGTCGATCCGCGAACAGCTCGTGCTCACGCGCGAGGCGGAACGGCACCGGCTGCGCCGCGACCTGCATGACGGGTTGGGCCCGGCGCTCGCCGCCGCGAAGCTGCGCATCGAGACCGCGAAGAACGTGCTGGAGCAGGGCCCCGGTGCAGCCGGCATCCTGCTCGACGCCGCCGCGCAGGAAGTCTCCTCCGCCATCACCGACGTCCGCCGGGTTGCGCACGATCTCCGCCCGCCGGCGATCGACGATCTGGGCCTGATTCGGGCAACCGAGCAGCTGTGTGATCGGTTCGGCGCGAGCTTTGACGTGATCAAGGTGCCGGACGCCCTCCCCCCGGCAATCGAGGTCGCCGCCTACCGGGTCGTGGCCGAAGCGCTGACCAACGCGCACCGGCACTCCGGCGGAAACCGGCTCGCGGTGCGCCTGGAGCGGTTGCCGCGCTCGCTCGTGGTCGAGGTCAGCGACAACGGAATCGGAATCCCGGGTGACGCCGCGGCGGGGGTCGGACTGCGATCGATGCGCGAACGCGCAGAGGAGATCGGCGGCTCGTTCACCGTCACCAACCGCGAGGGCGGCGGGACCGTAGTTCGCGCGGAAATGCCGCTCGCAGCTGCAGAGGAGAAGGTAGATGCCTGACATCAGGATCGTGCTCGTCGATGACCACCCCGTCTACCGGGATGGCCTCGGCGCGCTGCTGGGCTCGATCGACGGCCTGACGGTCGTCGCCACAGCGAGCGACGGTGCGGAGGCGATCGAGACGGTCGCCTCCCAGAAGCCCGACGTCGTGGTGATGGACGTGCAGATGCCGGTGATGGACGGCATCGAGGCGACCCGTCGCATCCTGCAGCGCCAACCGGAGCTCGGGATCGTCGTGCTGACGATGTCGGAGGATGACGAGACGGTGTTCGAGGCGATGCGCGCGGGGGCGCGGGGTTACCTGCTCAAGGGTGCAGGCCAGGACGACATCTCGCGCGCCATCCGTTCGGTCGCGGGCGGCGACGCGGTGTTCGGGCCGGGCATCGCGGTGCGCATCGGCGAGTACTTCGCTCGGGTCGACAAGGGCGGGCTGGCGAATGAGGCGTTCCCGCAGCTCACCGCCCGGGAGCGCGAGATCCTCGACCTGATCGCGGCGGGGCGCACCAACGGCCAGATCGCGCAGACGCTGTTCCTGTCGCCGAAGACGATCCGGAACAACGTGTCGAACATCTTCGCGAAGCTGCAGGTCGCGGGTCGCGCTGAAGCGGTGATCGCCGCGCGAGAGGCTGGCCTCGGCCGCTAGGGGATGTCGCTTGCTGCCTCTTCCAGCGGCGAGGACGGCTGTTCGCGCTGAGTCGCGATCGCGGTGCCCGCTGAGACGCAGACGATGCCGATCGCGAGCAGCTGGAGCGCGCTGAGCGACTGCCCCAGCACGATCCAGCCGGCGAAGGTGGCGAGCACCGGAGCGAGCGCGGTGATGATCGAGTACAAACGCGGAGTGATCCTGCGCAGGACAAGATTGTCCAGGCTGTACGGGATGGCGGAGCACAGCACGCCGACCACCACCAGCAGCCAGATCACTCCCCAGTCGAGCGTCCCGTAGTCGATGGTCAACGCCCCGATCGGCAGGGTCAGCACGAGCGCGACGACGCTCGCGATCGCCAGTCCCTCGAGGCCGCGGAATTGCTGCGCCACTCGCCTCGTCAGCAGGATGTATGCGGCCCAGCCCACGCCGGCGGCCAGTCCCATGACGACGCCGAACGGGTCGAAGTCGCCCTCAGGGCCGACCAGCAGGTAGACGCCGATGCCGGCGCCGATCGCACACAGCACGTCGAGGAAGCGACGGGATGTCGCGAGCGCGATGGCCAGCGGGCCGAGAAACTCGATGGTGACGGCCGGGCCGACGCCGATTCGGCCGACCGCCTCGTAGAACGCCAGGTTCATCCCGGCGAGCGCGACCCCGAGCGCGAGTGCTGGCCAGAGCTCGGTGAGTGAGCGTCCGCGCATCCGGGGTCGGGTGACCGGCAGCAACACGATCATGGTGACCAGCTGTCGCCCGGCGACCACCGCGGCGCTGCCGACGACCGGGATGATGAGCCCGGCGATGGACGAGCCGAAGTTGACGCTCAGCTGCGAACCGAGCTGCATGCCGGCGCCGACGGCTCGGTCGCGTTGGGAGGTCACGAGCAATCAGCGTACGGCTTCGTTGGCCCACCGGCTGCGGGCCGCCCTACGATGGACGTTGCGCCGAGCTTGGCACCATCAGTCACCGATGTGGCAGAAATTCGCTCGTCCGCGCATTCCTGCCATCCGAGAATCGAATCATGACCCGCACCATGGACGCCGCGCCAACCCACACCGCTACCGGCACCGTCGGCCTCTGGCAAGGCTCCGCGCTCTACATCGCTTCCGTGCTCGGCACCGGAATCCTGGTGCTGCCCGCACTCGCCGCATCCGTCGCCGGGCCGGCTTCGATCATCGCGATCACCGCGGTGCTCGTGCTGTCCATCCCCCTCGCAGGCACCTTCGCCGCACTCGCCGCCCGGTACCCGGATGCCGGAGGCGTCGCCACCTTCGTCCGGCGCGCCCTCGGCAACACCGCCGCCCGCGCGGCCGGCTACTGGTTCTTCTTCGGCGTCGGGGTTGGGATGCCGGTCGTCGCCGTCCTCGGTGCCGCCTACATCGTCGGCGTGGTCGGCGGACCGCGCTGGGCGGTCGTGCTCGTCGCGGTGGTGCTGCTGGTCCCGCCGTTCCTGTCGAACCTGTTCGGGGTGCGGGTCTCCGGCCGCGTGCAGCTCGTGCTCTCCGGCCTGCTGGTCGTGATCGTCGTCGGGGTCATCCTGGTGACCGTTCCCGCTGCGGACGCCGACAACTTCCAGCCGTTCCTGCCGCACGGTTGGGCCGGCGTGGGCGCCGCCATCAACCTCTTCGTCTGGGCGACCGCAGGCTGGGAGGCGGTGACCCACATCGCCGGGGAGTTCCGCAATCCGCGCCGCACCATCCCGTTCGCCACCGCGATCGCGATCCTGGCGGTCGGCGCCGCGTACCTCGGTCTGCAGGTGGTCACGATCGCGGTGATGGGCGTGGATGCCTCCAAGAGTGACGTGCCGCTGCTCGACCTGGTTGCCACCACCGCACCGGGCATCGGCCCCATCTTCGTCGCCTTCATCGCCGGGGTCGTCGCTGTCGGCGTGCTGAACCTCTATGTCGGAGCGTTCGCCAAGCTGGGCGCGTCGCTGGGTCGCGATGGCGACCTGCCGCGCTGGATGGCGGCGGGCGCTGAGACCGGGGGAGTGCCGCGCCGCGCGCTGCTCGTCGTCGCCGGGGTGGGCGTTGTCTACATGGTCGCGCTCGTGATGGCCGACCTGAACCTGACCTCGTTCATCCTGATTCACACCAGCTGCATGGTGGCGATCTACGGGGTGGGCATGGCCGCGGCGGTTCGGCTGCTGGACCGGTACTCGGTGGGCTGGTGGCTCGCGGTGATCTCCTGCGTGCTCGTGCTGGGCCTGCTCGCGCTCGCCGGTTTCAACCTGGTGTGGCCGGTCGGGCTCGCGACAGCGGCCGTCATCGTCACCGTCGTCAAGCGCCGCTCGCGTGCGCTGACGCCGCCCGATATCGCCGCCGGATGACACTCCGGTAGTCGCTGGCCGGTGCCGCGGCCAGTTCCACCGGCCAGTCGGGCCGCTCCCCGGTGAGTGCCCACGCCGCCTGCACGGCCGCGCCGGACGCGACATACTCGCCGGGTGTCGGAACGGCTACGGGCAGGTCGAAGACCTGGCTGGCCACCAGCTGGACCGCCGGATTCTGCGCGGCGCCGCCGATCAGGAGGATCCTGTTCGCGCCCACTCCGGCGTTCAGGATGGCGTCGACCCCATCGGCGAGGCCACACAGCATTCCCTCGATCGCCGCACGGGCGAGGGCCGGCCTAGTCGTGGACGCGAGAGTCATCCCGGTGAGTCGCGCCGTCGCATCCGGCAGGTTGGGAGTGCGCTCGCCCTCAAAGTACGGCGTCAGCACCAGTCCGGCCGACCCGGGTTCCGCCTGCAGCGCGAGCCGGGCGAGGCCGTCGTGGCCGACGTCAAGCAGGCCCGCGATCGCATCCAGCACGCGCGCGGCGTTCAGGGTGACGACGATCGGGAGGAAGCCGCCCGCGGCATCCGCGAACCCGGCGATGGTGCCGGTTTCATCGCGCACCGGATGCTCGGTGACAGCGAACACGGTGCCGCTGGTGCCGATCGAGACGACCAGATCACCGGTGCGGGCGCCGAGGCCGAGCGCGGCGGCGGCGTTGTCGCCGGCCCCGGCCGCGACCACCGCCCCGTCCGGCAGCCCGCCTGAAAACGAAGGAGACCCGCCCGCGACACGCCGCGATCCGTGCGCGGAAAGCACCTCCGGCAGCAGAACTCCTGCATTTTCAGTGCGGCGGAGGGCGAGCGCGAGGAGGTCGCGGTCGTAGCGGCCGGATGCGGCGTCGAAGTACCCGGTGCCGCTCGCGTCGGAGCGGTCGGTGAAGAGCTCGTCGAGGCGCGGACCGAGCGCGCTCTCGGCGCGCGGCCCAAAACCGCGCAGCCGCCAGCTCAGCCAGTCGTGCGGCAGCGCAACCGCGGCGATACGGGCAGCGTTCTCCTGCTCGGCGTCGGCGAGCCAGCGCAGCTTGGTGATAGTGAACGACGCGACCGGCACTGACCCGGTCCGCCGCACGAACTCCGCATGCCCCACCTCGGAGACCAGGTCCGCGGCTGCCCCGGCAGACCTGGTGTCGTTCCATAGCAGCGCCGGGCGGACGACCTGGCCGGCGGCATCCAGCGCCACCAGGCCGTGCTGCTGACCGGCGATCGAGACGGCGGCGACATCGGCGAGGCCGCCCGCGTCGGCGACGGCCGACAGAAGGGCCGTCCACCAGGCATCCGGGTGCACCTCGGTGCCGACCGGATGCGGCGCTCGACCGGTCCGCACGATCGTCCCCGTGTCGAGGTCGCGGATGACGGCCTTGCAGCTCTGCGTGGATGAGTCGATTCCGGCGACCAGTGTTGAGGGCATGAAACAAGTGTGGCCGACCGACTGCCGGAGCCTGTGCCTGATTGTTTGCCCGACCACCCGCGTCGATAGCGCCACCGGACCTAGCCTGAAGGGATGCAGGGACGGGAGTCGACGCGCAAGGCGAGCTGGATCACCCGCCACTGGCCGCTGGTCAGCGGTCTGGTCGCGGTGGTACTCGCGGTGTTGCTCGGCGTGCTCGTCTTCGTGCGCCACAACCAGCCGCTGCTGCTCGACACCGAGTGGATGAAGGAGATCCTCGAGGACCGGGTGCCGTACCTGGAGGTCCCCGCGCTGTTCCTCAACTTCATCGGCGGGGGCTGGGTGGCCCACACCCTCGTGCCGCTCGGCATGGTCGCCGTGCTCCTCGCGCTCCGGATGCCGCGGGCGGCGCTCTATTTCGCGATCGCGCTGCTCACCAGCGTCGCGGTCGTTCAGGGGCTGAAGGCCGTGTTCGGCAGGCCACGACCGGAGGAGATGCTGGTGCCGAGCGACTTCGGATCGTTCCCGAGCGGACATGTGGCCAACGCCGCCACGCTCGCGGTGGCGCTCGCGATCATCTTCGCCCGAACCTGGGTGTGGGTTCTCGGCGCGGCCTATGTCGCCGCCATGGCCTGGAGTCGCACCTACCTCGGTGTGCACTGGCTCAGCGACACCATCGGCGGCGCACTGATCGGCGCCGGAATTGCGGTAATCGTGTGGGCACCGTTCGCCATACGACTGAATCACGAGCGAGAAGCCCGATTCGCAACTGATTCCGTGTCGACCCCCGGGTGAGTTGTGGGTAGGTTGCCTCCTATGAGGATTCTCTTGGTTGGTGCCGGCGGCGTCGGAAACGCGATCGCGAAGATCGCTGCCCGGCGCGACTTCTTCGAGGCGATGATCGTCTCCGACTACGACCTGGCGCGGGCAGAGTCGACCGTCGCCTGGATCGAGGAGCGGCACGGACCGCAGAACGGACGGTTCGTGGCCGCCCGGATCGACGCCTCGAACCCGGACGACGTCGCATCCGTCGCGCGGGAGAATAACGCCACTCACGTGATGAATGCCGTCGAGCCGAAGTTCGTGCCGACCATCTTCGCGGGCGCGCTCGCCGCCGACGCAAACTACCTGGACATGGCGATGAGCCTGTCCGAACCGCATCCGGTCAACCCGCACGAGGAAACCAACATCAAGCTGGGCGACGACCAGTTCGCGCAGGCAGCGGACTGGGAGCGAGCCGGGCGGCTCGCCGTGGTCGGCATCGGCGTCGAGCCCGGGCTGAGCGACGTCTTCGCCCGGTACGCGGTCGATCACCTGTTCAGCGAGGTAGACGAGCTGGGGACCCGCGATGGCGCCAACCTGGTGGTGCGCGACGAGGCGGGCAACGAGATCTTCGCGCCCAGCTTCAGCATCTGGACCACCATCGAGGAGTGCCTCAACCCGCCGGTGGTGTGGGAGAAGGACCGCGGCTGGTACACCACCGCGCCGTTCAGCGAGCCGGAGGTGTTCCATTTCCCGGATGGCATCGGCCCGGTTGAGTGTGTCAACGTCGAGCACGAAGAGGTGCTGCTGATGCCGCGCTGGCTGGATGCCAAGCGCGTCACCTTCAAGTACGGGCTCGGCGCCGAGTTCATCGGCATCCTGAAGACGCTGCACCAGCTGCACCTCGACTCGACCCTGCCGATCCGGGTGCGCTCGGCCGACGGCCCGGTGATGGTCGCCCCGCGCGACGTCGTCGCCGCCGCCCTGCCCGACCCTGCCACCATCGGGCCGCAGATGACGGGCAAGACCTGCGCGGGAGTGTGGGTCACCGGCAAGGGCAAGGACGGCAATCCGCGCGAGGTCTACCTGTATCACGTCGCCGACAACGAGTGGACGATGGCCGAGTACGAGTCCCAGTGCGTCGTCTGGCAGACCGCCATGAACCCGGTGATCGCACTCGAACTGCTGGCGCGCGGCAGCTGGTCCGGGGTCGGGGTGCTCGGTCCCGAGGCGTTCGACGCCAAGCCGTTCCTCGACCTGATGGCGCGCACCGTCGCTGAAGGCGGCTACGGCCAGGCCTGGGGGCTCGAGGAGCGACTGTGACCGCAGACAGGAGCGGCGGTTGTCGCAAGTCATCCGCACCGGGTGACGATTGAGGGCTCACCGGCGCGCATCCTGACCGGGTGAACAATTCGTCATCGTCTCCAGTAACCTCCGACGATCCCGCCCGATTCTTCGAAGAACTCGGGGCACGCGGGAACGAGCCGTTGTTGCGCAAGGTTGCCGGCAGCATCCGGTTCGAGATTGTCGATGGTGACAACGCGGACTCGTGGATGGTGGTCGTTGATCACGGCCAGCTGACGGTCACCCGGCAGTCCGGATCAGCCGATTGCACAATCCGCGGCGATCGATCGACCTTCGAAGACCTGGTCGCCGGCCGTACCAACGCCAACGCGGCGGTGCTGCGTGGCGCGCTCGCCGCGCGCGGCGACGTCGAGCTGCTCGTGACCATTCAACGCATTTTCCCCAGCCCGCCTCCCGGATGGGATCCGACAGCAGAAACGAGGGGCGGCTCATGAGCGAGCTGATCAGCATCCTGAACGGCAACACCTTCGTGGTCAGCGATGAGGTCGGCGACGTCGAGGCGTCGCCAACTGACCCGACGGGGCTGTTCTCCTTCGACACCCGGTTCCTGTCCAAGTGGGTACTCACCGTGGGCGGGGAGCGGCTCACCTCGCTGTCGACCGATAACCTGCAATATTTCGAGGCCCGGTTCTTCCTCGTGCCTGGGGTCGGCAGTGTCTATGTGAACGCGACCATGTCGGTCATCCGGCAGCGCTCGGTTGGCAACGGCTTCACCGAGGTGCTGTCGATCCTGAACCACGATGACGAGGCAGTCGAGCTCACGGTGCGGATCGACGCGGATGCCGATTTTGCCGACCTCTTCGAGGTGAAAGACGCGCTGAAGAAGAAGGGGTCGTATTCCAAGCGGGTGGAGGGCGATGGGCTCCACCTGGCCTACGAACGCGACACCTACCACCGAACGACGGCCATCTCGTCGTCCCAGGAGTGCACAGTGGACGAGAACGGGTTGACGTTCACGATCACGATCGGCCCACACGAGACCTGGAAGACCGAGCTGGATGTCGCTATCGGAGTGAGCGCACAGCACGTCGAGGGACAGGGGCGCTCGCTCGCGGAGCAGGCGAGGCGGCCGATCCCGGACATGGCGCTTGGTCTCAGCCGCTGGCTGGAGGAGACACCGCGCCTCGGTTGTGACTGGGAGACCCTGACCAGGACCTACCAGCGCAGTCTCGTCGACCTGGCGGCACTGCGGTTCTCGCCGCTGACTGCCGGACGAAACAGCCTGCCGGCGGCCGGGCTGCCCTGGTTCATGACGATGTTCGGCCGAGACAGCATCTTCACCAGCCTGCAGGTGCTGCCGTTCAGTTCCGAATTGGCAGCCACGACGCTGCGGCAACTGGGGTTGCGACAGGGAACCCGGGTGGATGACTTCCGGGACGAGGACCCGGGCCGCATCCTGCACGAGGTGCGTTTCGGTGAGATGACCGCGTTCGAGGAGCGCCCGCACTCTCCCTACTACGGCTCGGCCGACGCCACCCAGCTGTACGTGATCCTGCTCGACGAGTACGAACGGTGGACGGGCGACACCGAACTCGTGAAGGAGTTCGAGTTCGAGGCACGCGCCGCGTTGCACTGGATCGACAGCTACGCGGACCTGCAGGGCAACGGTTACGTGTCGTATGAGCGCCGCAACGCCGATACCGGCCTGGAGAACCAGTGCTGGAAGGACTCGTGGGACTCGATCTCATTCCACGACGGCAAGCTGCCCGGGTTCCCCCGGGCAACCTGCGAGCTGCAGGGGTACGCCTACGACGCCAAGATGCGCGCCGCCCGGCTCGCGCGCGAGGTGTGGGACGATCCGGAATTCGCGACCGACCTGGAGAAGCAGGCCGCGGACCTGAAGCGACGCTTCAACCAGGACTTCTGGGTCGCCGACGGCGAGTACTTCGCCCTAGCCCTCGATCCGGACGGGCGGCAGGTGGATGCGCTCACCTCGAACATCGGCCACCTGCTGTGGAGCGGCATCGTCGACGACTCGAAGGCCCAAGCCGTCGTCGACCACCTGATGAGCGACCGGTTGTTCTCCGGCTGGGGCATCCGCACCCTCGCCGTAGGGGAGGCCCGGTACAACCCGATCGGCTACCACAACGGCACCATCTGGCCGTTCGACAGCTCGTTCGTCGCGTGGGGGCTGCGGCGCTACGGCTACAAGGACGAGGCTGCGCTGGTGGCGGCAGGCATCCTGGAGGCGTCTCGCTTCTTCGACGGCCGGTTGCCGGAAGCGTTCGGCGGCTATCCGAAGTCGATGACCAAGTTCCCTGTGCAGTACCCCACCGCGTGCAGCCCGCAGGCGTGGTCGACCGGTGCGCCGCTGCTGCTGCTGCGCACGATGCTCGGCCTGGAGCCGATGGGCGGTCACCTGATCGTGGATCCGGCGCTTCCGGCGAACATCGGCCGGCTCGAGCTGCTCGACATCCCCGGCCGGTGGGGCCGGATCGACGCCTTCGGCCGTGGCCGCGTTGACACGTCGCGCGTGACCGACGCCTAGCGCCCCCTGTTGTGCAGGACTGTTGCGGCGAAACGAAGGTACTTAGGCTTGCCGCATGACGGATGCGACGGAGCAGGTCGAAGCAGCTAAGCGCGCCCTGGCCGAGGCACAGGCGGCCCTGGCGAAGGCCGAGGCGGATGCCGAGACATCCGGACGGGTCAGCAGCGACGCGCAGCCGGCTCCCCAGGCTCCGCTGAGCAGGGACGACGTCGACAGCATCCGCTCCGGCTACGCCTTTGACGGCTCGGTGCTCGAACTCGGCGCGCTCGTCAACGGCGACGCGCTCCCGGACGTGCAGGTGCGCATCCCGGTCGGCATGCTGAACCGGCACGCGCTGGTGGCCGGTGCCACAGGTACCGGCAAGACTCGAACCCTGCAGGTGCTCGCCGAGCAGCTGTCCACCGCCGGCGTACCGGTGTTCGCCGCCGACATCAAGGGTGATCTCACCGGCGTGGCAACCCCAGGGCAGCCGAGCGAGAAGCTGCTCGAGCGCACCACCGCTATCGGCCAGGACTGGGCACCCGCAGCGTTCCCAGTGGAACTGTTCAGCCTCGGCGGCACCGGCGTCGGCGTGCCGGTGCGGGCGACGATCTCCGGGTTCGGGCCGCTGCTGCTGTCCAAGGTCCTCGGCTTGAACGACACCCAGGAGTCGTCGCTCGGCCTGGTGTTCCATTACGCCGAGAAGGCCGGCCTCCCGTTGGTCGACCTGGCCGACCTGCGTGCGGTCCTGAACTGGCTCGTCGGCGACGGCAAGGACGACCTGAAGGACCTCGGCGGCCTCTCCAAGGCGACCGCCGGGGTGATCCTGCGCGAGCTCATCACCTTCGCCGACCAGGGCGCCGACGCGTTCTTCGGCGAGCCGGAGATGGACACGGCCGAGTTGCTGCGCACCGCATCCGACGGTCGCGGTGTGATCAGCCTGCTCGAAGTGCCGGGTGTGCAGGACAAGCCTGCCCTGTTCTCCACCTTCCTCATGTGGCTGCTCGCCGACCTCTTCAACGACCTGCCCGAGGTAGGCGACACCGACAAGCCGAAGCTCGTGTTCTTCTTCGACGAGGCGCACCTGCTGTTCAAGGACGCGTCCAAGTCCTTTCTGGCCCAAATCGTGCAGACCGTGCGACTTATCCGCTCCAAGGGTGTCGGCATCGTGTTCGTGACGCAGACGCCGAAGGATGTGCCGGATGACGTGCTTGCGCAGCTCGGTTCCCGCATCCAGCACCAGTTGAGGGCGCACACGCCGGATGCGGCGAAGGCGCTTCGCGCGACCGTGTCGACTTATCCGACCTCCGGGTACGACCTCGAGGAAGTGCTCACCCAGCTCGCGACCGGCGAGGCCATCGTGACCGTGATGAGCGAGAAGGGAGCGCCGACACCGGTCGCGTGGACCAGGTTGCGTGCCCCGCAAGGGCTGATGGACCCGTCTTCGCCGGATGCGATGGGTGCACTGGTCGCCGCGTCACCGCTCCAGGCGAAGTACGGAACCGCGCTCGACCCCGAGTCGGCTCGCGAGATCCTCGCCCGGAAGCTCGAGACGGCGGCCGAGGCGGCGAAGGAGAAGACGCCGGATGCCCAGGCGGAGTACGAGCGGATGCAGCGCGAGTGGGAGAAGTCGCTGCCGAAGACGTCCAAGGCACCTCGCAGCACCAGCAAGCCGGCCAAGGAGCGCGACCCAGTGACCGATTTCCTCTCCTCCAGACAGGGCAAGTCGATCGTGAACAACGTCATCAAGGGCATCTTCGGCACGTTGAAGCGGCGCTGACACGGCTCACAGGTGACGCTCCTAGCCTCGCTCTCAGGTGGAGGTGAGCAGCATGTCGGGTGACTACGACCCAACCAAGGTCGGCAACCAGCCTGCGCTGCGGACGTCATCCGGGGCCATCTGGCTTGTCGTCGGCGGCATCCTGGCGGCGATCTGTGCAGGCATGCTTGCCTGGCTGTCGGTCCTCGACCCTGCAGTCGCCTGGACCGGGTTCGCCATCGTCCTGGCGTTGTACCTGGCCATGATCGGCGTGCGGCTGCTGGTGGAGCGCCAGCGCGTGCGGCTCATCACCCTCGCGATCCTGTTCGGGCTGATACTGCTGACCTCGCTGGTGTGCGTCATCATCATCAACGCCGAGCAGTGGGCCGCAATCGCCTGACGCGCCTGCTCCGGACATCTGCGCCCCGCGCACCCGTCGCGGTTGTCCGCAACCGGCGCGGTTTGGGTGGACAGGTGCGGATGTCCGAAACTGCGCGGCTTGTCGGCCGGAGCGCGGATGTCCGGCGGACAGGCGCAGGCAAGGCGGATGCCGGCCGCACCGTCGCGACCGGCATCCGTCGATGTACTAGATCGTCACGAAGTCGATCTGCGCGAACTCCTCCGGCCCGATGACCGACTCGATCCACTCGAGCACCGCGGCCTGGTCGGTGCGGTACGCGAAGTCGACGCCGCGGCACCATTGGTTCAAGCCGAACGACGTGACGGCGACAATCGTGTTCGATTCGAACCCTCCGTAGAACACCGGTCCACCCGAGTCACCCGAGCAGGTCCCGCCCTTGCCGAGACCGTTGCCGTTGGTCTGCAGGTTGAACCCGTCGGTGAGCGCGCTGCGCAGGTTGGTGATCTTCGCTTCAGCCATCAGTCGCTCCCGGAACGACGTGAACTTGACCGGGTTCACCTCGGTCAGGCCGTAACCGCTCGCGGTGACGGTCAGGTTCTTCTGACCGCGCGCCGTCGCGAACTGATCCAGCGACCCGGCAACCGCCAGCGAACCGTACTCGGCGAGCATGATCGGCTGATCGAGCACGACGATGCCGGCGTCCATCGTGTTCGGCAGCGTGTTCGTGAACCCGAAGTCGTAGAGCTCATCCGAGGTCGCGCACAGCACGCCGAGGGTTCCGGCGGCGCAGGTCTCCGGATATCCGGTCACCGGGTCGACGCCCGTGACGGGGTCGAGGTTCGCGCCGGCATCCTGCTGGAAGTAGACCCGCGCGGTTGACGCGCCCTGCGTGCAGTGACCCGCGGTCAGGAACACCGTCGGAGTCAGCAGAGCGCCGGAACACCGGTGAGTGAACTCGCCCGCATCGTCGTAGAAGACGACAAGGCCGACGAACGGGTGCTCGTCGTCTTCGACGAAGTCCCCGGTGATCGCGGATGCTGGTGCCGCGTAGCCGAGGATCATCGCGAACGCCGCGACGAGCACGAGTAGTAGTTTTCGCATCGCTTCCTCCTTGAAGCAGGCGTCTTGTGAACGCGTCTGATCTGACGGGCGTTGAGTCCCGGTCGTGTCACGTTAACCGCAGAGCACCCGGCCGGGCACACGGCTGGCACTCAGGCTTCGCTGCGCCCCGGAATGCGCGCTCCGGACAGCCGCGCCCGGCGCACCTGTCGCGGATGACCGCAGGGCTTGCGGATGACCGCTGGAGTCGCGGCCAGGTCGCACGCCACAGTGCGTGTCCAGATGCCTTGGTTAGTGTCTCGGCAACCGCTGGCATCCGTCATACGACGGGGCCCCCACGTCCGGCGAGTAACCCTGGTGGATGGACACGACGAAGGAGTGTGAGCCATGAAGACCGCCCGATACTACGGCAAGGAAGACATACGAGTCGAAGAGGTGGAGGAGCCTCAGCTGAGAGCGGGCACCGTCAAGATCGCCCCGGCTTTCAACGGCATCTGCGGCAGCGACTTGCACCTGTTCCACGACGGACCAATGCCTCCTGCGCCGACGTCCGATGCCGCGCACCCGCTTTCGGGCGAGACACTGCCCGTCGTGCTCGGTCACGAGTTCTCCGGCGTTGTCGAGGAGATTGGCGAAGGCGTTGAAGGACTTAAGGTCGGTGATTCCGTGGTCGTCGAACCGCTCATGGTCGACGGCACCTGTCCCGCCTGCAAGGCGGGCAAGTACAACCTGTGCGAGCAGATGGGATTCATCGGCATCTCAGGACTCGGTGGTGGCCTCAGCGAGCACATCGTCGTCGAGAAGCGCTGGGTGCACCCTGTGGGCGATATCCCACTTGACCAGGCCGCGATGATCGAACCGCTCGCGGTGGCGCTCCACGCGGTGAAGCATGCCGGCGCAACCGAGGGTCAGCTCGCCGTTGTCGGCGGCGCCGGTCCCATCGGTCTGCTTGTGGCAGCAGTGCTCAGGGCAAAGGGCGTGAAGACGATCGTCAGTGAAGTTTCTGCGGCCCGCCGCGCCAAGGCTGATTCGTCGGGGGTCGCGGATGCCGTGGTCGACCCTTCGACCGAAGACCTGGGGAGCGTGGTGGCCGAGCACAGCGGGGGTGCGGGAGCTGATCTCGCGTTCGACGCGGCCGGCGTCGGCGTGGTGGTGCACCAGCTTCTCGAGGTGCTGGGTGCTGGCGGCCGTCTCGAGGTCGTCGCGATCCACACGAAACCGGTCGAGATCAACATCGCAGCAGAGCTGACGTTCGGCGATCATGTGCTCGGCAGTTCGATCGGCTACGCGAACGACCACCCCGAGGCGATCGAACTCGTACGAAGCGGCAAGGTGAACCTCGCGCCGTTCATCACGTCGAAGATCATTGTCGACGACCTTGTCGAGCAGGGCTTCGAGCGTCTCATCACGAACAAGGACAACGAAGTGAAGATCCTGGTGTCGATGCGCTAAGCCTCAGCGAAGTCCCCGGCCGATGGCCGGGGACTTCCTACGTGACAGCTGTCGCGACTCAGGTGATACCTATGTCCCGACTCATCGCGCTGCGGAGGATGGGGGATTCGAACCCCCGAGGGCTTGCACCCAACACGCTTTCCAAGCGTGCGCCATAGGCCACTAGGCGAATCCTCCTGGTGCTCCGGCGGTGCCGGATGACCTCCCACATCCTACGCGATCGGCTGGATGCCGCGCGCCGCCCCAGACCTCCGCTCCCTGTGCGATCGGTGCAAGTCGGCCACCACCACTCGAAGCGTGCCTACTGTGATGAGACAGGGTCATTCGAAGGAGTGAGGCCGGTCATGGCGGAACCCAAGCGGCGCGAGAAGGCAAACCCGCAAACCGGAGCCCAGCCACGATCCCGGACCAAACCAGCATCCGGAGCCAATCAAGCACCCGAAGATAGCCCCGACACCCTGCGCGGCTACTACGAGCAGATGGTGCTTGTGCGCGAGTTCGAGCTCAAAGCCGGCGAGATGTACGCGCGCGCGAAGATCGGCGGCTACTGCCACCTCAACCTCGGCGAGGAGGCGACCGTCGTCGGCCTGATGGCCGCGCTGCAACCGCAGGACTACCTCTTCACCTCCTACCGCGACCACGGCTACGCGATCGTCCGCGGCATGGAACCCCGCCGCGTGATGGCCGAGCTGTTCGGCCGCACCGACGGTGTCGTCGGCGGTCGCGGCGGCTCCATGCACATGTTCGACAGCGAGCTCCGGATGCTTGGCGGCTACGGCATCGTCGGCGGCCAGCTGCCGCCGGCGACCGGCGCAGCACTCGCGATCGCCTACCGCAGCGAGCCGGCGCCGGACGCCGAGGCGGTCATGTGCATCCTCGGCGACGGCGCCACCAACATCGGCGCGTTTCATGAGTCACTGAATCTCGCCGGCCTGTGGAAGCTGCCGATCGTCTACGTGATCGTCAACAATCAGCTCGGGATGGGCACGAGCGTCGACCGGGCATCCGCTGAACCCGATCTGTATAAGAGGGGTGCGGCGTACCGGATCCCCGGTGAGCGCGTCAACGGCGACGACCCGATTGTGGTGCGCGACGCGGCGCTCGCCGCACTCGAACGGGCGCGCGTCGAACGGCAGCCGATGATTCTGGAGACGTTGAGCTACCGACTGCGCGGCCACTCGGTCGTCGACCCGGCGAAGTACCGCCATCCGGACGACGTCGAGGAGGCGAAGCAGAACGACCCGGTCCCCGCGTTCCGCGCCCGGCTCGCCGAGCAGGGAGTGCTCGACGACGCGGCCGAAGAACAGTTGCACAAAGACGTCGAGCAGACCGTCGCCGAGGCGGTCGACTTCGCCGACGCCAGCCCGCTGCCGAGCGAGGAAGAGCTCTTCGAGTTCAGCTACGCCACCGAGGTCGCCAACATGCCGAACGCATACCCGGGAGAGCCGGTGATGGCCAGATGAGCGAGCCGAGGGTGATCACCTACCGGCAGGCGCTGCAGGAGACCATCCGCGCCGAACTCGAGCGCGACGAGAACGTCTTCGTCATGGGCGAGGAGATCGGCGTCTTCGAGGGGTCGTACAAGATCACCGCCGGCCTGCTGAAGGACTTTGGTCCGAAGCGCATCGTCGACACCCCGATCTCGGAGGAGGGCTTCGTCGGCGCCGCGGTCGGCGCTGCGATGCTCGGGCTGCGTCCGATCGTCGAGATCATGACGCTCAACTTCAGCCTGATCGCGATCGACCAGATCGTGAACCACGCGGCGAAGATCTACGGGATGTTCGGTGGCCAGTCCAGCGTCCCAATGGTCATCCGTACTCCCGGCGGCGGCGGGCAGCAGCTCGCCGCGACGCACTCGCAGAACCTCGAGGTCTGGTACGCGCACATCCCAGGGATGAAGGTGGTCGCGCCGTCGACCCCAGCCGACGCCAAGGCGCTCCTCACCGCGGCCATCCGCGACGACGACCCGGTGCTGTTCCTCGAGAACCTGGCCCTGTACAACCGCAAGGGCGAGGTTCCGGATGGCGAGCTGGTCGCCGAGATCGGCCGCGCTGCGGTCGTCAAGGCGGGCACCGACCTCACCCTCGTCAGCTACTCGCGCGGTATGGTGACGGCGCTCGAGGTGGCCAACGCATTCGACGAGGAAGGCATTTCGATCGAGGTCGTCGACCTGCGCAGCCTGCGACCGCTCGACCGGGAGACCTTCTGCGACTCGGTGCGCAAGACGAGCCGCGCGGTGATCTTCGAGGACGACATGCTGAGTTACGGCGTCGGCGCCGAGATCGCCGCGACGATCGGCGAGGGCGCATTCGACTACCTGGATGCGCCGGTCAGGCGGGTCGCCGCCGCCGAGGTGCCGCTGCCGTATGCGAAACCCCTCGAGCTGGCCGCGTTGCCGGATGCCGATGACCTCACCCGCGTCATCCGGGAGACCCTCGACGCCAGCGGGTTCAGGAAGTAGGAGGCACTCGATGTCCGAAGTGACCATGCCGCGTCTCTCCGACACGATGGAGGAGGGCGAACTCGCCAAGTGGCTCAAGAATGTCGGCGACCCGGTCGCGAAGGGCGACGCGATCGCCGAGATCGAGACCGACAAGGCGACCATGGAGCTCGAATCGTTCGAGGACGGCGTTCTCGAGCAGCAACTCGTGCCAGAGGGCGCAATCGTGCCGATCGGCCAGGCGGTCGCGGTCATCGGTGACGGTTCCAGCGCCAAGACACCGGGTGCCGCACCGCAGCCAGCGGAGCAGGAGGCGGCCGGCGGCAAGGAGACTGGCGAGCCCTCGGAAGAGGAGCCGGAGGCGACGCCGGAGCCGGAGGCAGAGGAGCCGGCCGGCGAGGAGCCGGAGCGGGGGGCAGAGGAGCCGGCCGGCGAGGAGCCGGGCGAACCGGCCAGCCCGGAGCCCACGGCCGCACCGAGCGGGAAGGCTGCTGCGGGTCTCACCACCGGCGGTGTCTCGCGCATGTCGCCGCTCGCGCGCAAGCTGGCCCGCGACCACGGCATCGACCCCGCCACGATCGAGGGCACAGGGCCGCAGGGGCGGATCATCCGCGCCGACGTCGAGGCGGCGATCGCCGCTGCGGAATCCGAAGGCGCCCCAGCGCAGCAGCCGCAAGAACCTGCCCCTGAAGCACCGCGGCCGCAGCAAGCGACACCCACCGGCGCCGCAGATGCCAAGGAGTCCGAGCGGGTGCCGGCTAACCGCATCCGGATGGTCGCAGCTAAGCGGCTCACCGAGAGCCAGCAGGTGCCGCACTTCTTCCTTACCGCGGTCGCCGAGCTCGACGCCTTCCTCGAGTTCCGGGCGAGCATCAACGCGACCCTCGAGTCCCAAGGCGTGAAGGTGAGCGTCAACGACCTCATCGTGCGCGCCGCCGCGGTGACCCTGCGCCGGCATCCGGAAGCGAACGCATCCTGGGACGGCGACGCCGTCCTCAGCCACAACCGCGTCAACATCGGGGTGGCGGTCGCGACGGACAACGGGCTGCTGGTCCCGGTCATCAAGGACGCCGACCGGATCTCGCTCAGCGAGGTGGCCCAGCGCACGCGCGCGCTCGCGGAGAAGGCCCGCGCCGGCAAGCTCGCCCTGGACGAGATGAGCGGCGGCACCTTCAGCGTCAGCAACCTCGGCATGTTCGGCATCACCCAGTTCACGGCCATGCTCAACCCGCCAGAGGCGGGGATTCTCGCGGTCGGCGCGGCCACCAAGGAGCCGGTCATGCGCGACGGGGCGCTCGCCGAGGTGTCGAAGCTGAAGCTCACGCTGACCGTCGACCACCGGGTGATGGACGGCGCGACCGGGGCCGCGTTCCTCGCCGACCTGGTCGCGGTGCTCGAGAAGCCGCTGGGGATTCTGCTCTGAGCTGCTCGGAGTGGACCGAAAGTGCCGAACCGGTAGACTAGCGGCGGCTCCTCGCGTGGCGCCATCCAGGCCAACTCCCCCAGGACGGAAACGTAGCAAGGGCAACCGGGCTCTGGCGGGTGCGCGAGGGGTCCTTTCTTTTCTCCGCACGAACGCACTGGCCGAAACTGCAGGAAGGTGCGCTTGGGAGGGCGTTTCAGCACGTTTGCGCAGTCTCGCGGGCGGCGGGTCAGCCTCAACGGCACCTGAGTGTGCGGTAATACCCGCTCCCTAGGATGAAGCGAGGGCGACCGAGCGGGAGAACCGAATGTCGGACAAGACCATCGAGCGAGCCGAGACCGCCGCTCCTGGCGAACCGGATGCCGACACTCTCGCCGCGGTCGACGCGTATTGGCGGGCGGCCAACTACCTCAGCGTCGGGCAGATCTACCTTCTCGACAACCCACTGCTGTCCGATCCGCTCGCCGCCGAGCACATCAAGCCCCGGCTGCTCGGACACTGGGGAACCACCCCTGGACTCAACTTCCTCTACGCCCACCTGAACCGCATCATCCGGGAACGGAACCAGAAGACGCTCTACATCACCGGTCCCGGTCACGGCGGTCCCGGCCTGGTCGCGGGCGCTTGGCTGGACGGGACGTACTCCGAGGTGTACCCGGCCGTCTCGCAAACGACCGACGGGATGCGCGCACTGTTCCGCCAATTCTCCTTCCCCGGCGGCATCCCCAGTCACGTCGCCCCGGAGACGCCCGGGTCCATCCACGAGGGCGGTGAACTGGGGTACTCGCTGAGCCACGCCTACGGCGCCGCGTTTGACAACCCGGACCTGCTTGTCGCCGCCGTGATCGGGGACGGCGAGGCGGAGACCGGCCCGCTCGCCGGCAGCTGGCAGTCGAACAAGTTCATAGACCCGGTGCAGGACGGCGTCGTGCTGCCCATCCTGCATCTCAACGGCTACAAGATAGCCAATCCGACTGTGCTCGCCCGAATCGACGACGACGAGCTCCTCGACCTGATGCGCGGGCACGGCCACCGGCCGTACGTCGTCGAGGGCGGTTTCGACGGCGAAGACCCGATGCTCGTGCACGAGCGGATGGCGCGCACCCTGGACGAGGTGATGGACGAGATCGCCGCGATTCGGCAACGCGCAGCCGACGGCGACACGTCCCGCCCGCGCTGGCCGATGATCATCCTGCGCACACCGAAGGGCTGGACCTGCCCGCCCGTCATCGACGACGAACCGGTCGAGAACACCTGGCGCTCCCACCAGGTGCCGCTCTCGAATGTGCGCGGCTCGGCAGAGCACACCGTCATCCTCGAGGAGTGGATGCGCTCCTACCGACCGGAGGAGCTCTTCGACGCCGACGGCGCACCGACCCCGCTCGTGAAGGCATCCGTGCCCTATGGGGACTTGCGGATGAGCGCAACACCGCACGCGAACGGCGGGCTGCTGCGCCGCGAACTCAAGTTGCCGGACTTCCGCGACTACGGGGTCGAGGTCCCGAGACCGGGCGCGGTGGACGGCGAGGCGACACGGGTGCTCGGCACGTGGCTCGCCGACGTCATTCGCGACAACCCCGATAACTTCCGCATCTTCGGTCCCGACGAGACAGCATCCAACCGGCTCGCTCCCGCCGTCTACTCGCACACTGCCAAACAATGGGCGGCCGACATCCTGCCTGTCGACCAGAATCTCGCACGCACCGGACGCGTCATGGAGGTCCTCAGCGAGCATCTGTGCGAGGGCTGGCTCGAGGGCTACCTGCTGACCGGGCGGCACGGCTTCTTCAACTCGTACGAGGCGTTCATCCACATCGTCGACTCGATGTTCAACCAGCACGCCAAGTGGCTCAAGGTGGCGCGGGAACTGCCGTGGCGCCGCCCCATCTCGAGCCTCAACTATCTGCTCTCCAGCCATGTCTGGCGGCAGGACCACAACGGATTCAGCCACCAGGACCCCGGCTTCATCGACCACGTGATCAACAAGAAGGCCGAGGTCGTGCGGGTCTATCTCCCGGTCGACGCCAACACGCTGCTGAGCACCTACGACCACGTCCTGCGCACGACCGACTACGTCAACGTGGTCGTGGCGGGCAAGCAACCGCAGCCCCAGTGGCTGACCATGGAGCGGGCCGTCGCCCACTGCACGCAGGGCGCGGGCATCTGGGACTGGGCCGGCACCGAAGTGGCGGGGGAGGAACCGGATGTCGTGCTCGGCTGCGCAGGCGACGTGCCGACCATGGAAACCATCGCCGCGGCATCCATTCTCCGGGAGCACCTGCCGCAGTTGAAGGTTCGGGTGGTGAACGTCATCGACCTGATGCGCCTGCAGGATCAGCGCGAACATCCGCATGGCATGTCAGACGCCGACTTCGACGCCCTGTTCACCGTCGACAAGCCGGTCATCTTCGCATACCACGGCTACCCGACGCTCATCCACCGCCTCACCTACCGTCGGGCCGGTTACGACAACCTGCACGTGCGCGGCTACAAGGAGAACGGCACGACCACGACCCCGTTCGACATGCTCATGCTCAATGACCTCGACCGGTACAAGCTGGTCATTGACGTGATCGACCGCGTGCCGCACCTCGCCGAGACGCAGGCGACGCTGCGGCAACGGATGCAGGATGCCCGGATTCGCGCGCGTCAGTACACGCGGGATCACGGCGAGGACATCCCCGAGGTTGCGGACTGGGTGTTCCAGGGGGCGCACGCCGGACCTCGCACCGGCGCGGACTGACCGCTCCGGCGGCCGCAGAGGGTTCCGTAGGATTGTTGGTGCCGCGCCACCGGCGGCGAAGGGAAGTCTCGAAACTGAACTCGACACGCAGCGTCTACATCACCTCGGCGGAAGGCAACACCGGCAAGTCGACCATCGCTCTCGGAGTGCTGGCGACGCTCTCCCGGTCGGTGAATCGGGTGGGAGTGTTCCGTCCGATCTCCCGGTCCTCGACCGAGCGCGACTACGTGCTCTCGCTGCTGCTTCAGCATGACGGTGTCGACCTCGACTACGACGAGTGCATCGGCGTCGGCTACGAGGACGTGCACGATGACCCGGATGCCGCGCTCGCCCGCATCGTGGAACGGTACAAGGCCGTCGAGGCCAAATGCGACGCGGTCGTCGTGCTCGGCTCGGACTACACAGGAGTCGGCGCGCCGACCGAGTTCGGCTACAACGCGCGCATCGCCGCGAACCTCGGAATGCCGGTGCTGTTGGTGGTCGGCGGACGCAGCAAGACCACCGGGCTCGCGCGCACCCCGGAGGCGGTCGGCCAGGCTGCCGAGATCGCCATCGACGAGCTGCGCCATGAGCACGCCCATCTGGCCGCCGTCATCGTCAACCGCGGCGATCCCAAACGGCTGGACGAGATCACCGCCGCCGTCGGCACCCAGACCAGCACGCCGGTGTGGTCGGTACCAGAGGACCCGGTGCTGGTCGCCCCGACGATGCGCTCGATCATGGAAGCGACGGACGGCACGCTGGTGCGCGGCGACGACGAGCTGTTGGACCGCGAAGCCATGGGCGTTGTTGTCGCCGGCATGAGCATGAACAACGTGCTGCTGCGCCTGATCGAGGGCTCCGTCGTCGTGGTCCCGGCCGACCGCACCGAGGTGCTGCTCGCTGTCATCATGGCGAACGAGTCGGCGACCTTCCCCTCCCTGGCCGGGATCGTGCTCAACGGCGGGTTCGAAGTGCCCGACCAGATCATCCAGCTCATCGACGGCGTGCGGCCGACGCTGCCGATCATCGCCTCCCCGCTGGGCAGCTACGACACCGCGGTGACGATCACCAACATCCGGCCGCGCCTCGCCGCCGACTCGCAGCGCAAGCTCGACAGTGCGCGGGCGCTGTTCGAGCAGCACGTCGATTCGGCGCAACTGCTCGAACTGCTCGAGGTGGAGAGCACCGACGTCGTCACACCACTGATGTTCGAGTACGGGCTGGTGGAACGCGCACGGGCCAACCGCAAGCACATCGTGCTGCCCGAGGGTGAGGACGACCGCATCCTGCGTGCCGCCGCCACCGTGCTCTCGCGCGGCATCGCCGACCTGACCATCCTCGGCGAGGAGATCGAGGTGCGGGCCCGCGCGATCGGGCTCGGCCTCGACATCCGCCAGGCGCAGGTGATCAGCTCGTTCGACGACGTGCTCCGGGAGAAGTTCGCTGCCGAGTACCAGCAGCTGCGCGCCCACAAGGGCGTCAGCCTGGAGAGCGCGCGCGACACCGTCACCGACCCCAGCTACTTCGGCACCCTCATGGTGCACAGGGGACTCGCCGACGGGATGGTCTCCGGCGCCGCACACACCACAGCGCACACCATCCGCCCGGCATTCGAGATCATCAAGACCAAACCGGATGTCTCGGTCGTCTCGAGCGTGTTCCTCATGGCACTCGCCGACCGGGTTCTGGTCTACGGCGATTGCGCGGTCATCCCCGACCCATCTGTCGAACAGCTCGCCGACATCGCGGTGTCCGCAGCCGAGACGGCCGTGCAGTTCGGTATCGATCCACGGATCGCGATGCTGTCCTACTCGACCGGCGCATCCGGAACCGGCACCGACGTCGACAAGGTGCGCGCCGCGACGGCGATCGTGCGTGAGCGACGACCCGACCTGCCGGTCGACGGGCCCATCCAGTACGACGCGGCGGCGGACGCTGCGGTGGCGAAGGCGAAGCTGCCCGAGTCGGAGGTCGCCGGGCGGGCAACGGTGTTCATCTTCCCCGACCTCAACACCGGCAACAACACGTACAAGGCGGTGCAGCGCAGCGCCGGTGCGGTGGCCATCGGGCCGGTGCTGCAGGGGCTGCGGCTGCCGGTCAACGACCTGTCCCGCGGCGCGACGGTGAAGGACATCGTCAACACCATTGCCATCACCGCCATCCAAGCCCAGAGCGCGAAGCGATGAGCCAGGTTTTCATCGTCAACTCGGGGTCCTCGTCGATCAAGTACCAGCTGATCGACCTCGACACTGACAAGCCCGTGGTCGATGGGATCATCGAGCGCATCGGTGAGCCGGGCGAGGTGCCCGACCATGAGGCAGGCATGAAGCGCGTGCTCGTCGAGACGATCGGCACCGACCGCGACATCGTGGGAGTGGGGCATCGGGTGGTGCACGGTGGCCCGCACTTCTCCGAGGCGACCGTGATCACGGATGAGGTCGAGCGGCTCATCGAGGAGGTGTCGTCGCTCGCGCCGCTGCACAATCCGGCGAACCTGCTCGGCATCCGTGCCGCCCGTGCTGCCCTCCCGGACGTGCCGCACGTCGCGGTGTTCGACACCGCGTTCCACCAGACGCTGCCGCCGGAGGCGTACACCTACGCCATCGACCGGGAGATCGCTGAGCGCTATAAGGTGCGGCGCTACGGGTTCCACGGCACGTCGCACCAGTACGTCGCGGGCGAGGCGGCACGCTTCCTCGGGCGGCCGGTCGAGGAGCTGCGGATCATCGTGCTGCACCTCGGCAACGGAGCATCGGCGACCGCGGTTCGCGGCGGCAAGTCGATCGACACGTCGATGGGGCTTACCCCGCTCGAGGGTCTCGTGATGGGAACCCGGTCGGGCGATATCGACCCCGGCGTCGTGTTCCACCTGCGCCGGCAGGCAGGGATGAACGTCGATGAGCTCGACGACCTGCTCAACAAGCGGAGCGGGCTGCTGGGTCTCACCGGCACCGGTGACATGCGCGATGTGCAAGAGGCCGGCTCACGCGGCGATGAGGCGGCCGAGTTGGCGCTCGCCGTGTGGCGGCACCGCATCCGGCACTACATCGGCGCGTACATTGCGGAGCTCGGCGGTCTGGACGCCCTGGTTTTCACCGCGGGCATCGGCGAGAACAACGGACTGCTGCGGCGGCGGGCGCTCGCCGGGCTGGAGTTTCTGGGGATCGAGGTCGATCAGGATCGCAACGAGCTGGCCTCCAAGTCGGCTCGGTACATCTCGCCGGAGGGTGCGCCGGTGGCGGTGCTCGTAGTTCCAACCAACGAGGAGCTGGAGATCGCGCGCCAAACCGTCGCGGCGATCGCCGCCCTCCCTGCTGGTTGAGGGATCGCGCCAGCGATCGTCTCGAAACCAGTCATCCACACCAACGGCCGCCCAGGTCGGGGGTGGCCACTATCCTTGGTACGTGGTCACCGCCCTGTATCGCCGCTACCGGCCTGAGACGTTCGCCGAGCTGATCGGCCAGTCCCAGGTGACCGAGCCGCTGCAGACGGCGCTGCGTACCAACCGGGTCAACCACGCCTACCTGTTCAGTGGACCACGCGGATGCGGCAAGACCACGTCCGCGCGCATCCTGGCCCGCTGCCTGAACTGCGTGGAGGGTCCGACCGACACTCCGTGCGGGAAGTGCCCGAGCTGCATCGAGCTGTCCCGCGACGGTGGCGGTTCTCTCGACGTGGTCGAGATCGACGCCGCCAGCCACAACGGTGTCGACGACGCTCGTGACCTGCGCGAGCGCGCGGTGTTCGCTCCCGCGCGCGACCGGTACAAGATCTTCATCCTCGACGAGGCGCACATGGTCACGCCGCAGGGCTTCAACGCCCTGCTGAAGATCGTCGAGGAGCCGCCGGAGCACGTGAAGTTCATCTTCGCGACCACCGAGCCCGACAAGGTGATCGGCACCATCCGGTCCCGCACGCACCACTACCCGTTCCGGCTGGTGCCACCCGCACAACTGCTCGAGTACGTGCAGCAGCTCATCGACGAGGAGAAGGTCACCGCCGAGCCCGGCGTGCTGCCGCTTGTCGTGCGTGCCGGCGGCGGTTCGGTGCGCGACACCCTCTCGCTGCTCGACCAGCTCATCGCTGGCTCCGACGGCACCTCGATCGACTACGAGCGCGCGGTCGCTTTGCTCGGCTACACCCACGCGGCGCTGCTCGGCGAGGTCATCGATGCGATCGGCGCTCGGGATGCCGCTGCCGCGTTCGCCGCGGTCGACCGGGTCATCCAGACCGGTCAGGATCCGCGCCGGTTCGTCGAGGACCTGCTCGAACGTCTGCGCGACCTCATCATCGTCGCAGCAACCGGCTCAGGGGCCGCTGCGGTGCTGCGCGGAATCCCAGAGGACGAGCTCGAGTCCATGACGGCTCAGGCAGCGCGGTTCGGCGGCGCCGAGCTCAGCCGGGCTGCGGATGTCGTGAACGCCGCGCTCACCGAGATGACCGGCGCCACGTCGCCGCGGTTGCACCTTGAATTGATGGTGGCGCGAGTGCTTGTGCCCGCGGCCGACGAGTCCGAGCGTGGGACGCTGGCTCGCGTGGAGCGTCTCGAGCGCCGAATCGGTGTTGCAGGGGATGCCGCGCCCGCCCCGGTGGCTGAGGAAGAAGCCGCAAAGCCGGCAGTCTCGAAGCCGGTCGCGGCAACCCCGCCCGCCCCAGAATCGGCGAAGCCCGTCGTCTCGAAGCCAGCCCCCGCCCCCGCAGCATCCCCCACCGACGTCACCTTCGACCAGCTCAAGGATGCCTGGTCCCAGATCGTGGAAGCAGTCGGTGAGCGCAAGCGCACCGCGTGGGCCGTCGTCTTCACCGCGAAGCCGATGGGCCTGAAAGACGACGTGCTCGCGCTTGCGTTCCCCAGTGAGAACGACGTCGCGGGCTTCCGCCAGCCGCAGGCGGCCGGTGAGAGCGTGAGCGAGATCCTGCGCCAGGCGATCGTCGACGTGCTGGGCATCCGGGTGAAGTTCATCGCTCGGGTCGATGCGGGCGCGAAACCGCAGCGCACTGAGCCGCCGCACGACGACGTCCCGCCACCCGCCGAGGAGCCCGAGCCGGCACCGGAGGAACACGGCGGCTGGGCGGTCGCACAGATCCCGGACTCGGAGCCGCCGGCCGAGCGCCGAGCACCGGCCCCGGCCGCTGCGCCGACGGCTGCCGCGCCGCCGACGGCTGCCGCCACGCCGGCACCGACGAAGCCGAACCGACCTGCTGCGGCGCCGGGCGCATCCGGTGCCCGGCCGTCCAACGTCCCGCCGCCCCGGCAGCGTTACGGTGAGTCAGTCGTGCGTGAATTGCTGAACGCGAGCTTCATCGAGGAACAGCCGATCGAGCAGCGCGTGACGCCGATGGAGGGCTAGTTGTACGAGGGCATCGTCCAGGAACTGATCGACGAGCTCGGCCGCCTCCCCGGCATCGGGCCGAAGTCGGCGCAGCGCATCGCGTTCCACATCCTGCAGACCGAGTCGTTCGATGTCTCGCGTCTCGCCGAGGTGCTCATCGAGGTGCGCGACAAGGTGCGGTTCTGCGAGGTGTGCGGCAACGTCACCGAGCAGGAGCGTTGCCCGATCTGCCGCGACCCGCGCCGCAACGCGAGCCTCATCTGCGTTGTTGAGGAGGCGAAGGATGTCGCCGCGATCGAACGCACCCGGGAGTTCAAGGGTCTCTACCACGTGCTCGGCGGTGCCATCAGCCCGATCGACGGCGTCGGCCCCGACGACCTCCGGATCCGGCAGCTGATGCAGCGACTCGCCGACGGAACCGTCACCGAGGTCATCATCGCCACGAACCCGAACCTCGAGGGTGAGGCCACCGCAAGCTACCTCAGCCGCCTGCTGATCCAGCCCGACCTGCGCGTGACGCGCCTCGCATCCGGTCTCCCGGTCGGCGGCGACCTCGAGTACGCCGACGAGGTCACGCTGGGTCGCGCGTTTGAGGGCCGACGGAGCGTTCAGCACTGAGCGCCGTTCCGGACAGCCGCGCCCGTTCCGCTGAACCGCGACCGTTGCGGACATCCGCGCCAGGTGCGCCTGCCGCGGATGTCCGCAGGCGGCGCGTTACATGCCCCGGTCTCGGCGAGTGTCGTCGACGTCCGACTCGATCTTCTCCTTGCGAACGGTCTCGTTCACCTGCTCCTGCTCGGTGACCTCGTCCTTCTCGAGCCTCACCCGCTCAACCGGCTTGGTGGTCTTCTCGACCACCGGAGTCTCGGCGTGCAGGGTCACTTCGTGCTCGCTCTCCGTGATGTCCGGGCCGCTGAGCGCTTCGTCGATGTTCTCGTCGGTGATCGGCTCGCGAACCACCCGCACCTCCTCGTGGCTGACCGGCACAGTCGTCTGCACGTTCTCGGTCACCACGTACTTGCGCAGGTGGGCGTGACCAGTGGCGTGGCGTTCCTTGCCGACTCGCAACTCCTCCTCGGATCGGGTCATCGCGTCGTCAGTCTTGCCCCGCATGTCGGACCGTTCCTGCATGTCGGAGCGCATGTCCGTGCGATCGCCCGTCGTTCCTTCCAGGTGGTAATAGTTGTAGAGCTCGTCCTCCTGGCGTTCGTCGAGGTGCGCGTCCGCGTCGATTCGTGGCGCATCCTTCACCATGTCTTTGTCGTACGGCACCCTCACGTGGTCGCCCTCGAGGGTGGCATCGCGGATAGGAACGAAGCTCTCGGACATGCCGAAGAGTCCCGTCATGACGGTGACCCATTCCGGGTCGCCGGTCTGGTCGTCAAGGTAAAGCTGGCCCACCTTGCCTATCTTGTTTCCGCTCGTGTCGACTACCTCTCCGTGGTCGCGCACTATGGTTTGCAGCTTTTCGGTGGCGATCATTGCTCGCTCCAGTCTGTTGTTCGTTCTTTTGGATTGGTTCCCATTAACGTCCGAGTGAGGGGGGTTACCGATAGGGGTCGCGACGAACTTAAGGGAAGTGTCTAGCGCACGTTGTGCGGCCACCCATGTTGAGCAATTTGCCGAGCAGTTACGCCAGCGCATTGCGGGGCGCGTAACGCTGAGCGAGGCGTCAAGGTCATGCCGGTAGAATTCTTGTCTTCGACCCCCTTGACCAATTCCGGAGAACGCGTGAGCCTCATCGTGCAGAAGTACGGCGGGTCATCCGTCGCCGACGCTGAGAGCATCAAGCGTGTTGCGAAGCGGATCGTTGAGACCCGCAAGGCCGGCAACGAGGTTGTCGTCGTCGTCTCGGCAATGGGCGACACCACCGACGAGTTGGTCGACCTGGCCAGCGAGGTCGCACCGATGCCATCCGGTCGCGAACTCGACATGCTGCTCACCGCGGGCGAGCGCATCTCGATGTCGCTGCTGGCGATGGCGATCAAGGCGATGGGCGTCGAGGCCCGCTCCTACACCGGCAGTCAGGCCGGGATGGCGACGGATGCCCGGCACGGCAGCGCCCGTATCGTCGAGGTGAACCCGACCCGCATCCGTGCAGCCATCGACGCCGGCGCCGTTGCGATCGTCGCCGGCTTCCAGGGCTTCAACCGTGGCACGGGCGACATCACGACGCTCGGGCGGGGTGGCTCGGACACGACCGCCGTCGCCCTGGCTGCGGCGCTCGGCGCCGAGGTCTGCGAAATCTACACCGACGTCGACGGCATCTACACCGCCGACCCGCGGGTCGTGCCGAGCGCCCGCAAGATCGACCGGCTGACGAGCGAGGAGATGCTCGAGCTCGCCGCGGCCGGCGCCAAGGTCCTATATATACGCGCAGTGGAATATGCGCGGAGGCACGGGGTAACGATTCACGTGCGCTCGTCGTTCAACAACAACGAGGGCACCCTCGTCCTTCACCCCGAGAACGGAGAAACCGTGGAAGAGCCAATGATCGCCGGACTGGCCGTCGACCTGGGCGAAGCAAAGATCACGGTCGTCGGAGTTCCGGATGTCCCGGGCAAGGCCGCGCAGATCTTCAACCTGGTCGCCAGCACCGAGGCGAACATCGACATGATCGTGCAGAACGTGTCGGCCGCCGACACCGGCCTGACCGACATCTCCTTCACACTGCCCATGTCGGAGGGAGTCAAGGTCATGCAGGCCCTGACCGCGGCGCAGGATGACATCAACTACGAGTCCCTGCAGTACGACGACCAGATCGGCAAGCTCGCGCTGGTCGGCGCTGGTATGCGCACCAACTCCGGTGTCTCCGCCAAGCTGTTCACGGCCCTTTTCGACGCCGGCATCAACATCGAGATGATCTCCACCAGCGAGATCCGGATCTCGGTTGTCACGCGCGCCGACACCATCAATGACGCGGTGCGCGCGGTTCACTCCGCATTCGAACTCGACGGCGAAGAACCCGCCGTCGTCCACGCTGGAACGGGGCGCTGACATGACGGGCGTGAACATCGGAGTGGTCGGCGCTACCGGTCAGGTCGGCGCGGTGGTGCGCCGCCTGCTGGAGGAGCGCGACTTCCCCGTCGCAAACATCCGGTTCTTCGCATCCGCTCGCTCCGCAGGCACGACGCTGCCGTTCAAGGGCGAGCAGATCGTGGTCGAGGATGCGGCGACCGCTGATCCGACCGGGCTCGACATGGCGATCTTCTCGGCCGGTGCGACGACGTCGAAGGCACAGGGGCCGCGGTTCGCGGCGGCGGGCGTGACGGTCATCGACAACTCGTCCGGCTTCCGGATGGACCCGGATGTCCCGCTCGTGGTGAGCGAGGTCAACCCGCACGCGATCGGCGAGGCGCGCAAGGGCATCATCGCGAACCCGAACTGCACGACCATGGCCGCGATGCCGGTGCTGAAGGTGCTGCACGAGGAAGCCGGGCTCGAGCGGCTCATCGTGAGCACCTACCAAGCGGTGTCGGGCGCCGGTCTCGCCGGCGGTGAGGAACTGCTCGAGCAGATCCGCGCGGCCGTCGACCAGAACCTGATCGGCCTCGTGAACGACGGCAGCTCGGTGAACTTCCCTGCGCCGGCCAAGTTCCCGAAGCCGATCGCGTTCGACGTCATCCCGCTGGCCGGTTCGATCGTCGACGACGGGCTGGGAGAGACCGACGAGGAGAAGAAGCTCCGCAACGAGAGCCGCAAGATCCTCGAGCTGCCCGACCTGCTGGTCAGCGGCACGTGCGTGCGGGTGCCGGTGTTCACCGGGCACTCCCTGTCGATCAACGCCGAGTTCTCGAAGTCGATCACGCCCGAACGCGCGCAGGAGTTGCTCGCGGAGGCGCCGGGCGTCGCGCTCTCGGATGTCCCCACCCCGCTCGAAGCGGCAGGGAATGACCCGAGCTACGTCGGTCGCATCCGGCAGGACGAGGGTGTGCCGAATGGTCGTGGCCTCGCCCTGTTCATCAGCAACGACAACCTGCGCAAGGGTGCTGCCCTGAACGCGGTGCAGATCGCCGAACTGGTGGCCGCCCAGCTCGCCGCCCGCGCTTAACCCGTTTCAAGGAGAATCTGCCGTTCGGGACTCCCGTACGGGCGAGTACGGGCATCCGCCGTCGGATCTCCTTGAGATGGGTTAAGAGGAGCCGCCGAGGGCGCGGTACACCGCGTCCTGATGCGCGAGCCGGCGCATCGCCGCGATGACCGGCTCGTACAGGGCAGTGCCGAGCACCGCGTACTTGACCGCATCCGCCGGGTCGGTGGTGCTCATGTTGCCGATATCGAACTCGGCCAGCTCCATGATCGCCCCGCCGTACGCCCGCAGGCGATCGTCGGTCATCGGCACGCCCGCCGCCTCGGCCGCGGCGAGCGCTCGCTCAAGCTGAGCCACCGCCGCGTAGTCCGGGTCGTACACCTGGCCCAGCGCCTCGATGGCCCGCTTCGCTCGCGGGTACTCCGCCGCATCCGACCCGCCATACGGAGGCAGCTCTTCGAGCGCCCGGCCGATGGTGCGGACCAGGTCCGATTCCGGATGCTCGATCACGTCGATCACGGCCTTGGCCCGCTTCACGCTCAACCCGGCCACGTCGATCAGCGCCCGGATGAGCCCCAGCCGCTCCACGTGCGCGTCGTCGTAGTCCGCCTGGGTCGCGCCGGTTGCCTGCCCGGGCATGAGGAGACCCTCGCGCAGGTAGTACTTCACGGTCGCGAGCGGAACGCCGGTGCGGTCGACGAGCTCGGAAATGCGCACGATGCTCCTTGACAAGATAGTGACGCTATCCAATACTGGATACCATGACTATCCAACCACAATCGCTGCTGCTTGCAGGCATCCTGCTGCTCGCCCTGGTCACGGTCGAGTCCGGCGGCTACTTCCTCACGCGTGTGATGGGAGGCAAGGTAGCGACCAACGGACTGCAGAAGTCGTTCTTCCGCGCTGGCCACGCACATGCCGCGGTGCTGCTCGTGCTCAGCGTCGCGATCCTCGCCATCATCGACCTGAGCGCCCTCGAAGGTGGCTGGCTGTGGGCGGGCCGATCGCTGGTGCCGATTGCGGCGATCCTGATGCCTGCCGGCTTCTTCCTTTCGGTGATCGGCCGCGAGCCGCAGCGCCCCAACCGGCTGATCGCACTGCTCTGGCTTGGTGTCGCGAGCCTCACCGCCGGCCTGATCATCGCGGGCGTCGGCCTCATCGCAGGCGCGGTCGCCGCCCTCTAGCCGTCCGGAAAATGAAGGAGATCCGGCCCATTTGGAGCGTTCTGGCAACGGAACGCCGTTTTCGAGCACAATCTCCTGCATTTTCAGAAGGCGGGAAGAAGCGCGATTCTGAGCGACCCTCGACGGGCGAAGCGGCCCGTCGGGCGCGGCTAAACTGGAGGGCGTGAGTTCAGCATCCGCCCCCATCGACGTCGCGCTCATCGGTGGCGGCATCATGAGTGCCACCCTCGGCGCAATCATCCAGCAACTCGAGCCCGACTGGACAATCCGCATCTTCGAGCGGCTCCCGGACGTCGCGCAGGAGAGTTCGAACGCGTGGAACAACGCCGGCACCGGCCACTCTGCCCTGTGCGAGCTGAACTACACCAAGGAGCTGCCCGACGGCACCGTCGACATCTCGCAGGCCGTCAAGATCAACGAGCAGTTCCAGGTCTCCCGGCAGTTCTGGGCGCACCTCGTGGGCAAGGGGCTTCTGCCCGACCCGGAGGCGTTCATCAACCCGGTCCCGCACATGAGCTTCGTGTGGGGCGAGGAGAACGTGCAGTTCCTCCGCCGCCGCTACGAGGCGATGAAGGATCACCCGCTGTTCGACGGCATGGAGTACAGCGAGGACCCAGCCGTCATCTACGAGTGGGCACCCGCGCTGCTGCCCGGCCGTAAGAAGGACCAGCCGATCGCGGCGACGCGTTCGATCGAGGGCACCGACATCGACTTCGGCGCCCTCACCCGTAACCTGATCGACAATCTGGTCGCCGGTGGCGCCGAGCTGCACACCGAGCGCAAAGTCACCGGCCTCAAGCGGCAGAAGAACGGCGTCTGGCGCCTGAACACCCGCCACATCGTCGGCGGCACCCCGACCACCGAATACGCGCGCTTCGTCTTCGTCGGCGCGGGCGGCGGCGCACTGTCGCTGCTGCAGTCATCCGGAATCCCCGAAGCGCGCGGCTTCGGCGGCTTCCCGGTCAGCGGCCAGTTCCTGCGCACCGACGACCCGGAGATCGTCGCGAGTCACCTCGCCAAGGTGTACGGCAAGGCCGCGGTTGGCGCGCCGCCGATGTCGGTGCCGCACCTCGACACGCGAGTCGTCGACGGCAAGCCGAGCCTGATGTTCGGTCCGTACGCGGGCTTCACGCCGAAGTTCCTGAAGTACGGCTCCTGGTTCGACCTGCCGTTCTCGATCCGTCCGGGCAACATCATCCCGATGCTCGCGGTGTTCAAGGACAACCTCGACCTCACCTGGTACCTGGTCACGCAGGTGCTCGCGAGCAAGCACACCAAATTCATGGCGCTGCGCGAGTTCATGCCGGATGCGCGCCCGGGCAAGTGGCGGCAGATCACGGCGGGCCAGCGCGTGCAGGTGATCAAGAAGGACACCAAGAAGGGCGGCATCCTGCAGTTCGGCACCGAAGTCGTCACCGGCGCCGACGGCACGATCGCCGGCCTGCTCGGTGCCTCACCGGGAGCGTCGACGGCGGTGCCGATCATGCTCGACCTGCTCTCACGGTGCTTCCCGAATCAGCTGCCCAAGTGGGAGAGCACCATCCAGCAGATGGTGCCCAGTTATGGGCTGAAGCTCTCGGATGACCCGAAGCTCGCCGTGAAGACCCTCGAGACCACCGCAAAGGCGCTCGAACTGGTCTGATCCGGCCGTTGACGACCCTGCGCACCGGTTGCTAGGGTCGTACCCGCTATGTGGCTGTGACTTCCCTTCGTCCCGCGTCCGAGGCTGTGCCCGGCGGGAGTCGTCTTCGTACGAAGGGGCGCATGCGATGCGCACAGCCAGCAATTCACTCGCAATCGGCCATGTCCGCGCGGACAGCATCTCGAAGAGCTACGGCGACCGCAGGGTGCTCACCGATCTCAGCCTTGTCGTCGCGCCCAGCGACCGACTGGGTCTGATCGGCGAGAACGGCGTCGGCAAGTCGACGCTGCTCCGCATTCTCGCAGGCGTTGACGAGCCCGATTCCGGCAGCGTCGTGGCGCCGAAGCGCGCCGGCCTGCTGCAGCAGGAGGTGCCTTTTGCGCCCACCACGGCGATCGGCGCGCTCATCGAACATGCCCTCGCGCCGGTCCGCGCCGTCGGTGCGGAGTTGGAGGATGCCGCCGCCGTCCTGGCGTCGGGGACACCGGATGCTGCGGACCGCTACGACCGTGTCCTCGCCGAGGCCGAGCGGGTGGGCCTCTGGTCGATCGACGCCCGCCGGGACGAGGTCCTCGACGGCCTCGGGGTCGGCAGCCTCCCGGGCGAGCGAACCCTCGCAGAGGTGTCCGGCGGCCAACGGTCGCGGCTCGCGCTCGCCGCTCTCCTGCTGGAGCGACCCGATTTCGTGCTGCTTGACGAGCCGACCAACCATCTCGATGACGAGGCGGCAGAATACCTGCACCGCGAACTCACCGCCTGGCGCGGGCCGGTCGTGTTCGCAAGCCACGACCGCGCGTTCCTCGATGAGACAGCCACCGATCTGCTCGACCTCGACCCGAGTCGAGGCGGGACGACCCGGTACGGCGCGGCATCCGGCGGCGCATACACCGGCTACTTCGCCGAGAAGGCGGCCGAGCGCGCTCGCTGGGAGGAGCAGTTCGAACGAGAGCAGGACGAGCTGAAGCAGCTCGAGCGCTCTGTCGCGGTGACGGCGCGTGCTGTCGCGCCCGATCGCGCCATCCGCGACAGGAACAAGATGGCCTACGCGCGACACGGTGCACGAGTGCAGGCTCAGGTGAGTCGCCGGGTGCGCAATGCGCGGGCTCGGCTGGACGAACTGAGCGAGCACGCGGTGCGGAAGCCGCCGGCGCCGTTGCAGTTCGCCGGGCTCCCAGCCCGCGAAGCCGGCAGGCGCGTGCTCGGGCCAGACAACCCCGACACCGCCATCCTCGTGCGCGAAGCAACGGTTGACGGTCGCATGCGGATGCCGCAATTGCAGCTGACCGCGACCGACCGGCTGCTGGTGACCGGGGCGAATGGCGCGGGAAAGTCGACGCTCCTCGGGATGCTGGCCGGCACCATCGAGCCTGCGCGGGGCACGGTGATGCGCGCACGCGGGCTTCGGGTGGCGCTGCTCGAGCAGGACGTACGGTTCGCCGATCCGTCTGACACCCCACGCTCCATCTACGAAAGCCGGCTAGGGGAGCGCCGCGCCGAGGCGACCCCGCTGGTGTCGCTTGGGCTGATCGCACCGCGTGACCTCGACCACCCGGTCGGGTCGCTTTCGGTCGGGCAGCAGCGACGGCTGGCACTCGCGCTCATCATCGGCCGGCCCCCGCACGTGTTCCTTCTGGACGAGCCCACCAACCACCTGTCGCTGCAACTCGCGAGCGACCTGGAGGACGCGTTGGGCGCCTACCCGGGGGCTGTTGTCGTGGCGAGTCACGACAGGTGGCTGCGACGCCGCTGGTCCGGACGCCTGCTCCACCTCGTCGCCGGTGTCCCATCGAGTTGACGCGCATGGCGCCACGATGGGGCACAAAACGGCCCTGATCGGCAAATTTTCGCCCCCAGTTCGCGGGAACTGGGGTACAACTCGGCCACAATCGGTGCGATACTCAGGTGCCCCACTACCCGAACTGATGAGGCCTGGCACCCGTGGCTATCGGACTTCCGGCGCACCGCGCAACGCAGGTCCTCAGCCGCGCCTACACGCGGGGCCAGCACGCACTCGCGTTCACGCTCCTGGGCGGCATGCTCCTCATCGCGCTGGCTCTCGGTGCCCGGCTGGGACCGGCCATGTGGCTGTCCGCACTGGCTCTCGCGGTGGCCATCGTCGTGCTCGCCATCCGGCGGCAGACCGACAGCGACGCGATGACCGTGCTCTACCTGCTGGTCGGCGCGACTGCACTGTTCCTGTTCGCCCACGCGTTCCTGTCGGGGCCGGATGCTGGCCTCACCGATTACGGGTACTCCCTGGTCGCCGCGAAGACCGCGCTGGTCATGGCCGGCACCTCCAGGGTCGGCGCCTGGCCGAGCGTGAGCTGGACCATCGCAGGCTACGTCGTGGCCGAAGGCGCCGTACTGGCGGCATCCGTTCTCGCCGGCAGGTTCCTGGCGTTCGACACCACGACGCTGGCCATCGCCGTCGCGAGCGTCGCCCTCCGCCCGCTGGTCTCCGCCACCGGCGGGGGACTCAGGGACGCGCAACCGCGGCTGTACCGCGCGGCGCGCGAGGAGGAGCTGTCAGCGCTGCGGCACCGCATCGAAGTGAAGGCGGCCGCGCTGATGCACGACACCGTGCTCGGGCACCTCGGCGCGATCGCCTCGGCGCCGGATGGCGGCCTCGACCCGCGGATGCGAACCCAGATCGAGCGTGACCTGCAGCTTCTCCTCGGCGAGGACTGGCTCTCCGACGAGACGCCCGGCGTCGCCGGGGAGCTGCGCGCCGACTGGCAGCACAGCGGCCTGTTCGCCGCGATCCAGGAGGGCCGGATGCTCGGGCTCGAGGTGCAGACGACCGGCGACCTGGGCGCGGTCGGTCGACTCGATCGGCAGACCTCCATCGCCCTGGGGCAGGCCGTGAAGCAGTGCCTGGTGAACGTGAGCAAGCACTCGGGCACGATGCTCGCCGAGGTCGCCGTCTACGCCGCCGGCGACGAGGTGTGCGTGATGGTGATCGACTCCGGGAAGGGTTTCGATGAGGCATCCGCCCCACGCGACCGGATGGGGCTGCGCACCTCGGTGCACCAGCGCATCGAAGCCGTGGGCGGGCAGGCCCAGGTGTGGTCGACGCTCGGCCGGGGGACCTCGATCATGCTCCGCGTCCCGACCAGCGGCCAGGACGCCCGGGGCGGGGGCTCGTCGTGAGCGCTCAACCCGAACTCACCCGCCAGCAGCTCGACCCGGTCGGCACCCTGGATGGCCGCCCGCTGATCATCGGCTTCTCGGTCCTCGCGCTCGGGTACGCACTGTTCACCACCGTGCGCTCGCTCGACCACATCGCCAACCCGCTGCTCGCCGCGCTGGCGATCTCCGCCCTCGCGTTCGCGTGCGCGATCGCGCTCATCGAAACCAGCCCGCAACGTGCGCCATTCACCTCCGGGGCGCACCTGAGTGTGCACCTGCTCGCGCTGACCGCCGCGGGGCTGTCCCACGCGAGCCAGGCCGGGTCGAACGACTTCATTCAGGACGACTGGGCCGCGATCTCGCTCGGCATCCTGCTCTTCGCGCTCGGCCCGTACCGACCGGTTGACGAACTCGCCGCTCTGGGCACGACATCCGCGATCCTCATCGGCTTCCTGACCGTGACCCGCCTGCCCGAGTTGTCGGATGCGCTGCCCCCGATCACCTACCTGCTCGCCAGCATGCTCGGTCTGCTCGCCCTGACCTACGCATCCGCCGCCTACAACGGGTGGATGCTGCGCGCACTCGAGCGGTGGCGGAACTGGAACGTGAACACCTCAGACCTGCGCATCGACGCGGTCGCCGGTGGCATCTCGCGTGCGGTGCACCGCGACCGGGTCAGCATCCTGGAAGGAGAGGTGCTGCCGTTCTTCCACGACCTGCTGGAACGTGCGGACGTCACCGAGGCGGACCGGGCGCGGGCCGGGGCGATCTCGACCGCGATCCGAACCGTCATGGTCGCCGAAGCGGACCGGAGCTGGCTCGATGAGCTGATGGGAACGTTCGGCAGGACGCGTACGATCACCCTCGACGACTCGCGGGGACTCGCATCGGCGATGGAGTCGAACCAGCGCACCGCGCTGCGCGCCCTCCTCGTCGCGTTGCACGACGAAGAGCACCTCGTCAGCGGCGAACTGCGGATCGGCAGCGACGCCGATACGCGCGTCAACTCGGTCGCCATGAGGGTGACGCTCACCGAGCAAGCGGCCAGAGCCGCGCTTCGGCCCTACTTCGCGGTGATGCGCATCGTCTTCCCCGACTTCCGGGTGAAACCGTCCCGCTCCGCGTTGATAATAAGGTTCTCTTATGGGCACCGATGATCCACAGCTTGTCGCTCCCGAGGCCGTCGGGGAGCGTGCGCCGGTTCGCCTGGCAGTTCTTGACGACCATGAGTTGCTACTCGACAGCCTGGCCAGCTGGATCGGCGCCAACGCGCTCGACTTCGACCTCGTGCTCGCGGCGCAGACCTGGCTCGAGCTCGTGCACAGCGCGAACTTCCCGACGGAGCTGGTCTTCCTCGACTTCCAGCTGCAGGAGTCCATCTCCATCGAGGCGCGCGTGCGCACCTGCCGCGCCGCCGGCGCGAAGGTGATCGTGATCAGCAGTCTGGACACACGTGACGCGAGGGAGCGCGCTATGGATGCCGGCGCATCCGCGTTCCTGTCCAAGTCGTTGCCGATGCACGAGGTGATGGACGTTGCGCGTCGGGTCATGGGAGTCGAGGTCGGCCCCAGCACCCGCAACTGGCGTCCGCTGCCGGTCGGTGCCACCGCGACGACCCGTCCCAAGCTCAGCGGCGGCGAAGAGGAAGCGCTTAGGCTTTATGTGTCTGGGCTCACCACGGTAGAGGTGGCCCGACGGATGAACGTGAAGTATGAGACGGCCAAAACGTACTTGCGCCGAGTGCGCGAGAAGTACGCCAAGGCCAACAGGCCGGCGGGAAAGAAGGCGGAACTGATCCGCCGTGCCGCCGAGGACGGATACCTGCAGTAGTGGCAAAGCTTTATTTTCGCTATGGCGCGATGAACAGCGGCAAGAGCACCGCGCTGCTCCAGGCCGCCTACAACTACGAGGAGCGCGGCCAGCAGGTGCTGCTCGCCAAGCCGCAAGTCGACACCAAGGGCGCAACCCTCATCGTCTCGCGACTGGGCGTCACCCGGCCGGTGGACTTCATGATCGCGGCGACGGATGACGTGCTCGAGCTGTTCGCGCAGGCGCGGCAGGAAGTGAAGGAGGAGACCGGCCGGGACGTGAGTTGCCTGCTGGTGGATGAGGCACAGTTCCTCACAGAGGGGCAGATCGACGACCTGCTGCGCATCGCGATCCTGGAGGACGTGCCGGTGCTGGCTTACGGTCTCCGCACCGACTTCCAGACCGTGGCGTTCCCGGGCAGCAGGCGGCTGCTGGAGATCGCGCACTCGCTTGAGGAGCTGAAGACCATCTGTCGTTGTGGCCGCAAGGCGGTGTTCAACGCGCGCAAGATCGGCGACCGGTTCATCTTCGATGGGGACCAGGTCGCGATCGAGGTCGGTGAGGTCGTCTACGAGTCGCTGTGCGGGTCCTGCTACCTGGACGAGAGCGGTGGGCGCCTGAACCGAGGCAACCGGGTGCTGTCGCCGATGGACACCGCGTATAACTCCGCGCCGGACCCCGACTTCGCCTGACCGCTTAAGCCTTTAGGGCAACGAAAAGGGCCACCTCTCGGTGGCCCTTCTCATTTGTGTCGGGGTAGCGGGATTTGAACCCACGACCTCTTCGTCCCGAACGAAGCGCGCTACCAAACTGCGCCACACCCCGTCGACTAATCAAGAATAGCCGAAATCATCGGCAGTGAGTGTCACTAGAACGGCTTCCGGAGGGCAAGCGAAGCGAACCGGCGCATAAATCGACGTGCCGAGCCCCGCCGACACGTTCAGATGAGCCATCCGGCCGGCGTGATGCCAGGTGCTCAGGCCGTTGGCCTGGTCCAACGGGATGTCGCAATTGGCGACCAGCGCACCGTAACCGGGCACGCGCACCTGACCGCCGTGGGTGTGCCCAGCGAAGATCATGTCGGCACCGTGATTCACGAGCGAGTTAAGCACCCGCTGATACGGAGCGTGTGTCACCCCGATCGTCACCGGGGCCGGCCCGACCCGGTCGTCCTCCCAGCCCACGTTCTCGCGCAGGTCGTCGACGATGCCGGGAAGCAGGTCCAGACGGTCCCACCCGCGGTGGGCGTCACCGGTTCCGACGAGCTCGAGCCGGGAGCCCCGGAACTCGATCGCGCGTGCCGCATTGTTCAGGTCGTACCAGCCGAGGTCGCGGTAGAGCTCCTCCAACCCGGCGGTGTCGAGACGGTTCCCCCCGTCTCGCCCCGGGCGACTTTCACCGGCCAGATAGGCGAACGGGTTCTTCGCCTCGGGGCCGATGTAGTCGTTCGAACCGTGCACGAAGACACCCGGGATGCCGCGGAACGGCTCCAGTGCGTACGCGACCGCGTCCAAGGCATCCGTATGTCCGAGCGTGTCGCCGGTGTTCACGATGAAGTCCGGTTCGAGAACCGCGAGCTCGCGCACCCAGTCGATCTTGGTGCGCTGCCACGGTGCGAGGTGCAGGTCGGCGAGGTGCAGCACTGTGATCGGTCGAGCGCTCGGGTCGAGCAGTTGCACGACCTCCCGCCGCACCGTGAAGCGATTCCGCTCCACGACGGTGCCCCAGGCGAGCGCCCCGAGGGCTGCGGCGCCGACCGTCGCGAGCGCGCCGCCGATTACCCGGTTAGCGGCTCCCATCAGTCGTCGTCGGGGTCGGGCCCGGGAGTCGGACCGCCTCGCGGCGCCCTGCCGACCGTGATGGTGACGGTGTCGGACTTGGATACGCCAGTACCGGCACCCGGGCTGGTCGAGATGACCCTGTCAACCTGAGAGGGATCCGTCGTGTCGACCTTGTCGACCTTCACCTTGGTGAGACCTTCTGCCGCGAGCGCTGCCCTGGCCTCGCCTTCGGTCATCCCGACGACGTTCGGAACGGTCCCGGCGAGCGACCCGTCGCTCACGTACACGGTGACGCTGAAGCCAGGCGACAGCCGGCTGCCAGCGGGCGGGTCGGTCGAGGCGACCACGCCGGCGGGGAGGGCGGATGCCACGGTGCCGCCATCCGTGTACTCGAACCCGAGCCCTTCGAGCGTCGACTTGACGGTGGCGACCGACTGGCCGGAGAAGTCCGGCAGCACGGTGGTGGTGCCCGTGATCAGGTTGCCCGGCGCGTCGGGGAAGCCGTTGCCGCCGTACATGCCGAGCAGATTCGCCATCACCGGCTTGAAGATGCGGTGACGTGCGCTGGCACCGTTTCCGCCGCCGAACGCGACGCGGCTCAGGTCGGCGTGGTCCATGATGTTTCCCACCCAGACCGTCAGCGCAATGTTCGTGCTCGCCGCAACCATCCAGGTGTGCTCGGCGTTGTCGCTCGTTCCGGTCTTGCCGATCAGCGGGATGCCGACGAAGGGGTTGGCCACAGCACCGGTACCGCGGGACATCACCTGCTGCAGCGCGTGCGCGGCTCCGGCCGCGACCTCAGGCGACAGGGCCTGCCGGCACTTCGGTGCCTGGCCGGCGAGCTCGGCGCCGTCACGGTCGACGATCTTCTCGACCGCGATCGGGTCGCAGGACTTTCCGCCGGCGGCGATGGTGGCGATCATGGTCGCGATGCTGATCGGGGCGATCTCGTTGGTGCCGATGACGGTGGAGGGGTATGCCTGCAGCTTCGCCTCGTCGGCGCGGTGAACGCCCATGTCGAGTCCGGTGTCCCGGATGTCGCACAGGTTGAGCTGCTGAGCCATCGACAGGTAGGCCGTGTTGACCGACGAGTTGGTCGCCTGCTGCACGGTGATCCGGCCGAAGCTCTGGTTGGCGAAGTTGTGGAACTTCTGGTTGCCGACCCAGTCGCCCTCACAGGACGGGAACCGCTTGAAGACCTTGGCGTTCGAGCCGTCGACGACCTCCTGGAGGCCGTGTCCCGCCTTAAGCCATGCGGCCAGCGTGACGATCTTGTAGGTCGATCCGACCTGGAATCCGGACGAACCGCCGTAGGGCCGGTCGGTGTTGAAGTTGACCGCAGTCGTCTCCGGGCCGCCGCCATCCTGGGAGTTGTCGAAGTGCTTGTTCTGCGCCATCACGCGGATCTTGCCGGTGCCGGGCTCGACAGCACTCACCGCTGCGCCGAGCGAGAAGCGCGATTCAGAAGCAGGGGCCTGCTCGTCGGTGATCGCCTTGGCCGCTACCTGCTGGTCCAGGTTGATGGTCGTGTACACGTCGTATCCGCCGCGGTCCCAGTTCGCCTGACGCTCCTTGGGGTCCGCGCCGAGGCTCTCCAACTCGGGGACGACGAACGAGACGTAGTCGCAGAAGTTCTGTGCGGAGTAGGACGCGTACATGCATCCGCTCGCGGGAGCGCTGATGTTGACGTAGGACTCGATGGGCGTGGCCACGGCCTCGTCGTGCTGCGCCTTGGTGATCATGTCGAGCTCGAGCATGATCTTCAGGATGGCGTCGCGACGGCTCTGGTTGTCTGGGTACTTTTCGGGGCTGTCCAGGTTTCGCGCGTTCGGATACTGGACGATCGCGATCAGGCTGGCCGCCTCGGCGAGCGTGACATCCGCCGCAGGCTTGCTGAAGTACTGCTTCGACGCGGCCTCGATGCCGTAGGTGTTGTTGCCGAAGCCCGCGATGTTGAGGTACGCGAGCATGATGTCTTCCTTGGAGTACGTCTTCTCCAAGCCGATCGCGAGCTTCGCCTCCCGTAGCTTGCGCTCGAGCGTCTGCTCCTGCGCCTTGTCGAGCGCCGCGTCGCGCTCCTTCTTATCGGTGATGCGCACTGCTTCCTGCATGTTGATGTTCTTGACCAACTGCATGGTCAGCGTCGACGCGCCGCTGTCGATGTCACCCTTGGCGACGTTGCCAACTGCGGCACGGGCGATCGACTGCATATCGACACCGCCGTGCTCCCAGAACCGGCGGTCCTCGCCGGCGACGACCGCCAGCTTGATGAACTCGGACACCTGGTCCCAGCCGACCTCTTCACGGTTCTGCTTGTACATCGTCGCGAAAGGGACGTACTCGCCGCCCGATACCCCATAGAGGGTGTTCTTCACCGACTGGTCACCGATCTCGATGTAATCGGGCAGCGCCTCGAAGATGCCGATCGAGGAGTTCGCGGTCATGCTGGTGACGGCGAGCGCGGGAGTCACGAGGGCTGTGATGAGAACACCCGCGAGACCACTGAGACCGACCATGCCGAGGAAGCCCTTTAGGGCGCCCGGAAGCTTCGAGTTTTCAGAAGGCATAGGATACAGCGTACGGGATGGTCTACTCGCGAAAGCTGAACGGAAACCGAAATGCAACGTTGGGAGTACCTCACTACCCCGCTGATCATCCACAACACTCAGGCCATCCTCAACAATTGGGGCGAGCAGGGCTGGGAACTGGTGCAGGTCGTGCAGGGGCCAGAGGGTGGGCTCGTGGCCTACTTCAAGAGGGAGAAAGAATCCGCATGAGCATCGACGCTCGTCTCGCCGAACTTGGTATCGCTCTTCCCGAGCTTGCCGCCCCCGCCGGGTCGTACGTGCCTGCGGTCGTCAGCGGCAACCATGTGTTCACTGCCGGTCAACTGCCGTTCGTCGGGGGGAAGCTTCCGGCCACCGGCAAGGTGGGCGAGGGCGACTCTCTGGTGTCACCGGGGGATGCGAAGGGTTACGCCCGCGAGTCAGCGTTGAACGGTCTCGCGGCCATCAAGTCGGTGATCGGTTCGCTGGATCGCGTGACGCGAGTCGTCAAGGTCGTCGGTTTCGTCGCATCCGATCCCGCATTCACCGGCCAGCCCGGTGTCATCAACGGCGCGTCAGACCTCCTCTTCGAGGTGTTCGGCGACGCGGGCATGCACGCACGCAGCGCGGTTGGCGTCGCGGCGTTGCCGCTGGACTCGCCCGTCGAGGTCGAGTTCATCGTCGAGTTCGCGTAAGCGACTCCGCGCTACTGCAGCTTCTCCGTGATCACCTGCATCACTGAGGTGTCGGCAAGAGTGGTGGTGTCGCCGATCTGGCGCCCCTCCGCGACATCCTGAAGCAGTCGCCGCATGATCTTGCCCGAGCGGGTTTTCGGCAGCTCAGTAACGACGAATACCTGACGCGGCCGGGCGATCGCGCCGATCTGCTCGGCGACGTGGGCCCGCAGGATCGCGCTCGCCTCCTCGGCCGTCTGCGCCTCGGCCTGCTTGGCACGCAGGATCACGAACGCGACAACCGCTTGCCCGGTGGTGTCATCGGAGGCCCCGACGACGGCCGCCTCGGCAACGATCGGATGCGACACGAGCGCCGACTCGATCTCCATCGTCGAGAGACGGTGACCGGACACGTTCATCACATCGTCGACCCGGCCAAGCAGCCAGATGTCGCCGTCTTCGTCCAGCCGCGCGCCGTCGCCCGCGAAGTACATGCGGCGCTTGTTCGCACCGGGGAAGTCGAACTTCTCCCAGTAGGTCTCGATGAAGCGCTCCGGGTCGCCCCAGATGCCGCGCAGCATTGAGGGCCACGGGTCGGTGACCACGAGGTAGCCGCCGTTGCCGTTGCCGACGCGATTGCCCTGCTCGTCGAGCACATCCACCGAGATTCCGGGGATCGGCACCTGCGCCGAACCCGGCTTGGCGGTGGTGACGCCGGGCAGCGCGGAGATCATGATCGCGCCCGTCTCGGTCTGCCACCAGGTGTCGACGACCGGGGTTGTGCCGCCGCCGATGATCTCGCGGTACCAGACCCAGGCTTCCGGGTTGATCGGTTCGCCGACCGAGCCGAGCACGCGCAGCGAGCTGAGGTCGAAGCGCTGCGGGTGCTCCCTGCCGACCTTCATGAACGAGCGGATGGCGGTGGGCGCGGTATACAGGATCGTCACCTTGTACTTCTCGACGATCTCCCACCAGCGACCCGGATGCGGGGTGTCCGGCGTGCCTTCGTACATCACCACCGAGGTGCCGTTGGCGAGCGGGCCGTAGACAACGTAGCTGTGTCCGGTGACCCAGCCGACGTCGGCCGTGCACCAATAGACATCCGTCTCCGGTTTTAGGTCGAATACGATGCGCTGGGTGAACGCGTTCTGCATCAGGTAGCCGGCGGAGGTGTGCAGGATGCCCTTGGGCTTCCCGGTCGTGCCGGACGTGTACAGGATGAACAGCGGGTTCTCTGCCTCGAACGCCTTCGCCTCGTGCTCGGCGTCGACCTTCTCGAGCTCCTCGTGCCACCACAGGTCGCGACCCTCGGTCCAGCCGACCTCGTTGCCGCCGCGCTTGATGACGAGCACGTTCTCGATGCTGGTCTCGCCGGCGAGCGCGGTGTCGACGGTCGGCTTGAGCGGGAAGACCTTGCCCTTGCGGTATCCGCCGTCGGCGGTGATGACCAGCTTGGCGGTCGCATCCTCGATCCGCGACCTGAGGCTGTCGGCGCTGAAGCCGCCGAAGACCAGCGAGTGCACCGCGCCGATACGGGCGACCGCGAGCATCGCGACGACGGCCTCCGGAATCATCGGCAGGTAGATGGCGACCCGGTCGCCCTGGCGGATGCCGAGCTCGGTGAGCAGGTTCGCCGCCTTCTTCACCTCGGCGGTGAGCTCGGCGTAGGTGATGGTGCGGCTGTCGCCGGGCTCGCCTTCCCAGTAGATCGCGACCCGGTCGCCGTTTCCGGCCTCTACGTGCCGGTCGAGGCAGTTGTAGGCGACGTTCAGGCGTCCGTCGGCGAACCAGCGCGCGAACGGTGGGTTGTTCCAGTCGAGGGTCTGCGTGAACGGGGTTTCCCAGTGCAGCAACTCGCGGGCCTGATCCGCCCAGAAACCGACCGGGTCGGCGGCGGCGCGCTCATACAGGTCGCTCGTCGCAACCGCCTGAGCGGCGAACTCGGGACTCGGCGGGAAGCGCCGTTCCTCGTGCAGCAGGCTGTCGATCTGTTCGCTCATTACACTCCTGAAACGCTTCTTTGCGGTCTCGGTGCGGCTGTTTGGGCGCACCAGAAACGAGACTACCCGCCTCACAGTGTTTCCCCATTGAAAAGGTCTCGCCCTGCACTAGACTGATGTGGTCAATCCGTCATGGATGACTGGCAGTCCGCAACGATTCCCCCCAATCAGCTGACTGCCGTGGCGGCGCCGGTTCCCCCCAACAGGCGCCGCCCCTCTTTTTTAACCCGTTTCAAGGAGATCCGGCCGCGTTCCGCCCCGGATGCCCGTCATCCGTCTCGAAGCGGCGCTTTTTCCTTGAGATGGGATAGAAGCCGGAGGTTGGTCGGGCGACGGGTGCTCCTCCCGATAGCGGCCGGTGAGCCGGAGCGCACTGCTGGCCCGAGTCAGACCCGGATCGTCGGCGGCTGGCGCGTACCGTCGCCGCATGCTCGAGCCGCGTTTCGTCGCCCGCCCACCCGGTGCGAGCCAGGACACACCGACCCGCCGCAACCTGCCCGAATTCGGTGAGCTGGCGGCGCTCGTCGCCGACCCGGAGGTGACGGATGTCTTCGTCAACGGGGTGGACGGGCTGTGGGTCGACCGCGGCGCAGGTCTGCTGCGCCAGCCCTCCCTTGAACTGGACGAGGGTCGACTCCGCGAACTCGCCGTCCGCCTGATCGCACTCGGCGGACGGCACATCGACGAGGCGACACCGTGCGTCGACGTGCGACTGCACGACGGCATCCGGGTGCACGCGGTGCTGCCGCCGATCTCCACCGGCGGCACGCTCATCTCGATCCGGCTGCCGCGCTTCAGGCGGCTCTCGCTCGACGACCTCGAGCGGGCGGGGTTCTTCGCCGACGTGCCCGCCGCATCCGTTGTCCATTTGGTCGAACGGCGCGCGAACGTGCTGATCACCGGGGCGGCCGGCAGCGGCAAGACCACCCTGCTTTCGGCGATGCTCGCGAGCGCCGACCCGAGCGACCGGATCGTCGCGATCGAGGATGTCGCCGAACTCCACGTCGAGCACCAGCACTTCGTGTCACTCGAAGCGAGGCAGGCGAACCTGGAGGGCGCAGGCGGCGTCGGCATGGAGCGACTGGTACGCGAAGCGCTGCGGATGCGCCCCGACCGGCTGGTGGTGGGGGAGTGCCGCGGCGCGGAGGTGCGCGAACTGCTCGCGGCGCTCAACACCGGCCACGACGGCGGCGCAGGCACCCTGCACGCCAACTCACTCGGAGACGTCCCGGCACGGATGGAGGCGCTCGGCGCGCTCGCCGGTCTCGGTCCGACCGCGATCGCCCGCCAGACGGTGAGCGCCATTGGCGCGGTGCTTCACCTCGAGCGGCGCGGCGGCGTGCGCCGGCTCGCCCAGCTCGGGTCCTTCGAGCTCGATGATCGGGACCGGCTCACGACCGTCGAGGCGCCCCCAGTGAGCCCATGAAGCGGGCGGTGCCGAAGCACGCGGCTGACCCGGTCGGCCCGGCCGCCCAGACGGTGCAACGGCTTGCCGTGCTGCTGGCCGCGGGCGTCACGCCCGGCTCCGCCTGGGGCTACCTCGCCGAGCAGAGCGCCGACCCGCGCGTGCGGCAGATCGCTGCGACGGATGCGCCGATCGCCGACGCGATTCTGGCCAGCAGTCAGGGCGATCCGGTCTGGCGAAGCCTCGCCGCGGCCTGGCGGATTGCGATCGATGCAGGGGCTCCGCTCGCGCCGACACTGAGGTCGCTCGCGCAAACCCTCCGCGATCTCGCCCAGACCCAGCGCGACGTCTCGGTCGCCCTCGCGGCGCCCGCGGCGACCGCACGGATGGTGCTGGCGCTCCCGCTGGTGGGGCTGCTGTTCGGCGCGGCACTCGGATTCGACACCCTGGGCATCCTCTTCGGCACCCCGGCCGGCTTCGCCTGCCTCGTTCTCGGGGCAGGGCTCATGCTCGCCGCCCGGATGTGGAACCGCCGCCTGCTTCGGGCCGCAACCCCGACCGACCCAACGCCGGGCCTGCAGCTCGAGCTGCTGGCGATCGCGCTGTCTGGCGGGGCATCCGTCGACCGGGCACGCGAGGCGGTTGCCGAGGCGAGCCGCAGCTGCGGTCTGCCGAGCGACGCAGCCGAGGTCGACGCGGTGCTCGCGCTGTCCGTGCGGGCCGGGGTGCCCGCGGCGGCCCTGCTGCGCAGCGAAGCCGAACAGGAGCGACTCGAGGCGCGCAGCGAAGGGCAGCGCAGGGCGGCGAAGCTCGCGGTGACGCTGATGATCCCGCTCGGCGTGTGCGTGCTGCCCGCGTTCATGCTGCTGGGGGTCGCGCCGCTGATGATCGCGGTCGTCTCCTCAACGGTGTCCGGGCTGTGAGGTTCGCACACGGCGGCGAGCCCGGATGCCCGGGACTGCCAGTGGTCCGCTCGACACTGTCCTCGATTAGAAGGAGGAACAGATGAGATTCAGACTCAAGCGTCGCCTCGCAGGCGAGACCGGCGCGGCCACCGCCGAGTACGCCATCGCGACGATGGCGGCCGTCGGCTTCGCGGGGCTGCTGGTGGTGATCATGCGCTCCGATGAGGTGCGCGGCATGCTCACCGACCTGGTGCAGCGTGCGCTCACGTTCGCCGGCTGACGCCGAAGCGGGCACGGTGGCCGCAGAATTCGCGGTTGCCGTGCCCGCCGTGATGCTCGTGCTCGCGTGCTGCCTCGGCTCGGTGCAGCTCGCCAGCCAGCAGGTGCGGTTGCAGGATGCCGCCGCGGTCGCCGCCCGCGCCACGGCGAGGGGCGACCCGGTGGATGTCGGCCGACTCGTGCCCGGCGCATCCGGAGCAATCGAGAGCGGCAGTGAGCTCGTGTGCGTCACGGCGACGGTGCACGGGCCGGGGCTATTCGGCGCCATCACCCTGACAGCGCGCAGCTGCGCACTCGCCGGAGGAGGCTGATGCGCGCCGACGAGCGCGGGTCCGGCTCGCTACTCGCGGTCGCGCTCATCACCGGCACTCTCGCGCTGACCATGCTGTTCGTACCTCTCTATATAGTGCTGGTCGCGAAGCAGCGGGTCGCAGGGGCAGCGGATGCCGCAGCACTCGCCGCAGCGGACGTCGCGATCGGCATCGTCCCCGGGGTGCCCTGCGAGCAAGCATCCGTCGTCGCCGAAGCGAACGGGGCGGCGCTCAGCGGATGCCGTCAGGATGGCGCTATCGTGACCGTCAGGGCCAGCACGATCGTGCTTGGACTGCCCGTGGCGGCTCTCGCCACCGCCGGACCCGCTCCGCCGCGCCAATAGAGCGCGCGGTGTTTTCGTGTGTATGGTGTCCCCTGTTCTATTCAGACATTCAAGGAGTTCCGTGCCCGGCACGAAGAAACTGGTCATCGTCGAGTCACCTGCAAAGGCGAAGACCATCGCGCAGTACCTCGGTGACGATTACGAAGTGCAGGCCTCCGTCGGCCACATTCGTGACCTCATCGAGCCGAAAAACCTGCCGCCGGAGCTGAAGAAGGGCTCGCTCGGCAAGTTCTCCGTGGATGTCGAGAACGGCTTCGAGCCGTACTACGTCGTATCCGACCAGAAGCGCAAGACGGTCTCCGAGCTGAAGAAGGCGCTCAAGAACGCCGACGAGCTCTACCTCGCAACTGATGAGGACCGCGAAGGCGAGGCCATCGCGTGGCACCTGCTGCAAGTGCTGAACCCCAAGGTTCCCGTGCGGCGCATGGTGTTCCACGAGATCACCAAGGACGCCATCGAGCACGCCCGCGACAACACCCGCGAGATCGACACCGCACTCGTTGACGCGCAGGAGACCCGCCGCATCCTGGACCGCCTGTACGGCTACGAGGTGTCGCCGGTGCTGTGGCGCAAGGTTGGCCCCGGGCTGTCGGCCGGCCGCGTGCAGTCCGCCGCTACCCGACTGGTGGTCGAGCGTGAGCGCGAACGACTGGCTTTCATCGCGGCGACTTACTGGGACCTGTCCGCGAGTCTCACCCCGGCCGAGCAGAAGGACCTGTTCGACGCGCGTCTCGCCCGCCTGAACGGCTCGCGAGTCGCCACCGGCCGCGACTTCGATGACCGTGGAGCATTGAAGACGGATGCTGTCGCCCTCGACGAGGCGGCAGCCGAGGCGCTCGCGACGGCACTGCGAGAGGCGTCGACCTCTGTCACGGTGACCTCGGTCGAGTCGAAGCCGTACACGCGTCGGCCGGCCGCGCCGTTCACGACGTCGACGATGCAGCAGGAGGCCGCCCGCAAGCTGCGCTTCTCCGCCCGGCAGACGATGAGCGTCGCGCAGAGCCTGTACGAGAACGGTTTCATCACCTATATGCGAACCGACTCGCCGTCGCTGTCGCAGCAGGCCACCAACGCGGCCCGCACGCAGGCGAAGGCGCTGTACGGAGCCGACAGCGTTCCCGAGAAGCCGCGCGTCTACAGCGGCAAGTCGAAGAACGCGCAGGAAGCGCACGAGGCGATCCGCCCATCCGGTGACACCTTCCGCACCCCGTCCGAGTTGCAGGGCACGCTGCGCGGCAACGACTGGAAGCTGTACGACCTGATCTGGAAGCGCACCGTCGCCAGCCAGATGGCGGATGCCAAGGGGTCGACCGCCACGGTCACGATCACCGCGGCCACGGCATCCGGAGACCGCGCCGAATTCGTTGCAAGCGGCACCGTGATCACCTTCCGCGGCTTCCTGGCCGCCTATGAAGAGGGACGTGACGAGGAGCAGAACGAGACCGCAGAGCCGACCGAGGCGAAGCTGCCGGCGCTGACCGAGGGGCAGAGCCTCACGCTGGCGTCGGTCGAGGCCAAGGGGCACGAGACCAGCCCGCCGCCGCGGTACACCGAGGCCAGCCTGATCAAGACGCTCGAGGAGCTCGGGATCGGGCGACCGTCCACCTTCACGTCGATCATCTCGACGATCATCGACCGCGGGTATGTGACCCCGCGCGGCACCGCGCTGGTGCCCAACTGGGTGGCGTTCTCTGTGGTGCGTCTGCTGGAGGACTACTTCGGCGAGCTGGTGCAGTACGACTTCACCGCCGACATGGAGAACGACCTCGACCGCATCGCCGACGGCGAGGAAGACCGGGTCGGCTGGCTCACCAGCTTCTACTTCGGCGGCCAGCGGCACCGCGGCCTGCGCAACGTCATCGACAACCTGGGCGAGATCGACGCGCGCAGCGTCAACTCGACCCGGATCGATGACGACATCACGCTGCGCATCGGCAAGTACGGCCCGTACCTTGAGGTCGAGGATCCGGATGCCGCGGACGGCACGCCGCGCCGCGTGAACATCCCGCAGGACCTCGCCCCCGACGAGCTCACGGTCGAGAAGGCCCGCGAGCTCATCGAGGCGCCCGTGGTGACCGACCGGGTTATCGGCATCAACCCGGAGAACGGCAAGCAGATCGTCGCGAAGGACGGCCGGTTCGGCCCGTACGTGACCGAGCTGGAGCCCGAGGAGGACGAGAACTCGGCGGTCGAGCCTGTCGAGACCGTGGACGCCGCCACCGGCGAGGTGACGGCGACGGTGGTTGAGCCTGTCGAGACCCCGAAGAAGCGCAAGCCGGCCGCCAAGAAGGCGGCCGGCGCCAAGCCGCGCACCGCGTCGCTGTTCAAGTCGATGGACCTCGCGACCATCGACCTCGACACGGCGCTGACCCTGCTCAACCTGCCGCGCGTCGTCGGCGTCGATCCGGAGTCCGAGGCGGAGATCACCGCGCAGAACGGCCGGTACGGCCCCTACCTGAAGAAGGGCACCGACACCAGGTCGCTCACGAGCGAGGACCAGATCCTCGAGATCGACCTCGCCGGTGCGCTGGAGCTGTTCGCGCAGCCGAAGTACGGTGCCAAGCGTGCGTCCAGTGCTCTGAAGGAGTTCGAGAACCCGGACCCCGAGAGCGGCAAGGCGATCAAGATCAAGGACGGCCGGTTCGGGCCGTATGTCACCGACGGTGTGACCAACGTGACGGTCCCGCGCGGTGAGGTGCCGGAGGAGATCGACTTCGAGCGGGCGGTGCAGATGCTCGCCGACAAGCGGGCGAAGGGTCCGGCCAAGCCGAAGGCGAAGGCGAAGGCCAAGACCACCCGCAAGGCTCCCGCGAAGAAGAAGTGACGTGACCGGGCTGTTCATCACGTTCGAGGGCGGCGACGGCTCGGGCAAGTCGACCCAGGCGGAGCTGCTCACGAGTTGGCTGACGGATGCCGGACACACCGTCGTGCGCACTCGCGAGCCGGGCGGCACCGACCTTGGTGATGAGCTGCGGGAGATCGTGCTGCACCGGCGCGGGGACATCGCGCCGCGCGCCGAGGCGCTGATCTACGCGGCGGACCGTGCACATCACATCGCGACCAAGGTGCGGCCGGCGATTGACCGCGGCGAGGTCGTCATCCAGGACCGGTACTTCGACTCCTCGGTGGCCTACCAGGGAGTCGGCCGCGGTCTCGGGGCGGACGATGTCCGTCGGATCTCGCTGTGGGCGGTCGAGGACCTGCTTCCCGACCTGACGATCCTGCTCGACCTGGACGAGTCCGTCGGCCGCGGTCGCCTCGACGGGGCGCGCACTCGCTACGACCGGCTCGAGGCGGAGGAGCAGACCTTCCATGCGACGGTCCGCTCCGCGTATCTCGAGCTTGCGGCGGCCGAGCCGGAACGGTTCCTGGTGCTGGACGCATCCGGGGACATCGACTCGCTCGCCGCGGCGATCCGCACTCGCGTCGAAGCCCTCCTCGCGCGCCGCTGACCGTCCTGCAACGCTGCTGCCGTGTGTTATCGATGCGGGTGCTGTAGCGGGCGCATCGACAACAAACTGCGGGTTTGTTGACCGCGCGCCGGTTCAAGGAGGCGCGCGGTCAACAAGCGGCGGCGTGGTTGACCGGATGCGCCGGATGCGTCGGGCGGGCCGGGCGCCGGATGCGCCGGGCCGCGGGAAACTGGGAACCACCGAGAGCGGTGCACCCTAGGCTTTACGCATGCAGGTGTGGGACGAGCTGACCGGCCAGTCTGAGGCGATCGACGTGTTCCGATCGGCCGCGGAGGCCGCCGCCGCTGGGCGTGACGGGATGACCCACTCGTGGCTCATCACCGGTCCGCCCGGGTCAGGGCGCTCCAACCTCGCCTTCGCCTTTGCGACCGCGCTGCTCAGCCCCGGCAACCCCGACGGCGATGAGGCGACCCGCCGTCAGGTGGCGGCGCGCACGCATCCGGATCTCGGCGTGCTCAGCACCGAACGCGTCATCATCTCGATCGAAGAGGTGCGGTCGCTGGTCGCGAGCTCGCAGTTCTCACCGTCGGTCAGCCGCTACCGGGTGATGATCATCGAGGACGCCGACCGGATGACCGAGCGCACCTCCAACGTGCTGCTGAAGGCGCTCGAGGAGCCGCCGCCGCGTACGGTGTGGATCCTGTGCGCGCCGAGCGAGGCGGACCTGATCCCCACCGTCCGGTCGCGGGTGCGCAGCGTGCGGTTGCGGGTTCCATCCGTGGAGGATGTCGCCGAGCTGATCACCCGCCGCGACGGCGTCGACGCTGAACTTGCGATCCGCGCCGCCCGCGAGGCGCAGAGCCACATCGGCATGGCGCACCGGCTGGCGACCAACGCCGACGCCCGCGCGCGTCGCGAGCAGACTCTGCAGGCCGCCCTCGGCATCCGGAGCGTCTCCGGTGCGGTCAGCGCTGCCGCCACGCTGCTCGAGGTCGCCACCGCGGATGCCAAGGCGATCACCGAGGAACGGGACGCCGAGGAGCGTGAGAGCGCGATGCGCTCGCTCGGCATCGAGCCAGGCGGCACCATTCCGCCCGCGCTGCGCTCGCAGCTGAAGTCGCTCGAGGAGGACCAGAAGCGCCGCGCCACCCGCAGCCTGCGCGACGGACTGGACCGCATCATGGTCGACCTGATGTCGCTCTACCGGGATGTGCTGCTGCTGCAACTGGGCGTCGCAACCGAACCCATCAACCGCGAGATCAGCGACCAGCTGCAGCGCGCCGCCGAGGAGTCGACCCCGGCGCAGACCCTCGAGACCCTCGACGCCATCACCACCGCGCGGCAGCGTATCGACGCCAACGTTGCGCCCGCCCTCGCCCTTGAAGCCATGTTGATCACCGCCAGGAGGCAGCCCAGATGAGAGAGCGACGCACCCGACGAACCCTCAGCGCGGTCGCGGTGGCCGCGGCGGCGGCGATGGGGCTGAGCGGATGCGTGTCGTTCTTCGTCCCCGAGGAGCCGAGCAAGACATCCGTTCCCACCGACGAGTCGGTCGCGCCCGAGCTCGAGGCGTTCTACAAGCAGGTGCTGCAGTGGGAGAACTGCGGTGACGGCTTCCAGTGTGCGACCGCGACAGCGCCGCTCGACTGGAACGAGCCCGAGCGGGAGTCGATCGAACTGGCGCTCATCCGGTCGGTGGCGAAGAGCAGCGACCGGATCGGGTCGCTGCTGGTGAACCCCGGCGGGCCGGGTGGTTCCGGCTATGACTTCATCCACGACAGCCTCGACTATGCGGTGTCCGGCAACCTGATCGACCGGTTCGACGTTGTCGGCTTCGACCCCCGCGGCGTCGGCCGGTCGTCGGCGGTCTCCTGCTACGACGACCCTGCCCAGATGGACCGCTGGCTGTACGAGCTGCCGGGGAACGAGTTCGCGTCGGATGCCTGGATCGCCGAGAACAAGGCATCCTCGGCTGAATTCGGTCAGGCCTGCCTCGATCACACCGGCGACCTGCTCGGCTTCGTCGACACGAACAGCGCCGCACGCGACCTGGACCTGCTGCGCGCGATCCTCGGCGACAAGAAGCTGAATTACCTCGGCTACTCCTACGGCACCCTGCTCGGGGCGACCTACGCCGAGCTGTTCCCGGAGAAGACCGGGCGCCTCGTGCTCGACGGCGCGATTGACCCGGCCACGAGCGAATTCGACGTCACCGCGACCCAGGCGGTCGGGTTCGAGAGCGCCATGATGGCCTACCTCGAGGACTGCAGCACCGGCTCGGAGTGCCCGTTCCGCGGCGCCCCCGAGCAGGCGATGCAGACCGTGAACGCGCTGCTGCAGAGCCTGCAGGCCAGCCCGTTGCGCGCATCCGACGGTCGGATGCTTGGGGCATCGACCATGTTCACGGCCATCATCCTGCCCCTGTACAGCCAGGAGAACTGGCCGTACCTGAACGACCTGTTCGCCCAGGTGATGAGCGGGGAGGCGGACTTCGCGTTCGCGCTGGCCGACAGCTACAACGGGCGGAATCCGGATGGCACCTACCGCGACAATTCGACGGAGGCGTTCACCGCGATCAACTGCCTGGACTACCCGATCGACTCGTCGGTGGAGACGCTGCGCGCGCAGGCTGCCGAGCTCGCGAAGGTGGCGCCGGTGTTCGGCCCGCTTATGTCGTACGGCACGTCGTGTGACGGATGGCCGTTCCCGGCCGAGCGGGACCGGCAAGAGATCCACGCATCCGGTTCGGCGCCGATTCTCGTGGTGGGGACGACGAACGACCCGGCGACCCCGTACCAGTGGTCGGTGAACCTGGCCGACCAGCTCGACGAGGGCCACCTGGTCACCTATCAGGGTGAGGGGCACACCGCCTACAACAAGTCCAACTCGTGCGTGAACCGCGCGGTCGATGACTTCCTGATCAACGGGACGGTGCCGTCGGCCGACCCCATGTGCTGAGGCTTGCCCTACGGGAGCCACAGAGGGGTAGCAAGGAGTAATGGACCGCTTCCGGGCTGCCGCACGACGCTATCCGCTCGTCCTGGCGACGTTCGGTGTGGCTGCCATCGCCCTCGTCCTGACGTTGCTCGGTTTCGACACCGTCACCGCCTGGTTCGTGTCGCTGTTCGCGCTCGCCGTTGCCGCTCGCGAGGGCTGGAGCATGATCCGGAGCCTCGTCGGCGGCCACGTCGGGTTGGATGTGCTGGCTATCACGGCGATTGTTTCCACCGTTGCGGTGGGCGAGTACTGGGCAAGCCTGGTGATCGTCCTCATGCTCTCGGGAGGGGAGGCGCTTGAGGATCTCGCCTCGGTTCGTGCCCAGCGGGAGCTCAACGCACTGCTGACTCGGGTGCCCCAGCGGGCGCACCGGATCGCGGATGACGGGGAGATCGAGGAGATCAGCGCCGACGAGGTCGCAGTGGGCGACCGTCTGCTGCTGCGCCCCGCCGAACTGGTCCCCGTCGATGCTGAACTGTTGAGTCCGGCCGGCGATTTCGACGAGTCATCGCTGACAGGGGAGAGCATGCCGGTAGAAAAGTCGACCGGGGAGCAGGTGCTGAGCGGCTCGATCAACGGCGCAACCGCAGTCGAGGTCCGGGCGACCGCTGTCGCATCCGACAGCCAATACCAGCGGATTGTCGAGCTGGTGCGGGAGGCCTCGCAGAGCAAGGCGCCGCTGGTGCGCCTCGCTGATCGCTACGCGCTGCCGTTCACCATCGTGTCGCTGGCCATCGCCGGGGCAGCCTGGTGGATGAGCGGCGATCCGGTCCGGTTCGCCGAGGTGCTCGTGGTCGCGACCCCGTGTCCGCTGCTGATCGCGGCTCCCGTTGCGTTCATGGCGGGCATGTCCAGCGCCGCGAAGCTCGGGATCGTGATCAAGGATGCCGGGACTCTTGAGAAGCTGTCCCGCGCGCGCACTGTCGCTTTCGACAAGACCGGGACGCTGACGCACGGCAGGCCGGAGGTTGTCGGGGTGCAGCCCGCCGACTCCCTCAGCTCTGATCGTCTGTTGCAATTGGTCGGCTCGGCCGAACGATACTCGTCACACGTGCTGGCGCAGTCGCTCATCGCCGCTACCAGTGACCGCGGGCTCGAGTTGATCGACGCGGACGACGCTCGGGAGGTCGCGACCAACGGTGTGCGCGCGGAACTGGACGGGCACGTGGTCATGGCAGGCAAGCCAGGCTGGGTCGCCGACCACGCATCCGGTGTCCAGCGACTAACTTTGGAATCCGGGGAAGCGGCCGTCTACGTGGCCGTCGACGGCCGGTTCGCCGGGACGATCACCTTGCGTGACCGGATGCGCGAGGAAGCGCCGGCGACGCTGGACGCGCTGTCCGGACTGGGCGTGCGCAAGACGATCATGCTGACCGGGGACGTGCGGCAGACCGCGCAAGCCGTCGCGGATGAGCTCGGCATCGAGGAGGTCCACGCCGAGTGCCTCCCGGCCGACAAAGTCGAAGTCGTGCGTGCTGCGACGCCGCGCCCGGTGGTGATGGTCGGCGACGGCGTCAACGACGCGCCGGTGCTCGCCGCCGCCGACGTCGGGATCGCTATGGGCGCGCGGGGGTCCACTGCGGCGAGCGAATCGGCTGATGTGGTGATCCTGCTGGATGACCTGTCCCGCGTCGCGCGTGCGGTGTCCATCGGTCATCGGACTGTGGCGATCGCGTTACAGAGCATCTGGCTCGGCATCATCATCAGCGTCGGGCTGATGTTCGTGGCCGCGTTCGGTTACCTGCCCGCGATCGTAGGGGCGACCCTGCAGGAGGTCGTTGACCTGATCGCGATCCTCGGCGCGCTGCGCGCGGTGCGGGCGGGCGCTGCGCCGCTTCCGCATGGAGCGAAGTACGGGCTGCGTGCGCCGCAAACGGTGGAAGGCGCCGGGTGACAGGCATCTCCGGTTCGAGAGTAGAACTGAGCCGCCTGTGGGAATCGAACCCACGACCTTCTCATTACGAGTGAGACGCTCTGCCGACTGAGCTAAGGCGGCGCACCGCGCGGCGAGCCGCTGGCACGAAAAGCAATCTTAGCCGATCACTGACAAGCTCAAACAACCCCGCATCCGTTGACATGCAAGTAGTCACTTGCCTATTGTGGTTCGGGTGGGAGATGTCTTCCGGGCGCTGGCGGACCCGACACGGCGGCTCATCCTCGACGAGCTCACGCTGCGGGACGGGCAGACCCTGTTCGAGATCTGCTCGCGGCTGATCGCCCACGGCAACACCTCAACCCGGCAGGCGATCTCGCAGCACCTCGCCGTTCTCGAAGAGGCCGGCCTGGTCGTTTCTCACCGATCCGGCCGCACCAAGATCCATCACCTGAACACTCAGCCACTGCGCTCGATCACCGAGCGCTGGCCCGTAACCGATTAGGAGTGCACCATGCAGGCACGCATCAACGTGACGAGCGTATTCGTCGACGACCAGGCGAAGGCGCTCGCGTTCTACACGGAGAAGCTCGGGTTCCTGCCGAAAACGGATGTTCCGGTCGGTGAGCACCGGTGGCTCACCGTCGTCGGCGCGGATGCTCCGGATGGAGTGGAGCTGCTCCTCGAACCTGACGAGCATCCGGCCGCGAAGGCTTACATGAGGGCGCTGGTCGAGGACGGCATCCCGGCCACGTCGTTCGCGGTGGATGACGTGGTCGCCGCGCACCGAGAGCTCGAGGCGCAAGGGGTCAGGTTCACCCAGCCGCCGACACCGATGGGACCGGTGGTCACCGCGGTGCTCGACGACACCTGCGGAAACCTGATCATGATCGCGAGCCCGGCGTAGGCGGCGCCTACGCCGGCACGCGCGCGTACCGCTCCGCCGCTCGGGCGCGCGCCTTGGCCGCCTCGACCTCGCGGTTCTTCGGCGGGGCGGTTGTCACCAGGTCCTGCAGCAGGTGCCCGGTGATGTGTGCGATCTCCGCGACCGCGCGGTTGAAAGCTTCCTCGTTCGCCTTGGACGGCTTCGTCGAACCGCTCACCTTGCGCACGTACTGCAGCGCCGCCGCGTGAACCTCTTCGTTCGTCGCCTCGGGCTCGAAATTGTGGAGAGTGTGAATGTTCCGGCACATAATTCGAGGCTACTCGGGGGCACTGTCAGGGCAACCCCCGCCGGGCGCGGCACAGGCTACGTTCAGCGCGCCAGTACTATAGGCGAGTGACTGACCAGGGGGAGCCGCTGAGTCGCCGCGCCGCGCGCGAGGCGACGGGCAAGCCGATCAAGCCGAAGAAGCAGGCACCGGATGCGCCGGCCTCCTCGAGCGGGAACGCCGGCACCGGCATCCGGGCGCTGATCGCCAAGCATCCAACCGCCTGGCTGGCCGGCGCGCTGAGCGCCGCCTTCCTGATGCTCGGCACTGGCGCCGTGTTCGCCGGCGCCGCGGTCGCCGCGAACGCGGCCACGCCTGTGGTGTTGCCAACCGAGACGGCGCGGGGGCCGCGAGACGTTCCGCCGCAGCTGGCCGGCGCGCAAGCCGTCCGCACGTGCATGGTCTCCGCGGTCGATCCCGCGCTCGGCAGCTTCGCCGGCGCGGTGGTCAACGCCGCCACGGGCGAATTGCTGTTCGACCGGAGTGCATCCGACGCCGCCCCTGGAGCCAGTGCCGTGAAGGCGCTCACCGCGGCCGCCGCGTTGTCGGTGCTCGGGGCGGACTACCAGCTCAGCACCCGGGTGTACCAGGGAACCGAGCCGGGCAGCATCGTGCTCGTCGGCGGCGGTGACCCGACCCTGAGCGCGGCCACCGACAGCTACTACCCCAATGCGCCTAAGCTTGCCGATCTCGCCGAGCAGGTCAACGCACAGTGGAAGCTCCTCAACCCGCCGGTCGTCGTCGTTCCCGACCCGCCGCGTGAGGAGAACGAGGACGAGGAAGGGGACGAGACCGAACCGGACCCGGCGCCCACCCAACGTCCCACCACCACCCAGCAGCAGATCACCAAGGTGATCGTCGACGTGGGCCTGTGGAGCAGCGCCGACCGTTGGAACCAGGGCTGGGCCCGCGGTGAGCAGACCACCGGCACCATGGCCGAGGTCGTCCCGCTGATGGTCGACGGCGATCGCGCCGACCCGAAAAAGGCAGTCAGCCCGCGCAGCACCGATCCGACCGGGCGGGCGGTGACCGCCTTCATCCGCGCGCTGGGTCTCGACCCGGCGAAGGTGCAGGTGAGCAACGGATCGGCCCTGACCAGCCGGCCGCTGCTCGGCGAGGTCAAGTCGCAGCCGGTCAAGCAGCTGGTGGGGCACATGCTCCGCACGGGTGACAACACGCTCGCCGAGCAGCTCGCGCGCGTCGTCTCAGTCGAGGTGGACAGGGGCGGTGCGGCCGCGTCCCTCACCGACGTGATCGGCGGTGCCCTTGCACAGCACGGCATCGACGTGAGCGGACTCGCCCTCAGTGACGCGAGCGGTGTCAGCGCCGCGAACGCAGTCCCGCCGCAGGCGATCGCCGGGCTGATGGCGAAGGTCGCGAGCGGTGACCAGACCCTCGCGATCATGAACGACTCGCTGCCGGTCGCCGGCAACAAGGGCGGGCTGGAGGGCCGGTTCGGCGGCGACAATGCGGTGGTGCACGGCAACGTCCGCGCCATGCCGGGCGCGATCGACGGGGCTCAGACGCTCGCTGGCCTGATCATCGCCGCGGATGGCACCGCGCTCGGGTTCTCGTTCCACGCCGTCGGCGCAGGCGGGGAGGCAACGGATGCCGCCCTCGATACTCTCACCGCGGCAGTGTTCAATTGTGGGAACAACCTTTCCAACGTTTGAGCAAGGGGAAGACCATGAGCCGGGCTTTGTTCGTCATCGATGTGCAGAACGACTTCACCGAGGGCGGTGCGCTCGGCGTCCAGGGTGGCGCGGCGGTGGCCGCCGGGGTCACGGCGCTGTTGGCGAAGCATCCGGATCGGTATGAGCACGTCTTCGCGTCCCGCGACTGGCACGACGCCGACAATGACAATGGCGGGCACTTCGCCGTCGGCGCCGAACCGAACTTCGTGGACACCTGGCCCGCGCACTGCGTCGCCGGAACGCCCGGCGCCGAGTACCACCCGGACCTGAACACGGATGCGGTCACGATCCACGTGCGCAAGGGGCAGGGTGTGCCGGCCTACTCGATCTTCGAGGGGAAGACGGATGACGGTGCGACCGTGTCCGAGAAGCTGGACGAGTTGGGTGTGCTCGAGATCGACGTCGTCGGCATCGCCACGGACCACTGCGTACGCGCGTCGGTGCTCGACGCGCTCGAGCACGGGCGGCGGGTGCGCGTGCTGACCGGACTGGTCGCCGGGGTTGCGCCGGATGCGACAGCGGCCGCCCTGGAGGAGATGGGGCACGCCGGGGCGGAGCTGGTGAGCCCGGAGGGGGAGCCAACCCCCGCGGGTTGAGGGTCTCGACAGGCTCGACCACCGGTGGGGTCGGCCACCGGCGAGTCAAGCGACGGGCAGCGCCGCCGGGTTCTCCACCAGGCGGATGAACGCCGCCAGTTCCGTCACACCGTCGGGGGTATGCGGCAGGTACTCGGTCAGCTCCGGCGAGTAGATCAGGTAGGCGGCCCACTGCGCGCGCGAGATCGCCACGTTCAGGCGGTTCTTCATGATGAGGAATTCCATGCCGCGCGGCACATCCGACGCCGACGACGCTGCGAGCGTCACGATCGCCACGGCAGCCTCCTGCCCCTGGAACTTGTCCACCGTGCCGACCGGCACCTCGGTGAACCCTGCGGCATCGAGGTGCGCCCGCACAAGTGTGAGCTGCGCGTTGTACGGCGTCACCACGATCAGGTCCGCTTGCCTGAGCGGCCGCACCGCGGCATCCGGCTCCGGAACCCACGATCGACCGAGCGCTGCCCGCACCAGCTCGACCACGACCTCGGCCTCCTCCGGCGATTGGGTCGAGTTGCCCACGTGCACCACCGGCACCGGATGCAGTCCAGCCGCAATCCCATCGAGCGAGCGCTGCGACGCGCACTCGTGCGAGTGCAACGCGCCCTCGTACGACAGCCGCGACACCGGGGCGGCGACGGCCGGATGCATCCGCCTGCTCTCCGCGAGGAAGTACCCGTACTCGGGCGGCAGCACGTCGTGCCCGTCGGCGACCCAGCCGAGCGCGGACGTGTCGACGGGTTCCGGATGCGTGCCCTGGCTCACCTGCGGAAGTTGCTGCGGGTCGCCGAGCAGCATCACGTTCTTCGCGGCAACGCTCGCGGCGATGGTTGAGGCCAGCGCGAACTGCCCGGCCTCGTCCACGACGATCAGGTCGAGTGAGCGACGGGGGACCCGGCCGACGTTGGCGAAGTCCCACGCGGTGCCGCCGAACACGAACCCGGTGTCGGCGTGCTCGAACGCGAAGCGGAACGCGTCGTCCTTCTTCGCCAGGACCGTGTAGTCGTGGTCGCCCGGGTTGAGTCGGTCCTTGGGTGCCTTGGCGACGAGCGACGGGTCGAGCCCGGCATCGCCGACGAGCCTGTCGAGCACGTGCTCCACCACCGCGTGCGATTGCGCGACGACGCCGATCTTCCAGTGGTGCTCGCGCACCAGGTCGGCGATAACGTGCGAGGCGAGCCAGGTCTTGCCGGTGCCGGGTGGCCCCTGCACGGCGAGATAGGAGTCGTCGAGGTCGAGCAGACTCGCCACCACCGCCGTGCGGTAGGACTCGTCGACGACCGGGGAGAGGTTTCCGCTGCGGGTGCGCGGCGGGGTGCGGCGCAGGATGTCCACCATCGGATCCTTCGGCCAGCCGCCGGATGCGCCGTCGGGCGGGGTGTCGATGATCCGCTGCGCCCATTCCTCGATCGCAGGCCGCTGGGCACCGGCACCGGGCGGTGCCGCCGGCGTCAACGCGACGGGCAGGTGAGCGTACGGCTCGATGCCCTCAGGCAGCGTCTCCTCCACCAGGGCGCCGTCGTCATACACCTCGACCAGCCGCACGCTGCGGGCAGGCCGGGCGCCAGCTTCGGCGTTCGGAATGATGAACGGCCCAGGCGATTCATAGACCAGGAACGGTCCGGCCTGCTCGGTCGGCTTGACGGTGCTGCCCGGCGCCCACTCGCCGCGCAACAATAGGGTGCGCCGGTCGACCCGATGGTTGTCGCCGCGGTGCCAGTTATCCACAACCCGCACGGCCTGCGCCCTCAACACATCACGGGTGGCCTCCCACTCCTCGATCGGCGCGACCAGACGCGCGAAGTGCCCCCACCAGAAGCTCTTCTGCTCCCGCCGGTGGTAGTCGATGGCCGCCGACGCGAGCGCCGCAGCGGTCTGGTCGACGGTGCGCTCGTGCAGTGGATCGCCGGCACGGTGGAGCAATGCCTCCGCGAGGGGCGAGGCGGGGACATCCGGACCCTCCTGCTCCTCGATCGGACGCGAGCCGGGCCGGATGCCGTGCTCCGCGCCCACGGCCAGCAGCCAGTCCCGCAGTGCGAGCGTCGACTGGCAGTCGTACTCGTTGTAGTCGGCGATCGCGTCGAGCATCTGCTGGCCGGTCAGCAGGTCGCCGGAGTCGATCAGTTCGCGTGCGCTCACGTACTCGGTGATCGAGTCGGCACCGGTGGTGACCGCCTGCCCGTCGCGGGTGTCGGGCATGTACAGCGGCTCGAGCTTCTTGATCGAGTAGGAGCGGCTGCCGACGCGCACGCCCTTGCGCACGATGGGGTACAGGTCGACGAGCATGTGGTCGCGCAACAGCCCGTCGACGGCGTTCTCGCACACGCCGTGCCTGGCCGCGATGGACAGCAGGTGGGTGCGCTCGTAGCTCGCGTAGTGGTAGATGTGCATCCCCGGGTAGCGCTTGCGCCGGTCGGCGATGTAGGCCATGAAGTCCTCGAGCGCGGCGCGCTCCTCAGTGAAGTTGTGCGCCCACCAGGCGCGGAAGGTGCCGTCGGCCTCCACCAGCCCCCAGAGGTAGTCGATGCCCCAGCTCTCGCCCGGCCCTTCCGTGTAGAGCGGGTCGCCCTCGAAGTCGAAGAACACGTCGCCCGGGTTCGGTTCGGGGATGAACCCGATCGTGCGGCCGTCGGCCAGCTCGAACGGCGGTGGCGCGTCATCCGTCGCCTGCAGCTGCAACCGTGCCTGCGCGCGCAGCGACTCGAACGTGCTGGCGGCGATGGTCTCTGGCACGGTGTCTGCACCTGCGAGCTGGTCGATGGTGGTGATGCCGGCGTTCGCGAGGCGCTCGCGCTGCAGCACCCTCATGCCCGCGACGAGCAGCACGTCGCGGTGCGCGGTGACCTCGGCGTCGCAAGTGGGGCAGCGCCCGTCGACGGTGAAGCGCGGGTCGCCCCACGCCACAGGGTCGGATGCGCGCATCCGGTCGGCGACGAGTTGCACCAGTCGTTCGCGGCGTCGCCGGTAGACCGGCATGATGTCCGCGACCTGGTGCACGCTGACGGTGCCGTCGCCGAGCAGCAGTTCGACGGTCGGCGCCGCCCGGATGCCGGTCTTCTCGAGCTGCTCGACGTAGGCGGCGAGCTGCAGGAGCGCGGTGACGCGGGCGCGGCGCGCCAGCTTGGTGTCTTGCACCAGGTAGGAGCCGTCGGGTTGCCGCACGATGAAGTCGGCGAAGCCGATGAGGTCGCCGTCGAAGAAGGTGGCCTGGAAGACCACGTCGGCGCCGTTCTCAAACGCATCGTGGGTGGCCGCGGTGGCGGCTGCGAGCGTCTCGGCGGTCAGCTCGTCGGGGCGGGCGATCTCGACGACGCCGGAGCCGAATCGCTCACGGTAGCGTTCGAGCACGCGGGCCTCGTGCTGGTCGCCGAGCCGCGCGGCGCGCTCGAGCATCGCGTCTTCCGGGTCTTCCACCGGCTCGACCCTGCCGAGCTTCGCGTCGATCTTGCGCAGGAACGCGAACTCGCACTTCGACGCGACGGTGAGGTCACTCGGGCTGGTGACGACACGGTCATCGAGTACGAACACGCGGGCTCCTTTCGCCTGCCTCGACAGTACCGGCGACCCGCGACATCCGTTCTGGGGGAGGTGCCCGACCTAGGCCGCAGCCTCCGCGCGCGCCGGCGCCTTCGACGGCAGCGACACCAGCACGAGAGCGAGGGCGGAGACCACGGCGAGGATCGCATCCGGGATCCACGTCCCGAGCAGTGCGACGTGCGAGACGAAGAACAGCGGCAGTACCCACAGGGCGAGGCGGATCGCGGGCTTGTCCAGTGCGGTGAGCGTTGCGACCACGCCGATCACCGCGAGCGTCACCCCGAAGGTCGCGATGAGCACGATCGCCTCGAACGGGAACGGGTCGTCGGCGAATGCGGTACTGACCGAGATGACGCCGCACATGGCGAACAGGAGCACCAGGATGATCTGGCCGATGCGGGTTTGGATGTTCATGGAACCTCTTTTCCGGTGGTCGAGCTTGTCGAGACCCACAGCGGGATCTCGACAAGCTCGATCACCGAAGGGGTCCCAAAGGGTTTGCCCCGAGTATCCGGGCGCGCGGCGGTGCGCGGGACCCGACGCGCGGCGCGTCGGCACGGATCTAGGGCACCCCAGATTTACGTGCCGGGAGGGGCCAGCCGACGCTCGAACATCAGCCGGTAGGTCGCGCCGGCGATCAGGGCGCCCAGCAGTGGGGCGAGGATGAACACCCACACCTGGGCGAGCGCCGCCGGTCCCGCGTAGATCGCCGCAGCGATCGACCGCGCCGGGTTCACCGAGGTGTTGCTGATCGGGATGCTGATCAAGTGGATCAACGTCAGTGAGAGGCCGATAGTGAGACCTGCGAATCCCAGATTCGACCGTTCGGATGTGGAGCCCAAAATCACGTACAGGAAAACGGCGGTGAGCACGACCTCGGCGATGATCACCGACAGCAGGTTGAACTCACCGGGGGAACGGTCGTCGTAACCATTAGACGCGAAGCCGGTGTCGAAGGCGTTGGGCAGGAAGCCCTCGATCCCGCCGGCGGCGATAGCCAGGACGACAGTCGACCCGAGGATGCCGCCCACCAGCTGGGCTGCCCAGTACGGGGCGACGTCACGCCATGGCAGCCGCCCGGCGAATGCGGCACCGAACGAGACGGCCGGGTTGAAGTGGCCGCCCGAGATGTGCCCGACCGTGTAGATGCCGACCAGGACGGTCAGCCCGAACGCGAGTGCGACGCCGAGATAGCCGACGCCGAGTGAGTTCGCTTCGGCGTCTGGGAAGTTGGCCGCGAAGACCGCGGTGCCGACACCGCCGAGGACCAACAGGAAGGTGCCGAAGGCCTCCGCGGCGAGCCGAGCGGCCAAGGTTGAATCGTTGGTTGCCATGAGTGCCTCCGTTGAGGTGAAATGCTGCTGGCGATACCTGTGTTGAGGGTAAGCCTGATTGCTGCTGCGCGGCAGGGTTTCACTCAGTTCTCACGGGTGGGCGTAGAGGTCGCGAGGGGGCAGAAAAAGGCCTTGGTGGCCTGCGGGTCGGGATCAGCCCGCGGCCAGCTCCGCCAGTTTCGCGACGGTGTTCATGTTCCGGGCGGTGCCGTTCCCCGCGGCGTCGATGCTGAGCTTCGAGCGGCCCTGACCGTCGGGGTAGAACACGTACAGCTCGCGCGTGCCCACGGCGACCTCCTCGTTGGTGCGATTCCTGACCTGCTCGAGGGCGGCATCCGGTGGCGGCTTGTCGAGGAAGATCGCGACAGTCTTGCTCGCGGGGCGGTCCGGGAACGGGTTGTCCGCGACCACTCCGGCTAGCTCGGCGGCCGTGCGAACCATGACGCCGATCGGGCGTCCCATGTGCTCGGCGAGCGCCTTCTCCAGCTTCGCCTTGACGTCGGACTCGGATGCGCGGACATCGAACAGCACGTTGCCGCTCGCGATGTAGGTGCGCACATTGTCGAAGCCGAGGCTCTCGCACAGGTCGCGCAGCTGGCCCATCGGCAGCTTCACGCCGCCCACGTTCACGCCGCGCAACAACCCGACGTAGGCGGTCATGCCGCCCTCGCCGCCTTGACCCAGAGGTGGCCGCACTCGCGGCAGGACCAGTCCGGGTCGTTGCCGGTCAGCAGGCATCCGCCAAGGATGATCTCGCCGCGTTCGGCACGCTCGAAGTCCTCGCCAGCCGGCATGCCCCAGACGATTCGCACGCCGCCGCGCTGCCCGCACTCTGGGCAGACCACCAGTCTCGCCATGATCGAACAGTATGCCGCCAGCAGCCGACATCCGGTAGAAATAGTGCATGCAGGGGCAATCGGACGACGGCAACTGGGTCTACGGCTCACCCGAGACGCGCGTCGAGATGGGGCCGACCTACGGCTGGGTCGGCGCGATCCTCACCGTCGGCGCCGCCCTGGTGACGCTGTGGCTGCTGCAGTTCCAAGGCCAGGTTGACGCCGCCGGCGCGCGCACCTACACGCTGTCCTGGGTCGGCATGATCGCGATCATCATCGGCCTGTTCGCGCTTGCCGGGCTGCGCGGCTCCCGCGCCGGCCGCACCGTCGTCTGGGTCGGGATGGCGCTCGCCGGAGCCGTGACGCTCATCATGGCGGTGCAGGTGCTCGTCTTCTATATAGAGGTAGGCGGCAACGTAATCGTGCACCTGAACCCGGGCGGGCTGGCGCTCACCGAGACAGCGATACCATTCATGCCGGCCAACGTCTGAGCTAGCTGGACGCGACCCGCTCGCCGGAGGTGACGAACTCCATCACCGCGTCGAGGGTCTGGTCTGCCGCGAGGATCCGGTTATGGCCGAGCCCCTCGGTGACGATGAGCTGCGCGCTCGGGTGGGCGGCGGCCAGCCGCTGGGACTGCTCGACCGGCACCATCCGGTCGCCGCGGTCGTGGATGAGGAGCATCCGGATGTCCGCCGTCAACGGCGTGCGAACGCTCGAGAAGAGCTCCACCCCGGAGTCGTCGCGCACCACCCGGCTGCGGAACAGCTCGGGCAGCGTGGCCGCAATTTCCGGGCGCAGCCGCAGCGCGCGCCGGAAGCCGTCGTAGAGGTTGTCGGCCTCCGCGACACCGGAGATCCCGACCAGGCGACCGACCGTGAGCCCGCGGTGGATGGCGACGAGGGTGGCAAGCGTTCCCATCGAGTGGCCGACCACGGTGTGGAAGGAGCCGTGCTTGCGCTGCAGCTGCTCGATCGCGTCGAGGTAGTCGAGGATGCTGGTGCGCCGCCCGCCGGACGCGCCGTTGGCGGGAGCGTCGAAGCTGACGACCGTGAATCCGGATGCGCGCAGCTCGCGCACCAGGCGGGCGAACTGCGCGGCGCGCCCGCGCCAACCGTGTACCAGCAGCACCGTCTCGGTGCCCTGGCCCCACTGGTAGGTGGTCACGCGTTTGCCGTTGACCGTGATGGTGTCGCGGACGGCGGCCTCGTGCGTCGCGGCGGCATCGGCGCGGACCGGGAGCCGAGGTCCGACCCGCATGAAGAGTGGGAACGCGATCCTCGCGGCGAGTGTTGGGGAGAAGCGTCCGACCTCGTTGAGTGCGGTGCCGATGGGGTTCATGAAGTGCTCCTGAAAAGAATACGAACGGTCGTGCAACTAACTATACGAACGATCGTGCGTTTACACTAGTGGCATGGATGTAATCGACGGACGCCGGCTGCGCGGGGACGAGTCTCGTCGCACCGTGCTGGAGCGCGCCATGGATGTCGCGTCGGTTCACGGACTGGGCGGACTGTCCCTGGGGACCCTCGCGGCCGACGTCGGCGCGAGCAAAAGCGGCGTCGCCGCATTGTTCGGATCGAAGGAGCGGCTGCAGGTCGCGGTTGTCCAGGCGGCGCGCGAGGTGTTCCTGGAGACGGTGATCGAGCCGGCACGGTCACAGCCGCGCGGCTTGCCGCGGCTTGCCGCGCTGGTGATGCGCTGGCTGGCGTACTCCCAGAACCGCGTGTTCACCGGTGGCTGTTTCTTCCTTGCTGCGGCCACGGAGTTCGACTCCAAGCCGGGCGTCATCCGCGACGCGATCGCCGAGCAGTTGGACGAGTGGGACGGCTACCTCGTGGCGACCATCGGATACGCGATGCGGCAGGGCGAACTGCCGCTGCTGGACGACGCCGAACAGCTCGCGTTCGAGCTGCGGGCGCTCGAGGAACAAGCGAACTCCCGGTCGCTGCTGCGCGGTGGAGGAGATGAGCCGTACCGGCGTGCCCGCCGAGCGACCACGGACAGGCTGCTGTCGCTCGGCGCGGATCCGACGGTACTCGAAGCGAGCGGTCTGGTCCCGGCTCCCGCGGGTTGAGGGATTCCGCGAAGCGCAATCGTCTCGAAACCAGCTCTCGGACGGTGGTTTCGAGACGATCGCTTCGCAATCCCTCAACCACCGGAAACGCCGTAGCCTCAACCCATGAACGCTGACTCGTTGCGCGAGCTGTGCCTCTCCCTCCCGCAGGCGATCGAGACGTTCCCGTTCGACCTCGAGACGAGCGTGTTCAAGACGAGCGGCAACAACAAGATCTTCGCCCTCGGCGACTTGGCGGCGCATCCGTTGAAGATCTCGCTCAAGGTCGATCCGGAGGAGTCGATCGCCCTCCGGCAGGAGTTCGCGCAGATCACCCCCGGCTATCACCTGAACAAGAAGCACTGGATCACCATCGAACTCGACGGCGGGGTGCCGGATGCGCTCGTCGAGCAGCTGATCCGCGGCAGTCACGCGCTGGTGAAGCCCAAAACGCCGCGAGCCAAGCCCGCTGGTTGAGGGATTCCGCGCAGCGCAATCGTCTCGAAACCAGGTTGGGGAGGGTGGTTTCGAGACGATTGCTTCGCGATCCCTCAACCACCGCAGACGCAGAAGGGCGCCTTCACCACCCGAAGATGAAGGCGCCCTCGTCTGCGTCTCGACCGGCGGTTACTCCTTCAGGTCGATCATCGGCGTCGGACGACGCCAGCCGCGCGTGATCACCAGCTGGTACACCACGCCGATCGCGAGCCAGATCAGGCCGACGATCAGGGTGCGCGGCGACAGGCTCGTCCACAGCCAGATGGTGAGCGCGAAGCCGATCAGCGGCAGCACCAGGTAGTGCAGCACCGCAACCCCCTCGCGCTGCTTCTCGCCCATGAAGTAGTGCTTCACGACCGACAGGTTCACCGCGGAGAACGCGATGAGCGCACCGAAGCTGATCATCTCGGCGAGCAGCCCGAGATCGATCCAAATCGCGACCAGCGACACCACCGACACCGCGAGGATCGCCAGCACCGGGGTGCCGAAACGCTTGTTGATGCGTCCGAAGAAGCCGCGCGGCAGCACGCCGTCGCGTCCCATTGCGAACAGGATCCGGGACACGGATGCCTGTGACGCCAGCGCCGACCCGGTGGCACCGGCAACGTAGGCGGCGGTGAAGAACGCGGCGAGGAACTGTCCACCGGCGACGCCCATCACATCGAGGGCCGCGCTGTCGACATCCGTGAACGCATGCGTCGGCAGCACCAGGTGTCCGACGTAGGAGATGCCGATGAACAGCGCGCCGGCGACAAGCGTCGTGAGCATGATCGCCCGCGGCACCTTCACGGTCGGATCCTTGGTCTCCTCTGCCAGCGTCGACACCGAGTCGAAGCCGAGGAACGACAGGCACAGCACCGCAGCGCCGGCCGCGACGACACCGAAGCCATCCGGAGCGCCGGTCCCGGTGAACGGGGCCATCAGGTCCACGGTGGTGCCCTGCGAGATCGACCCGACGGAGAGCGCCACGAACACCGCGATGAAGATCGCCTGCACCGCGATGATGACGAAGTTGGTGCGCGCCACCGACACGATGCCGATGACGTTGAGCACCGTCACCAGTGCGATCGCCGCGAGGATGAACACCCAGTTCGCGATCGCCGGGAACGCCGCGTTCAGGTAGATGCCGATCACCAGGTAGTTGATCATCGGCAGGAACAGGTAGTCCAGCATGAGCGCCCAGCCGGCCAGGAAGCCGACGCCGGGGCCGAAGCTGCGCTGCGTGTAGGTGTACGCAGAGCCGGCGTACGGGAACGCCTTCGACAGCAGCCCGTAGGAGCGGGCGGTGAACACCATGGCGATCAGGGTGACGATGTAGGCGAGCGGAACGCGTCCGCCGGTCATCTGGGCGACGATGCCGTAGGTCGTGAAGACGGTGAGCGGCACCATGTAGACGAGCCCGAACATGACGAGCGACGGGGTGCCGAGCACACGGCGCAGACCTTCGGTGGTCGGCGGCTTCTCAGCGGCGATCTCTGTGGTCAATCCAGTTCCTTTCAGGGGTGCGGCAACGCTGCCGCAGCAGTGGGGGTGGTGCTGAGTACAACTGGTTCGCCCGCGAGGTAGGTGGCTCGTACGGCGATGTCCGGCATTGTGGTGCGGTCGGTGGTGCGCGGGTCGCGCTCGAGCCAGACCAGATCGGCGCTCACGCCAACCTCGATCCGGCCCCAGGGCGCATCCGTGCGGTCGGCGAGGGCCTGGGTGGCCACGCCGCTGGTGTAGGCGGCCAGCGCGGTCGCGATGTCGAGTCGTTCGTGCGGAGTCCAGCCGCCGGCCGGGTCTCCGGATGCGGTTGTGCGGCTGGTCGCGACGGCGATCCCGTCGAGCGGTGCGGCACTCGAGCACGGCCAGTCGGAGCCGAACGACAGCGCGCCGCCGTCGTCGAGCAGGGAGCGCATCGCGTACTGCCGGTCGGCGCGGTCCTCGCCGAGCCGCGGGACGGTGAGCAGTGTCATCAGGGCGTCCAGCTGCGCCCACAAGGGCTGCATGTTCGCGATGACGCGGAGCCGGGCGAAGCGGGCCCGGTCGGCCTCGCTGACCAGCTGGGCGTGCGCGATCACCGGGCGGTTGGCGGAGGGCCCGTTGACGGATGCCGCGTACTCGATCGCGTCGAGGGCGACCCGCACCGCGCGGTCGCCGATGGCGTGGATGTGCGGCTGGAACCCGGCGGCGTCGACCGCGGCTACCGACCGGGCAAGATGTTCCGGCTCCCAGACCAGCATGCCGTGGTCGTGCATGCCGCTGCAGTACGGCTCGAGCAGCGCGCCGGTCTCGTTCTCGACAACGCCGTCGGCGAAGAACTTGACGCTGTGCGCGGTGAGCAGTGGCGAGCCGGCCGCCTCGACGCGGCGACGGGTCTCGACCAGTGCGGGCAGCGCATCCGGGAACACCCGCGGGTCGGCAAGCAGGGCGAGGTTGACCCGGGTGGCGAGCACCCCGCGGCGGGCGGCCTCGAGGTAGACGTCGACGTCGTCGGGCTCGACCCAGGCATCCTGCACCCAGGTCACGCCGAGGGAGGCGAACTGCCGGGTGGCGCGGGCGAGCGCGTCGACTCGCTCGTCGAGGCTGAAGCCGCCGGATGCGCGGGTCACCAGTTCGACGGCGCCCCACTCGCGCAGGGTGCCGAGCGGGCTGCCGTCGGGGCGGCGCGGGATCTCGCCGAGCACCGGCTCCGGGGTGTTCGCGTCGATGCCGGCGAGCTCGAGCGCGCGGGAGTTGACCCAGACGGTGTGGTAGTCCCAGGCGCGCAGGATCACCGGGCGGTCGGGCACCGCCTCGTCGAGCCAGCGCGCGTCGAACAGGCCGCCGGGCGAGAGGCTGCCGTCGTAGGAGGCGCCGATGATCCACTCGCGGTCGGGGTGGGCGTCGGCGTAGTGGCGCACCTCCTCGACGATCTCGGCGATGCTGGTGCAGCCGCGGACGCGCGGGCCGGCATCCTCGAGGCCGCCGAAGATCGGGTGGGCGTGGCCGTCGCCGAAGGAGGGCATCAGGAATCCGCCGACCAGGTGGACGGTTTCGGTGCCGTCCGGGGCCGAGTCGTGGGCTTCGGGGCCGATCGCGTGGATCCGGCCATCGACGACGAGCACGGCAGAGGCATCAGGTCGGCCGTGGCCGGTCCAGATCGTGCCGCCCGTGAAGAGTCGCGGTCGGGGGTCGCTCATCGTCGAACTCCTCCATTGGAACTCGTGCGAACGAACGTCGTTCGTATCGGATACCGTACTGAGTGTCGGGCAAAATGCATAGAGGCAGATTGCGAGGGTCGCGATGACGTTGACCGCAAGGAAAATCGCGCTGGCCGCGTTCCAGATCGCCGAGGCCGATGGCATCGAGCACCTGACGATGAAGACGCTGGCGCAGAAGCTGAACCGGCGGCCGTCGTCGCTGTACAACCACATCGACGGGCGCGACGACCTGATCGAGCGGATGCGCGCGATCGTGGTCGAGTCGATCGACAATTCGCCGTTCGATTCGGAGCCGTGGAACCGGGCGCTGATCGCCTGGGGCAAGAGCTATCTGGCGGCGTTCGCTGCGCATCCGAGCTGCATTCGGCTGCTCGCGACCACGCCGATCACCGATCCGAGCACACTGCGGATGTATGAGGTGGTGGTCGGTGCGCTGACCCGCGCGGGGTGGCCGGATGGCGACGCGGTCGCCGTGATGCGCACGGTCGAGGCGCACGTGCTGGGTTCGGCGCTGGACATCATCGCCCCGGACAACCTGCTGTCACCGGATGCTGTGCCGAGCGAGCTGCCGACGCTGCTGCGCTCGCTGGATCCGAAGTACTCGGACCGCTGGAACGCGCACGCCGCATTCGAGCTGGGCATCGAGGCGTTGGTCAACGGCTTGCGCTCCCGCCTGCCCGCGTAACTTGGTGGTCGACCTACTCGGTGGTCGAGCCCGTCGAGACTCTCGCGCCGCTGCACCACTAACACGCGCCGCCCCCGAAGGTGGAGTGCCGAACAATGACCTTCGCGGCTAGCATCCGGCATATGAGGATTCTTGGGGGAGTTGTCATCGTGGCCGTTGGCCTGATGCTTGCGGGCTGTGCGGCGCTAACGCAAGCCGCGGTCACTCTCGAAGAGCTGGAGGTCGATCGGCTGGTGACCAGCGATGTGGATCCGGCATCCACCCCGGGTTTCGTCAATGACCCGCAGACGGAAGTCGACATGATTGGCGACGAGATTCCGTACAGCACCATTGATGGCGCGTCCATCCGCTATCAGGGCGAGTGGGATGACACGAGCATCTATCTCGGGTTGGTGGATACGGCGACGGTCAGGATTATCACCCTGCTCCCGGATGTCCCTGACGGTTGGGCAGCAGGCGGCTCCTTGGGCAATACGGTCTTCGGCCTGGCAACAGGCACCGACGGAAAGATGAACGTGCAGTACGTTCCGCACGGTACCGCAGAGGTGCCCGAGGGCTGGATTGCTCTCTCCGATTGGATCATCGTCCGCCCCTGACTCGGTGATCGAGACTCTCGCTGGTTGAGGGATCGCGAAGTGATCGTCTCGAAACCAGCCTTCCCGGTGATCGAGCCTGTCGAGATCGGTCTCGACAAGCTGGACCACCCCCCGCGTATCAGCCGGTGTCTTTGAGGGCACGCTTGAGTTGGGGGAGGATGCGCGGTTTGGATCTGCTGACGCGGATCCATTCCCGTCTGGGGTCCATCCAGGATGGTGGTCGGAATTCGGGGACGCCGTCGTTGATGCGGATCTCCCAGCCGGAGCGACCGAGGGTGCGGTGGTGGTGCCAGCACAGCAGCACCCCATTGTCGACTTCGGTCGGTCCACCCTCGGCGTCGGGTTTCACATGGTGCACTTCGCACCAGTCGCCGGGGGTGCCGCAGCCCGGGGCGGCGCAGTAGTAGCCGTCGCGGGCTCCGATCGCCTTGCGCTGCTGGGGAGTGAACCCGCGGCGCGGGCTACCGAGCGCGATCACCGCCCCGTTCTGGTCCAGGATGACGGTCTGGGTGTCGCCGGTGCAGGCCAGCTGCCGCACGGTCTTGATGGAGAGCGGGGCGTCGATCCCGTCGATCCAGCCGGCGCCGGTGCCGTTCTGCAGATCCTCGGCGCTGACGGTGACCAGCACCGTGGGTGCCGCCCCGTTCAGCTTCGGGGTCTCCGGGTCGCGGGCCGCGGCCGACAGAATGCCGCCGAGTGCATCGTGTCGTTTCTGGTCGGGTGTGCGGTCGTCGCGGATCACCAGCTCGTCCGGTTCAGCTTCCGCAGGCGCGTCGCCGTCGGGTCGGAAGGCGGGTTCCCGGCGTGGGGTCAGGTAGGCGTTGAACAGTCGCTCCAGCTGCCCGGCCACCAGCGGGGTGAGGTTGCCGGAGATCGGCACCAGACCGCCGTTGACCCGTCCGAGGCGGATGCCGCGCTTGGCGAGGGCCTCCTCCTCGTCCGGGGCAACACCGTCGGGGTCGATGTACGCACGCCACACCACAGCCTGGATCCGTAGCTCCCCGGCGGTCATTGTCGGTGTGGCCGCGGACTCCACCAGCGCGGTCTCCGCCGCTCGCAGGTGGTCCGGGTTCGCTCGGTGAGCGGCCGGCGCGAGTTCGTCGACGATCGCCGCCGCGAAGTCCTGCGACAGTTTCCCTTCCGCCATTGCGGTGGCGACCACCGAAAACTCCGCCGGCCACGCCTCGCCGACCAGGTTGCTGCGGTCCCTGAGCTTTTCCCCCAGTCTGATCCGCTTGCGGATGGTGTTCACCGCCGCGCCGGTGGTGCGCTCCAGCAGTTCGGTGCCGCTGCGGCATCCGCGCTTGGCAGCCAGTGAATCGCTGCCCAACATCCGCCAGGAGCGGTGCTCTACCTCCGCCGCGATTGCGAGTCGGGCGGCGTCGAGCTGCCGCCCGTACTCTTTTTCAATGGTGCGGGCGGCGTCGACCAATTCGTTGTCACCCAGGTGCCGGATACTGGGTATCGCGCCGGGTGCGAACGGGTCGAAGTTGGTCATGTATCGATGGTGACACCATCACCCGACATTCGAATCTACATTCTAGCCAGTCGGGGACAAGACGTAAACGCCCCGGTCTGTGGAGGACCTTCTTTCCCAAACGTGCAGGGCACAACCCGCTCACCGTGAATGCCGATCTCTCGGTCCGTGCGCTTAACAGCGCATTTTGCTGGCGCCGGAAAGAGCATCGAGGCGCGCTTGGCTGAACTGGATGACCTGCTGAAGCGTGGCGTGATCTCGACAGAGGAGCACGGCCAAGCCCGGATGCGCGTGCTCTCCGGCGACTAACCACGGACTCGCTGGTTGAGGGATCGCGAAAGCGATCGTCTCGAAACCAGCTAGCTACCGGTGGTCGAGCCTGTCGAGACCCAGCCCGTCCTCTCGGGATCTCGGCAAGCTCGATCATTCAGGGTGGACGTTCATGTCCGGCCGGAACGCGCGAACTCCAGACTCTCCTCGATGATTGAAATGACCGCTTCCAGTTCCGCTTCATCTCTCGGGCCGTAGATCATGAACTCGGTCCCGAAGTCCGCGTACTGATGCGGCTCGGCCCATCCGAGCACCACGAGTTCCTCGCCGCGCTCGACGGGCAGGACGAGGTGGATGCTGGTGTCCTCCACCCCGTGTAGATGCACCGGCTCGAGCCGTCTACCCGGCGCCAAAGAGCGCTCCGGGAAGACCTCCGCAGCCATGTCGGCAAGAAAGACGGCCCGAGACGATGGCGGCGACACCTGACTGATGCCTTCCACCACGCCCTCGAGCCCGAACACTTGAGCAACCAGCTCGCCCCACAGGGCAGCTGGTGCCTGCTGGTCAAGCTGTCGGTGTGGACCGTCCTCTGAGGTCTTCGGGCGCGCTCCAAGCCTCGGCTCGTTCAACATGACGCTTCACCCCAGCCGATGTCGCATGACCATCTGCAGAGCGAAGACGTTCACGTACTCGCCTTCGCCATCTCCAGCCAACCAGTCCCCGACCTCGCCCAGCGTGCTGGAAGGCGTGCCGAGGGTGACGAGCGAATCCGGTCGCTCCGTCGATGTGTGAAGCTCGCCATCGGTGGTCGGAAGCACAGTGAGCCAGGCGCGAATCGGTGCACCGGGCATCCCCTCGGCTAGATCATCCATGACAATCGGCAACGCGGTCGTGTGCTCCTCGCTGATGAGGCCGTTGCGAAGCACCCGACCCGAGCTGTCCAGGCGATACGTCGCTGGCTCCCAAAGGACCGGGTCAAGCAGCGCAATTCGACCGCCGGAGACTACGGCGTGGCCGATCACGATCTCCGGATGCGCGGGTGAACGCAGGCCATGAACGATGGTGACGCCCGGAATGCTCAGCAGCTCATCGAGCAGCGGTGCCATCAGTTGTTGGGCGATGGCAGTCCTTCGCGCCGACATCGAGTTTTCACCGGCCAAATTCAGCATCGACCGACCGGGGGCGCCTACAGTTCGGTTCCACTGCGCGTTTGGGAAAGAGTCCTTGTGCGCGGCCCGGACTCCCAGTCGAATGTTTCGGTAGGCAGTCGTGTCGGTCGTCAAGAGGTTCCACACGATGATCCCCAGAACTGTGTACGCGACGTTGACCACCAGGAGCGTGCGGTCGGACAGTTGCGGCATCACCAGGTAGGTATCGGCCGACCGTGGCCCGAATGCCGCGATCGCTGAGACGGCCGACATACCGAGATTCCCGAACCAGAACACCAGAAACGCCAGCCGACTGAGTAAGTCAGCCACATCGAATCGGCGGAGGAGTACCGCGGTCAATCCAAGCGCGATCCCGCTGGCCAGCAACGTCAGCAGCGGGCGACGACCTGCCCAGTCAGCGTCGGTCATGCCACGCAGTTCCAGAGAAACGAGGACAGCGGCCAGAACACTGAGCAAGACGAAGATGACAAAGAGCAGTTCAGTGCCGAAACGGACTGCCGGAAATCGACTCGGCACCGCCGGCACCGCGGTGGTCTCGCCCGGCCACGCTCGACTCCGCCATGCGAGACGGGTCGGATCAACTCGCGGTATCGGGATCGAATTGGCGCTTCCCGGCGCAGGAGTCGCCCACTCACTCATGTTGCCGCCAGAAAGTTTGCGTCTCGGGTTGGCGCAGTCACTGCGGATGCCTCCTCAGTCCTTCACGACAATCGAGCAACCCTCCCAGAAAGCGGGCCGAAGCGGCTAGCCCCACTTGTGGAGGACGCGTCGGTCGAGCGGCTCTCGGTGGTCGAGCTGGTCGAGACCCGCCAGAAGCCAAGGGCCTCGACAAGCTCGATCACCGAATGGCGAGAACTCACCGCCCCGCCGCGTACCCCTGATTCCCGCGCGGGTTCGCCGCCGCGTAGAGCAGCCCGGTCTCCGGATCCAGCCCGGCCGTCGACAACCGGCCCAGCGTCCAGTCGCCCGCCCGCGTCACCACGTGCCCGCGCGCCTCGAGCTCACCGATCACCGCATCGCCCAGCCGGTCCTCCACCACCGCGCCGCCGGGCACCCACGTGCGCGGCCAGAACGAATCCGGGAACGACGTCGTGTGCAGCGTCGCCGCATCGATCGCCTGCTGCGGCTCGTACCCGCCGACGATGGTGCGCAGCAGGTACGGCAACTGCCACTGGTCCTGCTGGTCGCCACCGGGCGAGCCCAGCGCGCCGACCGCACGCCCGCCGCGCAGGATCAGCGTCGGCGTGAGCGTGGTCCGCGGCCGCCGCCCGGGCACCAGCGACGACGGCGCATCCGGGGTCAGCCAGGTCATCTGCAGCCGCGAGCCGAGGCAGAAGCCAAGCTCCGGGATGGTCGGGTTCGACTGCAACCAGCCGCCGGACGGCGTCACCGCCACAATGTTCCCCCACCGGTCGACCACATCGATGTGGCAGGTGTCGCCCTTGGTCTCCCCGGTGCGGGACACCGTTGGCTCGCCCGCCCCGGCAGCGGATGCGCCGGCCGTGCGCAACTCGGGGACGAACGGCGAACGCCCCGCCACCCGACCCGGCCGCAGCTCGTGCGACGCGGCATCCGTGATCAGCGCCCGCCGCTCGGCCGCGTACTCCGCCGACAGCAGCCGCTCGAGCGGCACGTCGCCGGTGTCGCCGTAGTAGGCCTCCCGGTCGGCGAGGGCTAGCTTCTGCGCCTCGAGGAGGGTGTGCGCGCCGAGCCCGGTGGACGGGTCCAGCCGCTCGTCGCCGAACCCGTCGAGGATCGCCAGCGACTGCAGCAGCGCCGGCCCCTGCGACCACGGCCCGGCCTTGGCGATGGTGTGCCCGCGGAAGTCCAGCGTCACCGCGGGCTCATATCCGGCCTGCCAGCCGGCGAGGTCGGATGCGCGAATCACCCCGGCATGGTCCCCGCCGGTGGAGTGCCGGTGCGGCGTGCGCACGAACGCGTCGATGGCCTCTGCGACGAAGCCCTCCCGCCACTGGTCGCGGGCGGCGTCGATGCGGGCCTCCCGGGTGTCGCCGGCGCTGGAAGCGAGCCGCTCGTAGGTGCGGGCGAGCGCCTCGTTGCGGACAAGCGCGCCGGGCGCCGGGACAGCGCCATCCGACATCCACTGCTCTGCCGAGCTCGGCCAATGCTCGGTGAACAGCTCGGCCACCCGACCGATGGTGGCTGACACCCGTTCGAGCAGCGGATGCCCGTCCCGCGCGTAGCCGATGGCGAAGGCGAGCACGTCGGCGAGCTCCCAGGTGCCGTGGTCGCGCAGCAGCAGCAGCCAGGCGTCGACCGCGCCGGGGATGGCGGCGGCGAGGGCGCCGGATCCGGGCACCAAGTCCAGCCCCTCCGCGCGGTAGTGCTCGATGGTCGCGCCGGCCGGTGCCGGTCCCTGCCCCATCAGCACAGCCGGGATGCCGGGCTGCTCGGCGGTGGCGAAGATGCCGACGAGGTCGCCGCCGGGTCCGTTCAGGTGCGGTTCGACGACGTGCAGCACGAAGCCGCAGGCGACGGCGGCGTCGAACGCGTTGCCGCCGCGCTCGAGCACGGCCTGGGCGGATGCGGTGGCGATCCAGTGCGTGGACGCCGCCATCCCGAATGAGCCGGTCAGGGTGGGGCGGGTGGTGAAGGCGCTCGGCGGGGTGTACGTCACGGAACTGACGCTACCGCTTCACCTCAATCCATTGAGTCGGCCGAAGCAGCGCTCACTCGTCCTAGTTTCTCGGGGTTGCGCACCACGTAGATCTCGGTGACCTTGTCGCCGTCGAGCACGAACGAGATCGCGCTGTCGACGCCGGTCGCGTCGAGACCGAGGATCGCCGCTTCGCCGTTCAGTTCGGCGAGCTGGAGCCGGATCGGGGCATCCGGTTTGCTCAGCACGCCCAACACGAACCGCAGCACCTTCTCGGGGGTGCGGATCGGCTGCAGGGCCGCCTTCTTGAAGCCGCCGCCGTCGGTGTACATGACCACGTCCGGCGCGAGCATAGAGACGAGGTCCTCGAGCGATCCGCCCACCGCGGCGGCGAGGAACCGTTCGGTGACCTCCCGATGGGTGCGCTTGTCGACCGGATGCCGCGGCGCGCGCTCGCGCACGCGTCCCCGTGCCCGGCTGGCCACCTGCCGGACGGCGGCGGGTGTCTTGCCCAGAGTGTCGGCGATCTCGTCGAAGCCGAGCCCGAACACGTCGTGCAGGACGAACGTTGCCCGTTCGGTCGGAGACAGGGACTCCAGCACCACCAGCATCGCGAGCGACACCGAGTCGGAGAGTTCGGCCGCGGCATCCGCCCCCGCCTCGGTCACGTCGGCGATCGGCTCCGGCAGCCAGGGTCCGATGTAACTCTCCCGCTGGCGCAGCTGGTGCCGCACGGCGTTGAGCGATTGGCGGGTCACCGCCTGCAGCAGGTACGCGCGCGGGTGTTCCACCCGGGCAAGATCGACGTCGGCGAATCGCAGCCAGGTTTCCTGGACGGCGTCCTCGGCGTCGGCCATCTTGCCGAGCACGCGGTACGCGGCGCCGATCATGGCCGGGCGGTGCTCGGCGAAGACGGTGGCGTTCTCGGTCACATCGGCCTCAACTCGCACTGGTCCTTGAATCCCTGGCTGGTCAGCCCCATGGCCGCGTTGGTGCGCGAGCGCTGGTTCTCCAGGGCGATGATTGCCGTGAGCTCGACGAGCTCGGGGTCTGACAGGTCGGAGCGCAGGGCGTCGACCATCTCGTCGGTCACTGTCGGCGGGGTCTGAGTCATCGCGACCGAGTATTCCATCACTCGACGCTCCAGGGGCGTGTACACGTCACTGGCCTGCCGGTTCGGCACCGCCCGGAGCTTGGCCTGGTCGACGCCCTGGTTGTTCGCTTCCCAGAAGCCGAAGTCCATGCACCAGCTGCAGCCGATCTCGGAGGCGCTGGCCATCGTCGCCAGGGCCTTCAGTGTCGGGTCCAGCGCATCCCACTTGGCGACGCTCGACTCGTGCCGGATCATCGTGCTCAGCACTTTCGGGTTGTGGTACGCGACCAGGCCGGGGTCGAGCACCCCGCCGTACTTGCGCTTGCTGTACGCCTCCATGAAGCGGACCTTCAGCGTGCGTGGGTGATCGAGCGGAATGCGGGCCATGGTGGTCTCCTCTTTCTGAGTGGTCTCACCGGGGTAGACACCGCGCGCGCGGAAAGTGTGACACCCCGCGTGAAAGTGAGCCGAAAATGGCCGTCGCGAGCCAACCCTTGAGTCGGGACTTGTTGCCGTTATCAAGCCAGTCATAAGGGCAACAAGTCCCGACTCGATGCGACGGAGGGCGCCCGCCTGGGGGCTGTCAGCTAGCCGCCGTCGTTCTGCAGGAACGCGAGCACTGCCGCCACCCGCCGGTGCACACCGCTCTCGGGCAGCCGCAGCTTGGTGAAGATCGCATTGACGTGCTTCTCCACGGTGGATGTCGAGAGGAACAGCGACTGCTCGATCCCCGCATTCGTCTTGCCCTGCGCCATCTCGTGCAGCACCTCGAGCTCGCGCGGCGACAGCGCAGCCAACGGGCTCGACTCCTCAGCGCCGCGCCTACGCACCAGGGCGTCGACGATCTGCGGGTCGATCACCGAACCGCCGGCACGCACCTCGCGCAGCGCGTGCACCAGGTCCTCGAGGTCGCCGATGCGGTCCTTCAGCAGATAGCCCAGCCCAGCCGACCCATCATCGAAGAGCGCGAGCGCGTAGCTCTCGTCCGCGTGCTGCGACAGCACCACCACACCTGTCGACGGCGACGAGGCACGAATCGCGTGGGCCGCCTCGATCCCCTCCATGTGGTGGCTCGGCGGCATCCGGATGTCGGTGAGCACCGCGTCGGGGGAGAGTCGCCGCACCGCGTCGAGCAGCTCCGTCGCGTTCGCGGTGGAGGCGACAACTTCGATCTCGCCCGAGTCCTCGAGCAGGCGGCGCAGCCCCTCGCGCACGAGGTAGTTGTCCTCGGCGATCACGACCCGCAGCGGGCCCGAGTCATCCACGATGATCCGCCTCACGCTCGGCGACCCCATCACGATCAACAGGCAGGTCGACGAGCACCGTCGTGCCGGACGGTTCGGCCGCCGACACGCTGACCGTGCCGCGCAGCGCCGCCACCCGGTCTCGGATGTTCGCCAGTCCGCCGGTCGTGGCCGACATCGGCGACGCCTGCCCGATGCCGCATCCGTCGTCGGTGATCGAGATCCGCAGGTGCCCGTTCGACCGGGCCAGCCCGACCGACGCGTGCGACGCGTTCGCGTGCTTGGCGGTGTTGGCCAGCGCCTCGCGCACCACGTAGTACGCCGTGGTCTCGACATCGTCCGGGTACCGCTCGGCGCGCACCGCGGCATCCGCGGATACGGCCAGCGGGATCGGATACCGCGCGGCCCCCGACTCGACCGCCGCCACCAGGCCATTGTCGGTCAGCACCGGCGGGTGGATGCCCTGGGCGAGCTCGCGCAGGTCGGTGAGCGTCTCGCGGGTCTGGTCCTGCAGCGCGGCCAGCTCGGCGGACGTCAGCTCACCCCGCTCGAGACGGTTGCGCGCGAGGCGCAGCGCAGCGATCTGCGCCACCACGTTCTGCTGGATCCCGTCGTGCAGGTCGCGCTCGAGGCGGCGGCGCTCGTCGTCCTGCGCGGCCACGAGTCGTTCGCGCGAGGCGGTCAGTTCGCCCAGTTGCTCGGCGAGCTGCGCGGTCAGGCGCACGTTGGCCACGGATGCTGCCGCCTGCCCCGCGACGGTGTGCAACAGCATCCGCTCGGCGTCGCTGTACTCGCCGCGGTACCGCGGTCCGACCTCGATGCGCCCGAGCGTCTCGTCGCCGCGCACGAGATCGGTCGACAGCGTCGGGTCACTGGCCGCGGAGCCGGCGACTCCGACGGGCGACGCCGCGAGCGCCCCGTCCGTGGTCGCCAGCCGGATCTGCACCCACGACGCGCCGAGCCCGTCGCGCACCGCCTCGGCAAGCCTGGTGAGCAGCTCGCGGGGCTCGCCGGCCCGCTCCAACTCCGTGCCGAGCTCACTGAGCATGGTGAGTTGGCGGTCGCGGTCGCCGAAGACCGCGCGGTGGATCGCCCGCTGCATCCAGGTGCGCACCGGGAGGAGGCAGACAGCGAGGAGCGTGGTGATGAGAATCGCGGGCACGACTCGGAGCCGGCCTGCGAGGAGGATCGCCGGCATGGCGACGGCGATGGCGTAGATCACCGTGATGAGCAGGTTCGATGACCGCGCGACGTTCCGCCCGCGATCGCCGGGGGCGATGTCGAACGCGCCGTAGCGGAAGATGCCATGGATCGCGGCGATCGGCATCGCGATCAGCGCTGCGTAGACGAGCACCTCGATGCCCCAGAAGCCCGGGACGAAGGTCCACAGCCCGAACGCCAGGACGCTCGCGCCCACGGTGATCGCCATCACCCGAGTCCGTGCCCGCACCTCCGGATCGCCGAAGAGCGCTCGGGATGCGAGCAGTACGAGGCCCAGGATGACGGCAGGCCACGGTTGGGCGATGAGGAACTGCACGGCGGGCGCCGCCCATTCGAGCCACGGCACGGCGTACGGGTTCGGGATGGCGTCGCCGCTGATGCCGATGTACTGCGACATCACCACGTGCGGCGTGGTGAGGAGGGTCAGCGGCCCCACGAGCAGAGGCGTCCAGAGGAAGGCGACGGCGATGCGCTGCCAGCGGGACTCCAGCCGACCGTCGGGGAATGTCGCGAACACGACGAGGAAGGCGGCGGTGGCCGTCGCATCCGCCGTCAGCCCGATCAGGTTGAAGAGCGGGAACCACGGCTCGGTCATGAGTTCCAGGTTCCGCTGCATGAACGTTTCGTACGCAGAGCCGACGAGCATCGCGGTTGCGGCCAGCGCGATGAACAGGGCGGTGCGCGACGACGACACGGTGAGCAGCCACATCCCGAACACGAACAGCGGCAGCACCCCGAGCATCGGCCACGCGAGGCCATGGTCGGCGTCGGCCTCGATGAACCCGCGGACGACGACGATGTAGACCAATGCCGCGACCCCGATCGGGCCGAGCGTCGCCAGGCACACCCACCTGCGGTTCACAGTTCAATCGTCCTCCTGTCGGGCCGTTCGCGGGAGAGGGGCATCCGCAGTAGCCGCATGGCGGCTGGCCTCCATCGGCCGTGCGGGGATCCGCCAGGCAGCATCCGGTCTCCCGCGTTCTCCGCGACTCGCGCATCCGTGAGTCTCGTTGGCGAGCGGATGCTTGGGATAGCACCCGCAGGACAGGGAGTCACATCATGTACAAGGTCTACGCAGGTCTGGCTTGGAGCATCGCGGGCGGCGTTGTCGTGCAGGCCGCCGCCATCGCGTTCGCGTTTGGCGGGCTGCTCAACAGCGTGGCGAATGGCGGTGTCGTCGACAAGGCGCTGCTCGAAAGCCGTCAGGCGGGTGGCGTCGGCGAGCTCGGCTTCGTGCTGCACGCACTTGTCGGCGGGGGACTGATCCCGCTGCTGGCGGTCGTGCTCCTCGTGGTCTCGTTCTTCGTGCGCGTCAGGGGAGCGAAGCTGTGGGCGGCGATCGTCCTGGCGTTGGTCGGGCTGCAAGCCACACTCGGGTTCGCAATTGTCGGTTCCCCGTATCTGGGGCTGATTCATGGCGCGAACGCGCTGGCCATCGTGGCCGCAGCGGTCACCGCTGCGGTGCGGGTGCGGCGGTCGTCTCGGTCGGCCGCGATGCTGGACCGGAAGCAGGCGACATCCGATGCCGTCACGTCGTGACATCCTGCGGTACGCCGCCGTCGGCAGCGCGATGACCATCGGGCTGGGCGCCGGCGCGCTCGCGTGGAGCGGCACCCTGCTCGGCGAGTACTCGGTGATGGACATGGGGGCCGGCGGCGAGCACGCCGCCCATGCCGGGCATGATGCCTCTGCTTCGGCCGCTGGGGCTGGCGTGAGCGTGACCTCGCTGACGGCCGACCCCGACCGGCCCGCCGACGTGCACGTGAGGTTTGTCGTGCGGCAGGAGCCGATCGACGTGCCTGGCGGCCGCCGCGTCGACGGGTTCACGGTGAATGGCACATCGCCCGGCCCGGAGATCCGCGCGACGCAGGGCGACCTCGTCGAGGTCGAGCTCGTCAACGAGTCGGTGACGGATGGCGCGACGCTGCACTGGCACGGCATCGACGTGCCGAACGCGGCCGACGGTGTGGCCGGCATCACCCAGGACGCCGTGCCGGTCGGCGGGCGTCACGTCTACCGGTTCGTGGCGACGGATGCCGGCACCTACTGGTACCACTCGCATCAGGTGTCGCACGAGCAGGTGCTGGGCGGACTGCTCGGGGCGATCGTCATCGACCCGGCCGGGACGTCTGCGCCTGAACCTGCGACCGACGTCGACGTCGACGTGACAGCGCTGCTGCACGTCTACGGCGGCGAGCACACGCTGAACGGCCGCGCCGCAGATGAACGCGTCGAGGCTGCGGCGGGCGAAACCGTGCGGGTGCGCGTGATCAACACCGACCAGGGCACGGCCGCGGTGTGGTCGGCGGCGCCGTTCCGCGTCGTCGCGATCGATGGCCACGACGTGAACGCGTCGACCGACGTCAACGGGCAGCGGTTGCTGATCCCGGCTGGCGGGCGAGCGGATGTCGCGGTGCGGGTGCCCAGCGATGGCGGCGCCGTGCGGCTGCAGGTCGGTGGCGCGCGCGGTGTGATCATCGCCGACTCGTCGCATCCGGAGGCATCCGCCCCGCCCGCGACTCAGCCGCAGGACACCCTCGACCTGCTCTCCTACGGCTCGGCCGAGCCGCTGGCTTTCGACCCGACCGCGCCGGACCGATCATTCGACTACGTGATCGCGCGTCGCTTCGGTGTCATCGATGGCCGGCCCGGGAATTTCTGGACGATCAATGGGCGGATGTTCCCGGATGTGCCGATGTTCCATGTGCGGGAGGGGGACGTCGTCCGGATGCACCTGCGCAACGATTCGGGTGATGTGCATCCCATGCACCTGCACGGTCATCACGTCGTGGTGCTGGCGCGGGACGGGGTGGCGGCATCCGGCAGCCCGTGGTGGGTCGACTCGCTCGATGTGCACCCGGGTGAGTCTTACGACATCGCGTTCGTGGCCGACAACCCGGGTATCTGGAGCGACCACTGCCACACCCTCCCCCACGCGGTCGACGGCCTGGTCGCGCACGTCATGTACGAAGGCGTGACGACCCCGTTCACCATCAACGGCGAGGCGGGCAACCGGCCCGAGTGAGCGGTCGACCCGTCGGTTGGCGCCCAATCGGTGGTCGAGCCTGTCGAGACCCTTGCTATCCCGAACCTCACGGCCAAGCCCGTCTGGATCTAGGCGCTCGTACCCCTGCCCTCCGCGCGTGAACGCTCCTCGTCCAGGAACCCGACCTTGTCCTTCTTCCGCACACTGCTCATGTACCGGTGCAGGCTCTCGGACGCACCAGCCACTCCTTCGGCATCCGGAGCGTAGGTGAGCGAACTGTCCGCGTCGATGCCCAGACTTGCACCGGTGAGCACGGCGTCCTGGTTGGCGCCGAGGAAGACGAAGTCCCAGCTGTACTTCTCCTTCTGCTCGGTGATCAGGGTGCGCACCGTGTCGAGGCTGTACTCCTGGCTGGAGTTCTCTTCGCCGTCGGTGACGACGACGACCTGCACGGTTCCCGGGCGCGCGTGCTCCGGCAGCGCTGCCAGGTCGCGTCCGAACTCGCCGATCGAGATGCCGAGCGCGTCGTACAGCGCGGTGCCGCCGCGCGGCTCGAGTCGGATGACGACATCCTTCGGGTCGGCGAAGTGGTCCTGCCGCTCGATCACCTTGTCGAAGGTGACCACATCGACAGTGAGCATGCCCTCCTCGGCCGCCTGCTTCTCGAGCAGGGTGGTGAGCGCGCCGACCATCTCGTCGCGGATGGTGGTCATGGATCCGCTGCGGTCGATCACCAGCAGCGTCGCGGTGTAGTTGTCGTCGGCCATGTGGTCTCCTTCGGGTCGGGTAGTTCGGGTCGGGTTGAGCGGATGTTGCTGCTTGGGTAAGCGGGCGAGATCAGTGTGAGCGTGGCCACTGACATTGGTATCTCGGGTGCTCGGCATTCGCGCCTTCGCCGTGCTCTTTGCCCAAGCGGCACCCCACTCTGGGGATGCCGTCACGCCCTAGCGGTCCATTAGCCTCGGGCGGGAACGAGAGGAGTCCCATGCCAGGACCCGGCTTCGCGGTGATCGACTTTGAGACGACTGGTCTTTTCCCTAGCGGCCACGATCGGGCGATCGAGGTCGCTGTCGTGCACACGAACGAGAACGGCGTCATCGAGGGGCAGTGGGAGACGCTCATCAACCCCGGCCGTGACCTTGGCAGGCAGGACATCCACTGCATCCGGGCTGCGGACATCGTGAGTGCACCCGCCTTCGCGCAGATCGCTCCGGACCTCGTCGAACTCTTGGACGGACGCGTGATCGTTGCGCACAATGCGAGCTTCGACACACGATTCCTCGTCGCAGAGCTCGAGCGGACCGAGGCATGGGTGAACCCCGGACTTCCCTCCCTGTGCACTATGCAGCTGGCGAGGGACTTCCTCCCGGGCGCCGGCCGCGCTCTTTCGGACTGCTGCGCGGCATTTGACATCGAATTGGTCGGCGCGCACCGTGCGGTGGTCGATGCCCTTGCGACCGCACGATTGCTGAGTGCTTACATCGAGCAGTCGGCCGATCGACAGTTCTGGTACGCGCACTTCGATGCGGCACTGGAGTATCAGTGGCCGAAGATCAGTGGTGGCGCAAAGGCTGAATGGTTCCCGCGCCCGGATGAGGGCGGCTCCCCGGACATCACGGCAGCCACCTTTCTTCAGCGCATCACTGAGAAGATGCCGGAGTATGCCGGCCCAGCTCAGCATGTCGACTACCTCGCCCTGCTTGATCGCTGTCTACTGGATAGGCACCTGTCCGTCCACGAGTCGCAGGCGCTAGTGAGTCTTGCGGAAGAGGTCGGGCTCTCGCGTAACATGTGCCAGCAGCTTCACCTGGAGTACTTCAATCAGCTGACCGACGTGGCATGGTCGGATGGCGTCCTTACCGGAACCGAGATGGCGGACTTGGTGGCGGTAGGCAACCTTTTGGACATCTCCACGGAGGCAATTGCTGCATCGTTCGACGCTCGCGAGACGAAGGTCAACGCGGACCGTACGGATGCGTCCCTAGCGGTGGGCGTGTTTGCGCTGTCCCCCGGCGACCTCATCGTGCTCACCGGCGAGATGATGCGCCCCCGCTCGGAGTGGGAGGAGCACCTGCGAGGCAAGGGGTTCACGGCTGGCTCCGGCGTGACCAAGAAGGTCAAGCTTGTGGCTGCCGCCGATCCAGACAGTCTGTCTGGCAAGGCCAAAAAGGCGAGGGACTACGGCATCCCGATCGTCGATGAGGCGACCCTCATGCGGCTGATGGAAGCTTGATGTCCGAATTCAGTCTTTTCGGCAGGGCGGCCGGCGGTGATGCGCTGCCGCCGTGCGGCCAGTGTGGAACCGGACAGAGCACCAGGTGGCGGAAGCTGTACTAGTCCTCGTCCGTAGCGGTGGGTCGAATACTCGACCCACCGCTCTGGCTCGTTCGTCTTCGTTGTGGTCATCCACAAGAATTGGCGCATGCCCGAACTACAACGTCGGTTCACCTCGGTTCTTGAACGAGTGCTCTCGGGGCTCGCCACAGTAGAAACGGAAGTCGCTCCGGATTGGCTGCGACGACCGGGCCGCGACGAACTCGGGAACGCGTGGATGCTCGCACAGCACGTCTACGGTCAGTTGACCGGCAACATCCTTCCCGACGTTATGCCACCTCGTGAGCGACGCCGTGTGGATCTGGTTCTGACCTACGCCGATGGCAGCCGTCAGATCGTTGAGTTCGACGAGCGCCAACACTTCACAGCAGCACGGCTGACGACCCTCGAGGTCTATGACGACTCGCTACCGGTTGGCTTCGATGTGTCGGCATGGCGTGACCGATGTATCCGTCTACAGGGGCGTGAAGCGGGCGGTGGGTTCGCTGCACCCAAGCCGCCACTGTTTCCCGATGCTGGAGGTCGACACCGCCAACGAGCGTTCCGAGATTTCCTGGCGGACGTACTGCCTCCTCGCTACGGTTGGCGGCCCACCGTGCGGTTTCAGGATGTGGAGGTTGCCGCATTGCTGTCTCAGAACAATGCCGACGAGGCGATCAGCGCACTCTGGCGTCAGAAGCCAACGTTCCGTATCTAGGCCCCAAACGTCGGAGCTGGCTAACTAGCTGGCGCGCATTTCATGCGTTCTGCTTGTCGACCGGGTTGCCATCGGCGTCAACCTTCATCGTGTTCCGGCATTTCGGGAAGTTGCTGCAGCCCAAGAAAGACCCGAACTTGCCCTTCCGCTTCACCATGACGCCGTCGGCGCATTCGGTGCAGCTGACCGTGCTGGCCACCGCGCCGTATGCGTCACGAACGACCAACCCGTGCTCCTTCACCAGCTCTCCCAAAAACGCGGACTCACGTCCCTTCACCGTCAGCAGCGTCACCGCACGGCGAGCTCGCGTCAGCGCAACATAGAAGAGTCGTCGCTCCTCCGCCCTAGGGAAGCTTTCCGCTGCCGGCATCGCCAACCGCAGCACCGGATCGTCAACGATCCGGCTGGGGAAGCCGTAGCTACCTCGTGTCATCCCCGGAATGACGATGTAGTCGGCTTCCAAACCCTTCGATGCGTGCATGGTCGAAAAGGCGACATCCAGATTCTTGAACTTCTTGAGGTCGCCGGACGGCACGTTGGATTCGTGGAACCGGTAGCGGCCGAGGATGAACACTGTCGCCGGACGCGGCTCACCTGTCACCTGCTTGTCAAGTTTCTCCAAGTGATTCCGGATGGCGCTGCGCACGTGGTCGTCCCTTGCGACCGAGATGGCGGCTAGCGTCGGCGGTGTTTCACGCGTGGAAGAGACGACCCGCTTGCGTAACTGTTCGGGGTTCTTGCTTACGAAGCGGCTCGAAACGTCGCAGATCGACTGAGGGCAGCGGAAGGTGCGCTCCAGCCGGAGCACTTCGGCGGCGCCGAACCACTGCTCGAACTGGGTCATCACCGAAAGGTCAGCGCCAGCGAAACGGTTGATGCTCTGCCAGTCATCACCCACGGCAAACAAGTATCGGCCTGGCTCGCGAATCAGGGCGCGGACCAATCGGGCACGTGCATGGCTGGCATCCTGCATTTCGTCCACCATCACGAGCTCGAATGGGCTAGCCCAACGACCGGACTCCAGATGGTCGGCAGCGAGGTTCAACATGTCTTCGAAGTCAATCCAGCCGCCCTCGGCGAGCTTCTCTTCCCACCGGCGCCTGATCGCGCTGAACAGGCGCAGGAACTTGCCATGGCGGAATTGAAACTTCTGCTTGCTCTCCGCCAGCATCCGTTCGTGTAACTGCTCGTCGCTCAGCTGGTTGCTCTTGGCGTGGACGAGGAACGTGCGGAACGTTGTTACCAGCCGCTCGTTCTCGATCGGCGGTTCGCCGACCACGGGGCGATCAGGATTCGGATCAAGCCGGATGCCGCGGTAGCTCAGTTCGTTGGTGAGGTAGTCGAAGGCCCGGCCGTTCCAGATTGACGCCATCGTCGTCTCCAGCAGCGTGGTGCCGTTCTCCGCATGAGTGGCGCGCTTCCATTGGAGATCCTCGAGATAGCTCTCAAACTCCGGCGGCGCTTCGCCTGCTTCATTTAGCGCCCAGTGCTCGTGGTAGACATCGATGCTCGGGTAATAGAAGTCCGGCCTGTACTGGATGCGATCGGCGCTGGCCGTGTCGACCTCATAGGGGCGCTCGTACTCGTACTCGACACCGTTGTAGAACAGCCAGTCGGCGATCAGTCGTTCGCCCTGGCTGCGAACGACCTCTCCCTGAAGGGTGCGAAAGCCCGCGTTTCGCTTTACCGGGTCCCACGCTTCGGGTTCATCCTCCTCCTCGCCGAAGTCAGGCAGGTCACGCCCGAAGACGAGGCGGAACAAGTCCCACTCGGTGCGAAAACCTGGGTCCGAATCGCGCAGCTCGTCGACGATTTGCATGACCTGGCGAATGTCGCCGCCGGCGTGGTCCACCCACGGGGCAAGGCTGGGTTTGCGCCCGGTCGCGTGACCGATGACGTGTAGACCGAAGGAATGGAACGTGTTCGCTTCCACTTTTTCGGCGTCGAGGCCGAGCGGCGTCAGCCGCGTGTTGACGCGTTCCTTCAGCTCCTTTGCAGCCTTGGCATTGAAAGCCAGCATCAAGATCTTGTCCGCAGGAATCAGTCCGCGATGAAGGGCGTAGCCGGCTTTCGCGATCATCGTCGAGGTCTTGCCAGAGCCGGCGGATGCTATTACCTGGACTCGATTGTCGAAGCAGACGACCGCCCGGGCCTGCTCCTCGGTGAGCGGTGAGCTTTCAACGCGAGCGAAGAAATCGCGATGGGTCTCCAGCTCGGCTTCGAGGTAGTGCTCGTTCCAGGAGGCGACGTAGGTCTGGAGGTCCGCCTGCCACAGGTCGATTGCTTCAAGGACCTCGCCACGCTGTGCAGCGCGGTGCTCCTCAAGCTCGGCCGCTACGAGCAGCTCACCGAACCCATCGGAGGGTTTCGCCTCGAGCCATCGCGCGGTGTGCTCCCGAGTCAGCCAGCCCCGCTGCGAGAGGTGTGAGCGGGAGCTCTCGAAGAATTCCCGCGCCCACGCGACAACGCGGTTTGCCGTCTCATCAAACCTTGTCTTGAGCTGCGCCACCCGCAGCTCTTCGAGGTACCGAGACCGTTCTGCTTCAACCGTGCGTCGCAGTTGTCGAGCGGTTCGATTTGGAATCCCGCGAAGCTCGATGAAGTCGGGGAAGGCCACCCGAATGACGGACCAAAGAGCTCCTGTCCGCACAGTGAAGGCATCCGCTTCATCGAGTGCGATGCGCTGAGTCAGTTCTCCGGTCTCAATGAGGATGCCGTTCTCAACGACACTGACCCGCCAGTCGTCCGCGCGTGTGAACCTCTTACCCCACTCCGACGGACGCCAAACTCCCGTCATGCCCTGAGCCCCCCACCACTGACCGATCGCCACAGGCTACCGGATGCGAGGGAATGTCGGCGCCCCGAAGTACGGTCGAGGAATGAGACTTGAAAACGTAGGCGTGGATACTGGGCCCCTTATGGCAAACGCAGTCATCGAGGGGTTCGTTTTGTTCCTACAGTCGATGCCGTGGTGGATGTGGCTAGTTCTCATTGCTTCGCTTCTTTTGGCGGCTTTGACACCGAAGCCCCGACGTCGTCGCCGGTAGCGTGCGAATGCGATGACCCTTATCGATGCGAAGGAGCGCCAATGACCTACACGTCGTCGAACAACAATGGCAACGACTTCGTCGTTGGTGACGACGATGATGATGGCGACGGCTGGGAGGATTACCATCCGCCGGCCGACCGATTCCTTTACGCCCAGATCTGGTGGATCGCCAGCGAGCTCGTGAGGCGCCACCCTCACCTCCGGATCTCGGGCGTTGAGGTCGACGAAGGTGACCGCCTGGTGATCGTCCACGATGAGCAAGACGCGATGAGCATTCAGTGGGATCTCGTCGGCGGATGCAAGTATCTAGTCGACGGGCAAGTCAAGGCAATCAGCTGGATCCAGATGATGGCCGCATCCAACCCTCACGAAATCGTCAAGCGCATCGAGGTCGGCACCGGACTCGGAGTGCCGAAGGCGACACCCGGCACCACACCTCGTTCACTCGCATATCGGATCATCGCCAGCGCGCTCAACGCTGCTGTCAACGACCGGCACGACTGGTACGCGGTTCCCGCCCCGATGCAAGTGGATGAGGATCCGCTGTATCCGGCCAGCTCTCTCTTTACCAGTTTCCCCACGACGGTCGAAGCTAGGCAAGGCTATGCCGATGCCGCGCTTCAGCAGCTCGAAGGCACTGGCCGGGGCGTCTACTTCTTCCAGCCGTTCTGGGCCATCCTGCGCGACCTCGAACCAGTCGCCATCGTCGACGCGGCGGGTGTGAGCCACACCAAGATAGGTGCGACGCCCCTTCTTCCCGTCTACGAGAGCCTCGACCGAAACCTCACCCTGACCATGGCCCGAGTTCTCGGTCCGCACCTTCCCTGAAGAGCCACCATGACCGAAACCGCAGTCCCGCCCGCGCGCAAGATCCTTTACATCGACCTGGACAACACGCTGGTCGACTTCCCGAGCGGCATCGATCGCCTGCATCCGGATGTCGCGGCGCGGTATGCGGGGCATCTCGACGATGCGCCCGGCATCTTCGCTCTCATGGACCCGCTGCCAGATGCCCTCGAGGCCTACGGTCTGCTCGCTGCTCACTTCGACACCTACATCCTGTCGACGGCGCCGTGGGACAACCCGAGTGCATGGCACGACAAGGTGGAGTGGGTGCGCAAGCATCTCGGCTTCGCGAGTGACGCGGTGGCATACAAGCGATTGATCCTGTCTCACCACAAGAATCTGAACCGGGGCGATTTCCTGGTCGACGACCGCGACCGCAACGGGGCCGACCAGTTCGAAGGGGAGTGGTTGCACTTCGGCCCCGGCGCAAAGTACCCGACGTGGAAATCCGTCACCGAGTACTTGCTGTCGCGTGCCGAGCCTTCGCAGCTGGATGTTGCGATCAACCTTGCCCGTGCTGCGCATGCGGGTCAGCGGGACATGCTCGGTGTTGCCTACATATGCCACCCGCTGGCCGTGATGGGCAGGCTGGAAACGCTCGACGAGAAGATCGTCGGTGTGCTGCACGATGTGGTCGAAGACACTCCGGTCACCCTCGACTACCTGCGCACGCTCGGGTTCGAGCCGCACATCGTGGCCGCGGTGGATGCGATCACCAAGCGGACGGATGAGACGCTCGAGGAGTCGCTGGCTCGCGTCCGAGCGAACCCGCTCGCGTTACGGGTGAAGCTGGCCGACATCTCGCACAACGCGGAACCGGATCGGCAGAAGAGACTGACGGCCGAACAGCGGGAGCAGCTCGACGCGAAGTATCGAAAGTCGGCGGAGCTGCTGGGAACCTCGCTCGACGCCATCTTCGCCGAGTTCCTGCCGCCGCGACCGCAACCTCACGCGACGACCGCGAGCGCAGGCGTAGAAGCGGCGAGCTGAACGCTGGCTCATGCGCGCGTGGCGTGCGGATGATGATCGGATCGTTGGGATACTGATGACGCCGCGGCAGGGGAGCCTGCACTCATCTCGTGCGGGGGCTATCGCCTGAGGACTACAGAGGAGCAAGCGATGACCGACACCGAGGCCATCACGCTGGGCGCGGAACTCGCCGACGAGAGCGCAGCGCATGACATCGCGAATGCGGTCAAAGGTCGTCGCTCGATCGCTCGCAAATACGTCCTGCGGGTCCGCCGCCGGCACCCAGAAGCGACGCCCTCCGAGGTGATTCGGATGCTTGAGCGCCACTACGGCGCCGCGATCAGTGCCGCAGGTGCCATCATCACGGCTGGCGCAATCGCCGCCGACGTCGGTATAGCGCTGATCCCAGGCGTCGGTGCCGCGACAGCCGGCGTCAAGAGTGCCGGCCAACTGGCTGCCAAGAAGGCCGGGAAGGAAGCCGCGAAGGCGGCCGTGAAGGTGGCAGCGAAGAATGTCGCGCTGGGCGCCGCGAAGACCGGTGCTCAGCGAGTCGCAGGGCTCCTGCCAGCGGGGGATGAGCAACTGCAGTTCGAGATCACCGCGATCTTCGCACTCGCAATCGCCGATGTCCACGGGATGGACCTCGATCAAGACCAGGCTAAGGCCCTCGTCTACGGCCTGACGAATGAACGGGTCAGCCAGCAGCAGATCGCGACCATGGCCACGGACGTCGCGAACGCAACTTCGGAAGGCGTCGTCGGCACCGGCCGCAGCATCGTCGCGGGCCGCACGGATTGGTCGCATTGGGCGAACACCCTCGCGGACGCGCTTCCCGGAGGGGCGGCTCAAAGCCTCGTGCGGACCATCCAGACGGGTCAGCTGGAGACTGTGCGCGAGAACATGAGTGGAAAGCAGCAGGCAGCCATCGAGTACGGAGTCGGAGCCTTGACCGGAGGGGTCGCGCGCTTCGTATTCGGTAGCGACGTCATCAAGTCAGCCCGAGTTGCGTTCGCCGATGCTCCAGACGTGTTCCCCGCACATCTGGAGCTGCCGCTGAGTGCAAAGGCAGACGAGGATGACGACGAGGCCGAGCCGAACCAAGCTCTCGCCGCTTTGCAGGACGCGGCGAAGTCGACGGGAACGTGGATCGCCGGCACCGCCAGCACGGTCGGAGGCGGCATCGCGACGGGTGCCGCCGCAGTGGGCGCGGGAGTAGCAAGCGCAGCCGGAACAGTCACGCGCCCGTTTCGGAAAGTCGACATCGACGGGGACGGGCTCCCGGATGAGCCGCGGGCGCTCACCACGGTCAAGGGCGTCGGCGGCTCCGTCTCCGGAGTGGCGGACGTGGTAGGCGAGCGGGTCGGGAAGCTGTTCAAGCCGAAGAAGCGCAGCTAGTCCTCACATTGGAAACTGCTTGTCAACCGCCTAGGCCTTGGGCAGCGGTCACCGCCGCCTGAACAACCGAGCCGGCTTGCCGACTGTGCCGCGCTCCAGTTCGCCGGTCGCCGCCAGCTTGGGTTCCATGAGCCGGCGGAACGTGTCTCGCCGCGGGATGCCGTCCGGATCGACTGCCTCGTGTAGCCGGCGCAAATCGAGCAGCGTGAAGGTGTCGGGCAGCAGCCCGGCGGGATCCGGTGCCTCCCGGTACTCGGCGCGCAGGCGATCAACCGCGAGCTTCAGGATGTCGTCGTGGTCGTATTTCAGGTCCTTCACGCTGCTTACCGGTTCGAGCCGCGCGTCGGCGAGCACAGCATCCGGTACCGCAACCATGTGGGCGATGGAGAGCACGCGACCGCGGTCGTCGCGGTCGATCGCGTCGAAGACGTGCAGTTGCCGTGGCGCTAAGCCCCGGATGCCGGCCTTGAGATCCAGGGATCGGCGCACGGCATCCGCTAACAACTCTCCCTCGTGCAGGAAGGTGCCGGGCAGACGCCGTGCGCCATCCTTCTCCACGACGGCTACACATAACCGCCCGTCCCGCACGGTGAGCACGGCGGTGTCCACGGCGACCGATGGCCGCCAGTAGTCGATGAGGCGTTTACCGTGGCTGTCCCTGTAGGCACTCATGGACCAATTGTCGCAGGTATGCCCTAATGTGTAGTTATCGCGAAAGTGCGCAAATATGAGCGGAGTCGGCATGGGCGAAATCGACGTAGCGGATGGCACCGAACCGGTGCCGCAATCGACCGCGCACGTCGTCACCGATCTCATGCGTGGAACACTCTCCGACGCGGACCGTGAGCGGTGGCTGAAGGCGTATGCCGGCCCGAATGATCGATGGACTGACGACGAGATCCTGCTTGCAATTGGGAGCGGCTTCGCCTGATAAGGCGAAGCCAAGAAGGAGAACAGATGAAGCTAGAACGAATCAACCGTGATCGCGCCGCCGGCGTGCTGTTGGCCTCCGCGTGCGGGGACGCGCTGGGCGCCCCATACGAGTTCAAGCCGCCGCTGCCCGACGATTCCATCGTCGCCATGACAGGAGGCGGAGCGTTCGGATGGGCGCCAGGTGAATGGACCGACGACACTTCGATGGCAATCCCCATCGCCCACGCTGCAGCGGAAGGTCTCGACCTGCGCGACGAAGCCGTGCAGGACCGCATCGTCGCTGCGTGGGTCTACTGGTCTCGCACCGCACCGGATGTCGGCATTCAGACGCGCGCCGTGCTCGCTGGAATCGAGCCGACGGCGTGGGCGGCGCGTGCATCCGCTGAGCGGGTGCACCGGTTGAACGGAAGGAGCGGCGGAAACGGGTCGCTCATGCGCACCGCGCCTGTCGCGCTGGCCTATTTGGACGATCCGGTCGCGCTCGCCGAGGCGGCACGGGCTATCAGTGATCTCACCCACTTTGAGGCGGATGCCGGCGATGCGTGCGTGCTGTGGTGCCTGGCCATTCGTCACGCGGTGCTCACCGGCGAACTGGACGTGCGTGTCGGGCTGGGAGCGCTCCCGCCCGATCGCGGCGACCTCTGGCTTGCGCGAATCGAGGATGCAGAGGTGCGCCTGCCCGCCCAGTTCACCCGGAATGGCTGGGTGGTCGAGGCGCTGCAGGCGGCGTGGTCAGCGATCGTGCACACCGACGCGACGGATGCCACGCACTTGCGCCGTGCGCTCGAGGCCGCGGTTCGGGGTGGGCGCGACACCGACACGGTCGCGGCGATAGCCGGCGGTTTGCTTGGCGCCCGTTGGGGCGCATCCGCGGTTCCGTCGTCGTGGAGCCGGATCGTGCATGGCTGGCTGGATCTGCGCGCGGATGACCTGATGCGCTTCGGAGTTCTCGCCGCCCAGGGAGGTAGCGCGGGTTCGGATGGCTGGCCGCTCGCGGAGCGCTTCGACTACTCGGGGTGGGGTGACGTGTCGACCCTGGTGCGGCATCCGCACGATGAAGGGGTTTGGCTGGGCGCTGTTGGGGCACTCGATGCGCTCCCCGACGACGTCGACGCGGTGGTGTCGCTGTGCCGGCTGGGGAGTGCGCAGATTCCGGAGCGGATCCAGCATCACGTCGCGCTGTGGCTGGTCGATTCGCCGGATGCCCTGGCGAACCCGAACCTGGAGTTCGTGCTCGCGGAGGCGGCGGAGGCGGTCGCGGCCTTGAGGGCCGAGGGGCGCACGGTGCTGCTGCACTGCGTACAGGCACAGAGTCGAACGCCAACGATCGCGGCGCTTTACGCAGCGCGGTACCTCGGTGTGGCGCCGGACACCGCGTTGCGTGAAGTCTGTGCTGCCCTGCCGAACGCTGGACCGAACGCCGCATTTCGTGCTGCGGTCACGAGGCTGGCATGAGGATGATGGCGCGGCGCTGTGCGGTCAGGGCACCATGCGCCCACCTTCGTACCCCACTTCGGGGCGATCGGGTATTTGTCATTGTCGAAGAGGCGCGGGCGTTGGTAAACATGACTCGAGGGGTCCCAAGCGGGCAACCGGATCGTCGCGCGTCCATGCGCAACCATCCGGCGATGTCGTCTCCGAACCGCGTAGGACCTCCGCGCCGTCCCGAGGCGCCAGGCAGTCGATGGACTTCGCGGCGAGGCGTTCTGTTCGACTGGTCAAGGGGGAAGTGTGAGCGAAGTAACGATCGAAGTCGAGGTCGACGAGGTCGTGTCGTTTGCGGCGGCCTATAACGGGCGTCCGCTTATCAAACACCTCAGCGTGCGCTCGATCGTCGCTGAGCAACTGGTCGATGTGGAGATAAGTGCCGAGCTCGTCTCGGCCGGACGCCCGCTTGCGCAGCAATGGAGCGTCGCACTGCCGACGCTTGGACCAACAGCCACGACTTGGTCCATGCAAGATCTCCGTTCGTTCTCCCTGGACGCAGACGCCATGCACGACGTGCTTGAGGTGCAGCATGCCGAACTCGTGATTCGGGTCAGGCAGGCCGACCAGGAACTAGCCACCGTTCGGCGACCGGTACAGGTTCTCGCAGCGGGCGGGTGGGTTGCGACAGACCAGGACTCATACCTCAATTTGGCAGCATTCGTCACTCCGAATCATCCCGCTCTTCGTCCGGTCCTCGAATCCGCTGCCGGGCGGCTTGCCGATGCTGGTTACACCAACGGCCTTTGCGGCTATCAAGCCGGACCGGGATACGCCGACGCCATGGTTGAGGCGCTCTACGAATCAGTTCGCGCGCTGCAACTGACCTACTCGGACCCGCCGCCCAGCTGGGATATGCACGTGAACGCGACCACGGCTGGTCAGCGTGTTCGAACCGCCGCTGAGGTGCTTGACGAGCGGGTGGGAACATGTCTCGACACGGCGACGTTGATGGCGGCCTTGCTCGAGAATGTCGGATTGCGTCCGGTTCTAGTCGTCATACCGGGGCACGCATTCGTCGGATATTGGCGAAAGGACAGATCTCCGGAAGTCACGTTCCCAAGTACTGTGAACCGCATCGCAGACACGCTCAACTTCGTCCAATCGGGTGAGCTCGCATTGTTTGAGACGACCACCCTATGTGGTGGTCCACACAGCGAGTCATTTGGCACGGCGCGACAGCGAGCCAACGCGAATCTCGACGACCGGGCGGACGGACTCAGCGTCGTTTTCGAGGTCAAGAAGGGGGATAGGTCTCAGTTTGTCGACATCGCCGAAGCCCGTCTGAACCAGCGCATTCTTCCAATCCCGTCGCGCTATGCGCGCCCTGACGGCACCGTCGAAATCGTCGAGTATCGACCGCAGGACCTCACTATCAGCCTCCTGCAGAAAGCGATCGCAGAAGGACAAGGACAGACTCGGATCGGTGTTCGCGCGGACGACGCCCCGTATCGCGTCAAGCGGTGGAAGGACGCGCTGCTTGATCTCAGCTTGAGGAATCCCCTCATTAACTATCGATTCCCAAGGCACTCGAGCGTGACGCTTATGCTTCCAACGGGCAGCCTTGGCGTCATCGAAGACCTCCTGCAGAGTGGTGTCGATCTCCAACTCGGGCCTAACGGCATTGTCCGCGGAGACGAGCAATATGAGTTCTCATCACGCAGAATGGCTGACGCCGATCTGGCGGACCTCCTGGAGCGTGAACTGGTTGCCAATCGCACAGTACTTACCGACGTGCACCCGGACTCCTTCGTCAACCGGATGCGACGAATCGCGTCCGCCGCTAAGTCTGTGATCAACGAGACAGGTAACAACAACCTGTACCTCGCCCTCGGCATGGTGGTGTGGGAGGTAGACAACGCAAAACGGCAGGAAGTGAGCTCGCCGCTCATTCTCGTCCCGGTGACGATCAAGCCTGTGAATCGATCACGACAGTTCATTCTTCAACTCGATACAGCGAGCGCGATCACGCCCAATTTCTCTCTCGCAGAGAAGTTGAAGCAAGACCTGAGCCTCAGCCTGCCGAAGCTCCTCGAACCCGAGCTGGACGACGCCGGCATTGACATCGACGGCCTCTTCTCGCACGTCCGCGAAGAGATCACCAAGGCAGGTCTATCCAAGATCCGCGTTGACGACGTTGCAAGCATCGGTTTCTTTGACTTCAGTACCTACCGGCTGTGGCGAGACCTCAGTGATAACTGGCCGACGCTGTTGAAGAGCCCGCTGGCTCGTCACCTCGCGGAGACGCCCAGTCTCGAGTTCACGGATCCGGCAATCGGAGAAGCCGCGGACGAGTCGGACCTCGACGATCTTGCTGCTCGACTACCCGTACACTCGGACGCCTCTCAAACGAAGGCCGTTCAGCGTGCAATTCGCGGCGAGACTTTCGTGCTCCAGGGGCCACCCGGTACCGGCAAGTCGCAGACGATCACCAACATGCTTGCAAACGCCCTTCACACTGGACGACGTGTGCTCTTCATCGCCGAGAAGCCCGCCGCGCTCAACGTTGTGAAGGATCGGATCGAAGCGGTCGGACTCGGCGCTTTCACACTGGACCTTCACGACAAGGCAATGCGCCCAGCTGCGGTTAGACAGCAGCTCGCAGCAGCGCTCGATGCCACGTCGTTTGCGGATCGCGTCGCGTTCGAGACAGCCCACAACGAATTGAGTCGATCGGTCACGCCGTTGCGCCGGTACCCGGAGCGGCTCCACGCCCGGGGTGTGCTCGGGGAGTCTGCTTACTCGGCGCGAGACAAGGCACTTGCGCTCGGCGAGGGACCAGCACTCCCGATCCCGCGCTCATTCCTCAACAGTGCAGACACCGAAATCCTGGGACAAGTCCGCATCCTGTTGGGTGACATAGTTGATGCCGGCACGAATGCTGACGTGGCTTCGAAAAATCCCTGGTCACTTTCTCGACTCCGCACGGAAGACCTCGGTACCGAGAGACGTCTGCAAGTGGCGGCGCTCCTGCCGGACCTTCAAGCGTATTACGACTGGCTTGCCGGCAACCAACTCGGCAGGGAACTGCTGGATGGCATTGAGGACCTCGATGAGCTTCGACATGTCGCGGGCATATCTGGCGACACGCTCCCGGCACTGGCCGACATTGACGTAGCCAGCACGCCCGAGGCGATTGCCGCGCGTGCTTTGCTCACTCAGGCAATTGACCGCGTGTCTGCAGGTCAATTGCCACCAGGCACTGGTCCAGAGACCTATAGCGCGCCGTCTGCAACTTTGAAAGCAGCAGCAACCACGGCGCAATCCAGCTTCTTCATCGGAAGAAAGAAGCGAATTGCCGCGGTGTGCCGCCAAGTCAGTGAGTACCTTGTGCCTGGTACCGAGGTGCTCCCCGAGAACCTTGACTCACAACTCACCAGCATCGAAGAGCTCCAAGCGGCGGGCACCGCCGTTCTCAATGCAGCACGCGACGTCCCTGGCCTTGAGGTTCCTGACAACGCCAACCCGCTGGAGGCATCGGTACAGGCTGACATACTCGCCTTCATCGCCAACCGCGACGAAGCGGTGGCATTCGCGTCGCCACTACCGACGGCGGCGCGGCAACGGCTCCGTAGCCTGCTCGCTCAGGCGCCCGCGGATGTGGTCTCACGACTCGGGCTGCTCGGCACGTCGATCGACAACCTCCTCGCTGCGATCGACGCCGATGACAAGAGCATCGAACTCTGGCGCGGTGACAGGAACCTGGCCGGTTTGGTCTCCGAAAGAATCGACCAGTGGTACCGGGACGGACGCGACCGCGGACTGATCCAGCTTCAACGATGGAGTGCGTTGCGAACGGTCGCCGGACGGATAGCTGCCCTCGGTCTTGAGGATGCTGTCTGGACGCTAGTGCGGGGAGCGGTTCACTATCGTGACGCCCAGTCCGCATTCGACCGCGGGTTTTATGCCGCAGTGTTGCAACGCCAGATCGATGATGAGAACCTCGACTCCTTCGATGGACCGGCCCACGATGCCACAGTTCGTTCCTTCGATGCGGCGTCGGAGTTGCTTCGCTCCATCGCGCCAGGCATTCTCGGCGCGGACATGATCGAAACCCGAGGATTCTCGGGCTCTGTGACTGTGGGCGCGGTCGGCGAACTCAAGCGCGAACTGACGAAAACACGGGGTGGAAAACCCATCCGACGACTCATGCTGGACCACTGGCATGTAATCTCGCGCCTGACCCCTTGTGTGCTGGCGAGCCCAGACTCCGCGGTCCGATTCCTCGATGCGGGCCTGGAGCCCTTTGACCTTGTCATCTTCGATGAGGCATCGCAGATCAAGGTTCCTCATGCCATTGGGGCGCTCGGGCGAGGCCGATCCGCCGTGATCGTCGGCGACTCGAAGCAGATGCCGCCGACATCCGTGGCGCAGGTCTCATTCACGGATGACGGTGAGGAGGAACAAGAGGGCGATGAAATTGTGCGCGACGAGGAGAGCATTCTTACCGAATGCGTACAGGCCAGGGTTCCCGAACTCATGCTCTCGTGGCACTACAGGAGTGAAGACGAATCCCTCATTGCCTTCTCCAACAGCGAGTACTACGACGGAAACCTGAGCACCTTCCCCGCATCTTCGGCTCGCCTCGATGACAAGGGAGTGTCGTTCGTCAAAATCGACGGTCAGTTCGTGCGGCCCACGACGAGTGAGCGAGAGAGCTACACCGTGGGCGGACAAACGAGACGAGCCCCGGAAGGCACGAACCTCCGGGAAGCGAAGGCGATAGTCGACGAGATCGGGCGTCGGGTGCATGACCCCAAGCTGCGCAACAGCAGCATAGGCGTCGTCACGCTCAACCAACCACAGCAGAAGCTCATCCAGTCGTTGCTCGAGGACGTTGATGATGACGTGCTCCAAGCAGCGTTGAATGACGGGCCGGACGGTGAGGAAGTTCTGGTTTGGAACCTGGAGAGCGTGCAGGGTCATGAGAGAGATGTCATTCTCTTCTCGATCGCCTTCAGCAAGAATGAGCGGGGTGTAGTCCCACTCAACTTCGGGCCGATCATCCACCAAGGCGGGCAGCGACGCCTCAACGTCGCGATCACGCGTGCGCGCAAGCAGGTGATCGTCTACTGCTCCTTCGAGCCCGCGGAGCTACGGGCGGACCAATCGTCATCGCAAGGGTTGAAGGACCTCCGAGCGTATTTGGATCTGGCAAGGAACGGAGCGCAGACATCAGGGGGGCTGTCAGCCCGCACAGTACGGCCACCAGATAGACACCGCGAATCGGTGCTCAGCGCTCTGAACGCTTACGGAATTGATGCAGTAGCTGAGGTCGGTCTGTCTGACTTCAAGGTTGATATCGCGGTCCGCGATCCTGAAGACCCCAGCCGGTATGTCCTCGGCATCCTCCTCGACGGTGAACGCTGGTACTCGCGCGCCACCGTAGGGGACCGAGACGCGCTGCCGGTCTCGCTCCTGCGTAACAAGATGGGCTGGCCGGCGGTGGAGCGTATTTGGATGCCGACTTGGCTTCGCGACAGGGAGGGGGAACTCGAGCGAATCAAGAGCGCCGTTGACCGGGCGCTGTTCGAGAGTCTGCAGGGCGTGACCGGGCATTCTGCTACGTCGGAAGGCAGAGTAGCGCCCGCACCGGGCGCTGCGATGGGCGAGCCTGTCGCCAAGCTGGCGACGACTTCGTCTCTGGAGCCTGCGGCTATAGACCATGCGTCTCCGGTGGCCATCGCGACGCGCACCGAAGAGCGATCCTCTTTGCCAAGCGGCGCATTTCACGCTGTGCCGGAATGGTCGGCTTGGCCGATTCAGGTTATCGGGCAACCGTATTACTTGGATCAACTTTTCGATCCGCCTACGGTTGCGATTGTTCGCCAGATCGGCGTTTCTATCGTTGCAGTGGAGGGACCCGTCGAGCCTGGAAGGTTCGCTCGTCTGATCGGCCAATCATGCGGCATGCAGAGGGTCACCGCCAAGCGAGTACAGGACGTTCTCGCTGTTCCCCAGCCAGAACTCGTTCGCGACAATGAGGGGTTCTTCTACCTGTCATCGACCGGGCCGGATGCACACGCGGGTTGGGCGAGGTCGCAACCAGGTTCGGGCCGCCCCGTGGAGGAGATCAGTTTGGTTGAACTCGTGAACGCAATGCGGGACGTGGCAACGGTTGGGCTAGGTGCGAGCCGCGAGGAACTGGTCCGCTCAACCGCGCTGGCATTCGGCATCTCCCGGGTGACCGCGGGTATTCGGAAGAGGCTCGACGCTGCCCTCGAATCCGGGGTGGCCCGTGGAGTCCTAGGAATGAGCGGCGACTACGTGATTGCGTTATAGGGAAGCAGTGTCGGTGCTCACCAATACATTGGTCCAATGAGACTCCTTCACACCTCTGATTGGCATATCGGACGCACGTTCCACGGGCATCCGACCACCGGCCATCTACGGGAAGTGCTGGACGCACTTGTGACCGTCGTACGGGACAACCATGTCGACGTTGTGCTTGTTGCTGGGGATGTGTTCGATTCAGCGACCCCAGCCGCCGAGTACTACGAGGTGCTGACGGATGTTCTGCGCGAAATTCGCGGGACCGGTGCCACTGTCGTGCTCACCAGCGGCAATCATGATTCCGCGACCCGCCTCGGCTTCCAATCCGATTTCGCGTCTCTCGCGGGTATTCACGTGGTCACCCGACCGGAGCTCCACGACAGGCCGATTGAGCTTTCGGACGAGCACGGAAATGTCGCCATCTATGGCATTCCGTTTCTTGAGCCAGCACTTGTGAGACACCGGTATCCGGACGTCGAACTCCGAACTCAGGCAGACGTACTGCGGATGGCGATGGACAACATTCGCGCGGATGTCCGTGAACGCGGAACTCGTTCGGTGGTTCTGTCGCATTGCTTCGCAGCAAACGTTGGTGCCCCGGATCTTGATCATGAACGCGGCATGGTTAGCCAAACTCCGGGACTCGAGCGTGACCTCACCGCGGGCGGACTCGACGTGGTACCACTTAGTACCTTCGACGGGGTCGACTATGTCGCACTTGGGCACATCCACGGCCGTGCGCAACTCAGCGACAGTGTGCGCTATAGCGGCGCGCCCCTCCATTACTCGTTCAGCGAAGCGGCAAAGCCACGAGGTGTGTGGCTTGTTGACCTGAACGCTAACGGTCTCGCCGGGGCAGAATGGGTTGACCTCCCAATCCCCCGTCGGCTCAGCGTGCTTACTGGCACTCTCGATGAACTCCTCGGTGACCCTGCGCTTGCGAACTACGAGAACGATTGGGTTTGTGCCTTCCTGACCGATCAGGCAAGGCCGCTGGACGCAATGCGCAGATTGCAGGCTCGGTTCCCTTGGTGCGCGCACCTGGAACACCGTCCCTCGATCGTGACCGAGGCATCCGGAGCAACGTACGCCGAGCGCCTTCGCCTGAAGTCGGACAGCGAGATCGTCGACGGATTCCTCGAGCATGTCCGGAACGGGGTCGGGACTACAGTCGCCGAGCGCGCCGTAATCGCGGCGGTCATCGCCGAACGAAGTGCCAGGGAGGTGGAGGCGTGAGGATCAACAGGCTCGAGATCGCGGGATTCGGACCATACAAGGGCGTGCAGCACGTCGACTTCGAAGCCTTCGCCGATGACGGCATCTTCCTCATAGCAGGCAAGACCGGCGCGGGAAAGTCCAGCATCCTCGATGCGGTGTGCTTCGCGCTCTACAACGCGGTTCCGCGGTTCGACGGCACGCAGGCGCAATTGCGCAGCCACCACTGCGACATCGGTGAGCCGACGTACGTGATTCTCGAGTTCACCGTCGGCAGCACTCGCTATCGAGTGAAACGGACACCCGAATTCGAGCGGCCGGCGCTGCGGGGCGGAGGTGTGACCACCCAGAAGGCGGAGGCGGAGTTACACAGCTGGGAGAACGAGCAGTGGGTAGGTATCGCCGCCCGGGCCGTCGACGTGGGACACGAGCTGGCGCGCATCCTAAGTTTGAACAAGGACCAATTTCTTCAGGTGATCCTGCTCGCACAGAACCGATTCCAGGAGTTCCTACAGGCGAGGAATGACGAACGGCAAGCGGTACTGCAAACGCTGTTCGGCACAAGCCGATTTGAAGAGTACGAGAAGGCGATTGTCGAGCGGAGCAAGGTGCTTTCCGCTCAGTTGGAATCCACTCGAGTGCAGGTCGAACGCGACGTCGAGACTGCCGTTGCTCTCCTGGGTGAAAACGCCGGGTCAGTCAGTGCGGTATCGGCGGGAAGCGAGGAGTGGTTCGAAGTTGGGAGCGCCGTGCTCGGCGACAAACTGCGCGCAGCCACCGACGCGGTTTCCGCTGCCCAAGAGAAGTTCCAGGCCGATGACGCTGCTCATCGCGAGCTTGTCGAGCAGCGGGACAGGCAGCAGCGCCGCAACTCTGCACGGGCCCAACTCCACCAGCTGGAACTAGAGGGCGAAGAGATCAACGCTGCTCGTGAAACTCTCCGACTGGGTCTGCAGGCTTCGGGCGTGGCGCCTCACTTGGCCGCGTTGGAGGCCGCAGACGCCGTATTGGCCGCAGCCGAGAACCGAGAGAAATCAGAACGAGAGGGTTACGGATCCGGCGGTGACGCTGCCAACGGCGAGACGCTTGCACGGGAGGTAGACGACCAATCTCGAGTGCTCGGAACCCTCGAAGACGTCATTGGTGATGAGGTGGCCCTCCCCGAAATCGAGACCGAATTGGCAGTTCTGGAATCGCAGCTAGAAAGCCTAAGGACGGAACGAGACCGTAATGCCGCCCCTTTGGTCGAGCTCCCCGGCCTGATCTCCGCTGGCCTGGAGACCCTAACCGAAGAAAGGGTGGAGGCGGCTCGTGAATCGGACGCAAGGGAACTGGAAGCACAGCTTCGCAAGAAGCGCCTCGCTGCTGACAAGACGACTGAGCTGGGGGGTCGGCTCGAGGATGCTCGTCGAGCTGAACTAGAAGCGAGTGCAATCCACTCGACCGCAGCGAATTTCCTGGAAGAGCTGCTGATCCAGCGAATGCGCGGCTACGCTGGCGAACTTGCCCGCGACCTCACCCCCGGAGAAGCCTGTCAGGTATGCGGTTCAGTCGAGCATCCAGCCCCGGCTACGTCTGACTTTGACGTTGTCACGGAAGCCGACATCGACGCGGCTCGCATCGAACTCGATAGGGCAAAGGCAGCACTGGAGTTGGCCACGGCTTCTGCCCGGACTGTCAGCGAAGATCACGCCGCATCGATCGCCGCATCCGGTGGCATGTCGGTTGACGACCTCGAGGGTGAATTGCGCCTCGCCGTTGCCGCGCTCGCCGCTGCGGAAGCTGCTAAAGCGCGAGTCACGCTGCTTGAGGAGAAGCAGACAGAGCTGACAGCGGAAATTGAGCAACTCAGCGCTGGCGACGCCGTCCTGAACGAACGGCTACGGGAGGCGGAGACTGGCCGCGCTGCTGCAAAGGAACGCGTGAGTGCATTGTCTACGCGTGTTCACCGGCATCGAGGCGACTTCTCAAGTGTTTCCGAGCGGGCTGCGGCGCTCCGGACACGTATCGCTGTCGCGAGGAGTCTGGCCGAGGCGATCGCCGCACGTGAGGACAAGATTGCGATTCGTTCATCGGCGGCCGAGTCCGTACAAGTCGAACTCGAGAAGACTGGATTGACGTCGCCTGAGGCTGCCTCGGCCGCTTTGCTGTCGGCGGAGCGCCAGAGCGAGCTGGAAACTCGCATCCTGGAGCACGAGAAGGCCAGGGCGATCGCCACGGCGACGCTGGAGGACTCCGAACTACAGGGTTTGCCGGACGAACTCGTCTCGCTGGACGCAGCAGCGCTCGCGGCGGCCGAGTCCCGAGGCTCGCTGGAACGAGTTACCGAAAGTCGCGGCGGTGTCCAAGAGCGGCACGTCCAGTTCGAGAATTTACTCGTGAAGGTTCGCGCCAGGGCAGCCGAATCGGCCAAGATCAGTGCTGAATACGAAGAGATAGCGAGTCTCGCAGAAACAGTTCAGGGCGCGGGCGCAAACACCAAGAGGATGCGTCTGGAGGCCTACGTACTGGCCGCGCAACTCGAAGAGATCGTCGCGGCAGCCAACGGTCGCCTTCGCACAATGACGGCGGGTCGGTACGAGCTTCAGCACGATGACAGCGTGCAGTATCGGAAGGCGCGATCGGGTCTTGGACTCGCCATCCTCGACCAGCACACCGGCAGAGCGCGGGCAACGCATTCGCTGTCGGGCGGTGAGAACTTTCTTGCCTCGCTAGCACTTGCTTTGGGTTTGGCGGAGGTTGTCACAAACCAGGCTGGTGGCATCACCCTTGACACGCTCTTTGTCGATGAAGGATTCGGTTCCCTCGACGGTGACACCTTGGAGATCGCAATGAGCACTCTTGACAGTCTTCGAGCGGGTGGTCGGACGATCGGACTCATTAGCCATGTCGAGGCGATGAAAGAGCAGATACCCGCGAAGCTGACGATCCGAGTGGCCGACGGTGGCTGGAGCGAGATCGTGCAGGTCTGATGCTCGAAGAAGACGAGTGGGCAGACGCCACGCGTCCCAATCCCACATCAATGCAATTGAGGAAGAGGACAAAATGACCGACGAGCGCTACGAACCACTCGCGTTTGACGGTTCTTACGTCGGCCCGTCGTTGAGGAATTGGCAGAAGAAAGCACTTGGCGCCTGGGAGGACAGCGGCTCCCGGGGTGTGGTCGAGGCGATTACCGGGACCGGCAAGTCCTTGGTGGGAATTGCCGCGATCCGTCAGGTAGTCGCAGAAGGCGGCAAAGCACTCGTCTTGGTGCCCACAAGGGCGCTGTTGACCCAGTGGCATTTGGACATTCGACGAAAGCTTCCTCAGGCACGGGTCGGGGCGTTCACGTCAGGACGGAGAGACTCCTTTCGTGACTTCGATGTAATCGTGTCCACCGTCCAGTCGGCATGCAAAAACCCTCCGCTTCCAACGAGCCTCGGCCTGCTGGTAGCGGATGAGGTTCATCGGTACGGTTCGGCTCAATTTTCGAAGGCCCTGCATCCGGCGTTCGAGCGGCGGCTTGCGCTCTCCGGGACATATGAGCGTCAGCAAGATAGCGGAATTGAAACGTACCTCGCTCCGTACTTTGGCCCAATCGTGTCCTCCTATGGCTACAGCGAGGCACTCCGCGACAAAGTCGTCTCTCCCTTCAGAGTTGCGTTGGTTGGGACGACGTTCAACGCTTCGGAGAGCAAGGCCTACAAGAAGGCGAGCGAAGACGCCTCGGATGCGCGTTTCAAGCTGAGGGGTGAGTACTTCTATCCGGATGACTGGAGCGAGTTCTTCAGTTTGGTGCAGCGCCGTCTGAGGCCTGGCGGCGACCAGAAGCGGCCAGTGTGGGACGCAGAGACCGAGCTGTGCTCGAAGTACATGGCGGCCTTCGCACTGCGGCGTTCCATTCTCGCGGAGGCCAAAGACAAAGAGGACTTCGTCGCAAAGTTGGGGGACGCGTTCGCCGACCTCTCAGGCACTCTTGTTCTTACCGAAACGAAGGAAAGTGCAACGCGGTTGGCCTGGCTCATCGACAGGCAGACTTCCGCCTGGCCGTTGACGAGTGACTCACCCGCGTCCGAACGCGAAGAAAAGTTGCGCCGGTTCGCTGGTGGAAAGATCAAGGTTCTTTGCGCACCTCGAATACTCGACGAAGGTATCGACGTGCCGGAAGCTGAACTCGCGGTCATCGTCGCCGCAAGCCAGACGAGGCGTCAGATGGTTCAACGAATGGGGAGAGTCATACGACTCAAAGCGGATCGTCGCGAGGCCCGAATGATCATCCTTTACGTTGAGGGGACGGCCGAGGACCCCTTCAACGGCGGCCATGAGGCTTTTCTCGACCAGATCCTCCCCTTCGCGCGCGAACAGGTCTCGTTCAACGCGACGGAGGTTGACCGGGTGGGTTCCTGGTTGATCGGTCAGCCGGCGAAAGCTCGCACCCCTGCGCTCCGGTAACGGGCGGGTTGTCGCCCGCGCCGGGACTCACGATGCTCGGCGTTTCGGTCTCAGCCGCTGGTCGCGGCGCAGGTGAAGGGCTGGCGGGGCGCTAACCCCGTGTCGACCTCGCTCGTGGGCCGGTGATCCACCATTACTCGGCGTAAGCCGATTCAGCGAACTCTTCATCGATACTCGCCACAAGCGCTGCGCCTGTGCTCTCTCGATCGATACTCTCGGTCGCTGTAAGAGTCCCGCCGAGGATGCGGGAAATGCGTCGCGCGAGGGCTGCGCGGCGTTCGGCGAAAAAGTCGGCGAACTCAGTTATGTCGGCTGGGAGTCGTGCAATCTCGTGCCGGTCGAGATATGCCCGGTAAGTTTCTGGAGTCGTGTAAACGGACGAGGCCCAGACGGTTGGCAGAGCGTCGGACTTTGAAATGTTCTCGCTCCCTTCCAGCAGCTGGAGGTTTGGGAGCTGGTCGCGCATGGCCTGGAGCTCATCGACGGTGTCTCTGTCGACACCTGCCTGCTTTAGCTTCGACCGCGATAGCAGCGATTGCGGGAAAACGTGGTCGACGTGGTGAATGTTCCGGGTGTTAACGTGTGGGAAAAGCATTGCCAACACTGCAAACGTGCGCGCCGCGCCGTAGGGCAGCCGCAGAATGTCTTCGATCTGCTCAGGCGTGACGGCGAGCGACTTGCCGCGTGCAGCCATCCGCTTTTCGATCTCTGGGCTGGGGAACGCGGTTGCGCCGTGGTCGTCGATTGTCTGACGTAGATCTCGCAGCAACGAGTCGAGGCCCGAGCCCCAGATGCCCGGCATGATCAGGGAGCGAAGAGTCCATGAGCGCAGCGCTTCGCGGTCCGCGGCGTCGGCGACGGACTCGCGGTACCCCTGCGTTAGCCCACGTCGATGAACATAGTAGGCGATCGGGATGAGCACGCTGCCTGCAGTTAACGTCGATGCCGAAAGGCCAAAGTCGCTGAGCAGGCCGGCGGCGATCCTGAGGGAGTCGCTGATGGAGTCCCAGTCCCGGTCGAGGGTAGCCATGTTCTCTGACTTGAAGTTCTTGACCTTGAAGCCGATGTCGCCGATGCCTGCGAGCACAAGTCCGGACTTCAGGACTACATCCTGGCTAAACGCGAAGCCCTGCCCGCTGGAGTTGAGCGCATCAACCAGCCCATGAATAGCGCTACGAGCGTCGCGCTCCTTCCACTGCGCGGTGGCGATGGACAGCAGGAGATCGCTATACGAGAGCACAGTGCCAGCCGAGTTCACGCGGATAAAAATGTCCAATACCCGTTCAACGTCCTGGTCGGTTTCTTCGTAGAAGTGAACGCCCGACACCGCGTGGATCGACTGCCAGAGTTGACCGAGCAGGCTCACTGCGCTTTCAGTGTTTCCGAGGCCGGCGGCCGCAATCGCGGGGAAGAGGTCGAATGCCTGCTCAGCCTCAAACACGCGATGTACCGGGAACCAGTAGCGCGCTTCCTCTGGGGCCGCCGCGGCCAGCTGGCTGTCGGTGAGGAGGCGGAAGTCGTAACGCAGCCCCGCCTCGTTCTCTTCGGCCTCTCCGAGCACGTTGAGGTAGAGCTTGCGAATCGGGTAATGGTCGGAATTTGCGGTCCGCCCGTGCTTGCGCCGGTAGGCGTAAGTGCCGCGAAGACCGACATTTAGAGACGTGAGCCGCTGCTGGCCGTCCAGCACCGCTGTGACCGCCTGACCCGGAGCGATGTCGAGCGTCGGGTTGTGTCTCCCATTGAACTCGTTGTAGTCCTTGAGGAATCCGTAGAAGCGGAAGTTCGTGACGGTCTCAGGTTCAACCTTCCACGACAGGAAACTTCCGATGGGATAACCGCGCATGATCGAGTCGAACAGGCCAATCACCTGCGACGGCTTCCAGACATATTCTCGCTGGATGGCGGGCAGGATCAGGTCGCCCTTCTGGATGCGCCGGAGCGCGTCAGCAATTGTCGTTGACGGCAGGTATCCCATGTTTCATGACCCTACTAGCGTGCCGCTGCTTGCATCGGGTCGCGCGGGCTGAGACGTCGCACGAGCAACTACTCCTGCGGGCAAGCGCGGCGCGGATTGCCTCTACGTCAGAGACCGCCGATATCCTGGAAAGGTTGCGCTCGAGGAAGTAGGCATAAGTGAGGGTGGACTCTCCGCTGTGGCGGGTCATGGGCGATCCTGCGCAGGCGCAGGAAGCCGAGGCTCTCGCCAAGGTGAGGGAATTACTGCCAGACGACGGCATTGCTCGAGCGTGGGCAAACGTCACATTTACTGATAATGACGGTCGGCTCAACGAGGTCGACATCCTCGTCCTGACTCGTGCTGGTCTCACGCTCGTTGAGTTGAAAGGCTGGCATGGCGAGGTTAGGGGAGACCAGCGGACATGGGCGCATGCGGGCCGCAATGAGGCGAACCCGCGCATTCTCGCGAACAATAAGGCGAAACGCCTTGCTAGCGTCCTTAAAGACCTTGCTCGCGCTGGACGCCTGCCGCAGGGTGCGGTCCCGTACATCAGCGAGGCGATCGTGCTACATGGTCGCGATTCTCGGGTGGCGCTTGATCAGTACGGAGCCGAATCAGTCTGGGTACTGGACGACTTCAGCGTTCGGAGCACGCTGACACCCCTCAAGAAGTTCTCCGAACTCATCCAACAGGCGCCCACCAGGGAACGGATCGACCGCGCAAAGGCGAATAACGTCGATGCGTTGATGAATGCAGCCGGTCTCATGCCTCGAGCGAAGCAGCGGATGATCGGGCAGTACGCGCTCGACTCCGGCAAGCCGCTCGGTGAGGGGCCGGGATGGCAGGACTTCCTTGTCACGCACCCGCGCGCGAAAACGAAGCACCGGATCCGTCTCTTCCCCTACCCGAAGGGGGCGAGCAGCGATATCCGAGCCGAGGTCGAGCGCCGAGCTGAGCGGGAGTTTCGGCTGACTTTTGGCATCGTCCACCCTGGCATCATCGGCCCGAATGACTTGCTCACGTCCGAAGAGGGGACAGCGCTGGTCTTCGCCTACGACCCGGATGAGGTAAGCCTGGCGGAGTACCTGGCCCATCATGCGGACGATCTGACATTCGAGGCGCGGGAGCGACTGGTCCAACAGCTCGTCGAACTGGTGCGCTTCGCGCACGGCCAGCGACTCACGCACCGAGCTCTATCCCCAATTAGCGTGCGGGTCAAGAGATGTGACGAAGCCGGGACGCTCCGTATCCGCGATTGGGACCTTGCACGCCGTCCCGAAGCAGGAACCACGACCGCAACCGAGATCTCCCGAGGCATCACCGACGTATTCGGCCATGTCGAGAGCGAAGCCATGCTGTACTTGGCTCCGGAAACTCTGCGCGGTGCGACACCAGGCTCGGCGCAATCACTCGACGTGTATGGGGTCGGTGCAGTCTCCTTTCTCATTCTGACGAACAAGCCACCCGCGGCAAACCTCGCCGCCCTGGAGACACTGATCGCTTCGGATGCGCTCGGATTGGACCCGCGCGCCGTGATGCCGGAGCTCTCTGATGCGCACGCCAGCGTCGTGTTGGAAGCAACCTCCTTCAAGGAGGGAATGCGCACCCTCGACATCGCCGATCTTCAGACCGGTTTCGAGGAGGCTCGTCGCCGCGAGCGGCGCGAGGAGCAACCGGCTCCGGCGCTGGGTGATCCGCTCGATGCGGGAGTGGGCGACATCGTCGGGGATCGATTCGAGATCGAGCAGCGACGTGGCTCAGGGTCGACCGGCGTCGCGCTGCAGGTGACCGACTACGAGCGTGGGCACGAGCACGTAATCTTGAAGCTCGCCAATGACGATGCCGCTGCAGCGCGCCTTGGGCTCGAAGCAGCAGTGCTCGACCGCCTCGACCATCCGCGCATCGTGAAGCGACTCGATGGTCCGCTCGCGGTAGGAACTAGGCCGGGCCTCCTCATGACGGATGCCGGAGTTGAGACACTCTCGGACCGCATTCGGTTGGAGGGCAAGGCGACTATTGAGCAGCTTGAACGCTGGGCCGGCGATCTCTTCGAGGCTGTTCAGCACCTTGACGAGCGTGGCGTTTTTCACCGCGACATCAAGCCTTCCAACCTCGCGGTGAAGCCTGATCCTGGCACTCGGAAGCCTCGCCTCATCCTGTTTGATTTCTCACTCGCCGAGGAACCCCTGGCGAACGTGCGCTCCGGTTCGCGCCCCTACCTCGATCCGTATCTCGGTGCAGGTGGCCGGGTTCAGTACGACAGCGCTGCAGAACGGTTCGCCATCGCTGCGACCCTATTCGAGCTGGCCACTTCGTACCCCGTTTGGTGGCCGTCAGGAGATGCTCCTGCGGGCGCGGCGGAGGCGCCAGTGGTGGAGGTCTCGTCCTTCGACCCCGGAGTGGCGGAAGGGATGGTCTCGTTCTTCCGTGCTGCACTGGCTCCGGTAGCAGCCGATCGTCACCCCTCCCTCGACGCGATGCGAATCGCGTGGACCGCGGCCCTTGCCGGAGCCGGCAGCGGAGACTTTGACGCGGAAGCTAATGATGCGATGGCGGCCGCTGCGACGCTCGACACGAGGCTCGCAGATGCCGGCCTGAGCGCGCGTGCCCTTTCTGCCTTGTCGCGTGTGAAGGCGAGCACGGTTGGCGAGCTGCTCGGTGTGCCGCCCATGATGATCAACCAGATTCGCGGCCTCGGTGAGCATGTGCGGCGAGAGATACAGTCCCGCATTCGCGAGTGGCGTGAACGGCTCGCTCATGCGACAACCCACGCTGATGCACCGATCGCGCCCGGGCGTCGCCCGGTTGAGTCGTTCCTCGGCACGATCGCTCAGAAGCCCGACGAAGCGAGCGAGGATCGTTACAAGCGACTCAGAAAGAACGGCACTCTGCGCGGGGCGACTGATGATGCTGGCCGCTGGGTGCGCGAGCTCGGCGGTGTCGCGACCCTCGACGAACTCGCAGGGAAGCTGCTGCGCGAATACGGCTCTACGCTCGTCGAGGACACGCGGGACCAGGCGGCCCGGGAGGTGGTCCGCGCGATCCTTGAATTGGACAGCAGATCGAGCGCTCCGCGGTTCGTGTTCCAATCCGTGCGAGACCGCTCGCGCGCGGTCGTCGCCTACGCTCCGGACGACGGCAGTGGGATGTCGTTCGACGACGCGGAGTTACACCTAGAGGCAATTCTGAGTCATGCGGAGGCGGTTGACCGCCTCCTCGCCGAGAGTGATGTCGTCCCCGCGCCTAGACTGCGCGAAACGCTACTCGCCAGCGGTGCCCCAGCGCTGCGTCTTCCGGATGCACGGGTGGCACAGCTTGCAATCGGCCTGTCTGCAACCGGGCTCATCTCCTCGATGGGGGAGGCGTACCGGGCGAGCCTGGACGCAGGGCGCGCGGTCGAGTTGTCACTGAAGGGCGCGGGCACTCGGGAACTCGCCGTGGTGACGATCGAACAGCGGGTACGGGCACGATTCCCCGAGGTGCAGGGCATCCCGAGCCGTCCCGAGCTCGACACGGCAGTGAGCGCGGCGATGCCATACCTTGAGTGGCACGGTGACGTCGGCAAGTACAAACTTCGCGACACTGACTCGCAGTCGTTTACCTACACCGGGACCTCGACGACATGGGGCCGCTCAGCGGCGGACCCGGCAATCGTCGCCCGGCTTGACAGTTCGATCCGCGAACGAAGAGCGCTCGTCGTAATCGTCTCCAGGAGACAAGGTATTCGCGCGACCGCGGCGAAGCTCGCCCGCGAGCACCGACTCCAGGTGGTCGACCTCGCCGACGTTGCACTTGATGCGTTGAAGGCGGCCGCAGAGTCTAAGGGAGCAAAGTGGCCGATTGTGCTGCGCGCTGACGGGCAGACGGAAAGCTCGCAGGATCGCCGCAACCTCTTTCAGCTTGCCCGTTTCGCGATAACTCCGGTCTGGGAGGAACTACTCAAGAGCAGCGAGCCGACAATTTTCCTTAACTCCGCAATTCTTGCGCGCTTTGGACTCGTCGACCTCATCGCGACCGTTACAGACTTAGCGACTCCGCGTTTGGCGGCTCGTTGGTTCCTGCTACCGCGGCCGCTCTCCGGGGGAACACCTGATCTGGACGGTACGCCGTTCCCCTTCGGCGCGGACGGCTGGGTCGAAGTGACGTTCGACGACTTCTCGCAGGTTGAGGCCACATCCTCCGTGCTCGACCCCGTCGACGCACCGTCCTCCCGAAAGATCGGTACAACGTGATTGACTCCACACTCCTGCTCACCGACCTCAAGCGCGAACTCAAAGCGCTCGAGGCCGATCTCCGCATCCGCGCTGAGGACTCGAGCACTGCGTGGGGCAAACGCCTCCGTGATGAGTACGACGCGGCAACGCGACGGGAGCGCACTGGCCTCGCCTGGATCGACTGGCGGAACGGTGAAGTGTCGCAGGCAGCCGTCGCCTGGATTATCGCTAGTGTCTTCGTCCGCTTCGCCGAGGACAACGATTTGCTGGCAGGTGTTCAGCGCGATGGTCGTCCGATCGCCCTGCCGTGGTTTGCTGCGCCCGGAGACGGCCTCGACCGGGCGGTGGAGAACGAGCAGGCGTTCTACTCGACATCACCGACGGCGACGAGCCGAGATTGGCTGCGGGATGCATTCCGAACACTCGCCGACCTGCCTGCGGGCCGACCGCTCGCTGACCCAGATCACTCAGCGGTGTGGCAGGCGCCGATCTCAGCTTCCGCATCCGACGCACTGCTCGCCTTCTTCCGCCGCACGACGCCAGATGGCGCGCTTGTCCACGATTTCAGCGACCCGGATCTCGGCACCCGCTTCCTGGGAGATCTGTATCAGGACCTCTCGGATTACGCGAAGAAGACCTACGCGTTGCTGCAGACGCCGGTCTTCGTCGAGGAGTTCATCCTCGACCAGACCCTCACCCCAGCGATCGCCGAGTTTGGACTGACCGGTCTGAAGCTCATTGATCCGGCGTGTGGCTCCGGTCACTTCCTGCTTGGCGCCTTCGACCGGCTCACGGCGGCGTGGGCGGAGACCGCCCCCGGGGTCGACAAGGGCGAACGGATACAGCGCGCGCTCGACTCGATTCACGGTGTCGACCTGAACCCGTTTGCGATCGCGATCGCTCGGTTCCGACTTACCGTTGCCGCGATAAGAGCGACGGGCATCCGCACGCTCACGGCGGCACCGGCCTTCCGTTACCACCTCGCGATCGGTGACTCGCTGCTAGGCAGCGTGAACCCGACGACCACGCTCGACCTCGGCGATGGCGAATACTTCGAGTACGACACCGAGGACCTCCGCGAGTACGCGGGCATCCTCGCGAGCGACCAATATCACGTTGTGGTTGCAAACCCCCCCTATATTCAGCCGACAGATGCGAAGCTCCGGGATCAGTATCGAGCGTTGTATTCGACGTGCCACGGCAAGTACGCGCTCTCGGTGCCCTTCATGGAGTTACTCTTCCGCCTCGCGAAGCGGGCGAACGGTGGTGGAGCTGGTTATGTCGGGCAGATCACCTCGAACTCGTTCATGAAGCGGGAATTTGGCAAGAAACTTATTCAGCAGTTCCTCTCTGGCGGCTTCACCGGCCTGTCACCGGAGTACGTCGACCTCAGCCACATCATCGACACATCCGGTGCATACATCCCCGGCCACGGCACGCCGACCGTTATCCTCGTCGGCCGGCCCCGGAAGCCACAGTCCGACACGGTCCGCGCCGTTCTTGGCGTGCGTGGCGAACCGGGACAGCCCGCCGTAGCTTCGGACGGGTTCGCGTGGCGCGACATCGTTGATCATCTCGACCACCCCGGCTACGACGGACCCTACGTCTCTGTCGCCGACATGCCCCGTGCCACCTACGCGACCTTCCCGTGGTCGCTCTCCGGCGGTGGCGCAGGCGAACTCAAGGAGTTGATCGAGTCCTCTGGGCAGATCGAGCTTGGAAACGCGGTCGAGGGCATCGGTTTTGTGGCAATCACTGGGCTCGATGACTTCCATGTGCGTGACACAGTGACCGGAGCTGCTGCTTGGGAAAATGCGCCGACACGGTGGTACGTCGAAGGCGAAAGTGTGCGCGATTGGGGCATTCAGGATCGTCGTGTCGTACTGGACCCTTACCGGGGCTCCGAGTCGTGGCCGGACTCCGCGACATATTGGCCATACCGACGATCGCTGGACTCGGTAATCTACTTCGGGAAATCAGCCACTGAGCGCGGGATGTGGTGGGGAGAGTACGCCTTTGTGCATCACATTCGGCGGGAGTCCGCCATGTTGCTCACATTCGCGTTTGTGGCGACACACAATCACTTTGTCCTCAGTCGTGACCGCAGCGTCCTCAACAAGTCCGCGCCGGTCATCAAGCTGCCGGAGGGTGCAACCGAGGAAGACCACTACGATCTGCTCGGCGTGCTCAACTCCTCCACCGCCTGCTTCTGGCTCAAGCAGGTCAGTCACAACAAGGGTGGACCCGGAGGAGGAAGCAGCAAGGATGAGAAGTGGCGCGACTTCTACGAGTTCACAGCGACTAAACTCCAAGAGTTCCCGCTCCCGAGCTTCTCCGTGGGGAGGTACGCAGCTCGCCTTGATGAACTGGCCCTCGAGAGCGCAAGCCTTTTGCCGGAAGCTCTTAGGGCCTCGGGGAACCTGACTCGAGCATTAAGTGAAGCAGGACAGCGCTGGGGTGAACTCCGGGCGCTGATGATCTCCGTGCAGGAAGAACTCGACTGGGCTGTCTATCGCGCCTACGGACTGACTGATGTTGAAGCATTGCCGGCTGATGCAGTGCTCCAGCCGCTTCAGGTCGGAGAGCGGCCAAACGAAATCGCACTAGCCCGACGAGTTGCGGCCGGAGAACTTAAGACTCGTTGGTTCGACGAAGTCGCTAGCGTGTTCACCGACATCGTTCCGTCGTTCGGGAGCGCCGCGTATTCGGCACTGGTCGAACGTCGACTCGCCGAACTCGACACGAATCCCTTTGTTCGGCTGCTTGAGACGCCGGATTTCAAAAGGAAGTGGGAGACACAGCGGTGGGATCGACTCGTATTGGCTGCCGTGCAGACGGCACTGCTCAACCGCCTGGAAAGCGATGAGCTATGGCACGACGCATCCCGTCGCCCCGTCGTCCGCTCCGCTGCGCAAGTCGCCGACGAACTACGGCGCGACGAGCGATTCCGCGAGCTGCTGACGATTCACACCGGTTCGCAGGACTATGACCTGACCGCAGAGGTCGGCAAGCTGCTCGCCGGCGCAGCGGTGCCAGGGCTTGCGGCGCTGCGGTACAAGCCCTCGGGTCTTGAAAAATTCCGGGCGTGGGAGCGCACCTGGGAGCTGCAACGCGCCGAAGACCGCGGCGAGCGGATCGAGGTGCAGGTGCCGCCGAAGTACGCGCAGGCCGACTTCTTGAAGAGTTCCTACTGGTCGTTGCGTGGCAAGCTCGATGTCCCGAAGGAGCGCTACATCTCCTTCCCCGGAAGCAGACTTTCCGACGACGCGACAGAGCTATACGGTTGGGGCGGGTGGGATTACGGAGCTCGCGGGCAGGCGATCGCCCGACTTGCGAACGATCTTTCCCGTGCCGGCGCACCGGACGAACAGGTAGTCCCGCTCATCGGCGTGCTCATCGAGATCGAACCATGGCTCAAGCAATGGCACGATGAGGTGGACGCCCGCACTGGTGTCAGCCCCGCCGCCGCTGTCGCCGGGGTTACAACCACCCTGCTCGGCCGCTTGGGCCTAGGCAGAGAAGCCGTCGCAGTCTGGCGACCGGTAGTGTCCGCGCGCGGGCGGGGGAGAGCGTCATGACCGAATACAGTTTGAACTCACCGCTGCGCGACCTAATTCACCTGCCTGAACGGGTCGAGGCCGCCGACTACGTCATCAAACTTGACGAAAGCGTCGCGAGGCACGAGCAGACCATCAAGGACTACGTCGTCACCGATGCGATCGCCGCTGCGATCGGACAGGGTCTTGACCTCGTCGCAAGTGCGCTGCAGGGGCAGTCCTCCCGCGGGGCCTTCCTCGACGGCTCATTCGGCGCGGGAAAGTCGCACTACATGGCCGTGCTGCACCTGCTTCTCTCCGGCAGCGTGCCTGCTCGACAGATTCCTGGTCTCGCCCCTGTTATTGCAAGCCGTCAAGACACACTCGAGCGCAAGCTCCTCGTGCTCGATTACAACCTGCTCGGCGCGCGCTCCTTTGAGGATGCGATATTTGGCGGATACATCGACACCATAGCCCGTCAGCATCCTGGTGCCCCCGCACCCGTGCTGCACGCGAGCGACTCGCTTATCGCCGATGCCCGCGGTTTGCGCGTGCGAATGGGTGACGAAGCGTTCTTTGAAGGTCTCGGTGGCAGGGACTCCGGTTGGGGGGATCTGAGTAGGGCGTGGGATGCGGACAGTTTCGACGTCGCAGCGGCGGAAGCACCCGGCCAACCCGATCGAGATCGCCTCGTCGGTGACCTAATTGCCGCATACTTTGGGGGATATTCGCGAGCCGGTGAATGGCTCCCAATAAAGGACGGACTTCAGGCGCTCACCGCACACGCGAAGTCGCTCGGGTACCAGGGCCTCGTCTTCCTCATTGACGAGATCGTACTGTGGCTTGGTCAGCGACTCGCCGACGATGCCTGGGTACAGGGAGAGATCGAGAAGGTCGTTCAACTCGCAGAGAACGCCGCCGCGAATCTCCCCATCCCGATCACGTCCTTCCTGGCACGGCAGCGTGACCTGCGCGATTTTCTGGGAACCCACGTTGCGGGTGCGCAACGGGTCGCCCAGGGTCAACTGTTCCAGTACTGGGAAGACCGCTTCTCGAAAATCCGGCTCCAGGCCGCAGACCTACCTAAAATCGTCAAGCAGCGACTTCTCCAGCCGGTGTCGGCGTCCGCCGAAGCGGCTCTCAGTCAGGCGCTCACGGAGGTGAGGCGTGATTACGCGGCGTGGGGCTACCTGCTCAGCGACGACGCTAAATCCGACGAGAAGGCCTTCGCTGATGTCTACCCGTTCAGCCCCGCCCTGGTCGACACGATGGTCGCCCTCTCCAGCCTCATGCAGCGAGAGCGCACCGCCCTCAAGCTGATGGCGGAACTGCTGAGCGATGGCCGCGACCGTCTGCTCGTACGGGATGTCATCCCCGTCGGAGATCTTTACGCACCTATTGTTCTCGGTGGTTCGCAGCCATTGACCGAGGAGATGAAGCAGCACTTTGCGATATCCGCGCGTTTCTATCAGACGAAAATGCTGCCGTACCTGCTTCGCAAACACAGCCTCACCGAGAGCGACATTGTTGGCCTGCCCCGCGGTCACGCTTTCATTACCGAAGATCGGCTCGCGAAGACCGTCCTGATCGCTGCGCTAGCACCCGAAGCGAAGTCCTTGGAGAACCTCACAGCTGCGAAACTAGCGGCTCTCAACTGGGGGACCATCGACGCCTTTATTCCTGGGACCGAGGCGGAGCAAGTGCTCGGACTCGTTCGCGGGTGGGCGGGGGAATTCGGAGAGATCCACATAGGGGACGGAGCCGATCCGATTATCACCGCGACGCTGAGCGGCGTCGACTACGACTCGATCCTCGATCGGGTGCGCACTGAAGACAACCAGCAAACCCGTCGGGAGCTTGTGCGCAAGCTCATCGCCGAGGAGCTACAGCTCCCACCAGACAACCTCGTCGGACGCCAACTTCCACACGTCTGGCGCGGCCACAAGCGCACCGTCACAGTGAAGTTCGGCAACGTCCGTGACGAGGCGGAGGTGCTCGACAGCGATCTCGTCCACGGCGACACCGAATGGCACGCCGTCATCGACTTTCCCTACGACAGCGGCACCCACTCGCCGGCCGACGACGTCGCACGCCTTCGAAAGCTCCGCGACGGCGGGCGCGCGGCGAACACGATTGCGTGGATTCCAAACTTCCTCTCTGAGGCACGCCAGGGCGACCTTGGCAAGCTCGTGCTTCTCGAGTACCTACTCACCGGGAACCGCTTCGACCAGAACGCCGACCACCTTGCGCAGGCCGACCGCGGCCCAGCAAGGCAGACGCTCGAGTCCCAACGGCGCACCCTCCGCGACGTACTCACCACTGCGCTCCGGCAGGCATACGGAGTGAATTCTCCGGACGAGATGAACGTCGGCAGCGACCTTGCGGGAAACGAAATCTACTCCGCATTGGTTCCAGGGCTCGCGATCGCCCCGCCTCCCACCGGCACGTTGCTGGCCGGGCTGCGGCACGCCCTCGAGACAGCATGGAAGTACGAGTTCCCGGAGCATCCCGACCTCGGCACCGAGGAAGTCACCGACCGCCGACTCGGCGAAGCGCTGACCCTCGTAGCATCGACCGTTGAGGCAGGGGGGAGGCGGCAAGGCTTGGCCGCCGGAGAACAGCGGCTCGCGCAGGACATCATCGTGCCGCTCGGCCTTGGCGCCCGGAACGAGAACGTGCTTGTCATCGATGCCGCGAACTTCAGATGGGGTGCGAATCTCGCCCGCTGGGAGGGTGAGCTGGGAGCGGGGGTCACGGTGGGTGGCCTTCGTTCGAAGCTCGCCGCGTGGGGAATGACCAAGGGGATGGAGGACGCGATCCTCATCACCTGGGCACTGCTCGGCAACCATGAGTTTGTCGGCGTGAGTACTCCCGCTATCGGCGCGCTGCACGATGGAGCGGTGCCTCGGAAGGCGAACCTGCCGAGCCAGACGGACTGGGATGTCGCCGCCGAGCGGGCCGGCTCGATCTTCGGTGTGGCGCGCGAGGCGAACCTCACCCCTCGCGCTGTTGCCCGATTCGCTGGCGTCATTCGGGCTCAGATTGCAGGTAGTCACGTTGACGCCCTCGTGGGCCAGCTTGAGGCGCATGCCGAGGTACTCGGTATCGACAAGAACGCCGCGACTGGGCGGCTGGCTACCGCTCGACGCGTCTGGGAACTTGTCACGGAACTCTCGTCGACCAGTGGAGACAAGGCGCTCATTGACACGTTGGCTATCTTTGACCTGCCCATCGAGCTCACGGCGTTCGGCAGTGCTCAGGGTTCCGCGGAGCGGCTCGCCCGGGAGCTCAACGGGCTCGACTGGGGGATGATCGCGTCGGCGACGTCACGCGGCGACACTGGGTTTGAGGGAGCACTCGCTTTACTCCGCGAGGCCGCAGCGGTTGATGAGTCGGTTGTGCCACTTGAACCCCGGCTTCGCGATGTCGCAGCAAAGGCACGTGCGCTCGTTGTGCAGCCGCCGCCTTCCCCGGTCCTCCCGCCGCCGACGCAGCGTCGACGCACCGCCGCGGTGGCGGACCTCGAAGAGGTGTTTGACGACCTTCGCGCCGAAATTGTGCAGGAGGCTGGGACCGACGGCAGCGTAACCATTATTTGGCAGGTCGACTGAGCATGACCGCCCCAACAGCCACCGAGCCAGCGCTGCGCGAACACCTCGCCGCGTGGCTCAACGGCGGGCGCCGACGCTCCCGGACCATCCTTGTACGCGCTCAACCGACATGGACGGGCGATCCAGTCCTTCAGCTTGGAGAGATCAACGTGCGAGTCGTCGAGGGCGTCTCGGGGTTGGCGGCGCTTGACGCCATGCGCTCCGCCGCCACCGATGAGTTCGTTGCGGTGCTCACCACACTCACGGAAGCTGAGCTGGGAACCGCCGTCGTACTTGATGCGGAGCAGCAGAAAGTCACCGACCTGGACGAGTGGAACAGTGTCCCGGCGTTATTTGGCGTGCGCGACGCTGCCGCTCGACCAGTGCGGGATCTCGGTTCGTGGGTACCCCGACTCCTGTCGGCGCTTGGGCGGGATCGCGGATACACACCAGCTCCGGGTGGAGTGCTGTCCGCAGACCATGTCGTGCGGTCGATCCTTGTGGCACTCCTAGGCCTTGACAGGCTCGAATCCCTTGAATCGTCCACTGCGCTCGCGCCACTCGACGATCCTGGCGTAAGAGCACGGCTTGCCGATCTCGACGCCGATGCGAGGGCCGGTCTCATGAAGGCGGTAGCGCACCACGTCGATCCCCATTTGGCCATGGCGTTGCGTGCAGCAAGTGCACCGGGACGCGTCTCGGCGATCGCCGTCGGGCTCCTGGTTGAGGAGTTGTGGGCGGCCGGCGCGGTCGCCCCCGACCCGGCGGTCGCCGCCGGGCGAGTGCGAGCCGAACAATACATCGGCACTGCACCGAGCGTGCTCGCAGCGCAGAGATACGGCGCGTCTGCGAAACTCATCACGCAGCGCTGGCTAGCCGACGGCGACCAACACGCTCGCGAGGTTCTCGAGCAGGCAGAGGCGCTCTGCAGTGATATTGGCTGGCCTGAGGGCGCTGCTGCGTCTGATTTCCTTCCCGCTGGGCTTCGTGCCCGCGTATCTGCCTTTGCTGCCGCGATTGAGGCTGCTGCTGCAGAGCCGGGTGAGCGGGCATCCATGGCAGTGGATGCGGCACTCGCGGCGATCGAGGCGCACGGTGCGCGCTCGACCTTCGCTCGCTCGCACGAGACTGCTCGGATGGCTGCACGCCTGGTGCGCTGGCTCGGCGAAGGTTCCGAGCCGGCAACCGGCCTTAATGCCGCGATCCTCGCCTATGCAGGAAACGACTCATGGGCCGAACGCGCTCTCGGCGACATCTGGGATGGCGACACCGACCGCGACCTCGCTCGCGCATACCGGGCCCTCGCTCATTCCGTGCAGGCAGTGCGCCGTCGGCAGGATGCTGCCGCGGCCGCGGTCCTCACCGGCGCACTGGCCGCGGACGACGCTGTGCTGCCGGTCGAGAGCCTGCTGTCACAACTAGTCGTACCGCTCTCAGCTCGCGACAGAGTGCTCCTCATCGTGCTCGACGGGATGAGTGCGGCCAGCGCCGTCGAACTCGCCGCTGAACTCCCAGCACAGGGCTGGACCGAACTTGTTCGCGAATCGACGCTGCGGCGGGGAGCCGCGCTAGCTGCATTGCCGACAGTCACCGAGTACTCTCGTACGTCACTCTTCGCAGGTGAGCTGCTCGCGGGTAATCAACAGATTGAGAAGTTGCGCTTCGCTTCCGCGGTCGGCGGAAAGGTCTTCCACAAAGACGACCTCCGTGCCGAGGCGGGCCACGCGCTCGCACCCGCCGTCTCCGATGCGATTGCCGATTCCGGACGCAAGATCATCGGCATCGTCCTCAACACGATCGATGATGCACTCGCGAGTGCCGATGTCGATTCTCTTCGCTGGACAGTGCATACGGTCGCCTATCTGGAAGCGATCCTTGCCGCTGCTCGAGACACTGGGCGCATTGTCGTTTTCACCTCTGACCACGGGCACATCGTCGAGCGTGGTAGCGAGCTGCGCAGAGTCGAACGGTCGTCGGCTCGCTGGCGTGATGCCTCAACCGGTTCGGCTGCTAAAGACGAGGTCCTGGTCACTGGTCCTCGCGTGCTCGCCCCCGGTGGCAGTGCGGTGCTTGCCGTGTCAGATGGCGTCCGTTACGCCTCGAAGAGGGCGGGTTACCATGGCGGCGCTTCTCTCGCGGAACTAACTATCCCGATCGTGGTTGTGAAGCCGCGCGGCGCGGATAACCCGACGGGATGGGTCGAAGCGCCGCCGCAGGAACCAACATGGTGGAACGAACCTGCGAGGCAGTCGGCGGACACACCGTCCACAACAAGGAAAGCAACGAAGCGGAAGGCACCAAAGGCACCTGCTGGATCGACACTGTTTGACTTCGATCCGGAGTCGGCCGCAACTTCTGCACCGCAGAGAGCAGGCATCGCCGAGAGGCTCGTTGCTAGCCCTACGTACAAGGCTCGACGCGGCATCGCAGGGCGCCACCCAGTGGACGATGCCATCGCGACAACGATCATTTCCACGCTCGTTGCCGGAGGCGGGCGCGCCCACCGTGACACTCTCGCAATACGAGTCGGGGTGCCAGCAGCCACGATGTCGGGCCTCCTCGCCGCACTCCGCCGCCTGCTCAACGTTGACGGCTACCCGATCATCGACATCGACGCCGATGGTGTCACGGTTGTTCTTGATAGTGCGTTGATGCAGGAGCAGTTCGAGCTGAAGGCCGGACCGTGACCGCCGTCAGCCCCCGTAGGCGCCGTGAGATTGTTGACGCGCTCCGCCGCGGGACCGTCCCGCAACGCGGGCTTGATGTCATGGCGGTCGGTCTCGATCGCTTCCATGCTGCATTAGCCGACGAACTCGATGTTGTCGCCGAAGGTGGGGGCGTCTTCAAGGCGGTGCGCGGCGAGTACGGTGCAGGCAAGACCTTCTTCGCCCGCTGGCTAGCCGAAACCGCGAAGCAGCGCGGCTTCGCGACCGCCGAAGTGCAGATCTCAGAGACCGAGACGCCACTGCACCGTCTTGAGACTATCTACCGGCGCATCACAGAAAACCTCGCAACCGAGGCAACCGGCCCGAGCGCGTTTCGCGAGGTCATCGACGGTTGGCTGCGCGTCCTCGAAGAGGATGCCATCGCGGCTGGTGCCGACACCGGGGATCGTGACGACGTGTCGCGGCGCACCGAGACGATACTCGAGCAGCGACTCGCTGCGGTCTCGCGCACCGCACCGGCCTTCGCCGCTGCACTTCGGGGCTATCGCGAGGCGACCGTCAGCGGCAATGTCGAGACAGCCGACGGACTCGCCGCGTGGCTCGGGGGCCAGCCCCACGTCGCGGCGTCCGTGCGACGCGTCGCCGGGGTGCGTGGCGATCTTGATCACTTCGGCGCATTCGGATTCCTTCAAGGGCTTCTCGCTGTGCTCCGAGACTCCGACTACCGCGGGCTCGTTCTCGTGCTCGACGAGGTGGAGACTCTGCAGCGGGTCCGCAGCGACGTCCGTGAGAAGTCCCTCAATGCGCTCCGGCAGCTCCTTGACGAGATCGACGCCGGACGATTCCCTGGACTGTACGTCCTCATCACCGGAACACCCGCCTTCTACGACGGAACCCAAGGCGTGCAACGGCTCCCACCTCTTGCCGCCCGCATCAACGTCGACTTCAGTGGCGATCCGCGCTGGGACAACCCACGGGCGCCCCAGGTGCGACTGCTCGGTTTCCATCGAGACAGCCTTCAGGAGCTCGGCGAGCGTGTCCGCAACATCTACGCTTCTGGCAGCTCAGAGGCACAAAGGATCGAGTCGCTCGTAACCGACACGTACCTTGATGGGCTCGCCGGGACTGTTGCTGGACGGCTGGGAGGCAAGGTGGGTATCGCGCCGCGCCTCTACTTGCGCAAACTCATCGACATCCTCGACAAGATCGAGCAGTTCCCCGACTACGTCCCCACCGAGGTAGCGAACGTCACCGTCGCAGCTGCAGAGCTCAACGAGGACGAGCGCGCAGCCATAGGCGACATCGACGCAGTCCAAATCGATGTCTGAGACGGACGCTCTCGCGGCGGCCCTCGAGTACCACGTCGCAAACACGCTCGGTTGGCACGATCTTCGCCCACTGCAGCACGCGGCCATTGGGCCGGTGCGATCTGGGGCAGACTGCCTGCTCATCGCTCCGACCGCAGGAGGAAAGACCGAGGCGGCGTCATTCCCGGTGCTTTCCCGCATGGTCGACGAAGGCTGGCAGGGACTCAGCGTCGTGTATGTCGCACCACTCAAGGCGCTCCTGAACAACCTGCTTCCGCGGCTAGAGCAATACACGGCTTGGCTCGGCCGCCGGGTTGCCCTCTGGCACGGTGACATTGGCGACAGCGCCCGGCGCGCGATTCTCAGTGAGCCGCCAGACATCCTCCTCACCACCCCCGAGTCGCTCGAAGCGATGCTTGTGTCCAGGCGCGTCGACCATCGGTTGTTCTTTCGTGGTCTTCGCGTTGTTGTCGCCGACGAGATCCACTCTTTCGCTGCAGGGGATCGCGGATGGCACCTCGTCGCCGTGCTCGAGCGCATCCAGCGACTCGCCGAGCACCGAGTGCAGCGCATTGGGCTATCTGCCACCCTCGGGAACCCCGAGGAGGTGCTTGCCTGGTACCAGGGGTCAAATGCAACGGAGGGGGTTCGAGGCGAAGTCGTCTCAGCAGGTGACCCCCTGGTGGCCCCGGACCTTCGCCTGGACTACGTCGGTTCGATCGAGAATGCCGCGGTCGTGATCGCTGCGTTACATCCTGGCGAGAAGCGGCTGGCCTTCTGCGAGTCTCGAGCACAGGCCGAACAACTCGCCTTCTCGCTTCGGGGACAGGGACTGACGACATTCATCTCCCACTCTTCGCTGTCTCTCGATGAGCGGCGCCAGAGCGAGCGGGCATTCGCGGAGGCGCGGGATTGCGTTATCGTGTCGACGTCAACGCTCGAACTCGGCATCGACATCGGCGACCTCGATCGGATGATTCAGATCGACTCGCCACGGTCCGTCGGTTCGTTCCTGCAGAGGCTCGGTAGGACCGGACGTCGGGCGGGGACGTCCCGCAACGCTCTGTTTCTTGCCACCGAGCATGAAACCTTCCTGCGCGCTGCGGGCCTGCTCCAACTCTGGAGTACTGGCTTCGTAGAACCGGTCACGCCGCCGCCAGCTCCGCGCCACATCGCTGCCCAGCAGTTCCTTGCCCTCGCTCTTCAGGAGGGGCGCTTCGCGCGAGCGACGTGGCAGCAGTGGTGGGCGGGTAGTCCCGTCATGGCCGACGGGGATCTTATACTCGACTACTTGGTGGAGGCTGCATTTCTCGCCGAAGACGGCGGATGGCTCTTCATCGGCCCTGCGGCCGAGCGAACGTTCGGCGGCAGGAACTTCCTCGAGTTACTCAGCACCTTCATCACCGACCTGGAGCTCGTGGTCGTTCACGGAAGGAAGGAGATCGGCTCGGTGTCTCCGATCTCTCTGAATGCGGAGGTGATCCGTGGGTCCAAGCTGCTGCTCCTCGCCGGGCGCCCTTGGCGGGTGCAGGATGTTGACTGGCTGCGGCGGAGGGTAGAGGTGGAGCCGGACGAGAGTCGCGGCAAAGTACGTTGGTCATCCGAACCGCTGCCCGAGTCATTTGAGATGGTGCGTGCGCGACGGGATGTGTTGCTCGGCGCTGACCCGCCCGCCCAACTTACTCAGCGCGCACGTACCGCGCTCGAGACGGTACGGGCTGCATGGGAGACCCGAGTGGACCAGCTTGGGATGGTCCTCGAGCGAGGGGAACAAGGCGTGACCCTTTGGAGTATGGCTGGCCTGCGAGGGCATGAAACCCTCGCCGCCGCGCTCCCGATCGATTTCGAGGCGCGCTGCACCAACGAGGCGATCCGCTTCTCGAACCGATTTTCCATCGAAGTGTTCCGGGCGGCCGAAGTCAGCGAAGCACTGCCGTTTATCGCGCCCGAGGCAGTCGACGGGCTCAAGTTTTCGGCGGCGCTACCGCTGGACGTCGCGCGCGCGACGCTATCGGAACGGTTCGCAGATAGGGAGCACGCGGCGGAGGTCGCTGGAGGGCATGTCGTTGTGGTCGCGACCACAGTGGCGGGCGACGGGTGACAATCTGCAGTCGGCGGAGAAACAGGGAAGTTGAGACAGGCGGGTGACCAGCGGCTGCCCTGGCTCTATCACGAAGGCTAACTGACTGCGGAAGCAGCGATCTCGGTTGCTGTGCTTCCGCCTCCGGACGCCCGCTGGCGGACTGTGCGAAGCGCATCAAGCCAGTTGCCGTATACGTTTCGGATGGACGCGCCGGATGGCCGACGATTACCCTGGTCTGTTTCTGTGCGCGCCCATAGCTCGTAATTTGCGAAACTCAGGCTCGTGGAACTGACCTCTGCGTACTCGCAGAAGTCCACAAGGGCATTCTCGTAGTCGCTTTCCTTGAACTGTACGAGCCCCTTGCTCCGGCCCCTATTGGCAGTCGCAATACCCATTGCCAGCATGGCTTGATTCCACCCGCCAAACCTCTTGATGATGGTTTGGTGCGTCGGTGGCCACGGCGTTGCCCCCTTCTCTGAAACCAAGCCGAGCGCCTCGATTAGCTCAAGCCTTAGTTCCCCGTAGCGGGCGCCGGTGATGGTGATCGCGGGATGCTCAGCAGCGTATCGCTGCGCTGCACCGATGAGTCCGAGAATCGTTGCTACGTCTCGGTCGCTAACTGTGGCGTCTTCAAGAACGGGTCGAAGATCACTGACCACATCCTCATCGAGGTGCATTGCTGCCCACATGTAGTCCGGGGCGAGCGACAGTTCGGATGCCAGCAGGTACCAGAGACCCGCCATCAATGCCGCATCGGAGAACCGGTTGTCAGCCGTCGCCCTGTCGAAGATGATCTTCGAACTGGCCAGTGCATCATCGGCTACCTGGTCGACTATTTCCGGAAACAGTGCCTTCAGCCTGGCAATCGTCTCGGGCCTGGAGAACCCGCGATGGGCCAACGAGGTCGCGGCAACTTCGAAGCGCCCGAGAAACTCTTGACGGGCTGCGGACTCAGCAGACTCCTTCGCAGCTCGGCGCTTTTCGCGGGACTGCTCGGCAGCGGGGCCGCCAAGGGCTCTCACAATTTGTCGAACACGTTCGCGGGTCATGCCATTGTCAGCCGCGATCGCCTCAAGGGTCTCTCCATCGGCGTAGCGCTCAAGCATGCGCTGGTCACGCTTCGCTCTTAGGTCTTTCATAGACACCTCACGGGTTCAGGATCAGCGTGTCATCGGTATGCCGATCGACTTGCCGGCGACGGATGTCGCCAGCCAGCTTCTTCCCCTGGGCGTCCCACACGATGGAGAAGGTTGCCGGACGGCCAGCCAAGTACCTCCGGCCGTCACTGTCGGAGATCAACACCAATGTAGCGGGGAGCACTGACATCCTGGCCGCTCGAGACGGGTACCTATGAGTCGTAGAAGACCTTGCCCCCCAGGGCATTCCGCACTATGTGGGCTGCGGTATTCAGGTCAGCCTCCGATGCCGCGTGGTTGCCGTCCGAGACGAGTCGCACCACCCATCCATTTCCACTGATGAAGACGTGCGGACATTCCACACGGAAGTAGGCATTCATCAGGTCAGGGAGGTTCTCGGCCCAATCCTCTTCGATGAAGATGTGGGCATGCAGCAATTTCTTCGATGCTGCTTGGCCAAGAGAGCTCAATCGTACGAATGCGAACGTATCGTCTTCGAGACCAGCAAGAATGTAGTCGTCAACCTCGTCGATCTCCGGAGCTTCGGGCGGTTGAGCGTGGAACTGGAATCCCGCCTCGGTGAGCTGCGCGAGCAGCGCTGCAGCAGAGGGGTACTCGGACTCGAACCACTCCGGTTCCGGGATGGGTCGCTCCACGATGACCCGACCTTCGCCGATCGCCCGAATGATCGAATCGGCAATCTTGGGAGGAATCTCCGAGTCGCCTTGGACTTGGCGAAGCCGAACTCCCCATGTCTCTGCTGCGACAAATAGCACGCTTCGCGCGTCGGCATCGTGTTCCGCGCTGACTCTCGCTATCGCGCGGTCGGCGACGGCTGGGTCCCAGGTTTCCACGTCGAGGGTGTATGCACCTATCGGATCGCCCGAGAACGGGGACGAGCAATACGAAACGCCCTGCGTGCAATCTCGTCCATCGAAGGTGCCCGGGATGCGCATGCCCGGAGAATCAAGCAATGCCGCTTCCTCTAGGGTCTCGTAGATCTCCTGTGCGCTCTGCCGTCGCGAGGTTACTGTCTCGATTCCACTGAAGCGGCGCATTTCGGCATCGTCTGGATGCAGCTTCCCGACAACTTCGCGCCACGGTTGTGTGAGCATGTCGTAGTCGGCTTGGGTGAATCCCCCCGCAACGATGAAATCGCGAACGATTAGGGCATGGGCGGCACACTGAGCCATGTACAGCATGGAGTGGGCGTCTTTGAGTTGTCGCTCATCCGGTTGGGCGCTGCCTCGTAGGGCTACGTACCAAGCGGGTGAGGTTGCCTGCGGCCCGAATGCATCCAAGGCCAGGTTCCACGCGGCGTGACGGTCAGTTCGGTCCAGTGTCCAAAGCGCGACCCGATGCGACGATTCCCTCTCGTGATTGCTTGTGTTGTGCGTCCGAAATGTCGCAGCCTCGTCGGGCTTCATTGAGTCGAAACGCTTGAGCATCTCATTGAGGTGAAGCACGTATGGCTCCATATGCATCTCCTAGAGTTTCGGATGCGAGTAACGACGGTCAGGTTGACGTGGCCCCCTTGCTGTTGGACTCATTGTGGCAGTCGGCAGGCGCGATCCCGCGTAGCGTGACCCGGATTGGGGCGGTGTCGGCGACCCCGGGACTGGGCGTCGAAGCTGGTCGGACACCGTATCGCGACGGCGCCTGCTGGCGGCTCAACTCTCCGGCTGCTCGGCCCGCGTCAACAGTTGGAAGAACTCCACGTTGACGAAAAGACGTTCGCGACCGACACGGATGTCGGTGAGCACACCTGCGTCGACCAAGGCGTTGAGCCAGCTGGTTGCCGTGGGTCGAGAAACTCTACAGGAGGCCATGACGTCCGCGATTCGGCAGTAGGGCTTCTCAAACAATACGGCTAAGAGGTCCGCATTCGCGCCGCCTTTAGTCAGTCCGCGGACACGTTCCGTTGTCGTTGACTGCAGTGCACTGATCGCGTCAATCTTGTTGACCGTCGACTCCGCGGTTTGCCTCAAGCCCTCAAGCATGAACAGTATCCACTCTTCCCACGTGCCACTTGTTGTGACGTCAAGGAGAAGGCGGTAGTACTCGGCGCGATTTCGAATAATGAATCGGGACAGGTACAAGATGGGCTGCCTGAGCAATCCGGCCTCAATCAGCAAGAGGATGTTCAGGATCCGCCCGGTCCGCCCGTTTCCGTCCGTGAATGGATGAATGGCTTCAAACTGATAATGGGCAATCGCCATCACAACGAGAGGATCCAGGTCGCCGTGCGAATGGATGAACTTCTCCCAGTTCGCCATTTTGTCGACAATGACAGCTTCTCCGGAGGGTGGGGTGTAGATGGCTGCCTGCGTTACAGGGTTGCCAATGTACGTCCCGGGTAGGCGTCGGATCGGCATCTCTCGGGAGTGAATGATCGAGCACACCTCGATGGCCGTGTTCGTTGAAATCGGGCGAGAACGAATGCTTTCCATGCCTCGAAACAACGCAGTCCGATACCGCAACGTCTCCTTCGTTTCCGGGCTGCGCGCGGCGTTCTCATCGTTCGCGAACTTGAATAGGTCATCTGCCGTAGTGACGATGTTCTCGACTTCGGAGCTTGCCTGCGCTTCGAGCAGCGGAAGGGTATTGATCAGTATTGTCGGGTTTGGAATCCGTTGCGATGCTTGATCCAGCGCCGAGAGCGCGGAGCGGGCCTCGATCGTGGCCTTCAACACCTTGCGCGTTTCTATTTCTACCGCCGGCGGAACCGGCGGCAGCTCGTTGTAGGGCTTGTTCGCGGTCCACGTCATATGCCAACTGTATTTGCATGTCAGGACAACATGTAAAGAAAACGCCGAAAACTTTCTACGTCTGCCTGATCTGCGAAGTTTCTTGGTACGTCGCATAAGGCTCGACAGAACCGGCGGATGCGTTGCAGCTGCGATCGGGGAGGATGGTTGAAATGGGTGGGCGACCGCCGCACTGTCGGCGCTCCCTGCCAGAATGAACCCAACACGCGCACCGGGGGAACAGTTCGATGTCCGCTCTAGCCAAGACGCACGAGCTGCGGCCGTTGGTCGACGGCGACCCGACATGGCGCCTCCTGCGAGCGGATAACGCGCCGATCATCGTCGCACTACTCAGCACGCACCTCGCGGGCGACAACCGCCGACTGCTGGCCGCCGAGCTGTACGAGCGAATCGACCACGACCTCGACGCGCTCCGGGCCCACGGCTTCGATCTTCCTCAGACCGCACAGAGCTATTGCGCGGAGTGGCGCAAGGCCGGATTCCTCGTTCGGCGGCCGGCAGAGGAAGCTCGCGGGGAGACCTTCGAGCTTGCACCTGGTGCCCTTGGCGCCATCCGGTTCCTCGACCAACTCGCCTCACCGCGGCAGACGGTCACCGAATCGCGGCTATCGAGCATCGCCACCCAGCTGAGCCAGCTCGCCATCGACACGGATCCGGATGCCACCCGCAGGCTCGAGCACCTGCACGCCCAACGCGATCGCATCGACGAACAGATCGAACGGCTGCGGTCCGGCGACGTTGATGCCCTCGATCCCGATCGTGCCGCTGAGCGAGTGCGCGACATCCTCGCGCAGGCAGAAGAACTGCCGACCGACTTCGCCAGAGTCCGCGCACGTTTCGAGGAGCTCAACCGCGACCTGCGTGCGCGCATCGTGGAATCGGATGCGTCGCAGCGCGCCGTCCTCGACGAAGTGTTCCGCGGCGTCGACCTCATCGCCGAGTCCGACGAGGGGCGCAGCTTCTCCGGCTTCTCGGCACTGGTGCTCGATCCGGCAGTCGGCGCCGCGTTCGACGACGACATCGACCGCGTGCTCGACCGAGAATTCGCGGGCGCCCTGAACCCGGCGGAACGACGTTTCCTTCGCCGGTTCATCAGCACGCTGAAGGACCACAGCGGCGAAATTCATGACGTGATCACCGCATTCGCGCGAGGACTCCGCCGATACGTGCAATCCCAGGACTACCAGCACGACCGCGTGATGCGGGAGATGCTGCGCGAAGCGCTTGGACTCGGCGTCGAGGCATCCCGTCACGTCCAGCCGTACAGCCCGACCACGCTGCACCTGGAACTCTCGGCCGTCGCACTGAGCAGCGCAGGCGCTCTTCGACTGCACGACCCCAGCGAACTGACCGCAACCACGCCCATCGTGCGTCACCAGCAGGAGCCGGTCGACCTTGAGGCATTGCGTGTACTCGCGCGTGCAACCGAGATCGACTTCGCCGAACTCACCGGAGCGGTCAACGACCTGCTTGCGCGCGTCGACACGTGCACCGTCGCGGATGTCTTGAAGCAGCACCCGGCATCTCAAGGAGTTGCGAGCGTTGTCGGCCTGCTCACGCTCGCCGCGCACCAAGGCACAGTCACCGATGATGTTGAAACCGTGCACTGGCGCGGAATCGACGGTCATCAGCGGGCAGCAATCATCCGGACCCACCGTTTCACCGGGAGAGTGCAATGAGTGAAGAACCAGCCGACGAGACACCCGCCACCGCTCTATGGAAGGGCGACACCGGCGTTCTTCCGGAGCAATCGCGGCGCGCGCTGCTCGAACTGATCAAGGGCCCGTACCTCTCCGGTGCCAAGTCGTCGACACAGTGGTCGGCTCTGCTCGCCGACGAGAGCGCGATCCGCTCTCGCCTGCACGAGTTGTTCCTCGAACTCGAGATCGACAGGTTCGGCGAGTTCGCGTTCGTGCGCAACATCACAACCGACGAGATCGCCGCACCGAGCACGGTACGCACGCATCCGCTTAGCTTCCTCGACACGGCGATGCTGCTCGTGCTGCGACAGCTGCTGGTCACCCGGGAAGGCGACGGCAGGGTCATCGTCGGCCAGGAAGAGGTATTCGAGCAGTTGCGGGTGTACCGCACCGCCGACCGTGATGAACATGACTTCGATCGGCGTCTCAACTCGTCGTGGAACACCATGAAGAACAAGCTGCGGGTGATCCACCAGGCCGGTACGGAAGATCGCGCCGAAATATCGCCGGTGCTTCGTCTCATCGTCGACGCCGAACAAGTGAGCCAGATCAGCGCCGAGTATCGGCGGATCGCGGTTGAAGGCGGTGGCCCGACGCGCATTGTCGAGGAGACCGACGACGGCACGGTGGAGGAGTTGACAGCATGACTCTTCTCGAGATGCCCGGGCTCGGCGCCGACGGCGAAACATCGGATGCCACCAATTCGCACATCGGACAGTGGCGGCTCAGCCGCGTCGAGGTGCTCAACTGGGGCACCTTCGACGGCCACTACCAGATCGACGTCGCCCGCAAGGGGCACCTCTTCACCGGGGCATCCGGCTCCGGCAAGTCTTCCCTGCTCGACGCCATCGCCACGGTGCTCACTCCCGATCGCTGGCTCCGCTTCAACGCCGCGGCGCAGGAATCATCTGCCCGCAACGACGACAGAAGTCTGGTCAGTTACGTTCGCGGCGCATGGAGCAAGGAAGCCGACGAGCACCTGGACCGAGCGGTGAGCACCTACCTTCGCAAAGGGGCGACCTGGAGCGGCATCCTGCTGCGCTACGACAACGATCGCGACGCGCCGGTCACCCTCGCTCGCCTCTTCCACCTGAAGGGCGCAAGTGTCGACCGGGGCGACCTGAAAGACGCGTGCTTCATCGACCGCAGCGAAGTCGGCCTGCTCGACTTTAGCGAGTACGTGTCATCCGGCATCGAAGCGCGACGCATCAAGGCAGCGTGGCCGGATGCTGTGGTCACCACCAACGGATCCCACGCGCCGTTCTACGCGAAGCTTCAAAGGCTCCTCGGCATCAGCACGCAGAACGCATTGCACCTCCTGCACAAGACCCAGTCGGCGAAGAACCTCGGCAGCCTCGACCAGCTGTTCCGCTCGTTCATGCTCGACGAGCCCACCACCTTCGCGCGCGCGAAGAACGCGGTCGAGCAGTTCGGGGAGCTGCGCGACGCGCACCATCACGTCGTCGAACTGCGCCGACAGGCCGAGCACCTGCAGCAGTTGGAACTCTCGATCGCCGACTACGAGCGAGCGTTCGCCGAGGCTGAGGAAGCCGATCGGCTCGGTGCGCTCATTGAGCCGTTCCAGCATCGGCTGACCATGCGGTTGTCGGAGGAAGAGCGAGCGCTGCTTCGCGCTGAGCAGGCCCAGGCAGAGGAAGCATCGAGGCGCGCGGAGGCCGCTCGAACCGATGCCGAGGAGCGCCGGGATGCCGCATCCCGGCGCGCGATGCAGCTCGGCGGAGCCGACGCTGTCACCCTGCGTGCCCGGGTTCAGGATGCGATCACCGCGGCTGACGACAGGGCTAAAAGTTGGCAGCGGTTCGCCAAGGAGCTCCTTGGCGCCGGAATCTCCACGCCGCCCGAGACGGCCGAGCAGTTCGGCGAGCTCAGTGAGACCTCGCGTCGCGAACTGGAGCGGCCGGCGCCGGCACCTGAGCACGACTCCGAGGACCACCAGCAGTACTTCACCTCCCGCGACGAACTGCGGAAGATCGACCAGGAACTGACGGAGCTCAGGCAGCGCAAGAGCAACCTGCCCGCGCCGCTGCTGGTCGCCAGACGGCAGCTCGCGGCCGAGCTCGGCGTGAACGAGAACGCGCTGCCCTTCGCGGGTGAACTCATTGAAGTGCTACCGGAGTTCGCAGAGTGGAGCGGAGCAATCGAGCGGGTTCTCTACCCGCTGGCCAGCGCACTGCTGGTGCGGGACGAGTACCTGCCCGAGGTGCGGCGGCTCGTTGAACGGCGCACCCTGGGCGCGCGGCTGGTGTTCGAAGCGGTGCCGATTGTCGCCGACCCACCGCGGGCGGCAAGGTCCGATCGGTCCCTACTCCATCGCATCCGGGTCACAGCCGGCGGTTTCCATGACTGGTTGCAGACGCGCATCGCCTCTGAGTTCGACTACGCGTGCGTCGATCATCCCGACGAGCTCGACGGTGTTGAGCGCGGTGTCACCATCGGCGGGCAGGTCAAGAAGTCCGCCCGCAGGTACGAGAAGAACGACCGCTACGCCATTGACAACCGAACCAAATGGATTCTCGGCGCCGACAACGAAGCGAAAATCGAACTGCTGCTGGAGCAACGCAGGGTGGCAGAGCGGCGGCAAACGGATGCGAAGGCGAGACTCGACCAGGCAGAGGAAGAGCGCAGGACGATCGAACGCCGCCGGACCGTGCTCGAGAACATCGTGCGCTACGAGTGGTCAGAGCTCGACCGCGCTACCGCCGATGAGCTCGTGCGCACGCGGCAGCGTCAACTCGATGAACTCACCGAAGGAAATGTCGAACTGCATGGCGCGCTGGCTGCCGAACGTGAGGCGGTCGAGCGATTGCGGGAAGCGGATGCTGCGGCTCGGCAGGCCAGCCTGCACCTGGGCACCATCGAGGCGCGGCTGAAAGAGGTTGACGCCGTCATCGACGCACTGTCGAAACGCAACGACGATGACGCTCTGACCGATGCCGACGCGCTCGTTCTGGAGGCCAGGTACCGTGCGGTGCAGCGCAAGATCGACCGCCAAAGCGTCGGGGACGTGAGCCGCAAAGTGGCGGAGGCGCTGCACCGCGAATCGACTGCCGCCCAGACCGCACTGCGGGCCGCGGAATCGGCTTTCGCCAAGGGCGCGATCGGCTTCGCCGGGCAGTGGCCGGCAGCATCAGCAGACCTCACCACCTCCATCGAAGACCGGGCCGGTTACCGGGCGCTGCTCGCGGACATCCAGGCGCGCGGGTTGCCGGAGCACGAGGGCAACTTCCTGCGACTCCTGCGTGACAAGTCACGCGACCTGATCGGTCACCTGCTGTCCGACATCCGTGACGCGCCGAAGCAGGTGGCCGACCGGATCGACCCGGTGAACGCGTCACTGGGGCGGTCGCGGTTCGATGTCGAGCGGTACCTGCGCATCGAGGTGAAGACACGCAGGGCGCCAGAGGTGAACGAGTTCATGAGCGACCTGAAGACTGTCGTCGACGGTGCTTGGGACGACGAGGATCTGGCCTCGGCTGAGGCGCGCTTCGCGGTGCTCAACCGCGTGATGACCCGGCTCGGTTCTAGCGAGAACGCCGACCTGGCGTGGCGACGCCGATGCCTCGACACGCGTGAGCACGTGACGTTCATGGCGCACGAGGTGGATCTCTCTGGGCGGGTGGTGAACGTGCACGATTCGAGCGCTGGGCTCTCCGGCGGCCAGCGGCAGAAGCTGGTGATCTTCTGCCTCGCCGCTGCGCTGCGCTACCAGCTCGCAGCCGACGAGGATGACGTGCCGTCGTACGCGACGATCATCCTCGATGAGGCGTTCGACAAGGCGGACAGCCGATACACGCGGATGGCAATGGACGTGTTCGTCGAGTTTGGATTCCACATGATCCTTGCCACACCGGAGAAGCTGCTGCAGACCATCGAACCCTACGTCGGGGCAGTCTCGTCGATCACCAATCCGACCCGGGGCGAATCGAGGGTGGCCACGCTCATGTTCCAGGACGGCGCTGGCGAGGCGTGATGGCGGCATCCCGGAGCATGGTGACGGTCGCGGATGCGCGGGCGCGTGCCCGAAAGCTGGTCGAGCGCGAACAACGGCAGTGGGCGGCAGAAGGCGGCGACGGGGTCCGGCTCGACCTGGTGCTGCACCCGCCAACAGAGCGAGATGCGCAAGCGGATGTCGGTGGCGCGATCGCTTGGACGCGTTCGTGGCGGGAAGTTGCCACCACCGACCCGCTTGCAAAGGTGGGCTGGGCCGATCGGAACTGGCCGAGTGTTGGGCGGCAGAGCGTTCCGGAGCGTTGCACCCTGCTGGGCGCGGATGCCATAGCCACGTTCGCCGGGGCATCCGTCGCGCGCGAATGGCGAACCCTTCGAGATCGGGCCGGGCGGCTGCGGGACGTCTTTGCCGCGGGCGTACCGGCTACCGGTCTTGCGCCTGCGGTTCGCGCGCACGGCCGGACGCTGCAGACACTCGCAGAGCGCGATTTCGAGACGCTCATCGACGTTGTGTCCTGGCTGGCGGCCAACCCCGCATCCGGATCGCGCATCCGTCAGCTGCCCATCCGCGGCATCGACACCAAATGGCTCGAACGACACCGCGCGATCGTCGAAACCCTGCATGCCGCGATTACTGGGAGTGCGTCACTTGGTCTGGTCGGCGCACCGCCGCTCGTTCGCGTTCGATTCTTGGATTTGAGCTTGCGGCCAGGCGGGCTATGCGATGTCACGGCACCGGTGGAGGAACTCGCGGCTGTTCAGATCGCCGCATCGACCGTGTTCGTCTTTGAGAACCTCGATACCGTGCTCGCCATGCCGGAACTGCCTGGCGCGGTCGTTGTGCACGGCGGCGGGTACGCGGCGCGTCAGCTCGGTCAGATTCCGTGGATCCAGTCGGGGCGCGTCATCTACTGGGGCGATCTCGACTCGGACGGCTTCGCGATCCTGAACGCTGTGCGCTCGGGATGCTCGAATGTCACCAGCGTGCTCATGGACGAAGCGACGCTCTACGCCTACCGCGACCTCTGGGTTCCCGAGACCAAGCCGGCGGCCGGGAGCTACCCGCTCTTGACGGCGCTCGAGCAGGCGGCCCTTGACGCGATCCGCGCCGAAGGCAATGTGCGGCTCGAGCAGGAACGGGTCGAGTGGAAGCATGCACTCGGGATTCTTACGGCGATGGCCCATGCCACGCAGGCGCCCGTTTGAAGTCTGCGCGAAAGCATCCTGACGGGTCGCAAACGGTCCTTCCTGTATTGCCAGAGGGCGCTTTCTGACCCCTTGCGGCCTGCAGAGCGATTGGGCTGATCACCTCATGCCCCGCGAACACGGGATGGCGGGGCGAACATAGGTGTGTGATTCTCGCTTCCAATGTGGAATAACACTCAAACGTCGACAGAACTGCGATTCTGCGCGCACTCGCTCGAAGTCGACACCTGCGTGAAGTGCGTGTTTGGCGACGCCGATCCGTCCGAAGTGTGGCTTTCAAGCTACAGCGGAGCATCCGTCTTCCACGCCACGGATGATTGCTCCCTTCTTATCGGCGGCAAGCAGAAACAAGGCACGCTGCAGAACCCCGACGTGCTCGTGTCGCGGGAGTATGCGTTGTCGCGCCGCCTGCCGAGGTGTTCCGAGTGTTACGCGGCAACAGGACCGCGCACCTGGACCTCTACTGAGATCGCGATTCACAACCGCCGTGTCGACTACAAACTGCAAATCGCACTCCACGCGACGCCCCTCGACAACGTTGCGCAGATCGCGAGTGACAAGGCGCTCCATTCGTGGCGTAGCGAAGATCGTTCCGCGCTTCCGGCTGTTGACATCTCATCGCCGCAACAACGAGCTGCCCGCGCTCGTATAGTGGACGGCACGTCGTCAACCGTCGATGAGTATGTGCCATTCGCGTTGACTCCACGCTCAGAGTTCTGGCGATCCATCGTCGATCCGCCGGAGGAGCCCGAACCTGTGACACCTGTCGCGACCGAGTTCGCGATCCTGGTCAGCGACTACGAGACGCTGCGGCGGAAAGCGGACATCGTCATCACCTCCGGTGATGCGGGGAGCCATAACGCACTATTCGCGACAAGCGCGGATGCGCTCCATCAGCTCTTGTCAGAGCGCGCCGGTGGGAATGGAGACTGGCCGCTTGAGAAGTCCGAGCTCCTGGTCCGAGGATTCGTGCCCACTTTGCGAATACAGCAGATCGTCGTAAGCGATCACGCGAAACGGCAGCAGGTTGAGGCGTTGTTCAGCGACAGGGATAAGCCGCCGGTGGTGAGCGTTCTCCCCAAGTGGTTTGGGATGTGACGGCTGGCCTGTTGCCGAACTCGACGGCGGCCGGCTCGCACTACGGCCGCTGCGACCCCTCCATCACCTGCCGCACCTCGACCGCGGACTCCACCGCCTCGGCGACGCGACCCGCCAGCTCGAGCGCGCGCGTCTCATCCGGAACGGTCACCACCCAGAACCGGGCGAGCGGCTTGGTGGTGCCGCTGAACGTGCCGGCGTGCAGCCCGCCGTGCCGGTCGACGAGTGTCGCCTTCGAGCCGAACTCGAGCACTTCGGAGTAGACCAGTTCCCCGGTCTGCGCGATCTCGTCGTCGAACTGTGCCATGAACGCGGTCACCCGCTCGATCCAGCCGGGCGACTTCTCGCGCAGGTCCGCCTCATCGCCGAACACCATGATCATGAACTTCATCGTCACTCCTCGCCCGGATGCCGCGGCCCACGTCGTTCAACTGTGACAGGTCATCCGCCCGAAGGGTAGGGCTGCCGCGCCCACGCGTCCTCCGCCGACTGCCGACCTTGCACGCGGGTGTGTCTGCCGCGGTCGTCGTCACCCGAAGGCTCCGCACTTTAAGAGTTCTGACAGGTCCGTCGGTAGTTTTCGAGGCATGTTGCCTGTTCGCCGCCACCATCTGACATCGTTCCTCGCCGTAGCCTTGACGCTGACCGGTTCTCTCATCCTTTCGGGCTGCGCGAGCGATGCGGCGACGCCGCCCACGGGGCAGGACAGCACAGGCGATGCGGCTGCGTCCGAGGCGGAGACGAATGCCTCGGGCTCGGGCTCCACGAACGCCGGCGGGGCGACCGCGACCGCCGCGGTTGACGCGAAAACGTTCACCTTCGCTCCGACGCTCTGCGCGATCGATGCAGATGATGTGCTCGTGCGAGGACCTGGCAAAGACGACAGCACCGGGGAACCGGTCTTCCTCGACATCGACTTGACGAACCTCTCCGACGCGGCCTTCGGAGGCGTTCGCATCGAGCTCGGCACCGACCAGCCGTTCGACACCTCCGATGAGTTCTTCGTGGCACACATCACGGAGGATGAGGACTTCTCCCTAGACGCGCGAGCCGGAAACCCCAGCTCAATGGACTTCAGCGCCGACTTCCGTCACGCGACGGGCACCTCCGCCGGTCACGGCGCCGTCGAAGTCCGCTGCGGCTGATTCCGGCACTCACCCGCTCCCCTACGAAAGGATCCTTCTCGCATGCGCGCACGACTGTGGAATCGCAACCTCCTTATCGGCGCCGTCGTCGTCGCCTTCGCATTGACTGGGTGTGCAAGCGACGCACCCGCGCCCGCTGACCCGCCTCCCGCCGCGGCGGAGGCAGACAAAACGTCCGACGAGAATGCGAGCAGCGATGACTCGGCGGAACGACCCGCGGGCGGCGATGTGACCATCCGCACGGGCGCACGGGCGGCCAGCACGGAATTCCCGTTCCCCGTTCCCGAGGACTGGGAAGAGCTGGAACCCTTCACCGCGGGCAAGATCGGGAAGGATGCCTCGATGTCGGCGAGCTATCGCTTCCCCGGCGACGCCCGGTCGGCCGCCGACCTATACATGGCGCTCCTCAACGAGGCCGGGTTCCCCACCGACAACTACCCGCTCGGCGAGGTGGTCAACGACGCCTCGCTCCTCGGCAAGGGGTACGTCAACGGGCAGGCGTACGCGGGAATCATCAACTTCGCGACCATCCACGACGGCACGCAACGGGCGGTTATCAACCTCGTCGAGGACGACTGACTGGGTGGCCCAGGGATAAGTCTTCTGACACTCGCACGACGGCCGCCGTCTGCCTCGAGCACGAGCTCGTCGAGCGGAACGGCCGCAGGCTATGGTCATGGAAGGTGTGAGCATTCTTAACGCGAAGGGGCGTCTCGCGATCTCCACGTTCGGAGCAGCGCGACGGGGGAGGTATGCGCAATGCCGGGTGCGACGATGCACGACGGGACCGTAGCGGCAGCCGTGCTCGCATAACTGCCGCTCGCGCTCGGTGACGCCGCCGCTGCGGCGCACGCGGAGCGTTGCGCTGGACTCCTCGACGCATTGGGGGGCGAGGCATCCGTCGTGCGCGTCAAGCTGCTCGCCGCGCGCGCGATCGCGCTGAGCCAGACGACGCTGCCGGGCGCCGCCGAGTGCGCGGCCACGGCCACCGCGATGGCGCGGGCAATCGATCACGACGTCGCCGTCGCATACGCTCTCGCAGCGAGCTGGATCGCAGAGCCGGTATCGCCGCAGAACGACCGGCGGCTCGACGGCGCGCGCCAGATCCTGCGGATCGCGTACGACAACTCCGAAGACGCACTCGCGCCGGTGGGCTACCTCATGCTGCTGACCGCGCTTCTCGAGCAAGGAGACATCCGAGCACTCGATCTGGAGCTCACCGGGCGCAGTGACACAGGCCGACGATTCCCAGGCATCCATGAGAGCGAGCCCGCCGCCTGGTTCCGTGCGCTTCGGGCGATCCTCGACGGCGACCTGGCACTCGCCGAGCAGCTTGTCGACGAGCAGCGGACGATCTCGCAGGTGAAACCGGGGTCGGATGCGGTCGCGGTCCACACGTCGCAGGTGGCGATCATCCGCTGGATGCAGGGGCGGATCGGCGAGTGCGAAGATGCGCTGCTCGCCGCTCGAAGGGACGACCCAGAACGGCCGCTGTGGGCGGCCGGGTTGGCGTGGCTTTGGCTGCGGCAGGGACGTCGCGCTGCGGCAGGAGACCTGTTCTGGTCGCTGCGCGATCTAGACGGCATCCCGACAGACCGCTACTGGCTCTCCACCCTCATGATCATGGGCCAGCTCGCGATCGAGCTGGGCTCCCGAACCTTCGCGGCCGACATCTACGAGCGCTTGCGGCCTTTCAGAGATCGGATTGTGCCGCTCGGATTCGGGACGGCGTTCTTGGGTACGACCGCGCGCACGCTCGGGCTCCTCGCCGAGAAACTCGGCCGCCATGGCGAGGCACGCTCCCACCGCGAGCGGGCGGTCGAGCTCGCCCGCCGGATCGGCGCCCATGCGTGGCTTACCGAGGCGCAGATCGAGCTCGCCGAGTTCTCACAGAGGCATGGCTTCGACGACATCCCGGCCAGTGATCTCCTGGCCGAGGCGATCGCCACCAGCACTGCGCGCGGCTTCCGCGAGCTCAGGCAACGCGCCGCGCAGCAACCGACGATCCGCGTGATGGGGCGTTTCGAGGTGGTCTCGGCCGATGGGGTCCGCGCCGAATGGACGTCGCGCAAGGCCCGTGAGCTTCTGAAGATGCTCGTCGCGGCGCGCGGGGTGGCCGTCTCGCGAGAAGTTCTCATGGATGCGCTGTGGCCGGGTGTCGCCCCTGCTCGGCTCAGCAACCGCTTCTCAGTGGCGGTCAACGCTGTCCGGCGCGCTCTCGATCCGCACCGTCATCTGCCGCGCCAGCAGTACGTGGTGACTGAGGGTGATTCCGTCCGACTCAACATCGCGAACCTCGACATCGATATGGAGCGGTTTCACGAGCTCGTGGAGCGAGCGGATGCCGAGAGTTGCCGCGAGGCGGAGGAGCTGTACGACCAGGGCCTGTTCACGGACGAACCGTATGCGGACTGGGCGATCGCTGCCCGTGGCCGCATCGAAGGAATATGGTTCGACCGCGCGGCGATAGGTTGACTGCCAGACTGAGAAGCACCATGTCGACCATCCTCAACATCATCTGGCTGATCTTCTCGGGCTTCTGGCTCTGGCTCGGCTACATGTTCGCCGCGCTGCTGATGTTCGTCCTCATCATCACCATCCCGTGGGGCATCGCCTCCGCGCGCGTCGGCATGTACGCGCTGTGGCCGTTCGGCCGCCGGGTCGTACAACGCTCGGACGCCGGCGCCTGGTCGTTCCTCGGCAACGTCGTCTGGGTGCTGCTCGCCGGCATCTGGCTCGCCATCGGGCACATCGTCAGCGGCTTCCTCCTGTGCGTCACCATCATCGGGATCCCGCTCGGCATCGCGAACTTCAAGATGGTGCCGGTCTCGCTCGCCCCGCTCGGCAAAGAGATCGTGCCGGCCTGAGTGCGGCTGGCTACGATCGCAGCATGCCGTACCTGTCGGACGAAACGCGCGCCGCACTTGAGCGAGTGGTCGCCGGTGATTCCGGGGCGGTTCCGGATGCGTTGACGCGGCTCCGCGACATCCGGTCGGCTCTAGATGCGCTGGAGGAGGACCCGGCGACGCTGACCGCGGTACGCGACGCCGTCGCATCCGGAAGCTCGTGGGATGACATCGCATCCGCCGCCGGCCTCAAGCCCGCCGCTGCCAAGTGGCGCTGGCAGGGAAGTGACGAGGAGATCGCCGCCCGTCACGAGGCGGGACGCAAGCGCGCCGCGCGGCCGAGCAGCGTGCCGACCGACCTGCCGGGGATGTCGGTCAGCGAGGCGGCGAAGAAGCTTGGGGTGACGCCGCAGGCGATCTACCTGCAGGTCAGCCGCGGCACGCTGCGCGCCGAGACGGTCGAGCTGGGCGACGGGCGCAAGTACAAGCGGGTGTTCCCGGACGACTGACGGGTCTCGACAGGCTCGACCACCGGTATCGGCAGGCCCGCCCCGTTGTGCAGGACATTCCTTGTTGTGCAGGACATTCGGGTCTTCAGCAACGCATCCATTGGGATCCCGGCCCGAAAGCAATCGAATGTCCTGCACAACAGGGGTGGCGACATCCGCAAACGAGGGTTCCCTGACGACTAGTCGCAAACGCCAAGGGCGCTCACGGCTCGCGCGCGTAGCGTCCGCCGCATGCGAACCAAGTACCCCGTCATCGTTGTCGGCGCAGGATTCGCCGGCGTTGAAACCGCCACCCGACTGTCCCGCCGCGGCGTGCGGGTGCTGCTGATCGACCGCAACAGCTACCACCAGTTCCAGCCGCTGCTTTACCAGGTCGCCACCGCGCAGCTGGGGGTCTCGGATGTCGCCCGTCCGCTGCGCTCGATCACCCGCAAGCGGCGCTGGGTCACCGTGCTGCACGCCGACGTCACCGCGATTGACGCGAAGGCCCGCACTGTCACCACCGCCGACGGTGACATCTTCACCGCGCGGGTGCTGGTGGTCGCATCCGGAGCCGAGCCGAACTTCTTCAGCACCCCCGGCGCCGAGGAGAACGCCTACCCGCTCTACTCGGTGAAGGACGCCATCAACTTCGGCGCGCGGATGGTGGAACTGCTCGAGGATGCCCACCGCGAACCGCAGAGCGGAGACCTCCACGCGGTGATTGTCGGCGGCGGACCGACCGGCGTGGAAACCGCCGGCGCCCTCGCCGAGACCTTCAAGTACGTGGTGCCGGAGTACTTCTCGCCCGACTTGGCGGCTCGCTGCCATGTGCACCTCGTGGACATGGTGCCCAACCTGCTGAGCGCGTTCGCCGAGCCGAACCAGAAGTACGCGGAGAAACGGCTGCGCAAGGTCGACGTCGACCTGCGACTCGGCGTCGGCGTGACCGAGGTCAGCCCGGTGGGGGTCACCCTCGCCGACGAGACCACTATCCCGAGCGGGCTGGTCGTGTGGGCGGGCGGGCTGAAGGCGGGGCCGATCATCCAGGCATCCGGATTGCCGCAGGGTCGCGGTGGCCGAGTCGACGTCGGCATGGACCTGAGCGTGCCGGGCTTCCCTGGCGTCTACGTGCTCGGCGACTCGGCCAACATGATCGATGCGCACGGCAACGCGCTGCCGCAACTGGGTTCGGTGGCGAAGCAATCCGGGATCTGGGCCGCGCAGAACATCATCGCCGACCTGAAGGGGCAGCCGCGGCAGCCGTTCCGCTACCTCGACAAGGGCTTCATGGCGATGGTCGGGCGCGGTGCGGCCGTCGCCGAGCTCGGCCGGCGTCGGTTCCGGATGCAGGGCTTCCCGGCGTTCATCGCCTGGCTCGCGGTGCACGTGGCGCTGCTGTCCGGATGGTGGCAGAAGGTGCGCGCCATTCTCACCTGGGTGCAGGACTACCTCTCCAACGAGCGCTCGCAGGTGTTCATCGGCACAGACCGGCGGTAGTAGCACCGGTGGTTGAGGGATCAGCCGCAGGCCGATCGTCTCGAAACCACGCTGCGCGGTGCAGGTTTCGAGACGATCGCTTCGCGATCCCTCAAACCAGCGGCTGCCGGCTCCGCCTCGCTCGCGCGGAGGGTAGCTCGCAAGACCGGATGGTACGATCGGGACATGAGTGGGACATCGGCAATGCGTGTGGGAGATCGCGGTCGGTTGGTGCTTCCAGCGGATCTCCGTCAGCGACGCAATTGGACGGAAGGCACCACCTTGGTCGCTATTGAGAGCGAACACGGTGTCGTCCTAACCGAGCGAGACGAACTGGAAAAGCTGGTTCGTGACCAACTCGCGGGCAAGGACGTCGTGAAGGAGCTCATCGAAGAAAGACGTCGTGCGGCAGCCACCGAAGACCAGTCGTGAACGTATTCGATGCGTCCGCGCTCCTCGCATACCTCCGTGGCGAACCGGGGCACGATGTTGTGCGTGCGGCCTTGGAAGCGGGCGGCAGTTGCGGTGCTGCGAACTGGTCCGAGGTCGCCCAGAAAGTGATCGCGGCTGGCGGTGACTGGCAACTCGCTCGTGCTCTGCTCACCAGTTTTCAGTTACGCGTTGAACCGGTCACCGCAGAGGACGCTGAGCAGGCTGCCGCCGATTGGCGGCGGGGGGCCGGGCTGTCGCTGGCCGATCGCCTGTGCCTGGCGCTCACCGAAAGGTTGGGTGGCACCGCACTGACGGCCGACGGTCAATGGGAGCGGCACCCGCGTGCCCAGTTGATCCGCTGACTGCCGCTAGCCTCAACGCATGAAGACCGCCGCCCGCCAGACCGTGCTCATCACCGGTGCAGGCATGGGCATGGGGCGGCTCTATGCGCAGCGAGCCGCGAGTGAGGGCGCGGCAACGGTCGTCCTCTGGGACATCAACCCGGATGCCCTCGCCGGGACCCGTGAGATGCTCGCGGCATCCGGAACCGGAACCACCGTCATCGAACAGGTCGTCGATGTGTCGAAGCTCGACCAGATCGAGCATGCAGCGGCCGAACTCGCGGCTCGAGATGCGCATCCGGACATCATCATCAACAACGCCGGAGTCGTGCGCAGCGGCTGGTTCTGGGAGCAGGACCCGCAGCGCGACACCGAGTTCACCATGTCGATCAATTCGCTCGCGCCGATGCAGGTGACGCGCGCGTTCCTGCCGGGGATGATCGAGCGTGGGCGCGAGGCGCGGATCCTGAATGTGGCGTCGGCGGCGGGGACGCTGTCGAATCCGCGGATGGCGGTCTACGCCGGATCCAAGTGGGCGGTCATCGGCTGGAGCGACTCGGTGCGGCTCGAGCTGGTGAAGGCCGGGCATGGACACGTGAAGGTGACGACGTTCGCGCCGAGCTACATCGACACCGGTATGTTCTCCGGCGCGCGCGGCCCGGTGCTGACGCCGATCATGAAGCCGGAATTCGCGGTCGACCGGGCGTGGCGGGCGATGCTCGCGGGCAAGCCGCTGCTGTACCTGCCGTGGTCGGTGAACCTGTCCAAGCTGCTGCGGGGCATCCTGCCGACCCGGGCCTGGGACACCATCGGCGGCAGGTGGTTCGGCGTGTACCGGTCGATGGACGAGTTCCGCGGCCGGGGCGGCTAGCGCCGTCCACTCCTTCAGAGGGGCAGCTCCATGATCGGTATCCACACTCTCGGCTGTCCGAAGGCGCGCGTGTCGGCGGTCAGGCAGACAGTCGCCGCATGGAAATCGAATCGCCACCGGCTCTCGACATACTGACCCCGTTCTTCGCGGAGCGCCTCGAGGGAGAGAGCGACGCCGTGCGCAAGCGGATGCTTGCAGTGCATGAACGCTTCGGGTTTTGCCTGCTCAAGGACATCTACGAGCACGGTACCGAGGAGCTCCATGCGGTGCTGACGCTCGAGCGAATACTCGAACCTCGCTACTCCGTGCTCCACATCGTCGGTGCTGCCAGCGTGCTGTGGGGGCTCGTCGCCTTCCTGCTCGACGACTGGAAGCAGATCGACACGCTCACCCGGATTGAACAGCTGCGTTTCGCAGGCCAGTTGCGTGACCGCATCGTCTACGGGGGGATGGTGTGCGTTGAATGCGAGGGCCACCAATTGGGTCATATTCAGGAGCTGCTGGTTGCGGGCAGGCGAGAGTTGAAGGAACAGGAGCGCGAGCGTCGGGAAAGACGTCGCGCTGCCCGCGGAGGTGCGGGTGGTCGCCGGGACCAGCGGGGTCGTGGCTAGGCGCGGCGTCGGCGCCCGACAGCCAGTGCGACCGCGGCCACCGCCCCGAGGGCGAAGCCGGCGCGCGCGAGGGGCGAACGCCATCCGCCCGTCAGCTGGTTGGACGCGGGGTCCGGCTCAAACACCGTGCCCGGCGACATCGGCACCGACCCGCCGCGCAGCCCGAGCCAATGCCACATCGCCGTGATCACCCGCGAGTATGTTCCGGGCGCGAGCTGCTGCAACCAGATCAGCGAGCCCTGCACCGAGCCCACAACCGTCACCGGCTGCGGCCGCTTCGACAGCCTCACGATCGCCCGCGCCACCCGCAGCGGTGACGCGATCGGCGGAATCGGCTTCACGACCTGCCCCGTCGCATTCGCCGCATGCTGATGGATCGGGGTATCGATCGTCGCCGGCAGCACCATGCATAGTGAGATGCCGGTGCTGCGCAACTCGTGCATGAGCGACTGCGCGAAGCCGAACGTCGCGAACTTCGACGCTACATACGCCGACACGTAGGGAGCCGTGGTCTTCGAATACACCGATCCGATCAGAATGATGGTGCCTGAACCCACGCGACGCATGTGCGGCAGCACCGCGCGGACCCCATACACCTGGCCGAAGAAGTTCGTCTCCACCAACTGCCGGAACACCTCGCGCGGCAGCTGTTCCACCGACCCGAATGCGTAAACGGATGCGGCGCCCACCCACACGTCGATCCGCCCGAATTGGGCGACCGCCCGGTCAACCAGCGCTTGGACCTGGGTCTCGTCACTGACATCCGTGATCTTCGCGACCGCATTGCAGCCACGCTGAGTGCATTCAGCGACCACCGCGTCGAGTCCCTCCGGATCCCGCGCGGCGAGCACCAGTCGCACACCGCGCTCGGCGAACTCGTGCGCGGTCGCGCGCCCGATGCCGCTGGAGGCGCCGGTGATGACAACGACGTCAGCGGTTTTGGAAACCATCTGCCGCCTGAGTGGACTCGTCCGCCACGCGCACACCGTAGTGGTACGCGAGCATGCCGCCGAGCCATCCCGATACCGACAGCGCCAGCAGCGCAATGATCGACAGAACGAATCCGACGATGTTGAGCGCTTCGTAGTCATCGTCGAGGCGGATGAACCAGTTGATGATGAAGAGCACCAGCACGCCGACGTTGATGAGCATGTGGGTGAGTGCCATCTGATAGGCCCTTGTGCCACGCTGCAGCGTCAGAAAGTCCATCACCCCGAGAGCGGCCGCGACGATCGCGCCGATGATACCGATGCCTATCAGCCACACAGCGCCGCGCACGAACGCGTGCGGGTCGTCGCTGGTCAAGGCAGCGATATCGAAGATGAAGCTGGCCACCCAGGTCCCGATCGGAATCGTCACCATGAGCGGGTGGAACGGATGCCCATACGGTCCGGCTATCGGCGAAATAGGGCGCTTTGACCTCGCGTGCGGCGAGGAGTCGGTGCGTGCCACAGCGTGCTCCTTCCGTATTGGGAGCATCCGAGCTCGGGTGCTCGTGGAATCGTCACCATAGAGTCGAGTGCTTGTCACTGCCTGAGAGTTTGCGGAGCGAAACCGGTTAGCGTCACAGCATGGCGACCACGGTGTTCACGATCGGACACTCGACGCATCCGTTCGACGAGTTCGTGGGAATGCTGCATGCCAACACGGTGCAACGGCTCGTCGACGTGCGCACGGTTCCCGGCTCACGGCACAATCCGCAGTTCGGTCAGACGGCGCTCGAGACCGCGCTTCCGGATGCCGGCATTGACTACCAGTGGGTCAAGGAGCTCGGCGGCCTGCGTAAGACGAGCAAGGACAGCATCAACACCGCGTGGCGCAACCAGTCGTTCCGGGGCTACGCCGATTACATGCAGACGGACGAGTTTGCGGATGCCGTCGACCGGCTGGTCTCGCTCGCCGAGAAGCAGACGGTGGCGATCATGTGCGCGGAGGCGGTGCCGTGGCGCTGCCACCGGTCGCTGGTCGGGGATGCGCTGCTGGTGCGCGGCGTCGAGGTGCTCGACATTATGAGCGAAACATCGGTCAAGCCGAACACGTTGACGTCGTTCGCGCGGGTCGACGGCACGCGGGTCTGGTACCCCGAGGCGTGAGTCGGACCGCGGTCGCGCTCGCGCGGGTCGAACTTCCTCGCGCGGGTCGAATTGGACCAGCGCATGGAAGATGCACCCGCGCAACGAGCGAACTCGGTGATCGAGCTTGTCGAGATCCTGGTCTCGGCAAGCTCGACCACCGACAAGGGTGTAACCGGCGGCCGGGCGTCCCACCGCAAAGGATCGAGGTTTCGGGTAAGCCTCGATACGCGCACGGGTGCCCGACCGCCGGAGTTTCAGATGCCCTCTAGCGGCTCGTTCCCACGTGCGCCGAGGTCTTCGTCGTCGTCCACCTCGTCGCCGATCGCAGCATCTTCGTCCGTGTTCGCTGCACCGCTGTGCTCATCCGTGACAAGCGTGTCGTCGAAGTTCTCGTCTTCCTCTTCCCGCGGACCGGGGGAGGTGTTGGGGTCAGACATTCGGCTCCCTCAGCTCTCTTCCTCGGTGTCTTCATCGACGCCCGAGTCGCCCATGTCGTCCATTCCGCCAGGGCCGCCGGAGCCCATCGCGTCTCCCATCGCGGAGCCGGCACCCTCATCCATTTCGGAACTGGTGTCCCTACCGCCTTCGTCCATCCCCGCGTTCTGGTCGAGGCCGGCACCCTGCGTGCTGGTCTCGTCGCTGATTGCGCCGTCCGGATTCTCCTGCTTCGGGTCCTGCTCAGACATGCCGGAGGGGTTTGTTTCAGACATCATCACTAGCTCCTCACTCTCGAAGCGAGATCGAACGATGCTCGCAAAACGGAAGTTAAGGCCCGCCGCTGTTACCTGTCTGTGAAGTCGCTCGCAGCATGCCCACACTCCGGCGCTGGTTTCGAGACGATCGCTGCGCGATCGCTCAACCAGCGGGTGGCGCGCTTCGCGATCCCTCAACCAGCAAGGCGTCAGAGCTGATTGCCCAGCTTGTACTCCGGCATCTCCTCACCCTTGCGCGTGTACGAGAAACCGTCGGCGCCGATGGTGACATCCGCCTCGCGCTCTTCCGCACGCTCGACCAGTGGCCTCGGGTTGCCGTCGAGGTCGAGCACAACGGATGCCTCCGCGTACCAACTCGGGACCACCGGGTTTCCCCACCAGTCGCGACGCTGGTTGTCGTGCACGTCCCACGTGACGACCGGGTTGTCGGGATCACCGGTGTAGTAGTCGTGGGTGTAGATCTCGATGCGGTGACCATCCGGATCTCGCAGGTAGAGGTAGAACGCGTTCGAGACGCCGTGCCGACCGGGGCCGCGCTCGATGTGATCGGACCGCCGCAGCGCCCCGAGCTTGTCGCAGATGTGCAGAATCTGGTCCCGCTCGTGAGTCGCGAAGGCGATGTGGTGCAGCCGGGGTCCGTCTCCGCCGGTGAGGGCGATGTCGTGCACCGTCGGCTTGCGGAACAGCCAGGATGCGTAGATGGTGCCGTCCTCGTCCTGGATGTCCTCTGACACTCGGAAGCCGAGGTCCTGGTAGTACTGCACGGCGGTCGGGATGTCCGGAGTCACCACATTGAAGTGGTCGAGCCTGCTGATCGCGCCCGCGCCGTGGGCGTCGTACCGGCGCGTGTACCGCTCGACATGCTCGGCGTCGTAGAAGAACTCGAGCGGGAAGCCCAGCGGATCCTCCACCCGAACCGCGGCGCCGACGCCGAGGAGAGCGCCCGCCGGGCGACGTTCGACGCGGCACCCGAGCTCCTCGTAATAGCGGGCGGCGACCTCGACCTCGTCTTGGGAGCGCACTCGGTAGGCCAGCGCGGCCAGCGCCGGCACAGCGCCCTGGCGCAGCACGAGCGAGTGGTGCAGGTACTCCTCGAAGGCGCGCAGGTGGATCGAGTGCTCATCCTCGTGGCTGACTACCAGTCCAAGCACGTCGACGTAGAAGCGGCGGGATGCCGCCAAGTCGGTGACGATCAGCTCGGCGTAGGCGGCGCGGATGATGTCAGGTGCCCTCATACGGATGCTCCAAATCGCGGGGTGTGTACTGGGCCGAGCGAGATGTGCACGGCCTGCTGCTCGGAGTAGAAGTCGAGCGAGCGGTAGCCGCCCTCCTGCCCGAGTCCGGATGCCTTCACCCCACCGAACGGGGTGCGCAGGTCGCGCACGTTGTGGGAGTTCAGCCACACCATGCCGGCCTCGATGCCGTGCGCGAACTCGTGCGCGCGCTCCAGGTCGGTCGTCCAGAGGTACGCGGCGAGCCCGTACTTGACCGCGTTGGCGAGCGCGAGCGCTTCGGCATCGGTGTCGAACGGGGTGATGCAGACGACCGGGCCGAAGATCTCCTCCTGGAAGATCCGCGCATCCGGGGCAACGTCGACGAACACGGTCGGCGCGACGTAGTTGCCTGCGCCCACGCCGTCCGGGCGTCCGCCGCCGGCGACCAGCCGGCCCTCGTCCTTGCCGAGCTCGACGTACGACATCACCTTGGCGTAGTGCTCCGGGTGCACGAGCGGGCCGACCTCGGTCTTCTTGTCGTGCGGGTCGCCGACGACGATGCTGCGCGCTCGGGCGGCGTAGCGTTCGACGAATTCGTCATAGATCGAGCGCTCGACCAGGATTCGGCTGCCCGCGGTGCAGCGCTCGCCGTTCAGCGAGAACACGCCGAACAGGGTCGAGTCGATCGCGGCGTCGAGGTCAGCGTCGGCGAAGACGATGGCAGGCGACTTGCCGCCCAGCTCCATCGAGAGCCCCTTCAGGTGCGGGGCGGCGTTGGCGAAGATGGTCTGCCCGGTGGTGGTCTCGCCTGTGAAGGAGATGAGGCGCACATCCGGATGCTTGACGAGCGCATCGCCGGCCGTCTCGCCGAATCCGTTGACCAGGTTGAACACGCCATCCGGGACCCCGGCCTCGCGGAAGATCTCCGCCCACAGGCTGGCCGACAAAGGGGTGAACTCGGCCGGCTTGAGTACGACCGTGCAACCGGCGGCCAGCGCCGGCGCGAGCTTCCAGCTCTCCAGCATGAACGGGGTGTTCCACGGGGTGATCAGCCCGGCCACGCCAACCGGCTTGCGGTGCACGTAGTTGAGCTGCTTGCCGGGGACCCGGAAAGTGTCGTCGGTCTGCGCGACGATCAGGTCAGCGAAGAACCGGAAGTTCTCCGCCGCCCTCCGCGCCTGGCCGAGGGCCTGGGAAATGGGAAGGCCGGTGTCGAATGTCTCCAGCTCGGCGAGCCGGGCATCCTGCGCCTCGACCGCGTCAGCGATCTTGTTCAGGATGCGCCAACGGTCGCGCGCCACCATCTTCGGCCACGGTCCATCATCGAAGGCGCGCTTCGCCGCGGCGACCGCGCGGTCGATGTCGGCCGCCGATCCGGACGCCGCCTGCGTGTAGGTTTCGTTGGTCAGTGGGGTGAGCACGTCGAAGGTGGCGCCGTCGAGACTGTCGACGAACTCGCCGTCGATGAAGTGCCGGATGCGCTCGGGCAGGCCATCCGGAGTGTGGTGCGTCATCGCATCGCTCCAATCTGGAAGTCGTCGACCGGGCTGAGTAGGTTGCCGCCCTCGTCGAGCAGGGTGCGGATCTTCTGGATGCCGGCATCCGTCGGCGTGATCAGTGGCGGGCGGACGTAACCGGAGCGGATCAGGCCGCGCTGCTCGAGCACCCACTTTCCGGGTGCCGGGTTGGTCTCCACGAACAGCAGGTCCACGAGAGGGTGCAGACCGTAGTGCAGTTCGCGAGCGCGTGCGAGGTCGCCCGCTGCCCATGCTTCGTACAGTTGCGCATGGGCGACAGGGGCGATGTTCGAGGTGGCGCTGATGAACCCGACACCGCCGAGCGCGAGCAGTGGAAGGCACAGCAGCTCGATGCCGGACCAGACCAGCAGCTCGGGCCCGCACAGGTGCATCACGCGGGAGAAGTGCTCGAAGTCCTTGGTGGTCTCCTTGATGCCGACGAAGTTGTCGACGTCACGGAACAGGCGGGCGACGGTCTCCGGCGCGATGTCGACCGCGGTGCGGCTGGGTACGTTGTAGGCGACGATCGGCAGGTCCGGGAACTCGTCGGCGACCGTCTTGTACCAGCGGTACAGCGCCTCCTGGGTCGGGCGCGCGTAGTACGGCGTGATGATGAGGGCCGCATCGGCGCCGGCATCCTGCGCGCGCTGGGTGAGTTCGAGGGTCTCGTCGAGCTTGGCCGATCCCGTGCCAGGGATGAACGGCACGCGGTCGTCGATGACCCGCGCTGCGAGTTCGATGGCCTGAGCGCGTTCCTCGATGGTCTGCGCGCTCGGTTCGCCCGTGGAGCCGCCGATCGAGATGCCGTGGGTTCCGGATGCGAGCTGCCAGCGGATCAGGTTCTCGAGGCTCTCGAGGTCAGGGGAGCCGTCGGGCAGGAAAGGCGACATGACCGGCGCGATTGATCCGCGGATCTGGCTCGGGTCACTGCGAAACTTCATCGTTCTCCCTCTCCGGTGGTCGAGCTTGTCGGGACCCCATCCGGTGCCCCGTAGTGCGCGAGAAACGCATCGAGCGTCCGCAGCCGGTGATTCCGCGCAGCCAGCTCCAGCTCCAGCGCGTCGGCACCGGACTCGATCAGGTCGAGCAACTCCGCGTGCTCTTGAACCGATTCCCGGGCCCGGCCGGGAACGAAGCTGAACGTCGATTCCCGCAGCGCGCGCATCCGGGCCCAGCCGCGGTGCACCAGGTCGAGCACGTGAGGGTTGGGACAGCTCTCGAACAGCACCGCGTGGAAGTCCAGGTTCAGGCGGGTGAACGTCGCCGGGTCGAAGTGTTCAAGCGTCAGCGCCATGGCGTCGTTGATCGCGCGGGCGCGGGCGACGTCATCCGGGGTCATGTGCGGAGCGGACACCGCCGTCGCGAACCCCTCCACCAGCGCGAGGGTCTGCATGGTGACCTGGTACTCGGTCGGGTCGAGCATCGCGACCTGCGCGCCGACGTTTCGCTCGAACTGCACGAGCCCTTCCGCCTCGAGCAACCGGATCGCCTCGCGTACCGGCACCGCACTGACGCCGAGTTCCTCGGCGATGCGCCCGAGCACCAGCCGGTAGCCGGGGCTGTAGGAGCCGTCGCTGATGCGCTCCTTGATGGTGCGGTAGGCGAGCTGCGACTTGCTGACGGTGGCCGTCATGGCGTCCACTCGCGGTACTTGGCGAGCCAGTCCTGATTCATCGGGTAGAGGCCATCGACGGACGCGCCGGCCTCGATCTGCTGGCCGATGAACCGCTCCTGGCGCTCCTGCTCGATGGCGTCGTCAACGACTTCCTCCACCAGCGACGGCGGGATCACGATCACCCCGTCGGCGTCACCGACGATCACGTCGCCGGGCTGGACGGCCGTTCCTCCACAGGCGACCGTGACATCAGTTTCCCACGGCACGTGGCGGCGGCCCAGGACGGCCGGGTGTGCGCCGGCGTGGAAGACGGGGATGTCCAGTTCACTGACGACAGCGAAGTCGCGCACGCCGCCGTCGGTCACGATGCCGGCTGCGCCGCGCACTTGGGCGCGGAGGGCGAGCAGGTCGCCGACGGTGCCGGTGCCGCGCTCGCCGCGGGCCTCGACGACGAGCACGTCGCCGGCGTTGAGCGAATCGAACGCGCGCTTCTGCGCGGTGAAACCGGCGCCGAACTGCTGCGACAGGTCCTCACGGGCGGGGATGAAGCGCAGCGTGCGAGCCAGGCCGATCATGTGCTGGCCCGGTTTGGTCGGCGTGACGCCGTCGATGCTCACGGTGTTTAGCCCGCGCTTGCGCAGCTGTGCGCTGAGGGTAGCGGTGCCGACGGATGCGAGCTTGGCGCGGAGCTCGGGGGAGAGGGTGCCGGTGGTGATCGGGACCACATCTTCTGTGCTGGTTTCGAGACGATCGCTTCGCGATCCCTCAATCAGCGGTGTTGGCGATCCCTCAACCAGCGGCAGCGGCGCCGAGACCCCCGCGGCCTCCGCGGATCCCCAGGCTTCCGCGCGCTGCGCGTCATCGGCGACCGGGCCGGCGCCATAGGACGCGAAGGGCACTGCGCCGGCAACGACGGGGGTGACCAGCCGCCCGGTCGACCAGCCCTCGGTGTCGACCTCGACCTCGACGACATCAGCGGGCTGCACCACGGTCGACCCGGCGGGTGTGCCCGTGAGGATCACATCGCCCGGCTCGAGGGTCATCAGTTGGGACAGGTCCGCGATGAGCTGTTCGAACGGGAACAGCAGGTCGGCGGTCGTGTCCTCCTGCACAAGCTCGTCGTTGACCCAGGTGCGCACACGCAGTGCGCGCGGGTCGACCTGGTCGGCCGGAATCAGCGCCGGGCCGATCGGGGTGAACCCATCGCCGCCCTTCGACCGCACGTTGGAGCCCTTGTCGGCCCAGCGCAGGTCGTACACGCCGAAGTCGTTCCCTGCTGTCACGGATTCAACCGCCGCCCACGCCGCATCCGGATGCACGCGTCGCGCGCGCGTGCCGATGATCAGGGCGATCTCGCCCTCGAAGGCGAGCAGCTCGCATCCGTAGGGCCGCTCGATCGACTCGCCGCTCGGGCTGAGCGAGGTGGACGGCTTCAGGAAGTAGCTCGGCTGGTCCGGCGTGCGACCGCGCTGCGCGGCCCGGCTCGGATAGTTGAGGTGCACGGCGATGACCTTGCCGGGACGGGACCCCAGGAGCGCTTCGACGCGGGCCAGCGGTTCCATGCCACCTCCATTGGTGTACGAAATAATATACGATCCCACCACTCACGGGGTCGGCAGTCAAGCCCTTCATCGAGTCGGGAGGAAAAGCCGTTTTGCGGGCGTGAGAAGGGCAATAGCTCCCGACTCGATGAGCTGTTGGTGCGGGTGTTGCCGCGCGCGAGCTACTGCAGCTCGGACGCGATGGTGCGGGCGGCCGCGCTTAGGCGCGCGGCGAGCGCGGCCTGGTCCTCGCCTGCCGCGACGTAGACCACCGCGACCGCTGCCGGCGACTGCCCGGCGATCGCCAGCGGCACCGCGACCGACGACAGCCCGGCGATCACCTCGTCGTGACTGGTCGCATAGCCCCGGGCTGCGGCCAGCTCGGCCTCCGGCCGCTCGTGCTCCGACTCGAGCGCGCGCCACTGGGCCGGGGTCAACATCAACTGGATCGCCAGTCCGGGCGCGCCCCGGGAGAGCGGATGCCGCGTGCCCGGCCGCCGCACCACCGTCGCCTGCGCGTGCCGCGGCTCGACGCTGACCAGCGTCACGACATCGTGCTGGTCCAGCACCGACACGAACGCGGTCATCCGCAGTTCGTTCGCCACCAGGGTCAGCTCCGGCAGTGCCGCCGCCTGCAGGTCCCGCGACACGCTCCGCGCGAGCGCCGCCAGCCGCGGCCCGAGCTCGATTGCCCCGGCGCCGTCGCGCACAACAAGCCCGTGGTCCTCGAGCGTCCGCAGGATCCGGTACGCGATCGACCGGTGCACCCCGAGCGCCGCGGCGACGTCGGCAATCGTCATCGGGGAGGTCGACTCGGCGAGTATCTCCAGCATCCGGATGCCGCGCGACAGCGTCTGCGAGTGCGGTGCGGTCGTGCTCATCCCTGCCCTTGTGGTGCGCTAGACCAAACGAGATACTGTTCTGGAATAGAACGAGGTGTTCGATTATAGAACACGCGCCTGACCGGGACAAGGAAGCGAACGATGCAGTTCCACCACCACGGCTACGTATCCGGTGACCCCAGAGTGCTCCCGGCGGCCGGCACCGGCCTCAACCGCCCGGACGAACTCCCCGACGAGATGGACGTGCTGATCGTCGGCTCCGGCCCGGCCGGCATGGTCATCGCCGCCCAGCTGTCGCAATACCCCTCGATCACCACGCGGCTCATCGAGCGGCGAGCCGGACGACTCGAGATCGGCCAGGCGGACGGCATCCAGGCGCGCAGCAACGAGACGTTCCAGGCTTTCGGCTTCGCCGAGCGGCTCATCTCGGAGGCGTTCCAGCTGACCGCGATGAACTTCTGGGCGCCGGACCCGGCGAACCCGACCAGCATCATCCGCACGCAGCGCACGGAAGACGACCCGCACGGCATCAGCGAGTTCCCGCACATGCTCGTCAACCAGGCTCGCGTGCTGGACTATTTTGCGGAGTTCGCGGCCAATGGCCCGGCCCGCATCAAGCCCGATTATGGCTGGGACTTCGTCACGCTGGAGATCACCGAGGGCGCCGAGTATCCGGTGGCCGTGACGGTGCGGGCCACCGCCGGCGAGCGCGTGGGTGAGCAGCGAGTCGTCCGCGCGAAGTACGTCGTCGGCTGCGACGGCGCGAAGAGCGCCGTGCGTGAGTCCATCGGCCGCAAGCACCTGGGCACTCCGTCATTCCACGCCTGGGGTGTGATGGACGTGCTCGCGGTCACCGACTTCCCCGACATTCGCACCAAGTGCGCGATCCAGTCGCGCGACAACGGGAGCATCCTGCTCATCCCGCGCGAGGGCGGCTTCCTCTTCCGGATGTACGTCGACCTCGGCGCCGTCGGCGCTGATGACCAGCACCAGGTGCGGCAGACCACGATCGAGCAGATCATCGCCAAGGCCAACGCCATCCTGAACCCGTACACGCTCGACGTTCGCAACGTCGCGTGGTCCAGCGTCTACGAGGTCGGTCACCGGGTCACCGACAAGTTCGATGACGTCCCGGTGGAGCTCACCGGGCAGCGCGCCCCGCGCGTATTCATCGCCGGGGACGCCTGCCACACGCACAGCGCGAAGGCCGGCCAGGGCATGAATGTATCCATCCAGGACGGCTTCAACCTGGGTTGGAAGCTCGGGCAGGTCCTCGATGGACGCGCCCCAGAGGCGCTCCTGGAGACCTACTCGGCTGAACGGCAGGTCGTCGCGCAGAACCTCATCGACTTCGACCGCGAGTGGGCGTCCATGATGGCGAAGAAGCCGGAGGAATTCGAAAGCCCAGCCGAGCTCGCCGAGTTCTACGTGACCACGGCTGAGTTCCCGGCCGGGTTCATGACCCAGTACGAGCCGTCGATGATCACCGGCGAGGCCACGCACCAGCAGCTCGCATCCGGATTCCCGATCGGCAAGCGCTTCAAGTCGGCTCGGGCGTTGCGGGTCGCGGATGCGAACCCGGTGCACCTCGGGCACCATCACCGTGCGGATGGCCGCTGGCGGGTGTACGCGTTCGCGGATGCCCCCGCGGCGGGCGAACCGTCGGCGCTGACCGACTGGGCCGAGTGGCTGGCGACATCAGGGGACTCGCCAGTCGCACGGTTCACCCCCGAGGGCAGCGACGTGGACGGCGTGTTCGACTTCAAAGTCGTCTTCCAGCAGAGTTACGAGGACGTCGACCTGGGCCGGGTCCCGCCGATCTTCCTGCCGCGCGTCGGGCCGTTCGGGTTGATTGACTACGAGAAGGTCTACGCCGTGGATCCGGAGCGCGGCGACATCTTCAACAAGCGCGGCATCGACCGCACCGGATGCCTGGTGATCGTCCGACCGGACCAGTACGTCGCGCACGTGCTGCCGCTGACGGCGCGGGACGAGCTCACGGACTTCTTCGCCGGCTGCATGCGCGCATCCGGTGGTTGAGTATCGCGAAGCGATCGTCTACGCCGGTGGTTGAGGGATCGCGAAGCGATCGTCTCGAAACCACCCCCGGCACGCTGGTTTCGAGACGATTTCGCTGGCGCGAAATCCCTCAACCAGCGGTGACGTGCTTGAGTGCGATCCACAGGTCCGCGCGGGCCTGCGGGTCCTGCAGGGAACGCCCGAGCAAGTCCTCCGCCAAAGCCAGCCGGTTGCGCACGGTGTTGCGGTGCACGCCCAGCTCAGCGGCCGCCGGCCCGACCTGCCCGTTGTGTTTCAGGAAGGACCGCAGCGCGGCCACCAGTTCACCGGCATCCGGACGCGCCAGAACCGGCCCGAGCAGCATCGCCGTGTACGACGTGAGCGACTCCGACGACAGCAGCGCGTCGACGCCCTCGCCCGCGAGCTCCTCCCAGCGCACCACCGGTCGTCCCGGCGACGCGGCCGCGAGCGCATCCCGCGCGGCGCTGTCGCTGACCCCCAATGCAGCGAGCGGCTGCACCGGTCCGACCCCGACGAGCAGGCCTGGCAGTTCCGGTTCATCCGGCGAGATCACGATCAGCTCGTCGTCGGGCGTCACGGTGGCGATCGCACCCAGGTGCTCGAGGGTCGCCAGAATCTCCCCGACGGCGGCGCCGCGCGCGCGTACGACCCGCGCCGACGCCCACGGAAGCGCCCCGAGCACCGCCTCGGCCGCGACAGCATCCCCCTGCAGCAGCAGCGACACCGCGCCCGCCCGGATGCGCCGCTCGGCATCCCGTTCCACCCGCGCCCGGTCGCGCTCGAGCGTCAGCAACGCGAGCGCTGTCGACACCGCCGTGCGCTGAGCCGGGTTCAGAGCGTCCGGCGACTCGATCACCAGGTACGCGTCGGTGCGGCCGTGCAGCTCGACCGGTTGCACCAGCATCCGGCCCGCCGCACCAATCTCGGCGAACGCGCTGCGGCGGTCACCGCGCTGCATCCGCTCAATGAGCGGTCGCGCCCGGTCGCCAAGCCCTGCAAACCCGAACAGCGCGTCACCCTCCTGGCCGATGACGGCGGCCGACCCGCCGACGATCCGGCCGAGCGCATCCACCAGCTCAGCCGAGCCGACCACGGCAGCGCGCGTCAACTCCTGCTGGTGGGCGAGCGAGCGCCGGTCCTCGTCCCGTTCGGCGTCCGCGAGAGAGTCGGCCACCGCCTTGCTCACCGCGATGAATGGGGTCGGCTGCGGTACGACGAACAGGTTCAAACCGTCCCGTGCTGCGGCTGCGGCAAGCGCAACCGGAAGTTCCGGATGCCGCACGCCCACCCCGAATCCGACAGCGACGACCCCGGCCTCCAGCACCACGCGTACGAACTCGCCCCAGCCGGCAGCGTCGCGGTCGACCAGCCCGGTCGTCAGCAGCAGTTCGCCGCCCTCGAGGTACGGGCTCGGGTCGGGAAGCTCGCTTGTCGCGACCCAGCGCACCGCGGCATCCGGATGCGGCAGGGTCACCGCGGACAGCGCGAGCGCCCGCAGCGCCACGATTTCCGAGACAGTGGGCACGGTGTCAGTCTCGCACAACCGAGAGAATCCAGCTGTGCATCGATGCCACTGCATCCGTCCCGCCCGAGACGTAGCCTCGAACCAGACATCCAAGGAGGAACAATGACGATTCTGGGCGGCCCAGCCATCGACCAACAGCGCACATCCGGTGAGATCGCTCCCGGCCCGAACTCGCAGGAGTGGGCGGCGCGCAAGGCCAAGGCGGTCTCATCGGCCATCGGCACCACCATGCCGGTGTACACCGAATCCGCGGGCGGCGGTGTGCTGCGCGATGTCGACGGCAACACCTTCATCGACCTCGGTTCCGGCATCGCCGTCACTACCATCGGCAACGCCGCACCCGCGGTCGTCGAGGCGGTCAAGGCGCAGGTCGAGGCCTTCACCCACACCTGCTTCATGATCACCCCCTACGGCCCGTACGTCGAGGTCGCCGAGTTGCTCAACCGCATCACCCCCGGTGACTTCGAGAAGCGCTCCGCCCTGTTCAACAGCGGCGCCGAGGCGGTCGAGAACGCCATCAAGGTGGCCCGCGCCTACACCAAGAAGCAGGCCGTCGTCGTCTTCGACCACGCCTACCACGGTCGCACCAACCTCACCATGGCGCTGACCGCCAAGAGCATGCCGTACAAGAGCGGCTTCGGGCCGTTCGCACCCGAGGTGTACCGCGCGCCGCTGTCCTACCCGTACCACGATGGGCTCACCGGCGCCGAGGCGGCGGCGAAAGCCATCAGCGTGATCGAGAAGCAGGTCGGCGCCGAGAATCTCGCCGCGATCCTGATCGAGCCGATCCAGGGTGAGGGCGGCTTCATCGTCCCCGCCGAGGGCTTCCTGCCCGCGATCGTCGAGTGGGCCAACGCCAACAACGTGGTGTTCATCGCCGACGAGGTGCAGACCGGCTTCGCCCGCACCGGGGCGCTGTTCGCGAGTGAGCACGAGGGCATCGTCCCGGATGTGCTGGTAACCGCCAAGGGCATCGCCGGCGGTCTGCCGCTGGCCGCCATCACCGGCCGCGCCGAGATCCTCGACGCGCCGCAGGTCAGCGGCCTCGGCGGCACCTACGGCGGCAACCCGCTCGCGTGCGCCGCTGCACTGGCCAGCTACGACACCATCGTCAAGGAGAACCTGGTCGAGCGGGCGGTCGAGGTGGGAGACATCCTGATCTCCCGCCTCACCGAGCTGCAGGCCGGCGACGACCGCATCGGCGACGTGCGCGGCCGCGGCGCGATGATCGCGATCGAGCTGGTCAAGCCGGGTACCACCGAGCCGGATGCCGAGCTCACCAAGGCGCTCGCCGCGTACGCGCACCGTCACGGCGTGATCATGCTCACCGCCGGAACCTACGGCAACGTCATCCGGTTCCTGCCGCCGCTGTCGATCAGCGACGCCCTGCTGAACGAGGGCCTGGACGTGCTGGCCGAGGCGCTCGCAGCCACGAAGTGAACCCCCAGCGGGCCGACCTAGCGTGACTTACAAGGAGTAATGATGACTGACACTATGACCACCAGCACGCGCGAGAGCGAGCTGCTCGCATCCGTGCCGCACCAGCTGTACATCGGCGGGCAGTGGGTGGATGCGACCGGCGGCGCCACCTTCGACGTCAAGGACCCGGCCACCGGCAACGTGATCAAGACGATCGCGAGCGCCACCGCCGAGGACGCGCAGAAGGCGATGGATGCCGCCGCGAACGCGCAGGAGCAATGGGCGGCCACCGCGCCGCGCGTGCGCGGCGAACTGCTGCGCCGCGCGTTCGACTTGATGATGGAGCGCCGCGACGACTTTGCGCTCCTGATGACGATCGAGATGGGCAAGCCGCTCGCCGAGGCGCAGGGCGAGGTCACTTACGGTGGAGAGTTCCTGCGCTGGTTCAGCGAGGAGGCGGTGCGCATCCATGGCCGCTACGCGACCAGCCCGGAGGGCACCGGACGGATGATCGTGTCGCAGCGCCCGGTCGGCCCCAGCTACCTGATCACCCCGTGGAACTTCCCGCTCGCGATGGCGACCCGCAAGATCGGCCCTGCGCTCGCCGCCGGCTGCACGGTGATCGTCAAGCCCGCGCAGGTGACGCCGCTCACGACACTGTATTTCGTGAAGCTGCTCGAAGAGGTCGGCGTGCCCGCCGGTGTCGTGAACGTGGTGACATCGTCCAGCTCGAGCGCGGTGTCGAAGCCGATCCTCGAGGATGACCGGCTGCGCAAGCTCAGCTTCACCGGGTCGACCCCGGTCGGCGTCGCGCTGCTGAAGCAGGCGGCCGACAAGGTGCTGCGCACGTCGATGGAGCTCGGCGGCAACGCCCCGTTCATCGTCTTCGACGACGCCGACCTGGACAAGGCAGTCGACGGCGCCCTGGCCGCGAAGTTCCGCAACATCGGGCAGGCCTGCACCGCGGCGAACCGGTTCATCGTGCACGAGTCGGTCGCCGACGAGTTCTCCCGCCGGGTCGCCGAGCGGGTCAAGGCGATGCGCGTCGGGCGCGGCACCGAGGAGGGCGTGACCATCGGTCCGCTCATCGACGAGGACGCCATCAAGAAGGTGTCCGAGCTGGTCGCGGATGCCGTTGGCCGGGGTGCGCAGGTCGTCACCGGCGGGTCCGCGATCGACGGTCCTGGGACCTTCTTCGAACCCACCGTGGTCACGGGCGTGCAGCCCGGCAGCAGCATCCTGAGCGAGGAGATCTTCGGGCCGGTGCTGTCGATCGTGACGTTCAACGACGAGGCGGAGGCCGTGCGGATGGCCAACTCGACCGAGTACGGCCTGGTCGGCTACGTGTTCACCAAGGACCTCGCGCGCGGGCAGCGGATGATCGACGCCGTTGACACCGGAATGATGGGCCTGAACATCGGCGTGGTCTCGAACGCCGCGGCGCCGTTCGGCGGGGTGAAGCAGTCGGGGCTCGGCCGTGAGGGCGGGTTCGAGGGCATCCACGAGTACCTGTCGACCAAGTACACGCTGACGCCGGACCCGTTCGGGTAGTTCGGTATCGAGAAGTGGGGTCGCCCTCGGGGCGGCCCCACTTTTTTGTGCGCGAAAGCCGGAACACAACGCGAGCAGACATCTCGTCCAGGTAACGAATTCGGCGCTAAGTAATACTCCAAAGGCCTTGACTGGCGAGAATAAACCACCGAAAGTGCGTTAGTGGCGAAAGTGTGCCACAATCGTCCGAAATCTCGCGTTCGATGTTGAGGGAGTGCAGTGACGAACTGGATCGAAAGCGCCGACAGCCTGGTGCTGCCGGCGAAGCACCTGATCGATGGCGGCTGGGTCGATGCCTTCGGCGAGGAAATCTTCAGCGTGGTCGCCCCACGCGACGGTTCGGTTCTCGGCCAGATCGCCCTTGGCAACGAACGCGATGTCGACCGAGCGGTCGCGACCGCGCGGGCCGCGTTCGAGGACCGTCGGTGGAGCGGACTGCGTCCCGCCCAGCGCGGCGCCGTTCTGCGCCGGTGGGCAGAGCTCATCCAGGAGAACGCCGCCGACCTGGCGCTCACTATTTCCCTCGAGATGGGCAAGCCGGTGCGCGAGGCGCTGGGAGTCGAGCTGCGCGCGGTCGCCAACTGCATTCGCTGGTACGGCGAGATCGCCGACAAGCGACCCGACGAGAGCCCGGCCGCTGGTGATGACGTCGTCGCCCTCATCACGCGTGAGCCGGCGGGTGTGGTCGCCGCGGTTGTGCCGTGGAACTTCCCGCTCACCATGACCGCGTGGAAGCTTGGCCCCTCGCTTGTCGCTGGCAACAGTGTTGTACTCAAGCCCGCAGAGCAGACCCCGTACTCAGCGCTGAAGCTCGCCGAACTCGCCCTTCAGGCGGGCCTGCCGGACGGCGTGCTCAACGTCGTCCCGGGGCGCGGACACATCGTAGGCAAGGCCCTCGGCCTGCACCACGACGTCGACATCGTCACCTTCACCGGCTCCCCAGAAGTGGGTCGCGCGTTCCTGCGCTACTCCGGTGAATCCAACGGAAAGCGGGTCTGGCCTGAGCTCGGCGGCAAGTCGGCGAGCATCATCCTTCCGGATGCTGACCTCGAGAAGGCAGCCCGCATGACCGCATGGGGCTCCTTCTACAACCAGGGCGAGATGTGCAGCGCCTCCAGCCGCATGGTCGTGCACCGCGACGTCGTCGACGAGGTCCTCGAGCACGCTCGGGCCCAGGCGCGCGAGATGGCGCCAGCCGACCCGCTCGATCAGGATGCCCCGCTCGGCTCGCTGGTCAGCGAGGCACACCTCGAACGCGTGCTCGGCCACGTGCGGAACGCGGTCGCCGACGGTGCCGAGATCGTCGAGGGCTCGACCGAGCGGGCAGTCGTCGACGCGCACCCGGGCGGCTCCTACATCGCTCCCACGATCCTCACCGGCGTGACGCCGGGAATGCGCATCGAGCAGCAGGAAGTATTCGGCCCGGTCCTGTCCGTCATCACGGTGGACAGCGAGGAAGAGGCGATCCGCGTGGCCAACGGCACCGAGTACGGCCTCGCCGCATCCGTGTGGACCCGCGACCTGGGAGCGGCGCACCGGGTGTCCCGCGCCGTGAAGGCAGGAATCGTCTGGGTGAACTGCTTCGAGGAAGGCGACATGTCGGTGCCGTTCGGCGGCGTCAAGGGCAGTGGGTTCGGGCGTGACAAGAGCGCTCACGCGATCGACAAGTTCACTGACCTCAAGACGACCTGGATCGAGCTCTGACATGACCGATGGGGCCCCGCTGATCGGCATCACCATGTGGCGCCGTGAGCTGCCAACCTACGCGTCCGACAACACCGACCTGTACACGCTCGGCGTCGAATACGTGCAGTCGCTGACGGATGCCGGCGCGCAGGTCGTGCTCATTCCCGACACGGATGTGACCGGCGCGCAGCGCCTGATCGGCACGTTGGACGGAGTCGTCATCGCGGGCGGCGGCGACGTGCATCCGGAGAACTACGGCGGAACGCCGTCCGAGGCGGAGAGGTACGACCGCGGTCGAGACGAGACGGAGATCGCCCTCATCCGCGCGGCGCGCGACGCACGGCTCCCGACTCTCGGCATCTGCCGGGGACTGCAGATCGGCGTTGTCGCGCTGGGCGGCCGGCTGATCGAGGACATCCCGACCACCGCGCAGCACCCGCGCGGACTCACCGGGGCGGAGCTTCTGGCGTGGCGGCACGACGTGATCGTCGAGCCGGAGAGCACGCTCGCGGGCGTCGTCGGCACCCGCACGCCGGTGAACAGCATCCACCATCAGGCCGCTGACGTGGTGCCCGATGGCCTCCGCATTGCTGCCGTGTCAGAGGACGGCGTGATCGAGGCAGTCGAGTCATCAACGGACTGGGACTTCCTGGCGGTGCAGTGGCACCCGGAGAAGATGCACGAGCCGGCGCATCGGCGCTCCCTTTTTGACCACTTCGTGAGCGTCGTTCGCGCGCACGCGAAGACCGCGTCCCACCGCTCGGTGTGACACCCACCACCTAAGAAACGGAAACACGTAAGAACCATGAGTGATGTACGTCAGTTCTTCCTCGAGTACGAGAACGGCCCGCGCGCGATTGCCGACTTGCACTTCGACCTCGCACCGCAGACGTGCGAGACCCTGTGGAAGGCCTTCGAGAAGCCCGCGACCATGGACGCGATGCACGCCATCTACGCCGGCCCCGAGGTGATGGTCGGTCTGCCCGAGACGCACCACACGTTCGACCCCGAGGCGGTCCCTGCCGAGAACCAGCAGGTGATCCCTGGCGTCGGCGACCTGCAGTGGTACTACCAGCGCCCCTACCAGATGGGTGGGCTCCCCTTCGAGTACTGGGAGATCGGCGTCTTCTACGCGCCCGGTGCTCGCACCCTCGGTCCGCTCGGATGGACCCCCGTGAACATCTTCGCGACCATCTCGGAGGGTCTGAAGGAGTTCGCGAAGGAGTCGTACGACATCCGGATCAACGGCATCAAGAAGCTCACGATCGGTCGCGTCTAGACCGCTCACGAGGCACGCTCCGCCGCACCTGGCGGCGAAGCACCAAGAGAAAATCAGAGAGGATACACTCACGTGAAAATTGCGAAACCCTTCGCAGCGGCGGCCGCCATCGGCCTCGCGCTCGCGGTCAGCGCCTGCAGCACCACGTCCGCCCCTTCCGGCAACAGCGACGGGGGAGCCCCCGTCGAGCTCGTGGTCACGTCCTTCGGCGGTGACTGGGAGAAGGCCTACATCGAAGCGGTCGTCAAGCCGTTCGAAGAGGAGTACAACGCCAAGATCACGCTCGTCACGCTGTACAGCGCCGACGCGTTGGCACAGCTGACGGCGCAGGCATCCGCCCCGCAGCTCGACGTCGTGCACTTCTCGGGCGGACAGGAGGCCATTGCGGCCGCCCAGGGTCTCATCGACCCGGTCGACCCCGCCGACCTCACCACCTTCGACGACCTGTCGCCGATCGCGACCGAGGGACTCGAGCGCGGCGAGGGACCCGTCATGCAGGTGACCCCGATCGGTATCGTCTACCGCTCTGACGTCATCGAGAAGGCTCCGAACTCGTGGGAGGACGTCTTCGACCCCAAGTACGCGCAGCACGTCGCACTCACCGACCTGTCGAACTCCTACGGGCTGCTCTCGCTGCTCGCGGTGAACGAGACGCTCGGCGGCGACACGGACGACCTCGAGCCCGGGCTCGACGCGCTCGGTGACCTCGCCCAGTCGGGTGACGCCATCGTGATCAAGACGTCGGCGGACATGCAGCAGGCGTTCTCGGCGCGTGACATCTGGATCGCACCGTACTCGCAGGACTACGCGGAGACCCTCCGCAAGGCCGGCCTGGACGTTGAGTTCGCGGTCCCGGATGAGGGTGCCCCGGCATCCTTCATCACGGCGAACGTTGTTGCAGGGCGGACGAACTCCGACCTGGCGACGAAGCTTGTCGACTTCTCGCTGCGCCCCGAGGCGCAGGCGACGTTCGCTGAGGCAATGCTGTACTCCCCGGTGAACACCACCACGGAGCTCTCGAGCGACATCGCGGACACCGTGATCCACGGCGACGCGCTCAGCAAGCTGGTCCGTTACGACAGCACGGTTCTCAACGAGCGCCGCGCCGGATGGACCGACGAGTGGAACCTGCGCATCGCACAGTGAGACGCCTGAAACTGGAGCCTTGGCTCCTCATCCTGCCCGTGGTGGTGTTGCTTCTGGTCGGCTTCGTGCTGCCCGTGGCCAGCGTTCTGCTGTCCGGCTTCACCACCCCGGGTGGGGGGTGGACCATCGAGAACTTCACCAGGTTCTTCGAGTCCGCCTTCCACACCGGTGCAGCCATGCGATCGCTGCGCATGGCCCTCGTGCAGACGGCCGTTGTGCTCCTCATCTCGCTGCCGCTCGCGTACGCCATGTCGCGCGCGTCGGCGAAGGTGCAGGCGTTCATGATGATCGCGATCGTGCTACCGGTCATGACCAGCGTCGTCGTGCGCAGCTTCGGCTGGGTCATCCTGATCGGCCCTGCCGGTCCGCTCGCCGACATCCCCGGTTTCCTTGAGCTCAGCAAGTCGCGTCAGGGGCTGCTCGGCACCGAGCTCGGCGTGAACATCGCCATGGTGCAGGTGCTGGTGCCGTTCGCGGTGTTGTCCATCCTGGGGGTGCTCAACGGTGTGGATCGGCGGCTCGAGGAAGCATCTCGCACCATGGGCGCGTCGTTCGGGCGCACGGCCTGGAGCGTCGTCTTCCCGCTCGCAATCCCGGGCGCCATCGCCGGCGGCACCCTCGCCTTCGCGATGTCCATCAGCTCGTTCATCACGCCGAACCTCATCGGCGGAGCACAGATCCCCGTCCTTGCAGCCATCATCTACACCGATGCGACGACCAACCTCAACTGGCCGTTTGCTGCTGCCCAGTCACTGCTCATGCTCATCGTCGTCCTGGTCACCATCGGGCTGACGGCGAAGCTCTCGGCCAGGAGATAACCACATGGTTCGTTCTGTCCCATTGTGGGCACGCATCCTCACCGTCGCGCTCTTCGTGGCGGTGACCGTGTACATGTTCGCGCCGCTTATCGTCGTTGTCGGCGCGGCATTCAACGAATCGCGCTTCCTCGCGTTTCCGCCGACCGGCTTCACGCTGGACTGGTTCGCGATGGTGCTCAGCGATGACACCTACATGACACCGTTCCTGACCAGCGTGCAGATCGCCGCGGTGACGGCGCTCGTGGCTGCCGCAATCGGCACGTTGACGGCGCTGGCCGTGACCCGCCACCGGTTCCCTGGCGCAGCGTTCGTGCAGTCGATGGCGATGTCACCGCTTATCATCCCGAGCATCATCTTCGCCATCGGCATGCTCTCGTTCTCGTCGCAGTTCCTCGGCGGGCCATCCGCGATCATCCTCACCATCGCCCACATCGTCATCACCATTCCCTACGTGATGCGCACGGTCGTCGGCGTCATCTCCCGAAGCGACCGCTTCACGGAGGAGGCGGCGCGCGTGATGGGGGCGCCATGGTGGCGCCGCTACTGGCACATCCTGCTCCCGATGGCCCGCCCGGGCATCGTCGCGGGCGCATTCCTCGCATTCATCGTTTCGTTCGACGACGCGGTCATCGCGCTGTTCGTCAGGACACCGACCCTCGAAACACTCCCCATGGCGATCTACAGCAAGCTCGAATTCAGCGCCGACCCCACGGTTGCGGCGGTGTCGACCCTGTCGATGCTGCTGACGGCGATCGCCATCGTTGTCATCGAGAAGGTCGTCGGACTCGGAAAGGCATTCAGCTAATGGCCGAACTCATCATCTCCAGCGTGCGCAAGTCGTTCGGCGAGACCGAAGTGCTGAAGGGCATCGACATCAGCGTGCCGTCCGGCACCTTCGTCTCGCTCCTTGGGGCGAGCGGATGCGGCAAGAGCACCCTCTTGCGCTGCATCGCCGGACTGGAGACAACCTCCGGCGGCTCGATCACGGTTGGCGGGCAAGACGTCACCGACCTCGCGCCCGAGAAGCGCGGTCTCAGCATGATGTTCCAGAGCTACGCGCTGTTCCCGCACATGACCGTGCTCGACAACGTGCGCTTCCCGCTCCGGATGCAGGGCAAGCGCTACGGCAATCGTGCCAAGCAGAAGGAACTCGCCAAGCAGGCGCTCGACCAGGTGCGCATGGGCGACTTCGCGTCGCGGCTGCCCCGAGAGCTGTCGGGTGGTCAACAGCAGCGCGTCGCGCTTGCGCGCGCGATCGCCGGTGAGCCACGCGTGCTGCTTCTCGACGAGCCGCTGTCGAACCTCGACGCGCGCCTGCGCGAGGAGATGCAGGTCGAGCTGATCGAGCTGCAGCGGGTGCTTGGGCTGACCACGGTGTTCGTCACCCACGACCAGGACGAGGCGATGAGCCTCTCCGACCAGGTCGTGCTGATGCGGGACGGTGTGGTCGAGCAGGCCGGCACCCCGGAGGAGCTGTACCGCCGCCCGCGCACGCCCTTCGCGGCCGACTTCCTCGGTGCGGCCAACCTGCTGGACGTTTCGGTGGAGATCGACAACTCCCGCGCTACGGCCGTCCTCGCCGGTGGTGACACCGTGCCGGTTCGCACGTCGAACTCTGGGGCAGCAACCCTCGTGCTGCGGCAGGAGAAGGTGCGCATCGGTGATCCGCTCTCGACAGACGACTCGGTGGTCACCGCGACCGTGGTCTCACGCGTCTTCCGTGGCGGCGAGGTCCAGTACCTCGTCGAGTATCAGGGTGCCATGCTGCGCGTGGTTGCGAACGGTGAGTCGATGCTGTCAGCCGGTGACCAGGTCGAGCTGAGCTGGTCGTCGAGCGACGCGCTCGTGTTGTCATGAGCGCGGTGCGTGGGCGTGCTCGAATACCGTGTTGAGCGATGATCGCTGACGTGCGGCACAATGAGGCATCATGACCTCGGGCAACGGCAAGGACGTCGATCGCGCCATCGCGGCGGCACTGCAGGTCAATGGGCGCGCATCGTGGGGTGCCGTCGCACGTGCGCTGGACATCCCTGAACGCACAGCGGCTCGGCGGGGACAGAGGCTGCTCGATGACGGCACCGTGCGCGTCTCCACCTACCTGGATGTTGCCCGCGTTGCGCACGCGCGTGGCATCCTGCTGCGCGCCGAGATTGAGACACGCCGAGTGCACGAGGTCGCTGCCATCCTCGCCCACCGCGCCGACGCATCCTCGGTGTCGATTCTGGAAGGCTCCGGCAACATCGCCGGCTACTTCCTGCCGCCGGATCCCGACGCATTGAACCGCTTTCTGTTCCGAGACCTTCCTGACCTGACTGGGCTGATCAGTTTTGACGTCGGCACAGTGCTCAAGCTTCACCGCTCGGGCTACGACTGGAACGCCGGCGGTTTGCCCGATCATGTCGTGCAGCAGCTCACCGAGGGGTTGTGGACCGCGGACCGTACGGTCAACGCGAACGTGCACATCGATGACACAGACCGGCAACTGATCGACCTGCTCGCGATCGACGGTCGCGCGGCGATTTCCAGTCTGGCGACCGATGTCGGAGTGAGCGCGCAGACCGCACGGCGCAAGGTGGATGCCTTGTTCTCCTCCGGCGTGCTTCACGTGCGCACCGAGGTCACGCCGGCGATCTTTGGCTTGAGCGTTGAGGCGGTCATGTGGTTGCGAGCGCCGTCCGCGCTGAGCGATGAGCTCGGCCGTGCCCTGGGCGCTCACCGCAGCGTGCGGTTCTGCGCCTCGTCGACCGGGCACGCGAGTTTTCTGATCGATGTGCTCGTCGAGGATGAAGACGAGTTATACGCATTCCAGACGGATGTCATCGGCCGCTTCCCTGACGTCCAGATCGATGAGGCACGCATTGTGATGCAAGCGGTGCGCCGGGGGCCCCTCCTAGTGCTCGACTCCCCGGCCAGCTGACCCCGACGTTTCTCGTGCCGGTGCTCGCCGCCCTCTCGCTGAGGGGTCGCCAACCGTCCGGGCGGTACCCCGCGAAGGCAGGTTTGTCACCCCTCACGGAAGGTTCGTGACCCTCACGGATAGGCTGGGGCCATGCACGATGCTGTGATAGTCGACGTAATCCGCACGCCCTCCGGACGCGGCAAGCCCGGCGGGCAACTGTCCGAAATTCACCCGGTCGACCTGCTGGCCGAGACCCTCGAGGCTCTGGTCGCGCGCAACGGCGTCGATCCGGCAGCCGTCGACGACGTGATCGCCGGATGTGTGTCGCAAGCGGGTGAGCAGACGTTCAACGTTGCCCGCAACGCGGTGCTAGCCGCGGGCTTCCCCGACACCGTGCCGGGCACGACCATTGACCGCCAGTGCGGCTCCAGCCAGCAGGCGGCGATGTTCGCCGCGCAGGGCGTCATGACCGGCCAGTACGAAATCGTGATCGCGGCCGGGGTCGAGTCGATGAGCCGGATCCCGCTCGGCTCCTCCGCCGGAGGGATGAACCCGTACGGCACCCGCATCAAGGAGCGCTACCCGGAGGGGCTGGTCAACCAGGGCGTCTCCGCCGAGCTGATCGCCCAGCAGTGGGGCTTCAACCGCGAGCAGCTCGACGAGTTCTCGGCGCGCTCGCACCGCCTCGCGGTCGAGGCGCGGGACGCCTTCGCCGACGAGATCATCCCGATCGGCGGGATGCTGGTCGACGAGACCGTGCGCGAGTCGACGACCGCCGAGGGGCTGGCCGGCCTGAACCCCGCGTTCCGCACCGACGAGCTCGCCGCGCGCTTCCCGGACCTCGACTGGAAGATCACCCCGGGAAACTCCAGCCCGCTGACCGACGGGGCATCCGCCGCGCTCATCATGAGCGCCGAGAAAGCGAAGAGCCTCGGCCTCGCGCCCCGCGCGCGCTTCCACTCGTTCGCGGTCACCGGCAGCGACCCGCTGCTCATGCTCACCGGCATCATCCCGGCGACGCGCAAGGTGCTGGAGCGCGCCGACCTCAACATCGACGACATGGACGCCTACGAGGTCAACGAGGCATTCGCCTCCGTGCCCCTCGCCTGGCTGCAGGACCTCGACGCCGACCCGGACAAGCTCAACCCGCGCGGCGGGGCGATCGCGCTCGGGCACGCGCTCGGGTCATCCGGCACTCGTCTCCTCACCACGCTGGTGAACCAGCTCGAGTCCACCGGCGGCCGCTGGGGACTGCAGACCATGTGCGAAGGCGGCGGCATGGCCAACGCCACGATCATCGAAAGGCTCTAAGAATGCGGATTTCCGGATGCTCGGCGCTCGTCACCGGCGGCGCCTCCGGCCTCGGGCTGGCAACGGCACGCGAACTCGCCGCTGCCGGTGCGCACGTCATCGCGCTCGACCGCGCGGAGCCGCGCGAGCCGGTGGACGGCATCCAATTCGTGCAGGGCGACGTCACCGATGAGGCGCAGGTGCGCGCGGCGATCGGCGCCGCGCGCTCGCCGCTGCGGGTGGCCGTGAACTGCGCTGGGGTCGCGACAGCGGAGCGCACGCTCGGACGCGAGGGGCCGCAGCCGCTCGAGAACTTTGAGCGCGTCATCCGGGTCAACCTGATCGGCACCTTCAACGTGACCCGCCTCGTGGCCGAGGCGATCGCGGCGACCGAGCCGGATGAGGGGGAGCGCGGGGTGATCGTGAACACCGCATCCGTCGCCGCGTTCGACGGTCAGGTGGGGCAGGCCGCATATTCGGCGTCGAAGGGCGCGGTGGCCGCGATGACGCTGCCGCTCGCGCGGGAGTTCGCGCCGCGGCTAATCCGGGTGATGACGATCGCGCCGGGCATCTTCGACACGCCGATGATGGCCGGGCTGCCGGAGGCGGCGCGCGAGTCGCTGGGGCAGCAGGTGCCGCACCCGTCGCGGCTGGGCCGGCCCGAGGAGTACGCCCTGCTCGTGCGGCAGATCATCGAGAACCCGATGCTGAACGGGGAGACGATCCGCCTCGACGGCGCGATCCGGATGGCCCCGAAGTAGTCATCGAGTCGGGAGTTATGGCCGCTTTGGCGCGCTCAAAACGGCCAATACTCCCGACTCAATGTGGGTGGGTTCTCAGCCGGGCAGGAACGACAGTCGCACCGAGCGCACCGGGTTGTCCACATTCAGGTCGACGAGACAGATGCTCTGCCAGGTGCCGAGCGCGAGCGCGCCGCCGAGCACCGGAACGCTCGCGTACGGCGGGATGAGCGCGGGTGCGACGTGCGAGCGTCCGTGGCCGCGGCTGCCGTGCCGGTGCACCCACCGGTCGTCCGCGGGCAGCAGGTCGTCGAGCGCCCGCAGTAGATCGGTGTCGCTGCCGGCGCCGGTCTCGATGATCGCGATGCCGGCGGTGGCATGCGGCACGAACACGTGCAGAAGCCCGTCGCCTTCGCCGGCGACGAGATCGGCGCACTCGCGCGTGATGTCGAGCACCACCTCGCGGTCGCCGGTCGTGAACTGGATGGTCTCCGAGCGCATGCATCCATGCTGACAGAGTCCCCGGCGGTCAGCGCCCGAACGAATGTGCCCGCTTGTTATTGATGCGCCCTTTACAGCAGGCGCATCGATAACAAACCGGAGCATCGATGAGCAGGGAGCGTGAATGGGGTGCGGAAGACTGGTCGGATGCCGGTCATCGACATCACGGACCTCTCCGACCCGCGCCTGGCCGACTTTACGCGCGCGAACGATGTCGCACTGAAGAAGGCACGCGGCACGGGGCACGGGCTGTACATCGCCGAGTCGGCGCTCGTGCTGGAACGGGGACTGCGTGCCGGCCACCGTCCCCGATCGGTGCTCGCTCTCGGCGGCACTGTCCACGAGGCCGTCGCCCTGGTTGGTGACGACGTGCCGGTGTTCTCCGGGCCGGGCGAGCTGCTCGCCGAGTTGACCGGGTACGCCCTGCATCGCGGGCTGATCGCGTCCGTGCACCGTCCGCCGCTGCCAGCCCCGGAGCAGCTGCTTGCAGCCGCCAGCCGCGTGGTGATCCTCGAGAACGTCGTCGCGCCCACCAACGTCGGCGCGATCTTCCGCTCGGTCGCGGGAATCGGCGCGGACGCGGTGCTCATCACCCCGCGCTGCTCAGACCCGTTCTACCGTCGCGCTATCCGGGTCAGCATGGGCACCGTGCTGCAGGTGCCGTGGACGCGGGTCGGCGACTGGGCGTCCACGCGCGAGCTGCTCACCGCATCCGGATTCCACCTTGCAGCGCTCGCCCTGACCGACGATGCTGTCAGCCTGCGCGAGTTTGCACCGCCCGAGCGGCTGGCGCTCGTGCTCGGCACCGAGGGGGACGGGCTGACCCCGGATGCGATCGCCGCGGCGGACACTGTCGTGCAGATCCCGATGCGGCACGGCATCGACTCGCTGAATGTCGCCGCGGCGGCCGCCGTCGCCATGTGGGCGGTCGGCGAGTAGCCGCGCGCATTCGCTAGCCGTAGGTCGACCCTGAGAGGTCGAAAAGAGGCCTTCCGGGGCGCACGAAGGGCAGTTTTCGACCCCTCGCGAGGTTCGGGCGCTGACCTCGAGTTGCCTAGTTCCGCCCCGGTTTTGCGCCTGAAAGGGGGCGAAAGTGGGCAACTCGCCACACACCGCCCCCGAGGGGTCGAAAAGAGCCCTTCCTGGGCGCACGAAGGGCAGTTTGCGACCCCTCGGAACTGCTAGGCCACAAGCGGGCGACGGTGCAAGGGTCAGGCGAGCAGCTGGTGCTCCGCGAGCGCCCGGTACAGCGGTGTCGAGTCGACCAGCTCGTCGTGCGTGCCGACACCGACCACCCGCCCGGCCTCGACCACGACGATCTGGTCCGAGTCGACCACCGTCGACAACCGGTGCGCGATCACGATCAGCGTGCGGTTCTGCGCAACGGCGTCGATCGCGTCCCGCAGCAGTCTCTCGTTGAGCCCGTCGAGCGAGGACGTCGACTCGTCCAGCAGCAGCACCGGCGGCGCGGCCAGCAGGGTCCGCGCGATCGCGAGCCGCTGACGCTCACCGCCGGACAGCATCACACCGTCCTCGCCGACCGGCGCGTCCAGCCCGCGCTCGTCGCGCTCGAGCACACCGGTCAGGTTGACCGAGCGCAGCACCTCGACGCAATCGGCATCCGACGCATCCGGAGCGGCAAGCAGCAGGTTGTCGCGCAGCGAGCCGGCCAGCACCGGAGCATCCTGCTCGACATAGCCGATCTGCGACCGCAGCTCCGTGCGGTCGAGGCCGCGGATGTCCACCCCGCCGAACCGGATCACCCCGGAGGTCGGGTCGTAGAACCGCTCGATGAGCGCCAGGATGGTGGACTTCCCGGCACCGGATGGCCCCACCAGCGCGGTGCGCTTGCCGCGCGGGGCGGTGAAGGAGATGTTGTGGAGGACGGGGCGGGGGTCGCTGTCGGGGCTGGTTTCGAGACGATCGCTTCGCGATCCCTCAACCAGCGGAGTGGAGTTCGAAGCGCCGTCAACCGACGGGGATGTCGCGGCACCGTCAGCCGGAGGCGCGGCCGGGTACGCGAACGACACGTCCTCGAAGCGGATCACGTCGTCGGTCTCGATCGCCGCGGCCGGCACGATCCCGGCATCCGCCTCGGTCTCGCTCGGCAGGTCGATGATCTCCTGGATGCGGCCGAGCGCGCCGAGCGCCTGACTCACTGACGTGATCGCGCCGAACGCCTGCCCGAGCGGGCCGATCATCAGGAACAGGAACAGGATGAACGACACCAGCGTCGCCAGCGTGATGTCCCCGGTGGCGACCCGGTACCCGCCGACGCCGATGATGGTCAGGAACGTTACCTGCAGCGCGATGCCCGCCACCGGCACCACCAATGCCGACACCTTCGCGAGCTGGATGCCCATCCGGTAGGCGCCGCGCGCCTCCTCATCGATCGCATCCGCTTCCCGCTCGGTCGCGTTCGCCGCGCGCACCGTGCGGATCGCGCTCACCGCCCGCTCGACACTGGCCGCGAGGTCGCCGACCTTGCGCTGCTGCTTCTGGCTGACGACCCGGATGCGCGAGCTCAGCCCGATCACGAGCGCCAACGCGATCGCGATGACGAGCAGGGTGATGCCCAGCAGCACCGCGTCGAGGATGAGCATGGCGATCAGAGCGCCGACGAAGATCAGCGCGCCGCCGACCGCGTCGACGAGGCCCTGCGTCATCACCGCGTAGAGCATGGTGGTGTCGCTGCCGACCCGGGAGACCAGGTCGCCGGTGCGGCGGGTGTCGAATTGGCTGATCGGCAGGTGAAGCATCCGGCGCACGAGGGAGCGGCGCGCGTCCAGCACGATGCCGGTTCCGGTGCGCTGCAGCAGGTAGTGCTGGAATCCGCTGATCACCGCCGCGGCGACCACGAGCGCGGCCAGCCACCAGATCAGCGAGCCGAGATCCCGCTCCTGCTCGACCAGCGCGATCACCTGGGCCACGAGCAGCGGTTGCGCGAGGGATGCGGCTGCCCCGACGATGCTCAGCCCGATCACCCCGGCCACGACGCCCTTGTGGGCGAGGATGTACGGCAGCAGCTGCGAGAACTTGGCGCGGGGACCCTCCGGCACGTCCTTGTTCCTGCGTCGCCCCGGCCGGGCATTCGTGGTGCTCATCGTCTCTCTTCCATCGTTTCAGCTGCGTCCGTACTTCTTGTGCACCGCCTGCTTGCTGACCCCGAGCGCGCTCGCGATCATCTGCCAGCCGTACCCGCCGTTACGCGCCTTGCGCACCAGCGCCGCCTGCTCCCGGTCGAGGTTCGCGTGCAGCTCGGCGAGTTCCTCGCGCCGCCCGGCGAGCGCCCGGAGCTCCGTCAGCGGGTTGGGTTCCCGCTCGGCGCTCGCGGTGTGCAGCGGCTCGGACATGCCGTCAACCTTAGTTGACAATCGCACACTCGTCAACCGAGGTTGACAGCCGTCGATCGGACCCGCGAAACTGCACGAACCCGCGCTCTGAGCGCCCTAAGCGCAGGTTTCCGCAGTCTCGCCGGAGGCATGCAGGCGGATGCTGCGGCGAGAGCACGAGCTGCGCGTCACGCGGATGTCGGTGCCGCAGTCTATGCTTGGCTCCCGTGCCAGAAGCAGTCATCAGCGCGAAGAATCTCGTCAAGAAGTACAAGGATTTCCCGGCGGTCGATGGGATTTCCTTCGACATCGCGCCCGGTGAGTCCTTTGGCTTCCTCGGACCGAACGGTGCAGGCAAGTCCACCACCATGCGCATGGTCGGTGCGGTGTCCACGCGCACCGCGGGCGACCTGTCGATCATCGGGCTCGACCCCAACCAGAACGGTCCGGAAATCCGGTCTCAGCTTGGGGTCGTGCCGCAGGCGGACAACCTCGATGCCGATCTCAAGGTGCGCGACAACCTGATCATCTACGGCCGCTACTTCGGGTTCCCGCGCAACTACCTCGGCCCGAAGGCGGACGAGCTGCTCGAATTCGCCCAGCTCACCGACAAGGCGAAGTCCCGCGTCGATGACCTGTCCGGCGGGATGAAGCGCCGCCTCACCATCGCGCGCGCGCTGATCAACAACCCGCGCATCCTGCTGCTCGACGAGCCGACGACCGGTCTCGATCCGCAGGCGCGGCACGTGCTCTGGGACCGGTTGTTCCGGCTCAAGGAGCAGGGCACAACCCTCGTGCTCACCACCCACTACATGGACGAGGCTGAGCAGCTGTGCGACCGACTCGTCGTCATCGACAAGGGGTCGATCATGGCTGAGGGCACTCCGGCGTCGCTCATCCGCCAGTACTCGACCCGCGAGGTGCTCGAGCTGCGCTTCGGCTCCGACCGCAACGCCGCAGTGGCCGAGCAGATCGCCGGTATCGGTGATCGCATCGAGGTGCTGCCCGACCGCATCCTGATCTACAGCGACAACGGCGAGGCTGAGCTGCAGCGCGTGACCGAGGCAGGGTTGAACCCGATCACCTCGCTCGTCCGCCGGTCCAGCCTGGAGGACGTGTTCTTGCGGCTCACCGGAAGAAGCTTGATCGAATGAGCATCGACGTTTCCCTCGAGCGCGCCAAGGAACAGGCCGTCGCTGGCGGTGTGAAGCCGCGCCGATTCGGCGGCTGGTACGTCGCCGAGCACCGGCTGATGGTCATGCGCTCCTACCTGCAGACCATGATCGCGACCGGCATCGGATCGCCGCTGCTCTACCTGTACGCGCTTGGCGTCGGGCTCGCCACCATCGTCGACGCGAACGTCGGTTCCGAGCAGGCCGCGGTCACCTACCTGGTCTTCGTCGCCCCAGCGCTGCTGTGCAGCGCGGCACTGACCACCGCCACCGAGGAGTTCAGCTACCCGATCATGCTCGGGTTCAAGTGGAACCCGACCTTCTTCGGCATGAACTCCGCCCCGCTCACCGGCCAGCAGATCATCAACGGCGTCGTCTACGCGGTCATCATCCGGATGCTCGGCCAGAGCATCGTCTACTACGCGTTCATGCTGCTCTTCGGCGCGGTCCCCAGCCCGCTCGGCTGGCTCACCATTCCAGTCGCGACCCTCACCGGGATGGCTGTCGGCACGCTCATCATGGCCTACGCCACCCACCTCGACGAGGATCGCGGCCAGTTCAACTACGTGATGCGCTTCGGCGTCATCCCGATGACGCTGTTCTCCGGCACGTTCTTCCCGCTCGAGACGCTGCCGTCCTTCCTGCAGTGGATCGGGTGGATCTCACCGCTGTGGCATGGCGTCGAGCTGTCCCGCGTGTTTGCGTACGGCCTCGACGAGCCCGGATGGCTCACCGCCGTGCACGTCATCTACCTGATCGCACTGACTGTCATCGGCTGGGTGGTCGCCCAGCGACTCGCGGTGAGGAGGCTGAACAAGTGACAACCATCGAGGCGCCACCCGTCGCGCACGTCAACCGTCCGTTCCTGCTGCCGTCGCTGTACGCGGGCAACGCACGCTCGGTGATGGAGCGCGCTGTGAAGGCCACGGCGAGCTCGAACTGGCTGATTGTCGTATCCGGCTTCTTCGAGCCCGTCTTCTACCTGCTCGCGATGGGCATCGGGTTGGGCGCGTACATCGGCACGATCCAGACCGCTGGCGGGCAGGAGATCCCATACGCCGCGTACATCGCGCCGGCGCTGCTCGCGGTCGCCGCCATGAACGGCGCGATCTTCGACTCGACGTGGAACGTCTTCTTCAAGATGAACTTCGGCAAGCTGTATGACGGGATGCTCGCCACTTCGCTCGGCCCGTTCGACGTCGCGCTCGGCGAGATCATGATGGCGCTCGCGCGCGGTCTCGCCTACGCCTGCGGGTTCATGCTCGTGATGCAGGTGCTCGGGCTGAACCTGTCCTGGACCGCGATCCTGGCGCTACCGGCCGTGCTGCTGATCGCCTTCGGCTTCGCGAGCTTCGGGATGGGCATCACGAGCTACATGAAGACGTTCCAGCAGATGGACTGGATCAACTTCATCCTGCTGCCGATGTTCCTGTTCTCGGCGACCTTCTACCCGCTGAGCGTCTACCCGGAGTGGATCCAGTGGATCATTCAAGCGATGCCACTGTGGCACGGCGTCGAGCTGATGCGCGGACTCACCACCGGGATCATGACCGGCGGGATGATCTGGCACGTGCTCTACTACGTCGTGATGGTGGTTGTCGGGCTGACCCTGACGACGCGCAGGCTGAAGGCGCTCTTCCTGGAGTGACGCCTGGGGACAGCTAGACCAGCACCGCGATCGCGATGTTGGCGACGGTCAGCGCGCCGATCAGCCAGACGACCCACGACGCGACGTTCTGCCGGCGCCGGTAGATGAACACGAGCACCGTGATGACGATCAGCACCGCGAGCTTGATGCCGATCTTCATGTGGTTGACGTCGCCGTCGCCCATCTCGGCGATACCGACCATCAGCAGGCCCGTGACCAGCTGAGTGAGTACACCGTGGAACATCGCCGGGTTCACAACGGCTTTGCCAGCAGCAAGCGGCCGGAACTGCACCATCACTCCTCCGAGCAGCGAGGCGAGACCGACGAAGTGCAGGATGAGCAGGATGTTGTACGCGATTTCCATGCCTCAATCCTCCCAGACATGCGGAAGGCGCAAGGACCGTGGTGGTCCTTGCGCCTTCCGGTGCTGCTAGAGGATCGGGTTGTCCAGCGGGAACACGTTCAGCGCCCACAGTACGAACAGCGCGAGTGCCGCGAGAGTGCAGAGGGCGAGAAGGATGCGGGGGCCGTTGAACTTCATGGCTCCAACATTATCGGTCGATGTCGATGTCGCGGGTCTCCTTGCTGATCAGCAGCGAGACGAGCGTGAGGACGCCGGATGCCGCGAGGTAGACCCCGACCAGCACCGGGCTTCCGTCGGCGACGCCCCACAGCCAGACCGCGATGAACGGCGCGACTGCTGCCCCAAGGATGGAGCTCACGTTGTACGAGATGCCTGATCCGGTGTAGCGCACGTTGGTTGGGAACAGCTCGGGCAGCAGCGCACCCATCGGCCCGAAGGTCATGCCCATGAGCGTGAACCCGATGATCAGCCAGGCCATGACACCGGCGAAGCCGGCACCGAGCAGCGGCACCCACACCAGGCCGAACGCGATGATGCCGAGCGTCACCCAGATGAGCGTCTTGCGGCGGCCATACCGGTCGGCCAGCGGTCCGGAGACCAGGGTGAAGATACCGAAGAAGACCACGCCGACGATCATCATCAGCACGAAGGTCGTGTAGCTGTAGCCGAGCCCTGGAAGCTGGGTCGCGTCCGCAGGCTCGATCGGCGCACGCCCGTAGCTCAGCGAGAACGTGGTCATCAGATAGAACAGCACGTAGGTGGCGAGCATGAAGAACGTGCCGAGGACCAGTTCCCTCCAGTTCTTGCGGAACACCTCGGCCAGCGGCAGCTTGACAACCTTGCCGGACTCGACCGTCTTGGTGAACGCGGTCGACTCGACCAGCCGCAGCCGCACCCACAGGCCGACGATGACCATCACAGCGGAGAACAGGAAGGGGATGCGCCAACCCCACTCGAGGAACGCCGTCGACGGCATCGACGGGTCAGCTGACGGCAGCAGCGCGGCGATGATCAGGAACAGTCCGTTGGCGATGATGAAGCCGAGCGGGGCGCCGAGCTGCGGGAAGGTGCCGTACCAGGCGCGCTTCCCCTCAGGGGCGTTCTCGGTCGCGACGAGTGCGGCACCGCTCCACTCGCCGCCGAGGGCGAAGCCCTGCGCGAGGCGCAGCAGCACGAGCAGCAGCGGAGCGAACCATCCGGCGATCGCGTAGGTCGGCAGCAGGCCGATCAGGAACGTCGCGATGCCCATGGTGAGCAGTGCGGCGACCAGCGTGGTCTTGCGGCCCACCTTGTCGCCGAGGTGTCCGAAGAAGATCGCGCCGAGGGGCCGGGCGACCATCGCGGCGCCGAAGACGGCGAAGCTGGAGAGCAGCGCGGTGGTGGCGTCACCGGCCGGGAAGAAGAGGTGCGGGAAGACGAGAACTGCGGCAGTCGCGTAGACGTAGAAGTCGTAGAACTCGATCGTGGTGCCGATGAGGCTCGCGAGGATGACGCGCGATCGGGAGTTGGCTGGTGCGGATGCTTGTGTGACGGTCGTGGATGACAAAAGAGGGATCTCCGGGGAGCGAGGAAATGGCCCACCCAAGCCCGTCGCAGTTGCGCGAATAAGAGGACTCGGGCAACGGCGCTCGGGTTAAGGCCCGCTTGTGGCGGCCAACCGGGTTAGTGTACCCGCTCGAAATGGGAGCCCCGTCTCGGCCCCCACAGCGGGCATGAGTTCACCACCCGATGCCCGAGTTGCCCACTTTCGCCCCTGAACCAGGCGCCAGGAGGGGCCGAAGTGGGCAGCTCGCATCCTGAGGGGATGGCTAGGCGCGCACCTCGCGCAGGGCGACCGCCGTGGCGAGCGCCGCTGACGCAGCCTCGGCGCCCTTGTCCTCCTGTGAGCCGGGCAGGCCAGCACGGTCGATGCCCTGCTGCTCGTCATCGAGGGTGAGCACGCCGAACCCGACCGGCTTGCCGGTGTCGAGCGCGACGCGAGTGAGCCCATCCGTCGCCGCCGCGGACACGTACTCGAAGTGCGGTGTGCCGCCGCGGATGATCACGCCCAACGCGACCACCGCATCCGCGCCGCTCTCCAGCGCCGCCTTGCAGACGACCGGCAGCTCGAAGCTGCCAGGGACGCGGATTTCGGTGACCTCTGCCCCGGATGCATCGAGCACCCGGTGCGCACCGGCAAGCAGCCCGTTCGTGATCTCTTCGTGCCAATGCCCGGCGACGATGGTCACCTTCAGGCCGGTGCCGTCGACCTCAATGTCGGGGGTGCCTGCTCCACTCATGACGGGTGTCCTTCCAGTTCGATAAGGGCAGAGACGTCCTCGGGAAGGAGGTGTCCCATGCGATCCCGCTTGGTGCCCAAGTAGGCCTCGTTGTGCTCGCCGATGCCGACGACCAGCGGAACGCTCTCAGAGACGTTCATGCCCCGGTCGCGCAGTTGACGCGCCTTCTCCGGGTTGTTGGTGAGCAGGCGCACCGACTCGACGCCTATGTGGTCCAGCATCGCGACGGCAGCGCCGTAGTCGCGCGAGTCGGCAGGCAGGCCGAGGTGCAGGTTGGCGTCGAGAGTGTCGAGGCCCTGCTCTTGCAGCTTGTAGGCCTTGAGCTTGTTGACCAGCCCAATGCCGCGTCCCTCGTGGCCGCGGAGGTAGATGACAATGCCGCCCTCGCGCTGGATGTGCTCGAGCGCTGTGTCGAGTTGCGGCCCACACTCGCACTTCATGGAGCCGAATGCCTCACCGGTCAGGCACTCCGAGTGCACCCGGACGAACGGGTTCGCGCCCAGCTCGCCGGCGATGATGGCGACATGGTCGGCGCCGGTGACCCGGTCACGGTAGGCGCGCATCCGGAACATGCCGTGGATGGTGGGCACGTTGGTCTCCACCTCGAAGATGACGCGTCCGGACTCCGGGATACTGGTGGCTTCGTCGACGATGCCCTCGCCGTGGGCGTTGAGGTACTCGATCAGCTCGGCGATGGTGACGACCACGAGCCCCTCGCGCTCGCCGAACTGCAGCAGAGCGGGCAGGCGCATCATCTCGCCATCGTCCTGCACGATCTCGGCGATCGCGGCCACAGGGTGCAGCCCGGCGAGCTTCATCAGGTCGACGGATGCCTCGGTGTGGCCGTCGCGTTCGCGCACGCCGCCGTCAACCGCGCGCAACGGGATGACGTGGCCGGGGCGGCGCAGGTTGCCCGGTGTGGAGGCCGGGTCGGCGAGAACCCGGAGGGTGTGTGCACGATCGGAGGCGGCGATGCCGGTGGTGTTGCGGTCGGAGGCGTCCACCGTGATCGTGTAGTTGGTGCTGCGCGGGTCCTCGTTGGTGGGCACCATGATCGGGAGGTCGAGGCGGTCGGCGATCTCGTTTGTCATCGGCGCGCACACGAAGCCGGAGGTGTGGCGGACTATGAAGGCCATCCACTCCTGGCTGGCGAGCTCGGCCGAGATGATGAGGTCACCCTCGTTTTCGCGGCCCTCGTCATCGATCACGATGATCGGCTTTCCGGCGCGGAGCTCCCGGAGGGCGCTGGGGATGTCGGCGAGGCTCATGGCTGAGTCCTTTCGGTGAACTGGAGCATCCGCTGCACCTGACGCGCGACGATGTCCGTTTCCAGATTGACCTTCTCGCCGGGCTTCTTGGTGCCGAGCGAGGTGGCGGTGAGGGTTTCGGGGATCAGGGAGACTTCGAACCAGTCGTCGCCGACGTCGCTCACGGTGAGTGAGATGCCGTCGAGGGCGATGGAGCCCTTACGGGCGACCAGCGGTGCGAGTTCCGAATCGAGGCTGAAGCGCAGGACGCGCCAGGCGCTGCCGTCGGTGATGGTGAGCAGTTCGGCGGTGCCGTCGATGTGGCCCTGCACGATGTGCCCGCCGAGTCGGTCGCCGAGCGCGGCTGCGCGCTCGATGTTGACGCGGTCGCCTGGTTGGGGCTGCTTGAGGGTGCTCATCCGGATGGTCTCCGCCATGACGTCGGCGGTGAACCAGTCGGCGCCCTGGTCGATCACGGTCAGGCACACCCCGGAGACCGAGATCGAGTCGCCGTGACCGGCATCCGACACCGCCAGCGGTGCGCGCACCGTGATGCGGGCGGCGTCGCCCGAGGGCTCCCACGCGAGGATCTCGCCCTGCTCTTCGATAATTCCGGTGAACACTCAGTTGCCTTCCTTGTTGGCTTCGTCTTGCTGCTCGAGTCGTTCCTGGTGGTCGAGACCCCCTCGGTGGTCGAGCCTGTCGAGACCCGGCCGCGCCACCATCAGCATGTCCTCGCCCAGCTGCTCGATCTCCCTCAACTGCAGCCGCCGGGCCTCGCCGAGGGTGGAGGCGCCGATGTCGCCGATTGCGACCCGCGGGCCGCCGATCAGCACCGGCGCGATGAATACCGCGTACTCGTCGACCAGCCCGGCTGCCACGAATGCGCTGGCGAGTGTCGGCCCGCCCTCGACGTACGCCGAGCGGATGCCTGCGGTGAACAGTTCGCGCAGCATCACCTCGAGGTCATGGCCGGGGAAGTGCAGCACGTCGCGCGGGTGCTGCAGCACGCGCGCGTCTTCCGGGATCATTCGCTCGCCGACCACAACCGGGATCGGCTGCTCGGCCAGGAACTCGCCCGCATCGCCGCGTGCGGTGAGCGATGGGTTGTCGGCGAGCACGGTGCCGATGCCGACGACGATCGCGTCGTGGGCGGCGCGTTGCTCGTGCACGCGCTGGCGGGCGGCTGCGCCGGTGATCCACTGGCTGGTGCCGTCGGCGGCGGCGGTGCGTCCGTCCAGGCTCGCCGCCCACTTGAGTGTGACGAACGGCCGGCCGGTGCGCACCGCGGTGAGCCAGCGGTGCATGAACTCGCCGACCTCATCTACGAGCAGTCCGCCCTCGACCTCGACGCCGGCTGCGCGGAGCCGGTCGCTGCCGCCGCTCGCAACCGGGTTCGGGTCGGAAACCGAGTAGATGACGCGGGCGACGCCGGCGTTGGCGAGTGCCTCGGTGCACGGCCCGGTCAGGCCGGTGTGGTTGCACGGTTCGAGAGTGACGATGGCGGTCGCACCGCGGGCCTGCCCGGGGGACAGTTTCGCGAGGGCGTCCGCCTCGGCGTGCGGGGTACCGGCGCCGCGGTGCCAGCCCTCGGCCAGAATGTCGCCGGTGGGGGAGATGATGACGCAGCCGACCTGGGGGTTCACGCCGGGGCGCGGACCGCGCGCGGCGAGAGTCAATGCGTGCCGCATAGCTCGCTCGGTCGTGTGGTCGATCATCCGGTCCCTCTAGTCCCTGTAAGTCAAGAGACGAGCCCCGGGAATGGTCGGCGAATGCCGACAACGCGACCGCTTTTGGGCGTTCGCGCGTGCACCTCCCATCCGGACTGAGGAATGTCGCCATCCCATTACCGTCGGTGCTGGAATTTCACCAGCTCAACCGCTTCTTGGTTTGCGCCAAGTCGCGGGTCGCGGACTGTAACCGCCGGTTCGGACTTTCACCGACCCCGGAGCACGTGCTTCGAGTATACAAACGCACCCAGTGCGAAACTATTCCCGCTCCCCCCGAAGGCGACTAACCCGTTTCAAGGAAACCTGCGGTTTGAGAGCCGAATTTCAGTCAACCGGGGTGATCGGGCGCCGAATCTCCTTGACACGGTTAAGCGGGCCAGCCGGTTTTCGGCGAGCGGGAGTCGGTGGGCCGGAGTACGGCCTGCCAGGAATCCGGATGCGAGCCGTCGCGACCGGTCACCATGGCCGACTCGACGCCCGTGTACGTGAAGCCGGCCTTCCGCGCGACCGCGAGCGACGCCGTGTTGCCGACGATCGCCTCCCAGCGCACCTCGGGCACCCAGCCCGACTCGAACGCCCAGTCGACGACCGCGTTCACCGCGAGCGGCGTGTAGCCGGAACCGCGGTGCGGGGCGCCAAGCCAGAAGCCGATCATCGTGTTCTTGCGAAGGCCCACGACGCCGAGGAACTCCCCATCACGCCGGAGCGCCCACGTCACTTCGGTGTCGCTCGACCAGCCGCGCGGCACGAACTCGTCCACGAAGAACTCGGCGTGCTTCGGCTCGTACGGCCACGGCAGCGTCATGAACGCCTCGAAGAGCGGATCCTGGCAGTACTCGGTGATCAGCGGCACGTCGGCGCGCGTCGGCTGGTCCAGCACGAGCGGCCCTGCGGTCAGGTCGAACGGCTCCACGCTCAGGCCCTCGGCAGCAGCCCGATGCGGTCGTACACCCGCGCGAGGGTCGCGTTCGCGATCTCGGCGGCCCGGTCGGCGTTGCCCGCGAGCACCCGGTCGAGTTCTGCCGGGTCGTCCAGCAGCTCGAGCGTGCGCTGCCGGATCGGCGTGAACGCCTCGACGACGACTTCGGCGAGCTCCTTCTTCAGGTCGCCGTAGCCGCGGCCCGCGTAGTCCTGCTCGAGCTCACCGATCGACCGGCCGTCGATCGCCGAGTAGATGGTCAGCAGATTCGCGATGCCCGGCTTCAACTCGCGGTCGAAGCGGATGTCGCGCTCGGCATCCGTCACCGCCGATTTGATCTTCTTCGCGGTCACCGACGGCTCATCCAGCATCCACACCACGCCGGCCTCGCTCGAGGCGGACTTGCTCATCTTGGCTGCAGGATCCTGCAGGTCGTAGATGCGCGCGGTCTCCTTCATGATCTGCGCCTCCGGCACCACGAAGGTGTCGCCGAAGCGCGAGTTGAACCGCCCTGCGACATCGCGCGTGAGCTCGACGTGCTGACGCTGGTCGTCACCGACCGGCACCACCGCGGCGTCGTAGAGCAGGATGTCGGCCGCCATCAGTACCGGGTAGGCGAACAGGCCGACCGTCGTCGACTCGGCTCCGAACCGGGTCGACTTGTCCTTGAACTGGGTCATCCGGCTCGCCTCGCCGAAACCGGTGATGGTGTTCAGCACCCAGGCGAGTTCCGGATGCGCGGCCACGTGTGACTGCACGAACAGCGTCGATTCGGCCGGGTCGATGCCGGCGGCGATGTACTGGGCCGCGGTGCGGCGGGTGTTCGCCCGCAACTCGGCCGGGTCCTGCGCGACGGTGATCGCGTGCAGGTCGACGATCGAGAAGATCGCGTCGTACTCGGCCTGCATCCGCTTCCATTGCTCCAGCGCGCCGATGTAGTTGCCGATGTGGAGGCTGTTGGCGGAGGGCTGCATGCCCGAGAACAGGCGGGTCTTGGTCATGGGTTCAGTCTTTCAGGTGTTGGGAAGTTGTTTCGTGCAGGGCCGCGGCCGATAGCCCGAGGGGTCGCAAGGGGCCTTCGTGGGCGGCGGGAGGGGCTGTTTCTGACCCCTCGAGGCTGTGCGCGCGTGGCTTCACTCAGCGGTGCCGTGCTGCGATGTGGCTCAGATGGCGTAGTCGGCCACGACGGGAGCGTGGTCCGACCATCGCTCGTCCCACGCGGCGGCGCGGTCGATCGAGTAGCCGACGGTCTTCTCCGCGAGCGGCAGTGTCGCCAGCTGGTAGTCGATGCGCCAGCCGGAGTCGTTGTCGAACGCCTTGCCGCGCCAGCTCCACCAGGAGTACGGGCCTTCGACCTCGCCCGCCCACTTGCGGCCGACGTCGACCCAGCCGAGTCCGGCGCCCGCGTTGTACCGCGGGTGGTCCTCAGCGCCGAGAATGCGGTCGAAGTAGGCGCGCTCTTCCGGAAGGAACCCGGCGTTCTTCTGGTTCGCCTTCCAGTTCCGGATGTCCAGTGTGCGGTGCCCGACGTTCAGGTCACCCAGCACGACCGCGTGCTCGGAATGCCTGGCCAGCTCCGGCATCCGCGCGGTCATCGCGTCGAGAAACTTGTACTTGTCGTCCTGCTTCGGGGTGCCGACCTCGCCGGAGTGCACGTAGGTGCTGACGACCGTGATGACGCTGCCGTCGACCTCGTAGTCGGCCTCGAGCCAGCGGCCCGCGGTGTCGAAATCCGGATGCCCCAGGTCGACCCGGTGGATGCTCGCCCTGTGCCGGCTGGCCAGCGCGACACCCGCGCGGCCCTTCGCGGTGGCCGGGTCGTGCAGGATGTCCCATTCGCTGCCGAGCAGGTTCTCAAGGTCATCGCTGGAGGCGCGAACCTCCTGCAGCGCGAGGATGTCGACCCCACGATTTTCGAGCCAGTCGCCCATGCCCTTGCGGAAAGCCGCTCGAACCCCGTTGACGTTGACACTGGCAATGCGGAGGGGTTGAGGCATGCATTCCAGCCTACCGATCGCCCCCGACGCGCTCGTCCGCCGCCGCAGCGAGGCCGTCCCTCGCATCCGGCTCGTCGCGCCGCCCGGGATGGAACAGCCGCCACAGCCGACCATGACGTCGACGATGCTCCGCCTCGAGCTGCCGCGCAATGAGCTCCCGTTCGCGTCGAGCCGCCTCCTTGCGCTCGGCCGCGACGTGCGGGTCGGCGATGAGCCCGACATCGGTCATCCCGACCGAGATCCAGGACGCCGCGAGCAGAATGACCGAGCACACCAGGTTGAACCAGATCAGCAGACCGATGATCGCAGCGAAGGATGCGAGCAGCGGGTTGCGGGTCGCCCCGCCGAGCAGCACCGTTCCGAGCACCTTGAGCACGCCGAGTCCGACCGCGCCGATCAGCGCCCCAGCGAACAGCCGCCTTGCTGGGATGACAAGCCCCGACATCACCCGGAAAAGCGCGGCGAGCACGACCGTGTCGAGACTGAGCATGAGCAGGAGACCGATAACGCGCACGGCGACGGATGCGACTGGCGAGTCCGTGGGGATGCCGAGCCAGCCGAGCATGGTGTCCAGGGCCGCGGTGCTGAACACCGAGAGCCCGGACGAGATCACGAGCGCGATGCCGAATGCGACGGCGAGGCCGGCGTCTTTGAGCTTGAGGAGGAAGAAGTTGAGTTCCTGGTTGGGCAGGTCGAACAGGGCGCGCACCGCGTCACGCGCAGCGGCAAGCCAGTTCAGTGCCGTGATGAGGAGACCGACGGCGGCGATCAGGCCGGTCCAGCCCAGAATCTGCGCCTCGAGCAGCACTTGCGTGTCCACCGCACCCGGCCCGTTCCACTCAAGCAGTCCAGGCACCGACGCATCGATGATGTCGAACAGGGCGTCCCTGAGCTCCGGATTGGCTTCGATGAACAGCCCGGCGCTCGCGAACGCCACCCAGATCGCCGCGAACGTCGCGAAGATGCCGTGGAAGGCCAGGCCCGCGGCCATCAGCGGCCCGCGGAACTCGATGAAGTGAACGAACACCCGTACCGGGCGCAGTTGCTTCGCCCATTCGACGGCCCGCTTCGCCCGCTCACCCAGCCCGCTCGCCACGGCACCAGTCTCCCCCATCGGGGGGTCGAATTGGGGGTATGGACTCCCGGGCCGATCCAGCGGACGATTGAGGTCAGTCCGACGACTCGCTTACCCGTGAATTGCCGGAGGCCTTACGTGGGGATCAGGGGAAGAAAAGAGGGGGAGGCGTCGGACGAGGCTCTCGTCCTACGCTCCCGCAGCGGCAATTCGCGCGCGTTCGCTGAACTCTGGCGTCGCCACGCCACCGCCGCACGCCGGGTCGCCGGTGAATTCACCACCAGCCTCGATGCCGACGATCTGGTCTCCGAGGCGTACCTGCGCATCTACGAGCAGGTCCGCGCCGGCGGTGGCCCGACCGGCGCATTCCGCCCCTACCTGTACACCGTCATCCGGAATCTCGCCGCCCGCTGGGGAAGCGCAGACCGGGCGGTTCAGGTTCCCGACCTTGACGCGGTGGCCGAACCGATTCTGCCCGATGACCCGTCGCTGGAGCTCGACAGGTCGCTGACCGCGCGGGCGTTCGGCGCGCTGCCGGCGCGCTGGCAGGCGGTGCTCTGGTACACCGAGGTCGAAGGTCTCGACCCGCACCAGGTCGCGCCCTACCTGGGTATGAACGCGAACAGTGTCGCAGCTCTCGCCTACCGCGCCCGCGAGGGGCTGCGCCGCGCGTGGCTGCAAGCGCACGTCAGCCACGCGGGCGTCACCCGGGAGTGCCGGTGGGTTTCGGCCCGCATCGGCGACCGGTCGCGGGACGGGCTCGGTGCACGCGACCGCAAACGCTTCGACGACCACATCGCGTCCTGCGCGCGCTGCGGGATCGTGGCGGAGGAAGTCGAGGACATCAGCGCACGCCTCGCCGTGGTGCTGCTTCCGCTCACGCTCGGGGGTGTGGTCGGCGGGAGCATGCTCGCCGCGTTCGGCGCGGGCCGGTCGGCGCACATCCCGGATTCGGCCGCCGAGCTGTTCATTCCGGATGCCGCAGCATCCGCCGCCGCGGCCGCCCCGAGCGCTGCGTCGTCGTTCGTCACGACGGTGATGGCGCCGATTGCCGGCGGAGTGGCGATGTTCGCCGGTGTTGCAGCTGGTGTCACGGCAGAGCCGCCCGCGGAGGAGCCACCGCCCCCGGTCAGCGCGGAGGCGCCCAACACCGAGCTGGTCGAGGTGCCGGAGATCGTGCGCGACCAGGCGCCGGCCCAGTCGGACGTCCCGGCGGTCGACCCGAGCGCCGTTCCGGACCTGGAACGGTTGGTCGGGGGAGTGATCGACACCTTGACCGGATCCGACGCGCCGCCGCCAGCGCACAGTGCGCCAGGCGGAGTGGTCGGCGCCGACATCTCGCTGGCGGGCACCGGCACCCCGGGTGCCAGAGTGTCGCTGCAGGCAGCCGGCCAGATCTACGCGACGACCTCCATCGCAGCTGACGGCAGTTTCTCGCTTGTCGCGACTGCGGTGCCGAGCGGTGTGGGGTCACTCGAACTGGTGCAGGCCATCGATGAGAGCAGCCCGATCGCCGGCTCCGACGGAAGCGGAGTGCCCAACAAGCTCACGAGAACGGGCGACCCGCTCGTTGCGGACCTGATGCGACCGCTCAGTGTGCCGAACCTGCCGGCGAACGTGACCCTCGCCGGCTGACGCCCGCCGGCTCAGGCGCGCCGAGAGGCACCCCTTAACCGCGAGTTGCCCACTTCGGCCCCTGATTTCGCTGGAAATGGGGCCGAAGTGGGCAACTCGTGACGTTAGGGCTTGCCCCGCAGGATCGCCTGCTTGACCTCCGCGATCGCCTGCGTCACCTGGATGCCACGCGGGCAGGCCTCGGTGCAGTTGAAGGTGGTGCGGCAGCGCCACACACCTTCCTTGTCGTTCAGGATGTCCAGGCGCACGTCGGCCGCGTCATCGCGCGAGTCGAAGATGAAGCGGTGCGCGTTGACGATCGCGGCCGGGCCGAAGTACTGCCCGTCGGTCCAGAACACCGGGCAGCTCGAGGTGCACGCGGCACACAGGATGCACTTGGTGGTGTCGTCGAAGATCGCGCGCTGCTCAACCGACTGCAGGCGCTCCTTGCCATCCTTCGGCTTCGAGCTCGCGATGAGGAACGGCTGCACCTCACGGTAGCTCTCGAAGAACGGCTCCATGTCGACGATGAGGTCCTTCTCCAGCGGAAGGCCCTTGATCGCCTCGACGTAGATCGGCTGCGAGATGTCGAGATCCTTGATCAGCGTCTTGCAGGCCAGGCGGTTGCGGCCGTTGATGCGCATCGCATCCGAGCCGCAGATGCCGTGCGCACAGCTGCGCCGGAACGACAGCGAACCGTCCTGCTCCCACTTGATCTTGTGCAGCGCGTCCAGGATCCGGTCTGTCGGGAACATCTCGACGTCGAAGTCCTGCCAGCGCGGTTCCTCGTCGACCTCAGGGTCGAAACGCCGGATGATCAGGGTCACCGTGAAGGACTGCAGCGGCGAAGCCGTTGCCACAACCCCTGCTGTTGCCGGGGCCTTCTCGACTACCGTAGCCATCAGTATTTCCTTTCCATTGGCTGGTAATTGGTGATGCGCACCGGTTTCCAGTCCAGTCGAATGTGGTCCTCTGCTTTGGCGGAGTGCGGGTCACCCGTCAGGTACGCCATCGTGTGCTTCAGGTAGTTCTCGTCGTCGCGGTCAGGATAGTCGTCGCGCATGTGGCCACCGCGGCTCTCCTTGCGGTTGCGCGCGGAGAACACGACCACCTCGGCCAGGTCGAGCAGGAAGCCCAGCTCGATCGCCTCGAGCAGGTCGGTGTTGAACCGCTTGCCCTTGTCCTGCACTGACACGTTGCGGTACCGCTCGCGCAGGTTGTGGATCGTCTGGGTGACGGATGCGAGTGACTCGTCGGTGCGGAACACCTGGGCGTTCCGATCCATCTCGTCCTGCAATTCCTTGCGGATGGCTGCCACCCGCTCGGTGCCGGTCGAGTCGCGCATCCGGGTGATCGCATCCCGAACCGTCGCGGCCGGGTCCTCCGGCAGCGGCACGAAGTCGACGGTCTTCACGAACTCCGCCGCGTTGTTGCCCGCGCGCTTGCCGAACACGTTGATGTCCAGCAGCGAGTTGGTGCCGAGGCGGTTGGAGCCGTGCACCGACACGCACGCGCACTCGCCAGCGGCGTACAGTCCGGGCACGACGGTGTCGTTGTCGGAGAGCACCTCGGCGTTGTTGTTGGTCGGGATGCCACCCATCGCGTAGTGCGCGGTGGGCATGACCGGAACCGGCTCGGTGACCGGGTCGACACCGAGGTAGGTGCGCGCGAACTCCGTGATGTCCGGCAGCTTGGTCTCGAGCACCTCAGCCCCGAGGTGGGTGCAGTCGAGGTAGACGTAGTCCTTGTTCGGACCTGCGCCGCGGCCCTCCGCCACCTCCTGCACCATGCAGCGCGCGACGATATCGCGCGGCGCGAGGTCCTTGATGGTGGGCGCGTAGCGCTCCATGAACCGCTCGCCGTCGGCGTTGCGCAGGATCGCGCCCTCGCCGCGGGCGCCCTCGGTGAGCAGGATGCCCAGCCCGGCCAGTCCGGTCGGGTGGAACTGGAAGAACTCCATGTCCTCCAGCGGCAGGCCCTTGCGCCAGATGATGCCGACGCCGTCACCGGTGAGGGTGTGCGCATTCGAGGTGGTCTTGTAGATCTTGCCGAAGCCGCCGGTCGCGAAGATCACGGCCTTCGACTGGAACACGTGCAGCTCGCCGGTGGCCAGTTCGTACGCGACGACGCCGGCGGGCTTGCCCTCGTTCATCACGAGGTCGAGCACGTAGAACTCGTTGAAGAAGTTGATGCCGTGCTTGACGCAGTTCTGGTACAGCGTCTGCAGGATCATGTGGCCGGTGCGGTCGGCGGCGTAGCACGCGCGACGGACAGGGCTCTTGCCGTGGTCGCGGGTGTGCCCGCCGAAGCGGCGCTGGTCGATCTTGCCGTCTGGCGTGCGGTTGAACGGGAGACCCATGTTCTCCAGGTCGAGCACCGCGTCGATGGCTTCCTTGGCGAGGATCTCGGCCGAGTCCTGGTCAACCAGGTAGTCGCCACCCTTGACGGTGTCGAAGGTGTGCCATTCCCAGCTGTCCTCCTCGACGTTGGCGAGCGCCGCGGCCATGCCGCCCTGCGCTGCGCCGGTGTGCGAGCGAGTCGGGTAGAGCTTGGAGATGACTGCGGTCTTTGCCTTCGGGCCGACCTCGATCGCCGCGCGCATTCCGGCGCCGCCGGCGCCCACGATCACTACCTCGAACTGGTGGTAGTGGACTCCGTCGACGATCGAACCGTCAGCGTATTCAGCCATTTACAAGTCTCCACAGATGCTAGGAAGAAGGTCGGTCGGTGCGCCGACGGGGCACGGGTCGAAGGTGAAGATGACCAGCGTGCCGAGAACGAGCAACACCACGGTCGAGAGACCGAGTGCGCCCTTCAGGGTGAGGTTCACCATCCGGTTGTGCGTGTAGTCGTTGATGATGGTGCGCATGCCGTTCGAGCCGTGGATCAGGGCGAGCCACAGCAGCAGCGTGTCCCACCACTGCCAGAACGGGTCGGAGAGCTTGCCGCCGACGAAGGCGAAGTCGAGCGCCTTGACGCCGTCTCCGATCATCAGGTTGACGAAGAGGTGGCCGAAGATCAGCACGACGAGAACGACGCCGCTGACCCGCATGTAGATCCAGCCCCACTTCTCCCAGTTTATGCCGCGGCGGCGGATGCGTGGGGCGCGGGGACTGTCGATTGTGGTTGCCATCGCGGTCACTCCCCAAACACGTTCATGAGGTGGCGGGGGGTGAAGCCGATCATCAGGATCAGCCAGAGGATGACGACGGCCCAGAACAGCACGCGCTGGTGCTTGGTTCCCCACGACCAGAAGTCGATCAGGATGATGCGCAGGCCGTTGAGCGCGTGCAGGCCGATCGCGGCGACCAGGGCGACCTCGCCGATCCCCATGATCGGGTTTTTGTAGGTGCCGATGACCGCGTTGTAGGCCTCCGGGCTCACCCTGACCAGCGCGGTGTCCAGGATGTGCACGAGGAGGAAGAAGAAGATGGCGACGCCGGTGATCCGGTGCACCACCCACGACCACATACCCTCACGACCCCGGTACAGGGTGCCGGCCGGCGCTTTCAGCTTGGTTTGCGGTTCGAGCGTTGATGCCCTGTTTCCCGCTGTTTTCTCTGGCACGACCAACCCTCCTGCGGATCTCGAGCCCCGTGCCGGGGCAGCCCGGCCTGAGGCGCGGACGTCATCCATCCTATTCCGCGTTTTCGCGGTGCCGTTCCACGTCCTTGCGCGGCCGTCGGGTGGACCCGGCGGTCTACAGTTGGGGGCATGGCGCAACAGAGAGACCCCCTGGACCGCTTCTACAGTGTCATCCCGGCTGGCGGAATCGGCTCCCGCCTGTGGCCGCTGTCGCGCGCGGATGCGCCGAAGTTCCTGCACGACCTCACCGGTTCCGGGAGCACGCTGCTGCGCGCGACCTGGGACCGGCTGACCCCGCTGTCCGGGGCGCACCGGATCATGGTGGTGACCGGTCGAGCGCATCGCGCCGCCGTCGAGGAGCAGCTGCCAGAACTCGAAGACCACAACGTGGTCCTCGAGAGCGAGCCGAAGGAATCATCGGCAGCGATCGGGCTTGCCGCTGCGATCCTGCGGCGCCGCGAGCCTGAGGTGATCATCGGCTCGTTCGCCGCCGACCACGTGATCACGGATGTCCGTGGCTTCCGTCGCGCGGTCGGAGAGGCGGTCGCCGCGGCGGATGCCGGCTATATCGCGACGATCGGCATCACCCCGACCGAGCCGGCGATCGGCTTCGGCTACATCCGCTGCGACGGCACCCTCGGGATCGACGGCGCTCCGAGCGCGACGAAGGCTGACACCTTCAAGGAGAAGCCCGAGCTATCGGTCGCCAAGAAGTACGTCGCCGACGGCAATTACCTGTGGAACGCGGGCATGTTCATCTCCCGCGCCGACCTTCTGCTCGAGCAGCTGGGCAAGTCGCAACCGGACCTGCTCGCCGGCCTCGAGGAGCTCGCCGAGGCGTGGGATACCCCGCGTCGCGGCGCCGTCGTCGACGCAGTCTGGCCGAGACTGCCCAAGATCGCCATCGACTACACGGTCGCGGAGCCGACGGCGGCCGAGGGTCGGATGGCCGTCGTACCCGGCGACTTCGATTGGAACGACGTCGGCGACTTCGCCGCGATCGGCAAGCTGCACGCGCGCGGACGCGCATCCGATCTCGCCATCCTCGGCGAGGGAGCCCGCGTGCTGGCCGACGCGTCGAGCGGCGTGGTGGTGAGCCAAACGGGCCGGCTGATCTCGCTTGTCGGGGTCAAGGACATCGTCGTCGTCGACACCCCGGATGCGCTCCTGGTGACCACGAGCGCGAACGCGCAGCGGGTCAAGTCGGTGGTCGACGCGCTCAAGTTGTCGGGCCGCAGCGACATCCTCTGACCAGCGCCCCCGCCAGGGGCTATTGCAGGTTGGTAACCTTTGCGTTTCATCGCCCCGAATGCCTAACAGGGGGAACCGTCATATTGGGTACTCTGTACTCCAATGGCCGCGGCAACGGACGCCGGGGCAGCACCTTGGAGGACACCTTGAGAACCAGCTCTCGTAGGACCGCTCTCAGCGGACTTGCGGTCGTCGCCAGCAGCGCCCTGCTGCTCGCCGGCTGCGCATCAGCACCTGAAGACACCACAGCACCCACCAACAACGCGAACTCCGACTTCCTCTCCTGCATGGTTTCTGACACCGGCGGGTTCGACGACAAGTCGTTCAACCAGCTCGGCAAGCAGGGCCTCGACGAAGGCGCCGACGCGATCGGCGGCGAGACCAACGCGGTCGAGTCGCAGGCGGAGACCGACTACCCGCAGAACATCACCAACCTGGTCGACGAGGGCTGCGGCATCATCGTGACCGTCGGCTTCCTTCTCGCCGACGCCACCAAGACCGCTGCCGAGGCGAACCCCGACGTCAACTTCGCGATCATCGACGACTCGTCGATCGACCTGCCCAACGTCAAGCCGATCGTGTTCGACACCGCTCAGGCGGCGTTCCTCGCCGGCTACGCGGCAGCCAGCTACTCGAAGTCCGGCATTGTCGGTACCTTCGGTGGCATCCCGATCCCGCCGGTGACCATCTTCATGGACGGCTTCGTGCAGGGCGTCGAGTACTACAACGAGGCGAAGGGCGCATCCGTCAAGGCTCTCGGCTGGGATGTTGCCGCTCAGGATGGCGCGTTCACCGGTGGCTTCGACGCCAACGACACCGCCAAGAGCACCGCGCAGAACCTGATCGACCAGGGCGCAGACGTGCTCCTGCCGGTCGGTGGCCCGATCTACCAGAGCGCAGCAGAGGCCATCCGTGACGCCGGCACCGAGATCGCCCTCATCGGCGTCGACGCCGACGTGTTCGAGACCGACCCGTCGATCCAGGACCTGCTCCTGACCTCGATCATGAAGGGCATGGCGGTCGGTGTGAAGGACGTCGTGGTCAGCACCTCCGAGGGCAACTTCGACAACTCCCCGTTCGTCGGAACCCTCGAGAACGGTGGTGTCGGGATTGCTCCGTTCCACGAGTTCGAGTCGAAGGTTGACGCGGCCTTGCAGGGCGAGCTGGATGACATCAAGGAAGGCATCATCAGCGGCGAGATCAAGGTCACGTCGCCTTCGTCGCCCAGCTAAGTAGCAAATAGCGACAAACGGCTCGGGGAGGCCAGCACCGCTGGTCTCCCCGATTCCGTTGTAATCTTGCCCGATCGCATTCCGATCCGCGTCAATGGCGTCGCGGCGCGATCCCCCGCACTTACAAAAAAGGAACATCCGGCAATGAAGCTCGAACTTCGCGGCATCACCAAGCGATTCGGCACTCTGGTAGCGAACGACCACATCGACCTGACCGTCAAGGAAGGCGAGATCCACTGCCTCCTCGGCGAGAACGGTGCAGGCAAGTCGACGCTCATGAACGTCTTGTACGGCCTCTACCACGCCGACGAGGGCGAGATTCTCCTCGACGACGAGGTGCAGCACTTCGCCGGCCCCGGTGATGCGATGGCCGCCGGCATCGGCATGGTCCACCAGCACTTCATGCTCATCCCCGTCTTCACCGTCGCGGAGAACGTCATGCTCGGCCACGAGCCCGCAGGCGTCGCCGGGCGGCTCGACTTCAACGCGGCGCGCGCCAAGGTCAAGGAGATCTCCGACCGCTTCGGTTTCGATGTCGACCCGGACGCGCTCGTCGGTGACCTCCCCGTCGGCGTCCAGCAGCGCGTCGAGATCATCAAGGCCCTGTCCCGCGACGCGAAGGTGCTCGTATTCGACGAGCCGACCGCGGTGCTGACTCCTCAGGAGACCGACGAGCTCATGGGCATCATGCGCCAGCTCAAGGAGGCCGGTACCTCCATCGTCTTCATCACCCACAAACTGCGCGAGGTGCGCGAAGTCGCCGACCGCATCACCGTCATCCGTCTCGGCAAGGTCGTCGGTGAGGCGAGCCCGACCGCAACCAACGCCGAGCTCGCCTCTCTCATGGTCGGCCGTGCCGTCGAGCTCACGGTCGACAAGGGGCCGGCACAGCCAGGCGAGTCAGCTTTCATCGTCGACGACCTGTCGGTAATCGACCCGATCGGCCAGCTCGTGGTCAACCACATCAGCTTCGACATCAAGGCAGGCGAGATCGTCGTCGTCGCCGGAGTGCAGGGCAACGGCCAGACCGAACTCGTCGAGGCCATCATGGGTCTGCAGCACCACGTGACCGGCGACATCCGCCTCGACGGTCGATCGCTCCGGCACAATTCGGTGCGCGAGATCCTCGACGCTGGCGTCGGGTACATTCCCGAGGACCGCGGCGAGGATGGGCTCGTCTCGGGCTTCACCATCGCCGAGAACCTCATGCTCGACCGCGCGGGCGGCGAGCCGTTCGTGAAGAGGGGCAGCCTGCAGCTTGAGGCGCTCGCCGAATTCGCCGAGCAGAAGGTCGGGGAATTCGACATCCGCGCGCAGGGCATCGGCACCAACGCCGGCAACCTGTCCGGAGGAAACCAGCAGAAGGTCGTGCTCGCCCGCGAGATGAGCCGCGAGCTGCGCCTGCTCGTCGCGGCGCAGCCAACGCGCGGACTCGACGTCGGATCTGTCGAGTTCGTGCACACCAGGATCGTCGAGACGCGGGATGCCGGAGTGCCGGTGCTCGTCGTCTCCACCGAACTCGACGAAGTGGTCGGACTCGCCGACCGCATCATCGTCATGTACCGAGGAGGGATCGTGGGCATCGTCCCAGCGGACACGCCGAGGGATGTTCTCGGGCTCATGATGGCCGGCGAGGCACCCGCGGGAACGGGAGTGGCAGCGTGAGCGGCGAGAAGTCGACCGAGGTCCAGCCCGAGCAGGCGCCGGAACCCGGCCAGCCCGGCACCGAGGTGATGCAGGAGGAACGCGAGGAGTCGCGGTTCAGTGTCGCGCTTCGCGAGATCATGAGCGGCAGCGCCGTGCTCTCGGTGCTGTCCGTGCTCATGGCGCTCGTCGTCGGCGGAATCCTGATCGCGCTGACCGACCCGCGCGTGCAAGAGGCATCCGGCTACTTCTTCTCCCGGCCCGTTGACACCTTCAGCGCCATTTGGGACGCCGTCGCGGGTGCCTACACCGCGCTGTTCAACGGTTCCATCTACAACTTCAGGCGGGAGGGCTTCGACAACGGCATCCGGGCCCTGCTCGAGACCCTCACCCAGGCGACACCGCTCATTGCGGCGGGTCTGGGTGTGGCGGTCGGCTTCCGCGCCGGCCTGTTCAATATCGGCGGCCGCGGTCAAATGCTGATGGCCGCCGCCGCAGCCGGCTGGGTTGCCTTCGCGCTCGACATGCCGTTCGGCATCCACTTGGTCATCGCTCTCCTGGCCGGCATGGCTGCCGGTGCGGTATGGGCGGGCATCGCCGGATTCCTGAAGGCGAAGACCGGCGCCAACGAGGTGATCACGACGATCATGCTCAACTACGTCGCGTTCTACTTCCTCTACTGGATGCTGAGCACCCCAGGGTGGCTGCAGGCGCCGGGATCGAACAACCCGAAGACCCCGGGTATGAAAGAGACCGCCGTGCTGCCCAAGCTGTTCGGTGACCGCTACAGCCTGCACCTCGGATTCCTCCTCGTCATCGTCGCGACGATCTTCGTCTGGTGGCTGCTCAACCGGTCCAGCCTCGGCTTCAAGTTCCGCGCTGTCGGCCTGAACCCGAGTGCTGCGCGTGTCGCGGGCATCAACGTCGACCGGATGGCGATCTACGTGATGCTCATCGCCGGCGCGCTTGTCGGCATGGCAGGTGTGTTCCAAGTGCTCGGTCCCGTGACCACCGGATTCAGCGCGGGCATCGACGCCGGCATCGGCTTCGACGCGATCACCGTCGCGCTGCTCGGCCGTTCGCGCCCGTGGGGCGTCTTCGCCGCCGGACTGCTGTTCGGCGCGTTCAAGGCTGGCGGCTTCACCATGCAGGCATCCCAGGGCATCCCGATCGACATCGTGCTGGTCGTGCAGTCGATGATCGTGCTGTTCATCGCGGCGCCGCCGCTGGTGCGGGCGATCTTCCGCCTGCCCAAACCGGATCCGACCACGCGGAGACCCAAGAACATCCAGGGCAAGAAAGCGGTGGTGACCAAGTGAGCGTCCAGGCGACAACGCCGTCATCGGCACCGATCACCCTCGAGCGGACGGTCGTCAAGAGCTGGAAGGCGCCGATCTTCTTCGGCATCTTCGCGCTTGTTGCCCTGCTCGCGTTCGGCGTGTTCGGTCGCGAGGGGTTCAGCACCTTCCGGCTCTCCACGAGCTACGACCTCATCCAGATTCCGGATATCTCGCTGCCGACCCGCGCGACCGGCTGGATCATCGGCATCCTGCTGCTGGCGCTTACCGCGCTGTCGGCGTGGATCGTCAACCAGGGCAGGAAGACCCCGCTCTGGCTTACCATCGTGTTCGGTGTGCTGTTCATGGTCGGATTCCTGACCTGGACCTCCGCCGGCTCGCTGCTGCCGGTGCCCGGTCTGCTCATCGGCGCGGTCAGCCTGAGTGTCCCGCTGATCTTCGGCGCCATGTCCGGCGTCATCTCCGAGCGAAGCGGTGTCATCAACATCGCCATCGAGGGCCAGCTGCTCGCCGGCGCGTTCACCTCGGCGATGGTCGCATCCATCACCCGCCAGCCGCTGCTCGGCCTGGTCGCCGCGATGATCGCTGGCGTGCTCGTGTCGTTCATTCTCGCCGCGTTCGCGATCAAGTACGTCGTCGACCAGATCATCGTCGGTGTCGTGCTGAACGTGCTGGTCACCGGTCTCACCGGGTTCCTGTACTCGCAGGTGCTGCAGGAGAACGCCGCGCTGCTGAACTCGCCACCGCGCTTCGAGCGGATCCCGATCCCGGGGCTGGTCTCGATACCGATCATCGGCCCGGTGCTGTTCAACCAGACGATCATCGTCTACGTCATGTACATCACGGTTGCCGTGGTCGCCTACGCGCTGTTCCGCACCCGCTGGGGCCTGCGCACGCGCTCGGTGGGCGAGCACCCGACCGCCGCCGACACCGTCGGCATCAAGGTCAACATGACGCGGTTCATCAACGTCTCGATCGGTGGCGCGATCGCCGGCTTCGGCGGTGCGTACTTCACGCTCGGCTCAGTCGGTTCGTTCACCAAGGAGATGACAGCCGGAGCGGGCTTCATCGCCCTCGCGGCGGTCATCTTCGGCCGGTGGGATCCGATCCGCGCCATGCTCGCGGGCCTGCTGTTCGGCTTCGCGACCAACCTGCAGAGCGTGCTCGGCATCATCGGGTCGCCGCTGCCCAGCGAATTCCTGCTGATGCTTCCGTACATCGTGACGATCTTCGCTGTTGCCGGATTCGTCGGTCAGTCGCGAGCGCCTGCGGCCGACGGCAAACCATACATAAAGGCGTGACTACCGCCGCCCCGGCTTCCTCGACACGCGCGCCGTCGAGGGGGCTGTGGGCGGCGATCGCCGTCGTGCTGCTGGCACTCAACCTGCGGCCGGCGATCGTCGCCGTCTCCCCGCTGCTCGACGAGATCTCGGATGCGGTCCAGCTCACCGCATTCAGCGCCGGCCTGCTCGTGACGTTGCCGGTGCTGTGCTTCGCCGCGCTCGGGCCGCTGGCCCCTGTACTTGCCAGGCACGTCGGTCTGGAGCGAGCGCTTGGGCTGGTGCTCGTGCTGATCATCGCCGGGTGCGCGCTGCGGCTCGTGCCCTCGCCGTTCGGACTGTTCGGCGGCACCGTGCTTGTCGGCACCGGCATTGCCTTCGGCAACATCCTGCTGCCCGGCCTCATCAAGCGTGACTTCCCGCACCGCGTCGGACTGATGTCCGGGCTGTTCTCGATGTCGCTGGCCGGGGGCGCGACCCTCGCGGCCGGCATCACCGTGCCGGTCGCCCGTGCCGGCGGGCTGGATTGGAACGTCGCGCTCGGCGCGTGGGGCATTTTCGCGGTCATCGCGCTCGCGGCGTGGCTGCCGATGATGCGTTCGGCCGGCCGCACCGCGGCATCCGGAGGCGTAGCCGTCGCCCTGCACCGCGACCGGGTCGCCTGGTACGTGACCGCCTTCTTCGGCCTGCAGTCGTTCAATTTCTACGCCACAACAGCGTGGCTGCCCACCATCCTCATCGCGCGCGGCGCGGACACGGTGTTCGCTGGCGGGATGCTCGCCCTGATCAACGTCGTCAGCATCGTCCCTGCCCTGGTCGTGCCCATGCTGCTTGACCGGATGCGCAGCCAAGCAGGGTTCGCGATCGGGCTCGGCGTGCTCTTCTTTGTCGCAGTCGGCGGCTTCCTGGCGGTGCCCTCCGCTCCGGTGCTGTGGGTGACGCTGCTCGGGATCGCTCAGGGCGCGAGCCTCGGTCTCGGGTTGACGCTGCTCGTCCTGCGCGCACCGGATGCCGACCACACGACGAGCCTGTCCCGGATGGCCCAAAGTTGGGGCTACCTGCTCGCTGCCCCCGCGCCGCTGCTCCTCGGGCTGCTCAACGACGTCACCGGGGCGTGGACAGCATCCCTCATGCTGCTGCTCGTCATGCTCGTACCGCAGTTCGTCGCGGGCTATCTCGCTGGTCGGCCAGGGCTGGTGCAAGGGCGGCTACATTGAGCACGGAAGGGAATTCAGCTATGAGCGACATCGATTGGGACTCGCTGCGCACGGCAGCGACCGAGGCGATGGGCCGGGCCTACGTGCCGTACTCGAACTTCCCGGTGGGGGTGGCAGCGCTCGTCGACGACGGGCGGGTGATCGCCGGCTGCAACGTCGAGAACGCGTCGTACGGGCTCACCCTGTGCGCCGAGTGCGCCCTGGTCTCCAGCCTGCACATGACCGGCGGCGGCAAGCTGGTCGCCTTCACGTGCGTCGACGGCCACGGCAACACCCTTATGCCCTGCGGCCGCTGCCGGCAGCTGCTGTTCGAGCACTCCGCCGACGGCATGCTGCTGGAGACGGTGTCGGGCATCAAGACCATCGACGAGGTGATCCCGGATGCCTTCGGTCCGCGAACCCTCGAGGATTACCGCAGCTAGGAGCAAATCGTGAGCACCATCGAGCCGTTCGACACCGTCGACCTCATCCGCGCCAAGCGGGACAAGCATCCGCTGTCCACCGACCAGATCAACTGGCTCGTCGACGCGTTCACCCGCGGGTACGTCGGCGACGAGCAGATGGCCGCGATGGCGATGGCGATCTTCCTGAACGGTATGGAGCGCCGCGAGGTCAAGGACCTGACCCTCGCGATGATCGAAAGCGGCGAGCGGATGGACTTCGCGACGCTGTCGAAGCCCACCGCCGACAAGCACTCGACCGGCGGGGTCGGCGACAAGATCACGCTGCCGCTCGCGCCGCTGGTCGCGAGTTTCGGGGTCGCGGTCCCGCAGCTTTCCGGACGCGGGCTCGGCCACACCGGCGGCACGCTTGACAAGCTCGAGTCGATTCCCGGTTGGCGCGCCTCGCTGTCGAACGAGGAGCTGCGCGAGCAGCTCGAGAGCATCGGCGCGGTGATCTGCGCCGCAGGCTCCGGGCTCGCGCCGGCCGACGGCAAGCTGTACTCGCTGCGCGACATCACCGGGACGGTTGAGGCGATCCCGTTGATCGCAAGCTCGATCATGAGCAAGAAGATCGCGGAGGGCACCTCGGCGCTCGTGCTGGACGTGAAGTTCGGCTCCGGCGCGTTCCTGAAGGACATCGAGCAGAGCCGCCAGCTGGCCGAGACCATGGTCGCACTGGGCACGGATGCCGGTGTCACCACCACCGCGCTGCTCACCAACATGAACGTGCCGCTCGGGCTTGCGATCGGCAACGCCAACGAGGTGCGCGAGTCGGTCGAGGTGCTCGCCGGCGGCGGGCCGGCGGACGTCGTCGAGCTGACCGTGGCGCTTGCGCGGGAGATGCTCGAGTCGGTCGGCCAGATGGAGGCCGACGTCGAGGATGCGCTCAAGGACGGCCGCGCGATGGACACCTGGCGGGCCATGATCAGCGCGCAGGGCGGCGACCCGGATGCGCCGCTGCCTATCGCCAAGGAGCAGCACGTCGTCACCGCCGACCGCGACGGAGTGCTCGTCGAGCAGCATGCCCTGCCGTTCGGCATCGCGGCCTGGCGGCTCGGCGCAGGCCGGGCGCGCAAGCAGGATCCGGTGCAGCACTCGGCCGGCATCGACCTGCACGCGAAGCCGGGCGATGCCGTGAAGAAGGGCCAGCCGCTGTTCACCCTGAGCGCCGACGAGCCGGCCCGGTTCGAGCGAGCCCTCGAAGCGCTCGAGGGTGCCTACAGCATCGGTGACGAGGGCTCGCAGGTGAACGACGGCGGCCCGCTCATCGTGGACCGCATCACCGCCTAAACCCACGCCGCAGGCAGCGTCGCCTGCACGCATCCGGAGGAGAGCTGTGCCCGTAACCCGTGTAATGCCCACCGAAGAAGGCGACGACCTCATCGAGCTCGTGCGCGACATCGCCGAGAAGGAGCTGACCCCGCGCGCCGCGGCGGCGGAGCGCGATGCGAGTTTCCCGCGGGACGTGTTCCTCACCCTGGGCCGCGCCGGGCTGCTGAGCCTGCCGTACCCGGAGGAGTTCGGCGGCGGCGGGCAGAGCGCTGAGTCCTACCTACAGGTGTTCGAGGAGATCGCTGCGGCGTGGGCCAGTGTGGGAGTAGGGGCGAGCGTGCACGCGCTGTCGTGTTTCCCGCTTGCCACTTACGGCACGCAACAGCAGAAGCAGCAATGGCTGCCGGACATGCTCTCCGGTGAGCTGCTCGGCGCGTACTGCCTGTCGGAGCCGCACGCCGGATCCGACCCGGCGGCGATGCGCACGCGAGCGGTTCGGTCAGACGGTGGCTATGTCATCAACGGTGCGAAGGCGTGGACCAGCCACGGTGGACACGCGGACTTCTACACGGTGATGGCGCGCACCTCCGATGATGGTGGCCGCGGGATCTCCTGCTTCCTGGTGCCGGCCGACACCGACGGCCTCAGCCCCGCGTCGCCGGAGAACAAGATGGGGCTGACCGGCCTCACCACCGCGACCATGAACTTCGACGACGTCTACGTTCCCGAGGAACGTCGAATCGGCGCGGAGGGGCAGGGTCTGTCAATCGCGCTTGCAGCGCTCGACGCCGGGCGGCTGGGGATCGCTGCGGTCGCGACCGGGCTGGCCCAGGCGGCTCTGGATGTCGCGGTCGAGTACGCGAAGGTGCGCGAGGCGTTCGGGAAGCGCATCATCGACCACCAGGGGCTCGGGTTCGTGCTGGCCGACATGGCCGCCGCAGTGGAGTCCGGGCGGGCGACCTACCTGGCTGCTGCGCGCATCCGGGATCGGGGCAAGCCGTCGACGCGGGAGTCGTCGATCGCGAAGCTGGTGGCGACCGACAACGCGATGAAGGTCGCGACGGATGCCGTGCAGGTGCTCGGAGGTGCTGGCTACACGCGCGACTTCCCGGCCGAGCGGTACATGCGTGAGGCGAAGGTGATGCAGATCTTCGAGGGCACCAACCAGATCCAGCGGCTGGTGATCTCCCGCCACCTGGCCCGCTAGACGCCCGACACAGGCTTCGCGCGGGTCGAACTTTCACGCGCGGGTGAAATTTTACCCGCGCGTGAAAGGAACACCCGCGCGTGAAGAACCACCCGCGCGAGCGTATCTCGACAGGCTCGTTCCGCGCATCCGCGATCCATCGCCGAGTGCACGCGAAATGCGCGAGTGCACGCGCAGTATCCCGTGCGCTCGAACATTTGGGCGGCGCTCGGCGACGGCGCAGGCGGTCAGCCGATGCGGCGCAGCGCGTCCACGATCAGCGCCCAGAACTTCTCGCGGTCGAGGTCGGTCGCCGCGTGCGTGGTGCAATCATCCGGGGCCGGTCCGCGGAAGTCCGCGACCGTCATCCCCAAGGTCAGCGACCCGGTCAGTTCGACGTCCAGCGGCACCCGCACCACCGACATCACGCTCGGGTCGATCACCAGCGCGACCGCACACGGGTCGTGCACAGGCGGATGCTCGAAACCTTGCGCTTCCCGGTAGGTCTTGCTGAAGAACTCCAGCAGCTCGAGCACGAACTGCGCGGGCTTGGTGCCGACCTCGGCGATCGCCTGCACGACATCCGGGGTCGCGAGCGCCTGATGGGTGAGATCCAACCCGACCATGGTCAGCTTCCACGCCTCGTTGAACACGATGTGCGCGGCCTCGGGGTCGATGACGATGTTGAACTCCGCCGCCGCACTCCAGTTCCCACCGTGGTAGCCGCCGCCCATCAGGACCACCTCGGCGACTCGCTCCGCTATGCGCGGCTCCTTGCGCACCGCCAGCGCGATGTTGGTGAGGGCTCCGGTCGGGATGAGCGTCACGGTACCCGGCTCGTGCGACATGATCGTGTCGATGATGAGGTCGACCGCGTGACGCTCGTCCAGTTCGAGGCTCGGCTCCGGAAGCACCGGGCCGTCCATGCCGGAGTCGCCGTGAATCGACTCGGCCACCTCGACCTCGCGCACCAGCGGGCGGTGTGCACCGCGCGCGAACGGCACGCCGGTGATCCCGGCGATCTCGGCGACCGCGAGAGCGTTCCGGGTCGTCTTCTCGATCGTCTGATTGCCGTGAACCGTCGTCACCGCCAGCAGTTCGATCTCCGGATTACCGTGGGCTAGAAGCAGGGCGATCGCGTCGTCGTGGCCGGGATCGCAATCGAGAATGACCTTTCGTGGCACCGTCCCAGAGTACCGTCCGCCGGAACCCAGTAGATTTGGTGCCGTGAACTCGGTGCAGCAGGACTACCTTCTCCCCGGCGGCGACGCCAGTATCAGTGCCCTCCCGAAGGTGTCGTTGCACGACCACCTCGACGGCGGCCTCCGCCCGCAGACCATCATCGAACTCGCCGACGAGGTCGGACTCGACCTGCCGGCGACGGATGCCGTGCAGCTGGGCGACTGGTTCGCCGACCAGTCGGACTCGGGTTCGCTGGTCGAATACCTGAAGACCTTCGACGTCACCACCAGCGTCATGCAGACCCGGGAGGGTCTGGAGCGGGTCGCACGCGAGTTCGTGCAGGACCTGCACGCCGACGGGGTCATCTACGGCGAGGTGCGCTGGGCTCCAGAGCAGCACCTGAACCGCGGCCTGAGCCTGGACGAGACCGTCGAGGCTGTGCAGGCCGGGATCGAAGCGGGCATCGAGAACGTCACGAGCGCGGGCGGACGCATCCGGATCGGCCAACTCGTCAGCAGCATGCGCCACACCGACCGTGGGCTGGAGATCGCGCAGCTCGCGGTGCGGCACCGCGATCGCGGCGTCGTCGGTTTCGACATCGCCGGCCCTGAAGCGGGTTTTCCGCCGAGCCGACTGCGCGACGCTTTCGACTACCTGGCCAGCGAGTTCTTCCCCGCCACCGTGCACGCGGGCGAGGCCGACGGCCTGCAGAGCATCGCGAGCGCCCTCATCGACGGCCGCGCTCTGCGGCTCGGCCACGGTGTGCGCCTCGCTGAGGACGTCCGCGTCGAGCGTGAGGACGGCGACAGCCGCTACGTCACCATCGGCGACCTCGCCCAGTGGGTGCGCGACCGGGAGATCGCGCTCGAGCTCAGCCCGTCGTCGAACCTGCAGACCGGCGCGATCGAGGCGTGGGGCGACGAGCTCGAGGACCACCCGTTCGACCTGCTCTACCAGCTCGGCTTCCGCGTCACCGTGAACACCGACAACCGGCTGATGAGCAACACGAGCCTCAGCAGGGAGCTCGCGATGCTCAGCGACGCGTTCGGATACGACCTCGGCGATCTCGAGGTGTTCCAGCTCAACGCGGCGGCGGCGACCTTCCTGCCGCTCGAGGACCGGGAAGAACTGGCCGCGGCCATCAGCGACGGATTCGATCAGGTCTAACCCGATGCCACTTCCGCCACTTCCCGATGACGCGATCTGGCTTTCACGAACCGCCGCCGATTGGCGCGAGGCAGTCCAGCTCGCGGGTGACGCGCTCGCCGCATCCGGCGCCGCGACCGCCGACTACGCCGGTGACATGATCCGTATGATCGACGAGCACGGACCGTACGTCGTCATCGCGCCGGGCCTCGCGCTCGCCCACACCCGACCGAGCGACGATGTGCTGACCGGTGGGATGTCGGTTGTGACCCTGGCCGAACCGGTGGCGTTCGGGCATCCGCACCATGACCCGGTGTCGGTCGTCGTTGGCCTCGCCTCAACCACCGCGGAAAGCCATCTCGCCGCTGTCGCGCAGCTCGCGAACCGCTTCAACGATGCCCGCGCGATCGAGCGGATCGCACGTGCCGGCACCATTCAGGACGTCCGGGCGGTCATCGCCCCGGATGCTCGTGGCTGAGCGTCAGCCGACCATCCGCACGTAGACCGGGCTGCCCCACACCGCGCGGTACTGCACCATCATGCCCGGCTTCGGGGAGTCGACCATCATGCCGCCTCCGGCGTAGATGCCGTCGTGCTGCCCCGGGTACCAGACCAGGTCGCCCGGCTGCGCCTGCGCGGCGCTGATCTGTACGCCCATCGCCGCTTGCGCGTTCGCGGTGCGCGGCAGTGAGATGCCGAACGCGCCGAACACGTACTGCACCAGACCGTCACAGCTGAAGCTGTCGCTCGGATGGTTGCCGGGGCCGTAGGGGACGACGCCGACGAACTGCATCGCGAAGTCGACCAGGGCCTGGCCGCTGTAGTTCTGTGCCGGCGCGGCGAAGCTGGAGCCCGACCGCTCGGAACCGGAGGAGCCGGATGGTGCCGACGCGGCAACGGGAACCGGTTCCGGCTCGGGGGCCGGCGTCGCGGTGTAGCTTGCGCGGACGACGGACTGGGGTGCCACATCGGCCGGGCCGATCAACCGCTGCACCGGCTTGGTTGCCGCCGCGATCGTCGACGGAGGCGCCTCCGCCGGATCCAGTGCGTACGCGGGGAGAGCCAGTGTGACGATCAGGCCACCGGAAACGGCGGCGACGGCAAGCTTTGACATATGGACATGGAGTGAGGATCGGGGGATGAAACTCAAGACGGGTAAGTGCCTTCCTAAAGCAAACCGCTACCCCCCAGCGGACCACTTTTTGTTCGGGTTCTCACTTTTCAGACTACGCACGGGGTGCCAAGAGTCGAATCGAAAGGCGGATTAACAGGCTTCTCGCACCAATTGCCAGCTGTTTCCCAGCCGGGTCAGGAGTTGCACAAGGCCTGAATCAGCTTCGGTTTTGCTGAGTCTCGAGGACCCCTGAGGCCGATCTCCTCGGCCTTCTTCTTCAGCTCGGGGTCCTTCCGCTTCTGCTCAGAGTCCCTTGCCGCCGGTCACCGGAAGCACCGCACCGGACACGTAGGAGGCCTCCTGTGACGCCAGGAAGACGTAAGCGGGCGCCAACTCGGCCGGTTGACCGGCGCGTCCGAGCGGGGTGTCCTGCCCGAATGTCGGCAGCTTGTCTGGCCACGAGGTGGCGGGAATGAGCGGCGTCCAGATCGGTCCGGGCGCGACCGCGTTGACCCGGATGCCTCTCTCGCCGACCTGCTGGGCGAGCGCCTTGGTGAATGCGACCAGGGCGGCCTTGGTCATCGCGTAGTCGATGAGCTGCGGGCTGGGGTTGAAGGCCTGGATGGATGAGGTGGTGATGATCGACGCGCCAGGCTTCAGGTGAGGCAGCGCGGCGCGCGCAATCCACAGCGTCGAGTACAGGTTCGTCTCGAAAACCCGCTGGAACTCCTCGGTCGGTAACTCCTCCAGGCTGTCCCGGTTCTCCTGATAGGCGGCGTTCAGGATGACGATGTCGAGGCCGCCGAATTGGCTCACTGTCTTCTCGACCAGGCTCGTGCAGTACGCCTCGTCCCTGGCCTCGCCGGGCAGGAGCAGCGCCTGCCGGTTTTCCTTGCGGACCCACTGGGCCGTGTCATCCGCATCCTCCTGCTCCTCGGGCAGGTAGGAGATGGCCACATCGGCTCCCTCCCGCGCGAAGGCGATGGCAACCGCCCTCCCGATGCCGGAGTCGCCGCCGGTGATGAGAGCGCGCTTGCCCTGCAGCTTGCCGCTGCCGACATAGGTGTCCTCACCGTGATCCGGACGGGGTTCGGTCTTCGAGGTGAGGCCGGGCTGCTCCTGCTCCTGCTGGGGGAAGTCGTCGCTCGGGTAGCGGCTCACCGGGTTCTCGTCGAGATTCTTGGTCACGTCAGGTTCCTTCCCGTTCTGCGGCTTCGAGCTGTTCGTCGCTGAGGATGCGCTCATCCGGATCGGCTGCTTCGCCCTCGACCCGGAAGCGCAGTTTCTGCATGTACGGCGTCGGCAGCCCGCGGCGGTAGTCGAGGAACTCCTTGGCGTAGTATTCCCGCGCCTCCTCCGCGGTCTTCTCACCGCTCACGATGTCGACCATCAGGTTCAGTGCGAGGAAGTTGGCCTGCTCGTCGTGACAGGTCGCGGAGACCTCACCGGCGGTGCGCGCGACGGTGACGCTGCCGTCGAACTCGGCGAGCTCGGCAATGAACGGGGTCGGCACCGCGTAGTCGACCGTCGTCGTCACCGAGTCGGTGTGCGGCGCCGGGAAGTCGTGCTGGGCGAAGTCGCGCCATGCGGTCAACCGCTTGGTCAGGCCGACGTTGTGCCAGAGCAGCATCGACGGGGCGCTCTCGTGCGGCTCGCCGTGCTCCTCGATGACAATTTGTGCCGCTTCCCTGGATTCGTAGGGCCAGTCGGCGATGATGTCCTGGGCGCGCATCGGAAGCCTCCTCGTGTTCGCTTCCTCCCATCGTTGCCCGGCGGGGCGCTGTAGTGAGAAAACTTGCGAGAACTACCAGAGAGCGCCCAGCGCCGGGTCAGGCGCGGTGCATCAGGTCGTAGCGCGCGAGCGCGTCGGCATCTCTGGAGTGCGTGAGCGAGTTGCGGGCGAGGTCCAGCGCGGCCACAGGGTCGGCCTCGTTTTCGGCGAGCATCAGCTTGCGCTCCGCCTCGGCCAGCCGGGTGCGTGCGGCAGCGCCGACCCCGCCGCGCCGGGTTGCGATGAAGTCGCGGGTCGACGACAGCTGGCTGTGCGCCTGCACGAGCGCGCCGGCGAGTGCGGTGCGCGCACCGTCCAGGCGGCGCTGCTGGTTGCGCGCCCCGGCCATGCTGGCATCCAGCGACGCGTTGGCCTGGCGGAGGCGTTCCAGTTGGCGCATCGGATCGGCCGGCCCGGTCGAGCTGGACAGCGCTGCCTCCACCTCACTGATCGCGGCCGCGACGGCGCTGCTTGAGTCGGGGTCCGGCGGTGCGTCCCGCAGCCCACGGGCCTCGGCGAGGTTCTGCTCTGTCGACTCGGTGAGACGGGTCACGGCCGCGGTGGCCCGCTCCAGCTCGGTGCGCAGGGTCCCGACGGCGTCGATCAGCTCGTCGGCGCGCCCGGAGTGCTCCTCGGCGCTGCGCAGCGAGTCGGCGGCCGTTCCGGCGTTCTCATCCACTGCCGACTGCGCGGCGTCGGCTGCCGAGCGCGCTGCGGCGAGCTCGGTCAGCGCCCGGTCCAGGTTGTCGGTGACGGATGCGATGGCGCTCGCCGCGTAGTCCCGCCGGAGGGTGCCGAGCACGACGACCGCTTCGGCATGGCGGCGAGCCGTCGCGTCGGTGCTGCTCCGGATGTCGGAGAGCCGGCGCGGCGCATCCTGCTCGAGCGCACGCTTGCGGTCGAACTCGTGCGTGTGCTGCTCGAGCTCCTGCTGCGCGGCGATGCACAGTGACAGGATCCGGGAGCTCCAGTCGCGCCGTTGGCTCACGGTGTCGGCGTAGGCGTCGTCGAGCCGGTGCTGCAGCGCGAACGCCTCACGCAGCTTGCCGCGGGCAGAGTCGAGGGCGGCAGCGAACTGCCGGGTGCGGTCCTCACCGAATTGGGCGATCGCGTAGCCCAGCTCGGCTTCGGCATCCTGCACAGCGTCGTCGACGCGGACGAGGAGGATGCTCGCCTCCTGCTGAATCCGGTCGACGGCGGCATCCGGACTCTGCGCGCGGCGGCGACGGGAGATCAGGGCGAAGCCGACCGCGGTGGCGCCGACGAAGATTGCGGCGAGCGTGATGCCGGCGGTAGAGAGAGCGCTGACCAGGATTTCCATTGTCCGCTCAATCCTATTTCGGTCCGGCCGGGGCGAAATCGCCCGCATAACAAGGAATCTCCTGCATAAGAGGGGGTGAGAGAGCGAAACTCCACTGGCCTGCCGGGAAATGAGGCAACCGGCATTTAAGGTGGCAACGTGTGGCGTGCCGATCGACAAGACGATTTTCTCCTCGACATGGAGGAGACCGAGAGTGATTCCGTGCCCGCGCACCAGCAGGTGACGTCGCCGCACGCACTTAGTCTCGGCGACCCGCGTTACAAGGCGGTGAACGTGGCAGAACCAACATGGGCCGGATGGCGCGAGCAGCTGTCCACCGTCGGCGGCAGCAATCCGCTGCTGCACTTCATCGACGAGCCGAGCACGCGCATCGAACTCGGCGCGACGCATCCGGGCGGCCTCGCGCGCTTCATCACCGGCAAGACCACCCTGCTCTCCAACCTCATCCGCGACGACCTTGCGCTGCGCGCCGCGAAGCTGGCAGCCGACGAGCTCGCCGCCAAGGGCCTTGAGCTCGCGACCGCGCGCGGCATCGACTCCATCCACCTGGGCATCGGCATCGCCCAGTGGCAGCACGATGCGGCCGACTACTGCGCGCCCATCCTGCTGCGCCCGCTCGCCATCCGCCGCTACGGCACCGACTTCGAGCTGCGGCTGCGAGGCGAGCCGTTCCTCAACCCGGCGCTCGCGCGCGCGCTCGCCGAACAGTTCCAGATCACCCTCGACGCCCAGGGCTTCGTCGCCCTCGCGCAGCGCGACGGGTCGTTCAAGCCGAACCCGGTCATCGACCGGCTCCGCGGGCTCACCTCGCACCTCGAGTGGTTCAACGTTCAGCCGCGCCTGGTCGTCTCCTCGTTCGCGGATGTCGCGACCGGCATGGTGACGGATGTCGCCCAGCTCGAGCATCCGGTACTGGATGCACTGGCAGGCAACCCGAGCGCGAAGTGGTCGGTCGAAGAGAGCTTCAAGCCGGTCGAGCTGCAGGGACCCGACTACCGCGCCCCGGAGACCGACACGCTGCTGCTCGACGCCGACGCCGAGCAGGAGAACGTGATCGCCCAGATCGCGGCAGGCAACTCGGTGGTCGTCAAGACGCTGCCGGGCACCGGCGGAACTCAGACCATCGTCAACGCCATCGGGGCGCTCGTCGCGCAGAACAAGCGCGTACTCGTGGTCAGCGCGCGCCGGGCGAGCCTGCAGGGCATCGCGCAGCGGCTGGCCGACATCGGCCTGGCCGGTGTGGCCGTCGCGCCCGGCACGCTGCGCCGGGACATCATCCGCTCGATCGGTCGCAACGAGAAGGCCAAGCAGCCAGAGACCGCTGAGGTCGATGAAGCGCTCGTGAGACTCCGCAAGGTGCTGATCGACTACCGCGGCGCGATCTCCAAGCGCGACGACACGCTAGGCGTGTCGGTGCTCGACTGCCTGACCGAGCTATCGCGGCTCGCGCTGCTGCCCGAGCCGCCGGCCACCAGTGCCCGGCTGTCGCGACTGTCGGTCGAGCAGCTCGCCAGCAACCGGGCGCAGGCGGCCGAGACGATGGTGCAGGCCGCACGACTCGGCGAGTTCAAGTACGGCCCGAACGACTCGCCGTGGTACGGCGCGTCGTTCACGAGCACCCAGGACGCGAGCCGCGCGCACTCGATCGCCCGGCAGCTGCACGAGACCGGGGTGCCCAGGCTGCTCGAACGCGCGAACGAGCTCATCGGCAAGACCCGGATGCGGCCGTTCGAGTCAATTTCGGAACTCGGCGTCTACCTGCGACTGCTCACCGACATCCGGGACACCCTGGACAAGTTCCTTCCCGTCGTCTTCGACCGGTCGCTGAGCGAACTCATCGCCGCGACCGCGTCGCGCAAGGAATCGCAGCACATGAGCGGCGCCAACCGCCGCCGGCTCAAGCGGCTCGCCAAGGAATACCAGCGACCCGGCGTGCACGTGACCGACCTGAACGGATCGCTGCGGCGCATCCAGCAGCAGCGTTTCCTGTGGCAGCGCTTCGTCGCGGAGGGGATCACCCCGCAGGTGCCCGTCGGCATCGCCGACGTGCAGGTCGCGCACCAGCAGGTCATGCAGGATCTCAGCACCCTCGACGAGCCGCTCGGCAGGGCCGACCAGGAGGTGCAGCTGGCGAACCTGCCGATCCACGAGCTGCTTGCCCTGCTCGACGGGCTCGCCGCCGAGTCGGATGCCCTGCACAACCTGCAGGAGCGCACCGCGCTGCTCAGCACGCTGCGTGAGCTCGAACTCGACCCGCTGCTGGCCGACCTCGCGCAGCGCCACGTCCCCGAGGAGCAGGTCGCGGCCGAACTCGAGCTGGCCTGGTGGCGCTCGGCGCTCGAGTCGCTGCTGGAGAGCGAACGCGCCCTGCTCGGTGCGAACACCTCGGTGCTTGACCGGCTCGAATCCGACTTCCGGCTCGTCGACGACGCGCACGCTCGCGCCAGCGCGCAGGGTCTCGCCTGGCAGCTCGCCGAGAACTGGAGCATCGGCCTGGTCGACTGGCCGGATGAGGCGACCGCGCTCAAGCGCGCGCTGCGCCGGGACAGCATCGACTCCCGTCAGCTGCAGGAGGCTGCACCGCACCTGTCGCGCGTCGTCGCGCCGGTGTGGATCGCGTCGCCGTACGAGGTCCACGAGATCACCGACACGCTGCGCTTCGACACCGTGCTGCTGGTGGATGCCGGTGCGACCACCCTCGCCGAGACGGTCGGCGCCATCCGCCGCGCCCGGCAGGTGGTGGCCCTCGGCGACCCGGTGACGCAGACTCCGTCCGCGTTCACGATCGGGCTGGGGGAGACCCAGACCACCGAGGAGACGCCGGAGGAAGAGCTCGACGAGCTGCACGCCGACTCGGCGCTAGCCCGGCTCGGCACCCTGTTGCCGACCCTCACCCTCACTCGCAGCTACCGCGCAGGCGGCGAGGACCTCGCCGAACTGGTCAACCGCCGGTTCTACGCCGGCCGCATCGACTCGCTGCCCTGGGCGGGCAGCTTCCTCGGGCATGGCAGCATCCGGATCGACTTTGTCGCCGACGGGTCGGGACTGCCGGATGAGGACAGCGGCGCCGTCGAGAGCGTCGACGCCGAGGTGAACCGGGTCGTCGAGCTGGTGCTCGACCACGCGCGCACCCGGCCGCGCGAGTCGCTCATGGTCATCACCGCGAGCCGCAAGCATGCCATCCGGGTGCAGCGCGCGGTGCTCACCGCGCTGGCGCGGCTCCCTGAGCTGCACGAGTACATCCTCGGCGACCGCGCAGAGCCGTTCACCGTCGCGACCATTGAGCAGGCGGTCGCGGAGAGCCGCGACCGGGTCATCTTCTCGATCGGCTACGGACGTACCCCGCACGGGCGGGTGCTGTCCGACTTCGGCGCGCTCGGGCATCCGGGCGGAGAACGGCTGCTGGCGATCGCGATGACTCGCGCCCGGCGTGCAATGACAATCGTGACCTGCTTCGAGGCGAGCGACATCGACGAGGACCGGATGCGGTACGGCGCGGTCGCGCTGGCCGAGCTGCTGACCGACGTCGACGCGCGGATCGCGGCGGAGCCGATCCCGGATGACAGCGACCCACTGCTGGTGGACCTCGCCCGCCGCCTCGAGGTGCGCGGCCTGCGGGTCGCGCTCGGCCACCGCGGCAAGCTCGGCCTGGTCGCGTCCCACAAGGGCATGTGCCTGTGCATCGAGACTGACACCACGCTGCACTCGACGAGCCTGCGCGAATCGCTGCGGCTGCGGCCGGAGCTGCTGCGCCGCCTCGGCTGGCACTACCTGCGGGTGCACGCGTTCGAGCTGTTCAGCGACCCGGATGCTGTGGCCGACAACATCGCGCGGATGCTCGGCCTGAGTGAAGCGCCCATCACCCAACCGGTAACGGTGGTACCGTCTCAGGCGTGATCGAGGAGTCCGGCGAGCTGCAGCCTGAGCAGCCGGAGGCGTCGGTTCCCGCGCCCGCGGCCCGTCCGCGCCGGCATCGCAGGGTGCGCACAGAACCGGTGCCCGGCAGCGACCCGACGCCCATGCCCGAGCCGCCGCGCCACGCATCCGACGACAACGACGACCGGCTCAACGCCGACAAGCCGCCGCACTACTGACCCCGGCGCCGCCCCGATGGCGCTCCCGATGTTCCTCGAGGGGTCTGAAAGGGGCCTTCCTGGCGCAATGAAGGCCCGTTTGCGACCCCTGGGTTCAGCCAGCGGGCGGGTCAGCGGCTCTCGCGCTCGGCGAGCAGGTCGCGGATCTGCTGCAGCACGTCCAGCTCCGTCGGCGGCTCCTCCTTCTCGGGAGCACCCGCACTCCGCCGCGCTTCGGACCGCTCCCGCAGCTTGTTCATCGGCAACACGAGCGCGAAATAGACGGCAGCCGCGACCAGCAGGAACTGGATGAGCGCACCAATGAGCGCGCCGAACAGGAGCCTCGCGGGCTCGTCGTCGGCAAGCGACGGGATCTCGACGATAAGGGTCTTACTCAGGCTCTCAGAGTTGAACAGCGCACCGAGCGCCGGGTTCAAGACGCCTTCGACCAGAGCGTTCACCAGCGCGGTGAAGGCAGTGCCGATGACGACCGCGACGGCAAGGTCGATGACATTGCCGCGCATGATGAACTCTTTGAAGCCCTTCACCACGTCATTCCCCCTCGTTCGCATGCCGGCCCTCCGGCGCTAGCTGGCTGCGCTGCTTGCTGCAGGGCTGCTGCTGCTGGTGGTGCTCGGGCTCGAGGTGGACGCCGCCGGGGTGCTCGACCCCTCCGAGCTGCCGGACTTCGCGGCATCCGACTTCCCAGACTCCGGGCCCTTGCGCGAGTCGGTGCGGTAGAACCCGGACCCGTTGAAGGTCACGCCGACCGCGCTGAATACCTTTCGCAGCACGCCGCCGCACTGCGGGCAGACGCTCAGGGAATCGTCGGTGAACGCCTGCTGGATGTCGAAGGCGTTCTCGCACTCGGTGCAACGGTAGGAATACGTGGGCATTGCGGCTTCTATCGTGGTGTTGTCTGCTTGAACGTCGTGGTAGCGCTGGGGGTGACGACCCCGTCAACCGCCTTGTCGTGGAGCTCGGTGGGAACCGAGTCGACCAGTTCGTTGTCGAAGACCACAGCATAAACCGGCGGGCACTTCTCCATCGAACCGAGCGTGCGGTCGAAGTAGCCGCGGCCCCAGCCGAGCCGCATCCCGGTGCGGTCGATCGCGGCAGCGGGAACGATGATCAGGTCGACGTCGTTGATGGCTATCGGTCCGAGCAGCTCACCGACCGGCTCCGGCATGCCGAACATTCCTTCGACCTCCTCGTCGCCGTAGTCGGTCCAGTCGAGCAGCCCGTCGTCGCGTGACAGCGGAATGAGAACCCGGATGCCGCGCTCGCGCGCCCAATCCAACCAGGGGCGGATGTTGGGCTCGTCCTGCGTCGGCAGGTATCCGGAGACCGAGGTCGCGCCGACCGACTCGGTCAGCGCGATCAGCTGCTCGTTGATTCCGGATGTCGCGTGCTCCAGCTCGGAGGAGGTGAGCGCCCGTCGCCTGGCTCGCAGGTCCGCCCGCAGTGCGCGCTTGCGGTGGCTCTCGTCACCCGTCATACAGCTAGTTTAGGCAGGCTCAACGGTAACCTGTCCCACATGGCATCTCAGATCACGAAGGCCGTCATCCCGGCCGCCGGACTCGGCACCAGATTCCTCCCCGCGACCAAGGCCATGCCGAAAGAGATGCTCCCAGTGGTCGACAAGCCCGCGATCCAGTACGTAGTCGAGGAGGCGGTCGCCGCCGGAATCCACGATGTGCTCATGATCACCGGACGCAACAAGGGCGCCCTCGAGAACCACTTCGACCGCGTCGGCGAACTCGAGGCCACTCTCGAGCGCAAGGGCGACATGGTGCGCCTGCAGAAGGTCAACTACTCCAGCGAGCTCGCCGATGTGCACTACGTGCGCCAGGGCGACCCGCTCGGCCTGGGCCACGCGGTGCTGCGCGCGCGGATGCACGTCGGCAACGAGCCGTTCGCGGTGCTTCTCGGTGACGACCTGATCGACGAGCGCGACGCAATCCTGCCCCGGATGCTCGAGGTCGAGCAGCAGCGGGGCGCGACGATCGTCGCGCTGCTCGAGGTCGAGCCCGAGCTCGCGTCGCTATACGGAATCGCGACCGTGGAGCCGACCGACGACGAGGACGTCGTGTGCGTCACCGGCATGGTCGAGAAGCCGGCACCGGGGGAGCAACTCTCCAATTACGCCATCATCGGCCGTTACGTGCTGCAGCCGGAGATCTTCGACATACTGGACCGCCTCGAGCCGGGCAAGGGCGGCGAGATCCAGCTGACGGATGCGCTCGAGAAGCTCGCTGAGGACCGGTCGATCGCGGGCGGCGTCTACGGCGTTGTCTTCCGGGGTCGCCGTTATGACACCGGAGATAGGCTCTCCTACATCAAGGCCATCGTGCAGCTCGCGGCCGACAGGGACGACCTCGGCAACGAGTTGCGCCCCTGGCTGAAGGAATTCGCGGCGACGCTGGAATAGTGCGGTGAGCATCCCGACTCTGTCAGAGGGGCCGATCACGATTCGGCCGATCCGGCTGCGCGACGCGCGCCGGTTGGAGCGGGAGTTGCTCGACAACCGCGGCTGGCTGCGCAGGTGGGAGGCGACCAGCCCGCACGGCGTCGGCAGTTTCGACGTGCGCGGCAGCATCCGGAACCTGCTCGCCCACGCGCGTGCCGGGCTGGGCCTGCCGTTCGTGATGGAGTACGACGGGCACTTCGCCGGGCAGCTGAACGTGTCGTCGATCCAGTGGGGGTCGGTGTCGTCCGCGACGATCGGGTACTGGGTGTCGGAGAAGTTCGCGGGCAAGGCGGTGACGCCCACCTCGGTGGCGCTCGCGACCGATTACTGCTTCTTCCAACTAGGACTGCACCGCATCGAGATCTGCATCCGGCCGGAGAACGAGCCGTCCCTGCGGGTCGTGCGGAAGCTCGGCTTCCGCTATGAGGGGCTGCGGCGGCGCTACATCCACATCGACGGCGACTGGCGCGATCACTTCTGCTTCGCACTCGTCTCGGAAGAGGTGCCGACCGGGGTGCTCAGCCGCTGGCTGAACGGGAAGGCGCCGGCGGATGCCGCACACGTGCCGGATGCCGACCTGCGGGCAGCCGCAGTGGATCACGTCGCGGACTAGAGCTCCGGCGTGCGCGGCGGGGCCTCGCGGGTGGCGCCGATCGCTGAGCCGGGGCGGTTCGCAGCTCGCTCGAACGCCCAGCCGAGGGTGAGCAGCCGACTGTCGTCGTACGCGCGGCCGGCGAAGGTGAGGCCGATCGGCATCCGGATGTCGGCCATCAGCCCCATCGGGACCTGCACGGTCGGGATGCCCAGGTGCCGGGGGACGAGGTTGCCGTTGGCGACCCAGGTGCCGTTGCGCCACGCGAGCTCGGCCGATGCCGGGTTGATGTCGGCGTCCGCCGGTCCGACGTCGGCGACCGCCGGGAACACGACCGCGTCGAGCGCCAACTCGTCCAGCCAGTCCTCGAAGTCGATGCGCCGGGTCTGCTCCAGGCCGCGGATGCCGGCGGCGATGTCCGGGATGTCGGCCAGCGCCGGGATGCCGTCGCGGCGGGCGCGGTGCACATATTGGGCGAGGTCGACGTCGTCCGGGGCGAACCGGCTGAGATGGTCCTCGTACCGGCCGGGCAGCGCGCCCGGCGGGACCGGTTCGATGAGTTCGGGCACGACATCGACCAGCCGGTTCAGGTGCGGGTCGCCGTTGGCCTGCAGGAACTCGTCCCAGCCCCACATCGACAGCTCCCACAGCTCGTGCTCGGCGAAGGTCGGCGGGACGAGGCCGCGCGCGACCATGCTGCGATCGTCGGCCCGCCCGCGGGACTCATAGTTCGTCACCACCGGGAAGTCGACCTCGATCACCTCGGCGCCCCCGGCCTCCAGGTCACGGCGGGCCTTCTCCCACTGGGCGATGACGCTCGGGCGAGTGGCGATCGGGTCGTCGCTGTCGGGCTCACCGCCGATGTACATGCGCGGGATGCCCAGCCGCGCGCCGCGCAAAGCATCCGGGACGGCGAGGTCAGGGTAGAAGGCGGGCCGCACATCCGACGCCCGCGGGATCGTCACCCACGGCTGGACGCGCCAGAAGTCGCCGCGTGTCTGCGGGTCGTCGGCGACGACCGTCTCGAGCACCAGCAGCAGCTCGTCCATGGTGCGGGTGTACGGCACGACGACGTCCATGGTGGGGACGAGCGGCCAGTTGCCGCGCACCGAGATCACGCCGCGCGAGGGCGTGTAGGCGCACAGCCCGTTGTTAGAGGCCGGGCCGCGACCGCTCGACCAGGTCTCCTCGCCGAGCGCGAATGCCGCGAACGCGGCGGCGGTGGCGGTGCCGGAACCGTTGGAGGAGCCCGAGCCGAACGGCGCAGTCAGCCAGTCGGCGCTGTACGGGCTCTCGGCCCGGCCGTACAGTCCGCGTTGCATGCCGCCGTTGGCCATCGGCGGCATGTTGGTGAGCCCGAGGCAGATCGCTCCGGCCGCGCGCAGCCGTTCGATCGTGAACGCGTCGTGCTGGGCGATGAGGTCGGCGAAGGCGGGGGAGCCGGATGCGACGGTCAGGCCGCGCACCATGAACGAGTCCTTCGCGACGTACGGGATGCCATCGAGCGGGCCGCGCGATTCGCCCCGCACCCGACGCGCATCCGATGCTGCGGCCTCGGCGATCGCATCCGGACTCAGCACGACGACCGCGTTGAGCCGCGGCCCGGCGGCATCGAATGCGGCGATGCGGTCGAGATAGCCATTCACGAGATCGACCGCGGTGAGGTCGCCCGACTCGAGGGCGCGGGCCAGCGTGCCGATCGGCGTTTCGACGAGCGGGATGCGGGCCATGTCGCCGGAGCCTACCGTTCTTGCCGCTCGTGGTGGTCGCCTTTTCGGTGTCGAGCCTGTCGGGATCCCTCGCGCCGCATCCGCTCCCGCTGCGTCCATCCGCGCGGGGTCCGGACATCCGCGCCCGGCGCACCTGCCGCGGATGTCCGAAAACAGCGCGTTTCTCAGCGGACACACGGCGTGGCGCGCATTGCATCGGCGCGCCGAACCTTAGACCGGGGCCCCGCACTCGTACGGTTAACGCCATGAACTTTGACGGACTCGGCTCGAGTGTTGCGATTGCGGTCGCCGCCGTGCTCTGGTTCGTCTATCTGGTGCCGACCTGGCTGCGTCGCCGCGAGTACCTGTCGACCGAGCGCAATGCGGTGCGGTTGCAGCAGACGTTGCGGATTCTCGCCGAGACGGCGGAGATTCCGGATGCGGTGCGCGCCGAGTCCACCGCGCGCACGGTCGCTCACCATCAGAAGGTGTTGCGTGCCGCCGAGGCGGCCGCGGAAGCGCGACGCGCGGCGGAGGCCGAGCGGCTGGCCGCCGAGCTGCGGGCCAGCGCGGCGGCATCCGGTGCGGACCAGCTGGCGCGTGACCGGGCATCCGCTCGTCGGCTGCGCCGAAATCGTGGGCTGACGACGCTCGTGCTGTTCGTCTCGCTGATCACGGCCTTGGTCGGTGTCGCTCCGGCGCTCGCCGGGAACTGGCTCGTGCTCGGCTCGGCGGTCGCCGTGGCAGTGGGTGCCGTGGCGATGCTGAACCAGATGGCGGCGGTGGCGCGCGCCAGGGCGCAGCGCCTGCGCGGAGCGCGCCAGGTAAGCCAGCCCGTCCGCACCAAGTCGGCGCCGCCGGTGGCGGAGCCGCAGCAGGACCGCGGCTGGACGCCGGTGCCGCTTCCGAAGCCGCTATACCTGACCCACCGTCCGGAGCCGATCCGCATGCCGCTCGAGCCGGCCGAGTCGCTGCAGGACGCGATCGTCGCGTCGGAGCGCGCGCTGCGTGAGGCGCAGGCGTCGCCGAAGGTGACGCGCATCGACCGGCCCGCGGCATCCGCGCCGAAGAGCCGGTTCGCGAGCATGGGCATCGTCGAGACGGCGGATGCGCCGGTGGCGGACCTCGACGCGATCCTCAGCCGGCGTCGCGCGGTCGGCTAGTCGCCGCGTTGGTGACGGCGCCGCGCGAGGTGGTAACGTAGCTACGCAGTATTTGGGGCTATGGCGCAGTTGGTAGCGCGTCTCGTTCGCAATGAGAAGGTCAGGGGTTCGAATCCCCTTAGCTCCACCAAATTCTTCACTCGCCGATTGGGCGGGATCGAAACGTATCTCGCCAGGTGCGGATCGATGTTCAACCCTGTGCAACAGGTAGGCGCGGCGATCGAGGACTGCCGCAGTGCACTGGGCGGCCACGCGACACAGGTCTGGGTGATCGGAGGCGCGGCCGCCGTCGTGGCGGCTCTTGGTGCTGTTGTCCGGTCGCGAGCGTGAGTCGTCTCGGGGCCGTAAGGCGTGGAGCAGCGGTGAGCGCACTGGCGCTCGTGCTGGGAGCAGGTCTCACCGGATGCTCGTCGGCTGAGTGTCTGCCATCGCCGCTAGAGGTCACCGTCATCGAGCCCGGTGGTGACGGAAGCGCTGAGACTCTGCTGACCGTTCAGGCATCCGGTGTCGACTGCGACCTTGGCCTCGGCGACGATCGCGAGTATTGGGTGACCGTTCTTTCGGGCCCGTGAGATTTGTTAACCCTCGGCCCTTAGGTTGATCCCATGCAGCAGTTGCAGTCCGACGTCACCGCCAAGCTCGACCGCATCGCCGAGCGGTTCGCGCAGCGCAGCGACGTGCACGAGCTGCAGCTCCGCATCACCCAGCCGAGCACCGGCCTCGAGTGGTCGTTCGGAGAGCCCAAGCAGTACTTCATCGCGAGCGTCACCAAGCTCTACACCACCGCCATCGTGCTGCAACTGCGCGCGAGCGGCGACCTGACCTTCGACACCCCGGCCGCCGACATCCTCGGCGCCGACACGCTCGCCGGGCTCAACACCTTCGGCGGCATCGACCGCGCCGCCGACATCACCATCGGCCACCTGCTGTCGCACACCTCCGGCATCCCCGACTACTTCGAGGGCGCGCCGAAGGGCGGGGAAAGCGTCATGGCCCGGATGCTGCGCGACGACGTTCGCTGGAGCTTCGATGACGCAGTCGGCACCTCCCGCCAGCTGCCCGCCCCGTTCGCGCCCGGCACGCCGGGCAAGGCGCTGTATTCGGACACCAACTTCCAGCTGCTCGGCAAGGTGATCGAGACAGTCACCGCCGGAAGCTACGAGGCTGGGGTCGACGAGCGCGTCATCCGCCGGCTCGGCCTCGACGACACCTACCTGTTCACCGAGTCAACGCTCGACCGCGCCGACACAGTGTCCTCCTTCCTCAACGGCCGCGCGCCGCTGCCCCGGCCGCAGGCGATGGCCTCGTTCGGACCGGACGGCTCCATCGTGTCGACCACCGACGACGGCATTGAATTCCTACGGGCGTTCCTGACCGGCGACCTCTTCCCGGTCGAGTACATCGACGAGCTCACCGCCACCTGGCGCACCGTCTTCACCCCACTCGAGTACGGCATCGGCATCATGCGGTTCGCGCTGCCGCGCATCCTCTCGCCGTTCGCGCCAGTGCCCGCGATGATCGGGCACTCCGGCGCATCCGGGAGCGTGCTCTACCGCGTACCAGACCTCGACCTCTACCTGTGCGGCACGGTCAACCAGGTGAAGAACCGCAGCCTGCCTTACCGGCTGATGGCAACTCTCGTGAACGCCCTCCGCTGAGCGCGAGGAAAAGCTGACACGGCAGCCCGCGCCGGTGTATTCTGATCCGCTCCCCTTTTTCTCACGCACCAGGAGACAGCTATGTCTGACGCCGCCGCCGGCGCGACGCCCACAGTCGAGCACACCGTCGTCGGGGACCCGGCACCCGCGCGCTGGAAGCGCAACGTCGCAGTCTTCCTGGGCGGCCAGACGGTCTCGCTGTTCGGCTCCATGCTGGTGCAGTACGCCATCATGTGGCACCTCACCCTGCTGACCCAGTCCGGTCTGGTGCTGGCGCTCGCCGCAATCTTCGGCTTCCTGCCGCAGGCGATCGTCTCCATCTTCGGCGGCGTGTGGGCCGACCGGATGAACCGCAAGTTCCTCATCGTCGTCGCCGACTCCGCCATCGCCGTCTCCACGCTCGCGCTCGCCATCTTCCTGCTCGCCGGCTACGACGGGCTGTGGCTCATCTACCTGACCCTCGCCATCCGCTCGGCCGGAGCCGGCATCCAGATGCCGGCCGTGTCTGCGCTCATCCCGCAGATCACCCCGACCGAACACCTGATGCGGGTCAACGGCATCAACGGGTCGATCCAGTCCGCGATGATGCTCATCACGCCCGCCGTGGCCGCGCTGGTCTACGCCAACCTGTCGATCATCGGCATCTTTTTCATCGACGTCGTCACCGCCGTGATCGGCATCGGGCTGCTTTTGCTGGTGCCGGTGGCGACCATCCGTCGCGCCAGCGACGAGCACGTGCCGTACTTCACCGACCTCGTCGAAGGCGTGCGCTACATCGCCAGCCACACCTTCATCCGGTGGCTGCTGGTGCTGTTCGCGATCGTCTTCGTGCTGGCCGCCGCGCCGTCGTCGCTGACCCCGCTCATGGTGGCGCGCAGCTTCGGGGACGATGTCTGGATGCTCGCCGTCGTCGAACTCGCTTTCAGCATCGGGATGCTGATCGCCGGGGTGCTCATTGCCATCTGGGCCGGCGCGAAGAACCGGGTCGCGATGATCGTGGTCACCTCGCTCTTGTTCGCCGTGGTGACCCTCGCGCTGGGTCTCAGCACCAACTTCTGGGTGTTCTCGGCGTTCATGTTCGCGTTCGGGCTCGCGGTTCCGTACTTCTCCACGCCGTCGATGACGCTCATCCAGGAGAAGGTGGAGCCGGAGAAGCAGGGTCGGGTGTTCGGGTTCGTCGGCATCGTCATGGCGGTAGCGATGCCGCTCGGGATGAGCGTGCTCGGCCCGTTGGCCGACGTCTTCAGTGTCGAGTCGTTGCTCGTCGCCGCCGGACTGATCATGCTCGTCGTCGTCGTGATCGCCATCACAGTTCCCGCCGGCCGGCGCGCCATGGCGGCCGGGTCGGCCGCCGCCGCCGCGCCGGAGACCGTCGCCCAGGCATCCGCCGACTGATTCATCCTGCAAGTCCTCTGGGAGGGGGACGCGGATGTCGGCAGTCCGGGTAAATAATCGTCAGACGACCCTCCACCCGACTAGGAGACGATGATGGCTGTCACCCTCAACCCGTATCTGAACTTTCGCGACAACGCGCGCCAGGCGATGGAGTTCTACCACGACGTGTTCGGCGGCTCGCTCGACATGAGTACTTATGAGGAGTACCAGGCGAGCGAGGACATCACCGAGAAGGACAAGATCATGCACGCCCAGCTCAGGTCGACGGACCTGGTGCTGATGGCAGCCGACAGCCCCAACGCCATGGAGTACACCCCCGGCAACAACTTCTCCGTCTCGCTGAGTGGCGCCAATCAGGACGACGGAACGCTTCGTGGCTACTGGGACAGGCTGGCTGATGGCGGGACGATCACGATGCCGCTCGAAGTGGCGCCCTGGGGCGACGCGTTCGGGATGCTGCAGGACAAGTTCGGGGTGAGCTGGATGATCAACATCGCCGGCGCGGAGCAGCAACAGCAGTAGCCCATGTATCTCCGGGCGCTCGCCATCACCGGCACGGCAACCGCTGCGGCTGCCCTGCTCGGCTCTGTTGCCAGCAACGGGGTCCGCAGCCGTTGGTATCGGCGGCTGCGGAAGCCGAGCTTCCAGCCGCCGCCCGAGGTGTTCCCGGTCGTCTGGACCTCGCTCTACGCCGACATCGCCTTCACCTCGGCCGCCGCGCTGGATGATCCCGAGCAGACCGACCAGCAGCGCGAGAGCTACCTCACCGCGATGGCGGTGAACCTCGCGCTGAACGCGGGGTGGTCGTGGGCGTTCTTCCGCTTCCACAACCTGCCGCTGTCCGTCGGGGTGGCTGCGGCATTGGCCGCCAGCAGCACCGACCTGGCGCGACGTGCGGGTGCCGCGAAGCCGACGTTCGGCTTGGCACTCGCGCCGTACGCCGTGTGGTGCGCCTTCGCGACGGTGCTGACCGCGCGCATCCGTGCGCTCAATCGATGACGGATGCGCGGAGTACAGTCATCGCGTAGACGACCCCAGGAGGAACCATGCTGGTCGCATTCTCCGTAGCGCCGAGCGGAACCGGGCGCACGGATGGCTCGGTGCACGACGCTGTCGCCGCCGCGGTGCGCATCGTGCGCTCCTCGGGGCTGCCCAACCAGACCGACTCGATGTTCACGACCATCGAGGGCGAATGGGACGAGGTCTTCGAGGTCATCAAGCGGGCGACCGAGGCGGTCGCGCCGTTCGGCTCCCGGATCTCGCTCGTGCTGAAAGCCGACATCCGCACCGAGCCCCGCGAGGGCGAGCTCTCCGCGAAGGTGGAGCGGCTCGAGAAGGCGCTCGCCGAGCAGGAATAAGCCATGTCGGCGGTCGATGCAACTGCAGAACCCCACTGAGAGGCCCAGCCCATGCCCGACACCACCGAACTGATCGAACGGCTGCGAGCCACTCTCGGCGACGCGGTCGTCACCGCCGAGGACGAGCGGTACGCGGCGGCTCTCGTCGTGTTCTACGGCGGCGAGCCGATCCGCCCCGCCGCCGTGGTGCTCGCGCAGACACCGGATGACGTGGCATCCACCGTGCGGCTCGTCGCCCCCACCGGGGTCGAGCTCGCGATCCGCAGCGGCGGGCACAGCTCTGACCGGTTCGCGCTGTGCGACGGCGGGATCGTGCTCGACCTGTCCGGGATGAAGGCGCTCAGCATCGACGCCGAGGAGCGCACCGCCTGGGCTGAGACCGGCATGACGGTGCGTGAATACACCCAGGCGGTCGGGGAGCTCGGTCTCGCCACCGGCTTCGGCGACATCGGTGACGTCGGCATCGGCGGCATCACCCTGGGCGGAGGTCTCGGCTACCTCAGCCGGGTACACGGTCTCACCATCGACAACGTGCTCGCCGCCGAGGTGGTCACCGCCGACGGCGAACTCGTGGTGGCCGATGAGCACAACCACCCTGACCTGTTCTGGGCCATCCGCGGTGGCGGTGGCAACTTCGGTGTCGTCACCCGGTTCAAGTTCCGCCTCTGGGACCTGCCAACGCTGACCGGCGGCATGATCGTGCTCCCCGGCAGCGCCGAAGCGCTCGCGGCCGTCGTCGACTACGCCGCCAATGCACCCGAAGAGCTGACCCTGATGGTGAACTCGATGGTCGCGCCGCCGATGCCGTTCCTCCCCGAGGCGGTGCACGGCAAGCTCGTCATCATGCTCAACGTCGCCTACGTCGGTGATCCCGAATCGGCTGAAGCGGCACTTGCGCCGGTGCGCGCCATCGCCGAGCCGCTGATCGAGCAGGTCGCCGAGATGCCGTATGCGGCGCTGATCCCCGAGCAGGCTCTGGACATCCACCCGGTCGGCTCCGCTCGCACCATGTTCCTCGAGGCGCTGACCCTCGAGCAGGCGCAGTTCGTCGTCGACCACCTGCGATCGGCCACCGCCCCGATGGCGAGCGCCGGCATCCGGGTGCTCGGGGGAGCCATCGACCGGATACCGGTGGATGCGACGGCGTACGCGCACCGCGGGCGCCGCCTGCTGGCCAACTTCGCCGCGTACACCTTCGACGGCAGCGAGGTGGCGGAACTCGAGGACTGGGTGGACGAACTCTGGCACGAGCTGAAGCAAGACGACGCCGCCTACCTCAACTTCTTCGGCCACGAGCCGCCGCGGCGGGTGCGCGACGTCTACCCCGGTGCTACCTGGGAGCGGCTGCAGCGGGTGAAGGCACGGTACGACCCCGACAACGTGTTCCGGCGCAACCACAACATCGCGCCCGTGAGCGTCGGCTGATTGCGAGTCGTCACTCTTCTGGGCATTCGCTGATTTTGCCCCCGATCCGAGGGCGCCTAAGTAGTTTGGTTAATCGAGACGAACTCCCGTCACGGACGATATCCGGAGGTTGACATGGGTGCGGATGACAAGATGAAGAACAAGGCCGAAGAGGTCGCAGGCAAGGCCAAAGAGGCAGCGGGCAAGATGACCGATGATGAACGCCTCGAGGCCGAAGGCAAGGGTGACCAGACGAAGGCCAACCTCAAACAGGCGGGCGAGAACGTGAAGGACGCGTTTAAGGGTTAACCCCGCTTGGACACCCCGCCGCTTCGGGTCGGCGGGGTGTCGTCGTGTCCGGAGCATCCTGCGCGAGCGGATAATCGAATGGTGGCTGAGACAACCCCCGAACCGGATGACGCACTGGCGAACCTCGGTCGCGAGATCGAGTTGCTCGCGTCCAGCGCCGTCGCGAGGGCCGGCGATTCGGGCGACCTGTTCGACCGCGCTGCGGTGCTCCGCGACAACGCGATGGGCATCATCTACGACGCGGATGGCAGCACCGACGCGGAGCGGGTCGGGCGGTTGCTTGCCCTGATCCCGGCGCTGCTCACGGTCGTCGACGAGGCGCGCGACACCATCGGGCGGCTGCGCGAACTCAGCGGCGAACAGGACCCGCCCAAGGCGATCAGCCCCTACGACGTCGCGGGACGATCCGAGCCGGCGCCTCCCCGCTGGGGTCAGGCCGACTAGGACGCGTCAGTGCTGGCGGGCGTCGTCGGCGGTGGTGCCTGGCTGGACGTCTTCCGGATGCTGCGGCGCACCACCCAGAGGACGATCGCGGCGACTAGACCTACGAAGATCAGCCACGGTGCTGCGACACCGACGAACACCAGCATCGTCGCCCAGAAGCCGACGAACGCGTTCCAGCCGGCGATCAGGCCGCTGAGGAACGTCTCCGGCTGCTGAACCGGCGCATCCTTCTCGGAGATGAAGTAGATGGTGATCGTCGACAACTGCACCTGGTCGTCGAGCGAGCGCTTCTGCGCCTGCAGGCTCTCCAGGTTCGCCTGACGCTCGGAGAGCGCCTGCTCGATGGTGATGAGATCCGCCGTGGTGTCGGCACCCGCCATCAGCACGATCAGCCGGTCGACCGACGCCTGAAGTGCGGCGATGCGCGCGTCGAGGTCCTTCAGCTGGCTCGACACGTTGGTCTCGTCGAGGCTCGTCTCGTTCGCCTCGCCGAGCGCCTTGATGTCATCGAGCGTGGGGGTGAGCTCGGCGGTGGGGATGCGCACGACGAGCCGGGCGCTTCCCGGCGCGCGGTCATCCGGGGCACGCTCGGTGCGGCTCGCGATGTGGCCGCCGGCCTGGTCCACGATGCGCGCGGTCTCGTCTGCGGCGGCGATCGGCGACTCGACGGTGATCGACACGTTGCCGGTGACGATGATCTGCTCGCCGCCGCTCTGCAGGTCGCCGCCCGACTCCGAGTCGGTGATCGGTCCCTGCATGGGCGGGGAGGCCGGGGAGACGACCCCCTCGTCGAAGCTGCCGGACATCGAGCCGGTGCACCCGGCGAGGCCGAGCCCAGCCAAGAGCAGCACGGATGTGAACAGGATGCGCCTCATGGCGTTCACGCTATTGGCGTTGGGCATCCGTGCACCACCCAACGTTTGACACGAGTTGCTCGTCAGCGGCGGCCGCGCGCGTCAGCACTCGCGTCCAGCGACGCCACCGACCTCCGCAATACTTAGGGCATGGGGTTGCTGGACTGGGTGCGCGGCAGACGCGCGCCGTTGCTCCACATCGCCGGCGACGTGGGCAGCGGCCCGCCCGTCATCCTCATCCACGGGATCGCGTCGTCGTCGGTAACCTTCGAGTTCCTGGTGCCGCTCATCGCCGACCGCCACCGCGTCATCTCGATCGACCTGATGGGCTTCGGCGGCTCACCGGCGCCCGCCGACGCGACCTACACGGTCGAGGAACACGTCGCCGCGCTCGAGCGGACCATCCGGATGCTGCGCTTGCGCGAGAAGTTCGTGCTGGTCGGCCACTCGATGGGCAGCCTCATCGGCGCGCGGTACGCGGCCGAGCAGGGCAAGCGGCTCACCAAACTCGTGCTCGTCGCGCCTCCCGTCTATGTGCGTCCGGAGGCGGTGGCCGACCCGGTCGAGCGTGCAGCGCTCGGGCTGTTCCTGAAGATCTATGACTACCTGCGGAACAACAAGGAGTTCACGATCCGGAACGCCGGCTGGATCGGCAAGCTCGCGCCGATCAAGAACGTGCTCGAGGTGACCGAACAGAACTGGGACGCGTTCGTGCTGTCCCTGGAGAATTCGATCGAATCGCAGACCACGATCAGTGACCTCGCATCCGTGACCGTGCCGGTCGAGGTCATCTACGGCACCCTCGACCCGTTCCTGGCCCCCGCCGGGCTCAGGATCGTGGAGCAGCTGCGCAACGTGAACGTGCACAAGGTCGAGGGGAACGATCACGTGGTGCGGAAGCGGTTGGCGCGAGTGGTCGCCACCGCGGTCGGCTGAGCACCTTGCGGGCAGGCATAAGACGATTTAGCGTGACGTAGCCGACTCCGGAAAGGGCGCTCTTGCAGACCGACACCAAGAAGGGCCTTGGGGCTGCCTTCACAAATGTCTTCACCGCGAACCTGTCCAGCAGTCTCGGAGACGGAATTGCGCGCACCGCGATCCCGCTGCTCGCGGTGCAGGTGACCAGCGACCCGCTGCTGGTGTCCGGGGTCGCGGCGCTTGTGCTGCTGCCGTGGCTGTTCTTCGCGATTCCGGCGGGCATCCTGATCGACCGGATCGACCGCCGGGTGGCGCTCGGCGTCGCGAACACCGTGCGCACGCTGCTCGCGGCCGCGCTGTTCGTGCTGACGATGAACGGTGCACTGACCATCTGGTGGATCTACGTCATCGTGTTCCTGTACGGCACCTTCGAGACGGTCTACGACGGCGCCATCCGCGCGGTCGTGCCGAGCATCGTCGGCAAGGCGAACCTGCCGCGCGCGAACTCCCGCATCGAGGGTGCGGAGCTGGTGGTGCAGAACTTCCTCGCCGGGCCGATCACCGCAATGTTCTTCGGTATCTCCGTGCTGATCCCGCTCGGCGCCAACGTCGCGGTGTTCGCGCTCGCCGTCGGGTTGGCGTTCGCGCTGCCGAAGGCGGCATCCGGACGCCAGTACGCCAATGCGGCGGGGGAGCCGCACGTCGCCTGGTATCGGCAGTATGTGGACGGGTACCGGTTCATCCGGTCGGATCCGATGCTCGTGAAGCTGCTGCTGCTCAGCACCTTCCTCGGGCTATGCGGGTCGGCGGCGACCGCGAGCTTCGTGCTGTACCTCGTCGACTACCTCGCGCTGCCGGAGGAGTGGTTCGGGGTGTTCATGCTGAGCGGCGCGGTCGGCGGCGTCGTCGCATCGATGGTGACGTCGCGGCTGAAGGCCCGCTTCAACTCCGGGCCGGTGATGGCGGTGAGCGCGGTGGTCTCCGGGCTGGCGTTGGCGCTCATCGGGTTCGTGCCGACGCTGTGGGCGGCGGGGCTCGGGTTCCTGATCTCGAGCGCCACGATTACGTCGTGGAACATTCTGGTGATGTCACTGCGGCAGAGCGTGATCCCTGGGCGGCTGCTCGGCCGGGTGCACGGCACCTGGCGGACCCTGCTGTGGGGCAGCATGCCGATCGGGGCGGTGATCGGCGGGTTCATCGGACGCATCGACCTGACCCTGCCGTTCATCGTCGGTGGCCTCGGCACGGCGATCGCGTGTGTGGTGTTCTTCCGGTTCCTGGCTGGGCTGCCGAACCCCGAAGACATCGACAACGGGGACGAGGCGGCGCTGGCCGGCCCGACCGACCCGATGGTGCAGGACTGACCGCCCGCCCTCCCGCGAGTGCGCGCCGAATGTGCGAGCGCCGCCGATATTGCGGGCGCGCTCGCACATTTGCGCGGCGCTCGCGACCGGCGACGCGCAGCGGTCAGGGGCGGATGGTCGACACCGGCTCGGTGTCCGGCAGTGGCGACGGATCGCGGTCGCGGAGGTCCGGGTGCGCGCCGCGGAAGATGACCGGCACGAGGAACCCGAGGAAACCGAACGCGATCGCCACCCAGAAGGCGCCGTGCGCGTCGAACGCGTCGATCATGAACCCTGCGGCAGCCGACCCGATGGCCGCGCCGATCAGCTGACCGGTGCCGACCCATCCGTACGCCTCGGCGGTCTCCGAGAATTTCACGCTCGCCGACACGATCGCGAACATCACCGCGAGCGCGGGGGCGATGCCGATGCCCGCGATCAGGAGAGTGACGGACAGCCACCAGAAGTCGAGCACGAACGCGGCGAGGGCCATGCCGAGGAAGACAATGAACATCCGGCGTGCGAGCGCCCACGGGCCGATCGGCAGGTGACCGAACGCGAGACCCCCGAACAGCGACCCGACCGCGAAGATCGCCAGCACGACCCCGGATTCCCACCCGCCTTCGCCGAACGTCGCAACGACGCCAGCTTCAGCCGCCGCGCACGCGCCGATCAGCAGGAAGCCGGTCGCCGTCGCCAGCAGCACCGGCGGACGCGACAGCACAACGCCCAGCCTGCGCCGGCTGCGCGGAATGCGCACCCGCCCGACCTCCGGCGAGGACAGGAACCAGGCGCCACCGCCGACCATGAACACGATCGCGACGGTGATGGCGATCTCGGTGCTGATCTGGGTGGCGATGAGCGTTGTGATGACGGGGCCGATGACCCAGATGATCTCCTGCGCGGATGCGTCGAGGGAGAACAGCGGCGTGAGTTGCCGGGAGTTGACCATCTTCGGGTAGATGGTGCGCACCGCGGGCTGGATCGGTGGCGTGCTGAGTCCGGCGAGGAAACCGACGACCATGTAGAGCCACACCGGCAGGATCGGCGCATAGGCGATGACGGCAACGGATGCCGCAGAGATCGCGAGCGCGATGGTGATGACCGGCCGCATGCCCCAGCGGCCCATCCACCGGCTGGTGAGCGGTCCGGCGATCGCCTGGCCGATGCTCGTCGCGGCCAGCACGAGCCCCGCGTAACCGTACGAGTCGGTGAGCTTCTCGATGTGGATCAGGAACGCGAGCGCGAGCATCCCGGACGGAAAACGTGCGACAAGCTGCGCGCTCATGATCCGCGCGACGCCCTTTGTCCTCAACAGACTCAGGTAGCCGCTCACGATCCACAATCCTAGTTCGCGCCTACCGCGACGCCGCTCGCGGCACCCGGACTCCAGCGTTCGGCGGCCCGGTCCTGCGCGGGGTCGCTAACTGCCCTTCGTGGCGCTGGGAAGGGCGCTTTCAGGCCCCTCGGGGCCGGGGAGGAGCGCCTGAAATCCATGCACAGGGTGTGAGAAACCCGGGTCAACTTATACACACCTGTGGATGACACGCCCACTACATCTAGGGTTTCAGTGTTGTCAGACCCCCGCTATATAGTGATCACACTGCAAAGCAGCGACACTGCTCCGGGAGGCCGAAAAGGCCCGTGGACGTGCACTCGCGCAGCAACAATCGGGCTCCCGAGAGAGAGCCACAAGGGGACAGGAATAACCGCCGGTCGGAGCGGTATTCCAGGAGTTGGGAGCAACATAAATTGGGCATCACGGTAGTCAAGCGAAACGGCGAGCGCGAGCCGTACGACGCCAACAAGATCAACCTCGCCATCGAGCGAGCCAGCCACGATCTCGACGAGAACATCACCTGGGTGACGCAGATCGCGAGCGAGCTTGAGCTCACCCTGTTCGACGGCATCACCACCCAGCAGCTCGACGAGGCGGTCATCCAGGTTGCGCTCCAGAACGTCAAGGATGACCCGGAGTTCGACACCGTCGCAGCCCGCCTTCTGCTGAAGACTATCTACAAGCGCGTGCTCGGCGACTACGAGACCGACGAAGACCTCGCACGGCTGCACACCGAGCACTTCATCATGAACCTGACCCGCGGAGTCAACGAGGGACTGCTCGACACCCGGCTCACCGAGATGTTCGACCTCGAGCGCCTCGCCGCTGCCCTCGACCACACCCGCGACGACCTGCTCAAGTACATTGGCGTCGTCACCCTCAACAACCGCTACGGCATCAAGGGCCGCAACGGTGACTCGCTAGAGGTGCCGCAGTACTTCTGGATGCGCGTCGCCATGGGCCTCTCCCTCAACGAGGCAGACCCGACCAGCCACGCGCTGAAGTTCTACGAGAAGATGTCCAAGCTCGAGTACCTGGCCGCGGGCTCGACGCTCGTCAACGCGGGCACCAGCTACCCGCAGCTCGCCAATTGCTTCGTCATGGAGATGCAGGATGACATCGAGCACATCGCGAAGACGGTGCGCGATGTCATGTGGCTGACCAAGGGCACCGGAGGGATCGGGCTCTCGGTCACCAAGCTCCGCTCGCAGGGCTCGCCCATCCGGTCGAACAACACGACCTCGACCGGTCCGATCCCGTTCATGCACACCATCGACTCGGTGCTGCGTGCGGTCAGCCGCGGCGGCAAGAAGTTCGGTGCGCTGTGCTTCTACATGGAGAACTGGCACCTCGACTTCCCCGAGTTCATCGACCTGCGCCAGAACTCCGGCGACCCGTACCGCCGCACCCGCACCGCCAACACCGCGGTCTGGATCAGCGACGAGTTCATGAAGCGCGTGCAGAACGACGACGACTGGTACCTGTTCGACCCGCTCGAGGTCTCCGACCTGAACGAGCTGTACGGCGCTGCGTTCTCCAAGCGTTACGCCGAGTACGTCGAGATGGCGAACACGGGCCAGCTGCGCATGCACAAGAAGCTGAAGGCACGCGAGCAGTTCAAGGCGATCCTGATCTCCCTGCAGGCATCCAGCCACCCGTGGCTGACCTGGAAGGACACGATCAACAACCGTGCCCTCAACAACAACACCGGCACGATCCACCTGTCGAACCTGTGCACCGAGATCACCCTGCCGCAGGACGAGGACAACGTCTCGGTCTGCAACCTCGCGTCGATCAACCTCTCGCAGCACCTGATCGAAGCCGAGGGCCGGCCGACGGTCGACTTCGCCAAGATCGAGGAGAGCGCGCGCACCGCCGTCCGCCAGCTCGACAACCTCATCGACATCACGCGTTCCTCGGTGCCTGAGGCGGACTTCTCCAACGAGCAGAACCGCGCGGTCGGCCTCGGCGTGATGGGCTTCACCGACATCGCCGAGCGCCTCGGGTTCAGCTACGAGAGCGAAGAGGCGTACGCCCTGATCGACGAGATCATGGAGCACGTCTCCTACGCCGCGATCGACGAATCGGCTGAGCTCGCCAAGGAGCGCGGCGCGTACCCGAACTTCGACGGCTCCGGCTGGTCGAAGGGCATGGTGCCGATCGACTCCATCGCCCTCACCGAGCAGGACCGCCAGATCCCGATCCAGGTGAACCGCACCACGCGCCTCGACTGGGACGCCCTGCGCACCAAGGTCGCCGGCGGGATGCGCAACGCGACGCTCATGGCGATTGCTCCGACCGCATCCATCGGCCTCGTTGCCGGGACCACCCCCGGCCTTGACCCGCAGTTCACGCAGATCTTCAGCCGGTCGACCTCCTCGGGCAAGTTCCTCGAGGTCAACCGCAACCTGGTGCGCGACCTGCAGAAGCTGGGCATCTGGGGTCAGGTACGCGAGTCGATCCTGCGCAGCCAGGGTGACATCCAGGGCATCGCCGAGATCCCGGATGCTCTCAAGGCGGTCTACAAGACGAGCTTCCAGCTCTCGCCGTTCGCCTTCCTCGAGGTCGCAGCGCGCGCGCAGAAGTGGATCGACCAGGCCATCAGCCGCAACATGTACCTCGAGTCGCGCGACATCGACGACATGATGGCCGTCTACATGGGCGCGTGGGAGCGCGGCGTGAAGACGACCTACTACCTGCACATGAAGCCGCGCCATCAGGCCGAGCAGTCGACCGTCAAGGTCAACAAGGCAGAAGAGATCAAGACCGGCGCCGGCCGTGGCTTCGCGTCGGCATCGGCGGGCGCCGCGCAGGCATCCGCCCCCGCCGCGCCCGCCCGGCGCGGGTTCGGCGGACTCACCCCGAAGGCAGGTGAATGATGAACGAGGAGTACTACGTACCGGTCGACCCGATGGACGAGCTTCAGTGCGACAGCTGCCAGTAGGGGGTCTCGACGGGCTCGACCACCGATGTGGCTCGACCCCCGATGTGGCTCGACCACGACTCGACCACCGATGAATAAGGAAGAAGGAAGATAGGCATGTCAATTCTCGGAACCGGCGTACAGGAAGGCCTCCTGCTGAAGCCGGTCAAGTACCAGTGGGCGATGGACCTGTACGACCAGGCTGTCGCGAACACCTGGTTCCCGAACGAGATCCAGCTCGACCAGGACATCGCCGACTTCAAGCGCATGACGGACGAAGAGCGTCACGCGATCACCTTCCTCATGAGCTACTTCAACCCGAACGAGCTGCTCGTCAACAAGGCTCTCGCGTTCGGGGTGTACCCCTACATCAACGCTGCCGAGGCGCACCTCTACCTCGCCAAGCAGATGTGGGAGGAGGCCAACCACTGCATGAGCTTCGAGTACGTGCTGGAGACCTTCCCGATCGACCGTGAAGAGGCCTACAACTCGCACGTCGAGGTGCCGTCGATGGCGCGCAAGGAAGAGTTCCAGGTCAAGTACATCAAGCGCATGACCGAGGAAACCCTCGACATCTCCACGACCGAGGGCAAGCAGGACTTCGTCCGCAACCTCGTCGCGTACAACATCATCCTCGAGGGCATCTGGTTCTACTCGGGCTTCATGGTCGCCCTGAGCTTCCGCCAGCGGAACCTGCTGCGCAACTTCGGCTCGCTGATGGACTGGATCATCCGCGACGAGTCACTGCACCTGAAGTTCGGCATCAACCTCATCCTCACCGTGCTGGAGGAGAATCCCGACCTGCAGACGCCGGAGTTCGCGCAGGAGATCAAGCAGATGATCCTCGACGCGGTCGAGATGGAGGAGGAGTACAACCAGGACCTGCTGCCCAGCGGCATCCTCGGACTGAACGCCAACTACATCAACCAGTACGTCAAGTACCTGGCCGACCGTCGCCTCGAGGAGCTCGGCTTCGACCCCGAATACAGGGTCTCCAACCCGGCCAAGTGGATGGCGACCGCCAACGACACCTACGAACTGGTCAACTTCTTCGAGTCCACCAACACGTCGTACGAGACCAACACCAAGTCGGTTTCCAAGTCATCGACGAACTGACGTAGTTTTCGCTACCACTTCCCGCTGGTCGCGCACGAAATCGTGCGCGACCAGCGGTTTAACGTGTGAAAAGCGGCGTTGCGCCTGCGATAAGGTACGAATACCGCTGTGACGATGGGGTCAAGATCGGATTGTTATCTCTTCTCCCTGTCAGGACCGGTCAAGAATGGGCGGGTCGGCTTAGTCTGCCTTTAGGTCCCGCAGTACCCAAGAGAAGAGGAAAACCATGCGCACCAGACTCACGGTGGCGGCCATCGCCGCCGCATCCGCTCTCCTGCTCACCGGATGCGTAGACAACTCCGCACCGCCGACCGACAACAACGCCGCTCCCGGCGCAGAGATTCAGGTCGACCAGGCAGCCGAGGCGCTGCTGCCGGACGAGATCCGCGAGGCCGGCAAGCTGATGATCGGCATGGACATCGGCTACGCGCCAAACGAGTTCAAGAAGGAAGACGGCAGCGCTGACGGCTGGGCGGTCGAGCTCGGCAACGCGATGGCCGCGAAGCTCGGGCTCACCACCGAGTACCAGCAGTCGGCGTTCGACCGCATCATCCCGGCAGTCAACGGCGGCACCTTCGACATCGGCTACTCGTCGTTCACCGACACCGCCGAGCGTGAGCAGTCGGTCGACTTCGTCAACTACTACAACGCCGGCGTTCAGTGGGCGCAGCAGATCGGCAAGGCCGTCAACCCCGACGACGCGTGCGGGTTGACCGTGTCGGTGCAGGCCACCACCTATGAGGAGACCGAGGAACTGCCAGCCAAGTCCGCTGCGTGCGAGGCTGCTGGCAAGGAGCCGATCAACATCCTCAAGTTCGAGAGCCAGGATGAGGCCACCAACGCACTCGCGCTCGGCCGCGCCGACGCGATGAGCGCCGACTCACCGATCACCCAGTACGCGGTCGCGCAGGTGAGCGACAAGATCGAGCTCGCCGGTGACGCGTTCGAGGTCGCCCCGTACGGCATCGCTGTCGCCAAGGGCTCCGAACTCGCCGCAGCGCTGCAGGCAGCCCTGCAGTCCCTCGTCGACGACGGCACCTACATGGACATCCTCACCAAGTGGGGCGTTCAGGATGGCGCCATCGACGAGATTACGATCAACGCAGCAACCAAGGGGTAATTCCCATGAGTGCGCCTCAGGCGGACCGACCGGCGGCACGGGCGACCGTGCCGCCGGTATCGGCACAACCCGAACCCATCAAGGCGATCAAGCTCCGCCACCCGTGGCGGATCGTCTTCGCCGTCATCCTGATCCTTGGCCTGGCCCTCTTCATCTATGACGCGTCACAGCGTGACGCGTACGGATGGGACCAGTTCGCGAAGTACATCTTCGACCGCCGCATCTCGCAGGCGGCGCTGATCACCCTGCTGATGACGATCTATTCGATGGTCATCGCGATCGTGCTGGGCGTCATCCTCGCGGTGATGCGACTTTCCGACAACCCGGTGGTCAAGGGTGTCGCCTGGCTCTACCTGTGGGTGTTCCGCGGCACGCCCGTGTACGTGCAGCTCGTCTTCTGGGGACTGTTCACGACGATCTACGCGACCATCGACATCGGCATTCCGTTTACGGCACCGTGGACGTCGATCGAGACCAAGGCGACGATCGACGTGTTCTGGCTCGCGGTCATTGGACTGTCCCTGAACGAGGCCGCGTACATGGCGGAAATCGTTCGAGCAGGCATTCTTTCGGTCGACCCAGGTCAGACGGAGGCGTCGAAGGCGCTCGGCATGGGCTGGTCCCAGTCGATGCGCCGCATTGTCATCCCGCAGGCGATGCGCATCATCATCCCACCGACCGGCAACGAGGTCATCTCGATGCTGAAGACCACATCGCTTGTCGCGGCGGTACCGTTCAGCTTCGACCTGTACGGGCGCTCGCGCGACATCTCCGCGGTCATCTTCGACCCCGTTCCGCTGCTGCTCGTCGCCTCGGCCTGGTACCTGCTGTTCACCTCGATCCTGATGGTGGGTCAGTACTTCCTCGAGAAGCGGTTCTCGCGCGGCGTTGGGCAGGCGATCGAGAAGCGGCCCAACACTGAAACGGGCGCGCTTCGCACAGTGGGCGGGCCCAACGACCCCACGCGGCCCATCGACTCCAAGGGTTCGGAGCACACCAAATGACAGACGTCCCCATGGTGAACGCGGAGCAGGTCTCCAAGAATTTCGGCTCGAACGAGGTGCTGAAGGGCATCACGCTCGAGGTGAAACGCGGTGAAGTGCTCTGCCTGGTCGGGCCGAGCGGGTCGGGCAAATCCACATTCCTGCGCTGCATCAACCACCTCGAGCGGGTCGACGCCGGACGGCTCTCGGTAGACGGCGTGCTGGTCGGCTACGAAGAGCGTGACGACAAGCTCTACGAGCTGAAGCCGAACGTTGCTGCACGTCAGCGGCGTGACATCGGCATGGTGTTCCAGCGATTCAACCTGTTCCCGCACATGACGGCGCTGGAGAACATCATCGAGGCGCCGATGAAGGTCAAGGGCACAGCCAAGGCGGCCGCCGTCGCTCGCGGAAAGGAACTGCTCGACCGGGTGGGGCTCGCGGAGAAGGCGGATGCCTACCCTGCACACCTCTCCGGCGGCCAGCAGCAGCGGGTGGCGATCGCGCGTGCGCTCGCGATGGACCCCAAGCTCATGCTGTTCGACGAGCCGACTTCCGCTCTTGACCCCGAACTCGTCGGGGACGTGCTCGAGGTCATGAAGCAGCTCGCCGCATCCGGGATGACGATGATCGTCGTCACTCACGAGATGGGCTTCGCTCGTGAGGTAGCGGACTCGCTCGTCTTCATGGACGGCGGCGTGGTCGTCGAGTCGGGCGACCCGGCCGAGGTGCTTGCCAACCCGCAGCACCAGCGGACCAAGGCGTTCCTGTCGAAGGTGCTCTGAGTCTCAGCCGACCAGATCGGAGAGCAGTCGCCGCCAGCGTTCCATCACGGCGGCGACGCTCATCCGCTCGGCTGAGACCCTCGCTCCGTCGATGAGTGCCGCGAGTACCGGAGGGCTGCTGAGCACATCGGCGATCGTGTCGGCAAGTCGGTCGATGTCACCGACCGGAACGAGGTGCCCGCTCACCCCCTCGTCGATGAGCTCGGACGGTCCGTAGTTGACGTCGAAGGCGACCGCCGGGGTGCCGCGGTTGAACCCCTCCAGGATCACGAGGCTCTGCCCCTCGTACTCGCTGGTCAGCAGCAGCAGCGACGCCTCACCGATCCGTTCGGTCACCGCCGGGTCGTAGCCGAGCAGCCGCACCGCATTGTTCAGCTGCAGCTCGTCGATGAGCGCTTCCAGTTCGCCGCGCAACGGACCGTCGCCGTAGACGTCCAGCCGCGCCAGGATGCCGCGCTGCCGCACCGCGGCGATCGCCCGGATGGCGCGGTCGACGCGCTTCTGCGGCGCCAGCCTGGCGACGATGACGGTAAGGAGCGGATCGCGCCTAGGTGCGGGCGCTCCGGCCGGGGGCGCCGGCACCGCGCTGGGGAGGATCTCGAACCGGGTCGGCTCACCGAACCGGCGGATGACGTCGTCGCGCTGTCTGGCGGTGGGAAACGTCACCGCGTCGTAGCCGGCCAGCGTGTCGATCCAGCCGCTCCACAGCGCATCCATCGGAGAGTCCCACTCGTGCGGCGGCATGGTGTGGGCGTTGTGCACGGTGTGCACGAGTTTCGTGCGGGCATCGCGTAGCGGGATGAGCAGTTCGCCGACCTGCCGCGATTCGGCGATGATCACCGTCGGCAGGTCGGGGTCGAGTCCGGCGATGACGTGATCCACCCAGGCCCGGTACAGCGCCCCGAATCCGGCGAGAGTGCCGACCGGCTCGCCGTCGTCGAAGACGGTGATGGTGTCGGTGGCGCGGTGCCAGTCCGGACGCGGCACCAGCGGCGTGCGCAGCAGCGGCCGGCCGGCGGCATCAGGATGGTCGGTGTGCGGCATCTCGGTGATAGCGCTCGTCGAGATCCCACCACCCAGTCGCGGGGCTGCCGCCCTGATCAGCCAGCTCGGGTCGGCGCGCGCCTCCTCGTACAGGTTGCGCAGCACCGTGCGTTCATCGGCGAGGCCGATGCGGCGGAACCCTTCGCGATGCTCGTCGTAGTCGGATGCGAAGTCGACGGTGAGGAGGATCGGGTCGGCCCCGGCCTCCCGCAGCTGCCGAGCGCGGTTCATGGCTGCGATCGTGTAACCGCCATCGGCCCCGGGATGCAGCCGGCTGGTGGCGATGAGCAGGTTGACGCGCGGGAACTCCACGCTCGTCACTGTAGCGCCCGGGTGATGCGCTGCAGGCTCACCGGTTCCGCGGCGCCGAGGTGCTGGGCGAACAGGCTCAAGCGCAGCTCCTCGAGCAGCCAGCGGGCCCGCGCAAGCTTCGCCGATGCATCCGGTTGCAGCGGCAGTTGGCCACCCGCAGCCCGGTACCGCTCTGTGGCCGCCTGCACCTCACCCATCCAGACCCGGTCTCGGCCGAGGTTCTCGGCGAGCTTGCCGACCCGGTGGGAGATGCCGGCCAGGTAGATCGGCAGCCGGCGAAGTTGGCGGATGCCGGTGCGGCCGACGAAACGGGGGAAGACCAGGGCCTGCAGCTGTTCCCGCGCGTCGGCGAGCGGTGCCAGCAGCGCCAGCCCCGAGTTTGCCGCGATCGCCTTCTCCGCCTCGCGCGCCGCCCCGAGGACGCGGCTGACCAGCGCGACGGTGTCGAACAGCGAGTCGACAAGCGCGGTGGAGAGCCGATCGCGCACCGCGTCGAACTCGGCGCGCGTGAACACCTCCGTCTCGCCGAGCACGTCGTCGGCGACGGCCAACGCCGCGTCGGTGAACAGTTCGCCAGTGTTCTGGTACGGACTGCGGGCCAGCGTGAGCTTCTCGGCGCTGGTGAGGTGCTCCTGCACGTACCCGACCGGTGACGGCACGGTGAGCAGCAGCATCCGGAGCACGCCTCGACGATGCACCCGCGCGCGCTCGTCCTCGGTGCCGAGGAGCCGAATGCTGACCGTCGCTCCCTGGTCGACGAGCGCCGGGTAGGCGCGGACGGTGTTGCCGCCGACCGTGGTGTCGAGCACGCGGGGCAGGGTGTCAACGTCCCAGCCGGTGAGCCCGTCCCGCTCGAGCGCATTCGGGGTGCGCACGTGCGCATGGGCCACCGATTCGCGGGCCCGGCTCTTGAGCTTGTGCTGCAGGCTCTCCAGCTCCTTGGAGGTTGCCACGCGGCGGCCGCGCTCGTCGATGACCGCGAACGTCATCCGCAGGTGGTCGGGAACTCGCTCGAGTTCGAAGTCGTCCGGGTCGACCGGTGTGTAGGTGAGACGCTGGATCTGCTGGGCGAGGTATTGGCGCAGCGACACTTCTTCGGAGCCGTCCGCCGGGGCCCCGTCGAGCAGTCGGTGCGCCCAGTCGTTCGCCGGCACGACGTTGCGGCGGATCGCCTTGGGCAGCGCCTTGATCAGCGCGGTGGTCAGTTCGTGACGCAGCCCTGGCACCTGCCAGTCGAACCCGTCCGGCCGCAGCCGGGGGAGCAGCGCGAGCGGCACCTGCACTGTGACGCCGTCATCGTCGGCGCCGGGCTCGAACCGGTAGCTCAGTCGCAGCGTCTGATCGCCCTGGTGCCACTCGCCGGGGTACCCGCCGGCGACCGTCTGTGGTTGCTGGGCATCCGGGAGCAGGTCCTCCTTGCGCATGGTGAGCAGGTCGGGGCTCTCGGCGCGCGCGGTGCGCCACCACTTCTCGAACGAGCGCTGGTTGGCGACGTCGGCGGGGACGCGCGTGTCGTAGAACTCGAATACCGCCTCGTCGTCGACGAGGATGTCGCGGCGGCGGGTGCGCTCCTCGACCTCGGCGAGTTCGGCGCGCAGCCGACGGTTGGCGCGGTCGAAGGCGTAGCCGCGGTCCTTCGTGTCGAAGCTGAGTTCGCCATCGACGAGCGCGTGCCGGATGAACAGCTCGCGCGCCTGCGGCAGGTCGATGCGCTCCAGTTGGATGCGCCGGCGGGCGACGATCGGCACCCCGTACAGTGTCACCCGCTCGTAGGCGACCGCGGAACCCTGCCGCTTCTCCCAGTGCGGCTCGCCGTAGGAGCGCTTCACCAGGTGCCCGGCGATGGGCTCGGCCCAGGACAGGTCGATCGACGCGTTCATCCTGGCGAACAGCCTGCTGGTCTCGACCAGCTCGGCGCTCATCAGCTCGGCCGGCTGCTTCTTGGCCAGCGCCGAACCTGGGAAGATCGAGAACCGCACCTGCCTCGCGCCGATGTAGTCGCCGCGGCCGCGCTTGTCGTTACCGGTCTGGTCTCGAATGCCCAACTGGCTGAGCAGCCCCGCGAGGAGCGAGCGGTGGATGCCCGTGCCATCCGGTTCGTGGCTGCCCTCTTCGACCGTCAACCCGAGCGGCTTGGACATGCGCTTCAGCTGCCGGTAGACATCCTCCCACTCCCGAAAACGCAGGAAATTGACGTACTCGGCGCGGCACAGGCGCCGGAAAGCGCTCCCGGAGAGCTCTTTCTCCTTGCGTTTCAGGTGGTTCCAGAGGTTCAGCAGGGTCAAGAAGTCGCTCGTCTTGTCGGTGAACCGGGCATGCGCCTGGTCGGCCTGCGGTCGCTTGTCGAGCGGGCGCTCGCGAGGGTCCTGCACGCTGAGCCCGGCGACGATGACCATGACGTCGCGCGTGACGTTCCAGCGCTTCGACTCGACGACCATCCGGGCCAGTCGCGGGTCGATCGGCAGCTGCGCGAGCTGCCGGCCGACCTTGGTGATCGACGGGCCCTCGCGGAAGCTCTCGATCGCGCCCAGCTCTGACAGCAGGTCGACGCCGTCCTTCACGCCGCGCGAATCCGGTGGCTGCAGGAACGGGAACTCCCGGATGTCGCCCAGCCCGAGCGAGATCATCTGCAGGATGACCGCGGCCAGGTTGGTGCGAAGGATCTCCGGGTCGGTGAACTCCGGGCGGCGCTCGTAGTCCTCTTCGGAGTAGAGGCGGATCGCGATGCCGTCGCTCGTGCGGCCGGCGCGCCCGGAGCGCTGGTTCGCGGATGCCTGCGAGATCGGCTCGATCGGCAGGCGCTGGATCTTCGCGCGTGTGCTGTACCGGCTGATGCGCGCGGTGCCGGCGTCGATGACGTACTTAATGCCGGGGACGGTCAGGCTCGTCTCCGCGACGTTGGTGGCGAGCACCACCCGGCGGCGGGTGCCCGGCGTCGTGCTCGGCCGGAACACGCGGTGCTGCTCGGCAGAGCTCAGCCGCCCATACAGGGGGAGCACCTCGGTGCCGGGCAGGTTGCGCGCGGTGATCGCATCCTGAGCGTCCCGGATCTCGTTCTCGCCGCTCAGGAAGACGAGCACGTCGCCCGGCGCCTCCCGGGCCAGTTCGTCGAGTGAGTCGTTGATGGCCTGGAAGAGGTCCCGCCCCGGCTCCTCATCTTCCCCGTTGTGCAGGACTTTCTCGGCCGAACGGCCCTGCTTGCCAATGACCTGGCGGCGAGAGGGGGGTAAGTCCTGCATATCAGGGGTGGGGTCGTCGTCTGGGTCGTCGGATGCCGGCTCCGGCGCGAGCGGTCGGTAGCGGATCTCCACCGGGAAGCTGCGCCCGGACACCTCGACGATCGGCGCGGGCGTGCCATCCGCCGCCGCGAAGTGCGCGGCGAAGCTCTCCGGGTCGATGGTCGCTGAGGTGATGATGACCTTCAGGTCCGGACGCTTCGGCAGCAGGCGCTTCAGGTAGCCGAGCAGGAAGTCGACGTTCAACGAACGCTCGTGCGCCTCGTCGATGATGATCGTGTCGTACTTCCGCAGCATCCGGTCGCGCTGCAATTCATTGAGCAAAATACCGTCGGTCATCAGCTTGATGCGCGTGTTCTTGCCGACCCGGTCGGTGAAGCGCACCTGGTAGCCGACGAGGTCGCCGAGTTCGCTGCCGAGTTCCTCGGCGATGCGCTCGGCGATGGTGCGCGCGGCGATGCGGCGCGGCTGGGTGTGGCCGATCGATTCGCGCCCGAGCTCGAGGCAGATCTTCGGCAGCTGGGTCGTCTTGCCCGAGCCGGTCGCGCCGGCGACGATGACGACCTGGTGGTCCCGGATGGCGGCGGAAATGTCGTCGCGCCGCTGACTGACCGGGAGGTCAGGCGGGTAGGTGATGGCGCCGATCGCGGGAATCATGAGCCCTCCATCCTATAAAGGACGCGCCGCCGCCCGCCCCCGCCGCGTGCAGAGTGCAAAGGTGTTGTGGCGGCAGAGTACTTTGTGTTACAAAGTCTTTGTGCAACACACCACCTCGAACACAGGCACCCAATCGCCGGTCTCTGAACGCGCCGACCGCGAGCCCCGGATGCCCGGACTCGCCTGGCCCGCTCTGCTCCCATTCGCGCGGGTCGGCCTGGTCGCGCTCTCCTGGCTGGCCACCATGGGCGTGCTCGCACTCCTGGGGCAGCCATCCGGGATCCCTGCCGCTGCGGCTTACTCCCCGCTCGCGCTGCTGCCGGTCAACATCCTGAGCCTGCTGCTCGTGCGTCGACTGGTCAGCCGCGAGGGCAGCACGCTGCGTGAACTGGCCGGCTTCGACCGATCCCGTCTTGGCCGCGACCTGCTGTGGGGGCTGCTCTGGCTGATGGTGCTCTACGTGCCATTCGCGCTGGCGATCATCGGCACGATGTTCGCGCTGGAGGGTGGTGACGCGTTCACCAGCTTCGGCACTGTCTTCGCGCCCGACCCGGCCGAATTGCCGGCGCTTGCCCCTGCCGCGGCCATGGTGTCCGGCATTGTCGTCGTGCTGACCTTCGCGCCGCTGAACGCGCCCGCCGAGGAGTTCGTGTTCCGCGGCTACAGCCAGGGCAGGCTGCAGGCGCGCTTCCCGGTTCTTGCCGTGCTGCTGCCGTCGGTCGCTTTCGGGCTGCAGCACATCTTCTTTGCAAGCACGCCGGCGGCAATGGTCGTCTTCGCGGTCGCATTCTTCGTCTGGGGACTGGGCTCTGCACTCATCTTCCGCTGGCAGCGCCGCCTCATGCCGCTCATCGTCGCCCACGTTCTCGTGAACCTTGTGACCAGCGCACCGGCGCTCATCCTGCCGTTCGTCCTGCCCGCCTGACCTATCCGCCCGCCTAGAGGAGCCACCGTCATGACCAACGATCTTCCCGACGACGACACACCGCTCGACCCGGCGGCCATGCTCGCCCTGCTCGAGCAGCAGCAGCGCAAGGTCAACAACGACCTGATCGCGCCTGTGCCGTGGATCCTGCTGGTCTGGGGCTTCGCGTGGCTGCTTGGCTTCCTCGCCCTGTGGTCGATGCCCGGCGGTGGCAACCCGCTCTTCGAGGTGCCGCCCACGATCGCGTGGCTGACTTTCGTCGCACTGCTGATTGTCGCCATCGTCGTCTCGGCCATCCTCGGGTCGCGCATCGGACGCGGTGTGCGCGGCGCATCCGGATTCTCCGGAGCCGTCTACGGACTCAGCTGGACTTTCGGCAGCATCGCGGCTGCAGGCATCGGCGCCGGGATGGTGCGGCTTGGCATGTCGAGCGACCTTGCGGGGGTGCTGTTCCCGGCGCTCTACGGCCTGGTCGCCGGACTCCTCTACTTGGCCGGGGCGGCAATCTGGCGCAGCATCTCGCAGCTGGTACTGGGGTTGTGGTTGCTGCTCGTGTCGACCGTCTCGGTGTTCGCGGGACTGCCGCACAACTACCTCGTCATGGGGCTCGCGGGCGGCGGCGCATTCCTGGTCTACGGCATCGTGCTGTTCATCATCCGGGCCCGGAGCAGGCAATGAGCGGCGAACTCGACCCGGTCATCCACGCCGCCGCGCGGCTGCGGATCACCGCCACCCTCGCCACCCTGCCCGCGGGGGACCGGATGTCGTTTCCCCGGCTGCAGGAGATCCTCGAGATGACGCCGGGGAACCTCTCCACCCATCTGCGCAAGCTCGAGGACGCCGGCTACGTCGACGTCACCAAGACGCATCAGGGCCGCACCCCCGTCACGTATCTCGCACTCACCACATCCGGACGCCACGCGTTCGAGCGCTACACCGAAACCCTTCGATCAGTACTGGGAGCCACCGAATGACGACCCTTGCCCGACTCGATCACGTGACCCGCCGGTTCGGCGACGTCACGGCGCTCGACGATGTCTCGCTTGAAATCGACTCCGGGAGGATCGTCGGCCTGCTCGGTCCGAACGGCGCAGGCAAGACCACGATGCTGTCCTTGCTGCAGGGGTTGCGCCGCCCCACGGCGGGCACCGTCGAGCTGTTCGGCGGCAGCCCGTCCGACCACCGCACCCGCGTCGGACTCGGCAGCACCCCGCAGGAGACGGCGCTGCCCCCGACCCTCCGCGTCGGTGAGGTCATCGACTTCGTGTCGACGCACTTCCCGAATCCGGTGCCGCGTGCCGAGATCGCCGACGAGTTCGGGCTCACCGAGTTGCTGAAGCGGCAGACCGGTGCGCTCTCCGGAGGGCAGAAGCGACGGCTCAGTGTCGCGCTCGCGTTCGTCGGCCGGCCGAAGCTCGTGCTGCTGGATGAGCCGACCACCGGCCTGGACGTCGACGCGCGCCGCACCCTGTGGGAGGCGGTCCGTCGGCAGAACGCCGTAGGCGCCACCGTCGTGGTGACCAGCCACTACCTCGAGGAGATCGAGGCGCTGGCCGAACGAGTCATCGTGATCGGCCGCGGGCGTGTGCTTGCCGACGACACCCTCGACGCGGTGCTCGACCAGGTCGGCATGCGCATGGTGCGCCTGACGACGGATGCCCCGGATGCGCTTACCGGCCTGCCTGGCGTCGTCTCCACGCGGGCCGAGGATGACGGCTCGCACACGCTCTTCACTCGCGACGCCGACGAGACCGTCACCGCGCTCGTCACCTCCGGCCTCCCGTTCTCGGGGCTTGGGGTGCGCGGGGCGAGCCTCGAAGAAGCGTTCCTCACCCTCACCGCTCAGCCCGAACTGGAGATGATCTGATGACCACCCTGCGACTCGCCGCGGTGCACGGGAAGTACCTGCTGCTCGAGACCACGCGCGTTCCGATCGCCGTGATCAGCGCCCTGGCCTTTCCTGCCCTTTCGCTGCTGTTCTTCGTTGTTCCGCAGCAGGTGGTGGCCACCAACCCGTTGTACGCCACACAGGCGGTCATCTCTATGGCCCTGTTCGCGGTGATGGCCAACGCGCTGTTCAGCTTCGGCCTGGGCATCGCCGAGGATCGGGAGAAGCCGTGGGATCCCTACCTCCGCACGCTGCCGGTCGCCGGTGTATCCCGGGTGCTCGGCTACGTGTTCTCGACCGGGCTCATCGGGCTGGTCGCGGTGCTGCCCGTGATCGTGCTCGGCGCCATCTTCACTGCGGCCGAGGCATCCGTGCTGTCCATCCTGGCTGGGCTGCTCGCGGTCATCGTCTCGGCGCTGCCGTTCATGCTGATCGGCGTCTGCATCGGCTACTCGCTGCCGGCCAAGGCCGCCATCGCGGTGGTGCAGATCGTCATGTTCGGGTTCGCGTTCGCCGGTGGCCTCTTCCTGCCGCCGATGCTGTTCGCTCCGTGGCTGGACACCCTGTCGACGTTCTTTCCGTCGCGTCAGGCGCGCGAGCTGGTGATCTGGGCGGTGCAGGGAGGCGACCTCCACCCGTGGGTCTGGCTCGGCATGGGTGCCTGGATCGTCGGCACCGCGGTGCTCGCGCTGTTCCTGTACCGCCGCGACGAGGGCCGCCGCTACCGCTAGCGGCGGCCGTCACCGGGCGCGGGGCGCTAGTGCCTGCGGACGAGTGCCCGGATGGTGATTGCGACGCCCGCGAGGCACCACACGCTGAGCACCAGGAGGTCGCGTCCGCTCGCGTCGAAGGTCTCTGACGCGAGTCCAGCACGCAGCAGGTCGGCGCCGGGGCGCAGCGGCAGGATGTCGTGCACCGTCTGGAACCAGCCGGGCAGCTGGCCGGGGGCGAAGGTGATGGGGGAAAACAGCATGACGAAGAACACCAGCACCTGGGTGATCAGTTGCGCCAGCATCGGCGGCACGCTCACGGCGATCGCGTAACCGACGGCGGTTGCCATCACGGTGATGAGCAGTGCAGCCGCGATGAGCAGGGGCCAGTTGAAGCTGAAGACGAGGTCGTACCTGAGCCATCCGGTGAGCACCGCGACCCCGACGCTCGGCAGTGCGATGATCACCCACACGGTCAGGTCAGCCGCGAACAGCAGCGGACGGGCAAGGGGCAGTGAGCGCATGTAGTTGAAGGTGCCGTCGGTTCGCGCACGCGCGACGCCCTGCGGGACGATCACCAGGCCGATGGTGAGCAGCAGAACAGTCGGGGCGCCGGTTGAGAGGAACATCGCCGTCGCCGAGTCGATGTTTGGGATGAGGAAACCGAACCCGATGATGATGCCGCCGGCCAGGAGGGCCTGGATGACGATGATGAGCGGCAGCATGCTGCCGATCTGGGCGAACTGCCAGCGCAGCAGCGTGCGGTAACTGGACCACAGGCCTGCCTGGGGATGGCTTGCCTGCTCTGTGATGGTTGACTGCTCAGACATTGGAGACCTCCAGTGGGGTGGATTGCGTGAGGGATAGGTAGGCGTCCTCGAGAGTTGTTGGCCCCAACGCAAAGCCGTCGAGTCGCTCCTGGTCGCGCAGCGTTGTCGCCCAGGTGACGGCTGGTGCAGCCTCGCCGGCGGGCACCGTCAACAGCACACGCCTGCCGGTGCGCACCAGCCGCAGTGTGGTGACGGGCAGGTCGCGCGGATCCGTGGTCGGATCTTCGCCCCCGGGCGGGAGCTGCAGTTCGAGGCGAAGGTCGTTGTCGTCTGTGCCGCGCAGGCTGGCTGGGGTGCCGGATGCGACCACCTTGCCGTTGTCGAGGATGACGAGTTCGTCGACGATCCGCTCGGCTTCGGCGACGTTGTGGGTGACCAGCAGAACCCCGGCGCCCTCGTCGCCCCTGCGGCGGACGGCCGCCCACAGCAGGCGGCGGCGCGAGGCGTCGATGTCGTTCGTCGGTTCGTCGAGCACGACCAGGGGAGTGGGTGCCGCGACTGTCATTGCGAAGGCGGTGAGCCGCCTGATCCCTCCGGAGAGGCCACGCCCTTCTGGCATTGCGCGCTGGTCGAGCCACTGTGCGATGTCCAGCTCTTCGGCCAGCTGGGCGGCCGCGGTGCGAGCGTCCCGACTGGACAGCCCGCGGATCCGGCCGGCGATCTCGATCGCCATTCGAGGCGTCAGGCCATCGATGGGTGCCTGAGCCTGTGGCTGCATCGCGACTCGTCGCCGAGCCGCCCCAGGGTCGGCCACTGCGTCGATCCCGTCGACGCGAATGGTGCCGCGCTCTGGCCGAAGCAAACCGACGATCTGGGAGACAAGGGTGGTCTTGCCCGCTCCGTTGTGCCCGAGCAGCCCGACCACTTCGCCGGGGCGAACGCGCAATGACACGTCGTCGTTCGCCACTGTCGCGCCGAATCGGCGCGTGAGGCCTGCAATACGCAGGACATCCTGGTTCATAAGCACTCCTAAATACTGATGGTATCTGGATACTGACCGTATTCGAATACCAGTGGTATGTCAATCGGTGCACACGTATGATCGGGTCTATGTCCGAACTCCCTGCCCCCCTATCGCGGCAGGAGAGCCAGCGGCAGACACGGCAGGCGCTGGTCGCCGCGGCGCGCGCGGCCTTCGCCAAGGAGGGGTACCACGCTGCGAACCTCGAGTTGATCGCGCGCGAGGCCGGCTTCTCCAAGGGCGCCGTGTACTCCAATTTCGACGGCAAGGCCGCGCTCTTTCTAGCGGTGATGGACGCGAACCTGGAGGCGGCACTCGCCGAGGGCGCCTGGAATGTCTCCGAGCAGCCGGAGGATCCGGATACCGGCCGCTTCGGGAGCGAAGAGGTGGTCGAGGCGCTCAAGGGTTTCGCTCTCGCGACCCTCGAGTTCATCGCCACAGCCGCCCGCGATGAGAACCTGGCGGTCGAACTCGGCAAGCGGATGCAGGCACTGACGAACGCCTATGAGGCGGTAGCAGAGGAGTCGCGGGCCCAGGACGAAGAGCTCTCTGCGAGCGAGGCGGGCGCCCTGCTCACCGCGCTGGACCAGGGGGCCGCGCTGCTGACCCTGAGCGGCAGTGCCGCGATCGATCAGCGACTGCTGCGAATCGGCATGCAGCGACTGCTCGCCCCGAGCGCAGGGGTGGTGGCCGCGAGGGGCGGCGCCGGCGAGCCGGCCTTGCACGATCAGGTGATGCGGAACCGCATCGCGGCCGCGCTGAACGACCAGCTTCCGCCGCCATCGGACGGCTGACTGTCGAAGCGGCCACCGCGTGCACGCGCGGGTCGAACACCCACGCGCGGGGCAATCCGACCCGCGCTGGGAAGTTCGACCGCGCGAGGGTCAAGCGGCGGGGCGGGCCGCCAGATGGAACGTCTCGGCGAAGCGGCCGAGAAGGGCCGGGTCACCGGAGAGCACGTGCACGACCTCCTGCTCGATCGCGTCCGCGGGCGACACCTCACCGGAGATCAGCTTACGCAGGGCCGGCCCGGATGCGAACGCCAGGTGCGCGGTGCCGCGCGGCGCCGTCCCGAGACGCAGCACTCGAAGGTCCGCGCTTTCGACGTGCAGGCGCAGCGCGAAGTCGGCGATGTGCGCGTCGTACACGGTCGACGGCAGCGCGCTCGCCGCATCCGGGCTGAACGCGGTGCGGAATGCGATGGTCATCGAATCCGGGGTGACGATGTCACCCTGATCCGGCTCGCCCATCGCTTGGAAGCCCCAACGGCCGAGGGCGAGGATCACGTCCTCCAGCCCCCGACCGAACTCGGTCAGCTCGTAGACCAGGCCGTGAGCGAGCGGCACGCGACGCACGACGCCGGCTTGCTGCAGTTCCTTGAGCCTGGTGCTCAGAATGTTGGTCGGGATGCGCGGCAGCCCGTTCTTGAGGTCGCTGTACCGGCGCGCACCGACGAGCAGGTCGCGAACGATGAGCAGTGCCCATCGTTCGCCGACCAGCTCGACGGCCGTGACCACACCGCAGTATTGGCCGTAGTTGCGCGCCGCCATTGCCTAGGAACTCTGCCCCTGCTGCGCCAGGTACGCCTCCGGGCCCTGTTCCGCGGCCACCGGGTCCATCCAGAGGACGCTGAACAGGTTGCCGTCGGGGTCCTCGAAGTCGCGCGCGTACATGAAGCCGTAGTCCTGTGCCTCACGATGCTCGGCGCCGCCGGCCGCGGTGACCTTGGACAGGAACGCGTCCACCTGCTCGCGCGAGTCCACACTGAACGCCGTCTCGACCTGCAGGGCTGTGGCCGGGTCGACGATCGGCTTGTCGGTGAAGGTCGCGAAGAAGTCGCGCGTGAGCACCATCAGGTAGATGGTGTCGGAGATGACAACGCACGTGGCGTTCTCATCGGTGAAGAGGGGATTGATCTTCCAGCCGATTCCCTCGTAAAACGCCTTGGCGCGTTCCAGATCGTTCGTCGGGATGTTGACGAACACACTCGTTGCCATGATGACTCCCTTGTCGATCGGTTTTGTGATGGGAGCCATGCTTGCAAAAAGCAAGCATGCTTGTCAATAGCAAGTAACCCGCGGGATGACCTCGTCGAAACTGCACGAACCTGCACTCTTGGCCATCGGAGGGCACATTTCTGCAGTCTCGGCCAATCCGGGCGCTTCACCCGCGTTGTGTGTATACACAGTGGTGGCGCAGGCCTCATGAAGTGGGCTAGATTGGCGTAGGTTCCGGGTTCTGTATACATAGGTGGTGACATGCGCGCGAGCGACAAGGCTTATCGCACGCTTCGCAGCGAGATCATCGACTGGCAACTGCCTCCGGGCACCGTGCTCGGCGAGGTAGACCAGTCCACTCGGCTCGGCGTTTCCCGCACGCCACTGCGCGAAGCTCTCGCGCGCCTCACCGCCGATGGGCTCGTCGCCACCCAAGCCGGCCGTGGACTGGTCGTCACGGACGTCTCGACCGACAACATCCGGGAACTGTTCGAGGTGCGCCGCGCACTCGAGGAGCAGGCCGCGCGCCTCGCCGCAGAACGCGGCGACCCCGCCGTCTTTGACGCGCTCGAGCGTGAGTTCGTTGCGGTGCCCGCCCTGCTCGAGTCGGAGGACCCGGCGCGCCACGACTACTACGACCTCGTCGCCCGCCTCGACGACGCGATCGATGACGCCGTCGCCAACCCGTACCTCGTCACCGCGCTTCGCAACCTGCGCACGCATCTGGTGCGCATCCGGCGCCTCGCCCGCGACGACAAGGACCGTCTTCGCGAGGCCGCGCGCGAGCACCTCACCATCGTGCGGGCAATCGCAGCCGGCGACTCCGAGCTCGCCGCCCACGCCACTCACATCCACCTGCACCGCGCGCTCGAGCACCTGTTGGCCGCGCACACCGCCCCGACCGCCATGACCACCGGCCCCACCGAAAGGACCGCAAGTTGAAGCTCCACTCCGTCCGCGTCCACCCCAGCTCTGACAACCTGGCCCGTCAGGACCAGCTCGCCTGGAAGATCGCCGAAGTCGCGACCGACCCGGTCGAGGTGACGCCCGAGGCGACCGACATGGTCATCAACCGCATCATCGACAACGCCGCCGTCGCGACCGCATCGCTGACCCGCGCGCCCGTCGTCGCGGCCCGCAGCCAGGCCGAGGCGCACCCCTACCAGCCCGGCGCTACCGTCTTCGGGCTCGCATCCGACCGCCGGCTCAGCCCGGAGTGGGCGGCCTGGGCCAACGGTGTCGCGGTGCGCGAGCTCGACTATCACGACACCTTCCTCGCCGCCGACTACTCCCACCCCGGCGACAACATCCCGCCGATCCTCGCCGTCGCCCAGCACACCGGGCGGGGCGGCTCCGACCTCGTCCGAGGCCTCGTCACCGGCTACGAGATCCAGGTCGACCTGGTGAAGGCGATCAGCCTGCACAAGCACAAGATCGACCACGTCGCCCACCTCGGCCCGTCCGCCGCCGCCGGCATCGGCACGCTGCTCGGCCTCGACACCGAGACCATCTACCAGGCCATCGGCCAGGCGCTGCACACCACCACCGCGACCCGGCAGTCCCGCAAGGGCGAGATCTCCACCTGGAAGGCGCACGCACCGGCCTTCGCGGGCAAGATGGCCGTCGAAGCGGTCGACCGGGCGATGCGCGGCCAGACCAGCCCGACCCCGATCTACGAGGGCGAGGACGGCGTCATCGCCTGGCTCCTCGACGGTCCGGATGCCCACTACGAGGTGCCGCTGCCCGAGCGCGGTGAGGCGCGTCGCGCCATCCTCGACAGCTACACCAAGGAGCACTCGGCCGAGTACCAGGCACAGGCGCTCATCGACTTGGCCCGCAAGCTGCACCGCGAGCACCCCGCCCTCACTGCGGAGCAGGTCAAGAGCATCGTCATCCACACCAGCCACCACACCCACTACGTGATCGGGTCCGGCGCGAACGACCCGCAGAAGTACGACCCGACCGCGAGCCGGGAGACCCTGGACCACTCGATCCCGTACATCTTCACGGTCGCGCTGCAGGATGGCGCCTGGCACCACGTTGACTCCTACGCACCCGAGAGGGCGGCCCGCCCCGACACGGTCGCGCTGTGGAACAAGGTCACCACCCTGGAGGACCCGGAGTGGACCCGCCGCTACCACTCCACCGACCCGGCCGAGAAGGCGTTCGGCGGTCGTGTGGAGATCGAACTGGTCGACGGCACCCGCATTGTCGACGAGATCGCCGTCGCCGACGCGCACCCGCTCGGCGCGCGCCCGTTCGCGCGTGAGCAGTACGTCGCCAAGTTCCGCACCCTCGCCGATGGCGTTCTGGAGCCGGCCGAGATCGAGCGGTTCCTCGACGTCGCTCAGCGCCTGCCCGAGCTGTCCGCGGCCGAGCTCGCGGGCCTGACCGTGACCGCGCGGCCCGGCCTGCTCGACACCGTCCCCACCCCGAAGGGCCTCTTCTGATGCTGTACTCCACCGTCACGAGCGCCACCAAGCGCCAGCTGTTGCGGGAGCGGCTCGCCACCGGCGAACTGCTGCGCTTCCCCGGCGCGTTCAACCCGCTGTCGGCCCGGCTCATCCAGGACAAGGGCTTCGAGGGCGTCTACATCTCCGGCGCGGTCATCGCAGCCGACCTCGGCCTGCCCGACATCGGCCTGACAACGCTGAGCGAAGTGGCGACGCGGGCCGGCCAGATCGCCCGGATGACCGATCTCCCGGCGATCGTCGACGCCGACACCGGCTTCGGCGAACCGATGAACGTCGCCCGCACCGTGCAGACCCTCGAGGACGCCGGGGTCGCGGGCCTGCACATCGAGGACCAGGTCAACCCGAAACGCTGCGGCCACCTCGACGGCAAGGCCGTGGTGGACTCGCAGACCGCGATCAAACGCATCCGGGCTGCCTCCGATGCGCGTCGCGACCCGAACCTGCTGATCATGGCGCGCACCGACATCCGGGCGGTCGAGGGCATCGATGCGACCATCGACCGGGTCAGGGAGCTGGTCGGCGCCGGGGCGGAGGCGATCTTCCCCGAGGCGATGGCGAACCTCGACGAGTTCGCCGCCGTGCGCGCCGCGGTCGATGTGCCGGTGCTCGCCAACATGACCGAATTCGGCAAGAGCGAGCTGTTCAGCCACGAGCAACTCGCCTCGGTCGGCATCAACATCGTCATCCACCCGGTGAGCCTCCTGCGCATCGCGATGGGCGCCGCCGAACGCGGCCTCGACGTGCTCGCCGAGGAGGGCAGCCTGAACCCGGTCGTGCCCGACATGCAGACGCGCGCGCGGCTGTACGAGCTGCTCGACTACGCCGCGTACAACACGTTCGACACATCCGTCTACAACTTCACACTCAGTGTTGACTAAGAACACCGTTGATTGAGACCACCAGCGCTGATTGAGTAAGACCAGCACCAACGAAGGAGCACGCGTGACCGAGATCATGAAGGGACTCGCCGGAGTCGTCGCCGACTACACGGCGATCTCGAAGGTGAACCCCGACACCAATTCCCTGCTGTACCGCGGCTACCCGGTGCAGGAACTCGCGGCGAACTGCATCTTCGAGGAGGTCGCCTACCTGCTCTGGCACGGTGAACTGCCGACGCCGCAGCAGCTCGACGAGTTCTCCAAGCGCGAGCGCTCGCTGAGACGCCTCGATGAGCGCACGAAGCGAATCATCGACGAATTGCCGCTCACCGCGCATCCGATGGATGTCGTGCGCACCGCGGTCAGCGTGATCGGCGCGACCGACCCGACGCTCGCGGAACCGGGTGGGATGACGGATCGGCGGCTCAACGAGGGACGAGCGACCTACCTGTTCGCCCAGCTGCCGGCGATTGTCGCCTACGACCAGCGCCGCCGCCGCGGACTCGAGCCGGTCGAGCCGCGCGATGACCTGGCCTATTCGGCGAACTTCCTCCACATGGTCTTCGGCGAGGTCCCCGGGCTCGCGGTTGTCGACGCGTTCGACGTGTCGATGATCCTGTACGCGGAGCACTCCTTCAACGCCTCCACCTTCACCAGCCGGGTCATCACAAGCACCCTGTCCGACCTGTACTCGGCCGTCACCGGGGCGATCGGCGCGCTGAAGGGCCCGTTGCACGGCGGCGCCAATGAGGCCGTCATGCATATCTTCGACGAGATCGGCAGCGCCGACCGGGCGGCCGACTGGCTGGATGCCGCGCTCGCCGAGAAGCGCAAGATCATGGGATTCGGTCACCGGGTCTACAAGCACGGCGACTCCCGGGTGCCGACCATGAAGGCCGCGCTCGACACGCTCATCGCCGAGTTCGACCGCCCCGACCTGCTCGAGCTGTACGACGCGCTGGAGAGCGCGATGACCGAGCGCAAAGGCATCCTGCCGAACCTGGACTACCCGTCCGGTCCCGCCTACCACCTGATGGGTTTCGACACCGAGCAGTTCACGCCGCTCTTCGTCGCCAGCCGCATCACCGGCTGGACCGCGCACATCATGGAGCAGCTGGAGTCGAACGCGCTGATCCGCCCGCTGAGCGCCTACAACGGCGTCGACGAGCGGCACCTGCAGGTCGTCGACACGACGCCCGCCCAGCCCTAGACCGTGCCGCTTCAGCGATGGCGGGCCGCGCAGTAGGCTCGTTCGAGTGAGTCGATCGGGTCGGATGCTGCGCCTCGCCCTCATCGGCGTCATCGGCGGCTTCTTCTCCGGACTTTTCGGCGTCGGCGGCGGCATCATCATCGTGCCGCTGCTGATCCTGCTGCTGCACTACGACCAGCGACTCGCCGCGGGCACATCGCTCACCGCGATCCTGCCGACCGCCGTCGCCGGCACCATCGCGTACGGGCTGCAGGGCTCCGTCGACTGGATCGCCGGGCTGTGCCTCGGCGCCGGGGCGATCGTTGGCTCGCTCATCGGCACCTGGCTCCTGCATCGCACCCACCTGCTGGCCCTGCGCTGGATGTTCATCGCCTTCCTGCTCATCGTCGCGGTGCGGATGTTCTTCTTCGTCCCGGAGCGCGGCGCCGACCTCGACCTGGACCCGCTGCTGGTCGCCGCGCTGGTAGGCACCGGACTGGTCACCGGCATCCTGTCAGGGCTGCTCGGTGTTGGCGGCGGGGTCATCGTGGTTCCGGTGCTGATGCTGCTGTTCGGCGCCAGCGACCTGGTCGCCAAGGGCACCAGCCTGCTGATGATGATCCCCACCTCGATCACCGGCACCATCTCCAACCTTCGCCGGCGGAATTCCGATGTCCGTGGTGCGCTGGTGATCGGAGGCCTCGCGATCCCGGCGTCGTTCGGCGGCGCCGCGCTCGCCGCGGTGGTCCCGCCGCTGCTGGGCAGCATCCTGTTCGCGCTGCTGCTGCTGTACAGCGCCGGGCAGCTCGCGTGGAACGCGCTGCGCAACAACCGCTGAGGCAGCACGCCGCGCCGCTCACCGTAGGCTGAGTGAATGCTTACGATCACCCTCAACGACGGCAGAACCATTCCGCAACTCGGCCTCGGAGTCTTCAAGACACCGCCGGAGGAGACCGAACGGGTGGTCAGCGAAGCCCTCGAACTGGGCTACCGGCACATCGACACTGCCGCCATCTACCGCAACGAGGAGGGCGTCGGGCGGGCGATCGCCGCATCCGGAATTCCGCGCGACGAGCTGTGGATCACCACCAAACTGTGGCAGGACCACCAGGGTGGCGACAAGCCGTTCGCGGCGATGGACGAGAGCCTCGGCAAGCTCGGGCTCGACTACGTCGACCTGTACCTGATCCACTGGCCCGCACCGAAGACGAACAAGTTCGTCGAGTCGTGGAAGTCGCTTGGCGTGATCCGCGACCGCGGGCTCGCAAAGAGCATCGGCGTCTCGAACTTCCAGGTGCCGCACCTGCAGCGCCTGCTCGACGAGACCGACGTGGTGCCGGCGGTCAACCAGGTGGAGCTGCACCCGTACTTCCAGGAGCGCGAGATCGTGACCTTCGCGCGGCAGCACGGCATCAACATCGAGTCGTGGGGGCCGCTCGGTCAGGGCAAGTACCCGCTGCTCGAGCTGCCGGAGATCACCGCGGCCGCCGAGGCGCACGGCAAGTCCCCCGCTCAGGTGGTGATCCGCTGGCACCTGCAGCACGACTTCATCGTGTTCCCGAAGTCGGCGCGTCGTGAGCGGCTGAAGGAGAACTTCGAGGTGTTCGACTTCGAGCTGAGCGCCGAGCAGATGGGCGCGATCGATGCGCTTGAGCGTGGACACCGGGTCAGCAGCGACCCCAACGAGGTCGACTAGCCCATCGAGTCGGGAGTAGTTGCCCAAACGAGCGCGGCCATTTGGGCAACTACTCCCGACTCAACGCTGTGGGTGGTGACGGGGCGGCGGTCAGGGCTGCAGACGCTCGTGGGTCCAGCCCTCCGCGGTGCGCAGGTACCGCAGCCGGCGGTGCATGCGGTCGACGCTGCCGTGCCAGAACTCCAGCTCGTCCGGGACCAGACGGTAGCCGACCCAGGTCGCCGGCCGCGGCAGCGCCGCCCCCGCCAGGGCCAGCTCGGCCGCTGCGCTGCGGAACGCGGTCTCGTCGTCGAGCGGCGTGCTCTGCTGCGACACGGTGGCTGAGGCTTGGGATGCGACGGGCCGGTCGTCCCAGATCGCGTCGCTCTCGGCATCCGGCACCTGCTCGATCGGCCCGGACAACCGCAGTTGCTGCCGCGTCTCCTGCCAGAAGATGGTGGCGGCGGCATACGGCCGCACCGCGAGTTCGTGTCCCTTCCGGCTGAGGCTGCTGGTCGCGAACGTCATCCCGTCCAGATCGAACGACTTGGCCAGCACCATCCGATTCGATGGCAGGCCGGCCTCGTCGCTCGTCGCCAACGCGACGTTGTACGGCTCCACGATGCCCAGCTGCTCGGCGGTGTCGACCCACGCGACGAGCAGAGGCATGGGATCGGCCGGCGGCGCATCAAACTCCGGCAGCGCCAGCTCGATCGTGCCCGTCAGGGTCGGCCGTGAGATCACATTCCCAGCATAGGCCGACGCGTCGCCGCTAATTTTGAGCGCATGGCCAACAGCCTCGCCAACGCGATCAGCCCGTACCTGCGCAGTCACGCCGAGAATCCCGTCGCCTGGAAACAGTGGGGCGAGGATGCCTTCGCCGAGGCATCCGAGCGTGACGTGCCCGTGCTGATCTCCATCGGCTATGCGACCTGCCACTGGTGCCACGTGATGGCGCGCGAGAGCTTCAGCGACCCCGACCTCGCCGCCTACCTCAACGACAACTTCGTCGCGATCAAGGTCGACCGCGAGGAGCATCCGGATGTCGACAGCACGATGCTCGCCGCGGCGAGCGCGTTCACCCCGAACCTGGGCTGGCCGCTGAACGTGTTCGTGACCCCGCAGGGTCACGCGTTCTACGCCGGCACCTACTGGCCGCCGGGTCCGGTGCAGGGCAGCCCGGCCTTCCGCCAGGTGCTCGAGGCAGTGCGCGAGGCGTGGGCGAACGAGCGCGAGCAGGTCGAGCACAGCGCCCAGGCGGTCGTGGATGCGATCGCAGCTCTCGGGTCGCCCGAGGTGGCGGGGTTGCCGACCACGCCCGAGCTCGAGGCGCTCGCCGAGCGCTTCGCCGACGCCGAGGATGTCGAATTCGGCGGCTTCGGCCCGGCGCCGAAATTCCCGATGGCGCCCGCGTTGACCTTCCTGGTTGAGGGCACAACCGCGGGCCGCGAGTTGGCGATCCGCACGCTCGACACCATGGCGGCATCCGGGTTGCGAGACAGTGTCGAGGGCGGGTTCTTCCGCTACGCGACGAAACGGGACTGGACCGACCCGCACTACGAGCGGATGCTGTATGACAACGCCCAGCTGCTGCGCCTCTACGCGCAGGTGCCGGGAGGCAGCGAAGCCGCCGCCGGCGGCATCGCCGACTTCCTGCTCGATGTTCTGCGATTGTCCGACGGGGTGTTCGCCTCCGCGCAAGACAGCGAGAGCGAGGTCGACGGCACTCGCACCGAGGGCGGCTACTACCGGTTGTCCGCCGAGGAGCGCGCGGGTCAACCGGCACCCGCGCTCGACGAGAAGGTGCTCACCGGGTGGAACGGGATGGCCATCGAGGCGCTCGCGTTCGCGGGCTTCCACCTCGATCGTCCCGACTGGGTGGATGCCGCGCACACTGCGGCCGACTGGCTGCGCAGGCACCACGTCCGCGCCGACGGCTCGCTCGTGCGTGCCTCGGTCGACGGGCGGCTCTCGGATGCCGTCGCCACCCTCGAGGACTACGGCCTGTTCGCCGGCGGACTGCTGCAACTCTCGCTCGCCACCGGCGAGGCCGACTACGCGATCGCGGCGAGGGAGCTGATCGACCGGTGCCTGCAGGACGGCTCGTTCCGCGCATCCGCCGACCCGGTGCTCGAAGCGCGCGGCCTGACGCTGAGCGCCGATCCGTCCGAGGGCGCCTATCCGTCCGGGGTCAGCGCGATTGCCCGGGCGGCGCTGCTGTTGTATCAACTGACCGCCGACCGCCGGTACCGCGACGCGAGTGAGGCGGCCGTCCGCCAGGTCGCGTCGCTCGCGCTCCGCCAGCCGACAGCGTTCGGCACGTCACTGACGGTGATGGCAGCGCTCGCCGAACCGGGCGCGCAGGTGGTTGTCGTCTCCGACGACACGTCTGAGCTCGGCAACCTGGTGCGCTCGATGCCGATGCCGCGCGGAGTAGTCACCGTGCTGACCAGCGAGCAGGGACTCCGCTTCGCCGAGCACGGGTTCACGCTGTTCGAGGCGAAGACGGCTCAGGATGCAGCGACCGGGTACCTCTGCCGCGAATTCGTCTGCCAGCTGCCGGTCACCGATCCGGCGCTCATGGCCACCCAGCTGGGCGCGTAGGACTACGCGAAGGTGCCGTTCGCGAGCCTGTAGGCACGACCGACCAGGTCCTTCAACGCGTCCTCGTCGATGTCGGCGAGCTTCTTGACGTACACGCAGCCACGCCCGGTGGTGTGCTTGCCGATCTTCTCGATCTCCGCAGCGACTTCGGCGTGGTCGAGCAGCCCGTAGAACGTGATTGCCGCGGCGCGCAGCGCGAAGCCCACCTTCGGCCAGTCGCCCTCTCGCCCGCTGGCGTACTTGTAGCGCTGTGAGCCGAAGCCGATCATCGTCGGCCCCCACATGACCGGTTCGTCCCCGGTCGCCTCGCTCATGAGCTTCAAGAGGTGGTGACCGGCGGTGCGGCGCTTCTCATCCTCGAAGGAATCGACGAACTCGTGAGCGGATGCGTCTGTCGGCACGGTCTTGGGTGCGTCAGCCATGCCCCCATTGTTCCGGCTGGCTCATCACAGCGCTACCGCCAGGTTGGCAGCCAGTAGTGCAGCTGCACGAACTCGGCCGGGACCTGCATCGCGGTCCACAGCGGGTAGAAGAACGCACTGACGCACACCACCAGAATGAGGAAGACCGCGACCAGCCGGATGCCCCCGACCCGCCTCCAGGTCGGGTCGCTCGGTTTCCCGAGGATCACCCCGAGGGCGAAGGTCAGCGCGAGGATCAGATACGGCTGGAACGCGATCGTATAGAACTGGAACACCGTGCGGTTCAGGTACATCAGCCACGGCAGGTACCCGGCCGCGAAGCCGAGCACGATGATGCCCACCTGCCACTCGCGATACCGGATCAGCCGGTACACGAGGTACAGCAGCGCGACCACCGACGCCCACCAGACGATCGGGTTGGCGAGGTCGTGGATGACCTCGGCACAGCGCGTGGACCCGCATCCGTCGACGCCGAAATCGGTACCGCGGTAGTACATCATCGTCGGACGCACCAGCAGCAGCCAGGTGAGCGGATGCGCCTGCCACCCGTGCGGGTTGTTCTCGCCGACGTGGTAGTTGTACACGCCGATCTCGAACTGCCACAGGCTCTGCAACGGCAGCGGGACCCACGCCAGCGGGCCGGTCCAGGCGTTACCGGGTTGCTCCGCCCAGTCACGGTTGTAGCCGCCATCGGTGACGAACCAGCCGGTCCAGGTGGCCAGGTAGGCGATCACGGCGACCGGCACGGTGAGCAGGAAACTCACCGGCGCCTGCTTCAGCGCGGTCCCGGATGCCCAGAAACCGATACCAGCCCGTCGCCTGGCGAGGGCGTCGACGACGAGGGTGTACAGCGCGAACGCGGCCAAATAGTAGAGCGCGTTCCACTTGACCGCTGCCGCCAGCCCGAACGCGACCCCGGCGGCGATGAGCCACGGCCGCCACCACAGAGCCGGGCCCCAGTCGGTGCTGCGGCCGGCCGCCTCCCGCTGGGCCAGCCAGAGCGCGAGCCTGGTGCGACTGTGCTCCCGGTCGAGCAGCACCGCGCCGAAGCCGAGCAGCAGGAAGAGGGCCAGAATTCCGTCGAGGATCGCCACCCGCGACATCACGATCGCATTGCCGTCAATCGCGATCAGGCCGCCCGCGATGACCGCGAGCAGGGTCGACCGGAACAGCCGCTTCGCGACGAGCATCACGAGCAGCACCAGCAGGATGCCCACCACCGCGGTGCCGATGCGCCAGCCCACCGAACTCTCCGCGCCGAAAGCGGCCAGGCCGAGCGCAATTACCCATTTGCCGAGCGGCGGATGCACAACGTACGCCGGCCTGTCGGTGTAGCCATCGACCTGACCGGCCTCGAACGCGGTGTCAGGGTCCATGCCCCACTGCGCCTCGTAGCCGAGGCCCAAGAGCGTCCAGGCATCCTTCACATAGAAGGTCTCATCGAAGACCAGCTCGTGCGGATGCCCCAGGTTCCACAGCCGCAGGCCCGCGGCGAGCGCGGTGACCGCGGCCGGACCACCCCACTCCCAGGCCCGGCGCCTGGCCGGCGTGCTCAGCATCCGGGACCACCAGTCATCCAGACGCGAGCCGGTGGACTCGACGACGACCGGTTCGATGACCGCGCGCTCGCCGTCCGCGAGCGCGACCGGGCCGGACACGACCTCGTCGAACTCGTCGTCGCCTCTGCTCGTCACCTTGGTCATGCTACTGACGCACCTCGCGCGGCGGTGGAAGGATGGGGGCGTGATCATCCTCGCCGCGACGCCGATCGGCAACTTGGGGGACGCCAGCCGGCGGCTCATCGAGGCGCTCGAGAACGTCGAGGTCATCGCGGCCGAGGACACCCGCACTGCCATCCACCTGATGCGTGCGCTCGGCATCGACAACCGGCCGCGGCTTATTGCGCTGCACGAGCACAACGAGGCGCAGATCGCCGGCGAACTGGTCGAACTGGCCCGCGACACTGACGTACTGGTGCTCACGGATGCCGGGATGCCGGCGATCAGCGACCCCGGTTTCCCGCTGGTTGCTGCGGCGGCGAAGGCCGAGGTGACCGTCACCGCGTTGCCGGGCCCGAGTGCGGTGCTCACCGCGCTCGCCGTGTCGGGGCTGCCGACCGACCGGTTCGCGTTCGAGGGGTTTGTCCCGCGCAAGGGTCGGCTCGAGCACCTGAGGCGCCTCGCCAGGGAGGAACGCACGCTCGTCTTCTTCGAGTCCCCTAACCGGCTGGCGGCGACGCTGACGGATGCCGCCGACGCATTCGGCGCCGACCGCCGGCTGGTGGTCGCCCGCGAACTGACCAAGCTGCATGAGGAGGTGGCGCGGGGAACCGCGGCTGAACTTGCAGAGCGGTTCGCCGCCGGCACCCGCGGCGAAGTGGTCATCGTCGTCGAGGGTGCCGCGCCGGCATCCGCGTCCCTCGAGGACGGCATCACTCAGGTGCTCGCGCTCGTCGCGGACGGGTCCCGGCTGAAGGAGGCCGCCGCCGAGGTGTCCGAGGCGAGCGGGCTCAGCCGGCGCGACCTGTACGAGGGTGCGCTCGCCGCTCGCGCCCGGTAACGCAACCGGGGCCACCTTTAGGATGTAGAGCATGGCCGCCGACCGCTCGTTCTACATCACGACGCCCATCTTCTACGTGAACGATGTGCCGCACATCGGTCACGCCTACACGGAGGTGGCGGCGGACGTGCTCGCGCGCTGGCACCGCCAGGCGGGCGACGACACCTGGCTGCTCACCGGCACCGACGAGCACGGCCAGAAGATCCTGCGCACCGCGGTCGCCAACGACACCGACCCCAAGTCCTGGGCGGACAGGCTGGTGGCGGAGGCGTGGCTGCCGCTGCTGGACACCATCGACATCGCCAACGACGACTTCATCCGCACCACCGATGAGCGGCACGAGAGTGCGGTGCAGGTCTTCCTGCAGAAGCTGTACGACGACGGCTTCATCTACTCGGGCGAGTACGAGGGCTACTACTGCGTCGGCTGCGAGGAGTACAAGCAGAAGGATGAGCTGCTCGAGGTCGACGGCGACCTGGTGTGCGCCATCCACGGCCGCCCGGTCGAGGTGCTCAAGGAACGCAACTACTTCTTCCGGATGAGCGAGTTCCAGGACCGTCTGATCGAGCTGTACGAGAGCCAGCCGGACTTCATCCAGCCGGAGAGCGTCCGCAACGAGATCATGCATTTCGTAAAGCAGGGTCTCGCCGACTTGTCGATCTCCCGCTCGAGTTTCGACTGGGGCATCAAGATCCCGTGGGACGAGTCCCATGTCGTCTACGTCTGGTTCGAGGCGCTGATGAACTACATCACCGCGATCGGCTACGGCACCGACGACGTGAACTTCGCGCGACGCTGGCCGGGAACCCACATCGTCGGCAAGGACATCGCCCGTTTCCACGCTGTGGTCTGGCCCGCGACGCTCATGGCGGCCGGCCTGGAGGTGCCCAAGCGGGTCTTCGGTCACGGATGGCTGCTGGTCGGCGGCGAGAAGATGTCCAAGTCGAAGCTCACCGGTATCGCGCCGAGCGACATCACCGACACGTTCGGCACGGATGCGTTCCGGTTCTACTTCATGAGCGCCATCCACTTCGGGCAGGACGGCTCCTTCAGCTGGGAGGACCTGTCCGCGCGGTACAACGCCGAGCTCGCCAACGGTTTCGGCAACCTCGCCTCGCGCGTGATCGCGATGGTGAACAAGTACTTCGACGGGCTCATCCCCGCGCCCTCCGGCTACCTCGACGCCGATCTCGCCATCCAGCGCACGGTCGCCAAGGCCGCCGAGGACGCCGACGCGGCGATCGAGCGACTGCTGATCAACGAGGCGATCGAGGCGATCTGGACCATCGTGGACGAGCTGAACGGCTACATCACGGTGCGGGAGCCGTGGGTGCTGGCCAAGTCGCCTGACACCCGGGAGCGGCTGGCGACCGTCATCTACACGGTGTCGGAGGGGTTGCGTGCGCTCGCGGTGCTGCTATCCCCGGTGATGCCGAAGGCGACCGCGAAGCTGTGGGACGCGATCGGCGCTGACGGACTGGGCCCGCTGACCGAGCAGCCCATCCGGGAGGCAGGGACCTGGGGTGTGCTGCAGCCGGGTACAGCCGTCCGCGCGCTGGAGGCGCTGTTCCCGCGGGTCGAGCAGGATGTCGCGGCCGCGGACGAGCGCCGATGACCGAGTCCAACTACGTTCGCAAGCGCGAGCACCGCGCCGAAAATGGCGCGAGCCGCGACCTCAGCTACCCGCCGCTGCCGACACCGCTGGTCGTCGGGGTGTACGACAACCACGCGCACCTGGAGATCATGGACGGCGACGAGCCTCTGGACTACAGGGAGCAGCTGGATCGGGCGAGCGCGGTCGGCATCCGGGGCGTCGTGCAGGTCGGCGGCGACCTGGAGACCAGCCGCTGGTCGGTCGAGGCGGCGCAGCGCGAGCCTCGGCTGCTCGCGGCGGTCGCCATCCACCCGAACGAAGCGCCCGTGTACGAGCGCGCCGGCACCCTCGATGACGCGATCGCCGAGATCGACGAGCTGGCGTCAAGGCCCCGGGTGGCCGCGGTGGGGGAGACCGGGCTGGACTTCTTCCGCACCGACGAGAGCGGCCGGGACGCCCAGTACAAGTCGTTCGAGGCGCACATCGAGATCGCCAAGAAGCACGACCTCGCGATGCAGATCCACGACCGTGACGCGCACGCCGAGGTGCTCGCAACGCTTGAGCGGGTCGGCGCGCCGGAGCGCACCGTCTTCCACTGCTTCAGCGGTGATGCCGAGATGGCCAGGTATTGCGCCGAACGCGGCTGGTACCTGTCGTTCGCCGGCAACATCACCTTCAAGAACGCGGCCAACCTGCGTGAAGCGCTCGCCGCCATCCCGCGCGATCGCATCCTGATCGAGACGGATGCGCCGTTCCTGACCCCGATGCCGTTCCGCGGGCGGCCCAATTCGCCGTACCTGATCCCGCACACGCTGCGGTTCATGGCCGACGAGCTGGGCACGGATGTCGCGCTGCTGGCCGCGCAGATCAGCTCCAACACCGAGCTCGCCTACGGCAGCTGGGAGGCGGAACCGGTGACCCTCGAGCACGGGCACGGATGACCCGGCTGCTCGGGCCGGCCGAGATCCGCGACCTCGCCGAGACGCTCGACCTGCGGCCGACCAAGAAGCTCGGCCAGAACTTCCTTCTCGACGGCAACACGGTGCGACGCATCGTCGACACCGCCGGGGTGCGCGCCGGTGACTCTGTACTGGAGGTCGGCCCAGGGCTCGGCTCCCTGACCCTCGGGCTGCTGGCGGCCGGCGCATCCGTCACCGCGGTCGAGATCGACGATCGGCTCGCCGACCAGCTGCCGAAGACGGTGCAGCTGATGGCTCCGGATGCGTCGCTGACCGTGCTGACCGCCGACGCGCTGACCGTCACCGAGCTGCCGGGGGAGCCGACCACGCTGGTCGCGAACCTGCCGTACAACGTGTCGGTGCCGGTGCTGCTGCACCTGATCGAGACCTTCCCGAACCTGACGAGCGGACTCGTGATGGTGCAGGCCGAGGTCGGGCAGCGGATCGCGGCCGGGCCGGGCTCGAAGGTGTACGGCGGGCCGAGCGCCAAGGCTGCCTGGTACGGGCAGTGGCGCGCGGCCGGGCAGATCAGCAGGCAAGTGTTCTGGCCCGTGCCGAACGTCGACTCCATCCTCGTGTCGTTCGAGCGCGGCACGCCGCCGGGAACAAAAGCGGAACGGAAGTCGACCTTTGCGCTCATCGACGGCGCGTTCCAGCAGCGCCGGAAGATGCTGCGGCAGGCGCTGGCGGCCGAACTCGGTGGCAGCGCCGCGGCATCCGCTGTGCTCGAGCGTGCAGGGATCGCACCCACCGCCCGCGGCGAGGAGCTGTCGGTGCACGACTTCCTGGCCATCGCCCGGGCGCGGTAGCGTTTTCGCATGTCAGCGGTCGAGGGTCAGAACTACAGCGAAGAGAAGGTCATCGCGTCAACCGGACGCACGATGGACCAGTGGCATCAGCTGCTCGACGGTGCCGGTGCGACCGGGTGGAAGCATCCGCAGATCGCGCGCTGGCTGGTCGACGAACACGGGGTCGACGGCTGGTGGGCGCAAGGCATCACGGTCGGCTTCGAGCAGGCGCGCGGGATGCGGCGGCCCGGCCAGCAGGCCGACGGCACGTTCGCGGTCTCGGTGAGCCGCACACTCGGTGGCGCCGAGTACGACGCGGTCGTCGAGAGGCTCGCTGACAGCTACGGGGAGACGATGTCACGGAGCCCCGGCGCGAAGCATCCGACCGCACGGTGGAGGGACGGTGACGAGAGCGTGCTGATGACGATCTCACCGGTGAAGGGTGGCGCGACCCGGGTGACGCTCACCCGATCGCGGATCGCCGACGACGATGGCCTGGCTGCGGCGAAGGCGGATCTCGCTGCGGCGCTCGATCGTGCACTGAAGTGACCGCTTCGGTCTACTAGGTTTATAGCCATGACGACCGAGGCCCCCGAACGGGTGGTGCACGCCAGAGCGCCGGGAAAGCTGAACGTCTACCTCGGCGTCGGCACCCTCCAGGAGGACGGGTATCACGAGGTTGCGACCGCCTACCAGGCGGTCTCGCTGTACGAGGAGGTGCGGGCCAGCCCCGCGCCGGACTTCTCGGTCAGCTTCACCGGCAGCGTCGACCTGGCCGGGCTGAGCACGGACGGCTCGAACCTTGCGATCCGCGCGGCGACGCTGCTGGCGCGGCGGACCGGGTGGCGCGAGGGCGTGCGGCTGGAGATCGACAAGAACGTCCCGGTCGCCGGTGGCATGGGCGGCGGGTCGGCGGATGCCGCTGCGACGCTGCTCGCGTGCGATGCGCTGTGGGGGACCGGGCTCTCCCGCGACGACCTGCTCGGGCTGGCCGCAGAGCTCGGAGCCGACGTGCCGTTCGCGCTGCTCGGCGGGACCGCGGTCGGCACCGGCCGGGGTGACCAGCTGAGCCCGGCGCTCGCGCAGGGGCACTACCAGTGGGTGCTCGCGCTCGCCGACTTCGGCATGAGCACCCCGGAGGTCTACCGCGAGCTCGACAGGCACCGGGAGCGTCACGCCGGCGAGCTGTCGCCGGTGCTGGACCTGCCGCACGTGGAGACGACGGTGCTGCAGGCGCTGCGGGCGGGTGACCCGCACATGCTTGCGGCGTGCATGCACAACGACCTGCAGGCGGCGGCGCTGCATCTGGAGCCCCGGCTGGCCGAGGTGCTCGAGCTGGGTGAGGAGAACGGGGCGCTCGCCGGCATCGTGTCCGGATCCGGGCCGACGGTGGCGTTCCTGGCGGTCGACAACGACGCCGCGCTTGCGCTGCAGGTGGCGCTGTCGGCATCCGGGAAGCGCGTGGTGCGGGCGACCGGGCCGGTGCACGGTGCCCGCGTAACCCCCGAGCCCTGAGCTCTCCCTTGAGTCGGGAGTAGTTGCCCAAATAGCACGAGTCAATTGGGCAACTACTCCCGACTCAATGGGTGGATGTGAACAGATCGGCGGACTGTGGTTCCGGATGCCGCATCATCGGCTGGATGAGGAACGCGAACCCATTGCCACCCGAGTTCGAGGGCACCACGTTCACAACCCGCTCCGCACGGAATCGGGGCGTGCCCGAGAAGCGACTTCGCGCCAAAGACTTGCGCGCACCGTACCGGGGTGTCAGGACGGCGGCGTCGAGCCTGCCCGTGCCCGGCGACCCGGATAGCGAGACCCAACTCGCAGACCTCGTGCACCAGGCTGTCGCCTACGCGACCCGTGCAGGCGACGACGAGGTGTTCAGCCATGCAACAGCGGCGCGGCTGTGGGGGATCTCACTTCCGTGGTGGCTTGAGGTACGACCCGGGTTGGACGTGGCCGTCTATGAGCCGGCGCATCCGCCTCAAGTTGAAGGGATATTCGGGCATCGAATAGCTCGTGACGTCGGCTTCGAGCTCGTGCACGGCGTCAGGGTGACGCCTCCGGTGGAGACGTGGATCCAACTTGCGTCGCTGCTCGGTGTGCATGACCTGGTGGTGGCAGGCGATGCATTGGTGCGACGCAAGAGACCCCTGTCCACCACCGCCGAACTCACGGAAGCGGCAGTTAACGCACGGCGCCGCCCGGGCGTCCGGCGCCTGCGTGCTGCCGCACTCGTGGTGCGCCCCGGAACGGACTCGCCGATGGAGTCCCGGCTGAGGATGCTGATCGTGCAAGCGGGGCTGCCAGAGCCGCTCGTCGGCCATACGGTCTTCGATGACGGAGGCAACTGGGTGGGGACACCAGACCTGGCATATCCGGAGCATCGGGTCGCGTTGGAGTACGAGGGCGACATCCATCGCATCGATCAATTGACGTTCCGTTCCGACATCGAGCGGCGGGAGCGGTTCTACGATGCGAGGTGGCGCATCATCCGCGTTGTGAAGGACCATCTCGACCGACCGGCGCCACTGCTCGCGCGCATCCGCTCCGCACTCTCATCGAGTCGGG